>NZ_JBLZUS010000002.1:747500-3352500 GCF_048565505.1 Sphingomonas sp. TX0543
CAGGATGAAGGTGCGGTAACACGCACTGGAGGTCCGAACCGATTAACGTTGAAAAGTTACCGGATGAGTTGTGTTTAGGGGTGAAAGGCCAATCAAGCCGGGAAATAGCTGGTTCTCCGCGAAAACTATTGAGGTAGTGCCTCGGATGGACACCCGAGGGGGTAGAGCACTGGATGGATGCGGGGGTCGCGAGATCTACCAACTCTAACCAAACTCCGAATACCTAGGAGTGATATCCGGGAGACAGACGGCGGGTGCTAAGGTCCGTCGTCAAAAGGGAAACAGCCCTGACCTACAGCTAAGGTCCCCAAGTCACGTCTAAGTGGGAAAGCATGTGGGAATCCCAAAACAACCAGGAGGTTGGCTTAGAAGCAGCCATCCTTTAAAGAAAGCGTAACAGCTCACTGGTCTAAACAAGGGTTCCTGCGGCGAAGATGTAACGGGGCTCAAGACGTGCACCGAAGCTTAGGGTGTGTCGCAAGACACGCGGTAGCGGAGCGTTCCGTAAGCCTGTGAAGCGATCTGGTAATGGGTCGTGGAGGTATCGGAAGTGCGAATGCAGACATGAGTAGCGATAAAGAGGGTGAGATGCCCTCTCGCCGAAAGACCAAGGGTTCCTGCGCAAGGCTAATCCGCGCAGGGTGAGCCGGCCCCTAAGACGAGCCCGAAGGGGGTAGTCGATGGGAATGCGGTTAATATTCCGCAGCCTGGTGGTGTGTGACGGATGGTGTGTGTTGTACGTCCTTATCGGATTGGACGTGCTTCGAAACTGTCCCGGGAAATAGCCCCACCGTATAGACCGTACCCGAAACCGACACAGGTGGTCAGGTAGAGTATACCAAGGCGCTTGAGAGAAGTGTCCTGAAGGAACTCGGCAAATTGCCTCCGTACCTTCGGAAGAAGGAGGCCCCGGCTAAGCGCAAGCTCTGTCGGGGGGCACAGGCCAGGGGGTAGCGACTGTTTAGCAAAAACACAGGGCTCTGCTAAGTCGGCTTCAAGACGACGTATAGGGCCTGACGCCTGCCCGGTGCCTGAAGGTTAAGTGGAGGGGTGCAAGCTCTGAAATGAAGCCCAGGTAAACGGCGGCCGTAACTATAACGGTCCTAAGGTAGCGAAATTCCTTGTCGGGTAAGTTCCGACCTGCACGAATGGCGTAACGACTTCCCCACTGTCTCCAGGACATGCTCAGCGAAATTGAATTCTCCGTGAAGATGCGGAGTACCCGCGGTTAGACGGAAAGACCCCGTGCACCTTTACTGCAGCTTCAGAGTGGCATTAGGAAAGAACTGTGTAGCATAGGTGGGAGGCTTTGAAGCATTGGCGCCAGCCGGTGTGGAGCCATAGGTGAAATACCACCCTGTTGTTTTCTGATGTCTAACCTCGATCCATGAAACTGGATCAGGGACCCTCTGTGGCGGGTAGTTTGACTGGGGCGGTCGCCTCCTAAAGAGTAACGGAGGCGCGCGAAGGTTGGCTCAGGACGGTTGGAAACCGTCTGTTAGAGTGCAATGGCATAAGCCAGCCTGACTGCGAGACTGACAAGTCGAGCAGAGACGAAAGTCGGTCATAGTGATCCGGTGGTCCCTCGTGGAAGGGCCATCGCTCAACGGATAAAAGGTACGCCGGGGATAACAGGCTGATAACCCCCAAGAGCTCATATCGACGGGGTTGTTTGGCACCTCGATGTCGGCTCATCACATCCTGGGGCTGGAGCAGGTCCCAAGGGTTTGGCTGTTCGCCAATTAAAGTGGTACGTGAGCTGGGTTCAGAACGTCGCGAGACAGTTTGGTCCCTATCTGCCGTGGGCGTCGAAATTTGAGAGGAGTTGACCCTAGTACGAGAGGACCGGGTTGAACGTACCTCTGGTGTACCTGTCGTCGTGCCAACGGCGCAGCAGGGTAGCTATGTACGGACGGGATAACCGCTGAAAGCATCTAAGCGGGAAGCCTCCCTCGAGATAAGATTTCTTAGGACGGTGAAAGACCATCACCTTGATAGATCGGATGTGGAAGTGCGGTAACGCATGGAGCTAACCGATACTAATTGTCCTATTCGCGCTTGAGAGTCCCACCATCAATGACAGCACTGGATGATCCAGCGCCAGGCATCGTGGTTGGATGATAAGCTCGACGCCAGATGATGACGAATATGCAAAGGTGCATCGATTTTAGAACCGTTTTCTCCGCGCCTCACCGGCTTCATTGCCTGGTGGCCATAGCGTCGGTGTCCCACCCGATCCCATCCCGAACTCGGACGTGAAACCCGACTGCGCCGATGGTACTATCGCCTAAGCGATGGAAGAGTAGGTCGTCGCCAGGCATTGCAGCCGGTGAGCGCACGGAAAAAAACAGAACCCATTTACATCTCCTGCCCCGCGAGGGCGCGACCCGCCTCCGCACGACACATCACGTCGTCGGAGGCGCTCGTCTTCCAGCGGAAGGCGCGGCTCAAATGCCGCAACATGGTGACGCGGGGTGGAGCAGCCCGGTAGCTCGTCAGGCTCATAACCTGAAGGTCACAGGTTCAAATCCTGTCCCCGCAACCAACTCAAACATACAATCGGCGCCATTCGGCCCGGTTGTATGTTTTCCAGCGCCGCGGGCTCCCGCAACCAGCCGAATCATACGACCGCCCTGACGCAAGTCAGGGCGGTCGTTTGCTATGTGGAGTATCTGCGCGAGGCGTCCGTGCACGAGCAGGTCGACGCCGCGACCCTCCTCGCGGGGGACTGCGGTGATCAACTCGATGAGGTTGCGCAACGCGAGCCGTGCCTCTCCCGCCTCCAGCTCCGGCGCGTTCAGCGCGTCGCTCAGCTTCTCGACGTTGCGCCGGTAGGCGTCCGCCAGGTTCGGGTGGAGCGAGACGGCCGGCGCGACCTCGATGTCCTCGAGCTGCCGCTCAATCGCCGCTCGATCGGAGAGCGCCGCCGCCAGGCGCGACTTCATCTCCGCGTAGTCGCCGATGCCGTCCGCCATCATGTCGGTCAGCCTCTCGATCCGGCCGGTCAGCTTCGCGCGGTTGCGCTCCACCTTCGTGCGGTCGGCGAACGCCGCCTTCCGTGCGTCCTCGCTGGCATTTCGGTATTCCTCGATGAACGCGGCCACGAGGTCGGGTTGGAGCATTCTGTTGCGCAACGCGTCCAGTACGCGGGATTCGAGCTGCGCGGTGCTGATCGTCCGGCCATTCCCGCAAGTGCCAGTCGCGCGGGCCGTGCTGCAGCCCCAGCGTTCCGCCCCGACCACCGTGAAGTTGCCTCCGCATGCGCCGCATTTGATCAGGCCTGACAGCAGTCGCTTGGTCGGCGTCGGCCTTACGCCGGCGATCCGCTCCGGCGCTCCCTCGATCGCCGCCACCGCGTCCCACAACGCCTCGTCCACGATCCGCAGTTCCGGCACGTCCTGCCGCTTCCATTCGCTTTCGGGGTTCGGGCGCGACACGCGCTTGCGGGTCACGGGATCGCGCACGAAGCGCTGCCTGTTGAACACGATCCGTCCCGCATAGAGTTCGTTGTGCAGGATGCCGTTGCGGCGCTGCCTGCTGCCGCAAACGGTGGATAGGCGCCACGGGCCACCAGTCGGCCCGGGTACGCCTTCACGATTGAGCTGCCGGACGATGAAGTTGGCGCTCCGCCCCTCGGCGCGCCACGCGAAGATGCGGCGGACGACCTCGGCTTGCTCCGGGACGATGCGGCGGCGCCCCCTGTCGACGGCGCCGCCCGCCAGGATCTGGGGATCGGCGGCATACCCGTAGCTCAGACCTCCGGGGATGCGGCCGGCTGCGACGCGGCCGACCTGCCCGCGCCTCGTCTTTTCAGCGAGCCCCTTCAAGAACATGGCGGACATCGTGCCGGTGAAGCCGACCTGCAGCTCGCCGATCCGTCCTTCCGAGACGGTGACCAGCTTGCAGTCGGAGAACTCGATGCGCTTCCAGATCGCGGCGATGTCCTCCTGGTCGCGGCTGATGCGGTCCAGGGCCTCCGCCAGGACGATGTCGATTTCGCCCACCCGGGCGAGGAGGGCGTTCAGGCCCGGACGGTCTCGGGTCGCGCCCGATAGCGCGAAGTCGGGGAACACCTCGACGACGGTCCAACCCTCGCGCTCCGCGCGTTCGCGACACAGGCGCACCTGGTCCTCGATGGAGCGTTCCGACTGCTTGTCGGAGCTGTAGCGCGCGTAGATGGCGACCTTGGCTTTTTCCGACGTCACGGCACGGCTGCGACGTTAGCCGATATTACGAGTTCGCATCCGGAAGTCTCGATCCTGTCGCGGAACGCATTGGCGACTGCCGGATCGCGTCCGAGGCGGTCCAGCGTCTCAATGACGATCACGTCGAATTCATCGGCTCGGGCGAGCATAGCCTCTAGACCGCCACTTCCGGTCACGGCGCCCGATGCCGCAATGTCCGAGAACGCCTCCACGACCTCGAGGCCATCCCGTCCAGCCCGCACGCGGCAATTGCGCCATTGATCCTCGATCGAGCGAAGCGATTGCCGGACGGCGCCGCATCTGGCGTATATCGCGGCGCGGAGGTGCGGCGTTCCGATGGTTCCGGACGAGGGGCCGTCGATCAGCTGCATTCTTCCTCCGATGTCCTGTCGAGTGCGTTTTCGGTCGCTGATCGGATAGCATCGGCGCGCGCGAGGTCCCGTGCAAGCGCCTTCACGAACGAGATCAGCTCGGCCGGAGCGGGTGTGGCTGTAGACTGCTCGACCCGTGCGACCGGGCCGACGCGACCGCGCCTGCTGTGTCTCGGAGGGGTGAGTTTCCCGGCCATGCGACGGTTCTAGCGTCGCCGTATCTCGGGTAATGCAAACTCGGACCACCCATGTCGATCGCGAGCGATTCAGCAGTCGGATCATGGCGATGGCGGTCCGATCGCGACGAGGTCGGGCTCGAAGGCGAACGTCGTGATCGGGCTCGGGTGTCCACGACCTCCGGCGGTTGCCGACGTGATGGTCCGGCCGTCGATAGCCGGTATGCCGGTGCGGATCACATCGCCGAGCCTTCGGCCGACGGCCGCGTCGCAGATCGTCTGTGGGAGGAGTTGCCAGACCGCCAGCTCGTCTCCGTGGTAGAGCCCTTGCCCGATGAGGGCGCATGTCGAAAGTACGGCGGGTTTCTGACCCGTCTGGTAGATCTCGAAGAAGTATTCTCCGACTTGCAGCACCATCTGCTTCAACTGGGAGTTCGCTGGGTCGTAGAAGTAGTCCAAGGCGATGATGTCCGTCGCGATCCGGTAAAGGTTGATGCCTTCACGCTCCAGGAGCCATCGGAGCTCCCGGTCGATTAGGACATCCTTCGGAAGGCAGTCGTTCGCACGGCTGTCGCCGAACTTCGGTTTTGGCGGGCGGAATTTTCTCATCGCTCGTTCTTGGGGTCGCTTGCCGGCCTAGCGGCCCGATGATCGTCGCGACGTTTCGCGCGGGACACTCCAGATCGCGGTTGTGGCGTCCTTGCCGCCCGGATACTGCAAACGCGGACCATCGGGCGCGTTGCTTGCGTATCAGGGAGGCCGATCGAGACGATGTCCCATGATCCCCGACTTCCATTCCAGCGGCGGACCCTTCCAGCCGGGGTCGGTACCGCGCTCCGGTCCGCGCGAGAGGCGAGGGGCGAGACGCGGGCCGCGGTTGCGGACGCGGTCGGCATCCGGCCCCGGACGTTGGCGCGCATCGAGCGGGAGGCCCAGAAGCCGTCATGGCAGACGCTCGACGGGCTGTGCGACCATCTCGGCGTGAGCGTCGTGGCGCTCGCCCGCCGCTGGATGCGGGATTCGCTGGATGTGCCTTCCAACCCGTCCTCGTCGCCGGGTCTGGGGCTCAGGGCGCTTCGACGCTCCCGAGGCATGACCCTGGTCGAGCTCGCCTCGCTGAGCGGGGTCAGCGCCGCCACGATATCCCGCTTCGAGCGGGGGCTCACCGCGTCCCGCCTGCTGGGCCGCAGGGTAAGGGGCGAGGGCCTGGACCTCGATGCTCGCGACGTGGAACTCGATGGCGATCGGCTCGCCGACGCCTTCGGCTTCACCGACGCCGGCTCGCTTTGGAAGGCGTGTCTCACGGCCTTCGATGCGCAGGAGTGAGAGGTCGGCCATTGGCTGGTTGTGGGAGTGCTCGACATCGGTATCATCACTCGTCGACGAGCCGCATCGCGGGCCGCGTGGGCACGTCTACCCAATCCATGTCCAGGTGGACGCTGAGCGCCGCATTCGCGCCGTAGAAGACGATGCTCGCATCGGCGATGACCGGATCCACGGTTCGCAGCGCCTCGAAGGGCAGCGCTCCCAGACACGAGACGCGGCGTCCGCCGAGCGCGGCCACGGCGGCGGGGGTCAGCTTCGGCTCCGTGATCTGCACGAATGGGAACGTGTCGGCCTCGCAGTAATGGCATGTCCATTCGCCGCTCCCGACTGAGAAGGCGAGGTCCAACGTCTGCCGGTAGGCGGAGATCATTGCACCTTGCGGAAGAGACCCTAGCAACCGGCGGCCGGTGTATGTCGAAGGCGAGACGACGGCGTGTCCATGCCAGGCGACGACGAACTCCACGAGATCGTCGATCGATACGCCGGCGCTGCGGGTGGCCTCGAGGAGGATGGGCGAGGCGCTGACATGTGTCGTCCGCAACAGCCCCGAGGCGTTGCGCGAATGGTTCGGCGATCTCTTCACCATGTGCGTCATCTCCTCCCTTCCGTCGTCGGTGGGCTGGACGGCCCCCGGTTCGCGCCGACCACTCGGCGGCCCGGTCATTGTACGAGCCTGCCGTATCCGCTCTGCAAACGCGGACCATGGCCATGGCCGTCACGCCGCGAAGCGGTCGCCGTCCAGGAACACGTGCTGCCGTGTCCCGTCGTCGTGGCAGACCACGTGGGCGATCGCCCAGCTGCTGGGTCCCCGGTTGTAGCCTAGGTCGAGCTGGCAGACGCCGGCGACGTGCAGACCCCCGCGCGCCACCGGGCGGTGGAAGTGGCCGAGCACCATGTCGATGCCCAGCCGCTCGAACACGCCGATCGCGCCGCGCGTGCCGTCCGGACCGGCATGGCCGTGGATCCCGCACTCCACGCCGCCGACCGTGTAGCCCTCGCCGTCACCCAGAAAGCGGACGCGGTCCAGTCCGTCGGCCGATAGGAACCGCATCGTCTCGGCGAAGAACATCGAGGTGCCGCCGCCTGCGCGGATGCGGGCGAGGAGCGCCCGTTCGCGATCGAGCTGGAACTCCGCGTTCAGCGGATCGGATCGGTGGTCGGCCTCGCGGAGCCAGCGGAGGAAGTGCTGGTCGTGGTTCGACTGGACGACGACGGTCTCACCGTCCGCTATGCGGATCCGCTCGATAAACGCCGCCGTCCCGGCCAGCTCGGCGCGCACGTCGCCCGTGCCGCGCACGTGGTGCTCGAACCTTGCGTGGGCATCGCGCCGCTGGTGGTGGCTCCGCCCGCGCATGTCGCACACGTCGTGCAGTACCTGGACGCGCGGGCGGAGACGGCCGAACAGGCCGTCGCGTCCGCCACTCCCCCAGGTGGCGGCTACCGCATCCCCGTCGCAGTGCGGGTGGTGGAGGTCGCCGACGACGATGCCCGCGACGCGCCTCCCGGTGGTGACGCGCCCACCGGCGACATGCTCGTCCAGGTCGTGGAAGGACCCGTCGCCATGCGCTGCGCTGGAGACCATGCGCGCGAACACTCTACCATCCGGGAGCATCTCGACGATGAGCGCGCCCACGAGTGCCGGGGTCCGCCGGGCAGGGTCCCGGTGGATGCTCGCAGCGCCGGTCGTGAGCTGGACGCGGGTTGGCGCCGACCCGATCCTGGGCAGGCTCTCGAGCTGCTGGACGGAATGCGGGAACGCTGCCCAGCGTTGCGGCGAGATGTGTTGCATCCCGTCGAGGGGCATCCGTGACACCGTCGGCGGAAGCTCGTCGGAGCGCAGGTGAAGTCGGCCGGCGAAGTCGATGGGCACACGGCTCAGCCCCGCCTCGTGCCGCGATCGCGGTCCGAGCGGCGCCACCACGAGCTCGGCGCCATGGTGCTCGGCGTAGGCGGTCAGGTTTTGCATGAACCCGCGATGCCGTTCCCCGTCCGGATTCACCGAAGTCACCACGAACCGGCGGATGCCACGGGTCGGGGGGCGGACCTGCCGCCAGCCGCCCGTGCGCGCGCCCGCCGCCGCCGTGGCCGGCACTGCGATCGAGACCGCGCGCGGATGCGCCGCTGGGCGGCCATTGCGGACGTCGCGCGAGATTTGGAAGCGGGTCGAGATGTCTCCCTTCAACATAGCCTTTAGGGGTGGCGGGCGGAGTCCAGCATCCCGCAGGAGGTTGCGTTCGTATTGGACGAGCGCTTCGCGCACCCTGATTTGAGTGATCCGCAACTCGCGCGCGGTCTCCGATTCCGAGTGGGTGCGCATGTAGGAGTGGAACACGGCGGCCTGCGCGGGGGTCACGTACGTACCGGTGGCCGGCATCGGCTTCGCCGGCGCGACCGCGGTCCACGTACGCGCGGACTGTGGCGTGTCGCGTGGAGCGTCCGACGCCTGCCGTCGCCGCTCCGTCGCGCGGCTGCCGCCGCGCCAGTCACCATCATCTTCGTCCATCGCCGGTCCAATGCCTTGACGTCTCGCTGAAGGTGTATATATACATCATCAACAAGGACGCAACCGCTAGGGAGAACGGCGTTGGAAGGTGCATGGGAAGGTCTGTTGCTCAGCGAGCATGCGCACAGGGCCGCTAACGATATGGCGGTGGCGACCGCGGCTCTGCACTTCGCGCAGCGCCGCCATGGCGCGGATCCCCAGGTGGCCTCGGTGATCGCCAGACTGGAGGCGTCCGCGCAGGTTCAGCGGCTGCTCTGCGCGCGCCCGACTGGCGAGCCCGTCGACCTGGACGCGACCCTGCGGCGCCTCTGCGCGGCGATGGCCTCCGCGCACGGGGGCGCGGAGCTGGCGGTCACCGTCGGCCTCTCGTCCCGACCGCTCATGGTGGCCGACGGGACCGTGATGGCGTTGGCCATGTGCGTGCACGAGCTGGTGAGGAACGCCATCGTGCATGCGCCGTCCATCGGCGCACGGATTCGCGTCGAGGTGCGGGACGACGGCGTATCGACGCGGGTCGCGGTCATCGACCGCGGACCTCCGCGCACCTGGGGCCGTGCCGGGGGTCAGGGAGCGGCGATCGTCGACCAGCTCGTCGCCCGCATCGGCGGCGTGGTCGGACGCCGCGTCTGCGCTGCCGGGGGGCGCGTGGAGATGGTGTTCAAGTGCCTGGCGGTGAACACTGCCGGGATCCTCGAGGAGGCCTGACGATGGAGGCGCTCTCGATCGATCGCGGCGGCTGTCCTGCCGCATCCACTGACGCCGTTCCCTCGGACGACGTCAGGATCCTCCGCCGCCTCCGTTTGGTCGAGGGTCCGACTGGACTCGGCGATCCGGACGCGGGGACCGTCGCCGCCGCCATCGACGTCGAGACGACCGGTTTCGATGCGGAGGAGGACGGCGTAATCGAATTGGCGCTCCGTCGCTTCCGGTACGACGCTGACGGTGTGGTCACCAGGATCGGTCGCCTCTACACGTGGCGCGAGGACCCCGGCCGCCCCATCCCAGCGGACGTCTCGCGCCTGACCGGCCTCACCGACCAGAGCGTGGCCGGTCAGAGGATCGACACCGGGCTGGCGACCAGGCTGCTGTCCGACGCCGCTCTCGTGATCGCGCACAACGCGCCCTTCGACTTGAAGTTCGTTGAAAAGCGGCTGCCGGGGATCGGGCGGCCCGACTGGGCCTGTTCGATGCAGGACATCGACTGGCCCGCCAATGGGTATGATGGCCGCAAGCTCGGCCATCTCCTGTCGCAGGCGGGGTGGTACCACGACGCCCATTCCGCCGGGGCGGACGTCGACGCCGTCATCGCTCTGCTGGGCCAGCGGCTGGCGGACGGCCGCTCTGCGATGGGCCACCTGCTGGAGGCTCATGCCGAGGAGGCCTGGAGCGTCAGCGCGGTCGGCGCCCACATCTCGCTCAAGGACGTGCTTAAGCGGCGGCGCTACCGGTGGGATCCCGAGCGCAAGGTCTGGCACCGCCGCCTGCCGGACCGCGATCGCGACGAGGAGCGGGCCTGGCTGGCGGAGCGCATCTATGCCGCCGACGTCAACCCGTTCGGCAACGAGCCGCAGTGGGACCGGCTGGACAGGGGGCGCCGCCATGCGTGATCGGAACCTGGAGGGTTTGACGATCCTGCCGATCGCGGGCGTCGTGGAGGTCGGGGCGTCCCGGCTGTTCACGGCGACGCTCGCCATCACCGATGGCGAAGGCGTCCTCGAACTCGTCCACGCATGCCGAGCCGGCGGTGTCGGGGAGGTCAGGTCCAGGTTGTCTGCGAGGATCGGTCCGTCGCTCGCCGCGATGGCGACGGTCCGCCCGGGCATCGATCCCTCCGACCCCATCGTCAGCGCCCTGCTCGGCGCTGGCATCGTTCGGACCCTCTCCGCCACGGGCGATCTCTACGGACACGCGCTCTCCGGCGGCGGTGACCTGGTCGTCATGCAGAGGAGGAGCTGATGGCCGGTTTCCCGACGCCGCGCTCCTGCGCCGCCGATCATCACGCGAGGCTCATCGAGCTGTCCGGGATGCTCGGCCACGTGGGTACCGACCTCGTCGCGCGTGCCTATGCGGCGTTGGCCGACCGTGCTGATCATGGCGAGCGCCGTCGCGCGCGCGACGACCTGTCGCTTGCTCTGGCGGGTTTGCGCAGGGACGCCGACGAGCGGCTGTCCGAGCTGTTCCGGAACTACGTCGGGGCGACCGTCTGCGCCGTGTCGCCGCTCGTGGTGGCCGCCTGCCGGATCGAGGGCCTGGACTTGGACGCGACGGTTGGGCTGCTCCGTTACGAAGACGGCCGGCGGCATTGGCTGGGCGGCCCGGCTCCTCTTCCGGCGTCCATCCTGCGGCGGCTGCCGGATCCCGGCACGGACCTCCTGCGCCCCCACGAGGTGGTGCGTCGCTTCCAGCGCTGCGGCGTTGTGATCAGGGAGGACGGGGAGGGTGCCGGCGCCTTGGGATTCCGCGTCGGCGCGACCTGCCTGGAGATCGGCATGCGGACGGCAGCGATGGGACTGTCCACTCGCGAGGGGCGGGCGGTTCTGACCCTGCGCGATCCGCTGCCGGAGACGATCCGCATCGCCATCCGCGGCCGTCGCCTGGACGAGGTTGTGGACTTCCCGCTCGTCAACGGTCGTGGCAACGTCATCACCGGCGCCTTCCAGCGCCCCGGCATCGGCACGGCGCTCGCCTTCCGCGCCGAGCCGCTGCCGTGGCGCATGCCTTGGGCGCGGCGATGGGTTCGCGACGACACGGACGAGAACGCCGGACGCGGTGGCGGTTGAGCCCGGTGGGCAACCTGCGCGCGGACCTGGAGGAATTCGAACGGGTGGTTGGCGAGCGCGTCGAGGCGGTGGCCATCGGGCGTCGCCGCATGTGCGACGACTTCGACCACGACCCCGCCATCGTCCCGATCGGGCGCGACGAGGCCATGGCTATTCTGGACTACGGGTTCGACGGCAGCCTGGGTGGCAACGACAGCCCGCATCCGGTCTACGCCTGGACGGCCAGCTGGTGCGTGTTCCTGGCGGGCGAGGACGGCGTGACGCGGTTGGCGTGGGTACCCCGCGCCCCTCGCCGCTGCGTCCCCGAGCATGGCGGCAGCTGGTGGCTGTGCGGCCCCCACGACTGGCGAAACCTGGCGGAGTGAAAGGGTCGCTAGGCTTGTGAAAATTCCTGTGAAAGCCCTTGCGAACACCATAAAAAGATGTATATAAACACCAACGCAAATTGTGGGCAGTATGATGGCGACCAACCGTAAACCGCGATCCACCGATTTCAATCTGCGCCGGTTGCGGTCGAACCTGCTGCGCAACGCCACCGCGCTGGATCGTCTCGCGGACCTGGGTCTCGGTCCGGACGGTATCGAGGCGTTGGGCCTGGGTATCAAGGAGCCCTATGTCCGCAGTGACGGCACCGAGGTCGACGGCGTGGTGGCATACCCGCTCCAGGTCGCGGGCAGGCGTCGGCGCTATGGCTATCTCAACCTGGATGGCGTGACGGTGAACGGCGAGCACGCCGTGGCGTGGGGGCCGGGCGCGGCGGCGACGGTTCGCGCCGGGCGGGGCGGGACCGCGCTGGTCATGGGTTCCCCGATGGAGGCCTGGCAGATCGGCGCCGCGGCCGGCCGGCTCGGGCTGGAGGTGACGGCGCTTGCGAGTTCCCAGCCCGACGCCTTGCCGGAGGAATGGGAGCGTCCTGCGTTTTGGGCGTCCTGGGACAGGCTCATCCTGGTGGAGGGCCTCTCGTCGGCCGTCGCCGCGCGGGTGGTCGAGGTCGCTCGGCGGCCCGTGGAGACGGCGGCGGGCATCGAGGCGGGCGTCGCCACCGAGCATGCGACGGTGCAGCGCCGCCACGAGGAATGGCTGGAGGAGATCCTGGAGTTCGCCCGTGTCGGTCGCCGCAGCGGCGTGCGCGTGGTCGACGACGGGGACGACGCGGCGGGGGACTTCGCTGCGGCCCCGATTTCGGTCCACGGTGGCTTCGCGCGTGGCTACCTCTTCTACCCGTTCCTGGTCGAGCGTCGGCGCGCCGGCGTATCCGGGGCCGAAGGCGACCTCCTGCACAGCTACGAGACGCTCATACTTCGCTCGGACGGGGCGATCCTCGAGCCGCAGGTCCTGACCGCGCCGCCCGGGACGCCGGCGGGCCGCAGGGTCCACGCTCTGACCGATGGCACCCGCATCGAAGCGCCGCCGCAGGCCAGCCGGCATGCGAGTTGGTCGCTCTCCTCGATCCAGGCATTCGCGGCCGCGCGGGCGAGCGGTGACGATCCCTGTGGCCGTCCGCCCGAGGAGATCCTGAGCGACGTCCATCGCTTCCTGCAGTCCCGCGTCCATTTGCCCGACGCGGACGATGTCTGGGTCGCCACCGCGTTTGTGTTCATGACCCACCTGTTCCGCGTCTTCGACTCGCTGCCGCTGCTGCTGCTTACCGGACCCCGTGGCTCCGGTAAGTCCGAACTGGCCTCGGCCGCAGTGTCGCTCGGGTTCAACGCAGTCATGATGGGTCCGGGATCGGCCGCCGCTCTGGTCCGACTGACGCGGGAATGCGGGGGACTGATTGCCCTCGACGACGCGGAGGGTCTCGCCACCCAGTCTTCCGGCTTCGGGGAGCTCGGACAGTGCCTCAAGGTCGGCTACAAGGCGACCAGCGCCAGGAAGCCGATCGCGCTGGGAAGCGGTCGGATCGACACCATAGACTTCTACGGTCCGCGCCTCTTGACCAGCATCCGGGGCGTCGACCCCGTGCTGGGGTCGAGGTGCATCTCGCTCGCGACCGTCCCGGCGACCGTCGCGCTCCCGTCGGTCGCCCCGCCTGATGCCGTTGCGTTGAGGGACGAGCTGCACTGCCTGGCCATGTCCAGGTCGGTTGAGGTCGAGCGCGCGTATTCCCTCCTGCGCGACGCCTCGCTGGACCGGCGGGACGAGATCTGGGCGCCGTTGCTGGCGGTGGCCGGCGCGCTAGGCGGCGCGGGGATGGTCGCCGCCGTCGGGCGGCGCCGCGATGCCGAGCGGGAAAGGGCAGTCACGGCTGCAGCGTGACGGGCATGCCGACTGCCTTGGCGAGCAGGGCGACGAGCTCGATGGAGGCGGCAAGTCCAATGGTGTGAGGCCGCTGGCCGAAGAACATGTTCCGCCCGCTGCTAGCGACGGTGACGAGGTGGTTGCGCCCGCCGGGGGCGGCGAACTCGCAGCACACCAGTTCCCCGTCGGCCATCGGCTTGGTGATGTACACGTAGCAGCGGAGCCGCTCGCGCGCGCCTAGTTCGCGGATCGATCGAGCCTCCCCCTCGGCCCAGGCGCGCAGCTGCGGCGCGATCTGCGCCTGTCTCGTCCTGTCCTTCGGCGCGAAGACTGCGGCGGCCTCGAGATACAGTTCAGACTTCTTCATGCTTTTTCGCCTTTCAGGTTTTGGACACAGCCGTGGTGCTGGAGGTGTCTTCGCCGCGGCGGGCGTCACGACGCGCCGCGCGGTCCGGTGACGGGGCGGCGGCGATCGGATCGGAGCTGCGGCCGTCCCGCACAGCGCTCGGGCCGAGCGGCTGCGCTGGGATCGCGGCCGGTGTTCGCGCCGCGTTCACGATGCTGTATCTTATCGCGCAGGAGGTCGCGATGGATCGGGCAGTGGACGGCAGCGGAGAGGATGTCCGGTCGTGGGACTTCACGCACGCCGAGGCGAAGGCGCAGTGCTTCTTCTGTTATGATTGCAAGGTGCCGCTCGACGTCGTGAGGATGCCCAACTACTCGCCGCCGCCCGGAGGCGGCCGGCCCAGCGAGATGGCTTCCGAGATCTACTTCAGGAAGCGGCGGACCGACCCTCACCTCGACGACTGCTGGATAAGGCAGGAGGAGGTGGCCGCGATCATCGAGAAGCGGGTCGTGAGGTCGAAGAGTGGCCGGTCGGGCGCGCCGCCCAGCGCGATCGTCTTCGACCGGGAGGAGATCCGCGCGGCCCAATCCGGTTCCAATGGTGAGGACGCCGACCCGGGCCTGGTCAAGCGTTACCGCCACGTGCCGGGGCGGCGACGAACCGCCCCGGCGCGGCGATCGCAAGTCGGTCTCAAGCAGGATTGAGAGGGCGTGCCTTCTGCACCTGGGCGATCTCGTCGAACTCGAGCATCCGCTGAACGTCCAGTATCTGCCCCCCGGCGTCTCCACCTATGGCGACGTCTTCCAGCGCGCGGCGCGCGCCCAACCGGATACGAAGCGCATATGGTTCGCCAAGCTGCGCTACACGATCGCCCCCGTCGTTAGCGGGACGACAATGCGCCTGGCGACGTTCGACCGCGAGTTCCTCGTGGACCGGTCGGGGTGGCGGCCCTCCGTCATTTCGGAATTCGACGACGAACTCGCCGTGTGCCTGGACCACGTCGGCAAGGAGTGGCCGTCCGCCAACGGAATGATCGACCCGTTCGTCTACGCCCTGGGCGAGATGGAGCGCCCGGCCGGTCCCGTGGTTGTCCGCGACCACCGCTTGATCTGCATCGCCGTGCGGGAACGGCGCTAGTCGATCGGTATCGCGGTCAGGCCGAGCTCGTCCAACACCAGGGCGATCAGTGCCTCGGCATGCTCCGGCCTCTCGGCCTCCGACCTTGTGCTGCCGAGAAACGTTCTGCCGCTGCACGCGACGCGGAAGTCGTAGCTGTCGCCGCTTGGGACGTCGAAGAAGCAGTCGATCATCGCGATGCCGTCGATCTCCAGCCTCCTCACGCGGCACAGGACCGGTCCGTCACCCTCCAGGCGTTCGACCCAGTAGGCGTGTTCGGCCGTCCAGTCCCTGAGCTGGGCCTGCGACATCCCGGCGCGTGCCAGGAGGGCCTGCGGTGCGTATGCGTCGTCGTCGCGCCGGCTCATCGTCCCTGGCTCCGCTTCGGACGGGCTGCGGCCGCGCACAAGCCGTTGCCCGCGCCGTCGCTCGCCGGGACTTGCGGCGGGTGGCGGTCGTGGCCACGCCTTCGGCCGCGCCGACCGGGCTGCTGGCTCTCGATGCGGGACCGCTGCGAGGCCTCGGCCGCTGAGATCAGACCGTGGTGATTGCCGCGGTGGCCGACACCGCGCCACCATCCTGAAATCGCATTATTCGGAGTTGTGACACGCTCGGGGGTCCGATTTGGACGATCTATGGAAGTGACGAAAATGCCAACACATTGATTATAGGCGATATTTGATGCTGACGGACAAACTACGCACTTATAGAAGTCGACCTTCTATCAGATGCTGAAGGGAAAAACTGAGGGTGGAAAATCAATTACTTAGCCGCAAATCGCAACACGCTTTCCAGAATCGGTGTGATAATCTTGCGAATTGTAGCCTGACGTCGCCGAGCTAGCGGCCGGATAGGGTGCGGCGCTAGGTCGCTCGCCGGGGGCGGCGGACGGCCGTTGTGGCGGCGTTTCGGCGCGCCCATGGTCCGAGCTTGACCGGTTGGGCGAGGGGGCTGCCCTCGCCCTATGTGTGTCAGTCGATCGCCGGAACGACGTGCTCGATGAGCGACCTGCCGATCTCCAGGTCGATGTAGAGCCATTCGCCCGATTCCTCGACTGCCAGGATCAGCGCGCTCGGCGGAATGGCGTCGATGTCTACGACTTCGCGGAGCCTGCGTCCGACGAGGTCGGCGATGATCGTCGACGGAAGGCCCTTGGATGGGATCAGGAGCTGGTTCGCCTCCAGGCGGTAGGTGCCGTTGCGGTCGCGGTTCTCGATGTAGCCGCGCATGGTGCCGTCCTCCCAATGGACGCCGCCCATCAGATCGTATCCCTCTTCGCCACCGAACATGAACTCGACCTGCCGCTCATCTTCCATCATCGCGAGGATATCCGCGCGGGGAAGGCCGGCTGCGTCGATGATGCGGACCGCAGCGTCGTCGATCCAACCCGTGCCGCCGGCGACCATGGTCTGTGCGAGCACCTTGCTGCGTTCGGCGTGCATCGCAGCGAGCTTCTCTAGGCGCTTCTCCACCCGTTCGACGGAGTGCTCCGCGGCGCGGTCGATGCCGCGCTTGAGGTTGCAGCCGAGCATCTCGACATCGACCGTCATGAGGACATTGTCTTCAACGGGCGACGGGGTGATGCCGATGGCGACGATGCGCATCGGCGAGATGCCTCCGCTCGCAGGCGCGATCGCCTCGTTGGCGGCCTCCCGCATGAGCTCGACGTATTTCTTCAGTTGCGTCGCCATCTGAGCGACCCGGGTGGCACCATCGACGACGTTCTGGATGGTGTCCTCGAGATCGCGCGAACCGGTGTTCCGGGCCGGCATCGGATAGCGGAACTCGATGCCGGACTTGCCGACGGGCTCTGAGCGGATCTGGCCGAAGTAGGAATGGTCGTCGTCGTCCATAGCCTCGGCAATTGACAGCTTGCCCAGCTTCTTCATCGTGGCCTTGGGGATGGCAAGGGTGGCGGCGGCGATCACCAGCTCCAGCTCGGCGCGGCGCTCGACGGGATCAACCCGCGACGGCGTGATGTGCGGACCCTTGGTGGCTGCGGCCACGATGTCGTTCTGCATGTACACTTCAATTTTCCTCTCTGCTGGCTATCACAGCCAGAACATCAACATTCTGCATCTTCGTGGCGCGGGGCCGCCCCATCTCGTCGTCGGCCTCAAGCGGCGAGGCGCTGCGGGGCGACCACGATCTCGTCGGTCGTCATGGACCACCGCCTGGAATCTATCGAGGTCCGGCGGCGTGACGGCGCCGTCGCCGAACGGGGCAGCCGGTCGCCGACCATCGCGGCGAGGCGCCGAAGGTCGGTCCGGTCCAAGGTCTTGATTTCGAACATGTCATCTCCTTGAGCGCGGCCCCGAGGGAATCTATTTTCCCCACGCCTGCACTGCTCACCCGACCCTTAAGAAATCACCACCTGGCCAGCCTTTGATGGCCCAGGCCCTCGATGGCCCTGAACCCGTGGACCGCTGCCGTGGGCAGTCGGATTCGGCCTTTCGACTGCTCAGTCCTCAGAACCTCCGCCCTTTCCGGTTTCTGGCGACCGCGCCTGATCCGGCAACGGCGTCGTCGGCACGACGATCCGCGCGAACCGGACGCCGCCGCGTTCGTATGAGTCGGTGATCACCGCCTCTGGCGACAGGAAGGGGTGCTGCACGACCGCAACATCGCCGAGCCGACGTCCGGGAAGGGAGTCGAACAGCGTATCGGGCAACCCGGCGCCGAACTGCAGTTCCCCGTCATAAAGGCCTAGGTTGGTGGAGCGGTCGTGGATATCGGCGGTGATGACCCCTTCCTTCCACATGAGGGTCGCGGTCCACCGTCCGTTACCGAAGCGGATGGCGAACTGGTTCAGCGGCAGGAGCTGCCGAATGGCCGTGCCGGTTTCCACGCCCGCCTCGGCCAGGACGAGCCGGGCCGTCTCGTCGATCCAGCCGGCCCACCCATTCGCCCGCAGCCGGGCGAGGCTCGCCACCCGGCGCTCGTGGACGGTCAGCGCGGTGGTCAGCCCCGAATGCTCCTTCGAGCCGACCATGCGCCGCAGCGGCAGCACACGGCGTGTCAGGTCGTGACCGAGGATCTCGACGTCGAGCCCGACACGGACGTCGCCGGGGCCGCCGGTCGAGAACGTCATGGCGGTCAGCCGCGACGGAGAGAATGTGTCGTCGCACTCGCCGATGGCCTCGAGCGCCCGTTTCCTCGCGGCGTCGACGGCCGCCGTTGCGGCGCGGCGGTGCAACTCGATGCCGTCGAGGACGTCCTGCACCTCCCGCGCGACGATATGCGGGTTGAGCACACCCATGTCCCCGGAGCCGAGGTTGTGGTGCAGCTGGGCGCCTCCAAAGCCGGGAGCCGGGTCCGAACGCAGCGCAGGCCAGTTCGACGGATGCCCGTCGTGGTCCAGCGGCCCGGGATGGAGCGGGCCGAGTTCGGCCGCGGCCGGTCCGGAGAGCAGCTCGGACACTTCGTTCGCGAGCGTCGCGGCGGATCGCGCCCGCGCTCCGGGGTCGCCGAACCGATGGTGCGTCTCGATGTGGGTGTTCGCGTCATGCTCGATCATCGTCGTGGTCCTTGTAGAGAGTTGGGCGGCGCCCGCGCCCGGTCGCAGCTGGCGGCGGCCGGACGCGGGCGACCGTGGTCACTCCGCCAGGGGCAGCGGCTCGGGCGCCGCGCGGGACTTGCGCAGGTGCACCACCGCGAGCATCGCCTTGTTCCTGGGCAGGAAGTCGACGTAGTGCTGCTCGACAGTGCGCGCGGTGTCCTGGATCGCCCAGGCCGCGATGTAGATGTCGCCGGTCGTTCGCAGCAGCGACGTGGCGATGATGTGGCGTACGGCGTGCAGCCCGTGCGGCAGGACGTTCTCGGTGCCGGTCTCCGCGTCGGCGTCGTGCGCGAGGAAACGGCCGGTTAGGGAGCGGTAGACGTTGCTCAGCCCCGCCGCGGAGAGGGCCTTGCCCTTGTTGCCGATGAACAGGGCGTCGGAGGTTCGTCCGTTGAGGAGGTACGGCCGGCCGCGCGCCATGTAGTCGTCGAGCAGGGCATAGAGACCGTCCTCGTCGTCCAGCGTGAAGTCGTAGTCCTGCGCGTTGGCGAAGAAGGGACTGCTGAAGTTCTTGAACCGGCTGGAGGGGATGACGATCCTCCAGCGCACCGACTTGTCCTTGGCCTCCTCGCGCCGGAGCGTCGGCTCGTCACCCGCCACGGTGAACATCAGCGTTGCGGCGCGCAGCCCGGTCTGCAGGACGACGAGCGTGAGAATGCAGTTGCGGGTGTGCCGGTGGCGGTCCACCATCCCGAGCGGTCTGGAGGCGAGCATCTTCCGCACGTCGGCCATGTAGGGCACCATGGGGTCGTGCTCTGCGAGATAGCCCTTGAGCGGCTTGAACGGCAAGCGCAGCTTCTTCCGCTTGGGGTCGCCGGGGCGCATCTCCTCGATGTCCTCGAGCAGGTAGGCGTGGGTCTCGCCGACCGCGACCTGCCAGTTCTCCACGAAGGCGTCGAGGTCGAGGAAGACGTCGCCCTGGGCGAGAGCGCCTTCCTTGTCCCACCACTCCTGGAAGCGCACGAGGTACTCCTGGTATTCGGTCTTCCAGACCAACCCCGTTTCCGGCTTCAGGAAGTCTGCGGCGTGCTGCAGCGTCTGCGCGATGGTCGGCGCGAAGCGGCCGCCCGACCGCCGTTTCCGCCAGTGGGCGAAGGCGGTGAGGAGGTCGATCACCAGGAAGAGCGCCGGGTGGATGAGCTCGATGGGCATGCCCAGCCCGGGTTCGGCGATAAAGTCCGCTTCTTCCTGCGCCGTCGGTCCCGTCGCGTCTGCGTTCGGACCGCCCGGGACGTCGCCCTCGTCCTTCGGCTTCGCACGCTCTCTCACGAGGAAGCCGAAATAGTAGCCGAGCATGCGTTCCGCCATCCGCTCCGTCAGGGGCCGCCAGCTGCGGTCCTCCTCGCGCTTGGCGTTCGAGCGTTCCGCCTTCGACGGCCGCTTGCCGGGCAGGCGGAGATCCGCCTCGCGATACGGGCGGACCTCGTTGAGTTCCGGGGTGTGCTCGATCCAGGCGTCCTGCATCACCTTCGGCCACTTTGCGAACGGCAGCCGGTAGCGATCGCGGATCTGGCTGGAGAGGCGATTGGCGAACTCCGTTTCCTGCCGGACGTGGTGGGACCACTTCGCCCGCGCGATGGCGAGCTGCTCGTCGGGCGACTTGGTCGCGAAGTCGTCGGGCAGGTTCTTGCTCACTCCCTTGAGGCCGTGATCGCTGAGCTTGAGCTCGAAGCGGCGCGACTGCCACTCCTTGGTCAGGAGCCGCGTGAGCGTCCCGGGCAGCACCCTCAGCAGTTTCTCGAGAGCGAGGATGTGGGACGCCGATTCGACGGTCGGGAAGGCCAGACCGTGGAGCCAGTTGTGGGCGCGGGCCCCGACGGTCCTGATGATCTGGTAGGCGCTGATGCCGACCTCGGCGGCGAGGATCCTGATCGCGGTGGCGAACGTGTTGGGGAGCGGCTTCTCGGACCGCACGGCGTCATAGTATCCGATCCACCGCTGGATCTGGCTCGCCCAGCCCGACCCGAAGCCCTTGGGCCGCGAGGCGATGGCGCGCCTGATGCGGTCGGGCAGGTCGAGCGGCACGAGATCGCTGGTCTTGCCCCCCAGCTTGGGCAGGCCCAGGAACTGGGTGAGCGCGCGGACTGTGATGCGGGCCGTGTTCGCGGGGTCGGCGTGCTCCAATGCCTTAGCCTCCGCCTCCCTGGCTTTGCGCCCGAACTCCTTTAGGTCCTTGATAGTGAACCGCCGCCCCGCGACCATCGGGTGGGGGACGAGCGCCTTCCCGTTGCGGGCGTCCTCCATCGCCTGCAGGTTCTCGGCGGCCAGCGAACCGCCGACGATGTCCCGGACCGTCACGCCGGCGCCTTCGGCGACCTGCACCGCGTCGATCATCGTCGGGTGGAGGGGATCGGCGGGCATCTTGCCCTTGAGCCGCTTCAGCTCGAGCGCCAGGAGGGCAGGCACCGCGGCGTTCCGCAGGGTCGGGTCCCAGTGGGTGGTCGGCGCGACGACCGCTTCGCCGGGCACGCCGATCGCGCGGTCGATGGAGCGCAGGAACGCCTTGCGCCGCTCGTTGAGGTCCTTCGGCTTGCAGCCGATCTCTTCGCACGCGCGACGCCAGCAGTAGCGGCCGCTCGGTCCGTTGAGCGGCAGGCCGAAACCACGCTCCTTCATCGCGATCGCGTAGAACCCGATGAGCACGTCGACGGGCTCGCCGTCGGGCTTGCTGAACGCCTCCCCGTCGTCCGGCAGCAGGTCCTCCAGGCCGACCAGGGCGACGCGGATCGCGTCGGTCAGTTTCGCACCGGCGTGGCCGATGTGCTCGAGGATGGAAATGGAGGCGACGCCGTGGTTGCTGACCGGCGGCCGCAGTCCGTGCTGTACGATCCATGCGCGATACGCGTCGATCTTGCGCAGGATGCGGGCCTCCAGGTGCTTCGTCGGCGACCCGGCGAACTCTTTCTCGGCGTCGATCCCGGCACAGGCGGCCACCAACGCGGGCTTGGCGGCTCGCATGAGCCTGCCGAGCTGCGCGCCACGGAGGATGGTGGGTTTGTCGGACGCGTTACCGGCGAAGTTCTCGCTCTTGCTGACCATGTTCATCTCAACTTCTCCTTGAACGGATCGTGGTGGCCCCGCGTCGCTTGGGGGCGGCGCGGGGCGTGTGGGTTCGTCGGTGTGGTGGTTGCCGCTCATTCCTCTTCGCGGCGGCGGAGCGGGCAGTCCGCGCAGCGGGTCTCGGGGCGCCCGGTCACGCGGGCGGCGAGCCATTCGTCCAGGTCGCTGACCCGGTAGCGTATCGCGCCCTTCAGGATGACGACCCAAGGCGGGCCACCTCCCACCACCCTGGCTTTCTCAAGCGTGCTGGCGGCCAGCCCGACGTGGTGTGCCGCCTCGGGTGTCTTCAGGACCGCGGAGGGCGGCCATCTCTTTCTCGGCATGGTGTGCTCCCTTGTTGCCGGGAGCCGGATCGACAGGATCGCCTATCGTTTGCAGATGCGGGGATTGGCCGCGTCCTGAGGTCGTGGGGCACGAGGGTGCGGGGAGGCCCGTGCGACCTTGCCGCACCCGCTTTCATCTGGTGGTGGGGAGATTGTTTGGCGCGACTCGGGAGGTGCCACGGTCCGCTGATGCCGGCTGCCCGACGAGGTCGTTCGCGCGGGACGGCAAGCGACGTCGCGGCCGCACGATGGAGCAGGTGTCGTGCACGGGATCGCAGGCGAGCGGCTGCCGCCGTCTGCTAGGCCGCCTTAAATTCGGCCTTCGTCTTCCCTCGGCGGCCGGCGCGGGAGCGATCCGCGTGGTCGCCCTTCGGTGGCATCGACGCGAGGTTAGGGATGGAGACCGAGGTTTTGACGGCTGAGGGCATCGTCGGGTTTGCGGCCGTCGCCACTTTTTCGTCGTCCGACGCCCTGAATTGCAGCGCTTTTTCCCATACCTTTTCGAAGATGCGCTTGGTCATGAAGGGGCCGAACTCGGCGATCGCTTCGTCTTGGAAATCCTTCTTCACCATGTTCCCGTCCTTGTCCTCGTTGAACCTCCCGATGAGCCAGGGGACGACCGCGGCGACGAACTTGTTCGTATCGTCGATGTTCAGCGTCGGATGCAGGCTTGGCATCAGCAGTTTCAGCACGCGCTGCGCGCTTCCTTCCGGATCGAGCGCCAGCTTGTTGCCGGCAATCGCGCTGAGGTTGGCGAGCACGATCTCGCCGAGTTCCTCAGCCGGTCCGCGTTCCTCGGTCGGCGCGATCATGTCCGCGATCGCATGGACGCGCTCCATCAGGGCGGCCTCGGTCTTGCCGACGAAGACCCAGTGTGGATGGAGGCGGCGCGACCGGTAGCGCCGCTGCATGGTGCCGGTCGCAACGGCCGTGCGCACGACGGCGTTGGTCCATTCGGCGCTTCCGATCGGCAAGAGAGCGCCGCCGCCGACCGGCATGGCGCTAGCCACGACGCCGCCGCTCATGAGCGCCTGGGCGATGTCCGCGACGACGATGTCGCGGAAGGTCGAGCAGAAGTCGGGGGACAGGTGCAGGTCCAGCGCGGTCACCTCGTAGCGCCGCTCCATGAGCGTCGCGGCGAGATCGACGATGAATCGCTGTCCTTCTGCCGCAGGCCACGTCGCGTTCTCGACGTAGATTTCCCATGGATCCAGCGTGCCCACATCTATCGGTTCACCCATTCCGTCCGCCTCGTGTTCGATCTCCGCGGCGACGCTATCGGACGTGGGTTAATGGTGTCTCAAGCGCGGCGCGTCGGTCAGGTCGGTAGCGTGCCAGGGGGTCAGGCCCTGATGCCAGACGGACTTGGCGTCGCTGCGGCCGTTTCCGCTCGCGCCGATCCCGCGCTGCCGCCATAGTGCCGCTGTGCAGATCGGGGCGATTCGAGAGGTTGGCGAGCGGATAAGGCGGCGGCGGACTGACCGCGGCCTTTCCCAGGCCGAGCTCGCCGACCTGGCCGATCTCGACCGCCTCTACCTTTCTAGATTGGAGCGGGGCCTGCAGAACCCATCCCTGCTGGTGCTGTTCCGCCTTGGTCTTGAGCTCGGCATCGGGTTGTCCGAGCTCGTGGACGGCGTCGTTCTGGACGCTGAGGAGATCCGGGCTGTGAAGCGGCTGTCACGCGGGCCCGGAAGTCGCGCTACCGACGCGGGGGCCGCCGAAGACTGACGCTGCGCTGGGTGCAAAGTAGGTAAGCGACGGAGCGACGGCCCTATCAAGTATGGACGTCCGCCGGGGTACTGCGGCGATGGCGTGGAAGTAAACTGCGAGAACAAGTCTTTTTCTCCCTCATCCGGTGCATTCGCACCGCACAGTTCCTGAACTCTTCCACTGCTTGCAACGCCGCTGTCGGCCTAGCCGACGCTCCGGGGGCGTGCCCGATGATCAGCGCCTGGCTATGGGTATCCGGAAGGCGTCGATCGGGTGTCGGAGTGTCATCCAGGCGGACGCTCGCGTCGTCAGGGGTAGGAATGATCGGGACGGAAGGTAGTGGACCAGGTTTCAGGTGAAGCTGTCGTAATTGTCGATGACCAATAGCATATGCGCTCCATAGCGGATCGCAGCCGCGGCGGGACAGCGTTGCGCTCGTTTGAGCCCGACACCGCGGTTGAAACCCTGGCGGCAACCATGGAGCAGGCAGAATGGAGGGAGCGGAGCGGATGACCGAGCACGGGAGATGGTTCACCGGTTCGGCCGACGGCCTGATCCCTTTGATCTTCACGGAACTCGAGCAGGGCACGCTCGCCGAGATAATCACCTTCGCGAGGGATCCCGCGAACCGCGATCGGGAGTTGCTCCATTGCATCGACGGTGCCGGAACCGCCCTCATCGGTTCATCGACCGGATACAGGAGCGCGCCCGTGACCGACGAGATGAATGATGCTGCGACCGGTGGGCCGGTCCGGTACTGGCACAACCATCCGTCACAGGATTCCATAAGCCAGAGCGACTGGATCCTGGCTGCCACCAGGTCGACGATCGAGATCTTCGCCGTGAACGAGGTCGGTTCCTCGTTCGCGGGCCGCATACTTTCGTGGCGCGACGGGATGTCGGACGTCATCGCGAACTTCGCCGACATCAGTGAGACGGTTGAGCGAGGTGCCGCGGACGCCATGAAGGTCGCAAGGATCGACTTCGCGGACATCGTCGCCTTCTCCCACCGCACCGTGCACGTTGTGAACCTGGCGATGGCGCGAGCCGGGCTGGTGGAATACTCCTACCGCTTCATGAGGGAAGACGCTGCGCTCATGGCGCGCGCTGAGGCGGGTGGCTTCGTCGCGACGGGGATCGCGTCGGCTAGCGCCGAGATCAGACGCGTATGCGCTGCGGAGGTCCACACCCCACCTTCCACATCGGCTCCCTGATCCCTACCGCAGGAACTTGACGGGTCGTCGGCCGTCGACGGGGTGCGGTGCATGCGACCGGACACTCTGTCGGCGAACCGCAAATGGACAGAGCGCCGTCGAATCAGGATTCGTCGAGCTGGATCGCGGCGAAGCGGTCCGGGCGATATCGGCGGAGCCACAGCGCGAACCCGATTCCGGCCACCATCGCGACCAGGATGCCGATCGGAAGCCGATTGACCACCGGGTTATGGCTGCCGCTGAGGAATTCGAAGTTCTTGATCGCGAAGTACAGCGCCACCAGCAGCCCGAGAAAAGCCAGGATCGGCGCGATCACGTGCTGCCACAAGTGCCGCTCGGGGTGTTTGCGGAAATAGGAGACGACCGCCAGGCTGGTGAGGGCCTGCATGAACATCACACCGACCGCAGCGAAGCCCAGGGCGATCAGGCCGAGTCCGAGCATCGGGTGCAGCCCGAGATAAGCGGCGCTCGTGAACACGACGAGCGCAACGACCGAGACCGTGGCGCTGGCCGCGGTCGGTGATCCATGGACAGGATGCGCGCGACCGAGGACACGGGGCAGGCAGCCTTGGCGGCCGAGGACGAAAAGATAGCGCGCAGCCACGTTGTGCATCGATAGGACGGTGGCGAACATGCTGGTAACCAGTGCGGTCTGGATGATCGTCGTGAACGCGCCGCTCACATATCGGTCGCTGAGCTTGAAGTAGATGAGCCCGACGTCCGCTTCCGGTATGCCTTTGATCTTGTCGGGCCCGATCCCGCCCACCGTGATCCACGACGTGACGAAGTAGAAGATGCCTATGATGAGGATCGCGATATAGGTCGCCCGGGCCACCGATTTCTGCGGTGACTTGGCCTCCTCCGAGAACAGCGCAGCCGACTCGATGCCGAAATAGCACGTGAACGCGAGCAGGATGGCGACGCCGGGCGCGCCACCTGTAAGGCCGGTGATGTCCAGTGATTGGATGGGGAACGCCGCGCTGCCAAGCCGTCCGACGAGGACCGCGTCGAAGAAGAGCAGCAGCAAGAATTCGATGACGATGACGACTAGCACCACCCGGGCACTGAAGTCGATCTGGCGAAGGCCGAAGAAACCGATGATGATCCAGGCGATCAGCGAGTAGATCACCCAATGCAGGTGGACCCCCAGCAAGTCGCTGAACGTGGTCTGCATCATGTAGCCGAGATAGCCGAATCCCCCCGGCACGAACATGGTGTAAGACACCACCGCGACGCCGGCCGCTCCCAAGCCCATGACCGGACCAAGTCCGCGCGCGATGTAGGTGTAGAATGCGCCGCCGGTCACAACTTCCCGGCTGAACGCGGAATAGCCCACCGCAAACAGTGCCGTGACGACCGTGGCGACCACGAAGGCAAGTGGAAGCGCCGTTCCGCTACCGAACACCAGCGCTACCGGAAGCACACCGATGACGCAGGCAAGCGGCGCGACGGCTGCGATGACGAAGACCGCGAGCCGAAACGTGCTCAGGGACCGTGGCAGCGCAACGGGTTGGCCCTCGGACAAGGATCTGCCCGACCCGGACGAGGCGGCCTCATTTGCTTGCGTCATTCGGAACTCCATAAAGCGGCCAATGTTACGTCGGATGCCGATCCTGGCGGCCGTCTCCGGTTTCGCGAGCTCTCCGATGCGGACGCGCTCAGCGCGTCGCCGCATCGCCCCGGCCGGCCGGAAGTGTCTTTCGAGATCCTCGCCAGATCAAAGTCTCGCATCCGCCCCGCCCGTTGTGTCCACGCTCGACTTCGCACGTGAGATCTAGATCGGCGCTGGGCAGGCTTTTACTCTCAACCTCGCCACCGGACCCGACCAGCGTCACCGTCGCGGTTGTGTAACAATTTCATCACGCCCTGCAAGAACTTTATTCAGATGCTCATTTCATGCAGATCTACAGCGTGGTTGCCGAAGCCGGATCAGGACTGGGATATATTGCATTAACTAGCTGATAATACGGTAATATTTATATGACGGAGCCACGAGATGACGCAGCGGCGCGACAAGCTCCGTCCTCTTTCCCGCAAGTTGACAGTCTTCTAAATTATGCATTAGAACAATTAAATCAGGGGTGATCGAGCTGATCTGCATCTGGGGCAGACAGTGGGATTTTATGTGGCGTTCGTGGGGATCGCGCTGGGGTAACGAACAGCGGGCGCGAGGAGCGCTCTGACCGAGCGGTGTGCGACCTGCGAAGCGGGTCCGCGCTCAAGGTCGGCGAGACGAGAAGTGCGCAAAGAGGGAAAAAGGGAGAGGTACAATGATCGCTCGAATTACACGCGGCTCGGCCCGAACCGCACTCGCGGTTTCGCTCGCTTCGCTTTCACTCGGATTCTCGACGGCGGCTTACGCGCAGGACGCTGCTCCGCCCAAGGCCGACAACGCGCAAACTTCAGGTGATGGCGATATCGTCGTCACCGCACAACGGCGCGAGCAACGTCTCCAGGACGTCCCGGTAGCCATCTCCGCGTTCGGCGGTGAGTCGATCGAGAAGCGCCAGGCGGTCCAGGTCGGCGATTTGATGAGGCTATCGCCTAATACTCAGGTCGCCACTCCATTCGGTGAGGGCGGCCCGCCCAACTTC
This sequence comes from Sphingomonas sp. TX0543, assembly GCF_048565505.1. Taxonomy (NCBI): domain Bacteria; kingdom Pseudomonadati; phylum Pseudomonadota; class Alphaproteobacteria; order Sphingomonadales; family Sphingomonadaceae; genus Sphingomonas; species Sphingomonas sp. TX0543. Next base: position 775,025 of record NZ_JBLZUS010000002.1, read on the forward strand.
GTCATTAGGGGCATCTCTTCAACCGACTATTCCGCCAACCAGAGCAAGCCGATCGCGATCTATGTCGACGAGGGCATCCGCGGACTATCCACCTTCGAGACGATGCCGCTTTTTGACATTGAGCGCGTGGAGGTGCTTCGCGGTCCACAGGGCACGCTCTACGGAAAAAACGCGACCGGCGGCGCCGTGAACATCGTGACGAAGAAGCCGGGCTTCGACACCGAAGGGTACATGACCGGTGCCTACGGTAACTTCAATCGCGTTCGGTTGCAGGGCGCGGTGCAAACGCCGTTGATCCGCGATATTTTGTCGGTCCGCTTCGCCGCACTGTATGTCCACGACACCGGCGTTCTCGAAAACGTAACCCCTGGGCTAGGCAACCTGGATCAGACGGACGTCTTCGCCTTCCGCGGCTCGCTGCAGTTCGAGCCCTCGAGCACCTTCAAGGCGACGCTGCGGTTTAACCATGTCAGGAGCGGTGGCCGCAATTATGCGCCATTCGCCGCGAACATCAACTTCAACGATCCGGCGATCCTTTTCCCTGGCAATAACCTGTCCGGCCTTCCCGGTGCGAACCGAAACGGCCTGGGCTTCTTCCAGACGGCGACGACAGACACGCCTAAGCGGACAATTCAAAGCGACGGGCTGAACCTGATCATGAACTGGGACGTGGCCGACCACCTCAGGCTGACTTCAGTGACGACCTACGACTGGGGCACTTGGGTCGATGTCGGAGACGATGACGGGCTTCCCATCAAGGCTGACGACCCGATCTTCACCTTCGGTCGGAATATCAAGCAATTCGTTCAGGAGTTGAGGCTCGCGACGTCCTTTAGCGGGCCCTTAAACGTTCAGGCGGGTCTTTTCTATTCGAAGGACTCCGTCAACGCAGGGTTTGACTACTCGCTTCTCACGGATCCCGGTTGCGGCCCGGCATGTAGCTTTGGATTCACACCGACCGGTACGGGCTTCGTTCAGTCGAACAGCTTCAGGCAGGATCGCAAGAGCTATGCAGCCTATCTCCGCGGCGACCTCGAGATAACCAAAACGGTTTCGATATATGGCGGCGTGCGCTTCAGTCGCGACAAGGTGGCCGTATCAAACTTCAATGCCTTTCTAGGCGACAATGTGGATCGCGCTGCGGTCCAGACCATAAGCGACTATGCCGATCGCCGCACCTTCAACAACACCAGCTTCGAAGTCGGCGCCAATTGGAAGCCCTCGAAAGATGTTCTGGTCTACGCTTCCATGCGCGAAGGCTACCGTAGCGGCGCTGTGAATGCGCAGGCGTTCAGTGACCCGTCCGAAATCACCTTCGCGCCCCCCGAAACCGCGCGGACCTATGAACTCGGCTTCAAGACCACATTGCTGGATCGCGCGCTGACGATCAACGGCTCGGTTTTCCAGACGGATTACAACAACCAGCAGGTCGTCGTGACCGAGGCGGGTGGGCTGTTTCCGCTGCGTTCGATCAGCGGCGCACGTGTTCGGGGTTTCGAAGGCGAGATAACCGCGCGGCCAGTTGATCGGGTGACGCTTGGCGTCGGCGTCGGTGTGCTGGATCCCAAGTATAACGACAATGCAACCGTATCGGGTTCGAGCGGCACGAATGTCGCCGGGAATCAGATATCTAATTCCGCGAAGTTCAACCTCAACCTCACGGGCGCGGTCGTGCTCGCGAAGCTGGACAAAGGCACGGTCGATTTCAACATCGACGCCTCCTACAGTTCGCGCATCTATTTCGATATCGCGCAGACTGAATCGATTTCCCAGAAGGGCTACTGGGTATCCAACGCCCGTTTGGCCTATAACGGCGATCGCTTCTCCGTCGGCGCAGGTGTCAAGAACCTCTTCAACGAGAAGTATTACGCCTACGGTTTGGCGCTCAGGTTCGCAGGGTTTGACTACCTCATCCGAGGGACGCCGCGCACATACAGCGTCGACGCCACCATCCGGTTCTGATCGGGCAGAGGTCGAGAAATACTCTGCCGACCTCGCCTCCCCGCTGCGTCTTCGCAGTGGGGAGGACGCGGATCGAACGGGACGACCTAGTGTTCGGCTCGGACAAGGCTCAGTGGCCTGGTCCCGCTAGGGCCCCTTCGCTCCACTCCTGCAGTACAACCTTTCGCCGCACATGTTCGACACGATCGATCCCCGGGGCGATTTCGGCGCGAAATGGAACTGAACGGCGGGATGATTGATGCAAAGGTCGTTGTGGGCGGCCGGTGCGGAAGGGAGTGAAGGATCGTCATCGCGCAGCCAGAAATAGGGCGGTCGCAGAATTTTCCCGACATCGCTGTGACTTGTCGGGCGCGGACACTGCCGATCCGGATACGCCGACGCGGGAAGTGTGTCGAGGAGGCGAGTCCGCATCAATTACGGGGGATCAGCAGTATACCGTGCCATAGCGATGATTCTATTGAGGTATTTGCGACTGCTCGGGTTGCGGAGCCGGGTCGTCGAGGCGCGGTTCTGCCCGACGCGCGACCGAGCGACGCAGGCGGCCAATTTCCCTTGTATTTATACGTCTGACGAAATACCAAGAGGGCCGAGGAAATGGAGACCCAAATGAGGACCTTTCGCATCGGCCAGATCGTGCCGAGCTCCAACGTCACTATGGAAACGGAGATCCCGGCGCTGCTGCGCGCGCGCGAGGCGATTTCACCCGAGCGGTTCACGTTCCATTCTTCGCGCATGCGGATGAAGCATGTGACGAAAGAGGAACTGGCTGCGATGGATGGGGCGAGCGACCGCTGCGCCCTCGAGCTGTCCGACGCCGCGGTCGACGTGATGGGCTATGCCTGCCTCGTGGCGATCATGTCGATGGGGCACGGTTATCACCGCGAGTCTCAGGCGCGCCTCCATCAGGTCACGGTCGAGAACGGTAAGCCAGCACCCGTCGTCTCTTCAGCCGGGGCGCTCGTCGATGGCATCAAGGCCATTGGCGCGAAGAAGGTCGCCATCGTCGCCCCCTACATGAAGCCGCTGACGGAGATGGTCGTGAACTACATCCGCAGCGAAGGCGTCGAGGTGGCCCAATGGCGCGCGCTTGAGATTTCCGACAATCTGGCGGTCGCCGCGCACGATCCCGCGCGTCTTCCGGGAATTGTCGCCGGCATGGACCGGATCGGGGAGGTTGATGCGGTCGTCCTGTCAGCATGCGTCCAGATGCCATCATTGCCGGCCGTCTCCATCGTCGAGGCGCAGGTCGGCAAGCCGGTGCTGACGGCGGCGATCGCCACGACCTGGGCAATGCTCAGGTCGCTCGATCTCGACACGCGGGTTCCCGGCGGCGGCACCCTCCTCTCCGGCGCCTATCGGGGGGATGCCGATGCGCGGCTATAACGTCCACGCGAACGGCATCCGCCATCACCTGATCAAGCATGGCGACGGGGGTCCGCAGATGCTGCTGATCCCGGGGATCACGTCGCCTGCGGTCACCTGGGACTTCGTTGCCGGACCCCTTTCGGCGGACTTCGAGGTCCATGTCCTCGACGTGAGGGGGCGCGGGCTCAGTCAGGGTGGAGATCTCGATTACTCGCTCAACGCGATGGCGGACGATGCCGTCGCTCTTGTCGAGGCGCTCGGAATGGACGCGCCGGTCGTGCTCGGCCATTCGATGGGCGCGCGCACCGCGATCCGTGCGGCACGCAAGGCGCCAAAGGCATTCGGAGGATTGATCCTCGCCGACCCGCCGGTGAGCGGACCCGGCCGGCGCGCCTATCCGTCGGCCTGGCCTTGGTACGAGGAATCGATACTGCTGGCGCAGCGCGGGTGTTCGGCTGAGGACATGAAGGCCTTCTGTCCCAGTTGGACCGAAGAGCAGCGCGCGTTGCGGGCGGAATGGCTTCATACCTGTGAGCTTCGTGCGATCGACGTCGCCTATAAGGGTTTTCACACCGACAACATTCACGGCGATCTGCCGCATCTCGATGTGCCGATGCGTCTTGTGGTGGCCGGGGCCTCTCCGGTGATCGAAGATGGCGACATCGCTGAGATTAGAGGTCTCGCACCCGGAATAGAGGTCACGACGGTCGAGGGTGCGGGACACATGATCCCCTGGGACGACCTCGACGGCTTTTTGAGCGCCGTCAGCGATTTCAGAATCTGATAGGATTGGAACGCCCGCAATGGATCCCGCGAGCTTCATCGAAATTTGCCTGCATCAGCTCAAGATGTCCGGAGTACGTGCGGACGAGCGGCTGGTCGTGCTCACGCAGGGCGACGAGCGCCTCGACTATGCCGACGCCTTCCTCGCCGCCGGCAGGACGCTGGGCGCGAACATCTTTCACATGCGACTTCCCGCGCCTTCGCTGAAGTCGGGGTGGGCGGTCGGGCAGACGCCGCTTGCAAGCATGCCGGAGGCTGTCGAGGCCCTCAAGAACGCCGACATGCTGATCGATTGCATATTTCTGCTGTTCTCGCCCGAACAGATGGCGATCCAGGCGGCCGGCACCCGCGTCCTGACCGTGGTCGAGCCGCCAGCGCTGCTTGCGCGCATGTTGCCGAGTCTTGAACTGCGCGAGAAGGTCGAGCTGGCGGGCGCATTGCTGTCGCAGGCGACATCGATGCACATCACATCACCCCATGGGACAGACGTGGTGTATACGCTCGGCACATATCCAACCGTCACGGAATATGCCTGTACCGATCAGCCGGGCCGATGGGACCATTGGCCTTCGGGTTTCGTGTTCACCGGTGGCAACGATGATGGCGTGGACGGTCAGATCGTCGTCGGACCGGGTGACGTGCTCCTGCCGCAGAACATCTACGTTCGCGAACCCATCGTCTACACGATCGAGCGGGGTTGGATCACGGACATCCGCGGCGGGCTGGAGGCTGAACTGGTCAAGTCCTACATGGCCGACTTCGAGGACAGTCGCGGATTTGCGATGAGCCATATCGGCTGGGGGATGAATCCGGACGCCAAGTGGCACCGGATGACACCGGGCGAATTCCCAGGCGGGATGGGAATGGAGCCGCGCAGCTACCTCGGCAACGTCCTGTTCTCCACTGGGCCCAACAACGAACTCGGCGGGTCGAACGACACGGCGTGCCATCTTGATATTCCCATGCGCGGCTGCTCGCTCTTCCTCGACGACGAACCGGTACTGATCGATGGCGAAATCGTGGTCAGGGACCTTCGATCCGACCGTAACGGCAGTTCGGAAACACGGGGAGGCAAGGTTTTCGATGTCGCAGGATGAGGTCTACGACAAGGCTGGGTTCGGTCGCAGTGCACCCAGGGGGACGCGTCCGGCGGTGATCGTTGTCGATTTCTCCTACGGCTTCACCGACACACGTTATCCTACTGCTGCAGATATGCAGGCCGAGATTGCCGCGACGCGGCGGCTGACCGATCTCGCCCGCGAACGGGGCTTCCCCGTCATCTACACCACGATCTCGTATCAACCATGGGAGGCCCAGGTGCTTCCCTGGCTTCGCAAGGCGACCGGGATGCAAGCGTTGATGGCGGGCACGAGGCTAGTCGAAATCGATAGCTCGACCGGCATCACCGATATCGATCCCGTCATCGTCAAGCATGGCGCGTCGGCATTCCATGGCACCAACCTCGCCGGCCTGCTCGCCGCGGCCGGCGTGGACACGCTCATCGTTACCGGTGCGACCACGTCCGGATGCGTCCGCGCCACGGTCGTCGATGCCGTGCAATCGGGCTTCATCGTTCTTGTGCCGCGCGACTGCTGCGCCGATCGGGCGGCCGCGCCGCACGAGGCCAATCTTTACGACATCGACCAGAAATATGGCGACGTCATCAGCGTCGATGACGCCTTGGACTGGCTGGGCCAGACTAAGGTGTCGGACGGGCATGGCTTGTATAATGAAGGAGAGGGAGTTCGATGACCCAGCATGTGATTGTCGCCGGCTCGGGCCCTACCGGCCTGCTTACCGCCATCGGCCTCGCGAAGGCGGGCACGCGGGTCACGATCCTGGAGGCCGAGGCAAAGCTCAACGACAGTCCGCGGGCGCTGGTCTACCATTACCCGGTGCTGCCGTTTCTCGAGAAGATGGGACTGCTGCAGGACTGCGTGAAGGAAGGCTTTCTCCGCCAGACCTTCGGCTGGCACATCCACAGCACGGGCGAGATGATCGAGTGGGCAGGTTCGCCGGCCTACGAGGATGGTCAGGCCCTGCATTTGCACCAAGGCCTGCTCTCGCAGATTCTGGCCCGGCACGTCGCGACGCTTCCCAATATCGAGATCCGCTACGAGGCGCGCCTTCAGGGATGCAGCCAGCATGCTGACGGCGTGATCGTCTCATTGGATGGACCGGGTGGACCCGAGACCTTGGAAGGCGACTTCCTTGTCGGTGCCGACGGTGCGAACAGCGAGGTCCGCAAGACGGTTCTCGGCGTGCAATTCTATGGTGTGACGTGGCCAAACCGTTACATCGCGACGAACACCAAAATCGACCTATCGTCGGCGGGATACGCACCGACGGTTATGCAGATCGACCAGAAGCATGGTGCGGTCATCTGCAAGATCGATCAGTCGGACGTCTGGCGCGTCACCTTCGTGGAGGATCCGGACCTGCCCATCGAGGGGCTGTCCGAGCGCATCGACGACATGTTCGCCGATCATTTGCCTGACCTGCCGTACGAGGTCATCGCCGCGTCGCCCTACCGCATGCATCAGCGCGTCGCGGACAAGATGCGCGTAGGCCGCGTCATCCTCGTGGGCGATGCCGCGCATGTGACCAATCCGACCGGAGGTCTCGGTCTCACGGGCGGGATGTTCGATGCCTTCGCTTTGATCGAAGCGCTGAATCGGATCATCCACGACGGTGCCGATCACGACATCCTGGAATTCTACGAACAGGATCGCCGCCGCATATTCACCGAGATCACGTCGCCGCGCGCATCGCAGAACCTGCGCAACCTCTATTATCTCAAGGAGGGTCAGGAGAAGGAAGACCGTATCCGGTTCCTTCGCGATGTCGCTGGGGATCGGGAACTCATCAAGAGGGAGCTCAGCTTTACCGAGCAGTTGATCACCCGTTTCTGAATCCATCGTGGAACACTATCGGCTCACGGACTTCGGCGGGCGTTTCCTGACCAGCGAACCCGTCCACGCGGACGGCAAGGTCTGGCCGGGCGTCAGCGCATATGTCGAATGGTTCGTACCGGTAGGCGCGCGATCGGTATCCGTCCTTTTTGTCCATGGCGGGGGCGGGCAGGGGTCTGAGTTCCTGCGGACGCCCGATGGTCGGCCAGGCTGGGCGCACGACTTTCTGCGCGCGGGCTATCCGGTCTACATCCTCGATCGGCCTGGTCACGGTCGCTGCGCCTGGAACGAAAGGGCGCTTGGTCCGGCCTTACCGCTTCCCGACTATGGAACGCTCTACCCTCGTTTCGTCGAACCGGCCCGGCATGATCTGTGGCCCGAAGCGGCGAAGCATGCTCGCTGGCCCCAGGACCCGTCGGCCGGCGACCGGTTCATGGCCAGCCAAGGGCCGATGGCGACCACGCTTGCCGCGAGCCAGCGTCATGTCGAGGCCATCGCCGACCCGCTGTTCGAGCTGACCGGATCCACCATCATCGTCAGCCATTCGGCGGGCGGCCCGTGCGGCTGGGCCCTTGCAGCCAAGGGCGGCGACCAGGTCGCGGCGATCGTCGCGATCGAGCCGCTCGGGTTTCCCGGGATGGTCCATCCGCTCGGCACGTTCGACAACGGGCTCTGTGCATTGCCCTATGCGGGCGTGGCGGATCCGTTCGACCGACCCGTGGCAATCGTCACGGGTGAGGCGACTTGGATGCGCGACGCGAATGCGCGAGCCGCGGCCTTCATCCGCGGGCTAGGGAATGTTTTCGAGCATATTCAGCTTGAGGACCATGGCGTTGGCGGCAATGGACACATGTTGATGAGTGAGTTAAACAGCGCGTCTATCGCGGATCTGCTTGTCGCGTGGATCGGGCGGAACGTCCGCGGATAGGCTCTCCTCCTGGCAGCGACCCGTTCCTGGCTGGAAAAGGGTTCGAACCCGAATGCCGAAAGAGTAGAGATGGATTCGAATGCCACTGTGCCCGCCAGCGTCGCCAAGGCGGTGCGGGGAGAGAAGGGAAAGCCGGGAAGGAAGCCTGGGCGCCCTCGTAACAACGGAAAGCTGAAGGAAAAGATTCTGGATGCCGCCGAGATCGCCTTTTCGGAGGGCGGTTACACGGGTGTGAGCGTTCGCGACATCGCGGAACGCGCCGGGGTCAACCAAGGGCTGATCCGCTATTATTTCGATACCAAGGAAGCGCTTTTCGATGAGGTCTACAAGCGGCGAGGAGGGCTGCTTTCCGGACATCGTCACGTTCTGCTGGACCGCTTGCTGGAAGCCGGCGGAATTCCGCAGGTCAAGGACATCATCCGCGCCTATCTCCAGCCGCAGTGGGACCTGAAGCATAGCGGAGAGGCCGGCGCAGCGTTCGCGCGCCTGCAGTCCCGCCTGCACTCGGAGTCCGAAGAGCATGCCATGCGCCTTCGCAAGGAGGTCTACGATGCGTCGGTGAAGCGGTATGTCGATGTCCTGGTGCAGGCACTTCCGCAGATACCCCGTCGCACGATCGGCTTGCGGATGTCCTTCCTGGTCGGGACATACATGTTCATGCTGAATGACCTCGGTCGTATCGAGGACCTGACGGAAGGCGGCATCCATCATTTGTCGAAGGAGGAGATGCTCGATAACATGGTGGTATTCCTGTCTGCCGGGATGCAGTCCGAGCTGCCCTGACCCCACGTGATCGCGGCTCTGGGCAGGGCGCAGGCTGGCTAGGGGGGCGGCCGCTGGGGTCGTCGGCCAGGACCGGCGCGGAGTCTTTCCCGACCTGATCCCATCCATCCGCGGCGGCCCGCAACCGTCTCGCAGAGATCGGCGACCCGGACCAACGCCGTCGCGTCAGGTCGGACGGGACGGCGTCAGTCCGAAGATCCGGAACCCTCCTTTGAACGCTGCTTGAAGAGACCATGCAGACCTGATGCTTGGGGTTCTCATCTGATGTGTTCGGATGTCGCGAGACCGGTTTTTCAGACAATCCAGAGGGCCTCAGATCCGGCGCAGCAATATTATCCAGAAATATAATACATTCGCCGGAATTGCTCCTCGTCCGAATTGGGAACGGCGCTCGGCGCCGAGCGCGAATACATAGAGCTGTCTCGCGAACGCACGGCTCCTCGCCAAGTAAAAAGAGGCACTGGGTGGGCTCCACCCCTCGTCGGCTAGACCTCGACGCAGCGTGGTTCCGGAGACGACATTGACAGTCGTAAAATTATCCGGATAGATAATAAAAGTCCCGGTAGGTCGCTGAAATCGATCCAATTAAGCCGTTGTTCTGAAATCGCCGGAGAGCAGGGAGTGGTAATGGGCAGTATCCTAGTAACTAAGGCGCCCGGAACGACGGGGCGTCACGTAGCCAGCGGCCTCGCGACGCGCGGCATCGCGGTCAAGGCTGCATCGAGAAACCCCGCGATCCCGGTTGAGGGCGGCGCCGTCCCCGTGGTGTTCGACTGGGATGACCGCTCGACTTGGGCCGCCGCTCTGGACGGCGTCGAGGCCGTCTATGTCGTGAAGCCCGAATCCGAGGATGTCACCGGGATCATTCGCGACTTCGTGGGTCTGGCTGAGGAATCCGGGGCGGCGAGGATCGTACTCCTGTCGGAAATCGCGGCAGAAACCCGCGCCGACGACGCGCACGAGCTACAGGTCGAGCGCGTCGTCGAGCAGAGCAAACTTGACTATGCCATATTGCGGCCGAACTGGTTCATGCAGGACCTCGTCGACGAGCGCTTCTTCGGAAACCTGATCCGCGAGGACGGGATCATCGTGATGACGACCGGGGGTGCCGCAATGTCTTGGATCGACGCCAGGGATATCGCGGCCGTCGCCGTTGAACTGCTGGCCGGCGGGAGCTGCGGACGGCAGGCGCTCACGTTGACCGGCCCGGACGCGTTCACCCTCGACCAGCTTGCTACCCGGGTATCGGCATTCGCCGGCACGGCGGTGCAGCCGGTGGAGGAGACGACCGGAGCGGCGGAGGACCGGCTTAAAGCGGGCGGCGCGCCGGCTGGGTTTATCGAGTATTTCTCGAATATCGGCCGCAGCATCATCAACGGGGATACGGCTTTCGTCACCGATGCGGTCGCGCGTGTGACCGGGCAATCTCCACGAACTCTCGACGCGTTCCTTTCCGAGCACGCCGCATCTCTCCAGCGATCAAAGGGATAGGTACGATGAACGACTTCAACGAAATTCAGCTCATGCGCCAGAACGAGGAGTTGCTGCGAAAGCAGTTTGACGCTTGGGCGCGCAATGATCTCGATGCGCTGCTGTCGCTCTACAATGATGAGATGGAATACGTCGACATTCCATTCTCCGATAATCCTATTCGGGGGAAGCAGGATTTTCGGGAATATCTCCAGAGCTACAACGCGCAGTTTGTCACCGGAAGCGTTCGGGCCGAGTTCGTCAACATTATCGCCAGTGGCAAGGCGGTCGTGGGCGAATTGTCGTGCACGGCACGCTATGTCGGCGCGGGGGCGCCGGACGGTGGTGTGGAAATAACGTGGCCCGTCGTGCTGATCGATACCATCGTTAACGGCAGGGTGAGCACCGAGCACGCCCACTTCGACTCACAGGGCTTTGCAAAAGCCATCGAGCGGAGCACTGGCTCAGCGCCGATCGCAGTCGGGTGAATATCGAGGCGCAGCGCCATCCTGGTCGCAGGGCCGGGTTGGCGCGACCGTCGGCTTTGGGAACCTGACCGGATCGTGCAGCTTCGGGACGGAGCGTCCGACCGCCTCCAAGAAGGCGTTCGTCACGACTGACCCGGACATCGGGTACGGCGGTTACTTTGCTTTGGTGCTTGCAAGATAGGCGATTATCGCCTTGCGGTCCGCATCCTTCGCGAGCCCGCCGAACGCCATTGCGGTACCGGGATAGGTCGCCATTGGATTCTTGAGAAATGCGTCGAGCCTTTCCGGAGTCCACGCGCCGCCGGCACTCTTCAGCGCCTGCGAATAAGGGTAGCCCTCCACGCCGCCGATCAGGCGACCGACAACGGCCGCGAGTTGCGGTCCGGCCGGTGACGGAGTGGCGGGATCGGCCGAATGACACACCGCGCAGTTGCTGAACAACTTCTTGCCGGCGGCGACTTGTCGCGCGTCCGAAGCCAACTGCGTGTAGTCGGCCGATCCAGTAGTAGGAGTTGACGAGCCGGTCGCGCCGCCAACACTGGAGTTGTCGGAACCGTCCCCGTTTGACTTAGAACAGGCCGCCATCCCCACAAGACACAGCGCCGACACGAGAGGCAACGCATATTTGCCCAGAGGAACCTTACCCATTTGCCCCATCCTCACGCGCGAGTTTCTCAGTCACTTCCCGGCAAGCGCGTATTCCGCTTTCCACGGCACCGTCGATGTATTCGTGCCAGCCGCCGGCCGTAGCGGCGCCTGCGAAGAACAGGCGTCCTTCTGCCGTCGCCATGTCCTTGTATCGCTTGAACCATCCAACCTTGTATGCTGGCCACGCCTGTTTGGAGAATGGATCCTTGACCCAATTGTAGGGCGCGATGTCTGTGATTTCCGCATCGGGATGAATCTTACGAAGTGCGGCGCCGATCGCGTCCTGATCATTGATATCTAGCAGCGATTGGCGCCCAAGCGTCGCCTTCAGGATCGTACCGTCATTACCGAATTCCTCAGTCTGAATCGCGTTCAGCGGGTTCGGATCATCACAGAAGGTAAAGGTGTTGCCGAGGTTCTTCCTGACCTTCATGTACAGATCGGCCCCGTCGGTGCTATCGCCGTGGGCGATGAACTCGCGTTTTGCGGTCGACAGTCCCGGCTTGAAGTTGATGTCCGGATAGACGGATGTCGGCAACGTGAAGACGGCGGCTCGTGCCTCGACAGTTTGGCCGTCGGCGGTCCTGAGGGTCACACCCTTGTCGCCCTGTTCGACTTCCTTGACCACGGTGCCGAGCCGCACATCGGCCTTGCTGTCGTCAAGGATTGCCTTGGCTAGTGCAGCGGTCCCGCCATTGGCGATATGCCAATGCTTTTCTGAGTCGGTGAAAGTGTATGGATCCCACCCCGCGAGCGCGAAGAGCTTGACGAAGCTCGGATAGCTGAACGTCGCTAGCTGGCCACCCGCATATAGCACGAGCTCTGCGCTTAGCGCCGCTTTCGCCAAGGGATCTAGCCCTAGCGACGCCAGGTGCTGCGCCGCCGATATGTCGTCGAGCTTTAGCACCTCCGGGTTGGTGAAGGGCTTGTAGGGCTGAGGGAACAATGTGCGCGCGCCGGCGCAGAATTTGTTGAAGGCGTCGTTGTAAAGCGCGTCGAACTTCGCCGGTGGCACGTTGTGCACGGTGCCATCCGACGTCACGATGTACGAAGCATCGAGATCGTAGAGGGGCACTTCCCTGAAACCGAAACCGTAACGTTGCATTTCGGCGAAGATGTGCGGCTGCACCCAATGGACGGACGATCCTCCTAATTCCACTTCCCGGCCGAGGAACCGGCTGGTGAACGTGCGTCCGCCGATGCGCGGACGTGCCTCGAGCACGACTACACGCCAGCCCTTGGCGGCAAGGTCGCGCGCAGCGGTGATGCCGGCATAGCCGGCGCCGATGACGGCGACGTCGTAGCGACCGCCTTTACCGCCGCCATCGCGCACCTTTCGGTCGGGATTTTCCTTCGCGCAGCTCGCCAGCGCGACGGAGCCCACTGCGGCAGCGCCGAACCGAATCAGGGATCGCCGATCGACAGTCCGGTTCGCCTTTGCCGGTTCTTTGTCCGAATATTCGATCACAGCATCTCCCTTCCCATAACCCGGTCCCTGAGCCGTCATTTCGCCGCGTTGGTCACTTGGAGTCGGGTGAATTCGCAAACGCCTTCGACCCCGCCCTCTGTCCCAACTCCGGATTGCTTCGCGCCCGAGAACGGTATGTCGGGGAAAATGGCGACATGCTGATTGATCCATACCGTTCCGGCTTCAAGGTCGCGAGCGAGGGCGCGTGCCCGACCGACGTCGCGCGACCAGATGGAAGCGCCCAGGCCGTAAGGACCGGCATTGGCCCGCGAGATCGCGTCCCGCTCGTCGGAGAAGCGCAGGATCGGCACGACGGGGCCGAACTGCTCTTCCGCGACCAGCCGGGCCTCGTCGTCCAGATCGGCGATCACGGTGGGTTCGATGAAGAAGCCGGGTCGGTTCGCGGCATGGCCACCCGTCAGCACCTTGCCTTTGGATGCCGCCTCCCCGATGATCTCTCGCACTTTCTCGAACTGCATGCTGTTCTGGACAGGTCCCAATGTCACGCCGTCCTCGTCCCCCGCGCCGAGCTTCAGCCCTTTGGCCTCCGCGACTAGCCGCGCCGAGAAAGCGTCGTAGATCTCGTCGGCGACGTAGAGTCGCTTGGGCGCCGCGCAGATTTGGCCCGCGTTGAGGAACGCCGTGGCGGCAAGGCCCCGGGCGGCGCTGTCCACGTCGGCGTCCTTCAGGACGATCGCCGGGTCGTTGCCACCCAATTCCAGAGTTACCCGCTTCAAGGTCTCTGCCGCGCTCTGCATGACGCGCTTGCCGGTTCCGGTCGATCCGGTGAAGGAGATCTTGGCGATGTCGGGGTGGCCGGTGATGAGGGGACCGAGATCGTTGTCGTCCGCGATGACGTTGAAGACTCCTCGGGGGAAAATCCCACAAGCCAGTCGGCCCAGTTCAAGGGTCGTCAGCGGCGTGGTCGGTGCAGGCTTCAATATCACGGTGTTCCCAGTAAGTAGGGCCGGGCTGAATTTGTTGCTCGCCAGGATCAACGGGTAGTTCCACGGCGTGATCGCGGCGACGACGCCGAGCGGGCGTCGCTCGATCTCGTAGTCGCCATTGGCATGGCTTCGCGTCTCGGCAGGCAACTCGATGCCGGCGTAATAGCGTATCCCCTGCACCGTGGCGCCGATCTCGAACCGTGCCTCCGCCAAGGGCTTGCCCTGTTCGCTGACGAGCAGGCGGGAAAAGTGCTCGGCTTCGTCCTCGAGCCGTTGCGCAAGCTGCCTGAGGCAATCCTGACGCGTGCTCCAGGATGTTGCCGCCCAGGCGGGGAAAGCGCCTAGCGCCGCCGCCACGGCGGCGTCGAGCTGGTCTTTGTCCGCCACCGGAGCGGTCGTGAAGGGCTCGCCCGTCGCGGGATTGATGACGTCGATCGTCTTCGCTCCGGCGACGAGTTGTCCATCTATGAGCATCTTGTAAGCGAGCATGGTTCACCTGCCTCTTGAATCAGTTGCCCAAATCGCGCGTGACGAGCCGTCGTGCATCTATCGCCCGCTCCAGGACCGATGTCCTTGCAGGGCGAATAATCCCCCAGGACCCGGGCCGCATGGCGGACGGCCTGAAAGTTGATGCTGGCTTATGCCCCGAGCTCCTCACGTGGTGCGTCAGATCCGGTCGCGCCCAGACAATCTCCGTCAAAACCGAATCTGTGACAACGTGATCTTGCTACGACGGTTTGGTCGACCACCGCAACTCAATTATTCAACTGAAGATTTATTACGCTGGTTAGGAGCGATATTAGGGGCGGATTGCCGGCTTGCGATACTTGCCGTTATACGGCTGTTTTTAGGTCACTCTGTTGACCGATCGGGCCTTCTTAGCGTCTCTTCGCGGGGCGGACACTCAAGTCGGAGGCTTGGCGCGGAGTCCCGGTAATTGAGGTAGGAAGCAATTATGCGACGCTGCTATGCCGATCGTAGCTCCAAAAAAGGCACGCTGCCCTACGTGCGCCGCCGGGACGTGCTCGTAGAGATGGGTCTGCCGACCGGCTCCAACGCTCATTTTCCCATTGACGCGGTTCAGAATTCGTCTTCTGTATAATAAATCGGTTCGGTTGATCCGGACCCGGTCCGTCTCGCTTGTGCGATGACGGCATCGGGAGCCTGGGTTTGCCGGGTCGTATTCGCGGAGCGAGGAAAACGGCTCGGCCCCTGATCGCAGACGCCTGGTCTGGGGTCGGTTGCCGACGCCGTGGGCAGCGTTCCGCTTCTGACCGAAGTCGGGATGAAGGCGGGGGCTAAGTGGGAAGTGGAATGATGACCGAGACGGCGAGAATCGATTTCCTGTACCTGTCGGAGCAGGACATGATCAAAGCGGGCGTGACCGACATGGCGCTGTGCGTCGACACCATGGAGGAGATGTTCGGCCTGTTGTGGCACGGCGATTACCGCATGGCGGGGGCGAACAACGATTCCCACGGGGCGATGATCCTGTTTCCCGAGACGTCCCCGTTCCCTGAAATGCCTAGGGGGACTGCCGACCGCCGTTTCATGGCGATGCCTGCCTATCTCGGTGGCCGCTTCCGGACCGCCGGTGTGAAATGGTATGGGTCGAACCTGGAGAACCGGGAAAAGGGCCTGCCGCGCTCGATTCTGACCTTCGTCCTCAACGACGCCGATACGGGCGCGCCGCTCGCCTACATGTCAGCGAACCTTCTGTCCGCTTACCGGACGGGGGCGATCCCCGGTGTTGGGGCGCGGTATCTTGCGCGGAAGGACTCCAGGGTCTTCGGGCTCATGGGGCCGGGAGTCATGGGCAAGACGACACTCATGGCACTGAGTGCGGTCTGTCCGGACCTCGACACGATCAAGATCAAGGCCCGGGGCAAGGCGAGTCTCGATAGCTTCCTCGAATGGTTGAAGGCGGACATGCCGCAGATCGTGAACGTGGAGCTCGTCGACTCGATCGAGGAACTCGTTCGCGGTTCCGATATCGTCAGCTATTGCGGTTCTGGCGCCGCCGGCGATCCCGCGACCTATCCTCTGGTCAAGCGCGAATGGGTGAAGCCGGGTGCCTTCCTGGCCATGCCGTCGACTTGTGAGATCGACGAGGAGATGGAAGCAAAGGGCGTCCGCAAGGTGCTCGACAACACCGGGCTCTACGAAGCCTGGTTCCATGAACTGCCCAAGCCCGCCCACAACATCATCCCGATCATCGGCGTGAAGTTCCTGGACATGATCGCGGAGGGACGGATGGCCAGGGAAGACCTCGAGGATCTCGGCCGGATCGTCGCCGGCGACGCTCCGGGCCGGCGGAACGACGAGGAGATCATCATCCTGTCCGTCGGCGGAATGCCGGTCGAGGACGTTGCCTGGGGCACCGTCGTGTACCGCAACGCCGTCGCGCGCGGCATCGGTCAGTCGCTCAACCTTTGGGATGAGCCGGTTCTGAAATGATGCGCAGTGCCGATGCGGCTGCGGGGGTCCGCACGTCGTGTCCACGCGCAGGGCAGGAGGCTAAATGGTTGAGATTGTGAAGCTGAAGACGGGTTCCCGCTACGAGGACATGGCGAGCTACTCGCGGCTGGTTTGCGTGGACGGCCTGATCTTCGTGTCGAACACCGCAGGTCGAAATCCCGCGACCCAGGAAATACCGGAGGACGCCGCGGAGCAGACGGACCAGGTCCTGGCCAACATCGAACGCGCCTTGCAGGCGGTCGACGCGAGCCTCGGCGATGTCGTCGCCGCGCGTGTCTACATCCAGGATCCTTCCGACACGCCCGCCGTCATGGCCAGGTTCGGCGACCGTTTCCGCGGAATCGATCCCGCAATGACCCTGACCTGTCCACCGCTGAGTTCCCCGGCCTACAAGGTCGAGATCGAGGTGACGGCCTATCGCGGGGCGTCGAGAGGCAATGTGGAATTGAAGGCGATCTGACCGTGGTCGGGCTCTCCGGCCTTCGGCGGGTGCAAGCCGGCTTCAACTTATCGGAAGGGTAGCCGCGTGGCGCCACACATCACCCCTGTGCGAACATCCGAGACCGTTCCGGCTTCCGCTGCGGTCGTCGTCATCGGTGGCGGGATTGTCGGCCTGACGGCTGCACTGACCCTGAGCGAGCGGGGCATCTCGGTCATCGTGCTCGAGAAGGGCGTCGTCGCTGGCGAGCAGTCCTCGCGCAACCAGGGCTGGATCCGCAAGACCAGTCGGGCCGCGGCCGATGTACCTCTTGCCGCAGCGGCCGATCGTCTCTGGAGCCGCATGCGGCAGCGGACGGGATCGGATGTCGGGTATCAGGAAGCGGGCATCCTGTTCCTGGCAAGGAACGAGGCGGACATGGCGCCATACGAGGCCTGGATGCGCTCCGTGGCTTCCCTCGATCTCGACTCTCGCCTGGTAGACCAGAACGAGATCGACCGACTGGTCCCGGGCGGAAGGGGCTCCTGGGCTGGCGGCCTGTACACGCCGTCCGACGGACGCGCGGAACCGTCACTGGCGGCATCGGCCATCGCCCGAGCGGCGGTCGACAAGGGCGCGGTCATAGTCGAGAACTGCGCCGTGCGCTCGCTCGTCCGCACGGCCGGGCGGGTTTCCGGGGTCGTGACGGAGCGCGGGGAGATCAGCTGCGACACGGTGCTGCTGGCGGGCGGCCTGTGGTCACGGCGCTTTCTCGGCAACCTCGGCGTCGGGTTGCCCGTCCTTCCGCTCACGGTTTCGGTGGCCCGCACCGCACCCATGGAGGGTCCTACCGAGATCGCGGTAGGCGGTCCGGATTTCTCCTTTCGCAAACGCGCCGACGGCGGCTTTATCGTGACCCACCGCAGCGCGGTAAAGGCGCCCATTACGTTGGATCATCTGCTCATCGGGCGCAGATACGCATCGTCGCTCAGGACTCAGGGCCGGTATCTGCGTGTCGCATTCGGTCGGGATTTCATCGACGACTTGCGATTGCCGCGCCGGTGGAAGCCGCAAGGTCCGTCTCCCTTCGAACGGGTGAGGGCGAAGGATCCCTCGGTGGACTTGGGCGCGATCGACGAAGCGTTCATCGCGCTTCGCGCGGCATGGCCTGTATTCGATGCTGCCGAGGTTGCGGAGGTGTGGGCTGGCACGGTGGACGTAACGCCCGATTCCCTGCCGGTCATCGATCACGTGTCCGAGATACCTGGCTTGGTCATCTGCACCGGTTTTTCGGGGCACGGTTTCGGAACCGCACCGGCGGCCGGAGAGCTCGCTGCCGACATTCTCACGGGGTCCGATCCGATTATCGATCCGGCACCCTATCGCTTCGCAAGGTTCGAATGATTGGCGGCTGACCGGCACGTTGCCTGAGATAGGCGTGACCGCGCGCGAGCAAGGGAGAGGTGTTGAGTTGCACTGAGAAGTGACCCGGGAGGGTTATAAGTTTTCACTGAGAATTGACCCATGTTTTCCTCGCCCCTGGCTGACAGTCAGGAGGCATCGGAGTGATCGACATGGACCTACTCAGTGTGATCCGCCGCTGGCATTTTCGGCAAGGCATCCCCATTCGCGAGATCCGGCGGCGGACTGGATTATCGCGCAACACGATCCGCAAATATCTGCGCGATGACGCGGTGGAGCCGACGTTCAAGGTTCCCAAACGGCCGAGCAAGCTTGATCAGTTTGCAGAAAAACTGACGACGTGGCTGCGGGTGGAATCTGGCAAGTCGCGCAAACAGAAGCGAACAGCCAAGCAGCTACATGCAGATCTGGTTAAGCTGGGCTACGAGGGATCATACAGCCGTGTTGCCGCCTTCGCCCGCTCGTGGAAGACCGAACGCCAATATGAAAAGCAAACCAGTGGGCGCGGCACATTCGTACCGCTGATCTTCCAGCCCGGTGAGGCCTTTCAGTTCGATTGGAGTGAAGATTACGCCCTTCTGAATGGCCGGCCTACCAAGCTGCAGGTGGCCCATACCAAGCTCTCCCACAGTCGGGCGTTCATCACGCGAGCCTATCTGCTGCAAACGCACGAGATGTTGTTCGACGCACTGACGCAGGCCTTCCGGGTGCTGGGCGGCGTGCCTCAGCGTGGAATATTCGACAATATGAAGACGGCTGTAGACCGGATCGGCCAGGGCAAAGTCCGACAGGTCAATGCGCGGTTCGCTGCCATGGCCAGCCACTACCTGTTCGAAACGGATTTTTGCAATCCGGCCTCAGGCTGGGAGAAAGGTCAGGTCGAGAAAAACGTTCAGGATGCGCGTCGACGGTTATGGCAGCCAATGCCCAACTTCCCAGATCTTGATGCCCTCAATGCCTGGTTGGAAGAGCGGTGCATCGCACAATGGGGAGAAATCCAGCATGGCGTCCTCCCCGGCACAGTTGCCGATGTGCACGCCGTTGAGATTATCAGCCTGATGCCGATGGGGCGGGCCTTCGATGGCTTTGTCGAACATACCAAGCGCGTGTCGCCGACCTGCCTGATCGCGTTCGAGCGCAATCGCTATAGCGTTCCTGCATCCTTTGCGAACCGGCCAGTGAGCCTGCGGGTCTATCCTGATCGGTTGGTCATCGCGGCCGAGGGGCAAATCTTGTGCGAGCACAACCGGATTATCGACCGTTCTCACCAGAAGCCGGGGCAGACGATCTATGACTGGCGGCACTATCTGGCAGTTGTTCAGCGCAAGCCTGGCGCTTTGCGCAATGGGGCGCCATTCCTCGAAATGCCCGAAGCCTTCCGGCAACTGCAGGGGCATCTGCTCAAGCGGCTCGGTGGTGACAGGGAGATGGTCGAAATCCTCGCCCTTGTTCTACAGCATAACGAACAGGCTGTGCTCAGCGCCGTCGAACTGGCCCTCGAAGCTGGGGTGCCGACCAAAACCCACATCCTCAATGTTCTGCACCGCCTGATCGATGGCAAGGCTCCACCGGCATCCCCAATCGATGCCCCGCAGGCCCTGCGCCTCGCCCAGGAGCCTGTTGCCGATGTCGAACGCTACGACACGCTGAGGGCGTTACGCCATGCGTCATGATCCGGCCAGCGCCGCTGTGGTTGTCATGCTACGTGGCCTCAAAATGTATGGCATGGCGCAAGCCGCTGGTGATCTGATCGAGCAGGGCGCGCCAGCCTTTGATGCTGCCGTTCCGATCCTCTCACAGCTTCTCAAGGCGGAGATGTCCGAGCGGGAGGTCAGGTCCATTGCTTACCAGATCAAGGCAGCCCGGTTCCCGGCCTACAAGGATCTGGCAGGCTTCGACTTTGCCGTCAGTGAGGTCAACGAGGCGCTCGTGCGTCAACTTCACCGTGGTGACTTTATGGATAGCGCCGACAACGTCGTACTGATCGGCGGACCAGGCACCGGCAAAAGCCACATCGCGACGGCTTTGGGCGTCCAGGCGGTTGAGCATCACCGCAAAAAGATCCGCTTCTTCTCCACCGTCGATCTGGTCAATGCGTTGGAGCAGGAAAAGGCCGCAAACAGAGCGGGCCAGTTGGCCGAGCGTCTGTTGCGCCTCGACCTCGTCATCCTTGATGAGCTGGGATATCTACCCTTCAGCCCTTCAGGCGGGGCCATGCTGTTCCATCTGCTCAGCAAACTCTATGAGCGGACCAGCGTTGTTATCACCACCAACCTGAGCTTCAGCGAGTGGTCCAGTATCTTTGGCGATGCCAAAATGACCACCGCCCTGCTGGATCGCCTCACGCATCATTGCCATATCCTTGAAACCGGCAATGACAGCTTCCGCTTCAGAGCCAGTTCCGCCGCCCCAAAATCCAGAAAGGACAAATCACCCGCTTGACCCTGCTCGTCGCAGGCAGTACATCATCCACGCCCACCCGGGTCACTTCTCAATGAAAATCCCGGGTCACTTCTCAGTGCAACTCAACAGAGAGGGACAGTATCCAGCATGACACGTGACCCGCGATACGACATCCTCTTCGAGCCCGTGAAGATCGGCCCCAAGACGACAAAGAACCGCTTTTACCAAGTCCCGCATTGCACAGCGCTCGGCACATTCTCGCCGCATGCCACCGCAAAGTTCCGGGAGATCAAGGCCGAGGGCGGATGGGGCGTTGTCAATACCGAGCTCTGCATGATCCACCCGTCATCGGATTCCTCCCCAAGCGGCGGAGAACGGCTCTGGTCGGACGATGACAAACCCGGACTCCGGCTCATGGTCGAGGCGGTTCAGAAACACGGCGCACTTGCAGGCTGCGAACTGACCCATCAGGGCGCCCTCGCGGGAAACCGCATGTCCCGAGAGCGTCCGATGTCCGCTTCTCCCCGGCCTGCGATGGATATACCCGCTGTTGTCCGGCAGATGGACAAGCAGGACATCGCCGATGTCAGGAAGTGGCACCGCGCCGCCGCCCGGCGCGCACGCGATATCGGATTCGACATCGTCTATGTTTACGCCAGCCACATGATGGGTCTACCCGGCGACTTCATCACGGAACGGGTCAACCGCCGGTCTGATGACTATGGCGGCGTCATCGAAAACCGCGCTCGGCTGCTGCGCGAGTTGATCGAGGATACCAAGGAGGAAGTCGGCTCCGACTGTGCCGTCGCCGTCCGCTTTGGGGTCGATGAAGGTCTTGGCGATGCTGGCTACACCTGCAGTGGCGATGGTCGGCGCGTGGTCGAACTGCTCGCCGAATTGCCTGATTTGTGGGACGTAAATGTGCAGAACATCCACCTGGATGTAATGACCGCCCGTTTCGCCGACGAAGGTTGGCAGGAGCCATTCACTGCCTTTGTGAAACAGGTGACGACCAAGCCTGTAGTCGCTGTCGGTAGATATACGTCGCCGGACCGCATGGTGTCCCTGATCAGGAATGGCTTGGTCGACCTGATCGGCGCCGCGCGTCCGTCGATCGCTGACCCCTTTCTGCCAAGAAAGATAGAAGAAGGACGCATCGACGATATTCGCGAATGCATTGGCTGCAACACGTGCCTCTCCATGCAGTACACGGGTGGCGCGATCCGCTGCACGCAGAACCCTACGACCGGTGAGGAGTGGCGGCGCGGCTGGCATCCGGAGCGCATTCCACCGAGGAGGTCCGACGAGCGCATTCTGGTGATCGGGGGCGGCCCGGCAGGGCTCGAGGCGGCCTTGACGCTTGGAAGGCGGGGCTATTCTGTCGCTCTTTCGGAACGGAGCGGTTTTCTGGGCGGGCGGTCCGTACTTGAATCGACGCTACCAGGTCTGTCAACATACAGGCGCGTCGCGGATTATCGAATTGGCCAGCTTCACAAACTGACGAATGTCGATGTCTATCTTGGTAGCGAAATTCAGGCTTCCGACACAGCAATTTTCGACTTCACAAAAATCGTCGTTGCGACGGGCTCGACATGGGACCGAGATGGCATCGGCAAAGCGAACCGGTTCCCCGTCAAGGGTTGGGATCACCCTCATGTCATTACGCCCGACGAAGTCATCGCGGGGCGAACGGTCGACGGGCCGATCATCATAAACGATGATGAAGGCTATTATCTTGGTGGGGTTATCGCCGAGAAACTGGCCAAGCAAGGTCTGGATGTCACGCTCCTTACCCCTGATCCAGAACCGTCACCACTACTGAGATACACGTCAGAGCGGGAGGCCGTGCACCAACGCCTGCTCCACCTCGGCGTGAAGCTCGTCACGGCCAATCGTCTGGTTGAGATCAGCGACGACGACGTGGAGGCTCACTGCATTTATACCGGAAAAGCAACCCGCCTGCCTGCCGAAACAGTCGTAATGGTGTGTATGCGTTCACCAAACGATGCCTTGCTGCGAGACTTGCGTGCAGGATCACAGAATTCATCGACGTTCACCGTCCACGCGATAGGCGACTGCTATGCGCCGGGTACGATCGCGGATGCGGTGCACTCAGGCCACCGGTTCGGCCGGGAGATGGACCAGAAGGCGATCGGTGATATAAATTATCTGATCGAGAAGCCTTTCGTCCGCGACCCGACAGGATGGGACCAGTTCGCGAGCGGGCGTTGAACCTAGCTGTTCCCAATTCTGAGCCACCCTCAAAAGGAGGTCTTTTCGGAACGGTCGTTGGGGAGCGGAAGGGTGCAGTCGAGCACGCGGGTGCTTAACCCTCGAAGTCGAGGATTTGCGCGACGTGGCGGATGTGCGTCGTGGACCAATCCTTATTCCTGGAGATCGCCCTGTAATCCCTCGAAGATCGACCCTTGGATCTGTCTGCGGACCTTTCGCTTGAGAAAGGACCAGGCGAGTTGCTTGCCGGCAAAATCCAGCGGCCACATCGGCCACTTCTTTGGCTTGCGATCGACGATCCAAAAATCAGTGAGTTCGGTCGACCGTTCCGCCAACATATCGGCGACCGTCTGGCCGTGCAGGTGGCTGATGGCCAGGCCATGTCCCCAACACCCGCCGATGTAGACGACGCGCTGATCGCCGATGCTCGTCAGGTGTGGGACCATGTCGCGCGTGCCCGACATGTGTCCCCCCCAGTTATGCTCGAGCCTGACGTCTCGAAGTGCCGGGAATATCCGTTTCAGATGCGCTAGCGACACCTCGCCGCCTTTGGCGCTGACCGCTGGCTCCATCTCGTGACGAACGGGATGGCCGCCATAGTAGATGAAATAGAACTGGATCCGCTGATCTGCGGTCGGTGCCATGTAGTGAAACAAGTCGAGCGAACTCTCGATCGCATTGCCCTGCTTCCAGCCGATTTCCGCCCACTGCGCGTCCGACAGCCGCTCGGTCACCGCCCCTCGGGCAAAAACGGGTGCCTGATACCGCGCGAGGTCTCGGCCGACCGGCCCTTGCAGTTGGTGCGTGAAGGCGTTGGTGGCGATAACCACCTTGTTGGCCCGGACCGAGCCGCCCGGCGTCATCGCGCGAATTCCGCCCGACACTCGCTCGATATGGGTGGCCGGGGTGTTCTCGTAGATAGTGACCCCTGCCGCTTCGGCCAGTCCCTTGAGCGCGCGCACCTGCTTGCAGGGATTGAGCAACCCGAGATCGGTATCAGAGATGGCAGCCTTGAAGTTGCCGTTGCCGTTGTAATGAGCCTGCACGTCCGGCGCCGTCAGCCACGAGACCGTGTCGACGCCGATTTCCTGATAGGTGGAAAACAGGCCATGGAGATCGTCCACCCAACGGTCGTCGAAAGCCACGCGCATCAACCCGGGAGAGCGATAATCGCTATCGATGCCGTTCTGCTCGATGACCTGGCGCGTATAGGCGGTCGCGCGACGGCAGTACGCTAAGGCTGCCCTCGATCGCTCAACGCCATATATCTTGCGGATGGACAATTGATCCATGCCGAACTGGGGCATGATCCAACCCGCGGCGCGTCCGCTCGCCCCGAAGCCGATGATCTCGCTTTCGATGAGGGCGACCTTGCCCAGACCATCCTTGGCGGCATGCCAGGCCGATGACAGGCCCGCGATGCCACCACCGATCACGAGGATGTCACAGTCCAGATCCGTATCCAGATCGGGATTCGCGGAATAGTCGCCAAAGTCGCGGATCCAGAATGATTTCCCGGCATGGGGGGGCGATGAGGGCCGAGCGGGGCTGCTAGACATCAAGATTTCGGACTTCATGTTCAAGATATCTACCTCGGGATCCTAGAGCTCGACATCCGCACGCTGCCGACCTTGGAAGCGTCGCCGCCACATTGAAATCCTGCCTGCCGGTACATGCCACTGAAGCCTTTATGTCGACGTCAGCAGCCGCTCTGCCGTGGAGAGGCGACCCGTACCTCATGATGGCAACGGATCGCGCCGCTGCCGCAAGGTGTAGTAAGACACCAGGATCAACGCTGCTATTGCAGGTATCGGCGCTATCAGGAACACGACGGAGACAGGATATCCGATCAGGACGATCGAGCCGATCGCAGGTCCGATAGACTGTGCGACGACATTCACGATGTAGATCGCGCGCGTGTAGCGTTCGTCCGGGTCGTTCTCGGCGACCACGGACATATAGTATGTGAGGCCCATGCTGAACACTGAGATGTAAATAGCGAAGGCGGCGACATATAGAGTGACCGTCGTCGCGATGTAGAACAGCCAAAGTGCGACGATGAAGAATATCGTCGTCGCACCAAGCCATTTTATACGTCCGCCGGATGCTCCGAACACCGCCGGCAACGCGCAGCCGACGAGCGAGAACAGGCACGCGATCACAAACGAATTGGCTATGGCGTCCGGATTCAGGCCGTTGTCCAGGCCGATCCGCTCGGTAAAGCTGAAGCCTGCATTGGCGCTGGTCGCAAATAGCAGCAGTGCGGCCAGGCCGATCCTGCCAGACATCAGCCTTACGCGCTGGCCGGTTTCCGGCTTCAGGGCGCTCGCCGCGCTTGTCGAGCCGCGCAGGTCGCGTGGCAGCAACAAGGCCAGCCCGGCTGCGACGGCGAGCCACAGAGCACCCGAAGCCAGGCTGAGGCTGTAGCCGTAATCCACCCGTATTGCATTCAAAGTCCAAATCGCAAGCGCCGAAAGGAGGATGCTGAGCGTGAGCCCGGCGCCGAATGCGCGGTCCGGCACAACCGCTCGGGCCAGGATGCAGGCTGACACGGTCGTCAGGAGAACGACGCCAAATCCGGCGACGAACCTGACGAGACATAGGAGGATATAACTGTCAGCCAGAGCTGTCGCCCCATTCGCAATCGTCGCGATCAACGCAGCGACGAACGCCAGCGTCCGCCACGAAAGGCGCGGCATGAGAAGGAACCCGAGAACTGCACCCAGAACACCACCCGCCTGATCGACGGTCTGGACGAAGCCGGCTTCGCTGAGGCTGATATGCAGGGTATCGGCGTAGAGCCCGATGAAGAAAGGGGAGATATTTATCAGGATGATCGAGAGTGCATAGAGAATGCACGCTATCGTCAGCGCCATCAGGGGGTGTTCGCCGAGCCTATGTTCCACCTGTCAGCCTCTCGATCCAAACCCGACCGATTTGATATTCGGCCGATGGCCAGGTGATGCCATTCAAGCCGATCGTGGCATGACGACATAGTGGACGATCAGCTCTCTTGGAAACGGGGCGTAATTCATCGGGAGAATAATTACAATATGCCGCTCGACGCTCCGTCAGGGCACTCGCTTGATCGAGATGTTTCATCCCAAAGGTAATGGAAACTATTGAAATCTAAGCGGTTTCTGATGAGAAAGGCCAGTGGGGTCGCCGCGTCGCGCGCGGTCGGATTCGGTCTTGACACCCAGCAGGGGCTTTTTTAATTGTCGAGATGCCTAATTAAACTGAGAATCGGCAGTTTCGGCATCTATGGAGAGAATGTATGACTTCGTATCTGAAAGCGCGATTGGCCATTTTCTCCATGATCTGCGCAGTGCCGCTGGTCGGGTGTGGAGCTGCGCAAGCCAGAACGCAATCGACGCCGAGCAGCGCGGCCTCGCCGGCTGACGTCGTCAAGGAACTCGTCGCCTTCTACGCCGGTCAGGATCAGGCGAATCGCGACGGGATGACTTCCACGCAGTTGGCCGAGCGGTTCTACAGTGAGGACGCCATCATCACTGGCGAAGGTGACGCCGGGGCGAGGCGGGGACTGGCGTCGTCCGTAAAGGCCCTGGATGATTGGTTTGCCTATCTCGGGCCGGCGGGAAACAAGGGCTGTGCATTCGCGGTCAAGGACACCGTCGTTTCGTCGGACAGCAACATGGCGTCGGTCTTCGCGGTGCTGACCTGCAAGCCGAACCCGCCGACGTTGACGAAGCAGGAGACCATCCGCCAGCTGTTCGTGCTCAAGCGCACGGCCAAGGGCTGGCGGGTGTTCCGCGAGATGTGGCAAGTAGGCGGCTTCGGCGATTGATCGTCTTTGGACTACCACTAGGCTGTCGCGACCGCACAGAGCTTTTTGGGAAGGCGAGGCTGATTAGGGTTCGCGGGTGAACAACCGCCGGAGGGTGATCTTGACGACCGACGGCTCGCACAGGAGAGCGCCACCGGCATCGGTCCGGCGGACAGTCTCGACGAAGGTTTCGGGACGCGCTCCCGGTCGAGCATCTGCCGGTGAAGGAGCATCTGCGGCGATAGGCTGCTCTAGGCGGGTAGGTGGCTCAATTCGGGGTCGAGCCGGTTCATTGGTCCCTCTTCGTGGCCGACAAGAGCCAGTCGAGATCGGCGCCTGCCGCCGCCTCCATGGTCCGCCGCTCGGTCGCCCGGTATCTCGCCAAAAGGTCCGCGCCGAAGTCAGTGAGACGCGCGCCGCTCTGCTCACCGCGCCCGGCCTGCGTTTCCACAACCCGCTCGCGCCAGTCGTCGTTGAGCGCGTCGACCAGGCGCCAGATTTTCCTGTAGCTCATCCCCAGGGAGCGACCCGCGCCGGAGATGGAGCCGGTCCTTCCGATCGCTTCGAGCACAATGGCCTTGCCGGGCCCTATCGCCGGCTCACCCCCGCGCAGGATCTGAAGGCTGAGCTTCAGGGGTCCGTCTATCGCCATCAACAACGCTCCCTAACCGGCGCCTAGGGCAGACGTGCTTGTCAGCCGGCGCCACGATGCCACAATAGGCTCATGGCCCTCTACGCCCTTCTTCTCGCCGCTGGCGAGGGCAGACGCTTCGGCGGTGGAAAGCTCACCGCGCTGCACCGGGGCATGCCGCTCGTGCAACATGCACTCTCCGCCGCCGTCAGGGCACCCGTTAAGGAGATCATCGTCGTGTTGGGCGCCGATGCCGAGGGGGTCGGAAGGGCGGTGGCCCAGAGCGCCGTCTCGGTGCCGGTTCGTATGATCATCGCATCGGACTGGGCGGCGGGCATGTCTGCATCGCTGCGCGCGGGGGTCTTGGCCCTGCCCGAAGATGCCGAAGGAGCGTTGGTCTTCCTGGGCGACATGCCGGACGTCCCTGGCGAATTGGCCAGTCGCCTGGCCGCGGTCGTCAGGAGCGGCGCACCCGCCGCCGTGCCGGCATATCTCGGTCAGCGGGGTAATCCGGTGCTGCTCGGAAGGACGCTGCTGGCGAAAGTCGGATCGTTGACTGGGGACCGGGGAGCCCGCATGCTGCTTGCGGACGCCAAGGTAGTCCACACCGATGACCCGGGCATCCTGCGCGACGTCGACGTGCCGGCCGATCTGGAGTCGCATGGGGACCACCGTCTACCGCGCGGCGCGGTGCCCAGCAGGTGAGGCGTGCACGGGAGATATTCACTTTCCTCACCGAGGCGGCCAAACGCGGCGAACGGACGGCGCTAGTTACCATTACCGACGTGATCGGCGGTTCCTCCCGTGCTCCCGGAATGCACATGGCGGTGAGCGAGACGGGTTCCTCGCGTGGGTCGTTGTCCGGAGGATGCGTCGAGGCGGCGGTCGTCGGTGAAGCCGTCCGCGTTATCGCGCAAGGTCGGGCCGAGAAGATCCGCTTCGGTGCCGGATCGCGATTCCTCGACATTCGTCTGCCTTGCGGCGGGGGTATCGACGTCGTCGTCACTCCCGATCCGCCGGAAGATGTCATTCTGCGAGCCAACCAAGCGCTCACGGACCGAACCGCTGCGGCGCTGGAGCTGGATGTGGATGGCAAGCTCATCCTTGGTGATCCCTCCGCCGCGCGAACGGGCTGGCGGGCTGGGACCTTCACCTCGCTTCATCAGCCAGACCTCCGCTTATTCGTGATCGGACACGGTGCCGAAACCGTTGCCATGGCGGGCCTCGCCGCGTCATACGGCGCCGAGCTGATGGTACTCACACCCGATGGCAGCATAGCCGAGAGGATTAGATCGAGCGGCCAGCGCGTTGCCGTGCTCAACACGCCATCGAAGACGAGTCAGCTCACGGGCGACGAATACAGCGCCGTCGTTATGCTATTCCACGATCACGACTGGGAGCCCGAACTGCTCAGGCAGGCTCTCGCGCAGCCACACTTCTACGTCGGAGCCATGGGAAGTAGGGGCACACACGCCATCCGGCTCGAGCGACTGCGCGAACTCGGGGTGCGTGAGTGTGCGCTGGAAAGACTTACAGGGCCGATTGGATTCATTCCGGCCGTCCGCGATCCTGACACGCTTGCACTCTCGGTCCTTGGCCAGATCGTAGCGATCTACGAGGCCCTTCTCGTGGAACGCGAAGTCGCCCTTGGTAACGGTGAAAAACGCCTGCAACGCCAGCAAGGGTATAAAGCTGCGGTCAGCCGCCCGTGACGCTCATGTGGCGCGCGACCGCCGGTCGAGCGGCTTGCTGGTCGAAATCGTGGCGACGCGGCTTACCGGCTAGCAAGAGGTCGAAGGCACGATCGATATCGGCCTCCCTCCCGTCCCGCAGGATGTCGCGGAACTCGATCCGCTGGTCGTGGCCCAAGCAACCGAACACTGTTCCCGTCGCGGTAACCCGCACACGGTTGCAGCCGGCGCAGAAGTTACTCGTCAGCGGAGTAATCAGACCGAGGCGGCCACACGTCTCCCTAACGTCAAAGTAGCGCGCCGGCCCCGCGGTGCGGTGGGCCGATGGCGTCAGCGTGAACTCTTCCGCCAGCCTCGCCTCGACCTCGGTCAGCGGCAGAAATCGGTCCGTCCTGTTGTCGTCGACCGATCCGAGCGGCATTGTCTCTATGAGGCACAGATCGAATCCCTGCTCGCCGCACCATCGCAGGATGGACCCGATCTCGTCACCGTTCACGCCGCGCATGGCGACCGTGTTGATCCGCACGGCGAGCCCAGCCCCGCGCGCCGCGTCCAGTCCCTCGATCACGGAGGGTAGCACATCCCTCCGCGTGATCGCAGCGAAGCGTTCCGCGTCGAGACTGTCCAGGCTGACATTGATCCTCCGCACACCTGCGGCATGCAGCGCAGCCGCCTTTCCAGCCAACAGCGTCCCGTTGGTGGTGAGGGTCAGCTCGGCGAGCCCATGACCGATGAGACCGCCGATCTCGCTTGCGTGTCAAAGGGCCCCGAACTTTCCGCAGATGTGGGCGCTTAAAATTCCCTATGCTGGCGGTTTGAGCTATGCGGTGATCAGCCGTATTCGGGATCGGGTTTTCCTTTCGTTGGCGGGCGGCCGCGACGCTTTGGCGGTGGATTGAACGTGACGCCGGCGCGGACGTTTTCGGGCACCAGCGCGGCGTGCTCGCGCATCCTGTAGCTGGAGCCCTCGATCTGGATGACGACGGCGTGGTGCAGCAGCCTGTCGAGCAGCGCCGTCGCCACGACGGCATCGCCGAAGACCTCGCCCCATTCGGCGAAGCCGCGGTTAGAGGTGAGGATCATGGCGCCCTTTTCGTAGCGGGCGTTGACCAGCTGGAAGAACAGGTTCGCGCCGCCGGGTGTGACCGGCAGGTAACCGATCTCGTCGACGACGAGCAGCGACGCTCTGGTGAGGAAGCGGATCTTCTCGCGAAGCGTGCCCTCGCGCTCGGCCTTGGCGAGCTGGGCGATCAGATCAGCCAGCGGGATGAAGTAGACCGCCTTGCCGGCGCGCACGGCCTCGACCGCCAGCGCGGTCGCGATGTGGCTTTTCCCGGTGCCGGGCGGGCCCAGCAGATGGACGACCTCGGCGCGCTCGATGAAGTCGAGGCCGGCGAGCGCCAGGATGCGGTTGCGGTCGAGCGAGGGCTGGAACGAGAAGTCGTAGCCGGCGAGCGTCTTGACGACGGGCAGCCGCGCCATGCGCAGGGCCGCCTTGATTCGGCGGTTCTCGCGCAGAGACAGCTCCTCGCCGAGCAGATCGTCGAGCGCCTCGATGCCGTCGATCTGGCCCTGCTCGATGCGTCGCAAGGTCGCGTCGAGGATCTCAAGCGCCCGCGGCATCTTGAGGCTGACCAGGCTGCGGCGGATCGAGTCGACGCGCGAGGATGGTGCCGCGCCGTTCATGGCCGTCCTTCCATCGCCAGGCTCGCGCCAATGGCTTCATAAACCGCCAGCGAGCGCAGCGGCACATGGTCACCGAGCCGGCCGATCATCGTCGTGCGCCGTTCCTGTGGCCGTGATTGAGGCCTTCCGGTGCGATGACGCCGGTCGATGCGATACTGGAGGCGTCCTTCGAGCACAGGGTGCTCAGCAACCACAACGCCGCGATCGATTACCCGGACTACGTCCGGTAGCTGCTCGACCTCGACGATGCGGCGCGTGCGGTCAGGCACGCTGTAGAAGTTGCCGCCGACCGCCACAAAGCCGTCATGGGTAACCCGCCGCTCGAGCTTCAGCACGGCGTTGAAGCGGTGTTCGGGCAGCCGCTGCAGTTCTCCCTGCTCCTCGGCGAAGGCCTCGGCCACCACGCGCTGCGTCGTGCCGTGCACCCGGACATTGGCCACCGTGTCGAGCCACTCGACGAGCTGGGCGTTGAGGTCCTCCATGTTGCGGAAGGATCGGCCCAGGAAGAAGTCCTCGCGGATGTAGCGGAACGGCCGCTCAACTTTCCCCTTCGTCTTGGCGCGATAGGGCCGGCACGCCCGGGGCTGGAACCGGTAGTGCTTCGCCAGCGCCAGCAGCGAGGTGTTGTAGACGATGTGGCCCTGGTCGTCCTCGCCGGTGACCGCGGTCTTCATCCGGTCATAGAGGATCTCGATCGGCACGCCATCGATCGCCTCGAACGCCTGCATGTGACAGCGCAGCAGCGTCTGCAGGTCCTGATGCAGCACATAGCGGGCGAACACGAGGCGCGAGTAGCCCAGCACCAGGCTGAACAGCCAGACGATGCGCACCACGCCCGGCTCGTCGGTGAACTCGACGACGAACCGGGCGAAGTCGACCTGGGCCTGCACGCCGGCCTTGGTCTCGAAGCGAACCTCGTAAGGCTTGGGATCATGGTCGGGCCGGATTGCTGCCAGGTAGCGCTTCACCGCGGTGTACGCGCCGGCATAGCCCATCTCCCTGATCTCGCGCGTGAGGCGCGAGGCCGTCAGCTCGGGGAACGCCGTCACGCGCTCGCGCAGGAACTCCATGTAGGGCGCGATCTTGCTCGGCCGCCCGGCCTTGCGGGGGCCGTAAACCGGCACCTCGACGCCGCGCTCGATGTATTTGCGAACGGTCTTGGGATCACGGCCCGTCCGGCGGGCGATCGCCGTCACCGACAGCCCCTGCCGGTGCAACTCCAGTATCATCATGGCTTCTCCAAGTCGGATCATCAGCGCCGCCTCCCGCAGGAGGTCATCGCGCCGATTTTGGCGTTGCCCAATGAGCCGGGGTTAACCCCGGCTCATTGGGCAACCAGGCCCAACAATCAGGGAATTTTCAAAGCCCACATCCGCGGAGAATTACACGCCCACTGACACTTGCGAGCCATTCGACGTTTTTGCGGACGAGCGGCTCGCCTCCCGTAAGGCGGATTCTGCGCACGCCACGCCGAACGAAGTGACGGGCGAGTTCGACGAGTTCTTCAAGCGTGAGCAGGTCGGCGCGAGGTAGGAAGGTCATCGCCTCCGGCATGCAATAGCGGCACCGCAGGTCGCACCGGTCGGTCACCGACAGCCGGACGTAATCGATCTGGCGGCCGAAGCCATCGATCAGCGGGGCGCTCACAGCGCGAGCATCTGCACGGCGTCGCCGGCCAGCAACGGGCCGCTGTCCGCGGCCTGGCGCAAGAGTACATCGGCGGACGCGAGCGTCAGCTGAGCGCCAGAATCCTGGTAAGGCAAGGCGGCTACTACGCCATCCCGGCAGACGGCACGCGTGAAGGTCTCGCGACTTCCGCACCCGGGCAGACCCTCGCCCAAGGTAGCAGAGCGCCAGCGGACCGCGTCTGCGGATCGACCACCCGCCAAACCCTGAACGAGCGGCGCGAGCAGCAACCTAGCCGTCACGTAGGCGGACGTCGGATTGCCTGGTAGCCCCATCACGAGCGTCTCTCCGACCGAGCCCATCCATATCGGCCTGCCCGGCCGCATGGCGACGCCACTGAACGACAGCTCGATTCCCATCGCCGCAAAGGCCGACTTGGCGAAATCTCTCTCGCCGACCGAGGCGCCCCCGACCACGACGACCAGGTCGGCGTCCGACAGCGCCGTTTGGGCGGCCGCTATTGTTTCCTTTCGATCGTCGCACACCATGGTGCCCGGACCGCACGCTCCACCATAAGTTGCGATCAGAGCAGCCAACCCCTGAGAGACGCTTTCGGGGATCATGCCCTGCCGCGAGTGCGCCTCGCCAGGTCGCACGAGTTCGTCGCCCGTGGCCAGGACGCGTACGCGTGGTATCTTGCCGACGCTCACGCGACCGAGGTCGGCCCCCGCCGTCACGACTAGCGCGCGTGGGGTCAGCCTGTCGCCAGCAAGGAGCAGCTGCTGCCCCTTCCGAAAATCAGCCCCGCGTCGTCGTATGAAGTCTGGACCAGCGGGCGACTTCCGGACAAGCGCGCGGTCTGCGTTCCGATCCACGATCTCCTGGACGACCACGCGGTCGGCGCCCGCAGGCACTGCCGCCCCGGTGAAAATCCGCACACACTCGCCCGGACCGATGTCCCCTTCGTGCGGCGTGCCTGGATAGCTCGCGCCCAATATCTCGAAGGCGTCCCCAGTGCCGCACACGGCATAGCCATCCATCGCGGAAACGTCGACGGGCGGCGCATCGACGGCAGCCAGCACGGGAGCGGCCAGGAAGCGGCCGTGCGCGCTATCGAGCGTCACTTCTTCGGCGCCCAGCCGACGGGCAGCCGCAGTGACGCGCGCAAGCGCCTCATCATACGTGATCATGGCCTGCTCCAAGCGCCGGCGCTTCCGCCAGACTTGGCCGCCACGCTGATCCCTCCGATCTCCATTGACCGGTCTACAGCTTTGAGCATGTCGAACAGCGTGAGGCATGCCACCGAAATTGCGGTCATCGCTTCCATCTCGACGCCGGTTCTGGCGGCGGTGCGCACCTCGGCCTCGAGCTGGAAGCCCGGAAGGCCTGCGTCGGCCTTGATGGTGACCGCGATTTTGGTCAAGGGAAGCGGATGACATAGCGGGATCAGGTCCGCCGTGCGCTTTGCAGCCATCACCCCGGCGAGTTCGGCGGTTGCGACTACAGAGCCTTTGGGCGCGCGGCCGTCGGCTACGAGAGTCAGCGTATCGGGCAGGCAACGCAACCATCCCGTGGCCTTCGCTACTCGGTGGGTCACCGGCTTGTCGCCGACGTCGACCATGCGCGCACGGCCCTGCGCGTCGAGATGGCTTAGGTCACTCACGTCACGCTCCACCGCGCGAGGTCAAATCGGTCGGCCTCGCTTGGCTCGATCCAGCGGCTACCTCCGGCACCCAGTTCCTGTTTCCAGAACACCGCTTCGGACTTCAGACGGTCCATCATGTAGTCCGCCGCGCCGAACGCCGCCCGCCGGTGAGCGGCAGCCGCCGCGACGAACACAACCGTCTCGCCTGGAGATATCGTCCCAAAGCGGTGAACCACGCTCGCATCCGTTATCGCGAAGCGGCCGCGCGCGTCGGCAACGATTTCCTCGATCGACGAGCATGTAAGCGTCGGGTGAACGTGGAGCACGAGTCCAGTGACCTGCGTCCCGTTCGCTAAGGGCCTCGCCACGCCGCAGAAGCTGACCACCGCGCCGGCGCCGGCCGAGCGATCGAGAATCGCGCCCAGCAGCTTGGGCGGATCAATCGGCGCCTTGGTCAGGTTGATCACCTTCAGCCCCCCGACAGTGGCGCGAGAAGATCCACTGCCTGACCGCTGAGCAGCACGAGATCGTCATGGACGATGCGGTCGTCGACGGCGGCGAGCACGCGTGCACCGAGGAGTTGGTCGGCGCCGAAACGTGAGGCGAGCGCCTCGCGCAGGCCTGCGACCGTCATCCCGCACTCGATAGGCATCTCGACGCTACGCGCGATCTCCTCCGCGAAGCGACCAAAGAACCGCACCTTCACCATACCCATCGTCACACCTCAACGCGCCACAGGCCGAAGGGGCCTCCGCAGGCGGAGACCGCCAACAACGTTGCCCGGTCCAACGCACGGTATGGACCGACCAAGCACCGCACTAGCCTTGTGGGGGCCCACTGGCTACGTCGCGGGCAGCCCCGCTGCCGGATCCGCCCGGCAGGCGGAGCTCCCGGTTTTGCGGAGGAACGGAGAACGGCATGAGCGGAGTGATCGCGGGTGGACGGATCGGCGAAGGTGAGGCGAAGGTGGTCAGGGTAGCCCTTCTCACCGTCTCCGACACCCGGACGCTGGCCACGGATTCGAGCGGTGACCTTCTCGAAGCCATGGTCGAAAGTGCGGGACATGTGATCGCCGGTCGTACCATAGTCTCCGACGACGCGGCCGGGATTGCCGAAACGGTTAGGGTCTGGTGCACCCGGGACGACGTCGACGTCGTGATCACGACGGGTGGCACCGGCCTGTCCGGACGCGACGTCACGCCGGAGGCCGTCGAACCTTTGTTCGACAAGCGGATCGAGGGCTTTGCGGTCGTCTTCCACCTCGTGAGCTATCAGAGCGTGGGGTTGTCCACCATGGCGAGCCGTGCGACCGCCGGCCTGGTCGGCACGACCTACGTGTTCTGCCTTCCGGGCTCCAATGGTGCGGTCCGCGATGGCTGGGAGAAGGTCATCGCACCGCAGCTCGACAGCCGGCACCGCCCATGCAACCTTGTCGACATGATGCCCCGGCTGGGTGAGGACGTCGCGAGCCCCCGTCAGCCCGGGTGATCCTATATTCGCCATTCTCGCGGTCGTCACGAGAAGACCAGTTTGATCCCGGCGACGACTAGGACGATTGCGAGGGATCGTTCGACATGTCGCCGGGGAAGACGCTCGACACCCAGCCACGTGCCGACCACAGCACCGATGACTACCGCCACCACCAGCGCAGGCAAGATGGGCGGCAGTTCACGCAGGTCGGACAGGCTCCCCGCGAGACCCGCCGCCGAGTTTACGAGGATGAAGACCGCCGCGATTCCCGAGATGCGCCGGACCTGCTCCCACTGCAGGAAGAGCATGACGGGGCTGAGGAAGATTCCGCCGCCCGTGCCGGCCAGCCCCGCGAGGAGCCCCGTCGCCGCGCCGGTCGGTGTGGCTACCCACCAGGAGGGCATCCGGACCTTGGCCAGATCGGGAATCGCCGGTCGCCACAGCAGGCGAGTTGCGGCGACCCAGAGCGTCAGCCCGACAAGTACGCGATAGATTGAGGCATCCAGCGCCAGCCGCCCACCGAGATAGGCCATTGGGGCCGCCCCCAGGATAAGCGCCAGAAACAGGCGGAAGTTGAACTGGCCGGCCCGAAGATACCTGAAAGAGGCCAGTCCTGCGACAACCAGATTGAGCGTCAGGGCCGTCGGTCGCATCGACGCAACGGGTACCGCGAACAGGGCCATTGCGGCCAGATAGGCGGATGCGCCGCCGTGCCCGACACTTGAGTAGAGCGCCGCGGCTACGGCCACAAGGGTGGTCAGCGCCGCGACCTCTACACCCGTCATTACCGTTTCAACCGCAACGTCACGCCAACGGTGCGCGGATCACTGGGGTTACCGAGGATAAGGCCAGAATTGCCAGCCTGGATGGTGAGGTTCTGTATGTAGTCGGCATTGAAGAGGTTCCGGGCGAAGACCGCCAACTCCATTCCGTCCGCGAAGCGGTAGCCTATGTTGGCGTTCGTCAGGGCATATCCCTCGATGTATGTGTAGCGGGAAAGGCTCGGATCCCCGTTGAAGCCGCTGCGGAACGCGGCGTCGGCGTGGACAAAGACCTTTCCGGCGCCGACCTGCAACGCATAGTCAAGCCCACCCGTGAGCGACCAGCGGGGCAACGACGCGAGGCGCTGACCTGTCAGGTCACAGGCGGTGGTGGCTGCGGTCTGGACCTCAAGTGGGCACGGCCCGGCGGGGTAGGACGAGTAGCGACCGTCGGCATAGGCCAGCCCTGCTCGCAGCGTCAGCCCGCGTGCGGCTCGCACGGTCGCGTCGGCCTCGACGCCCTTCACTGTGACCCGTGGAATGTTCGACAGGTAGCCGCGGAGAGCTACCGTCTGGCTGCTATCGACTACCGTAGCCTGAAAATCACGGACACTGGTGAAGTAGGCGTCGACGTTGAACACGACCCGGCGGTCGAACAAAGTGGTCTTAAGGCCCCCCTCCCAATTCGTGTTGCGCTCCGGACGGACCACCGCCGTCGCGAGCGCCGGCAGGTTGTTGTTGTCCAGCGGAAGGCCTGACATGTTGATGCCGCCCGACTTGAACCCGCGTGCGTAGCTCACGTAGGCAAGCACGTCGTCCGACACCTGCCAGGCGATACTGGCTCGGCCCGACAGGCTACCGTCGCGGTCCTCTGCAACGTAGGACTGGGGCCGCAGTACCGACAGCTTTGCGTTGACGAGCGCGGTGCTTGTGGTCGGCAACCCACCGAACACAAAGGTGGGATACGAGCCCGACTTGCTCTCCTGCGTGTAGCGGAGCCCGCCCGTGAAGGTCACGGCGTCCAGAACACGGTAGTTCAGCTCCGCGAAAGCAGCGTAGCTGCGGGTGCGAAAGTCGGTCCTACCGTCCTGGCCGTAGCCGTCGAGCAGGGTTGAGGGGACTGGCGTGCTGGCCGCGCCGGTGGTCGTGCCGATGAGATAGCGGGCGGCGGCGGGGCCATATATCGAAACTGGCCGACCAGTGATGCGCTGACGAAACGCATAGAGGCCGGCAACGTAACTGAACGGTCCCTCGCCTGCGGAGGCGATGCGGACTTCCTGGCTGTACTGGTCCTGCCGCGAAGGGATATGCTGCGACAGCTGGATGGGAATGCCGGTGTAGTCTCGATCGTTCTCGGCGTCCCAGTTCCAGAACCGCCAGGCGGTGACGCTCGTGATCGTCGCCCCGCCCAAGTTCCAATCGGTGATCGCTTCCACCCCACCCTCGTTGGTGTCCACTGCCAACGGTCCGTCGATGTCGGTCAAGCGGTCGTAGGGGTTAGCGGAGGGAGGAGCGTAGCCGAACTGGGCGGCGAGCCCGAGCGGACCGGCGAACTGACGCGACGCCGCGCGGAGGCTTGCGCCTGCGCGCAGAAAGACCTGGGCGCAGCAGTCTGCCTTGAAGTTAGTGAAGTCGGCGATAATCCGCATCTGCAAACGGTCATCGGGCTTCAGCAGGAGCTGGCCCCTGATGGCCTGGGTCCCGATCTGATTGTGGTCCCGACCGTCCCGGACGTTGGCGATCACGCCATCGCGCCTGGTCGATACCCCGGACAGCCGGAACGCTATTTCGTCCGAGATCGGTCCGGAGATCCACGCTTTAGCCTGCACGAAGTTGAAGCTGCCATAGCTGAGCTCGGCGAACCCCTCGGTTGTGAACGTTGGCGCGCGGCTGGTGATGTTGATGGCCCCGGCCGTCGTGTTCTTACCGAACAGCGTTCCTTGGGGACCGCGCAGCTCCTCGACCCGCTCAACGTCAGCGAAGTCGAACGCGGCGGTAGCGGGACGTGCGTGATAGACATGGTCGACGTAGAAGCCGACCCCGGGCTCGAGACCGTCGTTCGATTGGCTGACTGCGACCACGCTGGAACCCAAGCCACGAATCGTGAAGGCGGTGTTTCGGGGGTTGGCAGAGGAGTAGTTGAGCGAGGGGATCAGCGTTGTGAGGTTCTGGACGTTGACCGAGTAGCTGCGGTCGAGCAGCGAGCCGTCCACTACCGACAGTGATCCAGGAATCCGCTGCGCGTCCTCCGCCCGTCGTCGCGCCGTCACCACGATGACTGGAACCTTGGTGCCGGAGTCGTCCACCGACTCGCCTGCAACGAGGGCGTCAAGTTCTTGCGCCTTGGCCGGTGCGGCGTAGGTCAGACCCACAGCCGCAGCCATCAAAAGTTTTCTTATCATTAGGGACCCCCCACCTTGAATCAGCTTGTATTGTATCCGCTGGGATACATTACTTGCAAGCCGTCATTGTCCGGTCGTTTGTTCGCCAGTTTGTCACGGGGGGAGCGACTGGGCAGACGTCGGCCCATCTGGCCATGACTGACGTTGCGGCCGTCGACTGACTTCCCTCCTAGTGAGGCCGTTCGTGGCGAACGAGAAGATGTGCTGTTGTCGCTCCCTTGCCGTCACCGTCATCATGGAGCATCGGCATGAGCCCAGCTAGCCGACGTACCCAACGATCGAGTGTGCCGGCTTGAGGTCGATCACGTCGTCTGGATGAAGGCCTGCAAGGCTTCCATACTGCGAGGACGGGGAGAAATTATAGCTACGGTCGCGCCGGCATCGAGAAGGCGTCACGGGGCGACCACCTATAGGGCGTGCTAACTTCGGAAATCACACAAGGTTACGCGAACGGCACGAGCAGGGGGGTAGCGGCCGGTTCCGTTCACAGGGCCTATCGCGGGCGCACCGACACCCCAACCGGTGCCGGACATGACCATCGGGAACCTAGACGTCTTAAACCCGCGATCGGGGACGCGGCCTCACGTCGGGGTAGGGCAACTCAGACCTGTCAAGTTGCGGTCACGAGCCCAGGGGATTGCATCCGCCGGACAGCGGCATGGGATAGTATGTTGCGCCCGCCGGGAGCGGTATCGTCCTGCCCAGTCCGAGCGTCACGCCTTCGCCGCCGATGGCCGTCACGGAGCGTCCGCTGAGCCAGGTTGCCATCGCTCTGGCACCATCGGCATCGTCGTAGAGAACGTTGCGCGCGCGGCCGTCAACGGTGACGGCCATGACCGGCTGGTGGTTCCGGGCCTTGATGCAGACCATGTAGAGGAGCGGTTGCGCATCGACCGAGCGCACGAGGACTCCTTCGGAAACGCCGGGTGCGTTGCCGGTCACCAGCTGGACGCCCTGCTTGCCCTCCGTGTAGAACTCGCGGCCGGAGACGATCCGCCGGAGAACGTAGCGTAGCGTGACGGTCGCTACGAGGTCCGCGCGGGCGAACGTGCTCAGCGGCGAGATCGCGAACGTCGCCTTTTCCGGTGTCAGCGGCTTCCCGGCCTCGAACAGCTTCTGGGAGGATACGACGAAGTCCTGCAACGGGTCGGTGCCGGTGGTCGGCGCGAGCGTCAGAGAAACCAGCGTGTTGCCGACGACGTCCAGTCCACGCTCGCTCTCGCGCGTCAGCACAAGGCTGTCCGGCGTTATGTCGACGTTGAGGTTCTCGTACTGCGAGATGATGTCCGCCGAGGTGGTGCGCTTGTTGGATGCGGTGCCGCCAACGCTGTTGTCGCCGAACCCCTTGATCGTCGGGGCGAGCGAGGCGGTGAGCGACAGGTCGGTGACGTCCTCGAGGTGGGCGATGCTCTGCACCTTCGTATCGGTCGCGGCGACCGTGTAGCCGGCGAACTCGAAGGTCGAGCGGGGGCCGTTCCTCTTCGGCGTGATCGTCACGATGGTGCGCACCAGGCGGTCGCCGGGCCGGCTGTCGGGACCCTTGCTGATCGAGACCACGAGGATGCGAGCGAGCTTGGTGCGGTCGTCGGCACCGCCACCGGATGGGGCCTTGAGCGGTGTGGCCAGCTGCTTTCTGAAGGCGTCGGGATCGGCCGACTTGGCCGCCAGCGAGTCGATGATCGCCGCCTGACCCCGGTCGGAGAAGTCGCGGATGGTCGATTTCGGCGCGTCCGGCTTGGGCGGCGTGAATGAGTACACCCGGACCTGCGGCACCTCGCCTGGGGGCAGGCTGGCCGCGGGCAGTTCCGACACCGACGTCCAGCGCCGGTCCTCGGGATGGGCGCAGGCGGCGAGCGAAAGGGCGGCGAGCGTGATCGCGACGGACCGCCGCGTCACTTGCGGCGACCGATCGTCAGGGCGGCCACCAGACCGCCGACCAGGGCTGCCGCGACGGCGCCAAGCAGGAGTGTGTTGCGGCCCTGCCTGTCCGGTCCGCGCTCATATGCCGCGAAGTCCGCGGCGTCGTTGCGGAAAACCACCCCGATGTCGTCTTCGGGAGAGGCGACGTTCACGATCGGCAGGGTTCGTCCCCGCACACACTGGTTGGCTGACCAGCTCGTCTCGTAGTTGCCGGGGTCAAGCCTGACACCGTCGGGGAAGTCGTCCCGACCCGACGTGCGGCAGATGCGGAGCAAGGCCTCTCCTGCCTGCCCGGAAGGAATGATGCCGTATTGCATGATGATCGCCCCCCAGCGTGGTTCGGAGCAGTGATTCCGGACCCGCGATGGAATTAACCCGCGGCTGCGCGGCGGGCAAGCCGGACTTGGTCCGAGTTGGTCCCAGGCATACGTCCATCTCGGCGACCGTTGAGCACGGCCTGATCATCCGGCGGGCGCGAGCTTGCGCGCGACCGTGCCCCCTCTAGGAT
Organism: Sphingomonas sp. TX0543; assembly: GCF_048565505.1. Lineage (NCBI taxonomy): Bacteria > Pseudomonadati > Pseudomonadota > Alphaproteobacteria > Sphingomonadales > Sphingomonadaceae > Sphingomonas > Sphingomonas sp. TX0543. The sequence continues at coordinate 815,859 of NZ_JBLZUS010000002.1, forward strand.
TGGATCAGATGCGGACCACAGCTCCGGCCGGCGGCGGATGGATCAGCCGGCGGGATGCGCCGGCGCATCCGTCCAAAGCGCCTCCGCACCCTCTTCTGGCGAGGGATTGAGCCTGTCGGCGATCCTTGCCAGTCTTTTCGGGTCAGTCACGATTCCTCCGACGGGCACGCCGTGGCCGCTCAGGGGGACATGCACGTTCACGAACGCGGCGACGCCGGTCACCAAGAGGATTTCCATATTTGCGGGCAGGCGGCCTTGGGGAAGCAGCGCTCCCCGCTCGAAGAGGCGCCTGTGGCTGGCACGGATGCTCTTGTGCGTCGACCGGGGCATGGCGATCGTCGTGGCCACGGTATCGACGCCGGAGTTGCGCAGCGCCTCGCGGAGCCCGTGGAGGGTCTCCGCGACCTTGAGGGTCCGTCCCCAGGCACTGCCGCTCGGCCGCAGCCAGACGATCTCGATCGTTCCCTGAGGCAGGTCGCCGTCACCCACCGTGTCGATGAACGGCGAGGCGTTCTCGGGAAGGTAGGTGGCGCCGATGGTGGGCTTGAAGCCGGATACGGGATCGGGTTGCAGGGCGGCTCGCCAGGCTTCCTGCGAAGCCGGGGACCGGATCACGTCTGCGAGCTTGGTCTCGCCCGTCATCCTCTCGAACTCTGCGGCCGTCGTCGGCGCGGCGTCCGGGACCGAGAGACCCTGCCATGCGTCGTTCGCCGCGACCGTCAGCTTTTGGAATCCCCCGGCGCCATCCTCCAGGTCGGGGAATGTCGGCCGAACGACGAGCTTGTCGAGGTCGAGCGCCAGGGCGGCGGGCAGAACCTGATAGCCGTATGATCCTCCGTGGATGTCCGAGATCGAATAGAGGTTCACCGCGTCCGCGTCAGGGAACCGTCTGATCCTCCGCGCATAGTCCCTGAAGTTCTCCTCGAAGGCCTCTCTGGCGAAGGCTTCAGGGAGTTCCCGCGCGCTGGGCTGCTCGCGGAGCCTGACCAGATAATCGGTGTTTCGTGCGCGTGAGCGCGGCACCATGCTACGGCTGACGAGATCGAACCACACGTCCCCGATCAGCGGCGCCACCTCCACGATGTGGGGGACGCCGTCTGACCCGACCGACCGAAACAGCTCGCGTCCGGCGGGGGCGAGCAAGACTTCGTCGCCGTCGAACTCGATCCATGACCGTCGTTCGCCCAAGTCGAGCAGCACGGTTTCCATCTCGGCCTCGGAGAAGCCGAACCAGGCTCTGAGGCGACTGACCGACATTCGGTCCAGGACGGCCAGCAGCCGTAGGACGTATTCGTCGACCACGCCGAGTTGGCGATCGCGGGTGACGGTGGCCCGGATCGTGAACCGGCGGCAGGCGATCTGGAAGTCGACCGCGTCGATCAGCAGGCGTTCGGTCATCGGTCGATCTCCGAAGCGGGCCGCACCCTGCCCGAACCCTCCTTTAGGTCCCGGACGTGGGCGAGGACCTGGTGCATCGGCGAGCGGCTGCGTGGGCTGCCCCACATCCGCGTGCTGCCGACGATGTACAGGCGCTCCTTCGCACGGGAGATCGCGACGTTGCACCGGTTCTCGCGGCCGACGTGGCCGGACACGAACTCCTGGTTGGCGCGGACGAGCGACAGGATCACCACTGCGTTCTCCTTGCCTTGGTAGGCGTCCACGGTGTCGATCGTCACGAGACGGCGGAACGCCTCGGGAAACGGCCGCTGGGACCATTCCCGCTCGATCCTGCGCTTCTGCTCGCTGTACATGCAGATGACGCCGATGGCGGGATCGGCCCGACGGGATAGCTCCTCCACCAACTCGGGTTCGCGCGCGTAGCGCTGGAGGATCGCGAGCACGGCCTCGATCTCGGCGTCGTTCCAGATGTCGCGGCCGCCGTTCCGTTGCCTCTCGCCGGCGGCGTCCGATTGCGAGGTGTCGTACCACACGACCGATTCGGCGATGTCGGCGGGGAGTTCAGCGAAGGCGAGGTCTGGCTTGCGGTCTTTGGACGGACGCAGCGTCACCCCGTGCGGCGCGTAGAAGATGCTGGAGACCATGTCGCTGATTACGGGCGTCATGCGGTACTGCTCGTCGAGCACCATCGCGTTCCGCTGACCGTATGATGATGCGAAGGCGCGCTCGAAGTCGGAGCGCTCCAGGTCGGCGCGCGGGACGCGGTCGAATTCCTCACGCAGCCCGGACTGGACGGCGCGTTCGACCATCGGCCTGAGCTGCCTCTGGTCTCCGACCAGCACGACGCGGCTGCCGAGCTGCAGCGGTACCGCGAGTTCGCCGCTGGTGCACCGCGCGGCCTCGTCGACGATCACCCAGTCGAAGGCTGCGCCCTCCAGTCGGATCTGGGACTGGCCCAGGCCGACGCAGGTGCCGGCTACGACCCGCCTGGTTTTTGCGAGGAACTCGTCGAAGTTCCGATGGCCGGCGCCGAGCGTGTCCTTCCATTCGTGGGCGAGCGCCAGGAGGCGCCGGGCGGTGGCAAGGTCGCCCACACTGCATTTCGGATGTGCTGCCAGCGTGGTCGCGTAGGCCTCTTCGACGAGGGCGGCCGCGCCGTCCGCCTCGCACTGGGTCTCGTCGATCGGTCGCTGCAGGACTTCGGTCGCGTTCGCGGCGAACGAGCGGTGCAGCGAGCGCAGCCTGGTGTCGGACTTGCGGCGTTCGTCGCGGCCCATGTCGCCCTCGGCCGCCTTGCGCGCCAACTCGAGCGCTCGCTGGAGGGTGCCCAGGCGCTGGTCGACGCCGACGACGTCGTAGATGAAGGCGCGCGGAATGCCCGCGGCGCCCGCGGCGTGCGCGACGCGCGACTTCAACCCGTTCTCGAAACGGACGCGGTAGCGCTCGCGCAGCGACATCGCCTGGAAGGGGCGCACGCGCTCTGTCGCGCCGCGGGATCCCACACGGAGAAGGTCGGCGTGGCCACCATGCGCGCGGTATGTCCTGAGCAGTTCCTCCAGGACGTTGTTCACCGCCTCGTGGGACTGGCTGGCGACCAACACGCGTCGGGCGCCGCCCTCGGTGAGCAGCCAGTGGACGAAGGAGGCGATGAAGCGCGTCTTGCCGGAGCCGGGCGGCCCCTGCAAAAGCCCCACCGGTCCGCTGGCGAGGAAGTGCGCGAAGGCCTTCCTCTGCCCCTCGTTCAACCCGTATGCCCGCAGATCCTCGTCGAGCGCGGATAGGTCGTAAGTTTCCTCCGGCGCCTCGAACTGCGGATCGAAGTAGTCGATCAGGTCGGGTATGACCGACCGTCTCGCAGTCACGCGGTCGACCGCGCGGCGGCGTCGCTCCTTCGACACGCGGTCGCGGCGATCTATCAGCGCGACGTGCTCGCCACCGCCGGCGATGGGGCCGCGGAGGTCGCGGATCGCGATCTGGCTGCCGTCGCAGCGCGCCACGTCAAGTTTGCCCAGGCGGCGACCCTGGACGCCAGGCGCGAGCCGCACCTCGACGATGTCCTCGTCCTCGAACTCCAGTGGCCGCGGCGTCTCGTAACGGAAGACGGCGGCACCCCCGAGGTCCGCGAGGCGCGTGTCCAGCCTTACTGTGAGCACCGAGTCCTCCTCGATTTCCGCGGCACGCTGCCATAGCCTGGCGACGTCGAGCGTGCCGAGTGGGGACGAGACGGGGAGGGCGGCAGTCTCGTCTCCGACCATCCCGGCGTCTTCGTCGGATGGGTCCCAGCTGTCGTCTGCGAGTTCGGGTTCCGCTGCCGGTTGCGCCGGTTGGGACTCTTCGGGCGCGACTGCGTCGCGGAGGAACCGGACAAGTTCGCCGAAGCCACCCTCGGTCCCTCGTGCGACGCTGACCCGCATCTCGATACGCGCGCCCTGCGCGATTTCCTGGAGGCGCGCCTCCGTCAATTCGACCGCATCGACCTGACCGTCCCTCGTGCGGACGAACAGCCTCGAGTTCAGACCGGTGATGAAGAACGACTCGGTTGCGGGCGCGACGCGGTAGCTCCTGACCCACAGATGCCCGTCGTCGGCTTCGATCACCGCGTCCGGAAGCGTCGGGAGGCTGACCCGGAAGATCTGGGCCGGCGGGGCTAGGAGGCGGCGGCGTTCGACCTCGATGGCCTCTTCGAGCACGTCGAGCGTCTCGATCACCGGCCGCTCCATCTCGGCTTCGGCGACCGCCGTGATCGTCGCGAGTGCCGGGTCCGTGCCTGCGCCCGCCAGCGTGGCCACCATACGGCAGACCGCGAACCGGTCGATCTCCTGATCCGACCTGCGCTCGTGGTCGGCCGGCGCCCAGGCCGGGCTACGCACCCGGCCTTGGCCGAGGGGAGCGAGATCCAGCATATCGATGAGCGTCACCGCGCCGTCTTCGCCGACGAGGACGTTGCCCGGATGCAGGTCGCCGTGCGCGAGTTCCCTGGAATGCAGGCCGGCGACGACTGAGGCGAGCTCGGCTGTCAGCCGCAGTATGGCGTCCAGGTCGGTCGGACGGGCCTTGTCGAGGGTCGCGCCTTTGACGAAGTCCGTGACGACGTACGGGCCGACCGGGGAGAGGCCGCTTGCGACGACGCGGGCAACGCCGCGCGCGGGAACCGAATGCAGCGACGCAGCTGTCTCGAGAAGGGCAAGCAGCGAGTGGTCGCGACGTGCGTCGCCGCGCAGGACGCCGTTCCAAACCTTCACGAAGCGCACGTCCGGGCCCGTGCCGCTGCTGTAGTGGGTGGAGCGGGAGCCTGTGATGGGCGTGTCGGCGGGCGGGAACGCCGCATACGGGATGTCGCGGGTCTCGAAGTCGTCTAAGCGCGACTGGTCGACGAGCGGCCCGGAAGGCGTCCGCAACTCGCCCAGCGCCTCGGCGAGCAGGCGGGCGTCCGCGTATCGCTCGCCAGGGGCGGCCATCGCCCGATCCGCCACCTCGTCCCATCCCTGAGGGAGGGAAGTCGCGTCGCCGCCAAGCTCGGCGAGCTCCTTCATGAAGAGGCCCAGGCTGCGGACGTCGCGCTCCGTCGCCGTGCACGCGACGCCGTCCCAGTCCGGTTCCGGATCCGCGTAGGTCGCCAGCACCTCCAGGAACTCGGCGACCGACCTCTCCTCTGGGGTCCGCGCGGAGAAGAACCCGGTGAGCGACATGCTGGTCGGTGCGCCCAGCCAGACGCAGTCGCCGCCGATGTCGCGGTGCGCGACGCCGTGGGCGTGGAGTTCGGCCACCATCGACGCCAAGGTGTGCGCGATGTCGATGCGTTGCTCGCCGGTAAGCTCCTCACCGTAGGTTGCCAGATATCGTCGGAGCGTGGTCCATCCGGTCGGCACGGAGAGAAGCTGGTGGTGCTGCGTGAGGATCTCGTCCGGTTGGGAACCGACTTCCGTCAGCATGCCCCTGTCGGCCATCCAACTGCCCTGCTCGCCGAGATAGGCGCGGACGCCCGTCTCGCGCTCCGCGATGAGCCGCCGTCCGTCCGGATCGTTTAGTCCGGCCGGCAGGCGGTCGAAGCGCCATAGCCGCAGTAGCGCCTTAACGCGCTCCTGACGGTTCCGGTGCGCGCGATGCTCCCGCCAGACGTCGCCGCGGTGCACGTAGAAGTCCTCGTCCGTTACGCCGTAGCCGTCCCAATCCATCTTGAGCGGCTGGAAGTAGGACGCGTTCCCGAACAATCGCTCGAAGTCCTTGACGAACATGTTCGGGCGGGCCTTCGACAGGTTCACGCGACCGAGCAGCCTATTCCGCTCCTTCGGGTCGCCGAGCAGTCGAGCCTCGTCGAGCGTTAGCACGTATGGCTGTTCTGATGCCGGCAGGAACTCGCGGGTGGCGGTTCCGGTGAGGACGACGCGGGAATCGACGTAGACGCCACCGAGCTGCGGGATCTGGTCGCGGATCATCCCCTTGACCTTCTTGGCCTTGTCGTTGCCGAGCGCGACGGCCGATCGTCCGCGCTTCGAGCGGCCCAGCATCCAGTTGTCCCCGTTCGAGGTCAGCTTGCCGTTCCAGTCCTTGAGTTCGAGGAGCACGATCCGGTCATCCATCACCGCGATGACGTCGATCTCGATCGGCGAGCCGTTGCGTGGAAATGCGTTCAGTGACGCATAGACCAGCCAGTTGATGGGCAGCGCGTCGGCCAGGGCATCCAGCCCCTTTATCTCGCGATGCTGGATCCCAGCGCTACTGAGGTAGCGCACCTTGCAGGCCATGGCTGTTTTTCCCCCGTGCAGCGCCCCGTCGCCGACCAGCCCGTCATCGAGCCAGCACGCGCCCACGTCAATCGTGTCCGAGGCTGGTCGCGGTCGATCGAATTGATCCAGAACGGATATTTGGGACCGCCATGATCGTTGCTCTCGATGGTGGCGTGGTGCGGTTCGAACCGTCGAAGCGTATTATCGCCGTCGATCCGTTGCCGCGTAGCGCGATGGGCGAGGTGCGGAAGGCGAAACTACGCAAGCCGTACGCCACCTAGCTTAGCGTCTTTGGACCTCCCCCAGTCGCGGGGCGGTTCGGTCGAGCACCAGGTCAGCGTTGGAGAAGCGGATCGGGGTCCGCAGACCATCGAGCCGCTCGCCCTTGATCACCATGCCGCGTGCTCGCACCTGCGGGTCGTTGAACGCCTGTTCGACGGTGTTGATCGGCCCGACCGGCACGCCGACTGCTTCAAGTTTCGCCAGCAGATCGTCGCGTGCGAAAATTTGCGTCGCCGACCGAATTGCCGCGAACAGCGGCTCGCGGTGGACGATCCGCCCGGCGTTGGTCACCCAGCGCTCATCGGGCGCGATTCCGACGACGCCGCAGAAGCGCTGGAACTGCGCGTCGTTGCCGACCGCCAGGATGAACCAGCCGTCGCACGTCGGAAACACTGCATAGGGCGAGACGTTCATGTGCGCGTTGCCGACCCGCGGCGGGTTGACGCCGCTCGCGAAATAATTCGCCGCCTGTTTCGCCAGCACCCCGGTCATCGTATCGAGCAGCGCCATGTCGATCTGCTGGCCGCGCCCGGTCTTCTCGCGCTGGATCAGCGCGGCCTGGATGCCGATCACGGCATAGAGCCCGGTCGCGATATCGGCCATTGCCACGCCGATCTTCTGCGGCGCGCCGTCGGGCTCGCCGGTCAGGTCCATCATCCCGCTCATGCCCTGGATGACGAAGTCGTAGCCGGGGCGTGAGGCGTAGGGGCCGTCCTGCCCGAAGCCGGTAATCGAGCAATAGATCAGCCGCGGGTTCAGCGCCGACAGGCTGGCGTAATCGAGACCGTATTTGGCGAGGCCGCCGACCTTGAAGTTCTCGATCAGCACGTCGCTGTCGGCAGCAAGACGCCGGACCTCGGCCTGTCCTTCGGGCGTGGTGAAGTCGAGCACCACCGACGACTTCCCGCGGTTGCAGGCATGATAATAGGCCGCGTCCCGGGTCCCGTCCGAATTCTCGAGGAACGGCGGACCCCAGGTCCGCGTATCGTCGCCCGCCGGGCTTTCGACCTTGGTCACCTCCGCGCCGAGATCGGCCAGCACTTGCCCCGCCCACGGCCCCGCCAGGATCCGCGCGAGCTCGAGCACTTTGAGGCCGGCGAGGGGGGCGGGCTTGGTCAAAACGCCGCGATCCCGGTGATGGCGCGCCCGAGGATGAGTGCATGGACGTCGTGCGCGCCCTCATAGGTGTTGACCGTCTCCAGGTTCATCGCATGGCGCATCACCTGATATTCGCCGCTGATGCCGTTGCCCCCGTGCATGTCGCGGGCATCGCGGGCGATGGTCAGCGCTTTCCCGACATTGTTGCGCTTGACGATCGAGATCATCTCCGGCGCGAACTTGCCCTCGTCCATCAACCGACCGACGCGAAGTGACGCCTGCAACCCGAGCGCGATCTCGGTCTCCATGTCGGCGAGCTTCTTCTGGTAGAGCTGCTTGCTGGCCAGCGGCACACCGAACTGCTTGCGGTCGAGCCCGTATTGCCGGGCGGCGTGCAGGCAGAACTCGGCGGCGCCCATGCTGCCCCAACTGATCCCGTAGCGCGCCCGGTTGAGGCAACCGAATGGGCCCTTGAGCCCCTGCACGTCGGGCAGCAGCGCGTCCTCGCCGACCTCGACCTCGTCCATCAGGACCATGCCGGTGATCGACGCGCGCAGTGAAAGCTTGCCCTCGATCTTCGGCGTCTCGAGCCCCTTCATGCCCTTTTCGAGCACGAACCCGCGAATGCCGCCGCCATGCGCATCGGACTTGGCCCAGATCACGAACACGTCGGCGATCGGGCTGTTCGAGATCCACGTCTTGGCGCCCGAGATCGAATAGCCGTTGGCGGTCTTGGTCGCCCGCGTCGTCATCCCGCCGGGGTCTGAGCCGGCGTCAGGCTCGGTCAGCCCGAAGCAGCCGATGAACTCCCCGCTCGCCAGCTTGGGGAGATACTTCCGCCGCTGCTCTTCCGACCCATAAGCGAAAATCGGGTACATCACGAGGCTGGACTGTACCGACATCATCGAGCGATAACCGCTGTCGATCCGCTCGACCTCACGCGCGACCAGGCCATAGGCAACATAGCTCGCGCCGACCCCGCCATATTCTTCCGGAATGGTCGGGCCGAGCAGCCCGAGCTCGCCCATCTCGCGGAAGATCGCGGGGTCGGTCGTCTCGTGCTGGAACGCATCGATGATCCGCGGCGCCAGCTTGTCCTGGGCATATGCGCGCGCGGTGTCGCGCACCATCCGCTCGTCTTCGGTCAGCTGATCCTCAAGCAGGAACGGGTCCGCCCAGTCGAAAGGTGCCATGCCGGCCATCACCGTCTCCCGCTCACTGAGCGACGGGTTTTGCGTGGGACGTCCAATCGCTTCAACGGCAAAATTCGGTGTATTCGATCGCAAATCACGAATATATTGACGTATGCTGGACAGCCGTTCACTCTTGTATTTCGCCACTTTAGCTGAGATTCTCCACTTCGGACGCACAGCCGAAAAGCTGAATGTAGCGCAATCCGTAATCAGCGTAGCCATCCGCCGTCTCGAAGATAGTTTGGGCACCTCGCTTCTCGAGCGTGGCGGTCGTGCGTCGGTGCGACTGACCAAAGCAGGTGAGACGTTTCTCGAGGAAGCGCGGGCGACGCTTGCCAGGCTTGACCGGGCAGAGCGGATCGGCAGGCTTGCCGGACGGGGGCAGGCAGGCCCGTTGCATATCGGCTATGTTTTCTCAGCTGCGATGTGCGGTGTATTGCCGCGAATGCTCCAAGCACTCCATGATCAGTTTCCCTTACTTTCCGTCCGACCGGTGCAAATGGAGACACCAGAGCAACTGCTCGCAATCGCGGACGGCCGGATCGACATGGGCTTGGTTCGATCGCGACCAGCCTATGCATCGCCGATCGCAGCGCAGCGGGTTCACGAAGAGCCGCTGATGCTCGCGCTCGCGGCAACCGATCCGCTAGCGAATATGGTGACTATTTTCCCGGCTGATCTGGCCGGACAGCGGTTCATAATGCCACATTTCGACGAGAGTTTCGGTCTTGTTGAACATCTGGATCACCTGGCACGAGAAGGTGAATTCGTGTTGCAGGATGTTCAGCGGACTGCGGACTTCGTTACCGCTCTTTCCCTTGCTGCCGGTGGGTATGGTATTGTCTTGGCGCCGCGGTCGCTCGGTGCGTTGGGGTTCCCCGACGTTGTTTATCGCGAAATTGCAGGATTTGAGGACCAAGTCGCCCTTGCGCTCGCATGGCGCAATACAGGCTCTCCGTCAGTTATTGACGGGGTCGTCGCTGCTGTGCAGCGACACCTTCGGCGCCGTTAGACCCTTAACACTGTAGAATATGCCCGGTCTTAATCCGTCCTCGCAATCGAACTGGGGCGATTGTCCGAGGCCGGCGCGTGGGCGTTCAGGTCACGTCGGTGCTTCGCAAGCGAGCAGAGCGGTAGCAACTCGCCTTGCGTCTTAGGGACTTTTTGGCCGCTTTCCATACGGGGAATTGCATGCACCGTTGTAGGGTGTCGACGCACCACCCGACATCGGCGGGCATGGCCGCAGCGACATTTGTAGCGGGTCGTTTCCAGACGGTCCGTCGACGGAGCATTACATGCGCGACTCTCGTTACGACATTCTCTTCGAACCCGTGCAGATCGGTCCGGTCAGGACGAAGAACCGCTTCTACGTGGTCCCGCACGCGACAGCGATGGGGATGACCGCGCTCGAGGAGATGATCGCCTTCCGCAAAGCGAGGGCTGAGGGTGGCTGGGGCGTCGTGTGTCTCGAGGAGACAATGATCCACGAGACGTCCGATCACGCGCCGCTCCCGGATCCGCGCATGTACTCCGACAAGTACATTGAGCCGCTGTCTCGGGTCGTGGGAGCGATCAAGGAGCATGGCGCCTTGGCTGGCGTCGAACTGGCCCATGCGGGGGCGTCCGGCCCCGCCATTTACCACCGCGAACACCCGCTCTCGCCAACTACTAAGTATCCACACTATTTCAACAACCCGATAGCGGCACGGACGATCGACCGGCAGGACATCGCTGATTTCCGCCGCTGGTACCGTGACGCCGCGCTCCGCGCCAAGAAGGCCGGGTTCGACATCGTATACGTCTACTGCGCGCACAACCTGTCGATGCTGCAGGACTTCCTCGATACGAGGGTTAATAAGCGAACCGACGAATACGGTGGCGTGTTCGAGAACCGCGTCCGACTGCTCCGCGAGACCCTGTCGGACGTCAAGGACGCGGTCGGCGACACCTGCGCGGTGGCTGTTCGCTTCGCGGTCGAGGACCGACGTCGGCAAACGAACCTGACTGCCCTGGAGGACGGTCGCCGCGTCGTCGAGGCGCTTGCCGACGTCCCCGACCTCTGGGACGTGAACGTCAGCGACTGGGCCTGGGACAGCGGCAGCAGCCGCTTCTTTGAGGAGGGGCAGCAGGAGCCGTTCATCGACTTCGTGAAGAAGGTCACCGATAAGCCCGTGGTCGGCGTGGGTCGCTTCACCTCGCCCGACGCGATGGTGAGCCAGATCAAGCGGGGGGTGCTCGATCTGATCGGCGCGGCGCGCCCTTCGATCGCCGATCCTTTCCTGCCAAACAAGATCGACGCTGGCCGTCAGGATGACATCCGCGAGTGCATCGGCTGTAACGCCTGCACGGCGGAGGTGATGACCTCGTCCCGGATACGCTGCACCCAGAACCCGTCTGCGGGCGAGGAGCACGTCAGCGGCTGGCATCCAGAGGATGTGCCTGCAGCGCACGATCAAGAGGCCTCCATTCTGGTCGTCGGCGGCGGTCCTGCAGGCCTAGAGGCCGCCCACACGCTTGCCAAACGGGGCTATCAGGTCTCGATTGCCGATGCCGGAACCGAGTGGGGTGGCCGGCTCGTTCGCGAGCGGAGGCTGCCGCGGCTCAGCGCCTGGGGTCGCGTAGTCGATTATCGGGTCGGCCAGCTCCAGACGATGCCGAACGTCAACATGTACCTCGACAGCAGACTTGGTGCCGAAGACGTGGCCGGCTTCGAGGCGGACCACGTCATCATCGCGACGGGTGCGAGTTGGCGCGGCGGGGGCTTAGGCCGAAACCACGACGAGCCGATCCCGGGTCACGATCAGCCCCACGTCCTCACGCCGGAGGACATCCTGGGGGACCGGGTGCCTGAAGGGGGCAATGTGGTGGTCTACGACGAGGACTATTACTACATGGCCGCCGTCATCGCCGATCGTCTGGCTCAAGCTGGCTGCAAGGTGACCTACGTTACCACCGCGAGCGATCCATCGCCTTGGACGCACAATACGCTGGAGATGGTCCACGTCGTCAATTCGATGAACGAGGCCGGGATCGAGATCGTGGTGGGTACCGCCATCAGCTCCATCGAAAAGTCTTCGGTAAAGGTGAGCCGGCAGCTCGACGGCCGGCAGGGTGAGATCGTGGCGGACACCGTCGTACTAGTGACGGGTCAGCTCTCCCAGGACGAACTCTACCACCAGCTCGTCGCGAAGCGCGATGCCGGTCTGCTGAGATCGGTGGAGAGGATCGGGGACTGCCTTGGCGCGGGACAGATCGCCCAGGCTACTTACGACGGCCGCAAGGCCGGCATGCGCTACGGAGCGACCGCGGAGTAACAGTGATTGCCGACTGAGCTCGGTGCGTTGCTACGGCTATCGGGAGTGAGCGCTGGATCCGCAACGCAAGAATTCGACATTTCGGCGAGTAGCGGTTCACAGGCATTGACATAATTATTCATATGAATAATTAGAGCCCATATATGGTCCGGTAGTTCGCCGATCGAAGGGTTTGGATGCTCGTCCGCGGCTGGAGGATTTTCAGTAGGCCGTGGCAGGGGAGCAGTCCGATCTCCGAATTGTCCGCTACGGTTCAGTGAATAGGGCATCGCGCAATGGCGTCGAAGGAAGCGAGAAAACCTTTTCCTCCGTGTCTTCGCACCACGTCTAATTGCCATTCAGCGGTCGACCGACCGCCGGTCGGCCTGAGGCCTACATTCGCTGACGGTCCCATCGTTTGTCAGAAACGGTTGGGCGAGCACTATGGGGCGACCTGGCGGGAAACACAGGGAAGGATCGCGATCGACGATTGCCGGAGGACGGGCATCGCGTCCGCGCGGGCTGATCGCCCGTTGTCCGTCCTGTCCGGTAAAGGGGCCTGCCCGGGCGATCCCCCGCTCGTAAGGAGGCTCAAGGCGGCCATGTTGGCCGGTCCCCGCTTCGATGCACCCGAGAGCGATATCGCGCGCGAACTCGGATTGTCAGGACGCACGCTGCGCCGGCGGCTTCGCGAACTTGGCACGACCTACGCGGACACGCTTGCCGAGGTGAGGTTCGCGTTTGCAAGACGTTGCCTTGCCGACGCGTCTTTGACGATCTGCGAGGTCGCCGACCGCGTCGGATATACCGAGGTGAGCAATTTCCGGAACGCCTTCAAGAGGTGGGCGAGTTGTTCGCCGCGCACGTTCCGCGCGCAGCTCGGCCTGGACATGCGCTCCGCGGCACCGCCGACCTGACTTCCCAGGTCGTTCCCGGCGCCAAGAAACTCCGGTTCGCCCCAATCCAGTGCCGATAATAAAACGTAAAGGACCCTGATCATGTCGAAATTGTCGATCTGCACCGCAGCCTTCATGAGCACGTTCAACGACGGTGATTTCGACCGGATGCTCAGCCTTCTCTCGCCCGATGCCGTCTACATCGACCCGCATGGCGTGGAGCACAGGGGCGTCGACGCTATCGGGGCGTCTCTACGCAGCATCTTCGATGGGACGCTGGGCAGCGTCGGCTACGACGTCCATTCGACGATCCTCGACGAAGCCACGCAGCGGGCCCTCGTTACTTGGACGATGGTCATGACCGCGGCGGATGGTTCGCGCACATCGGCCGACGGTCTCGATATCCTGCGGTTCGAGGATGGGCGTCTGGTTGCGAAGAATGCATTCTGCAAGGCCGACTCGCTGGCAATCCGGGCAGCGTGACTGCTTGGCGACTGGAGCCAGCCGCGCGAGCGCGTTTGCACCGATGGATGACGATGACCGTCTAGGTTCGGGAAGAGGATTTACGCGCTGATGGAGCGGGTCCATTGGCCCGACCGGAGGTGGAGGTAGGCATCGCGTCGCCCGAGGGCTCACCTTGCGTCTCCGGCAGGGCGAATGACAGATCGTGATCGCTGAGCGGCAGCGAGCGTACCCGCGGTCCTCCGGCCTTGCGAATAGCGTTCAGCATTGCCGTCATGACGATGGGCACCGCATCTTCCCCGACGCCGGCGGGATGGTCGTCGCTCTGGACTAGCTCGACGTGGATGTTGCGGCAGGCGGTCGCCAGACGCGCCACGTTGTGGTCCTGGAAGTTGCGCTCGACCACGCGACCATCCTTGAGGGTGATCCTGCCGTAGAGCGCCGTTGTGATTGCCCAGAAGATGCTGCCTTCCACCTGACCGCGCACCACCTCCGGATTGAGGATGCGTCCGCAGTTCAGCACTACGAAGACGCGATCCACCCGTACACCGCCTTTGCCATCGAGCGTCACGTCGACGACCGCCGAAGCGGTGCCGGTTCTGTATGTCACCCAGTAGCTGAAGTCGCTGACCGACACGCCCCGGCCCCGACCCTTGGGCAGCGGCTTGCCCCAGCCTGCGGTCCGGGTCACCCGGCCGAGCACGTCCCGCATGTTGCGGATGCGGCCTACTGCGACATCGCGGTCCTTTAGGTCGGAAGGGACCGTCTTCTCGTCCAGCAGTTCCAGGTAGAGTTCCACCGGGTCGCGCCCCGCAGCCTCCGCCAGTTCGTCCTGGAAGCCCTGGTTCATCCACACGTGCTGCGTGAATGCCACGCCGCGCATCCAGCCGAATGGCTGCGGCGTTTTGGTCCGGGCGTATTCGATCCTGAGATTGGGGACGTAGTGCGGCAGGCGGGCCGGGCCATAGCTCTGATCCGGCGCGGTGCCGCTCACGACGCGGTTGAACCACGCGATCACCTTGCCGTCCTCGTCCAGCCCGGCCTTGAAGCGCGAGACCGTGATCGGTGGCGGATAGCCCCGCGCCATCATTTCCTCCCGCGTCCATACGAGCTTGATCGGCCTGCCGGGTAGGGCCTTCGCGATCTGCACTCCCTGCGACACGTATTCGTTCTGACACCGGCGGCCGAATCCGCCGCCGACGTAAGGCAGGTTGAACTGGACCTTTTCGGGCGGAAGACCTGCGGTGACCGCCGCCAGTCGGTGCGCGTCTTGGGCGAACTGGGTGGAGGCCCAGACTTCCAAGCCTTCTGGTCGCAACCAAGCGGTGCAGTTGAGTGGTTCCAGCGGCATGGCGTCCATGAATGGGTACGAGTAGTCCGCCTCCAGCACACGGGTCGCCCGGCCGATCGCCTGCGCGAAGTCGCCTGACTCCCGCACGACCGGCTGCGCCTGCCCCACGCGCCGCTTTAGGTCCGCCATGATGTCTTCGCTGCTGGCGTCCGCGAACTTGCCCTCGTCCCACTCGATGGGCAGGGCGAGCAAAGCCTTGCGCGCGCGCCAGAAGCTGTCGGCGACGACGGCCACTGCGTCATCCATCCCGTAATCCTCGCCGCCGTCGGCGACCGGACCGTTGAGCCCGCAGGGTCCGCCGGCGATCCGGACGACCTTGATGACTCCGGGCATGTCCGCAATCGCGGATGCGTCCCAAGACACCAGCTTGCCACCGTAGACGGGCGATTGGCGCACGGCGGCGTAGAGCATTCCGGGAAGTTCGACGTCGATGCCGAACTTGAGCTCGCCCGTCGTCTTCGGCGTCAGGTCGAGGCGTTTGATCGGCTTGCCGATGAGACGGTAGTCGGCCGCTGCCTTCAGCTTGATTGTGGACGGGTGGGGCGGACGGACGCGGGACGCCGCGAGCGCCAGCTCCGCATAGTTCTGCCGACCACCTGACGGGGAGATGACTACGCTATCTTCGGTTCGGAGTTCGTCGATCGGTACGCCCGACCGCCGCGAGGCTGCCGTCAGGAGCATGTGGCGTATCTGGGCTCCGGCCATCCGCATTGGGTCGAACAATCGGTCTGCCGACCAGCTGCTTTCCGTGCAGGTGTATACGTAAACGTTTCCGCGCAGCAGGTTGGTCAGCGGGTCGAAGAACTCCGGCCTCACCAGCGACCACCTCAGGTCCATCTCCTCGGCGAGCACCTGCGAAAGGGTGGTGATCACACCCTGCCCGATGTCGCTCTGCGGTATGCGCACCCTCACGGTGTTATTTGGTTCGATGACGACCCATGAGATGAGTTCGACGGGCTTGGCTGGCCCGAAGTCGTCGACGCGACACCCTGACAAGGCCACCGGGAACACTACGCCGGTCGACGCTGCCGCCATGGATTTCAGGAAGGAGCGCCGGTCCGTCGACATCTGGGGATTAGGTCCGGTTGTTCGCGGCGGCGTGGATCGCCGCGCGGATGCGGTCGTAGGTACCGCACCGGCAAATATTGGTAATCTCGCGATCGATATCGTCATCGGTCGGGGCGAGGGTCTTCGACAGGAGGGCGGTGACCGCCATGATCATGCCGGACTGGCAGTAGCCGCATTGCGGGACGCCAAGGTCCTGCCACGCCTTCTGCACGAACTGGTCGCCGTCACGCGAAAGGCCCTCGATAGTCGTCAGCTCGAGGCCCACCGCCGCGGTTGCGGGCAGGGAGCAGGAGCGGGTGGCCTGTCCGTCGGCTATGACCGTGCACGCGCCGCACTGCCCGATTCCGCACCCGAATTTGGTCCCCTTCATCCCGAGCTTGTCGCGAAGCACCCAGAGCAACGGCTCGTCATTATCGACATCGACGTCGGCGGGTGCCCCGTTGACCTTGAGTGACACCCTCATCGGGTGGACGCCGGTCCGCTCGTCCGCGTGTTGATCGCCACGCAAAGCCGACGCCGCGACAAGGTCTGCTGTTTCTGGACGGTCAGCGGCAAGGCCATGTCGAGTGCTGTGGCGAAGGACGTCTGCAGGGCACGCGGGCTGTATCGAACATGCATCAAGCTCTCACCTAACTAGGCCCACCAGGATCCTCAGCCTTCCCGGCCTCGCCTCTCGGCGCGCTTCCACGACGGCTCCACGATGTTTCGTTCAGGGCCGGGCGGACCGGATGCGATCCGGGCTGAGTCCCGGCATTATTGGTTCACCCTCGGCAGGTCAATAAATTATTGATGCGTATAATTAATCGAACCCCCGATCCGAGTTTGGTATCTGGCGCATGTTGACACGCGCGCTCGAAAGAAGCCTCTTGGGTGTGGAGCGGCGCCGATTGTCCAAGCAGAGGCCGCAGTGCGCACAACGCCGAGAGTGACTGCCTGCACTGCGCGTTCGGGCTCGGCGTGTTCCTGACGGTAGCCACGGGCGCGCATCCTGACTCCGCGATGGGATCAGGCCTCAACGATCCGGGATGCGGGGCGGTGATTGCTCATCTCCCGGGGACTCACGGTCCAGGGGCGCGCCGCTTCTGAGAAGCGGTGTTACGAAGAAGCCTCCTTCGGCTCCTGGTAGGTGACCACCACGATGCTCGCGTCGGACTTGGCGGCCTTCTCGTTGACCTTGAGCACCGCCTTCTTGAAATCGACGCTGCCGGCCTGGCCGCGCTGTCCGCTTTTCATCGGCCGCATCAGGTCCATGTATGTGCCCATGTCCTTGAGCAGATCTCGGCAACGGTCTGCCGCGTCGCGCATTGGAGCCGGGTCGGCGGGGACCGCCTCGAGCGCGGCCTTTATCCGCTTCGCGAGCTTTCGCGAGCCTTGGTAGAGGTGGCTCGCCTCCATCTTTCCGTCCGGCTTGCGCAGCCTGACTGGGCCGATCTCCCATACGAGGCCTTCGGAAGCGGGGAAGTCGGTCACTTCTTCGAATGTGGTCCGACCGAGGTTCGTGACGGCGATCAGCACCTTTCCGCCCCGCGCCCGCGGGAACAGCGGCGGCACCTCCGTGCCGATGCGCGTGAACTGGTTCGCGAACAGCTCCCTGACCTTGTGGAAGTAGAGCTCCCGCAGACGGCCCAACCGCTTGAAGCCCGTCCCGACGCCCGTCGTCGAGATGTCGCCCCACGCGATCGCGGTCGGATTCTTGTGGTCCCACGCCAGATGGAAGGTTCGCCAGACGCCCCGCTCGCGCACCCGGATGAAGTCGAGGTCGGACTTGGTGACCTCGCCGTCCATGTCCTGGTCGTCCATCAGCTTCATGCGCCCGGGCACGAGCAGGAAGGACCGGGACGAGCACGAACCAGTAGCCGGACGCCAATACGTGCGGTCCACCCAGCACTGCGGTTAGTGCGATTGCGCCGCTTGGCGGATGCAGGCATCGCGCCGCAGACATGCCCGCGATCGCCAAGGCCACTGCAACCGCGGCGGCGAAGGTGGGCGGCACGCCGCCCATCTGCGCCATCGTGACGCCGGCTATCGCCGATATAAGGTTCCCGCCCACCAGCGCTCGCGGCTGGGCGAGTGGACTGGCCGGAACAGCGAAGAGCAGGACGCTCGACGCTCCCATCGGCGCGATCAGCAGAGGGAGGCCGTTGTTCGGTCCGAAGAACCACGTACTGACGGCCGCGGTCACGAGGATCCCCAGGAGCGCACCAATCGCCGAGCGCAGTATCTCGCTTGGAGGCGAGGCTGCCGGTGCTGCGGCGAACTTCGGCCCTAGCTCGCGCAATCGCGCTATCATCCGGCCTTCTGGAACTTGGCCGCTTCGTCCGATCCATCCGTGGCGTTGCCCTTGGAGTAGGAGTGGGCACCTGTTCCCGCGAGCGCGCCGCCTTGGACGATGAGGTATTCATCGCGGATTGGTCGGCCTTCCAGGAAGCACTCGAGGATTTCGCGCGTGCCTGCGGCATAGCGAGCTTGCGCCGAAAGCGACGTCCCCGAGATGTGCGGGGTCATGCCGTGATGAGGCATGGTCCGCCACGGATGGTCTTGCGGCGCTGGCTGCGGGAACCAGACGTCCCCGGCATAACCGGCAAGCTGGCCGCTCTCGAGCGCCCGAGCCACTGCGTCGCGATCGCACAGCTTTCCGCGCGCGGTATTGACGAGGTAGGCGCCGCGCTTGAATAGCTTCAACGTTTCGTCGTTGATCATGTGCTCCGTCTCGGGATGGAGCGGACAGTTGAGGGTGACGACGTCGCACACGCCATACATCTCCTCACGCGTCTCGTGCCAGGTCAGGCCGAATTCCTTCTCGACGGCCTGGGGCAGGCGATGCCGGTCGGTGTAGTGCAGGTGCATATCGAAAGGCTTGAGCCGCTTCAGGACCGCGAGACCGATGCGACCGGCGGCGACCGTCCCGACGTGCATCCCCTCGACGTCATACGAGCGAGCGACGCAGTCGGCGATGTTCCAACCGCCCTTGGTCACCCAGTTGTAAGACGGGATGTAATTCCGGACGAGGCCTAGGATCATCATCACGACATGTTCCGCAACGCTGATCGAATTGCAGAACGTCACCTCGGCGACAGTGACGCCGGCTTCCATTGCCGCTTGTAGGTCGACGTGGTCCGAGCCGATCCCGGCCGTCAGGGCCAGCTTCAGCATCGGCGCCTTCGCGATCCGCTCGGCGGTGAGGTACGCTGGCCAGAAAGGTTGTGATATAACGACATCGGCGTCGGAGAGCTCCCGTTCGAGCACGGAATCCGGACCGTCCTTGCTGGAGGTGACGACGAGCGTGTGTCCGGCGCTCTCGAGGTAGCCGCGGAGGCCGAGCTCACCAGAAACACTGCCCAGCAGGGCTCCGGGCACGAAGTCGATCGCTTTCGGCGTCGGGAGCGTCTGGCCGTCGGGGTAGCCCGATATTGCGGGGAGGTCGTCGCGGGCATACTGGGTTGGATACCCATCGATCGGGTCGTCGTAGAGCACGCAAACGATCTTCGCCATTCATCTTCTCCGATAGATGAACGACCAGAATCTGTTGTGCTAGTCCGGAAGTGTGCACCCCGGCGTTCAGCAGTTCCCGATCAAGGCCGTCCGGCCGGAGCCAATCTCCGTGTCCCCGCCGATGGAGCTGTCCACTCCCGCGATCCAATGAATCTATCTGCTCGATTAATAGACGGCGTCTATGAAGTCGGGCCCATCTCTCTGGCGATGTCGAGATATGCAGCGGCGGTGAGGAGGGCGAAAGCCATCGGCGATTGTGGGTGTCGATCCGATACGACCAGACCGAGGATCTCGCTATGCTCCGGTTCGACGATGGATAGGGCGTGCAGGCGTTCTTGCGATCCTACTAGTTGGAGGAAACTGTCGGGAACGATGCTAGCCCATCCACCCGCACGGAGATGCGAAAGCACGGCCAGGAACGAGTTCGCCACGACCGAGGGGTGTATCGGGGCGCCCACCGACGCGGCGATGCGATCGATGATGCGCCGATTCTGCATGTCCTGGCTCAGGAGGCAGAGACGTTGGCCTGCCGCGGTCTTCCAGCTGACCGATTTTAGCTCGCAAAGGGCATGGCCGTCCGGGACGATCAGCGTGTATCTCTCGTGATAGAGCGGTATGCTCCTCACATGCGCGATAGGTTCGTTGTCGAGATAGGTTATGCCTCCGTCGAGCTCAAAGCTGTCCAGCCCCTGTGCGATGGAGCGCGACGTCAGGGATCGGATGTCCACAGTGGCTGCCGGATTGGCTTTCAGGAACTCTGCCGTGAGAGTCGCCACAATCGGCATAGCCGCCGGAATCACGCCCAGTCGGAGCGCTCCAGTGACGCCGCCGTTGGATCCGGTGAGATCGGTCTTGAGACTGTCGTAGTCCGCGAGAATCTGACGTCCCCAAGCCAGGAGCTTCTCGCCCTCCGGGGTGAGGCCGACGAAGATGTGCGCCCGGATTACGAGTGTTACCTGCAGGTCGTCTTCCAACTTGCGCACCGCAGCGGAAAGGGTGGGCTGCGTGACGTTGCACCTGCCGGCTGCGCGGGCGAAATGCCGCTCCTCGGCTAGGGCGACAAAGTAAGTGAGGTGACGTACGAGCATCTCTCTGTCCTACCCCGCGCCGGACTAAAATTTAACCATCAAGTCTCACGGCAATAGGCCTAGGATGCAAGATCGGGACCGACGTCTGCAAGGGTCAAGCCGCCGTAGCTACGTCCCTCCATGGGCAATTTGTGTGTTGATATTGTATGCGTCGCCGACACGGCTGTCGGCCTTGTTGATGACTCTGCCGCCGCTTTCCTGGGGAGCAAAGCCGCTGTACTGGTCTCACCGCTGCCGACCGTACTCAAAGCTGGAAGCCGGCAATTAAAGGCCGTCGCGGTGGCGCCGCTCAAGCTGCTCGCGGAAATCCGGATGCGCGATTGAGATGAGAGCTAACGACCGCTCCTCGAGCGTCTTGCCCTTCAGGTCTGTCCACCCGTGTTCGGTGACGACGATGTGGGTGTCGTTGCGGGGCGTTGTGACCGGCCCGTCGAGGTGAGCGACGATCCTCGACACAGTCCCTTTCGCCGCGGTCGAGTGGCATGCGATTATCGATTTCCCGCCCCGCGAGGCAAAGGCGCCGCGCACGAAGTCGAGCTGGCCGCCGGACGCGCTGTATTGCGCGGCGCCGACGCATTCCGAGTTGCAGGCGCCGTGCAGGTCGACCTGAAGGGTGGCATTGACCGACACCATGCGGCGATGACGCATGGGTCGTTGACGTAGTCGACGGGATAAGTCTCCAGCGCCTCGTTGCCATCGAGGAAATCATAGAGCTCGCGGTCGCCCATAGCGAATGTGAAGATCGATTTGCCCGGATGAAGGTTCTTTTGGCTATTGTCGGCCACGCCGGCGCGCATCAGCGCCGCGAGCCCAGGCGTCAGAAGCTCCGTATGTATGCCGAGGTTCCGGTGTCCGCGCAGCGCCGCACATACCGCTTGTGGGACCGCCCCTATGCCCATCTGCAGGCAGGCACCATCGTCGATCAGGCCGGCGATGATCTGACCGATCGCCTTGTCCTCAGCTCGGAGGGTGGCATCCGGAACCTCTAAAAGCGGCGTGTCGTTCTTCACGACGGCCGTGACGTCGGCTATGTTGATAAGGCAGTCGCCGAGCGTGCGCGGCATGTTGCAGTTGACCTCTAGGATCACGGTCGAGGCAGATCGAGCGACCGATAGAGCGTAGTCGCAGTTCGTACCAAGGCTGAAGTTGCCATCGTCATCCATCGGCGACACGGTCGTAATGAGGGCGTCAGCGCGAACCTGTTCGGTAAGCAGTCTGGGGACTTGGCTGAACGCGGTGGGAATAAACGATACGCTGGGGAAGCCTTCGGCGGCCGCCAAACGATTCATCTCGCGTTCGGTGGCGCTGTGAAAGAGGCTTACAGGCGTAATCCTGTTCCGCAGTCCACGGCGTAATACGCTGTCGCGTGCCGTGGACGTCGAGAGCAGATAGTAGACCGCGAGGCTGTCCACCTTACCGGCCTCCGCCCGCGCCGCTAACGCTGCGAGGATAGCCGGCGGTTGCGCGATCCCGAGACCCATGACGATCTTCGCACCGTTCGGCACGAGCGCTGCCGCCCCCTCCGCCGTCAACGTCTTGGCAGCGTCGATGCACGAAATGGCCCGGTCGGGACGCTGGACATTCATGGATCGCGCCCTCCTAGTACCAGATGGTAACGAGTACCATCGGCTCAGTCGAACGACGCGCGGAAGCGCAGACCGATCGTGCGAGGTAGAGGACCGGCAACGAACGCTGGCGGGCGAATGAACCACGGTCCACGCTCATCGGTCAGGTTTTGCCCGAACAGTTCCAGCGAATACGGACCCCGGCGTAGGCCGACCATTGCGTCCACCAAAGTGAATTCCGGCGTCTTCTGGTTCGCCTGGTTCGTCCGCGATCCGGTCGGGCTTGCGGACGCGTTAGTGTAGAGAGTCAGGTTGCGCGCGATCTCGCCGGTGTATCCGACGTCGAAGCGCAACGTGTAGGATGGCGTGTTCAACAGCTGCTTGCCGGGCGCGATGCCGCCCAGCAACGCTGCCACCTGCGGATCGACGCTGACGTACTTCGAGTCGTTCAGGTCACCCGAGAAGCCCAGCGTCAGCCCCTTGATCGGCTGCCAGTCTAGCGAAAGATCGATACCGCGGATCTGACCCTGGCCCAATGAGGCGAAGGCCGCGATCCCCGACGACGTTGTGAGACCAGTCTGAAGGCCGTCATAGGTAAGGCTGTAAAGGCTAAGGTCGTAGCGCAATCGGGCGCTTCGGACGTAGCCCTTCCAGCCAAGCTCGTAGTTGCGGACCCGGTCAGGATCGAGCGCCGTCTTGCCTGTGATTCCGTCGATCGCGAGAAAACTCACCTGGAACGGCGATTGGATGATCCCGCTTCGGAACCCGGTGCCCGCGTTGAAGAAGATCGTCATGTCCTTGTTGGGGTGGACGCTGAGGTTTGCACGCCACGTGACCACCGTCGGATTTGCGCCGCCGTTTGTCGGAATGGCCAGCGGACTGTTCCCACTACCTTCGAACGTACGGTCATCGTGATAAACACGGAGGCCGCCTAGAGGCACGACCTTCCCGTCGAATAGGTCGTAACTGACTTCGCCGAAGCCAGAATAGTTCTTGGTCTTCGTATTCGTATATACGTTCCCGTTGAATACCGGCACCGCGAAGTTAATGCCCTGTGTGATGAAGTTGTTCGCGTTGTTGTAATACCCGCCGACGACCCAGTGGAGCGGGCCGGTGCCAGTGGATCTAAGCCTTAGTTCCTCCGAGAAGCTCTCGCCGTCGTATCCGTTGAACAGAGCGCCTTGGCCCAACGGAGGGGCGACAAACGTATACCCGTAGAGATACGAATACTGAAATTTGAGGAACGACGTTGCGCTGGTAAGTTTCGCAAATCCAAGATCGTAGGAAATCGTCGCACCGAACTGGTCGTTGCTGCCCCTCTCGTAGCCCACCACGTTCCCCCAGTCGGCGAGGTACGGCGGCGACACCGACGACATTTGCTGGCTGTAATCCTGCTTGCCTGCATTGTGCATGTACTGGAGACGGACGCTGAAGTTGTCGTCCGGCCTGAACAGCAGCACAGCGCGCACGTCACCGCGACGGGAATCGTTCGCGTCTCGCGCACGGGGGGTGCCCGTCGGAGCACCCGAATAGACATCGGCGTATCCCGCGCGATAATCGTATCCACCGCTGACGCGCAGGCCTAGCTTGCCGTCGATTAACGGAACGGACATCGCCCCGGACACGCCGTAGTTCGGGTCGCCAGCATCTCGCATCCCCGCGATGTAGGCTTCGCCGCCGCCGGTAAAGCGGGTCAGGCTGGGATCCTTGGTGTGGAAGATTATGGTCCCACCCATCGCGCCCTGACCGTAAAGCGTGCCATAGGGACCACGCAGGACTTCGACGCGGTCGAGGTCTGAGACGCGCACGGTGGGCGCGAACTGCGCGTTCGGCGTGGCGTAAGGGATCTCGTCGACGTAGAAGCCAACGAGGGGATCGCCAATGCCGCCACCGCTACCCGACCCGCGAATGGAGTAACTCCTGAGGAACTCGCCGACCTGTTCACTTTGCGATGCACCGGGTACGGCCGTTACGAGAGAGTCGAGGTTGGTGATCTGCTTCCTCTCGAGTTCAGCGCCGCCGATCGCCTGGATAGCGAGCGGGCTTGCGATCAGAGTCGCGGCGCCCGATTTCGATGCGGTGACGACGATGTCTGCGGATTGATTGTCGGCAGGGCTGTCTGGGGCGGTTGTGGTCGCGTTGCGGGGCGCGGCAGCGGTCTGCGCATCCGCTTGAGCGCTGATTGCGATAAGCGATACACAGGCGGCTAACGACAGTTTCTTCATGGCGATGCATCCTCCCCTTCCAACGTCACGACCGTATGATTCGGTCTTGCAATGCATTGCAAAATGCATACTTCTGCAATGCATTGCAACAGAAAAGTGACGGGTCTGGCCTGTCATCTGGTTCAGATTGGGGAATGGAATGTCCGATGCGTCAGCCAATGTCTCAAGGGCTGGGGCCGAGTGCACCAGCACTACACACTTAGACGCTGGCGCGCTTCGGCTGGCGAACCACCAACTCGAATTGCGACTTCCCCTCATTAGCGATCTCTCCCTTTCTAGGGTCGTGGCCTACGGCGACGTCTGGGACATGTGGCAGCTAGCGTGGAGTGACGGCGTGACGTTCGAGGCCCACGGGCGTCAGTTATGGTTCTTCCTCGCGACGCCAATACTGGCAGACCCGGAAGATCGACATGACATCGCGCGTATCCGGATGGCGAGCCTGGGCTTCGATGGCTGGCGCGACCACGGCTGGGTCTTCCCCGTCGGCTGGACGCCGGGCAGCCGCGAATGGTCGGGCTGCTCGGTCTTGGACGACGACGGACGAACGGTAACAATCTATTTCACGGCGACAGGCCGGCGCGGCGGACATCTCACCTTCGAGCAGCGACTCTTCGAAACGCGTGGTTCGCTAGACTTCGCCAACGGGGAGCCGGTCCTGAGCGGCTGGACGCCCCCAGTCGAATCTGTCGCCGCCGACGGCGTATACTACAAGGTCGCCGATCAGGCAGTTGCGCCGCGGCGCGGGATCTGGGCCTTCCGTGATCCGAGTTTTTTCATCGATCCAACTGACGGCGAAGAGCACCTGTTGTTTTCAGGCTCCGCAGGTTGGACCGACGACGACCTAGATGGCGTTATCGGCGTCGCGACCCGCACTGACGGGAGGTGGCAGCTGAGACCGCCGCTCGTGGAGGCGATCGGCGTCAACAGCGAACTCGAGCGTCCGCACGTTATCCATCGTGACGGTCGCTACTATCTGTTCTGGTCGAGTCACGGCCGTCGGCATGCGCCAATGTTGGGTGCGCCGACCGGCTTGTACGGGATGGTGGCTGAACGCTTCTCGGGCCCCTGGCGACCGGTCAATGGCAGCGGGCTCGTGGCGGCCAACCCGGTCGAATCACCATTCCAGGCATATTGTTGGTGGGTGACGGCGGAGGGCGCCGTTCTCAGCTTCGTCGACTATCCCGGGGCGACCGGTCACGAGCCACCGAAGGATCCAGCAAAGCGGCGCGCCTTGTTCGGCGGGACTGTCGCTCCAAACTTCCATCTGCGCTTCGATGGCGAGACGGTGCTGCCAGTCGTGACCGGAGCGCCGGTGCCGTGAATGCTGGAACCAAGCTCTACGGCTGCGTGGAAGCCGGTGGCACCAAGTTCGTCTGCGGGCTGGCCGACGAGGAAGGTCGGTGGCTGTGCCGTCTGCGCATACCGACCCAAGAGCCAGCCATCACATTAGCAGAGGTAGTCAGCTTCCTTCTCGCTTCAGAGGAATCACACGGCAGGATCACTTCTCTCGGGGTTGCGAGCTTTGGCCCGATCAGTCTCAATCGTTCGCGACCCGACTGGGGGAGGCTGCTCTCGACGCCCAAACCGAAATGGAGCGGCGTGTCGATAGTTGGGCCGCTCCTCGAGGCGTTCGACCTACCGCTCGAGATCGACACGGACGTAAACGCCGCAGCCCTAGCTGAGGTGGGTGCAACCCCAGATCTGGACCCCTCTGCCTTGGTTTACGTCACGGTGGGAACGGGCATCGGCGGCGGTGCGGTGGTGGGCGGCAAATCCTTGATCGGCGCACGTCATTCAGAGATGGGTCATCTTGTGCCGCCGAGGCATCGGCTCGACCAAGACTTTCCAGGCTGCTGCCCGTACCACGGTGCCTGCCTGGAAGGTCTGGCGAGCGGACCCGCCATCACAGCGCAATGGGGCCGTTCATTGTCGGAACTCGACAGCGCCCATCCCGCGCATGACATTGTCGCCTGGTACCTCGGCTGGCTCGCGTCTTCCCTTCTTGCGACGTTGTCTCCGGCGCGGATCGTTTTCGGCGGCGGAGTTATGGGGACGCGTGGACTGCTCGATGGGGTTCGCCGGTGCGCGGACCGTATGGCCGGTGGATACATCGTCGCACCGGGAGAAGCGCTGACACTCATACACCCGCCCATGCTGGGCGACGATGCGGGTCTGTTCGGTGCGCTCGCGCTGGCTAGAATGGCAGCCAAGTCCCTTGATCGGCAAGATACTCTCAGGCGGATGCGCGGATGACCAATTCGGGCGACAATTGAACGGATTGGCCCTGCTCGCCGCGCATGCGCATGAAAAGGAGATCGCACATTAACTGCGACCCCTGCTCGAGATCCTGACGGATCGTCGTCAGGGGCGGATTGCTCTGAGCTGCGATGGGTACGTCGTCAAAACCTATGACCGAGAGATTCTCCGGAACAGACCTTCCGGCTTGGGCCGCAGCGCGGATGACGCTCATGGCGACGACGTCGGACGCTGCGAACACTCCGTCGATGTCGGGATGGTCTCGGAACAGCTGCTCGGCCGCCGCAAATGCGTCTTGTGCGGTAAGATGAACGGGAAACAGGATTGCCTCGGACCGCTGCTTCGCTGGCAGTGTAGACATGAAACCTTCATGACGGGCCGCGAACTCAGGCACTGCGATGTTGCCGAGGAAGGCTAGTCGACCACGCCCCTCGTCGAGTAGTCGCATCGCGGCGAGACGGCCGCCCTCAATGTTGTCCACCCCTACGGAGACGTAGCTCTGATGCGGCGTCCATTGTCCCCACACGACCATCGGGAGATAGGTCTTGCCGACCTCTTGCAGGACTTCGGTCTGATCCGACTGACCGATGACCAGGACTCCATCGACCCTGCTTCGATCGATGATCTTGCGCAGCCAATCGGTTGTATCCGGTTCTATCCGGCGAAGTAGAAGGTCGTAGCCTCGTTGCGAAACGGCATCTGCGAGGTAGGCCAGCATCGCCATGAAGAAGGGGTCGCTGAGGTGCTGCCCCTTCTCGTGACCAAGCGGGAGAATTAGCGCGATCGTGTTTGACTGCCGGGTTCTGAGCATCCTCGCGGCGGGGTTAACGCTGAACCCGACCTTAGTGGCGAGGTCCTGAATGCGCTTGCGGGTCTTTGGCGCGATCAGCGGACTGTCCGCTAATGCGCGCGAGACGGTCGCCGCGGAGACGCCAGAAAGCTGCGCCATCTCCTGCAGCGTCCTAGGCTCGCGGGGAGACGCTTCGCCGTTTGACGCGACCGTGCTCTCCGGTCGTACTTTATTCGGTGGGGGTTTGGTAGGCACGAGAAGGTTTTCACCAACCTTGCAAACGATGGCAATGATTTTCCCGTTTGATCATGGGCGACGAGCGACCTCTGACCATGGTAGACCGTGGCAACAATTTATTTTGGCCGGTCGAGCAGCTTTCGAAATTCGTCGATCACCTGCTCCGACGCCTCCGCTGCGGCTGGTACGATCCGCCTAAGGTGCGTGAAGCCATGGGTCATGTTGGCAAATTCCATCACCTCGGTATGGACCCCTGACTGTCTTAGTCGTTCGCCATAGGCGACCGCCTCATCCCGGAGCGGATCGACTGTGGTCACGACGATCAGCGCCGGCGGCAAGCCGGAATGGTCATCGGCTGCGCTCGGCGACAGTCGCCAGTCGTCGGGATCGCTCGTGCCGATGTATGCAGCGGCCGTGGCACGCATCACGTCACACCGTAGGCTGGGATCTGCATCCGCAATTCTCGACTTCGCCGTCCAGGAGGAATCGCGCAGGTCGACAGATGGATACAACAGCAGCTGAGCCGCCAGTGGGTGGACACCGTCGTCTGTGACCGGACGCAGTCCGATTGCCACAGCCGCTGCGAGGTTTCCCCCTGCGCTGTCACCCGCGATCCCCAGTCGAGCGAAATCGCCACCAAGCTCGGCTAGGTGGTCGACCGTCCAGCTGACGGCTGCCAATGTGTCCTCGTAGGCCGCCGGGAAGGGTTGTTCTGGCGCTAGACGGTAGGTGCTCGAAACGACCACTGCCGGGAGCGCTTCGCAGATGTGCCGAATGGTATGATCGACCGTTTCGAGATCACCGACCGCCCAGCCTCCACCGTGGATGTAATGGAGCGTAGTCGCTGTTGGCCTGGTCGGCCGATAAACGCGCAGTTCAACAGGTCCGTTCGGGCCGTCGACCAGCCGCTCTTCGACCGATGCGACCTCGGTCGTCGGTCCGTCTCCCCGAATGAGAGGTAGCAGGGTTGCAGCGGTCGCCCGCTGTGCAGGCCAATCTATCGGCAGCGAAACTTCGAGCGGCACGGACGCGAGTAACTGCGAGAGCACAGGATCGAGCATCATTCTGTTTCCTCAAGAATTGATTGGAGAGCGGCTACGACCGCGTACACCTCGGGATCTTCAAAGCCGCCGGCCGCCATGCCGTTACGGACATAGGCGAAAGCGACCTGTCGCCGCGGTTCCGCGAAGGCGAGGCTCCCACCCATGCCGTCATGGCCGAAGCTCGATCCTCCGAGCATCGGCTGCACCCGCCAGGGGGTCATCACTCCTGCGGCCCAGGATGGACCGTCTTCTTCAAGGCCGAACTGACGCCCCGTTGACACAGGTTTGATGCTGTCGGCGATGACTTCGTCCGACATCAACCGGACGCCGTCTACCGGCGCGATGCAAGCGCCATAGAAGGTTGCCAGCGACCTTGCGTCGGCGATGCCACCGGCGCCTGCGAGTTCCAGCCGCTGGACAGCAGGGTCATTCAGACTGCCTTTCCCGAGGTCGGGCGCGAAGGACAGGAGACCGTTGAGCGTGAGCGCATGCCACGGCAGCGTATCTTCCATCATGGTTTCGGCGACTACTTTCGCGGCCGTCTCGGGGTCGCGGTAGACGAGACGAGCAACTCGCTCGCCTTCCTGGGCTGGCAATCCCATGAAGATGGAAAGTCCGAGCGGTTCGCAGATCTCAGTCCGAAGCCAATCGCCGAGACAATTGCCCGTCACCCGACGAACAAGCTCGCTCGTGATCCAGCCGATCGATACCGGATGATAGATATGGGTTGCACCAGGGTCGAATATAGGCTTTTGCGCTGCCAGCCGGGCGGCCATGCCTGGAACGTTCTGGAGGTCCTGAATCGTGACCTCGCCGTCCACGAAGGGGACGCCGGCACGATGGGCCAAAGCCTGGCGGACCGTGACTCTCGATTTACCGGACACAGCGAATTCGGGCCAGTACGTGGAGACTGGTTCGTCAAGGTCCAGCAGCCCCTGCGACACGAGATGCAGCACGCACACCGCGGCGACGCCTTTCGATACCGAGAACACCGGTACGATCGTGTCTCGCTCCCACGCGCGACCAGTGATCCCGTCTGCTGCGCCACCCCAGATGTCTACGACGGTTTCCCCCCCGACCCTTATGGCGCATGCCGCGCCCACCTCGGAGCCGCTCCGAAATCCAGTTTCGAATGCTTCACGGCAGCGCTCGAAATCCGGTGCAACGTGCCCGCCGATGTGAGTCGAGATAGTCATATCCCCTCCGTCCTCCTCAACGCTTCCGCGTTTGATCGAACTTGCATAGCAGCGACGAGTCGGTTTATGCAATGCATTGCATGATTAGTAGTTAGTTGGCAGTCTGGAGCGGGTGGCGATGGGAAAGAGCGATATGGGGACCCGGGCTGCTCGTCGACTGCCGGTGCGAACGAAATTACTTTTTGGCGTAGGCCAAGGTGTCGAGGTCTCGGCGACGTTCGTCGCGAACACCTTTCTCCTGTTCTATCTCACCAGCGTGGTCGGCATTTCACCGGCTGTAGCCGGAACGGTCATTTTCCTGTCGCTGCTAGTGGACGCCGTGGCGGATCCGCTGATCGGATCGTGGTCCGATAGGTCGCAGAGCAGGTGGGGTCGCAGGTTGCCATTCATGATCGGCGGACTGCCGGTCATTTGCATTGCATCTCTCGCTCTGTTCGGAATCCCGATCTCGGGGGGCACGGTGTCGGCCATCGGCCTTGCCTTGCTTTCGAACATTCTCCTCCGTGTCGGGACATCGATTTACGCACTGCCTTACGCGGCGCTCACCGCCGAGTTGACGACCGATTACGACGAGAGGTCTAGTGTCACGGTCTACAGGATGATCTTCGGATTCGTGGGAACGGTGCTCACGATCGCGCCGGCTTTCGGCGTGATATTCACGACCAAGGAGGACTATGCGTCCCGAAGTGCATACGTCCAATTGGGCCTATTATTGACCGTCGTCGTGCTGACGATGGGCTTGGCGTGCATCATCGGTGTCCGACGCGCTGTCGCTTCCAGTGCGGCTGAGCACCTACCGCCAAGCGCAACCTCCAAGTCCTTCCTTGAAGACCTTAAGGATCTTGCGCGGAATCGGTCCTTTATGGTCCTCTTCACGTCGGCCCTGATCGTGTTGATCATCGCGGGCAGCATGAACGCACTAAACCTGTACGCCTATAATCACTTCTGGAAGCTGCCGGCTGCCCAGAACCAATTTCCCATCGTCGGTTTCCAAGTGGGACTGCTGCTTGGGATCCCGCTCACGGCTCTCATACTGCAGCGCATGGAAAAGCGGGATGTGATCGTTCTTGGCATCATCGTTGTGGCGGTCGGTCAGGCATCATCGGTGCTTACGGCGTATCAGTGGCTCGGACCACTGCCGACCCCCGCGGCGACCGCAGTTTTGGTCGTCGCGAGCGTCTCGTTCGGCGCATGCAACTCGCTCTTTTTCATCGGTTTCCAGTCGATGATCGCAGACGCCGTGGACGAGCACGAATTGAAGTTCGGGCAGCGCTGCGAAGGTCTGTACTTCAGCGCGCTTGTTTTTTCAGCGAAGGCAGCCACCGGCATTGGTTCACTCGTCGCTGGGCTAGTGCTGTCCTCGGTCGGATTGAAGGCGACCGCAAACACTGTCGCTGTCCTGCCAGAACGCTCAGCGACATTCCTCGGCCTGTTGTGGGGCGCCGGCCATGGCTTGGCCTTCCTTGTAGTTTTGCCGCTGATCCTGACCTATCGGCTTGGGCGCGCGCGACATCAGGAGATCATCGTTGAACTCAATCAGCGGCGCTCGACTCGGACAGCGCGGCCAACGGGCCTTCTGGGTACGGATTAAGACCCGACCATGGTTGGAGCGCATTGATGCCGAGCTTCGGGAGCCTATTCTTCGAGACGCTTTTGCGGTTAACGCTGAAGCCGCCATCGACCGCGGAAGCGGGCAAAGACGCGGTGCGTGCTGCCGCACTCCGACCTGCGAGGTTCGGCCACCCGAAGCGCATTCGACGCGATGTCTTCATCGATCGCGTCGACCAGCATCGGTGGCCGGTCTACTCGGTGAAGCCGGTGGGAATGGAGGCGGACAAGTCGGTCATCTACGTTCACGGCGGAGCCTACTATGGGGAAATCAACCCGTTTCACTGGAGGTTGATCGCGCGGATTTCCGCCGAAGCTCATACTTGTGCGATCGTTCCGATCTATCCGTTGGTGCCCTGGGGCACGGCCCTGGAGGCGGTAGAATTTATTTCCCAGCTCGCACGGGATGAGCTGAGGGAACGTCCTGCCCGGGGGGTCAGCATATGCGGTGACTCAGCAGGAGGTAGCATTGCTTTGGCAGTGGCGATGCAACTGCGCGACGAGGGCGTGCAGCTCAGGCGGACGGTTCTCATCCATCCAGCGCTCGATCTCACTCTGTCTAATCCTGAGCTCAATGCGGTCGAACGAATGGACCCACTATTGCGGAGCGATGCCCTTCGACCGATTTTCGAGCAGTGGCGTGGCGGCCTCGATCTAACAAATCCGATTGTGAGTCCGCTGCATGGGATGATGTCTGGGCTTGGACCTATGACGGTTATCAGCGGAACGCGCGATATCACCAATCCGGACACCAGGTTGCTGGTTGCCAAGGCTAGGGAAGCGGGAGTCGAGGTCGATTATCGCGAGGGCGAGGGTTTGATACACCCGTCGCCTGCCCTGCCAACTCGTGAGGGGCGCGAAGCGCGCAGGCAAATCGTGAGAGCTCTACTTTGATCAGGGGTCCGTCAGGGTTGGTAGCTCGAAGCATCATCACACAATCGCCGACGCGCGACTGCGACCGGCGATCAACCTTACCAGTTTATGAGAAGTTTAACTTCGGAATAAGGTACTAGGCCGGTGATCGAACTTTATCACTGCCGGGAGAGCCGCTCCCTGCGACCCCTGTGGGCGTTGGAGGAACTTGGCCTACCATATCGGCCGGTTTTCCTATCTTTCCCGCCCCGCCTGCGCGAAAAAACTTATTTAGCGACCAACCCCTTGGGAACCGTGCCCTACCTGATCGACGGCGACGTGCGGATGAGCGAGTCCACGGCGATGTGTCTTTACCTGACAGAAAAATACGGCCCGACCCCATTGGCCATTAGTGCCGCTGAATCAGGGTACGCGAACTTCTTGAACTGGTTGTTTTTCAGTGACGCGACGCTGACGTTTCCGCAGACCATCGTGCTTCGCTATCGTCAATTCGAGCCAGATCCGGACGGCCGTACGGCGCTCGATTACGAAAAATGGTTCTATGGTCGTCTCAAGTCGGTAGAGGCCGAGTTGTCGGGTCGCGAATGGTTGTGCGGCGATCGTTTCACCATCGCTGACATCGCGATTGTATACGCGCTCTATTTGGGCGATACGATCGTCGGTCTAGGACCGGGGTACGGACCGAATGTGAGAGCCTATCTCGAGCGTGCGTGCGATAGATCAGCCTTCAAACGGGCGCGTGAGGTCGATATGCAGGCGCCGGCATGGCGCTAACTTGTTCGGGTAGGTCAGTGGCGTAATCTAGAGCAGCGCCAACGTCGCCGACGCTCCCGCTTTGCGGTGCCCAGTCAACACGGCTACGCGCTCGAACTACTTTCGTTGAGGAAAGAGCCTCCGTACGCAGACCTCACGATCGCCGGCGACCGTATCGCCTAGCGTGAGTTACGGATGGGTTCGGTCCAAGTGCACGTTGGCACTTCCTGATGCTGCCGGACGGTTTGGATCGTGACGGGCGCGAAAGTGAATGCCGTGCATAATGGCGATGAAAGACGGCGTCGCTTCACGCGACCGCAGCGCCTCCGGCGAGGTCACGGCCATCCGCGTCAGCCGGTTCAACGAGGCCGCTCAGCGTCTTCACGTTTATTCAGAGGTTCGGCCTCCAGACCACCTGCGCTCCGCCTCCTCCACGGTGAACAGCCTTGGCGTGTGGTAAAGTTTCAGTCGTTCCTCGCTCCACTCTGATCGCTCGATTACCGCTCCAGCGGCCACGAATGCGGGATGGTCCACGTATTGGGCCAAGAGCCGCCCCGGCGCTCCGAGAGCCAACACTTCGGGATACCTGCCGTCGAGGGTGAGGGTGCCGTCGCTGTAGCAGCCGCCATCGAACGTGAAGAATGGATTGAGCACGCCGTAGTGGCAGAACAGGGCGCCGAAGTGTCCGTCGCAGCCGTAGTGGTCATGGCTCCCGTCATGGAGCGCAGCATCGAGCTCCTGCTTGAACACCGCTGCCGGGTTGCGGCCCGCCTGTTCTATCAGGGCCAGCGCTACGTCGCTGATCCAGCCGATCGATCCCGTCGCGCGCAAGACTTTGAGGCGCTCGACGTTGCGGCAGTGACCGGAGCCCCTCCGCGAATAGACCTTCCTGAGCCTTGGTGCCGAGCTCACTTGTTCTAATCCGGACGGAGCCCAGACCTGGTAGATACCAAGTTCAACGTCGAGCGCCACGTAGGGCTGGCGGAAGAGTTTGGATCGACGGCTGGTGAAGCGCACGGGCTCCATTCGCAGCCAGAGCGGGGAGGCACCGCCTCCGAACCGGGCGACGTCGCGCTCGAAGCCTTCGCGCATCTTCCGTTCCCTTCGAAGCAGCTTGCGACGGCTCGATAAGGTGTCGACCAGCATCGAGACCATGAGCGCAGCGACTTCCTCCACCGGCCTCCACGTGTCGGGGCGCAGCTGCCAGTCGTCGATCCCGATCGGCAGGATCATCTCGCCGATGTCAAAGTCCACGACGGCCATTGCGGAGGTCGGTTCCGACACATCGCCCTCCTCGCCGACGAGGGTTGCCCGGACGTCGCGATAGTCCGGCAAGGCGACACCCAGACCGGGTTTGGCCGCTATTAGCCGCCGGAGCTCCGCTATCAGCTTCTTCAGCTCGTGGCCGGGGACGATCGTGCCATCCCAGGCGTCGATGTCGTCGACCAGCGGCTCGGCCTCGTCTAGCTCCCGCTCGCCATCCCATGCCCATTCGCCGACCGGCAGGTCGTTGTGGCCGTCCCAGGGACGCCCTAACCAGCCGAGCCGGTTATGCTTGTCCGTCCTGATGGAGACGGGCAGGCTGCGTATCCAGGGCGCGACGTCGAAAGCGCGCAGCTGCCACCAGTCCCGCCCGGCGGTCATCCCCGCCACGATTTCCTCGCCGGAGGGTGAAGGTGCGCCAGCGCAACCCGGAGCGTCGTCGTCCAATTGCGGTCTGGACTGCCGGTCCGACGCGCGGCGCCCGCTCGAAGAGCGATTCATGCCCTTGCCATCGCAAATGTATGTTTCAATCCGCTGCGGGTCCCCGCAACCAACCGTGCCACATGGCCCCGCCCCTAACCAGACGGGGCCTTGTCGTATATGACGCGCAGATCGTCGCGCTCGAATGCGTTGGGCCGATGAAGGGCGATGCCACGCCCAGGCGCCAAGGCGGCGACCGCGGCTCGGGTCGGATCGAGGCGCATGTTGCTCCTGATCCGCTGCGCGATCGAACCGCAGCCGGCCATCTCGCATACCGACCTGCGCACCGAGCGCGGCGCACATGGCGTCGGGATCAACGTCGCAGGTCTGTTGCGCTTCTTCGCGCGTCGCCGGATCACGCTCAACAAAGTCCGGGCATGCCCCGGAGCAGAACCGCCCCGACGTTCTGAAGCGTCGGTGGGAGTGGTTCCAAGGCCCGCTCGACCTAGATCCGCATCGCCAGTGGCGATTGAGCGCTGGGCGGCCGCGATGCAGGAAGAGCCCGCGCGGTCGCGGCCGGCTTTCGCCGTCGGCGTCGCTCGGGCAGAGACCGTCGAGGGTGGCTTGACCGGCTTTACCGACGAACATCGCTCGATCTTGTGGGGCGAACGCGAGCACGCTGCCGGCTGAGCGACCGACCGCGATCACGCCATCCCGCCTTCGGTAAATCGTCACCCCGACCTGAAAAGCGAACAGCTTTTGCAGCGTGAGCGGACGGTTCGCGCTCACGCCGCCGGGCGCGGGGTTATGCCCAGATCGGCTGGCCCGAACGCGTCCGGAAGCAACTCGGAAAGGCGATAGGTGATGACCGCCCCGCCCTCCGCCGCGCCACAATGGACAATCAGATCGCGTCCGCCCATCTGTGCCGCCTCGTTCAACACTTGTCGGCACCGGCCGCAGGGGTTCACCGTCGTCGTGCCGATGGGGACGCCGTGCGTATCCATCAGGCCGCCGATCACGGCAACTTCGACGATCTCGGCGAGAAAGCCCGCCGCACTTGCGCTGGCCACCGCGACCGTTTCGGCGCACAGCGACAGGCCATAGCTGGCATTCTCGACATTGGCGCCAGTCACGATCGATCCGTCACGCATCAGCAGCGCCGCCCCCACCGCGAAGCGCGAATAGGGCGCATGGGCGTGGAGCGCGGCCGCGCGAGCGGCGGCGATGAGTGTGGCGCGATCGGTCATGGTGCGGCGACGTCCCAATTGGCCGGGCCGTCGATCCCGTCGACGCGGCGCATATCGTTGGCGCGCCACAGCCGCCACGGGCGCGCGGCATAAGATGGCGCGATGAAATTGCCGCTGGCCCACAGGTTGCGCGGCAGCGCGGCGCTGATGTCGTAATCCATTTCCACCGCGCGCGATATTCGCAGCAACACCGGCTTGCGCATATGCGCCTCGATCGTTCCGGCGAGCAGCTTCAGCTCGCTCACCAGCGTGTCGCGCTCCGGCCGGGTGGTGCAGCCTGGATCGTAGCTGATGTCGATCGCCACCGGCAGCGCGTCCGCATCGGCCGGGACGAACGTATTGAACGCATTAGCCTGCTCTCGCGCCGGCTGGCAGAAGGAATAGAGGTGCACAGCGCCGCGCCGCATGCCGACCGCTTCCATGCCATGCCAGTTCGTCTCGAACGCCGGGTCGCGCTCGCGTGCGCCGCGGGTTGCGACGGCATAGGCGAAATCGGCGCCGGCGGCGGATACGTTGTTCCATTCGATCGCGCCGTCGCTTGCGCTTACGTCGACGCCCTGCACCGGATAGCGCTCGGTCGAGGGGCGCCAGTGCGTCGCATATTGCCACGCGGCCACGCCCGACAAGGCTAGCGCGGCGACGATCAACGCGAAACGTCCCAACCCCCACATCGACGTCAGCCTTTGATATGCAGGACGCAGATGAGCGTGAACAGGCGCCGCGCGGTATCGAAGTCGATCTCGATCTTGCCCGCCAGCCGCTCCTTGAGCATTTCCGCCGCTTCGTTGTGTATTCCCCGGCGAGCCATATCCACCGTCTCGATCTGCTGCGGTGTCGATTGGCGGATTGCCTGGAAATAGCTGTCGCAGATCGCGAAATAGTCGCGAATCGGCCGGCGGAACCGACCCATCGCGATGATGTGCGTCTCAAGCGGTGCGCCATCCTCGCGCCGGATCGCCATCGACAGCCGCCCCTCCTCCACCGACAACGCGAGCCGATATGGCCCGGCGTAACCGTCAGGGTGGACCTTTTGCGGCGCGAAGTGATTGCCCTCGATCAGATCGAATATCGCAATCCGCCTTTCCTGCTCGATATCCGCCGAACGCCACAATATTGTGTGCTCGTCCAGCTCGACATCGATGATCCGGGGATCGGCCATTAGCGTTGCGATAGAGGTGAACGGCGCGCGCGACAATCCACCCGCATTATCCACATCATTTGACGCAAGACGGTTGAGCCGCCGGGGGACGCGAGCGTAGAAGCCGGTGCGATGGCCACGCTCGCATTCACCCACCCCGCCGCAAATTCCGCCGAGCCGATCCACCTGCCACGCAACGTGGAGGCGGAGGCCGCGCTGCTCGGCGCGATGATGATCGACAACCGGCTTGCCGACGATATCGCCGACCGGCTTGAGCCGGCGCATTTCTACGAACCGTTGCACGGACGGATCTTCGCCGCGATCAAGACGCTGCGCGGCAGCGACATGCTCGCCACCCCCGTCACTTTGCGCCCGATGTTCGATGCGGACGAGGGGATGAAGGAGCTGGGTGGCCCCGCCTATCTCGCCAGCCTCACCGGATCCGGTGCTGGCCTGATCGGCGCGCGGCAGTTCGCGCAGCAGATTTATGATCTGTCGATGTTGCGGGCGCTGGTTTCGGTTGGCCGCACGCTGGTCGATCGCGCCATGGATACGTCGGAGGAGGTGAACCCGCGCGCGCAGATCGAGGCGGCCGAGGAAGAACTGTTCAAGGTCGCCGCCGATGGCGGAGCGGAGAACAGCGTCAAGACCTTCGTCCAGGCCACCACCATGGCCGTGAAGATGGCAGAGCGCGCGCTCAATTCCGGCGGCAATCTGTCGGGCGTCACCACCGGGCTGGATTCGGTCAACGCCAAGATCGGCGGCATGCATCATTCGGATCTCATGATCCTCGCCGGTCGCCCCGGCATGGGCAAAACCTCGCTTGCTACCAACATCGCCTTCAACGCGGCGCGGCGCTGGATGCGCGATATGGCGGACGGTATCCCGCCATCGCAGTCGGTAGGCGCGAAGGTGGCGTTTTTCAGCCTCGAAATGTCCGCCGATCAGCTCGCAACGCGTATCCTGGCCGAGCAATCGGGCATCAGTTCCGAAGCATTGCGCATGGGAAAGATCAGCCGCGCCGAATTCGAGAAGCTCGCGACGGCGGCGGCCGAGCTTGAAAATCTCCCGTTCTTCATCGACGACACCGGCGGTCTCTCGATCAGCGCCCTCCATACCCGCGTGCGCCGGCTCCAGCGGAGGCACAACAACGAAATCGGGCTAGTGGTGGTCGATTACCTCCAGCTTCTCACCGGCAGCGGCAAATCGAGCGACGGCAATCGTGTGCAGGAAATCTCCGAGATTTCGCGTGGGCTAAAGACGCTCGCGAAGGACATGAACGTGCCGGTGCTGGCGCTTTCCCAGCTCAGCCGCGCGGTCGAGCAGCGCGAGGACAAGCGTCCTCAGCTCTCGGATCTGCGCGAATCCGGCTCGATCGAGCAGGACGCGGACATGGTGTGGTTCGTGTTCCGCGAGGATTATTATGTTGGCCAGAAAGAGCCGAAGCGGCCGATGGAAGGCGACGACAGCAAGGTGTTCGAGGAACACGCGCAATGGGCGACCAATATGGAGCGCGTGTTCGGGCTGGCCGAGCTGATCGTCGCCAAGCAGCGGCACGGCGCCACCGGCAAGGTCATGCTGCGCTTCGATCCGACGATCACGCGTTTCAGCGATTACGCCGGCTATTGAGAAGGCGGCGCACGCCGCGTCTCTATCCGTGGGGTGTTCTTGAGCGCCGCGGCAAGCGCGAACCCGCGCACTTCATCGCATCGTGCGCGCGGTCGTCAGAATGCCGGCTCTTCGCCCGGCCTTGTTGGCAGATGGATGCCGCATTCCACCTTGTCCCACCCGCGCCACCGCCCGGCGCGTGGATCTTCGCCTGGCTGCACTTTAGAGGTGCAGGGCTTGCAGCCGATCGAAGGATAACCGTCCGCCTCCAGCGGATGATGCGGCAGTTCATGCTGATCGAAATATTCCTGGAGGCGTGCGCGATCCCAGTTCGCCAGCGGATTTAGTTTAAGTCGCCCCTCATCGATCTCGAAGCGGGGAATGCCCGCGCGGGTCTTGGACTGGAAGCCCTTACGACCGGATATCCATGCGTCGAACGGCGCAAGCGCGCGCCGCAACGGCTCCACCTTACGGATCTCGCAGCAGCCGTCCGGGTCATATGACCAGCGCAGGCCGTTGGCATCCTTCGTCGCGAGAAGGCGTGGATCGGGGCGATAGACGCGCAAATCGGTGAAGCCCAGCCGCTCGGCCAGCTCGTCGCGATATTCCAGCGTTTCCCCGAACATCTTCTGCGTGTTGGTGAAGATCACCGGCACGTCGCGATCGATTTCCGCGATCATGTGCAGCAGCACGGCGGATTCCGCGCCGAACGACGATACCGCCGCGATCCGACCCTTGAGCTCGCCCCTCAGCAAATCCGCGAGCATATCCTGCGTCGAGATGCCGGCGAACCGCGCCTCATAGAGCGCCGCGTCTCCAGCAGCGAAGGCCGGCGTCACGTCGATCGTATCCAGTATGCGGGCGGGTTTACCCATGACGCAGCTTCCACACCGGCACGGCGGCATCGGCGGCGGCCTGATAGTGATGCGCATAGCGAGCGAGGCTGCGATCTAGCGCTGCTGCATCGATCGGCGCCTGCGGGGCGAAACTGTCAAAACCGCAACGGCGCATGAAGGTCACCTGATCGACCAGCAAATCGCCCGAAGCGCGCAGTTCGCCAGCATACCCTGCCTCGCGAAGGATTCGCGCCGCCGAATAGCCGCGCCCGTCCCGAAACGTGGGGAAGCTTACCTCGACCAGTGCGATCTGGCCGAGATGCGGCAGCAGCGCGCGCGCGTCGTCGCCAGCCTCAAGCCGCACTGCGCCGGCATTGGTCTGCCCCGCGAGGAAACTGTCCAGCGTAATGGCCGGCTCGTCATGCGCCTCGTCGTCGCGGAAGCGCAGCAGGTTATCGCCATCAGCCATAGATCGCTTCCTTGAACGGCTCGAAGCCGACGCGACGATACGTATCGAGGAAGCGTTCGCCATCCTCGCGCACGGCCAGATACTTGTCGGTCACACGCTCGATCGCATCGACCACGCCATCTTCGCTGAAGCCGGGGCCGGTGATCTTGCCGAGGCTGGCATCCTGCGCCCCCGATCCGCCAAGCAGAAGCTGGTAATTCTCCGTGCCCTTACGGTCCACGCCAAGGATGCCGATGTGACCGGCATGATGATGGCCGCACGCGTTGATGCAGCCGGATATCTTGAGCTTCAGTTCGCCCAGCTCGCGCTGCCGCCCGAGATCGGCGAAGCGCGCCGCGATCTTCTGCGCGACCGGGATCGAGCGCGCATTGGCGAGGCTGCAATAATCGAGCCCGGGGCAGGCGATGATATCGGTGATGAGATCGAGGTTCGCCTCGGCCAGCCCCGCGTCGGACAGCGCGGCCCAGAGCGCCGGCAGATCGCGGCGCGCGACATGCGGCAGGACGATGTTCTGCGCATGGGTGACGCGCAGCTCATCGAAACTGAAGCGCTCGGCGAGATCCGCGAGCACGTCAATCTGGTCGGCCGAGGCGTCACCGGGAATCCCAGCGACCGGCTTCAGCGACACGTTGACGATCGCATAGCCCGGCTGCTTGTGCGGCTTCACATTCTGATCGAGCCAGACCGCGAAATCCGGATCGCTGCGATCGACCGCATCGCCCAGCCCGGTCTCGAACGCGGGCGGCGCGAAGAAGGCGGTGATGCGTTCAAGCTCGGCGGCCGGGGGATCGATCCCCAGCGTTTTGACCAGCGCGAATTCCTCCTCCACCTGCCGGCGATACTCGTCCGCGCCAAGCTCGTGGATGAGAATCTTGATCCGCGCCTTGTAGATATTGTCCCGCCGGCCGTAGCGATTGTACACGCGCAGCGCCGCCTCGAGATAGCTGAGCAGATCGGCGGCGGGCACGAATTCCTTGATTTCGGGCGCGATCATCGGGGTGCGGCCCATGCCGCCGCCGACGAAAATGCGCGCGCCGAGCATGCCATCGCGCTTCACCAGCTCGATGCCGATATCGTGGAGCCGCATCGCGGCGCGATCCTCCGGCGCGGCGATCACCGCGATCTTGAACTTGCGCGGCAGGAAACTGAATTCGGGGTGGAAGGTGCTCCACTGCCGCAACAGTTCGGCCCAAGGGCGCGGATCCGCGACCTCGTCGGCGGCGGCGCCGGCATATTGATCCGAGCTGATGTTGCGGATGCAATTGCCGCTGGTCTGGATCGCATGCATCTCAACCGAGGCGAGATCGGCGAGGATATCCGGCGCATCCTCCAGCTTGATCCAGTTGTACTGGATGTTCTGGCGCGTGGTGAAATGGCCATAGCCGCGATCGTATTTGCGCGCGATATGGCCAAGCATGCGCATCTGTCGGCCGTCCAGCGTGCCATAGGGAATCGCGACCCGCAGCATATAGGCGTGAAGCTGTAGATAGAGACCGTTCATCAGCCGAAGCGGCTTGAACTGATCCTCGGTGATCTGGCCGGCGAGGCGGCGCTTCACCTGATCGCGGAATTCATCGACGCGCGCGTCGACGATCGCCTGATCATATTGGTCGTACTTATACATCAGATGACCCAGCTCCCAGCGTTAGGATCGGCGGGTTTGAGTGTCAGATCAGGGCGCACCGTGGGGCCGAGTGCACGGACGCGATCCTTGATGTGCGCGGGGCGCGGGCCGGCGGGGGTTGCCGTCGCGTCGATCACATAAGCGGCATTGACGCGTCGCGCGCCATCCTCGGCCTGCGCGATCGCCTCGCCCCGATCGCCGACGTCAACCGCATCCTCGACATGGCGCGACCAGCCCGTGCCCGTCCACCAGACGACATCGCCGGTGGGCAGATCATTCCCGGTCAGCAGCTTCACGCGATATTCTCCGCAACCTTCGCCCACCGGGCCAGTTTGTCCTCGGCGTCGCTGAGTTCCACCACCTCGCCGACAACGATGATCGCAGGGCTGCCAACCCCTTCACGTTCGACCATCGCGCCGAGATCGGCCAATAAAGTCTTGATCGCGCGATGCCCGGCCAGCGTGCCCTTTTCCAGTACCGCAACCGGCATGTCGGGTGCGACGCCATCCGCCATGAGCTTGTCGGCGATCTGCTCGGCAGTGGCGACGCCCATGTAGATCACGAGCGTGCGGCCCTGCCCGGCGAGGCCGGCCCAATCCTGCTCGGACAGGCCCTTGCACTGGCCGGCCACAAAGCTGACCGCGCTCGAATGATCGCGGTGGGTCAGCGGCAGCATCGCCTCCGCCGCGCAACCAAGCGCCGCCGAGACGCCCGGGATCACCTCGACCGGCAGGCCCGCGGCGCGCACCGCCTCCACTTCCTCGCCACCGCGACCGAAGATGAACGGATCCCCGCCCTTGAGGCGGACAACGACGCTGCCGGCCTTCACATGCGCGATGATGAGCGCGTTGATCGCTTCCTGCGGCAGCGTGTGCCGGGCGCGGCGCTTGGCGACCGAGATGCGCTGTGCGGCCGGAGGGGCGAGATCGAGTACGCGCAGGTCGATCAAGCCATCGTGCACCACCACGTCCGCCTGGCGCAGCGCCTCCGCCGCGCGCAGCGTGAGCAGGCCCGGATCGCCGGGGCCGGCGCCGACAAGGATGACGCGGCCGCGCGCGTCGGGATCGAGAAGGCTCGCCATAGTGATGCGCAGATGGGCCGCGGCGAGCGCGGCGGCAACGGAGGCTTGCTTGGCCACGGCCTAGACCAGCTTTTCTCCACCCGATAAGTGTTATATTCATCTGCAACACTTGATGGATGAGGATAACGCCGTTGCGTAATTTGTTCGCCGCCCTGTTGCTAACGGGCACCGCCTTCGCCGCGCCAGCGATCGCCGCTGCCCAGGCGGTGCCGCCACCCGCCGCGCAGCCGGGGGATGGCCCGGAAGATGCCAGGCTGAAGAAGCTGTTCCACGACAGCGACGAGGCGAGCCTGAAGCGTAATCCGGTCAGCGGCATCTTTCGCGGCGACCTGCGCTATGCCGCGCATCTGGGCAATTACCTGACCGATGCGTATCTCGCGGCCGAGAAGAAGGCGAGTGAGGACGATCTGGCGGGGCTGAAGCGGATCGATCGCGCGAAGCTCACGCATATCGACCAGATCGCCTATGACGTGTTCAAGAACCAGACCGAGATCACGCTGCGCGGGTTCGCCCCGGATATCCTGAAGGCGACGAACCTGCGCCCGATCGATCACTTCTTCGGCTTCCAGACTTTCTACCCCGATTTCGCCTCCGGGCAGGGGGCAGCGCCATTCAAGACGCTGGTGGATTACGAGAACAACCTGACCCGCAACGCCGAATATGCCCAGATCCTCGATCGCGCGATCGGGCTGTTCAGGCAGGGGGTAAAGGAGAATATCGTCCAACCCAAGCTCGTCGTGCGCAACATGATCGAGCAGTTCGACAATCTCATCAACCAGGGTGTCGAGGGATCGGTGTTCTACGGCCCGGTGAAGAAATTCCCGGACGGCATTTCCGCCGCCGATCAGGCCCGGCTCCGCGCGGCCTATGCGACGCAGATCCGCGACGTGCTGATCCCCGCGCACAAGCGGATGCGCGACTATCTCGCCAACGATTATCTCGCCCATGCGCGCGACAGCGTTGGCCTTTCAGGGATGCCGGGCGGCGTGAAGCTCTACGAATATCTGATCGAGAGCAACACCACGCTGCCGTTGAAGGCGGAGGATGTTCACCAGCTCGGGCTCCGGGAGGTCGCACGCATCCGCACCGAGATGGAGGCGCAGAAGAAGGCGGTCGGTTTCAAGGGGACGCTGGCGGAATTCTTCACGGAATTGCGCACCGACAAGAAATTCCAGCCAAGCTCGGCCGAACAGCTCCGCGAAGGTTATGAGGCGATCGGCAAGCGTGTCGACGCGCGGGTGCGCGAGCAGTTCTCGCTCATTCCCAAGACCCCGCTCGAGATACGCGCGGTGCCGGCCTACAAGGAAAAGACCGAGGCCGGGGGCTCCTATCAAGGCGGCACGCCGGACGGATCACGGCCGGGCGTTTTCTATTACAATACCTATGATCTGCCCTCACGCTACATGTGGGAAATGGAGACGCTGTACCTGCACGAGGCGGTGCCGGGGCATCACTTCCAGATCAGTATCGCGCAGGAGAATGCGGCGCTGCCGGCGTTCATGCGCTTCGGCG
The DNA here is from genome assembly GCF_048565505.1 of Sphingomonas sp. TX0543. Classification (NCBI taxonomy): domain Bacteria; kingdom Pseudomonadati; phylum Pseudomonadota; class Alphaproteobacteria; order Sphingomonadales; family Sphingomonadaceae; genus Sphingomonas; species Sphingomonas sp. TX0543. The sequence continues at coordinate 859,951 of NZ_JBLZUS010000002.1, forward strand.
GCAACACCGCCTATGCCGAGGGCTGGGGCTTGTACGCGGAAACGCTGTGGCACGATCTGGGCGTGGAAACCGATCCCTATCAGCGGATGGGCGGGCTGAACGACGAGATGCTGCGCGCGATGCGGCTGGTGGTCGACACCGGCATCCACGCCAAGGGCTGGACGCGCGATCAGTCGATCACCTACATGCTCGAAAATTCGCCGATGGGAAAGACCGACGCTACCGCGGAGGTCGAACGCTATATCGCAATTCCCGGGCAAGCACTGGCTTACAAGATCGGCCAGCTCACCATCTCGCGGCTGAAGGCAACGGCCAAGACGGAGCTGGGCGCCAAATTCGATCCGCGCGCCTTCCATGCGCAAGTGCTGGATACGGGCGCGCTGCCGATGCCGGTGCTTGAGGAGAAAATCCACGCCTGGGTGACGGCGGGCGGAAAGTAGGCCACCGTCATGCCCTCCGCCGCCGCCGGGTGACGGAGGGCATCAGCCTTCGTTGAGGCCGATGCCGATCGTGGCGCGAGCGGCGTCCGCCTCGTTGCTTACTACAGGATAGGCGCAATAGTCCGCCGCGTAGAAGGCGCTCGGACGATGGTTGCCTGACCAGCCGATGCCGCCGAACGGTGCGCCGGACGAGGCGCCGTTTGTCGGCTTGTTCCAGTTCACGATGCCGGCGCGCGCCCGGGCCCAGAAACGATCGAACAATTGCGGTGTCTGGCTGATGAGCGACGCTGACAGGCCGTAGCGCGTATTGTTCGCCTCGGTGATCGCCGCGTCGAAATCATTGCAGCGGGTGATCTGCAATACCGGGCCGAACAATTCGGCGTCGGGAAGACCCTCTACGCCCGTTACATCGATCAGAGCCGGCAGCAGGAAGGGCCTGCCCGCGATCGGTCGCTCCAGATGGCGGATTGGCCGGCCGCCCTTCATCAACAACTCGAGAAAGCTGTCGCTGAGCTGATCCGCCGCGTCATTGTCGATGACCGGGCCCATGAACGGGGCGGGATTGGCGAACGGTTCGTCAACGATGAGGCGCGCGACCAGCTTGTTGAGCTGCTCCATCAGCGGCTCGTACAGATTGTCGTCCACGATCAGCCGGCGCGCCGCGGTACAGCGCTGGCCCGAGGTGGTGAAGGCGGATTGAGCGATAAGGACGGCTGCCTGCCAGAGATCGGGTGTGTCCCACACCACGATCGGATTGTTGCCGCCCATTTCGAGCGCGAGGATCTTCTCCGGCTTCTCCGCGAACGCGCGATTGAGCGCGAGGCCCGTGCGAGCGGAACCTGTGAACAACAGCCCGTCGATCCCGTCATGCGCGGCGAGCGCGCGGCCTTCGTCCGGGCCGCCGATCACGACGCGGATGCACGCCTCGGGAACGCCCGCCTCGATCAGGCAGTCGGCCAGGAACACGCCGGTCGCCGGCGTTTTTTCGGATGGCTTGAATACGACGGCATTGCCCGCGAGCAGGGCGGGGACGATGTGGCCATTGGGCAGGTGCGCCGGAAAATTATATGGCCCCAGCACCGCGAGCACGCCGTGCGGCTTGTGGCGCAGCGCCATGCGGCTGCCCATCGGGGAATCGAGCCGGCGCTGCGCGGTGCGCTCGGCATAGGCGCTGACCGAGATGTCGACCTTCGCGATGACCGTGTCCACTTCGGTCCGCGCTTCCCACAACGGCTTGCCGGTCTCACGCGCGATCAGTTCGGCAAAGGCATCGGCGCGCGCGCGGACCACGTTGGCAAAGCGGCGCAGCGTTTCGATGCGGACAGTCAGCGCGCGGGCCGCCCAGTTCGCCCATCCACTGCGCGCGGCTGCCACCTCGGCATCGACGTCGCTGATCGGCGCGCGCCACAGTTCGCTGCCGGTTGCCGGCTCGTATGAGACGAGTTCGGTGGCCATCGTAATCATCCCCCCAGCGATCGCGCGCGATCCCGCCATCGAGTGTAGAGAATATCTGCGGCATTCGACAAGCTACGCCAGCGCTTCCCCCATTTCCCTTATGTGCGACACCTTGGCGTCGAGCGCCGACCAGTCATCCGCTTCGGCGATGCGTGACCAGATCGCCTCCACTTCGTCGATCAGCATCGCGCATGGCCCGCCGCGCCAATAGCCATGCGTGCGCGACGAACGAAACGCATGGCGCGCCAGCAAGGCGCGTGAATCGTCCCATTCCGGGCCATATTCGGGGGGCAGTTCCTGTGCGAAAGCGTCAAAGAAGAAACGATCGACCGCGGTGCGGCTGGTGCGCAGGGCGCGTTCGATTGACTGAACGAGGGCGCGATCAGTCGCCGGGTCGATCGATGTGCGGCCAAGTCGCCATAGCATCGCTGCGGTAATAGCGGGCTGGTAGCGATCACCGAACTTGTCGAGCAGCGCGATCATCGGCTCCGCCTCCACCAGCAGCCGCAGCGAGATCGCCAGCTGCATCACGTCCCAGTGGATCGCCTCCGGCTGGCGGCCGAAGGCGTATAGATTGGCGTGATCGAAATAAGCGGCGGTGAAGCCGGGATCCCAGGTCTCCGCGAACCGCCATGGGCCGTAATCGAAGCTTTCGCCCGTGAGGTTGATATTGTCCGAATTGAGCACGCCATGGACGAAGCCCGCGGCCATATAGCGCGCGGCGAGCGTCGCGGTGCGCGTGATGACCAGGTCGAGCAGGCGAAGGGGATCGTCGCTGTCCTCGCCGTAAAGCTCGCGCAGGACGTAGCTGACCAGCCGCCGCATCGCGCCCTCGTCGCGCTGATAGGCGAGCCGCTGGAACGTGCCGATGCGGATATGACTGTGGCTCAGCCGGACCAGCACCGCCGAGCGGGTGGGGGAAGGCTCGTCGTTGCGCTGGAGCGCCTCGCCCGTCTCGATCAGCGAGAAGGTGCGCGACGTGGGGACGTTCAGCGCCTCCAGCATCTCGCTCGCCAGGATTTCGCGCACGCCGCCCTTCAGCGTCAGGCGCCCGTCTCCGAAGCGGCTCCACGGCGTCTGCCCCGACCCTTTGGTGCCGAGGTCGAGAAGCCTGCCCGTGCCATCGCGAAGCTGCGCGAAGGTGAAGCCCCGCCCGTCGCCGATCTCCGGGTTGTAAACGCGGAACTGATGGCCGTGATAGCGCAGCGCGAGCGGCTGCGGCAGCGAGCCGGGCAGCGGCGCGAATCTGCCGAAATGGGCGATCCATTCGGCGTCGGTGAGCATGCCCAGCCCCACCTCGCGCGCGGCGCGATCGTTGCGGAAGCGCAGCCGTGTTTCGGGAAAATCCGCCGCCGCGACGGGATCGTAAAAGGCATCTCCCAGCGAAAGGAGCGCGGCTTCCGGTCGATACGCTTGCGGGTCGAAGGGCATCCGGCGATATGGGGTGCATCGCAGCAAAGGTTCAAGCATGGCCGCCTATCAGGATCTGTATTGGTGGTCGAAGGATGGCCTCCGCCTTCATGCGCGCGATTATCCGGGCGATCCGGCTGCGCTGCCGGTGCTGTGCATGCCGGGCCTTACCCGCAACGCGCGCGATTATGCGGCGCTGGCGGAGCGGCTTTGCGGAACGCGGCGCGTGATCGCGATCGAGTTTCGCGGGCGCGGCGAGAGTGCCTACGCCAAGGATCCGATGAGCTATGGCCCGCTCACCTATGCGCAGGACGTTGCCGCGCTGATCGACGAAGCGGGCATCGGGCGTTTCGTTTCGATCGGCACGTCCCTGGGCGGGATCGTGACGATGCTGCTCGCCGCCATGCTGCCCGGGCGCATCGCCGGCGCGGTGCTCAACGATGTCGGGCCGGAGATCGATGCCGACGGGCTGGCGCGTATCCGCAGCTATGTCGGCAAGCCGAGCGTGTTCCCGACGTGGATGCACGCGGCGCGCGCGCTCGCGGAATCGAATGCCGATGTCTATCCCGCCTGGCCGATCGAGGCGTGGCTCGCGATGGCCAAGCGGCTGTATCGCCTGAACAACGCCGGGCGGATCGTGCTCGACTATGATCTGAAGATCGCCGAGCCGTTTCGTGTGCCGGGCGCGGAAGCGGGGCCGGACATGTGGCGTGCGCTTGCCGCGCTGGGCGACGTGCCGGTGCTGGTGGTGCGTGGCGGCACTTCCGATATCCTTTCCGAAGCCACGGCGGCGCGGATGATCGAGACGATGCCGGGGGCGGCGCTGCTGACGGTGCCGGGCATCGGCCATGCGCCGACGCTCGACGAGGCGGGGGTGGATGACGCGATCCTCCGGCTGCTTGCCCAAGCCGATCGGGAACCGGCACGGGCGTGAGGCGTCGTTCCGGTGCATTGCCGGAGCCATCATGACCTTTCCGCTCGACCATCTGATATTCGCCCCCGCCGACGTCGATCTCGCGCGTTCGCCGCTCGCGGGGCGGGTCGACGCGGAAACCTATGTGCTGGGGGCGTTCAATCCGGGGATGACGCGGCTTGCCAACGGCAATCTGTTGCTGATGGTGCGCGTGGCGGAGGCGCTGAAAGAGCCGATCGTGAACGGCCAGGTCCGTTCGATGCGATGGGACGGTGCGGGTTGCCGGCTCGATCACTGGCCGCTGCAACTGGTCGACATCGCCGATCCCCGCGTCGTGGCGATGCGCGGCGGCGGGTGGCGGGTGATCGCGCTGACCTCGCTCTCATGGCTGTTGCCGGTCGAGCTGGATGCGGACGGGCGGCGCGTCTTGGCCGTGCACTACGATCGCGCGATCGCCCCGCGCGCGCCGTGGCAATGCTATGGCGTGGAGGATCCGCGCATCAGCCGCGTGGGCGATCGATATCTGATGACCGCCTGCTCCGTCAGCCCGGAGCGGCTGGCGACCGCGCTCTACACCAGCGACGATGCACTGGACTGGACGCTGGAGGGCATCGTGCTCGATCACCAGAATAAGGACATGCTGATCTTCGAGGGGCTGATCCACGGAAAATACTGGGCGCAGACCCGGCCGCTGGGCGAACTCTACTTCGCCTATCCGCCCGATAGCGAATGGCGCGCGGGGCCATCGATAAACCTCGCCAGTTCGCCCGATGCGCTGCACTGGAAGCCGAGCGAGCATCCCGGCATCCGCCCGCATGCCGCCACCGTCGCCAGCGCGCGAATGGGGGGCGGGGCGCCACCGATCAGGACGGACGCCGGCTGGCTCACGCTGTGGCATGGCGTGGAGCCGCACGGCATGGTCGGCATCTATCGGACGTATTGGACGCTGCTGGACCGGGACGAGCCCTGGCGGATCATCGCCAGCGGCAGCGCGCCGCTGATCGAGCCGAATTCCGCGCTCACCGATCCGATCAGCGACCAGATGTATCTCGACAACATCGTCTTCACGACGGGCATCGCCGATGGTGGCGATCATTGGGTGGTGGCGAGCGGCGAGGCTGACCTCGCGTGCCGGATCACGCATGTGCCGAAGGGGGTGATCGGCTAGGCGCAGGCCTCTCCCGTTTGCGGAGTGGATGGGGTAGGGGCGCGAGCATGGCTGGGCCGATCCGCATTCTCCACCTCCATTCCACCTTCGATCTCGGCGGAAAGGAGGCGCGCGCGGTGCGGCTGATGAACGCCTTCGGGGATCGCGCGCGCCATGTGATCGTGTCGTCGATGGACGGGCATTACGGCGCACGCGACCAGATCGAAACGGGCGTCGCCTATGAGATCGCGCAGAGCCCGCCACCGCTGACGGGCAAGCCATCGGTAAAGCGCTACGAGGCGATTGCGCGCTACATGCGCGGGTTCGATCTGGTGCTAAGCTATAACTGGGGCGCGATCGACGGATCGATGGCGCGGCGCGTGTTCGGCAGGGGCGTGCCGCCGCTTGTCCACCACGAGGATGGCTTCAACGAGGATGAGGCGGGCGGGCTGAAGCGAGAGCGCAACCTCTACCGCCGCCTCGCGCTTGGTGCCGCGCATGCGCTGGCGGTGCCTTCGGAAACGCTGGAGCGGATCGCGCTGGAGGCGTGGAAGCAGCCGCGCGGCAAGGTGCACCGTATCGTCAACGGGATCGCCACCATGGCCTATTCCCGCGCGCCCGAGCCGAACGCGATCCCCGGCTTCACCCGCAAGCCGAAGGAGGTGGTGATCGGCACCGTCGCGGGCCTGCGCGCGGTGAAGGATTTGCCGGCGCTCGTCCGCGCGGTCGGCGGGCTGGCAGGCAAATACCGGCTCGTGATCGTTGGCGAGGGGCCGGAACGGGCCGCGATCGAGCGGCAGGCGCTGGCGATGGGGATCGACGACCGGCTGGTGATGCCGGGGTTCGTGGATCGCCCGTATCGGTATATGCGGCATTTCGATCTGCTCGCGCTTTCCTCGCGTTCCGAGCAGCTTCCGATCTCGGTGATGGAGGCGATGGCCGCCGGTTTGCCAATTGTCTCGACCCCGGTGGGCGATGTGGCGCGGATGGTGGCGGCCGAAAATCTGCCCTTCATCGCCGCGCAGGCGACCGAGGTGCAACTGCGCGACGCGATGCAGCCGCTGCTGCGGGACGCGGCGTTGCGCGCGGCGGTGGGCGCGGCGAATCAGGCGAAGGCGCGCGCCCAATATGATGAAAGCGTGATGATCGCGCGCTATACCGCGCTCTATGAGGAAGCGATCGGCCGGCCGGGCGCGCTTGGCGGCTGAGCGACGCGCAACGCAATTTACTCGCATCCCCGCGCTCTTGCGTTATAGCGAATGAAAATACGTCCGAAAGGTGTCGAATAGCCGTGTTCAAGGGTCTGAAGCCGATCGTCTACAACGGCCGCGAGGTGTGGCCGCTCGTCGAGGGCGGAAAAGGCGTTGCGGCAACCAATCACGCTTCGGCCGGCGCGTGGGCGGCGGCCGGCGGCATCGGCACCGTCTCGGCCGTCAACGCCGACAGCTATGATCCTGAGGGAAAGATCATTCCGCAGGTCTACAAGGCGCTCACCCGGCGCGAGCGGCACGAGGAACTGATCGCTTATGCCGTGGAAGGCGCCGTGCAGCAGGTGCGCCGCGCGTTCGAGATCGCCGGCGGCAAGGGCGCGATCAACATCAACGTATTATGGGAAATGGGCGGCGCGCAACGCGTGCTGACCGGTGTGCTCGAACGGACGCGCGGCATGGTGGCGGGCGTCACCTGCGGCGCGGGCATGCCGTACAAGCTGAGTGAGATCGCGGCGTCGTACGATGTGAATTATCTGCCGATCGTCTCCTCCGCGCGTGCCTTTCGCGCATTGTGGAAGCGCGCCTATTCAAAGGTCGCGCATCTCCTGGGTGCGGTGGTGTACGAGGATCCGTGGCTCGCCGGCGGGCACAACGGTCTGTCGAACGCCGAAGATCCGCTGAAGCCGGAAGATCCCTATCCCCGTGTGAAGGCGCTGCGCGAAACGATGCGCGAGGGCGGCATCCCGGATTCGACGCCGATCGTGATGGCCGGCGGCGTCTGGTATCTGCGCGACTGGAGTGACTGGATCGACAATCCCGAGCTAGGCCAGATCGCCTTTCAATATGGCACGCGCCCGCTGTTGACCAAGGAAAGCCCGATCCCGGAAGGCTGGAAGGAACGGCTGATGACGATCGAGGAGGGCGATGTCCTCCTGCATCGCTTTTCCCCGACCGGCTTCTATTCGTCCGCCGTGCGCAATCCGTTCCTGCGCCACCTCGAGGCGCGCTCCGACCGGCAGATCGCCTTTTCCACGCAGGAAGCCGGGGATCACGTCTTCCAGCTCGACGTTGGCGTGAAGGGCAGGAATTTCTGGGTGACGCGCAACGATCTGCTGCGCGCACGCGAATGGTTCGGCGCTGGCTTCACCGACGCGCTGAAGACGCCGGACAATACGCTCGTCTTCGTGACGCCGGGCGAGAAAACCGAGATCCGCAAGGATCAGGCCGATTGTATGGGCTGCCTCAGCCAGTGCCTGTTCTCGAGCTGGGCCGATACAGACACCAATTCCACCGGGCGCCTGGCCGATCCGCGCAGTTTCTGCATCCAGAAGACGTTGCAGGAGATCGCGCACGGCGGCGATACCGAGCAGAATCTGATGTTCGCCGGCCACGCCGCGTTCAATTTCAGGCGTGACCCGTTCTATTCGAACGGTTTCGTGCCGACGGTGAAGCAACTCGTCGATCGCATCCTGACGGGGGATTGAGTTTCTCACATGCGGCGGAGCTGCAGGATCTGCGGCCACGCCGAGGGAGATTGTTCCGCAACGTAACAGCGCGGACATGCTGGTGCAGCAATCGGCAACTATGCACCGAGGGGTCATCGAAAGGAAATTCGAGATGAGCCCGCACCTGAGCCCGGATCGCACCTATCACAGCCGCCGCGCCTATCAGGAGGCGGTTCACGCCATTCGCACGCCAAGCGCCGACGCCTCGGCCAGCCATGACGAGCTCTGCCGGCTGCATTGCCGTCGCTTCGTCGCCGCGATGAATGGCGAGAACCGGGCGGCGGCGGCTTAGGCCCAGCCCTCCAGCACCTGATCGGGCGGGCGGTGACCATCCGCCCACATGCGTATATTCGCGATTACCTTCTCACCGGTCGCCGCGCGCCCCTCATAGGTGGCCGAACCCATGTGCGGGGTCATCACGACATTGGACAGGGCGAGCAGGCGCGGATCGATCTCCGGCTCGTGTCGCCACACGTCCAGCCCGGCGCCGGCAAGCAGGCCCTGTTCCAGCGCCGCGACCATCGCATCCTCATCCACCACGCCGCCGCGACTGGTATTGATGAGATAGACGTGCGGCTGCATCAGCGCGATGCGGCGTGCGTCGAGCAGATCGCGGCTGTCGTCGTTGAGCGGCGTGTGGATCGTCAGAACATCGATCGCGCCGAGCATCTCATCGAGATTGGGGTGCCATTGCGCGCCGAATTCGGCCTCCACCACCTTCGGCAAGCGGTGACGGTTATGATAGTGGATCGAGAGGCCGAAGGCGCGGGCGCGCCGCGCCACCGCCTGGCCGATCCGCCCCATGCCGACGATGCCCAGCGCCTTGCCGCCGATGCGGTGGCCGAGCATTCCGCCGGGGCTCCAGCCCGTCCACTGGCCGGATCGCACCAGCTTCTCGCCTTCCGCCAGCCGGCGGGGCACCGAGAGAATCAGTGCCAGCGTCATGTCGGCGGTGTCCTCGGTCAGCACGCCGGGAGTGTTGGTGACGATGATGCCGCGCGCGCGCGCTGCCTTCAGATCGATATGGTTCACGCCCGCGCCGAAATTCGCGATCAGCTTGAGCCGCTCACCCGCGCCCGCGATCAGATCGGCATCGATCGTGTCGGTCATCGTCGGCACCAGCACGTCGCAGTCGGCCATTGCTGTGGCCAGTTGCGCGCGGGTCATCGCGCGATCGCTGCGATTGTTGGCGGTGTCGAACAGCGCCTCCAGCCGATCCATTACCGCGTCCGGCAGCTCGCGGGTAACGATCACCTTCGGATTGGCGCAGCGACGCGTTTCGACCATGAAAGGGGCTTGGCGAACGGCTTGGCTGTCGTCAACGGGATTGATCGATCGAGCGAAGCGTGAAAGGTCGGATCGCTTCGGCAAAAGGGGAATGAGATGCGGGCGCCGATGGTGTTCTTGGCCATGATGATGGCGGGTGTGCTGATCGCGGGCGAGGCGATCGCGGCCGATCCGCCGAAGAAGGGGCCGTATTTCGCGTCGCTCGCGCCGTCACGTGCGCGGATGCGGAGCGGGCCGGGGCGCACCTATCCCGCCACATGGCTCTATGTGCGCGCGGATCTGCCGGTGCGGGTCGTGGATAGCTTCCAGGACTGGCGCAAGGTGGAGGATCCGGCGGGCGTGCAGGGCTGGATGCAGGGCAAGATGGTCAGCCAGCGTCGAACTGCGCTGGTGCAAGGCGAGGTCGCCGATCTGCGCGAGAAGCCGGCGGCTGGCGCAAAGGTGGTGTGGCGGGCCGAGCCGGGCGTCGTGGGGCGCATCAGCCAGTGCGGCGGCGGCTGGTGTCGCTTCGACGTGACCGGACGCGCGGGCTTCGTCGAGACCGGGCATCTGTGGGGGGTATCGCCCGAGGAGACGTTGCCGTGACCTTCGCGCTCGACGGCTTCGATCTCGATGCGTTCGTCCGCGCGACACTGGCGGAGGATCTGGGCCACGACGGCGATGTCACCTCCGATGCGGTGATCCCGGCCGAGGCGCGTTTTCGCGCGGTGATGGCCACGCGCGATGCGATCACCGTCGCCGGGCTGGAAATCGCCGCGGCCTTCTTCCGCACGCTCGATCCGGGGGTCACGATCGAGTTGCTGGTGGCCGATGGCACGAAGGTGGCGCGCGGCACGCCGCTGATGCGGCTGGCGGGCGCCGCCCGCGCGATGCTCACGGCGGAGCGCTCGGCGCTCAACACCGCGCAGCATCTTTCGGGAATAGCGACGCTGACGCGCGCCTATGTCGACCGCATTGCCGGCACCGGCGCGACCCTGCTAGACACGCGCAAGACGATCCCGGGCCTAAGGCGGCTGGAAAAATATGCGACGCGCATGGGCGGCGCGAAGAACCACCGCATGGGCCTGTGGGATGCGGCGATGATCAAGGATAATCACGTCGCGGTGGCTGGCGGCGTGGCCGAAGCGGTGGCGCGCGCCAGGGCGGCGGCGATCGCGGAGATCATCGTGGAGGTCGATCGGATCGATCAGATCGAGCCGGCCCTCGCGGCTGGTGCCACCTATCTGTTGCTGGATAATATGGCACCGCCGATGCTGCGCGGCGCGGTGACGCTCATCGGCGGCCGCGTGCCGGTGGAAGCGTCAGGCGGCGTCACGCTGGAGACGATCCGCGCGATCGCGGAAACCGGCGTCACCTATGTCAGTGTCGGGCGGATCACCCAATCGGCCCCGGCGGCGGACATCGGGCTGGATTTCGCACTGGCGTGAATGGCTTGCGCGGGGGATTGCCGCCGCTAACCTCCGCCGCGAAAAAGGGGAACAATCATGCGCCGTCCACCATCGATCCTCCGGTACGAGCAATTGTATCTTGCCTCTTTCGTGCTCGGCCTGGCCGCCTCCGCGGTCAACTGGAAGGGCAGGACGGCGCAACTTTCGGCAAGCCCGGCGCTGGCGAACCTGCAATGGCTGGCGCCGGCATCACTCGCGGTGGGCATCGTGATCTCGCTGACCCTGTGGTATTTCACCGCACGCAGCCCCAGCCTCGCCGCGAAGTGGGTGGTCGTGGTGTTCGCGGCGCTTTCGGTGCTGGGCATCGCCGGCAATGTTTTCACGCTGTTGAAGGGGGGGCCACTGTTCGCGGTGCTCCTCGGTATTGTCGTATCCGCGCTTTACATCGCGGCGGCGGCGCTGCTGTTCAGGCCGGACGCCAGATTATGGTTCGGCGAAACGATCAACGGAGATGATGCGGCATGATTCGTAACCACGCGTTGCTGGCTGTTGCAGCCGCTGTCGCGCTTCCGGGCGCCGCCGCGGCGCAGGCCTATCGTTGCGCGGTGCCGGGCGACATCACCGCCCCGCACCCCGACCTGCCCAACGAGCGCGAGCCGCAGCGCCTGTTACCGACGGGCGGCTACACCCTCTCGATAAGCTGGTCCCCGCAATATTGTCGCACGCGGGTGCACGATCCCAAGGCGCGGATGCAGTGCGGGGCGAACCGCTTCGGCTTCGTACTGCACGGCTTGTGGCCCGACGGCGAGGGCAAGGAATGGCCGCAATATTGTGCCGCCACCGATATCCTGCCGCGCGCGGTGATCACGGCGAACCTGTGCGCAACACCGTCCGCACAATTGCTCCAGCACGAATGGGCGAAACACGGCACGTGCATGCCGGGCGAAACCCCGGCGAGCTATTTCCGGCGCTCGACCGGCATGTATGACCGGCTGCGATATCCGGACATGAACGCGCTGTCGCGGCGCCCGCTTACCGCAGGGCAGTTCGCCGCCGCCTTCGCGCGCGTCAATCCGGGGATGCGCGCGGAAATGATGCGCGTCACCGCGAACCGCGAGGGCTGGCTCGACGAAATCTGGCTGTGCGTCGACAAAAAGTTCGCCTTCGCGACGTGCCCCGCGCATCAGGGCGGCCTCTCGCCCGAAGCACGGCTGCGGATCTGGCGCGGACCACGCTGAGGCTGCTTCCGGCTCCTGCCGCGTTGGCGGGAACCGGAAGGCCGATCAGATGCCGATCCGAAGAGTCGCGCGGATATCCCGCCCCGCAAGCGGCGCAAAATCCTTCAGCACGCTGGCCGCGCGGCGCGCATCCACATCGAAGATATTGTTAGCCGCGATCGTTATGCTGGTCTTGCCGTTACCCGGGAACGGCTTGAACGAGAAAGAGGCGTTGACCATCGTGTAGGGCGCGGTGGTCGTTTCGAAATCGGCGACGCGATTCTGGCGGAACACATGCTCGAGCTCGACTCGCGCGCTGGTGCGGTCGCCCTGCGCTTCCAGCCCGCCGAGCACACGCAACGGTGGGATGCGCGGCACATGGCTGACGTCCACCACCGTCGCGCGGACATAATCGCCGAGGATATCCGCGTTGATCGTATGGCCGCCAATCGTCGCTAGTCGCTTCGACGCGTCGATCTCGAACCCGTAATACCGGGCCTTCGCCTGGCTATATTGGAAGCAAGGAAAATCGACGCCGCGACCGGATGGTGCGGCCGCGGCTTCACATACCGCCTGCGCCGTCTGGTTCTCGTAGATGTAATCGTCGAACCAGTTGTAATACGCCGATGCATCCAGGCTGAATCCGTCGCCATGGGCGTGGAAGGTCGCCTCGAGTCCCCACGACTTTTCTGTCCTGAAGTTCGGATTGCCGAGCTCATATGCCTGCGTGCCGGCGTGGCCGCCGTTGGCGAAAAGCTCTTCGGCCGATGGCGCGCGCTCGGTGCGCGAGGCGTTCAGGCCGATGCGCATGCCGGTTGCGATCGCATAGGATGCGCCAAGCGAGCCCGAGAACGTATCGAAGCTGCGCCCGCCGCGAAAGAAGCGGGCGTCGTCCAGCGGGGTTTGTGCAGCAAGGTTCGTATGTTCGTAGCGCAGGCCGCCCTCCGCCTTGAACGCGCCATCCTCATATTGCTGGAGCGTGAAGAGGCCGGTCTGCTCGGTATTGTTGCGCGGCAGGAAGGCTTCGTCGCCAACGACGTTGAACTGCCGGCTGAAATATTGCGCGCCGCTCGCCCCGCTCCAGCCGCCGCGATCGGCCTGGAGGAACTCGACGCGGCCTTCGAGTCCCTTATTGTAGAATGCGGTGCCGACCGCGCCATCCTCTTGCAGCTCGAAATGCCGGTAGCTCGCGTAGGCGACGCGCGCGCGGATGCGATCGAGGAAGCCGCCGCCGGTCTTGATCTCGCCGCGCAGGTCGAACCGGTTCTGGACGACCGAGAGGCGCGGCGCCTCCTGCTCCTGACCGGGCTGGGTGGCATAGCGGACCGGCACGCCATACAGACTGTCATAATGGCTGTATGATACGCCCAGCGAGCCGCGATCGGTGATAAGCGCGGCGCCCAGACCGGCCGTCCAGGTTTCCGCAGCCGTATTCGGCAAGCGCCCCTTGAAACGCGCGGACGCGGCGAAATCGACCGGGTCTTCCGGCGCTGCCTGAGCGGCGGCCAGCGCCGCCGCGCGCGCGGTTGGCGACAGGACATAGCCCCCGACGCGCAGGTCGTCGGCCTTCAGATACGAGCCGTCGGCATGAATCACCAGGTTGTTCGTCACCGCCACATCGCCGGCCGCGCCAGCCGAACGCTCGCTCGCCGCGCTGCCATAGCCGCCGATCGCATTGAGGCGGTAACCGTTCTCCGGCACCGCGCGCGGGATACGAGAATCGATCACGTTGACGACGCCGCCGACCGCCGACGATCCATAGAGCAGTGCAGCAGGCCCGCGCAGCACCTCGACCCGGTCGGCCAGCAGCGGATCGATCACCACAGCATGATCGACAGAGGTGTTCGATACGTCGACCGAGCCGATCCCGTCGGTCAGCACGCGGATGCGATCGCCCTGAAAGCCTCGCAGGATCGGGCGCGAGGCGCTGGGGCCGAATGACGTTGCCGACACGCCCGGCAGCCGCGCCAGCGTTTCCCCGATCGTCTGGCGCAGTTCGCGGGCGAGATGGTCGCCCGACAGGACGGAAGTGCCTTGCAGAACATCCATTTCGCTGCGCGCGACCGGCGCAGAAACGATCACGTCATGCGCGGTGACGTCTTGCGCAGGTGCGGATGTGCTGTCGGCGAGGGCTGGGCTGGCGGCAAGCGCAGCGATGACACCGGCCAAAGAGCCGAGGGCGACGTTGTTTGTTCGTATCATGAGGCGGAGCTATACGGAATGTTACATCATATCAATTTCGATTTATCGTCTCACGCGTTCGGTTCGTCCCGGCCGGCAGCGTCAGGGATCGCGCTCGACGGATTCCAGGATTCGCGCGCCGGCCATGAACACGGCGACCGGCGAGGCTGCGAACAGCAGCCAGCCACCATAGCCCGGAAACTGATGCACGTAATGAAACCCTCGCTCTATCGCGCCCGCGCCAAGCGCGTAAATCACGAGAAAGGCGTCGAACTTCGTCTTGATGACGAACAGGCGAGCGATACGCGACCACATGCGCGTACAACACGCAAAGATCGGGCCAGTCGCAGATTTCCGGGCTTCGTGGGTGGCCGCTTATGGTTGACTGTCAATTAATCCGACGAGATCGAGCGCCTCCAGCAGCGCGCGGCGGGCGCCCTCGATCCGGCGGATCAGCGCGGGATCGCCGATCGCTTCAACGGCAATCGCCTCGGGCCAATGCGCCTCGATGACGCCCGCGAGCTGATCGAGTTTTGCGCTATCGACCATGAAGCGGGGATCGACAGTCGCGGGATCGGCGACGACGCGCAGCCGCAGGCAGGCAGGGCCGCCGCCGTTGGCCATCGATTCGCGCACGTCGACCACCTGCGCCGCACGAATCGGCCCGTTGCCCGCGATATGCTCAGACAACCATCGCCACACGCGCGCGTTTTCCCGCGTCTCGCCAGGGACGATCAGCGTTTGTTGCCCTGATGCCGGAGAAGCCAGCTGGGCGTTGAACAGATAGGATTGGATCGCATCCGCAAGGCTGACGCGATCGGCCGGCACCTCGACGATCTCCACCTCGGGCATCAGCGCGCGAAGTCGTTCGTAAAAGCCATCCTTGTCCGCAAACGCCTCCTCATGCGCGAACAGGGTACGCTCATTGGCGACTGCCACCACGTCATTATGAAACGCGCCGGCGGCGATCGCGGCGGGGGATTGTTCGACGAAGATCGTGCGGGCCGGGTCGAGACCATGCGCCCGCGCGATCGCCTCGCTCGCTTCGCGATGCTGACGCGCCGGGAAGCGGCCGCCCGCTTCGCCATAGACGAATATCTCGATGCCGGGCGCGCCATGGCTGGCGCACAAGCGCATGTGGTTCGCCGCGCCCTCGTCGCCGAAAGGCGCGGGCACCGGGCCGTGCACCGCGAAGGCTGGGTTCGCGAAGGCGATGCGCAGCTGCGCCAGCGTCGCAGGCCATTCATGGCTGCGATGCGGCATGGTCATCAGATTCGCGACGGTGAGGTGGCAGCGCCCATCCCGCGTATCGGCCGAGGGAGAAACGGTGGCGGCATTGGCCGCCCACATCGCCGAGGCGGACAGCGCGCGCGCCTGCAAATGCGGTGCGGCGTCGGCGTAATTGGTGGCCAGCGCCGCCAGCCAGCGATGATCCGGGCGCGGATGCGGAAGCAGGATGCCCTGCGCCAGCCCCAGCGCAAGATTGGCGCGCATCTTGGCGATACCCTGCAACGCCGCCGCGCGCGGGTGGGCGACATTGCCGGCGTTGCGCGTCGCGGCGAGATTGCCGGGGCTGAGTCCGGCATAATTGTGGCTCGGTCCGACTATGCCGTCGAAGTTTATCTCCCGCATCACGCCCGCGCCATATAGGTGACGATGCTGTCTTCCTGCGCGTGGATCGCGTTCGCGCTCTCGCTGCTTATAACGACGGTGTCACTCACCTCGCGCACCTCGCCGAGCGTGCAGCGGAAGTTCGCCAGCTTGCCATGCGCGATCAGCGCCTGCGTTCCGCCCTCGCGGTCTATCGCCACGACCGGTGCATCGCGCGCGTCGCGGATCGAGCGCACATTATCCGTGCGCGCTGTCATCGTCGGGCCACCATCGAAGATGTCGACATAGCTTTCGAACGCGAAGCCTTCGTTCTCCAGCATGCGCATCGCCGCGCGGCCGGACGGATGCGGCAGGCCGATCGCGGCGCGCGCGCTTTCCGATAGCATCGCGGTGTAGATCGGGTGCTTGGGCATCAGATCGGCGATGAACTGATGGCCGTGGATCGCATTGTAGTGATCCGCATCCTGGAAGTTCATGCCGAAGAAGCGCCCGGCCAGCCCATCCCAGAACGGCGATCCGCCCGCCTCATCGATGATCCCGCGCAATTCCGCCAGGATACGATCGGCGAACCGCTGGCGGTGCATCCTGATGAACAGATAGCGGCTGCGGGCGAGCAGCATCCCCAGGCCGCCCGCGCGTTCGCCGGGGTGGAGGAACAGCCCGCCGACCTCGCTCGATCCTTCGAGATCGGTGGTGAGCGACAGCATCTCCGCACGGAAGGTGCGCCCCAGCTTCTCGCTGTTCTGCGTCATGGTGCTAAGACGGTAGCTGTAGAAGGGGTGTCGTTGGCCGACGTGGGTGAAAAGCTGGCAGGTGCCGCGCACCTCGCCGGTTTCCACGTTTTCCAGGATCAGCACGAACAGTTCGTCGCCATTCGCGTCGCTCGTCTGGGAGAATGCGGCGTGGCTGCGGTCAAGCTTCGCCTTGAGTGCAGGGCGATCGGGCGGCAAATTGGTGAAGCCGCCGCCGGTGAGCTTGGCCATCTCATAGAGATGCGCGAGATCCTCGTCGCGCGCGGCGCGGACGACGAAGCTCACAGCCGTCCCCCCGCGATGCGCAGCATGGTGATGGCGGAGAGCGCCGCGCGCTCGGCCAGACTGTCCACGATCAGAAATTCCTCCCCCGAATGGATCGCGCCCCCGCGTACCCCCATCGTATCGACGACCGGCACGCCACAGGCAGCGATATTGTTGCCGTCGCATACCCCGCCCGTCGCGCGCCAGCCGATGTTCAGCCCGAGATCGGCGCCGGCGTCGCGCACCAGATCGAAAAGCCGCGCGGCGCCAGCGTCGATCGGCTTGGGTGGCCGGTTGAACCCGCCGTGCACCTCGATATGCACGTCGCGCGCGGCGGCCACTTCTGCCACGGTTACCTCGATGTGAGCGCCGACGCGGACAATTTCGGCGAGGTCGCCAGGGCGGAAGTTGACCCGCAGCACGGCGAGATCGGGCACGACATTGTTCGGGCCGCCGCCATCGATCCGCGCGGGGTTCACCGCGAGGCGGGGGGATCGCGCGGCGGCGAGGCGCAGCGCGATATCCGCTGCCGCGACAATCGCATTGCGCCCGTCATCGGGATTGCGCCCGGCATGGGCGGCGCGCCCGCGCACGACGATCGAGAAATTGCCCGTGCCGCCGCGCGCGCCCGCGAGCGTGCCGTCGGGCAGCGCGGGTTCATAGGTGAGGGCGGCTTCTTTGCCCTGCGCCAGTTCGGCGATCAGCGCCGCCGAAGAAAAGGAGCCGGTTTCCTCATCGGAATTGATGAGCACGTCATAGCCGATCGGGCTCCCGGCCGCTTCGATGCCCTCGAGGGCGGCGAGCATCACCGCGAGGCCACCCTTCATATCGGCCACCCCCGGACCGTTGATCGTGCCATCCGCGCGATCGATGAGCGCCTGAAACGGGTGGTCGGCTGGATAGACGGTGTCCATATGGCCCGTGAGCAGCAGCCGGATCGGCGCATCGGGGCGTACCGCCAGATGCAGATGACGGCCATGCTCGATCGGCTCTACGATGCCCGCCGGGGTAATGCGCTCGGCGGCGGCGGGATCGATCAGCCGCACCTCACCGGGAAGCGCGGAGAAGGCATCCGCCAGCATATCCGCGACGGTCGCCAGCCCGCCGAGATTGCCGGTGCCGCTGTTCACCGCCGACCATTGCCGCACCCGCGCCAGCATCGGCGAAGCGGTGGCCCGCTCGATCGCTATCCTCTCGTCAACCGACAATTGCTTCATCCGCGAGTGTTAGCGCGGTCAGAACGTATAGACCAGTGAGGCCCTGCTCGTCGTATCGGTGGTGCGTCGCCCGGCGGGCGGCATGCTTTCATATTGCACGACATAGGAAAGCTGCGCCGAGAGCGGCCCGAGCAGCCGCGCGGCGACGGCAGTGGTGCCGCTGACGGTGGAATTATATTGCTGAAGGTAGGCGGACGCGACCTGCGTGAGCTTCAGCCCCGGCGCGAACTTCCAGCGGAAATCCATGCTGCCACGCGCGGCGAGGCTGCTCTGCGCGGTCTGATCAGTGAACGCGGTGTAGCGATAGGCAGGCCCCAGCTCCAGATCGAGCTTCACCGCCGGCGTCTGGATCGCGCTGTAGCCGGCGCCGACCGACGAGGAATAACGCTGCGTATAACCCAGGAAGCGATCCGCCTCGAACTGAGCCGCGCCATAGATGTAGCGGCGCGAATCGATCTTGTAGTTCGGCTCGTAGCTCGCGAGATAATGCTCGCGCGTCGTGATCCCCAGGCTGCGCTGGTAATCCGCCTGCAGACGCACCTTGTTGCGCCACTGGATGCCCTCGCGCGTCAGATCGAGCACGCCGGTCGCGCCGACTGTCTCGCTGTTGCCGGTGGTGAGATAGCCGCCAAGCTCTGCCCGACCGCGCCACAGATCGAACAGGCCGGCTTCGCGCACGCGCGTGTCGTGCGCCCGTGCGCGCTCGTCACGCCACGCCGCTGCTACCTTCGCGACCGCATCGCCGCTCGCCGGATCGGCGGTGCGGGCATATTTGACGATCGTCGCGACTTCAGCGTCGTTGCCGGCGGCGATCGCGGCATCCAGCATCGCGCGGATCGGCGCGGGTATCACGACTTCCCCCTCCGCCTGTGGATTATCGTCCGCGGGGGGATGATCGACACCGGCGATCGCGGTGTTGGCCAGCAGCAGCGGGAAAGTGAGAAGAAGCGCGCGCATCCCGCGGACTCTAAACCTGTTTGCGGCGATTTTGCAGCCTCGCCACGGCCCGCCGTCGACGCAGCGGTGCTCAGCCGAGATGATCGGAGAAAGCGGCGAGCACCTCTTCGTAGAGTTTGCGTTTGAACGGCACGATGATGTCGGGGAGTTCGGAGGGCGCCGCCCAGCGCCATGCGCGGAATTCGGGATGGGCGGTCCCGATGTCGATAAGGTCGTCGCTGCCGGTGAAGCGGAACAGGAACCAGCGCTGCCGCTGGCCACGATAGCGCCCCTTCCATACCTTGCCGATCAGCTCGGCTGGCAGATCATAGGTAAGCTCTTCAGGCGCTTCCGCGACGAATTCGAGATGCCCGGGCGCGACGCCGGTTTCTTCGCCCAGTTCGCGGATCGCGGCGGTGCGCGCATCCTCGCCGGGATCGATACCCCCCTGCGGCATCTGCCATGCCTCGAGCGTGGTATCGATCCGCTGGCCGACGAACACCAGCCCGTCGCGGTTCATCATCATCGCGCCCGCGCACGGGCGATAGGGAAGCGTGGCGGGGTCGGTCATGAGCGGCATCCATGCTGGAGATCGCAGCGCCCTGCACCTTCCCCGTCGGTGCTGACAAGCCCGAAGCGGCGAACGCCGTCAGCCGCCCGCCGCCTGCCTCATCACCCTGGCGCCTTCCGCCTCGACGATCGCCTCCTTCACCGCCGAGAGATAACCGGCGACATCGCCCTGGCTGGACGGGATCGCCTGACGCAGCGTGATAAAGCCGTGGATATTGCCTTTCGCCTCTCGGAACGTGACCGGCACGCCCACCTGGATCAGCGCGGCGGCATAGGCGCGCCCCTGATCGCGGATCGGATCGAGGCTGGCGGTGACGATCACCGCAGGCGGCAGCCCGGCGAGATCGCCCGCCAGCGGCGAGCCCTTCACATGCAGCGGATCGGCGGCGTAATGTTCGCCGAACCAGATCATCCCGTCGCGCGTCAGCAGGAAGCCTTCGGCATATTCGTTGAACGAGGGATATTCCCGGGTCATGTCCGCGGCGGGATACATCGGTGCCTGCACGATCACGGGAACGGCGGCCGGATCGTCGCGCAGTGTCATCGCCACGACGATCGTCAGGTTGCCACCCGCGCTGTCGCCGGACAGGACAAGCCCGGTCGCCGTCCGGCCCAGTTCGGCCGGATTGCTCGCCACCCAGCGCGCCGCCGCCTCGCAATCGTCTGGTGCCGCTGGCCATTTCGCCTCGGGCGCAAGGCGATAATCGACCGAGACGACCGGCAGATCAAGCTGGCGCGCCATCTCCGCGGTGAAGCTGGCATGCGTCTCGATATCGCCGATCACGAAGCCGCCGCCGTGATAGAACAGAACGACCGGACCGCGCGCGCGCGTGGCGCGTGGGTCGAACAGCCGCGCCCTGATCGTGCCGGCCGGGCCGGGAATCTCGAGATCCTTGATGACGGCAAGCTCGCCGACGGGCGGATCGGCGATGTCCTTCATGGCGTGATAGACGGCGCGCGCCTCCGCCGGCTGCTGCTCCTGCATCTTGGGGCCGGGCACGTTGTTGAGGTAATCGAGGAAGGCGCGCACGTCGGGGCGCACATAGGGGCCGGCATCGGTACCGGCGGCAGGGCGATCGATCAGCGTGTCGGTCATCGCGTCAACTCTCCTCTTCGGTTCGCTTTTGCAACCAGGTTTGCCGTATCGCGGCCGCCGCGTCCACCTTTCGCGCCACCTTTCGTGATAGTGCGGCTTGTCACGCCTCCATATCATTCTAGGTTGGATCATGGAGAGATGAGGGCGTAAGGCCCCCGCACGATAACCGAGTGCCACAGGAAACTGCCGCATGGCGACCGCCGCCCACGAAGTGACCCCGCAGGAAGCATCCGCAAATCCACCCGCCGAATCCATCGTCGTCCGTTTCGCGGGCGATTCGGGCGATGGCATGCAGCTCACCGGGGGGCAGTTCACCCTGTCCACCGCGCTCGCGGGCAACGATCTGGCCACCTTCCCCGATTTCCCGGCGGAGATCCGCGCGCCGCTCGGCACGCTGTTCGGCGTATCCGCCTTCCAGATCAACTTCGGCTCGACCGAGGTGGAGACGGCGGGCGACGAACTGGACGTGCTGGTCGCGATGAACCCGGCGGCGCTGAAAACCAATGTCGAGGCGCTGAAGCGCGGCGGGCTCATCATCGCCGACGAGGGCGAGTTCAACGATCGCAACCTCGCCAAGGCGAAATACGACGCGAACCCGCTGGAAGACGAGAGCCTTGCGCGATGGCAGCTGATGAAGCTCAACATCTCGCAGTTGACGCTCGACGCGGTGAAGCCGTTCGGCCTTGGCAACAAGGAGGCGCTGCGCTGCAAGAACATGTGGACGCTCGGGCTGGCGCTGTGGATGTTCGATCGTGATCGCGCGCCGCTGATCGACTGGCTGAAGGCGAAGTTTGCCAAGGCGCCGACGCTGGCCGAAGCGAACATCGCCGCCCTCAATGCCGGCCACGCTTATGGCGAGACGGCGGAAATTGCGGGCCCGATGAGGCAGCATCACGTGCCGGCCGCGCCTGCCGAACCGGGGCTGTATCGCACGATCACTGGGGCCGAATCGATCAGCCTGGGGCTCGTCGCCGGATCACAGCTTGCCGACGTGCCGATGTTCTTCGGCGGCTATCCGATCACGCCCGCGTCGGCGATCCTGCACCACCTGTCGCGCCTCAAGGAGTTCGGCGTCACCACCTTCCAGGCGGAGGACGAGATCGCCGCGATCGCCAGTGCGATCGGCGCGTCCTATGCGGGGCAGCTCGGCGTTACCTCGTCGTCCGGCCCGGGCATCGCGTTGAAGACCGAGGCGATCGGGCTTGCGATCATGACCGAGCTTCCGCTCGTCATCGTCAATTCGCAGCGCGGCGGCCCCTCGACCGGCCTGCCGACCAAGACCGAGCAATCGGATCTGTACCAGGCGGTCTATGGCCGCAACGGCGATGCGCCGATGCCGGTGATCTCCGCGCGGTCCGCCGCCGATTGCTTCGAGGTCGCGATCGAGGCGGTGCGGATCGCGACGCAATACATGACGCCGGTGATGCTGCTGACCGACGGCTATATCGCCAACGCCGCCGAGCCATGGAAGGTGCCGGACACCAGCGCGCTGGCGCCATTCCCGGTATCGTTCCTGCGCGAAGCGCCCGACGGCGGCTTCCTGCCCTATGCGCGGGACGGCAACGGCGCGCGTCCGTGGGTGAAGCCGGGCACGCCGGGCCTGCTGCACCGGATCGGCGGGATCGAGAAGGCGGCCGGAACCGGCAACATCGATTACTCGCCCGCCAATCATCAGCTCATGACCGACGCGCGCCGTAATAAGGTGGCGTCGATCAAGGTGCCCGACCAGACGGTCGAGGCCGGCGAAACGAGCGGCAGGCTCGCGGTGGTCGGCTGGGGCAGCACCTTCGGCCCGATCCACCAGGCGGTGCGCCGCGCGCGTCGCCGGGCGCTGGACGTGAGCCACATTCACCTGCGCCACATCTGGCCGATGCCCGCGAACCTGGGGTCGCTGCTCAGGAGCTATGAGCGGATCCTGGTGCCGGAGATGAACACCGGGCAACTCAAGACGGTGCTGCGCGATCAGTTCCTGGTCGATGCGAAGCCGCTCAACAAGGTATCCGGCCAACCCTTCCGCATCGCCGAGATCGAGGCGGCGATCGAGCAGGCGCTGGCGTGAGCGCGGACGGTATCCAGGGATTCAAGCAATGAACGAGATGACCACCATCGCCAAATCGTCGCCCAAGGATTGGGAGACGGATCAGGAAGTTCGCTGGTGCCCGGGCTGCGGCGATTACGCGATCCTCAAGGCGGTGCAGCGCACCATGCCGGAGATCGGCGCGCGGCCGGAGAATACCGTGTTCGTCAGCGGCATCGGCTGCTCCTCGCGCTTTCCCTATTACATGGAAACATACGGCTTCCACACGATCCACGGCCGCGCGCCGGCGGTGGCGACCGGGGTGAAGCTCGCCAATCCCGAACTCGACGTGTGGATCATCACCGGCGACGGCGATGCGCTGTCGATCGGCGGCAACCACACGATGCACCTGATCCGCCGCAACCTCGATTGCCAGGTGCTGCTGTTCAACAATGAGATCTACGGGCTGACCAAGGGGCAATATTCGCCCACCAGCCGCGTCGGCACGCAATCGCCCTCCACGCCGTTCGGTTCGGTCGATCGTCCCGCCAACCCGTGCGCCTTCGCGCTCGGCGCTGGCGCGCGCTTCGTCGGGCGCGGAATAGACGTGCACAAGAGCCTGCCGACGGTGCTGAAGGCCGCCTATGCCCACAAAGGCACCGGCTTCGTGGAGATATTCCAGAACTGCATCGTTTATAACGACGATGTATTCGCGCCGTTCACCGCCAAGCCCAATGCCGCGCCAAACCAGCTCTGGGTCGAGCATGGCAAGCCGCTGTTGTACGACAACGGCACCAAGGGACTGGTGATGGACACCGATCGGCTCGTGCTCAAGGTGGTGGAAGTGACCGACGGCGACTGGCAGGGCGCCGGGGTCATCGTCCACGATCAGACCAATCGCGGGCTGGCGCACATGCTGGTGGAAATGCCGGCGGGGGCTTTCCCGGTCGCGCTCGGCGTCATCTTTGACGATCCCGCGCCGACCTTCGAGAGCGCGGTCGTCGAGCAGAATCGCAAGGCGAGCGAAGGCAAGAAACCCGATCTCCAGAAATTGCTGTCCAAGGGTCAGACCTGGATGGTCGACAAACAGCCGAGGGCCGAATGATGCTGACGTTTATCCTAGCCGCCACACTGCAGGCGGCGGCGCCGGCCGCAGCTCCTCAGGCGACGCCGGAGCAGCGCACGCGTCTGGCGCTCGCATCGCGCGGCATGTCTCAGGCCGGCATCAACACGATGATCGATACCGAGAAGAAACATGGAGCCGCGCTGCGTTCGATCGCGGAGCGCGGGCAGGCGGCGCAGAACAACATCCGCGCCGCGCTGGACAAGCGCCCGGTGGATGCCGAGGGTTTCATCGCAGCAAACAGCGTGCGGGCGGAAGCGGCGTCGGCGCTCCAGCGCGAGGCGGCGGAGGTGGCCAACGAACAGATGCGGGCGCTGTCTCCGGCCGATCGCGCGGTGCTGGCGCAGCTTGCCGTATCCGCCCCGCAGCAGCAGCGTACGCCGGCCACCAAGCCGAAGCGCTGATCCCGATCGCGCCCCGACCAGGCAATGGCCGAGCCCTCGATCCTGTGGTTCCGTCAGGATCTGCGCCTGTCGGATCACCCGGCGCTGGTTGCGGCCACGCACGATGGCGCGGTCGTCCCGGTCTATATCCTCGATGACGAGGGGCCGGGGCGCTGGCGGATCGGC
The DNA here is from genome assembly GCF_048565505.1 of Sphingomonas sp. TX0543. Classification (NCBI taxonomy): domain Bacteria; kingdom Pseudomonadati; phylum Pseudomonadota; class Alphaproteobacteria; order Sphingomonadales; family Sphingomonadaceae; genus Sphingomonas; species Sphingomonas sp. TX0543. Next base: position 884,260 of record NZ_JBLZUS010000002.1, read on the forward strand.
GCGGCGCAGCGCTGGTGGCTACACCACAGCCTTGCGGCGCTCGACGCTGCGCTGCGAGAGCGCGGCAGTCGGCTGGTCCTCCGGCGCGGGCCGGTGGCCGAGGTGCTGGCCAGCTTGCGAGAGGAAACCGGCGCGGATCATATTCACGCGATCCGGCATCAGGAGCCGTGGTGGCGGCGCGCCGAAGAAAAGCTGGGCGATGTCCTGTCGCTTTACGACGGCAATCATCTCGCGCCGATAGAAGACGTCACGACCGGATCGGGCGGCCAGTTTCGCGTGTTCGGCGCATTCTACAAGGCGCTGGGGCGCTTCCTGCCGCCGCCCGAACCGCTGCCGCCGCCGGCGACGATAGCGGCGCCTGCGCGGTGGCCCGCAAGCGACACGCTTGCTTCATGGAAACTGTTGCCGACCAAGCCGGACTGGGCCGGAGGGTTTACCGTATGGACCCCGGGCGAGGCCGGGGCTGCGGCGGCGCTGGATGATTTCGCCGATCGGGTCGCAACCTATCATCCCGCCCGCGACATGCCATCGATCGAGGGCACGTCGCGCCTGTCCGCCCATCTGCATTTCGGGGAGATATCGCCACGGCAGGTGTGGCACGCGTTGCCGGGCCGCGGCGAGGGCCTCGCGGCGTTTCGCCGTGAACTGGCATGGCGCGATTTCGCCGCCGGAGTGGTCCGCGCGCTGCCCTATTATGCGCTGCGCAACGGGCGCGAGGTGTTCGACAAATTCCCGTGGCGACAGTCGCGCGCGGATCTCGCCGCCTGGCAGCGGGGCCGAACCGGATATCCGATCGTCGATGCCGGAATGCGCGAATTGTGGGCGACCGGCTGGATGCATAATCGCGTGCGGATGATCGCCGCCTCGTTCCTCATCAAGCATCTGCTGATTGATTGGCGCGCGGGCGAGCGCTGGTTCTGGGATTGCCTGGTCGATGCCGATTACGGAAGCAATGCGGTAAACTGGCAATGGATCGCCGGGACGGGGGTGGATTCCAACATGTTCGTGCGGATCATGGCGCCGCTGGTGCAATCGGAGAAATTCGATGCGGCGGCCTATATCCGCCGCTGGGTGCCGGAACTGGCGGACCTGCCCGACGCGGCGATCCACGATCCCGATTCGGCCGGTTGCCGGCCGGACGATTATCCCGCCAAGATCATCGAGCATCGCGCGGCGCGCGAGCGCGCACTCGCGGCCTATTCCATGCTCCGCTGACCCCACTTTTACGCTATCGCCCGCGCCGCCCGATATGCCAAAGGCGCGCGCGTGAATCGAGGGGCAGACAGCGAAGCGCGGCGCGAGGGGGGCCGCATGGCGCGCCTTGCCGCGCCGCTCTTCCACATCGTTCTGGACCGGATCGATGCCGGGCTTGCGGTAGGCGCGATCGAGGCGGTGTTGCCGGATGGCACGCGACGACTGCTCGGCGGGCGGGCGGACGGGCCGCTGGCGATCGTTACGGTCCATCGCTGGCATGCGCTGGGGCGGCTGATCCTCGGCGGATCGATCGGCTGGTATGAAGGTTGGGCGGCGGGCGACTGGTCCAGCCCCGACCCGGTGCCGCTGTTCGATCTGTTCATGCGCAACCGGGTTACGCTGGGGAATGTCGCGCGCGCCAAGAACGGCGCACGGATCGCCCGCCGTGTGATCCACGCGCTTCGTCGCAACGATCGCGCCGGCGCGCGGCGCAACATCGCGGCGCATTACGATCTGGGGAATGATTTCTACAGCGAATGGCTCGATCCGACGCTCACCTATTCCAGCGCGATCTTCACTCCCGGCGACACGCTGGAACAGGCGCAGCACCGCAAGCTCGCCGCGATCCTTGCGCGTACGGCCGCCAGGGCGGGAGATACGATACTGGAGATCGGCTGCGGCTGGGGATCGTTCGCGCTCGCGGCCGCGGAGCGTGGCGTGCACGTCCATGCGATCACCCTGTCGGCGGAGCAGAAGGCGGTGGTCGAGCGCCGCGCGGCGGGGCTTCCCGTCTCCGTCTCGCTCACTGATTATCGCGACGTCGCCGGCAGCTATGACGCGGTCGCGAGCATCGAGATGGTCGAGGCGGTGGGGGAGCGATACTGGCCGGACTACCTCGCCACGATCGCGCGTGTGCTGAAGCCGGGCGGGCGCGCCGCGATCCAGCTTATCTCGATCGCGGACGATATCTGGGAAGGATATGCCCGCAACGTTGACTTCATCCAGCGGCATATCTTCCCCGGCGGGATGCTGATTTCGGAGAGCCGTTTTGGCGCGCTGGCCGAGGCGCGAGGGCTGGCATGGCATGATCGCACAGGCTTTGGGCTCGATTATGCAGAAACCCTGCGGCTGTGGCGCCTGCGTTTCGATGCCGCGGTGGCGGACGGGCGGCTGCCGCGGCGCTTCGACGAGAAATTCATCGACCTCTGGCGCTATTATCTGATGTACTGCGAAGGCGGCTTTCGCGGTGGTGGAATCGACGTCGCGCAGGTTACGCTTATCAAAAGATAATCGAGGAGCAGGGAATGCGTTGGACGGGACTGATCGCGATGCTGGCGCTGGCCGGCGGGGCTACAGCACAGAGCGCGCCACAGGCCACCGCCCCGGTAGACGGTGGTGTAGCCATCACCGATCAGAACCGCGCGCATCTGCAACAAATCGGCGCGGAAATCCTGTTCTGGTCACAGGCGCAGCGCGACGGGAATTTCCCGCACATGGAGAAGATGTTCCCCGGCCACGTGGTGAAAGCAGGAAAAAAGGTGCTGGCGTTGCCGCCTGGTCCGCCGCTGCCGATATCGGCAGCGGATGTTGACGCTTTCATGGCGGCGCAGAATGTCGCCGGGCTGATCGTGGTTCAGCAGGGCGCCGTGCGGCTCGAACGCTATGCCCGTGGGCTGACCCGCGAGGGACGGTGGACGAGCTTCTCGGTCGCAAAGTCCTTCACATCGACGCTGGTGGGCGCGGCGATCCGGGATGGCTTCATCAAGTCGGTCGACGAGCCGGTGACCAGATACATCCCGGATCTTGCCGGCAGCGCGTATGACGGGGTGACGATCGCGCAACTTCTGACGATGACGTCGGGGGTGAAATGGAACGAGGATTATACCGATCCGGCATCCGATGTGGCGCGAATGTTCTCGATTCCCGTCCCGCCGGGGATGGACGCGACCGTCGCCTACATGCGCACCCTTCCGCGAGACTCCGCGCCCGACAGCAAATGGGTCTACAAGACCGGTGAAACCAATCTGATCGGCGTGCTCGTGGGCAATGCGGTGAAGAAGCCGCTCGCGACTTACCTAAGCGAGCGCGTGTGGCAGCGTTACGGCATGGAGCAGGACGCGTTCTGGATGACCGACCCGAGCGGGCACGAGGTCGCGGGCTGCTGCCTGTCCGTCTCACTGCGTGACTATGCGCGCATGGGCCAATTGGCGCTGGAGGGCGGCCACGGCATCGTCGCCCCCGGCTGGTTCGCTCAGGCCACGCGCGCGCAGGCAGAAACCGGTGCCGGCGCCGGGTTCGGCTATGGCTATCAATGGTGGACCTATCCGAAACAGCGCTTTGGTGGGGTCGGCATTTTTGGGCAGAGCATCACCGTCGATCCTGCGAGCAAGACGGTGATCGCGATCGTCAGCGCATGGCCGAAGGCGACGGACCAGGAGCTGTCGCGGCGGCGGCTGGCGTTTGTAGAACGTCTTTTCGCCGCTTCGCAGGGCCCGCTGGTGCGCACGCCGCGGCGACGCTGACTGTTGTGCCATCATGGCACGGGCTGCCGTTTCCGGGCTGATGACGCTGATTGCTGAAAGGGTTATCGGATGCGGCCATGAAAACCGCATTCCGATTCGCCCTTCTTTGCGCGATCGCCGCGCTGCCGCTCCCAGCAACTGCGGCCACCGTCGTTGGTGTCGATGCGCTCAAGGAGTGGAATTTGATCGTGTTCGGCGATCTCTCATCCAGTTCGGAAGTGGAGGGGCGTACCTTCGTCGGTGGCAATCTTTCCGGCAATTCCTCGAACTACCAGATCAAGACGCCAGCCGCGTCCAGCTATGGCTGGCCGGGGCTTACGGTGGTCGGTAACGTCACCGGAGGTACGAAAAACCTCAACAATGGCGCCGGCGCGATCGTCGGCGGCAATGTGGTGAGCGGTTTCAACCTCAACGGCCCGCTCCAGACGGTTAAGGTCGGCGGCACGATCCAGAATACCAATATCAACGGCAATACGGTGCTTTCAGGGCAAGCGGCGGTGCCGGGATTCACGTCCGCGCTTACGGATCAAAAGGCAGCGCTTATCAACAGCCTGTCCGATCTGTCGTCCGCCTATGCCGGTCTTACGTCCAACAGCCTGATCTCGATCGCCAGCAACCGCGCCACGTTCAATGCGGCGCCCGGGGGCAACGGCGTCGCGGTTTTCACACTGACGGCAGCGGATTTCAGTTCGTTCGGCGAAATCCAGTTCAATCTGAATGGGGCGAGCACCGCGATCGTGAACGTGATCGGCTCGAACGTCCTGTTGAACGACAATTTCCTTGGCGGCACCCAGAACCTTGGCCAGAAGGTGATCTGGAACTTCGCCGATGCGGCTACGCTGAACCTGACGACAGCGTGGGGCGGATCGGTGTTGGCGCCGCATGCAGCGGGCACGATTGGCAATTACATCCAGGGCTCGGCAGTATTCAGCAGCCTGGTGCAGAACGGCGAAATCCACCTCGCCACGTATAACGGCGGCTTCACTCCCCCGACCGTCAGCGTGCCCGAGCCGGCCACATGGGCGCTGATGATCCTGGGCTTCGGCGGCATCGCCGGGGCGTTGCGTCGCCGTGGCGGTCAGGCGCGCCGCGCCGCCGCCTAAGAACCAAGCGCGCGCCGGATCACACAGGCGACCATTCGATCGCGTCCTCGCCCTCGTCGTCCTCGCTGACGGCGCCTGCCTCGGGGCCGATTTGTTCCATCAGTTGATCTAGCGCCCAGTCGACCCCCACCCCGCTCGCGCCGGAAATGGGGATCACCGGCGCGCCGCTTGCCGTTTCAAGCTCGGCCGAAAGCGCCGCGACCAACTCGTCATCAAGCGTGTCGATCTTGTTGAGCGCGACCACCACCGGCTTCTCGTCCAGCCCGGCGCCATAAGCGATGAGTTCGTCACGAACGATGCGATAGCTTTCCGCCACGTCCGGATCGTTGGCATCGACCAGATGCAGCAGCACACGACATCGTTCGATATGGCCAAGGAAACGATCGCCGACCCCCGCGCCTTCCGCCGCGCCCTCGATCAGGCCTGGAATGTCGGCGATCACGAATTCGCGTGCCCGATGACGCACCACGCCCAGTTGCGGTCGCGTGGTGGTAAAGGCGTAGGCGCCCACTTTCGCCTGAGCATTGGTGACCGCGTTAATGAAGGTCGACTTGCCCGCATTGGGTAGCCCGACCAGCCCGGCATCGGCCAGCAGCTTCAGCCGAAGCCAAACCCACGCCTCCTCCGAAGGCCAGCCCGTGCCATGCTGGCGCGGGGCGCGATTGGTAGAGGTCTTGTAACTGGCGTTGCCGCGCCCGCCATCGCCGCCGCGCAGGAATATTTCGCGCTGGCCGACTTTCACCATATCGAGAAGCAGGGTGCGTTCTTCGTCGTCAGCGAGAATCTGCGTTCCGACCGGAACCTTGATGACCAGATCGTCGCCGCCCGCACCAGTGCGGTTCGACCCCGCTCCGCCATTGCCGCGCGGGGCCCGGAAATGCTGCGTGTAACGGAAATCGATCAGCGTGTTCAGCCCTGCGACCGCCTCGAACACGATGTCGCCGCCCTTGCCACCGTTGCCGCCATCAGGGCCGCCATATTCGATGAACTTTTCGCGCCGGAAGCTGACCGCGCCAGGCCCACCGGCACCAGAACGGGCGAAAATCTTGGCTTGGTCTAGAAAATGCACGTCAGTTGATCCGGTCCTGAATAAGCATGGCGCGGGCGAGATGGCGCGCGCGGTTGCGCGGCAGCCCAAGCGCACGGGTAAGTGGTGCACCGAACAGCGCATCGCCCAGCGCCATCAAAACGAGTTGCAGCGTTTCGTCCTGTAGCGGCCGTCCATCTTTCAGATGATCGACGGCAAGATCATCGACGAGATCGTGGATCGCCTCGAAGATCGGGTCGAGCGCATCCTCATTGCCGTTGAGGATCATCCAGCTTGCCAGCGCACCCGCGCCGCCCGTATCGAATGCATCGAAGGCAAGATCGACAATCTCAGCCGGTTCCTGGTCGGTTTCCCGCTGGCGAAGTACGGCATCGCGGATCGTGCCGGTGATGAAGCCGGCCATTCGCGCGATAAGCGCCTTCTGCAACCCGTCGGCCGAACCAAAATGGTGCAGCAGATTGGCGTGGGTGCGCCCGATGCGCGCCGCCACTGCCTTAAGCGTAACCGCCTGCGGCCCGACCTCGACCAGAAGAGCGCGCGCAGCCTCCAGCGCGGCTTCGCGCGATTCCTCCGGGCTCAGCCGCCGGCGGGTGGAAAGGGGGGTTACGGACATTCGCTGGCTGTCGGCGCTTTACAGTAGAAATACAATCCTTCCCGGCGCGGCTGATGCGCCGGGCAGGATCATTCAGGCCGCGATCTGGAGCGGGGCCAACTGGCCATCGTTCTCGAAATCGAGCGCCAGCACGGCGCAGTCGATCTCCTCGCGATGGGCAAGCGAATAATGCGGCTCGCGGCATATCTCGCGGAAACCGAGCTTGGTCAGTACCCGGCGCGATGCGGTGTTGTCCAGGTGGTGGCTCGCTTCAATCCGCTTGACGCCAAGCGCGTGGCGCGCCTGTTCGATCACGATCCGTGCTGCCTCGGTAGCGTAGCCGTAACCCCAACTTTGGGGCGTGAGCCAATAGCCTAGCTCATGCACACCGTTTTCGCAGCGCAGCCCGATGCCACCGATCAGATTCGGATATGCGCTGTCGTGCGCCAGAATGGCAAAAACCGGCTCCGCGGCGCCGCGGGGTCGCGACAGGAACGATTCCGCATCCGTCGCCGCGTATGGCCACGGCATCCGCGCCAGCTTCTTGGCGATCGCCTCGTGCGCAATCGCTCGCGTCAATATCTCGGCATCCTCGGGCCACCATGGCCGCAACGTCAATCTCTTCGTCCGCGCGAACATCATCGCTCTCCTCGGCTGCCCGCGCCGCTACGCCGCCCTTGTTAAGGACTCGCGACACAAGTGGTTCCGGGAGCATGAAAAAAAGGGAGCCGGGGCGGACCCGTCTCCCTTGATCTGGCTGGTTCCGCGATCGGAACCCGGGTCGCCCTGGTGGGCAACCCGGCTGGTTGCCCGATGTTATTCGGCTGCTGCCTGCATAATCTCGACCGAACAGAATTTGCGGCCAAGCTTGCCGTCGTGAAACACGACACGGCCATCGACGAGCGCAAACAGGGTATGGTCCTTGCCGATACCCACATTGCGGCCCGGATAGAATTTGGTCCCGCGCTGGCGGACGAGGATGTTGCCGGCCACGGCTTCCTGCCCACCGAACTTCTTCACACCGAGACGACGGCCGGCCGAATCACGACCGTTACGCGACGAACCGCCTGCCTTTTTATGTGCCATTGCGATCTACTCCTTACGCTTCGGCGGCCTGGGCGGCGTCGCCCTCGGTCTTCTTGGCGGCCTTGGGGGCAGCCTTCTTCTTATCGGCGGCGCCGATGGCGACGATCTTCAGGATCGTGTGCTGCTGGCGGTGGCCGTTGCGGCGACGGTAGTTGTGACGACGGCGCTTCTTGAAGACGATGACCTTATCGCCTTTAGCCTGCGCGACGATTTCGGCAGCGACGGTCAGGCCGTCAGTCGGCTTCAGCTCAGAACCTTCGCCAGCGAGCAGCACGTCGCCAAGCGTCACCGAGGCGCCTGCATCACCCTCGATCTTTTCAACGACGATCTTGTCTCCGGCGGCTACGCGATACTGCTTGCCGCCAGTGCGCACGACTGCGAACATGGCCCTTGTCACTTTCCAAATGCTATTGCCCGAACAGGCGCACCCGTCGGGAGAAGCGGGGCGGTTAAGCCGGCTGCGCGATTCTGTCAACCGATTCCCGGCAATCAAACGGGCCGGTGTCGCCGCATCAACTCAGTGTCGATGCTCGCGCCGAAGAGTATACCGCCCGTCCGTGTAATCTGTGAACAGCCCTGCGATAGCGGGATGTTCGATCGGATCGTCACTGTCGTCTGACACCAGGTTTTGCTGGCTGACATAGGCGACATAGGTCGATTCCGCGTTCTCGGCGAGAAGATGATAGAACGGCTGATCCTTGCGGGGCCGGATCTTTTCCGGGATCGCCTCATACCATTCGTCGCTGTTGTTGAAGACCGGATCGACGTCAAAGATCACGCCGCGGAAATCTAGCATGCGGTGACGCACAATCTCCCCAATCGAGAAACGCGCGTGCGAAACAAGCGGCGGGGCAACGGATTCTTTATTGGAGGAGGGTGCGTGTTCGTTCGTCATGCCAACTATCTAGTGGCTCCGTAACGCGTGGCAATGGGTGGGTTGCGCACGCCCTGCAATGCGGTTAGAGGCGCGCCCTCGATCGCCCCGCGTACGCTGCGGACGACCTCGCGGAGAGGTGCCAGAGTGGTCGATTGGGACGGTCTCGAAAACCGTTGTGCCTTTACGGGTACCGTGGGTTCGAATCCCACCCTCTCCGCCATCTCCCAGTCGCCCCGCTTGCATTGACGGTTTTGCCATGCGGCGGGCGGATCGGCTTCAGTAAAAGGTACGGACTGGCATCCGCTTGCGCCACGCGATAAGTCCGCGCCTATGTCCACCACCTTCACCATAGACACTTCCACCAGCCGCGCCACGCCGGTCTCTGCGCCAATGAAGCGCGTCACAGTGCCGGCCGTTCGCAAGCGCAAGGGCGGTGAGCCGCTCGTGATGCTGACAGCCTATACGGTGCGCACGGCGCAATTGCTCGATCCGTATTGCGATCTTTTGCTGGTCGGCGACAGCCTCGGGCAGGTGGTCTATGGCCTTCCTTCCACTGTGCCAGTCACCTTGGAGATGATGGCGGCGCATGGCGCGGCGGTCGTGCGCGGCAGCTATCACGCGATGGTCGTCGTGGACATGCCGTTCGGCAGCTATGAGGCGTCTCCCGAGAAAGCGTTCGAAAGCGCATCCTGGCTGCTAAAGCAGACCGGCGCGGCTGGGGTGAAGCTGGAAGGCGGCGTGACGATGGCGCCGACAGTCAAGTTCCTCGTAGAACGCGGCATCCCGGTTATGGGGCATGTCGGGCTGACGCCGCAGGCGGTCAACACGCTTGGCGGTTATGGCGCGCGCGGGCGAACGCAGGAGGAAGCAACCAAGATCATCGACGATGGCCAAGCAATCGCGCACGCGGGCGCTTTCTCGATCGTCGTGGAAGGCGTCATCGAGTCGATCGCGATCGAGCTGACGCGCTCGATCGACTGCCCCACGATCGGGATCGGTGCATCGGCCCATTGCGATGGCCAAGTGCTGGTGAGCGAGGACATGCTCGGCCTGTTCGAGCGGACGCCGCGCTTCGTGAAGCGTTACGGCGATATGGCAAGCTTCATTTCGGAGCGCGCGGCGGCTTATGCCGGCGAGGTGCGTGCGCGCTCTTTTCCGGGTGTGGAACAGACTTACCAGCCGAAATAGCAAGCCGCTTCCGTTTCGCGCGCCGCGCCGCTAAACAGGCGCGCTTTTCCTGTCCCGGAGTTAACCTTGGCCCTGACGCCGCAAAATAACGAAGCTTTCCTGCGCGAAGTCGACGAGGAGTTGCGCAAAGATCAAGCGCTCGATTTTTGGCGGCGTTATGGCCGGTTGATGATCGTTGCGATCGTCGGCGGCCTCGCGCTTTTCGGCGGCTTCCTGTTCTGGCAGAACCAGCAGCAGAAGACGGCCGATCGTGAAGGCGAACGGCTGCAGGTGGCGTTCGATAACATGGGATCGGGCAAGGTCGATGCGGCATCCACGACACTTGCCGAGCTCGCGCAGTCGAAATCGGATGGCTATCGCGCCGCTGCGCGCTTCACGCAGGCGGATATCGCGCTTCAGAAGAACGATCTGAAGGGCGCAGCGCAGCAGTTCGCCACGATTGCGGGTGATCAGTCCATGGCAAAGCCGTTCCGCGATCTCGCGTTGATCCGCCAGACCAGCGCGGAATTCGATACGCTTAAGCCCGATGTCGTGGTCGGCCGGCTGCGCGGACTTGCGATTGCTGGACAGCCCTATTTCGGCAGCGCCGGCGAGCTGGTGGCGATCGCCTATCTAAAGCAGGGGCGACGCGATCTCGCCAGCCAGCTTTTCGGGCAGATCGCCGCCTCCGAACAGGTGCCACCATCGCTTCGTCAACGCGCGGTTCAGATGGCCGGGGTATTGAGCACGGGTGACGCGAACAACGCGAGCGGCAACGAGAAGGCCAAACAGTAATGAAGAAGGTTTTGGCTGCGCCGCTGGTGATCGCCGCGTTGATAGGGTTGAGCGGATGCGGCATCTTCAAGGGACATGGTCCCAAAAAGACGCCTACGCTGGGCGAACGGATACCGATCCTTGTTTCAGAGAATGGCGCGGCGGTAGAGCCGTCACTTTCTGGCATCGCGGTAACGCTGCCGCCCGCCGCGGCGAATGACGCCTGGGCTCAGCCCGGCGGCAATGCCGCGAAGAATATGGGCAACCTCGCGCTCGCCGCGACCCCGACGCGCGCGTGGAGCGCGCGGATCGATGGCGGATCGAACCGCCAGCGGCTCGGCGCCGCGCCAGTGGTGGCGGACGGCAAGCTCTTCGTCGTGGATGTCGATGCCGTCGTTCATGCTTTCCGCGCGGATAGCGGCGCTGCATTGTGGACGACGCCGATGGCGACGGAGAAGAAGAACAGCGCCGCGCGCTTTGGCGGCGGCGTATCGTACGAAGATGGTAAGGTTTTCGCCACCGACGGTCTTGGCGATGTAGTGGCGATGAACGCAGCCGACGGCGCGATCGTCTGGCGCGCCAAGCCGGGTGGCCCGTTGCGTGGTGCGCCGACTGTGGCCGGCGGCCAGGTTTATGTGCTCAGCCAGGACAATCAGCTCTTCGCGCTTAGCGAGGCCGACGGCAAGGTCGTGTGGGCGGAATCCGGCAGCCTGGAAACGCAGGGTGTGTTCGGTGTCGCCGCGCCCGCGGTCGACGCGGGCACGGTAGTCGCAGGTTTCTCTTCGGGCGAGCTCAATGCCTATCGCTACGAGAACGGACGCACCTTGTGGCAGGATGCGCTTTCGCGCACGTCAATCTCCACCTCGGTATCCAGCCTTGCGGATATCGATGCCGATCCGGTTATCGCCGATGGCCGCGTCTATGCGGTCGGGCAGGGCGGACGCATGGTTGCGCTTGAGATTTCCACCGGCCAGCGGCTTTGGGAGCAAAATCTCGCCGGCACATCTACACCGGTGCTGGCGGGCGAGTGGCTGTTTGTTGTCACCGATGATGCGCGACTGATCTGCCTTTCGCGCGCGAACGGGAAGGTGCGATGGATTTCGCAGCTTCGCGGCTACAAGAATGTGAAGAAGAAATCGGGCGCCTACGTGTGGTTCGGGCCGGTGCTGGCGGGCAACAAATTGTGGTTGACCAACACGCGTGGCGAGATTGTCGGCGTTTCGCCCGCCGACGGCAGCGTCGTCACCACGATTCAGCAGGGTGCCGAGCTTGGTTTGCCGCCGGTCGTCGCCAATTCGACGCTTTACGTGCTCGATCAGAAGGGGCGTTTGACCGCCTACAGGTGACGGCGGCGTCTGTTGCCGCTATTGCGCCGCGATGCCGCTTCCCATCGTCGCGATCGTCGGCCGACCTAATGTTGGCAAATCGACCCTGTTCAACCGTCTTGTCGGAAAGAAGCTAGCGCTTGTCGACGATCGCCCGGGCGTCACGCGTGACCGGCGCGAGGGTGATGCGCATCTGCTGGGGCTGGACTTCCGCATCGTAGATACGGCGGGTTATGAGGACGAGGACCCGGAAACGCTGCCGGGCCGAATGCGTCGGCAAACAGAATCGGCGGTGCGGATGGCGGATGTAGCGCTGTTCGTGGTGGACGCGCGGGCGGGGATCGTGCCGCTCGATGAGGAAATAGCGCGCTGGCTGCGCGGATCGTCCACGCCGATCGTCCTCGTCGCCAACAAGGCTGAGGGGCGCGCGGGCGATCAGGGCGTGCTCGAATCGCTTGCACTCGGGTTCGGCGATCCGGTGCAGCTTTCCGCCGAACACGGCGAAGGCCTCGCCGATCTGTTCGAGGCGCTGCTGCCGCATCTCGAACGCGAAGAGGAAGATCAGCCCTTTCTGGCAGAGGAGGCCGAGCATGATCGCCTCGACGCGCCGCTGCAGCTCGCGATCGTCGGTCGCCCAAACGCCGGCAAATCGACGCTGGTGAACCGGATGCTCGGCGAGGATCGTATGATTACCGGCCCCGAAGCGGGCATCACCCGCGATTCGATCGCGATCGACTGGGAATGGCAGGGGCCGAACGGGCCGCGCGCGGTTCGCCTGATCGACACCGCCGGCATGCGCAAGCGCGCCAAAGTGCAGGACAAGCTGGAGAAACTGTCGGTCGCGGATGCGTTGCACGCGGTCGATTTCGCCGAAGTGGTGGTGCTGTTGCTCGATGCGACGCTCGGGCTGGAGGCGCAGGATCTGCGCATCGCGGACAAAGTATTGTCGGAAGGCCGCGCGCTGGTGATCGCGCTTAACAAATGGGATGTCGCGGCCGATCCGTCGTCGCTGTTCAACGGCGTACGAAAAGCGCTGGAGGACGGGCTCAGTCAGGTGAAAGGCGTGCCGTTGCTCACCGTCTCGGCAGCCACGGGAAAGGGGATCGATCAGTTGATCGGTGCCGCTTTTGCCACCCGCGCCGCATGGTCCCGGCGGGTCGGCACCGGCGAACTCAATCGCTGGTTTGAGCGCGCGATCGAGGCGAACCCGCCGCCCGCGCCCGGCGGCAAGCGCATCAAGATGCGGTATGTGACGCAAGTGAAGACGCGGCCGCCGAGCTTCGTCATTTTCGGCACGCGCGTCGATCAGTTACCGGCGAGCTATGAGCGCTATCTGATGAACAGCATGCGCCGCGATCTCGATTTCGGCGCTGTTCCGATCCGGCTGACGCTGCGTGCGCCGCGCAACCCGTTCGATCATCAGAAATAATGCGGCGAGCGAAGTCGCCGCGGGCGACGGAAGTATACGCGCGGTAACTCATGCTTACTCCGTGTTTACGTTCGGCGATTATGGACAGTGGCAGACGTCGTGATCGATCCCCGAGCACGGAGGGACAAGTGTCGTTCGAAGGCTCAACGCTGATCGACTGGAATACGTTTGCACGCGCCCGCACCGAGCTGGGCGCGGGCTTTATCCGCATTCTGGGCTATTTCCGTGAGGATGGAGTCAAATCGCTCGCCGCGATCGAAAAAGCGGCGCAGGATCAGAACGCCGCCGCGATGGTGATACCCGCGCATACGCTGAAGGGCGAAGCGCTTCAGTTCGGCGCGGAACCGCTGGCGGCGCTGGCCGAATCGATCGAACTTGCCGCGCGTTTTTGCGTAGAGACGCGCGATACGCCGACCGCAATGATCGAGGATATCGTCAAGCTCCGTCCATTGTTCGACCAGACGCTTGCGCTCCTCGAACGCGAGGCAAACCCACTCGCCCAGCGCCGCTCGTCAGGCTTCGGGCGCCGGCCGGGGCAGAGCGGCTTCGGCAACGGTTGAGCCGCCAGCTTAGCCGGCGGCCACCGGGCTTCAGCTATCGTGCTCGCTCTTGGCGTTTAGCTGAACGTAGTTCTGCAGGCCCATACGCTCGATCATTTCAAACTGACGCTCGAGCGTATCGACATGCTCCTCCTCGCTTTCGAGGATCTTCGCGAAAAGATCGCGGCTGACGTAATCCTTCACTTCTTCGCAATAGGCGATCGCGCCCTTCAACTGCGCGACCGCCTCTATTTCCAGCGCGAGATCGGCCTTGAGCACCTCCTCCACCGATTCGCCGATGCGCAACCGGCCGAGAAGCTGAAAATTGGGCAGCCCATCGAGGAACAGTATGCGCTCGGCCAGCCAGTCGGCGTGCTTCATCTCGTCGATTGATTCGTGACGTTCGAACTCGGCGAGCTTCTTCACGCCCCAATGATCGAGCATGCGGTGGTGCAGCCAATATTGATTGATCGCGTCAGCTCGTTCTTGAGCGTCTCGTTCAGAAATTCGATGACGCGCGCGTCGCCCTTCATGCCACTATTACTCCCGTTGCAGCGCGTGTTTTACCCCGCGACAAGGGGTTGCGGCAACGGGAAAATGGCGGATTTCCGCGGCTTATATTGCTGCGACTGTTACGCAGCAGCGCGCTCCTGATCGATAATGGATCGCGCGAACGTGACGCATTGGCCGCACTTCGGCTGCCGGCCAAGCGAGCGATAGGCCTGGCAGGCCGTTCTCGATCCGGCGCGCGCAGCCTCGCGCACCTCGCATTCCCGAATGGCATTACAAACGCAGACGACCATGCGGCACTCCCTCGCTCCAGACATGATCTACCGTTATTGCGACGCGCTCGCAAGACTTTTTGCGTTTGGTTCGCAATCGCGTGTCAATCGTCGCGCCGCATCGTTTGCACGCGCCCGCGCGCGATGCTGCGCCACAACCATTCCGCCGGCCCGTAGGCGAATCGTTCCAGCCACGGCCTCGACCAGAGGAGCATCGCGGCCCAGACGAGCATGACGACGGCGTAAAGTTGCCACCGCTCCAGTCGGCCATACCAGCCCAGGCCATAGCCGTAGAATATCAGCGTACACAGAATGCTGGTGCCGAGATAATTGCTGAACGCCATCCGCCCGACGGCGGCAATGCGCGCCGTCAGCCATCGCGCCCGGCCCGATGTTACGCACAGGATCACGATTGCGGCATGCGCCATCGCCATCCACGGGCGCAGCAGCACGAGATGCAGCGGCTCGCTCAGGATCATCACGATCGGGTCGAAATGCGCGCGGGTCAGCCACACGGTAAGCGCGATGTAACCGGGTATCGTCAATGCATATCCGCCGATCGCTACACGCCAATATGCCCGGCGCTCCCATCCGCCGGAGAAAAACCCGGTGCGAAAAAGGGCCATGCCGAGCAGCATCAGCGCCACCGTTTCCGGCAGCATCAGCGGCATTACCTGCGTTTCGAGCTGGAAAGCCTCATGCGCGCGGGCGATTGCGATCTCGCGCCAGCTGCCACGATAGGTGGCGATATCCTCCGCCGCCGGCTGAACTGGCGGCAGGAGCGCGGCACGGTAGTCTGCCCATCGGATGCGCAGCGCTGCGCCTGCATCCGGCGCGGTCGCAGCCGCCTCGAACCGCCGGGTATCGACATAACCGATCACCCCTGTCGCGAGTTGCCACAGCAGCAGCGCCCCCGCCACGCCCGCAAGCAGGCGCGGCGGCCAGCGCCACAACGCAAACACCAGCGCGCCGCAGACGGCGTAGAGCGTCAATATGTCGCCCGCCCAGATCAGATAGGCGTGGACCAGGCCGATCGCGAAAAGACTTGCCATGCGGGCATAATGTACCCGCGCCGCATTCTCGCCGCCCGCCAGCGCGCGCTCTGCAACCAGCACGGTGGACGCGCCGAACAGCATCGTGAAAAGCGCGCGCATTTTCCCGTCCGCCAGCACGAACACGATCGCCCATGTCCACCAGTTCGCCCCCGCCGCGCCGCCGGCGAACGTCGGATCGACATAGGCATAGGCAGGGAGCGCGAATGAGACGATGTTGAGCAACAGGATGCCCATCACCGCGACGCCACGCACCGCGTCCAGCGTCGCTATCCGATCGGTTGCGGGCGTCACCGGCGGGCGATGAAGGCGATCGGCAGGCCGACAAGCACGATGTGGCAGAACAATTGCGTCACCATCCCGGCGACCGATGGCATCACCCCGAAGCGCAGCGGCACGACGATCAGGTTCATCGCCGCGAAGGTGATGAGGCCATAGCCGATGCCGCCCGCCATCGGCTGTCGTCGCAACCCTGACGAGCGCTCAGCCGCGATCACGAACACCGCCGCCATCAACGCTATCAGCGCATAATGCACCGCCAGCCCGAGCAGCGCGACCGGCAGTCCGCGCACCGGCACGCCCGGAAACGGGCCGGAGGCGACATAGGCGAGCATCTCCGAAACGGTGCGTTTGCCGTAGAACAGCGTCAGCCCGATCGCCGCCAGGATATCGAGCGTACCCGCGACCAGCGTCGCCCGAGCGATCCGCCCGGTTGCTGAAAAGGATGAGGGCTGCTGCATGGGATGCGATCCAGTTGCCGGTTATCCCGATGGGCATAACCGTGGTGAGGGCGGAAGAACAATCGCGACGGCATTGTGCGGCGGTTCGTCCGTGATCTGTCCGCCAAACGAGTTCAGCGCGCCCCGTCACTGGGTAACGAATCGGGGCACACGCCTTAAACCGTCGCCGCGCTAGCGAGCCGGCATGTGGCCTCGCCGGTCTCGATCTGGATTGTCGCATGGCCGATGCCGAAACGATCGTGAAGCATCGCCTGCGCGCCGTGGAGGAAGTCGTCGCCGGGGTGGCCGGCGGGAAGCCGCAGGTGGGCGGTCAGGCCCGGCTCGGTGGTGGACATCGGCCAGATGTGAAGATCGTGTACCTCGCTGACGCCGGGGAGCGCGGCGAGCGCCTCTTCCACCCCGTCATAGTCGATCCCGCGCGGCACGGCGGCTAGCGCCATCTCCACGGTCTCGCGCAGCAGCCCCCAGGTCTGCCAGAAGATCAGCGCGGCGATGATGAGGCTGACGGCTGCGTCGATC
The DNA here is from genome assembly GCF_048565505.1 of Sphingomonas sp. TX0543. Classification (NCBI taxonomy): domain Bacteria; kingdom Pseudomonadati; phylum Pseudomonadota; class Alphaproteobacteria; order Sphingomonadales; family Sphingomonadaceae; genus Sphingomonas; species Sphingomonas sp. TX0543. The sequence continues at coordinate 901,009 of NZ_JBLZUS010000002.1, forward strand.
CAGGTTGCGCCGGTCGCCCAGATTACGATCCCTGCCACCACCACCCCGGCAGACACCAGCGCATCCGCCGCCATGTGCAGATAGGCGCCGCGAATGTTGACATCACCCTTGCGGCCGGACGCGAACAGCAACGCCGTCCCGGCGTTGACCGCGATACCCACGCCCGCGACTAGAGATACTGTCAGCCCCGGCACCGGTGTTGGCTCGCCGAAGCGCTGTATCGCCTCCAGCGCGATCGCTCCGAGCGCGACCAGAAGCAGCAGCGCATTGGCCAGCGCGGCGAGGATCGTCGACCCCTTCAAGCCATAGGTGAAGCGCTTTGAGGGCGCCGTCCGCGCCAGCGCCGCCCCGCCCCACGCCACGGCGAGGCCCAGTACATCGGAAAGGTTGTGACCGGCGTCTGCGAGCAGCGCGACCGAGTTGAACAGGAAGCCCGCCGCGCTTTCGGCCACGACATAGACGAGGTTAAGCCCGATACCGATCGCGAAGGCGCGGTCCCAGCGGGCGGGGGCGGCATGATGGTGATGCCCGTGCCCGTGCCCGTGCCCGTGGCCATGCCCGGCATGTCCGTGATGATGCGATCCCATCAGGCGACCTCCAGCAATCTTTCCGCCTGCGCGCGGGCTTCGTCAGTTATGATCGCGCCCGACAGCATCCGCGCGATCTCCTCGCGGCGGGCTGGCGCGTCAAGCGCTGTAACGCCCGTGCGGGTGACGATCCCGTCGTGGCGCTTGGCGATCAGCAGATGCGCGTCCGCGCGCGCGGCCACCTGCGGGCTGTGCGTGACGACGAGCAATTGCGCATGACCAGACAGGCGCGCCAGCCGCTCGCCGATCGCGGATGCGACCGCGCCCCCGACGCCGCGGTCGATCTCGTCGAAAACCATCGTTTCCGCGCCGCCCTCCGCCGCCAGCGCCACTTTCAGCGCGAGGATGAAGCGCGACAATTCGCCGCCGCTGGCGATGCGGATCAGCGGCGCGAATGGCGCGCCCGGATTGGTCGATATCTCGAATTCGACGCGGTCCTTGCCCGCCGCCCCCCAGCCCTCCTGTCCCGCGGGCGCGATGCTGGTGCGAAAGCGCGCGGCATCAAGCTTGAGCGGCGCAAGTTCCGCCGCCACCGCCGCATCCAGCCGCCCGGCGGTGGCGGCGCGCGACGCGCTCAGCGCCGATGCGGCTACGTCGTAGGCGTGCGCCGTTTCCGCCACGCGCTTCTCCAGCGCCGCGATGCCTTCCTCGCCGGCATTGAGCCGGGACAATCGCCCGCGCAGATCGTCCGCAAGCGCCGCAAGATCGTCAGGCTGGACGCGATGCTTGCGCGCCAGCCCGCGCAGTTCGAACAGCCGCGCCTCGTCATGCTCAAGCTCGCGCGGGTCGTAAGCCAGCGCGAGGCGGGCGTCGTGCAGGCGCTCCTCGGCGGTGCCGGCCTCGGCAAGTGCGCGATCGATCGCATCGAGCGCCTCTGCAAGCGCGGCGTGATCGGGGGCAATACGCTCCAGCACGCGCGCCGCCTGCCGCAAACGCGCCAGCGCGCCCTCCGAGCCTTCGAGATGGTCGGCGACCGCGCCTAGATCTTCTGCCACCTTGGCGGCGCGCTGCATCGAGCGCCGCTTGTCGGCGAGCGCCTGTTCCTCGCCGGGTTCGGGTGCGAGCGTGTCAAGTTCGGTGACGGCATGCTCCAGCCATTCGCGATCACGTGCCGCCGTATCGACTTCGGCCCGCGCTGCCGCCAGCGCATCCTGGGCGGCGCTGTGCGCGGTCCAGGCGGCAGTTGTGGCGTGAAGGTCGATTCGTCCGAACATGTCGAGCAAGGCGCGATGGCCGGCCGGCGCCAGCAGCCCGCGCTCATCATGCTGGCCGTGGATTTCGACAAGTAACGCGCCGATCTCACGCAGGAGACCAGCCGAAGCGGGCTGATCGTTGATGAAGGCGCGGCTGCCCCCGTCCGCCTTGACGATGCGGCGAATGATCAGCGGCTCGCCCGGCTCTACCTCGAAACCGTTGATGTCGAGCAGGCGCGCGGCATCGGCCGGCGCATCGAACGTAGCGGTGACGGATGCCTGGGTCGCGCCGTGCCGTACCAGCCCGCTGTCCGCGCGCTGGCCGAGTGCCAGCCCGAGCGAGTCCAGCAGGATCGACTTGCCCGCGCCCGTCTCACCCGTCAGCACGCCAAGGCCGGGGCCGAATTCGAGATCGAGCGCCTCGATCAGCACGACATCGCGGATCGACAGCGCGGTCAGCATCGTTCGCACGCGCTGACGCCGGACCGGGCGGCAGTGATCCGCGCCCGGATCATGCCATCAGTTTCCCGGCGTGGTCGAAGACGGGGAGGCAGGAGTCGGCTTGCCGGGCGCTTCCAGTGCAGGAGCGGCGGACGGCGCCGCGGTGCCGGGAGTCGCGACCGGGGTGGTCGCTTGCGTGACCACCGGCTGGCCGGGCGCGAGCGGCGCGATCGCCGTCGGCGGATATTCCTTCACCAGCTTGTACGCCCGCTCATACCAGTCTGTGCCGGGATAGTTCGCGCCAAGTACGGCGGCCGACTTTTCCGCCTCGCCGCGCACGCCGAGCGCCAGATAGGTTTCGGTAAGGCGCATCAGCGCCTCGGGCGTGTGCGTGGTCGTCTGATAGTCGTCGATCACCTTGCGGAAGCGCAGCGTCGCGGCGAGCCACTGACCGCGCCGTTCATAAAAGCGGCCGATCTCCATTTCCTTGCCGGCCAGATGATCTCGGACAAGATCGACCTTCAGCCGTGCGTCGCCGGCGTAGCGCGTGTTGGGATAGCGGCGGATCAGTTCACCCAGCGCGTCCTGCGCCTGCGTGCTGATCTTCTGATCGCGGGTCACATCGCTGATCTGCTCATAGTAACACAGGGCGATCAGGTAATAGGCGTAGGCCGCATCCTTGTTGCCCGGATGGACCGAGATGAAGCGCTGCGCCGACTGGATCGAATCGGTGTAGCTACGCGCAAGATAGTGGCTGAATGCCCCCATCAACTGCGCGCGGCGCGCCCATACCGAATAGGGATGCTGCCGCTCCACCTCGTCGAAGAGGGCCGCCGCTTCCTTGTAGCGATGCTGATCCAGCCGCGTCTTCGCCGCCGTATACAGCGTCCCCACGTCGCGCGCGACATACGGCAGGTCGCCCTTGGTGCGGTTACGCGCGCAGCCGGCGATCGGGAGGGCAAGCGCTGCGACCAGCGCCAGTGCCAGCGGACGAGAGAAAGGGGTACGCATCTGGAACGCCTTTAGCCTATGCCGGACGCCGCGAACAACGGGGAAACGCATTCGCCGCGCCGCGCGTTGAATGCCGGTGATCGGGCTATGCGGAGAAAGACATGACTGCGACCTTGCTGGCGACCAAGCGTGTGGAAAAACCATGGGGGCGACACCGGCTTTATCCCGGCTTTCCCGATCCGGTGCCTGGCGGCGAACCGATCGGGGAGGTGTGGTTTCAGTCACCGCACCCGGAAGAGCCGGAACTGCTCATCAAATATCTGTTCACCAGCGAGAAACTGTCGGTACAGGATCACCCGTCGGACGCCGAGGCGCGCGCGCGCGGGCTGCCGCGCGGCAAGGACGAATGCTGGGTGATCCTTGATGCCGAGCCCGATTCGACCATCGCGATCGGCCCGAAGGCACCGCTGACCGCCGACGAATTGCGCGCGAGCGCGCTCGACGGATCGATCGAGCACAAGCTGGACTGGAAGCCGGTGAAGGCGGGCGATTTCTATTATTCGCATTCCGGCGTGATTCACGCGATCGGCGCGGGGCTGACCGTGATCGAGGTACAGCAGAATTCGGACGTGACGTATCGTCTCTACGACTATGGCCGGGGGCGGGAACTGCATCTTGACGATGGCGTCGCGGTGGCCGACCTGAACCCGTGGACCCCGCCACCAATGCCGGGAGAAGTGTCGCCGGGGCGGACGATCCTGGTGGAAGGGCCGAAGTTCGTCCTGGAGCGCTGGGGCGGCGGGACGCGCAAGATCACGCTGCCTGAGGGCAAATCGGGCTGGCTGGTGCCGATCACCGGCGCGGGCTCGGTGGCCGGCGTGAGGTGGCACGCGGGGGAATGCGTGCTGATTTCGGGCAGCGAGGAACTGCACGCCGAGGCCGGCAGCGATTTGCTATTCGCCTATTCCGGCGCTCAGCGGCTCTGATCGCGCCTGCGCACCTCCCTGCCCCGGCCACGCGCCGGGGCGGGGATCACCGGTTGCCGGATGCCTTCTCGAACATTTCCAGCCGCTCGCGATCCTCGTTCGAGACGAACTCGCACGCCAGCATCGTTTTGCCCTTCAGACCCGGGCCCTGTCGCGCGACGATGGAAACAAGCCCCATGTCCTTCATCGGCTGGTCGGCATCGGGCAGGACGCGCGAGAATCCGAGCGAGGATGCGCCCAGTAATCTGATCTTCTCAGGCACCAGATTATAGGTTTCGGCCAGCTTCGCGGCGACCTGCCCATCGATCAGGACGCCCAGCGCCGATCCCGCGAAGAACACTTCCTGCGTCTCGAAGCCGTCGCGCCCGGCGGGGGCGGGCAGGCGATATACGGCCGCGCCGAACCGCGCCGTATCGGGCTTACCCAGCTTCTGCGCCTCTTTGTACAGCCTGGTGGCCGCGTCGTACGAATAAGGCGGCTGGCAGATCGCGGCGGCGAAGAAATCCGGCGCCGGCGTGGCAGGCTCCGCCGCCGGGGCAGGGCCGGCGGCGGCGAATGCGAGCAGCGCGAGCGCGATCATGCCGCAGCAGTGCCCATCAACTTGGGGAAGAACCCCTCATGTGCGACGCGCAGCGCCTCCAGCGTTACAACATCGTCGCGATTGGGGCGTTCGAAGATCAGCCTCTTGCCGCCCGTGCGCCCGAGCGGCTCCGCCTCGACTCCGGCTTCCAGCGCGGCCTGGAGGAAATCCGCCAGCGCGTGATCGTGGACGGTTACGACATAGACGCCCTGATCTTCTGCGAAAAAGGATTCGGCACAACCGAACGGCTGCTTGCGATCGATCATCGCACCGATATCGCCCGCCAGCGCCATTTCCGCGAGCGTCACCGCGATGCCACCATCGGATACGTCATGCACGGCGGAAAGCTGGCCGGACTGGATCGCCCCCCGGATCAGATCACCAGTTGCCTTTTCCGCCGCCAGATCGACGCGCGGCGGCGGGCCTTCCTCGCGACCATGCACTTCGCGCAACCACAGGCTCTGCCCGAGATGCCCGCGCCGCGTGCCCACCACCATTATCACGTCGCCCGATCCCTTGAAGGCAATCGTGGCGGATTTGCTCCAGTCCTTCAGCAATCCGACGCCGCCGATCGCCGGGGTCGGCAGGATCGCGGAGCCGCCACCGGTCGCTTTGCTCTCATTGTAGAGGCTGACGTTGCCGGACACGATCGGATAATCGAGCGCGCGACAGGCGTCCCCCATTCCCTCCAGACAGCCGACGATCTGGCCCATGATCTCGGGCCGTTGCGGATTGGCGAAGTTCAGGCAGTTGGTGATCGCCAGCGGCGTGGCGCCCACGGCGGTCAGATTACGCCATGTTTCGGCGACGGCCTGCTTGCCGCCCTCCACCGGGTCCGCGAAGCAATAACGCGGGGTGCAATCGGTGGTGATGGCGAGCGCTTTGTCGGTGCCGTGGACGCGCACTACCGCCGCGTCGCCGCCCGGGCGCTGCGCGGTGTCCGCGCCGACCATGTGGTCATATTGTTCCCAAATCCAGCGGCGGCTGGCGATGTCCGGCGAGCCCATCAGCGTCAGCAGATCGGCGGCGATGTCGCTGCTTTCCGGCACGTTGGTCAGCGCCTTGGCGGGCGGGGTGGGGACGTGCGGCCGATCATAGAGCGGGGCTTCGTCCGCGAGTGGCCCGAGCGGGATGTCGCACACGACATCGCCCTTCCACTTCAGCACCATCCGGCCGGTATCGGTGACGTGCCCGATCACCGCGAAATCCAGCTCCCACTTCCGGAAGATCGCCTCGGCGAACGCCTCGCGCCCCGGCTTGAGCACCATTAGCATCCGCTCCTGGCTTTCAGACAGCATCATTTCATACGGCGTCATGCCGCTCTCGCGCTGTGGCACGTCGTCCATTACGAGTTCGATGCCGACGCCACCCTTGGATGCCATCTCGACGCTGGAGGAGGTCAGGCCCGCGGCGCCCATATCCTGGATCGCGACGATCGCGTCGGACGCCATCAGTTCCAGGCATGCCTCGATCAGCAGCTTTTCGGTGAACGGATCGCCGACCTGCACCGTGGGGCGCTTCTCTTCCGAATCCTCGGAGAAATCGGCCGAGGCCATCGTCGCGCCGTGGATGCCGTCACGCCCGGTCTTGCTGCCCACGTAGACGATCGGATTGCCGATCCCGGATGCTGCCGAGTAGAAGATCTTGTCGGTATCCGCGACGCCCACCGTCATCGCATTGACCAGGATATTGCCGTCGTAGGCGGGGTGAAAATTCACCTCGCCGCCCACCGTCGGCACGCCGACGCAATTGCCATAGCCCCCGATGCCGTGCACCACGCCGGAAATCAGGTGGCGCATCCTGGGATGATCGGGCCTGCCGAAGCGCAACGCGTTCATGTTCGCCACCGGCCGCGCGCCCATCGTGAACACGTCGCGCAGGATCCCCCCTACGCCCGTCGCCGCGCCCTGATAAGGCTCGATATAGCTCGGGTGGTTGTGGCTCTCCATCTTGAAGATCGCCGCCTGCCCGTCACCAATATCGATCACGCCGGCATTCTCGCCGGGGCCGCAGATCACCCAGGGCGCTTCGGTCGGCAGCTTCTTGAGGTGGATACGGCTGGACTTGTAGCTGCAATGCTCGGACCACATCACCGAGAAGATTCCAAGCTCCACCAGATTTGGCTCGCGGCCAAGCGCGTGGAGAAGTCGGTCATATTCCTGCGGGGAGAGGCCGTGTTCGGCAACGATCTCGGGCGTGATCTGGCTCATGGCTGCGCCTTTAGGGGGCAAGGCCGATCGGAACAACACCAGGATGGCATCGACGCATTGCAATCAATCCCTGGCGCGGATTCTCAACCGGCGGAGCAGGCCGCGTTTCGAGAGCGGCTCGAACATTTCGGTCGGTCCTTCCGGGTCCAGAACCTCATTGTCCGCCAGCCATTTCTGGACATCGTCCAGATCGGGCACCTCATAGGGGATCAGCGTGTGGCCGCCCCCCCGGCGTGCCTCGATCGTGGCGATCAGGCCGTGTTCGGCGATGTCGGCGGCGATAGATGCCGGATCGCAGCCAAGATGCTCCGCCACCAGCCCGTCGCGGATCGCCGCGATGCGCGCGCCATCGTCAACGATGGTGACATCGCATTCGGTATCGAGCCTTAGCGAGCGATTGTTGAAGTTCGACGAGCCGACGCGAACCACCTCCTCATCGATCACCAGCACTTTGGCATGGACGTAGATCGCGCGGCCGGAGGTGGTGACCGGGTGATAAATGCGCAGCCGACCATGAGGATCGTTCTGTTTCAGCGCCTGAAACAGCCGGGCGCGCGCAGTATCCATCGCGATCGGCTCCAGCCAGCCCTGCGCGACGACGGGATTGATGATGACAATCTCGGGCCCGTCCGGCTCCGTCAGGCGCGCCGCGATCGCCTCCGCAACACGGCGTGAAGCGAAATACTGGCTCTCGGCATAGATGCGCCGCCTCGCGCGGGCGATCAGGTGGACGTAGAGGTTCTCTATTTCCAGCACTTCGGGCTGATCGCCGCAGTGCGGCTGGGTGCGGGAAATAGCGACGTCGATGTCCGTGAAGTCGGGGGTCAGGCTGGGCGGCCAGCCTTCGCCGTGGCGCGCGGGCGGGTGGATCGGTCGGCCTCCCGCGATCCGCCAGCGCTCGCGGCACAACTCGCCAAGCGCCGCAGCGACCGGGCCCTCGAGCGCGGTGGTTGCGTCATGCCACGGTTTGTATGGTTTGCCTCGGGGGGTAACACGGTGCACATCGTCGTCGCGATGGTCGCGCGTGTCCCAACGGGCGTCGGTCATGTCGATGCCGCCGCAGAATGCGATCGAATCGTCTATCACCACGATCTTCTGGTGCTGCGACGCGGCGATCGGATGGTGACCGTCAAGCTTCAGGTGGATCCGACGCCGGGCGAACCGCCATTTCGTGAGCGTCCACAGCGTCTTGCCTCGAAACAGCGTCTTCAGCGCGCCTTTGTCCCAGCGCAGGATATATACTTCCAGCCCGGGCGTACGATCCACCAGCCAGCCGATGAAGTCGCCCACCGTCACCGGAGCGACTACCTCCTCGTCGTCGAATACAAGAGAGATGCGCGCGTCGAAATCCCAGCCGACCAGCAGGATTTGCCGACGCGCCCGTTGCATCGCTTCCCATGCCGCACGGAAGTAATTGTCCGCGTCGATGACGACGGAAGCGCGACTGGCGCGCGCGGTGCGCCAGCGGGTATTCGCAGGCAGCGTCACAGTATGTCGCGCACCCGCTCGGGTGGGCGGGCAATGACGACGCCCTTGTCGGTCTCGACTACCGGGCGTTCGATCAGCGCCGGATCGGCGGCCATCGCATCCAGCGCCTCGTCATCGCTGGCCAGCGCCGGCGCATCCTTGCGCAGCGCTGCACGCGGGGCGATGCCGCCGCGCGCATAGAGCCGTGCCAGCGCGTCGCGCGTCGGCGGCGTCTTGAGATACTCGACGATGGTGACGTCCACGCCTGCTTCGTTGAGCAACGCAAGCGCCTCACGGGATTTCGAGCAGCGGGGGTTATGCCAGATAATAGCCTTCATCGCCTCCCTCTAGACCAGCCGGACGCGCGGTCCACCCTTCAGAACGCGTGTGCGCCCGACCCAGAAGGCGAGCGCCGCGAGCAGCGCATAAGCGACCAGCGCGGTCAAAGGTTGCGAGGCGGGGACCGGGTCGATCACCATTGTCGGTTGCGGGCTCAGCCAGTTGAACGCCTGCACCCCCGCCAGCGCGACCGCCAGCACCACCAGCGGCAGCCGCGCGCCGCGCGTACGGCCGGCATAGAAAAGCAGCGCGCCGCCGGTCAGCGCCACTTCCAGCGGCATTTCGATCGCCGGATGATTCCACAAGCCGAGCCCGTAGCGCGCGCCGCCGCCCAGCAACGTCAGATCCGGCGCATGGACCAGCAGGTCAAGAAACCAGTGCGACGCCACCACCGCCGCGCCGATCGCCGCCGCCGGCCACCCACCACCCAGCAAGCGCGTGCCCACCGCCCAGGCCGCCGCGAACCCAAGCGCGCCGATCAGGCTGTGCGTGTAGGGCATGCTGTACAGGTCCATCGCGTTCATGACGGTGAAGCCGGGCACCGCGCGCATATGTTCCGCGCCGAGCAGCACGAACGAGAAAAAGGCGATGTCGACGAGTTGCGCGGCGATGAACAACGGCCCCAAGCGCGGTGCCTTCGGGCTGGTCGCCGCGACGATTGCCGGTGCATAATGGCCGATGAACATGCGCTGCCTCCCCGTCCCCGCTCAGGGAGCGAGCGTCGCCCACGCGCGCGGGCGACGCAAGCGAAAGCGGCTGGTGGCGCGCCCGGCGCTATGGCTGCTTCGCCAGCCACTCCTCCAGCCACTTGATCGTATACTTGCCTTCCTGGAAATCGGGATCGTCGAGCAGGGCCTGATGCAACGGGATGGTCGTCTTCATCCCCTCGATCACGAATTCCTCCAGCGCGCGGCGCAACCGCCGCAGTGCGCCCTGCCGGGTGGTTCCATAGACGATCAGCTTGGCGATCATGCTGTCGTAATAGGGGGGCACCTTGTAGCCGGCGTAAAGCCCCGAATCGACGCGCACGTGCATCCCGCCCGGCGCGTGATACTGTTTCACCATCCCCGGTGAGGGCGCGAACGTGCGCGGGTCTTCGGCGTTAATGCGGCATTCGATCGCGTGGCCGCGGATGTGCACATCCTGTTGCCGCAACGTCAGCGGATGGCCCTCGGCGATGCGGATCTGCTCGCGCACCAGATCGAGGCCGGTCACCATCTCGGTCACCGGGTGCTCAACCTGAAGGCGGGTGTTCATTTCGATGAAATAGAATTCCCCGTCTTCCCACAGAAACTCGATCGTCCCCGCCCCGCGATAGCCCATGTCGGCCATCGCTTTCGCGACGATCCCGCCCATCCGCTCGCGCTCCGCCTCGGAAATGACGGGGGAGGGCGCTTCCTCCAGCACCTTCTGGTGGCGGCGCTGGAGCGAGCAGTCGCGCTCGCCGAGATGGATCGCGTTGCCGTTGCCGTCACCGAATACCTGGAATTCGATGTGGCGCGGGTTGCCGAGATATTTTTCGAGATAGACGGTCGCGTCCCCGAACGCGGCCTTCGCCTCGGTGCCGGCCTGCGCCATCTGCGTTTCGAGCGCCGCCTCGTCGGTCACGACCTTCATGCCGCGCCCGCCGCCGCCGGAGGCAGCCTTGATGATGACGGGATAGCCGGCCTCCGCCGCGATCGCCTTTGCCTCCGCAAGATCCGAAATCGGCCCGTCCGAACCGGGAACGAGCGGCAGGCCAAGCGCACCCGCAGTGCGCTTCGCCTCGATCTTGTCGCCCATCGTGCGGATATGTTCGGGCTTCGGCCCGACGAAGATCAGACCGTGCGCTTCGACGATCTCCGCGAACTTGGCGTTCTCGGAGAGGAAGCCGTACCCGGGATGGATCGCCTCCGCGCCGGAAATCTCGGCGGCCGAAATGATGTTCGGGATATTGAGATAGCTGTCGGCGGCCGCCGGCGGCCCGATACAGATCGCCTCGTCGGCGAGCCGGACGTGCATCGCATCGGCATCGGCGGTGGAATGGACCGCGACCGTCTTGATGCCCATTTCGTGGCAGGCACGATGGATGCGAAGCGCGATCTCGCCGCGATTGGCGATGAGCAGTTTCTTGATCTGCGGCATGTGCGCCTTACTCGACCACGACGAGCGGCTGATCGAACTCGACCGGCTGGCCATTTTCCACCAGCACGGCCTTCACCGTGCCGGCGGTGGGGGCCAGGATCGGGTTCATCACCTTCATCGCCTCGACGATCAGCAATGTGTCGCCGGCCTTCACCTGTTTGCCCGGCGACACGAACGGCGCCGCGCCCGGCTCCGCCGAGAGATAGACCGTGCCGACCATCGGCGAACGCACCGCATTCGCATTGCTCGGCGCAGCCGGCGCCTCTGCCGTGACGAGCGGCGTCGCGGCGACCGGCGCGGGGGCCGCCACCGGCGCCGGGGCGTAATGCATCGCCGGCGCGGCCGCGGCCTTGCGCGCGACGCGGATCTTGCGATCGCCTTCCTCAACCTCGATCTCGGTGAGGTTGGTCACGTCGAGCAGCTCGGCAAGCTGGCGCACCAGCCCGACATCGACCTTCATCGCGCCCTTGTTGTCTTCGTTGTCAGCCATGTGACCAATGTTCCCCTGGGAATTCAGGGCGCGCGCTCTGTCAGAACCGCGCCGCCGCTTCAAGCGCAAGCATATAGGAGGTCGCGCCGAAACCGGCGATCGTTCCCTTCGCGGCGCGCCCGACGAAAGAATGGTGGCGGAATTCCTCCCGCGTGTGTGGATTGGACAGGTGCACCTCGATCACCGGCGTCCGCACCGCCTTGATCGCATCATACAGCGCGATCGAGGAATGGGTGAAGGCACCGGCATTGAGGAGCACGGCCTTCGCGCCCTGTGCCTGCGCCTCGTGGAGCCAGTCGACTAGATGGCCCTCGTGGTTCGACTGGCGCATGTCGATCTCCAGCCCCAGTTCGCGGGCGCGATCCTCCAGCCGCCCGGCGATGTCGTCGAGCGTATCATGGCCGTAGATATCCGGCTCGCGCGTGCCGAGCAGGTTCAGGTTCGGGCCATTAAGGACGTAGACGAGGCCGGTCATCGCGCGCCTTCTCGCATTGCGGGCGAAGGAGCGCAACATCGCCCTGCGCCGCATTGCCCCCATGGGCTTTGAACCCTAGATGGCGCGGCATGACGCACACTGACGGCACCATCTCGATCACCGTTAACGGCGAGCATCGCCGCGTCGCGGCCGGCCTCACGCTTGCTGCCCTCGCGAGCGAACTCGGCCTCGCGCCCGAGAAGGTGGCGGTGGAGCGCAATCTGGTCGTGGTGCCGCGCTCCACGCTTGCCGAGGTGCGGATCGAGGACGGCGACGAGCTGGAGATCGTGCATTTCGTCGGCGGCGGCGATCATGACGACACCTGGACGGTGGCGGGGCGCACCTTCCGCTCGCGGCTGATCGTCGGCACCGGCAAATACAAGGATTTCGCGCAGAATGCCGCCGCACTGGAGGCGTCCGGCGCCGAAATCGTCACGGTCGCGGTGCGCCGCGTCAACGTCAGCGATCCGAACGCGCCGATGCTGACCGATTTCATCGATCCGAAGAAGATCACCTACCTGCCCAATACCGCCGGCTGCTTCACCGCCGAGGAGGCCATCCGCACGCTGCGGCTGGCGCGCGAGGCGGGCGGCTGGGATCTCGTCAAGCTGGAAGTGCTGGGCGAGGCGCGCACGCTCTATCCCGACATGGTGGAAACGCTCCGCGCGACCGAGGTGCTGGCCAGGGAGGGCTTCCTCCCGATGGTCTATTGCGTGGACGATCCGATCGCGGCGAAGCGGCTGGAGGATGCCGGCGCGGTGGCGATCATGCCGCTGGGTGCGCCGATCGGCTCGGGGCTGGGCATCCAGAACGAGGTGACGATCCGGCTGATCGTGGAGGGCGCGGGCGTGCCGGTGCTGGTCGATGCCGGTGTCGGGCAGGCGTCCGATGCAGCGCGGGCGATGGAGCTGGGCTGCGACGGTGTGCTGATGAACACCGCGATCGCAGAGGCGAAAGATCCGCTGGTGATGGCGGCGGCGATGAAGGCGGCGGTGGAGGCGGGGCGGCTCAGCTATCGCGCCGGCCGCATGGGCAAGCGCCGCTATGCCGATCCGTCAAGCCCGCTCGCCGGGCTGATCTAAGGAACCGCACGCGGGCTTGCCCGTTCTCTTCCCAGACAGGCCGCGTGGCCGGCATCTGAGAAGGAGATCGACAATGGGCGAGCTGATCGACAAGGTCAAAGGCAACGTGAACGAAGCCATCGGCAAGGCGAAGCAGGCCATTGCGGACAAGGATCCGGCAACCCGCACCGAGAAGGATGCGAAGCTGGAAGCCGAAGGTGCCGGTCAGGAGCTGAAGGGCAAGGCCCAGCAGGTGGCCGGCTCGGTAAAGGGCGCGTTCGGCAACAAGATCTGACCGACGCGCACAGTTTGAGCTGATGGAAGGGCCGCTCCGGGAAGCCGGAGCGGCCCTTTTCCGTGGACCGGTCCATCAGGAGTAATAGCGGTTCACCGCCTCGCGATGGCGGACAGGGTGGTGCCGGCGGTGATCTGCTCGATGTCCGTCTTCACATGCAGCAAGCGTACGCCGCGCTGCGCCATCGCGCGCTCCAGCGCCGGAGCGAAATCCTCCGTTTGCGTCACCGTTTCGCTCCACCCGCCATAGGCGCGGGCGAGCGCCGCGAAATCGGGGTTGGCGAGACGGGTGGCGGAGACGCGCCCGGGAAACTCGCGCTCCTGATGCATGCGGATCGTTCCATAGGCGCCGTTGTCAACCAGCACGACGAGCATCTCGCAGCCATGCTGCACGGCGGTTGCAAGTTCCTGTCCGTTCATCAGGAAATCGCCGTCGCCGGCCAGCGCCACCACGCCGCGGCCCGGATGGCGCAGCGATGCCGCCACCGCCGCCGGCACGCCATAGCCCATCGCGCCGGCGGTGGGCGCGAGCTGTGTTCCCGGCCCGGCATAGCGCCAGTAGCGGTGCCACCAGCCGGAGAAATTGCCCGCGCCATTGCAGATGATCGTATCTGCCGGCAGCCGCTCCCGCATCGCGGCGACGCACGGACCCAGATCCATGGCGACGCCTGCGCGCGCCTGCGGCGTCGACCAGACGAGATAATCGGCATGTGCCGCCGCGCCCGCGGTTCGGGCCGGGGCATCGATCGACGCAACGGCGCTGGCGAACCCTGCCATCGACGCGCAGATCGCCAGATCGGTGGCATAGGTCATGCCCAGTTCGTCGGCATCGGGATGAACATGCACCAGCCGCTGACCGGGATGATCGGGCGTAATGAGCGTATAGCCGTCGGTGGTCGCTTCCCCCAGCCGCGCGCCTGCGACGAGCAGCAGATCCGCTTCCTTCACCCGCGCGACCAGCGCCGGGTTCGGGCCATAGCCCAGGTTGCCGGCGTAGACCGGGCAATCGTTCGGCACCGCATCCTGCCGCCGGAAAGCAGCGACCACCGGGATGCCGATGCGTTCGGACCAGGCGCCGAAATCGCGGGCTGCGTCCGCGTCCCAGCCCGCACCGCCGATGATCGCGACCGGGCGTTCGGCCGCCGCGAGCAATGCCGCCAGCCGGTCGACCGCGGCGCTGTCGGCCGCCTGCGCGATGCGCTCGACGCGTGGGCGATCGATTGCCTCCACCTCGTCGAGCAGCATGTCCTCGGGCAGCGCGAGTACGACCGGGCCGGGGCGCCCGTTCATCGCGACGGCATAGGCGCGCGCGACATATTCCGGGATGCGCCGCGCATCGTCGATCCGGGCCGCCCATTTGACGACCGGGCCGAACATCGCCTCGAAATTGATTTCCTGAAACGCCTCGCGATCGCGCGTGCCACGATCGACATCCCCGACGAACAGGATCATCGGCTGGCTATCCTGCGTCGCGACATGCGCGCCGATCGAGGCATTGGTCGCACCCGGTCCGCGCGTGACGAAGGCGATGCCGGGACGGTGCGTCAGCGCGCCGTCTGCGCAGGCCATGAAGGCGACGCCGCCTTCCTGACGGCAGGTGACGACTTCGATCGCCGGGGCATCCACCAGCGCATCGAGCACCGCGAGGAAGCTCTCCCCCGGCACGGTGAAGATACGATCGCAGCCTTGCGCCACGAGTTGATCGACGAGGATGCGCCCCCCGGTGCGGATATTGCTCTCCATCCACGCCGTCTAGCCGCGCGGCGGCGGCGGTGGAAGGGTGGCTATTGCTAAGTCGCCCGCCTTGGACGATCCTTTCTCAAGACAGATAAGGAGAGCGAGCGCGTGCGCGATTTCACCCTTGTGGCCGATGGGCTGCGTTTCCCCGAAGGCCCGGTGGCGATGCCTGACGGCAGCATCATCCTGGTCGAGATCGAGCCGGGGCGCATCACCCGCGTTACGCCGGACGGCCGCAAGGAGACGGTCGCGGAGCCGGGCGGCGGCCCGAACGGTCTGGCGATGGGGCCGGACGGCATGCTTTATTGCTGCAACAACGGCGGCTTCGACTGGAACGAGAACGGCGGCTATCTCGCCCCGCACGGGATCGCGAGCGACTATGCCGGCGGTCGTATCGAGCGGATCGATCCGGCCACCGGAAAGGTCGAGGTGCTCTACAGCTCCGGCGACTTCGGCTGCGTGCTGCGCGGCCCGAACGATATCGTGTTCGACAGCCATGGCGGCTTCTGGTTCACCGATCACGGCAAGGTCGATTATGCGAAGCGTGCCCATGACATCGTTGGGATATTCTACGCCAAGGCCGACGGCAGCCACCTCGAAGAGGTGATCTTCCCGTCGAACAACCCCAATGGCTGCGGTCTCTCCCCCGACGGCAAGACGCTGTACGCGGCGGAAACCTACACCTGCCGCCTGATGAAATTTAACATCACCGCCCCCGGCAAGGTGGCGCCCGACGCGGGCCCGGGCGGGCCGGGCATCCCGCTCTATCGCCCGGCGGGGTATAAATTCTTTGATTCGCTGGCGGTGGAGGCGTCCGGCAACATCTGTGTCGCCACGATCGGCGAATGCGGTATCAGCGTGATATCGCCAGCCGGAGAACTCGTCGAGTTCGTCGCCACCGACGATATCTTCACGACCAATATCTGCTTCGGGGGCGATGACATGCAGGATGCCTGGATCACGCTTTCCGGCACCGGCCGGCTGGTCAGGACGCGCTGGAAGCGCCCCGGCCTGAAACTGGAATATTGACCGGTGCGCCCCCGCCATCGCGAAACCCATGTCGTAGACCGGATCGGCTGGCTGCGTGCCGCCGTGCTGGGGGCAAACGACGGCATCCTTTCCGTTTCCAGCATCATCGTCGGCGTGGCGGCGGCGAAGCCCGGTGCGGCGGCGATATTGCTCGCGGGTGTGGCCGCGCTGGTTGCCGGGGCGATGTCGATGGCGGCGGGCGAATTCGTCTCGGTCAGCAGCCAGGCCGACGCGGAAAGCGCCGACCGCGCCAAGGAAGCGGCCGAGCTCGCGGCTGATCCAGAAGGCGAGCATCGCGAACTGGCCGCGATCTATCACGCACGGGGGCTGGACGAGGCGCTGGCCGAACAGGTGGCGAGACAGCTTGCCCGGCATGACGCGCTGACAGCGCACCTGCGCGACGAACTGGGGCTGAGCGACGCCGTGGCCGCGCGGCCCGTCCAGGCGGCGTTCGCGTCGGCGGCCAGCTTCTTCGCCGGTGGCGCGGCGCCGATGCTCGCGGTGTTGATCGCGCCGGCGAGCGCGCTTGCCTGGGCGGTCCCGCTGGTGGCGCTGTTGCTACTGGGCGTGCTGGGCGCGATCGGCGCGAATGCCGGCGGCGCTTCACCGGCGAGGGGGGCGCTGCGCGTGACCTTCTGGGGGGCGGCGGCGATGCTTGTCACCTATCTGATCGGGCATCTGGTCGGCACGACTTTATAGCGGCGGGGCTTGCGATCCGCCGCGCGTCGCGGCACGAGGCGGATCGATGCAGCGCGACACAGTGATTTTCGATTTCGGCGGGGTGATCACGTCATCTCCGTTCGAGGCGTTCAACCGGCTGGAGCGGGAACGCAACCTGCCGACGGATTTCATCCGCAAGGTCAACGCGCTGTCACCGGATGACAACGCCTGGGCGCGGTTCGAGCGGGCGGAGATCGATTCGGCCGGGTTCGACGCCTCTTTCTCGCAGGAGGCGAAGGCGCTCGGCCACGAACTGCGCGGCGAGGATGTGCTGGCGGTCCTTGCCGGGGATATCCGTCCGCGTATGGTCCACGCGCTCGACTGGCTGAAGCGCCACGGTTATCACCTTGGCTGCATCACCAATAATGTGCCGGCGGGCGAAGGCGCCGGGATGGAGCGCAGCCGCGAGCGGGCGAAGGCGGTGACCGAGGTGCTCGCGCGGTTCGATTGCGTGCTCGAATCGAGCAAGGTCGGCGTGCGCAAGCCCGATCCGCGCATCTATCAGATGATGCTCGATCATTTCGCGAAGCCGGCAGCGGCATGCGTCTATCTCGATGATCTCGGCATCAACTGCAAACCGGCGGCAGGGCTCGGGATGCACGCGATCAAGGTGACGGGCGAGGCGCAGGCGCTGGACGACCTTGCCGATGCGCTGGGAGTGGAAAAGGGGTTGTTCTGAAAGGTCGCTGCGGATTTGCGACGAAACCTGAATAGCCATTCAACTTCACTTGCGATGGCTTCAGTCCGGCGGTAATCGGCGGCCCGGACGATGGAGCGTAAGCGCCGATGAAGAAGCTCTACCCCGATGCCGCCGCCGCGCTCGAAGGCGTGTTGTTTGACGGTATGACGATCTGCGCGGGCGGCTTCGGCCTGTGCGGCATTCCCGAGCGGCTGATCGATGCGCTTCTGGCCGCTGGGACGAAGGAGCTCACGATCGCCAGCAACAATGCCGGGATCGACGGCGAGGGGCTGGGCAAGCTGCTGCGCACGCGCCAGGTGAAGAAGATGATCTCCTCCTATGTCGGCGAGAACAAGGAATTCGAGCGCCAGTATCTGTCTGGCGAGCTTGAGGTGGAGTTCTGCCCGCAGGGCACGTTGGCGGAGCGTTGCCGGGCAGGCGGCGCGGGCATTCCCGGTTTCTACACGCGGACGGGGGTGGGCACCGAAGTGGCCAAGGGCAAGGAGATGAAGGAATTCGACGGCGAGGAATATATCCTTGAACGCGGCATCCGCGCGGACCTGTCGATCATCAAGGGATGGAAGGCGGACGAGGCGGGGAATTTGATCTTCCGCAAGACCGCGCGCAACTTCAACCAGCCGATGGCGACCGCCGGGAAGGTGTGCGTCGCCGAGGTGGAGGAGATCGTGCCGGTTGGCGCGCTCGATCCCGATCAGATCCATCTGCCCGGCATCTACGTGAACCGGCTCGTGCTCGGCGCGCCCTATGACAAGAAGATCGAGTTTCGCACGACGCGCGCGAGGGAGGCGGCATAATGGCCTGGACACGTGACGAGATGGCGGCACGCGCGGCGAAGGAATTGCGCGACGGTTTCTACGTAAACCTCGGCATCGGCATTCCCACCCTCGTGGCGAACCATATTCCGGCGGGCGTGGAGGTGACGCTCCAATCCGAGAACGGGATGCTCGGAATCGGGCCGTTTCCGTATGACGACGAGGTCGATCCCGATCTCATCAACGCCGGCAAACAGACGATCAGCCAGCTGCCGCAATCGGTGTATTTCGGGTCGGAACAGAGCTTCGCCATGATTCGCGGCGGGCATATCGATCTTACGGTGCTCGGCGCGATGGAAGTGGCCGAGAACGGTGACATCGCGAACTGGATGATTCCCGGCAAGATGATCAAGGGCATGGGCGGCGCGATGGATCTCGTTGCCGGCGTGAAGAAGATCATCGTGGTGATGGAGCATACTTCCAAGAACGGCGATCCGAAGTTCATTCCCGCCTGCACGTTGCCGCTGACCGGCAGGAACGTGGTGGACATGGTCATCACCGATCTGGCGGTGTTCCAGCGGCCAGATCACAATTCGCCGTTCAGGCTGATCGAGCTTGCGCCCGGAGTCACCGCCGACGAACTGGCCGCCAAGACGACCGCGCATTATGAGGTGGCGGTGGCGGCCTGAGCCGTCTCACGCAATTTCTTTACGGAAAAAGCATCGGAAACGGGCTTTCGCGAAAGCCTGCTTTCCGGTTAATGCGCTGCCATCATGGTAAGCCGCCCCCTCACGCTTTACGAGAAGGTCTGGAACGCGCATGTCGTGGAACGCCGCGACGATGGCACCTGCCTGATCTATATCGACCGTCATCTCGTCCATGAGGTGACCAGCCCGCAGGCGTTCGAGGGGCTTCGAGCCGCTGGCCGCAAGGTGCGCCGCCCCGATCTGACTCTCGCGGTGCCGGATCATAACCTGCCGACCACCGCGCGCGTCGATGCGGCGGGGCGGGAATTGCCGATCGCGGATCCCGAAAGCGCGACGCAGCTTGCCGCGCTGCGCCAGAATGTCGCGGAATTCGGTGTGCCCTATATCGATGCGCTCGCAGCCGAGCAGGGGATCGTCCACGTCGTTGGCCCGGAACAGGGCTTCACGCTGCCGGGAACCACCGTGGTGTGCGGCGACAGCCACACCTCCGCCCATGGCGCGCTGGGCGCGCTCGCGTTCGGGATCGGCACCAGCGAGGTGGAGCATGTGCTCGCCACGCAGACGCTGCTGCTGTCGCAATCCAGGACGATGGAGGTCCGCGTCGACGGCACGCTCGGCTTCGGCGTCAGCCCGAAGGACGTGATCCTCGCGATCATCGGCCGGATCGGCGCGTCGGGCGGCTCCGGCCATGTCATCGAATATACCGGGGATGTGATCCGTGCGATGTCGCTCGAGGGCCGGCTCACCGTCGCGAACATGTCGATCGAGGGCGGCGCGCGCGCCGGGATGATCGCGCCGGACGACACCACCTTCGCCTATCTCAAAGGCCGCCCGATGGCGCCGACCGGCGCGGACTGGGAGCGCGCGGTGGCGTGGTGGCGCTCGCTCGCCACCGATTCGGGCGCAGGTTACGACAAGCGCGTCGTGCTGGCGGCCAGCGATATCGCCCCTGGCCTCACCTGGGGCACGAGCCCGGAAGATGTGGTGGCGATCACCGGCGTCGTGCCGAGCCCGGATAGCTTCGCCGATCCATCCAAGCAGGCGGCGGCACAAAAGTCGCTCGATTACATGGGCCTGGCCCCCGGTATGCGGATGGAAGACGTGGCGATCCAGCACGTCTTCATCGGAAGCTGCACCAACAGCCGGATCGAGGATCTTCGCGCAGCCGCGGCGGTGGCGAACGGGCGCAGCGTGGCCGATGGGGTGCGCGCGATGGTCGTCCCCGGCTCCGGCCTGGTTAAAAGGCAGGCGGAGGAAGAGGGGCTCGATCGCATCTTCACCGCCGCCGGGTTCGAATGGCGTGAGCCGGGCTGCTCGATGTGCCTGGCGATGAACCCGGACAAGGTGCCACCGGGCGAACGCTGTGCCTCCACCAGCAACCGCAATTTCGTCGGGCGGCAGGGGCCCGGCGCGCGCACGCATCTCGTCTCGCCGGCAATGGCGGCGGCGGCGGCGGTGAGGGGCAGGCTTGCCGACGTCCGTGAACTGATGGGATAAAAAGAGGGGAAGAGGCATGAGGAAGGTGCTGGTTCTGCTGGTTGCGGGCTCGCTGCTGAGTGGCGTCGCGGCGTATGCGGCGATCGCGCATACGAATACTGTCGCCAAGGTTCGAACGACGCGCTGATCGGCGCGCGAGGAGTGATGAAATGGACGCCGTGACGCATGTTTCCGGCCGCGCCTATCCATGGGGCCAGAAGAACGTCGATACCGATGTTATCATCCCGGCGCATTGGCTCAAGACGATCACCCGCGCCGGGCTCGGTCGGGGCGCGTTTGAAACGGTGCGCGCGGTGCCGGGCAATGTGTTCGATGATCCGGCCTATGCCGGCAGCCCGATCCTGATCGCAGGCGATAATTTTGGTTGCGGCTCGAGCCGCGAGCATGCCGCCTGGGCGCTTGGCGATCTCGGTATCGCGGCGGTGATCGCGCCCAGCTTCTCGGATATCTTCTCCGGCAATGCCTTCAAGAATGGCATCGTCACCGTGGTGCTGCCGCAGGAGGCTGTCGATCGTCTGCTGGAGGTCGCGAGGACCGATCCGATCACGATCGATCTCGAAAATATGACCGTGACGACGCCGTTTCAGGATCGCTTCGAATTCGCGCTCGATCCGTTTCGTCGCCAGTGCCTGATGCAGGGGCTGGACGAGATCGGGCTGACACTGGAGCGCGACACGGCGATCGCGCATTACGAAGGCAAGATCGACGCCGGCCGGCCGTGGGTGAACTTGCGCGCGGCATAAAAAACCTTCCGCGCAAACCCTCTGGACGCGCAGCGCCGCGCGCTGCAAGAGGATACCGTTAATTCGAAAAAGCCGCACCCGCGCCGGTAAACGGCGCGTGCTGGCCAAGAGAGGGAGCGGATATGCGCGCATTGTTGTCCACCGCGATCGGCGGACCTGAAACGCTGACGGTCGGAGAGTTGCCCGATCCCACGCCCGGTGCGGGTGAAGTGCTGGTCGCCGTAAAAGCATGTGCGATCAATTTCCCCGATGTGCTGGTGATCGAGGACAAATATCAGTTCAAGCCGCCGCGCCCGTTCGCCCCGGGCGGCGAGATTTCGGGTGTGGTCGAGGCGATCGGCGAGGGCGTCACGGCGTTCAGGCCCGGCGATCGCGTGATGGGCAACACCGGCATGGGCGGCCTGTGCGAAAAACTCGTCATGCGCGAAAACGCGCTCTATCCGCTGCCGGCCGAGCGCAGCTTCGAGGAGGGGGCCTCGATGCTGCTCACCTATGGCACGACGATCCATGCGCTGGTCGATCGGGGCCATATCAGGTCGGGCGAGACGTTGCTGGTGCTAGGCGCGGCCGGGGGCGTTGGCCTTGCGGCGGTGGAGCTGGGCAAGGCGTTCGGCGCGCGCGTGGTGGGCGCGGTATCCAGCGAGGAAAAGGCGCAGGCGGTGCGCGAGGCGGGCGCAGACGACGTGCTCGTATATGGCCGCGGGCCGTTTTCGAAGGACGAATCCAAGGCCCTCGCCGACGCATTCAAGGCAAAGGCCGGCCCGGACGGATTCGATCTCGTCTATGATGCGGTCGGCGGGGACTATGCCGAGCCGGCGGTCCGCTCGATGGCATGGGAAGGGCGCTATCTGGTGATCGGCTTCCCCGCCGGCATTCCCCGGCTGCCGCTGAACCTGACGCTGTTGAAGAGCTGCGACGTGTGCGGCGTTTTCTGGGGCGCCTTCGCCGCGCGCGAGCCGGCGCGCAACCGCGAGAATATCGGGCGCCTCTTCGATCTGTGGGCGGCGGGCAAGATCGCGCCGAAGATCACCGAGGTATTCCCGTTGGAAAAGGGCGGCGACGCGATCGCCAAACTCGGTTCGCGCAGCGCTATCGGCAAGCTGGTGGTGCGCGTCGCTGACTAAGGTGCGTCAGAGCGCGCAATCCTGGCGGCGTTGCGCGCGCGCCGCTCCCTGCCTATCTCGTTGCCAAGAATATTTTGGGAGCAGACATGACAACCTTCGACGATCGCGAACGTGCCTTTGAGACAAAGTTCGCGCGTGACGAGGAACTGGCGTTCCGCATCGTCGCGCGCCGCAACCGTTTGCTTGGGCAATGGGCAGCCGAACTGATGAAGCTGACACCGGCCGAGGCGGATTCCTACGGCAAGACAGTGATCCATGCCGATCTGGAAGAGGCCGGCGACGACGATGTGGTGCGCAAGCTGCTCGGCGATCTCACCGCGGCGGGCGTGGATGTCGACGAGGCCGCCGTCCGTCGCGCCGTGGAGGAACAAACCGTCGAGGCGCGCCGCCAGTTGATGGAAATCCAATAATGCCGATGGCGGCCGACGACATCGCCGCGTTGATCCGGGAGGGCATTCCCGACGCGGAGGTGGAAATCACCGACCTTGCCGGCGATGGCGATCACTATGCGGCGCGCGTCGTGAGCGGTACTTTCGCCGGCATGACGCGCGTGAAGCAACATCAGGCGGTGTACGCCGCGCTCGGCGGTCGCATGGGGGGCGCGCTTCATGCCTTGCAGCTGACCACCGCAGTCCCGAAATAGCGACCAGCGATAGTTGAGGAACCGGCGATGACCGACGACGTACAGGCCCGCATCGATGCGGTCGTGAAGAATAATGATGTGGTGCTGTTCATGAAGGGCAGCCCGCTATTCCCGCAATGCGGCTTCTCCAGCCGCGCGGTGGCGATTCTCCAGCATCTCAATGTCGAGTTCGAAAGCGTCGATGTGCTGCAGGATCAGGGCATCAGGCAAGGTATCAAGGCGTATTCGGACTGGCCGACTATTCCGCAGCTTTATGCTGGCGGCGAGTTCGTCGGGGGGTCGGACATCATGATGGAGATGTACGAATCGGGCGAACTGGCAGAACTGTTCGCGGGCACCGCGAAGGTCGGTTGACCGGGTGAGGGCGGGGCATCGCGAGATCGAAGAAGCGACGCACCCGCCCTGCTGAAGCGTTTCCACGCTCGGTACACAACATACCCTGCACCCCGCGTGCCAATCCGGCCAACGGACGGAGCCACGCCAGATACGAAGGTTAACGCGAATTCGGCTTCGTTGCCGAATGTAAATTTCCCCGACAGACGCGGCGCCGGCGGGCTGTTTCCCGCAGCCTATTGACCACAGGTGTAATCGATGTAATTACATCCGTAATCGATAGGAGGCGCGAATCGTGGCCGAACGTATCAGTGATGCCGAGCATGCGGTGATGGAAGTGCTGTGGGATGATTCCCCGCTCACCGCGCAGGAAGTTGCGGAACGCGTAGGCCCCGAGCGCGGCTGGAGCGTGAACACCGTCAAGACCCTGCTCGGCCGGCTGCTCGCGAAGAGCGCGATCGCGCATGAAGAGGATGGGCGGCGGTATCTGTATCGCCCCGCAGTCGAGCGCAACGATTACGTCTCTGGCGAGTCGCGACGGCTTATCGATCGACTGTTCGGCGGCAAGCTGACGCCGCTCGTCGCCCATCTTGCTGAGCGCGATGAACTTTCCGCGCAGGACATTGCCGAAATCGAGGCGCTGCTGAAGGCGCTGAAACAATGATCGGCTGGGCGGTGGAGGCGCTGCTTGCTTCGGCGATACTGATCGCGCTGGTGCTGGCGATCCGCGTTCCCGTTCGCCGCGCGTTCGGCGCGCCGGTCGCTTATGCCTTGTGGTTGCTGCCCGTGCTGCGGCTGACGCTTCCCCCACTGCCAACGACGTTGCGGGACGGTTTGGCCGCTCCGATGGCGGCACCGCTCCGGCAGGTGGGGCAGCAGGTTACATGGATGATCCTGCCAGCCGCGGTGCCCGATGCCGTCCCCGCCGGGCCGGACCTGATCGCGCTGTCGGCCAGCGCGCTGGTGATCCTGTGGAGCATCGGCGCGCTCTGTTTCATCGGTTGGCAGCTGATCGCTTATGACCGTTTCCGTCGCCGGCTGCTCGCCGCCGCGACGCCGCTCGACCGCATCGGCGGAGTGACG
This sequence comes from Sphingomonas sp. TX0543, assembly GCF_048565505.1. Lineage (NCBI taxonomy): Bacteria > Pseudomonadati > Pseudomonadota > Alphaproteobacteria > Sphingomonadales > Sphingomonadaceae > Sphingomonas > Sphingomonas sp. TX0543. The sequence continues at coordinate 925,275 of NZ_JBLZUS010000002.1, forward strand.
ATTGTCGCCAGCCCGGCCGCCTCCGGGCCGCTAGCCTTCGGCATCGCGCGGCGCTTTGTCGCGTTCCCGCGGGATTTCGTCGGCCGCTATGATGAGGCCGAACAGGCACTGGCGCTGGAGCATGAGCTGGGTCACCATGCGCGCGGCGATCTGATCGCGAACTGGATCGCGCTCGCGGTGCTGGCGCTGCACTGGTTCAATCCGATCGCCTGGTTCGCGTTCCGTGCCTATCGCGCCGATCAGGAGATGGCGAACGACGCGCGCGTCCTTGCCGGGCGGAGCGCCGCGGAACGGCACGCTTACGCCTGCGCTATCGTCAAGGCGGCGCATGGCGGAGCGATCGCCGCCGCGTGTCACCTGCATACAGTAAATGATCTGAAGGGGAGATTGCGCATGCTTTCGACGCCCGCCACCCGCACGCGCATTTTCGCAGGCACCGCCGCGATCGCTGCACTCGGCATATCGGCACTCGGCCTCACCGCCTCCGGCACCGCAGCTGCCGCGAAGGTGCGCGCTGGGATGGAGCGCGCCACCGGCGTGGATATTGATGCGCTGGAGCCCGTCGCGCTGCTTCGTGCGCCACTCGTCCCACCCGTGCCCGAAGCGCCAGTCGCGCCCGGGGCGGGCGAGGATAGGCACCGCGCCGTTGTCCAGCGCGATGGTGCGGCGCAAGTCCGTGAGGGTGCCGAGGCCGACGCCTATGTCGCCGCCAACGCCCTGCCCGTTCCGCCGCAACCTCCCGTACCGCCTTTGGGCGATGCGGTGAGGCCGCCCGTTCCGCCAGCGCCGCCATCGTCCGCGGAAATCGATCGGAGGGTGGCGCGCGCGATGGCGGCGGCCCCGACGGTCCTGTCGAAAGCGTGTGGCGGCGAAGGGCGAATGACGCTCAACACAAGCGAGAATGGTCGCAGGGCGATCGTGATATGCACCGATCGCATCGCCCGCGCCGGTGAGGATGGCGCACGCCGCGCCGAGCTGGCTTCGGTGGACGCGACGGCGATCAGGCGCCGGGCAATGGCCAGCGCGATCGCCGGCATCCGCGCCACCCGCGCCTCGATCGCGGCCAATCGCAGCATGCCGGAGGAAGCGCGCCGCGAAACGCTGGCCGAGCTGGATCGCAGCATTGCCGAGATGGCACGGGACGACACCGACGAGCAATGATCGGTTCCGGGGAGGAAGCCGGTGGCCGGTCACCGCCAAGACAGTGGCGGGGCCGGCCATTTATCGTCGCTTTCCCTTGCCTTCGATCTCTCCAGCCGCCATCTCCGGGCAATGGACGAGCCACCGACCGGCATCGCGATCGCGCTCGAACCGCTGGTTACGCGGGTGCTGGCGCCTAATCCGTCGCCCTATACGTTCACCGGCACGCAAACCCATATCGTCGGAACGCGCGATCTTGCGGTGATCGATCCGGGGCCGGCGGATGAGGCGCATCATGCCGCGCTGCTCGCAACGATCGCGGGCCGCCCAGTGACGGCGATCGTCATCACACACCATCACCGCGATCATTCCCCCGGCGCGATCCGTCTGAAGGCGGAAACGGGCGCGCCGATCGTCGGCGCGGCTCCGTTTCATCTATCGGACGATGGGCCGCGCGCCGATGCGGCGTTCGATGTCGATTATGCGCCCGATCAGGTCCTGGACGAAGGCGATCGCGTGGCGGGCGCGGGCTGGACGCTGGAGGCGATCGCCACGCCAGGCCATACGTCCAATCACCTCGCCTTCGCGCTGCCGGAGACGAAGGCGCTTTTCTCCGGCGACCATGTGATGGGCTGGTCCACCAGCGTCGTTTCGCCGCCCGATGGCAACATGAGCGCGTACATGTCGAGCCTGGAGAAACTCGCCAGTCGCGATGATCGCATTTATTATCCCGCCCATGGGGAAGCGATAGAGCGACCACAACGGCTGGTGCGCGGGTTGCTCGGGCACCGCAAGCAGCGGGAGGGTCAGATACTGCGGCTGCTCGACAAGGGCGTCGGCACGGTACCCGCGATGGTGGAGCAGATGTATGCCGGGATCGATCGGCAGTTGTTCGGTGCGGCAGAGCGGTCGGTGCTGGCGCATCTCATCGATCTTGAACAGCGCAGGCTGGTTCAGTCGGAAGCGGATTCGTGGAAAAGACGCGCGTAAGGCCGTTCATCGTCGATTTCCTCGCGGCATTGGCGATATTGCTGCTGCTCGCGGGGGGCGGCTTGTGGCTGGCGCAACGCTACGTCGCCGCGCGGCTCGCGCCTGATCCGACGACGATTGCTAATGCCAGCCTTTCCGGCCTGCGCGAGCAAAATCGCCTGTCCGCCTTCGCTGCGCGTTTCGTCGCAGTGGTCACCTCGAAGCAGTCGCAGTTTGGCCTGAGCGCGGAGCGCACCACGATCATGCCGGGAATGGTGCGTTACGAGGTTGATCTCGGCCGCCTGTCGCAGCGCGACGTGGCGTGGGACGATACGACGAAAACACTCTCGGTTCGTTTGCCAGCGGTGGATGTGACGCCGCCCGCGATAGATCTCAATGCGATCCGCAGCTATGGCTCAGGCGGCGTCTTGATGACGCTGACCGATGCCCGCGAAACGCTCGATTCCGCTAACCGCAGCGCCGGGCAAGCGGAATTGCTGAAGCAAGCGCGCACGGCGCCGATGATGAACATGGCGAAGGATGCCACGCGCCGCGCGGTCGAGCGCAGCTTCGCGATGCCGCTCAAGGCGGCGGGCATCGACGCGACCGTAAATGTGCGCTTCGCCGATGATCCGCGGCGGACCGATGAACACTGGGATATCAGTCGCAGTCTGGACGATGTGCTAGGTAACCGATCCTAATTCACAGATTAGACAAAAATGAATTGATCGTTTCAAGTTTTACCGCGATCAAAAGCACTTTCTTATTTTCGGCTGTATAAATCATAATATAACGATGCCTTGCCAAGCGATATTGTTTTCATCGCATTTTATATTAGTATCGAAGCTAACGCCCGAGTCGTTTTACCGGCTCGAGGGGTGCAGGGTCGCATAGCATGAGCTTTTTCGAAGGGGTTCTGTTATGCCAAAGTTAAATATTGCCGCAGCATCACTTATCCTCACCGTCACAGCCGTTTCGGCGGGGGCGGCGTCGCCTGCTGTCGCAGGGCAGACCCAGGTGGCGACAATTGGCGGCTGTTACGACTGTCTGGGAAATTACGATACGCCGGTGCTGTTCTTCAACAATACTACTGGCGGCACTTTGAATAACGCCCAGATAGTGTTGAATGGCTATCAGGGGCTGAATAATGGGCGTACTGCGACCGTTTCGCTTGGTTCGCTAGGCAGCGGCACGACAAACTTTGCGTGGGGTTCGCTGCCCGGTGTCCCTGGCGGAACCACGCCGTTCAGTTTGACAGCGTATGATTATGACGACGAGTTTGGCGGAACGGCTTACGCGATCCCGACAAACGATTGCGGCCAGCCTGCAGGGTGCGTTGCGGGCGGCGGGCCCTATTGGTATGCTCACACGGGCAACTTTAGCGTCACGTTCACCGCGACCGTTTCCGGCGGCCAGTATGACGGGCAGTCAGTCTATTCGGTATTCAGCCCGCAGACAAACGCGACCGGCGGCTTCATCGGATGGGAAGGGCTGGATCCGAACGGCTATTCAGAGTCGCCCTATGATATTCATAGCGGCACGGTCACCGGTGACCTGGCGAACATCTTTCTGGGAACTGTTCCGGCCGGAGTACCGGAGCCGGCGACCTGGGGGATGATGATCGCCGGCTTCGGCCTCGTGGCCGGCGCGCTGCGCGTTCGGGGTCGTCGCGTCGCTGCCGTTTGATCGGAGCGCCGCCGTCTTCGCGCCGGCGGTGGTTTGTAGCGGCGGCGTTTACCTAGGTGCTCCCGCGCGCATTCCCTTGATTGCGCGGGCCGCCCGGTCCATCTGGGCGGGATGGAGCAGCCCACCAATCTGCGCGGCCTGGATCTGCGCGCCGAGATCGATCGCCTCCGCAAGGAGCGCAACGCCGTCATCCTGGCGCATTATTATCAGAAGCCGGAAATTCAGGATCTGGCCGATTTCGTAGGCGACAGCCTGGATCTGAGCCGCAAGGCGCAGGCGACTGACGCCGATGTAATCGCCTTCTGCGGCGTCCGGTTCATGGCCGAGACGGCGAAGATCCTGTCGCCTGACAAGATCGTCGTGCTGCCCGACATGGATGCCGGGTGCAGCCTGGAAGACAGCTGCCAGCCGGAAGAGTTCGCGGCCTTCCGTGCGCAGCATCCGGATGCGATCGCGCTGACCTATATCAACTGCTCGGCCGCGGTGAAGGCGCTGTCCGACGTGATCGTCACCTCGTCCTCGGCGGAAAGGATCCTGTCGCAGATTCCGAAGGGCCAGCCGATCATCTTCGGCCCCGATCGCAATCTCGGTGGCTATCTGGCGCGCAAGACCGGCCGCGAGCTGATCCTGTGGCCGGGCGTGTGCATCGTGCACGAGGCGTTCAGCGAAACGGAATTGCTGAAGCTGAAGGCGCAGCATCCCGGCGCGCCCGTCGCCGCGCATCCCGAATGCCCGGCGGTGATCCTAGATCATGCGGATTATGTCGGCTCGACCAGCGGTATCCTCGAATATGCCAAGTCGTTTCCCGGCGACACGCTGATCGTCGCGACCGAGCCGCACATCATCCACCAGATGGAAAAGGCGCTGCCGGGCAAAGCCTTTATCGGCGCGCCTGGCGCGGACGGAAACTGCAATTGCAACATCTGCCCGTATATGGCGCTCAACACGATGGAGAAGCTTTATGTCGCGCTGCGCGATCTGGAGCCGCGTATCGAGCTGGACGAAGAACTGCGGCTGAGTGCGAAAAAGAGCCTTGACGCGATGCTGGCAATGGCAAGCGCGACGGTGGGGCAGGGCGATCTTGGCCCAGCGCAAGTGAAGGGCGACTGAGCAACTGGCGGTTGCGAATCCCGCGCCAGCCGGCGCGAACCGCGTTCAGGCAACGAGCTCGATCAGTCCCTCGAACAGGCGCCGTCCTTCGATGCCGCCGTGTGCGGGCTCGATCCGACGCTCTGGGTGCGGCATCATGCCCAGCACGTTGCCAGCGTCGTTGAGTACGCCCGCGATTGCGCGCGCGCTGCCATTGACGTCCTCGGCATATCGAAAAGCGACGCGGCCTTCGCCTTCCAGCCGGTCCAGCGTCGCCGCATCCGCGAAGTAATTGCCGTCGTGATGCGCGACCGGAATTTTGATGCGCTCACCGGCGGCATAACGGCTCGTGAAGGCCGACTGTGCGTTCTCCACCGTCAACGCGACATCGCGACACACGAAATTCAGGCCGGCGTTGCGCATCAGCGCCCCGGGCAGCAGCCCCGCTTCGGTCAATACCTGGAAGCCGTTGCAGATCCCCAGTACCGGCATCCCCTTCGCCGCCGCATCGGAAACCGCGCGCATGATCGGTGAGCGCGCCGCCATCGCGCCGGAGCGAAGGTAATCGCCGTAAGAGAAGCCCCCCGGCAGCGCGACGAGGCGTGCATCGTCCGGCAGTTCGCTCTCTCCATGCCACACCATGGCCGGCTTGCGCCCGGTCACCGCTTCCAGTGCCACCGCGATGTCACGGTCGCAGTTCGATCCCGGAAAGACGATGACCGCGGTTTTCACTTCGCCGGCTCCAGACGCTCGATGCGATAATTCTCGATCACGGTGTTGGCCAGCAACTGGCGGCACATCGAATCGATCGCGGCATCATCCGTGGAATCGACGACGTCCAGTTCGATCAGCTTGCCGACGCGTGCGTCGTTGATCCCGGAAAAACCGAGCCCGGCAAGGGCGTGTTCGATCGCCTTGCCCTGCGGGTCGAGCACGCCGGGCTTGAGTGTTACATGGATGCGCAGCTTCATGCGCGCGCCTATGCCGTTTCGCGCGCCGGCCCGCAACCTTAACGCGATGTTGACGTTGATCTGCGATCATCAGAGTTGCGGGGGTGAGGATCGATGTATGATCTCAGGTATCGCAACGGCTCTGTTCATTGCCCTGTTCGCTTTTGGCGGTGAATATTTCGGATGGGAAGACCCGGGCGGACGCGTCAGCACCGCGCTGCTCGCGGCGTTCGTTCTCGGGGTAATCGTAGGCTATCGCTTCAAGGGCTGATCGCCACGCGGCTGCGCGGCTAGTCGGCTGATCAGCACCGCGCTGCGCAGCGCCTGCCGCGGCAGGCTGGCGAGATCGACCCATTCGCCATCGGCATGGGCGTTCCCCGTCGATGCGCCCATGCCACCCATCGTCACCGCATCCGCCGCGACGAAGCTTGAATCCGCGGCGCCACGCTTTGCCGGATCATATTCCGGCATCTCGGGCAGCGCGAGATCGCGGTTGACGCGATTCAGCTCGGCCAGAAGCGCACGATTGGCGATGGTTGGCGGCATCGTTGGATACCCTTCAGAAAAAGCGATCGTCGCCGTCGTTCCGGACAGATGGTGAGCGACAATATCCTCCATCCGCCCGCGTATCCGCGCTTCCTGCTCAGGTGTCAGCGCGCGCAGATCGCCGCGCGCGACGGCGTCGGACGCGACGATATTGGGCTTGCCGGTGCCGGTCGCGATAAAACCTGCAGTGTCGAACGCGGCGGGCGTGCCGCCGGCCATCACCCCTACGTTGTAGGTGAGGTTCTGCTCGGGAAGTTCGCGACGGAACGTGTCAAGGATGCGCGCGAGTTCGTAAATCGCGCCATATCCCAGCTCAGCCCCGAACACCGCGCTCGAATGGCCGGTGCGGCCCTTGGCCACGATGTCCCAAGTGAGTGATCCGCGCCGCGCGATGGTAGCGTAGTCCGCGCCGTCCTCTGTCGCCACATTCTCATATTCGAGCGCCACATCGGCCCATTTTCCCGCGGCTATCAGATCGCTCCGCGCGGCATCCTGCGGTGTGCCGGATCGTTCCTCGTCTCCGGTCAGCACCACCTTGATATCGGCGTCGCGCAAAGTTCCGGCCGCCTGCATCGCGCGCAGCGCAGCAACGATAACCACCAGCCCGCCCTTGTCGTCACCCACGCCAGGGCCGATCGCACGACCGCCCTCGCGCCTGAAGCCGATAAACGGGCTGGACGGCTCGAACACCGTGTCGAGGTGTCCGATAAGCAGGATGCGCTTGCCGCGTCCGTTGCCGATGTGTGTCGCGACAATATGCCCGGCGCGGCCGGTGGCGCGCATGTCGATCCACTTTACGTCGAAGCCGAGCGGGGTGAGTTCCGCGCGCATCATCGCGCCCACCGTGGCCACGCCAGCCAGGTTGAGCGTGCCGGAATTCTGCTTCACCAGCCGCTCCAGCAGCGCCTCGTTGCGGGCGGTTTCGGCCCCGACGGTGGCCCGCATCGTTTGTTCTGGAGCGCTGTTCGCGGCGGTGGCGAGCAGCAGCGCTAAGCCGGCAAAGGCGACGCGAATGAGCATATGGCGAACTCCATTGAGTGTCCGTGCGATCCTGACGACGGCGGACGGCCTTGTCGACTGCGGGATACGTGGAGGCAGCGTGAACGGCGTGTTAGAAATTGTTGCCGGGCACCTCTGGCGTTGAACGGCTCCCCGCGTCCGATCATTCGGTGATGGCAGTACATAAGCGGCGCAGGAGGAACGCATGACGATTTTGCTGGTGGCGGGCATGCTGCTCGGCGGGATGGAGGGCATCGAGGCGCACCGCGTGACGCTCGATCATTCTGCAGGTGCGGTGGAGGCGGTTTATCGCGGCGCGGTGGACGTGGCGCATCGTCAGCTTGGTACGGTCGCCGGTGCTGGCCGCGCGAGCACTCTTCGGTGCCACTGGTCGGCGATGGTGCGGGTGGAGCGGGAGGCGCGGCATCCCGCAGGCCACCTGCTTTCCCGCAGCATCGCCAGCGAGGCGCCGTTAAGCGGAAGCCGTGCCGGCTGGTGCGAAGGTCAGCGCGGCGCGATCGTGGACGAGGTGGCGCGTCGTGCCGACAGGTTGCGCGATCATGTGATTGACGTCGCGGCGCGTGATCGCGAGGTTCTGCTGGCCGAGCTGGATGCCAGTGCACGCCCCCGGAGTTGAGATGCGTTACGCCGAAACACTTGCCGCCGCCGCCTTGCTGGTGCTGATCGCCTGGCCCGCCGCCGCGCAGGTTTCTCTGGGCGGATCAGTGGAGGTTGCGACCGACGAGCGCCGACGCGGAATCAGCTGGAGCGAGGGAAAGGCCGCCCCTGCCGCGTCGCTGTCGCTCCAGCTTCCGTCGGGTTTCGACATCGGCGCGCGTGTCACGGGCCTTCGTGGCAGCCCTCGATCGGGCGGGGCGGACGCGGTGGTCGATGCGTCGATCGGATATGGTGGCGATCTCGGGCTCGGGTTTCGCGGGGAAGGGTTCGTCGTCGCGCATGCCTTTACCGGCGCACGCGGGCGCATGGATTACCTGGAGGGCGGGCTGGGCCTGACTTATCAGCTCGGCCCGGCTCAGATCGGTGCCGATGCGCGCTACGCCCCGGCACAGAGCGCGATCGGCGGCGACAATCTTTATGTCGCGGCCCGCGCCCAGCTTGGCCTTCCGGCGACGCCCTATACTTTCGCCGCCAGCATCGGCCGTTCCTCCGGCGCCGTCGATGATCCGTTGCGGGCGGCGCGGCTGCGACCCGGCGGCAATTATAGCGACTGGCTGGTCGGTGTCCGGCGTGTGACCGGGCCGGTTTCACTTGGGCTGGACTATTCGGGCACCAGCATCGATCGCGTGATGGCGTCACCCTATGCGGATGCGCGGAACAGCGGCGATCGGCTGACGGCGCGGGCCAGCTTCTCCTTCTGACCACGGAACCTCGTCCGAACACGATCGGTTGAACGCGCATTCCGATGCCAAGGAGGCTTTCGATGCGAGTTTTCCCGATGATATTTGTCGGCGCCGCTATAGCCGCGATCACGCCCGCCGCTGCCCAGACCAACGTGCAGGCGCAAGACCCCGATGCGCCTCACGCGCCGCTCCCTTACGATCGCGGCTATGACAAGGACAGCCCGCGGACCGAGGCGATCGACGCCGCGGGGCGCCCTGCGGTAAACGCCGCAAACCGCGCCGCGCTGGCTGACAGCTCGTCGCAGGCTGCGGCGCAGGCAGACGTGCAAGCGGCGGATTCAGCGCAGTACGCGGCGGATGTGGCCGCCTACCGTCAGGCGATGCATGCGCATCACCGGGAAATTGCGCGCGACGAAGCGCGCTATGCGCGGCAGGAGCGCGCCTATGCTGACGCGATGGTCGATTGGCGACGGCAGGTTTATGCCTGCAAGCACGGCAGCAACGCGGCGTGCAACGCGCCTACGCCCGACCCGGCGGATTATCAGTAAAGTGTCGCTTTGAATATCAACGGCGCCGCGACACAGCGCCGTTAACCGTCATGAATGGGTGCGCCGGCCGACAGCGGCAATCTGCTGAGCGAGCCGGCGCAACCGAAGCTTATCCGCTATAATACATATCATATTCTACCGGGCTGGGCGTCATCTCCCAGCGCGCGACCTCTTCGTACTTCAGCTCGATATAGGCCTCGATCTGATCCTTCGAGAAAACGTCGCCCTTGAGCAGGAAGTCATGGTCGGCGGTCAGCGACTCGAGCGCCTCGCGCAGCGATGCGCAGACGGTCGGTACCTGCGAAAGCTCCGCCGGTGGCAGATCGTACAGGTTCTTGTCCATCGCGTCGCCCGGATGGATCTTGTTCTGGATGCCGTCGAGGCCAGCCATCATCAGCGCCGCATAGGCGAGATACGGATTCGCGAGCGCATCCGGGAAACGAACTTCGACGCGCTTTGCCTTTGCTCCGGCTCCATAAGGGATGCGGCAGGAGGCCGAGCGGTTGCGGCTCGAATAAGCGAGCAGCACGGGCGCTTCATAGCCCGGCACAAGCCGCTTGTAGCTGTTGGTGGACGGGTTGGTGAACGCGTTCACCGCCTTGGCGTGCTTGATGATGCCGCCGATGAAATACAGGCACATATCGGAAAGCCCGGCATAACCGTTACCGGCAAACAGCGGGGTCTTTCCTTCCCAGATCGAGAAGTGGGTGTGCATGCCCGAGCCGTTATCTTCCTTGATCGGCTTGGGCATGAACGTCGCCGACTTACCATAGGCATGGGCGACCTGATGCACGACATATTTATAGACCTGCATCCGGTCCGCAGTGGTGGTGAGCGTGCCAAAAGTAAGGCCCAGCTCATGCTGTGCCGCCGCTACCTCGTGGTGGTGCTTGTCGCAGGGCAGGCCCATTTCGAGCATGGTCGAAACCATCTCGCCACGGATATCCACAGCGCTGTCCACAGGGGCGACGGGGAAATAGCCACCCTTGGCGCGCGGACGGTGGCCCAGGTTGCCGCCCTCATATTCGCGGCCGCTGTTCCCGGGCAGTTCGATGTCGTCGATCTTGTAATAGCTGGTGGAATAGCTGTTTTCGAAGCGCACGTCGTCGAACATGAAGAATTCGGCTTCCGGGCCGACGTACACCGTGTCGCCGATTCCGGTTGTCTTGAGATAGGCTTCCGCGCGCTTCGCCGTTGAGCGCGGATCGCGGGCGTAGAGCTCGCCGGTCGCCGGCTCGACGATGTCGCAGATCAGGATAAGCATCGGCGTGGCCGAAAACGGATCGGTGTAGACCGCATCCAGATCAGGCTTCAGCGTCATGTCGGACTCGTTGATCGCCTTCCATCCGGCGATCGACGATCCGTCGAACATCAAACCGTCGGTCAGTTCATCCTCGCCCAGCACGCCGGCGCACATCGTGAGATGCTGCCATTTGCCCTTGGGATCGGTGAAGCGAAGATCGACCCACTCGATCTCCTCGTCCTTGATACGCTTCAGAACGTCGCTGGCCGTCGTCGCCATGATTAATGCCCTTCGTGTTCGAGATGCCGCCGGTCATGAAGGCCGGCGATGGTTCGTTTGAGTTGTGGTCGCGGATCAGATCGCGTCGTCGTCGCGCTCTCCGGTGCGGATGCGCAGAGCGGTCTCGACCGGGATGACGAAAATCTTGCCGTCGCCGATCCGGCCGGTCTGTGCGGCCTGCGCGACCGCTTCGACCACGCGATCGACCAGCCCGTCCTCGACGACTACCTCCAGCTTAACCTTCGGTAGGAAGTCGACGACATATTCGGCGCCACGATAAAGTTCGGTATGGCCTTTCTGCCGGCCAAAGCCCTTCGCCTCGGTTACGGTGATGCCGGACACGCCCACTTCGTGCAGCGCCTCCTTCACCTCATCGAGTTTGAACGGCTTGATGATCGCTTCGATCTTCTTCACGCGTTGATGCCCGTCCCCATTTGAAGCCATGCCGAATACCAACGGCTTTGCATCGAACGTGCCAGTCGCGCGCGCGAAGGGCAAGGCGGCGACTCGTCTCAAACCGGGGATATTCGTTGCCCGTTTTTCGGGCACGCGGACGAGCCGTGCCGGTTTCGAGGGCAGCGGCGCACGCGAGGGATGAGCGCGTGCCGCTGCCCTCGAACTATCTGGCGGACTTGGCCTGCACCGCGCCGCCGTCGCGCAGATTCTGCTGCGCCCAATGCGCTTCGTCGATCACATACAGGCGGATCAGTTGCGCCTGCTCGGGTGTCAGCACCTTGGCGAAGCTGACCATTCCCTGATCCTTGAGCGCACCATCGATCAGGATCGATTTCCACGCATCCGCATTGCCCAGCGCGCCCGAGCGTTGCAGGTTCGGCAACACGCCGCCGCCGCCCGCCGCCGAGGCGCCGTGGCACACCTGGCAGAAGCGACCGAACAGATCGCGGCCTTGGGCAACCTGCGCCGGCGTGCCGGTGGCGGCCGGCAGCGCCACCGGGCTGTTGTCGGGCGGCGTGGTCGTGGGGAGTGCGGTCTTGCCGCCCAGCTTGAAGACGATCAGCCGTGGACGATTGGGCACCTCCGCGCCCTTGCCATAAGCGTAGCCGAGCGACAGCGGCAGTGCGCCGCCCCGGCCGGCGAGCACCGCGACATATTGCGTGCCGCCGACCACATAGGTCGCCGCCCCCGCCATCACGCCGGTGCCGACCGGATAGGCGAGAAGCTGTTTCCCCGTATCGGCCGCATAAGCGCGGAATTCGCCCAGCGACGTGCCCTGGAATACCAGATTGCCCGCGGTGGTCATCGTGCCGCCATTCCACGGCGTCGGATATTTCACCGTCCACCGCGGCTTGTTCGCGACCGGATCCCAGGCCACGAGCAGGCCGGTCGCCGCCGCCGTCGCGCCCTTCACCGCTGCGGCGTCGCGCGGATACATCAGCGCGCCCATATTCTCGCCGACATTGAAGCCGATCGGCTTTGCCTGATCGAGCGGCGCGTTGCCTGCCATATAACCCGCGCCGACGATCTGCGCCGGGATATATGCAAGCCCTGCCTTTGGGTTGAAGCTCATCGGCTGCCAATTGTGCGCCGCAATCGCCGAGGGCACGGCGAGGAATGGCTTGCCTGTTTTGTAATAGCGCGATGCCGGGTTCTCGATCGGTCGCCCGGTCTTCATGTCATAGCCGGTCGCCCAATTGACGCCGGGAATGAACTGGCCGGCATTGATGAGCTTTCCGTCCGTCCTGTCGATGACGTAGAAGAAGCCGTTCTTCGGTGCCTGCATCAGAACCTTGCGCGGCTTGCCGTCAATCGTAAGCGTGGCGAGGTTGATCGGCTGTGTCGCTGTGAAATCCCAGCTTTCCGCGGGCGTTTCCTGATAATGCCAGAGATATTCGCCCGTTTCCGGCTTCAGCGCGACGATCGAGGACAGGAACAGATTGTCGCCCTGTCCTTCCGAGCGCAGCCCGTGGTTCCAAGGCGATCCGTTGCCGACGCCGAGGTAAAGCTGGTCAAGCTCTGCGTCATAAACGATCGAATCCCACACCGTCCCGCCGCCGCCGGATTGCTTCCACTGCCCGTTCGCGGACCAGGTGGGCGAAGCCTTCGCCATTGCCGCGTCGGAGGCTTCACCATCCTTCGCGCCGTTCGGATTGGGGACAGTGTAGAAACGCCATTTCTTGCTGCCGTTCGCGGCATCATAAGCGGTGACATAGCCGCGCACGCCGAACTCCGCGCCGCCGTTGCCGATCAGCACCATGTCCTTTACGACGCGGGGCGCGCCGGTGATCGTATAGGGCCTGGCCTTGTCGGTGGTCTGGACGGACCAGTCCTCCTTGCCCGTCGCCGCATCCAGCGCGACCAGCCGCCCGTCGAGCGTGCCGAGATAGAGCCGGCCCTTCCACGCCGCGACGCCGCGATTCACCACATCGCAGCACGCCTGCACGCCTTTTTGCGGATCGATCTTCGGATCGTATGTCCACAGCGCCTTCCCGGTCGCCGCGTCGAAGGCGAACACCTTGGACCACGGGCCGGTCACGAAAAGCTTGCCGTCGATCACGATCGGCGTCGCTTCCTGCCCGCGCGCGTCCGGCATGTCCGCGAACCAGGCGACGCCGAGCTGCCCCACATTGCCGTCGTTGATCTGGGTAAGGGGGGAGAAGCGCTGTTCGGCATAATTGAAGCCGGTCATCGCCCAGTCGCTGCCGTCGCCGCCGGTGGTGAGCAGCGCGCCATCGACCTTGCCCACGCCGGACGCGCCGCTTTTTGCCGGCTGGTTGTTGCCCCCGCTGGTGCACGACGCCAGCAGCGCCACGATCGCCGTCAGCGCGAAACCTTTCCGCATATCCCTCTCCCCGCTCCGCCGTTGTGGAGTCGTTCTGACAATGGTGGCGCAGGATTGACGCAAAGGGAAGGGGGTAAGTCGATTCGCTTAATCGCAGCGTCCTGCGCGCAATTCGATTGCCAGCGCGCGGATATCGCGGCAGCCTGAGCGTCATGAACGAGGCCGATCGCTCCGCCGCCGACCTGCGACGTCGCCGCAGGCGCAACGGCTGGAGCTGGGCGACCATCGCGGCGATCGCGCTGCTTGGCCTGCCCGCGTTGTGGTTCACCCTTGCCTATGGCGGTCTGCCGCGCCTCTGGAGCCATCATGAGCACAAGCTGATCGGCAAGCGCGCGGAGATCGTTTCCTATACAGCACAGGATATTCCTGGCGACCCGATCAACCTGGAGTTACACGGCGAGCGTCGCGCGATCGAATGCGTGTTCCGCCGCGGCGGCTGGTCGCTTGCCGATCCGGTAAACCTGCGATCGGGCCTTGGCATCGCGGCCAGCGTGCTGCTCGGCCGGCCCTATCCGGAGGCGCCCGTCAGCCCGCTGTATTTTGCGGATCGCACGCAGGATTTTGCCTTCCAGCGCGACGAAGGCAGGAGCGCGGACAAGCGCCACCACATCCGCTTCTGGCGCATCGGTCCGAATCATTGGGCGGCCGCCGCCACCTTCGATCGCGGCGTCGGTTTGAGCCTGTTCACGCTACAGATCACGCATCATATCGGGCCGAAGGTCGACGACGAGCGTGACGCTGCCGGCGCGCTGCTTCGCGCGAGCGGCGCCGAACTTGCCGATGCCCGGCAGTCGCGGATCACCCCCGGTTGGCACCGCAACGGCGGCGGGGACAAATACCTCACCGACGGGATGATCCACGTCTATCGATTGAGCGGGGGCGGATGTTGAGCGCCGCCACCGGGCGCGCTCACGCGTAAGGTGGTTGATCCAGGCCACCGGGCGATTGCGTAAAGATCTCGCAACCATCCTCGGTGATGCCGATGGAATGCTCGAACTGCGCGGAAAGCGAACGGTCGCGCGTCACGGCCGTCCAGCCGTCGTCGAGCAGCTTCACGTCCGGTCGCCCGATGTTGATCATCGGCTCGATCGTGAAGATCATGCCGGGGCGCAGTTCAGGCCCGGTCCCGGGGCGCCCGACATGAACGACCTCCGGCGCATCGTGAAACAGGCGGCCCACCCCATGACCGCAGAAATCACGAACCACACCGTAGCGATGCGCCTCCGCGTGACGCTGGATCGCGTGCGCCACATCACCCATATGATTGCCGGGCCTTGCCTGCTCGATCCCGAGCATGAGGCATTCATAGGTCACGTCGACGAGCCGTTTCGCCTTCAGCGGCACCTCACCAATCAGATACATACGGCTTGAATCGCCGTGCCAGCCGTCCAGGATGGGCGTGACATCGACGTTGACGATATCGCCCGACTTAAATGGCTTCTCGCCCGGGATACCGTGACAGACGACATGGTTGATCGAGATGCACGAGCTGTGCGTATAGCCGCGATACCCCAGCGTTGCGGGGACCCCGCCGCGGCTGACGATGAAGTCATGGATCAGCCGGTCGATTTCGGCGGTGGTCACGCCGGGCACCATGTGCGGCACGATCATGTCGAGCGTTTCGGCCGCCAGACGTCCGGCCCTGTGCATCCCGTCGAATGCGTCGCGCCCGTGGAGTTTGATCGCGCCATCGCGCCCCAGCGGCGCATCGCTGCTGACAGTCACATATTCAGTCATCATGTCGATATAGCGTGGCGAACGCCGATTGGCGAGGCTATGCCCCGAAACACATGGTTGACGAACGCATCTGGACCGCCGCACTCGTCGTGATCGGCGACGAGATTCTCTCCGGCAGAACGCAGGACAAGAACGTCGCGCAGATCGCGCTGTGGCTAAACGTGCAGGGCATCCGGCTCGCCGAGGTTCGTGTCGTCGCCGATCGCGAGGAAGCGATTGTCGAGGCGGTGAACACCCTGCGTGCGCGCAACGATTATCTTTTCACCACCGGGGGCATCGGGCCGACGCATGACGACATCACCGTCGATGCGATCGCGGCGGCGCTGGGTGTAGGCGTCGTCCATCATCCAAAGGCGGTCGCGGTGCTGGAGAATTATTATGCCACTCGTGGCGGCATTACCGATGCACGCCTGCGTATGGCGCGCGTGCCGGAGGGGGCGGACCTCATCGAGAATCGCATGTCGGGCGCGCCCGGCATCCGCTGCGGCAATATCTTTATCATGGCCGGGGTTCCCAGCATCACGGCCGGGATGCTCGACGCCCTGACGGGCACGCTGCAAGGTGGCCGCCCGGTAGTGAGCGGTACGCTCGGTTGCTGGGTGGCCGAGAGCGAGGTCGCGGAGCTGCTCGGCCGGATCGAGCGCAGCCATGCGGGCGTCGCGATCGGCAGCTACCCCTTCTTCCGTGAGGGCAGGACCGGCGCCAATTTCGTGGTCCGCTCGCCGGATTCGGCGCAGGTCGATCGCTGCATCGCCGATCTGGCCGAGGCGCTTGCCGCGGTCGGGCGCGAATCGGTGCCCGGCGGAATCTGAGCGGCGGTCAACTCTCCGCCACGGTAAGCGCCTCCAGCCGGAAGCTGGTGCGGGCTGGCGCCCGGTGCACTGACGCCACCGCGATATCGGCGACCAGATGCCCCAGGATCGGCAGCGTGTCTTCCCTCAGACCCGCCAGCCATTGGTCCAGCGCCGCACTCGTCGGCGCGCCACCGGCGATCTCGTGGCGCATGCCGGAGAAGGTCGCGCTGTGCCACTCCGTCGCGTGACTATCGGTAAAGGCGATGCTCGCGCCGCTCCGTCCGGCCGAGTTGCTCAGCGCCCGTTCCAGCAGGGCGACCACGCCCGGCCCCCGCTTCACTGGCTGCTCGCGATGAATGCGTCGACCCGCGCTGAAACACCCGGACCAGGCGTGCGCCCCAGCCTTAAGTCGCCCACCAGACGCGGATCGCGGACAGCGCGTCGGCCGAACGTGGTTGGCGCCATGCCGGTGCGGCGCAAATAGCGATCGATTTTGGCCAGTAGCGACATATCGTTCTCGACTCCCGATTCTCTGTTCCTTTTTTGTTCTCTCATGATTTCCAACTTGTCCAGGAAATTTCCTGCGACTAATGTCGGGAATGAGCAAAAACCCACGCGAAGCGCTGGTGCGACTTGCCGAGGCACGCGGCACAAGCCTCGCTGCGTTATCGACGATGCTCGGGCGCAACGTCGCCTATCTCCAGCAGTTCGTCGGGCGCGGCTCACCGAAGCGGCTGGCGGAAGATGATCGTCGCACGCTCGCCGCCTTTTTCGGCGTGGAGGAGAGCGTTCTCGGCGGCACGGCGGCGGGCGCGGCAATGATCGAGGTGCCATGGATCGCAGTGTCGGCGGCGGCCGGCGCGGGGGCGGATCCCGGCAGTGAGCGCCGCCTGCGCCCCGAGCGCTTCTCGCCGGAAACGCTTATGGCAGTCGGCATCGCTCCGCGCACCGCCTCGATCATTACCGCGCGGGGCGATTCGATGGCGCCGACGATCCTGGATGGTGACCGGCTGGTGGTGGACGGCGGCGACCGCAACGTGGGGCGAACCGGCGCGATCCTCGTGTTGCGCCGGGACGGCGACCTGCTCGTCAAACGGGTTATCGCCCAGCAGGGGATGCTCACGCTGATGAGCGACAATCCAGCCTATGCGCCTGTCACTGTTTCGGCCGAGGCGGTGCAGCCGATCGGGCGGGTCAAGCTCTTGTTGCGGATGCCGCAATAAGACGCTCGATAGTCACAATGGCGCCGTCTTGCTTGAGCGCTGATCGCGCGGCATTTGTTCCGGCACAAGACCCGCAACGAGCCGTCTTCCACGCAGCTCTTAATGATCGTCGCGCTTCAGATCGGCGCCGCGATTGGTTGGTTCCGGTGGTGAAGATGCGCTGGGTACCGCACTGCGGCGCCCGCGGTCGCCTAGCCGCGATCCCTCAGCCACAGCGCGATCGACACGCCGATCCCAATTGTCAGCCCGATCAGCAACCCAATCGTTGGCTGACCTGCGGCGAAGCCGAGGATCGCGCCGCCGAGCACGCCGCTGGCGATCAGGAAGCCGCCGGCGGCGGAAGGGCGTGCGGGTTTTTCGGCTGGCATGGCTCGCGCCTTGGCATGTCGCGCGTCACGATGCCAGTGCCCGGATCGCTAAACGCTTTGGAAAGGCTCTTTCCGAACGGAGTCTTAGGCGGCGCGCGCGCAATGGGAGCGCCGCATGGAAAACTTCCCTTATGTAGCCGGGCGTACGACGCTCGCCGATGCCGAGGCGCTGCTCGTCACCCATGGCCGCGCCGCTGCCGACGAGGCCGCCGCGCGCGCCGATCGCAGCAGGGATATCGGCAATCACATCCACTTCTGTCACTGGCGCCAGATCGAGCGGCTGGTTGAGCTGCTCGCGGCTGACCGCGTGGTGGGCACGATTCACTAGGGCCTAGCGGCGACACCATTGTCGCGCGGCGGGATCGCGCGCTATCAGGCTGAGATGGTTCGGCGAGGCGCCGCATTACTGGTCGCGATCCTCGCCGTGCCGCCCGCCGCGGCACAGCAACGAACACCCATGCCCGAAACGCTTTCGGTCACGCCGCCTGTCGGCGCGAGCGACATGCTCGATCCGAACGCACCGCTTTCACCGATGCCCGATATTGGCGTGGCGTGGCCCGATCTCGCCAAGGCGCCGGCAGATACCGCGCCCGAGGCGGCAAACGTTGTTGCCGAAACGCGCTACGCTTATCGCATCGAGGGGATCGATAACGTTGCGTCCTCCTTGCTGCGGCAGCGCTTCGCCGAACTTTCGGTGCTCGATCAGCATGACGGGGAGCCGGCCAATGCCGCCCAGCTCGATCGGCGCGCGCGGGAGGACGCCACGTTGCTTGTCGCGCTCCTGCGCGGCGAGGGCTATTATGACGCGCGCGTTCAAACCAGCGTGGATGCCGGCGCCGGCAAGCCGGTGGTGGTGCTGTCCGCCACACCGGGCCAGCTTTATCGCCTCGCTACCGTGACGATCGATGGGATGGCGGCGGCGGGCGACAGGTCGGCCGCGCTTACTGATGCGTTCGGCGTCAAGCAGAACGATCCCGTCAACGCCGACGCGATCGCCGCGGCACAGGCGCGGTTGACCGAACAGGCCGGCAAACAGGGTTTCCCGTTCGCCAAGATCGGCGATCCCGAGGTTACCGTTGATCGCACTGCGCGCACCGCGACGCTCGATCTGAAAGTCGATCCCGGCCGCGCGCGCAGATTCGGGCGCTTCCGGGTCAACGCGAACAATCGCGTGTTCGACGCCAAGCATGTGCAGGAGATCGCGCGCTTCCAGCCCGGCGAGCAATATTACGCCCCCGGCCTCGATGATCTGAAGCGCGCGCTGATCCAGACAAGCCTGGTTTCCAGTGCCGTAGTGAAGCCGGTGCCGGGCGCCGCGCCCGATATCGTCGATGTGGATGTCACGCTTCAGCCAGCTCCACCTCGCACGATCGCGGGCGAACTCGGCTATGGCACCGGTGAGGGGGCGCGCGCGGAGGTAAGCTGGACGCATCGCAACTTCTTCCCCCCCGAAGGCGCGATCATTCTGCGCGGCGTACTTGGGACTCAGGAACAGCTTGCGCAGATCACCTATCGCCGCAACAATTTCGAGGGGCGCGATCGCGTGCTGACCGGGCAGGTCGCGCTCTCTCACACCGAGCGGCTGGCCTATATCGCCGATACCTTCTCGATCTCCGGCTCGTTGGAGCGGCAGACCAATATCTTTTTTCAGAAGGCGTGGACATGGTCGATCGGTGCGGAGCTGGTCAGCACAGACGAACGCGACGTGATCGCCTCCACCGGGCAGCCGCGCCGCCGCACCTATTATATCGCCGCGCTGCCGCTGAGCCTCGTTTATGACGGCTCGGACGATCTCCTCAACCCAACCACCGGCTACCGGCTCGGTGGCCGGCTCAGCCCGGAGCTGTCGCTGCTCGGTCAGGCGTTCGGCTATGCCCGCACCCAGATCGACGCCAGCGCCTATACGCCGCTCGCCGACAAGCTGGTGCTCGCCGGACGGGTACGGCTCGGCACGATCGTCGGCGCCCCGCGTGACGCGATCGCGCCGTCGCGGCGCTTCTATGCCGGCGGCGGCGCATCGGTGCGCGGCTACGGCTATCAGGCGATCGGCCCACGTGATCCAAACAACGATCCGATCGGCGGGCGCAGTCTAACGGAATTCTCGATCGAAGCGCGGTTGAAGGTCGGCGGCAGCTTCGGCATCGTGCCGTTCTTCGATGCCGGCAACATCTACACCTCGCCGCTGCCCAAGTTCACTGCGCTGCAATACGGCGCCGGATTAGGCGTGCGCTATTATTCCAATTTCGGCCCGATCCGCCTGGATGTCGGCACGCCGCTAAACCCGCAGAAGGGCGATTCGCGCGTCGCCGTGTACGTCTCGCTGGGGCAGGCATTTTGAGGCGTGCGACCCGGTGGATCGCAGGGATCGCAGCGGCGGCGCTGGCGATCTTCGCCGCCGCGATACTGGTCGTCGACACCGACATGGGCCATCGCTGGGTCGCCGATCGCATCGCCGCGGTGCGCACGCCCAGCGGGCTGCGTTTCACGGTGGGGCGGATCGACGGCTCGCTTTACGGTCGCGCGATACTGCGCGACGTGCGCGTCCATGATCTCGATGGGCTGGTATTTTCCGCGCCTGTCGCACGGCTGGATTGGTCGCCGCTGCGCTGGTTCAACAACAGGCTCGACATCACCGCGCTCGATGTGCCTGTCGCCACTCTCGCCAAATGGCCGCGCACCCGCCCCAGCGCGAAGCAGGGGCCGCTGCTCCCCGATTTCGATATCCGCATCGGCCGGCTGACGGTCGACCGGATGATCGTCGATCGGCGGGTGACGGGGGTGGCGCGCTATGGCCGCATCCTGGGGCGGGCGGATATTCACGCCGGTCGCGCAATGGTCGATCTGTCGGCGGTGATCGAGGGCAGCGACGCGCTTCGGCTGAATATCGATGCCGAGCCGGATCGCGACAGGTTCGATATCGCCGTCCGCGCGCGCGGCGTGAAAGATGGTCTGCTCGCGCGGCTCACCGACATTCGCAAGCCGCTGCGGCTTGACGTGTCAGGCTCGGGAAGCTGGGCGAGGTGGGACGGCGAGGCGCGCGCCGATGCGGGCGGCGAGCGGGTGATCGATCTCTCGCTCGGCAATCGGAAGGGCGCATACACGCTCACGGGCGATCTCGTCCCCTCGGTGGTTTTTGGCGGCAAACTGCAACGGCTCACCGCGCCGCGCGTCACCGTGAACGGCGGCGCGACGCTCACCGACCGGCGCCTGGCGGGCAATCTGGCGCTCCGGTCCGCGGCGCTGGCGATCGACACTGCCGGCACGATCGATCTCGGCGCCAGCGCGTTTCGTTACGTCCGCATCCGCGCGCGGCTGCTCAAACCTGCCGCATTGTTTCCGAACATGACGGCGCGTGACATGGAACTGCGCGCCGTGCTTGAGGGTGCGTTCGCCACCGCCGCGTTCGATTACCGCCTCATCGCCACCCGCTTCGCCTTTGACGATACCGGTTTCGAACAGGCGCGGGCGGCGGGGAAGGGGCGGTTCTCCCGATCGCCGCTCGGCCTGCCGGTGCATTTCACCGCCGCGCGTGTGACGGGCGTGGGAGATGTAGCCGGGGGCATATTGCGCAATCTTTCCGTCGATGGCGTGCTGCGCGTCACCAGTCGCCTCGTCACCGGCGACGATCTGCGTGTGAGGTCAGACAAGCTGTCCGGGCGGGTCAATCTGTTGCTGGATCTGGCGAACGGCCAGTATCAGATCGGCGTCAACGGCGCACTGGGGCGCTATCTCATCCCCGGGCTCGGCGTGGTGGACGTAGCCTCCGTGCTGCGCGTCGCGCCGGGGCCGGGTGGCCATGGCACCCGCGTCATCGGACGCGGGGAGGCGCGGATGGTGCGGCTCGACAACGGCTTCTTCCGCGGTATCGCAGGCGGGCTGCCGCGCATCCAGACCGCGCTGGAGCGGACGCCCGATGGGGTGATGCATTTCACCAACCTCGTTCTTACCGCCCCGTCGCTGCGCCTTGTCGGCACCGGGCTTCGTCGCCGCGATGGCACGTTCGTCTTCGAGGGGCGTGGGACTCAGAAAAGCTATGGCCCGCTGACGCTAAAGCTCGATGGCCAGATCGAGAAGCCAACGATCGATCTGGTGCTGGCTGCCCCGAACGAGGCGATGGGGCTGAGGCAGGTGCGCGCGCATCTCGATCCAAGCGTCGGCGGCTTCGCTTTCGTCGCCGCCGGCGGGTCGCGGCTCGGCCCGTTCGAGGCGGCGGGAAATATCCTGTTACCGCCCGGCAGAAACGCGCAGATCGCTTTCGCCCGGATCGACGTGAGCGGGACGCGTGCGGTAGGCGCTCTCGATATCGTCGAGGGCGGTCTCGCCGGCCGGCTGGCGCTGGATGGCGGCGGTCTTTCCGGAGAGCTCCTGCTCCGACCGGCCGGCGCGGTGCAGCGCGTGGAGGCGCATATCGATGCACGCCGAGCGAAACTCGGGGATCGCGTCTCGGTGCGTGTCGCGCATCTCGATCTAGTCGCGCTGCTTGATCCCGCGGGGTCATCGATCGAAGCAAGCGCCAATGGCGGAGGATTTCAGCGCGGCAGGCTGTCGATCGGGCGCTTTGCGGGCAATGCGCATCTGCGTGGCGGTACAGGCGAGATTCGCGCACAGATATCGGCGGCGCGCGGGCGGGCCTTTGATATCAGCAGCGTCATCGCCGTAACGCCTGACAGCTATCGTATCACCGCCGCGGGAACGGTAGATCGCCGGCAACTTAAGCTGCTCGAGCCGGCGGTGGTTACGCGAGCGGGCAATGCGTGGCGGCTTGCGCCGATGCGACTTGGCTTTGCGGGCGGCGAGGCGACGTTATCTGGCCAGTTCGGGGACGATTCCACTGAGATCGAGGCGACACTTGCGCGTATGCCGTTGTCGCTCCTCGACATCGGCTATCCGGGTCTCGCGCTTGGCGGCAGCGCGTCGGGCAGCGTGCATTATGCGATCCGCGGCGATGGCGCGCCGAACGGGCGGGCGGATCTAACGGTGCGCGGCCTCACCCGCGCCGGCCTGTTCGCCTCCTCCAAGCCGATCGACATCGGCATTGCGGGCGTCCTCTCCGCCGAAAAGGCAGGGGTCCGCGCCGTGATGGCATCGGGCGGGCAGACGATCGGTCGCGCGCAGGCGCTGCTGTCGCCGCTGGGACAGGGCGATATAGCGCAGCGACTGATGGGCGCGGGCCTTTCCGCGCAACTGCGCTACAACGGGCCGGCCGATACGTTATGGCGGCTGAGCGGCGTCGAGATGCTTGCGATCTCCGGCCCGGTGGCGATCGGCGCGGACGTGTCGGGTCGCGTGTCCGATCCCTCGATCCGGGGGATGCTGCGCGCCAACGGTGCGCGGATCGAAAGCGCGACGACCGGAACCGTGCTCACCAACGTTCAGGCGGCGGGGGCCTTCCAGGGATCGCGCCTCCAGATCCAGCAATTCGCCGCCGATGCTGGCAAGGGCGGGCGCGTGACCGGTAGCGGCCAGTTCGATTTTTCGACCGATGCGGGGATCGGTCTCGATCTGGTGCTCGACGCGCGCCGCGCGATGCTCATCAACCGCGACGATATCGCCGCGACCGTCACTGGCCCGCTGCGCTTTCATTCGAGCGGGGCGGGCGGGCTGATTTCCGGCGATGTTGTGCTCGATCGCAGCCGCTACCGGCTTGGGCAGGCGACGGCGGCCAGCGCGGTGCCAGCGCTCAAGGTACGCGAGATCAACCTGCCGGGCGGCGGCGAGGAAGATGAAGCGCGCCCTACGCCATGGCGGCTCGATGTGCACGCCCGAGCGCCGGGCCAGTTGATGGTCAGCGGCCTTGGTCTGTCGAGCGAATGGTCAGCCGACCTCAAGATCGGCGGCGCACCGGACAACCCGGCGATCACCGGCCGCGCCGATCTCGTGCGGGGCAATTATGAATTCGCGGGCCGCGAATTCCAGCTGGCGCGCGGGGTGATCCGGTTCGGCGGAGAAGTACCGGCCAACCCAGCTCTCGATATCGAGGCGAATGCGGATTCGACGAACCTGAACGCCACCATCCGTGTGACCGGTGTCGCGCAAAAGCCGGAAATCAGCTTCACCAGCACGCCCGCGCTGCCGCAGGACGAGCTGCTCTCGCGCCTTCTCTTCGGCACGTCGATCACAAGCCTGTCCGCGCCGGAGGCGTTGCAGCTCGCGGCGGCGGTGGCGGCGCTGAAGGATGGCAGCGGGGGGCTGAATCCGATCAACGCGGTCCGGCGCGCGGCCGGGCTTGACCGGCTGCGCATCCTTCCTGCCGATCCGCAGGCCGGACAACAGACATCGATCGCTGCGGGCAAATATGTGACGCGCAAGCTCTATGCGGAGATCATCACCGATGGGCAGGGCTATTCCGCGACGCGGATCGAATATCAGGTGACGCGCTGGCTGTCGCTGTTGTCCAGCATCTCGACCCTCGGGCGGCAAAGCGCCAATGTGCGCGTCTCCAAGGATTATTGAGTGGCAGGGCGGCTGCGAGCCGCCCCCCCCCCGATCTCACGCCAGCTTAGTACCGATCATCACCTGCGGCGTGATGTCCGTGAACTTCGCGACATCGGCCTGCAGTTCTCCGCGCCGCGGCGTGGCCATCGCCTCGCCAAGCGCCTCGGGCGACGCGAAGTGGAAATGCGCGATGAGCGCGAACGGGCTCGGCACCCCGCCCATCGGCTGACCCTCGATCAATTCGATCCGCTCGGGGCTCCAGATCTCGTCCGCCAACTGGGCGTGGTGATCGCGATAATAAGCGCTGTCGAACCGCGCGCCTTCGTGATTGGGATAGACGACCGATACGATCATGCCGTGCTCTCCTTCGAGCAAAAAAGAAGGGCGCCGTTTATTGCGGCGCCCCGTGGGGATGAAGGCTCAGGCTGGTTCGCCGACGATCGTTTTGACTTCCATGAAATCGGTGAGCCCGAACTTGCCGCCCTCGCGCCCGTTACCCGATTGCTTGTAGCCGCCAAACGCGGTTCCCGGGGTTGGGCCCCAGGTGTTTATCGTCACCAGCCCCGCGCGCAGCTTGCCCGCGATCTTCGCCGCTTCTGCCGGATCGCCGGAGATCGTGGCGGAGAGGCCGTATTCGGTGTCATTGGCCATCTCCACCGCCTGATCGCGATCGTCGTAGGTGGTGATCGTCGCG
This sequence comes from Sphingomonas sp. TX0543, assembly GCF_048565505.1. NCBI lineage: Bacteria > Pseudomonadati > Pseudomonadota > Alphaproteobacteria > Sphingomonadales > Sphingomonadaceae > Sphingomonas > Sphingomonas sp. TX0543. The sequence goes on from NZ_JBLZUS010000002.1 coordinate 950,136, forward strand.
ATCGGGCCGAAGGTTTCCTCGCGATAGATGCGCATTTCCGGCGTTACGTCCGCGAGCACGGTTGGTTTGACGAAATAGCCCGCATTACGGCCGTCGGGGCGGCCGGTGCCGCCGGTGACAAGCCGTGCGCCTTCGTCGAGCGCGGACTGGATCAGCCCCTGGATCTTCTCGAACTGCGCCTTGTTGACGACCGGGCCGATATGCGCGCCCTGCTCCTCGGGGTTGCCGACCTGTGTCGCATCCATGATCGCCTTGACCACCTCGGTCGCGGCGTCGGCCTGGCTCTTGTGGACAAGCAGACGGGTGGGCGCGATGCAGCTCTGCCCGGTATTGGCGATCACGCCGGCCAGCGTCGGCGGGAGCACTTCCTCCAGCTTCGCGCCCTCGAGCACGAGGTTCGGGGCCTTGCCGCCGAGCTCCTGATGGACGCGCTTCACCGTCGCGGCGGCCGCAGTGGCGACGGCAACGCCCGCGCGGGTCGATCCGGTGAAACTCACCATATCGACGCCCTTGTGTGCAGACAGTGCCGCGCCCACGCCCGGGCCATCCCCGTTGACCAGATTGAACACGCCGGCCGGAACGCCCGCGTCATGCAGGATTTCGGCAAAGATCAGCGCGTTGGCGGGGGCCTCTTCCGATGGCTTCAGGATCATCGTGTTGCCCGCCGCGAGCGCGGGAGCGACCTTCGCGCAGATCTGGTTGAGTGGCCAGTTCCACGGCGTAATCATCGCAACGACACCGACCGGCTCGTGAACTACGCGCGAGGCGCCGATCTGTTCGGAAAACTGGAACGCGCGCAGCGCGGCCAGCGTGCCCATGAAATGCCCGAGGCCTGCGGGGGCCTGCGCCATGTTCGCGAAGGAGATCGGCGCACCCATCTCGCGACTGGTCGCGGCGGCGAGATCGGGGATGCGCGCCTTGTAGCCCGCGATAATCTTTTCGAGGATCGCGGCACGCTCGTCGACGCTGGTCTGCGACCAGGTCTCGAAGGCCTTGCGCGCGGCGGCGACAGCCTTGTCGACATCGGCGGCGGTCCCGAGCGTGATTTCGGTGCACGGCTGCTCGGTGGCCGGGTCGATCACCTCATGGCGCCGTCCGCCATCGCTCTCCACCCATGCGCCATCGATATAGTGCTTCAGGTAGCTTTCCATGACGAGCCTCTCCAGCAAAGTTTGGGGATTCCGGTATGCTCATGCGTTGTCGTCGATTAGGTTGCAACAGGAAACGCGACGCCCGCCAACCGTACCGCGACGGGACGTTCGCGTGTTGCCTGACAAAGCCTCTTCCGTCGTCACCTGAGCGCGCGCAAGAAAGCGCGGTACGATGAAAGGAACCTTCCGGCATGCGCCGTCACGCTGCTCTCCTCGCCCTGTCGCCGCTGCTGCCGGCCGCCGCGACGCCCGCGCAGGCGCCGTTCACGATTGCGGAGACGGGCCAGGGCTTTCCACACCTGCAGGATGCGCTGATGGCGCGGCGGGGGCAGGATCTCACCGTGCTGATCGCCCCTGGCATCTATCGTGAATGTGCGATTCAACAGGCCGGGCGCGTCACCTTCAAGGCGACGGAGCCGGGCAAGGCGATCTTCGAGAATGCGTGCGAGGGCAAGGCCGCGCTGGTGCTGCGCGGGAAAGCCTCGATTGTGGACGGCCTGGTCTTTCGCAACATCCGCGTGCCGGATGGCAACGGCGCGGGCATCCGCATCGAGATCGGCGACCTTACGGTACGCAACTCCATGTTCGTGGATAGCCAGGAGGGTATTCTGGGCGCGACCGGCGACGCCACGCAGATCCTGATCGATCACTCCACCTTCTCCGGCCTCGGCCAGTGCGACGAGACGCCTGATTGCGCGCATTCCATCTATCTCGCCAACACCGGCGAGATATCGGTCACCAACTCGCGCTTCGAACGCGGGCGCGGCGGCCATTACGTCAAGCTGCGCACCCCGCATTTGCGCATCGACGACAACAGTTTTGACGACAGCGCGGGACGCAAGACCAATTACGCGATCGACCTGCCCGAAGGAGGAACGGGCGAAATTCTGCGCAACACCTTCGTGCAGGGGCCGAACAAGGAGAATTGGACAGGCATGATCGTCGTATCGGCCGAGGCGCGGAAATACCCCGCCACCGGCCTGCGCATCGCCGGTAATGTCGCCACGCTTGCGCCGGGGCAGAGCAAGAGCCCGGCGTTCGTCGCCAACGTCAGCGGAGATCGGCTGGCGCTGGGAGCGAACAGGCTGGGGCCCGGCGTGCGCGCTTATGAGGATCGCAAGCCCTAGGCCGCGAGCGCCACCCGCCGACGGATCATATCCGCCGCCTTTTCCGCGATCATGATAGTCGGCGCGTTGGTATTCGATCCCACCAGAGTTGGCATCACCGAGGCATCGACGACGCGTAGCCCCTCCACCCCACGCACCCTGAGCTGCGCGTCGACCACGGCCATCCGATCGCCATCGGCGCCCATCTTGCACGTGCCGACCGGGTGGTAGATCGTTTCCGACTTCTGACGGACCCAGGCATCGATTTCGGCATCGCTGCGCACGCTTGCGCCGGGTGCGATCTCGTCGTCGCGATAGGGATCAAACGCGGCCTGTGAGGCCACGTCGCGCCCGATCTTCACGCATTCGCGCATAACGCGCACGTCCTCGGGCTGACTCAGGTAATTGGCAAAGATCAACGGATCCGCCAGCGGATCGCCCGATGCGATCGTCACGCGGCCGCGACTTTCCGGGCGAAGCTGGCACAGATGCATCGAGAAGCCGTCCTGCTTCACGCGCACCTTGCCATGATCCTGCATGATCGCGAGCACGCCATGGATCTGTATATCCGGGCGCGACAAGCCGGCGCGCGAATTCACGAAGGCGCCGGATTCAAGGAATTGTTGCCGCCCATAGCCGGTGCCACGGAGCAGATATTCGAGACCGATCCGGATCTGCCGCAGTCCCTTCGTCGCAGAATAGGCGGTGGTCAGGCCGTGGCAGCGCCAGTTCATGATGACATCAAGATGGTCTTGCAGATTCTCGCCGACGCCAGGCAGGTCGTGAACTGCGCGGACGCCGGCATCTTTCAGGCGTGCGGGATCGCCGATGCCGGAAAGCTGGAGGATCTGCGGGCTTTGCACCGCGCCCGCGCACAAAAGAGCTTCGCCCGCAACCGCGACGCGCGCGGGCTGATTGCCAGCGACGTATTCCACCGCAATCGCGCGACCGCTCTCGATCACGATTCGCGTTGTGCGCGCGCCCGTGATGACCGTAAGGTTGCGTCGTTCCATTGCCGGACGCAGATATGCCTCGGCGGTGGACCAGCGCCGGCCGTTGGCGATCGTCAGATCGTAGCGGCCGAACCCCTCCATCGCCGCGCCATTGAAATCGCCGGTGAGCGGATAGCCGGCCTGTCGGCCTGCCTCGATCAGCGCATCATGAAACGGGCTGTCATTCTCGCCGCCGGAAACGATCAGCGGGCCGCCCGCGCCGTGCAGCCCGTCGCTCTCACCCCGATGATGGCCTTCGAGACGGCGGAAATAGGGAAGCACGTCATCCCACGACCAGCCCGTGAGACCGAGCTGTCGCCACTCGTCATAGTCCTGCGGATGACCGCGCATATAGACCATGCCATTGATCGCGGACGATCCGCCGAGCCCTTTGCCGCGCGGCCACCACAGACGGCGGTTGTCTAGATGCGGCTCCGGCTCCGTCCAGAAGCCCCAGTTGTGCTTGCCCTTGGCCTTGATAAGATTGCCGACGCCAGCGGGCATCCGCACCAGCATCTCCTTGTTCGCGCCGCCCGCCTCCAGCAGGCAGACGCTAGCCGCCGGATCCTCGGAAAGTCGTGCCGCGAGCGCACATCCCGCGGAGCCGCCGCCGATAACGACATAGTCATAGCCTGCCACGTCATTCTCTCCTGATTTGTTCTCGCTATTCTACGGCACCAGAACGAGCTTCCCGACCATCGCGCTGTCGCGCATCGCCTCGAAGGCGGCACGCCAGTCGGCGAGCGGATATTCGGCGTGCACGCGCGGCCGGATCTGTCCCTGCTCGGCAAGTTGCCAGACCGCATCCATGTTCTCGCGCCCCTTGTCGGGGAATTGCCGTCCATATTCTCCGGCGCGCACGCCGACGACCGAGAAGCCCTTGATGAGCGGCATGTTGGTGGAGACGGTCGCGATCCGGCCTGATGTGAAGCCCACTACCAACAGACGGCCGCCGAACGCGATGCAGCGCGTCGATTCGTCGAAAACGTCGCCGCCGACGGGATCATAGATCAGGTTCGCGCCTCCACCGGTGATCTCCTTCACCTTCTCGCGAAAGCCCGGCGCGATCACGGTGGCTTCGGGTGCATAGTCCGCCGCCACCCGCGCAAGCTTTTCCGCGGAGCGGGAGGAGGCGATCACGCGACAGCCGAGGGATTTCGCGAGGTCCACCGCAGCCAACCCGACGCCGCCGGTTGCGCCGTGGATCAGCGCCCATTCGCCGGGCTGAGCCATGCCAAGCCGCACCAGCGCGACATAAGCGGTGAGATAGGCGGTGCCGACACACGCGGCTTCGGCAAACGAGAGGTGCTCGGGCTTTCGGCGGATACCCGCCGCGTCGGCCGAAACGATCTCTGCGAAGCCGCCAAGGCGTGTGCCGCAAACCACAGCCTCGCCCGGCGCAAATCCGTCGCCCGCGATCACTTCGCCCGCTACTTCCATGCCGGGCACAAAGGGAAGCGGAGGCTTGAGCTGATATTCGCCGCGCGTCATCAGCAGATCAGGATAGTTGAGCGACGCGGCCTTCACCCGCACCAGCACCTTGCCGGGCGCGGGGCGAGGCGCCGTGACATCCACGATTGCGGTGCCCGACAGATCGGGCGAGAGAGCGGAGACGACTAGCGCCCTCATCAGGCGGCTGCGCGCGCGATCATGATATCGAGCAGCGAATCGAACAACGATGCCATGTCGAGATGCGGCGCGTGGACCTTGCTCAGCCCCAGCGTGATTAACCCATAGGCGCGAACCTCTGCCTCATGCCGGGTGAAGCCCGCCTGGGTGAGGCTGCGCGCCAGAAAATCGAGCATCAGTTCATCGTGGCGTTCAACCGCGGCGCGCGCGCGCGCATCGCTTTCCGCCCACGCGCGCATAGCGATCGCCAGCCTGGAGGCGCCCCGCCGGCGAACGGTCTGTCCCAGCAGGCGTATGCGCGCGATCGGATCGGAGGTAGCGCGCTCCAGCGCGTCTATCAGGTCAGTTACCTGATCTTCTGCAAAATAGCGCGCGAGCTGCCCTTGATAATCATCGAAATCCTTGAAATGATGATAGAAACTGCCAGTGGAAACGCGCAGCTCCTCCGCGAGCGGCCGTAGCTTGAGCGCCTTCAGGCCGCCCCTTCGCAAGAGAGACTGGCCCGCTTCCAGCCAATCGCGCGGCGTGAGGTCCGGCGACCGCGCTGCGGTCTGAATTGCTGGCGACACGCTTGACATCCCCTGTACCATAACCAAGGTTATGCTGGAAATTGGCGCCGGTAAAGAGGCGGCGCCGTCATCAGGTCTGGAGAGGTTGCAATGCCCGACGCCTATATCATCGACGCCGTTCGCACGCCGCGTGGAATCGGCAAGCAGGGAAAGGGTGCGCTGGCTGATCTGCATCCGCAGCATCTCGCGGCGACCGTGCTTAAGGCGATCAAGGAACGTAATAATCTCAACACCGCCGAGGTGGACGATATCATTTGGTCCACCTCCACCCAGCGCGGGAAGCAGGGCGGGGACATGGGCCGTATGGCGGCGCTCGATGCCGGCTATGACGTTAAGGCTAGTGGCACGACGCTCGATCGTTTCTGCGGCGGCGGGATTACCGCGGTGAACTTTGCGGCGGCGCAGATCATGTCCGGGATGGAAGACCTCGTTATCGCGGGGGGCACCGAGATGATGAGCCTCACGGCCGCCATGTCGCAGGAGGATATGGAAGCCGGCAAGCCAATGCTAGGCATGGGATCGGGAAACGAGCGGCTCAATGCCGCGCATCCGCAGAGCCATCAGGGCATCTGTGGCGATGCGATCGCCAGCATGGAAGGGATCACTCGCGAGGAACTCGACGCGCTCGGCCTGGAAAGCCAACGCAAGGCGGCGGTGGCGATTGCCGAAGGGCGTTTCGACAAGTCGATCGTTCCAGTGACGGACGACTCTGGCAATGTCGTGCTCGCCAAGGACGAATATCCGCGCCCGCAAACCACGGCGGAGGGGCTTGCCAGTCTCAAGCCCTCGTTCGCGGCGATCGCGGATATGCCCTATAACAAGAAGGGCGACACATTCCGTGCGCAGATCAATCGCAAATATCCCGATTTGAAGATCGAGCATTTCCACCACGCCGGCAACTCTTCGGGTGTCGTGGACGGGGCGGCGGCGGTGCTGCTCGCTTCAAAGGAATATGCTGACAAGCATGGCCTGAAGCCGCGCGCACGCATTGTTGCGATGGCGAATATCGGCGACGATCCCACGCTAATGCTAAACGCGCCAGTCCCAGCGGCGAAGAAGGTGCTCGCGAAGGCGGGTCTCACCAAGGACGATATTGATCTATGGGAGATCAACGAGGCGTTTGCCGTGGTGGCGGAAAAGTTCATCCGCGATCTCGATCTCGACCGCTCCAAGGTCAACGTCAACGGCGGCTCGATCGCGCTGGGCCACCCGATCGGCGCGACCGGATCGATCCTTATCGGTACCGTCGTCGATGAGCTTGAGCGACAGAACAAGCGCTATGGCCTCGTCACGATGTGTGCCGCCGGCGGCATGGCGCCGGCGATCATCGTCGAACGCGTCGAGAGCTGAAGAAATGCCGGCGTGGACGACGCGCAAGATGTCGCCGCGCCCTTCTTTTGGAGAGTGAGAAATGCTGCATCCGGTCGCTCATGCTCGGGCGACGCCTGACAAGGCCGCCTATGTAATAGCCGCCACGGGCGAGACGGTAACCTATGCCGAGCTGGATCGCCGCGCCGACCAGGGCGCGCAACTGATCCGCTCGCTGGGCCTGAAGCGCGGCGACGCGATCGCCGTGATGATGGACAACAACGCCCGCTATCTGGAGGTGATGTGGGCGGCGGAGCGGGCCGGGGTGTATGTCACCTGCCTGTCGTCGAAGCTGATGGTCGACGAGGTGGACTATATCCTTCGCGACGGCGACTGCCGCGTGCTGATCGTGTCGAAGGCGACCGAGGCGTGCGCCGCCGCGCTGCTGCCGCGCATCGCGGATCTGCGGCGCTTCATGGTCGGCGGCACGGCCGAAGGCTATGAGAGCTACGAGGCCGCGCGCGACGCGCAGCCCGCCGCGCCGATCGCAGACCCTTCTCCCGGCCAGATCATGCTCTATTCGTCCGGCACCACGGGCAAGCCGAAGGGCGTGCGGTTCGCGCTGCCGCAAGAGCCGCTGGGGATGAACCCGTCGCCGCTCGTCATGCTGGGGCAGGCACTTTACGGCTGGACGCCCGACATCGTCTATCTCAGCCCGGCCCCGATGTACCACGCCGCGCCGCTGCGCTGGTCGATGGCGGTGCAGCAGCTTGGCGGCACGGTCGTCATCATGGACCGGTTCGATCCCGAAAAGGCGCTGGAATATATCGAGAAATACAAGGTCACCCACGCCCAGTGGGTGCCGACGCACTTTATCCGCATGTTGAAACTGCCCCCCGAGGTGCGCGCGAAATACGACATGTCCTCGCTCAAGGCGGTGTGGCACGCGGCGGCGCCCTGCCCGGTGCCGGTGAAGCAGGCGATGATCGACTGGTGGGGGCCGATCGTCGGCGAATATTACGCCGGCACCGAGGGCAACGGCTTCCACGCGATCCAGGCGGCGGAATGGCTGACGCACAAGGGCTCGGTGGGACGCAACCTCACCACGATCACCCACATCTGTGACGAGGACGGTAACGAGGTGCCCCCGCGGACCGAAGGGACGATCTATTTCGAGAGCCCGACCGGTGAGCGCACCTTCACCTATCACAACGACCCGGAGAAGACGGCCGACTCCACCGACAGCCACGGCTGGACCACGCTGGGCGATGTGGGCTGGGTGGATGAGGAAGGGTATCTCTACCTCACCGATCGCAAGAGCTTCATGATAATTTCGGGGGGCGTGAACATCTATCCTGCCGAGATCGAGAATCTGCTCGTCACGCATCCCAAGGTGGCGGATGTCGCGGTGATCGGTGCCCCGCACGAGGAAATGGGCGAAGAGGTGATCGCGGTGATCCAGCCGCGCGACATGGCGGAAGCCGGCGAGGGACTTGCCGCCGAGCTGACCGCGTTCGCGCGGGAGCATCTCAGCCACGTCAAGACGCCGCGCCGCATCGATTTTCGCGCCGAGCTGCCGCGTCATGACACCGGCAAGCTCTATAAACGGCTGCTTCGCGACGAATATTGGGGGAAGAAGCCGCTCGTCGAAGGCGCCGCCGCGTGAGTTTCAACTTTGGCGACATGATCGAGGCGGTCGAGCGGAAGATTCCCGCCGATCGCGTGGCGCTGGCGCACGGAGACGAGGTGATCGACTGGGGCGAGTTTCGCCGCCGATCGAACAATCTCGCCCGCGCGCTGATCGAACGGGGCCTGCAGCCGGGCGAGCGCGTGGCCTTCTATGCCTATAACAGTGCCGATTACATGATCGCGCTGATGGCTTGCTGGAAGGCGCGCGGCGCCCACGTCAACGTCAACTATCGCTATGTCGCGGATGAACTGGCCTACATCCTGGCGGATAGCGACGCGACCGTGCTGTTCTATGACGCGCGGCTGCGCGATGCGGTGGCGGCGGTGGTCGATCGCGCCCCGCTCGTGCGTACATGGGTTGAATGGGGTGGTTCCGCCGATGCCCCGCCAGCCTTCGCCGTATCGCAGCGGACGCTGACGGAGGGCGACGGCGCATCGCTGGATATCATTCGCGATCCGGCCGATCGCTTCTTCATCTACACCGGCGGCACGACCGGAATGCCGAAGGGCGTGGTGTGGACCCATGCCGATCTCAACGCGATCGGGCTGGCGGCGGCGGCTGCGCAGGGGCTGCCGTTGCCCGAGGATGTGGAGCAGGCCGCATCGTTCGCCGCCGCCAATCCCGATTATCCCAGGACGGTGGTTGGCCCGCCGATCATGCACGGCACCGGCCTGCTATCCGCTTATGGCGCCATGCTGGGCGGTGGCATGGTGGCGACGCTGCCCGGCAAGAGCTTTCGCGCGGAGGAGGCCCTGGACGCGATCGACCGCTGGAAGGCGAACCGGCTGGTCGTGGTCGGCGATGCCTTCGCGCGGCCGATCGTCGATGCGCTCGATGCCGCGCCCGGCCGCTGGGACGTTTCGTCGATGCGGGTGATCATTTCATCCGGCGTGATGTGGACGCAGGGCGTGAAGGACGGGCTGCTCCAGCATATGCCCGAGGCGATGTGCCAGGATAACTTCAGTTCTTCCGAGGCGATCGGCATGGGCGTGTCGATCACCACCCGCGAGGGCACGGTGGAAACCGCCAAGTTCATGGTCGGCCCGCGCTGCCGGGTGCTCGATGAGCAGGATCGCGACGTGGTGCCGGGATCGGGGATGCGCGGGATCGTGGCGCTCGGGCCCCCCAATCCGGTCGAGTATCACAAGGACCCGGAGAAGAGCGCGCGTACCTTCCGCACGATCGACGGTGTGCGCTATTCGATCCCCGGCGATTTCGCTGAGGTGGCCGCAGACGGCACGCTGATCCTGCTCGGGCGCGGCTCCGCCTGCATCAATTCGGCCGGCGAGAAGATTTTCCCCGAGGAGGTGGAGGAGGCGCTGAAGCTGTGCCCCGGCGTCGAGGACGCGCTGGTGTTCGGCATCCCAGATCCGAAATGGGGGCAGGCCGTGGCGGCGGTCGTTCAGGCGGGCGATGGCTATGCGGAGGATGCCGTGCGCGACGATCTGCGCGCGCGACTCGCCGGATACAAGCAGCCCAAGCTTTTCGTCGCGACGGATCAGTCGCTGCGGGCGCCCAATGGCAAGGCCGATTACGGCAAGGCGAGGGGGCTTGCCGGGATCGCCTGACGGCGGCGGCCCGGCTCAACCGTCGCTGGCACGCTCGATATCGGCCCCTACGGCGCTCAGCTTCTCCTCCAGCCGCTCGTAGCCGCGATCGAGGTGATAGACGCGGCTGACCGCCGTTTCCCCCTCGGCCGCGAGGCCGGCGAGGATCAGGCTCATCGACGCGCGCAGGTCCGTCGCCATCACGGGGGCGCCGACGAGGCGATCGACGCCGCGCACCACCGCCGTCCGCCCATGCACCTGGATGTCTGCGCCCATCCGCGCCAGCTCGGGCACGTGCATGTAGCGGTTCTCGAAAATCGTCTCGGTCAGCACGCTCGCGCCGTCGGCCTTGCACAGCATCGCCATGAACTGCGCCTGCATGTCGGTGGCGAAGCCGGGGAAGGGAGCGGTGGAAAGCGTCAGCGGGGCGAGCTTGCCGGTTGCCGACACGCGCACCGAACGCTTGCCCTCCGCCACCGTGACGCCCGCCGCGCGCAGTGCGTCCAGCGTCGCGCCCATGTCGCTCGCGTCCACGTTGGTGAGTTCGATATCGCCGCCGGTGATCGCGGCGGCGCAGGCATAGCTGCCCGCCTCGATCCGATCCGGCATCACCGCATAGGTCGCGCCGTGCAGCCGCTCCACACCCTCGATCTCGAGCGTCTCGGTGCCGATCCCCTCGATATGCGCGCCCATCGCGACGAGGCAGCGGCACAGATCGACGATTTCCGGCTCGCGCGCGGCATTCTCGATGCGACTGGAGCCTCTGGCGGTGACGGCGGCCATCACGACATTCTCGGTCGCGCCCACGGACACGATCGGGAAGGAATAGCGCCCGCCTGCCAATCGTCCGCCGGGGGCGCGCGCGGTGACGTAGCCGGCCGACATTTCCAGATCGGCCCCGATCGCTTCCAGCGCCTTCAGATGCAGGTCGATCGGGCGATTGCCGATCGCGCAGCCGCCCGGTAGCGACACCCGCGCCTCGCCCGCACGCGCGAGGATCGGGCCGAGGACGAGGATCGACGCGCGCATCTTGCGCACGATGTCGTATGGCGCCTCGGTCGAGGTGAGCTTGCCGGCGCGGATCGTCATCACGCGGCCGAAATCCTCGGGCCTCGATCCTTCGATCGCGGTGGAGGCGCCCAACTGATTGAGCAGATGACCGAAGCTGTCGACATCCGCGAGCCGCGGCAGATTGCGCAACGTCAGCGGCTCATCGGTGAGCAACGCGCAGGGCAGGAGCGTGAGCGCGGCATTCTTCGCGCCGGAAATCGGGAGGGTGCCGGAAAGGCGGTTGCCGCCACGGATGAGGATACGGTCCATCCGACCGCGTCTATCGAACCCTGTTCACCGCGCCAAGCGGCGATCAGAGAAGATCGGCGATCACGCTTTTTCGAGCGTGCATTGCAGCGGATGCTGGTTCTGCCGCGCGAAATCCGTCACCTGGCTGACCTTGGTTTCCGCCACTTCATAGCTGAACACCCCGCACACACCGACGCCCTTCTGATGGACGTGCAGCATCACCCGCGTCGCCTCTTCCATGTTCATGCGGAAGAAGCGCTGGAGGCAAAGCACGACGAACTCCATCGGCGTGTAATCGTCGTTGAGCATCAGCACGCGATAAGGCGTGGGCTGTTTGGTGCGGGTCCGCGTGCGGGTGGCGATCCCGATCCCGGTGCCGCCATCGGAATCGTCATCGCGACGCTCGGCCATGAGGATGGGCGGGAGGGGTGGGGTCAGGCGCTGCATGGTTCGATGTAAAATATGGCATCGATAGTGCGCAGGGCAAGGGTGCAACGTGCGGTGCGGCAAAACAACCGGGGAAATAGAAAGGGCGACCGCATCGCGCGGCCGCCCTTCTCATTCATATCGGGCCATGGCACGCGGCAGGCGCGCGCCACTGACCGCTCAGGCTGCTGCCTTGACCTTTTCCGCGGCGAGCGCGAACCGGTTCGACAGCGGCTGCGCGATTTCACCGGCCAGCTTCAGCGCGGCTTCGGTCGAGCGCGAGGTTTCGGCAACGAACGCGTCAAACGAGGCGCGGACGAAATCGCTCTGCAGCTTGAAAAGATCGGTCGGCGACTTCACGCTCGACATCGCCCTGAACGCCTCGTTCGCCTTCTCGTACGAGCTCTTGGCATAGGCAGCGGCGTCCTGGCCGAGCTTTTCGGCGCCCTTGGCGGCGATCTTCGACGATTCGACGAGCGCTTCGATATTGCCCTTCTGGAAAGCGTTGGCTTCCTCGAACGCCTTCACGCTCTTTTCGAGGGCGCCCTTGGCGCGCTCGTTGGCGTCGGTGAAATAGGCCTGGGTCTTGTCGGTGACAGTCTTGAGGTTCTCGACCATTTTCGGTTCCTTTGCGGTGGTCGCCAGCTTGGCGGCAGGACGTTTGGGCGTGGCGACAGGCGCCGCCCGGAGTGCCGGCTTCTTGGCGACCGGCTTGACCGCCGGACGGGGAGCCGCCGGGGTCGGTTTCGTGGTTGGAGCGGCGATGATCGCACCCCGCGATTCAGCCTTCTTGGCGACCGGCGCCGCCGCGACAGGCTTCGTCAGGGTGGTCGCGGCCGGCGATTGCACCGGTGTGGACGCGGTGGCGGCGGGCGCCTCGACCTTGTTCGCGACGACCTCGGTGGCCGGCGCGGCGGATGCAACCGCTGCCTTGGGCGTCGGCCGGGTCTTCGCGGCAGTGTCAGTCATCTACACGACTCCATCTTGCTGCGTTGCAACATAATGGCGATGTGCGCGATTTGCAAGAATTATTGTGCGGCGCAACAAAAGTGACATGCGCCGCTCATGGCGTTGCGAAAGCAGCCTTATCTTGCTCTGACATAGGTGCCTGGCGCGTCCTCGATCGCCGCCAGCCTGCCCTTGCCGGGAATGCGGGCGCCGCGCGCATCGATCTCGGCCGCGTCGATAGAGCGGAGCCAGCCGAGCCAGTCGGGCCACCAGCTTCCCCTAGTTTCGCTCGCCCCCGCGACGAACTCCTCGAGCGTTTCGACGTCAGCGTCGTTGGTCCAATATTGGTATTTTTGCTGTGCCGGCGGATTGACCACGCCGGCGATGTGCCCGGAGCCGGCGAGCACGAACCTGAGCGGCCCGGCAAATATCCGCGTCATCTTCCACACGCTTTCCGCCGGGGCGATATGATCCTCGCGCCCGGCCTGGATATAGCTCGGCGTCTTGACGCGGGTGAGATCAAGCGGCGTGCCGTCGATCGAGAGCGCGCCGGGCTTTACCAGCAGATTGTCGCGGTAGAGATCGGTGAGATAGCTCAGATGCCATTTCGCCGGCAGGTTGGTGGTGTCGCCGTTCCAGTGCAACAGATCGAACGGCGCGTAATCATGCCCCAGCAGGTAATTGTTGGTGACATAGTTCCAGATCAGATCGCGCCCGCGCAGCAGATTGAACGTCAGCGCCATGTAGCGCCCGTCGAGGAACCCGTCCGGCGACAAGCTGGCGATCATCGCGAGCTGATCGTCGGTGACGAAATTGAGGAGGTCGCCCGCGCGCGAGAAATCGACCTGCGCGGTGAAATAGGTGGCGCTCGCCACCTTGTCCGCCTGCTCCCGCGCGGCGAGCAGCGCCAGTGTCGCGGCGAGCGTGGTGCCCGCGACGCAATAACCGATCACGTGAACATCGGGCACGTCCAGCGCATCGCATACCGCATCGATCGCGCTGATCTGGGCCGCGACATAATCGTCCCACATCACGTCGGCCATCGAGGTGTCGGCGGATTTCCACGACACCACGAACACCGTTATGCCCTGATCGACGCACCAGCGGATGAAGCTTTTCTCCGGCGTCAGATCGAGGATGTAGTAACGGTTGATCCACGGCGGAAAGATCACCAGCGGCGTGGCGAGCACCTTATCAGTCGTCGGCGTATACTGGATCAGTTCGTACAGCGGGGTGCGCTTCACCACCTTGCCGGGCGTCGCGGCCAGGTTTCGCCCGATCTCGAACGCGTTGCTATCAGTGTGGGTCAGTTGCCCGCGCGCCATGTCCGCCAGCATGTGCTGAAGGCCCTTGAGCAGGTTCTCGCCGCCGGTCTCGATCGTCTTTTCGATCACTTCCGGGTTGGTCAGTGCGAAGTTGCTCGGGCTCATCGCATCGACGAAGCCCTTGGCGGCGAAGCGCAACTGTTCCTTCTGCGCCGGCTCGAGCCCGGTCATCGCGTCGACGTTCTTCAGCATGTGATCGGCGATCAGGAAGTAACTGTCGCGAATCCATGCGAACAGCGGATTGTCTCGCCACGCCTCCGCCTTGAACCGCCTGTCGCGCGCATGATTGTCCGCTGCCTCGGGTGCGTCGGAGCCGGGATTGAGGAAGCGTTGCCACAACGACAGGCTGTCACGCCAGAAATCGGATGCGCGCGCCAGCGTCTCGGGATCGTTGAAGCCGGGAACGATCGGCATCCCCGGCATGGCCGCGGCACCATCGCCCGGCCGCATCGTCGCCAGCCCCTGTTCGAGCATCATCTGCTGGGCACGCCCGAGCACCCAGGTCCAGCGCTGCATGTCGGCGAGGGTAGGCGATTCAAACTCTGGCATCGACCTCTCCTTGAGCGGCGCGCGCCGCTGGGGTGGCTGGGCCTTAGCCTAGCAGCGTTACGACAGGGAGATAGCAGCTATTTGCACCGGCCTAGCAGGCGGCACTGTCACCCGGCTTCCAGACGCGATAGGATGCGGCTGTCGAAAGGAGCCATGATGTCCGACGAATTCTACCGCATGAAGCGTCTGCCGCCCTACGTTATCGCCGAGGTGAATGCGATGCGGGCACAGGCGCGCGCGGGGGGAGAGGACATTATCGACCTTGGCATGGGCAATCCCGATCTGCCCCCGCCCGCGCACGTGATCGAGAAACTGTGCGAAGTCGCGCAGAAGCCGGGCGCGCACGGCTATTCCCAGTCCAAGGGGATTCCGGGGCTGCGCCGCGCGCAGGCCAATTATTACGCCCGCCGCTTCGGCGTCGATGTCGATCCCGAGAGCGAAGTGGTCGTAACCATGGGATCGAAGGAGGGGCTGGCCAGCCTCGCCACCGCGATAACGGCGCCCGGCGACGTGGTGCTCGCGCCGAACCCGTCCTATCCGATCCACACCTTCGGTTTCATCATCGCCGGCGCGACGATCCGCGCGGTGCCCACCACGCCGGACGAGCATTATTTCGAAAGCCTGGAACGGGCGATGGCCTATACCGTGCCGCGCCCCTCGGTGCTGGTCGTGAACTATCCGTCGAACCCGACGGCTGAAACGGTGGACCTCGCCTTCTACGAGCGTCTGGTTGCCTGGGCGCGCGACAATCAGGTGTGGATCCTCTCGGACCTCGCCTATTCGGAGCTTTATTACGACGGCAATCCCACGCCCTCGATCCTGCAGGTGCCGGGCGCGAAGGATGTCGCGATCGAATTCACCTCGCTCAGCAAGACCTATTCGATGGCAGGCTGGCGGATCGGCTTCGCAGTCGGCAACAGGAAGCTGATCGCGGCGATGTCGCGCGTGAAATCCTATCTCGATTATGGCGCGTTCACCCCGATCCAGGCGGCCGCCTGCGCCGCGCTCAACGGGCCGCAGGACATCGTCGAGAAGAACCGTCAGCTTTACCACAAGCGCCGTGATGTGCTGGTGGAGAGCTTCGGGCGCGCCGGATGGGAAATTCCGTCGCCGCGCGCGTCGATGTTCGCCTGGGCACCGCTGCCGCCAGCCCTGGCCCACCTAGGTAGCCTTGAGTTCTCCAAACAATTGCTGACTCACGCCAAGGTCGCGGTTGCGCCAGGTGTTGGCTACGGCGAGAACGGCGAGGGTTATGTGCGGATCGCGATGGTCGAGAATGAGCAACGGTTGCGGCAGGCGGCGCGCAACGTGAAGCGCTACCTGCAGATGATGGGCGTGAACACGCCTGCGCGTACCGCCGGCTGATGGCGCGATCCGCTGACGGTCACGCGACCGTTCGCCGCTTCGGTTGAGCGGGCGCGCGCATGTCGATCGTCTATAATCCCTTCTATTCGCTGGCCGGGGTGCTGGTGGGCCTGCTCGTCGGCCTGACCGGCGTCGGCGGCGGATCGTTGATGACGCCGCTGCTGGTGCTCGTCTTCGGATTCCATCCGGTGACGGCGGTGGGGACGGACCTGCTCTATGCGTCGGCCACCAAGACGGTCGGCACCGTCGTCCACGGCTGGCGCGGAACGGTGGACTGGCGCGTGGTGCGTCGCCTCGCCACCGGCAGCGTGCCTGCGACGATCGCGACGTTGTTCGTTCTCGATCATTTCATGCGCGGTTCGCGCGACGCGGGGCAGATGGTCGCCACGATCCTGGGCAGCGCGCTGCTGCTGGCGGCGGTCGCGATCCTGTTTCGCGAGCGGATCGTCACGCGGCTCGCGCCGCGGTTCGCGCGGGTGAACGAAGGCCGGATCGCGGCGCTGACGGTGTTGCTCGGGGCGGTGCTGGGCGCGCTCGTCTCGCTCACCTCGGTCGGCGCGGGCGCGTTGGGCATGACGGCGCTGCTGGTGCTCTATCCCCGGCTGGAGGTGAAGCGGCTCGTCGGCTCCGATATCGCCCATGCCGTGCCACTGACGCTGATCGCCGGCCTGGGGCATCTCTCGCTCGGTGCGGTGGATTTGTCGCTGCTGGTCTCGCTGCTCGCCGGGTCGGTGCCCGGCATCGTGATCGGGAGCCTGGTGGCCAGCCGGGTGTCGGATCGGGTGCTGGTGCCGATCCTCGCCGTGACGCTGGCGCTCGTCGGTGCGAAGCTGGTGTTCTGATCGGCGGGAGACTGTGCTCGTGAAGCCGTCGCGCCGCTGCGACCCAGGGATTGAGAGCAGTCGCAACGCGTAACAAGCTTGTTACCATGCCTTATTGTTTAGGCTCGGATCGGCACGTCGCCTTGATTCCAGCAACCGAAACGGTCGCGCGCTCGCCAGTTTCCACTGGTG
This sequence comes from Sphingomonas sp. TX0543, assembly GCF_048565505.1. Lineage (NCBI taxonomy): Bacteria > Pseudomonadati > Pseudomonadota > Alphaproteobacteria > Sphingomonadales > Sphingomonadaceae > Sphingomonas > Sphingomonas sp. TX0543. The sequence continues at coordinate 967,053 of NZ_JBLZUS010000002.1, forward strand.
TGATGATCTTGCGACCCTTCCAGATGAATTTGAAAATGACCGGCCCGACCAGCTTGCAAATGGCGCCTTTTTTCTCTGGCAGGCACATGTCCTCGAGCCGTCGGTAGTCTTCTACCGTCGAAGGCTCGACCGGAAGCACGCCGACCCCGGTTGCGGCCGTGCCGCCAACGAGGAAGCGTTGCCCGAAGTTCAGGGCGCTTACCGTCCAGGAAGTGGGCTCGCCACCTGTCGCAGCCTGACTGATGCCGCTGTTAGCTGCCAGCCGCGCGCAAAAATCGCCCGCCACCGTCGAGGATGCCGGGGTGGTGGCCCCCATCGAGAGGAGAAAGATCACAAAAGGTGCCAACAGTCTCATGTTTAACAACGCCCCCGACCGGTCGATATGCCGCGAGCTGGCATATCGAAGAAAGCCAATTAGCCGCAATGTTCTTTTACCGGGATTATTCGGCACATCGGTAAATAGCGATCGCCCAGCGGGCGGGGCACCTCGCCGCTTGACGCGCGCGCGCCGCGACGCCATCGCGGCCGCATGACTCGTCCCGGCTTCGCTTTCTCCACCCGTTTCAAGGTCCGCTACGCCGAGATCGACGGGCAGCGGGTGGTGTTCAACTCCCGCTATCTCGAATATGCGGATGTGGCGATCACCGATTATTGGGAGTGGACCGGGATCGGCGAGGTGCTCGGCACTGTCTGGCACGATACCGAATTCCACGTTCGTCGCGCGACGGTGGATTATCTCAGTCCGCTTGTGCTGGGTGATACGATCGAGGCATCGGTGAAGATCGAGAGCCTTGGCAATTCCAGTCTCGTCAAAAGAATCGAGCTTACCAACCAGCGCGGCGAGCTGTGCACGGTGATCGACATGGTGAGCGTCCACGTGCACCTGCCGACCGGCCGCCCCACGCCGATCGAGGGCGAGGTGCGGCAGTTCATCGTCGCGCTCATCGCCGCGCAGCCCGATCGGGTCGCGTAGCTTCTTCCTTCAGCCGCGGAACAATCCGCCGAGCACGCCGCGCAAGACGCTGCCGACCAGCCCGCCGCTCGAGGACGAGCGGCTGCGGCCGCCGAACACCTGCTTGCCGATCTCGTTCGCCACCTGCCGCCCGATCGAGGAACTCGCCGCGCGCGTTGCCGAGGTGATCGCCTTGTTCCAGGGCGAACTGGCGGCTTCGCGCTCCGCAGCGATGCGGGCGCGTTCGGCTTCCTTTGCGGCCTGCGCATCCTGCTTCGCCTGAAGCGCGGCGGCTTTTTCCGCATCGTCCTGAGCGCGTGCGGCGGAAGCGGCGGCGGCGGCCTCGGCGGTTTTCGCAGCGAGCAGTTCGTGCGCCGATTCGCGGTTGACGAGCGTATCGTATTTCGTGCCGACCGCGTCGGTCTGGATCAATACGCCGCGTTCGACTGGCGAGATCGGGCCGACCCGGCTTGCGGGCGGGCGGATCAGCGTGCGCTCGACCGGGGATGGCGCGCCATCGGCCTGGAGCAGCGAGACCAGGGCCTCGCCCACTTTAAGCTCGGTGATCGCAGTGGCGACATCAACTCCGGGATTGGCGCGAAACGTCTGCGCCGCGGCCTTTACCGCTGCCTGATCGCGCGGCGTGAAGGCGCGCAATGCATGCTGCACGCGATTGCCGAGCTGGCCCGCGATCGTATCGGGGACGTCGATCGGGTTCTGCGTGATGAAATATACGCCGACACCCTTCGACCGGATCAGCCGCACGACCTGCTCGATCTTCTCCAGCAGGGCCTTGGGCGCCTCGTCGAACAGCAGGTGCGCCTCGTCGAAGAAGAAGCACAGTTTCGGCTTGTCGGGATCGCCCACTTCGGGGAGATGCTCGAACAGCTCGCTCATCAGCCACAGCAGGAAAGTGGAATAGAGCTTCGGGCTGGCCATGAGCTTGTCGGCGGCCAGGATGTTGACGACGCCCCGGCCCCTGTCATCGGTGCGGATGAAATCGTCCATCTCCAGCGCCGGTTCGCCGAAGAAATGTTCGCCACCCTGACTGCGGAGCTGGAGAAGCGAACGCTGGATCGCGCCGACCGACTGCTTCGAAACGTTGCCGTAGGTCGTGGTCAATTCGTCCGCGCGATCGGCGCAGTTGGCGAGCATGGATTGCAGGTCGTCGAGGTCGAGCAGCAGCAGCCCTTCCTTGTCGGCGACGTGGAAGGCGATCGTCAGCACGCCCTCCTGCACCTCGTTGAGATCCATGAGGCGCGCCAGCAGCAGCGGGCCCATCTCGCTTACGGTGGTGCGGATCGGATGGCCCTGTTCGCCATAGAGATCCCAGAACTGCACGGGGTTGTCGGCATAATGCCAGTCGGTCAGGCCGATGTCCGCCGCGCGCTGGGCGAAGGCCTCATGCGTTTTGGCCTGGGGCGATCCGGCCATGGCGATGCCGGAAAGATCGCCCTTAACGTCCGCGACGAAGCAGGGGACGCCCTGCGCGGAAAAGCCCTCGATAATGCCCTGGACGGTCACGGTCTTGCCCGTTCCGGTCGCCCCCGCGATCAGGCCGTGGCGGTTCGCGCGCTTCAATTGAAGCAGTTGCGGGGCGGCCCCGCCGCTGCCCGCGCCGATCAGGATGCCGTCGGTCATGCCCATTCCCCCGGAAACTCGTTGACGAGCATGAAGCCTATACGTCCACGCCGGGCACGAAAAGGGCGCCGCGCGATGAACGTGCGGCGCCCCCTTCGTTTCGATCGGATGCGGCTTACTTGATCTTGACCGGCACGAAGCCGCTCTGTCCGCGCGCGCGGTTGACCATCAGCAGCACCTGCGGCCGCCCGGCTGCCTTCGCCGCCTGCACGCCACGCGCCAGATCGGCGGGGGCGCGCACCGGCGTGCCGTTGATCGCGGAGATCACATCGCCACGACGAAGCTTCTGCCCGGCATCGCTCGCCGGATCGACCTGGCTCACGACCACGCCCTGCACCGTCGAATCGACGCCCACCTGGCGCGCGATCGCCGGAGTCAGCGTTTGCACGGTAAGGCCGATCGCGTTGCTCGGCGTGGTTGCCTGATCGCCACCCTGATCGCCATCGTCGTCGGCGGAGAAATCGTCGCCATTGCCGGCGGTGGCGGCGAGCTGATCCTCCGGCGGACGAGTGGTGACATTGGCGGTGATCGACATGGGCTTGCCATCACGGATGATGTCGAGCCTGGCGGTGGAGCCGGGCGCCACATTGGCGATCAGATACGACAGCGTCGTATCGGGGGTGACGGCATTGCCGTTCACCTTGGTCACCACATCGCCCGCGCGGATGCCCGCCTTCGCCGCTGGCCCGTTCGGCTCGACGCGGCCGATGATCTCGCCCGAATTCTTCGCCAAGCCGAGCGCCGCGGCGATATCGTCGGTCACCGGCTGGATGCCGACGCCGAGATAGCCGCGCTTCACCGAGCCGCCTTTCATGAGCGTATCGATGATCGGGCGCGCTTCCTCGGCCGGAATCGCGAACCCGATGCCGATATTGCCGCCCGACTGCGAGAAGATCTGCGAATTGATGCCGATCACATTGCCGTTCATGTCGAACATCGGGCCGCCGGAATTGCCCTGGTTGATCGACGCATCGGTCTGGATGAAGCGATCATTGGCGCCCCCCTGGCCGGTGACGCGATGGACGGCGGAGATGATGCCGGCTGTAACCGTGCCGCCAAGGCCGAACGGATTGCCGATCGCCAACACCCAGTCCCCGACGCGCGCATGCGCCGAATCGCCCCATTTCACATACGGTAGCGGCCCTGGCGCGGTGATCTTTAGCAGCGCGAGATCGGAGGCGGTGTCGCGCCCGATCAGCTTGGCGACATATTCCTTCCGATCGGGCAGCGTCACGCGGATCGACGTGACGACCGCTCCGCGCATCCCCGCCGCGACGACGTGATTGTTCGTGACGATATAGCCGTCGGGCGAAATGATGAAGCCGGAGCCGAGCGACTGCGCCTCGCGCGTGACCGGCGCGCCGCCACGGCCGCCGCCGTTGCCGCCGCCGAACTGGCCGAACAGGTCGCCAAAGGGCGTGCCGGCGAACGGGTTCGCGGGCTGCTGCACGGTCACTTTCTGATCGGTGGAAATGTTGACGACGGCCGGCTGGAGCTTAGCGACCATGTCGGCGAAGCTCATCGGCGCGCCGGCGCGCGGGGCACCGGCGTTGATCGTCCCGGGCTCGTTCTGCGCCACCTGTGCGGCGGTGGCGGGATGCTGCAATGCAAGCGAGGCGGCGGTGCCGCCGAGAAGGAGAGCGCCAGTAAGGGCGTAAGCGTAGCGCACGGTCTTCATGTTCCTCTCAATCACCCGGCGATAGACGGATGCGTTTCAATGGCATTTCGCCGATGAACGACGATTGAATATGAACGATCCGAAAGCCGGGCAAATTCCCGGCCCTCACAATCATTTCCCGCGACCCTCGAATTCCTTCAGATAGGCGTTGTCTCGCGACATCAGGATCGTCGTCGAGCCTTCCGGCGGCGGCCCGCTGTCCGCGCCGAACGTGCGGCGGTAGGACTGCATCGCGCGATAGAAGTTATAGAAATCCGCATCCTTGCTGAATGCTTCGGCATAGACTTTGGCGGCCGTCGCATCCGCATCGGCGCGGACGATCTGCGCCTGCTTCTGCCCTTGCGCGCGGATCGTGTTCGCTTCCTGCTGTCGCGCGGTGCGCATCGACTGCAACGCGCTTTCCAGCGGGCTGCCTTCCGGCAGATCGGCGTGCTTGATCCGCACATCGACGATCTGCACGCCATATTGCCGCGCGTTGCGCTGCAGCGATTCCTGGATCGCGTCCATCACCTTGCTGCGCTCCGGCGTGAGCAGCGACGCGAACGGCACCTTGCCCAGTTCGTTGCGCAGCGCCGTGCCGAGCAGCGGGCGGAGCTGATCGGCGACGCGCTCCTCGGTCGCCGATGTCGAGCCGGTCGATGTCACGGCCTTGAGCGGATCGACGATGCGGAAACGGGCGAACGCATCCACGTTCAGCCGCAGCTGATCGGTCGACAGCACGAGCGTGTTGTCGAGATCGGCGTCGAGCACGCGCTTGTCCACCCACACGACCTTGTCGATGAACGGGATGCGCGCGATCAGGCCCGCCCCGGTATTGCGCCCGATCACCTGACCCGGCTGCCACTGATTGTAGGTGACGACCGGATTCTCGAAACGCAGGATCACCGCCTGTTTCGTTTCGGGAATGATGGCGAAGGTCGCGGCGGCAGCGATGACGACGGCAAGCGCGGCGAAACCGATCGCGACGGGATTGCGGGCAGGGCTCACTTCTGGCCCCCCTGCTGCGCGGCGGGCTGGGCCGGCGCATTGTCCGGCAGCTTGCGCAGCTTGTCCAGCGGCACCCATGGCGCGATGCCCGGCGTCTCGACGATGACCTTGTCGGTCTTGCCCAGCACGGCTTCCATCGTCTCGTAATACATCCGTCGGCGCGTCACCTCGGGCGCGAGCTTGTATTGTTCATAGACCTTGTCGAACTGCGCCGCCTCGCCCTGGGCATGGGCGATGACCTGCTGCGAATAGGAGCGGGCGTTGTTGAGGTTCGCGACCGCCTCCTGCTGGGCGGCGGTGACGGCGTTGAAGTCATCCACCAGGCTGGCCGGCGCGGAGGCCTGCTTGATCGAGACGCCCTGTACGCGCACCCCGGCCTGATAAGCGTCGAGGATCTGCTGCATCGCACGGGCGACGCGCGCCTCGATCGTGGTGCGGCCAGAGCCGATCGCATCGGTCATCTTGGTGGTGGCGACCACGGCCCGCATCGCGCTCTCGGCGGTGGCGCGGACGGTTTCCTCCGGATCCTTGATCTCGAACACGAAGTCGCGAGGATTCTCCACCCGCCAGCGCACCGTGTAGGCGAGATCGATGATGTTGCGGTCCTCGGTAAGCACGTTCTCGCCGCCGTCGCGCGGGAAATCGTCGTTGCGCACCTGTTCCACGTCCACCTTGTCCACCTCGACGATCGGCGCCGGCAGGGTTAGCCGGATGCCCGGCTCGAGAATGCCCGAATAACGGCCGAAATAAGTGACAACGCCGCGCTGCTGCGGCCCGATCTGATGGACCGAGGTGAAAACCACCCACAGCGCGAGGATCAGCCCCGTGCCGATCAGCCACAGGTTGCGCGCATTGACCCCCGGCGGAAGCTGCGGGCCGCTGCCGTTGCCGCCGCCGCGCGCACGCCGCAGGAATTCATCGAGCGCGGTCGGCTTGGAGGCCGCCTTGCGGCCCCCCGGCGGCACTGCCCAGGGATTGCGCGGCCCGCTCTTGCCGTCGTCGTCGCCCGGCCCCCAGGGGCTGCCGGGTGTTTCGCTCATCAGGATGGGTTGGCGCCGGAACCAGCGCGGAAAGGTCATCATGCACCCCTTATAAGAATCGAATCCGCGAAAAACAGTGCCAAGCGCGCACTTCGATCGTATCGGCGCGGTTATGGACGATAATGACGTGAAGGCGGCGGTGGCCGCGGTGGCGGGCGCCCGTGCCACGGTGAAGGTGGATGGCGCGCGCGTCGGCGTGGTGCTTGATGCGACCGGGCTTGATGCCAAAGCACGCGATGCCATGGAGGCTGCAGTGAAGATGGCGGCGACCGCGCCCGGGCGCGAGGTGCGCGTCGTCGTGACCGCGGAGCGCGTCCACCGTCGGTCGATCGCGGTGGCAAGCGGCAAGGGCGGTGTGGGCAAATCCACCGTGTCCGCCAATCTCGCGATCGCGCTTTCGGCGCTGGGGCGACGGGTCGGGCTGGTCGATGCCGATATCTATGGCCCGTCGCAGCCGCGCCTGATGGCCGTCGAGGGCACGCGGCCCGAGGCGAGGGACAAGGTGCTGCTGCCGGTTGCGACCCCATATGGCGTCCCGCTGCTGTCGATGGGGCAGCTTGTGGCGCCAGGCAAGGCGCTGGCGTGGCGCGGGCCGATGGCGGCTGGCGCGCTGGGGCAGTTGATGGACGCCGAGTGGGGCGTCGCCGATACGCTGGTGATCGATCTTCCGCCCGGCACCGGCGACGTGCAGTTGACGATGGTGCAGAAGCATCGCCCGGCCGGCGCGGTGATCGTCTGCACGCCGCAGGATCTCGCCTTGATCGATGCGATCCGGGCGATCGATCTGTTCGAGCAGACGGGCGTGCCGATCATCGGCGTGATCGAGAATATGGCCGGCTACGCCTGCCCGCATTGCGGCGAGATATCCGATCCGTTCGGCAGCGGCGGGGCGGAGGCGGCGGCGCGCGCGCGGGGAGTTCCCTTCCTCGGGCGCATTCCGCTGGACATCGCCATCCGCAGCGCCTCTGATGCGGGCGATCCGCCCGCCGCCAACCCGGCTGATCGGATCTTCCGACCTATTGCAGAACAGGTCGCGCATTGGCTGGAAACCGATGGGCGTTCCGTGAGTTAATTGCGCACCGGTCGTGCTGGCGCGCCTGACGCCGCCGGCACGAGCGGACCAGTTTTCCAGAAAGGCTCAGCCCTTGCCGCTGAACGATCCCGCCGCGATCAAGGCGCTGCTCGAAGAGACACGGACGATCGCGATGATCGGCGCGTCCGATCGCCCCGATCGCCCGTCCTATCGTGTCATGGCGCTGCTCCAGAGCCACGGCTATCGTGTGATCCCAGTCAACCCACAGATAACCGGTGAGCATATTCACGGTGAATTCGTGTTTCGCGATCTGGCGCAGATCGGCGAACCTATCGACATGGTCGATATCTTCCGCCGTTCGGACGCCGCCGGTGCGGCGGTGGACGAAGCAATCGCGGCCGGTGCGCGCTCGGTATGGATGCAATTGGGGGTGATCGACGAGGCCGCCGCCGCGCGGGCGGAGGCGGCCGGGCTAAAGGTGGTGATGAACCGCTGCCCCGCGATCGATATACCGGAGCTGGGCGTCGCGAAGATCGGCTAGTTGCGGCGAGAGGGATTCCGCTGCCTGCTGCTTGCGCATAAGAAAGCGCGAAACCGGCGAAGGAAGGAACCTGGATGATCGCGATACCGCATGATGCGCCGCCCGAGGCGCCGCGGCCGTGGTATGCGCATCTTTATCTCCAGGTGCTGATCGCGATCGCGCTGGGCGTGATGCTGGGTCATTTCTGGCCCGCGACTGGCGAGGCGATGAAGCCGATCGGCGACGGGTTCATCAAGCTCGTTAAGATGATCATCGCCCCGGTGATCTTCCTCACCATCGTTACCGGAATCGCCGGGATGCGCGATCTGCGCGCCGTGGGGCGCGTCGCGGGCAAGGCGTTCGCCTATTTCATCACGTTTTCCACCGTGGCGCTGATCGTCGGACTGATCGTCGCCAATGTCGTGCGGCCGGGCGCGGGGCTGCACATCGATCCGGCCACGCTCGATGCCGGCAAGGTCGCCGATTATGCCGCCAAGGCGCATGAGACGAGCATCACCGGCTTTCTGATGTCGATCATTCCGGAAAGCTTCCTGTCCGCGCTGACGGAGGGGAACATCCTCCAGACGCTGTTCATCGCGATCCTGTTCGGCATCGGGCTGGCGACGATCGGCGAGCGCGGCGAGCGCGTCATCGCCTTGCTGGAGGATGTGTCGGCGGCAGTGTTCCGCGTCGTCGCGATACTCATGAAAGCGGCCCCGATCGGCGCGTTCGGGGCGATGGCGTTCACCATCGGCAAGTACGGTGTCGGCACGCTCGCCAATCTCGCCGCGCTGGTCGGCACCTTCTATCTCACCGCGCTGCTATTCGTGCTTCTGGTGCTCGGCGCGGTAGCGAGGCTGTGCGGCTTCTCGATCCTGCGCCTCATCGGCTATCTGAAGGCGGAACTGCTGCTGGTGCTCGGCACTTCGTCGTCCGAAAGCGCGTTGCCGCTGCTGATCGAGAAGATGGAGCGCGCCGGCTGCCCCAAATCGGTGGTCGGGCTGGTCGTTCCGACCGGTTACAGCTTCAACCTCGACGGGACGAATATCTACATGACGCTCGCCGCGCTGTTCATCGCGCAGGCGTGTGACGTGCACCTGACGCTCGGGCACCAGTTACTGTTGCTCGGGGTGGCGATGCTATCGTCGAAGGGCGCGGCGGGGGTGACCGGCGCGGGGTTCATCACGCTTGCCGCCACGCTCTCGATCGTGCCAGCGGTTCCGGTCGCCGGCATGGCGCTGATCCTCGGCGTCGATCGCTTCATGAGCGAATGCCGCAGCCTCACCAATTTTATCGGCAACGCGGTGGCCACGGTGGTGGTGTCGCGCTGGGAGGGGAAGCTCGACCGCGACGCGCTCGATGCCGCGCTTTCGGGACGTCAGCGCGTCAGCGCGGCCAGCATCTCATAATAGCGCGACGACGGAATCGACCGCTCAAGCTGACACCCCACCCTGCCGCCTAGCGCCCAGCGCACCTCCGCCCGAACGCGCCCGACCACCGGCAGCGCGATCGCCAGCGTTGCGCCGGGCGCCAGCGGCTCGGTGCTGCGTGCCATCAGGCCCGACGGGGAGATGTTGACGATCAGCAGCGGCAACGCCGCGCCGTTATCTAGGGTCGCGCCGGCGCGATGGTAGACGCTGTCGCGCAACTCGCCGCGCGCGTCAAAACCGTTCCACACGGCATGAGATACAGACACGCGTTATCCCCTTATCCGTCACCTCAAGGGGCTACGGTCGCCGCGTGAAGCGATCGCCAACGGAAATGGTCAACACTGCATTGCCTATCGCGGGTTGCGCCACTAGCCGGCGACGAGCAGGCCGTGATGCTTCTTGCCGGCGGAGATACGGATCGGCTCGTCGCCAGGCGTGATGCTGGCGCCCTCGTCGGACACCTTCTCGCCGGAAACGCGCGCGCCGCCCTGCTTGATGAGTCGCCGCGCTTCGCCCTTCGATGCACAGAAGCCGAGCCCGACGAGCGCGTCCACGAGCGGCACCGCGCCGGATGCGGCGAAAGTTGGCAGCGCATCACCCCCCGTACCTTCCTCGAAGGTACGGCGCGCCGTTTCCGCGGATTGCTCCGCCGCCTCGCGCCCGCGGCACATCTCGGTCGCCTCATTGGCGAGCACGATCTTGGCCGCGTTGATCTCCGCCCCCTCCAGCGCCTCCAGCCGCGCGATCTCGTCCAGCGGAAGATCGGTGAACAGCCGGAGAAAGCGCCCGACATCGCGGTCGTCGGTGTTGCGCCAGAACTGCCAGTAATCGAAATGCGGCAGCTGGTCCTCGTGCAGCCACACGGCGCCGGCCATCGTCTTGCCCATCTTGCCGCCGTCGGCGGTGGTGATGAGCGGCGTCGTCACGCCGAACACTTCGGTGCCGTCCATGCGCCGCGCCAGCTCGACGCCGTTGACGATATTGCCCCACTGGTCGCTGCCGCCCATCTGGAGCCTGCATCCTTGCCGCTGCGCCAGTTCGCGGAAGTCATAGGCCTGCAGGATCATGTAATTGAATTCGAGGAAGCTCAGCGATTGCTCCCGATCGAGCCGCAGCTTCACCGAATCGAACGACAGCATCCGGTTGACCGAGAAATGCTGCCCCACTTCGCGCAGGAAGGGAATGTACTCGAGCGCGTCCAGCCACTCGGCATTGTCGAGCATGATCGCATCAGATGCGCCATCGCCGAATGTCAGGAAGCGTTCGAAGATGCGTTTGATCGAGGCGACGTTGGCCGCGATCCCCTCCTCGGCGAGCATCTTGCGCGCTTCGTCCTTGAAGCTCGGATCTCCGATCTTGCCGGTGCCCCCGCCCATCAGCACGATCGGCTTGTGCCCGGTCTGTTGCAGGCGACGCAGCAGCATGATCTGCACGAGACTGCCAACGTGCAGTGAGGGCGCGGTGGGATCGAAGCCGATATAGCCCGGCACCACCTGCTTCCGCGCCAGCGCATCGAGCGCGGCCGCGTCGGTCATCTGGTGGACATAGCCGCGCTCGGAAAGCAGGCGGAGCAGGTCGGACTTCAGCTCGGTCATAATGCGACGCGCGTTACACGCACCTCACCCGCGCGGCAATTGCGTCAGCGGATCGACCGGCCCGCGCCCGCGGCGCAGCTCGAAATGCACTTCCGGCCGATCGGCATATCCCGTCGCGCCGGAGAGTGCGACCGTCTGCCCTTTCCTCACCGCCTGCCCGCGCTGCACCAGCAGCCTGGAGGCGTGGCCGTACACGCTGGTCCACCCCTCGCCATGCTTGATGATAACCAGCCCGCCCATCGAGGTGATCGCGTCGCCGACATAGGCGACCGTGCCATCGGCCGCCGCGCGGATCGGCGTGCCGAGCGGGACGGCGATGTTGATCCCGTCGTTGCGCTCCCCGCTCGCGCCCGCGCCAAAGCGCTTCACGACCTGGCCGTCGACCGGCCAGAGGAAGCGGCCCGGGGCTGCCAGCGGGGCGGCGATGGCGGCGCTCGCGGGGAGCACGCGCCGCGGCGTGGTGGAGGGCGGGGCGGGGCGCTGATTCTCCGCGATCGCCGGTTCGCCGCCGGTGATGATATCGTCGATGTCGAGCCTGAACGCGGCGGCGCGCTCAGCGGCGCTGACCGGACGCTCGCCACCGGGTATGAGGATGCGCTGCCCGGCGCGCAGCACATAGGGCTCCGTCAGGTTGTTGGCCGCGACGATCCTAGACCATTCAATGCCATAGGCCCGCGCGATCGCGATGCCGGTCTGGCCCTGGCGTACGAGATAATAGCGGCCGGGCGGGATCGTCAGCCGTTGCCCGGTGCGGATGACATAAGGCGCGGACAGGCCATTGGCGGACGCGATCACCGGGGCGGCCGCGCCGGTGCGATCCTCGATCGCGCTGAGCGTATCGCCGGGGCGCACGACATAGGTTTGCGCCGCCACATAGCGCGCGTCGGTTTGCGCCCCGCGCGTTTCCCATGCCGGCCGCGGGGCGGGAAGCTGCTCGACCCGATCGGGCCGCGGGGCCGAACGCGGCACCGGCTGATAACGTGGCGGCGACGACGGCGGCGGCGGCGGCGCGGCGCGGCGGGGCGCGTCCACCTGCGGGATGCAGGCGCCGAGCAACAGGCAGGTCGCCAATGCGCTCAGCCGCTGCCGCATCCCGATCCTCCGTTTACAGATAGGCGTCGCCCAGCGCTTGTAGCGAGGCATCGTGCGTCAGGTCCAGATGCAGCGGCGTGACGGTGACATACCCCTCGGCCACGGCGGCAAGATCGGTGCCCGCCTCCAGCGCGTGTTCGATACGCCCGAGCGAGAGCCAGTAATAGGGAAAGCCGCGCGGATCGTCGCGCCGCTCGAACCGTGCGCGCCCGTAATCGCGCATTCCCTGCCGCACCACCCGCACGCCCTTCACCGCGTCGGCGGCGACCGGCGGGAAATTTATGTTCACCATGGTTCCCGGCACCCAGGGACGATCGAGCACGGGGCGCAGCACGCGTTCGCCCCACGCATCGGCGGCGGCGAAGGACACTTCGTCGCCCATGCCGGTATCGCCGTAACGCTGGCTCAGCGCGATCGCGGGGATGCCGGCGAGCGCCCCCTCCATCGCCGCCGCGACGGTGCCGGAATACATCACGTCCTCGGCAAGATTGGCGCCGCGATTGACGCCCGACAGGATCAGGTCCGGCCTTTCCGGCATCAGTTGCGCCAGCGCCATCATCACCGCATCGGTCGGCGTGCCCGCCACCGCGAAGCGCCGCGCATCGAACTGGCGCACGCGCAACGGGCGAGACAGGGTGAGCGAGCGACCCGCGCCCGATTGCTCCTCCGCCGGCGCCGCGATCCAGATATCGTCGGAAAGCGCCCGCGCGATCCGTTCCAGCACCTTCAGGCCCGGCGCGTGGATGCCATCGTCATTGGTGAGCAGGATGCGCATGTCAGCGCGGTTCCAGGCGGTCGATGCCGCCGAGATAGGGCTGAAGCACGTCCGGCACCGATACCGATCCATCCTCCTGCTGATAATTCTCCAGGATCGCGACGATCATCCGCCCGACGACCAGCCCCGAGCCGTTGAGCGTATGGACGAAGCGCGTCGCCTTTTCGCCCTCCGGCCGGAACCGGGCGTTCATGCGGCGCGCCTGGAAATCGGTGCACGTGGAGCAGGACGAAATCTCGCGATAGCGCCCCTGGCCCGGCAGCCACACCTCCAGATCGTATGTGCGCGCGGCGGTGAAGCCCATATCGCCGGTGCACAGCTTCATCCGGCGGAAGGGCAGGGCGAGCCGGGTCAGCACGTCCTCCGCCGCCGCTGTCATCCGCTCATGCTCGGCCTCGGACTGATCGGGGGTGACGATCGAGACCATCTCCGCCTTCTCGAACTGATGCTGGCGGATGAAGCCGCGCGTGTCGCGCCCCGCCGCGCCCGCTTCCGAACGGAAGCAGGGTGTGAGCGCGGTGAAGCGCAGCGGCAGTTCCTCCGCGGCGAGGATCTTCTCGCGCACGATATTGGTCAGGCTGACCTCGGCGGTGGGAATCAGCCAGCGGCCGTCGGTGGTCTCGAACAGATCCTCGGCGAACTTCGGGAGCTGCCCGGTGCCGAACATCGCCTCGCTTTTCACGAGCAGCGGCGGCGAGACTTCCTCATAGCCGTGCTCGCGGGTCAGCGTATCCAGCCCGAACTGGCCGAGCGCGCGCGCCAGCCGCGCCATCTGCCCGCGCACAAGCGTGAAGCGTGCGCCGGCGATCAGCGCCCCGGTCTCGAAATCCAGCCCCAGCGCCGGGCCGATCGCATCATGCTCCTTCGCCGCGAAGGCGAATTCCGGCCGCGTGCCGCGCTCGTGCACCAGCGCGTTATCGTTTTCGTCCGCGCCCTGCGGCACATCGGGTAGCGGGATATTGGGCAGAGCGGCGAGCAGATCGTCCAGCTCGCCACCCAGCCGCGCTTCCTCCGCCTCCAGTTCGGGCAGGCGTTGCTTGAGCGCGGTGACTTCGGCCATCAGCGCCGATGCGGTCGCCTCGTCCTTCGCCGCCTTGGCCGCGCCGATCGCCTTCGACGCATCGTTGCGCCGCGCCTGCCCGGTCTGAAGCTCGGTGATAAGCTCGCGGCGGCGACGATCTAGATCGAGGATGACGGCGCTCTCGGCCCCTTTGCCGCGCTTCGCCATCGCGGCGTCGAAATCGGACGGATGCTCTCGGATCAGGCGGATATCGTGCATCCCCGCGCTATGACGGCGGCGGCGGGGGGAGGCAACCCGGGTGCGCCTCCCCGCGTTGCAGGCAGACGATATCCGCTTCACCAGCCAGGAGACCCGGCCATGCATCTTTCGCACAACGCGCTCATCCTCGTCGCCGATGGCCGCAAGATGCTGCTGCTGCGCAATGAGGGCGACGTGCCGCACCCCAATCTCGTCGTCGAACAGCATCGCGAGCAGGACAATCCGGCCGCGCACGAGCAGGGATCGGACCGCCCCGGCCGCTCGTTTTCAAGCGTCGGCTGGGGTCGCAGCGCGTATAGCGAAACCGATTATCATCAGCTCGCGGAGGATAAATTCGCTGCCGAAGCGGCGGACATGCTTCGCACCCGCGCGCTGTCTAACGATTATGAGTCGCTGATCGTCATCGCGCCGCCGCGCACGCTCGGCGAGTTGCGCAAGCATTATCACAAGGCGGTAAGCGAGCGCCTGGGGGGAGAGATCGCCAGCGATCTCACCGGGCATACGGTCGCGGATATCGAGCGCGCGATCGCGGCGGCCTGACGCCGGTCAGGCGGCTGCGGCCGCCTTGCGCGCCAGGCGACGACGCGCGACCAGCCCGGCTGCCGCGGCGCCGAACAGCAACACCATCGGCGGGGCGGGAACGGGCGTGGGATTGCCGCTGCTCGACCCGCTGCTGCCGTGATGCCCGCCGTTCGAGCTCCACCCGCCGTTGGACGACCAGCCGCCGTTCGAGCTCCACCCCTTCGAACTGGAGCCATAGGACGAGCTGGAAGTGGACGACGATGTCGACGTGCTCGACCCGTTCGAGCTGGAGCTGGTCGAGGTCGAGACGTTGCCGCTCGAGCTCGACGAGGTCGAGGTGGATGAGGACACGTTCCCGCTCGACGACGAGGAGACATTCCCGCTGGACGACGAGGATACGTTGCCGCTCGACGATGAGGTGCTGCTGACGTTCCCGCTGGAGGACGTGCTGCTCACGTTGCCGCTCGACGTGGACGAAGTGCTGCTCACCCCGCCGGTGGATGTCGACGAGGAGGATCCGCCGGTCGAGGACGAGACGTTGCCGCTCGATCCGCCCGAGGAAGTCGAGCTTGACGTGGAGCCGCCGCTCGAGCTGGTCGATCCGCCGCTGGAGCTCGACGTGGAGGAAACGACGATTCCGCTCGATCCGCCGCCGCTGCCGCCGAAGAAACCGCCGGCGAAGAAGCCGCCGCCAAATCCACCCCCGAATCCGCCACCGATGATCGCGGGCGGCGCGGACGGGCCGGTGCTGGCCAGCATTTCAGGCGCGGGCGGCAGCGGGACCGGCGGCGACTGGGTGGAGACCGTGACGACCGTGGGTTCGCAGGTGCGCGGGGCCGGGCGCAACCGGGTCCGCGCGGCGACGCGCTCGACGGGGCGCCGGACAGGCTTCTTCGCGATGCGCTTCTTGCTGAATTCGGTGCGCGGCTTGGAGCTTTCCGCCACATGCACCGCGCCCCCGCCAACTATTGCGCCACTGGCGGCTACCGCCGCGAGTTTTGCCAAGGCCATCCGCACAGACATGGTTCGTCTCTTGTCTCTTTCGGCGACGTACTCCCGCCGCTGTCCCATCGCGTCTCGCACTGCCGCTACCGGACAAGTGCAAAACAAAGATTTAAGCGCAATATCATTTACCACGATTACGCATGCCCCGACGCAACACTATCCAATAAAAGCAGCGTCCGGCCGCCAGCCGTTTCATTCCGAGACAGTATTTGGCCGCGCGACGGGCATCTCGCACCCTGCGGGGTTCAGCCGCGGGAAAGGCAAAGCGGCTCAAGAAGATGATCCACAGTTTCAGTTGCCGTGGTCGCTTGTTTGCTCCTCCGTGCGTGATTATAGGCGCGCTCTGACAGTGCACGGCGGCACAAATCGCCGGCACCGGCGGGGAGAAGATCGATGGCGACGGCGTACGATCGAACGGGCAAGGGCGACGATGGCCACGACGCGGCCAATGACGGCGGCGGTTACCGGCCGAGCCCCGACGAACCGTTCATGGGCGAGCGGCAGCGGGCGTATTTCCGCGCCAAGCTGCTCGACTGGAAAGAGGCGATCCTGCGGGAGGCGCAGGGCACGCTGTCGCAGCTTCAGGTCGATTCCATGCGCGAGGCCGATCTGAACGATCGCGCCTCCAGCGAAACCGACTGGTCGATCGAATTGCGCACCCGCGATCGCCAGCGCAAGCTGATCGCGAAGATCGAGGCGGCGCTGCGCCGCATCGACGACGGCGAATATGGCTATTGCGAAGTGACGGGTGAGCCGATTAGCCTGGGCCGGCTGGAGGCACGGCCGATCGCGACGATGACCGTCGAGGCGCAGGAGCGTCACGAACGGCAGGAAAAGGTCTCGCGCGAGGACTGATAACGTCAAGATCGAGGAACGGCCGATGAGGATGTTGGCAATTCGGCAAGATTTGACGGCTAATTGACGTGGTCATGAAGCATCTCGGCAAGAACGAATTTGCCGACGCGGTCTCGGCCGGCGGCGGCGATGGCGGTGAGCGCGGGCGCGCGAGCGTCCAGCTCGGTGCGAGGCTGCGCATGGGCGACGCGAAGCGCGCGATCAAGGTGAGCGTCCGCAACCTGTCTCCCGGCGGGCTGATGGCGGAACTACCCCGCCCGCTGGCGCCCGATGCCCCGGTCGAGGTGGAACTGGCCGGTATCGGCTGGGTCGCAGGGCGAGTCGCCTGGCAGACTCAGGGCCGCGCCGGTATCGCGTTCGATCGCGAGATCGACCCGGTGCTGCTCGCTACCGCGACAGACTGAGGCCGTTCACCTGACCAGACGGCAAGCCGCCGCACAGGCCGTGCGTGGCGAGCGGGCGAACCCGCGCCGGAACGCGTCGATGTAATTCGGACAACGCCAGCCGGCCCGATCCGTCCGGCGCGGCCATCAGGGCGAGGATCAGCGTTGCGCGGCCGAAGACAGTGCGGCTTTCCATGGCCGCGCGAGCCCGTGATACAGGCGTTCCTTGCAAACCAGCGCCGAAACGGCGTGCGCGATCAGCGCCGCGAAGAACAATGGCAGGATCAGCCCGCGGCTGGCGGTGGCCTCGACGATGATGATCACCGCGGTCAGCGGCGCGCGAACGACGCCGGTGAAATAGGCGACCATTCCGAGCAAGACGACAGCACCGCCCGGCTCGCCCGGGAAGAGCGGGCGGAGTAGCGCACCAAGACCGGCGCCAGTCGCAAGAGACGGTGCGAAGATGCCGCCGGGCAGGCCCGATGACGCCGTCGCCAGCGTCGTCGCGAACTTGGCCGGGCCGAACCAGTACGGCGCATTGGTTCCATCGATGATCGCGCGCGCCGCCGAATAGCCGGTGCCCCACGTCAATCCCGTCGCGACGCCCAGCAGCGCCACCAGCATGCCGCAGCCCAGCGCCCACAGGATGGGGCGGCCGCTCAGAAACGGAAGCCAGCGCGCGCGCGCGGCGCCCATGCCGAGCAGCGCGCGCGCGAACAGGCCACCTGTCAGCCCGCCGAGAATGCCCGCGACGGGCGCGATTCGCAGCACCGCGCCGGCGTTCATCGTTTCGCCTACCGCGCCGAAATAGATATAGTCGCCCGACAGACCCAGGCTGACCATGCCGGCGATCAGGATCGTCGTCATCACAAGCAGCGCGACGCGCTGTTCGTACGCGTCGGCCAGTTCCTCGATCGCGAAGGTCACGCCGGCCAGTGGCGTGTTGAAGGCGGCGGCGACGCCCGCTGCACCGCCGGCGATAATCATCGAGGCGCGCATCGGCACCCGGAATATCCGGTGGTGGAAGGCCAGAATCGCCGCCGATATCTGCACTGTCGGGCCTTCGCGCCCCACCGATCCGCCACAAAGCAGCGCGGCGATCGTGAAGACGCCCTTCATCAGCGCCGCCTTCAGCGACAGCAGCAATTTCTCGGCACGCGACGGATCGTGCGCCGCCGCGATGACCTGCGGTATTCCGGACCCGGCGGTTTCCGGCGCGAAACGCCGCGTGGTCCACGCGATGCCCGCAAAGCCGAGCGGGGTGAGGATCAGGGGCGCCCACCAGTACGCATGGGTGAGGGCGAGGAAGGTGCCGTTCGCCGCGTCCGCCAGCCTGGCGAACAGCAGCGCGGCCAGCCCGATCGAGATCGCGCCGGTGCCCATCGCGATGCGGCGGCGGCCCCGCGCCGATGCCGGGCCGTAGCGCCGCACCAGTATCCACCAGCGTCTGTTGACCGATGCGTTCATCGCCGAGCACCTAAGCGCCCGCCCATGCGAGTGCCACCCTGTTTGTCGGCAACGCCCGCGCAACCCCCGGCTCGCCGGCGCCTCGCGCGATTGGATTGGAGCATCGCGCGGCGATGCGCTAGACAGGGGTGGAGGAGAAAATCGATGGTCAATGTGACGCCGGCCGATCTTCACCACCTCGTCGTTCTGGCGCATCCCGCCGAGGCAAGCTTCAACCACGCGGTCGCCGCCGCTTATGCCGATGCCGTGCGCGAATGCGGCCAGTCCGTCACCATCCGCGATCTTTATCGAACCGGCTTCGATCCGCTGCTTCGCGCGGAAGAACGCCCCGAGGCCGCGGACTTTCACCTCTCGCCGGACGTGCGGCAGGAACTGGCGCTGGTGGGCGACGCGGGCGCCATCACGCTCGTCTATCCGATCTGGTTCGGGATGCCGCCGGCGATCATCGTCGGCTATATCGATCGCGTGCTGGGCGCCGGGCTCACCGCCACCGCGATCCGGCACGACCGCCCGAGCGAGACACTGCAGAACAAACAGTTCGTGCTGCTCACCACCTCCGGCGCGACGCTGCCGTGGCTGGCGGAGCGCGGGCAATGGGAGGGGATGCGCGAGGCATTCGACACCTATCTCGAAACGATCTTCTCGTTCGAAACCGTGGAGCACGAGCATCTCGATTCGATCGTCGCACCGCTTTCGCCGGACTATGCGGGCCAATGCCTCGAGCGGGTTGCCGAGCGCGCGAGGCTGACCTGCAGCGTGATGCTCAGCAAGGCGCACGAGCGACAGAAAACCGAAAAGCTGGCGCGACTGAGCGGCGAGTGAATCCGCGGCCGGCATGATCTTGCACGCCGCTCGGGCCGCTCCACGCAAATCGCGGGGAGATCTGCGGCGGAGCGTGCCAGTACCGTCGCCAGACCCGCCATTGAACCTTGCAGGCGTAATGTATAGACATAACGGCGGGTAAGGGATGGCGTGATGCGGCAGACGGAAACGGTCCTTCATTTCGCGCGCGCGCTGCTGCCGGCCGGCTGGGCGCGCGATGTGCGCGTCGCGATCGCGAACGGAACGCTGGCGGCGATCGATGTGGGCGTGGCGCCACGCGCCGGCGATTCCCGCAATGCGATCGCGCTGCCGGGCATGCCGAACCTCCACAGCCACGCGTTTCAGCGCGGCATGGCGGGACTGGCGGAGTCGCGCGGCGAGAGCGCCGACAGCTTCTGGACGTGGCGCGCCGTGATGTATCGGTTCGCGGACCGGCTGACGCCGGACCAACTCGCGGCGATCGCGGCGATGGCCTATGTCGAGATGCTGGAGACCGGCTTCACCCGGGTCGGCGAATTTCACTACCTTCATCATGATCCGGCGGGCGCGCCCTATGCGAATCGGGCGGCGATGGCGGAAGCGATCGTCGCGGCGGCGGCGGAAACCGGCATCGGGCTGACCCTGCTGCCCGTATTCTACGCGCACGGCGGCTTCGGCGGGGCGGCGCCGATCGAGGGGCAGCGCCGTTTTCTGCACGACATCGACGGCTACGCGCGATTGCTGGACGAGAGCCGTTCCGCCGCGCGGCCGTTGTCAGACGCGCGTGTCGGCATCGCTCCGCACAGCCTGCGCGCAGTGACGCCCGAGCAACTCGCGCTGCTCGAGCGTCTCGCCGGGGACGCGCCGATCCACATCCACATCGCCGAGCAGGTCCGCGAGGTGGAAGACTGCCTCGCATGGAGCGGCGCGACGCCGGTGCAATGGCTGCTGGGCAATGCGCCCGTCGATGATCGCTGGTGCCTCGTCCATGCCACGCACATGACCGAAGCCGAGACACTGGCGCTGGCGCGCAGCGGCGCGGTGGCCGGACTGTGCCCGATCACCGAGGCCAATCTGGGCGACGGGATCTTTCCGGCCGCCGAATATCTGGCCGCCGGCGGCCGGATCGGCATCGGCTCGGATTCGAACGTGCTGATCGATATGACGGAGGAGGTGCGCGTCCTCGAATATGGTCAGCGGCTGACGCGGCGGCTGCGCAACGCGCTGGCCAGCGACCGCACGCGATCGACCGGGCGCGCCCTGTTGGCGTCGGCGCTGGCGGGAGGTGCACAGGCGCTCGGCGCATCGGCGGCGCTGGCGCCGGGCAATGCCGCAGACATCGTATCGCTCGATGCAGCGCATCCGGCGTTGCTCGCCCGCGACGATGATGCGTTGCTCGATTCGCTGATCTTCGCGGCAGGCCGCGGCGCGATCGACGGCGTGTGGCGGCGCGGCGAGCAATTGGTATCCGGAGGCCGGCATCGCGCCCGCGCTGGTGTGGAAGCCGGCTTTCGGGAGGTGCTGGAAGCGATCCTCGCCAACAGCTGAGGGCGATGCCGCGCGCCAGGGATGGGATCGCCTGCCGATCGCGCGCCCGGCCAGACGGGGAGGCCGGGGGACGGCCCGCGCCCACAGGTTGCGTCAGGGGAGTCGGCCGCCGCCACGGAAATTCCGCCGGGTAGCGCCCGGCAATGGTACGGGTGGTCGGACTCGAACCGACAAGTTGTTGCCAACGGCGGATTTTGAGTCCGCTGCGTCTACCAATTCCGCCACACCCGCGTGCCGATTGGCGCTTAAATGGCCAAAAGGATCGACTTCGCCGAGCCTATAGGCGAGCCGTGGCGGGAATTCCAGCCACGAACCGCATGTCGAAAACCGATCGGCGCGCAGGCGCCTGCCGATCCGCGCGCATGATGCGGTTCCGGCGCTGGCAGACCGCCAAAAGTCGAGATTATCACGGCTTTTACCGTTGGGCGGCTAGCGATGGCTGCGAACGGGAGTGAAGATCGATGGCAATTCAGGGGGAAGTGCGCAGCGGCCATGCGCGGGCGGCGTTGATCGTTGCCGCATTGTTCGTCGCGGTGCGGCTTATCGTTCTGGCGCTTGGCCAACGCTTCGATGCGGACAATCTGACGAGCTGGATGCAGATCGCGGACCTTGCGCTGCTGCGGGAGCATCTGTGGCGCACGCTCTGGTATCTTCACAGCCAGCCGCCGTTGTTCAACCTGATGATCGGCCTGGCGCTTCGGGCGGGGCCGGCGGGATTTCCGTGGGTGATCGGCGTGATCTACGCGATCGTGACGCTGGGCGGGATTCTTGCGGTCCAGGCGCTCGTGCGCGATCTGACGGGCCGCCCGCGGCTCGCCTTCATCGTGGCGGCATGGCTGTGCGTGTCACCCGCCGTGCTCCTGTTTTCCCAGAAGCTTTATTATGACGGGCTGGTGCCGTGGCTGCTGTGCATGGCGCTGTGGGGAATCCATGCCGGGCTGGCGCGCCGCTCGGCAGGCTGGCTGTTCTTCGGCTTCGCGGCGCTGGCGACGACGACGTTGCTGCGTTCGATGATTCATCCGGCGCTGTTCGTCGCGGTGCTTGCGATCGCCCTGCTGGCCGGCGCGGGGCTTCGGCGGCGGGTGGCGCTGGCGGCGGCATTGCCCGCGATGGCGATCGGCGCGGTGATGCTGAAGAACGTCGTGGTTTTCGGCTCCACGGCGCTCAGCAGCTGGGCGCCGCTCAACGTCGATCACACCACGGTCGATCGCCTTCCGCTCGCCACGCGCGTGGCGATGATCCGGGACGGGCGGCTGTCGCGCTTCGCCGTGGTGCAGGGCTTCTCGCCGCCGCCGGTGTATCTCGCGATGCTGCCGCCGATCCCGCCGACTGGCGAGCCAAGCCTCGACAACCTGCGCAAATCGACCGGTGAGGATAACTGGAACCACATCCTGTACACGAAAATCGGTGCCGCGCGCACACGTGACGCGATGGTGGGGCTGGCGGCCGACCCGGGCGGTTTCGCCGGGGTGCTCGCGACCTCGCTCTACCATTTCAACCGACCGCCGAGCGAGTTCAAGGGCCTGGAGCGGAACCGTGCGGTGATCGCGCCATGGGAGCGTGCCGCCAACGCGATCGTCGGGCTTCAGCCGGCGGCGTGGCTTGGCCGGACCGACGATCCGGCGCGCACTGCGGCGCCGCTGATGCAGATATCGTTGACCGCGCTCGCCGGGTTGCTGCTGTTCGTCGCGTTCGGCGTTTCCGTCTGCGTGCGGCTGATCGCGCTGCTGCGCGCCCGCGCCTTAGCAAACATGGCGCCCGCGCTGGCGATCGAGGCGGTTCTCCTGCTGCTGGGCGGGTGGGTGATCGCGATCTCCAGTTCGTTCGACGTGTGGGAGAATAATCGCGCGCGTTTCGACATCGGGCCGGTGCTGACGATCGGGGCCGTGATCTGCGCCGTGCGGCTGTACGACCGCTGGCGCGCGCGCCGGCAGACCGGGCAATCGTCTTAACCCAGGTTATATCGCCTGCGTTCCAATCCCCGCTTTCTTGCCATAAGCGGCGATTTCTCTATGCCGCACGTTGCATGCCGATGGCTCTTCGGCGCAGAACGCCCGGATGCAGATGACGAACGCGACCCAGCGGCCAACGCCGGTTTCGAAATCCGGCCTGGACGCCCGCACTGCGCTGGGGCTCGCGGTGATGATCCTGTTCTTCATCGCCACCGGCGCCATCGCCTTCTTCAACGTGCGGGGACTTTCAGACGATGCGGTGCAGCTTCAGAAGTCGCATACGATCATCCGCTCGATCGACGATCTGCTTTCCGTCGTGCAGGATGCCGAAACGGGGCAGCGCGGTTATCTGTTGACCGGCAACGAACGCTATCTGGAACCCTATCGCGACGCGGTCGCGGGGCTGGACGGCCGCATCGACCACATCGCCTCACTCACCGCAGGCAACCCCATCGAAACGGCGCGGCTGGTGGCCCTGCGGCGCCATATCCGCAGCAAATTCGCCGAGCTGAAAGAGACGATCGACGTTCGCCGCACGCAGGGCGCCGCGCCGGCTATCGCGATCGTCAACAGCGATCGCGGCAAGGCGGAGATGGATGCGATCCGCGAGCAGCTCGAGGTGATGCTGCAGGAAGAAACGCGGCTGCGGCGCGAAGGCGTCGTGGCGATGGACGCGGCGTATCAGGTGGCACGGCTCAGCATCCTCATTACCTGTATCGTCGGGGTGGCGCTGACGCTGTTCATCGGGGTTCTGATCCGCCGCGCCGCACTGGCGCGGGCGCGGCGGGATTGGCTCCAGTCCGGGCAGGTGGGACTGGCGTCGGCCGTGATCGGCGATCTCGGCACCGCGCAGATCGGCGACAATATCCTGGCATTTCTGGTGCGCTTCCTGGATGCGCAGGCGGGCGCGGTGTTTATCGGCGACGGCAGCAATTATCGCCGCGTCTCGACCTATGGCGTGCCGCCCGACGCCACGATCGTCGAAGCGTTTTCACGCGGCGAAGGATTGCTCGGACAGGTCGCGGTGGATGGCGCGTCGGTGGTGATCGGCGATGTGCCGGATGGTTATCTGACGATCGGCTCGGCGCTGGGGCGCGATCGCCCGCGTCATCTCGCCATTGCGCCCGCGGCTGCCGATGGCCTTGTGCAGGGCGTGATCGAACTCGGCTTCCTGCGCCCGATCGACGATCGCACGCTGGAACTGCTTGGCGAAGTGGCGGGGCCGCTGGGCGTCGCCCTGCGCTCTGCCCGGTATCGCGCGGAATTGCAGAACCTGCTGGAGGAAACGCAGCGCCAGTCCGAGGAAATGCAGGTCCAGAGCGAGGAACTGCGCGTTTCGAACGAGGAACTGGAAGAGCAGGGGCGCGCGCTGCGCGAATCGCAGACGCGACTGGAGCAGCAACAGGCGGAACTTGAGCAGACCAACGTCCAGCTCGAGGAACAGGCGCAGCGGCTTGAGGTGCAGCGCGACAAGCTCGCGCTTTCCAATGCCGCAGTGGAGCTGAAGGCGCGCGAACTGGAACAGGCCAGCCAGTACAAGTCCGATTTCCTCGCCAACATGTCGCACGAACTGCGCACGCCGCTCAATTCGTTGCTGATCCTCTCCAAGCTGCTCGGCGACAACCCTGACGACAATCTCTCCGACGAGCAGGTGAATTACGCCCGCACGATCCATTCGTCGGGGAATGATCTGCTCGGCCTCATCAACGACATCCTCGATCTGTCGAAGATCGAGGCGGGGCATGTTCAGGTGCAGCCGGAAACGGTGGAAATGGAACGGCTGGCGAAAGACCTGCGTGCGTTGTTCCAGCCGGTCGCCGACGAGAAGGGACTGGCGCTCGATATCGTCATCGCGCCGGATTGCCCGCCGACGATCGATACCGATCGGCAGCGGCTGGAGCAGATCCTGAAGAACCTGCTCTCCAATGCGTTCAAGTTCACCGAGACCGGCAGCGTGCGGGTGTCGATCGATCGCGTCGCGGATGATCGGATCGCGCTCGCCGTCACCGATACCGGCATCGGCATCACCGCGGAGCATCAGCGCAGCATCTTCGAGGCGTTCCAGCAGGCCGATGGCACGATCAGCCGGAAATACGGCGGCACCGGCCTTGGCCTTTCGATCTCGCGTGAGCTGGCGCGGCTGCTCGGGGGCGCTATCACACTGACCAGCGCGGAGGGCGAGGGCAGCACCTTCACCGTCACGATCCCGTCCACCTATGATCCCGCGCACGTCGCGCCGCGCGAGCCCGCGGCGCCTGTTGCCGCACCGGCCGCCCCGGCTCGCGTTGACACGTCGTCACTACCGCGCGTCGCCGTGCGCCCGCGACGCATCGAGGACGATCGCGATCAGCTGGCCGACGCGCGCCGCATCCTGCTGGTTGTGGAAGACGATACCACATTCGCCGGGATCGTCCGCGATCTATCGCGCGAGATGGGCTTCCAGACGCTCGTCGCCGGCACTGCGGAAGAGGCGCTCGCGCTGGCACGGAGCCACCGGCCAAGCGCGGTCGTCCTCGACGTGGGGCTGCCCGATCAGTCCGGCCTGGCGGTGCTTGACCGGCTGAAGCGGGACGTGGCGACGCGGCATATCCCGGTTCACGTGGTATCCGGCAGCGATCATACGCAGACCGCGCTGTCGCTCGGTGCGATCGGCTATCTCAAGAAGCCGGTGAAGCGCGAGGATCTGGCCGGGGTGCTGGAATCGCTGGCCTCCACGCTGACCCGCACCGTGCGGCGCGTGCTGATCGTCGAGGACGACGCGCGCCAGCGAGATGCGGTGGCAAAGCTCCTGTCGTCGGGCGAGGTGGAGACAGTCGGCGCGGGCACGGCGGCAGAATGCCTGGAGCGGCTGGAGCAGCAGACGTTCGATTGCATGGTGCTCGATCTGTCGCTGCCCGACGCGACCGGCTTCTCGCTGCTGGAGACGCTGAGCGCGGATGGCACGCACGCCTTCCCGCCGGTGATCGTCTATACCGGGCGCGATCTTTCGCCTGACGAGGAGCAGCGCCTGCGCCGCTATTCGGATTCGATCATTATCAAGGGCGCGCGTTCCCCCGAGCGGCTGCTCGACGAAGTTTCGCTGTTCCTTCATCAGGTGGTCAACGACCTGCCGCTCGAACAGCAGAAAATGATCCAGAAGGCGCGCAGCCGCGACGCCATTCTGGAAGGGCGCCGTATCCTCATCGTCGAGGATGACGTGCGCAACGTCTATTCGCTGACCAACATCCTCGAACCGCGCGGCGCGCGGGTGGAGATCGCGCGCAACGGGCAGGAGGCGCTCGACGCGCTCGAAAAGGCATCCGCCGACCCGGCCGCGGCGATCGATCTGGTGCTGATGGACGTGATGATGCCGGTGATGGACGGCCTAACCGCGACGCGCGCGATCCGCGACGACGAGCGCTGGCGCAAGCTGCCGATCATCACCCTCACCGCCAAGGCGATGCCCGACGATCAGGAACGCTGCATCGAGGCGGGCGCGAACGATTACATGGCCAAGCCGCTGGACGTGGACAAGCTGCTCTCGCTCGTCCGCGTCTGGATGCCGCGCTAGGCCGCCGCCGATGCGCGACGAGATCGAGGATATCGAGATCGAGCTGCTGCTCGATGCGCTGTTCCGGCGATATCATTATGATTTTCGCAACTACGCGCGCGCATCGGTCAAGCGGCGGCTGCGGCAGGCGCGCGAGCAGCTCGGCTTCCGCAATTTCTCCGCCATGCAGGAGGCGCTGCTTCACGAGCCGGCGATGCTGACGACGCTGCTCGGTTATCTCACGGTGCAGGTGAGCGAGATGTTTCGCGATCCGCTCTATTTCCGTGCGCTCCGCGAAAAGGTGGTGCCGCACCTGCGCACCTATCCCTCGCTGCGGATCTGGATTGCGGGGTGCAGCAGCGGCGAGGAGCTTTATTCCTTCGTGATCCTGTTCCGCGAGGAGGGGCTTGAGGAACGAACGCTGTTCTACGCAACCGACATCAACCCGGAGGCGCTGAAGATCGCATCGAGCGGCATCTATTCCCTGGACCGGATCAAGGCGTTCACCGAAAACCATCAGAAATCCGGCGGAAAGACCTCGCTCTCCGATTATTACAGCACGGCCTATGGCGCGGCGGCGTTCGACAAGACGCTGCGCGATCGCGTCGTATTCTCCGACCACAGCCTCGTCACCGATGCGGTATTCGCGGAGATGCACCTGATCTCCTGCCGCAACGTGCTGATCTATTTCGATCGCCCGCTGCAGAACCGCGCGATCGGGCTGTTCCGCGAGTCCCTGGCACGCAACGGCTTTCTCGGGCTGGGCGCGAAGGAGAGCCTGCGTTTCTCCGAGCACGCGGGCTCTTTCACCGATTTCGTGCGCGACGAGAAAATCTACCAGAGACGCGAGCCGTGAGCGCCGCACGGATCGAGGCGGTGGTGATCGGCGCTTCCGCCGGCGCGGTGGAGGCGCTGTCCGCGATCCTGCCGCGTCTGCCGGTCGATTATCCACTCGCGGTGATCGTGGTGGTGCATGTGCCCTCGGACCGGCGCAATGTTCTCGCGGCGTTGTTCCGATCGAAATGCCGCATCGACGTGTGCGAGGCGGAGGACAAGGAGCCGGTCGCGGCGGGCAAGGTCTATTTCGCGCCGCCCGACTATCACCTGCTGGTGGAGGGCGATCGCACGCTGTCGTTGTCGGCCGACGATCCGGTGCTCTATTCCCGGCCCTCGATCGATGTGCTGTTCGAAAGCGCCGCGGACGCTTATGGTCCCGCGCTGGCTGGCGTGGTGCTTACCGGCGCCAATCAGGATGGCGCGCGCGGATTGGCGGCGGTGGCCGAGGCCGGCGGCATCGTGATGGTGGAGGATCCGGCGACCGCCACCGCATCAACAATGCCGGCGGCGGCGCTGCACGAATGCCCCGCCGCACGGCCATTGTCTCTCGACGCGATCGCGTCCTGTTTGCTTGATTTCGGAGGAATTTAAGAGGCTTGATGGAGCGGGTTAATTTTCTCCTGGTCGATGATCTGGAAGGCAATCTCCTTTCGCTGGAGGCGTTGCTGCGTGGCGATGATGTGACCGTGCTGAAAGCGCGATCGGGGGAGGCGGCGCTCGAGCTGCTGTTGCACCATGATGTCGCGCTGGCGCTGCTCGATGTTCAGATGCCGGGCATGGACGGGTTCGAGCTGGCCGAATTCATGCGCGGCAACGAGCGGACCCGGCATATCCCGATCATCTTCGTGACGGCGGGGAGCGCCGACCAGCAGCGCCGCTTTCGCGGCTATGAGGCTGGCGCGGTTGATTTCATCCAGAAGCCGATCGAGCCGGATATACTGCGCAGCAAGGCGCGGATCTTCTTCGATCTCTACCGCCAGCGGCGGCGGCTCGCCGAGAAGCGCGACCAACTCGAGGCGCTGACCGCGGCACTGCGCGATGCCGATCGCCGCAAGGACGAGTTTCTCGCGATGCTGGGGCATGAACTGCGCAACCCGGTGGCGGCGCTGAGCGGCGGCCTGCACCTGCTCAATCGCCGCGACACCGGCGAGCATACCGCCGCGATCCGCGAGCAGATGGGGCGGCAGCTCACGCACCTTTCGCGCCTCATCGAGGATCTTCTCGATATCTCGCGGATAAGCGAGGGCAAGATATCGCTCCAGCGCGAGCGGATCGACCTGTGCGAGGTGGTCAGAACCGCCGTTGAGATGAGCCGGCAGGGCTTCGAGGCGAGCGAACTGGAATTCAGCGAGGAACTGCCGCCGTCGCCGGTGTGGCTGATCGCCGATCACACGCGGCTGGCGCAGGTCATCGGCAATCTGCTGATCAATGCCGCGAAATACACCCCGCCCGGCGGTGCGGTCGCGCTGAAGGTGCGTTGCGATGCGAGCCATGCGGAGATCGTCGTGGCCGACACGGGGATCGGGATTCCGATCGAGATGCAGTCGCGCATCTTCCAGATATTCGAGCAGGTCGAGGATCACCGCATCCGCGCGCAGGGTGGACTTGGCATCGGGCTGGCGCTGGTGAAGCAGCTCGTCGCACTGCACGAGGGAACCATCGCGGTGGAAAGTGGCGGGCCGGGCGCGGGCAGCACCTTCACCGTAAAGGTGCCGCTCGCGCCGGTTGCGTCCGATGCCTGATCGAGGGTGCGCCCGGCGTGGATGACTGTTAGGATACTGCAATGACAGCGGCGGGCATCCTTGGGCTGGCGGCAAGCGTCAGCCTGTTGAGCGGATGGCGCCTGTATGTCTGCGTGTTCGTCACGGGGCTTGCGATGCATTTCGGCTGGATCGCGATGCCGGCCCATCTCCATGCGCTGGATGTGTTTGCCAATCCCTGGGTGATCGCTGTCGCGGGCGTCGGCGCGGTGGCCGAATTCTTCGCGGACAAGGTGATGTGGATCGATAGCGCGTGGGATTCCGTCCACACGCTGATCCGCCCGGTCGGCGGGGCGCTGCTCGCGCTCGCCATCGTCGATCCCGGCGATCCGACGTGGCAGGTTATCGCGGTGTTGCTCGGCGGCGGCGCGGCGTTACTGACGCATGGTGCAAAGGCCGGCACCCGGGCGGTGGCCAATGCCAGCCCGGAGCCGTTCTCGAATATCGCCCTGTCAACCGGTGGAGACATTGCCACCACCGGGCTGCTGCTTACCGCCTTCGCCAGCCCGTGGGCGGCGATCGCGGTGGCCGTCATGGTCGTTGTCGTGGCGGTCGCGGTGCTGGTGTTGCTGCGGAGTTTCTATCGCCGCGTCGTCCGCAAACGCGGTACGCCTGCGCGCTGAGATCAGCGCTCGGCGCGCGCCTGCATCACGCGCCGGCCATCGGCGGCGAACGCGCCCAGTTCGATCCCTTCGCCATCGCTCTTCATCGCCAGATGCAGCGTCTCGCTCGCGATCGCGGGTGAAATGCCGCGGAAGGAGAACGTGCGCAGGGCATGATCGCCAAGCTCGCGCCGCGCCAGCTCCAGCAACAAGGTCGCCGTGAGCGGCGCCTGCACCACCAGCCCGCGATATCCCTCTTTCGATGTGGCATAAGCTAGATCGTAGTGGATGCGATGGCTGTTGAAGGTGAGCGCCGAATAGCGGAACAACAACGCTGGCGATGGCGCGATCGTGCGTACCGTGCCCCATGCCGCCGCATCGAACCTGCCGGCCCCGGCAGGCGGGGGAGCCGGCGGCGCATCCTTGGCCGCGGCCTCGCGATAGACGATCGACTGCACCTCTCGCACCGCAAGCACGCCGTCAGCGAGCACATCGTGCGCGACATCGACGAAGACGAGCTCGCCGGACGCCCCGTGCTTCTGCGACACCGACAGGATACGTGATTGCCGCGTCACCCTGTCATCGACGCGCAGCGGCCTGGCGAATTCCATCCGGCTCGATGCCCACATCCGGCGTGGCAACGTTACAGGGGGAAGGAAGCTGCGCGTGCCGAGATCACGGCGCGGATGCCCGTCCGGGCTCAGCATCGCGGTGGGCGCATCGGGGAGGCACAGGCACCAATGGTAGCCAACCGGCACCGAGCCATCATGCGGGATGGCGCGATCGAGCGTCGCGCACCAGCGTGTCACGGCGCCCAGATCCACCCGGTCGGTCTGTGTGTCGCTGCGGCCGGTCCACGCGCTCCAGTCGTCCATCATGTCCTCTCCGGTTAGCGCTCAGGCGGCGCGTTCGAAGATCGCTGCTATCCCTTGTCCGCCGCCGATGCACATGGTTTCTAGACCGTAGCGCCCGTCGCGGCGTTGCAGCTCGCGGGTGAGATTGGCGAGGATGCGACCGCCGGTCGCGCCGATCGGATGGCCCAGCGAAATGCCGGAGCCGTTGACGTTGAGGATCTCGTTGCGGCTGTCGTCCTCCGACCAGCCCCAGCCCTTGAGCACGGCCAGCACCTGCGGCGCGAACGCTTCGTTCAGCTCGACGAGATCGATATCGCCCCAGCCCAGGCCGTTGCGGGCGAACAATCGCTCGACCGCCGGCACCGGGCCGATCCCCATGCGCGCGGGGTCGCAACCCGCGGCGGCGGCGCTGTGGAACCAGGCGATCGGCTCCAGCCCCAGCTCTTCCAGCTTGTCCTCCGCGACGACGAGACAGGCGGCGGCGGCGTCATTCTGCTGGCTGGCGTTGCCGGCAGTGACGATCGCGCCCGGGATCGCCTTCGCCTCCAGCGGCTTCAGCGCGCCCAGCGTCGCCAGGCTGGCATCGGCGCGATACCCTTCGTCATGCGCGAAGATCACCGGATCGCCCTTGCGCTGCGGCACCGGAACGGGAACGAGTTCGTCATCGAACAAGCCGTTGGCCCATGCCGCAGCGGCGCGCTGGTGCGAGCGGACGGCATAGGCATCGGCCGCCTCGCGCGAAATGCCGTAATCGCGCGCGAGGTTTTCGGCCGTCTCGATCATCCCGCTGATGACGCCGAACCGCTCGATCGGCTGCGACATCAGCCGCCCGCGGGTGAGGCGATCATGCAGCATCAGCCCGCCCGCGCGGGTGCCGCGCCGGCCCTCGGTGGTATAATATTCGACGTTCGACATGCTCTCGACGCCGCCCGCGACTACCACGTCGCTCATGCCGGTCTGCACCATCATCGCGGCATTGATAACCGCCTGCAGCCCGGAGCCGCAGCGCCGATCGAGCTGATAGCCCGGCACATCGATCGGCAGACCCGCGGCGAGCCAGGACCAGTGGCCGATCGCGGGAGCCTCGGCATTGCCATAGCCTTGCGAGAAAACCACGTCGTCCACCCGCGCCGGATCGATCTTCGTCCGCTCGATCAGCGACTTGAGAATCACCGCACCAAGCTGCCCGGCATTCAGATCGGCGAGGGCGCCGCCGAACTTGCCGACGGCGGTACGGATCGGGGCGACGATGGCGGCACGGCGCTGGGTCATTGGGCAATTCCTATGATGCGGGAGTCGATGAGACGGGCGATCTCGCCCGATGAGAGCGACAGTCGTTCAGCCAGCACCTGCTCGGTATGCTGGCCGTTGCGGGGCGCGGGGCGCGGCGGCTGACGATCGAGCTGCGGCACGGTGGCGAAGGCGCCGGCGGCAGGATAGACGATGCCGCTCGGGTTTTCGGCCACGCCGAAGATCGGATTGTCCGCCACCAGGGCGGGATCCCGCACCGCTTCGGACATGCTGCGGTACGCCGAATGGACCACACCGCCAGCATCGAACGCGGCGGCGAGATCGGCGTGCGCGCGCGCCCCGACCGCCTGCTCGAATAGCGGAAACAGCGCGTCGCGATGATCGAAGCGCAGCCCGTCATCGGTAGCGAACGATACACCCAGCCGCGCTTCCGCCGCCGCGACCGCCTCTTCCAGGCCGAGCGCGGCAATCAGGTTCGCCCATTGCCGTGGCGTGACGACGACGATCATGGTCCGCACGCCATCGGCGGTGACGAAATCGCGCCCGAACAGCCCGTATACCGTATTCCCCAGCCGGGGCCGGTCATGCCCCTCGTACATCACCTCCGCCAGGCTGCCGAGATTGGCGACCGTGCCGATGGCGACATCCGAGAGCGGAATGCGGATCTCCCCGCCGTTGCCTGTTTCCGCGCGGCGTCGCAGCGCGGCGAGCAACGCGAAGGCGGCATAGGCCCCGCTCAGCAGATCCCATGCCGGCAACACATGGTTGACGGGCTCTGGCCCCGTGCCGGTGAGCAGCGGATAACCGACCGAATTGTTGACGGTATAGTCCAGTGCCGGGGTGCCATCCGCCCAGCCCATCACGCGAACGGTGATGAGATCGGCCCGTTCCTGCGCCAGCACGTCATGCGCCATGAAGCCCTTCACCGGAAAATTGGTGATGACCTGCCCGGTCACGCGGATCAGCGCCTGCAACAATTCGCGCCCCTCCGGCCGGGCGAGATCGAGCGCGACCGATTTCTTCGCGCGGTTGAGGTTTTCCCAATAGAGCGAGTCATCGTTCGCCGTGACCGGCCAGCGGCGGAAATCCGGGCCACCGCCAATCTGATCGACGCGGATCACCTCCGCCCCCATCTGCGCGCAATACAGCCCGGCAGTCGGCGATGCGACGAAGGACGATGCCTCGATCACCGACAGGCCGCCAAGCAGATCGTACACCGCCGCTCAGCCCTGTGCGTTGAATTCGCGCAGCATGTGCTTGGCGATCTGGAGCTGGAGGATCTGCGTCGTCCCCTCGTAGATGCGGTAGATGCGCGCATCGCGGAAGAAGCGCTCGGCATCATATTCCGCAAGATACCCCGCCCCGCCATAAACCTGTACGCAGCGATCAACCACGCGGCCGCACATTTCGGAGGCGAACACCTTGAACGCCGCCGCCTTGCGCAGCACGTTCTCCCCCGCATCGGCGCGGCGCGTGACGTCCGCCATCATCGTTTCTGCGGCGTAGATCTCGATCTCGCTGTCGGCGAGCATCTGCTGGATGAGCTGGAAATTGGCGATCGGCTCGCCAAACGCCTTGCGTTCGGTGGCGTAGCGGATCGCGCTGTCGAGCGCGCGGCGGGCATAAGCGGTGGCCGCCGCGCCGACCGACACGCGCCCGTTGTCCAGGCTCATCATGGCGTAAACAAAGCCCTTGCCGAGTTCCCCGCCAAGCAGCGCGTCATCGGTGACGTGGACATCTTCGAGGATGATATCGGCGATATGGCTGCCGGACTGGCCCATCTTCTTGTCGGACTTGCCGATCGACACGCCCGGCGCCTCCATCGGCACGATGAAGGCGGAGACGTGCGCGTTCTTGGGCAAATTCTCTTTGCCGGTCCGCGCCATGATGAGGCCGACCTTCGCGTGGGGCGAATTGGTGATGTAGCGTTTCGTGCCGTTCAGCACCCAGCCGGTATCGGTCTTGACGGCGCTCGTCTGCAGCCCGGCGGAATCCGATCCCGATCCGGGCTCGGTCAGCCCGAAACAGGCGATCTCGCCCGCCGCGACGCGCGGCAGCCACTCGGCCTTTTGCGCCGCCGTCCCGCCGTTCTTCAAGGCGGAGCAGAACATGCCGATGTTGATCGAGATGATCGAGCGGAACGCGGGCATCGCATAGCTCAGCGTGTGGATCGTCCGCACATATTGGCTGACGTTCATTCCCGCGCCGCCGAATTTCTCGGGCATGGTCAGCCCGAACAGACCCATATCGCGCATCTCGGCGAGAATATCGGCGGGAATCTCGTCGCTCTCGATGATCGCGCGCTCGGCCGGGATCAGTCGATCGCGCACATAGCGGTGAAGCTGCTCGATGAACTGCTCGAAGACCTCCGCGTCCATGCCGGGGTTGGTGTTGCTCATGGCGATATCCTCAAACCGGATCGTAAGGGAAAACGTGTGCCGAAACCTCGTCGGCGCGGGCGAAGCTGGAGCGGAAGGCCGGGATCAGCTCATCGGCGATGCTCTCCGCCGTCCAGCCCTCGACCTTCACCATGGAACGGATCGGGCGTGGCTTGGAGAACAGCATGATCTCGTTGCGACGCACCGAGAAGATCTGGTTCGTCACGTCAACCGATCGATCGGATGCTAGATAGGCGACGAGCGGGGCGATCTTGTCAGCGCTCATCGATTGCATCCGTTCGACGCGCTGCTTCTGTTCGGGCGTCTCGGCGGGGATGGAGGCAGTCATGCGGCTCCACGCGAAAGGGGCGATGCAATTGGATCGCACGCCGACCCGCGCCATGTCGAGCGCGATCGACTGCGACATCGCGACCAGCCCCAGTTTCGCTGCCGAATAGTTTGCCTGCCCCAGATTGCCGATCAGCCCGCTGGTGGAGGTGAAATGGATGAAGCTGCCCGATTGCTGTTCGCGAAAATAGGGCGTCGCGGCCTTTGATACGTTGAATGCGCCGGTGAGGTTGACATCGATGACGCTCGTCCAGTCCTCGTAGCTCATCTTGTGCCAGATCGTGTCGCGCAGGATGCCGGCGTTGTTCACCACCGCGTCGACCCGGCCGAAGCGCTGGACGGCATCCTCGATGACCGATGCCGCCGCCTTGGGATCGGCGACATCGGCGAGGTTGGCACAAGCCTTCCCGCCCGCCGCGACGATATCCGCCGCCGTCGTTTCGGCGGGGCCCCTGTCCGCGCCGTCGCCGCCCTGCGCCACGCCGGGATCGTTGACGACCACCGCGGCACCCTCCCGCGCGCACAGCAGCGCGATCTCGCGCCCGATGCCGCGCCCGGCGCCGGTGATCGCGACGACCTTTCCTTCAAGAATGCGGTTCACATTTTCTCTCCCGGGTCGATGTGGGGGCGATAATCCGACTTTCGAAATTCTTCAATATTGAGAATTGATTTTCATCATTGTGAAAACTAATTCTGGGCGATGACGTCTCCGGTGCGCTCCGTTTCGCAGGCTTTCGCGATTTTGCGCTTGCTCGCCGAAACCAATCCCATGTCACTCTCCGATATCGCCCGGATCGCCGGGCTCAGCCCGTCGACCTGTTTCAACCTGCTGAAAACCCTGCTGGCCGAGGGGGCGATCGAGCGGGACGCGCGGACGAAACACTATCGCCTGACGCGCGCCTGGGCGTCCAGCGATGCACTGCGCAACGATAGCGCACGCGCGCTGGCGGAGCGCGCGCGGCCGCATATGGCGAAGCTTGCCGAGGCCAATGACGCGGCGGTCGCCTTGTGGAAGGTGATCGCGCGCGAGCGCGTCGGCCTGGTCACACGGGCGGAGAGCAAGTCCGGGCTGCGCGTCGCGCTGGCGGACGGCCAGCGGCAACCGCTCGGTGGCGGCGCGGTGGGGCGCGCGCTCGCGGCCGAGGAGAGGATAGACGAGCAGGAACTCGCGCGGCGCTATCACGCCGTGCGCTGGCAGACGCCGCTGTCGTTCGACGACTATGCCGCGCAGGTGAAGGCGGCCGCCGAACGCGGGTTCGCGCTCGATCATGGCTTCGCGCACCGTGGCATCTGTACAGTCGCGGTGCCGATCGCCGGCATCTCACCCGGCTTCGCGCTGTCCGCGTCGGTGTTCGCCGGTTCGCTGGGCGACGCCGAGATCACGGTATTGGCGGAGGGGCTGCTGCGATTGCGCGCTACCTTGCTTCCCGCCTGAAACGCGGGCTTGCGCAGGCGGCAGGCGATACGCACGTAGGCATCACGCCATCCAGGAACACGATTCATGTCCACCCCGTTCGATCCGCCCATGCTGCCGATGATCGCGGTGGACGACTGCGATGAACGCTTTCCGGCTGGACGGATCTTCTGCGTCGGCCGCAACTATGCCGATCATGCGCGCGAGATGGGCAGCGATCCCGATCGAGAGCCGCCGTTCTTCTTCTACAAGTTCGCGCAGGCGCTGGTGCCGGGCGGCGGCACGATCGCTTATCCCCCGGCGACGGCCGATCTCCATTACGAGGCAGAACTGGTCGTCGCGATCGGCAAGGGCGGCGCGGCGGTTGCGCCGGGGCGGGCGCTCGATCTCGTCTATGGCTACGCCGCCGGGCTGGACATGACGCGACGCGATC
The DNA here is from genome assembly GCF_048565505.1 of Sphingomonas sp. TX0543. Taxonomy (NCBI): domain Bacteria; kingdom Pseudomonadati; phylum Pseudomonadota; class Alphaproteobacteria; order Sphingomonadales; family Sphingomonadaceae; genus Sphingomonas; species Sphingomonas sp. TX0543. The sequence goes on from NZ_JBLZUS010000002.1 coordinate 1,003,014, forward strand.
TTCAGGCACGCGCCAAGGACAAGGGCAGACCGTGGGACACCGCGAAGAATTTCGCCTGCTCGGCGCCGATCGGGTCGTTGCGGCGGGTCAGCGAAAGCGGTCATGTCGGCTCGGGCGAGATCCGGCTGACGCTAAATGGCGAGACGCGCCAGTGCGGCGACGTGGCCGACATGATCTGGCGGCCGGCCGAGGTGATCGCGCATCTGTCGCGGCTGGAGCCGCTGTTGCCGGGTGATCTGATCTACACCGGCACGCCCGCCGGCGTCGGCGCGGTCATACCCGGCGACCGGCTCGAGGTCACTATTGCCGGCCTCTCCCCGCTCGCGGTGACGATCGGGGCGCGAGACGCCGCGTTCGACTGACGCACGGGTGGCAAATGCGCGCGAAATCGCGCAGTTAGGGGCATGGCCACCGTAACCGAAATCGCTCCCACAATCTTCGCGCCGATCGCGCCCTCCCCGGCGCTTCGGGAGGACGAGCCCTATGCGCGCGATGAGCTGCTCCACGAGATTTTCGACAACGCGTGCAAGAAATTCGCCGCGAACTGCGCGGTGCGGCAGATCGATGTCGATCCCGAGAGCAGCCGCCGCACCGCGCTGACCTATAGCGAACTGCGCGATCGCGCGTGGCGTTTCGCGCGCCAGCTTCGCGATCTTGGCGTCGGGCGCGGCGACCGCGTGGTGATCTGCCTGCCGCGCGGGCTGGATCAATACATGGCGATCCTCGGCACCTTGTGGTGCGGTGCCTGCTATGTGCCCGTCGACTGGGCCTACCCGCAGGATCGGATAGACTACATCGCCAGCGATAGCGGCGCGGTGCTGGTCATCACCGAAAGCGAGCGGGCGGCGGCGATGCCGGTCCGCACGCTGGCGGTGGATATGATGCTGGGCGATCTCGCCGCTGCTGCCGCCTATCCGCCGGAGCGCACGGAGACCGGCGCGACGCCCGACGACCTGGCCTATATCATCTACACCTCGGGGACGACGGGGCGCCCCAAGGGCGTGATGATAACGCATCGCAACGCCTGCCACCTCGTCCGCTCGGAATGCGCGATCCTCGCGCTGGACGAATCCGATCGCGTGTTCGGCGGCTTCAGCCTTGCCTTCGACATGTCGGTGGAAACGATGTGGAGCGCCTTCTTCGTCGGAGGGGAGTTGCTCGTCGCATCGGAGGCGCTCGCCACCGCCGGCCCGGACATGGCGATCGTGCTGGCCGCCGAGGGGGTGACGGTGTGGCACGTCGTGCCCTCGCTGCTCAGCCTGGTGGAAACGGCCATGCCGACGCTGCGCCTGCTCAACCTTGGCGGCGAGGCATGCCCGCCGGACCTCGTCGAGCGCTGGGCGCGGCCGGGGCTTCGGATGCTCAACACCTATGGCCCGACCGAAACCACGGTGACGGCCACCTGGACGGAGGTGCAGCCCGGCCGCCGCGTCACGATCGGGCGGCCGCTGCCCGGCTATACCGCGTGGATCGTTGACGAAAAGCTATGGCCGGTCCCGGCCGGCGCCGAGGGCGAGCTGGTGATCGGTGGCCCCGGGGTCGGCGCAGGCTATGTCAATCGCCCTGATCTTACCGGCGAGAAGTTCGTCCACACCCCGTTCGACGGGCCGGAGGGCGCCCCGGTGCTGGTATATCGGTCGGGCGATCTCGTGCGGCTCGACGCGGTGGGGGATATCGATTTCATCGGTCGCATCGATACGCAGGTGAAGATCCGTGGTTTCCGCGTCGAACTGGCCGAGATCGAAGCCGTGATTGCCGACGATCCCACGATCGCGCAGGCCGTTGTCCACCTGTTCCGTGATGACGACGGCGCGGAGTTTCTCGCCTGTTTCATCGTTCCGCGCGGCGGCGCGAGCGTCGATCTGGAGACGGTGCGCGGGCGGGTGCGCGATCGGTTGCCCAATTACATGCGCCCGGCCGGCTATCAGTTGCTCGACGCGCTGCCGACGCTCCCCGCTTCGGGCAAGGTCGATCGCAAGGCGCTGCAACGCCCAACGCTCGCTCCCGTCGCCGATCGCGAGACGATCGCGCCCGCGACGCCGCTGGAGGCGACGCTGCACGCCATCTGGACGGAGTCCTTCGCGCCGCAGAAAGTGTCGGTGACCGACGATCTGTTCGAGGATCTCGGCGGCCATTCGCTGAAAGCCGCGCGGCTCGTCTCCGCGATCCGCAAGGCGCCGGGGCTGGCGGGCGTGTCGATCCAGGATCTCTATGCCGCACCCAGCATCCGCGCGCTCGCCGCCCGGCTGGAGCAGGCCGCGCCGGAGCAATCGGCGGATGCGCCGCCGTTCCACCGGATCGCGGCGTGGAAGCGCTGGCTGTGTGGGCTGGCGCAGACCATCGCGCTGATCCCGATCTTCACGATCGCGGGCCTGCAATGGTTTTTCCCCTATGTCGCCTACACCCGGCTCGCCGATCAGGTCGATCGCGTGACGGCGCTGATGCTGAGCGGCCTTGCCTTCATGTTCATCCCGCCGCTGGCGATGTTCGCGTCGATCATCGTAAAATGGCTGGTGATCGGGCGCTTTCGCGCTGGTGATTATCCGCTGTGGGGCAGCTATTATTTCCGCTGGTGGTTCGTCCGCCGCTTTTCGGAGGTGATCGCGACGCCGTATCTGGCGGGCACGCCGCTCATCCGCACTTATTACCGGCTGCTCGGCGCGAAGGTCGGAAGCGATGCCTTCATCGGGCGTGGCAATATCGACGTGGCCGATCTGGTGACGATCGGCGAGGGCGCGATCGTCAGCGATTACGCGATGCTCGCGACCAGTTCGGTCGAGCGCGGGCTGTTGCGGCTCGGTCGGGCGGAAATCGGGCGCGGAGCCTTTGTCGGATCGATGGCGGTGGTAGGGCGCGACAGTGTGATCGGCGAGGGGGCCGCGCTGGAGGATCTTTCCGCGCTGCCCGTCGGCGAGCATATCCCAGCCCATGAGCGCTGGAGCGGATCGCCCGCCGCGCGCATCGAAAGCGGCATCGTCTGGGAGCCGCGCCCGCGCGGTGGCGCCGTGCGGCGCTTGCTCGTCGGCCTTGCGCTCACGCTGGCCGCGCTGATCCTGCCGCTGGTGGCGATCGTCCCGATCGCACCGGGGCTCATCGCGATGATCGAGATCGACTGGCGCAGCGAAAGCTACACCTATCTGATGCTCTCGCCCGTGCTGGCGACCACCTATGTGATCCTGATGTGCGTGCTGACGGTGATCGCCAAACGGCTGTTCCTGGGCCGCGTCCGCCCGGGTGCGTATCGCATGGATAGCTGGTTCTACGTGCGCTTCTGGTTCGTCCAGCAGGTGAACGATCTGGCGCTGCGGCTGCTGCACCCGATCTACGCGACGCTCTATGTCATCCCCTGGTATCGCGCGCTTGGCGTGAAGGTGGGGCGGCGCGCGGAAATTTCCACCGCGGCCGCGATCGTGCCCGATCTCGTCGATATCGGGCCGGAAAGCTTCATCGCCGATGCGGTGTTGTTCGGCGCGGCGCGGGTGGAGCCGGGCGCGATCCGGCTGGCGCATACGAAGATCGGCCGTCGCACCTTCATCGGCAATTCCGCGCTGCTCCCCACCGGCGCCACGATCGGCGACGGCGTGCTGATCGGCGTGCTGTCCAAGCCGCCGGCCGATGGCGCGGCGGCGCGTGCGGACGGCACCTGGTTCGGCTCCCCGCCGATCTCGCTGCCGGTACGCCAGACGGTGGGGCTGTTCGACGAGGGCGCGCGCTTCAATCCCGGGCCGAAGCTGGTGGCCAAGCGCTTGTCGATCGAGGCGATTCGGGTCACGCTGTCGCTGACCTTGTTCATCGTGTTCTTCAGTCTCTTGCTATCGGCGGTGGGCGAGATCGACGACATGCGTAATGGTGGCTACCTCGTGCTCGTCGCCTTCCCGTTCCTCTACGTCGGCTTTGCGCTGGCCTGCGGGCTGACGGTGGTGGCACTCAAATGGCTGGTGATGGGGCGCTACAGGCAGACCACGCAGCCATTGTGGAGCACCTTCGTCTGGCGAACCGAACTGGTGACGGCGACGTACGAAAACCTTGCCGTGCCCAATCTGCTGGAGCCGCTGCGGGGCACGCCATGGCTGCCGGCCTACCTGCGGCTGATGGGGTGCAGGATCGGGCGGCGCTGCTATCTCGATACGACAGACCTTACCGAGCACGATCTGGTGACGATCGGTGACGATGTGGCGCTTAATGATTTCGCCGGGCTCCAGACGCATCTGTTCGAGGATCGCGTGATGAAAGTGAGCGGCGTGACTGTTAACGATCGTGCGACGATCGGCTCCTATGCGATCGTGCTCTACGATGCCGAGATCGGGGAGGACGCGCAGCTTGGCGATCTTTCGGTGGTGATGAAGGGCGAATATCTGCCCCGCGGCACTTCATGGGAAGGCTCGCCCGCCCGCCTCGCGCGCGGCGGATGACCCAGGTGATGTGGGCGGCGGCGGGCGGCGCGATTCCCGCGCTTCCTCCGGATACCGCCCTTGTCTGGCATGGCCGGCTGGATGCAGCCAGCCCGCTGGTCGCCCGCGCCGCGCTGACGACGGACGACCTCGCCGATCTCGCGCATCGTCCGCACGCCGAATGGGGTGCGGCGCGGCGACGGATCTCGCGGGCGCTGCTGGCTGCGGTGGCTGAAGTACATCCGGATGGAATTATTCTATCACGATCCTGTTTCGGCGCGCTTGGCATAATCTCGCCGGCAGGCTGGTACATCAGTATGGCTGGCCAGCATGGCTGGTGCGCCATCGCGCTCGCCCGCGTGCCGGTCGGCGTCGATATCGAGCCGCTCGACCAATGCGCGCCTCCGGCCGATCTGTTCAGCGCGCGCGAACTGCGGGAAGGCGGCGACCGACTGGCCAGATGGACGCTCAAGGAAGCGCACGCCAAGCGCTTCGGCCGCGCGGACATCGCCGAGCCGCAGGCGATCGAGACCGATCTTTCCGGCGAACCGCCCATCGCGACTTCTGCCGGCGGGGCCTCGCATTGCTTTCTGCACCGCGCCGGTGGCGCGATCGTGGCGGTCGCGCTGCCGGCTTGACGGCGGTCAAATACCGGAGCCGGGATCCGCGATAGCCGGATCAGCATGTGGACCTATCATCCCGAGCTGCTGGCGACGCCGGTGCCGCGTTACACCAGTTTCCCCACTGCCGCAGAATTCGGCGAAATGGGTGCGCGCGATATGGAGGAGGCGCTGGCGGGCGTTGCGCCGGATGCGGCGATGTCGCTGTATCTCCACATACCTTATTGCCATGAAATCTGCTGGTACTGCGGGTGCAATACCGGCGCCGCGAACCGCGCGGCACGGATCGGCGCATATCTCCAGCGGCTGAGCGAGGAGGTGGAGCTGGTCGCGCGGCGGCTCGGCGGGCGCGGGCGCATCGGCCGGATCGCATTCGGGGGCGGCAGCCCCAACGCGCTGGAGCCGGCGCAGTTCGCGCTGCTGCTGGCTCAGGTGCGTCGGGCCTTTGCCTGCCCGGAGGCCTCCGTTTCGGTCGAGCTGGACCCTCGCCACTTCGCGCCGGCTTGGGATGACGTGTTCGCGACGGTGGGGATCGCGCGCGCGAGCCTTGGTGTGCAGACCTTCGCCCCCGCGCTTCAGGCCGCGATCGGCCGGATCCAGCCGCGTGCATTGATCGCTGACGTCACCGCGCGCTTGCGCGCCAGCGGCGTGCGCTCGATCAACTATGATCTAATGTATGGCCTGCCGGCGCAGGACGTGTCCATGCTGATCGAGACGATCGACACCGCGCTCGACATGGCGCCGGACCGGTTAGCGGTGTTCGGATATGCCCACGTGCCCCATCTTATCCCACGCCAGCGCCGCATCGATACGGCAGCATTGCCAGGGCCGGAGGCACGCTTCCGTCAGGCGGAGGCGGCGCAGCTGCGGCTGCTGGATGACGGCTGGCAGGCTATCGGATTTGACCATTTCGCGCGCCCGGCGGATGAATTGGCGGTGGCCGAGCGGCGGGGCCGGCTGCGGCGGAATTTCCAGGGCTTTACCGACGATCCGGCGGACGTGCTGATCGGCGTGGGCGTTTCGGCGATCAGCAGTTTTTCCGGCGCGCTGCTCCAGAACGAGAAGAATGCCGGCCGCTATCACTTGCGGATCGCCAACGGCCAGTTCGCGGCGGCGCGCGGAATCCGGCGCGACGCGCTCGACCGGCGGCGCGGCGTGGCGATCGAGCAGTTGCTGTGCCGGGGCAGCGCCGATCTCGCCGGATTGCCGGATCTCGCCGGGGTGCGTGCACGTCTCCGGCCGTTCGCGGCGGAGCGGCTGATCGGCTGGAGCGGCACGCGGGTGACGCTCATGCCCGAAGCGCTACCCTATGCACGCGCGATCGCCGCGACGATCGACCCCTATCGCCAGCAAAGCGCGACACGGTTCAGCAGTGCAGTGTAATCTGCCGGCGCGGGCGTTGGTGGGCGCGGCGGTGATCGGGTTTGCCGCCGTTCCGTTGCATGCCTTCATGCCGATGCCGGGGATGGCGATCGCGATCTGCGGCCAGCCCGGCCATGCAATCACCATTCCGTTCGATCGGCAGAAGCGCCCAGCGCGCGATGATGGCATGTGGGGCTGCCATAGCTGCGCGCCGCGCAAGCGCGCCGGGGCGGATTGCCCGTGCGGGGACGATGAACCTGCCTGAATTATTGCGCCTTTGACGCGGATCAAGGCGACCGGGCTCGCACCCCGCAAGATCGACAGGCCGGACGCCGGGGGGTGATCGGCATCTTTCCGGAATACGGGAGGGGGGCGCGGCCGGCCGGCACGGGAACGGGCGGCCGCGCCATCCTTCCGCAACGAGGTGTACCGAATGGCAAAGGATATCAGCGCCTCCGCCGGGTGGCTGTTCATCGCGCTGCTGGCGTTGCTGGCATCGGCCACGGCGGTGGATGGTGGATTCGCGATCCATATGGGCATCGCGGCCGTCGCAGCTTTTTTCGTCGCGGTGCGCGGGCTGGGGGCCAAGGCGCGCGACGGCATGGGACCGCGCGTTTCGCCCGCGATGGCGGGCAGCTATTATGACGACGTGATTCGCTGGGGCGTGATCGCGACGGTCTTCTGGGGCGTCGTCGGGTTCCTTGTCGGCGTGCTGATCGCCGCGCAGCTAACCTTTCCACAGCTCAATTTCGCGCCGTTCGTCAATTTCGGTCGCATTCGGCCGCTCCATACCTCCGCGGTGATCTTCGCCTTTGGTGGAAATGCCCTGCTGGCAACGAGTTTCTATGTCGTGCAGCGCACATGTCGCGCGCGCCTGTTCTGGCCGAACCTCGCGAATTTCGTGTTCTGGGGCTATCAGCTATTCATCGTGCTGGCCGCGAGCGGCTACGTCATGGGCATCACCGAGGGCCGCGAATATGCGGAGCCCGAATGGTATGTCGATATCTGGCTGACGATCGTGTGGGTCGCGTATCTCGCGGTATTCGCCGGCACGATCGTGCGCCGTTCGGAACCGCACATCTATGTCGCCAACTGGTTCTATCTCGCGTTCATCATCACGATCGCGATGCTTCACATCGTCAACAATCTGTCGATGCCGGTCAGCCTTGTCGGCTCCAAATCCTATTCCGCCTTTTCCGGCGTTCAGGATGCGCTGACGCAATGGTGGTACGGCCACAATGCGGTGGGATTCTTCCTGACCGCCGGCTTCCTGGGCATGATGTATTATTTCGTGCCGAAGCAGGCGGAGCGGCCGATCTACAGTTATCGCCTGTCGATCGTCCATTTCTGGTCGCTGATCTTCCTCTACATCTGGGCCGGTCCGCACCATCTGCACTACACCGCGCTGCCGGATTGGGCGCAGACGCTCGGAATGGTGTTCTCGGTGATGCTGTGGATGCCGAGCTGGGGCGGCATGATAAACGGCCTGATGACGCTGAACGGCGCGTGGGACAAGATCCGCACCGATCCGATCATCCGCATGATGGTGTTCGCGCTCGCCTTCTACGGCATGAGCACGTTCGAGGGGCCGATGATGTCGGTGAAGACCGTCAACTCGCTCTCGCATTACACCAACTGGACGATCGGCCACGTCCATTCCGGGGCGCTCGGCTGGAACGGGATGATTACGTTCGGCGCGATCTATTTCATGACGCCGCGATTGTGGGGGCGTGAGCGGCTGTATTCGCTGCGCATGGTCAACTGGCACTTCTGGTGCGCGACTTTGGGCATCGTTCTCTACGCCTCCTCGATGTGGGTCGCAGGCATTACGCAGGGGCTGATGTGGCGCGAATATGGGGATGACGGCTACCTCGTCTATTCCTTTGCCGAGGTCGTGGCGGCGCTCCATCCCTATTACCTGATCCGCACGCTGGGCGGCCTGCTCTATATCACCGGCGCCTTCTTCATGGTGTGGAACGTGTGGATGACGGTGCGCGGCAGGCTTCGCGCCGAAGCACCGATGACCGCCGCCGCCTTCGATCCCGAGCGCGACCGTCCACTTGCTCCCGCCCTCGCTCGATAAGGAAAGGCTGCGCCATGGCTAGCTGGGCAAATCGCCACAAGAAGATCGAACGCAACGTCACACTGCTGGGCTTACTCGCGCTCGCGGTGGTCGCGATCGGCGGCATCGTGGAGATCGCGCCACTGTTCTGGATCGAGACGACCGTGAAGCATGTCGACGGTGTGCGACCCTACACGCCGCTCGAACTGGCGGGCCGGAACATCTACATCCGCGAGGGCTGCTATGGCTGCCACAGCCAGATGATCCGCCCGTTCCGCGACGAGGTGGAGCGTTACGGGCATTACAGCCTCGCCGCGGAGAGCATGTACGACCACCCGTTTCAATGGGGATCGGAACGTACCGGCCCCGATCTGGCGCGCGTCGGCGGCCGCTATTCCGACGAATGGCACGTCCAGCACCTGAAAGATCCGCGGGCCGTGGTGCCGGAATCGATCATGCCGAAATACGCCTTCCTCGCCGAGCACAACCTGGACACCAGCCGGCTGGGCGACGATCTCGCCGCGCTGCGCAAGGTGGGCGTGCCGTACACCGACGAGGATATCGCCAAGGCTGACGAGGACGCACGGACGCAGGGCTTCGGCGAGGGCGACACCGCCGGCCTCGCGAAACGCTACCCCAGGGTGCAGGCGCGCGATTTTGATGGCGATCCGGGGCGGATCACCGAGATGGATGCGCTGATCGCCTATCTCCAGGGGCTTGGCACGCAGGTCGACTACAGGTCGGCGCAGGCCCGGGAGGCGGCGCAATGAGCTACGAAACGCTGCGGCACCTGGCCGACAGCTACGGGCTGATCGTGATGACCGGCGTGTTTGTCGTACTGATCGGCTGGGCCTTCCTGCCGCACAACCGCGAGGCGAACCGCCGCGCCGCCAACAGCATCTTCGACGAGAACGATCATGGCTGAGAACAAGCGCATCGATCATGCCACCGGCACCAGCACGGTCGGGCACGAGTGGGATGGGATCGAGGAACTCGACACGCCGATGCCGCGCTGGTGGCTGCTGATCTTCTACGCCACGATCGTGTTCGCGATCGGCTATGCGATCGTTTACCCCGCCGTGCCATTGCTTCACCGGGCGACACCGGGGCTGTGGGGCTGGTCGAGCCGAGCCGATCTCGCACACGATACCGCAAAGGAGAACGCCCGTCGCGCGCCGATCCTCGCAGCGCTCGCACGCACGCCGATCGAGCAGCTTCCCGGCGATCCGAAGCTGCTCGCGGCGGCGGTGGAGGGCGGGCGTTCCGCCTTCAAGGTGCATTGCGTGCAATGCCATGGCTCGGGCGCGGCGGGGAGCAAGGGCTATCCCAACCTGAACGACGACGACTGGCTGTGGGGCGGCGATCTCCGGGCGATCCAGCAGACGATCACGCATGGCATCCGCCAACCCGGCGACGATCAGACGCGCATGTCTCAGATGCCGGCATTCGGGCGTGACGGCATGCTGACCCCCGGCGAGGTCGAGGATGCGGTGTCCTATGTCCGCTACGTTTCGCATCAGGAGGCCGCGAGCGTCGCGGCGAAACGGGGCAAGGCATTGTTCGCCGCCAATTGCGCCGTCTGCCACGGGCCGGATGCGAAGGGTGATCGCACGCTGGGTGCGCCGAACCTGACCGACGCGATCTGGCTCTATGGCGGGGATCGCGACACGCTGGTGCATACCGTCACCAACGCGCGGTTTGGCATCATGCCGGCCTGGGGACGGCGGCTCGATCCCGTGACGATCAAGATGCTCGCTGCCTATGTCCATTCGCTCGGCGGCGGCGAGATGAACCGTTCGATGATGGCGGCGGCGGCGGACGCGAATGCCCGCCGCTGACGCCTTCGAAAACCCCACGCCGCGCTTTTTCGAGGCGCGGCGCAAGGTGTTTCCGCGCCGCGTGTCGGGTACGTTCCGGCGCCTGAAATGGGCGATCATGGCCGTGACGCTGCTGATCTATTACGTCACGCCATGGCTGCGCTGGAATCGCGGCGCGTTCGCGCCCAGCCAGGCGGTGCTGGTCGATCTCGCGCATCGCCGCTTCTACATGTTCGCGATCGAAATCTGGCCGAACGAATTCTACTATGTCGTCGGGCTGCTGGTCATGGCGGCGGTGGGGCTGTTCCTCGTCACGTCCGCGGTTGGCCGCGCGTGGTGCGGCTATGCCTGCCCGCAGACGGTATGGACCGACCTGTTCGTCCACGTTGAACGCGCGATCGAGGGCGATCGCAATGCGCAGATCAGGCTCGATCGCGCGCCCTGGGGCGCGGAGAAGATCGCCAAGCGCGTGGCCAAGTTCCTGGTTTGGCTACTCATCGCTGCCGCCACCGGGGGCGCATGGATATTCTACTTCGCCGATGCGCCGGCGCTGGCGCGCGAATTCATGAAGGGCAGCGCGCCGTTCGTCGCCTATTCGACGGTCGGAATTCTCACCTTCACCACCTTCACGCTCGGCGGGCTGATGCGCGAGCAGGTGTGCATCTATATGTGTCCGTGGCCGCGCATCCAGTCCGCCATGATGGACGAGAAGTCGCTTGCGGTCACCTACAAGCACTGGCGTGGCGAGCCGCGCACCCACGGCCTGAAACGCGCGCAGGCGGAGCCGGGCGCCCCGGCACCCGCGCTCGTTCGACTGGCGCAGGGGGAAAAGGCCGGCGACTGCATCGATTGTGGTGCCTGCATCGCGGTTTGCCCTACCGGGATCGATATCCGCGAAGGGCCGCAGATCGGCTGCATCACCTGCGGCCTGTGCATCGATTCGTGTGACGAGATCATGGCGAAGGTCGGCCGCGAGCCGCACCTGATCGGCTATACGACCGAGGCGGACATGAGGCGCGCGGCGGCCGGCGAAGCGCCCGTGTCACCGCTCAAGCGGCTGCTGCGCATGCGCACGATCGCCTATTTCCTGATCTGGCTGGGCGTCGGCTGTGGCATGCTGTTCGCGCTCGGCACGCGCACGCACATCGGGATGAGCGTGCTCCAGACGCGAAATCCGCTCTGGGTGCGACTTTCCGACGGCGCTATCCGCAACACCTACACCGTGAAGCTCAGCAACATGGAGGGCCGCGCGCGCACCTTCGTGGTGACGCTGTCAGGCATTGACGCGGCACTATGGAAGGAGGGCGGCGCGCGCGACACGGCGGGAAAATCGGTGACAATCACCGTTCCGGCGGATCGCGTCGCCAAAGCGCAGCTTTTTGTCGCCGCGCCAGCCGCAGGGGCGACGCGCAGCGACGTGCGCTTCATCGCCACGACGCTCGATTCACCACCCGAAAGTGCGGACGACACCAGCTATTTCGAACGCCCGGAGAGCAACCGATGACGCGCACCTTCACCGGCCGGCACATGACAATGATCCTCGTCGCCTTCTTCGGCGTGGTGATAGCGGTGAACGTGATGATGGCGCGGTTCGCGATCAGCATATTTGGCGGCGAGGTGGTGGAAAACAGCTACGTCGCCAGTCAGCATTACGATCGCTGGCTCGCAGAGGCGCGCGCGCAAGTGAACGCCGGCTGGCGCGCCGATACCACGGGTGCGGCAAACCGGCTCTCCGTATCGCTCACCCGGCGCGGCGTGCCTGCGCCTGACGTTCGGCTCACAGCCACGGCACGCCACCCGCTCGGCCGCCTGCCGGATCGCGTGCTGACGCTCCACTGGGATGCGGCGAGCGCGCGCTATGTCGCGGATCAGATGTTGCCGTCGGGGCGCTGGCTGATCGAGATCATCGGCCTGCGCGGAACCCAGCGGCTGCGCTTCGAGGACGAGGTGCGGATATGACTGCCGCCGCCCGTCCGCAGGCACCGGCGCGATCGCTCGCCGCATCGACCTTCGTGGTCCAAGGGCTGCGCTGCGCCGGTTGCATCTCCAAGCTGGAGCATGGGCTGGTGGCGCTCCCGGGCGTGGCAGCGGCGCGGGTGAACTTCACGAACCGGCAGGTGCGCGTCGATCATCTGGACGAGCTCGGTGAGGATGCGCTGGTGGCCGCTATTGCCGATCTCGGCTTCACCGCCCACACCTTCGCCGGCGATACAGCAGATATCACCCGCAGCGAATCGCGCCGGCTGGTGCTGGCGCTTGCGGTCGCCGGCTTCGCGATGATGAACGTGATGCTGCTGTCGGTGTCGATCTGGTCCGGCGCGGACGGCGCGACGCGGCAGTTATTCCATTGGCTCTCGGCGCTGATCGCGCTGCCCACCGTTGCATATTCGGGCCGCATCTTCTTCGCGAGCGCGTGGAGCGCGCTGCGGCGCGGACGCACCAATATGGACGTGCCGATTTCTATCGGGGTGCTCGTCACCGTCGCGATGAGCCTGTACGAAACGGTGCTTGGCGGCGCGCATGCGTATTTCGACGGCGTGGTGATGCTGCTGTTTTTTCTGCTCGGCGGCCGCTTCCTGGATAGCGTCATGCGCGATCGTGCGCGCGGCGGGGTGGATGCGCTGCTCCGCCGCCTGCCCGCCGAGGCGACCGTGATCGCGCGGGATGGCGCGCATCAGCGCCGCGTCATCGCGGAGCTCTCGCCGGGGATGCGGATGCTGGTTGCCGCCGGCGAGCGCATCGCCGCCGATGGCGTGGTGGAGGACGGCGTGAGTGCGGTCGATCGGTCGCTCGTCACCGGGGAGAGCATGGCCGAGCCCGTGGCGCCGGGCGCTGAAGTGCTGGCCGGCACGATCAACCTTTCCGCACCGCTGACCGTTAAGGTGACGCGTGCGGGAGCGGCAACCACGATCGCCGATATCGCGCGGCTGATGGAAAGCGCGGGTCAGGCAAAATCGCGGCATATGCGGATCGCTGACCGCGCCTCCCGGCTTTATGCGCCTGCTGTCCACACGCTGGCGGCGCTGACACTGGCGGGCTGGCTGGCTTTCGGGGCGGGCTGGCACACCGCTCTTACCAATGCGGTGGCGGTGCTCATCATCACCTGTCCTTGCGCGCTTGGGCTGGCGGTGCCGGTGGCGCAGGTGGTTGCGGCCGGCGCGCTGATGCGTGCTGGCGTGCTGGTAAAGGACGGGTCCGCGCTGGAACGGCTCGCGCAGGCGGATATCGCGCTGCTCGACAAGACCGGGACAATCACGCTCGGGCGGCCCGAGGTGCGGGGCGGCCTGCCTGCGGCCCCCGCCGACCGCGCAATCCTGCACGCGCTCGCCCGCGCCAGCCGCCATCCGAGCGCGCTCGCGGTGGCGTCGGCGCTTGCGGACGAGCCGGTTGCATTGGTTGAGGACGTGGTTGAGGAGGCGGGGTTTGGCATGCGGGGTACAGCGGGCGGCGTCGAGGCGCGGCTGGGTCGGCCAGGCTGGGCTGGGCCCGCGGGCGATAACGCCTCAATCGTCTTTCGTATCGACGGACATCCCGCGTGGTCGATCGGGGTCGCCGATCAGCCGCGCGCGGACGCCGCGGCAGCGGTCATGCGCTTGGCCGCGCAGGGGCTTGCCCCCGAGATTCTTTCGGGAGACACGGCAGGCGTGGTCGATGCGCTGGTTGCCCGGCTCGCCATTCCCGGCCACGCGCGCCTCACCCCACAGGACAAATATGCGATGGTCCGCGCGAGCGAGGACGCTGGGCATCGCGTATTGATGGTCGGTGACGGAATTAACGACGGCCCGGCGCTGAAGGCCGCCTTTGTCTCGATGGCCCCGGCGACCGCCAGCGACGTCGGCCAGATGGCCGCCGATCTGGTGTTTCTCGGCGACCGGCTGGCCCCGGTGCCGATCGCGGTTTCCGCCGCGCGCCGCACCATGCGGATCGTCGCGCAGAATTTTGCGCTGGCGATCGGATACAACCTGCTCGCGGTGCCGCTCGCGATCGCGGGTCTCGTCACGCCGCTGGTCGCAGCGCTCGCAATGTCCGGCTCGTCGCTGATCGTCGTGGCGAACGCCATGCGACTGCGGAACGCGGCGCGGTGAACACGGTCGGCATTCTGATTCCGATCGCGTTGCTGCTGGGGCTTTTCGGTCTGGCCGCGTTCTTCTGGGCGGTCCGCACCGGACAGTATGACGATATCGACGGGGCGGCGTTGCGCATCCTCAACGACGAGGAACCTGAGGAGCGGCTTACCGATCCTCGGAATTGATCCGAAGTCGCGCGTCACCCGCGACTAAAAAAAGGGGCAGGCGGCGAGATTGCCGGCGGCCCCTTTTTCGTATGCGGCGGCTTACTTGGCAGGCATCGTCAGGCCGTGTTCTTCCAGCATCGGGCCTACATCAGGGTCCTTGCCGTAGAATGCCTTGAACATCGGGCCATAATCCTCGGTATGGCCCTTGCTGAGAACCATGTCGCGGAACCGCTGGCCGTTCTCACGGGTGAGGCCGCCATGGTCCTTGAACCAGTGAAAGGCGTCATGCTCCAGCATTTGCGTCCACAGATACGCATAATATCCGGCCGAATAGCCGTTCGACCAGATGTGCAGGAAATAGCTGCTGCGATAGCGCGGCGGCACATCCGTGGTGTCGAGCCCGGTCGCGGCGAGCGATTTCGCCTCGAATTGGTCGACATCCTGCTTGGGTGATCCCGCAGGCAACGAATGCCAGTCGATATCGAGCATCGCGGCGGCGATCACCTCGCCCAGTGCATAGCCCTGGTTGAAGTTGGCCGCTTTCTTGATCTTGTCCACCAGCGCGGCGGGCATCGGCTTTCCGGTGCGATAATCCTTGGCGTAGTTCGCGAGCACCTTGGGATCCCACGCCCAATGCTCGTTGAACTGCGACGGGAACTCCACGAAATCGCGCGCTACATTCGTGCCCGATACCGCCGGATAGGTCTGGTTCGCGAACAAGCCATGCAGCGCGTGGCCGAACTCATGGAACATCGTCGTCACGTCGTCCGAGCTGATGAGCGCAGGCTGACCGGCGGCGGGCTTTGGCAGGTTGGCGACGTTATATACCACCGGCTTGGTGCCGAGCAGCTTGGACTGATTGACGAAGTTCGACATCCACGCGCCGCCATTCTTGTTGTCGCGCTTGAAATAATCGAAATACATCAGGCCGAGTTCGGACCCGTCCTTGTCGTAAACGGTGTAAACGGTGACGTCAGGCTGATAGACGGGAATGTCGCTGCGCTTCTTGAACGTCAGGCCGTAAAGCTGGTTGGCAGCGTAGAAAACCCCGTCCTCCAGCACGCGGGTCAGCTCGAAATACGGCTTGATCTCGTTCTGATCGAGATCGTACTTCGCCTTGCGCACCTGCGCGGCATAATGATCCCAGTCCCACGGCTTTAGCTGGAATTTGCCGCCGGTAGCATTGATCTGCGCCTGCAATTCGGCTGCGTCGCGCCTCTGTGCCGGAGCAGTGGCGGCGGCGAGCTGACGCATGAAGGCGGATGCCGCCTCGGGCGTGCGCGCCATCTGATCGTATAGCGTGTAGGCCGCCCAGTTGGGATAGCCGAGAAGCTTCGCCTTTTCGGCGCGGAGCTGAGCGATCTGCTGGATCAGCGGACGGGTATCGTTGGCGTCGCCCTTTTCGGTGCGCGTCCAGCCGTTCATAAACAGCGCCTCGCGCGTCGCGCGATCGGTCATGTCCTCGAGGCTCGGCTGCTGCGTGGTGTTCTGGAGCGGGATCAGCCACTTGCCGTCGAGGTTGCGGCCCTTGGCGGCGGCGGCCGCCGCGCCGATCGCGCCTTCGTCCAGCCCGGCGAGCTTCGCCTTGTCGTCCACGACCAGCGCACCGGCCTTCGCGGCGGCCAGCAGCTTCTGCTGGAAGCTCGTTTCCAGGCTGGCGAGACGGGTGTTGTAATCCTTGAGCGTCGTCTGATCGGCCGCCGACAATTGCGCGCCCGCGTGAACGAACCCGTCATAATAGACCTTCAGGACTTGCGCCTGTTCGCCCGTCAGCTTCAGCGCGGCACGCTTGTCCCACAGCGTCTTCACGCGTGCGAAAAGCCTGGGGTTCAGGTTGATCGCGTCCTGATGCTGCGACAGTTTCGGCGCGACGGCTTCCTGCACCTTGTCGAGCGTTTCGTTTGTGTTGGCGCCCACCACGCCAAAAAACGCGAGGCTCACGCGGTCCAGCATCCGGCCAGATTTCTCCAGCGCGGTTATTGTGTTGTCGAAGGTCGGTGCGGCGGGATTGTCGGCGATCTTGGCGATCTCCGCCAGATGATCCTTCATCGCCGCTTCGAACGCCGGCTGATAATCGCCGTCCTTGATGATGTCGAAACGCGGCGCCTGGAACGGCAGCGTGCTGGGCGCGGCGAACGGATTGCCGCCCTGCGCCAGCGCCGGAGCGGCGATGCCGGCGGCGCTGGCGAGCAGCATCGATGCAAAAAGAAAACGGGTTGCCATCAAACCTATCCTCGAAAAGATTCGCCCATTACGGGCATGGCGGCATGGGTGAGCCTTCGCACGCCGCCGCGCAAGAGGCGGATGTGCTCGATCCCAGCACCATCGTGAATTGTGCGGTGCAAAAAACGGCTCGCTCGTCGCTGTCATTTTGACTAACCGGAAGCGTGACAGAGTCACTGTCGTTATCCGTTCGAGGTTGCGTTTGTCGCTGGTTTCCGAAATCGTGATCGTCATCGCGATCGCCATGACGGGGGCTGTGTCTTGACCCAGCGTTGGGGCCTCAATGCCGCACTCTTCTCGGTAAAATGCTTTGTGGGCGCGATGCTCGCGTATTGGATCGCGCTGCGGATTGGGCTGACACGGCCTTACTGGGCGGTCGCCACCGCCTATATCGTCGCGCAGCCGCTCGCGGGCGCCGCTGTATCCAAGGCGGTGTTCCGGCTGATCGGCACGGTGCTGGGCGCCGTTGCGGCGGTGGTGCTGGTGCCCAATCTGGTCAACGCGCCCGAATTGCTTTCGCTTGGGCTCGCGTTGTGGCTAGGCCTTTGCCTCTATATCGCGCTTCAGGACCGCACGCCGCGCAGCTATCTTTTTCTGCTCGCCGGCTACACCGCAAGCATCATCGGCTTTCCGAGCGTTGAAGCGCCCGGCGCGATCTTCACCACCGCAATTCTGCGCGTGCAGGAGATTTCGCTCGGTATCGTTTGCGGAAGCTTGGTGCACGCGGTGATCCTGCCGCAGACCGTGACGCGCCAGTTGGTAACTCGGATCGATGCGATCCTCGGCGATGTCGAACGCTGGACCCGTGACGCGCTGGGCGAGGCGCAAGACGGATCGCTCGACAGGGATCGGCGGCGGCTGGCGCTCGACATCAACGAACTGCATCAGCTTTCCATACATCTGCCGTTCGACACCGCGCGCTTCCTGCCGCGCGTGCGCACGGTGCGGGCGTTTCAGGATCAATTGTCGCTGATCCTGCCGCTGGCAAGCGCGACTGAGGACCGCATCGCTCAGCTGCGCGCGATCGGGGCGCTGCCCGACGCCGCCGAGGCGCTGATCGGCCGCATCAGCGCTTGGCTCACGATGCCGCCCCAGGACGTACGTGCGCGCGCGGAGATCACGTCAGCGCTTGTCGCCGAAGCTCGCGCTCTCGAACCGACCGCCGCCGCGCCGCTGCAATGGAAAGACGCATTGCTGCTGAGCTTCGCGGGGCGCGCGGCAGAGCTGATCGACGCGCATCATGCGGTGCGCGATCTGCGGGACCAGATGCGTTCGCCCAGCCGGCGCGCGATAAGCCCGGTCGTCACCGAAATGCTTGCGCAGACGACACGCCGCACCTTTCACCGCGATCGCCCGGCCGCACTGAGAGCGGCGCTGGGCACGACGGCGACGATCCTGATCGGCTCGGCCTTCTGGATCGGCACTGGCTGGGCCGATGGCGCCGGCGCGGTACTGATATCTGGCGTCGCCTGTGCGCTGTTCGGCGCGAGCGACGATCCGCGCCCGATGATCCTATCGTTCCTGTGGGGCACGATCATTGGCGTCGGGCTGGCTGCGATCTATGCCTTCGCGGTGCTGCCCCGGGTCACGGATTTCGTCACGCTGGTGGCCGTGCTGGCGCCGGTGCTGTTGCTGGTAGGGACCTTTCAGACGATGCCGAAAGCATCGCTCGTCACCACCGGGGTTATACTTGGCTTCATCAATATCGTTGGCTTGAACGACCATTACGCCGCCGATTTCGCCGCCTTTGCCAACGGATCTCTGGCGCAGATCATCGGGACGGGGTTCGCCGCAGTGACCGTGGGGCTGTTTCAGGTCGTCGGCGCGGAGCGCAGCGCAGCGCGCATCATCGTTGCCGGCTGGCGGGATCTTGCACGGCGCAGCGACCTGCCGGGCCGCCCCGACGTCACCGGATGGGTGAGCAAGATGCTCGACCGGATTGGCCTGCTCGCGCCCCGGCTAGCAGCGATCGGAGAGGATTCCGGCCGCCCGATGCTCGATGCGCTGCAGGATCTGCGCGTTGGTGTTACGGTCGGCCAGCTTCGCGATCTGCGGATCGATGCGGGTGGCGCGTCGGCGGCGTTGATCACGCCGGTGCTGCGCGGCGTTGCGCGTCACTATGCCGAACGGCGGCTCGATCAGCCACCCCGCGATGATCCTGCGCTGCTGGAGGGAATCGATCAGGCGATGCAGGTGTTCTCCCATGCCGAAGACGGTGATGTGCGACGCCGCGCCGTGCTCGCGCTGACCGGCTTGCGACGCAATCTGTTTCCGGCTGCCCCGGCATATTGCGCGATGGCGGCGGCATGAGCGGCGAGATCAGCATCGCCGGCGTCTATATGCCGGGCCTGCTTCTGCTGGCGATCGCGGCGCTGGTGTTAACTGCGGTGCTGACGCGTTTGCTCGGGTTGATCGGCGCGTATCGTTTGATCGCCTATCGCCCGCTCGTTGACGTGGCGCTTTACGTCATCGTGCTAGGCCTGCTCGTTATTCTCTTCGTACCGGATGCACCGCTGCCATGAACCGCTACTTCGCCCCCTTAGGTCGTCTCGCCGCGACGCTCGTACTGGTGGCGATCGCGACATTGATCGCGTTGTGGTTGTGGCGGCGGTACGAGGTAGATCCCTGGACCCGCGACGGGCGGGTGCGTGCCGATGTGGTGCGCGTCACGCCTGATGTCGGCGGACTCGTCACCGAAGTACGTGTGCGAGACAATCAGCAGGTCAATCCCGGTGACCTGCTGTTCGTCGTCGATCGTCCGCGTTATGCGTTGGCGCTTGAACAGGCTAATGCCGCGATCCAGTCCGCGCGCGCGACGCTTGGGCAGGCGCGGCGCGAGGTGAATCGCGATCTAGCGCTCGGCAATCTCGTCGCGACGGAGGTGCATGAGCAGAATGTCGCACATGTCGCGACCGCGCAGGCCGCGCTCGCCCAGGCCGAGGCGCAGGCATATGGCGCGCGCCTCAATCTTGCCCGCACCAACATCAAGGCGTCCGTCGCGGGTACGGTGACCAATCTTGATCTGCACCGCGGCGATTTCGTCGCGGCGGGCCAGCAGGCAATGGCGCTGATCGATCGTGAAAGCCTGCGTGTCGAGGCCTATTTCGAAGAGACCAAACTCGGCAGCATCCGCGTCGGTGACAAGGCGCACATCAAGCTGATGGGCGACGATCGCATGGTATGGGGCCATGTCGAGAGTATTTCCGCCGGGATCAGCGACAGCGAACTCACCAACACCGGCAACCTGCTGCCCAATGTGAATCCGACCTTCAACTGGGTGCGACTGGCGCAGCGCATTCCGGTTCGGATCAGGCTGGACAAGGTGCCCGCCGATTTGCGTCTCGTCTCGGGTCGCTCGGCGACTGTCACGATCGTGCCGCATACGGAGCCGAAGACGTGAAACGACGCGCACTTGCGATTGCGGCATTGTTGACTGGCTGCGTCGCGGGGCCGGACTATCACCGGCCGGATCGTGCGGTCGTCGACGCGCCCGCGGCACAGGGCAAATTCGACGCCGCACACGATCCGGCGTTCGCAGATGCACCGCTGCCCGATCGCTGGTGGCGGCTCTATCGCGATCCCGCGCTCGATATCGTGGTGACGGACGCGCTCGCGGCCAACACCGATCTGCGCCTCGCCGACGCGAACCTGCGCGCCGCGACCGCCGTGGTCGATCAGGCGCTTGCCGGGCGCACCGTGCAAACGTCGATCGATGCGGGCGTGGCGCTGGCACGGCCCTACGCGACCGAACTGCCCCCGACGGGAGAGGCGACCTACAGCGCGACGATCGGAGGCGCATTGCCACTGGATCTGGCAGGCCGCATCCGCCGCACGATCGAAGCGTCGCGCGCCGATGCGGAGGCGGTCGCGGCGGTGCGCGATCAGGTCCGCGTAACGGTCGCGGCCACTGCGACGCGCGCCTATCTTGCCGTCTGCGCCGCGAATATGCGCATCGCGGCGGCGACGCGCGTGATCGGCATCCAGCGGCAGACGTTTGGCGCGACGCAACGGTTGCAAAAGGGCGGCCGCGGCACCGCCTTCGATACGACGCGTGCCCGCGCAGCGATGGAGCAGAGCGAAGCGCTCGTCCCGGCGTTGGTCGCCGCGCGGCAGGCCGCGCTCTATCAACTCGCCGCGCTAACCGGAAAGCCACCTGCCGACTATTCCCGAACTGTCGAACGTTGCGCCGTGCTCCCCGCGATCGTCGGGCCGCTCCCCGTCGGCGACGGAGCGGCGTTGCTGCGCCGCCGGCCGGATATACGCGCGGCCGAGCGACGGCTGGCCGCTGCCACCGCGAGGGTCGGCGTTGCCACCGCGGCGCTCTATCCACAGATCAGCATCGGCGGTTCGATCGGTTATACCGGCCCGTTGAGCGCGCTGGGCGAGCATCAGGACCTCAATTTCAGCCTCGGCCCCCTGTTAAGCTGGAGCTTTCCGAACCGCCGGATCGCCCGTGCGCAGATCGCGCAGGCCGGCGCCAATGCCGATGCGGCGCTGGCCATGTTCGATGGCACGGTGCTGGGCGCGCTGCGCGACGTTGAGACGGCGCTATCCGCCTTTGCGCGCGGGCGCGATCAGGTCGCTGCGCTCCGCCGTGCGCGTGACAGCGCCGCGGTCGCGACCGCGCAGGCGAACAAGCTGTTCCGCTTCGGCCGCGGCGATTTTCTCAGCCTGCTGAGCGCGCAGGCGACGCTAGCCAACGCCGAGGTTACGCTGGCAGCGGCACAGGCATCGCTGGCTGATGCGCAAGCGCAACTGTTCCTCTCGCTTGGCGGTGGGTGGGGCGACGAAGCGGCTCCGGCAGCGAAACCGCGAGAATCGTAACGTCAGGCGACCGGCGCGCCGCCCAGCGCCTTCACCAACGCGATGCTGGCGCGCATCCGGCTGGTTTCGACCGCGATCAGCGCCCGCTCGGAATCGAGCGCTTCGGTCTGCGCGGTGACGACCTCCAGATAGTCGGCGGCGCCGTCGTGATAGCGGGTCAGTGCCAGATCGCTGGTGCGCTGCGCTGCGTTAGCGGCGTCGCGCTGCTCCACCGCCTGGGTCGCCAGGTGGCGGGTCGCGGCGAGCGCATCCTCCACCTGGCGGAACGCGGCAAGCACGGTATCCCGATAATTCGCCGCGGCTTCGTCATATTGCGCGCGCGAGAGCTTGATTTGCGCGCTTCGGCGGCCCCCGTCGAACAAAGTCGCCACCGCCGACAGCGGCCCAAGCCCCCAGAAGGTGCTGGGCGTGGAAAGCAGCGACGGTCCGATTGTCTGCCAT
Source organism: Sphingomonas sp. TX0543 (assembly GCF_048565505.1). Classification (NCBI taxonomy): domain Bacteria; kingdom Pseudomonadati; phylum Pseudomonadota; class Alphaproteobacteria; order Sphingomonadales; family Sphingomonadaceae; genus Sphingomonas; species Sphingomonas sp. TX0543. Next base: position 1,024,988 of record NZ_JBLZUS010000002.1, read on the forward strand.
CCGCCGGAAAGTCCGAGCGAGAGCGACGGAAACCAGGCCGCGCGCGCCACACCGATTCGGGCGTTCGCACCATACATCCGCCGCTCGGCCGCCGCGATGTCGGGCCGCCTTTCGAGCAGCGTCGATGGCGCTGCGGCCGGGACGGCGAAGGCGCCCGGCTGCTGGATATGCGGCGTAATCGCAAAGTCGGAAGCGACAACGCCGATCAGCGCGGCGATCTCATGCTCCGTCGCCGCGCGCTGGTTGGCGACCGCCGAAATCTGCGCCCGCGCGTTGGCCAGCACCGTGCGGGCGCGGTTAACGTCTACGCCCGAGGCGATGCCGCCGTCGTGGCGTGTCGCGGTCAGGTCATAAGCGCGTGTGAACGCGTCGACCGAGCGGCGCAGCAGATCGGCTTCGGTATCGAGCCCGCGCAGCCGCGCATAGGCATCCGCGACCGATGCTTGCAGGCTGAGCCGCGCCGATGCGAGATCGCCCGCGCTGGCCTGTGCATCGGCGCGCGCTGCCTTCACGTTGTTGCGTACGCGCCCCCACAGGTCGATCTCGTAATCGAGGGACGCGCCGACGACATAGTTGTCGTAGGTTTGCGCGGTGCTGTTGCCGAGCGGGCGGTTTGCCGAAAGCCGCTGCCGTCCTGCCTGCCCTTCGGCACCGATCGTGGGGAACAGATCGGCGGTGCTGACTCGCGCCGCTGCGCGGGCCGCGTCGTATCGTGCCAGCGCCGCCGCCAGCGAGGGCGCGGCCTGGATGGCGCGCGTTTCCAGATCGTTGAGCACGGGATCGTTGAACGCGATCCACCAGTCGCCGCGTGGCGCGATATCCTGCGGGTTTGCCGCGGCCCAGCCCGGCACTTCCTTATAGGCGGCGGGCGTAGCGATCGCCGGCGGGCGATAGGCCGGAGCCATCGAGCAACCGGCCAGCGACAGCAGCAGCAGCGGCGCCTTGGCGTGCAACTGCTTACACGGCATGGCCGGCGCCCTGCACACGCACGTGATCCCCGGTGCGGATCGCATCCGGCGGCGTATCAACCACGCGATCGGAGGCGGCCACGCCCTGTGCGATCGTCACCGTCTTGCCCTCGTCGCGTGCGATGGTGACGGGCTTCACCGTCACGCGCCCGCGCGCATCCACCGTGGCGACCGTCGGCCCATCATTGCCATAGATGATCGTGCTGCCTGGCAGGCTCAGCGTGTTGCCACTGCCGGGGCCGGTGCTGAACGAAACCTGCGCGAACGCGCCCGGCTTGAGCGCGCCGTCTGGGTTAGGCGCCTGAAGTTCCACCAGCACAGCGCCAGATTGCGCGTCCACCGCCTGCGCGCTGCGGGTCATCGTCGCGGGGAAGCTGCGGCGGGGGTATTCGGGCAGTGAAAGGGTCGCCGTCATTCCTGGATGGACTGCCGCCGACGCACCCTGCGGCACCCGCACGAATACACGCACGCGGCTGGCGTCCGATACAGTGAACAGCGCCTGCGATGCGGCGTTGCCCGCGACGACGAGCTGCCCGATCTGTGCGGCACGGCTCGTCACTACGCCGTTGAACGGCGCATACAGGCGGGTGAAGCCTTGTAATGCGCGCAACCGGCGGACGTTGGCGAGCGCGGCATTGGCGAGTGCTGACTTGGCGGCGAGATCGCCCGCCTTCTCGTCTGTCTCCTGCCGCGATACCGCGTCTTTCGCCAGCATCGTATTCCACCGTTGCGCCGTAGTGGCGGCGAGCTTCTGGTTGGCGAGGGCGGTCTGATAATCCGCACTCGCCTGGGCGAGTTGCTGGTCGACCTCCGGGGCGTCGAGGATCGCTAGCGGCTGGCCGGCGTGCACGTGATCCCCGATATCTGCCAGCCAGCGGCGGACGTAGCCGTTGGTCCGCGCATAGATCGCCGCGCTGTTGAGCGCCTGCACGTTGCCCGGCAGCACCAGCGCCGCCCCCTCCCCGCCGCGCGCCGGGCGAACGATCGCGACCGTGGGAATAGCCGCGTTGCTCGAAACCTGCTTCAGGTCCCCCGTAGCGCTTATCCGGCTGGCGATGCCGGTGGCGGCTATTGCTACTGCGGTAATAGCGGCGACGATGCCGACGCGCTTCAGGGTGCGCGGGCTGGGGCCGGCGGCGGGCGGCGGGGGCGTATCGGACATATCAGCCATGGGCGGGGTGCATCTCGACGGTGGGTTGCCGGGTCGCGCCCGCGCGCTTTCGATGCGCGAGCGCGAAGACGGTGGGTACGAAGAACAGCGTGGCGATCGTGGCAAAGAGCAAACCGCCGATCACGGCGCGGCCGAGCGGGGCGTTCTGCTCCCCGCCGTCGCCGAGGCCGAGCGCCATCGGCCCCATGCCGATAATCATGGCGAGCGCCGTCATCAGCACCGGGCGGAAGCGGACCATCCCCGCCTCCAGCGCCGCCTGCGTCGCATCGCCCAGCGCATCCAGCCGCTCGCGCGCAAAGCTGATGACGAGGATCGAATTGGCCGTCGCAACCCCCATGCACATGATCGCGCCCGTCAATGCCGGCACCGACAGCGTGGTGCCGGTGGTGAACAGCATCCACACGATCCCGGCGAGTGCCGCGGGAAGCGCGGTGATGATGACGAACGGATCGAGCCAGCTCTGGAAGTTCACCACGATCAGCAGATAGATCAGCACGATCGCCCCGGCGAGCCCGAAGCCGAGGCCAGAGAAAGCGGTGTTCATCGTCGCATATTGCCCGCGCACCGTGACCAGCGCGCCTTTCGGCAGCTCCTTCTCCAGCGACTTGATCGCACGCTGCACGTCGCCAGAGATCGCGCCGAGATCGCGCCCCTGGATCGAGGCGTAGATATCGACGACCGGCTGGATATTGTAATGCGACACGACCGGCAGCGTATTCGACCGACGGATATCCGCCAGCCCGCCCAATTGCTGCACGGCGCTGCCGGCGGCGCCCGAGATGGGCACGTTGCCAAGATCGCTCATCGACCCGACCAGATATTCGGGCGCCTGCGCGATTACCGGATAGGAAACGCCCGATTTCGGATCGACGAAGAACACCGGCGCAGACTGAGCCGTGCCCGCGAGCGAGGCGGAAAGACTGTTGGTGACGTCGCGTTCGTTCAGCCCATATTGGCCGATGCGCGAGCGATCGACGTCCACGTCGAGCTGGGGCGAGCGACCCGGCTGCTGGATGCGCGCATCCGCCAGCCCGGGAATCGTCGCCATCTTCGCGAGCAGCTTCGCCGCATAGGCGCGGTTGGCGGCCAGATCCTTGCCCGAAACCTGCACGTCGATCGGCGCGGGCGCGCCGAAATTCAGGATCTGGCTGGTGATGTCGGCGGGCAGGAACGAAAAGGTGACGCCGGGGAACCGGCGCGGCAGCTCCCGCCGCAGCGTGGCGACGATCGCATCGGTCGGCCGATGCCCGTCCTTCAGCGTGACGAGGATATCGCCGTCCTGAGGGCCGATCGTGCCGCTGTTGTTATAGACGGTGTTGAGCGAACTGACCGGCAGGCCGATATTGTCCGCGATCGAGCCGAGTTCGTCCGCCGGGATCACCTCTCGCATCGCGCGGCCGATGCGATCGAAACCGGCGGCGGTATCCTCGATCCGCATGCCCATCGGCATGCGCACATGCATCGCGATCTGCCCCGAATCGACACTGGGGAAGAAATTGCTGCCCAGCCACGGGAACAGCCCGAACGACACCAGCACTATCGCGAGAAAGCCGATCAGGAACGGCTTGCGCGCGCCCAGCGCCCGTCCGAGCATCCCGCCATAAGCGGCGCGCGCGCGAGAGAATTGATGCTCGAACCCGCGCTGGAAACGCACCAGCGGATTGCGCGAGCGCGCGTTGCCGGCGAGATGCGCGTCCTCGCCCATCCGGTGCGGCTTCAGAAGGAACATCGCCATCGTCGGCACGAGCGTGCGGGAAAGGATGAACGAGGCGATCATCGAAAAGACGACGGACAGCGCCATCGGCACGAACAGGAAACCCGCGACGCCCGGCAGGAAGAACATCGGCACGAACACGATACAGATGCATAGCAGCGAAACGAACGCCGGCGTGACGATCTGCGCCGCGCCGTCCATGATCGCCTCCGTGACGCCCTTGCCCTGTTCGAGATGCCATTCGATGCTTTCGATCGTCACCGTGGCGTCGTCCACGAGAATGCCGACCGCCAGCGCCAGCCCGCCAAGCGTCATCACGTTCAGCGTCTGACCAAACGCCGCCAGCGCCGCGATCGCGGCCAGGATCGCGAGCGGGATCGAGATCGCGATGATGATCGTCGATCGCCACGATCCGAGGAACAGCAGGATCATCAGGCTGGTCAGGCCGGCCGCGATCGCGCCTTCCTGCACGACGCCCTTCACCGCGCCCTTCACGAAGATCGACTGATCGCCGATCGGCAGGATCTTCAGCGTATCGGGCAACGTCGCGGCGATACGCGGCAGCGCCTGCTTCGTCCCCTCGACGATCGCCAGCGTCGAGGTGGTGCCGTTCTTCAGGATCGTGAGCAGCACCGAACGCTTGCCCTCGACGTGCACGATATTGGTCTGCGGGCCGTTGCCGTCGCGGACGTGGGCCACGTCCCGCATATAGATCGTGGCGCCGTTGACGACCTTCACCGGCAGGTCGTTCAGCGCGTCGATGGAGCTGGGCGCGTTGTTGAGCCGCACGCTATATTGCGTCGGCCCGATGTTGACGAAGCCTGCCGGGTTGATCTGGTTCTGCGCCGCGACCGCGTTGGCGACGTCCTGCGCAGACAGCCCTTTCGATTGCAGCGCCAGCGGATCGAGATCGATCTGCACCTGCCGCTGCTTGCCGCCGGAAGGATAGGGCATCGCCAGGCCGGGGACGGTGACGAGCTGGGGGCGGATCTGGTTCTGCCCCATATCGAACAATTGCTGCTCGGACAGCCCCTTGCCCGACAGGGCGAGTTGCAGGATCGGCACGGTGGAGGCGCTGTAGTTCAGGATCAGCGGCGGCGTGGTGCCCGGTGGAAGCTGTCTCAGCACCGATTGGGAGATCGACGTTACCTGCGCGGTCGCGGTGCGGATATCGGCGCCGGGCTGGAAATAGATTTTCACCACGCCGATGCCCTGAAGCGACTGGCTTTCGATGTGCTCGATATCGTTGACCGTGGTCGTCAGCGTGCGTTCGTAGGAGGTGATGATGCGGTTCGACATATCCTCCGGCGCAAGGCCGGAATACGTCCACGCCACCGCGATCACCGGCACCCTGATATTCGGGAAAATGTCCACCGGCGTGCGAAATGCCGCCATCGTGCCGACGATCGCGATCAATATGGCCATCACGATGAAGGTCAGCGGCCGGGTGAGCGCGATCCTGACGATGCCGATCATTCAAAACTCTCGCATGCGCCGTATCGGCCTGACGCCGACCGGCGGATAAAACGCCTCTCCCCGAAAAACGGCGAACGCCGCGCCTGCCCGCCCGGTCGGACAGCAGCGTTCGTTCACCGAGGCGCGCCAATGCGCTCTTGGTTGGGTCGCGTCTAATATATAATATGGCTCGATTGATACGTTGTGAGACTTGATCGATGGACCTGCGCCACCTGCGATATTTCCTGTGCGTGGCGGAGGAGATGCATTTCGGGCGGGCGGCGCAGCGGCTCGGCATCTCCCAGCCCCCGCTCAGCCAGCAGATCCGCGCGCTGGAGGATGAGCTGGGCGTGCGCCTGTTCGATCGCACCAGCCGGCGGGTTCGGCTGACCGAGGCGGGCGAACTGTTCCTGCCGGAGGCGCGGCAGACGCTGGCGCAGGCCGATCACGCGATCGAGACGGCGCGGCTTGCACGCCGCGGCGAGCTTGGACGGCTGCAGGTCGGTTTCACATCCTCCGGGCCGTTTACCCCGCTCGTCGCCTCTGCGCTGTACCGCTTCCGCGAGACGCATCCCGATGTCGAGCTGACGCTGCGCGAACTCGGCCGTGACGAGCAGATCGAGGAATTGCGACGCGGCGGGCTGGATATCGTGCTGGTGCGTAGTGCGGAACCTCCCGTGTTGCCGCCCGGCACCGACGCGCGCTGCATCGTCAACGAGGATATGGTGGTGGCGATGCGCGCCGGTCATCCGCTGGCAGATCGCGCGGAAGATCCCACGATCGCGGACCTCGCGGGCGTGCCTCTCGTGCTCTATGCCTCCCCGCTGGGCGCCGGCTTCAACGAGCATTTCTTCCGCCTGTGCCACGAGGCGGGGTTCGAGCCGGATATCGCGCATGAGGCGAGCAGCTTCGCCACCCTGCTCGGGCTGGTGGCGGCGGGCTTCGGCGCGACGATCCTCGCACGGTCGCTGGAGCGGCTGCATCTGGAGAATGTGGTTTATCGCCGGCTGATGGCGCCGATCGCCAGCCGGCTGTGGCTGATCCATGGCGCGTCGCTATCGCCGACCGGCCAGGCATTTCGCGACGTGATCGACGAATTACGGCTTGACGCGGACGGGCAAACGTAAGGATCACGAAAGGCGAAGGCACAAAGGCGGCATATCCGGTGTTGTGCGACAGCCAACAGCCGCCGCCGAAGAACAGGAACGAAGGACGCGCATGGTCGACGAACACGATCCGCTCCCCGCGTCTCAAACGCAGGCCTATGAACAGCCGCCGCGTCGCCGGACGTGGCTGATCGTCGCCGTGATCGTCGCGGTCCTCGCGCTGATCGCGTTCGGCGCGAATCGCATCGCCAAGAGCGGCGGCAACCGCAGCGGCGGGCGCCCGGCGGCGGCGGTATCGGTCGGCAAGGCGACGCTGACGGACATCCCGGTCAGCGTCACCGCCCTCGGCACCGTGCAGCCGATCGTCACCGCGACGGTGCGCGCCCAGCTCGCCGGCACCTTGTTCAAGCTGTTCTTCAAGGACGGGCAGATGGTGCGTCAGGGGCAGGTGCTGGCGCAGATCGATGCGCGCCCATACCAGCTGGCGCTGGCGCAGGCGAAGGCCAACCTGGCGCGCGATCAGGCGCAGCTTGCCGGCGCGCAGGTCGATCTCAATCGATACGAGACGCTGTTGAAGCAGGATTCGATCGCCGCCCAGCAGGTCGATACCCAGCGGGCCACCGTTCGCCAGCTGACCGGCACTGTCGCCGCTGATCGCGCCGCGATCGGCACCGCGGAGCTCAACCTCAACTATACCTCCGTCAAATCCCCGATCACCGGCCGCGCCGGCATCCGCCAGGTCGATATCGGCAATTACCTGACGCCGTCGGACACCAACGGCATCGTCGTGGTGACGCAGCTCGATCCGATCGACGTCGGGTTCTCGCTCCCGCAGACACAGCTCTCGACGATCGGACACGCCGCCGGCAGCGGCGCCGGCCTGCCGGTCGACGCGCGCGACCAGAACGACAATCACAGTCTCGCCAGCGGCCGTTTCCTGACGTTCGACAATCAGGTGGACACCACCACGGGCACGGTGAAGGCGAAGGCGCGCTTCGACAATGGCGGCAACGCGCTGTTCCCAAACCAGTTCGTCAACATATCGATGCTGGTGAACACGCTGCGCGACGTCGTCACGGTGCCGGTCGGCGCGGTGCGGCACGGCGCGCCCGGCGACTTCGTGTTCGTGCTGCAGAAGGACCGCACGGTGAAGCTGGTGCCGGTGAAGATCGGCGCCAGCAGCAATGGCAAGGTCGCGATCCTATCCGGGTTGCAGGCGGGCGCGACGGTGGTGACAGAGGGGGCGGACGGGCTTGAGGACGGCTCGGCCGTGCGCCTGCCCGGCGACAAGGGCGGCCCCGGCGCGGGCGGCAGGCGTGGCGGCTCGGGCGCGGGGCAGGGGCGGCAGCATCGCGGCCAGGGCAACCAGGCCGGATGACCGATAGGGCCGCGTCCGCCGCGCCTGCGCCGCGGGAGGCCCCCGGCGGGCCATCGCGCGCGTTCATCATGCGTCCGGTCGCGACGACGCTGCTGATGGTGGCCATCCTGCTTGCGGGGCTCGTCGCCTATCGCTCGCTACCGCTCTCCGCGTTGCCCGAGGTCGACTACCCCACGATACAGGTCTCCACCCTCTATCCCGGCGCCAGCCCGGACGTGATGGCGCTGACCGTCACCTCTCCGCTGGAGCGGCAGTTCGGCCAGATGCCGGGGCTGACGCGGATGACGTCCACATCCTCCTCCGGCGCGTCGGTCATCACGCTGCAATTCCGGCTCGACCTGTCGCTCGATATCGCGGAGCAGGAGGTGCAGGCGGCGATCAATGCGGCGAACACGCTGCTGCCCGCCGATCTGCCCGCGCCGCCGATCTATGCCAAGGTCAATCCGGCAGACGCGCCGATCCTGTCGCTCGGCGTCACGTCTGCCACGCGCCCGCTGGGCGAAGTGCAGGGGATCGTCGAGCGGCAGTTCTCGAACAAGATCGCGCAGGTTTCCGGTGTCGGCCTCGTTTCCATGTCCGGCGGCCAGCGCCCGGCGGTGCGCATCCAGGCGAATGTCGCCGCGCTCGCCGCGCGCGGGCTGTCGCTGGAAACGATCCGCACCGCGATCGGCAATGCCAACGCGAACGCGGCGAAGGGCAGTTTCGACGGGCCGACCAAGAGCTGGACGATCGATGCCAACGATCAGCTTGCCGATGCGGCGAGCTACAGCAGCCTCGTCATCGCTTTCGCCAATGGCGCGCCGGTGCGCCTGTCCGATGTCGCCAAGGTCGTGCAGGCGACCGAGAACGTGCGGCTCGGCGCGTGGATGAACGGCAAGCCCGCGGTGGTGATCGACGTTCAGCGCCAGCCGGGCGCGAACGTGATCGGCACGGTCGATGCGATCCAGGCCGCGCTCCCCGATCTGGAGGCCCAGCTTCCCGCCGACGTTCATGTGACGGTGCTCACCGATCGCACCACCGGCATCCGCTCTTCCGTGGCGGACGTGAAGCTGGAACTGGTGCTTGCGGTGCTGCTGGTGACGCTGGTGATCTTCCTGTTCCTGGGATCGCTGCGCGCGACGGTGATCGCCAGCATCTCCGTGCCGCTGTCGCTGGTCGGCGCGTTCGCGGCGATGTATTTCCTCGGCTTTTCGATCAACAACCTCACCTTGATGTCGCTGACGATCGCATCGGGCTTCGTCGTCGATGACGCGATCGTGGTGCTGGAGAATATCGCGCGCCATATCGAGGAAGGGATGCGTCCGTTCGAGGCGGCGCTGAAGGGCGCGAGCGAGATCGGCTTCACGATCATCTCGCTTACCGTCAGCCTGATCGCGGTGCTGATCCCGCTGTTGTTCATGGGCGATGTGGTCGGCCGCCTGTTCCGCGAATTCGCGGTGACGCTGGCGGTGACTATCCTCCTTTCGGCGGTGGTGGCGCTCACGCTGGTGCCGATGCTTTCCGCGCGCTGGCTGAAGCCGGAGCATGAGGAGCGGCAATATCGCGTCTCGCAGGTGACCCGCGACTGGTTCGACCGGCTGGCGAACCGCTATGCGAGCGCGCTCGACTGGGTGATGCTGCGCGGCACGCTGACGATGCTCGTGTTCGCGGGCACGCTCGTCATCACCGCGATCCTGTTCTACGTCATCCCGAAAAACCTGTTTCCCGAGCAGGATACCGGCCAGATCGCGGTTACGACGAGTGCGGCGCAGGATATCGGCTACGCGCGGATGGCCGGTCTCCAGCAGCAGGTGGCGCGCGCGCTGCTCGCCGATCCGGCGGTCGAGAGCCTCAGTTCGGCGGTCGGGGTGGACGGGCAGAACAGCACGCTGTCGCAGGGGCGGATGGTGGTGAACCTCAAGGCGCAAGGGGATCGCGGAAATCTGGGCGATGTGATCTCCTCGCTGGAAAAGGCGGCGGGGGGAGTGGCGGGGGTGCGCACCTACTTTCGCCCGGTGCAGGATCTGACGATCGACACCTCCACCGGCGTCAATGCCTATCGTTTCTCGCTTCAGGGCGCGGACGAGGCGCAGGTGGACGAATGGGGCGCGAAGCTCGCCGCCGCGCTCAAGAACGACCGCCATCTGCGCAACGTCACCTCTAACGTGCTGGCGAACGGCAGCGCGGTGGTGGTGGACATCAACCGCGATACCGCCGGGCGGCTGGGGCTGAGCGCGCTCGCGATCGACAACGCGCTGTACGACGCATTCGGCCAGCGCATCGTTTCGACGATCTACACGCAGTCCAGCCAGAACCGCGTCATCCTGGAGGCGCAGCCGGGCAGCGTGACCGATCCGCAGGCGCTGGGCGATCTGCGGATCCCGCTGTCGGGCGGGACCAGCGTTCCGCTGTCCGCCGTCGCGACGATCCGCACCGCCGCAGCGCCGCTGGTGGTAGCGCGCGAGGCGCAGTTCCCGGCAGCGACGATCGGCTTCGATCTGGCCCCCGGCGTGTCGCTGGGCAGCGCGGTCACGGCGATCGAAAACGCCGAGCAGCAGATCAACCTGCCGAGTGCGCTTTCCACCAACTTCACCGGCGCTGCGAGCGCGTTCAAATCCTCCCTCTCGAACGAGCTGTGGCTGATCCTGGCGGCGATCGTGGTGGTCTATATCGTGCTGGGCGTGCTCTATGAGAGCTTCGTCCACCCGATCACCATCCTTTCCACCCTGCCCTCGGCAGGCATCGGTGCGTTGCTGTTTCTGTGGCTGACGGGATCGGGGCTTGGCGTGATCGGGATCATCGGCATCGTGCTGCTGATCGGCATCGTGAAGAAGAATGCGATCATGATGATCGATTTCGCGCTGGACGCGATGCGCGAGCATGGCGCCGATGCGCAGCACGCGATCCGGCAGGCGGCGCTGTTGCGTTTCCGCCCGATCATGATGACGACGTTCGCGGCGCTGTTTGCGGCGATCCCGCTGATCTTCGGCGGGGGCATGGGGCATGAGCTGCGTCAGCCGCTCGGCATCGCGATCGCGGGCGGGCTGATCTTCAGCCAGGTGCTCACGCTGTTCACCACCCCTGTGATCTTCCTGGGGCTGGAGGAATGGCGCGAGCGCGGCTGGCGCATTCGCCGCCGTCCATCCCGCGAGACATTGCCCGCGTGAACATTTCCGCGCCTTTCATCCGGCGGCCGGTGGGAACGATCCTCCTCACCATCGGCATCATGCTGGCGGGAATCGGCGCTTTCTTCATGTTGCCGGTGGCACCGCTGCCGGCGGTGGATCTGCCGACGATCCAGGTGCAGGCGAGCCTGCCCGGCGCGAGCCCCTCGACGATGGCCTCCAGCGTCGCCGCGCCGCTCGAACGGCATCTCGGCACGATCGCCGGGGTTTCGGAGATGACATCGCGTTCAGGCGTCGGATCGTCGTCGATCACGCTGCAATTCGATCTTTCGCGCGATATCGACGGGGCGGCGCGCGACGTGCAGGCGGCGATCAACGCCTCGCGCGCGGATCTTCCCGCCACGCTCAAGACCAATCCCAGCTATCGCAAGGCGAACCCGGCGGAAGCGCCGATCCTGATCCTCGCCCTGACATCGCCCACGCGTAGCCCGTCCGAAATCTACGACGCGGTTTCCACGGTGGTGCAGCAGAAGCTGCTTCAGGTGCAGGGCGTTGGCAATGTCGAGCTGGGCGGTGCGGCGCTGCCGTCCGTGCGTATCGAGGTGAACCCGCTCGCGCTGTCGCAATATGGCATCGCGCTGGAGGATGTGCGCACCGCGCTGCAATCCGAAAGCGCGAACCGCCCGCGCGGCGTGCTCGATGCGCGCGGCATGAGCTGGCAGGTCTATTCCAACCAGCCGGGCCTGCACGCGGCGGATTATCGCGGCACGGTGATCGCATGGCGCAACGGCGCGGCGGTGCGCCTCTCCGATATCGCCAGCGTCGAGGACGGGCCGGAAGATATCCGCACGATGGGCCTGTTCAACGGCAAGCGCGCGGTGCCGGTCATCATCAGCCGGCAGCCGGGCGCCAATATCGTGCAGGTGGTGGATGCGCTGAAGGCGCAGCTTCCCGCGCTGCGCGCCGCCGTGCCATCGGATATCCACCTCGATGTGGCCAGCGACCGCACGCTCACGATCCGGGCCTCGCTGCGCGAGGTGGAGGTGACCCTGCTGATCGCGACGCTGCTGGTGGTGCTGGTGGTCAGCCTGTTTCTGCGAAGCTGGCGCGCGACGCTGATCCCGGCGGCGGCAGTGATCGCCTCGCTGCTCGGCACGATCGGCGTGATGTATCTCGCCGGTTTCACGCTCGACAATCTCTCGCTGATGGCGCTGACGGTCGCGACCGGCTTCGTCGTGGACGATGCGATCGTGGTTGTGGAAAATATCAGCCGCCATATCGAGGCGGGGATGAAGCCGTTCGACGCCGCGCTCACTGGCGCGCGCGAGGTGGGCTTCACGGTGCTGTCGATCTCGCTCAGCCTGATCGCCGTGTTCGTTCCGCTGATCTTCATGGGCGGGCTGGTCGGGCGGCTGTTTCGCGAATTCGCGCTCACCATGTCGATCGCGGTGATGATAAGCCTCGTGGTGTCGCTCACCACTACGCCGATGCTCGCCTCGCGCGTGCTGCGTAACGAGGAGAGCGAGGCCCGGGTGATGCGCTGGGCGCGGCATGGCTTCGACTGGGCACAGGCGCGCTACGAACGCTCGCTCGACTGGGCGCTCGCCAATCGCGGGGCGGTGCTGCTGCTGCTGGCGGGCACGGTGGCGCTCAACGTCTATCTCATCGCCGTCGCGCCGAAGGGGTTCTTTCCGCAACAGGATACCGGCGGCCTGATGGGCGGGCTGCGCGCCGATCAAAGCATCTCGTTCACCGACATGCAGGACAAGCTGACGCGTATCACCCGGATCGTGAAAAGCGATCCGGCGGTGGCGACGGTGGTGGCCTTCAGGGGCGGATCGCGCGCGGGCGGCGGCTTCATGTTCGCAACGCTCAAGCCGCGCGACCAGCGCCCCCCGGTGCAGGACGTGATCGCGCGGCTCCGCCCGAAGCTGGCGCGGGTGAGCGGGGTGAGCCTGTTCCTCAATCCGGTGCAGGATCTGATGGTCGGCGGGCGACAGACCAACAGCACCTATCAATATACGCTGAAGGCCGACGACCCCGATGTGCTCAAGGCGGCCGGGCAGAAGCTGGTCGATGCGCTGAAGAAGCACCCTGATCTCATCACCGACGTGGATATCGATCAGCAGGATGCGGGCGCCAACGCCTTTGTCGAGGTGGATCGCGACGCGGCCGCCCGGCTCGGCGTGACGATGCAGGCGATCGATGCGACGCTTTACGACGCGTTCGGCCAGCGACAGGTGGCGAATATCTACTCCGGGCTGAACCAGTATCATGTCGTGATGGAGGCGGCGCGCCAGTTCAACGGATCGCCCGCGTCGCTGGCCAATATCTATCTGCCGCTCACCCCCCCGGTGAACGCTGCGGCTCCGGCAACGCCGGTCGCGCAGGCGCCCACCGCCGCTGATGGCACCAGCGCTGCCGCCAATAACACGAGTGCCACGACGGCGACCGCGAGCACGACCGCCACCACGCCCGGCGCCGGTGGCACCGGGGCGGGGGGATCTGCGGTGGCTGGCGGCAGCGCGGTGAGCACGGCGGCACGCACGATGGCGCCGCTATCGGCCATCGCGACCTGGTCGACCGGCTCCACCAACGCGGCCGTCAGCCATTCAGATGGCGAGCCATCCGCAACCGTTTCGTTCAACCTTCCGCCCGGCGTGTCGCTCGGACAGGCGTCGCAACTGATCGCGCAGGTTCAGGGGGGGCTCGCATTGCCAGCAACCGTGCATGGCGAGTTCGGCGGCACCGCCAAGGTGTTCGCGCAATCGACCGGATCGATGCCGCTGCTGATCGTCGCCGCGCTGCTCGCGATCTACATCGTGCTCGGAATCCTCTATGAAAGCGCGATCCATCCGTTGACGGCGCTTTCCACGCTGCCGTCCGCCGGGGTGGGCGCGATGATCGCGCTGATCGTGACCAGCGGGCAGTTCGACGTGATAGCGCTGATCGGCATCATCCTGCTGATCGGCATCGTGAAAAAGAATGCGATCATGATTATCGATTTTGCGCTGGAAGCGGAGCGCGGCCGGGGCCTGGCGCCGCTGGCGGCGGTGCGCGAGGCCTCGCTTCTGCGGTTTCGCCCGATCCTGATGACGACGCTGGCGGCGGCGCTGGGCGCGCTGCCGCTGGCGATCGGATTCGGCGATGGCGCGGAGCTGCGCCGCCCGCTCGGCATCGCGATCTTCGGCGGGCTGGTCGCCAGCCAGCTCATCACCCTGTTGACCACCCCTGTCGTCTATCTGGCCCTCGATCGCTTCCGGCGCCGCAACGGCGCGCAGGAGCGCGCACTGGCGCGTCACGGCGACATTCCGCTTGCTCCCGGAGCCCCCGCATGAAGCGCGTCCTGCCTGTCGTTCCGGCCCTGCTCCTCGCGGGGTGCAATCTCGCTCCGGCCTATCGTCCGCCCACGACGGTCGCGATCCCGTCATCGTTCAAGGAAGCGCCGGGCTGGGCGGCCGCGAATCCCGGCGACGCCGCCCCGCGCGGCGCGTGGTGGAATTTGTTCAACGATCCGGCGCTCGACGCGCTGGAGCGCAAGGTGGAAGTCACCAATCAGAATGTCGCCGCCTCCCGCGCGGCTTATGAGGCGGCGCGCGCGCTGGTGCTGGTGCAGCGTTCGGCCTTGTTCCCGACGATCACCGGCTCCGCCAGCGGGCAGCATTCGGGCGCCTTTTCCGGCGGCACCGCATCCAATCTCGGTACGGGCGGCACCGTCACCACTTCCGGCTCGCGCTTTTCGCTGAGCATCGGGGGAAGCTGGGAGCCGGATCTGTGGGGCAGGCTTGGCAACGCCGTATCGCAGGCGAAGGCGACGGCGCAGGCCACCGCAGGTGATCTCGCCAACGCCACCTTGTCGGCACAGGGGGAGGTGGCGACCAACTATGTCGATCTGCGCGGGATCGACGCGCAGCGGGTGCTGCTCGACGCGACGATCAAGGATTATCGGCGCGCGCTGACCATCACGACGAATCAGTACAAGGCCGGCACCGTCGCCAGCTCGAACGTTTATCAGGCGCAGACGACGCTCAGCAATGCGCTCGCCTCGCGCCAGACGCTGGATCAGCAGCGCGCGGTGCTCGAACATGCGATCGCCGTGCTGGTCGGAGAAAATCCATCCACCTTCTCGATCCCCGCCGTCGCATGGCAACCCGTCGTGCCCGCCGTGCCGGGCGTCGTGCCCTCGACCCTGCTACAGCGGCGGCCGGACGTGGCGGCGGCGGAGCGCCGGGTGGCGGCGGCCAATGCCAATATCGGCATCCAGCGCAGCGCCTATTTCCCGACCGTCACGCTGACGGGCAATGCGGGGACGAGCGGGAGCGCCGTGAACCAGCTGTTCTCGGCAGCCACCAGCCTGTGGTCGTTCGGGCTGAACGGATTGATGACGCTGCTCGATTTCGGTGCGCGGCGTGGACAGGTGCTTCAGGCACGCGCGCAATATGATCAGGCGGTCGCGACCTACCGCCAGACGGCGCTTACCGCCTTCCAGCAGGTGGAAGACAATCTCGCGGGCGTGCGCGTGCTCGCCGACGTGACGCGCAGCCGCGCCGAGGCCGCCACGGCGGCGGTGAAGGCGGAGCGGACGATCACCAACCAGTATCTCGGCGGCATCGTGGATTACGGGCAGGTGATCGTCGCGCAGACGACCGCGCTGAGCGCGCAGCAAACGCAGATTCAGGCGGTCGTCAATCAGCAGACGTCCGCGATCGCATTGGTGCAGGCTATCGGCGGCAACTGGAACGGCTGCACATCGGACAGGCCGGCGGCCTGCTGACAGGCGGTGAAGCGGCAACCGGGACCGGCCGTCGAGGGCAGCCGCCCCATGCCCACTCCCGCCGCACGGCGGAAGCGGATCAGTCAAACCTTGTCAGAGCGTCGCGATCCAGCCGTCCCCGATCTGGCGCAACACATCCAGCGGCACCCGACCGTATCGCAGCACCGCGCTGTGATACCCCTTGAGATCGAACCGCGCGCCGGCTTTCGCCTTCGCCCGTTCGCGCACGTCGGTGAACACCGAATGGCCGATCTTGTAGCTCGCCGCCTGGCCGGGGTTGACGCAATAACGCTCCACCTCGCGCGCCGCGAAGCCCTGCGTCTCGCCCTCCTGCTCCACGAACCGCTGAATGCCCTGTTCGCGCGACCAGCGCAGGTGATGGATGCCGGTATCCACCACGCAGCGATTGGCGCGGAACAGCATGAACTTGAGATAGCCGATGCGCCCGAGCGGATCGTCATCATACATGCCGATTTCGTCGGCAAGCTGCTCCGAATACAGTGCCCAGCCCTCGCCATATCCGGAGAAGCCGTTGATCTTGCGGATCAGCGGCAGATCCTTGTTCGACAGCGCGAGCCCGCCTTCGAGCTGATGCCCCGGCAGCCCCTCATGATAAACGGTCGTCGCGAGGCAGAACTTCGGCCAGTCCGCCGAATCCTTGAGGTTGAAATAGACGAGGCCGGGGCGCGATCCGTCGATCGCGGGCGACTGGCTGAATGCGGCCGCCGCACCGGCCTCGGTCTGCACCGGCACACGGCGCACCTCGAAGCTGTAGGGCGGGATACGCTCGAACACCTCGGGCAAACGCGCCCTGATCGCGGCGAGCCGATCGTTGCAATAAGCGATCGCATCCTTCTTGCCCGCATCTGTATCGGGGTAAAGCTGATCCGCATTGCGATAGAGCGCGGCGACCCGCTCGCCGACACCGCCCCTGGTATAGCCCTGCTTCTTCAGTTCCGCGTCAAGCCGCGCGGAGATCATCGCGGCCTGATCCAGCCCGAACTTGTGCACTTCCTCCGGCGACATGCTCGCCGTCGTCGTCGCCTTCAGCGCCACAGGGTAGAAGGCGGAGCCCTGCGGCAGTTTCCACACGCCGGCGTCGTGCGTCGCGCGCGTGCGCAGATCGCGCAGCACGGCGAGCTGCCGGTTCAGCGCCGGGAGCACGCTGGCGTCATAGATACGCGTGGCGTTCCCGGCGTAGCTGTCGCCCAGCCCCCTGGCGGCGGCGCGGCGCGCGATCGACTGTACGACCAGCGCGTCCTTCGCCGGCACGGCTGTCTTGCCCATCTGCCCGATCGCCAGATCCAGGATGAAATCGGGCGGGACGACTCCGATGCCGGTATCGTGGCGCATCCGTTCCGTCTGGTTGTCGATCTCGCGGCCGAATGCCTGGAGCCGCTGGAGATAGGCGTCGGCATCGCCCGCGCTTTCGATCTTGTGCTTGGTATCGAGGAAATCGGGCACCGATTGATACACGCCCGAAAGTTGCGATACGACATAGGGGCTGGGGCCGTAGGACGAGCCGCCGAAATCGAACGCCTGCACCGCCACTGCCGAGCGCCGCGTGTAAAGGATACAGTCGAGATCGATCCGTTGCTCCGGGCCGAGCGCGGTGCGGTCGATCGCCTCGAGCCGCTTCAGTTGCGCCTTCGCAAGCGCGCGCGCCTGCGCGATGCCGGCCGCTGACTGATCGGAAAGCTTCGCGCGCAGATCGGCGTTCGCCCCGGTGTCCAGCCCGAGCTGCGTCGCGCTTTCCGGGCTGCGGCGAAGCTGCTCCTGCACGAGCTGATCGAACAGCGCCGTGAGCGGCGTGGAGGCGGGCGCGGCGCGGAGCGGGGCGGCGGCGAGCAGACCCGAGGCTGCGGTGCCGGCGAGGAAATGGCGACGATCGGTGAACATCGCGGCAGCTAACACCCGGCGGGGGCGGGGCGTCAATCCCGCGCGTGGGCGTAAATTACTGACACATGACGGTTTGTTCATGCGAGCGACAGTATAGGTTCAGCCACGCAGGCCCATGCCGTGGTCGATCGTCGATACGGAGGCGCGGCTGGGATGGCAGGCAGGATGATACGACGGGGCGCGACGCGGCTGACCATGATGGCGGCCTTGCTGGGATCGGCGATGCCGGCTGCGGCAGCGCCTGCGCCCGCTGCCCGGATCGCCTGGGCGAACCGGCTGACGTGGGGCGCGACGGCCGCCGATCTCAGCGCCGCGGACGGGCCGGGCAGTGATCGCTGGCTGGATGCGCAACTCGCCATGCCCCCCGCCGCGCTCCCGCCGCAGGCCGCCGCGCAGCTCGCGCAGATGCGGATCAGCCGCATGCCGGTCGCGCAGATCGTCGTCGAGCAGCAGGCGATGCAGCGCGATGCCAATGCGCTCACCAACCCGGATCAGAGCAAGGCCGCCAAGGAAGCCTATCAGAAAAGCATGGGCGACCTTGCCAACGAGGCGCGCACACGCTCGATCCTTCGCGATCTCTACGCGCCCGATCAGGTGCGCGAGCAGATGACGTGGTTCTGGTTCAACCATTTCAACGTCCATGCGCAGAAGCGCGACATCCGCGCGATGATCGGCGATTACGAGGATACGATCCGCGAACACGCGCTTGGCCGCTTCCGCGATCTGCTGGAAGCGACGCTGCGGCACCCGGCAATGCTGCGCTATCTGGATAACGACCAGAACGCCGCCGGCAAGATCAACGAGAATTACGCGCGCGAGATCATGGAGCTTCACACGCTCGGGGTCGGCTCCGGCTATACCCAGCAGGACGTGCAGGAACTGGCGCGGATCCTCACCGGGGTGGGGGTGAATGTGAATCACGATGCGCCCCGGCTGCGCCCACAGCTCCAGCCGCTCTATCTCCGCGCCGGCCTGTTCGAGTTCAATCCGGCACGCCATGATTTCGGCGAGAAGCACTTCCTTGGCCACACGATTCGCGGATCGGGATTCGACGAGGTCGAGCAGGCGCTCGATCTGATCGCCGCCGCGCCAGCCACCGCGCGCCATGTCTCAACGCAGATCGCGACCTATTTCATGGGCGATGCGCCGCCGCCGGGGGTGATCGACCGCATGGCGCAGACGTTCCAGCGCTCGCACGGCGATATCGCCCAGGTGATGCGCACGATGATCCGCGCGCCGGAATTCGCCGCCTCGCTCGGCAAAACGTTCAAGGATCCGATGCATTTCGCGCTGTCGGCGGTGCGGCTGACTTATGGCGATCGCGTGATCCTGAACGCGCAGCCGATCAACAACTGGCTCAATCGCATGGGGCAGGGGCTCTACAACCACGAGACGCCGGACGGCTATGACATGAAGTCGGCGGCGTGGTCCGGCCCGGGCCAGATGGCGACGCGGTTCGATATCGCCAAGCAGGTCGGCGGCGGCGCGTATGGCCTGTTTCGCGCGCCGGATGCCAATGCGGAACTGCCCGCGTTTCCGCAATTGCAGAACGCGCTCTATTTCAACGGTTTGCAGGATATGCTGGCCGCGCCGACGCGCGCCGCGCTGTCGCAGGCCGGATCGCCGCAGGAGTGGAACGCGCTGTTCCTGTCCTCCCCCGAATTCATGCACCGATAACGGAGCTTGCCATGATGCCGCATCTTCACCGCCGCGACCTTCTGGTCGGCGCCGCCGCGTTCGCGCCGCTTGTGGTGGCGGGCCGCGCCTTCGCCGCGCCGCAGGCCGGGAGCAGGCTGCTCGTCGTCTTCCTGCGCGGCGCCTATGACGCGACCAATATCGTCGTGCCGAGCGGGAGCGATTTCTATCGCGAGGCGCGCCCGACGATCGCGCTCGGCAAGCCCGATCCCAACGATCCCAAAGCACCGTTGCCGCTCGATGCGAGCTGGAGCCTGCATCCCGCGCTGAAGGACAGCATCCTGCCGCTGTGGCAGCAGCGCCAGATCGCGTTCGTTCCCTTCGCCGGCACCGACGACATGAGCCGCAGCCATTTCGAGACGCAGGATACGATCGAACTGGGCCAGCCGATCGGCGGCCATCGCGATTATGGCTCCGGCTTCATGGCGCGGCTGGCGGCGATATTGGGGCGCGGGGACAAGCCGATCGCCTTCACCGATCAACTGCCGCTGTGCTTCCGGGGCGGCGCGTCGCCGGTGCCGAACCTGGCACTCGCCAATGTCGGCAAGCCGATCGACCAGCGCCAGGCGAAGCTGATCGAGGGGATGTACGCGCAGCAGCCGGCCTTGTCGCGATCGGTGGCGGAAGGGTTCGAGGTGCGCGATACAGTCTATCGCACGCTGGATGACGAGATGAAGGCGGCGAGCCGCGGCGCGGTAAGCGCCAAGGGTTTCGCGCTGTCCGCGAGCCGCATCGGCACGCTGATGCGCGATCAGTTCAACCTTGCCTTCGTCGATGTCGGCGGATGGGATACGCACGTCAACCAGGGCGGCGCGACCGGCTATCTCGCCGATCGTATCGGCGAGCTGGGGCGCGGGCTGGCCGCGTTCGCGCAGGCGATCGGCCCGGAGAAATGGCGCAGCACCACGGTGGTGGTGGTGTCAGAATTCGGCCGCACCTTCCGCGAGAACGGCAATCGCGGCACCGATCACGGCCACGGCAGCATCTATTGGGTGCTCGGTGGCGGCGTATCCGGCGGCAGGCTGGCGGGCGAACAGGTCGCGCTGTCTCAGGCGACGCTCAACCAGGGGCGCGACCTGCCGGTGCTGAACGACTATCGCGCGCTGATCGGCGGGCTGGTCGCGCGGCAATACGGGCTTGGCGCGGACCGGCTGGCAGGCCTGTTCCCCGGGGCCAAGCCGCGCGATCTGCAACTGATCTGAAGCGGCGCGGCGCTCAGCTCGCCTGCGCCGCCTTCCAGTCCCGCTTCACCTTTTTCGCGAGGCTCCATTTGTGAACCTCGGTGGGGCCGTCATAGATGCGGAATGCGCGAACCTCGCGGAACACCTGCTCGACGATCGTGTCGCTGGTGACGCCGCTGCCGCCCATGACCTGTACGCAGCGATCCGCGATCCGCATCAGCGCCTCCGACACCGCGACCTTGGCGATCGAGCTTTCCGCCGTGCCGAGCGCGCCGGTGTCCAGCACGCCGGCACACCAGTCTATCATCAGCTCGGCCTGTTTCAGGTCGATCATGTTGTCCGCGAGCATGAAGCCGACGCCCTCGTGATCGATCAGCGGCTTGCCGAACGCGTGCCGACGGTTCGCATAGTCGGTCGCGATCTCGTTGGCGCGCACGCAGGCGCCATACCAGCGCATGCAGTGCGACAGCCGCGCGGGCGAAAGGCGGATCTGTGCGTATTTGAAGCCGTCGCCCGCATGGCCAAGCATCTGGTCCGCCGGCACGCGAAGATTGTCGATCAGGATCGTCGCATGGCCGCCCGGCATCGAGCTGTCGATCGTGTTCGGTACGCGCTCGATTCTGATCGCCGGGTCCGGCAGATCGACGAGGAACATGCAGGCTCCCTCCTCGGCCTTCGCCATGACGATACCGACCTTCGCGCCATGCGCCCCGGTGATGAAAGCCTTGCGCCCGTTGATGACCCAATGGTTGCCGTCCGGCCGGCACGTGGTCTGCATCATCGACGGGTCGGAACCTGCGCCGCCCTCCGCCGCCGGTTCGGTCATGAAGAAGGCGGACCGTGCGCGACCCTCGACCAGCGGAGTCAGGAAGCGCTCCTTGATCTCCGGGCTGCCGACCTTGCCGAGCAGATACATATTGCCCTCGTCGGGCGCCCCGGTGTTGCAGGCGAGCGGGCCGAGCGGGGAAAGGCCGGTGCGCTCCAGCACGATCGCCGTTTCGCGCTGCGAGAGATGGCTGCCGTCCGGCAGGATGTGCGGCGTCAGCACGCCCGCCGCGCGCGCCTTCTCGCGCATTTCCATGACCAGCTCGTCGGTCGGCGCGTCATGATGGTCGCGGCGCGTGTCGCGCTCATAGGGAACGACGACGTCGCGCACGAACGCTTCCACGCGGTCGGCGATCTCCAGCGCCTTTTCGATGCCGATGCCCATGCCATCCCCTCCCTGTGCGGCGTTGATGCCGGATTTGTCGCCGGCTCTAGGGGCGAGGCGCGGTCGTGGCAACGCGCCAGTGTGCGTCGGTCCGCACATACGCCCGCCCGGCGCCAGATGACGAACCCGCCCGCATGGGGCGGGGCGTTGTCAGGGCGGAACGGGCGAGCACCGGATCGCGCGCAATCATGTTGCGGACGCCATCACGCCTGTCCGTCAGGATCGTCCCGCTTCGGCGCAGTAGCGCTCGTTGCCCCGGGGCGATGGTGAACGTGCGCGGACGGCAACGCCCGACGTGGCATGGCACGGGCAATCACTGATCGGGATGCGAAACCCGATCGTTGTCGACGCGATCATATTCCGCCTGGATTTGCGCGGGAGGATCCTCGTCGCCCGCTTCGGGCAGCGTCTTGTGCATCGTCAGCGCCCAGCGTTCGAGCCAGGTGATGCCGTCCTTCTCGGCATAGGTGTCGCGGGTGCGATAGGCAGGATCGCGCATCGCCCGATCCAGCGTGACCGGGCGCAGATGCGCCTGGCGAAGCAGACCGGCAAGTTCGTCCAGCGTGTCCGCGTTCAGGCGCGTGCAGTGCAGCAGCATGACATGCGCGATATCGCGCCCGAACAACACACGTGCGCTGGCCTGTGACCAGCGGATGCGGATCGCGGTATAATCGAGATAGGCTTTGCGGATCTGCTCCTGTTTCGCGACATCGCGCCGGGCGATCGCATCGTCATAAGGCTCGGCGAATTCCCAATCCTCGGCATCGATGGTTACGGGCGCGATCCGGTAGCCGTGCGTGCCGAGCCACGCGTCGATCCGGTTGCGCACTGCCGCCGGAAAGCCCGTTTCGAGATAGGGATGGCGAAACCAGCGAAGCTTCTGTCCTCGCGCTTTCAGCATCGGGCGCGTCACCTGCTCGCCGTGCGCTATATCCGCGATATAGCCGTCCGCGCCGAGCGTATTGGGCGAGCCATGCGAATAGGTGTGGTTGCCGAGCGACATTCCGGCATCGAGCCAGTGCCTGAGGTTTTCGATCTGATGGTCGGGCGTCAGATCGCTGATCTTGCTTTCGTTGACGAAGCCGGTCGCGGGAAAATGGTGGCGTTTCAGCTTAGCCAGCAGGTTTGCGTTAAGATCGTCGACATAGGCCTGATCGGGCAGGATCGTGAGCGCCGGCAGATCGTCGAACGTCAACGCGACCATGCCGTCGCGTGCGGCCGCCGGCCCGGCACTGGCCATCGCGACAACCGCGATCATCCGCGCAACTTGCTTCCACCCACGCCGTCTCGCCAAATAAGCCCCCTTTTGTCGCGCGCAGCATATCGCGAGAGGCGGGAATGTCTCCAGAAGGATTGCGTTCCGGCCCGGCGCGAGCGATCGCCAATCTGTTGCGGGCGACGGACGCTATTGCATCGACTTGGCGACCTGCTCCGTACGCTCCATTACGCGCAGCACATTTTCGCCGGCCAGCCCTGCGACCTCCGCATCGGACCATCCGCGGCGCAACATCTCGGCAAGCAGCGCCGGATAGGCCGACACGTCGCCAAGGCCATCCGGCAGCGGATGGCCAACTCCGTCGAAATCCGATCCGATACCGACGCTCGCCTTGCCCGCGATCCTGGCGACATGATCGATATGATCGGCGACCTCTTTCAGGGTGACAATCGGTTCTGGATGCTCTTTCAGCCACGCTGCATAGGCGGCTGCGGCCTTGTCCGGCTGGCCGATATAAAGGCCACGATAGGGTGGAGAGTTGAGCCGGATCTTCTCGGCAGCCGCATCTGCCGCCCACCGGCGGTTCCTGTCCGAAACATAGCCCGGTGCGAAATCGACCATGACCACGCCACCGTTCGCGGCGACCAGCCGGAGAACGTCGTCGGATACGTTGCGGGGATGATCGTTGATCGCGCGCGCGCCGGAATGGGAAAAGATCACCGGCGCCTTTGTCTCCGCGAGCGCGTCGCGCATCGTCGCCTCGCTGACGTGCGACAGATCCACCAGCATCCCCAGCCGATTGAGCTCGTGCACCACCTGCCGGCCGAACGGGGTCAGGCCGTTATGCTTCGGATCGTCGGTGGCCGAATCCGCCCATTCGATCGTGCGCGCGTGCGTGAGCGTGAGGTAGCCCGCGCCGAGCGTGGCATAAGCGCGCAAGATCGACAGATTGCCGTCGATCTGGCCGCCGCCCTCCACCCCCATCATGGAAGCGATCCTGCCCGAAGCATGGGCACGGCGCACGTCGGCGGCGGTGCGCGCCAGCGCGAACGTCTCCGGGTAACGAGCGACGATCGACCTGACGAGATCGATCTGCTCCAGCGTCTTTTCCACCTGCTCCTTGCCCGGCAGATCGGCGGAGACATAGACCGACCAGAACTGTCCGCCGATCATTCCCTTGCGCAAGCGAACGATATCGGTGTCGTAAGGCTCGCCCCCGACCCGCGAAAGATCGCGCAAATCCATGGTCCAGCGCTTCTCGCCCTCCCGATCCGCGAGCGCTTCCGGCCAGTCGTTGTGCCCGTCGATCAGCGGCGTCGTGCGCAGAATCCGCGTAACCCGGGCGGAATAATCCTGCGCCCACGCCGCAGGTGGCAGAACACCGAGGCAGATGGCAGCGGCCAGCATTCCACGCTTCATCATACGTCCCATGGGGCATCTGCTCCTGTTCCTGATCGTGGAGGCGATAGGCCGCTTTGACGCCGGCGCAACTTCACGATTATCGAGCAAGGTGCCGAGACGATCGCCTCATCGCTCGATTTCGAACGGCAGCGTATAGCCGGTCATCTGCTGGCGAAGGAGCTTCTTGTCGATCTTGCCCGTCGCGCCGAGCGGGATCTCGTCAACGAACAGCACGTCGTCGGGCATCCACCAGCTGGCGATCTTGCCGTGGAGGAAAGCGGTGAGATCGTCGCGCGCCGCGCTGGCGCCCGGCTTGAGCTGGCACAGCAGGATCGGGCGCTCATCCCATTTCGGATGCGCAACGCCGATGACCGCGGCGATCGCGACGGCGGGGTGGCCCGTGGCGATATTCTCGATCTCGATCGAGCTGATCCATTCGCCGCCGGATTTCACCACGTCCTTCGCACGATCGGTGATCTGCATGTAGCCCTGCGCGTCGATCGTCGAGACGTCGCCCGTATCGAAAAAGCCTTCCTCGTCCAGCACATCGCCGCCGTCGCCACCGAAATACCCCGATACGATCGTCGGACCCTTGATCATCAGGCGGCCCGGCGTCCTGCCGTCATAAGGCAGGCGATTGCCCTCGTCATCGGTGAGTTTCAGCTCAAGTCCGGGCATCAGCCGGCCCTGCTTGATCGTATATTGAACCTGCTCGTCAGCCGGCATCGCCGCGACCGCTGCCGAAGGGGTGGAAATGGTGGCCAGCGGAGAGGTTTCGGTCATGCCCCAGCCCTGGATCACCTCGACGCCATAGCCGTCGCGGAAACCGCGAACCAGCGATTCCGGCACCGCCGAACCGCCGATCACGACACGCTTCAGGCCCCCCAGCCCGCGGCCGCTGGCTTTCAAATAATGCAGCACGCCCTGCCAGATCGTGGGAACGGCGGAGGAAAAGGTGACGCCTTCCTGCTCGATCAGATCGACAAGCGATTCGCCGTCCATCCTCGCCCCGGGCAGCACGAGCTTCGCCCCGGCGGCGGGCGCCGAATAGACCATGCCCCACGCGTTGGCGTGATACATAGGCACCACCATCAGCACCGAATCACGCGCGGACAGCGCCAGCCCATCGGTTTGCAGCGTCATCAGCGCATGAAGATAGTTTGAGCGATGGCTATAGAGCACGCCCTTCGGATTGCCCGTGGTGCCCGATGTGTAGCAAAGCCCGCAGGCCGCCTTCTCGTCAAATCCGCCCCAGGTGAATTCGGCCGGTTCGCCCGCCACCCAATCCTCAAACGCGGTGGCGGCATAATCGGTCTTCGGCAGCGCCGCGGCGCCGCACAGGAAGATGACATGCTCGATCGTCGGCGCCTGCGGCAGCAACTGGCCGACCAGCTCGGCACAGGCGGGATCGGCGAAAAGAATGCGGTCGCCGGCGTGACTGGCGATATAGGCGATCTGTTCGAGGAAAAGCCGCGGATTCAGCGTGTGCAGCACCGCGCCCATGTTCGCCGCGCCATACCATACCGCGAAGTGGCGGGCGGAGTTCCAGCCCATCGTCGCGACGCGATCGCCGGGGCGGATGCCGGCGCGGGCGAGCCCGCTCGACACGCGCTTCGCCAGGGCATGGATCTCGCCATAGTTGCTGCGGGACACGATCCCGGCGGCGTCGCGCGATATGACTTCGCGCGCGCTATGCCAGGCTGCAGCGTGACCGAGGAACTTATCTACCGTAAGCGCGCCGTGCTGCATCAGACCAAGCATCTACACCCTCTCTCCCCGTTTATCATTTCGCGACCACCATGGAAAAACCCAGCTTTCCATGCGCAATCGCTATGCCCGCCGGTGTCAGCTTATCCAGTGCCAGATGCCGGCGCGCCATCCCGAAAGCGGAATATGCGCCCAGGTCGCAAAAAGCCAGACGACAAGGCCACCGATGAGTGCGTGTGTGCCGAGGCCACCCAGCTTCGCCCGGCCGGAGGCGATGGCGGCAAACGGCCAATAGCTCGTGCGCCGTTCCCATTCGCGCCAGAACTCGGGCTGCAGCGCCTCCTTCTTGCGATCCTGCATCGCGGCACCGACAAGTGCCAGCGTGATGATCGCGACCGCGACGATGATGTTCGAGCGCTCCGGATAAACCAGGATGTGAACCACGCCCCATAACGCGAATGCCCACATCATCGGGTGGCGCGTGATCGCGAATACGCCGCGCGCGACTGGCACGGTGTCGGTCTTTGCCTCGGGCATTGCCGGATTGCGGATCAGCGAGCCCATCAGCAATACGCTCGCGGCGAGCATCACCAGGCTCGCGATCACCCAGATCGCATCGCTCGCCGGCCACAGCAATGGCCCGGTCGGCGCCGTGCGATAGGCGAGTGCCAGCCAGATCAATGTCGCGAAGGCGACAACGCTGTAGATGCCGAGAAAGCCACGCTCACCGATCCGCGCGGCGATCGGGGCGCGCAACGGGTGCGACAGAAGGAAATGACTTCCCACGAAGGCGGCCGCAGCCACCGCTACATTGTCCATCAATCCCTCCTGTTGTTGAAGCCTATTGCACGCCGTGCATCCACTTCTTGAGCGGCCACGAAAGCAGGAACAGCAGAATGCCAAGTCCGATCGCGATCAGTGCGATCGTGGTGAACGTGTGCGTGTAGGTGTCCAGGCTGACCTTGAGGTTGGTGACCTGGCCGCCAACGGTTTCCACGCTGGCGAACTGCGCCACCACGCCCGCGACATATTGCGCCACCGAGATCGAAAGGAACCACACGCCCATCATCAACCCCACGACACGCGCGATCGACAATTTGGTAATCATGCTGAGGCCGACCGGCGAGATGCACAGTTCGGCGAGCGAATGGATCACATAAAGCCCGCCGAGCCACCACAGGCCGACCTTGAAATCCGGCCCCGCGAAGGATGCGCCCCATACGAGGAACAGAAAACCGCCGCCGACGCCCATGAGCGCGATCGCGAACTTGATCGGGATCGAAGGCTCGCGCCCGCGCCGCGACAGCCAGCCCCACAGGGCGCTCATCACCGGCGCGAGCAGCACGATCGAGACGGGGTTGAAGTTCTGCGTCTGCGGGGCCGAAAGCGTGAACAGGCCGAACACACTGCGGTCGGTGTTGCGGTCGGCGAACAGCGTGAGGCTCGATCCGGCCTGTTCAAACAGCGTCCAGAACACCACGTTGAAGACGATCAGCACCATCGCGGCGAGCATCATCTCACCCTCCTTCCGGCTGCCCTTCGCGAACGACCAGATGAGGATCGCCGGCACCGAGACGAGGAAAGTGCCGAACAGCAACTTTCCCATCAGCGGCAGCGTGGCGAGATAGCCGATGAAGCCAGCGCCGGGCGCGGCCGCCTCGGTAGTCATCAGATTCTGGAACAGGAAATAGAACATCGGCACCGCGAGGATCGCGAGGGCGTAGATCAGGATGGCGCGATCGGGCCCTTCGCGCTTCGGCGGATTGCCATAAGCGTCAAGCCGGCCGCCATGGAAGGTAATCATGAGGAACGAAATCACCATCGCGACTCCGGCGAGGCCGAGCCCGGCGGGCCAGCCGATCGTATCGGCGAACGCGGCGCACAGGAACTGGCCGAGGATCGATCCGGTGTTGATCCCCATGTAGAAGATGGTGAAGCCCGCGTCGCGGCGGCGATCGCCCTTTGTGTAGAGCTCGCCGACCATCGTCGATATATTGGGTTTGAAGAAGCCGTTGCCGACCGACACCAGCGACAGCGCGAGCAGCAGGACGACCATCACCATCGGGCTCCGGTCAGCCGCTTCGGTGAAGCTGCCGGCTGGAACGCGGCGCACCTCATGGCCATCCGCCGCGTTGAGCGACAGGCTGCCATCATCGTTGCCGTGCATCGTCAGCTTCTGCCCACCGTAGATAAGGTGGCGCGACTCGTTAGGAGCGCTGGACGGTGCGTCGCGGAAATTCTCCACGACCACCTCGTAACGTTGGCCGTCGATGATCTGATACGGTTTGGCGGGCGATCCGCCGAAGGCGAGGGTGAAATAGCCCACGGCCATCATCAGCGCGCCGAAGCGCACCGCGCGCTTCGAGCCGAGATACTGATCGGCCAGCAGCCCGCCGACCAGTGGGGTGAGATAGACCAGAGCGGTATATCCGCCGTAGAGGCCCGTGGAGGCGCGATCGCCAAGCACGAAATGCTTGGTGAGGTAGAGCGTCAGCAGCGCCCGCATCCCATAATAGCCGAAACGCTCCCACATTTCGGTGCCGAACAGCCAGAACAAAGGCTTCGGATGGCCGAACCATGTTCCCTCCGCAGCCGGATTGACATGAGAGATGTCCGGCTCGCGCGGCGTATCCGCCGTCGGGGTGTCCACCATTTGCGCTAACTTCCCTGGAAATTTCGTTGCAGCGGAAACTAGCGGGAAAGCGCGCACTGTAAATATCCGCGTGAGGTGGTTAGAGGCGATGGTGATGTTCAACGATCGCTCCACGCCGCTTTCACTGCTCGCGACCCGCCGATCCGGGAAGCCGCGTGCTCTCGTCGCGCCCGGCCCTGATCGCGCGCAGCTTGAGGAGATGTGCGTCATCGCCGCGCGTACGCCCGATCACGGCAAGCTCGCGCCATGGCGCTTCGTCATCGTCGCGGCGGACCAGCGCGCTGCGCTCGCGCGTGTCATCACCGATGCGTATCGCGCCGAGCGGCCCGAGGCGAAACGGATCGAGATCGATGCGCTGGAGCAGTTCGCCGCGCAGGCGCCCGCGCTGGTGGTGATACTCTCGTCGCCGCGCATGGAGAGCGCCATCCCGCTTTGGGAGCAGGAACTTTCGGCCGGGGCGGCATGCATGAACCTGCTTCACGCCGCGCACGCCATGGGCTTTGCCGCTGGCTGGCTGACCGGCTGGGCGGCTTTCTCCGATCAGGTGCGCGATGCTTTCGGCACCGCGCCGGAGCGGATCGCGGGGTTCGTCTTCATCGGTACGCCGGGCAAGCCGCTGGAAGAGCGGCCGCGCCCCGATCCCGCCGCCGTCATCAGCCACTGGCGGGGTTAGGACTCGCTTTTTGCCTCACTTGCTGTATTAAGGCAGCATGACAGCGTTAAGCAACGAGGACAGCCCGGTCTATATTCGCCTGCGCGCGACGATCGCTGCCAGTATCCTGCGCGGAGATTTCCGTGCGGGCGACCAGCTTCCCTCAGTCCGCGCACTCGCTGCCGAGCACGGCGCGAACCCGCTGACGGTCGCAAAGGCCTATCAGAGCTTTCAGGACGGTGGCTATGTCGAGGTGCGGCGCGGGGTGGGGATGTTCGTCCTGCCGGGCGCGGGGGAGCGCCTGCGCGTCGCTGAGCGGGATTCGTTCGTGCAGAACCACTGGCCTCGTATCAGGGAGCATATCGAGCTGCTGGGGCTCGACATTGGCGATCTGATGGCGGAGCGGGCATAGGCGTTCCGTCAGGCGTGGCGACCGGCGGCCGGTCGCTACCTCTCCCACGAGGGACCAGACGATAGGGCTTGCCGCTCAGTCCCGGCGAGCCGATCCGATCGATTTTCCGCCGGACGAGGAATTCACGGTTTTCGCTCCTCCTCATCCGGCGGCGTCGGATCGCGTTCGATCACCCAGCTATGATTTTCGACAATCCACGCCGGCACCGGCTTTCCGCGTCCATCGCGCGCGGGGGAGAAGCGGAAGCGCTTCTGGATCAGGGCACAGGTGGTATCGTCCAGCGCGCGGCTGCCGCTCGTGCGGGTGACATCGCATTCGGTGACATGGCCGGTGGCGTCGACCAGATAACGCACCGCGACCGTGCCATTGACGCCGGCGCGACCCGCATCGGGAGGATAATCGGAATCCTTTAGCCGACCGCTCCGCCAGCGTGGGCCAGTGCCGCCGTCGCCATCGCCGCCGCCGCCATAGCCGTTGCCTTGGCCGCCTGCGCCCGTGCCGGGACCGGCGACGTCGCTGGCGCCAGTAGTCGCCTGCGCGCCGACAAAAGGCTTTGGCGCGGTTACCATCACCGGCGGAACGGGGATCTGGATCACCGGGGTCGGCGCGGCGACGGGCGTGGCCTGGGAGCGCAGATTCGGCGGCGAAGGGCTGCCCTTTGCGGCGCTGTGATGGCGTGGCGGCGGGGGGACGCGTTCAGGCGGCGGCGGTGGTGGTTCAGGCAATACGCCGAAGACGGCCATGCTCCGCTCGATCACGCGCGGGATATGCACCGTCAGGCCCGTCACCAGCAGCCAGATCAGCAATAGCTGCACGCTCGCCGCCGCCAAAGCGGCGACGAGGCGGGAGCGGTTTTCCGGCGCGGCGATCGTCCAGTTCACCGCGCCATAACGCACGGATCGGCTGAACGACGCGTTATTCAGAAAGCGGTCGCGTCCAGCGCGTACAGCGCGCGTGCGTCCGCTTCGGCGGCCGCGATCAGACCGGTTGCTTCAGGTACGATCTGCGCGACGTAGAAATCGGCGATAGCGCGGCGCGTTCGGCCCGGCGCATCATCCGCGCTTTTGCGGGCCAGCCGCTCGACCAGCCACCCCGATGTCGCAATCGACAGCATGGTGAGGAAGGGGTAGCTTGCCGCCAGCCGATCGTCGGCATCGGCGGTCTGAAGCCGCCGACCGATCGCCTCGCAGGCATTGACCAGCGCGATGAGGCGGGCATCTTCCGCCTCCGCGCGAATGTCGGCAATGAGGCTGGCGAAGGCGCCGCCGTTCGACAAGGCCAGCTTTCGCCCGACCAGATCGGCGGCCTGGATGCCGTTCGTTCCCTCGTAGATCGGGGTGATGCGCGCCTCGCGGAAATATTGCGCGGCGCCGGTTTCCTCGATGAAGCCCATGCCGCCGTGGATCTGCACGCCCAGGCTGGCCACTTCATTGCCGATGTCGGTGGCGTGCGCTTTTGCGAGCGGAGTGACGAGTTCCAGCCGGTCCTTCGCCGCCGTATCGCCCAGCCCGGCACGATCGACCTGACCTGCGGCGTAATAGACGAGCGCGCGCGCAGCGAGCGTCTGCGCCTTCATCCGCATCAGCATCCGGCGCACGTCGGGAAATTCGATGATCGCGGTGGGCTGGCCGTTGCGCACGCCCTGGATCCGCTCGCGGGCATAGTCGGCCGCCTTTTGCGTCGCGCCTTCAGCCACCTGCACGCCTTGCAGGCCGACGTTGAGGCGGGCGTTGTTCATCATCGTGAACATCGCTCGCATCCCGCCGTTCACCGGCCCGATCAGATGACCGATGCAATCGTCGTGATCGCCGAAGGAGAGCACGCAGGTGGGCGAGGCATGCAGCCCCATCTTGTGCTCGATCGAGACGACGCGGACGTCATTGAACGCGCCCGGGTTGCCATCGGCATCGAGCCGGTATTTCGGCACGAGGAACAGCGATATGCCGCGCGTCCCCTCCGGCGCACCCGGCGTGCGGGCGAGCACGAGATGGACGATATTGTCCGCCATGTCGTGATCGCCGAAGGAGATGTAGATCTTCGTCCCTTTGATCGACCACCCGCCGTCTTCGCGAGGAGTAGCCATCGTCCTGAGCGCGCCGACATCGCTGCCAGCCTGCGGCTCGGTAAGGTTCATCGTTCCGGTCCACTCGCCGGTCGTCAGGCGCGGGAGATAGGCGGCCTGCTGCTCCGGGGAGCCGTGATGCGTCAGCGCCTCGATCGCACCGACCGTCAGGATCGGGCAAAGCGCGAAGCCCATGTTCGCGGTCCCCAGCGTTTCCAGCACCGCTGTCTGGATCGCGAAGGGCAGGCCCTGACCGCCAAACTCCTCCGGCGCGCCGATCGTGCCCCAGCCACCGTCCACGAAGGCGCGATACGCTTCGGGATAGCCCGCCGGCATCACCACGCTTTCCGGCGTCCATTTCGCACCCACCGTATCGCCTGCACGGGCGAGCGGCGCCCATTCGCCGGCGGCAAACTGGCCGATCCCCTCAAGCACCGCGTCGATCACATCGTTCGAGGCGGCGGCGAATTTGTCGGCCGAGGCCAGCTCATCGAGGCGGACGATGTGGTCGAGGGTGAAGCGTTGTTCGGCGGTAGGCGCGGTGAAGGGCATTTCTATCTCCTCGCGCGCCGCTATAGCCAATCCCTATGGTTGCTCAACACCCCGGCGTCAGACCTTACGGTTCCGCGGCGATCGCGGAAGCTGCGGCCGAAATCGCGCGGGGCGGGGTCGTCGGCGTGCCGACCGAAACGGTTTACGGTCTCGCCGCCGACGCGACGAACCCGGCGGGCGTGGCGCGCATTTATGCCGCGAAGGGGCGGCCAAGCTTCAATCCGCTGATCGTGCACGTTCTCGATCTTGCGGCAGCGGAGCGGATCGCGGTTTTCGACGATGCCGCGCGCGCGCTCGCGGTGCGCTGGTGGCCAGGGCCACTGACATTGGTGCTGCCATCGCGCGCGGATGCCGGGATCGCCTCGCTCGTTACCGCCGGGCTCGGCACGATTGCGCTGCGTGTCCCGGCGCATCGCGCGATCCGGTCGCTGCTCGAGGCGACGGGCAAGCCGCTCGCCGCACCTTCCGCCAACGCAAGCAATGCGATCAGCCCGACCCGCGCGGCGCATGTGGCGGCCAGCCTTGGCGATCGGGTGCCTTTGATCCTCGATGATGGGGCTTGTGCCGCCGGAGTGGAATCGACAATCGTGATGGGCCAGCGCATTCTCCGCCCCGGCCCGATCAGCGGCGAGGACTTGGGCTTGCCGCTGGCCGACGCGGGCGGGAAGGTCATCGCCCCGGGCCAGATGGCGACCCATTATGCCCCGGCCAAGCCGCTGCGGCTCAACGCGACCTTGGCTGAGGCCGGCGAGTGGCTGATCGGCTTCGGCGAGGTGGCGGGGGACGATACCTTGTCGGCCTCCGGCGATCCGGTGGAGGCGGCGGCGCGGCTATTCGATGCGCTGCATCGCGCCGATGCGAGCGGCCGCGCCCGGATCGCGGTGGCGCCCGTGCCGGAGGCCGGGATCGGCGCCGCGATCAACGACCGTCTGCGCCGCGCCGCGCATCGCTGAGCGACCGGGATGAGCTTCGCCCTGCGCCTCGCCCTCGAGGAGGATCTGCCCGCGGTGCGCGCCCTGATGGCGAACGCGATCGACACGTTGCAGCGCGCTTTCCTTTCCAGCGAGCAGATCGTCGCGAGCCGGGCGGTGATGGGACTGGATACGCAGCTCGTCGCCGACCGAACCTATTTTATCGTGGAAGAGGCGGGTGTGCTTGCCGGCTGCGGCGGGTGGAGCCGGCGCGCCACGCTGTATGGCGGAGATCACAGCGGATCGCTGCGCGAACCGCGCCTGCTTGATCCGGCGCGCGACGCAGCGCGGGTGCGGGCGATGTATACCCATCCCGGTTTCGCCCGACGCGGCGTCGGACGGCTCATCCTCGCCCGTTGCGAGCGCGCGGCGGCAGAGGCGGGTTTCCAGGCGGTGGAGCTTATGGCCACGATGAGCGGACAGCCATTATATCTGGCCGCCGGCTATCGCCCGATCGAGGCGATCAGCGACGATCGCGGTGGCGCGCCGGTGCCAATGGTGAGGATGCGCAAGGAGCTGGGGCCGGCCGCCACGCGCTGACCGGCCCGCTGGCGGCTCAGGCGTCAGCCGCCGCCCTGGTCCGCGCCGCGAAGCTCTTGCGCAGTTTCTGAAGCTTCGGCGGGATCACCGCGAGGCAATAGGGATTGCGCTGGCCTTCGCCCTCCCAATAGTCCTGGTGATAGCCCTCGGCCGGCCACCATTCGTCCGCATATTCGATCGTCGTCACGATCGGCTTGGCATGATCGGCCTGCGCGCGCGCGATCGCTTCGTTGGCCTGTTCCTCCTGCAAGTTGTTCGCCGGAAAGATGGCGGAGCGATATTGCGTTCCCACGTCATTGCCCTGCCGGTTGAGCTGGGTCGGATCGTGGGTCGCGAAAAAGATGTCGAGCAGGTCGCCATAGCGGAGTTGCGCCGGATCGAATCCCACGCGGATCGCCTCGGCATGCCCGGTCTCGCCGCCGCACACCTGCTTGTACGTGGGATTTGGAACAGTGCCGCCGATATAGCCGCTCTCCACCGATTCCACGCCGATCACGTCCTTGAACACGGCCTCCGTGCACCAGAAGCAGCCGCCGGCGAGTGTTGCATATTCGGTCATGGATGAGGTCTCCTTTGCGGCCAATGTAGTAAGCCGCTAACGCGCGCGCAAAGGAGCAGCACATGACTTTCGACGGCAAGGTGATGGTGACGGGCGGCGCGGGCTATATCGGGAGCCATGCCGTGCTCGCGCTGCTGGATGCGGGATATGAGGTGGTGGTGATCGACAATCTCGTCACCGGCTTTGCCTGGGCCGTCGATGCGCGCGCTTCGCTGGTCGAGATGGCGGTGGAGGATGCCCGCGTGCGCGACGTGATCCGCGATCATCGCGTTCGTGCGATCATGCACTTCGCCGGATCGGTGGTGGTGCCCGAGTCGGTGAGCGATCCGCTCAAATATTACCGCAACAACACCGCGGCTTCTCGCAGCCTGATCGAAAGCGCGGTGGCGGAGGGCGTGCCGCATTTCATCTTTTCCTCCACGGCGGCGACCTACGGCACGCCGGAGAAGGTGCCCGTGGCGGAAGGCGATCCGACCGTGCCGATCAACCCCTATGGCATGTCGAAGCTGATGACGGAGGCGATGCTGCGCGACGTGGCGGCGGCGCATCCGGTCAATTACTGCGCGCTGCGCTATTTCAACGTCGCCGGCGCGGACCCGCAGCAGCGCAGCGGGCAATCGACGGTTGGCGCGACGCATCTTATCAAGATCGCGGTGGAGGCGGCGACGGGCAAGCGCGGGCATGTCGGGGTGTTCGGCACGGATTTCCGGACCCGTGACGGCACGGGCGTGCGGGATTATATCCACGTTTCCGATCTGGCGGACGCCCATGTTGCGGCCCTGCGCCTGCTCGTGGACAGGCCGGGCGAGAGCCACACGCTGAACTGCGGCTACGGCCGGGGCTTTTCGGTGCTCGAGGTGCTCGATGCGGTCGATCGCGTGACGAATGTGTCGATCGAACGCCGCTTCGAGGAGCGACGCGCGGGCGATCCCGCCGAGCTGGTGGCCGACAATCGCGCGATCCTGGCGGCGCTGCCGTGGCGTCCCAGGCGCGACGATCTCGACGGGATCGTTCGCGATGCCTTGGCATGGGAACGGAAACTGGCGGAATTGGGCAAATGAGATTGCGGTCGCTGTTATTCGTGCCGGGGGACCGGCCGGAACGCATGGAAAAGGCACTGGGGCTTGGCGCGGATGCGCTGATCCTCGATCTGGAGGATTCCGTGTCGCTCGCCAACAAGGCGATTGCCCGCGATGCCGTTCGCGCGTTCGTCGGGCGCAAGCCGGGCGGGCCGGCGTTGTTCGTGCGCATCAACCCGCTCGATTCGGCGTTGGCAGCGGATGACCTTGCCGCTGTTGCCGGGCTGCCGCTGGCGGGGATCACGCTTCCCAAGGCGGAGGGAAGCACGTCGATCGACGATCTGACCGCGCGGCTGCCGGGCGATTATGCGATCTTGCCGATCGCGAGCGAAACGCCGCGGGCCGTCTTCACGCTCGGCAGCTACGCTGGCGCGCGGCTCGCCGGGCTCACCTGGGGGGCGGAGGATCTGCCCGCGGCGATCGGCGCGGCCAGCAGCCGGGAAGCGGACGGCAGCTATACCGACCCATATAAGGTGGTGCGTGCGCTCACCCTGTTCGGCGCCCATGCGGCCGGCGTTCCGGCGATCGAGACGGTCTATCCCGATTTCCGCGATCTCGACGGGCTGGCCGCTTATGCCGCGCGCGCGCGTCGCGATGGATTTACCGGCATGATGGCGATCCACCCGAGCCAGATCGCAGTTATCAACACGGCATTCACGCCGAGCGCCGATGAGATTGCGCATGCTCGCGCGGTGGTGAACGCTTTCGCGGCAAATCCGGGAGCCGGGGTGCTTCAGCTCGACGGCAGGATGATCGACGCGCCGCACCTGAAAGCGGCGCAGCGGTTACTGGCGCTGGTGGATTAAGCTCATCCGCGCCTTCGCGCCGATCGACCACCAGCCCAGCGCCCAGAGCGTGCCGAAGCTCCACCCGGCCAGCACATCCGACGGCCAGTGGACGCCAAGGTAAATGCGGCTCAGCCCGATGGTCGCGACAAGCAGGCCCGCGACCACGGCGATATAACGCCGGGTGGCGTGGCCGCGTGTCACCTGCGTCACCAGTGTCGCAATGGTGAGATACACGATCGCACTGTTCGCCGCGTGGCCGCTTGGAAAGCTGTAGCCGCTCGCCGCGACGACGTGATCCACGATCTCGGGGCGGACGCGACCGAAGATTGACTTGAGCACGTCGACCGCGATCGAGCCTAGCGTCGTCGCCACCACCACCAGCGCGGCGGTGAGCCACAAGCGACGCACCAGCAGCAGTCCCGCCGTCGCCGCCACCACCAGCGTCAGCACGGTGCCGCCGCCCAGCGCGGTCACGTCGATCATCGCATGACGCAGCCATGCCGGCCCCGCCTCATGCACCGTGACGATAATCGCGCGATCGAAGCCGAACGGATGGCGCGCAATCAGCGTCCCGATCACCAGCGCAAGGACGATCGCGCCCGCGATCAGCCCGCCGCCGAGCATCAGCGGGCTGGGATTGGCAACGCCGGGGGGCACCGGCTGCTCTTCGGCTAGCAGGGGATCGTCACGCATCGGCACACTTAACGACCGAGTTGTCGGTTGGTGGCAAGTCAGAACGCCGCATGAAGCCGGAGCGCCAGCACATTCGCGGGCCCGCGGTCGCGATTGTAGCCGGGATTGGCGATATGCTGCGCGTCGATCGTCGCCTCCAGCGCCGGCGTGATCCGGGCGGCGTAGAACAGTTCCGCGATCTGCTCCGCCCCGGCATGCGGCAGACGCCCGTCGCCGATCAGCACGCCGATCCCGCCGGCATCGAGATAACGACGATGCGCCGCCGAAATGCCGTTCGCGATCAGCGCCAGCCCTATCCGGTCATCCTTGCGCCGCCAGCGCGATCCGCGCAGCACCGCGCCGATCTGCGCGCTCCGATCGATATCGGTGAAATCGTAGGGCTCGATCGCCCCGTCCGCGATGCCGGCGCGCGCGAACAGGCCGAGATCGCTGGTGAGCTCCTGCTCCAGATTGAAATGCACCCCGATCCGCGTCATCGGCCGCCTCGTCAGCGCCGGATCGAGCGGATTGCCAGTCGCCTGGGCGAGCGCGAGCGCATCGTCGAAGCGGCTGAAACGTCCGCGATTGCGGAATAATGTCACGCGCACGGCGCCCGGATGGCCCGCGATGGCGTGGCGATGCTCGATTTCGGCATCGATCTGATACTGGCTGAAATCGCGTTCCAGCGTCTCGCCGTTGGGCACCTTCGAAAGATTGAACCCCCCGATCCGCAGCGCCCATGCCCCGCGATAAAGCTCAGCGGCGATGCCGGTCGAATAGCCCCAGGCATCCGCGGCGTAATCGAACGTACCGGCATCGACCGCCGCCCAATTCAGGAAATCGCCGCGCGGATCGTGGGCATAGGCGTTGGTGTCAAACACGTCGCCCACGCCGAACTTGCCTGCGGTGATGACGATGCGATCCACATCGCGCATCCCGCCGAGCTGATTCGCGCCCGGCGCCACATTCTCGCGCGCGCCGCCCAGCCCGATCGTCTGGCGAACGAACAGGCGCTGAAGCCGGAAATAGGGGCTCGCGCGTCCGACCTTATAGGCTTCCGCGCTGGGGAAGCCGGCCACACCCAGCGTGTTCGAAAGCCCGAAGCCCTGGTCCATTTCCGGATTCGCCCACAGCTCCGCGCCCTTCCAGGGGCGCGCGCCGATGAACGCCGTGGCGTCGACGGTTTCCTTCACCTGCCGTGGGGCGAGGCTGTTCGCGCCCCCATACGGGGATGCAAATCCGCCGACGCCCTGCACGACAAGGGTCGCCTGGCCGTGGATCGCCCAGTCCTGTGCGGGCTGATCCGCCGCCTGCGCGAAAGCAGGAAGCGCAAACATGAAAAGGCAGCCTGTGGCCGCCGCGTAAAACGGCTTTCCGGTCATTGCGACCTCCATCGGGTTTTTCGAACGCCCGAAGGAGGATCGCGCGGTCAGGCTATGCGCCGACCGATGCGAACCGCCACCGGGCCAGTGGCGATCGGATGCAGCGAAGCGACGCTTCTACTGTCTCCGTCGCCGGTTGACTGGCTTGAACGGGGCATTGGGTTGCAGTGTCCTGTGATCGAGTCGTGATTGACCCGGTCGCGCGGCTCATACTCCCGGAAAATGACAGATCAAGCCGCCTTCGCGTCGATTCAGTCGCGCAGTCGCTCGGAAAGGAAGTCGATCAGTGCCTCGACGCGCGCCGGCCGCAACGCGCTGGGTGGGGTCATGAGGTGCAGGCCGACCGCGGCAGGCCGCCAGTCCGACAGGATTTCTACCAGCAGGCCGTCCCTGAGCGTATCGCCGAGGATGAAATCCGGCAGCCGGGCGATGCCAAGGCCTCCGATCAGCGCCGGCATCAGCGCCTCCCCGCTGTTCGCCGCGAGCGGTCCTTCGGCGCGCACCGCCACTTCCGCGCCGCCAGCGCCGCGAAAGCGCCATGGGCCGGTGATGTTGGTGTAGCCGAGCAGACGGTGCTCCCCAAGCTCGCCGGGGTGATTCGGCGTGCCGTGCCGTTCCAGATAGACCGGCGCCGCGACGATATAGCTGGCGATCGTGCACAGCCGCCGAGCGCGCAGCGAGCTGTCAGGCAGGTCGGCGATACGCAGCGCCACGTCAAACCCCTCCGCCACGATGTCGACCCGCGCGTCGGAAAGCGCCAGCTCGATTTCGATCCCCGGATGCCGGCCAAGGAATTCGGCGATCAAGGGCGCGATATGCGTGACGCCGAACGTCATCGGCGCCGCCAGCCTGACACGCCCCTCGGGCGCGGAGGCGGCATCATGCGCGGCCTCTTCCGCTGCGATCGCCTCCGCGAGCATCCGCCGGGCGCGATCGGCGAGCGGCTTGCCGGCCTCGGTGAGCGTCAACCGGCGGGAGGTGCGGTGAAAAAGTGACTGGCCGAGCGCTGTCTCAAGCCGCGCGACTGTCTTGGATACCGTCGCCTTGGACACGCCGATTGCGATGGCGGCGGCGCTGAACGACCCGTGATCCGCCACGGTGGCGAAGGTCGCCCAGCCTTCGAGATCGGGAAGTCGCATCAAAAACTCCACATTTGGAAACAATCCGTTTCAAACGTTTCCATTTTCGCGATCATCGCGCCGACCTATCTCCCGGTCAAGCAATGGAGGTTTGCATGACCGACACGATCATGAAATCCGGCGAAATCGATCGTCGCCGGTTCGACAGCCTGGGCCACGCCAATCACGGCTGGCTTGACGCGCGCCATCATTTTTCCTTCGCGGACTATTACGATCCGGCCCGCATGGGATGGGGCGCGATCCGCGTCTGGAACGATGACACGATCGCGCCGCAGAACGGTTTTCCGCCCCATCCGCATCGCGATATGGAAATTATCACCTACGTGCGCACCGGCGCGATCACGCATCAGGATTCGATGGGAAATCGCGGCCGCGCCGGGGCCGGCGATGTGCAGGTGATGAGTGCCGGAACGGGCGTTCGCCACGCCGAGTACAATCTCGAGGATGAGCCGACCACGCTCTTCCAGATCTGGATCATGCCGCGCGCCGAAGGCGGCAGCCCGAGTTGGGGGGCGAAGCCGTTTCCCAAGGGCGATCGTTCCGGCCGGTTCGTCACGCTGGCCAGCGGGTTTGCGGAAGATGTGGATGCCCTGCCGATCCGTGCGGATGCCCGTGTGCTGGGCGCGACGCTGAAGGCGGGCGAGACTATTGCCTATGATCTGGGCGAGGGCCGCCACGCTTATCTCGTTCCCGCCACCGGGAGCATCACGATCGACGGTGAGGCCGTTGAGGCGCGCGATGGCGCGGCGCTCTCGGGCGGCCGCACCTTCACGATCAGCGCGCAGGAAGACGCTGAGCTCGTGCTGGTGGATTCCGAATAATCGCCGTTCCCCCGGCCGCCCGGTTCCCCGCCGGGCGGCACCCATTTGTCCACGACGGAGCAATGCTATGACCAAGGTGCTCGTTCTTTATTATTCATCCTATGGCCATCTGGAGCAGATGGCCGATGCGGTCGCGGAGGGCGCGCGGTCGGCGGGCGCGCAGGTGGATATCCGCCGCGTGCCCGAAACCGCGCCGCCGGAAGTCGTCCAGGCCGCCCATTTCAAGACTGATACGGCCCATCCGGTGATCGAGGGACCGGATGCGCTGGCCGATTACGACGCCATCGTCGTGGGTGCGCCGACGCGTTTTGGCCGGATGTCGAGCCAGATGGCGGCGTTCTGGGATACGACCGGCGGCGTCTGGATGCGCGGTGCGCTGGTCGGCAAGGTCGGCGGTGCGTTCACCTCGACCGCCAGCCAGCATGGTGGCCAGGAAACCACATTGTTCTCGATCATCACCAACCTGCTTCATCAGGGCATGACCATCGTGGGCCTCGATTACGGCTTCTCCGAGCAGATGGGCGTCGACAAGGTGCGCGGCGGATCGCCGTATGGCGCGACAACGCTGGCCGGGGGCGACGGCAGCCGCCAGCCCGGCGAGGAGGAGCTTTCCGGCGCGCGCTATCAGGGCCGCCGCATCGCGGAAACCGCCGCCAAGCTGACGGCATAGAAGGCGTGACCGCCCAGCCTGCTCTCTTCGTCTCGCATGGTTCGCCGATGATCGTGGCGGAGCCATGCGCGGCGCGTGACTTCCTGAGCGGGCTGGGCGGGATGCTTCCACGCCCGGATGCGATCCTGGTCGTCTCCGCACATTACGACATGCCCGGCGCGATGGTGACGACCGCCGCGCGTCCGGGGACAGTGCACGATTTCGGTGGATTCCCGGAGGAGCTTTACCGGCTGCGCTACCCCGCACCGGGCGCGCCAGATCTGGCCGCGCGGGTGGCGGCGCTGGTGGAGCATGCCGGGATACCGGTGCGTGCCGATCCGGTGCGCGGCTTCGATCACGGCGCGTGGGTGCCGCTGCTGCTGGGCTGGCCGGCGGCCGACATCCCCGTCGTGCAGCTTTCCATCAGCAGCGCCCACAGCGCCGAATGGCATTACCGTGTCGGCCTGGCGCTCGCGCCGCTCCGCGCGGAAAACGTGCTGGTGATCGGTTCGGGCAATCTGACGCACAATTTGCGCGAGGTGTTCGCCGCGCGGCGTTCGCCCGACGCGGCCACGCCCGCGTGGGCGAGCGAGTTCGCGGAGTGGATGGCAGACCGGCTCGCGGCGGGCGATACGGCGTCGGTTTTGGAGGCGATCGCGATCGGACCGCATGGCCTTCGCAACCATCCGACACCCGATCACCTGTTGCCGCTCCACGCCGCGCTCGGCGCCGGCGGAGCGGGCGCGACAGCGACGCGGCTACATCAAAGCTATACCTATGGCGTGCTGGCGATGGACGCCTATTCCTTCGCCTGACGCTTCTTTCGGCTCATGGTTTCCACGACCGGCGTGGGGGCGGGCGGTGGAGGCGGCGCGATCACTACCGGTGGCGGCGGGGGTGGATCGGCGATCGCGGGAACAGCCGGAAAGCGGCGGCGCGCCTGTGCGAAGATAAAGCGCGCGCGGGCTGCGCCAGGCTCGGTATTGCTAATTCCCGCCCAGCGCCAGTGCCACGGTTCCCACTTCACCTGCTGGATGTTCCCGGGCGGAAACGACAGCTCGAAGCCGAAGCGTGGCGCATTGTCGCGCAACCAGCGGAAAGCGGGCTTGGCCGCCATGCATGCCTCCGCATCGCGGCAGCCGTCTGCCGGCCGCACCGTGAAATCGAGCGCAAAGCCGGTGCCATGCTCGCTGTGCCCGGGCGGCGCGACCGATATCGAGCGGTCGCCATCATTGGCTTCGGCGCGCGGCTTGCAGAAGGTCGCCTCCTGCGATGCGATCGAACGATGGCAAGACAATGCGTAAAGCTGGCCCTGCACCGCCGGATCGCCCGCCGCCGCCGCAAGCAGCCGCTGGAGCGCGGCCATCGCCTCGGGCCGCAGCCGGCACGCACCGGCTACCGCCACCCCCGGTGTCGCGGTGACGAGATCGCGATCCGCCACGTCGCCATAGGGCAAATGGCCCAGCGCCCGACCGTCGGCCGCAACGTCCGCGCTCGCCCCGCCACAAACCTGCGCCGCGACGGGAGCGGCCAGCAACAGCAGGATCGGGAGCAGTGCGCGCAGAATCATGCGTGTTTCTCTGGCCTCCGCGCACGGCTGGTGGCAAGGGGCGTGTCATGCTTGGCGACCGTGTGCTCTTCCTCGACGGCGAGGCGTTGGTGATCGACAAGCCCGCCGGCCTGCCGGTCGACCGGCCGCGCGATGGCGCGATCAGCCTGGAGAATCACCTCGCGAACCTGACGTTCGGATTTCGCCGATGGCCACACGCGGTGCACCGGCTCGATCGTGACACCAGCGGCTGCCTGCTGCTGTCGCGCAATCCCAAGGCGCATGCGCGGCTCCAGCAGGCGTTCGAGGCGGGCATGGTGGCCAAGCGCTATATCGCGGTGCTCGATGGCGTACCGGAGGGGGAGGCGGGTGAGATCGATCTCTCGCTTGGCAAGGTATCGACGCGCGAACAGGGCTGGCGGATGACCGGCGATCCGAAGGGTAAAAGTGCCCGCACCGCGTGGCGCCTGCTTGATGTGCAGCATGGCCGCGCGCTGATCGAGTTTCGCCCGGCGACCGGGCGGACCCATCAGATTCGTGTTCATGCGCTCGAAGGGCTGGGCCATGCCGTCACCGGCGATCCCACCTATGGCGCGGCGCATCCCGCCGGAATGATGCTCCATGCGGCCGAATTGATCGTGCCGCGCGCGGGCAAGGCGGATGTGATCGCGACCGCGCCCTGGCCAGAGCGCTTCGCCAAGGTCGGTTTCGATGATCCGGGTGCCTGACGAGGCGCTCGAGGAACGCTTCCTCGCCGCGACCGGGCCAGGCGGCCAGAATGTCAACAAGGTCGCCACGGCCTGCCAGCTTCGGGTCGATGTCTATCGGCTCGGATTGCACCCGGAGACGTTCCGGCGGCTGAAGGTGCTTGCCGGTTCTCGGCTGAGCGCGGCTGGCGTGTTGATGCTCACCGCGCGGCGCTATCGTACGCAGGAGGCGAACCGCGCGGACGCGCGCGAGCGGCTCGCGGAATTGCTCGCCCGCGCGGAGGAGCGTGAGGCGCGCCGCGTCAAGACCAAGCCGAGCCGCGCCGCCAAGGCTCGACGGGTGGACGAAAAGAAGGGACGCGGCACGATCAAGGCCGCGCGCGGCAAGGTGCGGCTGGACTAATCGCTAAGGCGTCCTAGATCGGGTGAATGTATCAATTCGACATCGCCGCCGGATCCAAGGCGGAGCTTTATCGCGAACTCGCCGCAGCACTTGATGCGCTTACCAGCGATGAGCCGGATGCCATCGCCAATATGGCCAATGCCGCTGCGCTGCTGTGGCAGTATCTGCCCGATCTGAACTGGGCGGGTTTCTATCGTATGGTGGACGGCGAGCTGGTGCTCGGGCCGTTTCAGGGCAAGCCCGCGTGCATCCGCATCGCGGTGGGCAGGGGCGTCTGCGGCGCGGCTGCCGAAACGCGGCGAACCCAGCTTGTCGCCGATGTCCATGCCTTTCCCGGTCACATCGCCTGCGACGCGACGAGCGCGTCCGAACTGGTCATTCCGATCTTGGCGGCAGATGGTCGCCTGATCGGGGTGCTCGATCTCGACAGTCCGAACGCGGGGCGCTTCGATGCGGATGATGCCGCCGGATGCGAGGCGCTGGTCGCGCTGATCGCCGGGCGTCTCGCCTGATCCGTTTCGGGACAGCCCTCGCGCTGGAGACTCCCCTGGCGCGGTGGTAACAGACCGCATTGGATTGCCGGGCGGTCAGATCCCGGAGAACAGGGAGAATAATCATGCGCACGCTGATCGCGCCTGCCGCCGCCCTGGCGCTGTTTGGGGCCTGTGGGCCGGCGAATGCGCAACGCGTGGACGTGGCGCCCACGGGTGCGCCGGGCGTGACATGGCAGGATGCGCCGCCCGTCTCGCGCACCGCGCCGCCGCCGCCCGTCGTGGC
Organism: Sphingomonas sp. TX0543; assembly: GCF_048565505.1. Lineage (NCBI taxonomy): Bacteria > Pseudomonadati > Pseudomonadota > Alphaproteobacteria > Sphingomonadales > Sphingomonadaceae > Sphingomonas > Sphingomonas sp. TX0543. The sequence continues at coordinate 1,069,334 of NZ_JBLZUS010000002.1, forward strand.
GCCGCCGGTCGTCGCGCCGGCGCCGGGTGGCGCGCGGTGGCGCGATGGCGGCGGCGAGCGCTGGTCAGGCGGCGCGCGCGCACCGGGCGGCTGGGCCGCCTATCGCCGTCCGGTACGAGGACGCAAGCTTCCGCCTTATTGGGTCGCGCCGGACTGGTATGTCGCCGATTGGGCCGGACGTGGCCTGCCGGAGCCGCCTTACGGCTATCGTTGGTCGCGCTATTATGACGATGCGGTGTTGATCGACACTTACGGCCGCGTCTTCGATTCGGTCGGTGGCGTAAACTGGGGGCGTCACGATATGCCCCCGCCCGCACAGCCGCTCCCGCCGCCGGTCGTGACGCGCGCGCCAAACGGCGCCACCGTGGTCACGACGAGCACCGTGGGCCCCACCCCCGGCTATTACGCCGACGGCTATTACTACCCCGCCCCAACCGTCACCACCGTAACGATACAGAGCGCCCCAAAGGTGGGGGTGTCAGACCAGGTGGTGACCTATACCCGTACGCCTGCGAAGCGGCCGCTCCACCGCCGCAAGCGACATCGGCGATAGACGCGCCGCGCCTGAGCCAGACGCGGCGCGCTTCCGTCACTTGCCGATCGTACGGCTCTGCGCGTTCTCTTCGGCGTTAAGCTGGCGCTGTTGCGCCTTGGTGATATAGCCGCCGTTGGCGCGCGCATCGGCGTGGTCCTGACGCGCGATCGCGCGATCTGCGGAGCGATCGGCGCGCGCCTGTGCACCAGTGATTTCACCCTCGCGCCGCTCGCGATTTATCCGCGCGATCTGGTGATGTTCGCGACGCAGCACTTCGTGCTGCCGCGGATGATGCCGTGCCCAGCGGGTTTCCGCCGAGGCTGCCGGACTTAGCCCGATTACGGCTGCCAGCGAGCAGCCGATCATCGCAATACGTAACGACTTCATGTGAATTCCTTCCGTCGAGGCATTCACTCCCGTTTGCGCTCTATGGCGCACGTTTGATGAACGAGGATTGAAACGAAGAGTCAGACAATCGACAGGAGCAGGCGCATTTCATTTCGCTCTATTTCGCTGTCGAACGCCCGCCGAAGGTAATCACGCTTTCTGAACCATCGGCGCCGATGGCTGAAACGCCGACGAAATTGTCGTCCACCGGTACATCCTTAAGGACGATCGATGTTGCGCCGGTCAGGTCCCGGGTATTGGTCCAGTCCTGCTGATCGGCGCGGCGCCAGTGGACGCGGTAGCCACGCGCACCGGGCGATGGCGACCATTTGACCGTCGTGTCGCGACCGAGTGCGCCGGCGAGCGTGACGCCCCCCGGTGCGGCGGGCGCCGCTGCCAGTTGCGCCAGTGTCGCGACATTGATCGCGGTAACCTTCGCGAGATAATCAAAGTCCATGCCGTCGACCGTATCGCCGTACACGCGGCCGTTTTCGGTGCGCAGATCCTGATGCTGCCGGTCCCAATTCTCCGCGCCGACGGTGAAGCGCACGGCGGGGTAGCCCTCTCGCAGGAACGGCTCATGATCGCCGCCGCGTCCGAAGCGGTCCGGCCGTCGATCGACGAATGCCGCGAAGCCGCCCGGCATGTCGCTGGCGATGCGCTGGATCGCCTTGGCCAGCGCGCGGCTTGGACCGTCATCCTCGCCGCCGATCGCGCGACGTTCGATCTGCTCGGCAAGCGTTTCACTCGACCGTATGCCTTCCGAAAATACGCGGACGTGATCCGCAACCTTCACGCCGTCCTGCCCGATCGAGTTGCCGACGATATCGTTGTTGAGCATCGCGTCGATCTGCCAGCCCCGCGCCTTGGCGGTTTCTGCGAGCAGCGTCGCGCCCCACAGCCCCTGCTCCTCACCGGAGAAGGCCACGTAGACAATGTTGGCGGCGAACTTCTCCCTGGAAAGGATGCGCGCGGCCTCCAGCACCAGCGCCACGCCAGAGGCATCGTCGTTCGCGCCGGGGGCGTCGGCGGTGGCGTTCATCACATCGGACACGCGGCTGTCGATATGGCCGCCGACGATGACATAGCGGTTGGGGTCGCTGCCTTTCTGGATACCGAGCACATCCTCGATCATCACGCCATCCGGCGCGCGCGGGCCGGTGAACCGGCGCGACAGCCGCTCTACCGTGATGCAGCCGCCGCATTTACGCGACAGTGCCGCGAATTCGCCTGCCACCCAGTTGCGCGCCGCGCCGATGCCGCGCTTCGAATCGCTGGAGGAGGAGAGCGAATGACGCGTGCCGAAGGAAACGAGCTTGTCCACCGTGCCGCGCAGCTGCTGGGGTGCGGGAGCGTCACGGGCGGAGGCTGGGGTGACGATGACGATGCCGAGGGCGGCGAGGAGACAAGGGAAACGCATCGCGCAAGCGTGGCGCGCCAGGTTTGCGGACGCAAGAGCCGACCGTTTCATCTTTGACTCACCCGAAAGGAAAGTATAGCAAACGCAACAAAATAGCGGTCGCGTGTCAGCGTTTGTCTCCAATTTGCACAGGGAACCGCTTTGCATGAACAGGATTTCCGCCGCGCTGCTCGTCAGCGCCATGATGCTTGCAACCCCCGCCAACGCCGCCAGCCCGTTCGACGGCACCTGGAAGGGTGATCCAACCTCCACCAAGATGGAGGCGAAGCCGGAAGAATTTTCCGTGCGCAACGGCGTCTATGACTGCAAGACATGTCTGCCGCCTTATTCGGTGAAGGCCGACGGTGCCTTCCATGCGGTAAAGGACAGGCCCTATTGGGATGAGATCGCGGTGAAGGTCGTCGATCCGAAAACCGTCAGCTACAAGTTCCGGAAGGGTGGAAAGCTGATCGCGGAGAATGAGCAGACAGTATCCGCCGATGGCAATACGCTCACCAACAAAGCCACCAACACCAATAATGCCACCGGCAGCAAGGTGGACATGACCACGTCGCTGGCCCGCGTCGGTGCGCCAGTATCAGGCGCGCATGCGGTTTCCGGGGCGTGGAAGCAGGATAATATGGCGACTGCGATCAGCGACAACGCCATCACCATGACGATCAAGCTGGATGGCGACCGGCTGCATCTCGTGACCGGCGTCGGCGAAACGCTCGATGCCAAAATCGGCGGCGATTATGTGCCTAATGTCGGCGATCCGGGGAAAACGGTGACGCGGGCAGAGCAACCCGCCCCCAATGTGCTGAAACTCACCGACATGCGGCAGGGCAAGGTTGTGCAAGTGGCGACTTATACGTTGAACGCCGACGGCACCACGATGGAAGGCGCGTGGACGGATCCGCGTGACGGATCGAAGGGCAGTTTCCTGATCCGCAAGCAGTAAACAGGGCGCGACCGGCGGGGCGGTCAGCTCAGCCGGTCGATCGCTTCGCGATCGAGGGTGCCTGGGATAATCATCAGCGGGACAGGCAAAGCCCCGAGGTTGCCGGCAAAATGCGCCACGAGCGGGCCAGGCGCGCCGCTGCTGGCGGCGCCGAGCACCAGCGCCGCAATGCCGGGATTCGCGGCGATCATCTCGCCGATGATTTTCGGGCCGTCGCCTTGCCGAACGGTTATCGAAGGGCGCAGGCCAGATTCCTCGATCAGCGTGCCGGCTGCCTTGGCCACCAGACCCTCGGCGTGAAGCCGCGCTTCCTCCTCGATCGTCGCCTGCACGCCACCGAAGGCGATGAACTCCTGCTTCGGCACCAACGCCAGGATCTCCACGCCGCCGCCGGTCTTGACCGCACGGCGCGCGGCGAAGCGCAACGCGATCTCCGCCTCCGGCGTATCGTCGATCACGGTCAGATAAATGCGCATTTGCAATGCCCCCCAATGCGCTCGGTTATCTGCCTGTGGGCTTGACCGCGCAAGGGTGCGGCGCGAGAGACGGACGATACAGCCCACCGCTCCCCGGGGAATTGAATGCCGATCGAGATCAAGATGCCCGCGCTCTCACCGACGATGGAGGAGGGCACGCTTGCCAAATGGCTGGTGAAGGAGGGCGACACGGTGAAGGCCGGCGATCTGATGGCCGAGATCGAAACCGACAAGGCGACGATGGAATTCGAGGCGGTCGATGAGGGGACAGTCGAGAAGATCGTCGTCGGCGAGGGAACGGACGGCGTGAAGGTCGGCGAGGTTATCATGTTGCTTTCGGCCGATGGCGAGGTTTCCACGCCCAAGCCCGCGCCGAAGAAGGAAGCGGCTGCTCCCAGGAAGGAGGAGCCGGGGCGCGCAAAAGCGGAGCCTGCGAAAGCTGCGTCGGCAGCGCCAGCGCCTGCCAGGCCGGTGGCTCCGCCGCGCGATGATGGCGATCGCGTAAAGGCCAGTCCGCTGGCGCGACGGATCGCGCAGCAGAAGGGCGTCGATCTTTCGGGTGTCGCCGGTTCCGGCCCGAACGGCCGGATCGTGAAGTCGGATGTCGAGGATGCGAAGCCTGGTGTGGCTGCCGCGGCCGCCGGTGTCGCTGCCGCCGCGCCGCCCTCTGCCGCCCCGTCGCAGGTGCCGGATATTCCGCACGACACCACCAAGCTCAGCAACATGCGCAAGACGATCGCGCGCCGCCTGACCGAATCGAAGCAGCAGGTGCCGCACATCTACCTCACGGTGGACGTCCGCCTCGATAAGCTGCTCGCGTTGCGCAGCGAATTGAACGCCAGCCTTGAAAAGCGCGGCGTGAAGCTGTCGGTCAACGATCTGATGATAAAGGCGCTGGCGGTCGCACTGGTGCAGGTGCCGAAGTGCAACGTGATGTTCACGCCGGATCAGCTCGTAAGCTTTCACCGCGCGGACATCTCGGTTGCGGTCTCGACACCGGAAGGGCTCATCACCCCGGTTATCACCGAGGCCGACACCGCATCGCTATCCTCGATCTCGACACGGATGAAGGATCTCGCGTCGCGCGCGCGGGAAAAGAAGCTGAAGCCGGAGGAGTTCACCGGCGGCACTGCCTCGCTCAGCAACATGGGGATGTACGGGATCAAGCAGTTCGAGGCGGTCATCAATCCGCCGCAGGGCATGATCCTGGCGGTCGGCGCAGGCGAGAAACGTCCTTATGTGATTGACGACGCGCTTGGCATCGCCACTGTGATGTCGGCGACGGGAAGCTTCGACCATCGTGCCATCGATGGCGCCGATGGGGCCGAGCTGATGCAGGCTTTCAAGACGCTGGTCGAGAACCCGCTCGGGATGCTTGCCTGAAATGAGGCGGGCGATGATCCTGGAATTGCTTTGGCTGTTGGCCGCGCTGGGCCTGACCGCGCTGATCTTCTGGGCGGGCGCGTGGTCCTATCCACAGGGCGCGGCGACGATCTGGCCGGTCGGCTTCGCCACAATGGCCGCCGTCATCGCGATGAGCCTTTATGAAATCCGCCGCGCGTGGTTGCGCGAAGGCGGTATGCGAGAAGAATGAATGGCTGATACTTATGACCTTGTCGTCCTCGGCTCCGGTCCGGGCGGCTATGTCGCGGCGATCCGCGCGGCACAGCTCGGGCTGAAGACAGCGATCGTAGAGCGGGAACTGCTCGGCGGCATCTGCCTCAACTGGGGCTGCATCCCCACCAAGGCGCTGCTGCGCTCTGCCGAGGTGTTTCACCAGATGCGGCATGCGAAGGACTATGGGCTGGTCGCCGAGAAGATTTCCGCCGATCTCGATGCGGTGGTGAAGCGCTCGCGCGGGGTGGCGAGGCAACTCAATCAGGGCGTGACCCACCTGATGAAGAAAAACAAGATCGCCGTTCACATGGGCGAGGGGAAGCTGGCCGGGAAAGGCAGGCTGATCGTCACGGACAAGGATGGCAAGAAGACCGAGCTGGCCGCGAAGAACGTCATCCTCGCCACCGGCGCGCGGGCGCGCGACCTGCCCTTCGCCAAGGCGGACGGCAAACGTATCTGGACCTATCGCCACGCGATGACGCCCGCGGATATGCCGAAAAAGCTGCTGGTGATCGGATCGGGCGCGATCGGGATCGAGTTCGCAAGCTTCTACAACGATCTCGGCGCGGAAGTGACCGTGGTGGAGATGCTCGACCGGATCGTGCCGGTCGAGGATGCGGACGTTTCCAGCTTCCTTGAGAAGGCGCTCAAGAAGCAGGGTATGACGATCATGACTGGCGCAGGCGTGAGCAGGATCGACGCGGGCGCCAATGGTGTAAAGGCGACGCTGAAGGACAAAGCGGGTAAGGAATCGGTCGCCGAGTTCAGCCATGTCATCGTCGCGGTGGGCATCGTGCCCAACACTGAGAATATCGGGCTGAAGGAACTGGGCGTCGCGATGGACGAGCGCGGCTTTCTCAAGACCGACGCGTCGTGCCGCACCAATATCGACGGGCTATGGGCGATCGGCGATATTACCGCGCCGCCGTGGCTAGCGCACAAGGCAAGTCACGAGGGCGTGATCGCTGTCGAGGCGATGGCGGGCAAGCATCCACACGCGATGGACCCGCTCAATATCCCCGCCTGCACTTATTGCCATCCGCAGATCGCCAGCGTCGGCCTGACCGAGGCGAAGGCGAAGGAAGCGGGATACGAGCTGAAGGTCGGCAACTTTCCGTTCATCGGCAATGGCAAGGCGATCGCGCTGGGCGAGCCCGAGGGTTTCATCAAGACCGTGTTCGACGCCAAGACCGGCGAACTGCTTGGCGCGCACATGATCGGCGCCGAGGTGACCGAGCTGATCCAGGGCTATACGATCGGCAAGACGCTGGAGACGACCGAAGCGGAATTGACCGAAACGGTTTTCCCGCATCCCACCTTGTCCGAGATGATGCACGAAAGCGTGCTGGCCGCCTACGGCCGGGCGCTGCATATCTGATATGCCCGACAGATCCCTTCACGGCCGCGCGATCCGGGCGGTCGGCGGGGGGATGCTTGCGGGCTGGATGCTGACGCTCGTCGTCTTCGCTCCCGGCTTCGCGATGTACGACACGCTGGTGCAATATCGGCAGGTGCTGTCGGGCACATTCGACGACTGGCATCCACCGGCGATGGCGCGGCTGTGGCAGGTGATGGCGCCGCTTGGAGGCGGGCAGGCACCGCTGTTCGTCGCACAGGTCGGTTGTTATTGGCTCGGTTTCGCGTTGCTGGCGCTGGCGCTGGCGCGTGCGGGACGTTTACGCGCGTCGCTGCTGCTCGGCGTCATCGCGATCCTCCCGCCCTTTCTCGGCTGGCAGGTGGTGGTGCTGAAAGATGCGCAGATGACCGGCGCGCTGCTCGCGGCGACCGGCATCATCGCCGCCGCCCGGCTCGACGGGCGAACGCTCCGCGCGCTGGAGTGGACAGCCGCTGCGATACTGTTGCTTTATGCGGTGCTGGTTCGCGCCAATGCGGCTTTCGCCGTCGTGCCGCTGGTCGCGATGCTGCTGCCGCTCGGCTGGCGCTGGCGTCTGGGGGCAGTGGTCGGCGGGGTCGCGGCGACGCTTCTTCTCTCGCCGCTCGTCAATCATCAATTGCTCGGCGCGCGCGATAGCGGTGTTACCCGCACGCAGCCGATCTTCGATATCGCTGCCATCGCCGCTCGCGTTCCGGACGCGCTGACCGGCCTTGCGCCGCCGGCGGTCGCCGATATTCGCGCTCGCGGGTGTTCGAAGCCGTTTTTCTGGGATCCGCTTGCCGAATCCGGGCCGTGCGGGAGGGACATCGCGGAACTGGCGAGGATGCCGGTCGCGCGGCTGAACGGGCTTTGGCTAAGGGCGATTCTCGCCCATCCGGTCGCCTACGCCGGCCATCGCATGACGCATCTCAATTCCACCGAGCGCTGGCTGGTGCCGTATCGATGGCCGGGTGCAGCGCCGACAGTGGCGAGCGAGCGCAACGATCTCGGACTCGAGTCGCCGGGGGCTACGGCGCGGGGCTGGCAGCGGCTTGGCGGCTATCTCGTGGAAACGCCGCTGGGATGGCCGTTCGCCTGGACAGCGCTGGCGCTTGCGGGACTGCTAGCGCTTACCGGGGCGCAGACCCGCGCCGCGCAGGTTGCGCGGGCGCTGTTCGTTTCCGCGCTTGCGGGCGAGGCGAGCTTCGCGGTGGTAAGCATCGCGTCCGACCTGCGCTATCATCTGTGGATGATGATAGCGGCGGCGATCGGCGTCGTCGTCGGCTGGCCGGCGTTCAACCGCCGCCGCCTGGGGCTCGGTGCGGCCCTGGTGCTCACAGCCTGCGTGCCGGCGATCGCGGCGCGGCTGGTTTTGCCGCCGCCACCGCAGACGTATCTCGAGATGCTGGGATGAAAACGAGTCCCTTGTCCGAGCTGCGGCCCCTGCCCGGCATTGACCAGGATGCGCAGCGCGCGTATAGGCGCGCCCGTTCGTGGGGTTTTATGCCCTTCAGACACGCTTGAACATTGCTGGATGCTTGAAGGGCCGGGAAGGTCGCGCGCGACCGCCCCATGGTCCTTTTCGTATTCCGTAAGCTTGTGAAGGCTCCAGCAAAGTAACCGATTGAAAGGTGAAGGCTTCAATGCCGACGATCAACCAGTTGGTCCGCAAGGGCCGCGATCCGCAGAAGGCCAAGAGCAAGGTCCCTGCGATGGAACAGAATCCGCAGAAGCGCGGCGTTTGCACCCGCGTTTACACCACGACCCCGAAGAAGCCGAACTCGGCATTGCGCAAGGTTGCAAAGGTCCGCCTGACCAACCAGCGCGAAGTGATCAGCTACATTCCGGGCGAGGGGCACAACCTGCAGGAGCACTCGGTGGTGCTGATTCGCGGCGGCCGTGTGCGCGACCTTCCGGGCGTGCGCTATCATGTGCTGCGCGGCGTGCTCGATACGCAGGGCGTCAAGGATCGCAAGCAGTCGCGCTCCAAGTACGGTGCGAAGCGGCCGAAGTAAGCCAGCGGGCGCGGAGCGTCCGCGCGGATATATTCTGGCGCCAGGAAATGCGTGGCCAGGATTTCGGGCCTGAAACGGCTCGGTTGATCTAAAAAGGAATTCCAAATGGCGCGTCGTCGTCGTCCCGAGAAGCGGGAAATCCTGCCTGATCCCAAATTTGGTGATGAGGTTCTGTCGAAGTTCATGAATTCGGTGATGCTGGACGGCAAGAAGTCCGTCGCCGAAGGCATCGTTTACGGTGCGCTCGAAACCGTGGAGACCCGCGCGAAGAAGGATCCGCTCGGCGTGTTCCATGAAGCGCTCGCCAACATCAAGCCGGGCATCGAAGTCCGCAGCCGCCGCGTCGGCGGTGCGACCTATCAGGTGCCGGTCGAGGTTCGTCCCGAGCGTGCGCAGGCGCTGGCGATCCGCTGGCTGATCTCCGCCGCGCGCGGCCGCAGCGAGAATACGATGGCGGCGCGTCTTTCCGGCGAACTGCTCGACGCTTCGAACAATCGCGGCAACGCGGTCAAGAAGCGCGAAGATACCCATCGTATGGCCGAGGCGAACCGCGCTTTCAGCCACTACCGCTGGTAAGAACAAACCCTATATCGCGGGGAGCCGGATCGGCCGGCTTCCCGCATGCTCAAGGAACCTACGATCATGGCCCGCAGCCATTCGCTCGACCGTTATCGCAATATCGGCATCATGGCGCACATCGACGCCGGCAAGACGACGACGACCGAGCGCATCCTCTATTACACCGGCAAGTCCTATAAAATCGGCGAAGTGCATGAGGGCACCGCGACGATGGACTGGATGGAGCAGGAGCAGGAGCGCGGGATCACGATCACGTCCGCTGCGACGACGTGCAAGTGGAAGGCCGAGGAGGGCAACGGCCCCGAGCATCTCATCAACATCATCGACACGCCCGGCCACGTCGATTTCACCATCGAGGTGGAGCGTTCGCTGCGCGTCCTCGACGGTGCGGTCGCGTGTTTTGACGGCGTTGCCGGCGTTGAGCCGCAGTCGGAAACGGTGTGGCGTCAGGCCGACAAGTATGGTGTGCCGCGGATGTGCTTCGTGAACAAGCTCGACCGCACTGGCGCTGATTTCTATTTCTGCGTGCAGTCGATCATCGATCGCCTGGGCGCGAAGCCGGCAGTCCTTTATCTCCCGATCGGCATGGAAGGCGGCTTCAAGGGCCTCGTCGATCTGGTCGAAAATCGCGCGATCATCTGGCTCGAAGAATCGCTTGGCGCGAAATTCGAATATCAGCCGATTCCTGACGACATGGTCGAGAAGGCGGCGAAGTATCGCAACGACCTGATCGAGTTGGCCGTCGAGCAGGACGATGACGCGATGGAGGCGTATCTGGAGGGCAACGAGCCCGACGCCGCCACGCTGAAGAAGCTGATCCGCAAGGGCACGCTGAACATGTCGTTCGTGCCGGTTGTGTGCGGCTCGGCGTTCAAGAACAAAGGCGTGCAGCCGCTGCTCGATGCCGTGGTGGACTTTCTGCCAAGCCCGCTGGACGTGCCCGCGATCAAGGGCGTCAAGCTCGACGGCGAAACGCCGGACGAGCGCCCGTCGTCGGACGAGGCTCCGTTCTCGGCGCTGGCGTTCAAGATCATGAACGATCCGTTCGTCGGCTCGCTCACCTTCGCGCGCATTTATTCGGGCGTCCTCACAAAGGGCGGCTACCTGAATTCGGTGAAGGACAAGAAGGAAAAGATCGGACGCATGCTCCTCATGCACGCGAACTCGCGTGAGGACATCGATGAGGCACGCGCGGGCGACATCGTCGCGATCGCGGGCCTCAAGGAAACGACGACAGGTGATACGCTGTGCGATCCTGCGCATCCGATCATTCTTGAGCGGATGGAGTTCCCCGAGCCGGTGATCGAGCTGTCGGTTGAGCCGAAGACCAAGGCTGACCAGGAGAAGATGGGCATCGCGCTCAACCGCCTGGCCGCCGAGGATCCCTCGTTCCGCGTTTCGACCGATCACGAATCGGGCCAGACGATCATCAAGGGGATGGGCGAACTTCACCTCGAAATTCTCGTCGATCGCATGAAGCGCGAGTTCAAGGTCGAGGCTAACGTCGGCGCGCCGCAGGTGGCGTATCGCGAATATCTCAAGAAGAAGGTCGATATCGACTACACGCACAAGAAGCAGTCGGGCGGCTCGGGCCAGTTCGGCCGTGTGAAGGTGACGGTGATCCCGGGCGAGCGTGGCTCGGGCTATCAGTTCTTCGACGAGGTTAAGGGCGGTAACATTCCGCGGGAATACATCCCGTCGGTCGAGAAGGGCTTCCGCGAGACGGCCGAGACAGGTTCGCTGATCGGCTTCCCGATCATCGACTTTGAGGTGCATCTGACGGACGGTGCCTATCACGATGTCGACTCGTCGGCGCTCGCGTTTGAAATCTGCGCGCGTGGGGCGATGCGTGAAGCGGCTCAGAAGGCCGGCATCACCCTCCTTGAGCCGGTGATGAAGGTTGAGGTCGTGACGCCGGAGGATTATCTCGGCGACGTGATCGGCGACATGAACAGCCGGCGCGGCCAGATCCAGGGCACGGACACGCGCGGCAATGCCCAGGCAGTGACCGCGATGGTCCCGCTGGCGAACATGTTCGGTTACGTGAATCAGCTTCGGTCCTTCACGCAGGGCCGCGCGAGCTATTCGATGCAGTTCTCGCATTACGACGAAGTGCCGCAGAACGTCGCCGACGAAGTGAAGGCAAAGCTGGCGTAAGGCCTGGCCTGTCCCCATGTTCCGGACGTCGCGTGCGGCACCGGGCCGGGGAGGGGCTGGCAAAGGGTGAAAACAGTCGCTATGGGGCCGCCTTCACGGCGAGTCCTCGTGCGGCTCACACGGAAATCCAGAAGGTAGGGAATCAATGGCTAAGGCTAAGTTTGAGCGGACCAAGCCGCACCTGAACATCGGCACCATCGGTCACGTCGACCATGGCAAGACCTCGCTGACTGCTGCGATCACCAAGGTGCTGGCGGATAACGTCGCCGGCAACGCGGCGGTCGATTTCGCGAACATCGACAAGGCACCGGAAGAGCGCGAGCGCGGCATCACGATCTCGACCGCGCACGTCGAGTATGAGACCGAAAAGCGTCACTATGCGCACGTCGATTGCCCCGGCCACGCCGATTATGTGAAGAACATGATCACCGGTGCGGCGCAGATGGACGGCGCGATCCTCGTCGTGTCCGCCACCGACGGCCCGATGCCGCAGACCCGCGAGCACATCCTGCTTGCCCGTCAGGTCGGCGTTCCGGCGATGGTCGTGTTTATGAACAAGGTCGATCTGGTCGACGACGAGGAAATCCTCGAGCTGGTCGAGCTGGAAGTTCGCGAGCTGCTGAGCTCGTATGAATTCCCGGGCGACGACATTCCGATCATCAAGGGCTCGGCGACCTGCGCGCTCAGCGGCTCGAACGACAAGCTCGGCAAGGATGCCGTGCTCGAGCTGATGCAGTCGGTTGACGATTATATCCCGCAGCCGGAGCGTCCGCTCGACAAGCCGTTCATGATGCCGATCGAGGACGTGTTCTCGATTTCGGGTCGTGGCACGGTCGTCACCGGCCGCGTCGAAACGGGCATCGTGAAGGTCGGTGAGGAAGTCGAGATCGTCGGCATCCACCCTGAGGTCCGCAAGACCACCGTCACCGGCGTCGAGATGTTCCGCAAGCTGCTCGATCAGGGCCAGGCGGGCGACAACGTCGGCGCGCTTATCCGCGGCGTTGCGCGCGACGAGGTCGAGCGCGGCCAGGTGCTCTGCAAGCCCGGCTCGATCAAGCCGCACACGGACTTCAAGTCGGAAGTGTATGTGCTGTCGAAGGACGAAGGTGGCCGTCACACGCCGTTCTTCGCCAACTATCGTCCGCAGTTCTACTTCCGTACCACGGACGTGACCGGCACCGTCGAGCTGCCTGAGGGCACCGAGATGGTGATGCCGGGCGACAATGTCGCGCTGGGCATCAAGCTCATCGCGCCGATCGCCATGGACGTCGGCCAGCGCTTCACGATCCGCGAAGGTGGCCGTACCGTCGGCGCCGGCGTGGTCAGCGCGATCGACAAGTAAGCGATTTATCGCGAAACAGCCGCCCGGCTCGCCAATAAGGTGAGTCGGGCGGTTGCCTTTTTGTGAGGGCGTGGATATGAGCCGCGCCTTCGGTTTGGGTTGAAAACAGCAAGAGGTGGCCGCCGATTCGTCATCCCCTCAGGGATGGAGGCACGGTTGAGTCGCCCCGCTCTTTCGCATCGGTAGGGAATATGGACAGCAACATCCGCATCCGCCTGAAGGCGTTCGATCATCGCGTGCTCGATCAGGCGACCGGCGACATCGCCGACACCGCCCGACGTACCGGCGCGCTTATCCGCGGTCCGATCCCGCTCCCCACCCGCATCGAGAAGTTCACGGTCAACCGTGGTCCCCACATCGACAAGAAGAGCCGCGAGCAATTCGAGGTGCGCACCTACAAGCGCATGCTCGACATCGTGCAGCCCACTCCGCAGACGGTCGACGCGCTGATGAAGCTCGATCTCGCAGCGGGCGTTGACGTAGAGATCAAGCTGGCGTAATGGCCGGCCTCCCCGCGGTGGACACCGAGTCCCGCGGGTTTGTCGTTCCCGGATTTCCGGTAACGTGTTTGGAAACCCCGCCGATGCGGGGCGACTGACAGACAAGAGATACCGCCGGCGGGCTCGCCCTCCGGGACAGCGTCTCCCGTCATGCTTTCCTCCGGAAGGCGCCAGCCCGGGACGGGGGCACGTTTCGTATATCCGGGTTGTATCGATTGCCTCTCCTGGAGGCGATCACAAGCACCTGTGGGATGGGCCCGCGGGTGCCTCTGTAAGGAGTGTGTAGATCATGCGTACTGGCGTGATCGCGAAGAAAATGGGGATGACCCGCCTGTTCCAGGACGACGGCCGCCACGTGCCGGTTACCGTCCTGCAGATCGAGGCGCTTCAGGTCGTCGCCCGTCGCGAAAAAAATCGGGACGGTTATACCGCCGTCCAGCTTGGCGCAGGCAGCGCCAAGGCCAAGAATGTCGCCAAGCCGCAACGCGGCCATTTCGGCAAGGCCGAGGTGGAGCCGAAGGCGATCGTGCACGAATTCCGCGTGACCGAGGATAACCTCCTCGACGTCGGCGCGGAGCTTTCTGCCGATCACTTCGTCACGGGCCAGTACGTCGATATCCAGGGCCGCACGCAGGGCAAGGGCTTTGCGGGCGCCATGAAGCGCTGGAACTTCGGCGGTCTGCGCGCTACGCACGGCGTGTCAGTGTCTCACCGCTCCCACGGTTCGACGGGTAACCGCCAGGATCCGGGCCGCGTCTTCAAGAACAAGAAGATGGCGGGCCACATGGGTGACAAGAACCGCACCCAGCAGAATCTCGAGATCGTCGGCACCGATGCGGAGCGCGGCCTGATCTTCGTCAAGGGTTCGGTGCCCGGTTCGAAGGGCGGCTGGCTCTTCGTCAAGGACGCGGTGAAAGAGCCGCGTCATGCCGATGCCCCGCTGCCAGCCGGCCTGAAGGCCGCCAACAGCAACACCGCTGCGGATACGCCGGCCGAGACCTCGGTCGCGCCCGAAGCGACCGACGGCCAGGAGGGCTGATAAGTGAAGATCAAGGTATCCTCCTTCGACGCCAAGGCGAATGCCGCGGACGTTGAGCTTTCGGACGAGGTTTTCGGCGTCGATCCGCGTGCCGACATTCTGCATCGTGTCGTCACCTGGCAGCTCGAGAAGCGTCGTGGCACCGCGCGCGGCACCCGCGAGCGTGCGGACGTCGCGCGGTCGGGCAAGAAGCTCGGTCGCCAGAAGGGCGGCGGTGTCGCCCGTCACGGTGATCGCCGCGCCCCGGTGTTCATCGGCGGCGGCAAGGCGCACGGCGCTCGCGTCCGCGACTTCAATCCGTCGCTGAACAAGAAGATCCGCGCGCTGGGCCTGAAGATGGCTCTTTCGAGCCACGCAAAGGCCGGTTCGCTGATCGTCCTCGATGCTTTCCAGGTCAGCAAGACTAAGGAGCTCAAGGGGCATTTCGAGACGCTCGGCGTCGGCAAGCGGACGCTCGTTATCGACGGCGATGCTGGCGAGGGCTTCCGTTCGGCGCGCAATCTGCCGGGCGTGGACTTGCTCCCGGCCGTCGGCGCCAACGTCTATGACATCATCAAGGCCGACACGCTGGTTATCACCCGCGCTGCGGTCGAGAAGCTGGAGGCGCGCTTCAATGGCTAAGAAGCCGACCAAGGCGATCGACAACCGTCATTATGACGTGATCGTCGCGCCGCACATCACCGAGAAGTCCACCCTTCTCTCCGAGCAGAACGCGGTCGTGTTCAAGGTGGCGCGAGACGCCTCCAAGCCGGAGATCAAGGCGGCTGTGGAAGCGATCTTCGACGTCAGCGTCGTGGGCGTGAACACGATCGTCCAGAAGGGCAAGACCAAGCGCTGGAAGGGTGCTCCCTATCAGCGGTCCGACATGAAGAAGGCGATCGTCACGCTCAAGGATGGGCAGTCGATCGACGTGACCGAGGGGGCCAAGGCGTAATGGCACTCAAGCATTATAATCCGACCAGCCCGGGCGTTCGTGGCCTGATCCTGGTTGATCGCTCGGCGCTCTACAAGGGGCGTCCGGTCAAGGCTCTCACCGAGGGCAAGACCAAGTCTGGCGGCCGCAACAACAAGGGTCATGTCACCTCGCGCGGTATCGCGGGCGGCCACAAGCAGCGCTATCGTCTGATCGATTTCAAGCGCCGCAAGTGGGACGTCGACGGCACTGTCGAGCGGCTCGAGTATGACCCGAACCGTACGGCCTTCATCGCATTGGTGAAGTATGCGGACGGCGAGGTGGCTTACATCATCGCGCCGCAGCGCCTCGGCGTCGGCGACAAGGTCGTTGCCGGCAGGAAGACCGACGTGAAGCCGGGCAATGCCATGGAGCTGGGCCAGATGCCCGTCGGCACCATCGTCCACAATGTGGAGATGAAGCCGGGCAAGGGCGGTCAGATCGCGCGGTCGGCCGGCACCTATGTGCAGGTCGTCGGCCGCGACAAGGGCATGGTGATCGTTCGTCTGAACTCCGGCGAGCAGCGCTATATCCGCAGCGATTGCATGGCGACGGTGGGCGCGGTTTCGAACCCCGACAACCAGAACCAGAATTTCGGCAAGGCCGGTCGTAGCCGCTGGATGGGCAAGCGCCCGCTTACCCGCGGTGTCGCGAAAAACCCGGTCGATCACCCGCACGGCGGCGGCGAAGGCCGCACCTCGGGCGGCCGTCACCCGGTCACCCCGTGGGGCAAGCCGACGAAGGGCGCCCGCACGCGCCACAACAAGGCGACTGACAAGATGATCATCCGCAGCCGTCACGCGAGGAAGAAGTAATGGCGCGCTCCGTCTGGAAGGGTCCGTTCGTGGACCTGCATCTGCTCAAGAAGGCAGAAACCGCACAGGACGCCGGCACCCGTGCCGGCCCGATCAAGACCTGGTCGCGTCGTTCGACGATCCTGCCGACGTTCGTCGGGCTTACGTTCAACGTTTACAACGGCCGCAAGTTCGTGCCGGTCTCGGTCAACGAGGACATGGTCGGCATGAAGCTCGGCGAGTTCGCACCGACCCGGTATTTTCCTGGTCACGCGGCTGACAAGAAGGGCAAGCGCTGATGAGCAAGCCTGCATCCCCCCGCAAGGTCGGCGAGAAGGAAGCGCTCTCGGTCGGCACGCAGATCCGTGGCTCGGCCCAGAAGCTGAACCTCGTCGCGGGCCTGATCCGTGGCCGCAAGGTCGGTGACGCGATGAACATCCTCGCCTTCTCCAAGAAGGCGATGGCGGTCGACGCGCGCAAGGTGCTTGCATCCGCGATCGCCAATGCCGAGAACAACCACAACCTCGATGTCGACGCGCTCGTCGTATCCGAGGCATCGGTTGGCAAGTCGATCACCATGAAGCGGTTCGCCACGCGCGGCCGCGGCAAGTCCACCCGTATTCTCAAGCCGTTCTCGCGGCTGCGGATCGTCGTGCGCGAGCAGGAAGAAGCGTAATGGGTCACAAGAGCAACCCGATCGGTCTGCGCCTGCAGATCAACCGCACGTGGGACAGCCGCTGGTACGCCGAAGGCGCGGACTATGGCCGCCTGCTGCTTGAGGATCTAAAGATCCGCAAGTACATCATGAAGGCGCTGCCGCAGGCCGCGATTTCGAAGGTGGTGATCGAGCGTCCGGCCAAGCTGTGCCGCATCTCGATCTATGCTGCGCGCCCCGGCGTCATTATCGGCAAGAAGGGCTCGGACATCGAGAAGCTCCGTCGCACCCTGGGTGCGATGACTTCATCCGATGTCAGTCTGAACATCGTCGAGATCCGCAAGCCGGAAGTGGATGCCAAGCTCGTTGCGCAGGGCATCGCCGACCAGCTCGAGCGCCGTATCGCGTTCCGCCGTGCGATGAAGCGCGCGGTGCAGTCCGCGATGCGCCTGGGTGCGGACGGCATCCGCGTGCAGTGCGGCGGCCGTCTCGGCGGCGCCGAGATCGCGCGTTCGGAAAGCTATCGCGAGGGTCGCGTGCCGCTGCATACGCTGCGCGCGAATATGGATTATGCCGAGGCCGAGGCCCATACCGCTTATGGGGTGTGCGGCGTCAAGGTGTGGATCTTCAAGGGCGAGATCCTCGGCCATGATCCGATGGCCACCGACCGGCTGATGATGGAGGCTCAGACCTCCGGCGTGCGCCCCGCGCGCGATGACCGCCGCTAAGGAGTAAAGAACGTGCTGCAACCAAAGCGCACCAAATTCCGCAAGGCGTTCAAGGGCCGTATCCACGGCGACGCCAAGGGCGGCACCGCGCTGAACTTCGGGGCCTATGGCCTCAAGGCGCTCGAGCCGGAGCGGATCACCGCGCGTCAGATCGAGGCGGCCCGCCGCGCGATCACGCGTCACATCAAGCGCCAGGGGCGTTTGTGGATCCGCATCTTCCCGGATGTGCCGGTTTCGTCAAAGCCCGCCGAAGTCCGCATGGGCTCGGGCAAGGGTTCGCCCGAATTCTGGGCGGCGCGGGTGAAGCCGGGCCGCATCCTGTTCGAGCTGGATGGTGTACCGGGCGCGCTCGCCGCCGAGGCGTTTGAACGCGCGGCGATGAAGCTCCCGATCAAGACCAAGGTCGTGGCGCGCCTCGGCGACACGTCGCACCTCGGAGGCGAATGAGATGGCAAAGAAGACTGATTTCATCGGGCAGACCGACGACCAGCTCGGCGAAGCGCTGGGCAACCTGAAGCGCGAGCAGTTCAACCTGCGCTTCCAGGCGGCGACCAATCAGCTCGAGAAGCCCAGCCGCGTGCGCGAGGTCCGCAAGGACATCGCCCGTATCAAGACCCTGCAGGCGGCTCGCGTCGCCGCAGCGGCCAAGTAAGAGGACGAGAGACATGCCGAAGCGCGTGCTGACCGGGGTGATCGTCTCGGACAAGGGCGAAAAGACGGTGGTCGTGAACGTGGAGCGCAAGGTCAAGCACCCGCTCTACGGCAAGATCATTCGCCGCTCGAAGAAGTATCACGCCCATGACGAGGCGAACGAGTTCAAGACTGGCGAGACCGTGCGGATCGAAGAGACCGCGCCGATCTCCAGGCTGAAGACCTGGAAGGTGGTCGATCGGGTCAATGCCCGCGCGACGCCGGCTCAGGTCGATGTCGATGGCGACGTCGCGGCGTAAACCGTTCGCCTCTTGATGGGGTTTGGATTTGAAGGCGGCGCTGGGTCGGTATCCAGTGCCATAACCGAGAAGGAAGCGGATCGATGATCCAGATGCAATCCAATCTCGACGTCGCTGACAACAGCGGCGCGAAGCGGGTGCAGTGCATCAAGGTGCTGGGCGGCTCTAAGCGCCGCACGGCCAGCGTGGGCGACATCATCGTGGTGTCGATCAAGGAAGCACAGCCGCGTGGCAAGGTGAAGAAGGGTGACGTGCATCGCGCCGTCATCGTTCGCACCGCGAAGGACATTCATCGCGCGGACGGCTCGACCATCCGTTTCGATTCGAATGCGGCCGTGCTGGTCAACAAGAACGAGGAGCCGATCGGCACCCGTATCTTCGGCCCGGTGGTGCGCGAACTGCGTGCCAAGAAGCACATGAAGATCATCAGCCTTGCGCCGGAGGTGCTGTAATGGCCGCCGCGAAGATCAAGAAGGGTGATCGCGTGATCGTCCTGTCCGGCAAGGACAAGGGCAAGACCGGCACCGTAACCCTCGCGATGCCAAAGGACGGCAAGGTCGTTGTCGAAGGCGTCAACGTCGCCACCCGTCACCGCAAGCCGAGCCAGACCAACCCGCAGGGCGGCCTGGAGCGCACGGAAGCGCCGCTGCACATCTCGAAGGTGGCGCACGTAACCGCCGACGGCAAGCCGACGCGCGTCCGTTTCGAGGTGAAGGACGGCAAGAAGGTCCGCGTGGCCGTGAAGTCCGGGGAGAAGATCGATGGCTGATGCGTACACCCCGCGTCTGCGCAAGCTGTATGACGACACCATCGCGAAGGCGATGACCGAGAAGTTCGGCTACAAGAACGCGCTTGAAGTTCCGCGGATCGACAAGATCGTCATCAACATGGGCGTCGGCGAGGCGACCCAGGACAAGAAGCGCGTCGAACAGGCCGCTTCGGAGATGGAGCTGATCGCGGGCCAGAAGCCGGTGATCACCAAGGCGAAGAAGTCGATCGCGCAGTTCAAGCTGCGCGAGGGCATGCCGATCGGCGTTAAGGTCACGCTGCGTCGCGAGCGCATGTACGAATTCCTCGATCGCTTCGTCACGATCGCGCTGCCGCGCGTTCGCGACTTCCGCGGGCTGAACCCGAAGAGCTTCGACGGCCGCGGCAATTACGCCTGCGGTCTGAAGGAGCAGCTCGTATTCCCGGAAATCAACTATGACCGCATCGACAAGGTGCGTGGCATGGACATCATCGTCGCGACGACCGCGAAGACCGACGACGAGGCGCGCGAGCTGCTTCGCCTGTTCGGCTTCCCGTTCCCGCAGGATGTCCAGATCGAAGAAAAGCAGGCCGCGTGAGCGCCCCGCGTAATTTTTGAACGAGAGAGCTTAAGTCCATGGCGAAACTGAGTTCCGTTAACAAGAACGAGCGCCGCAAGAAGCTGGTGAAGCAATATGCCGGCAAGCTTGCAGCGCTGAAGGCGAAGGCGAACGACAAGTCGCTCGATGAGACCGAGCGTCTCATCGCGCGCCTGAAGATGGCCGAACTGCCGCGCAATTCTAACCCGACCCGGGTGCGTAACCGCTGCGAGATCACCGGCCGCCCGCGCGCATATTATCGTAAGTTCCGTCTCTGCCGCGTGCAGCTGCGTGAATTGGCCAACAAGGGCCTTATTCCCGGCGTCACGAAGTCGAGCTGGTAAGGATCACGAACAATGGCAGTGACCGATCCCCTGGGTGACCTGCTCACCCGCATCCGCAACGGCCAGCGCGCGCGCAAGGACAGTGTCCTTTCGCCGGCGTCGAAGCTGCGCGTCCGCGTGCTCGACGTGCTTCAGCGCGAAGGCTATATCCGTGGCTACAGCGAGGAAGACATGGGGCCCGCCAAGGGCGTCCGTATCGAACTCAAGTATTTCGAGGGCCAGCCGGCGATCAAGCACGTCGCGCGCGTCTCGAAGCCGGGCCGCCGCATCTATAGCGGGTCGAACGACCTGCCGCGTGTGATGAACGGCCTGGGCATCACGATCGTATCGACGCCGCGCGGCGTTCTCTCCGACGCGGAAGCGCGCGAGCAGAATGTCGGTGGCGAAGTGCTGGCGGAGGTGTTCTGATGAGCCGCATCGGCAAGAAGCCGGTCGCGATCCCTTCGGGCGTGACCGCTAACATCGCTGACGGCACGCTGAGCGTGAAGGGCCCCAAGGGCACCCTTTCGCTCGCGCTCGCCGACGACGTGACCTACGACGTTCAGGCGGACGGCATCTCGGTGCAGCCGGCGAACGACACCAAGCGCGCGCGCGCCTTCTGGGGCATGCAGCGTACCCTGGTGCAGAACCTCGTCACGGGCGTCACCGATGGGTTCACCAAGAAGCTGCTCATCACCGGCGTCGGCTATCGTGCCAACGCGCAGGGCCGGAAGCTGAAGCTGCAGCTCGGCTACAGCCACGATGTCGACATCGACGTGCCGGAAGGTCTTGAGGTCAAGACCCCGGATAACACGACGGTCGAGATTTCGGGTGCCGACAAGCAGAAGGTTGGCCAGCTCGCCGCAGAGATCCGCCGCTGGCGTAAGCCCGAGCCGTACAAGGGCAAGGGCATCAAGTACGACGGCGAGTACATCTTCCGTAAGGAAGGGAAGAAGAAGTGACCAAGGGCCTTTCGCTTTTCGAGAAGCGGCGTCGCCGCAATCGCACGGCGCTGCGCGCACGCGCCGGCGTTCGTCCGCGCCTTTCGGTGCATCGTTCGGGCAAGCACATCTATGCCCAGGTGATCGACGACGAGGCGGGCCGCACGCTCGCGTCGGCCTCGACGCTCGCCGGCCACGAGGGCAAGACCGCGACCGTCGCGGCCGCGACCGAAGTGGGCAAGCGCGTTGCCGAGGCGGCGAAGGCCGCAGGCGTTACGCAGGTCGTATTCGACCGTGGCGGCTTCCTGTTTCACGGCCGGGTGAAGGCGCTGGCGGAAGCCGCGCGCGAAGCCGGACTGGAGTTCTAAGACATGGCTGACGAGAACAACACCGAGGTTCAGGCGACCGCGACCGCTCCTGAAGCGGCGTCCGGTGGCGCCAGCGAGGCCCCGCGCGGCCGTGGAGCGCGTGGCGGCCGCGGCGGTGGCGGTGGCGATCGCGGCCGTGGCGGCCGTGACGGCAACCGTGGTCGTCGCGACGATCGGCGGAACAACAACGAGGATGGTGGCGAGGAGCTGATCGAGAAGCTCGTCCATATCAACCGCGTGTCCAAGACGGTGAAGGGCGGCAAGCGCTTCGGCTTCGCGGCGCTGGTTGTCGTGGGTGATGGCAAGGGCCGTGTCGGCTTCGGCCATGGCAAGGCCCGCGAGGTGCCTGAGGCGATCTCGAAGGCGACCGCCTCGGCCAAGAAGCACATGGTTCGTGTCGCGCTCAAGGAAGGCCGCACGCTGCACCATGACGGCAACGGTCATTTCGGTGCCGGTCGTGTCACCGTCCGTTCGGCGCCGCAGGGCACCGGGATCATCGCGGGCGGCCCGATGCGCGCCGTGTTCGAGAGCCTGGGCGTCCACGACGTGGTGACCAAGTCGATCGGTACGTCAAACCCCTACAACATGATCCGCGCCACGTTCGAGGCATTGGGCAGCCAGACTTCGCCGAAGTCGGTCGCGCAGCGCCGTGGCAAGAAGATCGCCGACCTGCTCGGTCGCGGGCATGGCGCTGATGCGCAGACCGCCGCTGCCGAAGCCGCGGCCGTCACGGAGTAACCCGGCATGGCGAAGATCAAGGTGAAGCAGACCGGATCGCCGATCCGTCGCACCAAGGACCAGCGCGCGACTTTGGTCGGGCTCGGGCTCAACAAGATGCACCGCGTATCGGAGCTGGAGGACTCGCCTGAAGTCCGCGGCATGATCCGTAAGGTGCAGCACATGGTGGAAGTCCAGGAGGGCTGACGCTATATCGGGATCAGCCGCTTCGGGGAGGCCGAAGCTGAAAGGCGGCGCCACGGCACTATCCGGCACCGCGGCATGATCCGGTCGGATCCTACGGCGCACAGGCAAAATCCGGCCCGACCCGCAGTAACGCGAAGGCCGGTGCAGACAATGCCTTCGCCGTCGGGCCGATAGTGACAAATTTGCGGAAGGGGGCTAACGCGCCCCCTTCCTTATTTCCGTCCGCGCGACAAAAGCGAAAGCGAGTGCACGATATGAAACTGAACGAACTCCGCGACAACGAAGGCGCCCGCCATCGCCGTATGCGTGTTGGCCGTGGCATCGGCTCCGGCAAGGGCAAGACCGCCGGTCGTGGCCAGAAGGGCCAGAAGAGCCGCGAAGGCGTATCGATCGCCGGCTTCGAGGGTGGCCAGATGCCGCTCCACATGCGGCTGCCGAAGCGCGGCTTCAACAACATCTTCGCCAAGGATTATGCCACGGTGAATCTGGGCGCGATCCAGAAGGCGGTCGACGCGGGCAAGCTGACCGGCACCGACGTGGATCACGCGGCGCTCAAGGCGGCCGGCCTGGCGCGTGGCGGCAAGGACGGGGTCCGTCTGCTTGCCAAGGGCGAGCTGACGGCGAAGCTGAACTTCACCGTCGCCGGCGTCTCGGCCTCGGCGCGCGAAGCGGTCGAGAAGGCGGGTGGCTCGGTCACGGTGCCGGAGATCGTGCCGGCAGCCGAAAAGGCGAAGGCCAAGAAGGGCACTGTCCGCGCGGCGAAGATTGCCGCGAAGACCGCGAAGTAAGTCTCGAATGCCGCCCCGGCCGATCGGCCAGGGCGGAATTTGCTCGCCGGGTTAGACAAGCCTTCGAGCATGACTATATGAGCGGCGGGGCGGGGGCATCAGCACCTACTCCGCCGTTTTTCGTATCCGAAGGCATCCACGCACGATGGCATCCGCAGCCGACCAGATGGCGCAAAGCATCAGTCTCGCGAAATTCGCGAAGGCGACCGACCTCAAGAAGAGGCTGTGGTTCACGATCGGCGCGCTGATCGTCTTCCGCATGTTGAGCTATGTGCCGCTCCCGGGCATCGATCCGACCGCGCTGGGGCTGCTCAGCCAGCAGACGCGTGGCGGGGTGCTCGATTTCTTCAACACCTTCTCCGGCGGCGCGCTGACGCGCATGTCGCTGATCGCGCTCGGCGTGATGCCATATATCACTGCCTCGATCGTGGTGCAGCTCGCGACGTCGCTGTCGCCGCAGCTCGCCGCGATCAAGAAAGAGGGCGAGAGCGGGCGCAAGAAACTCAATCAATATACGCGTTATGGCACGGTATTGCTCACGGCGGTCCAGGGCTATTTCATCGCGGTCGGGCTCGAGGCGCTGGGCGCAAACCAGGGCGTGCAGGCGGTGATCCAGCCAGGCATGATGTTTCGCGTCGCGGCGGTCATCTCGCTGATCGGCGGCACGATGTTCCTGATGTGGCTGGGTGAGCAGATCACCAGCCGCGGTATCGGCAATGGCGTTTCGCTCATCATCATGGCCGGCATCGTCGCGCATCTGCCCACTACGCTGTTCAACCTGCTGGAGGGCGGCCGTTCGGGCAGTCTCGATCCGGTGAAGCTGATCGGCATCGTCGTTGCGGTCATGCTGCTTGTGCTGTTCATTTGCTTCATGGAACGCGCGCAGCGCCGCATTCTGATCCAATATCCCAAGCGACAGACGCAGCGCGGGATGCAGGCTGAGCGTAGCCATCTGCCGCTCAAGCTCAACACCGCCGGCGTGATCCCGCCGATCTTCGCATCGTCGCTGCTGCTGATGCCGCTGACGATCACGCAGTTCGCCGGCAATCGCGTGTCTGGCGAAAGCTGGTGGGGCGATGTCATCATCAGCCTCAACCAGTATCTGCAGCACGGCTCGCCGGTTTACATGCTTCTTTATGGCGCGGGCATCATCTTCTTCTCGTTCTTCTACACCGCGGTACAGTTCAACCCGGAGGAGACGGCGGAAAACCTGAAGCGCTATGGCGGGTTCATTCCCGGCATTCGCCCCGGCAAGAACACCGAACAGTATTTCGACTATGTGCTCACGCGCATCACGGTGATCGGGGCGGCTTATCTGACGATCATCTGCCTGCTCCCGGAATATCTGGTCTCGGCGCTGTCAATTCCCTTTTATCTTGGCGGCACCAGCCTTTTGATCGTCGTCAACGTGACGATGGATACGGTAACGCAGATCCAGTCGCACCTGCTGGCGCACCAGTATGGCGATCTTATCAAGAAGGCGAAGCTGAAGGGCGGCCGCCTGCGCTGATCGCGCTGAGGAATTGGGGGAGACGGTTCGCGTGAACATCATCCTGTTGGGGCCGCCGGGCGCGGGCAAGGGGACTCAGGCGGCGCGGCTGGTTGCCGACCGCGGCATGGTGCAGCTTTCCACCGGCGACATGCTGCGCGAGAAGCGCAAGGTCGATTCGCCGCTGGGGCGCGAGGTTGCCGCGATCATGGATTCCGGCGCGCTCGTTTCCGACGAAATCGTCTCGGCGCTGATCGACGATAAGCTGGCATCGATGAGCGAGGCGCAGGGCGCGATCTTTGACGGGTATCCCCGCACGGCTGCGCAGGCCAACTCGCTGGATGGCATTCTCGCCGGCCGTGACCGTGCCCTCGATTTCGTGATCGAACTGAGCGTGGACGAGGATGCGCTGGTAGAGCGGATCGTCGGGCGTTTCACGTGCGGTACCTGCGGTGCGGGATACCACGACACGTTTCAGCAACCGAAAGTTCCCGGGACGTGCGACGTCTGCGGCGGCCATGATTTCAAGCGTCGTGCCGACGACAACGAGGAGACGGTGCGCACGCGGATGGCGGAATATCGCGCAAAGACTGCGCCCATCATTCCGATCTACGAGTCGCGCGGGCTGGTTCGTCGCGTCGACGGCATGGCCGACATCGGCCAGGTGACGGCCGCGATCGAGGCGATTCTCGACGGCAAGTGAGGCGGGCCCCCCTTAGTTAAGGCGGGCCGCAACAGTGAAGAGCGAGGACTTCCCCTCATCTCGTCCGCGGCGGCGTGAATGCCCGCCTATCGTGCCGCTCGCAGCGCGCGCCTGGCGATGAGCGACTCGATGGCTCGCGCGTGCAATCGCGCGATGCGCGTTTCGGGCGGAGATATCTCTCCGGCTAAATGAACAATTTGTCATGCCGAAGCCACGCCCGCGACGGGCGGGCGCCGGTAACTGATGCGCTATGGCCGCGTGTCCCCTCGCGCGGTTTCCTTGAACAGGTTTCGTTTGATCGCGAGATCGGTACCCGAAACTCCCGGGGGTACCGAGGCCGGCGGGAAGTTCGCTTCCCGCCGGCTTTCCGTTGGCAAAGGTCTCGCTTCGGCGCGTCGCTTGACAGGGCTTGCAGCGGGGCTTAGTGGCACGTACTTCCAAAACAACGGTTACCGGCGGCGCGTTTTTGCGTACGCCGCTTTCCTGCGTCTAGGAAGTCAATGCGACGAGATGGGGGCCGTGGCAGCCATGCCGGCCCCTGTGGAGCACAGGAGAACAAGTTTCATGGCACGTATTGCGGGTGTCAACATCCCGACCAACAAGCGCGTAGTGATCGCGCTCACCTATATTCACGGGATCGGCCCGGCCAAGGCCAAGCAGATCATCGAAAAGCTCGCGATCGCCCCGGAGCGGCGCGTTCAGGATCTGACGGATCAGGAAGTGCTTCAGATCCGTGAGACGATCGACGCCGATCACACCGTGGAGGGCGATCTGCGCCGCGAGACGGCGATGAACATCAAGCGGCTCATGGACCTCGCCTGCTATCGTGGCCTGCGTCACCGCAAGGGCCTGCCGGTTCGCGGCCAGCGCACGCACACCAATGCGCGCACCCGCAAGGGCAAGGCGAAGCCGATCGCGGGCAAGAAAAAGTAAGCTGCACGGGAGCCGTCCGCAGGGACGGTTCTTCGGCTTGCTCCGTCGGTGGCAGGGTTGAGGCATGCAGCCTCCCGGCCGCCGAATTGAAAGAAAAGGTCAGGAATACCACATGGCACAGGCACCGCAGCGCCTCCGTCGGCGCGAACGCAAGAATATCACGGCCGGCGTGGCCCACGTCAACGCCAGCTTCAACAACACCATGATCACCATCACGGATGCGCAGGGCAATGCGATCAGCTGGTCCTCCGCCGGCATGATGGGCTTCAAGGGTTCGCGCAAATCGACCCCGTATGCGGCGCAGGTCGCAGCCGAAGATGCGGGAAAGAAGGCTGCCGAGCACGGCGTCCGCACGCTCGAGGTCGAGGTCAAGGGCCCCGGCTCGGGCCGCGAATCCGCGCTCCGCGCGCTGCAGGCAGTCGGTTTCCAGATCACATCGATCCGTGATGTGACCTCGATCCCGCACAATGGCGTGCGCCCGTCGAAGCGTCGCCGCGTCTGATCTTGTAGCCCCTGGCTGACGAGCCGGGGGTCTTTTGCACCAAGGCCGGGGCGAGCCCCCGTTCCGGCCCAACTTCAGGGGACGTGAGCTTGTCCGTCAACGCAAAGAACTGGCAGGAACTGAAGAAGCCCAACGCGCTCGAGAAG
Organism: Sphingomonas sp. TX0543; assembly: GCF_048565505.1. Classification (NCBI taxonomy): domain Bacteria; kingdom Pseudomonadati; phylum Pseudomonadota; class Alphaproteobacteria; order Sphingomonadales; family Sphingomonadaceae; genus Sphingomonas; species Sphingomonas sp. TX0543. Next base: position 1,096,258 of record NZ_JBLZUS010000002.1, read on the forward strand.
AAGAGCGGCGACGGGAAGCGCAAGGCGACCTTCGTTGCCGAACCGCTCGAGCGTGGCTTCGGCCTCACACTGGGCAATGCGCTGCGCCGCGTGCTGCTTTCCTCGCTTCAGGGTGCCGCCGTCACGTCGATCAAGATCGAGAACGTGCTGCACGAATTCAGCTCGCTCGCCGGCGTCCGTGAGGACGTCACCGATATCGTCCTGAACGTGAAGCAGATCGCGCTCAAGATGCAGGGCGAAGGCCCGAAGCGGCTTCAGCTTTCGGCAACGGGGCCCGCCACCGTCACTGCGGGTGACATCGCGGTCAGCGGTGATATCGAGGTGATGAACCCCGATCTCATCATTTGCCATCTCGATGAGGGCGCGACGCTCAACATGGAGCTGACCGCCGATGTCGGTAAGGGCTATGTCCCGGCGATAGCCAATCGTCCGGCCGATGCGCCGATCGGGCTGATCCCGGTCGATGCGCTGTATTCGCCCGTTCGCCAGGTCAGCTACAAGGTCGACCCGACCCGCGTTGGCCAGGATCTCGATTACGATAAGCTGACGCTGTCGATCGAGACCGACGGTACGGTCACGTCCGAGGACGCGCTCGCCTATGCCGCGCGCATCCTTCAGGACCAGCTGGCGTTGTTCGTGCACTTCGACGATTCTGCCGTTACGCGGTCCGCGCCGATCGGTGTCGCCGCGCCGGCCGCCGGCGCGGAGCCGCAGGGCGATACACAGCAGATCAACCGTTACCTCCTTAAGAAGGTGGACGAGCTTGAGCTGTCGGTGCGTTCGGCGAACTGCCTGAAGAACGACAATATCATCTATATCGGCGATCTGGTCGGCAAGACCGAGGCGGAGATGCTGCGCACGCCGAATTTCGGCCGCAAGTCGCTGAACGAGATCAAGGAAGTGCTGTCGTCGATGGGGCTTCGCCTGGGCATGGAAATCCCCGGCTGGCCGCCCGAGAACATCGAAGAGATGGCGAAGAAGCTCGAACAGGAAATCATGGGGTGATCGCGGCGGATTAGCGCAAGCCAATCCGTGTCTCGCGATAACCTTGGCCGGCGGATCGGCAAAGCCTGATCTGTCCGGCGGCGCGGCTTCTCCGCGTCGTCACACCGGCTCCTATTGGGCCTCAGCCAGTCTGAGGCGGCGTATTCGGGGTGGACCACGCCTCCACCTGGTCTGGGGTTCCGTAAGACGGCCCCCGAACGAACGACAAGGAAGATATCATGCGTCATAAAGTTGGCGGCCGTAAGCTTCAGCGCACCTCGGCACATCGCATCGCGCTGTTCCGCAACATGTCGGCAGCGCTTATCAAGCACGAGCAGATCACCACCACGGTGGCCAAGGCGAAAGAGCTTCGCCCGTATATCGAAAAGCTCGTCACGCTGGGCAAGAAGGGCGGTCTCTCGAATCGTCGCCTGGCGCATGCGCGACTGCTGGACGACGCGCAGCTGGTGAAGCTGTTCGACGTGCTCGCGCCGCGTTACGCCAGCCGCAACGGCGGCTACACCCGTATCATCAAGGCCGGCATCCGCCCGTCGGACGCCTCACCGATGGCGATCATCGAATTCGTGGACCGCGACGCTTCCGCCAAGGGTCAGGATTCCGGCCCGGTGATGACGGACGAGGATTTCGACGCCGCGGCATAAGGCGCAGCCTCGCCGTGTAACGTCGGCGGAAATCAGGAATCGGGCCGTTCCCTTGTCGGGAGCGGCCCTTTTCTTTTCCGCGCCGGAAACAATCGCTGACATAAATGCCGCGTGGCGGTCGCATTGACGCGCTATCCCGGCTGTGATGATTGTTGTCGTGTTCCTGGCCGCCCTCGCGGCTTTTCTCGTCAGCGCAGTATCGGGCGGGGGTGCCGGGCTGGTGCTCGTGCCGATCCTGCGCCTGGTGGTGCCGATCACGGCGGTGCCAGCTGCCTTGTCGATCGGAACGGCCGCGAGCGCGCTGTCGCGGATCGCCTTGTTTCGCAAGGAAGTACGCTGGGACGTCGTCCGCCGCTTCGTGCCGGCCGCGTTGCCGGCCACGGCGCTCGGCGTATGGCTGCTCAGCCGGTTCGAGCCGGCCTATATCGAATTCATCATCGGCTGTTTCCTGCTCTCAAATGTTCCCGCGCTGTTTCGTGGGCGCGAGACGACGCGGCGGTCGGCACTATCGCCGCGCCTGCTGCCGCTGTTCGGAATGGTGGCCGGGCTGCTGTCGGGCTTCACCGGCGCGGTTGGGCTGCTGTTCAACCGCGCCTATCAGCGGCTCGGGCTCACGCCGGGCGAGATCGTCGCGACCCGCGCGATGAACGAGGTGCTGCTCCACATCCTCAAGATCGCACTTTATGCGTGGCTTGGCCTGTTGACTGGCGGCGCGCTGGTGGCGGGTCTGCTGGTCGCGGCAGCGGCAGTATTCGCCTCGATCGGGGTGAAGCGACTGCTGCCGTTAATCAACGAGCGGCTGTTCCGCCGGATCGGGCACGGCGCAATGGTGGCCGCAGGGGCGGCGATGTTCACGCTGTCTGGCGATCAAATCGCGCGCCTGCACCGCGCCTGGATCGAGCATGTCGCGCCGGGCGGGGAGAACGAAATGCAATTCTACTGGCGCGGCAGGCGCGTGGCGGCGCTGGAGTGGGAGCCGGAGGGCCACGGCGCGTTCGAACGCACGATCGCGTTCGAGGCGCTTTCGCCCGCCTGGCGCGCGCGGGCGCTGGCGATCGCGCCACGCGAACGTATCACGCTGGTGGAGCGGGTGCACAGCCCGACGGCGCGCTATTATGAGATATATTACCGCGCGCCCGATGGCCGCGAGTTGAAAGCGGAACTGCACGATCGCCCCGCTTGATATGATCCCGCGCGGCGCCCAGGGCGCGGTCGGTTGCCGGCGGAAGGAGCGCGATGACGACGATCGGTTCATGGCGTTCGATAAGGGCGGCGGACCTGCCAGCGATTGCGGCGATCTCGGACGCGGCACACGGCAGCTCCACCGAGCGGCTGGAAATCTGCGTCGAGCGACTCGCCCCTACCCTGCTGGATAGGGCCGGAAGCGTTTCTGACGCGCCGCGCGGTTTGAGGCGCAGGGCCTCTTTCGCGCGCGCCGGCACATCGCTACAGGCCCGACATGGAACATCCCGACAGCATCCTCATCGTCGATTTCGGCAGCCAGGTGACCCAGCTTATCGCGCGCCGCGTGCGCGAGGCGGGGGTCTATAGCGAGATCGCGCCGTTCCAGTCAGCCGCCGCCGCCTTTGCGCGGATGAGGCCGGCGGGGGTGATCCTGTCGGGCGGCCCCGCCTCGGTGCTCGATGAGGGAAGCCCCCGCATCCCGCAGGAGATCCTCGAATCCGGCGTGCCGCTGTTCGGCATATGCTACGGCCAGCAGGCGCTGATGCATCAGCTTGGCGGCACGGTGGAAAAAGGAAGTTCCGGCGAGTTCGGCGAAGCGTTCATCGATATCGCCGATCGCTGTTCCCTGTTCGATGCGGTGTGGCGCGAGGGCGAGCGGCATCAGGTGTGGATGAGCCACGGTGACAAGGTCACCGCGCTCGCCCCGGGTTTCCGGCCGGTCGCCGCCAGCTCTGGCGCGCCTTATGCGGTGATCGCGGACGACGCGCGCCGGATCTATGCGATGCAGTTTCACCCGGAAGTCGTCCATACGCCCGATGGCGGCAAGCTGATCGCCAATTTCGCGCGCCACGTCTGCGGGCTTCGTGGCGACTGGACGATGGCGGAGTTCCGCCAGGCCAAGATCGAGGAGATTCGCGCGCAGGTCGGCAAGGGGCGCGTTATCTGTGGGCTTTCCGGCGGCGTCGATTCCGCGGTGGCGGCGGTGCTGATCCATGAGGCGATCGGCGATCAGCTTACCTGCGTTTTCGTGGACGGCGGCATCCTGCGCGCGGGAGAAGCGGAGCAGGTGGTCGGGCTTTTCCGGGGTGCGTACAATATCCCGCTGGTCCATGTGCAGGCGCAGACGCTGTTCATGGACGGCCTCGCCGGCGTCACCGACCCGGAGGCGAAACGCAAGTTCATCGGGAAGACATTCATCGAGGTGTTCGAGGCGGAGGCCAAGAAGATCGGCGGCGCGGAATTCCTGGCGCAGGGCACGCTCTATCCCGATGTGATCGAGAGCGTCAGCTTCACCGGCGGCCCGTCCGTGACGATCAAGAGCCACCATAATGTCGGCGGCCTGCCCGAGCGGATGAACATGAAGCTGGTCGAGCCGCTGCGCGAATTGTTCAAGGACGAGGTGCGTGCGCTGGGACGCGAACTGGGCCTGCCCGAAATCTTCGTCGGGCGGCACCCGTTCCCCGGCCCGGGCCTGGCGATCCGGATCCCCGGCGAAGTGACGAAGGAGCGCTGCGATATCCTGCGCAAGGCCGATGCGATCTATCTGGAGGAAATCCGTGATGCGGGCCTCTACGATGCGATCTGGCAAGCGTTCGCGGTGCTGCTGCCGGTGCGCTCAGTCGGCGTGATGGGGGACGGGCGGACCTATGACAGCGTACTCGCGCTGCGCGCCGTAACCTCCACCGACGGCATGACGGCGCAGGCGTTCGAGTTCCCCGGCGGCTTCCTCGCCCGCGTGACCACGCGGATCATCAACGAGGTGAAGGGCATCAACCGGGTAACCTACGACTACACCTCGAAGCCGCCCGGCACGATCGAGTGGGAATGAGGCTTTTCTTTCGGGGATCGCTGTGCGCCGCCGTGCTCCTTACCGGCGCTGCGCCGGCGTCGGCTGGTGATCCTCCGGCTTGGACCCGGCCGATCCAGCCGTTTAATCTGATCGGACCGATCGATTACGTGGGCACCGAGGGGCTGGCTGCCTATCTGATCCATACCAGCGCCGGTGCGATCCTGATTGATGCGCCGATGGCGGAGAACGTGGCGCGACTGGAAAAGAGCATCACGGCGCGCGTCAGGCTGCGCGATGTGAAGCTGATCCTGCTCAGCCATGCGCATTTCGACCATGCCGGTGGGCTGGCGGCGCTGAAAAAGGCGACCGGCGCTCGGCTGGTGGTGGGGGCTGGCGATCGCGATGCAGTGACCACGGGGACGCCGCCGGGCGAGACGACCTATGGCGTTATCCGGTTCCCGGCCGCAGCAGTCGATCGTGGGATCCGCGACGGTGAGGCGGTGCAACTCGGCGGTGTTACGCTTACAGCCGTGGCAACGCCGGGGCATACGCCGGGCTGCACAAGCTGGTCGATGAGGATCATGGCCGGCGGCGTGCTGCGCGACGTGCTGTTCGCATGCAGCATCACGGTGGCGGGCAATCGGCTGGTCCGCAATCACCGTTATCCCGAAATCGTCGCCGATTTTCGCCGCACTTTCGATCGGCTGGCGACGGTGAAAGCCGATATTGTGCTGCCCTTCCATCCCGAGACGACCGATTTGCTCAACCGGGCGCGTGGCGGCGCGCTGATAGATGCCGGTGTGTTGCCGGAGATGGTCGCGAAAGCGCGTGCCGCTTTCGCTGCCGATCTCGCGAAGCAGCAGATGCAATGATCGTGGAGGCGACAGGGGCGGATGAGGCCGAGCTTGTCGCGTTATGGGCAGCCTGCGGTCTGACGCGTCCGTGGAACCCGCCGTCGCGCGATATCGCCTTCGCGCTTGCAGGCGCTACCTCGACGATCTTCGTCGCGCGGGAGGATCGCGCGATCGCCGGCAGCGTGATGGTGGGGCATGATGGCCATCGCGGCTGGGTTTATTATCTTGCGGTTGCGCCAGATGCGCGGCGTGCCGGCATTGGTCGCGCGCTGATGCGAACGGCGGAAGCGTGGTTGCGCGACCGCGGCGCGCCCAAGCTGCAGTTGATGGTGCGTGACGGAAATGAGGAAGCGCTCGCCTTCTATCGCGCGCTCGGCTTTGTGGATCAGCCGGTTGCGGTGCTCGGCCGTTTCCTTGATTGAGGCGCCATGATTACGCTCTGTGGCATCCCGAACTGCGACACCGTCAAGAAAGCCCGCGCCTGGCTGGACGCGCACGGCGTCGTGTACACTTTTCACGATTATAAGAAACATGGTGTGGACGCGGCCAAGATCGCCCAGTGGGTCTCGCAAGCCGGGCTGGATCGGGTGCTCAACAGGCTCGGCACGACTTACAGGAAGCTGCCCGACGAAGTTAAGGGGCGGATGGAGGGTGAGGCGGCGGTTCAGGCGATGGTCGCGAACCCGTCAATGATAAAAAGGCCGATTGTGGAATTCGCCGGCGGGCTTTTGATCGGCTTTTCTTCTGCGGAGTGGGAGGCGGCCTTCTGATCTGCAATGGTGTCATTTCGCCTTTGGCTACACTCTACGCCAAAAAAAATGACGTGGTGTGCCGCTATCGAGCCTGCCAGCTCGATGATGTGGACACCGCATGTATCAGCGCCGCCCCGCCAGCTTTCCTCGAGCATGTAAGGTCGCGGCAGATACACGAACCATGTCGGCGAGCATCGTCCGCCAAACCGACTGAAAAATGGTGCTGCCGGTGAGGATTGAACTCACGACCTCAGCCTTACCAAGTCTGAGCGTGGGCTTTCCGTGTGTTACCGCTGATTTCCGTGTGTGGGTTTCTCACGGAAAATCAGTGCGGTAGGGGAAATCAAATGCAACGCAGAAACGCCACGGTTATCTATTCTGCTAGCGACTTAGTGAATTTCTTGGGCTGCGCGCACGCGACCGTGCTCGACATTGCCCAGCTCGATAAGCGGGTCGCCTTTCCGCCGGACGACGAGCCGACCCAGCTTCTTCAGGAAAAGGGTTTCGAGCACGAACGTGCTTATCTTGAGCGGTTGCGTGGGGAAGGCAAGGTAGTCGTCGAGATCGCCGGCGACGCCGATGTCGACGAGAAAGCCGCACGTACGCTGGCAGCCATGCGCGAAGGCGCCGACGTCATCTATCAAGGTGCGTTCCGCGACGGGCCTTGGCAGGGTTACTCAGATTTCCCGCTCAAGGTCTCGCAACCTTCAGCGCTCGGTGACTTCTCCTACGAAGTTGCTGACACGAAGCTCGCGCGGACGGCCAAGCCGAAGCATTTGATCCAGATGTGCATATACTCGGACATCCTCGCGCGTGAGCAGGGCCGTCAACCGGACGCGATGCACGTGGTGCTCGGCGATGGTTCGACGGCAAGCGTGCGCACCAACTCGGTGATCCACTATTTCATGCTCGCGCGAGACCGTTTCCTCGCATTCTCGGCGAACCCGCCGGCTGCGTCCGAAGGCGCTCCGTGCGGACATTGCACTTACTGTCGTTGGGTGAAGCGATGCGAGGACGAGTGGGACGCGGCCGATCACCTCAGTCTCGTCGCGGGGCTGACGCGGGGACAGGCCGAAGCATTGAAGGCAGCCGACGTTCCTGACCTTCGCGCTCTGGCGGCGCTGCCGCCGGAAGCCCGTGTCGACGGCATCCAGCCTGAAACGCTGTGGCGCTTGAGAGAGCAGGCTCGGCTGCAGGACCATCAACGACAGACGGGCGAACGCGTCGTCGAGCGGCTGGGCCTAGAATCAGGGCGTGGGCTAGCCCGACTGCCGCGCCCGAATGATGGGGACATGTTCTTCGACATGGAGGGCGATCCGCTCTTCGATGGCGGACTAGAGTATCTTTTCGGCATCACGACTGTCGACGACGGTGAAGAGCAGTTTCAAGCATTCTGGGCGCATGACCGTGACGAAGAAAAGCAGGCCTTCCAAGCTGCCGTCGACTTCATGGTCGATCGGATCGAACAATACCCTGACGCCCACATCTATCACTATGCCGCCTATGAGGAGACCGCACTCAAGCGCTTGGCGATGTTCCACGGCACCCGCGAGAACGCGATCGACGATTTCCTCCGTCAACAACGCCTCGTCGACCTCTATCGGGTCGTGCGCGAGGCTATCCGTACCTCTGAGCCGGCGTACTCGATCAAGAACATGGAGAAGTTCTACCTGGAAGACGCGCGTGGCGGAGAGGTGACGACTGCTGGCGACAGCATCGTCATGTATGAGCGATGGCGCCGATTGGGCGACCAGCGGCTCCTCGACGACATCGAAGCATACAACCGCTTTGACTGCGCCTCGACGCTAGCATGTCGGGACTGGCTGGTTTCGATGCGCGGCGAAGGCATGCCTTGGCTCGAACGACCCGCCACGCCAGCGCGGCCGGAAGCAGCCGAGGAGCGCAATGAGGTCGAGATGCGGCTGCACGCGATGAGCGTCGCGCTTCTCGCCGCCGAGGAACCTGGCGAAACATGGCGACCGCTACTCTCGGACTTGCTCGAATTCCACGGTCGCGAGGCTAAGCCCGACTGGTGGGCGATGTTTTCCCGACAGGACCTTCCGCACGACGCGCTGCTGGACGATCCCGAATGTCTGGCTGGCCTTGCGCCGCACCCAGACATCCCGGCGCGGCCAGAAAAGCGATCGGTGATCCACACGTTCACTTTTCCCGCCCAAGATTTCAAGTTGAAGGCGGGGAGTGAGCCCGTCCGCGCGGGTACGCTGGATCGCTCGGGCACCGTGATGTCGATTGACGAGGATCATCTGACGATCGAGCTGAAGCTCGGTCCGAGCGTCGCCGCGATCGCGCCCGGCACCGCGCTGATCCCACCGGGTCCCGTCCCAGACAAGAATCTCCGCTTGGCCATCTATCGCTTCGCGGAAGCGGTTCGTGACAACGATCTCGATCGCTATTCGGCCGTTGTTTCGATCCTGCGTCGCGACCTGCCGACGCTCCGCGGGCGTGAACCGGGCGCGCACGTGATCGCGAACGATGCGCCAGTGCTGCCTGCAACGATCGAGGCTCTGCACGCACTCCAGTCGAGCCACCTGCTTGTGCAGGGCCCACCTGGCGCAGGAAAGACCTATACCGCGTCTCACGCGATCCTTGCCTTGCTGGCGCAAGGCTATCGTGTCGGCATCACCGCGCACGGCCACAAGGCAATCAACCAACTGCTCGGTGAAGTAGAGACGCTCGTCGCAGCGAACGGCCTAAACCTACGCGGCATCAAGAAGAACAGCCGCGAGGATCAGCAGCTCGGGACCGGCCGGTGGATCGAAGAAACCACCAAGAACGACGCCGTGACGTCCGGTCACCAGCTGGTTGCCGGAACGGCTTGGTTGTTCGCCCGACCCGAGCACGACCAGGCATTCGATTACCTCTTCGTAGACGAAGCAGGGCAGTTCGGCATCGCTAACGTGGTCGCGGCGGGTGTGTGCGCGCGAAACATCGTCCTCGTCGGCGACCAGATGCAACTGGCACAGCCTATCAAGGGTACGCATCCTCGCTCGAGCGGGACATCGGCACTGAGGCACGTTCTGCAGGACCATGCGACGGTTCCTCCCGAGCGCGGAGTCTTCCTTTCCCAGACGCGCCGCATGCATCCCGACCTCTGTGAATTCGTGTCCGCTGCCGTTTACGACAACCGGCTCACTTCTGCGGCCGGCACCGAGCGTCAATCGCTCGTCGCGCCGGCCGACCTGGAACCTGGCGTCATCGCACCGTCGGGGCTTCGCTTCGTCACCGTCGAAAGCGTTGGGTGCACGCAGCGGTCGCAGCCAGAGGCGGATCGCCTCGCGCGCACCTACGGCTTGCTCCTCGGTCAGCGGTGGCGCGACAAGGATGGTGTCGAGCATCCGATAACCGTCGCCGACATCCTGGTCGTGAGCCCATACAACATGCAGGTCGAACTCCTGAAGCGTATGCTGCCCGGCGGTGCTCGTGTGGGAACGGTCGATAAGTTCCAGGGTCAGGAAGCCGCCATCGTCCTGATCTCGATGGCGACATCGAGCGGCGATGACCTGCCGCGCAACATCGAGTTCCTCTACAGTCAGAACCGGCTGAACGTCGCCATCAGCCGCGCACGATGCCTGGCGGTAATCTACGCGAACCCCAGACTCATGGAGATAACCTGCAACACGATCCCGCAGATGGAGTTGGTCAACAACTTCTGCTGGGCGAAGCAATTCGCGGACGGACAAGCGGCACAAATATGAGTGAAAGGTGCCCTCGCACCTCGATATGCAAGTGGCTGTTGCGTAGGACCCAGATAACGTCGTTCCCCTCGTCGGGACGGTGGCCGTCTCCGACGTTGCGCAGGCGCAAATGATGAAGCAGTGGCGCCGAACCAAATTGGATTTTTCTCCGCTTGCAGGGTGCGGATCTGGGGTGATTGTGGCTCGAGTCCACGTCTGTTATGCAGACGTCGTCGTGATCCATGGGGGATGAACGGTCGGGTCCGTCAGGCGTTTCTTTGGTTAGACCAAGAAGAGCGAGGCGGGCAGACGTACAGGAGCGTGACGATGGCTGCGAACGAGAGGCGTTTTCCAGGGGAGCAACACCCGCCTTCGCGGCACGAAGCCACGATAGTCCCCGTGCCGAAGAGCGAGCCGCCGCTGCGCAGCTCGACAGTCTATCCCAATGAGAGATCCAAGGACGACCGTGGCCGAAATTCAGCGAAAAGCTCGGGGGCAATTTCCGCGAACCGCCTTGCCGCCTACGCAGTCATCTAAATACTGGGCGAAGGAGAAGGACCGATACCTACGTCAGCTGCTCATCACTGACATTGAGGAGCTGACCGGTCGCGAGGCGATCGTCTATTTCGCCCAGCTCAACGAGGGCATCAACCACACGGACCCCGACGACCTTTCCGAAATCCTCGAGGACATCGAGGGGAAGAGCGTCGATCTGATCATTCAGACGCCGGGTGGCTCCGTCGATGCGATCGAAAAGTTCGTGTCCGTGCTACGGCACCGGGTCGATGATTACCGCGTCATCGTCCCGAGCTGGGCCAAAAGCGGAGGCACGGTGATCGCGATGTCGGCATCGACGATCCTACTCGGCGTCAATTCCGAGCTCGGGCCGATCGACCCGCACATGATGCTTCCCGAGCTCGGGCAGATGCCCTGCGAGTTCATCGCCCGCGACGCTTCAAAGGACCAGGTACTCCGCGACTATGCCGACGCCAACGTCAAGCGGATGCGCGGTCTGGCAGAGAAAATCCTGCGCCGAGGCATGCTTAAGGATCTCGATGACAAGGATCTTCAGACGACGCTCAACAAGCTGTCGTCGGCAACGCAATACAACTCGCACGGCGCGGTCATCGACTTTAGCGAAGCGAAAGAGCTGGGCCTGAACGTCGAGTGGATGGATCCGAAATGCGATCTGTGGCGCGCCGTCTGGCTGCTGTATTGCCTGTATGATCACGACACGAAGAGCAACGATCTCGGGCGTATCGTCGAGGGCGCGATCAACAGCATCGCGCGTCCACGGACGGACGACTGAACAAGCCGGGCCGTCTCGTATCAGACGGCGCCCCCTTGCGCGGCAACTCTCTATTATCCAGACTGCTTGAAGGGGGTGCTGCATGGGGCGACGCGAGCAGATTGCAGGTGTGATCGTTGACCGCTGAGATCGCCTCCTCAACCGCACCGCGGTGGCATTGGCAGCCGACAGCGTCGTCACGTTGGCGAGCCCAGGCCAGCGGAAGATGTACGATTCCGCAGAGAAGATCTTCGAGCTGTCGCGATTCCAGCCCGTCGGGCTTATGATCTATAACAACGCCCATCACATGAACGCGCCATTGGAAGTCGTCGTTCGCGACTTCCGCGAGAAGCAGACAACCGGGACCTTCGACAGGCTCGTCTCGGTATGGCCCAAGTTCAGCGAGTTCCTGCTCAACTTCGGACACAGCGACGAAGATGAGTTCGATCACCTCCGACAGCTCGTCGCCGCCGAGCTGAACCAGCTCAGCACTGTGCATGTGAACGCCATGCTCGAGGCGTTGCTACGAGGTCGTGGGCGTCGCGCGGTCGATCCCGTAGAGCGCGTCCGCTCTGCCATCGCAGCGCGCCAGGCCGAGGCCGAGGACGATCGCATTGACGGCTTCCTCGATGGTCATAGCGAGGCCGATTTCATTTCGCGCTACGGCGCCGTGATCGACGGCATCATCAACGTTGCCCTGAGCGGGTTGGAGGTCGACGCCTCGCTCCGCTCCCAGCTGCATACGATGATCTTCACTTTGGTGCGGTCGCGGATCCGGACCGAGGTGTTCACTGGTTTCGTATTCGCGGGCTTCGGCAGCGCCGACCAGTTTCCGACGATGCACGCCGTGGAATGGGATGGGATCTACTTCGGCGAGTTCCGGGTGATCAAAGAGCAAGTGATCGACATCGACCGGCGGGGCGCGACGGCCGCCGTCGTGCCTTTCGCCCAGACCGACATGGTCGAGCGTTTCATCTTCGGTATCGACAAGTCGTCCGAGGAGCGGCTCGAGCGCATCATGATGTCGATGGTCGGGGAGATACTGGATTCCCGGCCGCGCACATTTCCGCGAACGGCCCGCAAGGCCCTTCAGGAAGCTGCCCTCCAGCGGTTCCGGGAAGGGATCGAGGGGCTCAGCGAAGCCTCCGAGCAGGAAGTCGTCGGTGTCATCGACCACCTGTCGAAGAAGGAACTCGCGGAATTCGCTTACTCGCTTGTCGAACTCACGTCGCGCAAACGTCGATACTCGCCCGACCCCGATACCGTCGGCGGACCGATCGACGTCGCGGTCCTCACGCGTAACGAAGGATTCATCTGGGTTCGACGAAAGCACTACTTCGACATCGAGCTGAACCCCTCCTACGCGAAACGCGTTAAATGAGCAGGAGCATCCACATGCCAGGCGACGATGAGCGCACGTTGGCCATGCTGACGTCGCGTGACGAACAATTGAGACGCTACCTAAGGGACACGCCCTCGCCGGACGATGTCGTGCGAAGCGTCACCACAGCGTTCGCAGGCGACGTCGCGAGGATAATGTCGAGCGTCCAGGGCCAAAGCCTGCCCACGGGTTCCGGTAAGCGCAGCAAGCGCTGAACTATTTCTTGATGTCGACCTTCGCCATGCGCTGATAGGCGGCGGTCACCATACCGATCATCGCATCGCGGCTTTCGGTTGTCAGCCGCGCATCCGCGCTCAACAGGCTCGTGATCTGCGATAGAGCCTCGGGCCGCTGACCACGGCCGCCTGTAACGAACTCATCCGCCGACAGGCCCGACCAAGACACCAGCGCCGCCATGCTATCGACGTCGGGCCGCTTGCCTTGCGACAGGCGGGTCAGCGTCGACGCACTGACACCTGACTTCTCCGCCACCTGCTTCCAGTTGAGATCCTTGGCGGCACGGGCCCCGTCGAGCGCGAGATAGAACGCCCGCGCATTAAATTCGACATTCGGCATCAAATTTCACTCTTGCAATTACCAACTCTCGACCTCATATGAGTCGTCAGTTGCAAGAATGCAATCGAAAACCGAGCTTGAAAGGATTCTCTCCATGGATCAGCCCCAGAATACCGCCAGCATCGAACGCTTCACGGTCGTCGACGTCTCTGACGAGAGCCTCGTCTTTCGCCGCGTGCATGTCCCCGACACGACGCCGACCGGCCGCCAGGTTCTCGCGAGTCTCGGCCTCAGCCCGCACAACGAGTACATCGTCCTCCAGTGGCTGCCCGGCGGCGACATCGAAGAGGTGCGGCCGGAGGAGCAGGTCGATATGACCGGCATCGCCGCGCCGAAGCTCATCGTAGAAAAGACCGACCGCACATTCCGCTTGGTTCTCAACGACCATTCGATCGAGTGGCCCGCTAACGCCATCAGTGAACACGCGCTTCGCACGCTGGCCGCGGTCGATCCGGCACAGCACATCTACCTGCAGCGCGAGGACGAGGCCGATCTGCTCATCGAGCCCGGCACGGACGTCAACCTGAAGCATGCCGGCGTCGAGACCTTCTATACGAAAGCCGACGAGTGGAAGCTGAACGTTCAGGGCGTGACCATCAAGGGCGACACCCCCGAAATCAGCGTCCGTGATGCCCTGACGAAGGCTGGGTTCGACACCGACACGGCGTGGATCATCGTCCTGAAGTCTGCCAGCGGGCGCAGGCAGGTCGATCTCAACTACATCATCGATCTCCGCGAACCGGGCATCGAGAAGCTCCGGCTCACGCCCCGTGAGATCAACAACGGTGAGGTCGCAACGGCGCGGCATCGCGATTTCGCGCTGCTGCCGACCGACGAGGAATGGCTCACCGCCCATGGACACGACTGGGCGACCATCATTGACGCCGGACGGCGTTGGCTCGTTCTTCGGGATGTCGAACTTCCGGCGGGCTACAACGTAGGCACGACCACCGTCGCTATCGAGATCCCGACTGCCTATCCGATGGCCGAGATCGACATGTTCTACTGCAATCCGGCTCTCGCGCGCACGGACGGTCAGCCGATCCCGCAGACCCAGGTCAGCGAGACTATCACTGGTCGCGTTTTTCAGCGCTGGTCGCGCCATCGCGGCGCGATCGCGCCCTGGCGCCCTGGCAAGGACAGCGTGGTCACCCACCTGCTGCTCGTCGAGGAATCGCTCGCCCGTGAGGTGGAAAAGTGAGCCGCCGCTTGACGCTGTCGGGCATCCTCCACGCCCGCCTCGCGACCCACCTACTGCCCATCGACGGCGGCGAGGCGGCTGCGATCCTGCTATGCGGCTCGGGCGCTGGCCCGCAAGGAGACTTGATCGCGCGCGACGTGCTGCTCGTTCCTTACGACGAGTGTCGCCTTCGCGAGCCCGACATGATCGTGTGGCCAGGAGCACGACTGGCTATCGCGCAGGAGCGGGCCGAAGAAGAAGGCCTGACGCTTGTCCTCGTCCACTCCCACCCCGGTGGTCTGTTCGCCTTCTCCCACGCCGATGATGTCAGCGACGCCGAAGTCATGCGGCACCTGTTCGCGGGGTGGTGCGGCGCCACGCCCGCGCTGATCGGTTCGGCTATCATGGTGCCGGGCGGCGCGATGCGGGCGCGAGCCCACACGGCTGCGGGTGAGCGCTACAACCTCGTCGTGCGCGTAGCTGGCGACGATATCCTTCACTTCGAACCGGGCGATGGTGGCCGCAAGCCATCGATGGCGTTTGGAGATGGCATGAAAGCCGCACTTAAACGCCGCTGCGCATGCATCATTGGCGTTTCTGGTACCGGCTCGATCATGGCCGAGCAGGTCGCACGCCTCGGTTTTGGCCGCATCATCCTCATCGACTTCGATCGCGTCGAAACGAAGAACCTGAACCGCATCCTCAACGCCGTGGTCGGCGACGCCGATGCTGCCCGTCTGAAGGTCGACGTTCTGGCGGAAGCGATCGCGCGATACCGCCCCGACGCCACCGCAGAGGCGATACCCGAGACGATCCTTACCCGTGCCGCCATCGAGGCGGCGGCAGAGGCGGATGTCATCTTCTCGTGCGTGGATTCGTCCGAGGGACGACAGATCGCCGATCTGATCGCTCAGGCGTTCCTGATCCCGCTCATCGACATGGGGGTCACGATTCCCACGCGGCGGGACGAGGACGGCGATCCGGCGGTTGCCGAGGTCATGGGTCGCGTCGACTATGTCCAGCCCGGCCGGTCGAGCCTAGGAAGCCGGCGGGTCTACACGCCTGAATCACTACGAGCGGAATACCTCGCGCGGGTCGCGCCCAACGCCCACGCGGACGAAGTGGCGGAGGGCTACATCAAGGGCGTGCACGAAGAGGCGCCAGCCGTCATCGCGCTCAACATGCGCGCGGCATCGGCAGCGATGCTCGAGTATATCGCCCGAGCCTTCCCCTTCCGGCATGAACCGAACGACCGCTATGCCCGAACGTTGTTCCGCCTCGCCGAGATGGAAGACGAGACCTTCCCGGAGGGTAGCTTCGACGTCGCGGCTTCCCATGTCCTCGGCGCCGGTGCGGTGGAACCGCCGCTCGGACTGCCGGCCTTAGGAAAGGCGGGATGATCGTTTTCATCAGGCAGGTCGGCGCGCACCTAGCACAGTGGCGTGATCGGGCGTGGGCGAGGATACTCCTCCTCGCCGGGCGTAGGCCCCGAGACAAGGAATACGCCTTGGCCTTCGTCGAAGGTGACGAACTGCCCGCCGCGCTTCCCGATGGCTTTCTCGTCGTCGCGCGGGAAGATGGCGAGCTCTGGTCCGCCGGCATGATCTGTCCGTGCGGATGCGGTCGACAGCTCGAGGTAATGCTGCTCGATAACGTCAAGCCGCGATGGAGCTTGTCGGTCGATCGGCTTGGCTTGCCTACGCTCCATCCGTCGGTTTGGGCTCGTGACGGCTGCAGGTCGCACTTCTGGCTTGTCGGCGGAAAGGTCCGGTGGTGTCGCGACCTAGAAGAGGACGGCCAACCCCAGCGCCGATCAAGTCGTCGCCGTCGGTTTGGGATCT
Source organism: Sphingomonas sp. TX0543 (assembly GCF_048565505.1). NCBI lineage: Bacteria > Pseudomonadati > Pseudomonadota > Alphaproteobacteria > Sphingomonadales > Sphingomonadaceae > Sphingomonas > Sphingomonas sp. TX0543. The sequence goes on from NZ_JBLZUS010000002.1 coordinate 1,112,445, forward strand.
AGCACATCCCTGACCGCGGCGGCGGCGTCGCCCCGCGGCCAGAACAGGCCCACGACGCAACTCGGATTGCGAACCGCAATCTGGACGTGGGTCCGTTCGGCGAAACCGCATCCTGGATAGACCTCCGGCCCCTCCGTGAACATTCCCCGCACGGTATCGTACGGCTCGACCCTTCCCTCGGCCAACAGCCCGTGAAGATGCTTGAAGACCGCGCAGTCCAGGAATCTCAGCGAACGGTCCTGATCCGGTTGGCCCGGCACAGAGATGTTCTCCGGCACCTCCAGTCCGCCCGTCTGCTGGTGATCGATGAAGGACTCGTGCGCCTTCCTGAAGACCTCGACATCCTCGCGCGTCGTCAGGTCAAGGCAGTGACGAAGATCGATGACCGCGCCGATAACGGCACCGTGTCTGTAATGGTTGCGGCCGACCTTCCAGCTCGCCCATTCCGCGGCCCGCCGAGGATCCGATTCCCAGAAATATGCGCCGGGACCAAGCCAATCGTATTTCTTGTCGCTGGCAATGAGGTCGAACTCACCAGCGATCGCGCGCTCGCCCACCTTCCTGTCGCAGCCGTGGTAGCCGAGAAGGAAGGACGTCGTAAGACGGCTCAAGCCGCCTCGGTCTTGCGCTTACGCTCGTTCGGCACCTGGAACTGGGCGCGCAGCTTGCCCGCCTTAGTGTAGATGCCTTCGGCGATGAGAGCCGCGCGCGCGGTCTCCCTTGAGGCAGTGTTCTCCTCGGTCTTCAGCTTGATGACGGCGAGCACAGCAGCGCGCCGATCTGCGTCGTTCATGCGGTCCTCCTTGCATCAGGCCGGGTGCCACCGATCGGCACCTCTCGACCACAACGCGAATGTTAGCGGATCAGGCCCGTCTTACAAGTGCGCAGCTACGATCTGACCGTCCCGTAACGACGAGGCCTAACCGTTACGTCGGTTGATCAGTCGTGGACTAGCGGCCCGCCGCGTCGCGCGCGCGTTTCAACAACAGGAGTTGTTGAATGAAGTGGCAGAAGGGAAAAGACATTCAGCTTCGGACACGCCCCGGCGGAGCCTACGGGCTCAAAACCTAAGTTTCCGTAAACATGCGGCTCGCGAGCCGCTTTTTCCCTTCGAACCCTCATTCCCGCTCAGGACTGCATTTCGGGCGGCCGCCCGCTGGCGGCGATGCGCGCGACGTGCGCGCTCCGCCCAGGCTCGGCTTTTCCAAACTCATGAAGTGTCCCCGCAGAGCGAGGGGAAAAGAAGCACCGGACAGAAGGAGCAGAAATGAACGACAACGAACAGCAGCAACAGCGCGAGGCCGTCGCCAACTTCATGGGCGCGCTCGCCCATCTATTGACCGGCCGCCCCGGCCGCCACGCGGAATTCATCGAGAAGGTCGAATTGGTGCTGAGCGGTGCCGAACCGCACGCATTGCAACTGATGCAGTTCACCTCGAGGGTCCGCGCGACCCGCCGTCCGGTTATCTGGGTGCATTACGCCCCTGACGTGCCGAACGTGCCACAGATCGGCCTCGTCGCGCCGGACGGGAAGAAGGTTCACATCATCGAGAACTGCATGCTCTGGATGAGCGACCGGGGCAGCCGTGCGCAGCTCGTGCCGGACGGCTTCAACTTGGGTTGCTTCCGCTTCGACGATCGATTGCGATTGCGCAGGCTTGAAGAGGCGCCCGCGCCTGACTTCCAGTCCGCGCAGGATGACATGGTACGAGCCTACAATCGGCTCAACGAAATCGGGGCGGAGCAGCGCCGCAGGGGCGAAACGTTCAAGCTACCCTCATTGGCGAAGGCGGCCTGAAAGTCGCGTGTCGTCGGGCGGCCCGCCCGGCGACATCGCGCCAGCCAATAAGATGATGTCCCGACCGTGCGTCTAGTCTTCGCCGGTCGCGGCGTTCTGAATCGCGTCGAGCATGAGGCGCAGCTCATCGTCTGGCGGGGCAAATGCTCGCAGCGAGATGAGGTTCTTGTACATGAAGTCTCCCGCATTCAGCACGATCGCAGACGGGCATTCGGCAAGGCGGATGCCGAGGCGCATTGCGTCGTTGAACAGTTCGACAGGCGCTAGCGGCACCTCGTCGACACCATCCCGTGCCTCACGATTGCCCAAGGTGCGCAATATGTTCCCCTCGATCAGTGCAAGCGAACCGCCGGTTGGCATTTCGTAGGAGTCGCGCATCGATCCAGGGATTGCCTTAAGCATCCCAGCAAGCGCCAATGTCGCCAGGTCACTCCACTTCTCTTTCACGTAGCGGGCCGCAAGCGCCGGCGACATGTGCGCGTTCATCAACGCCATGGCCATCGATATCTCGGCCACCTCGGTCAGACCGTAGGTCAGATGCGCGTTCATGGTCGGCCTCGGCTTACTCGGAACTCCCAAGGCGCCAAGCTGCCTGATGCGCGCGATCAGAGCGTTCAGGCCGTTATGCCCCACATCTGACCCGCGCCCCGAGGTTTGCGGAACGTTGAACGTCTTTGCCAGGGTGCTGACTAGCGTGCCCCGAGAAATCTGAAGCCCAGACAGCGCAACCTCCATGTGTAGTGGTTAGGCAACATCCCTTGACGGATGGAGTAACACATGGCAAGCGAAAGAAAGTTGCCAAGTCACTACACATTCATGGAGCACGATCATGCATAGGGGGACGACTATTGATCGCAGGCCGCAAGCCGTCGTGCTTGAGGTGTCCGGCGCAGTGGCGGTGACGGATGGAGAACGTCTCCTCACGACCGTTGAGGCCAACGTATTTTTGCGTCGGGCCAAGGGGTTTCTCGAGAAGCGACGGTCGTCGGGGATAGATTCGCCACCGTTTATCCAAGCCTCCAAGAATGGACCGGTACGCTACAGGGTCGCAGACCTTCTCGCATGGGAAGAGGCTCGCATGCGGACGTGCACCTTCGCATGACGGACGGCTGCATCGTAAAAGACCGGACGAGCGACCTGGATGGTCGCTCCGCCGTCAATGACGACGACTTCTTCGACCCGACGAAGAAGGTCACCGCCAAAGACCTGCACCTCCTGACCGTCCGTGCCGCCCGCGATGCTGTCGCCGCCGGCGAGGTAAAGCTCCGTAGGAATAGTCGCGGTCAGCTGGACATCGGCTGGAGCGCGAAGTTGCTTGGCATCCCCCGTTTCGCAGGATATCTGCCGGGCATCCGGGAAGAGATCGAAGCGCTTGCGACGATCGACACCGCCGTCTGGATAGAGCAGCCTAAGCTGGTACGTTCCGCCGACGCGTTCGCGCGCCCCACCGCTACCGATGACCAGCTTGAAGCGCTCCGCCAGTCGGTCGCGGGATACGACATCGTCATACGCCAGGAAGAGATCGACGCCGCGCTGGACGAACTGGTGATGTGGGACGCCGACCTTGCGCTCGACGGCGGGAAGGTGCCTTGGCGAGGCGGCCAACCGGCCATTAAGCCGTGTGCCGAAGTATTGAAGTGCCGCGAGCCGGTCATCCGCCACGAAGCGGTCAATCAGGGCATCGTCGAGCTCGCCCGGCGCCACGGGGTCGTTACGATCTGTCCGTCGCGGACGATCTTAAATCCCAAACACAGCGTCGCCCTGCGACGCCGCATCGTCGACGTCGGAATCTGGCTGGGTCTCAGAAAGGAAAGGTTTCCCGTACTTAGTAGCGGCCACGTGGACTACCGCGAGGTGACGTTCATGATCGGATGTGACAAAAGCGACATCTATCGACCCTTCTTCAGAAGCGCAGTCAACGAGCAGCAATTGGCGCTCTGCAAGGCCGCCGGTTTGGATGTGCCGAACAGTAACAACCTGATCGAGGCGGAATACGGCGCAGTCCTCGATCTCGTCGAACTCGCCATTGCGGCTGAGGACCACGTTCCGATCGTCGAGAGCGACCGGATATCAAGTGCGCGAAAGTGCGAGCAACGCCTCGGCTTCGTCGCCGGGGCAAGAAACCGCTTCCCGACAATCGGTGCACGGATCAACGATATCCGCGCCCGCCTCGAAGAGCGCAGGGCGGACGAAATCGCTGGGGAGGCCATGGCTCGGCGCGTGGCCTTCGTATGTCGATCGATCGAATCGCTGATCCCGAAGTTCCTCCACGAAAAGCGCAGAGTCGCCGTCGATGCGAATGGCTCTGTGAGCATGTGTGCTCTGGAACTGAGCCTGCGGCAGAAGTTTCCCGCGCTCTGGAAGCACACCATGGTCGTCGCGTCCGTCGGGAAGCTGGTGGATGAAGTTGGGAAGGAGGACCCGGCCGACCTCAGCACCGTCCGACCTTTTGACATGGATCATACGATCAAGATCCTGTGCCGCTCGATCAGAGCGCGGGGCTTCGGTTTCCCGTGGCAATATGAAGGTTTGGAAGATTTCCGGCGAAAACTGGCCATCGAGATCAAGCAACCGGCAATCGATATCGAAGACCGCCATCTCGCAGACGTGGAAGCCGCGTGGGAATCCATGCGCACGCTCGGGCTTGCGTCGGCGCCGAGGCCGGTCCGTACGCGAAGAGGTTATAGGCCCAGCCATTCAACTGGGGGAGACACGGCTGTTCCAGATCAGTTCCGTCGCGTTGGGTGGGATCAGCGGCGGCGTCGTCTGTGATCCACAGACGGGCGCGGTCCTAGGCATGGTGACAAGTGGCCTAGACATCGCAGGCGTGAGCCTCCCCATCACATACGCGCTGCCAAGCGAGATCCTGAGGCCGTTCGTCGATGCGATCAGCTTCAACGCCACTGATGGTACCACGTGGAAATAGCAGAGCAGGGATTGCGGAAGTCTCCCGCCGAGCGCACATTGGGAGCATGACCACGAACACGAATGTGACAGTCAAGAAGCCGGTCGTCCTGGGGCGGAGCGCCGCCACGGGCCGCTACGTGTTGGCACCAGTCGTGTCCAAGAAATCGACCGTGTCAGATAAGCAGATCACGGCCGCCGTGAAGAGCGTCCTTTCCAAGAAGAAATAGGATGGCTCGGGCAGCGACGTCGACCGATGACGTCTTCATCAACTGCCCCTTCGACCCAGAGTTTGCCGCGTCGTTCCGCGCGATTATTGTCGCGATCCTCATCTGCGGCTTCCGCCCCCGATCGGCGCGGGAGCTGGACGACGGCGGGCAGACACGCATCGACAAGATCGAAAGGCTGATCGAGGATTGTCGATATGGGATCCACGACCTGTCGAGAACCGAACTAGACGACAAGCACAACCTGCCCCGATTCAACATGCCGCTCGAGCTTGGCCTTTTCCTCGGCGCCAAGCGCTACGGCGGAAAGCATCAGAAGGCGAAGAGGGTCCTGGTCCTCGATATCGAGCAATATCGGTATCAGAAATTCATCTCGGACCTCGCCGGCATCGACATCCATGAGCATGGGGGCGAGCCGATACGCGCGTTGCGCGAAGTTCGTGACTGGCTCGCAAACGTAACCAGGCGGGAGTTGCCCAGCGCAGATCGCGTGCAGCGCATTTACGAGGCATTTCTAGGTGACCTTCCCGCACTCGCCGACGCGCTCGAATTCGATCCCGACAAAATTCCCTACGTCGATTTCATGCGAATCGTCGCACGCTGGCTGCTCGAACAGCCGGACTGACAGAAGCGCTAGCGTAACCGCTTCAGATCCGTCGGCCATTGACAGAGCTCTCGCATGAAAGGAGCATAAAGGGAGCAGTTTGGCGCGAGTTGGCCTTTGATCAGCGCCAGGCGACAACCCAATTCTCATTCCTTCGTGGCGCCTTTTGTCCCGAGGAGCTGTTCTCCGCTGCTGCCCTGCTTGGCTGGCCAGCGATCGGCGTCGTCGACCGGAATATCCTCGGCGGTCTCGTCCGCGCTTGGGATGCGCAGAAGGTCACCGGCTTAAGGGCAGTGTCCGGTTGCCGCCTCGACCTTGGGGTCGGGCATCGTGCTTGGACAGCCCCCGAGGGAATCAAGATCTAGCCAAGGGATTTCAGGGCGATGGCACCAAAGCATCGGAATTTTACAAATGAAACCCAATGCCGCACTTGAAATCTCCGCAAGATGTCGCGACATCTGCCGGATGCAACGATGTATCTACTGCACGAAAACGCTAATCCCGCGAGAGACCGGGCAGGCCGCGCTCAATCCTTCGCTCGAGCATGCGATCCCATATTCGCTTGGGGGAAGCGACGGACTCGCGACCCATGACGCGTGCGTGGGGTGCAACAATAGCCTCGGCGATTCCGTGGATGCCGAATGCATCAACCAGCCGTATATCGTCATCCTGCGCCAGACGCATTCGATCCGCGGCCACGGCAGGACCGTGCCCGACTTGACGCTGCCGGCGACCAGCACGATCGGCAACGAGCCAGCCACCATGGTCCGGCCCCACAACGAACCGGCGACATTCCGTCATAAGCCGATCGTCCTACGGCAACACGAGACATACGGCGAGCAGGTTCTCGTCGTGGGCGACCACGGTCAGGTCACCGGTATCGTCGAAGGCATAGCCGCGAAGTCGAAGCGTCGCGGTGAAAGCGTCATCGACCCGACGACCGGCCAGCCGATGGACATCGCTGCATCGATTGCAGCCGCTGAACGCGAGCAATTCGGGGAGTACAAGGTCGGTTTTCCGATGGAGCTCGACGCGCTACGCCGTGGCCTGATCAAGATTGCTTTCGGTTTCGCTCACCTCGCGCTCGGCTGGCACTGGACGGGAAGCAAACACGCGCGCCGCATGCGGGCGGTCGTACGTGGCGCAGGGGGCGGCGGCGCAATCGAAAAATTCCTGACGGGGGTCGATCCCAACATCCGATCGACGCTCCCCATGGGAACTGCCGGGGCCACCGATCACCTGGTCTGCTTGATGCCTCAAGGTGCCGACACGCAGATCATCGTCTCGCTTTTCGGCGACCCGCTGCTGTCGGCCGCCATCAAGCTCGCAATCGACCCGGCGACGCTCGAGGCCGGCATAGCCGCGAACGACCGAATGATGGCGACGGTCGATCACCAGACCAGGAAGACGACATGGGTCGGCTTGGTCGACTTCACCGACCATATCAAACGATCGTCCGCAACCGTCTAGATCCGATCGAACACCGATCCCATTCGTGGGCTGAACAGCCGCTCATAGGTCTTCAACAGGAAGGAGTCGGTCATTCCTGATATGTGATCGCAGATCACCCGTTGCGGGTCCGCGGAAGCCTCATACCGGGTCAGGGTAGGACCCGGGAGCAGCGCCTTCGGTTCCGACGCCAGCGCCTCGAACACTTCGACCACCATGTTCTGCCCCTTGAATTCAAGATGCTGGACCGATGCGCTGCGGATGACCTTGGTCGCCACCGCCTTCTTGAGCTGGTTCAGGAAATCGCGCTGGGCTTTCGGCAATTCGGCACGGTACCGGAGAAGCGGCGTCCCGAATGCCTCATCCGTGGCGATGCGAACATTCGTGATGAAGTGCGCCACCATTCGGCCGATGAAGCGCTTGCGTCGATCGTGTTCCTTCAGCCCAGCGATGAACCCCTCGTACACGTCATTGCCGAATTCCGCCGGGTAGCGTTGCTTCAAGCTGTCGAGGAAGCAGCCGCACGAGGCTTCCGGTATCATCGCCCTTACGTCGTCCGCGTCCATCAGACCCATTGCGAGGGCGTCCTCCAGGTCATGAACGCCGAAAGCGACGTCGTCCGCCAAATCCATGATGCTGCAGTCGAACGACTTATAACGCGTCTTGCCATGTCCGCCGTCCTCGCGATCAAAGGATATGAAGCGATCACGATCGGCTGTCGGCAAGCGTTCCAGAAGCCACTCAACCACGTCTGCCTCGGTGTCGAGATAGCACTTGGGCGGCTTGCACGCCTTCCGGTCGATCAGGTTCACGACGCTGGTCCCACTCAGCAGCCGGGGGCGTAGATCCGGATCGTGGCTCGCCACCGCCGTGAAAGCGGCTGGATACTTCAGGATACCCAAAAGCGTGCGGCGAGACAGATTCGAGCCGGCGGATTCGGAAAAGCGCTCCAGCCGCGCGAGGATGCGCAGCGTCTGCCCGTTGCCTTCAAAGCCGCCGTCACCGCGCATGCAGTAGTTCAGCGCGACCTCGCCGCCATGGCCGAACGGCGGGTGGCCAAGATCGTGCGTCGCTCCAATCGCCTGGATGAGCGTCAGGTCCGGGATCCAGGCCGCGGCGGGGTGGTCGCGAAAGTCCTTCTGCATTTGCCGAGAAAGGCCGCCTGCGACCTGCGCCACCTCGATGGAGTGAGTCAGTCGGTTGCGGTAGAAGTCGCTGTCACCCAGGTTGAGGATCTGCGTCTTGCCCTGCAACCGACGGAACGACGCGGAATGAATGATGCGTGCGTAGTCGGTCGCTGCGGCATCTCGGGCATCTTCAACCTGTGCACGCCATGCCTCGCGGCGGTCGGACCAAGACTGATCTTCGGTTTCGTCTGGCATCCACATATCCATGATTTCGTTCGGCACCCGCCTAGCTGCTCCGCCCTGCCTCACCAACCTTTCGGCGGATCAGCCGAATATCCTCGCGCTGCCACACGTTTGGCTCAACCGTCCGCATCCAGGAAATGGGGAAATGGACCTGACCGAACCCGAGGCGATCAGCAAATTCACCGCATGACACTTCCAGAGAGAGTAGGCCCTGCCCATAGTCTTCGACGGTTCACTTCCGTTTGGGCGGCACCGGTGTGGGCTGCGGCCTCGGCTGAGAAGCCGCGACGGCTGCGGCTGTGGCGGCGTAGCTCTGGTCGATCTTCAGGCATGTCTTCGCGAGATCGGCCGGCGGCTGGCTGAAAGGCCGAGCAATGAACTGTCCCGCCACTATCGGTGTCCAGTTGCCCTTCATCCCAATGCCGCTGATGAGCTTCAGGCCCATCTTGCCGATCGACGGCGTAGCGGTCGAGAAAAAGGACTTCGGCTGATGGTTCAGCCAAGCCGCGAAGGCATTGGCCTGTTCGTAGGACACGAAGTCGATCGGCAGTGAATCGTCGAAGACAGTAAGTCCGTAGAGAGGAACGGTACTCGCGCTGGAGAAAATCCGCCAGCTGGGCTTCGTGATGTCGCCCGCCGGCACGACGGTCACGGCCTTCGTGGTGGTCTGAGCGGAATAGTACTCCGCGTCCTGCTGACCCTCCACGTAGCTGCGGCCATCCTTGGCACGCCTGAACTGGTAGAAGAGAGTTACCTCGGCCTTGAGTTCGCACCTCGGCGGGGCCTTGTTCACCGAAACGTCGATGACTGTCTCGTCCGCCGAGCGGAAAGCCCGCTTGTCGTCCAGCACGTTCAGCCCGGTCACGCGCAGGGTCTGCACGAAGTCTGCGTCCTGATAGTTATTCGGATCCATCCGCAGGCTCAGCGCGATCAACGTGTTGCCTGCGACATCCAGGTTGCGTTCGCTCTCGCGATATATCCGCAACTCGCCGGGCACGATGTCCGCGCCGAGCTTCACGTATTGCTGATTGATTGCGGCCGTCGTCGTGTAGGTGTTGCCCACAGAGCCCGATACACCCGCCGAGCCACCGAGAACGTTGGAGAGCGTGCTGACGACCGGCGGAGCGGTGGTCGTCGAACCGGTGGTACCGCTCGTCGTCCGCCCGAGCTGCCCCGTTAGGCTCGCCGTGGTGGCGTTGGTCACGTTCTCGATGTTCAGGACCTGATTATCGGTCGCGACGATCGTATATCCCTCGAAGGCGAAGTTGAGCGGCTTCACGTACACCCACGTCCAGACGAGGCGGTCGCCGGGTCGGGCGTTCCAGCCTTTGGTGACGTTGGCGACGAGCGTCCGTTTGAAAACGCCCTCGGTCACGACCGGCGTCTCGGTGGGTGCGGTCTTCGCTTTCAGTGGCTTTGCCAGGGCATCCCGGATGTCGTCCGGTTTCGCACCCGACGCAGTCATCGCCAAGATTAGCGCGGCTTGGCCGCGATCGGAGAGGTCGCGCAGGCTTGCGTCGGGGGTCGGCGTCGCCGGGCTGGCGAAGCTGTATACCGAGACCGATGGGTCCGACCACGATCCGAACGAGCTGCCGTCTGGCGGACTAAGGTTGCCGGCGAACTTGGGCGAGCTGTCCTCGCTCCAACGATAGTTCTCCGCATGCGCGCAGGCGCCGAGCATCATGACAGCGACGATAGGTGTCGGAAAACGCTTCAGTGAACTGCGCATCGTATCGCACTCATGCTGCCGCTGTTGTCACACGCGGGGACGTTGGTGGCGCCGCCGACCGGCGTCAGGCTGGTGCGTGCCAGGTTGGACTGCTGGTTCGGAGGATAGCAGGGGCCGTCCGGATAGGCAGTGACATAGGGTTGCCCGCTGTTCCACGAGGCCGCAGGGACCAGCACTGTACCCGGCAACATGTCGTCGAGCAGGTTGCCCGCCGGAAGGCTAATGTTCGCCTTCATCAGCTCAAGGCCTGGCGCAGGCCTCGCCTCGAATGATTCGAGGTGGGCGATCACTTCGTCCGGATCTGTGAGGAAGCGAACCCAGTCTTCATATTCGTTGCCGATGTTGCGGTCCGGCGCCTTCGCCGGCTTCCCGAACAGAGCCTTCAATACCGGACGGACGCGGATTTTCGTCGTCCAGAAATCACCGAAGAAGACCATGGGACTGAACTCGCCCGTTTTGCCCGGTCCTGTCGGGAAGGTCTTGTAGTAGTTCTGGGCCGCGTCCTGGAACACCTCCTGGAGCGTACCCGCGCCGCCAGGCATGTAGATAATTCCATTGGTCGCGAGCGCGAGGAGTCCGTCCTCACGAATGCTGTTCTGGAAATACTTCGCGATCGACGAGGCGAAGGGCGTGGTCGGCTCATGGCCGTATAGCCATGTCGGGATGCCTATGCCGCCGGTTCGACCGAGCGAGCGCATAATCCGCACCGCTGGCGCCAGATACTCGCCGAGCGCGCCGGCAATCGCGGTGTCGATCGCGCCGTCGGCTTGCACGAGCCGTCCAGCATTAGCTGGAATCGCCGGCGGTACGCCCGCAGCGGAGATTTCCTTCAGCGCGTCCTCCAGACCGGGATCGCCGGCGAAGGCCACGCCGAGGTGCGTGGCTTCCATGATACCGGGGCCGCCGCCGCTTGCTAGCGTGAAGCCGGCGGTCGTCAGTCGGGAGGCAAGCCTAGCTGTGTCTTCATATACCGCGTCACCGCGAGCACCTGCGTGGCCGCCCATGATCGCCACGATCCGGTCCCCCGGCACTGTCTGGGCAAGCGCTTGGCCGATCGCGTTGTCATGCAGCGCCCTCCCCATCGTGGTAAGGTAGTCTGTGCAGGCTGCGCCGCCGGTTGCCACGAACTCCCTGTAGATAAGGGTGTCGTGCATCTTTCCATAGCTCGAAGGCTTATCGGGATCGAACCCTTGGAGAAGGTCCTCGGCGGAATAAAGGGTGGTCGGAAACGGGTCGAATTCAAAGGATGGACTTGGCATCGGCGCGCTCCCCTCAGACGGCGTCCCGAGTCTTACTTGTGCGATTTAATTAGCACTCAATGGCAACTGTCAAAGCCTCTTTCCGGATTCGGTCCGGATTGATCACGATTGGCGCCGACAACGCGTTCCCCATCACGGTCGCCTGCGGTTAGCCTCCTCGTCGCGGCCCCGCATCTCTCGGTCGAGCTGCTCGCCCTGCTGGAGTTCGTCGCGTCGAGGCTCGACGTGCGCGTCCTGACCTCGGAAGCCTCGTTGGCTGCGCCTATCCTGCGCATGGCCAACCCAGAACGGCTCGCGCTACGGGTTGTGGAGGGGCTTCACGCCAAGGTGTTCGTGGTCGACAACGAAGCGGCATGCCTCAGCGAACTTCGCCAATCGCGGAGGTGCTTCTTCAGCCAGGGAGGTCATTACAATCGTCCGAGCACCGGACGTCGTGGAAGGCGCGAGGCGGGGCTTCGAAGAAGCGTGGACGAACGGCAGGCCCGCGAGCTACTTCGTCTGAGTTGAGGCGCGTTGCTGCCCGCTCGCTCCACAGGAGGCGAATGGCCGGTTCCGGCACGAGCGGTCGTTCGTGGACCGGTGACCGAAAGACCTGAACTGGTCGTAGCCGGCCGGGCAATCGAATGGGTCAGGACCGGCAGCTCTTCGGCTTCGCTCTTCCGAAACGTGCCAGTCCGGAACCGGCCCGTTATCGGTCGAAGAGCGTGTAAGATGCAACATATGAATTTGTGAGCAAAACGGCGGTAGTTGAACGCCGCTGCTTGCCAAGCGATTGCCAAGGACAATCTGCTAGCGGCGTGAGAATCACTAAGTTGTTGAAAAAATGGTGCTGCCGGTGAGGATTGAACTCACGACCTCAGCCTTACCAAGGATGCGCTCTACCACTGAGCTACGGCAGCATTTCCCGAGGGAGAGGCGCCCTAGAGACGAGGGCGGCGGCATTGTCAAGGCTTTGGCGCAGGCGCATTAACAGATTGCATGTCGAACAATGATGATAGCCGGGCCGCACGGCTCGCAGAGCAGCTCCGCGCGAACCTTAAAAAGCGCAAACAGCAGGCGCGTGGCAAGCCTGCATCGGGGACTGAGGTGCCGATTGCGGCCGACCGCGGCTCGGCCAATACTGGCGTGGAGTGATCGCCCGCATGTCGCCAGCCGCGCGGCTAATGGTTCAGCGGTCGGCAACGCTCGATCAGCCACGCCCGATCGTCGCCCTCCAGCACCGTACCTAAACTTTCCGCGACGCGCGCGTGATAGGCGTTCAGCCATGCCAGCTCAGCCTGATCGAGCAGCGCCGGATCGATCAGGTCGCGATCGATCGGGGCGAGCGTCAGCGTTTCGAAGGCGAGCATCGGCGCCTCGCCGCCGACAAATTCGCGCTCGACCACCAGCAGCAAATTCTCGATGCGGATGCCGTATTCGCCCGCCTTGTAATAGCCGGGCTCGTTCGAAAGGATCATGCCGGCGCGCAGCGGCTCCTGCGGGCCGCCACCGCCATAGCTGGGCTTGGCGATGCGCGCCGGGCCTTCATGCACCGAAAGATAGCTGCCGACGCCATGTCCCGTGCCGTGCGCGAAATCGAGCCCGGCCTTCCACAGCGGCAGACGCGCCAGCGCGTCCAGTTGCTGCCCGGTCGTGCCATGCGGAAAGGCTGCGGTGGCCAGCGCGATATGGCCCTTGAGCACACGGGTGAAGCGGTCGCGCATCTCGGCTGTCGGCGCACCGATCGGCACGACACGCGTCAGGTCGGTCGTGCCGTCGGCATATTGGCCGCCGGAATCGATCAGGTAGAGCTGGCCGGGTTCGATCGGCGCGTTCGATTCCGCGGTGACGTGATAGTGCGGGCTGGCGCCGTGCGCGCCGGTGGCGGAGATCGTGTCGAACGACAGATCCTTCAGCAGCCCGGTTTCCTCGCGAAACGCTTGCAGCTTGGCGGCGGCGGAAAGCTCGGTCTGGCCGCCCTTGAGCGCCTCGATCGATATCCAGCGCAGGAAACGGGTGAGCGCCGCGCCGTCGCGCAGGCTGGCGGCGCGGTGGCCATCGATCTCGGCGGAATTCTTGCACGCCTTGGGGATGACGATCGGGTCGCGCAGCGGCAATGTCGTGCCGCCGCCGGCCTCGATCGCCAGCGGGATCGCCGCGACCGAGAGCGCTAGATCCACCGCCACGCGCTTGCCCGCGAACGTCGCAAGCGCGGTGGCGAAAGCAGCGCGAGGATGGACGCGCACGGCATTGCCGAGGTGCTGGCGCACAGCATCGGTGATCTTCTCGGGCGCGACGAACAGGTCGGCGGTGCCGTCCGCGTTGACGATCGTGTAGGCGAGCGCCACGGGCGTGCGGGATACGTCGGCGCCGCGCACGTTGAGTAGCCATGCGGTCGAATCGAGCGCTGCCAGCACGACCGCGTCGGCATGCTGCTCGGCCAGCCAGTCGGCGATCGCGGCGCGCTTGTCGGCGGAGGAGCGGCCGGCCAGCGCATCGTCATGCACCGCCAGCGTGGCGTCCGACGGGGCGGGACGATCGGGCCAGACCGCGTCGACCGGGTTGGTATCCATCGCCACCAATGTTGCACCCACCTTCGCGAGCGCGGCTGAAGCCTCGTCCACCCAGGCGCGGGTATGGAGCCACGGATCGTATCCGATCCGCGCTCCGTCCGCCGCGTGCCGCTCGAGCCAGGCCGCCACGCTCGTCTCCGGCACGCCGACGAACTGCCAGTCGTCGCCATCGACCTGCTCGCGGACTTGCAGGGTGTAACGCCCGTCGGTGAAGATGGCGGCCTCTTCAGGCAGCACCACCGCTGTCCCCGCCGATCCCTGAAAGCCGGTGAGCCACGCCAGCCGCTGCGCATAGGCCCCCACATACTCGCTCATATGCTCGTCGGTCAGCGGTACGACGAAGCCGCCGAGGCGCTCGCGGGCGAGCTGTTCGCGCAGGGCGGCGAGTCGGGCGGAATAGGTGGACATGCGTGGCTTCCGTTCGTGGGTCAGTGCCGACGGGGGACAAGATGCAGCACGCCGGCGACAATACCGCCCACGATAAGGCCGATGATCGCCGATAGGAAGGCCGCGCAGGCCCAGGATGCCGCGTCGCCCAACGCGCCGGCGGTTCCCCGCACCGTCTCGCTGGCGTGATGAATCCAATCGGGGATGGGCGTCAGGCTGAACTGTTCCAGCCCGTGGACGATGATCTGTCCGCCGACCCAAGGCATCGCGGCGATCCCGATCGTGGAAAGCGCGCTCAGCACCACGGGCATCGCCGATACCAGCCCGCGCCCGATCGCCTGCGTCATAGTGCCGGGGCGGCGGGCGAGCGCGAGGCCGATATCGTCCATCTTCACGATCAGCGCGACCACGCCATAGACGCCCGCCGTTATGGCCACCGCGACCAGCGCGAGCGCGATCGCCTGATTGACCAGCGACTGGTCATCGAGCGTGGACAGCGCGATCGCCATTATTTCTGCCGACAGGATCAGATCGGTGCGGATCGCGCCGGAAACCTGGCGGTCCTCCAGTTGCTTTGCGTCTGCGGCTGCGACGGCGTCGTTATCGTCCGCTTTGCTGGTGATCGCGCCAATCACCTTCTCGGTCGCCTCGAAACAAAGAAACGTGCCGCCCGCCATCAGGATCGGCGTGATCGCCCAGGGCGCGAAGGCCGACAGCAGCAGCGCGGCGGGAAGCAGGAAGATGAGTTTGTTGCGTAGCGACCCCAGGGCGATCTTGCCGATGATCGGCAGCTCGCGCGAAGGGGAGAGGCCCACCACATAGCGCGGCGTGACGGCGGTATCGTCGATCACCACGCCGGCTGCCTTCACGCCCGCCTTCCCGGCCGCGGCGGCAACGTCATCCAGGCTGGCGGCGGCGAGCTTGGCGAGCACTGCGATATCGTCAAGCAGCGCAAATAAGCCGCCGGCCATCGATCAAGTCCCTGTTAAATTAACGGAAGAGCCGGCATCGCGCATTTCTCGCCCAATACGCAAGGGGCGATATCGGCAGGATGCGAACCGCCGGTAGAACAAAGCGGGGGAGAACGGCCATCCGCGGACCGCTCGATCCCCCGCACTGTTGCTCCGCCGGTGCCGGTCCTGCCGGCGGCTCCACTCCAAATCATTATTTTGATTCGGCGTGCCTCAGCGACCTTTGCTTGCAGGCTCTTCAGGCAAAAAGAAAGGCCAGTCGCGAGACCGGCCTTGGAAAGTTTTTAGGAGAGGATGCCTGAAAGGCCCGATCCTTGTGCGACGCAGCATGTCATTTCGCAACTGCAAACTAAGCGGAGTAGATTGCAAAAAGTGCAATCGTGATGTGCGGATGCATCGACAAGATCGGATCGGTGGTTATGGAGGGCGCATGAGCCTTCCAGTTCCGCCCCGCGCCCAAACCCGCCCGCACCGATTTACCCGCCACGGCATCACGATCGAAGATCCCTGGGCATGGCTGAAAGATGCCGGTTATCCCGATGTCACCGACAAGGATGTGCTCGCATATCTGGAAGCGGAGAATGCCTATTTCGAGGCGGTGATGGCGCCGCTGAAGCCGCTGACCGATCGGATCAACGCCGAGATGCGGGCGCGCATCAAGGAGGATGAGGAAACCGTTCCGCAAAAGGACGGCGACTGGTTGTACTGGACCGGTTTTGATCTGGGCGGCCAGTATCGAAAGTGGTGGCGCAGGCCGGTCGCCGGCGGCCCGGACGAATTGCTGCTCGACGAACCGGCGCTCGCGCAGGGCAAGGAATATTTTCGGCTGGGCGCGTTCGCGGTGTCGAACGACGGCACCAAACTTGCCTATGCGATCGACGATTCAGGCGCGGAGCGCTTCGAGATCCGCGTGAAGGATATCGTGACTGGCGAGCATCTGCCGGACGTCATTCCCGGCATGCTCTCCGATATAGTCTGGACGGCGGACGATGCCGGCTTCCTGTACGGGCTCGCCAACAAAGAATGGCGCACGGACAATGCGCGATTCCACCGTCTCGGCACCGATCCGGCGGATGATGTCGAGCTCTATCACGAGGATGATGAGGGCTATCGCGTCGCCGTGTCGGAGACGAGCGACCGCAAGTGGATCATGATCGCGACTGGCGATCATGTGACGAGCGAGGTGCGGTTGCTGCCGGCGAACGATCCGTTCGCGGCGCCGATCATGGTCGCGCCGCGTCTTGCGGGCCGTGAATATGATGTCGATGCACATGGCGACACCCTGTTCATTCACACCAATGACACCGATCCGATGTGGCGACTGGTGACCGCGCCGATCAGCGCGCCTGGCGAATGGACCGAACTGATCGCTCCATCGCCGAGCTTCTACATGACGGGAGTGGAATGCTATCGCGATTTCTTCGTAGTGGAGGGGCGCGAGGATGGCCTCGATCAGATTGCGATCCACCGCTACGATGCGCCGACCCAGGGCAGGCGCATCGCGTTTCCGGAAGAAAGCTATACGGCCGGGCTTGGCGACAATCCCGAATATGACCAGACCGTCCTGCGGCTCGGCTATGAGTCGATGGTCACGCCCGGAACAGTGTATGATTATGACGTCGCGACCGACGAACTCACCGTGCTCAAGGTGCAGGAAATCCCTTCGGGCTATGATGGCACGAAATATCGCACCGAGCGGCTGAAGATCGCCGCGCGCGACGGCACGATGGTGCCGGTGTCGATCGTCTTTCCGGCCGATTTCCCGAAGGACGGGTCGCGGCCGCTCTATCTTTACAGTTATGGCGCTTACGGTCACGCGATCGCGCCAGGCTTCTCCACCGGCCGGCTCTCGCTGCTCGATCGTGGCTTTGCTTACGCGATAGCGCATATCCGTGGTGGCGACGACCTGGGGCAGCAATGGTATCGTGACGGGAAACTGGAAAAGCGCACCAACACTTTCAACGATTTCGTCGATGTGGCGAAGGGGCTGATCGCGCAGGGCTGGACCAGCGCGGGCCGGATCGCGATCGCGGGGCGGTCCGCGGGTGGCGAACTGATGGGCGCGGTGGTGAATTCCGATCCCGAACTGTGGGGCGCGGTTATCGCCGATGTGCCGTTTGTCGACGTGCTCAACACGATGCTGGACGAGACGCTGCCGCTCACGCCGGGCGAATGGCCGGAATGGGGCAATCCGATCATCGACAAGGCCGCGTTCGAGCTGATCCACAGCTATTCGCCCTACGATCAGGTGAAGCCGCAAGCGTATCCGCCCCTGTTCATTTCCGGCGGGCTTAACGATCCGCGGGTCACCTATTGGGAGCCGGCGAAATGGGGCGCGAAACTGCGCGCCACGAAGACCGATGACAATGTTCTGCTGCTCAAGACCAACATGGGCGCGGGGCATGGCGGCAAATCGGGGCGCTTCGACAGCCTTTACGAGGCGGCGGAGGAACATGCCTTCGTGCTGTGGCAATTGGGCGTCGAGCAGTGACGATCGAGGCGATCGTGGCCAAATATGGCCTCGCCGCACTGTTGCTTGGCGCCGGGTTGGAGGGCGAGACGGTCGTCGTGGCGGGCGGCATCCTGTCACATCGCGGGCTGTTTCCGTTGCCGGGCGCGATGATCGCGGCAGCGGTCGGGTCGTTCGTGGCGGACCAGATCTGGTTTCTGATCGGCCGGCGCTTCCACGATCACCGGATCGTGCGCAAGGCGCATCAGAAGCCCGCGTTCGCAAAGGCGATCGGCTTTTTCCATCGTCACCCGATCGGCTTCATATTCGCGTTTCGGTTCATCTATGGTTTTCGCACGATCAGTCCGATCGCGATTGGCACCACCGATGTGGCGGCGCGTCTGTTCGTGCTGGTCAATCTCGTGTCGGCGATCGTGTGGGGGATTACCTTTTCGACGATCGGTTATGCCTTCGGCCGCAGCTTTGAGCAGCTCCTCGGGCGGCTCCAGCCCGATACGCATACTGTGGTTGCAGTGCTTGCGGGCGTCGTGGTGGCGACCGGCTTGTTCTTTGGCATCCGTTACTGGCGCAAGGCGTGAGGCGTTTCACGCTGCCCTTTGTCGCCGCGCGCGAAGACATCGACGAACTCGGCCACGTCAACAACACGGTGTGGGTACGCTGGGTACAGGAACTGGCCGTCCGGCACTGGGCGGCGGTCGCGCCCGCTGAGCAGCAGGAAGCCTATATCTGGGTCGTGACGCGGCACGAGATCGACTATCGCGGCAATGTCGGACCGGGGGAGGCGGTGATCGGCGAAACATGGGTCGCCGGAGAGCCGCGCGGCGCGCGTTTTGACCGCCGTTTCGTCTTTACCGGCGCCGACGAGCGAGTGAAGGTCGAGGGGGTGACAACATGGGCGCTGCTCGATCGCGCCAGCGGCCGCCTCCTGCGCGTCAGGCGCGAGGTGGCGGCGCCGTTTGTCGCGGATCAAGAATAACGGCAGCGCTTTTTCGCGGTGATCGTCCGGTCGATCGCCCGTCCTGCCAGCGCGCCGCCAGCCGCGCCCGCAACCGTGCCCAGCGCGCCATGCCCCAGGATCGAGCTGCCCACCAGCGCGCCGCCTACGCCACCCGCGACGAGGCCCGTGGTGCCGCTCGATCGACGACAACGCTTAACGCCGCGATATTTGTGCTTGTAGGTCCGGGCCTGCGCATCGCTGGTCGGGAAGCTCATGGAAACGGGAACCGCGAGCGACAATGCTCCAAGGGCAAGCATCATTCTGCGCATGGTCGGCATCCTTTCGAGATAGATCGTATCGCTGGCATAACGTAGATCAGGCGCGAGGGTTGCGTCTCGACAAATTTGCCGGTCTCACCCCGAATTGCGCAATGCGGTTGCGATGGCGTTGATCGACAGCAGAATTCCCTGACTGATACGCTCGTCGCTCTCGCCCGCGCGGTGGCGCCTCATCAGCTCGATCTGGAGCAGATTCAGCGGCTCGACATACGGCAGGCGCAGCCGGATCGAGGATTCGAGCGTGGGATGCTTTTCCAGCAGCCGGCATTGACCAGTCGCCTGGAGCAGCCCGTCATGGGTGGATTGCCAGCCATCGCGGATCGCGCCGAAGATGCGATCGCGGAGCGCCCCGTCCTCGACCAGCCCGGCATAGCGCTCGGCGATCCCCATGTCCGATTTCGCCAGCACCATTTCCATATTCGCCAGTGTCGCGGCGAAGTGCGGCCAGCCTGCGGCCATTTCGGCGAGCAACGCCTTGTCCTCGAACGCCGCAATCGCCTGGCCGACGCCATACCAGCCCGGCAGCATCACGCGTGCCTGCGCCCAGGAGAACACCCAGGGGATCGCGCGCAGATCCTCGATCCGCTGGCTTTTGGTGCGGCTCGCCGGGCGACTGCCGATCTTGAGACCCGAGATTTCGGCGATCGGCGTCATCTGACGAAAGAAGGTGGTGAAGCCATCCGTGCCATACACAAGGTCACGGTATGCGCGGAAAGCGGTCTCTGACAGCGCATCCATCGCGCGGGCAAACGTCTCGTTCTCGGCATTGGAAAGTTGCGGCGGTTCGAGGCTTGCGAGCAAGGTCGCGGATGCCATCGCTTCCAGGTTTGTCGCGGCGCTCTCGCGCGTGCCGTATTTTCCGGCGATCACCTCACCCTGCTCGGTAATGCGGATGCGGCCCTGCACCGTGCCCGGCGGCTGCGCAAGGATCGCCGCGAAGCTGGAGCCACCGCCGCGCCCCACCGCGCCGCCGCGCCCGTGGAAAAGCTGCATCCCCACGCCGGCTGCCTCGAATACCGGCTTCAACGCGGTGGACGCCTTGGAGAGCTGCCACGTGGAGGTCAAATAGCCGCCATCCTTGTTCGAATCCGAATAACCGATCATCACCTCCTGATGCCCGCGCGCGGCGACGATCCCGCGCACCTCCGGCAGCGCGAACCATTCGGCCATGATCGCTGGCGCAGCCGCGAGATCCTCGATCGTCTCGAACAGCGGCACCGCCATGATCGCGGCGGCCGGCTGACTGCCGGGCCGGTAAAGCCCTGCCTCCTTGAGCAGCAGGTTCACCTCCAGCAAGTCCGATACGGATTTGGACATCGAGACGATATACTGCCGGATCGCGCCCTCGCCGTATCGGGCGTGCGCCTCGGCGGCGGCGTGGACGATAGCGAGTTCGGAGCGCGTTTCGTCGGAATAGCGCGCGTAAGGAGAGACGAGTGGCCGAGGGCTGGAAAGCTCGTGCCGCAACAGCATGACGCGCTGATCTTCATCGAGCGAGAGGTAATCGTCGCATACGTCGGCGACCTTCAGAAGCTCTGCAACGACGCGATCGTGGACCGCGCTGTTCTGCCGCATGTCAAGCGTGGCGAGATGAAAGCCAAACACCTCGACAGCGCGAATCAACCGCCCGAGCGCCCCGCCGGAGGCAAGCATCCCGTCTCCGATCGCGCCGAGCGTATGGGCGAGCGCGACGAGATCGGCACGGAAGGCGGCCGGATCGGGATAGGGCTCGCCGCGCAGCGTTCCCGGTCGTGGGGCGGATTTTCCGGTCAGTGCAAGGTGCGTTGCCGCGAGGCGGGCGTAGATCCCTGAAATCGCCCGGCGATACGGCTCGTCGGCGCGGCTCTCCGCCGTGTCGCCGCTGCGTTCGGCCAGCGCCAGCACCGCCTCGTCGACCGGCGCGAGTTCGCCTGAAATGGAAAGCTCCGCGCCAAGAGCGTGAAGCTGGTCGAGATAATGGACGAGCACCGCCTCGGCTGCGCGGGCCAGTGCGTTGCGCAGCGATTCGGCCGTGACAAAGGGATTGCCGTCTCGGTCGCCGCCAATCCAGCTTCCGGGGCGCAGGAACGAGGGGACGCGCCCGCCCATCGCCCGATCCCAGCGCTGATAGAGCGCCGGCAGTACCGGCAGGAACACGTCGCGCAGATAGCTGAGCGCGGTTTCCACCTCGTCCGCAACATAGAGCCGCTCGCGTCGCAGCACGCGGGTTTCCCAGAGCAGCGCGACCTGCCGCACGATCGCCTCGTCCACCACATCGCCGTCCGGCGTCACCTCAAGTCCGCGATCACGATAGGCCATCAGTTGCGCGATGCGGTTGCGGTGATCGATCATCGACTTGCGGCGCACTTCGGTCGGATGAGCGGTCAGCACCGGCGAAACCAGTGCACGGTCGAGCAACGCGGAGACGGCGGCCTTGTCGATGCCCTCTGTCGCCAGTCGCGCGAGCACGCTGGGCACGTCTGCGCCTTCCTCGGCGGTAACGCCCTGCCGGTCTTCCGCAAGGTTGGCGAGCATCGAGAACAGCATGAAGCCGCGCACGAAATCGAGCGTTTCGTCGAGAGTCAGCGCCTCCAGATGATGATCGACTGGCGGACCGCCGTCGCGATGCCGCTCGACCGAGGCGGCCCGGATCGCCTCGGTCGCGGCGAACAGGCGCTCGCCCCCCAGTGCGCGGATGACGTCGCCGAGCACGCGGCCAAGATAGCGCACGTCCGGATTGTTGGTGATGGGGGGAAGATCGACCATAGCCGATTGATGCTGCATCGCGGCATGGAGGCGGTCAACCGCCGTGCGGAAGTTAAATCACGTTTGAGACGCGGAATGGGCGATCTCGTTCGGAAGTGCCGTCACCGCCCGTCGGGCGATGTCGCTGAAAGCGCCGGCATCTTCTTTCAGGCAGGCGGCGATACGCTGGCGCATGGCCGGATCCCAATAGAGGCGCATATGTTCACGCATCGCGGCGACCGCCTCGTCCTCGCCACTCACGGCGAAATTCCGTGCGATCTGGTTGGCCATGTAAACGAGCCGGTCAGTTGTGGACATCACGCAGGTCATTCGGCCGCCTCCGCCTCGATCCGGCGCGAGCGGGCGGCCTGATCGGCGTATTCGCGTTGCCAGTCGCTCGGCCCGTTCGACGCGGAAACCTGCACCGCCGTCACCTTGTATTCCGGGCAGTTGGTGGCCCAGTCGGAATAATCGGTGGTTATGACGTTGGCCTGCGTGTCCGGATGGTGGAACGTCGTATAGACCACTCCCGGCGCGACCCGGTCGGTGATGAGCGCGCGCAGGGTGGTTTCGCCCGCGCGACTGCGAAGGCTTACCCAATCGCCATCGCGCAAGCCGCGATTCTCCGCGTCGTGCGGATGGATCTCCAATCGGTCCTCCTGATGCCAGGCGACGTTGTCGGTCCGACGCGTCTGCGCGCCGACATTATACTGGCTGAGGATACGCCCGGTGGTGAGAAGCAGGGGGAAGCGCGGCCCGGTCCTCTCGTCGGTCGGCACGTAATCGGTGACGACGAACCTGCCTTTGCCGCGCACGAAGCCATCCAGATGCATCGTCGGGGTGCCGAGCGGCGCGTCGTCGGTCGCTGGCCATTGCAGCGAGCCGTGTTCCTCCAGCGCGGCGTAACTGACGCGCGCGAAGGTGGGTGTAAGGGCGGCGATCTCATCCATGATCTGCGACGGGTGGGTGTAATTCCAGTCGAGCCCGAGCGCGCGCGCGAGGAGTTGCACGATTTCCCAATCGCCATGGCCGTTGAGCGGCTCCATCACCTTGCGGACGCGCTGGATGCGGCGCTCGGCGTTGGTGAAGGTGCCGTCCTTTTCCAGAAAGGTCGATCCGGGCAGGAAAACATGGGCGTAATTAGCGGTCTCGTTGAGAAACAGATCCTGCACCACCACGCACTCCATCGCGGCGAGGCCCGCCGCGACGTGATGCGTATTGGGATCGGATTGCAGGATATCCTCGCCCTGGACGAATAGCGCCTTGAACGTACCGTCCGTCGCCGCATCGAGCATGTTGGGGATGCGCAGCCCCGGCTCCGGATCGAGCGACGTGCCCCACGCATCCTCGAACAGGGTTCGCGTGGCCGGATCGGAAACGTGGCGGTAGCCGGAATATTCGTGCGGGAAGCTGCCCATGTCGCATGCCCCCTGGACGTTGTTCTGCCCGCGCAACGGATTTACGCCGACACCCTCGCGCCCGATGTTGCCGGTCGCCATCGCGAGATTGGCGATCGCCATCACGGTGGAGGAGCCCTGGCTGTGCTCTGTCACGCCGAGCCCGTAGTAGATGGCGCCGTTGCCGCCGCTGGCGAACAGCCGGGCGGCGGCGCGCAGGTCCGCGGCGGGAACGCCGGTCAGCGCCTCTGTGGCTTCCGGTGAGCGATCCGGCTGCGAGACAAATGCCGCCCAATCGGCATACGCGTCCCAGTCGCAGCGCTGGCGGATGAAGGCCTCGTCGGCGAGCCCCTCGGAGACGACGACATGCGCCATCGCTGTCAGCACCGCGACATTGGTGCCGGGGCGCAGTGGCAGGTGATGATCGGCGGCGATATGCGGGCTGCGCACCAGATCGATCCGGCGTGGATCGACCACGATCAGCCGCGCGCCGGCCCGCAGCCGCTGCTTCATGCGACTGGCGAACACGGGATGTCCATCCGTGGGATTGGCGCCGATGACCATGATGACGTCGGCCTGCATCACACTGTCGAAGTCCTGCGTACCGGCCGAGGTGCCGAAGGTGGTCTTCAGGCCATAGCCTGTCGGCGAGTGGCAGACGCGCGCGCAGGTATCGACATTGTTGTTGCCGAAGCCCTGGCGGATCAGCTTCTGAACGAGGAAAGTCTCCTCGTTGGTGCAGCGCGAGGAGGTGATGCCGCCAACGCTGCGCTTGCCGTATCGGGCCTGGATGCGGCGGAATTCGCGCGCGGTGTGGGCGATCGCCTCTTCCCAGGAAACCTCGCGCCACGGCTGATCGATGCTGGCGCGGATCATCGGCTTCAGGATGCGGTCGCGGTGATTGGCGTAACCCCAGGCGAAGCGGCCCTTGACGCAGCTATGCCCGTGATTGGCCTTGCCCTCTTTCCACGGCACCATGCGAACCAGTTGTTCGCCGCGCATCTCCGCACGAAACGTGCAGCCCACGCCGCAATAGGCGCAAGTGGTGACGACGGCGCGATCGGGCGTGCCGATCCTGGCGACGCTTTTCTCGATGAGTGCGGACGTGGGGCAGGCCTGCACGCATGCGCCGCATGAAACGCATTCGGAAGCGATGAATTCCTCGTCGGCGCTCGCCGCCACTTTCGAGCCGAAGCCGCTGCCGTCGATCGTCAGCGCGAACGTCCCCTGCACCTCGTCGCAAGCGCGCACGCAACGCGAGCAGACGATGCACTTGGCCGGATCGAAGGTGAAATAGGGATTGCTCTCGTCCTTGTCGGCGGACAGGTGGTTCGCGCCGTCATAGCCATAGCGCACGTCGCGCAGGCCGACCGCGCCCGCCTGATCCTGCAGCTCGCAATCGCCGTTGGCCGCGCAGGTGAGGCAATCGAGCGGGTGATCCGAGATGTAAAGCTCCATCACCCCGCGTCTCAGCTCTGCCAGTCGCGGGCTTTCGGTGCGGACGATCATCCCTTCGCCGGCGGGTGTGGTGCAGGAAGCGGGATAGCCGGTGCGGCCGTCGATCTCGACCAGGCACAGGCGGCACGATCCAAACGCCTCCAGCCGGTCGGTGGCGCACAGCTTGGGGATATTGGTGCCGCGCAAGGCGGCGGCGCGCATGATCGACGTGCCTTCCGGCACCGTCACGGGCTCACCGTCGATCAACAGCGTTACACTGTTGCCGTTACCGGCCGGCGGGCTGGTGCCAAGGTCAATTTCGCCGATCCATGCCATGAAGCTTACTCCAGCGGCGCCGCAAGGCTGCCGAAATCCTCCGGGAAATGATCCAGCGCGCTTAGCACGGGATAAGGCGTGAAGCCGCCAAGCGCACACAGCGAGCCGAACTTCATCGTATCACAAAGGTCGCGCAGCAGCATAATTTCTTCGGCGCGCGAACGGGCGCGTGGCGTTGCGTTACGCATTTGCGGCAGTGCTTCCACGGTGCCGGGCGCGGCGCGTCCACCGGCTGCGATGCGATCGATCGTTTCCATCCCGCGTACCGATCCGATGCGGCACGGCGTGCATTTGCCACAACTTTCATGAGCGCAGAATTCCATCGCGAAACGCGCCATCCGCGCCATATCCGCGGTGTCGTCAAACACGGTGATCCCGGCATGGCCGATCAGCCCGCCAGCTGCGGTGAACGCTTCGTAATCGAAGGGCAGATGAAACATTGATGGCGGGAAATAGGCGCCGAGCGGGCCGCCGACCTGCACTGCCTTCACCGGGCGGCCGCTTTCCGTACCGCCGCCGACCTCCTCGACCAGTTCGCCGAGCGTGATGCCGAAACCGGCCTCGAACAGCCCGCCGTTGCGCACGTTGCCGGCAAGCTGGATCGGCATCGTTCCGCGCGAGCGTCCGAAGCCCGCCTTTGCGTACGCAGCCGCGCCCTGTGCGATGATGAACGGTATGGCCGCGAGGCTCAGCACGTTGTTGATAACCGTGGGCTTGCCGAACAGCCCCGCGATCGCGGGCAGCGGCGGTTTGGCGCGCACCTGCCCGCGCTTGCCCTCGATCGAATCGAGCAGCGCGGTTTCCTCGCCGCAGACATAGGCGCCGGCGCCGACGCGCACCTCCAGCGCCAGCGGTGCGATGCGCGGGGCGGCGCGCATGATCGCCGCCTGCATCGTGCGAATCGCGAACGGATATTCGGAGCGGATGTAAACAAAGCCGCGCCCGGCGCCGACCGCATGGGCGGCGATCGCCATTCCCTCGATCAGGCAGAAAGGATCGCCCTCCATGAGCATCCGATCGGCGAAGGTGCCGCTGTCGCCCTCGTCGGCGTTGCACACGATGAATTTCTCGGCTGCCTCGGCATCGAGGACGGTCTGCCACTTGATGCCGGTGGGAAAGCCCGCGCCCCCGCGCCCGCGCAGGCCGCTCTCCTTGACCTCGTCAACCACTGCCTGCGGGGATCGCGCGCGCGCCGCGTCCAGCGCGCTCCACCCACCGTGGGCGGCGTAATCGTCGAGGTCCAGCGGATCGATGACGCCGCACCGCAAGAAGGTGAAACGCTGCTGCCGCGAGAAGAAGGGATGTTCCTCGATCAGGCCGATGCGGTTCGGGTGCGTGCCGTCCAGTACCGCAGCCGCCTCGTCTGGATGAACCGGGCCATAGGCGATGCGACCGGCTGCCGTTTCCACCTCCACCAGCGGCTCGATACGGAACAGGCCACGGCTGCCGGTGCGCATCACCCTGGCGCCCCGTCCCGACAAGGCCGCCGCCACTTCGTCCGCGCCGAGCGCCACAGAGGCCATGTCGGCACTGACAAAAACGCGCGTCACGCCAGCGTCTCCGCGACGATCCTGCCGATCTTGGTCGCATCCAGTCGCGAGACGGGGTGGCCATCGACAAACGCATTGGGCCCGGTGGCGCACAGGCCCAGGCAATAAACCGCCTCGATGGAAACCCGGCCGTCCGCGCTCGTCTCGCCCATCCGCAGCCCGAGCCGGTCGGTGATCAGCCGTTCGATCGCCGCGCCGCCGCGCGCCTGGCAGCTTTCCGCGCGGCACAGCCGGATCCGATGCGTTCCCGATGGTGCGCGCCGGAAATCGTGGTAGAAGGTGACGACGCCGTACACGTCCGCCCGGCTGAGGTTCAGCGCCGCGGCGACCGGCGGGATCATTGCGTCGTCGATATGCCCGAACTCGTGCTGCAACGCGTGAAGCAGCGGCAGCAGGGCGTCGCGCACCGGCGCGCAACTGCGCAGGAAGCGTGCGATCGCATCGGTATATCGGGCGGAAGTGTCTTCCGCTGTGGTCGGATTGATACGGGTCATGGGTTCCTGACGTTCGCACCACGGCAGCGGACGATCAACGGAATTCATCGCCGCGTATTTACAACCTGTCTCGGCTCGTCCGGTTTACAAGCCGTCCCGCTCAGTCCGGTTTACAACCGGTCTCGCCCCATCTGCCTTACAAGATGTCTCGCTCCGTCGGGTTTACAACCTGTCCCGCCCCATCTGGCCTCCTCAACATGACTGCTGTTACCCCAGCGCCTCAGCCCCCGTTGAGCCGGGGGCTGTGCGGCCCTACATCGGGGTTTGATGACCATCGGCACGCCCGTAACCGAACTCAGCGACCGCGCGCGCGACGTGTTTCGCCGCGTGGTCGACAGTTATCTGGATAGCGGTGTACCGGTGGGCTCGCGAACGCTGGCGCAGGCCGGGCTGAACCTGTCGCCGGCGTCGATTCGCAGCGTGCTGGCGCAGCTCGAGACGATCGGATTGCTCGCCGCGCCGCATACGTCGGCCGGGCGAATGCCGACCGAACTGGGGCTGCGACTGTTCGTCGATGGCATGATGCAGGTGTCGGAGCCGAGCCGGGAGGAACGGGCAACCATCGAGGCGCGCGCCGCTGCCGCCGGGCCGGTGGAAGAAGCACTGGCGGCGACTACCTCCGCTCTTTCCGGCCTCTCCGCCTGCGCCGGGCTGGTGATGGTGCCCAAGAACGAGCAGGTGTTGCGCTCGATCGGCTTTGTTCCCCTGTCGCGGACCCAAGCGCTGGCCGTGCTGGTGAGTGAGGACGGCGCGGTAGAGAATCGCGTCATCGAACTGCCCGCCGGGGTCGATCCGCCCGCGCTGGTGGAAGCGGGCAATTACATGTCGGCCACACTTGCCGGACTTACGCTCTCCCAGGCGCAGGCACGGGTGGATCGTGAGCTGGCCGTCGGGAAGGCCGCCGTCGATGCTTCTGCACAGGCGCTGATTCGGCGCGGTATAGCGGTGTGGACCGAGGACGGGGACCGCAGACCAGTGCTGATCGTGCGCGGGCAGGGGCGGTTGCTTGACGATGCCGCCGCAGCCGACCTCGAACGGGTGCGCGATCTGCTTGATGATCTGGAGGGCAAGCAGGAAATCGCGGCGCTGCTCGATTCGGCGCGCGCCGGTGACGCTACACGCATCTTCATCGGGGCCGAGACGAAGTTGTTCGCGCTTTCCGGGTCGTCGGTGATCGCCAAACCGTTTCGCGGGCAAGACGGTCGCGTCGTCGGCGTGGTAGGGGTGATCGGCCCGACCCGGTTGAACTACGCGCGTGTCGTGCCCATGGTGGATTTCACGGCTGCAACGCTTGCCCGCCTGATCGGGTGAGCCGCCAACATACGGGAATGAAATGACAGACGAGAATACGACCGAGAACCTGCACGAAGATGCGACGGAAGCGGCGCACGAGGTTGCCGATCACGACCGGGCAGCCGAACTGGAGAGCGCGCTCGCCGAGGCCAAGCAGCAGGTGCTCTATGCACAGGCCGAGACGCAGAATGTTCGCCGCCGGGCCGAGAAGGACGCCGCCGATGCGCGGGCCTATGCAGCGACCAACTTTGCGCGCGATGTTCTTTCGGTCAGCGATAATCTCGAACGGGGCCTTGCCGCAATTCCCGAGGAATTGCGCACGGACGAGCGGCTCAAGGGGTTGATTGCCGGGTTGGAGGCGACCGGTCGCGAACTCTCCAGTGTGTTCCAGCGTCATGGCATCACGCGGATCGATGCGCTGGGCGAGAAGCTTGATCCGAACCGCCATCAGGCGATGGTCGAAATCCCGTCGGTCGATGCGGAGCCGGGCGTGATCGTTCAGGAAATGCAATCGGGCTGGATGATCCGGGACCGGCTGCTCCGCCCGGCGCTGGTCGGCGTCGCCAGGGCTGCTGACTGATTCGGCGCGGTATCGGCGGATGAACGAGAATATTGTCGCGGAGCGGCCGACCTTCGTTACGCACCTGGAATGCTCGATCACCGGTGAGCGGTACGCGGCGGACCAATTGCATGGCTTGTCGCGCGCGGGGCGTCCGTTACTCGTTCGCTACGATTTGGAGGCGGTCAAGGCGGCGCTCCCGCGCGAAATACTGGCCGCGCGTGAGACCGATCTGTGGCGCTGGCGCGAGCTTTTGCCCGTCCGGCGAACGGAGAATGTCGTCAGCCTGGGCGAGATTGAGACGCCGCTGGTGCCGATCAGCCGTAGCGGCGGTGCGAGAGTGCTGGTGAAGGACGAGGGGCGGTTGCCCACCGGCAGCTTCAAGGCACGCGGGCTGGTGATGGCCGTGGTGATGGCGAAAGAGCTTGGCGTCTCGCGAATCGCGATGCCGACCAACGGTAACGCCGGGGCCGCACTCGCCGCCTATGCGTCGCGGGTCGGCATCGAGACAATTGTCTTGTGCCCGGAGGACACACCGGAGGTGAACGTCCGCGAGATCGCGATGCAGGGCGCGCAGGTGTGGCGCGTCAACGGCCTGATCGACGATTGCGGCGCGATCGTCGGTAAGGGCGCAGCGGAAGGGCACTGGTTCGATTTCTCTACGCTGAAGGAGCCATATCGGATCGAGGGCAAGAAGACGATGGGCCTGGAACTGGCCGCTCAGCTTGGCTGGCGGCTGCCCAAGGCGATCTTCTATCCCACAGGAGGCGGCACCGGGCTGATCGGTATGTGGAAGGCTTTCGAGGAGCTGGAGAAGCTTGGCTGGATCGGGGCGGAGCGGCCTCGCATGTATGCGGTGCAAGCGGCGGGCTGCGCCCCGATAGTTCGTGCGTTCGAAGCGGGCGAGGAACATGCCGACCGCTGGGAGGATGCCCACACCGTCGCCGCAGGCATCCGCGTGCCGCGGGCGATTGGCGATTTTCTGATCCTGCGCGCGGTTCGGGAGAGCGGTGGCAAGGCGCTGGCGGTGGGAGATCCCGCGATACTCAAGGCGGTGGATGATTGCGCGCGCAAGGATGGCCTTCTGCTCTGCCCGGAAGGTGGCGCGACGCTGGCAGCTTATCGACAGGCGCTGGTCGACGGCGAAGTACAGGAGGATGAGGACGTGGTGCTGTTCAACTGCGCGACAGGACTGAAATATCCAATGCCGGAAGCGACGCGCACGCTCGACCGTCACGCCGCGATCGACCTTAATTCGTTGTGACGGCCGCGCCTGGACGCGAGGTCCGCTATTCGAGCGCCTCACCCGATATGGTGATGCGGTGCATCAGCCGGCGATGCCCCTGGTAGTCATTCATCGCGCAATGCCACGTCGAGCGATTGTCCCATACCGCCAGCGACCCTGGTGACCATTGTACGCGGCACTGGAATTCCGGCCGCATCGCGACGCTGAACAGATATTGCAGGAGCGGCAGGCTTTCCTGGCGCGTCCAGCCTTCGAAATGCAGCGTGAAGGCCGGATTCACGTAAAGCAGTTCTCGCCCGGTCTGCGGGTGGCGCAGCGCCACCGGATGGACCGCGCGGGTGCGGATCTCATGGCCCTTCAGATCCGCACCCTGATCGGTCTTCGCATAGATGCCGTCGGCACTGTAGATATGGTCGGCGGAATGGACGGCGCGCAACCCACGCAACGTCTGCTTCAAACCGTCGGACAGCGATTCGAAGGCGGCACCCATGCTGGCGAACAATGTGTCTCCGCCCGCAGGCGGCGTTTCGCGGGCAAGGAGGATCGAGCCCATCGCCGGCACCTGGTCATAGCTGTGATCGGTGTGCCAGCCACCGCCGATATTGGTTGTCTGCGTCTCCGATTTTCGGACCTCGGCGATCTCGGGGTAACCGCCGTTCGCCGGAAAGTAATTGTTGACGTCGATTCCGCCCCAGCGCTGCGCCAGCGCAATGTGCTGCTCGGGCGAAAGCTGCTGATTGCGCACGAACAGGATGCCGTGATCGGCAACTGCACGGCGGAGCACGTCGAGTCCGCCATCGTCGATCGTGTTCAGATCCACACCTAGCGCCTCGACGCCGACATGATCGGCTAGCGGGCGGAGTTGCACATCGCTCATCGCATCTTCTCCTTGGATGAGCGCGATCTATCGCATCGGCTCGCATCCAAGTGTGACGTAAGTTACATTCGCGCGATGGAAATCGCAGTGCTCGCAAAACGTGGCTTATGGTTCGCGCACCTTCCCGCGCCGTTGCAGGCGGCATTGGTGCGCGACGGCCGCGTGGTGCGCCTCGGCACGGGGCAGTGGGTTTACGGTGAGGGTGACGAGGAGACGGGCATCGTGCTGGTGCTTGAAGGCGCACTGCGGATCGAGGCTTCGATCGGCGAGGATCGCGATGTGCTTGTGAACCTTGCGCCGGCCGGAACCGCGTTCGGACAATCACGGCGACGGGGCGGGGGACCGCGAATAGTGACTGCCCGGGCGACAGCGCGCGCGATGGTGTTGCTGGTCGCGGACAGTGCGCTGGAACGGATCGCCGCCGATCACCCGGCGTTGTGGCGCGCGGTGAGCGAGCTTGTCTATGGCCAGCTCGATGCGGTGGTGCGCCTGGCGGCGCAGATGATTGGCCTGGGCCCGCGCGCCCGGATCGCCGCCCGCCTGCTAGCGCTGGGCGGAACTGGAGAGCTTCTGGTGAGCCAAAACGATCTCGCGGAGATGTGCGGCGTCTCCCGCAAGATCGCGAACGTGCATCTTGCGGCGCTGGAGCGTATCGATGCGATCCGGCGGGGTTATGGCCGGATCGTGATTATAAATGCGGAGTTGCTTCGGGAGGTGATCGGGTGAGGGGGCAGCCCCGTGCGCCATCTAAAACGGCGTGACGAGCCGAACCGGAATTTATCATGCATCTTTTGCCGGCGAGGGACGTAACTCTTCGTGCCATCATCCCGTCAAGGTCGGCGTTGAGAGGCAGGGAGAGCGTATGAAGAAGCTAGCGTTTTGTGTGGCTGCCGCGATCGTCGTGATGGCTTCACCAGGATATGCAGCACCGCTGCTGTTCAATTTCTCCGGTCCGTCCGGCACCGCGGTGTTCCAGCTTGATTCAAATCCGACGCCCGATTTTTCTCAGACGTTCATTGGATCGGATCAGTTTTCGTTCAAGGATGTTGCGGGTACATTTGGCGGCGTGGCCGGAACGGCATCCACCATCAGCTTCGGCAACGGCATATTCGCCAGCCTGAGCATCAATGCCGCCAATCTCGGCTTCACACAATTCAACGCGCCGACACTGTTTACCGGGTCACCAGCCAATCCGACTTTCCTTACCGGCTCATTCACCCTCATCAACCCGTTCTTCGGCAACGGCCAGTTGACTATCTCCCCGATAGCGGCCGCTGTCCCGGAGCCCGCCACCTGGGCGATGATGATAATGGGCATGGGAGCGATCGGCTTCGCAATGCGCCGTCGGCAGAAGGTTGTCACAAGCGTGTCTTACGCCTCTTAAACGCGCGACACCGTAAGCGAAGAGCCGCCGGTCGCGAGATCGGTGGCTCTTCGCCGTTAGTCGGCGCCGATGATCACGCGCGGCGGTCCCCGTTCAAACGACCCGGTAGGGCACGACGCGGCGAACCGCTGGGTCCACGGCGATCGCGCGGTCCGTGGGTGGAAAGGCGCGTTGGTCGCAATTATCGCGCGGGCACAGCCGACAGGAGATGCCGATCGATGTCGGCGCGCGGGCGCGGTCCACGGCATCGGCATAGACGAAATCAGCGGCGTGCGTGGCCTCGCACCCGAGCACCACTGCGTAGCGGCGCGGGCTGCGCGCAAAGCTGCCAGAGGGCTTCACCAGCCCCTTGGCCATCGAGATATAACGCACACCATCCGGCGTTTCGGCATGCTGCACCAGGATGCGATCAGGGATCGCGACCGCCTCATGAACATGCCACAGCGGGCAGGCTCCGCCGAAGCGCGCGAATTGCAGTCGGGTGGCGGAGTGGCGCTTGGTGATGTTGCCGGCCATGTCGACGCGGCAGAAATAGAACGGAACCCCCGCCGCGCCCGCGCGCTGGAGGGTTGAGAGCCGGTGGCACGCCTGCTCGAAGCTCACCCCGAAACGGCGGCAGAGGCGGTCGATATCGTGCCGCAGCCGACGCGCCTCGGCGCGAAAGGCGGCGTAGGGCATCACCAGCGCGCCCGCCGCATAGTTCGCCAGCCCAATCGCGAGCAGCCGGGCTGCCTCCGGGCCCGGCACGTCGGCGCCGGCGACGATCATCTCGATTTCGCCCACAAAGGCGGTGGCGGCAAGCCGATGAGCGATAAGGAAGCGCCGACTTTCCGGCGGCAACGCGGCGTTGAGCGTCAACACCGCGCCGTCGAATCGGGCAAGGGGCGCGTCTTCGTCGGCGTCGGTGGCCAGCGTAATGTTGTGGCTGTGCAGGCCTTGCAGCAGATCGCCTGCCATCGTCTCGGCGAGTTGCTCGGCCGCGTGATCCAGGGGATCGACGTAATTGCCCGCTTCGTGAAACCAATCCCGCACAGCTTCCCATGGCAGGCGTGCGCCGGTGCCGGCGGTCATTGATTCCTCGGCGATAGCGAGGCGTTCCTCCGCGGCGCGCTTGGCGGCGTGGAGCGCGATCATGCGATCGGCAAGCGCAGGTCGTTCCTCCGCGAGCCGAGAGGCCTCGTCCGCATCGACCGGTACGAGCGCGGGGTCGGCCAGCGCCTCTCCCAATGCAGCGAGGCGGCGGGCCGGCGCTTCGCCCTCGATCGCTGCGAGCGCCTGCGGGTAATGGCGGGCAAGCGCGGTGCTGACGGCAGCGGTCAGAGGCCGCTCGCCGGTTTCCAGTTGCGACAGATAGCTTACCGACAGCCCGAGCCGCGCAGCCATTGCGCGCTGGTTGAGCCCGGTGGTTAAACGGAGAGCGCGCAGTTGCTGTCCGGCGTATATCCTACCCATTGCATATAGGTCGTAGTTCGCAAGAACGGCTTTCGCAACTTCGCAAGTTCACATTTGCGCTTCGCTGCGCGCGGCGTCAGGAGAGGATGTTGCACCCGGAGAAACGCATGTCGTCGACGATCGAGGAACTGGAACGCAAGCGCGCCGCCGCGCGGCTCGGTGGTGGGCAGAAGCGCATCGATGCGCAGCATGCCAAGGGCAAGCTCACGGCGCGCGAGCGGGTGGACGTGTTGCTCGACGAGGGATCGTTCGAAGAGCTCGACATGTTCGTCGAGCATAACTGCGTCGACTTCGGGATGCAGGATCAGGTCTTCCCGGGTGACGGCGTGGTGACGGGATCGGGCACGATCAACGGGCGGCTCGTGTTCGTGTTCAGCCAGGATTTCACGGTATTCGGTGGATCGCTGTCTGAACGGCACGCGCAGAAGATCTGCAAGGTCATGGACATGGCGATGAAGGTCGGCGCGCCGGTGATCGGGCTGAACGATTCGGGCGGCGCGCGAATCCAGGAAGGCGTCGCCTCGCTTGGCGGATACGCCGAGGTGTTTCAGCGCAACGTGCTCGCGTCGGGGGTGGTGCCTCAGATCAGCGTGATCATGGGGCCGTGCGCGGGTGGAGCGGTCTATTCACCCGCGATGACCGACTTCATCTTCATGGTGAAGGATTCGAGCTACATGTTCGTCACCGGCCCGGATGTGGTGAAGACAGTGACGAACGAGGTGGTGACGCAGGAGGCGCTTGGCGGCGCTGTCACCCACACCACCAAGACGAGCGTGGCCGACAATGCATTCGAAGACGATATCGAGGCGCTGCTCGCGACGCGTGATTTCGTGGATTACCTGCCGGAATCGAACCGCGCGCCTGTGCCGGCGCGGCCCACCGACGATCCGTGGGACAGGCTGGAGCAGAGCCTCGACACGCTGATCCCGCCCAGCGCCAGCCAGCCTTACGATATGCACGAGCTGATCCGTAAGGTGGTGGACGAGGGCGATTTCTTCGAAATCCAGCCGGGCCACGCGGGCAACATCATCTGCGGCTTCGGGCGGATCGAGGGGCGCACGGTAGGGTTCGTCGCCAACCAGCCGATGGTGCTGGCGGGCGTGCTGGACATCAACTCCTCCAAGAAGGCGGCACGCTTCGTGCGCTTCTGCGACGCGTTCGATATCCCGATCGTCACCTTCGTCGACGTGCCGGGCTTCCTGCCGGGGACGGCGCAGGAGCATAACGGCATCATCAAGCACGGCGCGAAACTGCTGTTCGCCTATGCCGAGGCGACCGTGCCGAAGATCACCGTCATCACGCGCAAGGCCTATGGCGGCGCCTATGACGTGATGGCCTCCAAGCATCTGCGCGGCGATCTCAATTATGCCTGGCCGACCGCCGAGATCGCGGTGATGGGCGCGAAGGGCGCGGTGGAGATCATCTTCCGCGGCCTGAACGAGGAAGGGATCGCCGAAAAGACCCGCGAATATGAGGCGCGCTTCGCCAACCCGTTCGTGGCGGCGGCGAAAGGCTTCATCGACGAGGTGATCCAGCCACACTCCACGCGGCGAAGGATCGCGCTGGGGCTGCGTAAGCTCCGGAGCAAGTCGCTGGAGAATCCGTGGAAGAAGCATGACAACATTCCGTTGTGACGGCAGGAATGATCTTCGTCGCAGCTTTGCTTGCCGCGATCGCTGTGAGGATGGTGCTTTGCGGGATGAAAGGTTTGCGCGAAGGGCAGGCACGATTGCCGATGAAATACTCGGATTGGGGACCATTCTCCCGCGCTGCTGAACCAAAGCGATTCTGGTTTGCGATCATTTGGTGTTTTGGCTGGGGTGCAGTCGCGGCTCTGGGAAGCGCGGACTGGTTTGGAGGTGCAGAGTGGAACTAGGTCGTCTCAACCACGTCGGCGTCGCGACGCCGTCGATCGCCAGGTCGATCGAAACCTATCGCACTCTGCTCGGCGCGACGGCGATCGGCGAGCCGTTCGACCTGCCCGCGCAGGGGGTGAAGGTGTGCTTCATCGATGCGCCCAATACGCAGATCGAGCTGATCGAGCCGTATGATGAGGCCTCGCCGATCGCGGGGTTCCTGAAGAAGAACCCGGCGGGCGGGCAGCATCACGTCTGCTTCGAGGTGCCCGACATCCACGAAGCCGTCGCGCATCTGAAGGCGAATGGCGCGACCGTGCTGGGCGAGCCGCGGATCGGCGCGCATGGGACGCCGATCGTCTTCGTCCACCCAAAGGATTTCGGCGGGATGCTCGTCGAACTCATGGAAACGCCTAACGAGGCGCACTGACACACGCTTGGGAGAGAGCAAGATGGCCGATTACGAAACGATCCTGACCGAGAAGAAGGGCGATGTCCTTGTCGTCACGCTCAACCGCCCGGAGCGGCTCAACGCCGCATCGCTGCAGATGGCCGAGGATCTGTCTGTCGCGCTCTATGACCTGCAAGGTTCGCGCGCGGTGCTCATCACCGGCGCGGGGCGCGCGTTCTGCTCCGGCGCCGATCTTCAGGCGCGCGGCAGCGGCAGCGCGGTGAGCGGCGGCGATGCCAGCCACCGAGCGCTCATGAACTATTATAACCCCGCGCTGTCGCAGATCATGCGGCTGCCGGTGCCGGTGGTGACGGCGGTCAACGGCCCGGCGGCGGGCGTTGGTTGCTCGATCGGGCTGGCGGGCGATTTCGTACTCGCGGGCAAAAGCGCCTATTTCCTTCAGGCGTTCGTCAACATCGGCTTGGTGCCGGATGGCGGCTCGACCTGGCTGTTGACCAAGGCGATCGGCAAAGCGCGCGCGACGCAGATGATGATGCTGGGCGAGCGGATCGGCGCGGAGCAGGCGGAAGGCTGGGGGCTGATCTACAAGGCGGTGGACGATGCGGCCCTGCAGGATGAGGCGCTGGCGCTGGCAACGCGGCTCGCCGCCGGGCCGACCGTCGCGCTGACGACGATGCGCCGCAACATCATGACCGCGCTGGACGGCACGTTCGACGAGGTGCTGCGCGCCGAAGCCGAGGGCCAGCGTATCGCCGGCGGCACGGCGGACGCGCGCGAGGGCGGCCTGAGCTTTCTGCAGAAGCGCAAGCCTGAGTTCAAGGGCGCGTAAGGCGCCGGAGTGGAGCGACATGACCGATACCAAACCGACGCTTGATGACTGGTCCGCCGCCGCCGCCAAGGAGGTGAAGGGCAAGGATCTCACATGGCAGACGCCGGAGGGGATTGCGGTCAAGCCGCTCTACACTGCCGAGGATGTGACGGTCGATCCGGGCCTGCCGGGCTTCGCGCCATTCGCGCGCGGTGTGCGCGCGTCGATGTACGCCGGGCGGCCGTGGACGATCCGGCAATACGCCGGTTTCTCCACGGCCGAGGAATCGAACGCTTTCTATCGCCGTAACCTGGCGGCAGGGCAGAAGGGCCTGTCGGTCGCATTCGATCTCGCCACGCATCGCGGCTATGATAGCGATCACCCGCGCGTGACCGGTGACGTCGGCAAGGCCGGCGTGGCGATCGATTCTGTCGAGGACATGAAGATCCTGTTCGACGGCATTCCGCTCGATCAGATGAGCGTGTCTATGACGATGAACGGCGCGGTGATCCCGATCCTCGCTTTTTTCATCGTCGCTGGCGAAGAGCAGGGTGTCGAGCGCAAGCTGCTCGACGGCACCATCCAGAACGACATCCTAAAGGAGTTCATGGTCCGAAACACCTATATCTATCCGCCGGAGCCGAGCATGCGGATCATCTCCGACATTTTCGGCTACACCAGCCGCGAGATGCCTAAGTTCAACAGCATCTCGATCTCCGGCTATCACATGCAGGAGGCCGGCGCGACGCAGCTTCAGGAGCTGGCGTTCACGATCGCGGATGGCGCGGAATATGTGAAATACGGGGTCGCCTCAGGCCTGGATATCGACAAGTTCGCCGGGCGCCTGAGCTTCTTCTTCGCGATCGGCATGAACTTCTTCATGGAGGTGGCGAAGCTGCGCGCGGCGCGCGTGCTGTGGCACCGCGTGATGACGAAGCTCGGCGCCAGGGACGAACGCAGCAAGATGTTGCGCACGCATTGCCAGACGAGCGGCGTCTCGCTGACCGAGCAGGACCCGTACAACAACGTGATCCGCACCACGATTGAGGCGATGGCGGCAATGCTGGGCGGCACCCAGTCGCTGCACACCAATGCGCTCGACGAGGCGATCGCTTTGCCGACCGATTTCTCCGCCCGGATCGCGCGCAACACGCAGATCGTGATTCAGGAAGAGACGGGGATGACCAAGGTCGTCGATCCGCTCGGCGGCTCCTATTATGTTGAAAGCCTGACCCAGCAACTCGTCGATGGAGCTTGGGAGATCATCGAGCGGGTCGAGCGCGAGGGCGGCATGGCCAAGGCGGTAGCCGCGGGCTGGCCCAAGGCGATGATCGAAGAAGCCTCCGCAGGGCGAGCCGCTCGGGTCGATCGTGGCGAAGACGTGATCGTCGGCGTCAACAAATATCGCCTCGCCAACGAGGACGCGATCGATATCCTCGATGTCGATAACCACGCGGTGCGTGAGGCGCAGATCCGCCGCATCAACCAGGTGAAGGCGACGCGCGATCAGGCGGCCTGCCAAGCGGCGCTCGATGCGCTGCGCGACGGCGCCAAGGGCGATGGCAATCTGCTCGAGCTGGCCGTCACGGCGGCGCGCGCACGCGCGACGCTGGGCGAGATATCTTCGGCGATGGAGGATGTGTTCGGCCGTTTCGGCACCGTCCCGACGCCGGTTAAGGGTATCTACGGCGGCGCCTATACGGATGATGAGCGTTGGGCGCGTTTGTTGCGCGGAGTCGAGGCGACCGAACGCCGGCTGAGCCGCAAGCCTCGCATCTTCGTCGCGAAGATGGGGCAGGACGGGCACGATCGCGGCGCGAACCTCGTATCCTCGATGTTCGGTGATCTCGGCTTCGAGGTGGTGGCCGGCCCGCTATTCCAGACACCGCAGGAGGCCGCCGCACTGGCGCTCGACAAGGACGTTGACGTGGTCGGCGCCTCAAGCCTCGCGGCGGGGCACAAGACGCTGATCCCGGAACTGATCGGTCACCTGAAGGATGCTGGCCGCCCCGATATAAAGGTGGTGGCGGGTGGGGTTATCCCGGCGCAGGATTATCAGGCGCTTTACGATGCCGGGGTGCAGGCGATCTTCGGTCCCGGCACCAATCTTACCAAGGCGGCGGAGGACGTGCTGCGCCTGCTTGGCCACAATATGCCCCCCGAAGCCGAGGCGGCGGAATGAGCGAGATAATGACCCGTAACGACTGGACGCGCGAGGAGATCGCGGCGCTTTTCGACCTGCCGTTCGACGAGCTGATGTATCAGGCGCAAACCGTCCACCGCGCGCATCACGCGGGCGGCGAGGTGCAGCTCTGCACGTTGCTCTCGATCAAGACTGGTGGCTGCCCGGAGGATTGCGGCTATTGCTCCCAATCCGCGAGCGCGGAGAGCGGCGTTAAGGCGACCAAGCTGATGGACCCGCGCGCCGTGCTCCAGATGGCGGCGCAGGCGAAGGACAGCGGCTCGCAGCGCTTCTGCATGGGCGCCGCGTGGCGCAACCCCAAGGACAAGGACATGCCCGCCATCGTCGAGATGGTGAAGGGCGTGCGCCAGATGGGCATGGAAACCTGCATGACGCTGGGTATGCTCACGCCGTCGCAGGCGGCGATGCTGGCCGATGCGGGGCTCGATTACTACAACCACAATATCGATACCTCGCCGGAGCGTTATGGCGACGTCATCACCACGCGCACCTTCGGCGAGCGGCTGGAAACGCTGGAGAACGTCCGTCAGGCGGGCATCAACGTGTGCTGCGGCGGGATCGTCGGCATGGGCGAGACCCGCGCCGATCGCGTCGGCTTCGTCCACGCGCTCGCCACGCTGCCGCGCCACCCGGAAAGCGTGCCGGTAAACGCGCTGGTGCCGGTGAAGGGCACGGTGCTGGGCGACATGCTCGCCGATACCCCGCTCGCGAAGATCGACGACATCGAATTCGTCCGCACCGTCGCGGTCGCGCGCATCAGCATGCCGATGAGCATGGTGCGGCTGTCGGCGGGGCGCGAGAGCATGGCGGAAGCGACGCAGGCGTTGTGCTTCATGGCCGGCGCGAACTCGATCTTCACCGGCGACAAATTGCTCACCACCGGCAACCGCGGCGACAGCGCCGACGCCGCGCTGTTCGCGAAGCTGGGGGTGCGGCCGATGAAGGCAGAAGAGCCGATGCGGCAGCGAGTGTGCGAGGCGGCTGAGTGAAGCCGAAGGGCTGCCTGCTCAGCGGAACGCTCTGGGTAGCTCTTTTCGGCTTCTGGTTTCTAGGCATGATTACGCGCGACTGCCCTGACACGATGGATGTCTGTTCGGCGCGTGACAATCTGCGCTGGGCAATCTGGTGGTTATCAGCCGTCTTGTCTTTGGGCGCCATGGTTTTGGTTTTTCTATATCGACCTGCAAAGGGAAGCGACGACCTCTGATGTTCAAGAAAATCCTTGTCGCCAATCGTGGCGAGATCGCGTGCCGCGTATTCCGCACGGCGAAGAAGATGGGGATCGCCACCGTTGCGGTCTATTCGGATGCGGACGCGCGCGCGCCGCATGTGCTGATGGCGGACGAGGCGGTGCGGCTCGGGCCGGCGCCGGCGGCGGAGAGCTATCTCAAGGCGGACCTGATCCTGAAAGCGGCGAAGGACACCGGCGCGGATTGCATTCATCCCGGCTATGGCTTCCTTTCAGAGCGCGAGAGCTTCGCGAAGGCGTGCGCGGACGCAGGCATCGCTTTCGTCGGCCCGCCGCCGAACGCCATCGCTGCGATGGGCGACAAGATCGAATCGAAGAAGCTCGCCAAGGCGGCCGGCGTCAACGTCGTCCCCGGCTATCTCGGGGAGATCGCGGACACCGAAGAGGCGGTTAAGATCGCCACGGACATCGGCTTTCCGGTGATGATGAAGGCGTCGGCCGGCGGCGGCGGCAAGGGCATGCGACTCGCGTGGAGCGAGCAGGACGTGCGCGAGGGCTTCGAGGCGACCAAGCGCGAGGGGCTCGCCAGCTTCGGCGACGATCGCGTCTTTATCGAGAAGTTCATCGAAAGCCCGCGCCATATCGAGATCCAGGTGCTCGGCGATCAGCACGGCAATATCGTCTATCTTAACGAGCGTGAATGTTCGGTGCAGCGTCGCCACCAGAAGGTGGTCGAGGAAGCACCGTCGCCGTTCGTCACGCCCAAGATGCGCAAGGCGATGGGCGAGCAGGCGGTCGCGCTGTCACGCGCGGTGGGCTATTACAGTGCGGGCACGGTCGAACTGATCGTCTCTGGCGCGGACAAGACGGGTGAGAGTTTCTACTTCCTCGAAATGAACACCCGCCTTCAGGTGGAACATCCGGTGACGGAGGAGATCACCGGCCTCGATCTGGTCGAGCAGATGATCCGCGTGGCGGCAGGCGAGAAACTTGGTTTCGGCCAGAAGGACGTGAAGATCAACGGCTGGTCGGTCGAGAACCGCGTCTACGCCGAGGATCCGTATCGCGGCTTCCTCCCGTCGATCGGGCGGCTCGTGCGATACAATCCGCCAGCGTTTTCAGACGTTGTACGCGTCGATGACGGTGTGCGCGAGGGCGGTGAGGTCAGCATGTTTTATGATCCGATGATTGCCAAACTCATCACCCACGGCAAAACGCGGGAGGAGGCGATCGACAAACAGGTCGCCGCGCTCGACGCGTTCGAGATCGAGGGGCCCGGGACAAACCTCGATTTCGTCTCCGCGCTGATGCAGCATCCGCGCTTCCGTTCTGGCAATATCACCACTGGATTCATCGCGGAGGAATATCCCGATGGTTTCCACGGTGCTCCGGCGTCGGATGGCCTCGTGCGGACGCTTGCGGGCGTTGCCGCGCATGCTGCGATGGCTTGGGCGGAGCGCGCGCGGTGCGTGGACGGGCAACTCGGTGCGCCACTCGATCCGCCGGCCGACTGGGTGGTACGGATCGACAAGCTAGATCACGTTGTGACGATCGATGATGATGTCGTGACCGTCGATGGCCAGCCGCTGGACGGTGAGATCCACTATGCGCCGGGTGAACGCATCGCCACCGTGGAGGGCACGGCGCCGCTGACGGTGAAGATCGCTCGCACCCGCACCGGGTTCACGCTCAATGCGCGCGGGGCGACGCACAAGGTTCGCGTGTTGCCGGCACGCGTTGCGCCCTACGCGAGGCACCTTATCGAGAAAGTGCCGCCCGATTTGTCAAAGTTCCTGATCGCGCCGATGCCGGGGCTGCTCGTCCGCCTTGACGTGAAGGAGGGCGATAAGGTCGAAGCGGGCCAGCCGCTCGCGGTGGTCGAGGCGATGAAGATGGAAAATATCCTGCGCGCCGAAAAGTCGGCTGTGGTGAAAGCGGTCAACGCCGCGGCCGGCGAAAGCCTGCAGGTCGATCAGGTGATCCTGGAGCTGGAATAGGGACTGCCGGCCTTCCCGGCGGGGAGGCGCACGCTCCTACGGTCGCCGGGCGTCGGGAGAACTAACCAGCGCGCGGAGGTTCTCGAGCTCTTCCGGTGTATCCACGTCGATAAGTTCATGTTCGTTGGTGACGACATGGACACCGGCGCGGATCATGTCGCGCGCGCCCTGGTCGCCGGTGATGCGCAGCACTTCGTCGAAACGATCGCAGCCGAACAGGACCGGGGGCAAGGGATATCGCCCGTTGCTTGAGGCGACGACCGCGTCCGTCCCGCCCGCCGCGTCGAACAGGCGATAAATATGCGTCGCAGTGACGCGCGGCATATCCGCAAGCGCTATTACTACTGCCTCCGCCCCATGCTCCTTAGCCATCTCCACGCCAAGACGGACCGACGACGCCATGTCCCGATCGGGATCTTCGTTGTGGATTACGGTGAAGTTGTGTTCGGAAAAATCGATCTTGCAGCCATCGACGATCGCGATACGCTCCATGAACGGCATGTCTTCCAGTGTCACCGCGACATGCAGGCCAAGCGGGCGCGAAAGAAAAAGCTCGTCCAGCTTGCTACCGACATCGCCGAACCGTTCTGACTTCCCGGCTGCAAGCAGCACAAGCACGGATTTCTCAACCTCGATCATTGAAACGTCCTATTATCGCAGCGGCAATGGAAAGCGCGATTTCCGATGGGCCGATCGCGCCGATATCCAGCCCGACCGGCGCGTCGATGCGATCGAGTGCCTCTTCGCTTGCACCCGCTGCGGCGAGCCGATCGCGCCGGGCGGCATGGCTGCGCCGGCTGCCGAGCGCGCCGACATAGCCGGCTCCTGCTTCAAGCGCGGCGATCAGCGCTGGATCGTCAATCTTGGGATCGTGGCTGAGTGTCACCACGGCGGTTGCCGGGCCTGGGCGATAGGCCGCGATCGCTTCGTCAGGCCACCGATCATCCAATGTCGTGCCGGGGAAGCGTTCATCGGTAAGAAAGCGGCCGCGCGGGTCTATCACGACCGTTTCGATGCCGAGTGTTCGCGACAGCCCGACGAGAGACTGCGCGATCTGCACCGCACCGACGATCAGCAGGCGACGTGGCGGATCATAGCGGTTGAGGAAAACGTCGCCGCCGGTCATCGTCCCCGGGCAGCTGCGTCCGTTGGCAAGGTTCGTCGTGACGTCGAGCGGCTGCCCCGCAACGCGCGCGTTGCGGATGCTCTCGAACAGTTCAGGCGGAAAGCCCGCTTCGGACACTGGCTGCACCATCACCGCGATCTCGCCACCACATGGTAAACCGACCTCCCACGCCGTCGCATCCGCGACGCCATAGCGCCTCAGTTCGAACGGCGCGCCGGCGATCACCCTTGCGGCGGCATCAAGAATATCACCCTCGACGCAGCCGCCGGATACCGATCCCTCGAACCGGCCGTCAGCATGGACGAGCATGTGGCTCCCGCGCGGGCGCGGTGCGGAGCCCCAGGTGGATACCACTGTAGCGATTGCCATCGGCGCGCCTTTCCACGCTTCGGCGGCGGCAATTACGGAATCATTATCGGCCATCAGATTGGCGGAAGCCCCAGCAGGAGTTTGTCAGGTGTGATCGGAAAATCACGAACGCGAACGCCGCATGCGTCGAAAACCGCATTGGCTACCGCCGCGCCCGCGCCCGAGATGCCAAGCTCGCCGATCCCCTTCGCCCCGAGCGGATTAGCGTGCCGATCGATCTCCTCGACGAAATAGCATTCGATCTGCGGCACATCGGCGTTGGCGGGGATGTGGTATTCACCGAAATCGCGATTGACGATTG
The DNA here is from genome assembly GCF_048565505.1 of Sphingomonas sp. TX0543. Classification (NCBI taxonomy): domain Bacteria; kingdom Pseudomonadati; phylum Pseudomonadota; class Alphaproteobacteria; order Sphingomonadales; family Sphingomonadaceae; genus Sphingomonas; species Sphingomonas sp. TX0543. The sequence continues at coordinate 1,156,450 of NZ_JBLZUS010000002.1, forward strand.
CGCCGGTGCGTGGATCGATATGCACCTCCTCGTGCAGAGCATAGCCGAGGCCCCAGATCATGCCGCCAATTCCCTGGCTGCGCGCGGTCTTGTGATTGAGGATGCGGCCACAGTCAAAGACGCCGAGCATTCGCTTGACGCGCACTTCGCCGGTCACCGCATTTACCCACGCCTCGCAGAATTGCGCGCCGTGAGTGGCCTGCGAGAAGCGGCGGTTATTGGCGCCGGGGTGGATCGTCCCGATCGCGGCGATCGGCGTGTCGCCGACCAACTCGGCATGCGGGACGCGGCGGTTCCCGGCGATGGCATGGCCGTCCTTCAGCGTCACGTCCTCGCTCTTGGCGCCCATTGCCTTGGCGAGCTTTTCCGCAATTTCCTCACACGCCAGCGCGACGGATGAGGACGCGGAAGCAGCGCCGAACGACCCGCCCGAGCCTGCCGCAACGGGAAATTCACTGTCGCCCAGCCGAACGTCGATGTGGTCCATCGGCAAGCCAAGAGCCTCGCCCGCGACCTGAGCGAGGATCGTGTACGTTCCGGTGCCGAGATCCGTCATGTCCGTTTCGATCACCGCGCGCCCTTCCGGCGTGAGCGTCACCCTCGCGCTGGAATCGGCAAGGAAATTGACCCGGGCGGCCGTGGCGACGCCGTGGCCGACGAGCCATTCGCCTTCGCTCCGCCGCTCGCGCTTGCCCCAGCCAAAGCGGCGCGCGCCTTCATCGAAGCAGTCGATCAGCCGACGCGAGGAGAATGGCTTGCCCGAAGTAGGATCGTTCTCCGGCTCGTTGCGGCGGCGCAACTCGATCGGATCAAGGCCAAGTTCGCGTGCCAGTTCATCCATCGCGCATTCCAGCGCGATCATCCCGACCGCTTCGCCAGGCGCGCGGACTGGGCCGTGCGCTACAAGGTTCACCGGCGCGATGCGTGTCGTAAAGCTGCGATGCTCACCATCATAAAGCGCCACCGCGCCGAGCGGCACCGGCTCGAACGATGTCGCGCCCACCTTCTGGCTGACCAGGCTGTCCTGCCCATAGCCGAGCAGACGGCCGTCTGCATCGGCGGCGAGGCGGATGCGCTGATAGGTATCCGAGCGCCCGTAGCAGGCATGGAAGATCTGTTGTCGTGCCAGCGCGACTTTGACCGGGCGGCCGAGCCGCTTGGCCGCGACTGCGGCGAGTATTGCATCGGCGCTAACGTTTTTTCCGCCAAAGCCGCCACCGATGAATGGTGAGATCAGGCGAATATCGTCGGGCGAGATGCCAAGCGATTTGGCCAACACGGGACGCGCTTGACGAAATATCTGCATCGAACACCGCATCGTCAGCTTGTCATCGTGCCATTCGGCGATCGCGCCGTGCGGTTCCATTGCGGCATGAACCTGACGCGGGGTGGAATAATCCACGTCGATAGCCACGGCGGCGTCACGCATCGCCTGGTCGAGATCCCCCTTCACAATGTTAGGCAGAAGTGCGCCGGACGGCGGATCGAACGCGTCTGGCTCGCCATCCTTCGTCAGAAAAACTCCCTGCTCTGGCGAACTCGACACCACAACCGCGCGGGCGGCGGCGCGCGCCTGTTCCAGGCTTTCGGCAACGGCGAGGCCGATCACCTCGCCCCAGCTGTCGATCGTACCGTCGTAGCGCTGCGCCTGATCCTGTCCGAATACCGGCGTCTGACGAGGGAGCGCGTCGTCGCCGGCGTAGATCGCGATTACGCCGGGCAGCCCCTCTGCTGCCTTCGTGTCGATCGCTGTGATCCTGCCCCGGCCAATCGGCGCGGTGATCGCGACGCCCCATGCCATGCGATCGACCTGATGCTCAAGCGCATAGGTGGCGCCGCCTGTTACCTTCACCGGCCCGTCAATTCGGTCTAGCGGCTTGCCCAATATGTTCTGCACCCCGCGATCGAGCGCGAGGCCGGGGTGGGCTTCATCCATCCTGTAGTCGGTCATGCTGTCAAATCCCTGAAGGCGGCGATCAGCACGCGCCGGGCCAGGGGGATCTTGAAATCATTGTGGCCAAATCCACGCGCATCTTTCAGCAAGACATCGGCTGCGTTGACGAAATTCTCGGCAGTCGGCGGCTTGCCGATCAACGCGGATTCGACCGCCGCGTCACGCCACGGGCACGGGGCGACACCGCCGAAAGCGAGCGCGGCATGCGCGATCCGGCCATCGCTCACCTTCACGACCGCCGCCAGCGAGACGAGTGCGAAGGCATAAGAGGCGCGATCGCGCACCTTGCGATACAACTGCTTCGCGTCCTCCACCGGTGGCGGCAAGTCGACATGGGTGATCAGTTCGCCAGGTTGCAGCAAAGTTTCTACCTCCGGCGTATTGCCGGGAAGGCGATAGAAATCGGCGATAGGCAGCCGGCGGCGCTCGCCGCCCGGTGTCCGCGTTACGATCACGGCGTTCAGCGCGCGCATGGCCACCGGCATATCGCCGGGGTGGGTGGCGATGCATGCCGCGCTCGTGCCCAGAACGGCATGGATCCGGTTGAAGCCCTCGCGCCCGTCACAGCCAGATCCAGGTGCGCGTTTGTTGCAGGGGGTGGTGGTGTCGTAGAAGTAATAGCAGCGGGTGCGCTGGAGGAGGTTGCCGCCGGTCGTCGCCTTGTTGCGAAGCTGGGCGGAGGCGCCGGCCAGCAACGCGCGGCTCAACACCTCGTACCGCGCGATCACGCGCGGATCGGCGGCGAGATCGCTGTTCGTGACCAAGGCCCCGATCGTGAGGCCCCCATCATCGCGATCCTCGATCCTGGCGAGATCGAGGCGGCTGATATCGATCAGGCGCTCCGGCGTTTCCACCTCCAGCCGCATCAGATCGATGAGGTTCGTGCCGCCGGCGATGAAGCGGCCGCCGGCCGCCACCGCCTGCTCCGGGCTTTCCGCGCGAGCATAGTCGAACGTCCTCACGCCGCATGCTCCCTTTCGATCGAAGCCGCGTGCACCTCACGGATCGCATCGACGATATTGGGATAGGCCGAACAGCGGCACAGATTGCCGCTCATCCGCTCCGATATCTCGTCATCGTCGAGCACCGGGCCGGAGAGATCGCCGGAGACGTGGCTTGGCCAGCCGCGCGCCACCTCGTCGAGCATCCCCACCGCCGAGCAGATCTGCCCCGGAGTGCAATATCCGCACTGATAGCCATCATGCCGGATGAAGGCGGCCTGCAACGGATGAAGATTGTCGATCGTGCCAATGCCCTCGATCGTCGTAATGTCATCATCCTGATGCATGACGGCGAGCGTGAGACACGCATTGATCCGCCGCCCGTCGACCAGCACCGTGCACGCCCCGCACTGGCCATGGTCACATCCCTTCTTGCTGCCCGTAAGCCCGAGATGCTCGCGCAGCAGATCGAGCAGCGAGGTGCGGATATCGACGTCCGCCTCGTATCTCGCTCCGTTGATCGTAAAGTGCATGGCTCGCTCTCCATTGGCAGACAGGATAACGCGGGTGACTGGGTTGGTGTCCGTGCGAATGACTTTCATCCCGCTGGCGTTGCTGGCGTCCGCGTGCGGAACCGGGCAGGATCGCCCGATGCCCGAGTCGGCCGCGCCGCTATCCGATCCTATCGTCATCGCGCATCGCGGCGCCAGTGGCGAGCGTCCCGAACATACGATCGGCTCCTATGAGCGCGCGATCGAGGAGGGGGCGGATTTCATCGAGCCCGATCTGGTGCCGACGAAGGACGACGTGCTCGTCGCCCGCCACGAGAACGAGATATCCGAAACCACCGACGTGGCGGATCACCCGGAGTTCGCGGCGCGCAAGACGACCAAGACGATCGACGGGCAGAAGCTGACCGGCTGGTTCGTCGAGGATTTCACGCTCGCCGAGCTGAAGACGCTGCGCGCTAAGGAGCGCCTGCCGCTGCTGCGCCCCGACAACCGGCAATATGACGGGAAATACGATATCCCGACGCTCGCCGAGATCATCGCGCTGGCGAAAAAGCATCACGTGGGCATCTATCCCGAGACGAAGCACCCGACCTATTTCGCCGCGATCGGCCACCCGACCGATGAGCGGCTGGTGCGCCAGTTGCAGGCGGCAGGATGGAATGACGCCGCCGCGCCGGTGTTCATCCAGTCGTTCGAGATCGAGAACCTGAAGCGCATCCACAAGCTGACCGGCATCCGGCTGATCCAGCTTGTCGACAAGGAAGGCGGCCCCGCCGATAGCGCCGCGCCGAGCTATGCGGCGATGCTGACGCCGGAGGGGATGCGGGACATCGCCAGCTATGCGTTCGGGATCGGGCCGAACAAGGCGATGGTATGGGACGGGCAGGTGCCAACCGGGCTGGTGCGCGCGGCGCATGCGGCGGGGCTGCGCGTTCATCCGTGGACGTATCGCGCCGAGAATTATTTCCTGCCGTCGGCGTATCGCGACGGGCTGAACCCGCGCGGGCATGGCGATCTCGACGGGGAGATCGCCGCCGCGCTGCATCGCGGACTGGACGGCTTCTTCACCGATTTCCCGGCGATCGGCGTGGCCGCGCGCAACCGCGTGCGGGAGGAGAAGCGCCTACGATGAGGCGCACCGGCGCGGCGATGATGGCGGCATTCGCACTGATCGGCGCGGGCGGCTGTGTCCGCACCGTCACCACCGTCGCCACCGCGCCGGTGAAGGCAGTCGGCAAGGTGGTGGACTGGAGCACGACCAGCCCGTCCGAGCGCGATCGCAACTATGTGCGCGCGATGCGCAAGCGCGACGCGCGTTGCCGCAAGCATCCCGAGCGGGCGGAGTGTGCGCAGCAAAGCGGCTACCCGCCGTCGCAGCCGCAATAGCGGGATGACGACGCGTCGTGCGCCGTAACGCGGGCTGACATTAACGCCGGCGGCACGACAAGCATGTGCCGCCGGGTGATCCCCACAACCCTCCGCTGGCGATCAGATGTGAATCGGCTTTCCGCGTACCGCCATCGCCGCTTCCTTGATCGCCTCGCTATGCGTCGGATGCGCGTGGCAGGTGTAGGCGATATCCTCGCTGGTCGCGCCGAATTCCATCGCCTGCGCGGCCTGCGCGATCATCGTGCCCGCGACGCTGGCGATGCACCACACCCCGAGCACCCGATCGGTCCTGGCGTCCGCCACGATCTTCACGAAGCCGTCCGGCTCGTGATTGGTCTTGGCGCGGCTGTTCGCCATCATCGGGAACTTGCCGACCTTCACCTCGCCGCGCTCCTTCGCCGCTTCCTCGGTCAGGCCAACACCCGCGATCTCGGGCCAGGTATAGACGACCGAGGGGATCACATCGTGGTTCACGATACCGTGCTGGCCGGCGATATTCTCGGCCACGGCGATGCCCTCATCCTCGGCCTTGTGGGCGAGCATCGGGCCGGGGATGACATCGCCGATCGCCCACACGCCCGCCACCTTGGTGCGGAAATCGTGATCGGTCTCGATCTGGCCGCGCTGGTTGGGGGCGAGGCCGATCGCATCGAGGCCGAGGCCGTCGGTGTTCGGCTTGCGCCCGATCGACACGAGCACGCAATCCGCCGCGATCGTGGTCGCCTCGCCACCGGCGGCGGGCTCCAGCGTCAGCGTGGCCGTGTCGCCGGAGACGGTCACGCCGGTCACCTTGGTGCCGAGCTTGAACTCGATGCCCTGCTTCCTGAAGATCTTGTTGGCTTCCTTGCGCACCTCGCCGTCGAAGCCGGGCAGGATCTGGTCGAGGAACTCGACGCACGTCACCTTCGCGCCCAGCCGCCGCCAGACCGAGCCAAGCTCCAGCCCGATCACGCCGCCGCCGATCACCACCATATGCTCGGGCACCCTGGGCAGCTCGAGCGCCCCGGTCGAATCGACCACGACCTTCTGGTCGATCGTCACGCCCGGCAGCGGGGTGACCGACGAGCCGGTGGCGATGACGATGTTCTTCGCGGTGACGGTCTGATCGCCGACCTTCACCTTGTGCGCATCCTCGAACGCGGCGCGGCCCTTGAGCCAGGTGACCTTGTTCTTCTTGAACAGGAATTCGATGCCGCCGGTAAGCTGCTTCACGGCATCCCGGCGCTGCGCATGCATCGTATCGAGATCAAGCTCCGGCGTCACCTTGATGCCGAGCTTGGCCATCGCGCCATTGGCGGCCGCATCGAAATACTCGCTGGCGTGCAGCATCGCCTTGGACGGGATGCAGCCCACGTTGAGGCAGGTGCCGCCCAGCGTCTCGCGCGATTCCGCGCATGCCGTTTTCAGCCCGAGCTGCGCCGCGCGGATCGCCGCGACATAGCCGCCGGGGCCAGCGCCGATCACCAGCACGTCATAATCGAATTCGTCAGCCATCGCTCGCTCGCTTCTCGCTACGGGTTTTGCGATGCGACATAGCCCCTGGAGGGGATGAGACAACCCCGCGGCGTCATTTCAGCAGCACCAGCTCCTCCGCCATCGTGGGATGGAGCGCGACCGTCGCGTCGAACTGCGCCTTCGTCAGCCCGGCCTTCACCGCGACCGCCGCCGCCTGGATGATCTCCGCCACGTCCGGCCCGATCATGTGGATGCCGACGACGCGCCCGGTGTCGCCATCGCAGATCATCTTGTAGAGCGCGCGCTCGTCCCGCCCGGCGAGCACATTCTTCATCGGCCGGAAATCGGACGAATAGACTTTCACGGACCCAAGCTTCGTCCGCGCGTCCGCCTCGGTCATCCCGACCCCGGCGATCGGCGGGTGGCTGAAGCAGGCGTTGGGCACATTGTCATATTCCACCGCCGCGCCCCCGCCGCCGAACATGTTGTCGGCGAACGCCTGCCCCTCGCGGATCGCGACGGGCGTGAGCTGGATGCGGTTGGTGACATCGCCGACCGCGTAGATCGACGGACAGGTGGTGCGGCTGTGGTCGTCCACCTTCACCGCGTTCTTCTCGTCCAGCGCGACGCCGACGTTCTCCAGCCCCAGCCCCTCGACGTTCGGCACGCGCCCGGTGGCGAACATCACGCAATCCACGGTCACCGGCTCATGGCCGCCCATATGGACGGTGAGGCAGCCGTCCTCGCCCTTGACGATCTTCTCGAACTTCGCATCGAAGCGGAATTCCATGCCCTTCATCATGCTGATCTGGAGCAGCCGGTCGCGAATCTGCTGATCGTAGCCGCGCAGGATTTCCTTGGTGCGGTTCATGACGATCACGTGCGCGCCGAGCTGGTGGAAGATCCCGGCGAACTCGTTCGCGATATAGCCCGCGCCCGCGATCAGCACGCGCTTCGGGATCGCCTCGAGGTGGAACGCCTCGTTCGAGGTGATGCCGTGCTCGTGGCCGGGACAGTCGGGCACATGCGGCCGCGCGCCGGTGGCGATCAGGATCGTCCTGGCGGTTTTCTTCGTGCCGTCGGCGAGCGTCACCTCGTTCGGGCCGGTGATGGTGGCGCGCTGGTGAATGATCTCCGCGCCGTTCGATTCGAGCGTACTGGTGTAGGCGCCGTTGATCCGATCCACCTCCTCCAGCACATTCGCCTGCAGCGTCTTCCAGTCGAACGCGCATTCGGACGGCACCTGCCAGCCAAAGCGGCGCGCGTCCTTCAGATCCTCGGCGAAATGCGCGCCATAGACGAGCAGCTTCTTGGGGACGCAGCCGCGGATGACGCAGGTGCCGCCGACGCGATATTCCTCCGCCACCGCAACCTTCGCGCCATGCGCCGCCGCCACCCGGCTCGCGCGGGTTCCGCCGGAGCCGGCGCCGATCGTGAACAGGTCATAGTCGTAATCGGCCATCAATCTCACTCCGCGCGATGCTTGCCGCCGCAATATGGGGAGGAAGCGCCGCGCGGAAGGGCGGAAATGCCGATCACTGTGACGCGCGGGGCCGTTCAGCCCAGCCCGGCACGCTTGATGAGGTCGTCGGTCGAAGGATCGAAATCCCCGCCGCCCTTCGCGGCCGCCTTCGCCATCTCCTTGCCCAGTTCCACCCCGAACTGATCGAAGGAGTTGATGCCGAGCAGGACGCCGTTCACGAACACGCGATGCTCGTAGAATGCGATCAGCGCGCCCAATGTGCGCGCGTCGAGCTGATCGAGCAACACGGTGGAGGAGGGCCGGTCGCCGGGATAGGCACGGGCCGGATCGTCAGGATTCTCCTTGCCCTTCATCAGCGCCGCGCCCTGCGCGAAGGCGTTGAGCAGCAACTGACGGTGATGTTCCTCGGGCAAGGTATCGCCCGGTTCGATGACGCAGAGAAATTCGACCGGCACGAGATGCGTGCCCTGATGCAGCAGCTGGAACACCGCATGCTGCGCGTCCGTGCCGACCCCGCCCCAGGTGATCGCGGCGGTGGGGCCGGCGACGGGCTTTCCGTCCATCGTCACGCCCTTGCCGTTCGATTCCATCTCGAGCTGCTGGAGATAGCTCGGAAGCAGCCGCAGCCGCTCGTCATAGGCGAAGGGCGCGCGCGTCTCGGCACGGCGGACCTGCGTGTAATAGAGATCCGCGAAGGCGGCGAGGGCGGGGGCGTTTTCGTGCAGCGCGGCGAGCCGGAAATGGCGATCCATTTCGGCCGCCCCCTCCAGCAGTTCCTCGAACTGATCCCAGCCCAGCTTCACCGCCGCCGGGAAGCCGATCGAGGACCACAGCGAATATCGCCCGCCGACGCCTTCGCCGAACGGCAGCACGCGGGTTTCGTCCACGCCCCATTCGATCGCCTTGTCGGGGCTGGCCGTCAGCGCGATGACGCGGCCATAGGGATCCTCGACATTATGCTCGGTCATCCAGCCGATCACGCTTTCGGCGTTCATCAGCGTCTCGGTGGTGGTGAACGTCTTGGAAGCGACCACCAGCAGCGTCGCCGCCGGATCGAAACGGTCGAACACATCCTCCAGCGCCATCCCGTCCACGTTCGAGACGATCGCCACGTCATAGCGATCCGAATCGCGCCCCAGCGAATCGACCAAGAGGTGCGGCCCCAGCGCCGATCCGCCGATGCCGACGTGAAGGATATGGCGAACCGGGCCGAATGCCTCCGCCTCGATCGCGTCGATCAGCGCCCGCATCCGCGCGTGATAGCCCCGCGCACGATTGACGCTCTCCGGGTTACCCTCGCCGCGCTCGGCGGTGTGCTCGACCGGGCGATCCTCCGTGACGTTGACATGCGCGCCGCCGAACATCGCCTCTCGCCTGCCGGCCAGATCGCTCGATTTCGCCAGTGCTTCGAAGGCGGCGACCATTTCCGCCGTCAGATGCGTCTTGGCGAAATCGAAGTGCATGCCCGCAACGTCGAGCGAAAAGCGTTTCAGTCGATCGGCGTCATCGGCGAACAATTGCGTCAGCCGTGCCTTCGGCAATGCCTCGATCGTGGACCAGTCCGCCATGTTTCACGTCTTTCTGTCTGTGCCGGGAAACGACCGAACAGCCGTTACCCCCGCATCGTTCCACACGCCAGCGGCTTGACGTCGGCGCGGGGTTGAGCGACGCCGCGCCTATGGCCGACCAGGACACCCCGCCCGACGATATCCCGCAGCCGATCGGCAAGGCGCCCGCCGCCGGATCGGTGGGGAAGAAATCCGAATCCGGCGATACGCTGCGCTTCCTCGTGAAGCTCGCGATCATCGTGTGGCTGTTCCGCAGCCTGCTGTTCGCGCCGTTCTCGATCCCGTCTGAATCCATGCTGCCGCGGCTGCTGATCGGCGACTATCTGTTCGTGTCGAAGTGGAATTACGGCTATTCGCGTTGGTCGCTGCCGTTCGGCTTCCCGCCGATCCCGGGGCGGCTGTTCGGCGGCACGCCGACGCGCGGCGATACCGTGGTGTTTCGCGGTCCGCCCGCGAACGACCACGACGTCATCAAGCGGGTGATCGGCCTGCCGGGCGATACGGTGCAGATGCGCGCGGGCCAGCTGATCCTGAACGGCCAGCCGGTGCCCAAGCAGCCGATCGCCGATTTCATCGTGCCGCTCACGCCCAATTACGGCGCCGACAAATGCCAGTCGCAATATCAGGACGTGGCGAACGGCCAGCCGGTATGCCGGTACAAGCGCTTCCGCGAAACGCTGCCGGGTGGCCGCTCCTATGAAGTGCTGGATATGGGGCAGACGATCGCCGACGACACCGAATTGTTCACGGTGCCCGCCGGACACGTCTTCCTGATGGGCGACAATCGCGACAATTCCGAAGACAGCCGGTTCAGCCAGGCATCGGGCGGCTTCGGCTACGTGCCGATGGAGAATATCGAGGGCAAGGCGCTGGTGATCTTCTGGTCCACCGACGGTTCGGCCAACTGGTTCCTGCCGTGGACGTGGTTCACCGCCGCGCGGCTCAACCGGATCGGGGGCGGTTTCTGACCGGCGTGACCCAGGATGCGGACCTTGCCGGGTGGATCGACGGCATTTTCGGGCACCGGCCGGCCGATCTCGCCGATTACGAACGTGCGCTGACGCACGGCAGCCGCTCCGGGGCGACATACGAACGGCTCGAGTTTCTCGGCGATCGCGTGCTCGGGCTGGTGATGGCGGAATGGCTGTATGAGCTGTTCCCCGCGGAGCCGGAGGGCGCGTTGTCCAAGCGCTACAACGCGCTGGTTACCGGCGCGGTCTGTGCCGAAGTGGCGCGCGGGCTGGCCGTGCCGGCGCGCTTGCGGCTGGGCAAGCAGGCGCGCGACGACGGCGCGAGCGACAGCGACAATGTGCTCGGCGATGTGATGGAGGCGTTGCTCGGCGCGCTCTATCGCGACGCCGGGCTGGACGTGGCGCGCGCCGCGATCCGCCGGCTGTGGGGGGACCGCATCAGCGCCGACGCCGCCGCGCCGCAGCACCCCAAATCCGCGTTGCAGGAATGGGCCGCCGCGCATCAGCGCAAGCCGCCGCTCTATGAGGTGGTCGAGCGTTCCGGCCCTGGCCATGCGCCGCGCTTCCTCGTGAAGGCGGCGATCCCCAAACTGGCCGAGGCGCTGGCCGACGGCGGCAGCAAGCAGGAGGCGGAAACCGCCGCCGCCCGCGCATTGCTCGAAATGGTGAGATCACGATGACCCAAAGCTGTGGCCTTGTCGCCGTCGTCGGCGCGCCCAACGCCGGCAAATCCACGCTCGTCAATGCGCTGGTAGGCCAGAAGGTCGCGATCGTCAGCCCCAAGGCGCAGACGACGCGCACCCGGCTGATGGGCGTCGCGATCGAGGGCGATACGCAATTGCTGCTGGTGGACACGCCGGGCATCTTCGATCCCAAGCGCCGGCTCGATCGCGCGATGGTCGCGGCGGCATGGGGCGGAACGGAGGGGGCCGACCTGCTCGCTTTCGTGGTCGATGCGAAGGGCGGCCTCGCCCCCAAGGTGGTGGAGATCGCCGAGCGGATCGCGGATCGCCCGGAGCCGCGTTTCCTGATCCTCAACAAGGTCGATCTGGCCGATAAACCGCGTCTCCTCCTCCACGCCGAGAAGCTCAACGCGATCGCGCCGTTCGCGGAAACCTTCTTCATCAGCGCCTCCACCGGCGATGGCGTGGCGGAGCTGAAGCGGGCGCTGGCGCGCGCGATGCCGGCGGGGCCGTGGCACTACCCCGAGGATCAGGTCTCGGACGCGACCGAGCGCGCGATGGCCGCCGAGGTGACGCGCGAGCAGCTTTACCTCCAGCTCCACGCCGAGCTTCCCTATGCCAGCACGATCGAGACGGAGAAGTTCCTCGATCGCGAGGACGGCTCGGCGGAGATCCACCAGCAGATTCTGGTCGAGCGCCCGACGCAGCGCGCGATCGTGCTTGGGAAGGGCGGCACGCGCATCCGCGAGATCGGTGCGAAGGCGCGTGCCGAACTGGCGGTGCTGCTCGATCGGCCGGTGCACCTTTACCTGCATGTGAAGGTGAAGCCCGGCTGGGATGAGGATCGCGGCGTCTATCGCGATATCGGGCTCGACTGGGTGGAGTGATCGCCAAGCAGCTCGTCCACCCATGCCGGCACCAGCTCGGATGCCGGGCCGAGCCGCGTCTCTGCGAACCAGGCGCTGCCCGCCGATGGTTCCAGGTTGAGCTCCAGCGTCTCGGCGCCGTGATAGCGCGCGGTCTGCACGAACCTCGCGGCCGGATAGACCGCACCCGATGTTCCGATCGAGACGAACAGGTCGCAATCCGACAGCGCCCGCTCGATCGCGTCCATATGATACGGCATCTCGCCGAAGAACACGATGTCGGGGCGAAGCATCGGCGCGGAGCATTCCTCGCACCGGCTGCCGGGCGGCAGATCGTCGCGCCAGCCGGTGCGCGCCCCACATGCCGCGCACAGCGCCGAGTTCAGTTCTCCGTGCATGTGAAGCATCCGGCGCGCGCCCGCGCGCTCGTGCAGGTCGTCGACATTCTGCGTGACGATCAGCAATTCGCCGCGCCATGCGCGATCGAGCCGGGCGAGTGCCCGATGCGCGGGATTGGGCGACACATGCGCCAACGCGGCCCGCCGCTCGTCATAGAAGCGATGCACCAGCGCGGCGTCTCCCGCCAGCGCCTCGGGCGTGCAGACATCCTCGACGCGGTGCCCCTCCCATAAGCCGCCGGGTCCGCGGAACGTGGCAAGGCCGGATTCCGCCGAAATGCCGGCGCCCGTGAGGATGACGAGTTTGAGCATGGCCTGTGTGTCCATCTGCGACTTGCGGCGAAATGTGCCACTTGCATCCGCCTTTCAAGGAGATAGCATGGCCTGGGGAAAAAGGGGGTATCGATGAACAGATTGGCTTTTGTCGCCATGTTGCTGGCAACCACGCCGGCGCTGGCGGAACCGACGCGCGAAGCCAAGGCCTTTGGCGCGCGGGAATATGTGGCCGACATCAGCCTTTCTCCCGATGGCAAGAAGATCGCGATCGTTCGGCCGCTCGGGAACCGCATGTCGATTGCAACGGTCGCGCAATTCGACGGGAAGCAGCCGCAACCGGTGTTGAAGAGCAGTGGCGAGCCCGAGCGGCTTCGCTGGTGCCAGTGGGCGAGCACGGAACGGCTCGTATGCAGTGTTTACGGTCTCGCGGGCGATTCCGGCTTTTTGCTCGGCTTTACCCGGCTGGCGAGCGTCAAGGATGACGGCACAGGTTATAAGATGATCACCGACCAGGGCGGCGTCAGGACACTTGGCCCCGTTCAGTTCGGCGGCGATTTGATCGATCTCACCGCAGACGGGAAACCGGGCTCGGTGCTGATGGCGCTCGGGTTCGTGCCCGAAGAGACGGTCGGCACGCGGCTCGCGAACCAGAAGGAGGGGCTTGGGGTCGTCGCGGTCGATATCAGCTCGCTTTCCCGGCGTATCGTCGAGCAGCCCAAGCCGCGTGTTGTTTCCTATATCAGCGATGGCGTTGGCAAAGTGCGCGTCATGGGCTCTCGGCCGGAGGCGGTGGACCGATATTCGGGCGATACGGTCAATTACTTCTACCGCCGCGCCGATCAGAAAACCTGGGAGCGGCTGAGCTCTTTCAAGGTCGATGGTTCGAGCGGCGCCGGTTTTCAGCCGATCGCCGTCGATCCGGCGACCAACGTCGTCTACGGGTTTGATAACGCGAGCGGGCGCCGCGCGCTCTACCGGGTTTCGCTTGATGGCAACATGACGCGGGAAATGCTCGTGGCGCGCCCGGATGTGGATGTCGATGAACTGATCCGGATAGGCCGGCAGCAAAGGGTGGTCGGCGCATCATGGGTCGTCGAGCATCGCGAGGCGGAATATTTCGATCCGGAATTGAAGAAACTGCGGGTCTCGCTTTCACGCGCCATTCCAAAGCTGCCGATGATCCGCTTTGTCGATGCCAGCTCGGACGAGAAGCTGCTCCTGTTGCACGCGAGCAGCGATAACGATCCCGGACGCTATTTCCTGTACGACAAAACCAACCGTCATCTCGAAGAGGTCGCCGCGTCGCGACCCGAACTGTCGGGGTTTACGCTCGCGACGGTGAAGCCCGTGAGCTACCGCGCTGCGGACGGCACGGTCATACCGGCCTATCTGACGTTGCCGCCGGGCAGTGACGGAAAGAACCTGCCGGCGATCGTCCTTCCGCATGGCGGTCCGGCGGCGCGAGACGAATGGGGCTTTGACTGGCTGGCGCAGTTTTTCGCCGCGCGCGGCTATGCGGTGCTGCAACCAAATTTCCGTGGATCGGCAGGCTATGGGCAAGCCTGGTTCGAGAAGAACGGCTTCCAATCCTGGCGCACCGCGATCGGCGACGTGAACGATGGCGGGCGCTGGTTGCAGCAGCAGGGCATTGCGGCACCTGGCAAGCTGGCAATCGTCGGCTGGTCGTACGGTGGCTATGCGGCGTTGCAGTCCGCGGTGCTGGACGGCGATCTTTTCAAGGCGATCGTCGCGATTGCCCCGGTCACCGATCTCGACAGCTTGCGTGAGGAATCACGGCGCTTCGTGAATTTCGTCCTGGTGGATCGGTTCATCGGCAACGGGCCCCACATTCGCGAGGGATCGCCAGCGCGCAATGCGGCGGCGATCAAAGCGCCGGTTCTGATGTTTCACGGGGATCGTGACGCTAATGTGGGCATCGCTGAATCGCGACTGATGGCAACCCGGCTGCGCGATGCGGGCAAGAAGGTCGAGCTGGTGGAGTTCAAGGGGCTGGATCACCAGCTCGACGATTCGAGCGCGCGGGCGGAGATGCTCGACAAGGCCGACAAATTCCTGCGCGCCTCGCTGGGCCTGTAGATACGAAAAGGGCGGCCCCGTCGCCGGAGCCGCCCTTTCGCTGGCCCAGGGGCCGATCGATCAGCGCGAGTAGAACTCGACGACCAGGTTCGGCTCCATCTTCACCGGATACGGCACTTCGTCCAGCGTCGGCACGCGGATGAAGGTGATCTTGGCGGCGCCGTCCTGCGCGACATAGTCCGGCACTTCGCGTTCGGCGAGGCCCTGCGCTTCGAGCACCAGCGCCATTTCCTGCGCCTTCTTGCCCAGCGTGATCTCGTCGTTGAGCGAGATGCGGCGCGACGCGATGTTGCACTTCACGCCGTTCACATAGACGTGACCGTGGCTGACGAGCTGGCGCGCGGCGAAGATCGTCGGCGCGAATTTCGCGCGATAGACGATCATGTCGAGACGGCGCTCGAGCAGGCCGATCAGGTTCTGCGAGGTATCGCCCTTCATCCGGGCGGCTTCGTCATAGCACTGGCGGAACTGCTTTTCCGTGACATCGCCATAATAGCCCTTCAGCTTCTGCTTGGCGCGGAGCTGCAGGCCGTAATCGGACATCTTGCCCTTGCGGCGCTGACCGTGCTGGCCGGGGCCGTATTCACGCTTGTTGACCGGGCTCTTCGGGCGACCCCAGATGTTTTCGCCCATCCGGCGGTCGAGTTTGTACTTGGCGCTGCTGCGCTTTGACATGATCTATCCTTCAATCTGCGAACGACGTTCATCCCGGTATCGCTCTACGCTTCACGAATGGAAACGCAGGGCCACCGCTTCACCGGGGATACGGGGCCGATTGCGAAGGCGCGCGCCTAGCGGGGGGCGGGGGCGAAGTCAAGGAGAGGCGCGTTCCGGCAGGTCGCAGCGACAGCGCGCACGGCGGGCGCGGCGCCGGTTCATCGCCACCGGCGGCTGGACAGCCCCGCGTTCCCCCGCCACAGCGGCCGTCATGACCATTCTTCCGGGACAGCAATGCGCAACCATGGCGGAGGTGCGCGCGGGTGTCGATCAGGTTGATCGCGAACTTGTCGCGCTGTTGCGCCGGCGCTTCGACTATATGGACGCCGCCGCGCGCATCAAACCGGAGCGCGGCGCGGTGCGCGACGAGGCACGCAAGGCGCAGGTGATCGCGAACGCCCGCGACGCCGCGATCTCCGCCGGCTTGCCGGGGGATACGATCGCGGCGCTGTGGGACGCGCTGGTCGAGGCATCGATCGCCTATGAGCTGGAAGCGTTCGACCGGCGCTAACCGCTCCTTAGGACGCGCTGATGCATGAGCGAGGCCGAAAGGATTCGCCCGTCTCATGCAGCGCCTGCCCCTGATCGTCCCCAATCCGCCGCGCCTCGGCGACTATAAGGATGCGCTCGAGCGGATCGAGGCATCCGGTATCTACAGCAATTTCGGCCCCGAGGCACGGCGCTTCGAGGGGCGCGCGGCGGAGCGGCTGTTCGGCGGCGAGGGCGCATGTCTTACCGTCGCGAATGCGACGCTGGGCCTGATGCTGGCGCTGAAGGATGCGGTGGGGGACGCGAATGGCCGCTATGCGGTGATGCCCGCGTTTACCTTTGCCGCGACCGCGCAGGCGGCGTGGTGGGCCGGGCTGACGCCCCTGGTGTGCGATATCGATCCCGATGACTGGACTGCCTGCGCGGCGGCGGAGGAGCGGCTGCTCCATCAGCATGGCGCGCGTATCGCGGCGCTGATGCCCTATGCGGCCTTCGGACGCGCGATCGATCTGGAGCGATACGCGTGGCTGGCCAAGCGCCACGACGTGAAGGTGGTGATCGATGCCGCCGCCTCGCTGGGCACCACCGACGCCGACGGGCGCGGGTTTGGCGCCGGCGCCCCGTTTCCGGTGGTGTTCTCGATGCACGCGACCAAGCCGTTCGCGGTCGCGGAAGGGGGGCTGATCCACTGCGGCGACCGCGACACGATCGAGCGGTTGCGGGTGATGGCCAATTTCGGTTTCGCGGGCGCACGGAGCGCCAGCGTGCCGGGGCTGAACGCGAAGCTGCCGGAAGTGCTTGCCGCGATCGCCAATGCGAAGCTCGATACGTTCGATGGCACTTGCGCGGCGCGCGATAAGATCGCGGCGGCCTATCGCAAGGCGATCGACGGGCGTTATGCGACGCAACCGGCGCCACGCGGCACGCAGGCGCTGGGCTTCTTCCAGTTGCTCCTGCCGCCCGGCGCGGATCGCGTTCGGGTCGCGAGGGCGCTGGATGCCGACGGGATCGGCGCCGGCCAGTATTTCAGCCCGCACATCGGGCAGCAGCCGTGGGTGCGGGAGGTGGCGATGATCGAGCCCACCCCGATCGCCGACGATGTCGCCGCGCGCATCCTGTCGTTGCCGCTCCACGATGCGATGACGATCGCGGATGTCGAGCGCGTGGTCGCGTCGCTGGATCGTGCCTGCGCGAGCCCGCGTATCGTCTCCTCCGGCGCGCCGGTTCTGATAGCCGAGACGCTGATCGTCGGGGGTGGCCCGGCGGGCACCGCGCTGCTCACCGCCGCCAGCAAGCGCGGCCTGCTCGCCACGCTCGCACCGGGCATGGTGCTGGTGGAGCGCGACATGGCGATCGGCGGGGGGCAGCTCGGGCGCTATGCGATTACTTCGGATTCAACCGCGCAGACCTTCCTCAGCGCGGTTGCCGACAATCCCTATCCGGCGATCGCTGCACTTGCCGAGCATCCGGCGGCGCGCGCGGTGGAGGCGTATCGCGACGCGCTGGGCGTGCCGCTCGCGGAAGTCGGCCCGCTGCTGCGTGTGACGGGGGATCGCCTCCACGATCTCGTCGGCAGACATGGCGGCACAGTATTGACCGGGCACGAGGTGATCGCGATCCGTCGCGATGACGATGGCCTGTGGCGCGCGCGCGTCCGCGATGTGGCGAGCGGCGCGGAGCATGAGCGGATCGCGCGCAACGTGGTGATCGCGACGGGCGGGCACCAGCCGCTCGACCGGCTGGTCGCGCAGAGCGTCGCGGGAGCACCGTTGCCAGCCCTGGCGCATCACCGCCTCGTGCAATCCGACGACGTGCTCTCCACCGGCGGGTTCGAGAAGATCGCCGACCTGCTCGGCGACAAGCGCGCACCGCGCATCGCGGTGATCGGCGGCTCGACCAGCGCGCTCACCACGGTTGCGCTGCTGCTGAAGCGACAGCCGGCGCTGCCGCTTGGCGCAGGTGCGATCACGCTGCTGCACCGCCGCCCGCTGCGCCCGTTCTTCCACTCGGTCGAGGCGGCGGAGGCGGAGGGGTTCACCGATTTCGGGCCGGACGATATCTGCCCCGTCTCGGGCTTCGTCTATCGCCTCGCCGGTTTCCGCCTGGAGGCGCGCGAGCTGGTGTTGCGGATGCTGCGCGTCGACGGGCGCGAACCCGACCCGCGCGTCACGGTGATGCGGATCGGCGATGACGAGGCACGCGCGCGCGAGGTGATCGCGAGCGCCGATCTCGCCATCGCGGCGCTCGGCTATCGCCCGCGCGCGCTGGCGGTGGAGCGGCGGGATGGAACGCCGCTGCGGCTGGCTGCGGAGGAAGGGCGGCCGATGGTCGATCGCCATTGCCGCGTGGTGGATGCCGGCGGCACGGCGATTCCCGGCCTTTTCGGCATCGGGCTGGCGGCGGGCTTCGTGCCGTGGGGGAAGCTGGGCGGGGAATCCAGCTTCGTCGGGCAGGCCAACGGCCTGTGGCTGTGGCAGAACGACGTGGGCATGATGATCGTGGATCAGTTGCTGGCGGGCAGGGACCGCCGCGCCGCGTGAACGCGCCCACCGTCAGCGTCATCATGGCGGCGTATAACGGCGCCGCGCTGATCGGGGAGACGCTGGAGAGCCTCGCCGCCCAGACGCTGGGCGATTTCGAGGCGATCGTCGTCGATGACTGTTCTACCGACGACACGCTCGCAATGCTGCGCGCATGGCCGGATGCGCGCGTCCGCGTGATCGCGCTGGCGGAAAATGGTGGCCCGGTCCGCGCCCGCAACCGCGCCTTCGCCGAGGCACGCGGACGCTATGTCGCGGCGCTGGATCAGGACGATCTGTGCCGCCCGGAACGCTTCGCACGGCAGGTCGCCTATCTGGACGCGCATCCCGAGGTGGCGCTCGTCGGCAGCGATACGGCGGTGCTGAGAGACGGCGCGATCCGCGCGCCGCGTCACCCGGCCAATACCACGGCGCGGCTGACGGAATGGTTGCTGCGGATCGAGAATCCGCTTGTCTGGTCATCGGTGATGATCCGCGCCCAGATCGCGCGCGGGCTGGAGCCGTTCACCCGGCCCGAACTGCTCTATGCCGAGGACTTCGACCTCTATCACCGGATCGCGCGGCTGGGCCGGGTGGCGCGGATCGATGCCGATCTGCTGATCTATCGCCAGCATGGCGGCGGCGCCTCGCAGCGCTTCGTCGATACGATGAGCGCCAGTGCGACACGCGTGCTGGCGGATTCCTATGCCGAGCTGTTCGGTGATGGCGCGCACGACGCCGCCGCGCTGGTCGTGTCCAATCTGATGGGCCGCGCGCCCCCGCCGGATCGAGCAACGCTTCGCCGGCTGGGTGAAGTGATGGTCGCGCTGCAACAGGATTTCCTGGCGCGCCATGCGTGCGACGCGCAGGATATCCGCCTGATCCGCTGGGAAACGGCGCGGCGGTGGGCGGCGGTGGCGCGCGCGGGCCTGCGCGCGGGATCGTTGACTTTGGGCGACGCGCTGAGCGTGCGGCCGCCGCATCTTGGGCTTGGCTATGCCGGGTTCGAGGAGCTGGTCGTCTCCCGCTTCGTCGGCGGCGTGCGGCGGCTGCGTCAGACCTTCGCGGCGTAGATCATCCGGCCGGGGCCGAGCCGCTCGAACACCTCGGCAAGCTCATTCTCGCCCACGGCGAAGCATCCCTGGCTGCGCCCGAGCATCCCGCGCGCCCGGATCATCTCCGCATTGGCATACCATGCCCCATGCACGACGATCGCGCGGACGAGCGCATTGTCGTTGGTGGGGTCAAGCCCGATCAGCCGCTGTGACCGGCCGTGCTTCCCGTTATAATAATCGGTGGCGAGAAAAGCGCCCTCTGAGGATGCGTTCGAGCCGCCCTCATTCGAAAAGCGGTGCACGAAGCCGGTATGCGCCGGATCTGACCCGCTGCCATGCGCCACAAGCTTCGAAATGGTGGCGCCGCTGGCGATATCGACAAAATGGAAGCGTGGCTGGGCGGAAGGGGCGTTGAAATCGACGATTGCGATCCTGTCGCGCTGCACCCGGTCGCCGTGGCGCTCTAGCGCGGCCAGCGCGCGGCGCATCAGTTCAGGCCTCACCGCGCGGGGCGCGGCGAACGGCGTCGACGCGGCGAGCGCGCCTTTTGGCAGGACGGCCCCGATTGCCGCAAGGCCACCGGCTTTCAGCAATCCGCGACGTGACTGCATCGCGCGGTCGATAAAGTTCATCGCTCGGTCAAATCCCCATGCCCGCGCCTTTCATCATAGTGAGCGTGGCGGGCGATTTCATTACCCGGCGCCTCGATCTGGCGCGTTCTTTGCTTCGTTTGTCGCGCAACGGCGGCCACCCGGGCCTTTCCTTTTGGCGCCATGACCACGACAATGGCGAAAAATACAGGAGAGGAATCACGATGCGTTCACCGATCTGCGCGATGCTGGGCATCGATTTTCCGCTGCTTGCTTTCAGCCATTGCCGCGATGTCGTGGCAGCAGTCAGCCGCGCGGGCGGCTTTGGCGTGCTCGGCGCGACGGCGCATACACTGGAAAGCCTTGAGGCCGAACTTGCGTGGATCGACGCGCATGTCGACGGAAAACCCTATGGGCTGGACGTGCTGATACCGGAAAATCTCGTCACCGGCGGCGCGAAGGGGCTGACCCGCGCGTCGATCGCGGCGCAGGTGCCGGAGGCGCATCGCGCGTTCGTCCGCGATCTCGCGGGACGGCATCACCTCACGCTCCCGGAAGAGCGCGCGGACAGCACCGCGCCCGCGCCGTTCGATCCCAATGTCGCGCTGGAAATGCTGGAGATCGCCTTTCGTCATCCGATCAGGCTGATCGCCAACGCGCTCGGCGTGCCGCCCAGGGCGATGATCGAAATGGGGCGCGCCCATAACGTGCCGGTGGCGGCGCTGGTGGGGGCGAAGGAACATGCGCTGCGCCAGGTTGCGGCCGGCGTCGATATCATCGTGGCGCAGGGGGGCGAGGCGGGCGGCCATTGCGGCGAGGTTTCCACGATGGTGCTGATCCCGGAAGTGGTGCGCGCGCTCGATCGGGCGGGGCATGGCGACGTGCCCGTCCTTGCGGCGGGCGGGATCATGACCGGCGGGCAGATGGCGGCGGCGATGGCGATGGGGGCGGCGGGCGCATGGACGGGATCGGTGTGGCTCGCCACGCCGGAAAGCGAGTGTTCCGACGTGTTTCGTGACAAGATGGTGGCCGCCAGTTCGCGCGATACCGTGCGCTCCAAGGGGCGCACCGGAAAGCCCTCGCGCCAGCTTCGCTCGGCATGGACCGATGCGTGGGAAGCGCCGGATTCGCCCGGTGCGCCGCCGATGCCGTTCCAGTCGATCATCAGCGAACCCGCGATCCGCGCGGCCGATCTTGCGGCGGAAAAGGGCGATGCTGCCGCGCGGGAACTCGTCACCTATTTCGTCGGACAGGGCGTCGGCCTTGTCGAGCAGGTGCGCGGCGCGGGCCAGGTCGTGCAGGACTTCAAGCTGGATTTCGCCGAGGCGCTGGAGCGCATGGAAGCGCTGGTCGCGGACTGAGGGAGACTGATCGAAGAGGCGCGCGCATGGGGGGATGGTGGCGTCCCCACCTTTTGTTCATGGACGGGTGGCGATCGGCGGCAAACGCAGGCCGTTCATTCCGCGATTCAATCGACGCGGCAATCGCGCTAAGGGGGGCGCATGTCGTTGCTTACCCTCTTCGCCGCCGTGGCCATTGCGCCCCAGCCCGCCCCCGCCGAACCCAGGACGATAACCGTCACCGGCCGTGCCACGCTAGACAATGCCTCCGTCCTGCGCGCCGCCAGGGCGTTGAAGGCGGGCGACTATATGTGGGCGCCGCAAACCGCGCCCGCCGGGCCGATCCTGATGGTCGTCAATCTGGAGACGCAGCGCGCGGTGGTCTATCGCAACGGGCTGCCGATCGCGATCACCACCGTCTCCTCCGGCAAGGCGGGGCATGAAACGCCGACCGGCATCTTCACCGTGCTGCAGAAGGAGAAGGTGCACCATTCCAATCTCTACAACAGCGCGCCCATGCCGTTCATGCAGCGGCTGACGTGGGACGGCGTCGCCCTTCATGCCGGCGCATTGCCGGGCCACGCGGCGTCGCATGGATGCATCCGGCTGCCGCCCAAATTCGCCGAGATGCTCTATGGCGCTACCCCGCTGGGGATGACCGTGGTGGTGACCAAACGCGAATCGCTCCCCGCCGTCGTCCCGGCCGCCGATGTGATCGCCGCCGCCGCCAATGGCGGGCAGGCGATACCCGGCGCGCGCGACTTCTGGGAGCCGGCGCGCGCTCCCACCGGCCCCGTCTCGATCGTCGTCAGCACCACGGATCGCGCCCTGTTCGTCATCCGCGGCGGACGGATCATCGGGCGCGCGTCGGTGGGTGTGAACCGCCAGATCGATCATCCCTATCTCTATTCGCTCCAGACCACGGAGGCTTCCGGCGCGCGCAAATGGACGCGGATCGCGCTGCCCGGTCAGACGCCTGACGAGGAACTGCAACTGGGCGACATCGACATGGCCCCCGCGATCCGGGCCGCGATCGAGAGCGTGCTCGTGCCGGGCGCGACGGTGGTCGTCACGCCGGACGCGCTGACCGACGTGAGCAGCCTGAAGGATTTCGTGATCGGGAAGTGATCGCGCGCTTTTGTTAGACCGCGCGCACCTCGGTCACTTCAGGCACGTAATATTTCAGCAGTTGCTCGATGCCGTTCTTCAGCGTCGCGGTGGACGAGGGGCAACCGGAGCACGCGCCCTGCATCTTGAGATAGACCTTGCCCTGATCGAACCCGCGATAGACGATATCGCCGCCATCGTTGGCCACGGCCGGGCGGACGCGCGTGTCTATCAGATCGCGAATCTGCGCCACGATGTCGGCGTCGGCAGGGTTATCGACGATCTCCTCCTCGGCCGCCGGGACCGAGAAATCGGCGGACGGGCCGCGGAACAGCGGCATCTGTGCGGTGAAGTGGTCGAGCAGGATCGCCAGCACATCGGGCTTTAGCCCGTGCCATTCGACGCCCGGCGCAGCCGTTACCGAAACGAAATCGCGCCCGAAGAACACGCCCGTAACGTCGCCCAGATCGAACAGCGCAGTCGCGAGCGGAGAGGCTTCCGCCTCTTCCGGCGTCGCGAAGTCGCGCGTGCCGTTGTCCATCACGGCGCGGCCGGGAATGAACTTGAGTGTCGCGGGGTTTGGCGTGGCTTCGGTTTCGATCAGCATGCCGCCCATGTGGCGGTCCGCGAGGCGGGGATCAAGGTGCGTCGCATTCGACGCCCGCTTCACACGTCCAGCTGCTTGACCGCCGCGTTCCACGTCTGGATGTTGTCGCGCGCCTCCTGGACGAAGGGAGAGCGGCGGACGATGCGCAGGAACGTGTCGGCGATCCACTTGCCCGGGTTGCGCAGCGGGCGCTCGAACTGGATCAGCAGAACCACCCGGGTGCCTTCGGTGTCGTTCCACACCTCATGCTGATAGGTATCGTCGAACACCAGCGTCTGCCCCTCGGACCAGCGCACGATCCGGTCGTGGACGCGCATCCGCACGTCGCCGTCGCGGGGCACGACCAGCCCGAGATGGCAGGTGATCAGCCCCTTCGTGACGCCGCGATGATCGGGAATGTGCGTACCCGGCGCGAGGATCGAGAAAAAGGCGGAGTTCAGCCCCGGGATCTGCTCCACCAGAGCGGCCGTCCGGGGGCAGCGATCCGCATTCTCATCGATGCGATAGCCGTAACCCCAGATGAAGAAGGAGCGCCATTTGTCGACTTCGGCGATCGCCCGGTGATCGGGCGAGATGGTCGACAGGCTCGGGGCGGCATTGCCGCGCAGCGCGACCGTCATCGCCTCGTCGCGGATCGCCTGCCAGTTCTCGCGCAGCATCTGCGTCCAGGCGAAATCGCGCACGTCGAGCACCGGCGCGTTCGAAACCAGCGAGGATGTGGCGATCAGCCGGTCGAACAACCCGCGAAAATGTTTGCCGAGCGAGATGATGAGCGGCCGCCCGCGCTCCGCGCGCATCGCGCTGCCGGGGGAGGGGGCGCCGGAAATAACGTTGAGATCGGGCACCATTATCGCGCCGGCGGCCAGCCTGCCCGAATTATGCCCCATTGCAGTGTTCGCGTGCCTTACGTCGAGATCCACGTCGTACCAGTCCAGTCCTTGCGTTTTCCGGGCCCCTGCCGGCAGGGAAACGCCGCGCCGCTGCAAACGGGTCCGCAGCCTCTTTGCCGGTTGCTACCCGCGGTTCGGGTCCAAAACATGGCGTGAAAGGGGAAATACGAAGTTATCGCCGGCGGCGTTGCCGTTCGGCCTGCGCCTTCGTACAAGCGGCATATGTCGTTCATTCTGCGTGCGGTGGCGACGCCGCTGGTCGCCCTCGCCCTTGTCGCCAACGCCGCTGCCCCGGCGCCGGCCGCCCCCCGCAAGAAGCAGGCGGCTGCCGCGCCCGCCGCCACGCCCGCGCCGGTCACGGTGGATACCAGGCCGTGGCTGTTCGAGCGATCGGATATCCCACCCGATCCGCAATGGCATTTCGGCAAGCTCTCCACCGGGCTGCGCTATGCCGTGCGCAAGAACGGCGTGCCGCCGGGGCAGGTGGCGGTGCGCGTGCGGATCGACGCGGGCTCGCTCAACGAGCGCGATTCGGAACAGGGCTTCGCCCATCTGATCGAGCATCTTTCATTCCGCGGCTCGAAATATGTGCCCGACGGCGAGACGAAGCGCGTGTGGCAGCGGCTGGGCGCAACGTTTGGCTCGGATTCGAACGCCCAGACCACGCCGACGCAGACGGTCTACAAGCTCGATCTGCCGGCGGCGACGCCCGACACGCTGGACGAAAGCCTCAAGATATTCGCGGGCATGATGGCAGAGCCCGCGATCAACGATAAGGGGCTCGCCGCCGAGCGGCCCGCCGTGCTGGCCGAGCAGCGCGAGGCGCCGGGGCCGCAGGTGCGCTGGTCCGACGCGATGCGCGGCCTGTTCTTCGCGCACCAGCCGCTGGCGGATCGCTCGCCGATCGGCTCGATCAAGACGCTTGAGGCTGCCACACCCGCGACGATCCAGGCATTCCATGATCGCTGGTATCGCCCCGCGCGCGTGGTGGTCATCATTTCCGGCGATATCGATCCGGCGGTGGCGGCGAAGCTGATCGTCAAGAATTTCGGGGACTGGCGCGGCAAGGGGCCTGATCCCGCCGACACGAATTTCGGCACGCCCGATCCGCGAGCGCCCGAAACCGCGACGATCGCGGAGCCGGCGCTGCCGCCGGTCGTCGCGATGGCGGTGGTGCGGCCGTGGATCGCGCGCGACGATACGATCATCTTCAACCAGAAGCGCTTCATCGATTTCCTCGCGGTGCGCGTCATCAATCGCCGGCTCGAAACGCGCGCGCGGGCGGGCGGAAGCTTTCTGCAGGCCTCGGTCAGCCTCGATGACGTTTCGCGATCAGCCAACGTGACCTTCACCAACATCCTGCCGCTCGGTGATGACTGGCACGCCGCGCTGAAGGACGTGCGCGCGGTAATCGCGGATGCGATGGCAACCGCGCCGACCCAGGCCGAGATCGAGCGCGAATATGCCGAGTTCGACGCGGCGCTGCGCAACGATGTCGGCACCGCGCGTGTGGAGGCGGGCGCCAAGCAGGCCGATGACATGGTAGGCGCGCTCGACATCCGGGAGACGGTGGCAGGGCCGCAAGCGTCGTATGACATTCTCAAGCAGGCGCATGACAAGGGCATGTTCACGCCCGACGCCCTGCTCGATGCGACCCGCCGGATCTTCGCGGGAGTGGCCACGCGCGCGATCGTCAACACGCGCACCGCCGATGGCGCGACGCCCGCCGCGCTGGCCGCCGCGCTGAAGGAGGATGTGTCCGGGCTGGTCGGCAGCCGCAAGGATCAGGCGAACATCGATTTCTCGCGGCTGCCGAAGCTCGGCAAGCCGGGCAAGGTGAAATCGCGCGCGCCCGCCGGCAGTCCCGGGCTGGAGAAGATCGTCTTCAGCAACGGCGTGCGCCTGCTGCTCTATGCCAACTCGTCGGAGACGGGGCGCGTGTACCTGCGTGTCCGGTTCGAGCGCGGCTATTCGACCTTGCCCGCCAGAACGCCCACCCCTGCGTGGGCGGGGGACATGGCGCTCGCACCTGCGGGAATCGGTGATCTCGATCAGGGTGATCTTGATGCGCTGACCAACGGACGACGCATCGGCATGGATCTCGACATCGCCGAGGATGCTTTCATGTTCAACGCGATGTCCACGCCGGGGGATTATGCCGACAATCTGCTGCTGCTGGCCGACAAGCTCGCCTTCCCCCGCTGGGACGCCGCGCCGGTCACACGCGCCAAGGCGGCGATGCTGGCCGGCTATCCCGGGCTGGATTCCTCGCCCGACGGCGTGCTCAGCCGCGATCTGGAGCGGCTGATCCGCGATGGCGACGTGCGCTGGGGCACGCCCGCGCAGACGGAGGTGCAGGCGCTGACGCCCGAAAACTTCCGTGCCTTCTGGGAGCCGATGATGGCGCGCGGGCCGATCGAGGTCGACGTCTTCGGCGACGTGAAGGCGGATGAGGCGATCGCCGCCGTGGCGCGGACGTTCGGCGCGCTCAAGAAGCGCAAGCCCGATGCCACACCCGTCGTGCCGGTGGCCTTCCCCGCGCACAACGACAAGCCCGTGGTGCTCACCCACGGCGGGCCCGATACGCAAGCGGCGGCAGTCATCGCCTGGCCGACCGGCGGCGGCGCAGCCGACCATGCCGAAATGCGACGGCTCGACATCCTGTCGTCGGTGTTCGCGGACCGGCTGTTCGATCGGCTGCGCTCGGTGGCGGGCGCAAGCTACAGCCCGTCGGCGTCGAGCCAGTGGCCGCTCGGCATGGCCACGGGCGGGCGGATCATCGCCGTCGGGCAGGTGCAGCCCGACAAGGTCGATCTGTTCTTCAAGCTGAGCCGCGAGATCGCCGCGGAGCTGGCCGCCAAGCCGATCGATGCGGATGAACTGCGGCGCACCGTGGTGCCGACACTTCAGTATCTCGCGCGCGCTTCGTCCGGGAACCAGTTCTGGCTGATCCAGGCGAGCGGCGGCACCTACGATCCCGCGCGGCTGGAGGCGCTGGGGACGATGGTCAACGATCTCGCCGCGATCACGCCCGAGACATTGCAGGCGACGGCGGCAAAATATCTCCGCCCCGAGAAGGACTGGACGCTCACGGTGCTGCCGCGCGGCAAGGGCGCCGCCCCCGCCGGGCGATAGCGAAAGACGGCAGGCGGCCGGCGCGCGCCGGCCGCCTCCAGCTTCCTAGCGGTAGAGCGCTTCCAGCCGATCGCCATAGACCTGTTTCAGCACGTGGCGGCGGATCTTCAGGCTCGGCGTCAACTGCTCGTTCTCGATGGCGAACGGCTCGTCGGCGACGATGAAGCGGCGGATGCGCTCGATCACCGACAATTCCGTGTTGGTGCGATCCACCGCATCGCTCAGCGCGGCGCGATACGCGGTGTTTTCCGCCAGTGCGGACGGGCTGTCAGCCACGCCGTTCGCCGCGCACCATTCCTGCGTCCATTCAGGATCGGGCACGATCACCGCGACCATATGCGGCTTGCGATCCCCGGCGATCATCGCCTGCATGATCTCCGGCTGCAGCGTGAGCAGCCCTTCGACCTTTTGCGGCGCGACATTGTCGCCCTTGTCGTTGATGATCAGATCCTTCTTGCGATCGGTGATCCTGATCCGCCCGCGCTCGTCGATCTCGCCGATGTCGCCGGTGTGGAGCCAGCCGTCGCGCAGCACGCGCGCGGTTTCCGCCTCGTTGCGCCAATAGCCGTGCATCACCAGCTCGCCGCGCACCAGTATCTCGCCATCCTCGGCGATCACCACTTCGGTATTGGGCATCGGCGGGCCGACGGTATCCATCTTGAGACCGGCGGCGGGGCGATTGCACGAGATCACCGGCGCGGCCTCCGTCTGGCCGTAGCCTTGC
The DNA here is from genome assembly GCF_048565505.1 of Sphingomonas sp. TX0543. NCBI lineage: Bacteria > Pseudomonadati > Pseudomonadota > Alphaproteobacteria > Sphingomonadales > Sphingomonadaceae > Sphingomonas > Sphingomonas sp. TX0543. Next base: position 1,184,216 of record NZ_JBLZUS010000002.1, read on the forward strand.
AGGAAGGTGACGCCGAGCGACTGGAAGAACACCCCCACTTCGGGCGTCAGCGGTGCGCCCCCCGACACCATCGCCTTCATCCGGCCACCGAATTTCTTGCCGATCCGCGGCTTGAACAACGCATCCACCAGCAGCGCCTTCGGCCGATCGGCCAGCTTCATCCGGTGCTCATAGCGCTTGGCGCCGACATCCAGCGCCATGCCGAGCAGCTTCTGGCTCATCCCGCCCTGTTTCTCCACCGCCTTTGATATGCGCGTGCGCAACACCTCGAACAGCCGCGGCACGACCACCATGATCGTCGGGCGCACCTCCTCCATGTTCGAGGCGAGCTTCTCCAGCCCCTCGGCATAATAGATCTGCCCACCCACACCGATCGGGAAATGCTGTCCGCCGGTGTGTTCATAGGCATGGGAGAGCGGAAGGAAGGACAGGAACACCTCGTCGCCCCAGCCGAAATCCTCGGCGATGATCTGCGTGCACCCGGCGACATTGTGCAGGATCGCGCCGTGATGCTGCATCACGCCGCGGGGCGCGCCGCCGGTGCCGGACGTGTAGATGATGCAGGCCAGATCCTCGCGCTGGAATGTCGCCTCGGCGGCGGCCTTCGCAGGGTCTGCTGGATGGCTGGCGATCAACTCATGCCAATCCAGGCATTCGATGCCGGACTGGCGAATGCGCGGCTTGTCGATCCCGATGACGATCTCGGCGTGGGTGGTGCGCACCACGGCGCGCATCACCACATCGGCCAGCTTCTGGCTGGAGACGATCACCGCGCGCGCGCCGGAATTTTCGATGATATGGGCGTGATCGCGCTCGGTATTGGTGGTGTAGGTGGGCACCGTGATGCAGCCGGCGGCCATGATCGCGAGATCGGATAGGCACCATTCCGGGCGGTTCTCGCTGACGAGCATCACGCGGTCGCCGGGCCGCAGGCCCGATGCCTTCAATGCGGCGGCGAGGCTTGCGACCTGCCGCGCGGCCTCCGCCCAGCTTGTCGACTGCCACGCGCCGTCGCGTTTCGCCCACAGGAACGGCGCATCGCCCTTCTCGGCGGCGCGGGTGAAGAACATGGTGACGAGATTGGGGAAATGTTCGAGCGTTCGCATATCCTCTCCCGGATGCCCGATTACAGGCTCCTTGTCTTGTTCCACGAGCTTAGAAGCGATCGCCACGTGAGGCCACCCGTCGTGGACGGCCGCGGCATCGCCCGTTAACGAATGCGGGAAATGAACGGGTCGCAGGGAGCCTTGGAATGAAGCTGACAAGAACGCTGCTCGCCACGATCGCCGCCGCCGCGCTCGGATCGTGCGCGGCCGTGCCCGCCGCGCGGCCGCGTGATGTCGCGCGGCCGGCGACGACCGCGCAGGTCTTCGTCGCGGCGGCCAATCCGCTGGCGGCGGAGACGGGAATGGCGGTGTTGCGGCGCGGGGGCAGCGCGGTGGACGCGGCGATCGCGGTGCAGGCGATGCTGTCGCTGGTCGAGCCGCAGAGTTCGGGCGTCGGCGGCGGTGGCTTCATGACCTATTACGATGGCGGAACGCGTCGCGTGACGATCTACGACGGTCGCGAGACGGCGCCCGCCGGGGCGACACCGGATATGTTCCTTGACGACAATGGCAGGCCGCTGCCGTTCGCCACTGCGGTGTTGAGCGGTCGCGCCACCGGGGTTCCCGGCGCGATGAAGATGCTGGCGCTCGCTCACGAGCGGCATGGCGCGCTGCCGTGGCGCGATCTGTTCGGCGATGCGGAGCGGACGGCGCGTGACGGATTCATCGTGTCGCCGCGGCTCGGGCGGTTCCTCGCCAGCGCGATGTTCCCGCAGTCTTCGGCGCCCGACGTGCTGGCCTATTTCGCGCGGCCCGGCGGCGGCCTGCTCCATGCCGGAGACCGTCTGCATAATCCGGCCTATGCCGATTTCCTGCGCCGGCTCGCAGCGGAGGGACCGGCGGCGCTCTATGCCGGGCGGACAGCGCGGGCGATCGTCGATCGCGTTCACGCGGGCGAGCATCCGGGCGCCATGACGCTAGCTGATCTAGCCGGTTATCGTCCGCTCGTGCGCGAAGCGCTGTGCGGCCCGTATCGCGTCTATCTCGTATGCGTGCCGCCGCCCCCGTCTAGCGGGGTGGGGTTGCTGCAGCTGCTTACGCTGCTGAGCAATACCGATATCGCCAGGCGCGGCCCGTCCGATCCAAAGGCATGGTTCCAGTTCGCGGAGGCGAGCCGGCTGATGTACGCCGATCGCGACCGGTATGTCGGGGATCCGGCGTTCGTGGCCGTACCGGTCACAGGGATGCTCGACCGCGCCTATGTCGCGGGCCGGGCAAAGCTGATCGGCGAGCGTGCCGGGCCGGCACCGGCGGCGGGCAATCCGCCCGGTGCAAATGCGGACGCCGGCGCGGACCGGACGCTGGAGCCGACCGGCACGTCACATTTCGTGATCGGGGATGCGCGGGGCAACGTGGTGTCCATGACGACGACCGTCGAATCGATCTTCGGGTCGGGGCGGATGGTCGACGGCTTTTTCCTCAACAACCAGATGACCGATTTTTCGTTCAGCCCGCGCGATGCGACCGGTCGCCCGGCTGCCAACGCCGTCGCCGCGGGGAAGCGCCCGCGTTCCTCGATGACGCCGCTCGTCCTGCTTGACGAGAAGCGCGACTTCGCCGGTGCGCTGGGCTCGGCCGGCGGCAACGCGATCCTCGCCTATGTCGGCAAGGCGATGGTCGCGTCGATCGACTGGGGAATGCCGATGCAGGAGGCGCTTGCGCTGCCGAACCTCGTCGCGCGAGGCGAGGTGTTCAATGGCGAGGTCGATAAATTCCCGCCGGCGGTGCTGGCGGGCCTTGCGGCACGCGGCATCGTGGTGAGGCCGGGCCAGGGCGAGGACTCGGGCCTGCAGGGTGTCATCGTGCGCGGGGGAAAAATAGACGGCGGCTATGATCCGCGCCGGGAGGGTCGCGTCCTCGTTGCCTCGATGCCGACGAAGCGGCTGAATCAATGAAGGAATTGTAAGAAATACTGGGAGGAAGGCTGCGGTGTCGCCGCTAATTGTATGAAAGTGCATCAAGATATGTCGAATCCATCCAATACTTTTTGGGGGCAAAAGTATCTAAAGATGGCGCGACCCGAAGAGCTTCTGGCAACAGGGGTTCTCAACTGAATGGCCCGGCTGCTCACGCGGCCGGGCCACTTTTATTCTTTGCGATCACGCGTTAATATCATGCGATAAACGGGGCGCGTAAACGTGGCTGATATTACGCTGGACTATGTGGTGCCAGCCGAGGATCTTCGGCCGTATGTCACGCTGTTCTATCGTTTTCGCGCCGATATCCCGCTTTTCGAGGATGTGGAACGCGCCGATCATGCACAGCTAAGGTTTCGATTGTCGGGGCGCGAGGCATCCTACGTGTTTCCCGATGGCAGCATACAGGCGGTTGGCGAAGTCCATATCGTCGGCCCCACCAGCGGCGCGATGCGGACCCGGGCCGATGGGCCGCTGGATGTGATCGGAATGGGCATCCAGCCTGCCGGCTGGGCGGCGCTGCTGGGGATCGATGCCTCGACCATGCTGAATCGCGCGCTCGATGGGGAGGCGTTCTTCGGTTCGGCGGTGCGGCGCGTAAGCGATCGCATGCGGGCGGCGCACTCTACCGAAGACAAGGTGGCCGTAGCCGCAGCGTTCGTGCGCGCGTCGATCGATCGCTCGGATACCGGCGCGTTGACCTTTGCACGGCAGATCGACGCGTGGCTCGCGGGCAGCCCGTCACCGAATGTCTGCGAGCTGCTTGAGGCGACCGGCCTCTCGCGCCGGCAGGTGGAGCGGCGCTGCAACGCGCTGTATGGCGGCCCGCCGAAACTGCTGGCGCGCAAATATCGCGCGCTTCGCGCGGCGGTGGCGCTGGCGAACGGCACGTCAACCCTCGACGAACTGATCTCGGAAGGCTTCTACGATCAGTCGCACCTTATCCGGGAAATCAAGCAATTCGCCGGGCTGACGCCCGGCCAGCTTCGCACCGAGCCCAACCATCTGGCGCAACTCACCATGTCGCAGCGGCTCGCGCTTGGTGGCCAGGTGCATTCAATCATCTCGGATACGTGATCGTCCCGGCGACCGTGCGCGACGGTGCTTGATTTCGCGCCGAAACGCGACCATCTGCCAATCGGAATGAATCGATCCGATTGACCTGAACATGCGCCTTTCGAGCCTAGCCGATTATGCGGTCGTGATGATGTCCGCCGCCGCGCGCCATTGCGGCGGGGCCGGGCGGCTGAATGCCACGGTTCTGGCCGAGGAAACGGGTGTGCCGCTGCCCACCGCGCAGAAGCTCGTCAGCCGCCTGTCCGCCGCCGGCCTGATCGAAAGCGCGCGTGGGACCGGCGGCGGCTTTCGCCTCGCCCGTCCGCCGGCGACGATCAGCCTGATGGATATCATCGAGGCGGTTGAGGGCCCGATCGCGCTCACCGCCTGTGTCGACGTCGGCGATCATGATTGCGCCATCGAAGGGAATTGTCGCGTGAAGCCGCATTGGAATGTCGTGAACAACGCGGTGCGCGGCGCGCTCGCCGGGGTGACGCTGGCGAGCCTCGCCGGCGCGCCGGCGCCGGTCTCGCGCCAGGAGGTGATGGCATAATGGCTACGAAGAACGCCGAGGCGCTCGCGGCCGTCTCCAAGAAGTACGAATGGGGCTTCGCGACCGAGATCGAACAGGATTTCGCGCCGAAGGGCCTGTCCGAGGATATCGTGCGCTATATCTCCGCCAAGAAGGGCGAGCCGCAGTGGATGCTCGACTGGCGGCTGAAGGCTTATGCCAAGTGGCTGGAGATGGATGCGCCGGACTGGGCCAAGCTCAATATCCCGCCGATCGATTATCAGGACGCTTATTACTACGCAGAGCCGAAGCAGAAGAAGACGATCAGCTCGCTCGACGAACTCGATCCCGAAATCCGTCGCACCTATGAAAAGCTCGGCATTCCGATCGAGGAGCAGAAAGTGCTCGCCGGGGTCGAGGGGGCGCGCAAAATCGCGGTGGACGCTGTGTTCGACAGTGTTTCCGTCGCCACGACCTTCCGCGAGGAACTGAAGGCGGCGGGCGTGATCTTCCTGTCGATCAGCGAGGCGGTGCGCGAATATCCCGACCTCGTGAAGAAATGGCTGGGCAAGGTGGTGCCGCAGCATGACAATTATTTCGCGACGCTCAACAGCGCGGTCTTTTCCGACGGCACCTTCGTCTACATCCCGGAGGGCGTGCGGTGCCCGATGGAGCTATCCACCTATTTCCGGATCAATGCGGAGAATACCGGCCAGTTCGAGCGGACGCTGATCGTCGCGGACAAGGGGGCGTATGTCTCCTATCTCGAGGGCTGTACCGCGCCGATGCGCGACGAGAACCAGCTTCATGCCGCGGTGGTCGAGCTGGTCGCGCTCGACGATGCCGAGATCAAATATTCCACCGTGCAGAACTGGTATCCCGGCGACGAGAACGGCGTCGGCGGCATCTATAATTTCGTCACCAAGCGCGCGCTCTGCCAGGGACGGAACAGCAAGGTTAGCTGGACGCAGGTTGAGACCGGCTCCGCGATCACCTGGAAATATCCAAGCTGCGTGCTGGCGGGCGAGAACAGCGTGGGCGAATTCTATTCGGTTGCGGTGACGAACAACCGCCAGCAGGCGGATACCGGCACCAAGATGATCCACCTCGGCAAGGGATCGCGTTCCACGATCGTGTCGAAGGGGATCAGTGCGGGGCACAGCGACAATACCTATCGCGGGCTCGTGCGCGTGGCGGCGACGGCGGAGGGGGTCCGCAACTTCACGCAATGCGACAGCCTGTTGCTCGGCGATCAGTGCGGGGCGCATACCGTGCCCTATATCGAGGTGAAAAACCCGAGCGCGCAGATCGAGCATGAGGCGACCACAAGCAAGATCAGCGACGACCAGCTTTTTTACGCGATGTCGCGCGGGCTGGATCAGGAAGCGGCGGTCGCATTGATCGTCAACGGCTTCGCGCGCGAGGTGCTGCAACAACTCCCCATGGAATTCGCGGTCGAGGCGCAGAAACTGCTGGGGATTTCGCTCGAGGGGAGCGTCGGGTGATTCTCCTCGCCACGATGGTTCTCGCGGCAGTTCCCGATGCCGCGGCGACTGCGCAGCGCGATGTGGTCGTGGCCGCGCTGCACAAGCTGCGGATCGCGATGCAGGTGGATGGCGGCAAGGTGAAGGCGTGTCAGGCGCGTGTTTCGAGCGGCGATGCCGAGATCGATCATGCTGCGTGCGAGGCGACCGCCGCCTGTTTCGATCGCGGCGTGACCCAGCCCGAGCCGCTTGCAGATTGTGTTGAAGTGAAAGTCGCCGCGATCGTGCGTGGTCGGGCGGCGCAGTGATCCGGTGGAATACAGGAATTGAAAGAATCCCGAGCCATGCTGAAGATTGAAAACCTCCACGCCGAAATCGACGGCAAGCCGATCCTGAAGGGCCTGTCGCTCGCGGTGAACGCGGGAGAGGTGCATGCGATCATGGGACCTAACGGCGCGGGAAAATCGACGCTCGGCTATGTGCTCGGCGGGCGGCCCGGTTATGAGGTTACCGAAGGTTCCGTGACGTTCGACGGACAGGATTTGCTCGCTCTCGCGCCGCATGAGCGGGCGGCCGCCGGGCTTTTCCTGGGATTTCAGTATCCGGTCGAGATACCCGGCGTGTCGAACGTCCAGTTCCTGCGCGAGAGCCTCAATGCGCAGCGCACCGCGCGCGGCGACAAGCCCTTGTCGGGCGGCGAGTTTCTGAAAGTGGCGCGCGGCGAGGCGGATGCGCTCGGCCTCAATCAGGAGATGCTGAAACGCCCGGTCAACGTCGGTTTTTCCGGTGGCGAGAAGAAGCGCAACGAGATGGTGCAGATGGGGATCATCGATCCCCGCTTCGCGATCCTCGACGAGACGGACAGCGGCCTCGACATCGACGCGCTCCGCGTGGTGGGTGACGGCATCAACCGCATTATGCGCAAGGCCGACAAGGCGGTGCTGCTCATCACGCATTACCAGCGGCTGCTCGATTACGTTCGCCCGGATTTCGTGCATGTGCTTGCCGATGGGCGGATCACCCGTTCGGGCGGCCCGGAGCTGGCACTCGAACTGGAGCGGGAAGGCTATCTCGGCGCGGGCGCGGAGGCGGCGTGATGCTGGCGCTGAAAGCGGTCGCTGCGCGTCAGGCGGTCACGCCGGCAGGCGTCAACCAGCGTAAGCCGGAATTGTTCAAAGGGTTGCAGGCTGCACTGCGGAAGGCGCGGTCATGAGCGTGCTCGATCTTCCCTCCACCCGGGAGGAGGCATGGCGATGGGCCGATCTGGGCGGGCTTGCAGCGGCGAGCGCGCTCGCGCCGATCGCCGCGCCGGACGCTGATTTCCTGGATTTGCCGGGCGCGCGGCTCGTGTTCGTCGATGGCGTGCTCGATGAGGCGCGCAGTGTCCTCGATCGCGTCGCGCTTGTTGACATCGCGCCGTCCGGTCATCCGCTCGGTCGCCGCGCGGCCGGACGTGGCTGGTCGCTGCGCCTTGACGCCGCGGCCGCCGCCGATCCGGTGCAGATCCTGCACATCGCCACCGCCGGCGCGAGCCATCTGCCAGCCGAGGTTTTACTGGCGGACGATGCGGTGGCGGAGGTGGTGGAAACCTTCGTCGGCGCGGGCTGGGCGAATCGCTTCACGCGCACGCGACTGGGCCGGGGGGCGCGGCTGATGCGCGCGGTCAGGTTGCTTCAGCCGGCCGGATTCATTTCGCTGCGCGAGGAAGCGGAGATCGCAGCGGCGGCAAGCCTGGTGACGATTTTTCTCGGGGCGGGCGGGCAGGGGAGCCGCATCGACGCCGAGTTGCGGCTCGCTGGTGAGGGCGCGCATGTCGATTATGGCGGCGCACTGCTGACGCGGAACGAGCAGAAGCAGGAATGCGCCGTCGCGGTGCATCATGCCGCCCCGGACGGCACCAGCAATCAGACATGGCGCGCAGTAGCCGCCGATCGCTCGCAGGCCAGCCTTGCCGCCCGCGTCGAAGTGGCGCGTCACGCGCAGAAGACCGACGGGGAGCAGAGCCTGCGCGGCCTTTTGCTCGATCGCACCGCCACGGTGAACCTCAAGCCGGAGCTGGAGATTTTCGCTGACGACGTGAAATGCGCGCATGGCGCGACGGTGGGTGAGCTGGATCGTCGCGCGCTGTTCTACCTCGAAAGCCGGGGCATTCCGCCGGCGCGGGCGGAAGCGCTGATGACGCGCGCCTTCGTCGCCGATGCGATCGCCCGGATCGGTCATGAGGGGATTCGCGAGGCGTTCGAGGCGGATGCCGATGCGTGGCTGGAGGCGGCGCTGTGAGCATCGCCACCGCCGAACGTGCGCTCGATGTGCTTGCGGATTTCCCCGCGATCCCGGCCGGGTGGGCATATCTGGATACGGCCGCCACCGCGCAGAAGCCGCGCCCGGTGATCGATGCGATCGCGCGTGCCTATGACGAAACCTATGCCACGGTGCATCGCGGTGTCTATCAGCGCTCTGCCGACATGACGCTTGCATATGAGGCGGCGCGGCGGCGCGTGGCGCAGTTCATCGGCGGCAAGCCCGACGAATGCGTGTTCGTGCGCGGCGCGACGGAGGGGATCAATCTTGTCGCGCAATGCTGGGCCGGAACGCAGCTCAAGGCCGGTGACCGCATCCTGCTGAGCCAGCTTGAGCATCATTCGAACATCGTGCCGTGGCAGATGGTAGCCGAGCGCGTCGGCGCGGCGATCGACGTGATCCCGCTTACCGCCGATCATTGCATCGATCTGGACGCGATGGCGGCGATGCTGCGGCCGGAGCACAAGCTGGTCGCGCTGGCGCATGTTTCGAACGTGCTGGGCTCGGTGCTCGACGTGCGGCGCGCGGCTGACCTGGCGCACGGCGTCGGCGCGAAGCTGCTTGTCGACGGATGCCAGGCTGTGCCGCGCATGGCAGTGGATGTCTCCGCGCTCGGGTGCGACTTCTACGTGTTTTCCGGTCACAAGCTTTATGGCCCCACCGGGATCGGCGTGCTGTGGGCGCGCGCGGAGCTGCTGGATACGATGCCGCCCTACCAGGGCGGCGGATCGATGATCGATCGCGTGACGTTCGCGCGCACCACCTATGCCCCGCCGCCGACCCGGTTCGAGGCCGGGACGCCCCATATCGTCGGCGTGATCGGGCTTCACGCGGCGATCGACTACGCAGCGGGAATCGGCCTCGATCGCATCCACGCGCACGAAACCGCGCTGGTGGCGAATGCACGCGAACGGCTTTCCACGCTCAATTCGGTGCGGCTGTTCGGGCCGGATGATTCGGCCGGGATTGTCTCTTTCGAGGTCGTCGGGGTGCACCCGCACGATGTCGGCACCATATTGGACGAGGCGGGCGTGGCGATCCGCGCCGGCCACCATTGCGCGCAACCGCTGATGGATGTGCTTGGCGTCGAGGCGACCGCGCGCGCCAGCTTCGGCGTGTATAACAATTCGGCTGATATCGACGCGCTGGTGAACGGTATCGAGCGAGTGACGAGGATTTTCGGATGAGCGACCCGATCCGCATCGAAGAAGTAGAGGCTGTGCCTGCCCCGCCCAAGGCGCGGGTGGAGGATGCGCGCGACACGTTCGAGCGCAAGCGCGACTATCTCTCCGGTTTTCTAGCGCAGCAGCCGCAAACGGATGCCGCCGGCGCGCCGGGCGGGGCGCTGTACGAAGCGGTGATCGACGCGCTGAAGGAAATCTACGATCCCGAGATCCCGGTGAATATCTACGATCTCGGGCTGATCTATGGCGTCGAGGTTGGCGATGATGGCCACGCCGTCGTGACGATGACGCTGACCACGCCGCATTGCCCGGTCGCCGAATCGATGCCCGGAGAGGTTGAGATGCGGGTTTCGGCGGTGCCCGGCGTTGCGTTCACCGACGTGAATCTCGTCTGGGATCCGCCGTGGGATCCGGCCAAGATGTCCGACGAGGCGCGGCTCGAACTGGGGATGTTGTGATGACGGACGTAAAGGCCCGTGCCCGTCCAGCCGCGCTGATACTGACCGCCGGCGCGGAGGCGCGCATCGCCGATCTGATGGCGAAGGCGCCGGATGGGGCGATCGGCGTCAAGCTCTCCACCCCGCGCCGTGGCTGCTCGGGCCTTGCCTATTCGGTCGATTACGTCACCGAGGCGAAGCCGTTCGACGAGAAGATCGAGACGACGGGCGGAACGCTCTATGTCGATGGCGGGTCGATCCTCTATCTGATCGGCTCGACGATGGACTGGGTAGAGGATGATTTCACCGCCGGCTTCGTCTTCAATAACCCCAATGCCAAGGGCGCGTGCGGCTGCGGAGAGAGCTTTACCGTCTGACATCTGAGGCGCTTGCCCGGTGCAAGGGCGCGTGCTTGATGGCGCGATGATCGAGACCATCGCCACCACACCCTATCCGGATCAAAAGCCGGGCACCTCAGGCCTGCGCAAGAAAGTGCGCATTTTTCGGCAGCCGCATTATGCCGAGAATTTCATTCAGTCGGTCTTCGACGTTGTTCAGGACAAGCAGGGCGCCACGCTGGTGATCGGCGGGGACGGGCGGTTCCTCAATCGCGAGGTTATCGGCACAGCCATCCGCATGGCGGCGGCCAACGGCTTCGATCGCGTCGTGGTTGGGCAGGGCGGCATTCTCTCCACCCCGGCCGCGTCGCATCTGATCCGCAAGCGCGGGGCGATCGGCGGGCTGATCCTGTCGGCCAGCCACAATCCCGGCGGCCCGGACGCGGATTTCGGCATAAAGTACAATGTCGCCAATGGTGGCCCGGCGCCCGAGAAAATCACCGATGCGATCTTCGCGCGCACGAAGGCGATCGATGCGTTTCGTATCGTTCGCACTACCGCTGTCGACATTGATGCGCCGGGTGTCTCGAGCGTTGCGGGGATGGCGCTCGAGGTCGTCGATCCCGTCGCCGATTACGCCGATCTGATGGAGACATTGTTCGATTTCCCCGCGATTCGTGCCGCCGCGCTGACGATGAAGTTCGATGCGATGAGCGCGGTCACCGGGCCATATGCGATCGAGTTGCTCGAAAGGCGGCTAGGCTTCGCGCCGGGCACCGTGATGAACGGCACGCCGCTGGAGGATTTCGGCGGGCATCATCCGGATCCCAACCTCGTACACGCCCGCGCGCTTTACGACGCGATGATGGCTCCGGGTGCGGCTGATTTCGGCGCGGCCTCCGACGGTGACGGTGATCGCAACCTCATCATCGGCCGCGGCATGTTCATTACCCCGTCGGACAGCCTGGCGATGCTTGCGGCGAACGCGCATCTCGCGCCTGGCTATCGGGCTGGGCTCAGGGGCGTGGCGCGCTCTATGCCGACGAGCGCAGCGGCGGATCGCGTTGCCGAGACTTTGGGCATTCCCGCGTTCGAAACGCCGACCGGCTGGAAATTCTTCGGGAATTTGCTCGATGCCGGGATGGCGACGATCTGCGGGGAGGAAAGCGCGGGCACCGGGTCCGACCACGTCCGCGAGAAGGATGGGTTGTGGGCGGTTTTGTTGTGGCTCAATATAATAGCAGCCACTGGCAAATCGGTGGCGGAGATCGCGCGCGAGCACTGGGCGCGTTTCGGGCGCAATTATTACGCGCGGCACGATTATGAGGGCATCGAAACCGCGCAGGCCGACGCGCTGATGACAGCGCTGCGCAGTGCGCTCGGCGACCTGCCGGGCCGGGCGATCGGCGCCCTTCGCGTCGCGGCCGCGGACGATTTCGCCTACCACGATCCGGTAGATGGCTCGACGAGCGCGCAACAGGGCGTGCGGGTGTTGTTCGACGGCGGCAGCCGCGTGGTTTTTCGGCTGTCGGGCACTGGCACCAGCGGCGCCACCTTGCGCGTCTATCTGGAACGCTATGAGCCGGCGGATGGAACGCTCGACGCCGCGACGCAGGACATGCTCGCCGAACTCGTCGCGGCGGCGGAGGAGATCGCCGGCATCGCCCGCCATACGGGGCGGACCGCGCCGGATGTGATCACCTGAGCAGCGTCCGCCGCAGCGCATCATGCCAGCCGGCGATCAGCGGCGCCCGGGCCGCCGCCGTCATCAACGGCGCGAAGCTAGCCTCGCGCGACCAGAGCGCGGCGATCTCCTCCAGCCCCGACCATAGCCCCACGGCAAGCCCGGCGTGGAAAGCGGCGCCGCGCGCGGTTGTTTCCAGATCGTCGGGGCGCTCGACCGGCACTTCGAGCAGATCGGCGAGGAACTGGCACAGCCAGTCGTTCGCGGCCATCCCGCCATCGACGCGCAGCATCGCCGGCCGCGCGCTGCCGTCCTCCACCATCGTCGTCACCAGATCGAGCGTCTGATAGGCGACCGCCTCCAGCGCGGCACGCGCCAGATGCGCCTGCGTGGAGCCGAGCGTCAGCCCATGGATCGCGCCGCGCGCCGCCGGATCCCAATGCGGCGCGCCCAGCCCCACGAACGCGGGGACCATATAGACCCCGCCATTGTCCGCCAGCCGGGTCGCCATGTCATCGGTGTCGCTGGCGTGGGTGATGACGCCGATCCCGTCGCGCAGCCATTTGATCGCCGCACCCGCGACGAAGATCGATCCCTCCAGCGCATATGTGGTGCGGCCGTCGATGCGATAGGCGGGTGTGGTGAGCAGCCGATGCTCGGAGAGAATCGCTTCCTCCCCGGTATTGAGCAGCATGAAGCAGCCGGTGCCGTAGGTCGCCTTGGCGCTGCCGCGCGTGAAGCAGGTCTGGCCGAAGAGCGCGGCCTGCTGATCCCCCGCGATGCCGGCTACCGGAATTTCCGCGTCGAACAGGCCGGGCGCGGTTGTGCCATAGATATGGGCATTGTCGTGCACCTCGGGCAGCAGCGCGCGCGGCACATCGAACAGGCGGCACATCTCCTCGTCCCAGCGCCCTTCATGGATGTTCCACAGCGAGGTGCGCGATGCGTTGGTGACGTCCGTCGCGTGCACCTTCCCGCCGGTCAGCCGCCACAACAGGAAGCAGTCGATCGTGCCGAAGGCCAGCTCGCCGCGCTCGGCGCGGTCGCGCGCGCCCGCGACGTTATCGAGTATCCAGCCGATCTTGGTGGCGGAGAAATAGGGATCCACCAGCAGACCCGTGCGCGCACGCACGCCGCGCTCGGCGCCGTCGGCCTTCAACTGCTGGCAACGCTCCACCGTGCGGCGATCCTGCCACACGATCGCGTGGTGGATCGGCGTGCCGGTGGCGCGTTCCCACACCAGCGTGGTCTCGCGCTGATTGGTGATGCCGATCGCGGCGATGCCCGCCGCGCCGACGCCGCTTTTCGCCATCGCCTCCCGCGCGGTGGCGAGCGTGTCGCGCCAGATGTCCTCCGGATCATGCTCGACCCAGCCGGCCACGGGATAATGCTGCGCGAACTCGACCTGCGCGGTAGCTATTCGATGGGCGTTGCGATCGAAAACGACGCTGCGAGTGGAGGTGGTGCCCTGGTCGATCGCAAGGATATGCGTTTTCCCCACCCACTCTCTCCGCTTTGCCTGTTCGTGGACGCTCGAGCATTTCCCGATTCAGGTCAACGCATGCTAGCCTTTGCCGATGCGTGAGGATTTCGATCTGCTGATCGTGGGGGGCGGCGTGAATGGCGCGGGGATCGCGCGCGATGCCGCCGGGCGCGGACTTTCCGTGCTGCTGGTGGAGCAGGACGATCTGGCGAGCCACACCTCGTCCGCCTCGACCAAGCTGATCCACGGCGGCCTGCGATATCTGGAATATGGCGAGTTCCGGCTGGTGCGCGAGGCGCTGATCGAGCGCGAGCGGCTGTGGGGGATGGCGCCGCATATCATCTGGCCCGCGCGCTTCGTATTGCCGCAGACGCATTCGCCGCGCCCGGCATGGATGGTCCGGCTGGGGCTGTTCATCTACGATCACCTCGGCGGGCGGAAGAAGCTGGCGGGCACCGAAACTATCCGGCTGGATCGCAGCCCATATGGCGCGGGGCTCGCCGACCCGCGCGGGACGGCATTCGTCTATTCCGATTGCCGCGTCGATGACAGCCGGCTGGTGGTGCTCAACGTGCGCGATGCGGCGGATCGCGGGGCGGATATCCGCACCCGCACGCGGCTGATCGCCGCGCGGCGCGAGGGTGAATGCTGGCGCGCGACGATCGCCGACGCGCATGGCGAGACGAGCGTGCGCGCGCGGATCCTGGTCAACGCCGCCGGCCCGTGGGTGGCGGACGTGCTGGGGCGCGTGCCCGATGCGCGGGTCGATCGCGGCGTGCGGCTCATCAAGGGGAGCCACATCGTCGTCCCGCGGCTGTACGAGGGCGATCACGCCTTCATGCTTCAGAACGCCGATCGCCGGATCGTCTTCACCTTGCCCTATGAAGGTACGTTCACGCTGATCGGCACCACGGACGAGCCGTGGCAAGGCGCGCCCGGCCATGCCGAGATCAGCGCGGACGAAACGCGCTATCTGCTCGACACCGCCAACGCCTATTTCCCGCATCGGCTGACCGACCGCGATATCGTGTGGAGCTATGCCGGCATCCGCCCGCTCTATGACGACAAGGCGGGCAACGCCTCCGCCGTGACGCGTGATTATGTCCTCGATCTTGACGCCGGCGAGGGCAGGGCGCCGATGCTCAGCATCTTCGGCGGCAAGATCACCACCTATCGCAAGCTGGCCGAGCATGCGATGACGCAGCTCGCCCCGTACCTGCCACGCGGCGAACGGGCGTGGACAGCCGGAGCGCCGTTGCCGGGAGGCGACATGCCGGATCGCGATTTCGAGGGGTTTCTCGCCGGGGTGGAGCAAGCGCGGCCGGGCCTGCCCGCGGCGCTCCTGCGGCGGCTTGCCCGCGCCTATGGCACGCGGATCGATGCCGTGCTGGGCGATGCGGCGACGGCCCGCGATCTCGGCGAGGATTTCGGCGGCGGCCTCACCGCGCGCGAGGTGGATTATCTCGTGGCGCGGGAATGGGCGCGCACGGCGGATGACGTGCTCTGGCGGCGCAGCAAGATCGGGCTTCACGCGCCGCCCGGCGCCGCGACACGGCTGGACGCCTATCTGGAGCGCGCGCGCCCGTCCGCCTGACCCGTTTGTTTCCCGCGCCAACCCGGGTAAGCGATCCCATATGTCCGCGCATATCGATCCGTTTCACGCCATCGCCATCAGCCGCGCCGCCCATCGCCTGGCGGCCGAGGGGCGTTCGGTGATCCACATGGAGTTCGGCCAGCCATCCACCGGCGCGCCGAGGGCCGCGATCGCGGCGGCCCATCAGGTGCTCGATACCGATGGCATGGGTTACTGGGAGAGTGGCGCGCTGAAGGCGCGGATCGCGCGCCACTATGCCGAAAGCCATGGCGTGGCGATCGATCCCGAACAGGTGATCCTCACCTGTGGCGCATCGCCGGCGTTCGTGCTGGCGCTCTCCTGCCTGTTCGCGCCGGGGGACCGGGTGGCGTTCGCGCGCCCGGGCTATGTCGCGTATCGCAACACGGTGAAGGCGCTGCATCTCGATCCGGTCGAAATCGCGTGCGGCGAAGCGGAGCGGTTTCAGATCACCGCTGCCGCGATCGAGCGGCTCGATCCCGCGCCGCACGGGCTGATCCTCGCCAGCCCCGCCAACCCGACCGGCACGATCATCGCGCCCGGCGAGATGGCGGCGATCGTCGCGACCTGCCGCGCACGCGGCATCCGTATCGTGTCGGACGAAATCTACCACGGCCTGAGCTATGTCGGCCCCGCGCGATCGGTATTGCAGGACGAGCCCGACGCGCTGATCGTCAACAGCTTCTCAAAGTATTTCAGCATGGCCGGCTGGCGGCTCGGCTGGCTGGTGGTGCCGCCCGCGCTGATCGACGCGGCGCGGGCGCGGATGGGCAATCTGTTCCTGACCCCGCCGTCGCTGGCGCAGCACGCCGGGCTCGTCGCGTTCGACGAGCGCGAGGAGCTGGAGCGCCACGTCAGCGCCTATGCCCGCAACCGCGGCCTGCTGCTCGAAGCGCTGCCGGCGCTCGGGCTGCGCAGCATCGCGCCGCCGGATGGCGCTTTCTACATCTACGCCGATATCGGCCACCTGACCGACGACAGCATGGATTTCTGCATGCGCCTGTTGCTCGACACGGGCGTCGCCACCGCGCCGGGCGTCGATTTCGATCCGGTCGACGGCCACCGCTTCATGCGCATCAGCTTCGCGGTGTCGACCGATCGGGTGGAGGAGGCGCTGCGCCGCCTCGCGCCGTGGTTCGCCGCGCAGGGCGCGGTCGCCGCATAGCCGGCACCGGCGCCCGGCGCCTAGTGCCCCAGCACCATCGGCAGGCTGCACGCGGACAGCATCGCGCGGGTCACACCGCCGAACAGCGCCTCGCGGAGCGGATGATGGCTATAGGCGCCCATCACCAGATAGCGCGCGCCGAACTTTTCCGCCGCCAGCCGGATCGTCACCGCGATGCTGCCCTCGTCCGCCACCGTGGCCACGCCGGCGTGGATGCCATGCCGCGACAGATAGGTGGCAACGTCCTCCAGCGGGATCGCCTCCTCGCTGATCTGGCCGACCTGGATGATCCGAACCTCCCCGGCGAGCGCCAGCAGCGGCACCGCGCGCTGCACCGTCGCCATCGCGCGGGCCGAACCGTCCCATGCGATCAGCGCAGTTCCGGCCGCGTCGAAGCCGTCGGCACTGTCGCTCACCGCGACGACCAGCGCGCGGGTATGCGAGAGCACGTTGCTGGCGAAATAGCGCATGTCTGTGGGATCTGGCCGGTCCAGCCGCCGGTTGAGCACGATCACGTCCGCCGTTCGCGCCGCATCGATCAGGCAGGTCGGCAGATAGCCCAGCGCCTCCACCCAGTTCCAGCTCACCCCCTCCGCCTTCAGGCGCGGCTCGAGCCGGCTCCGGTTGGCCGCCTCCTGCGCCCGTTCGGCCTCCACCAGCACTGCCACGCCTTCGCCGCCCGCCGGGCCGACGACGACGGGCATCGGCATGGCGTCAAGACAATCAAGGTGTCCGTCGAGTGCGCGGGTCAGATCGAGCGCGGCCTGAAAGCGCGCCTCCTGCCCCGCGTCGTCATGGACCAGCAACAGAATGTTCTTCATCACGTGTCTCCCTAGCGAAGCAGGGCGGCGCGGCCTGCCTGGTCGCGCGCGCCGTGATGACCGTGATATCGGCGCGCCGGGCGCGAGGCGCATTGCGCGGTATCAAACCGCGGCTTGATGCGGATCAAAACGCGGGATGGGTTTGGGCAAATTGGCCCCGCGCTGTCGGTTATGACGAAAGCGACGCTCGATCAGCGCGTGGGGGGTGTAGCTCAATGGCTGAGCGGAAGCTTCCCAGGAAGGGGCGAAAAACTGCCGTTTCTGCTGTAAACCGGCTTAGATCTCACGCGGTGAAATCAAGAACCTGGCAAGGGGCCTGCAAGCCGATTTTGGCACCCCTAGATCGGCCAGCTGCATCATTTCGCCGGGATTAGAGCGACGGACTGGGGATCATAGATCATCCCCGCCAACGTCCCGTCCGCGATGCGCGCGACGATCTCGTCGATGATCGGCAGCGGCACAAGGAACCATTCGCGCGGGCGCACCGGCTTGCCGAACCGGTCGGGGATTTCGGCTTCGAACCGGACCTTGTTCAGCACGCGATGAATAAGCGCCTCAAGGCGGGTGCGGTGAACGTCATAGAGCTTGTACGTCGCCACGACATCGACCTCGGCGAGCAGATAGGTCGCGTCATCCGCAGCACCGGCGACCCGAGCCTCGACCGATCCGCCGGTGATGCCGATCTTGTGGATCAGATCACGATGTGCGGCGATCGTCGAGTGGGTCGAGCGGCTGCGCAGGACGTAGAGCGTGCCGGTTGGCAGCATTTCGGGCTCCGCCTCGGCCGGCGCTGCCGCGTCGAATAGCGGCCCGACGGTCGGTTCGGTGATGCGGCGGCCGCCCTCGTCCTTGTAGAGTGCGCGCTGAAGCGAGCGGAGCAGCAGGTCGCTCTCGGTGCCGTTGGAATAGACGACGCGCAGGCGAGCGTCTGTCTCTCCATTGGGCGCCTCGATCGGCTCGCCCATACTCGCGACATAGGCGACCTGCCCGCCGACGATGAAGAACTCGCCCTGCTTGATGTCGGCCTTCGACATGCCGAGGTCACGCACGAACGGCCGGGTCGTCCGGACGCCTGCCTCAAGATCCGCCTGCACGTGATCGAACAGCGGCTTGAAGGTCGCGAAGTTCTCGCAGCGCTTGGCGCTGGCGACCTCCTCGGCGGCCTTCCGGTCGGCGTTCGAACGGACGTTACGAAGTTGAGTTATGTCGTTCGTCGCTTGGTCGATACCTAACTCGGCCAGCAGCGCGGTGTCGTCCAGATCGTCGATTGCGTCGGTATCGGTCGCGCCGTCCAATAGCCCGTGCGCGTCCACGGCCGCCAGCAACTCGCGGCAGTCCGCCTGCGCGCGGAGCCGGTCGAGGCGCACGGCATAGAGCCGCTCGAAGATATCGCGGCCCTCGCCATGTTGTGGGATACGCCCGTGTTCGTCACGGAAGCGGACGATATCCTCGAACCCGGCGATGATCCGTTCCTCGCGCGGCGTGCGGGCACGGACCTTCTTGGGCGTGAGGTCGACGCCGAGTTCGGCAAGGATATCGTCGTCGGTCATGTCAGCCATTGGCCGCAGCCCCCGCGGCCTGGGCTTTCGCGCGGAAGCGGGCGAAGGCGGCGACGCCCTCCGCCAGCTGGCGCTCCCACGGATCCTGCGACGTGGCCTCGGGCGCGCGGCCGCGTTCGCGCTTCCACTGGACCGCGCGGATCGCGAAGGCACGAGCCTCGTCCTCGGTCAGCGTGGTCTTGCGTGCCGAGATCGCCGCCTGCACCTGGCGCAGCGTGCCCTCGTTCATCGCCTTGGCGAGGATCGCACAGGCGGCCTCGAACGGGTTGATCCGGTCGATCAGGTCGATGTCGAGCTCGCGCACGTTCATGAACTTGCGCACGCCATCGACGAACGAGGTGTTTGCCTTCAGCTCGCCTGTACCGTCGTCGGTCGCTGTCTCGGTGACGATCTTCGCCGCCTGCTGGGTGATGTTGAGCGCGGCGATCGCGTGCTGCCGGATCGCCTCCTGGTCGGTTTCGCTGAGGTCGGGATAGCGGTCGCGGACGATCTTGCCCATTCGGACCTGGGTCAGTTCCTCCGGGACCACCTCGGGGTCGAACAGGCCGCGTTCGATCGCCTGCTTGTCCTGGATGAAGCTGGTGATGACCTCGTTGATGTCCTCGGCGCAGATGCGCCTGCCCTCGGTCGAGCTGGGCAGCAGCAGGTCCTTCAACTCGAAGTGGAACTGGCCGCGCTCCTCGTTGAAGCCGACATTGGTGCGGCCTTCCTGATAACCATCGGGACCATAGTCGAAGCCCGGCTTCTCCCCGGCGTCCTTCGGCGTGAACTCGAAGCGCGGGGCCAGCACCTGCTCCATCAGCAGGCTGGCGGCGATCGCCTTCAGCGTGTCGTTGACCGCCTCGGCCACCACGTCATCGGCGGCGGCGGGTTCGGCGATCAGGTTGGTGAAGCGCGCGACCGTCTTGCCCGGCGCGTCGCGAGTGGCGCGGCCGATGATCTGGATGATCTCGGTCAGGCTGGAGCGGTAACCGACGGTCAGGGCGTGTTCGCACCAGATCCAGTCGAACCCTTCCTTCGCCATGCCCAGCGCGATGATGACGTCGACATGGTCGCGGTCGCTGCGCGCCTCCGGGCTTTTCAAGGCCGCCGCCACGCGGTCGCGCTTGGCGGGATCGTCGTCGACCAGATCGGCGACCCTGATCGTCGCGCCCGCCGCCGTTTCGATCAGGTGGAAGCCGGTTTGCGCATCGGTGCCCTTCCACGTGCCGAGATGATCCATGATCTCCTCGACCTCGCGATGCTTGTCCTTGGTGCTCTCGCGGCTGTTGACGCTGGGGATATGAACGATCGTCTTGACGGCCGGATCGAGCAACGTGTTGATCTTGTCGACATAGCGCCCGGTGTAGAAGCTGTACGCGATGTCGAGCGTCTTCAGGTAGCGATAGCCATTGAGCTGCTCGTAATAGGTATAGGTGACGGTGGTGAACTTGGCCTCGTCCTCCGCCGACAGCACCGCGACCGCATCGCCGCGGAAATAGCTGCCGGTCATCGCGACCAGATGGGCCTTGTCGCGCGCGATCAGCTGGCCCAGCTGCGCGCCCAGCCGGTTCTCCGGGTTGGCCGAGACGTGGTGGAACTCGTCCACCGCGATCAGCCGGCCGTCGAACGCCGCGATCCCCAGTTCGTCGATCGCGAAGCGGAAGGTGGCGTGGGTGCAGACCAGCACCGTGTCATCGCTGGCCAGGAATTCGCCGACCGCCTTCACTTTCGACCTGGCCACCTTCACGTCGTCGGCGCCGGGCGTGTTGCACAGGTTCCAGTGCGGCTTCACCGTCCAGTCGGCCCAGAAGCCGTGCGCCGACAGCGGCTCGTCGGCGAAGCTGCCGCCGATCGAGCGCTCCGGCACGACGATAATCGCCTGTTTCACGCCCTGGTTGTGCAGCTTGTCGAGCGCGACGAACATCAGCGCGCGGGACTTGCCGGAGGCGGGCGGCGACTTGATCAGCAGATACTGTTCGCCCCGATGCGCATAGGCGCGTGCCTGCATCGGCCGCATGCCGAGCTCGTTGGCGCTGGACGAGGCGCCGGTCTGGCCGGTGACGAGGCGGACGGCGGGGATGGTGTTGCTGGTCATGAGATGCGTCTACCGTTGAATTGCACGGCCGACACGCCTATATCGCACTCGCGCCGTGACTGCGTCGTTCTGCAGGATTGAGGGCAACCTCGACACGGCGTCACCCCCCTCTCTTCGGAAAATCGATCAGGCCATAGCCTTGGATCTGCCCAGCTTCGGATTTGCGGAGCGTGGTCTCTATCTGCGCGAGGAAACGGTTGTCGGCCGATTTCCGGCTACGCAATACCGCCCCCGCCACCATGTCCGCAAACTGCACGCCCACGCTGAGGTGTGAGGGGGCGATGAACAGGCCCTCCACCAGATTTTTGTAATTGGAGTGGGCGTCGTGATGCCCCTCGGGCAATCGGGCATGGAGTTCCTGGAGGCGACGATCATCGTCGGGGCCGCGGTGATCGCAGACGATGATCCCGTTGATTGGCTGGCCTGCAATCCGAGTGATGTCCTGCAGATAATATTGGAAACGCTCGGTCATCGACTTGTACGCATACCAGTAGAGGTCATCAGGCCCGGTGATGTAGGGGAGCCGGTACGCTGCCTCGCTATCCACGATCACCGCCATCGTCTTGATCGACTTGTACTTGCGGATGATGGCGAACAGCCGGCTGCGCAGGGTTTCCTTGTGCGCACCGTCGAGATGGCTAATCGAATGCGCCTTTTTATGATGTGGAGCGAAGAAGCGCCATTTGATCTCCCCCCCCACACCAAAATCCCGCTTGGCTAGATCGAGATCCGCCTTCACCTGATGCCAAAACCGATCCGGGATGATAATGCCGCCAAGCACGAACAAGGGCGATCCCGCGACCTTATCGACCGGGGGCGGTGTGCCGGACTCATCGATGAACAGCATTTGCATCAGTTAGCGGCTTTCTTGCCCTTCTTCGGTTTCGGCTGGTTCGCCGTCATCTTCGTGTAGAGGTCGAACAGCTTTTCCAGCCGTTCGGTATCGTTGCGGAAGCGGCGGCCGATATAGATGCGCTCCAGCACCTCGTCATTTTCGTCATGCGCGCGACGCAGGTCGTCCGGCATCGCCTCGGGATCGTAGAGATCGGCGATGGTCGCGGGGAAATGCGCCTCGCGCGCGAGCAGGATGTTCTCGGCGGTGCGGGTGAGGTCGGCCTTGTCCTGTTCAGTGAGTTTCGGGACGGGGAAGGTGTTCCAGCCGAGGGTGTTGGAGTAGGAGAAATCGGTGCGCATGCGGACACAAACAGTGCCTATCCACACCCAATGTAAGCGAGAGGCGATTAGGGCCATGTTCCAAAGTGGTGCGTCAAACAGGCCGAAATTTTTATTTGATATGATCGCACCGTGGCCCAATAGGTCACACGGAAGGTATGGTCGATTTTCTGAAGAAACGCCAGGCACGGCAATAGTTCTGTATGTTGCAGCGCCTGCTCGCTGCACAAATCGATGAGGGGCCGAAGCGAATTTTCGTGTGGATTCGGCTTTACTTAACGCCCGCTCGCGCGACACGCTGTCCAACCGATCGCGTATAGCATCAATCGAAGCTGCCTCATCTGCTTCCCAGTCCTCAATCCACAAGCAATAACGCGCGGCACCGTCGATGAGTTCTTGCGATCCTATGTACGGCCGAACAAAGCGCTTGCCCGCTTTCGGGAGCCGCTCGACTTCGTCACGATCCAAGATGAGGTTGCCCCCATCTCGGGGCATGTTCCCAAAGACCATATTCTGAAGGCCGGAGATCGAGCTTGATTCACCAACGACTATGGCTGTCTGATTAGGAACGAGGAAGCAGCCAATCTTGGCAACATATCGAACCTGTGATCCGTCAAATAGGCGGCAATCGGCGGTCCAGTGTGAAGCCATGCCTATGACAACGACAGTAACCCCAGCGTTGTTAGCTGCAAGATTTTGCCACTTAAAGGACTGATGTGCGAAGGATATTGCAATTCCACTGGCGAACAGCGGTGCCCACATATCTCCCGCTTGCTGCCCTTGCACAACGCTATTCGTAGCCACGAACGCAGCCTGTGCGCGCCGATCTACCAGCAAATAAGCCTGCGCTTTTGCAAACCATCCTGTGACATAGTCAGTGGTTTTCGCGAGCTGCGGATAAGATGACCAGGCAGCGGCCAAATCACTCTTCTGCTGCTCATCCTGCCACTTGCTACCTTTATATGGCGGGTTTCCGCAGATGTACGTCTCCACCTCTGCTGCATCGACAAGCCCGTTACTGGCCAGCAACAACCGCCCTGTTGGCCCGCCGAGGTCATGCTCTTCCGCCAGCGTTGCCGCCACCGGCAAACAAACCTCCAGCCAATCCAACCGCAACGCATTCCCAACCGTAATCTGCCCCGTCTTGTGCAGCGGCAGCACCATCGCGCGCGCTTCCTGCTGACTAAGGTACAGGCAGTCCGCCTGGAACTCGGCGATCAGCAGCGCGAGGCGGGCGATCTCGGCGGCGAAGCCCTTGATCTCGATGCCGTAGAAGTTGCTCAGGGGGATGACGCTGCGCCGCTCGTCCAGCTTCAGGCTGGCCTCGCCGCCCAGCCGCTCGACGATCACCGCCTCGATCGCGCGCATCTCCTTGTACGCGATGACCAAGAAATTGCCCGATCCGCAGGCAGGGTCGAACACGCGGATGTTCGCCAGCCGCCGCCGCAGGTTGCGCAGCTTCTGGCGGCTGTCACCCGCCGCGTCCAGCTGCTCGCGCAAGCCGTCGAGGAACAGCGGGTTCAGCACCTTCAGGATGTTGGGCACGCTGGTATAGTGCATGCCCAGCTCGCCGCGCTCGCCATCGTCGGCGACCGCCTGGATCATCGATCCGAAGATGTCCGGGTTGATCTCCTTCCAGTCCAGCTCGCCGGCGCGCAACAGATAGGCGCGAGCGGTACGGCTGAAGCGCGGGCAGTCGGTCGCGCCGGTGAACAGGCCGCCGTTCACATAGGGAAAGACGTCGGCATAGGGCCGGATGCCCGCCGCGCGGCGATAGCGATCGTCGAGATTGCCCTCATGCGTGACCGGCGTGTCCATCGCGCGGAACAGCTCGGTCAGCACCTCGTGCGTGTTGCCCCATTGCTCGTCGCCGCTGCCGTGCCCGGCATGGCTCATCTGGGTGATGGTGGCGGTGAACTGGTTCTCGCGGAAGATGCCGGTATCCTCGGCGAAGAAGCAGAAGATCAGCCGCGCCATGAACTGGTTCAGCTCGTGGCGACGCTCCTCGGTCGCCCAGTCCGGATTGTCCTTCAGCAGCTCGACATACAGCTTGTTGAGCCGCCCGGTCGCCTTGACGTCGATGGGGTTGTTCTTGATCTCCTTGACCGTCGAGATGCCCGCCAGCGGCAGGAACGTCGCGAAGTGGCGCGGCAGATCGGCATAGGCACAGGCGATGACGTCGCCGCCGACCAGATCCTCGGCCTCCACCGTCTCGCCATCGGTGGCGAGGATGAACTTGGCCTTGGCGCTGGCGGTCTTGGGGCTGGCGCGCAAGGTGGCGAGCGTCGCGCCGACCTGCCCCGCGGGCGCGATGCCGATATGGATGTTGTTGCGCTGCAGGACGCCGCCGACATCGGACTGGTTGGTGCCGTTCTTCGTCGCGCGCAGGCGGTCGACGGTCGCCTTCCTGGCGCCGAACGCGGTGATGAACTGGAACGGGAATTCGGCGGCGTCAAACGGCTCTTGGACCAGGTCGGATACGGCTTCTTCGATTTCGACGGCGTTCATCAGGTGCGACGGGTCCGGTGCTGCATGACCCGTATCGGCGGGCCTTCGATCATCAGATCAAGGATAGGCAATCTGTGGCCCACTGTCATGGGCCTACCTCTCGCGGTTCGGAATAATGGCGCATTTTCAGGCCCTCGTTTGGCGCGGCGCCGGCTCGCGCCAAGCGTCCGTATGGCTTTCGGCGGCTTCATTCACCGGTCGGATTCGATCTACGGTGACACGCCGGCCGATCGCATCCGGCATGTTCCTCGCGCTCGTTGAGCCCGGCAGTTACCATGGGGGGCATGCTCCCCGCATCCGTAACAAGGACCGTCGCGATATTCGCGGCACCTTCACCACGCGACGGATGACCACGAGCGACCCGATCGACGAGGAGATCGCCGACATCATGGGCTGGTCGCCCGGCGAGGTCCGGCGGATCCGGACGATCTACGTTGACGACCAAGCCGGGAATGTGGCACTCGGCCGTCGGATCGCACGCGGGTCGGTAAACCGGGATTGTAGGCCGGAGCCCCGCGAGCGGTCAGATCAGCGCCAAGTCGTTGATATGCGGGTGTAGCTCAATGGTAGAGCAGAAGCTTCCCAAGCTTACGACGAGGGTTCGATTCCCTTCACCCGCTCCACCTTTGCGGTAAGTGCCTCCGGCGGCGCGCGCAGTGTTGCGCGTGCGACGATGCCGGCGGGACGGCGCTCGACTTTTCGACTCAGGCATCGACGCCGGCAGCGCGGTTCGCGGAGCGGACTTTGCGTCGTCGGCAATGGCTTGACCCGCGCGGATGGGGTTACCGCGCAATCGAACATCCGCATATCCGGCGTGACACCGGGGGGCGCCATCGCGGCGACCTGCGCGCAGCGGCGATGTCCTGGCGGTCTGGAAGATCCCTTCAGATGGAGCGGGGCCAGGAACGAAATTCTTGATCGTGCCGCAGAGACCTCTCGACATTCCATGCATATCATCCTATGTATGCCATACATAACCCGGACATAAACGATGGCATCGCAGCTCTTCTCGGAAACGTTCAGGCGGATCATCAGGCTCGGCTGGAATGGCCTGTGCCCCCGCTGTGAGCAGGGCCGAATGTTCCGGTCGTGGCTCAAGGTGGTCGATCGCTGCGAGCATTGCGGCCTGAATTACCGGTTTGCTGCCCCCGACGATGGCCCGGCATTCTTCTCGCTTTGCATCGTGGCGTTTCCGCTCGCGTTCCTCATCGTATGGATCGAGGTGCATTTCGAGCCGCCCTGGTGGGTGCACCTGTTCACGTCGGTGCCGGTCATGGTCGCGGGCTGTCTGCTCCCGCTCCGGCCGATCAAGGGCTGGCTCGTGGCGTCCCAATACATCAACCGTGCCCAGGAACATGGCACTCGCGGGCTGTGGAATCAGCTGCAGGGCCATGACAAGAATGCCGATACCTTCGATAGCTGATGTGGCATGCCGTGTCCGACAATCGGTTGCCGGTCGCTAGCCAAGGAGATCCGATGCAACAGTGGAAGCCCGACATCGCGGGGGCGGAAGGGCCCAAGTATCTCGCCATCGCCGCCGCGCTCACGCGCGACATCGACGCGGGCGTGCTGCAAGCGGGCGCGCGCCTCCCGACGCAACGTGTGCTGGCAAAGGCATTGGGCGTCGATCTGACCACCGTCACGCGGGCGTTCGGGGAGGCGCATCGGCTGGGACTGGTCGAGGGCGACGGGCGGCGCGGCAGCTTCGTGCGGGCTCCGCGATCCGACGCACCCGCGATCATCTATTCGGAACCGGCCGATGTCGGCATGAACGCACCGCCCGAGGCGCCCGGCGGCCAGCTCGCCGCCGCGTTCCGCCGCTCGGCCGAACGTCTGCTCGGCGGAGATCACGGCCCGGCTCCGTTCCAGTATCAGCCGAGCGGAGGGCTGACGCTCGCGCGCGAGGCGGGCGTAAAGGTGCTTTCCCGGCGCGGCATCCCATGTAGCGACGACACCGTCATTGTCGCGGCAGGGGGGCAGCATGCGCTGCACGCGGTCGTGAGCGCCGCTCTGCAACCCGGAGACGCCGTGGCACTCGGTAGCTATGCCTATCCGGGCATGCTGGCGCTGGCGCGACGCTACGGGTTGAAGCTCGTGCCCGTCGCGGCCGACGAGCATGGTCTTGATCCCGACGCGCTGAACGCCGCCTGCCATGTCAGCCCGATCAGGGCCGTCTATGTCGTGCCGACCAACGACAATCCCACGACCACGACGATGGACGTGGAACGGCGCCATGCCATCGCTCGTGTCGCCCGCGCGCACGACCTGGCCCTCATCGAGGACGATGCTTACGGCCTTCTGCGCGAGCAGCCGCTGGAGCCGCTGGCGGCGATCGCGCCCGAACTGACCTGGCACATCTCCAGCGTGTCCAAGATCCTGTCGCCCGGCTTGCGGGTCGCCTGGCTCGCCGCGCCGGACATCGGCAAGGCATGGCGCCTGGCAGCGGATTTATACGAGACGGCGGTCATGGCCCCTCCGCTCAATGCCGCAATTGTCGCCGATTGGGTCGCCAGCGACAGGTTCGCCGCCCTGACCGGCGCGGTCCGCGAGGAGGCGCTCGCGCGGCAGGGCATCGCCACGGAAGAGCTTCGCCCGGGCAGCTTCCGGGCCCAGCCGGAGGGTTATCACCTCTGGGTGCCGCTCGATCCAGGAATGTCTTCGGGCGACATTGCGGGTGCGCTGCGGTCGCGGGGGCTTTCCGTCGTGCCGTCAGACAGTTTCGCGGTGCAGCGTGGCGACGCGGCCCCCGCGCTGCGCGTGTCGATCGGCGGGATGATCTCTCGCGAAGACCTGCGGCGCGGGTTGGGGTTTCTCGCGGCGCTGATCGCGCCGGACGCGGTGCATAAGGTGACGCTCGTGTGAGCCGGATCGACGCCTTCATCGCCTGCCGGGCGGTCGTTGCGCCGGAAGCGGCGCCCCGGCGGCTCGCCGTGCCGGTCATGGATCCTGCGCCGAAGTCCCGTGCGATCCGGATGACCCCCGGCGCGATCGACCTGCACCCCGTCCGCCATGACGCGCTCCGCCGCGATATGCCCGCCCGCCGCTTCTGCGGCATCCCCCAAACGCTCGCCGCCCAGGCGGTTTTCCACGACCGATAGGACTATGCCATGGGAGATCAAGCGCTCCTCCTCGCCCGCATGCAGTTCGCGTTCACCGTTTCCTTCCACTTCATCTTTCCGGCCTTCTCGATCGGGCTGGCGAGCTTCCTGATGGTGCTGGAGGGCCTGTGGCTGCGGACCGGGCGCGGTGTCTACGCCAACCTCTACCGTTACTGGCTCAAGATTTTTGCGGTGGCGTTCGGGATGGGCGTCGTGTCCGGGATCGTCATGTCGTACCAGTTCGGCACCAACTGGTCGGTCTTCTCCGACAAGGCCGGGCCGGTGATCGGCCCGTTGATGGCGTACGAAGTGCTGACAGCCTTCTTCCTCGAGGCCGGCTTCCTCGGCGTAATGCTGTTCGGCATCAACAAGGTGGGGCGCGGGCTCCACTTCTTCTCGACGTGCATGGTCGCGCTCGGCACCTTCATCTCGGCCACCTGGATCGTCAGCACCAACAGCTGGATGCAGACGCCTGCCGGCTTCGCGATCAACGCGCAGGGACAGTTCGTGCCGGCAGGCTCGTGGCTGCCGATAATCTTCAACCCGAGCTTCCCGTACCGGCTGACCCATGTGGTGCTCGCGGCCTATCTCACCACCTCGCTGGTGGTAGGGGCGGTGGGCGCGTTCCACCTCCTGCGCGATCGAGCAAATCCGGGCGCGCGCAAGATGTTCTCGATGGCGATGTGGATGGTGACGATCGCAGCACCGCTGCAGATCCTCGCTGGCGACGCCCACGGGCTGAATACCCTGGAACACCAGACGCCAAAGGTGCTGGCGATGGAAGGCGATTTCGATCGCAGCCCGGCCGGTGCGCCGCTGATCCTGTTCGGTATCCCGAGCCAGGCCGAGGGCCGCATCAAATACAAGGTGGAGGTGCCGAAACTCGGCTCACTCATCCTCAAGCACGATCTGAACGCCCCGCTGCCGGGCCTGTCGGATTATCCGCGTAGCCTCTGGCCGCCGGTGCCGATCGTGTTCTGGTCCTTCCGGGTGATGGTCGCACTCGGCATGGCCATGCTCGGGCTGGGGTTGTTCAGCCTTACGGCGCGCGCGCGGGGGAGGCTCTACGATTGGCAGTGGCTGCATCGTGCCGCGATACTGCTCGGCCCGGCTGGCTTCGTTGCGGTGATCGCGGGCTGGGTGACAACGGAGGTCGGCCGGCAGCCCTTCACCGTCTATGGTCATCTTCTCACCGCTCAGTCGCATTCGCCGCTGCGGGCGGAAGCTGTGGCGACGTCGCTGCTGACCTTCGTCATCGTTTACTTCATCGTGTTCGGCGCCGGCACCTACTATCTCCTCCGCCTGATGGCGAATCCGCCCGAAGCGCATGAGAGCGAACCGGCTCCGATTCCTCAGCGCGCGAGCGGCATCACGCCCGCTCCCGCGCTCGCCACGAAGGACGCGCGATGATCTACAACGCCGATCTCACGACGGTCTGGGCGGTCATCATCGCCGCCGCCATTTTCGCCTACGTCGTCATGGACGGCTTCGATCTCGGCATCGGCATACTCTTCCCCACGCTTGCCGTCGGAGACGAGCGAGATCAGGCGATGAACTCGATCGCTCCGGTATGGGACGGAAACGAGACCTGGCTGGTGCTGGGCGGCGGGGGGCTGATGGCGGCATTTCCACTGGCCTATGCGGTGATCCTCCCGGCGACCTACCCGCTCGTTATCGCCATGCTGCTCGGCCTCGTGTTCCGCGGCGTTGCGTTCGAGTATCGCTGGCGCGATCCGCGGCACCGCGCCTTCTGGGACTTGGCTTTCTCCATCGGTTCGGTTGTGGCGACGTTGGCGCAGGGCATCATGCTCGGCGCTGTCCTGCAGGGCATCAAGGTTTCCGGGCGTGCCTATGCCGGCGGCCTTCTCGACTGGCTCTCGCCCTTCAGCCTGTTGACCGGGGCGGCGCTGCTGATCGGATACGCCCTGCTGGGCGCGACATGGCTGGTGGGCAAGTGCCACGGTTCGGCGCAGGAGCATGCGCGCCGCATGGCACTACGCTTCGCCATCGGCATGCTGACGGCGATGGCGGCGGTCAGCCTTGCCACGCCGTTCCTGTCGATCGACTATTACCAGCGATGGTTCGCGATGCCCGGGGTGCTGTTCACCGCACAGGTGCCGCTCGCAACGATCGTGTGTGGCTTTCTGCTGTTCTGGAGCCTTCGTCGCGGTCGCGAGCGCCTGCCCTTCATCGTCAGCCTGGGCTTGTTCGCGTTGGGCTTCATCGGCCTGGGGATCAGCATGTTCCCCTATATCGTCCCCCGCGCACTCACGATCTGGGACGCGGCCGCGCCCGAGAAGAGCCAGATCTTCATGCTGGTCGGCGTCGTATTCATTCTGCCGCTGATCGTCGCCTACACCGGCTGGGCCTATTACGTGTTCCGCGGCAAAAGCGGCAAGGACGGCTACCATTGATGGCGAACCCCGCCCCCGGCCCCCTGTGGCGTCGCCTAGGCTGGATGCTGGCCATCTGGCTGGCGAGCGTCCTCTCGTTGGGCGCGGTCGCCGGCGTCATCCGCTGGTGGCTGCATCACTGACCGGGCCCGCCCACGCATCCGCGCCAACCCCCGAGGCTTCTCCGGTCAGGGGCCGCCGAGTAGAAGGTTTTCATGAACAAGGTCACTGTCGCCGCCCTCCAGATCGGGTCCGATTACGCGGGCAAAGCCGCCACCCTCCGCAACATCCTCGCGTTCGAGGAGCGCATCGCCGCGGCGGGCGCGCAGCTGGTCGTGATGCCGGAAGCGTTGCTGGGCGGCTATCCCAAGGGCGAGCAGTTCGGCACGCGGCTCGGCTTCCGGATGCCGGAGGGGCGGGAGGCCTTCGCGCGCTATTACGATAATGCGGTCGACATCGATGGCCCGGAGCTGGCCGAACTGGCTGGTCTGAGCGCGCGAACCGGCGCCACGCTGGTCCTGGGCGTGATCGAGCGTGCGGGTTCATCGCTGTTCTGCACCGCCGTCTTCATCACGGCGGAGGGCGGCATCGTCGCAAAGCACCGCAAGCTGATGCCCACCGGCACCGAACGGCTGATCTGGTCTCAGGGCGACGGCTCGACCATGCCGGTGGTGGAAACCCCGGCGGGAAAGCTCGGGGCGGCGATCTGCTGGGAGAACCACATGCCGCTGTTCCGCACCGCAATGTATGCCAAGGGCGTCGAAATCTGGTGTGCGCCCACGGTGGACGAACGTGACATATGGCTCATCTCAATGCGTCACATCGCGCACGAGGGCCGCTGCTTTGTCATCAGCGCGTGCCAGGTCCAGCCATCGCCCGCCGATCTCGGCACGGCCGTCGAGCACTGGGACGCGGATCGGCCCCTGATCGGCGGCGGCAGCATGATCGTGGGTCCGCTGGGCGAGGTGCTGGCAGGCCCGTTCGAGCGCGAGACCGGGCTCGTCACCGCTGCGATCGATACCGCCGAGCTGATCCGCGCCCGCTATGATTTCGACGTCGTGGGCCACTACTCACGCCCGGATGTGTTCAGCCTCCACGTCGATGAACGAGCGCGCAGGGGAACAGTATTTGGCGGACCCTTGAGCGATTAAGCCTGCCCGGAAACGGCCCCCCCCCCGATCACGGAGAAACGGAAAAGCCGCAAGCGTCCATATTTGCTTCGGGCGGCATGGCATCTTGCCGGATCGCAACAGTCTCCGGGCGGGGAAGCTCATCCTGTCACATGGTCCATGCGCCCTCTGTCGCGATGGAAACCCGATTCCCGTCGAGATCGCGCCACCAGCTTCGGCGAGTTGCGGATCGAGGGTGATCGGGCCGATCGCGGGGCCACAGCGCGGCGACCCCGGCGATGGCGGCGTCGCGCCGGGCGCGTTGCCGGGCGGTCGTGGGCGCGCGATCGCTGGTCCCGCCCGCGACCTGCATCCGGTCGACGGTTCGCGGAACTGGGGAGTGCGCATGATGAAACCGTGCGCGCTGTCTTGGTGCTGCAATAGTTGCTTAGCATAAGCGTGGTGGAACCGGGGCCCGGGGCGGTCCCGACCAGGGGTATGCCGCAATATGACCGCTGTAATGACCACCGACGGCGTAGCGACCGCCTACGATCGCTGGGCGCCATTCTACGATCTCGTTTTCGGCGCCGTTTTTCGACAGGGGCGCCTCGCCGCGATCCGGGCGGCGGAGCATGTCGGCGCGCGCATCCTCGAGGTGGGCGTCGGCACCGGCATCTCGCTGCCGCACTATGGCGCCGGAAGCCGGATCACCGGCATCGACATTTCAGAGGACATGCTGGCGAAGGCGCGCGACCGCGTGGAGCGGTACGGCCTGCGCAATATCGAGGCGATCCGGGTCGGCGATGCCGAGGCGCTCGATATCGCCACCGCATCCTATGACGCGGTGGTGGCGCAATATGTCGTCAGCGCGGTGCCCAATCCGATGCACGCGCTGGACGAGTTCGCGCGGGTCTGCCGCCCGGGCGGCGAGATCATCATCACCACGCGGGTGAGCGCGGAGGATGGCATGCGGGGCGCGATCGAGAAGGGCCTGATGCCGATCACCAGCCGGCTCGGCTTCCGCACGCAATTCCCCTTCAGCCTCTACACGGACTGGATCGCGACGCGCCGCGATGTCGAACTGATCGAAAACCGGCCGATCCCGCCGTTCGGTCATTTTTCGCTGGTGCGGATCGCCAAACGGGAGGTTGCATGATGCCGAATATCCGCAAGCTGCGTTTCGAGGACGAACAGGGCAACGCCGGTTTCCGCGCGCAACTCGCCGAGCAGCGCTGGGACGATCATCGCTTCTATCACCACAGCCTGGTCAACCAGAGCCTGCACTTCGTTTCCGCCTGCACCTTCATGGTCGCCTATGCCATGCTGTTCGTTGATGCGGCGCTGGCCAGCCTGCTTGCCTGGGGCGTGGCGATGACGAGCCGGCAGGCGGGCCATTTCTTTTTCGAGCCGAAAGGCTTCGATCACGAGAACGGCGTGAGCCACGATTACAAGGAAGAGGTGAAGATCGGCTATAATCTCGCCCGCAAATGGGTGTTGATGACAAGCTGGCTGGCGATCCCGGTCGTGCTGTGGCTCCAGCCGTCACTGTTCGGCCTGCTGGCGACGCCGGAAAGCTTCATCGGCTTCCTGCGGCATGTCGGCTTTGGCTGGCTGTTCCTGGGCATCGGCGCGATCGTGCTGCGCGTTCTTCAGCTCTGGGTGCAGCGTGATCTGGAAACGGGCCTCGTATGGGCAACGAAGATCGTCACCGAT
Organism: Sphingomonas sp. TX0543; assembly: GCF_048565505.1. NCBI lineage: Bacteria > Pseudomonadati > Pseudomonadota > Alphaproteobacteria > Sphingomonadales > Sphingomonadaceae > Sphingomonas > Sphingomonas sp. TX0543. The sequence continues at coordinate 1,216,944 of NZ_JBLZUS010000002.1, forward strand.
CCTTTCAGTGACTTCCGGCTGTATCGCTCGGCACCGAAGCGTTTGCTGAAGGGCGAGCGCGGAGACCCGCACGCGGCCGCGTGAGCCATCGCTCAGCCGGCCGCGCGCCCGAGCCTCCTGGCGATCGTTTCCCGCAGCACCGCGCGCCGCAGCTCCCTGTCGGTCGCCTCGGGACCGTCCCACCAGCCATCGCCGCGCATCGCGAGCCCTGCGCGGACGACGCGCTGCACGATCTCTTCGAACAGCGCGTCGTCGATGTCGAAACTGAAGATGAGCCGCCCCGTGCCGACCCAGCTGAGCGCCAGCCCTTCGGCGCGGAGATAATATTGCAGCATCCAGTTGTAACGCGACGGCCGCGTGTAGAACATTGTCCAGATGCTGGAGAGATGAGCGACGCGCACCGGCAGGCCGGCGAAGGCGAGCGCCTCGTTCATCCTTGCCGCCCGGGCATCCCAGCGTTCGTCCAGCCCGTCGTAGAGCGCCACGATCTCCGGCGTTTCCATGCGCCGCAGAAAGGCGTTCATCGCGCTCATCACATAGGGATGCGCGTTGAACGTGCCGCGCGCGAAGCAGATGTCGACCGGGCGATCGTCGCGCCAGCGCTTCATCAGATCGGCGCGCCCGGTGAGCACCCCGACCGGCAGCCCCCCGCCGAGCGATTTGCCCCAGGTTATCATGTCCGGCTGGATCCCGAGGCGTCGCGCGAAGCTGCCGGGGGCAAGCCGGAAGCCGAGGAACACCTCGTCGAGGATCAGCACGATGCCGTTCTCGCGGCACACCGCCGCGAGCCGGCGCAGCCACGCGGCATAGGCATCGAGGTCGGTGCCCGCGCGGCGGCTGGAATCGATCAGTTGCCCGTCCGATGGCGCGGCGGCATTCGGGTGCAGCGCCTGCAACGGATTGACCAGCACACAGGCGATGTCGCGCCGCCGCGCCAGCACGCGCAGCGACTGTTCGGAGAGGTCGGCCAGCGTGAGCGTGCGATCGGCGGGGACGGGGTTGCCGATCCCCGGCTGAACCTCGCCCCACCAGCCGTGATAGGCGCCGGCGAACCGCACCAGGCGGGGCCGTCGCGTGTGATAGCGCGCCAGCCGCACCGCCTGCATCACCGCCTCGGTGCCGGACATGTGGAAGGATACCTCCTCCAGCCCCGACAGCGCGCGCAGCCGCGCGACATTGTCGGCGACCACCGGGTGATAGGAGCCGAGCACCGCGCCGAGGGGTTCGGCCAGCGCCAGCGCCTCGCGCATCATCGCCTTGTATGCATCGTTGCCGAGCAGGTTGACGCCATAGGAGCCGGTCAGATCGATCAGGCGGTTGCCATCCAGATCGATCAGCCACGGCCCCTCCGACCGCGCAAGGAATGCGCCGGATCCCAGGCTGCGCCGCACGCGCTCGCTGAACTGGAACGGTACGCGATAACGGCCGGTGAACTGGAGGTCGGAGAGGCCCTCGCGCGCCGTCGCGGTCAGCGCCAGCGTCTGGCGGAAGCGATCCGCATACAGGATCGCCAGGCGATCGAACGACGCGCGGCGCCGCGCGCCCACCTGTTCATCGGCGCCGTCCGCCGTGAAGAAACGCTGATCGCCATAGCTGTAGAACGGTATCTGCCCGGCGATGCGCTTCGCCATCCGCACATGGCCGCCGAGCGAGCGATGTTTGGCGCGCGACAGCGCCAGTCGCGCGCGCGCCTTCGGGGCGACAAATGCTCCGGCAGCGGTCGCGCCGAGCAACGCAGCGATGAACTTCACCATAAGGCCACACAGCGCAACGAGGTGACGCGGTAATGACAATGCGCGAAAAGCTGCTCGGGGTGCTGTTGCAGGAAGACCTCAATTTCCTGCTGACCAATCGCATTCCGCGCCGGTTCGCGACGCGGCTGGTGGCGCGGATCGCGCGGATCGAACATCCGGTCGTGGCACGACCGGCGCTGGCGGCGTGGCGCTTTTTCGCGAACGTCGATCTCAGCGATGCCGAGACGCAGCGCTTCCGTTCGCTGCGCGAGGGCTTCATCCGACGGCTGAAGGATGGCGCGCGCGCGCCCGATCCCGATCCGGCCGCGATCGTCAGCCCATGCGACGCGATCGTCGGCGCGCACGGGCGGATCGAGGACGACCGGCTGTTCCAGATCAAGGGCTATCCCTATCGCCTCGGCGAACTCGTCCCCGATCCAGCGCTCGTGGACAGCTATCGCGACGGATCGTTCGTCACGCTGCGGCTGACGGCCGGCATGTACCATCGCTTCCACGCGCCATGCGACATGACGGTGGAGGGCGTGACGCACCTTTCGGGCGATTGCTGGAACGTGAACCCGATCGCGCTCAAGCGGGTGGAGCGACTGTTCTGCCGGAACGAACGCGCGGTGATCGAGGGGCGGCTCCCGAATGGCGTGCCTATCCTGCTGGTGCCGGTGGCCGCCATTCTGGTCGCGAGCATCCGGCTGCCGTTTCTGGGCGATGGCGAGGCGCTCCGGGATCGGACGGGCGCCCGAATCCCCTGTACGAAGCGCTTCGCCAGGGGCGCGGAAATGGGCTGGTTCGAGCACGGCTCAACGATCGTGCTGTTCTTGCCACCCGGCATCCCGCTGGCGGCTATCGGAGAAGGCGATCCGATCCGCGCCGGGCAGCGACTGGCGCTGTTGCCAGGCTGAGTGTTGACCGATCGGCGCTGTCTCAGAACCGTCTCCGTTCTGACACCGTTATGAAAGCATATTGTCGCCGGATTGCAAGGATCGCCCGCTAGGCCGCCCGTCAAGACGGGGCCAGTTGTCCCCGCAAAAGGGGACATTCATGACGCGCAAGTCCGTGATCGCAACGCTGTTGCTCGCCTCCGTCGCATGGCCGTCGCTCGCCGCGGCCGAAGCGCCCGCCGATGCAACGGCCGCGGTTGCCGCCGCCGACACGTCGGCCAGCGACGATATCGTGGTGATCGGGCGCGGCGAGACGCGCCAGGTGCAGGAAATCAGCACGCGCGATTTCGATCTGATCGTGCCGGCGACCAGCCCGCTGAAGGCGATCAGCAAGCTGCCCGGCGTCAATTTCCAGTCGGCGGACGCGTTCGGCAACTACGAATGGTCGGAGCGTGTCTCGATCCGCGGCTTCAACCAGAACCAGCTCGGCTTCACGCTGGACGGCATCCCGCTGGGCGACGGCAGCTATGGCAACACCAACGGCCTGCACATCAGCCGCGCGATCAGCTCGGAAAACATCGCCACGGTCCGTGTCGCGCAGGGCTCCGGCGCGATCGGAACGCAGGCGACCAACAACCTCGGCGGCACGATCGAATTCATCTCCTCCGATCCGAAGCACGAATTCGGCGCCACGCTCAACGGCACCTATGGCAGCAACAACACCTGGCATGGTTTCTTCCGGCTCGACACCGGCGACCTGGGCGAGAACGGGCCGAGTGCGTATGTTTCCTACGGCCATTTCACCACCGACAAGTGGAAGGGATACGGCGTACAGCGGCAGAATCAGGTCAATGCAAAGGCGGTCGCGCCGCTCGGTGACAGCGGGCTTCGGCTGGTCGGCACCTTTGACTTCTCGGATCGGCGCGAGAACGACTATCAGGATATGTCGCTCGATATGATCCGGCGGCTGGGATATCGCTGGGACAATATCTCGAACAATTATCCGCTGGCGATCCTGGTATCGCAGGTAGGGGCGAACACCGGCTATACCGGGGTGACGCCGACCAATCCGGCGGCGGGCACGACCTATCCCGCGCCCTTCGCCAACCCCGACGACGCTTATTACGACGCCGCCGGTCTGCGGCAGGATTATCTCGCCTCGGTCGGGATCGAAACCGCCAAGGATGCGAAGATCCACGGCGAGCTGCGCGCTTATTATCATGACAATCACGGGCGCGGGATCTGGTTCACCCCCTATGTCGCCTCGCCCTCGGGCGTGCCGATGTCGGTGCGGACCACGGAATACGACATCCGCCGAAAGGGCATTTTCGGATCGCTCGGCACGTCGCTGGGCGGGTTCGGCGACATAACCGTCGGTGGCTGGTATGAACGGAACGATTTCCGGCAGGCGCGCCGCTTCTACGGGCTGGACAGCCTGACCGTGGCGACGCGCAACAGCCTCGATTTCCCGACGATGCCGTTCTTCACGCAATGGGATTATCGCTACCAGACGGATACGTTCCAATATTACGTCAGTGACAAGCTCACGTTCGGCGACCTTACCGTTGATCTGGGGTGGAAGGGCTATGACGTACGCGTCACGGCCACGCCGCTGACCGCCGGCTCGCTCGCCTCCGGCAAGATCAAGACGACCGACTGGTTCCAGCCGCGCGCGGGCCTCACCTATCGTCTCGGCGCCAACGCGGAACTGTTCGGTGGCTTCAGCCAGGTGACGCGCGCGTTCACCGGCTCCGCCACCAGCGGCCCGTTCGCGACGACACAGGCCGGTTTCAACGCGCTGGGCAATCTCAAGCCGGAACAGTCCGACACATATGAGGCGGGCGCGCGTTTCCGCAGCGGCATCTTTACCGGATCGATCGCGGGCTATTACGTCGATTTCCGCAACCGCCTGCTCGCCTATGCGGTCGGCTCGGGCATCCAGGGCAATCCGCCGGTGTTGCAGAACGTCGGCGGGGTGCGCTCCTACGGGATCGAGGCGACCGGCCAGATCAAGCTGCCCGACGGGTTCGGCGCGTTTGGCTCTTACGCGTACAACGACTCGCGTTATCGCGATAACGTCTATGTGATCGACGCGGTGACGCAGCAGAAGGTTTTGCTGGGCGGTGTCGCGATCAAGGACAAGACGGTGGTGGATGCGCCGCGCCATATCGCCTCGGGCGAAATCACCTATGACAGCGACATGTTCTTCGGCCGCATCGGCGCGAATTACATGAGCAAGCGCTATTTCACCTACAGCAACGACCAGTCCGTGCCGGGACGTGTCTTGTTCGACGCCTCCGTCGGGGTGCGCCTCGCCATCGCCGGCGATCGCAAGGTGGAACTGCAGCTTTCAGGCACCAACCTGCTCGACAAGCAGTATATCGCGACGATCGGCTCGAACGGCTTTGGCCAGAAGGGCGACAACCAGACGCTGCTGATCGGCGCGCCGCGGCAGGTGTTTGTCTCGCTCAAGACGGGCTTCTGACGCGACCGGACAGGTCAATCCGGCGCGTTACCGCTTTCGGTTCAAGGAAACGGTGACGCGCCACTTTCAACCCCGCTGGCGCGTCGCATCAGGCGAGCGTGCGCGATTTCAGCCTTCGACACCGTTGGCACGCGGCCGCTAGTGGCGAACGCTGACGGTGGCGCGTAGCGATTCGCCGAGCAGAGCGAAAAACGCCTGGCTGGCGGTGCAACGCGCGACATCCCACTCAGGATGCCATTGCACCGCGAGCAGATCCGCGCCGCAATCGGGCGCGCGGATCGCCTCGATCAGCCCGTCGTCGCACGACACCGCCTCGATCGCCAGCCCCCCGCCGAGGCGCGCGATTCCCTGCTGATGGACCGAATTGACGTTCAGCCTTTGGCACCCTGCCGCCTGAGCCAGAACGCCGCCATCGACAAGATCGACCGCATGGCGATGCTCGAACAGGCTGGCATATTCCTCGTCCCACGACCCGCGATGATGCCGGCCGGCATGGGCCGGCGGGGCGAGCGTGCCGCCGAACAGCACGTTGATTTCCTGCAGGCCCCGACAGATGCCATAGACCGGCTTGCGGCGATCGATCATGCGCCCCGCGAGCTCAAGCGCCACCGCATCGCGTTCCGCGTCGATCACCCCGGAGTCGCCGTTCTCTTCTCCGCCGTAGCGCGCCGGGGAGACATGCGAGCGGGCACCCGTCAGGAGAAGGCCGTCAAGGACTCCGGCCACCGCCTGCGCATCGACGGCGTTGCTTACAGCAGGCACCAGCAGAACCGTCGCGCCGCATAAATGCGTCACCGGCGCGATGAAGCGCGTCGCAACTGATTGAACGGGGCGTCCCGACACTTCGTTGCCGCACATGATGCCCAGCACAGGTCGCCGGCCCATCATGCCGACTCAAGCTCGTGCCGTAATGTTATGCCGGCGCTGGTGGGCAGCCGGCGGGCCTCGGGCTGCACGATCACGCTGTCTGCCGGCACATCGGTCAAGAGCCACACATTGCCGCCGATGACCGACCGCGCGCCGATCGAAATGCGTCCCAGGATCGTTGCCCCGGCATAGATCACCACGTCGTCCTCCACCACCGGATGGCGGGCGAGCGCGGTGCCCGTCCGCCGATCCGTCGCGCCGAGCGGGCTGCGCGCGCCCAGCGTGACATGCTGATAAAGCCGCACGCGATCACCGATGATCGCGGTCTCGCCGATGACGACGCCGGTGCCGTGATCGATGAAGAACTGGCGGCCGATCGTTGCGCCGGGGTGAATATCGATCCCGGTCCGTTCATTGGCCAGTTCTGAAATCAGTCGCGCGACGATCGGCGCGCCCAGTATGTGCAGTTGGTGGGCAAGCCGGTGGTGCAGGCCCGCGATCGCGCCGGGGTAGCATAACAGGATTTCGTCCACGCTCCGCGCGGCGGGATCGGCCAGAAACGCCGCTTCCACATCGCCATCCACCAATGCGCGAACCTCGCCTAACGCAGCGCCGAACAGCCGGACGATCGTGATTGCTTGATCCGCCGGGAAATCCGCACGCGCCTCTTTCTGCCAATAGCCCAGCTCGGCGGCGATCTCTCGCTCCAGCTCGGCGAAGGCCGCGATCAGTTTCGCGGCGACGAAGCCGTCCTCCTCGTCGCCCGCCACGCCCCGAAAACGGCCCAGCCGGCGCGGATACAGCGCGGCGGCCAGCATATCGACGATCGTCGCGATGGCATTGCGGGACGGGAAACTCGCGACGTCCAGCGCCTCGTCCTGCCGCGCGCGCCACGTATCGCGGGCGATGCGCAGCGCCGCTACCGTATCCGCCAACACGGTCACCGTGTTAGCGCTCCGCCGATTCCGAAAAGGTCGAATACCATGCGCGCCTCCAAGACGCACATCATATCCCACTGCATAGATCGGATATGGAATAAATGCTATCCGGGCGGCAAGCCGGGCTTGTCGAGCCCTTTGCTAGGGCAGCAGCAGCGAAGCGTCGCCATAGGAATAGAAACGATAGCCATTCGCGATCGCGTGCGCATATGCTGCCTGCATCCGATCCAGCCCCATCAGCGCCGATACCAGCATGAATAATGTCGATCGGGGCAGGTGGAAGTTGGTGACAAGCCCGTCGACCCCCCGGAAACGATAGCCCGGGGTGATAAAGATTGCGGTATCCCCCTCGAAGGGATGCACCAGGCCGGTTTCATCGGTGGCGCTTTCGATCAGCCGAAGTGGCGTCGTGCCAACGGAAATGATGCGCCCGCCCGCTGCGCGGGTGGCGTTCAGTCGATCGGCAGTGGGAGGGTCGATGCGCCCCCATTCGGCGTGCATCACATGATCCCTGGTATCCTCGGCCTTCACCGGCAGGAACGTGCCCGCGCCAACATGCAGCGTCAGTGTAGTATGGCCGATCCCGGCTGCCTCCAGCGCGGCGATAAGGGCGGGAGTGAAATGCAGCGCAGCGGTCGGCGCGGCGACGGCGCCCGCCTCGCGCGCAAACATCGTCTGGTAATCCTCGGCATCGCGCGCGTCGGTGGGCCGTTTGGCGGCGATATAGGGGGGCAGGGGCATCCGCCCGGCGCGCTCCAGCAACAGCTCGATCGGCTCTTCGCCCGCGAAATCGAGTGCGATGCTGCCGTCCGCCCCGCGCTCGGCGGCGATCGCGCTCACCCCGGCGCCGAAATCGATCGTATCGCCGTCGCGCACGCGCTTCGCGTTGCGCACGAAAGCGCGCCAGCGGCGCGGTCCCTCGCGTTTGTGCAGCGTCGCGCCGATCCGCGCGGCGCCGCGCGTACCCTCCAGTTGCGCGGGGATCACCCGCGTATCGTTGAATACGAGCAGATCGCCGGCGCGCAGTTCACCCGGAAGATCCGCAACCGTGCGATCGTGCAGCCCGTCGCTGCGCGCAACGAGCATCCGCGCCGCCTCACGCGGAACGGCGGGGCGGAGCGCGATGCGTTCCGGCGGCAGCGTGAAATCGAACAGATCGACATCCATCGGCGTGTGTCCCCGGTGCGCGGGGCTTACTGCTTCCTGGGCTTCGCAGTCGTCTGGGGAGCCTTGCTCGCGCCGGGCAGCGTGACTGGCCCGAGTATCGCGCCGGCGTTCACCTGTGTCGGCGCGGCGGCCTGATAGGCGGGCGGATTGTCGCTCGCGATATAGGCGTGAACGACGCGCGTCGGGTTCGCGGGCGGCTCGCCGCGCTCGATCGCGTCGACATATTGCATGCCGTCAATCACCCGGCCGAAAACCGTGTATTTCCGGTCGAGCGACAGCTTCGGCTGGAAGATGATATAGAATTGGCTGTTGGCGCTGTCTTCAGATTGCGACCGCGCCGCGGCGACTGCGCCGCGCACGTGCGGCAGGAAATTGAACTCCGCCTTCAGGTCCGGCAGCGAGGAGCCGCCGGTGCCGTCGCCTTTCGGATCGCCGCCCTGCGCCATGAAGCCGTCAATCACGCGGTGAAACGCGAGGCCATCATAGAAATGCTGGCGAGTCAGCGTCTTGATCCGCTCCACCGTCTGCGGTGCGGCATCCGGACGCAGCGCGATCGTCACGCGGCCGCCATCCGAAAGATCGAGAAGCCACTGATTGGTCTTGTCGTCCAGCGCCGGCGGCGTCGCGCGTACGGCGATCGTCTGGGCCTCAACGACCGTGTCCTTCTTTTCCTTCTTCTTGGCGAGGGCCGGCGTTGCCGTCAGCGCGCCAATGATCGCAACCACACAGAAGAAACGCATCAATCCGACTTTCCAGCTTTGCTTCCGCGCGCCCACGCGCAGGCATCGCGCCCTAAAGCATAGCGCGGCTTGCGCCAAACTGAACCTTCACACACCGCGCCGGCCAAGCACCTGCACCCGCCCCATCACTTCCTCGCGCACGTGCGGCGTCACGAACTTCCCGATCTCACCGCCGAAGATCGCGATTTCCTTCACCAGGCGCGACGCGATCGGTTGCAACGCGACATCGGCCATCAGGAAAACCGTCTCGATCCGATCATTGATCTGCTGGTTCATGCCGGCCATCTGATATTCGTACTCGAAATCAGCCACTGCGCGCAGCCCGCGTACGATCACGCCTGCGCCCTCGCGCTCGGCAAAATCCATGAGCAGCGAATCGAAGCTCACCACACGAATATCGGCCTCGATCGTCGCCACCTCGCGCTCGACGATCGCCATTCGCTCCGGCAGCGAGAACATCGGGGATTTGGACGGATTGGTCGTCACGCCGATTACCAGCCGGTCCACCAGCTTGGCGCCGCGACGGATGATGTCCATATGGCCGAGCGTGATCGGATCGAATGTGCCGGGATAAACGCCGATACGGGTGCTCATAGCTTCAATGATCCCTTTCCAGCACGTAGCGCGCGATGTCGCGCAGCAAATCCGCCTCGCGCCCATAATGCCTGAGATGGGCGAGCGCCTGGTCGATCAGCAGCCGGCATCGCTCACGCGCCGGCTCGATGCCGAGCAGCGACACGAAGGTCTCCTTGCCCGCCCCGGCATCCTTGCGCAGCTTCTTGCCGACGGTCGCCTCGTCGCCCTCGACGTCGATCAGGTCATCGACGATCTGAAAGGCAAGCCCGACATCGCGCGCATAGCCGCGCAACCCGATGCGACCTTCCGGCGCGACGCGACCGAGGATCGCCCCGGCCTCCACCGCGCAGGAAATGAGTGCGCCGGTCTTCATCGCCTGCAAGCGACCGACGGTAGCCAGATCGAAGCTGGAGCGTTCCGCCTCAAGGTCCATCGCCTGGCCGCCCGCCATACCGGCCGGTCCGGCCGCGCGGGCAAATTCCAGCATCAATTCGGCGCGGACGAACGGGTCGGGATGCGTGGCAGGCTCTGCCAGTATCTCGAAGGCGAGCGCGTGGAGCGAGTCGCCAGCCAGAATGGCCATTGCTTCGTCAAACGCCTTGTGGACGGTCGGCTTGCCACGCCGCATGTCGTCATCGTCCATCGCGGGCAGATCATCGTGGATCAGCGAATAGACGTGGATCGCCTCGATCGCAGTGCCGATGCGTGCGATCTGATCGCGGTCGCAACCGAATATCTGGCCGGTGGCGAGAACCAGCAAGGGCCGCAGCCGCTTGCCGCCACCGATCGCTGCGTGGCGCATCGCGCGATAAAGGTCTGCGCGGGCATCGTCGGGAACGGTCAGCAGCAGATCGAAGCGCGCGTCGATCTCGTGCGCGGTTTCGGTCAGTGCCGCCTGAAGCGCGGGGGAGGGGTTCATCCGGCGTCAAACGGCGTGGTGCTGACGCGCCCTTCCGCATCCAGACGGATAGCCTCGATCCTCGTCTGTGCCGCATCGAGCCGCTCGGCGCAGCGGGCGCGCAGTGCGCTACCGCGCTCGTAAAGATCGATCGCCTCCGCCAGCGGCGTTTCGCCGGATTCCAGCTTGTGAACGATCGCTTCAAGTTCGCGCAGCGCTGCCTCGAACGTCATGGTCGTTATTGCATTCTCGTCGGGTACGGAAGCCATGGGCGGGCTATGCGGCAGGCGTTGGCCGGGGGTCAAGGTTGCTGGTGATCGCGATGTATCCGGCACGCGGATACTGTGCGGTCTTTCAGCGGCCGCCCTGCAACCGCACGAGAACCGACAACCCGAACATGCCCAGTTCGACCGTCGCCTGAGCAGCCGAGGGCGCGGTAATCGCCGAATCACCCTGGGGGAAGCTCAACGCAAGAAGCGGCCGCCGCTCGCCTAGCGCGGCAATGAGCAGCGCGGCGGCGATGAACAAGGCGGCGCGACGACGGCGTTCCATACCCTTGTATTGCTCTATTTGCAGGCGCGTGAAAAGGGCTCAGGCGGCGAATGCAGACGGAGCGTGACGCACGCGATCGCGGCCAGCCGCCTTTGCAGCGAACAGCGCCTGATCGGCGCGCCGATAGAGCGCCTTCCATCCGGCCTCGTCGTTGATCGGGCCGGCGCTGGTGCCAAGCGAGATCGTCACGGCCATATCGAACGGCATCCGTTCCTCGCGAACGCGGGTGAGCACCTCGTTCGCCAGGTCGTGGCCGTAATCCGGCATCAGCATCGCGAACTCCTCGCCGCCAAGCCGGGCGATCAGCGTGTCGGGCGGCGCAGCGGCGCGCAGCGCCCGGGCGATTATCCGCAAAACCTCGTCGCCGCCGTCATGGCCAAGCGTTTCGTTCACTGCCTTGAAGTGATCGATGTCCGCCAGCACAAGCAGATGCGGCAGATCGCGGCCGATCGCCGCATGCAGGAAGCCGCGCCGATTGAGCAGGCCGGTCAGCGGATCGGCGTCAGCGAGCAGGCGCGCGGCAATGGCCCGTTCGCGCGCCTCATCCCGTTCCGCCGCGATCAGGCGAAAGCGATACGCGATCGCCACGCTGGAGATCAGCGCCTCCAGCGCCATCGCCATGATCGTCGAATTGTCGAGCAGGAAGTGCCACCCAAACAGATGGAAATTCTGCGCCACGCGCACCCCGGCAAATACCACCGGCGCCGCCCAGGAAATGGAAAACAGCCAAAGATAGTTGCTGCGCGTCCGCCACGCGTTCCACAGGATGAATGGCACCAGCGCGATGAGCAGCAGGAAAGTGCTGGCGTAGATTCCGTCGAACAGGCGAATGTGCCAGGGCGCGAGCAGAATGACGCCGAACGGCGCAGCTAGCAGCGCAGCGGTAACGATCGATGCGGCGCGAGCGAGCCAACCCTGAAAGACTTCGCGTTCGAAGAAGCTTCGCGCGAAGGCCAGCGCGCTGGCGGCGGATGCTGCCAGCAGAATATAGTTGATGCGAAGCCGGTCGTTGTTTTCGAACGCCGGAAATACCCATGCCACGGCGCCTGAAGATGTGAAGGTGTAGAGCAGCAGGCCCGCCACCATCGCGCAATAGGCGAGCTGGAACTGGTGCCGCAGCGCAGCCCACAGCGCGAGATTATAAACCAGCAGCGCGAGGCAAAGCCCGGCGAAAGCGCCGTAGAGGGTGCCCAGGATCAGGTCCGATCGTGCGCTGTCTTTCACCGTCGCGAGCGCCGGACTTACCACGATACCGCGCAGATTGGCCGAGCCACGAACGTGCCACAGCATGCGCGTGACAGGAGCAGCACGCGGCGGAATCGCCATTTCAAAGATCGCCCCCAGCCGAAGCGCCCGCGAGGCTGCGTGGCCATCCATGTGCCGGGTAAGGATCACGCCATCGGCGTATAAAATGTGCAGGGTCGCTTCGTCCTGCCAGACGCTTGACGTGCGGACATAGGCGGCACGGCTCGAAAGCGGGCCGGAGCGCACCCAATAGTTGCCGGAGCCGAACGATGTCTGCGCCTTCGTGCAGTCGTATCGGTCTGTTGCGCGTAGCATGGTGGCCGCCACGTCTCCGGGGCGCGCCGGCGCCACGCAAACGGCGATCGGCGTCCCGACAACGCCGCTCTGCGCCGCAGCGGGAATAGCCGCGCACAGCGTGAGCAAGGTGAGGAGCGACCCGAATATTGCCCTTAAAGCCGTGGAACCCGACATACGGCTTACCGTAGTGTGCGCATCCGAAGATATCGTAAATGCCGCTAAACTGTGTCTAAGCGCCGGCGCCCTCATCGGTGACGACGCAATCACGCCCGCGATTCTTCGCCTGATATAGGAGAGCATCGGCGCGCTCCATCGCACTGTCGATGTGCTGTTTGTCGGCCGGCAGCGCCGTCAGCCCGGCGGAGAAGGTGATTCGGCCCAGCGGCTCGTCCGTTTCGCGCAGACGGAAATGGCGCTCACCCAGCGCGCGCCGCGCATCGTCCACCGTTTCCTGCGCCGTCGCGATGTCGCTGCGAATGACGAGCAGGAACTCCTCGCCGCCCCAGCGCCCGACGAAATTTTCGCCAAGAGACTCCAGCAGGCTCGACGCGACCGTGCGAAGGACGCGATCGCCGACGGCATGGCCATAGCGATCGTTATAGGATTTGAAGCGGTCGATATCGCACATCGCGATCACATGCGGATCGTTATTGCCGCAGGTGCGCGCAAGGTGGGTCTCGATCCCGCGCCGGTTGGGCAGACCCGTGAGCGCATCACGCTCCGCGTCGCCGACCGCGATCTCCAGCTTGCTGCGCAGTTGCTCAACCTGTTCTGTCGTAGCGGCAAGCTCGCGCTCGGAGCGCTGCGACTGCGCGAGGGTTGCGATCAGTAACTCGCGCAGCGTCGGCAGATCGGCGACGGCAAAATCGCCCAGCGTGAAGGCAAGTTCACGGTTGAATTCACCCGTGGTGGCCTGCGCCGCTGCAGCGAGATCGGCGAGGCGCAGCGTCTGGTGGCGCAGCGCGTCAGGCCCCACCTCGGCGCCGCCCTCGGCCGAGACCTCCACCTGGCTCATCGCGCTTGTCACGAAACGTGAATACAGCTCGTCCGCCTGCTGCTGGGAAATGCGCACGCGTCCGTCGATGATTTCCCGAACGGCTGCATTCAGCGCCGGAAGCGTTCCTCCAAGAAAGAAGAAGCCCAGCGCATAGTTGCGCGGCGTGGGCGCAAGGAACTGCTCCTGTAGAAACGAAACAGCGCGCTCGCTAAGGGCCCTGGTAGCTTTCATGCCGGCTATTTAACGGATGATAGTTAACAGATCGGTGACGGTTCTGCCGAAATGGAGCGATCGTGGTATCGCGCCCGTAATTTCAGCAGGTCTTGCCGCCAAGCATCCCGCCAAGCATCGCGCCCAGCCCAGGCTTACAGCGCTTCTTGTTCGGCTGGCCGGGCTGGCTATCTTGCTCGCTTCTTCCTTCCATTGCGCCGCCCATGGCGGACATGCCGGGCATAAGCATCGTCATCGAACGGTATCGCACCTTCGCTGTCCAGTCCGGGTGCCATGGTGCCCGCGGATCGGCCGGGCGAGGCGGATAGGCGAAATTCTGTTCGGGGCCATACGCATAGAGGAAGCTCATCAGCATTCCGCCCGATGCTTCCTTCACCTGTTGCGGGATCGCGCAACTCGTCTGCGAGGGCGGCATCACGATCTTCTGACCGATCAGCCGGGAAACGGTAGCGGGGGAAAGCCAGTCCGAGAGGCCCCCGCCGAATTCCCTGGCGCCGGCGGAGGTCCACCACACCATGTCGGCATTGTCCTGCCCCATGGATTTTCCGCCCATCGCCCAGGCGTAATAGCCGGTCGCGCCGGCGATCGAGCCCCAGCTAACCGTGGTCGCACCGCCGGGCAGCGGGGTGGAGCGCGCCGCGAGCGCCGGCATGAAATCCTGCGTCAGCGCGAATTTGATCTCTGGCGCGTAATTGCCGGCGATACGGTGATCGCCGAGGATCGACCCAACGCGGTCGCCCGACTTGCGATCCTTCGCATTGGGCCAGTCACCATAGGTTCGGCTGTTGCCAGGCAGCGGGCCGCGTTCGTTCGGCACGGACGCGCTGAACAGGCCGGGCGGGAACTGCCCCGGCGCCACTTTGGCGAAATCGATCACCACTGGCTGGCCCGGCCCCGCCTGCGCCCCGCAGCCCCAGAAAATCAGCAGCCGTCCCTTCGGACGCCGGAATTCGCCCGGCGTTTCGTCGCCGGTTGTCCGCTCGGGTGAGACGAGCCTCACGGATGCGCCGAGATTGGCGGCCGGCGGCATGAAATGATCCACGACCGGCGCGCCGCCATCCGCCGCAAGCGTGGAACCGAGGCGCAAGCGGAGGCTATGCCGCGTGGAGCTGCCCCCGCGTCCCATCATCGCCGCCATCGGGTTGCCCATCATCCCGCCATCGGTGGAAACGTCCATCACGTAGCGCGCCTTGGGCGCGGTGGCGGACTGCGCCTCGCCGCCCTGATGAACCGCAAGCGCCGCGATACATGCAGCGCTCCCCGCAATGGCCAATATCCCCCGCATCGCACCGTTCCCCTGTCGCCGCGTTGTCCGGCATTTTCATCGCGGGGGGCGTGACGAGATAGGATAAAAGCGACATGGCGGGAAATGATGCGCAGCCGAAATAAGCAAACGGGGCGGAAAGCATCGCCTTCCGCCCCGCAGGATCCATTTCGTTACTAAGCGTATCAGGCCTTTACCTTCTCCTTTGGGCCACCCTTCTTGCGCGGCTTCTTAGGTGCGGCCGCGACGATCTCGAACGACAGCGCATTGTCCTTGAGCTTGACGGTCACCTCGCCGCCGTGGACGAGTTTGCCGAACAGCAATTCCTCTGCGAGTGGCTGCTTGATCTTCTCCTGGATCAGACGACTCATCGGCCGCGCGCCATAGAGCTTGTCGTAGCCCTTGTCGGTCAGCCACTGGCGCGCCTCATCGCTCAGCTTGATGTGCACGTCGCGATCGGCGAGCTGCAGTTCGAGCTGGAGAATGAACTTGTCCACCACCCGCGCGACCACGTCCGTCGGGAGATAGCTGAACGGCACGATCGCATCGAGCCGGTTGCGGAATTCCGGCGTGAACATGCGTTGCACTGCCTGCTCATCCTCGCCCTCGCGGGTGAGATTGCCGAAACCGACCGTCTCGCGCGCCATGTCGCTCGCGCCTGCATTCGTCGTCATGATGAGGATGATATTGCGGAAATCGACCGTCTTGCCGTGGTGATCGGTGAGCTTGCCGTTGTCCATCACCTGCAACAGGATGTTGTACAGATCCGGATGAGCCTTCTCGATCTCGTCGAGCAGCAGCACGCAATGCGGGTTTTGATCGACCGCGTCGGTCAGCAGGCCGCCCTGATCGTAACCGACATAGCCCGGGGGCGCGCCGATCAGACGGCTGACCGAGTGACGCTCCATATATTCGGACATGTCAAAACGCTGGAGCGGTATGCCCATGATCGAGGCGAGCTGCTTCGCCACCTCCGTCTTGCCGACGCCGGTGGGGCCGGTGAACAAATAGCAGCCGATCGGCTTTTCCGGATCGCGCAGGCCGGCGCGGGAAAGCTTGATCGCCGACGACAGGTTCTCGATCGCCCTGTTCTGGCCGAACACGACACGCTTCAGATCGGTGTCGAGCGTCTCCAGCACCTTCTTGTCGTCGCTGCTCACCGTTTTCGGCGGGATGCGCGCCATCGTGGCGATGACCGCCTCGATCTCCCTGGGAGTGATCGTCTTCTTGCGCTTCGACGGCGCCACCAGCATCTGCATGGCGCCGACCTCGTCGATCACGTCGATCGCCTTGTCGGGCAGCTTGCGATCATTGATGTAGCGCGCCGACAGCTCCACCGCCGACTTGATCGCGTCGGGCGTGTATTTGACGCTGTGATGGCTCTCGAACGCGGAGCGCAGCCCGGCGAGGATCTTGATCGTATCCTCGATCGTCGGCTCGTTGACGTCGATCTTCTGGAACCGGCGCAGCAGCGCGCGATCCTTTTCGAAATGGTTGCGGAATTCCTTGTAGGTCGTGGAGCCGATGCAGCGGATCGTGCCGCCGGACAGCGCCGGCTTGAGCAGATTGGACGCATCCATCGCCCCGCCGCTGGTCGCGCCGGCGCCGATGACGGTGTGGATCTCGTCGATGAAAAGCACCGCGTCGGGCAGCTTCTCCAGCTCGTTCACGACCTGCTTCAGCCGCTCCTCGAAATCGCCGCGATAGCGGGTGCCGGCGAGCAGCGCGCCCATGTCGAGCGAATAGATCACGGCCGGCTTCAGCACGTCGGGCACGTCGCCCTCCACGATCTTGCGCGCCAGCCCTTCCGCGATGGCCGTCTTGCCGACGCCGGGATCGCCCACGTAGAGCGGGTTGTTCTTGCTGCGGCGGCACAGGATCTGCACCGTGCGATCCACTTCCGGCCCGCGCCCGATCAGCGGATCGACCTTGCCGTTGCGCGCCTTTTCATTGAGATCGACGGTGAACTGCTTGAGTGCGCTTTCGCCCTTCTGCTTCGGGTCCGCCTTTTCCTTCTTCTCTTCCTCCACGCCCTTGGGCGGCGTGGCTTCGTTCGCGGCGGCGCCCTTGCCGACGCCGTGGCTGATGAAGCTTACCGCATCGAGCCGGCTCATATCCTGCTGCTGGAGGAAATAGACCGCGTAGCTCTCGCGCTCGGAGAACAGCGCCACCAGCACGTTCGCGCCGGTCACTTCGTCGCGGCCCGAGGACTGAACGTGCAGGATCGCGCGCTGGACGACGCGCTGGAAGCCGCTGGTGGGCGAGGGGTCGGTCGCGTTTTCCACCTTGAGCGCGCCCAGCTCGGTGTCGAGATAATGCGCCACGGTGGTCTTGAGTTCGCCAAGATCGACGCCGCACGCCGACATCACCTGGCTGGCGTGCTCGTCGTCGATCAGCGCGAGCAGCAGATGCTCGAGCGTCGCATATTCGTGGCGGCGGGAGGATGCGGCCTCAAGCGCCTTGTGCAGGGTGGTTTCCAGTGCGCTGGCAAAGGATGGCATTACGATACTCCTGACAGGCCGCGAGACATGCGCGGCCCCTTTTCCACTATGTCGGAAGTGAAGGGCCCCGCATCAAGCGCTGGGGCTTCCGCACCGGGAGCATTGAGCCGACCCAGTGCGCCAGCGTTCACTTTCTGAATAACGCGTCGGCGCTTGCGCGATGGTTAACGGCGTATTCGATTTTCCGCCGGCAGCGCGCGATCTCGCCATCCAGCGCGGCGACGCGCGCTTCCAGCTCGGCTACCGACAGGCGATCGAGATCCTCGCGCAGCAGCGCGTTCAACGGATCATCGGGCCGCGGGCCGAGGATGTCATCCAGATCCATGCACCAAGCGTTGACCGGCGCCGGAGCGAAGTCAATAAGCGGCGCGAGATTTGGGGTAAGGGCGCAATCGATGACCGCGATTCCGACGACGATGCTGGCGATCGATCCCGACGCGCCCGGCGGGCCGGAGGTGCTGGTGCCGGTCGGGCGGCCGGTGCCGAGCCCCGGCGCGGGCGAGGTGCTGATCCGAGTCGCCGCCGCAGGCGTGAACCGGCCGGACGTGGTGCAGCGGATGGGCGCCTATCCGCCACCGCCGGGCGCACCCTCGATCCTGGGGCTGGAGCTTTCCGGCACGGTGGTGGCCACCGGCGCGGGCGCGGACGAGGCGCTGCTGGGCCGGAAGGTCTGCGCGCTGATCGGGGGCGGGGCCTATGCCGAATATGCCGTCGCGCCGGCCGGCACCTGCCTGCCGGTGCCCGAGGTCGTGACGATGATCGAGGCGGCGGCGATCCCGGAAACCTTGTTCACCGTGTGGACCAACCTGTTCGAGCGCGCCTTCGCGGTGGAGGGCGATACCGTGCTGGTGCATGGCGGCACCAGCGGGATCGGTACGATGGCGATCGCACTCGCCAATATCTTCGGGCTGGAGATCATCGTGACTGCCGGCTCCGATGAAAAGGTGGCGGCGGCGCGGAAGCTCGGCGCGGATCACGCGATCAACTATCGCACCGAGGATTTCGTCGAGCGCGTGAGGGAAATCACCGACGGCAAGGGCGTCGCGGCGGTGCTCGACATGGTCGGCGGCGATTACGTGCCGCGCAACCTGAAGTGCCTGGGCGAGGATGGCCGCCACGTATCGATCGCGGTGCAGGGCGGGGCGAGCGCGACGATCCCGATCTTCGACATCATGCGCCGCCGCCTGACACTGACGGGATCGACGCTGCGCCCGCGCGATACCGGCTTCAAGTCGCTGGTGGCGGAAGAGCTGCAGCGCATCGTGTGGCCGCATGTCGAGGCGGGGCGGTTGCGCCCGGTGATCGATCGCACCTATCCGCTGGCCGAAGCGGCGGCGGCGCATCGCCGGATGGAGGCGGGCGACCATGTCGGGAAGATCGTGCTGACGATGGGGTGAGCGGCGATCGATGCTCAGCGCGTCATCCGCTGCGGCACGATCACCGTGACGCCGTCGAGGTGCAGGGTGCGCGCCCGCGCCTGCGCCGGGATGCGGGTCGGCCCGGTCAACACGTAAAGGCGGTCGGGCGCGAGGCGTCCTGCGTAAAAGTCCGCTGATTCCGCCGCCAGTCGTGCTTCGGTCGCGGGGGATTTGCGCGCGGCATAGACCAATCGCATCGGTCTGCCGTGATCGATCGCGCGCCACGCGACCTCCTGAAACAGCGCGAGATCCGCCTCGGCGCGCGCGGGCACGAACGTGATGTCCTGCGCCGCCGCGATCGCGCGGCCCCAGCGTGGATCGATCGTGCGCGCGTACGTCACCCGTCGCGCCGCCTCGGCGCTCGTCGATCGCGCCGCCGCGGCGATCCCGGCGGTGTCCGCCACCTGGATCGCGAGCGCCGCGCCCAGCACCAATGGCGCGCGGCCATGCGGAATACGGAAGGCGAGCAGCACCAGCGCGAATATCAGCGTATAGGTCGCCGGCCAGAACAACCTTCCCGACGCGCGAACGAGGTCGAGAGCGGGCGCGAAAACGGTCGGCAAGGCGAAACGCGCAACCGGCGACCCGGCGAAATCGGGGAAATTGCTGATCGCGACGAGCGTGAGCACCGCCAATGCCGGCAGCAGCCAGCCGAGGCGGCGCGGAACGCCGTCAACGCCGTATTTTATCGCAGCGACCGTCCCGACCGGGATGAGCAGCAATATCCCGAGGCCGAGATACTGGAATCCTTCCAGCCCGCGCCCCTCGCGTTGCGGGATTGCGGGTAGCAACGTCCCATATCCCGGGTTCGCCGGATTCCACAGCGCGTCGAGCGGCATCGCGAAATAGCCGTAGGTGCCGGTCGGAGCGAAGCGGCCCCCCGCGCCAAGCCAGAATTCGACCAGCGCCAGCATGGCCAGCGTGAGGACGGCGCCCGATGCAATCGCGAGCCGCTCGGTCGGCGCCCGCGCCTGCCAGCAGATCATCATCATCGCGCTGGCCCAGACGGCGGCGACCATCACCAGCAGGTAGCTATGGACCAGCGCGGCGACCGCTAGCAGAAGTGCCCAATGCGCCAGGGAGCGTGTGCGGCGGGGGTCTGTAAACAGCCACAGCGCCCACAGGATCAGCCAATGCGCGAAGAGATTGGCATGGATATACCGGTTCATCAGCGTGGGCGTCGCGGCAAGGAGCGCCACGCCGCACCACAGGCTGATCGCATCGGGCGCGTGCCGCCGCAGCAACAGCCATGCGAACAGGATCTGCAGGAACGCGCAAAGCAGCAGCCACGGCCCGACCAGTTGCGTATCGGCGGGCAGCAATGCCGCCAGCGGCTTTGCCGCAAGGGTGACGAGCGGGTTCGAATCCGTGAACAATATTGGCACCCCGTCGGGGGCGTTGAGTATGCCGGTGCGCCCGCTCCATCGCGCGGCGGGATCATGCAGATAGGCATGCGTGCCGAGTGCGTTTTCGCCATTGTCGCTTCCCCGGATCAGCCAGCCGACATTGCCGATCTCGAGCGTCGCGGGGTCGAACAACGCCAGGAACAGCGCGATCGGCAGCAGGAGCAGCGGCAATCGGGCGGCGAGCGCGGACATTGCCCGTCCCTAGGGCCGGATGGTTAATATCGGCCAAATCGCTGTCGGCCATCACGTGAAAGATCGAGTTTTCTTCAAACGGTAACGGCGGCGTGACGTGGGCGTAACACGCGGCGGGCATGGAAGCGGCAGGGAGGGCCGCCCATGCCGACGACCGTTCTACCGATCGCTGCGACAGCCGGCGATGTTGCCGATTTCACCGACTTCGCCAACAGCCATCCGCATCAGCCCGAGCGCGCCGAAACGGCGCGGCGGCGTTATCGCACGATCTGGATCAGCGATATCCATCTGGGCACCCGCGGCTGCAACGCCCAGATGCTGATCGATTTCCTGGATCATGTGGACAGCCAGACGATGTATCTGGTCGGTGACATCATCGACGGCTGGCAGCTTCGCAAGCGCTTCTTCTGGCCGGCCGCGCACAATGATGTGATCTGGCGGCTGATGAAACGCGCGCGGCGCGGCACGCGGATGATCTACATCCCCGGCAACCACGACGAGATGTTCCGTCAGTTCGCCGGCCTCGATTTCGGCGGCATCCAGATACGGCGCAAGGCGATCCACGAAACCGCCGACGGACGCCGCCTGCTGGTGCTGCATGGCGACGAGTTCGACGCGATCACGCTGTCGCACCGCTGGCTCGCTCATGTCGGTGACGCGGCATACAACGTGCTGATGACGCTCAACCGCTGGGTGAGCGCGGTCCGTCGCCGGTTCGGCATGCCGTATTGGTCGCTCAGCAAGCACGCCAAGGCGAAGGTGAAGAACGCGGTCGCGTTCATATCCCGCTTCGAGGAGATCGTGGCAGAGGCGGCGGGCAGCCGCGGCGTGGATGGCGTGGTGTGCGGCCATATCCACACCGCCGAGATGCGCGAGATCGCCGGGATCGCCTATTACAACGACGGCGACTGGGTGGAGGGCTGCACGGCGCTGGTCGAGCATTTCGACGGGCGGATGGAGGTGATCCACTGGGCCGACGAGATCGCCGCCCGCGCCTGCGACACCGTCGTCGCGCTGGCGGCCTGAGATGCGGATCGCGATCGTCACGGACGCCTGGGCGCCGCAGGTCAACGGCGTGGTCCGCTCGCTGGAGGCCGTGACCGGCGAACTGCGCGCGATGGGGCACCAGGTGCTGGTGATCGCGCCGGATACGTTCCGGTCGCTGCCATGCCCGACCTATCCCGAAATCCGCCTCGCGCTGGCGGGCGTGCGCGCGGTGGGCGACCGGATCGCGGCATTCGCGGCGGAAGCGGTGCATATCGCGACCGAAGGGCCGCTGGGCGTCGCCGCGCGGCGCTGGTGCGTGGCGCGCGGCCGCCCGTTCACCACCGCCTATCACACGCAATTCCCGGATTATGTGGCGGCGCGCACGGGCATGAATCCCGAATGGGTGTGGCGCTATATCCGCTGGTTCCACGCGCCGGCGCACGGCATCCTGGCCTCCACCCCGACGATCGAGGCGACGCTGGCGGCGCATGGGCTGCCGCATGCACGCCGGTGGGGGCGCGGTGTCGCCGCCGAGTTTCATGCGGACGGCGCGCTCGATGCGGCGATCGCCGCGCTGCCGCGCCCGATCATGCTGTATGTCGGGCGGGTCGCGGTGGAAAAGAACATCGCCGCGCTCCTCTCGCTCGATCGCCCGGGCAGCAAGATCGTCGTCGGCGACGGCCCGGCGCGCGCCGAGCTGGAGGCGCGGTTTCCGGAAGCGCATTTCCTCGGCGGCCGCTTCGGCGAGGCGCTGGGCGCGGCCTATCGCTCAGCGGACGTGCTGGTGTTTCCCAGCCGCACCGACACGTTTGGGCTGGTGATGATCGAGGCGCTGGCGTGCGGCACGCCTGTCGCCGCCTATCCGGTGACCGGGCCAATCGACGTGCTGACGCCGGAAAGCGGCGCGATGGACGAGGATCTGTCCGCCGCCGTCGATCGCGCGCTGCTGCTCGATCCGCGGCGCTGCGCGGAATTCGGCGCGCGGCACACGTGGCGGGCGAGCGCGGAACAGTTTCTGGCCGCGCTCGCGCCGGTCCCGGTCGCTTACGCCGCCTGACGGCTTGCCCTAATGAGCGGGGCGCACTAAGTCGTCTGGCGTGCACGGCCGCTCCGGTAAGGGGCGGCCCTATTTGTTTCCGACGGAGTTCTAGCCGTGGCCCAGCCGCTCATGCCTCATGCGACCGCCTCCTGGCTGGTCGACAATACCTCGCTCAGTTTCGAGCAGATCGCCGATTTCTGCGGTCTTCACATCCTGGAGGTCCAGGCGATCGCCGACGATACCGCCCAGACGAAGCTCACCGGCCGCGATCCGGTACGCGCGCACGAGCTGACGGTGGACGAGATCGAGAAGGGGCAGGCCAACCCCGATTATCGCCTTCAGATGATCAAGGGCCCCGAGCAGGTCCGCCGTACCAAGGGCCCGCGCTATACGCCGGTTTCCAAGCGTCAGGACAAGCCGGACGGCATCGCCTGGATCATCCGCAACCACCCGGAAATCAGCGACGGCACGATCTCCACGCTGATCGGCACGACCCGCACGACGATCGCCGCGATACGCGAGCGTAGCCATTGGAACATCGCCAATATCACCCCGAAGGATCCAGTGACGCTGGGCCTCACCTCGCAGCGCGAACTGGACGCCGCGGTGGCCAAGGCGGCCAAGGCGTCCGGTGTCGAGCAGGCGCCGACCGACCACCGGCTCGAGGGCGATCGCGAGGCGCTGATCGAGCAGCTTCGCGCCGAGCGCCTCCAGGCCGCGCGCGATGCCGCCTCGGCGGGTGAGGACGCGGCGACCCCCGGCGACGGCGGCTTCGTGGACCCGTTCCGCCGCTGAGCCGATAGGGTACGGCGGATGGATCGATCGCGCGGCGCCCTGCGTCGTCGCGGTCGGCGGGGATCGATCCGAAATGAACCGGGATTGATTGGCGCCACCCCCGTCGCTTCTGGCACTCCGCCGTCGCGGAGGGCTTATGGTCACATTGTTTCGGCGGCTCGGTGGCTGGCTGCGCAACAAGCGATCGTCGCGCACGGATTGCGAGGATTGCGGGGCAACATTGTCGCGCGACGAAGTGCAGGTATGCGGTCGCTGCCTATGGGATGCGCGGCAATGGTAGTCGCGATCCTTGCAGGCGTTGCGGGAAATTAAGCCGATCGCTTGAGAAAAGCGCCCGGTGGTGGCACCCTCGTTCGCGATGGCAACACATTTCCAGCGCACCCTAATCGGCGACGAGGGGCTGACTCCGACCAGCCACGCCGGCCTCACCTTCCCTTTTGGCGAGCGCGGGCCGCAGCCGGGCGAACTCCTGACGCTGGCAGACGGGATCCGCTGGTGGCGAGTGCCGATGAGCGGGCCGCTCAAACACGTCAACGGCCTGATCCTCGATGACGGCGCGGGCGAGGCGCTCGCGGTCGATACCGGCACCGCCTCGCCGCGCTCGACCGAGGCGTGGAACGCGATCCTTGGCGGCCCGCTGGAAGGCACGCGGATCAGCCGCGTGCTGGGCACGCATATGCATCCGGATCATATCGGGCTTGCCGGCTGGCTTTCGCGCCGCTTCGAGGATGCGCCGCTGGTGATGACGCGCACCGAGTGGCTCATGGCGCGGATGCTGGCTGCCGACGCGCGGCCCGAAGTGCCGCCCGAGCAGCTCGATTTCTGGCGGGGCGCGGGGTGGGACGAGGCGCAGATCGCGCGCGGCGCCGGCGTCGGCTGGTCCAATTTCGCGAAGATGATTTCGCGGCTGCCGATCACCTATACCCGCATCCGCGACGGCGAGGTGATGCGGATCGGCGGGGCGGACTGGCATGTCGTCACCGGGAGCGGTCACAGCCCGGAACATGCCTGTCTGATCGATTATGACCGCCGCATCCTGATCGCGGGCGATCAGGTGTTGCCCAAGATCAGCTCGAACGTCTCGATCCACGTCAGCCAGAGCAACGAGGATCCGCTCGGCGACTGGCTGGAGTCGATCGCCAGATTCCGCCAGTTGCCCGATGACCTCTTGGTGCTGCCCGGCCACGGCGACCCGTTCTACGGCCTTCACGCCCGCCTCGATGCGCTGGATCGCGAACATCGTGACCGGCTCGACGCGCTGGTCGAACTGATGACGAACGCGCCGATTTCCGCCGTCGATTGTTTTTCCACGCTGTTCCGCCGGCCGATCGGGCCGGATGTGATCGGCATGGCGACAGGCGAGGCGCTCGCCCATCTGCGGCGGCTTGAGGTCGAGGGGCGGGCCGTGCGCGAGGTGACGGACGGCGTCTGGCGGTTCCGCCGCACGTGACGCGACACCAGGCTTCCCCCGCGGCGATTGCGGGCTATGATCGCGGCACGCCGGGGGGCGAACACGAGGTTCACATGACCGATCCGTCGCTGCGCGACCGTGCCGTCCGCGTCTATGACGCTTTCACCCACGACCATCGCGACCGGCGGACGTTGCTGCGCGAGATGACCGCGCTCGCCGGATCGGTCGCGCTGGCCGAAGGGCTGATCGCGGCGATCGGCGCATCGCCCGCCCGCGCGTCGATCACCGCGCCGGGAGACGCGCGCCTGCTGACCCAGACAGTGAGCTCAACTGTCGCTGGCAAACCGGCGACCGTCTATCTCGCGCGGCCGAAGGCGGGCGGACGAAAGCTTGGCACGGTGATGGTCATCCACGAGAATCGCGGCCTCAACGACCATATCCGCGATGTGGCGCGGCGCGTCGCCCTGGCAGGGTTTCGTGCCGTCGCACCCGATTTCCTCGCGCCATGGGGCGGCACGCCGGCGGATGAGGACAAGGCGCGCGACATGATCGCCAAGGCCGATTATGACGTGATCGTCGCGCAGGGGCTGGCGATCCTCGCCGATGCGAAGCGCGGCGCTGGCACGAGCGGCAAGGTCGGCATGGTCGGTTTCTGCTGGGGCGGGGCGTTGGTGGATCGGCTCGCGGTGGCGGCCGGCGCGGCAATCGATGCCGGGGTCGCATATTACGGCCCTGCGCCCGCGCCCGAACAGGCGGTGAAGGTCGGGGCGCCGCTGATGCTCCACTACGCCGGCAAGGATGCGCGTGTCGCACAGACCGGGGAGCCGTGGGTCGCTGCGCTCAAGGCCGCGGGCAAGAAGGTCGAGGCGTTCACCTATCCCGGCGTCGATCACGCCTTCAACAACGACACGTCGGCCGAACGCTATGACAAGCCCGCCGCTGAACTCGCCTGGGGGCGGACGATCGCGTTTCTGCACAAATATCTCGACGGTTGAGACCGCGCCGGGGCGAGCGGTCCGCGATGAATACCCCGTTTCATCACCGCACGCCCACCGAGGTGGTGAAGTTACGATGACATTCCGGCCGGCACCGGATAATGGGCGGCTCGAATCAGCCAGAAGAGACAGGTCATTCGCCAGATCGCCGCGCTGCCCTATCGTATCGAAGGATCGTCGCGGGACAGCGAAGTCAAGGTTCTGCTTGTCACCTCGCGCGGGACGGGGCGCTGGGTCGTGCCCAAGGGCAATATAGCCTCCGGCGCCTCGCTTCACGCGGCGGCGGCGAAAGAGGCGGAAGAAGAGGCGGGGGTCGCGGGCGCGCTGTGCCCGGTGCCGCTCGGCGCCTATCGCTATCGCAAACGTCGCGCGAGCGGCGCCTCGCTGATGGTGGACGTGGATCTTTTCCCGCTGGCGGTGACGCGCGAACTGTCGACCTGGAAGGAACAGGCGGAGCGCGATCGCCGCTGGTTCACGCTCTCCGATGCGGCGCATGCGGTCGATGAGCCTGACCTGCGCGAACTGATCCGGTCCTTCGCCCCGTCGCAGTTCGAGGTGGCGGTGCGGCGGCGACCGTCCTTCATCGGCCAACAACCCATTTCCGGAGTTCGTTCAATGTTCGCCTGGTTCCAGCGTCTGCTGCCCAAGACCGGCAATTTCTTCGAGTTGTTCGAGGCGCATGCCGCAACGGTATTGGCCGGGGCGGAGGCCACCGCGCGCCTGCTGGAAGGAGGACCGGAATCGCGCGAGCATATCCGCGAGATCATCGAGCGCGAGCACGATGCCGACCAGATCACCCGCGAGGTGCTGACAACCGTCCGTACCACCTTCCTGACGCCGTTCGACCGTGCCGCGATCACCGCGCTGATCGGCGCGCTGGATGACACGATCGACGAGATGCAGGCCGCCGCGAACGCGATCGACCTCTACAAGGTATCGGAATTCGCCCCGGAGATGCGCGACATGGCCGGCATCATCCTGGATGCCGCGCGCGTTGCCGCCGAGGCGATGCCGCTGCTGCGCGACGTCTCCCGCAACGGGAAGCGCCTGCACGAGTTGACCGAGCGGCTGGTGCGGATCGAGGGCCATGCCGACGAAATCCATGCGGCCGGGCTCAAGCGCTCGCTGGAAGCATATGGCGCCAGCGACACGCTGCGCTTCGTGGTGGAGCGCGAACTCTACAAGCATCTGGAGCGGATCGTGGATGCGTTCGAGGATGTCGCCGACGAGATCGACGGCATCGTGATCGATCACGCCTGATCCGACGATGCACCAACTCGCCTTTCCGCTGCTCGTCGGGCTGATCCTGGTCGCGCTCGCGTTCGATTATCTCAACGGCCTTCACGATGCCGCCAATTCGATCGCCACGGTGGTGGCGACGCGGCTGCTGTCGCCGGTGAAGGCAGTGGTGTTCGCCGCCTTCTTCAATTTCGCCGCCTATTTTCTCACCATCGCCTTCCCCAGCCTCCACGCCGTCGCCGAGACGATCGGCAAGGGGCTGGTGGACAAGGATATCGTGACGCCGGCGGTCATCTTCGGTGCGCTCGGCGGGGCGATGTCATGGAACGTCATCACGTGGCTGCGCGGCATCCCCTCCTCATCGAGCCACGCGCTGGTCGGCGGCCTGATCGGCGCCGGCGTGGCGCATGGCGGGATGGCGGCGGTGAAATGGGCCGGGCTCAACAAGACCCTGCTCGCGATCGTCCTGTCTCCGTTGCTCGGGATGATGCTGGCAATGCTCATCATGCTGGTCAGCAGCTGGGCGCTGCATCGCGCGACGACATTCCAGGCCGAGCGATCGTTTCGCGTGCTGCATCTGATCTCGTCCGCCACCTATTCGCTGAGCCACGGGCTCAACGATGCGCAGAAGACGATGGGGGTCATCACCGTGCTGCTCTATTCGACCGGCTATCTCACCGGCCCGTTCGAAGTGCCGCACTGGGTGGCCGTGAGCTGCTATATTGCGATCGCGCTGGGCACGGTGACGGGCGGGTGGAAGATCATCGAGACGATGGGCTCGCGTATCACCAAGCTGTCGCAGCATCAGGGGTTCAGCGCGTCGCTCGCTGGGTCGATCGTGCTTTTCGGTGCCTCCATGCTTGGTATTCCGGTTTCGACGACGCACACCATCACCGGCGCCATCGTCGGCGCGGGGACGGCGCGGCGGGCATCCTCCGTGCGGTGGGGGGTGGCGAGCAACGTCGTGGTGGCATGGATCATCACCATCCCCGCATCCGCCGCGATCGGCGCACTATTCTATCTGGTGACGCGGATTTTCTGATGTGATGGGGTGGCGGCCCGCCGCCGTCAGAACATCTTCCGCAGCGACAGGCTGATCGTGCGGCCCAGCGGATCGAGATAACCCGGCTGATAGGCGAGCGGCGTCGCCCCTGTCGCATCCGTCACCCGCTGGCGGCTGTTGAAGATATTGTCGATGCCCAGCGACACCCGCAGCCCGCGTGCCCAGCTTTCATGCGGGACGCGGTTCTGGATATTCGCGAACAGCCGCAGGTTGAATGTCGCCAGCGACGAGAAGCGCAGATCGCCGATCGCCGGGGTGGCGGATGTTCTGGTGGTCGCCGCGCCCTTGAAGTTGCCGCTCAGCCGCAGCCCGATGCCATTATCCACAACGCCGGCGTTGAACGAGATCTGATGGCGGGGCTGCGTGATCGCACCGATCGTATCGCCCGCGAGCAGATCGAGCGGCTGGGTGCCGTCACGCAGGATCAGCGTGTCGCGGATCGACCATGTATGCCAGATCGACAGCTGTAGCCGCGCCTCGTTGCCGCCGCCGCCGCGGAAGCCGCCGCGCCCGCCGCCGAACCCGCCACGGCCACCCGGACCGCCGAAACCGCCAGGCCCATTGGGCGGCCCGAAGCCCCCGGGCGGTGGCCCACCTGGCGGCGGCCCTGCGTCTTCAGGTGGAGGCGGCGGCGGCGGGTTGCCCGCGTCGCCATTGGGGCGTTGCCCGTTGACCACCACATCGTTCGCCGCATCCGGCGGCGGCGGCGGCGCACCGTCCGCGCCGGGCTGGGGCGGCGGCCCGCCTTCGGTGCCCGGCCGCGCGAACTGACCGCCCCCCTCGCCGCGCTGGCGATTGCGGAACGCGGCCCAACCACCGGGTGGCGGGGCAGGGCGGGTGGCCGCGCGCAGCACCTTCGAGAAGACGATGCCCCAGCGCAATTGCTCCTTGTCCTCGCGCGCGAAATTCAGCGGCCGCGCATCGATGGTTTCCAGGTCGCCGGTCTCGGGATCGCGGAAGAAGCGATCCGGGAAGGCGCTCTGCGCGACCAGGCTTGCGCCGCTGAGGCTGCCGATCGGGTTGTTCACCCGGCTGCTGAGGTAATTGGCGTTGATCGTCAGATCGAGCTTCGACACCGGCTTCAGCGAGAAGCCAAGCTTGAACACGTGCCGGTCGTCGGCCTTCAGATCGGGATTGCCGCCGGTGATCTGCGATACCTGCACCGTCTGCCCGGTGGTGAAATCGAAAATGCGGACATTGGGAGTGATGAGCAACGGGCCGCGAAGCTGCTGCAGCGTGGGAGCGACGCGATCCTCGTTGACCGAAGCGATCACGGTGATCCCGGTGCGCGGCGTCCAGTTCAGCCCATAGCCGAATGTGCCGAGCGTGCCGTAATCCGAAAGCTGGTTCACCGCGCCGTTGACGTTTGCCGTAAGCGTGCCGATCGCGCTGCCGAAGCCGGTCTTGGTGCTCGTGATCGGGATGTCGAAGCTTAGCTGCGCATTGCCGGTCGATCGGGTGACCGCGTTGGCCATCGCAGCGCTCCCCAGCCGATCCGTGGTGGACGTGAGCTGGCTCGCGTTGCCGCCGATCTGGAACGAGGTGCGCACCTTGCCGCCCGGCAACGAGAACAGCGGGCCGGAGGCAAGCAGGGAAGCGCCCGCCGTGTTGCTGATCGCCACGGCATGCTGATCGCGCACGAAAGGATTCTGGAAACGGTCATTGTCGCTGCGCGTATCGCTGTGATCGTACGTGCCGGTGAAAGACAGCTTCCAGCTCGTCGACAGATCGTAGTTCAGCGTGACGCCCGCGTGCGCGGTGAAACTGTCGCTGTCCTGCCGAAGCGCGGCGATCTCGTTCGGATCGAGCGCGCCCGATAGCGGCGCGCCGCCTGTCAGCCCGCGGCTCGTCTGATAGCCGGCGGTGCCGTTCAAGGACGCGGTGAGCTTGGGCGAGATCTGATAGGCGTAGGTGCCGTTGACCGAATAATCCCGCGTCGATGGCTGGAGCGTGCGATACGCCGGATCGCTGGCGAAGGGGTTGGCCGGATCGCTCGCGGCCGGATCGGGGATGATGCCGCGCTGGCTTTCGAGCAGCGAGGCGCTGGTCTTGGCACGCGCGGTGACGTTGACGCGCTGGCTGTCGTGGATGCGGGTGATGCCTAACTCGCCGTTGGTATTGCCGCCGCCGCCATCGGTCGCCGCGCCCCCCCCGCGCTCACGGTATGCGCGCGGAAGCGCCGGCGCAGGATGATGTTCACCACCTTCTGCGTCGCGCTGTAGCCGTATTTCAGCGCCACCTCTTCCGGCAGGATATCGACGCGCGCAATCGTCTCGGTCGGCAGATCGCCGATCTCGTTGATGCCGGAGATGCGCTTGCCGTTGACCAGCACCACCGGGCCGCTGCTCCCGCGCCCCTGGATGCTGCTGGTCTGGTCCGAAATCTGATCGAGCAGATCGCTGACCGAATCGACCCCGTAAGCGGCGATATCGGCGGGGGTCAGCCGGTTCTCCGCCGGAATGTCGCCGACCACCGAGCCGGGCAGGGCCTGGCCGGTCACGACGATATCTTCCTGCTGCGTCGCATCGGTTTCGGCCGCGGGGGCGCTTGGCTGCCTCGCCTCCTGCGCCGTTGCGGCGGGTGCGTAGGTGAGCGCGCAAAGCACGAGGGCGATCGAGGAATGCAACGAACGGCGAGAGGCAAAAGATGAGGTGGACATGATTTCCCGGTGATGACCCAGCCAAGATGAATGCAGGCTTGTTGCGTGGGTTAGTTCGTTTCTCGGCCCGGCGGCGGAGCGCGGTCCTCGTCGCGGTCATCCTGCTGTTGCGGCGGCCGGTGGAACGGATGATCGCCGCGCGGGCCGCCGTATCCGCCGCGCACGTGGGTGTCGATGGCGGGAAGCTCGCTTTCGGTAATGAAGCCATCGCCGTTGCGATCGAGCAGGATGAAGCGCTGATCGGCCGCCTGCATGAATTCGCCAGGATCGATCCCGCGATTGAAATTGGTGTCCGCCGCCGTCACCGGCTCGGGCAGCGACAGGTAGCTCCAGCGTGCGGCGCCTTGCCGGTCCTCGCGCGCGGGCCGGGGCGCGGTCCCGCCGGATGCTTCCCCGCCCTCGCCGCCGAATCCACCGCCGCGGCGCCCGCCACCGCCACCGCGACCGCCGCCATGGCCGCCTCCGCTGCGCCCGCCCGCAGGGGCCGTGCCACGCGCAGCGCCGGCGTCGCGCACGCGGATTTCCGGCACCATTCGGGTTTCGTAGATATCGATTTCGTCGGGATCGATCTCGCCATCGGCGTTGCGATCCAGCACCTTGAAGAAGCGCATCGCATCGGCGCGGAATTCGGCGCGATCGATCCGCCCGTCGTGATTGGCGTCGGCCGCGTCGAACCACGCCTTTTCGGGGTGCGCGACCCGGAATGGTTCGCCCATCGGGCTGATGAAAAGATAGTGCGGCTGGCCATCTCCGTTCGGGCGGTGATGGCCGGGGCCACCGTCGTGGCGGGGAGGCGGCGGGCGATCGGTGGCGCAGGCGCCAAGCATCAACGTCGCGGTCAGAATCGAAATGCGGAACATGCGGCACCCCCGGTTGCTGTCGTCCGCGCTTGTCAGGGGCGATCGTCTCGGCGGTATTGCAGCGCTGCAATGATTGTCGTGGCGGTGCAATGCACGGCCCTTGCGCCCCGGCGAGCGAGCGCGGATAGCGCGCGGCACATTCATCCGCCGGAGCGCCCGTGCCGACCGCCTACGACCTGATCCGCCCCGCGATCTTCCGCCTCGATCCGGAGAGGGCGCACAGCCTGACGATCGCCGCGCTGCGCCTGATGCCGCGTCGCGCCTTGCCGGCCGCCGATCCGGCGCTGGCGGTGGAGGTGGCGGGGCTGCGCTTTCCCAATCCGCTCGGGATGGCAGCGGGGTTCGACAAGGATGCGCAGGTGGCGGACGCGCTGCTAGGGCTTGGTTTCGGCTTCGCGGAAGTCGGCACGATCACCCCGCTGCCCCAGCCCGGCAACCCGCGCCCGCGCCTGTTCCGGCTGGCCGAGGATCGCGCCGTCATCAACCGTTTCGGCTTCAACAGCGCGGGCGGCGAGGCGGCGGCGCAGCGGCTTGCGGCACGGGCCGGCCGGGCCGGGATCGTCGGCGTGAACATCGGCGCAAACAAGGATTCGGCCGATCGCATCGCCGACTATGTCACGATGGCGCAGCTGATGACGCCTTACGCGAGCTATCTCACGCTCAACATTTCCAGCCCGAATACGCCGGGCTTGCGCGCGTTGCAGGATGTCGGCGCGCTGCACGATCTGCTCGATCGCGTGCTCGCGGTGGTGGCGGGCGCGGTGCCCGTATTCCTGAAGGTGGCGCCCGACCTCCAGCCCGCCGATGTGGACGCGATCGCCCGCGCCGCGCTCGACCGGCGGCTCGGCGCGCTGATGGTGAGCAACACGACGATCACGCGTCCGCCGCTGCGCTCGGCCAATGCCGGGGAGGCGGGCGGTCTTTCCGGCGCGCCGCTGCGCCTGCTGGCGTTGCAACGGCTGCGTGATTTCCGCACGGCGACCGGGGCGGCACTGCCCTTGGTGGCGATCGGCGGCATCGCCACGGCGGATCACGCGTGGGAGAGCCTCCGCGCTGGCGCGAGCCTCGTCCAGCTTTATAGCGCGATGGTTTACGAGGGGCCGGGGATTGCGCGGCGGATCGTGCGCGGGCTGCGCGAGCGGATGCGGCGTGAGGGGGTGAAGTCGATCGCGGAAGTGACCGCCGCCGAGTTTTGATTGCGGGTCGACCGCGATCAGGAATAGACTGGCATCGTCACCCGGAAAGTCAGATGTAAATCAATGTCTTACGCGCGCTTCGCATTGACAACCTTTGCAAATATGCTGGGTACGCTTGATCACCTTCTCGGCAAGGCGCAGCAGGCCGGGCTGACGGACGACGTGCTCTCCGTGAAACTATCCGACGATATGTTTCCGCTCGAGCTGCAGTTCCGTGTCGCGCTCAATCAGATATTGCTGGCGATTGCGCAGGTCGGCGGCGAGGCGATCCCGCTCGAAGAAACGCCATATCGGTCGTTCGCTGAAATTCGCGAACGGATCGCGGCGGTCCTGTCGCACATCGATCGATCCGACCCGGGCGGATGGGCGGATCCCGACGCGATCGTGGACCTCACATTGCCCAATGGCGTGCGTTTCGCGATGTCGGCGGAAGATGACATTCGCGACTGGATCATGCCGAACTTCTATTTCCATGTGACGATGGTCTATGCGCTCTTTCGCCAGGCGGGGCTTTCGATCGGCAAGATGGACTATTTGCCGCATATGGCACGGCACATCGTTACGGAGGCGCGCCAGAACGCCACGTGAGGTTCGAGCGCGGCGTGGCCATGCCTCGGCTCAGGCGCTCCACCGTGCTCGTGCCCTCATTACCCCGCCCGGCGCGGTGAGGCCTTTCCCGCGACCATCCGTTCGCCATCGATCACGATCGGCCCCGCCACGCCCGGCACGCCATCGAGCGCCAGGCGCATCCCGCGCGCGATTACCTGCGGGTCGGCGAACACCTCGTCGACGTTGTTGATCGGCCCTGCCGGCACGCCCGCCGCCTCCAGCGCCTCGGCGAGCGCCGCTTTGTTCCAGTCGAGGATGGTGCGCGTCAGGATCGGGATCAGCGCATCGCGGTTTGCCAGCCGCGCCGGGTTGGTGGC
The DNA here is from genome assembly GCF_048565505.1 of Sphingomonas sp. TX0543. Classification (NCBI taxonomy): domain Bacteria; kingdom Pseudomonadati; phylum Pseudomonadota; class Alphaproteobacteria; order Sphingomonadales; family Sphingomonadaceae; genus Sphingomonas; species Sphingomonas sp. TX0543. The sequence continues at coordinate 1,250,517 of NZ_JBLZUS010000002.1, forward strand.
GAAGCGCGGGTCATCCGCCAGCGGGAGGCCCAGCACGGAGCACAGTTTGGCGAACTGACCGTCATTGCCCACCGCGACGATCAACTCGCCATCCGCGCAGGCGAACGCCTGATAGGGGGTGAGGTTGGCATGGCCGTTGCCCATGCGGTGCGGCACCTTGCCGCTCGCCATCCAGTTGAGTGCCTGATTGGCGAGCACGGCCACCTGCGTATCGAGCAGCGCCATGTCGATATGCGCGCCATCGCCGCTCACGTCGCGGCGGCGCAGCGCGGCAAGGATCGCCACCGCCGAATAGACGCCGGTGAAGATGTCGGCATAGGCGATACCGGTCTTCTGCGGCGGACCATCCGGTTCGCCCGTGAGCGACATGATGCCGCCGATCCCCTGGATGATGAAATCATAACCGGCGCGATGCGCGTAGGGCCCCGTCTGGCCGAAGCCAGTGATCGAGCAGACGATCAGGCGCGGGTTGGCCGCGCGCAGCGTCGCGGCGTCCAGCCCGTATTTGGCGAGGCCGCCGACCTTGTAGTTCTCGATCACCACATCCGCGCCGGCGATCAGCCGCTTCACCGCCGCCTGACCCTCCGGCGTCGCGATGTCGATCGCCACGCCGGTCTTGCCGCGATTGGTGGAGTGATAATAAGCCGCGTCCAGCGATTTGCCCTCGGCATCGTGCAGGAACGGCGGCCCCCAGTGGCGCGTATCGTCGCCCGCGCCGGGGCGTTCCACCTTGGTCACGTCCGCGCCGAGATCGGCCAGCAGCTGGCCGCACCACGGCCCGGCGAGGATGCGCGCAAGCTCCACGACGCGAATGCCTTCCAGCGGCTTCATGCACCTACCTCCACCTGACTTTCCTCGCTGCCTAAGCGCGATACGGCTTGCTTTCCAGCCCGCAGGCGGAACAATCGCCATGGGCCGCGCGTCTCGCGGAGCGGCAATGGCGGGAGGAGAGCCGATGCGGATTCTGATGAGTGCGGCGATCGTGCTGACGGTGGCGACGGGCGCGGTGGCGCAGCAGCGCGCCGCCACGCAGGACTATAAATTCACCTACAGCTATCCCGCCGAAGCCGCCCGCATTCCGGCGCTGCGCGGCTGGCTGGAGGCGGACAAGGCGAAGCTGCGCGCAAGCATCGCTACCGACGCCGCGGAGGGGCGGCGCGCGGCGCGCAAGGGGGGCTATCCATTCAACGCCTATGAAGCACAGAAAACGTGGAAAGTGGTGACGGACACCCCGCGCTTCCTGAGCCTGTCCGGCGATGTCTACAGCTTTACCGGCGGCGCGCATGGCAATCCGGGATCGCTGACGCTGGTGTGGGACAAGAGCGCTGGCCGCCCCCTGGACCCCAAGGCGATATTCTTATCCTCGGCGGCGCTGCAGGCGGCGGTCTCCCAGCCCTATTGCGCGAAGCTGGATGCCGAGCGCACCGCGCGACGCGGCGCGCGCCCGGCGGGTGACGATATGTTCAGCCAGTGCCCCAAGGTCGGCGACCTGACCGTTCTGCTTGGATCGTCGAACCGCAAGCGGATCGATCGCATCGGCCTCATCGCGGATCCCTATGTCGCCGGGCCTTATGCAGAGGGCGCGTATGAGGTGACCCTGCCTGTGACCCCGGCGGTGCTGCGCGCGGTGAAGCCGGCCTATCGCGCCGCCTTCTCGATCGGGCGATAGGCGGGCAGTTTCCATTTCGCGCGCGGCGACCTACGCCTGGCGTATGGAGCGTGATTCCCCGCCGTCTGCCCTTCCCGCGATCGCGCGGGCATTGCTTCCGCTGACGATCGGGTGCGTGGGATCGCTCGCCTATTGGGCCGGCCTCGTCACATGGGATTCGCTGCGGCAATACGATCAGGCGCTGAGCGGCGAATTCGACGATTGGCACCCGCCGGCGATGGAATGGGTGTGGCGGCAGCTGTTGCCGCTCGCGCATGGCCCCGCGCCGATGCTGGCGCTGCAGCTAGGGCTGTATGCGCTTGGTTTCGTCCTGCTGATCGTCGCTACGGTGCGTGCGGGGCGGGGCAGGCGGGCGCTGGCGATCGGGTGCGTTGCGTTGCTGCCGCTGTCGGCCGCGCTGATGGCGACGATCATCAAGGACAGCCTGATGGCGGGGGCCTTGTTGTCCGCCGTCGGGCTGTGCGCGCTGGCAGACCAGCGCGCGCGCGGGCAGCGAGCGCTGCGAGTGGCGGCGTTCCTGCTGCTGCTGTTCGCCTCCATGCTCCGCTTCAACGCGGTGTTCGCCACGCTGCCGCTGGCCTTGTGGACGCTGCCGCCGGCGTGGCGGCAGCGGCCGTGGCGGCTGGTGGCGGGCGGCGCGGTGATGCTCGCGCTGCTGGCGGGGGCCATGCCGCTGGCGAATCGGCTAACCGGCGCCAAGCCGAGCGGCGTGGAACTGTCACTCATCATCTTCGATCTCGGCGGGATAACGCGCTTTTCCGGCGAGGATCAGTTCCCCCCGCTTGGCATGGCGGATGCCGTGGCGGTGAACCGGCGCTGCTATAATCCCGTCAAGTGGGACAGCTATGCCTGGTGGGTCGATACGCCATGCCCGATCGGTTTCGAGCGGGTGCGCGGCGCCTTCGCGCGCCAGCATATCGAGCCGCATATGTTCTGGCTGGCCGCGATCCTGCGTCATCCGTTCGCCTATGCCGAACACCGCCTGGCGCACTGGAATATCGAGACGCGGCTGCTGGCGCACGATTCGGTCGATCGCCCGGTGCAGGTGGTCGCGCCACCGAACGAGTGGGGTTTCGCGGTGAGGCCGAACGCGATCGTCCGTGCCGTGGACTGGCTTGCGTGCCGAAGCGGGGAAACGCCGCTCGGCTGGCCCTGCGTGTGGATCGCGCTGCTCATCGGGCTGCTGTGGGCGGGCGCCACCGGCTTTGCCGCGCGGGTGCTGGCGTGGTCCGGGTTGCTTTACGCGCTCGGCTATGCGCCGCTCGGCGTGGCGGCGGAACTGCGCTATTACCTCTGGACGACGATCGCGGCCGCGCTCGCGCTGGTGCTGGGGACGGCGGGGTGGGGCGCGGTGCGCGGCAAATGGGCACGACTGGCCGGGCCGCCGGTTATCGTGGCGGCGGCAGCGACCGGGTTTCGCTTGCTTAGTTGATAGCCAGACAAAACGCAGACGTGCCGGCGACGCGACGCGCTGGCCGGCGTTTCGCGGATAGCCCTGCTACCCGCGTGCCGCCCGCGGGTTACTTGCTGCGCTCGACCTGCTCGAAATCCAGCTCGACTGGCGTGGCGCGGCCGAAGATCGAAACGGAGACCTTGACCTTCGACTTGTCGAAATCGAGTTCCTCGACGGTGCCGTTGAAGCTCGCGAACGGGCCATCGAGCACTTTCACGGAATCGCCGATCTCGTAATCGACCTTCACCTGATGCTTGGGCGCGGCGGCGGCCTCGTCCTTCGAATTCAGCATCCGGGCGGCTTCGGCATCACTGATCGCCTGCGGCTTGCCGGAGGAGCCGAGAAAGCCCGTCACGCGCGGCGTATTCTTGACCAGATGATAGACGTCGTCGTTCATCGCCAGCTTGGCGAGGACGTAGCCGGGCATGAACTTGCGCTCGACCGCCACCTTCTTGCCGCGGCGCGCCTCGGTGACGGTTTCGGTCGGCACCTCGATCTGCTCGACGAGTTGCGAAAGGCCGAGCCGCTCCGCCTCGGTGATGATCGTATCGCGGACCTTGCCCTCGAAACCGGAATAAGCGTGGATGATGTACCAGCGCGCCATGTGCGTGAAACCCTGTCCCTTTACTTTGCGAGGTGCAACAGGCCCTTCACGACCTGATCGAAGACCGTATCAACGCCGAGAAAGAACAGCGCGAGGATCGTCGTCATGATCAGCACCATCACCGCGGTCATCACGGTTTCGCGCCGTGACGGCCAGACGACCTTGCGGGTTTCAGCCTGAACCTGACGGATGAATTCGATCGGGGACGTCTTCGCCACTGTAGCGCCTTCGCAAACGTGCCGAGCGAGGCATAGGCCCGCCACCGCTTCCCTGTCATCAGGGAAACGGTGAAGCCCGTCCTCGCTGTCGGATGGGCTGTGGAAATAGCGGCGGCGGCGCGCGAAGGCAAGGGGTGCGGGCCGAGCGAGCGGCGGGTGGCGCTCAAGCAGCTTGCGTCGGCGTGCGCTTCGCATCATCGTCGCGCTCGATGGCGACCGTTGCAGCCAATTCCTATCCGCCGATTTTGCTCGATGCCGCGCTGGCGCTGCACGATGGGCATCTTCATATCGCCGAGCCGCTGCTCAAGCGATATCTGAAGGACGATCCGTTCGATGCGCGCGCGATTCGGATGCTGGCGGAGCTGGCGGGGCGGATCGGGCGCAATCGGGATGCGGAGAGCCTGCTGCGTCGCGCGCTGGAACTGGCGCCGGCTTTCACCGCGGCGCGCGCCAATCTCGCGCTGGTGCTCTATCGCCAGAACCGCGCGCCCGAGGCGCTGATCGAGCTGGACGAACTGCTTGCGACCGAGCCGGAGCATATCGGCCACGCCAATCTGAAAGCCGCTGCGCTGGGGCGGCTCGGCGGGTTCGAGGAGGCGATCGCGCTGTACGAGCGCGTCCTCGCCGCCGCGCCGCAACAGCCGAAGGTGTGGATGAGCTATGGCCACATGCTCAAAACACTCGGGCGTCAGCGCGATGGCGTCGCTGCATATCGTCGCGCAATCGACCTGCAGCCCGCGCTGGGCGAGGCGTGGTGGAGCCTCGCCAATCTCAAGACCGTCCGCTTCAGCGATGCGGACATTGCCGCGATGACGCAGGCCCGGCAGCAAGACGGGCTGGATATCGAGGATGCCTTCCACCTCGATTTTGCGCTCGGCAAGGCGCTGGAGGATCGCGGCGAGGCCGATCGCGCGTTCGCGCATTATGCGGCCGGCAACGCCGCGCGTCGGGCGCAGCTCGGCTATGATTCCGCGGCGATCACCAGGATGGTGGATGCGCTGTCGACGATGCTTACGCCTGATTTCTTTGCGGCACGCGCAGGCTGGGGTTGCGCCTCGCCCGAGCCGATCTTCGTTCTCGGCATGCCGCGCGCCGGATCGACGCTGATCGAGCAGATATTGTCGAGCCACAGCGAAGTGGAGGGGACGACCGAACTGCCCGATATGCCGGCGATGGCGCGCTGCGTGGCGGATTATCCGCGCGGGCTCGCCACTCTCACGCGCGAGCAGGCGCACACGCTCGGCGAGGAATATCTGCGGCGTGCATCGGTGCAGCGACGGACCGGGCGGCCATTCTTCATCGACAAGCTGCCGAACAACTGGCTGCATGTGCCGTTGATCCGGTTGATCCTGCCCAATGCGCGGATCATCGACGCGCGCCGTGATCCGCTCGCCTGCTGCTTTTCCAATTTCAAACAGCATTTCGCGCGCGGGCAGGGGTTCAGCTACGGGCTGGAGGACATGGGGCGTTATTATCGCGATTATGTCCGCCTGATGGCGCGGATGGACGCGGCTCAACCGGGCGCGGTTCAGCGCGTGATCCACGAGCAATTGGTCGATGCGCCGGTGGCCGGCATCAAGGCGCTGCTCGACGCGCTCGGCCTGTCGTTCGAGCCGGCGTGCCTGTCGTTTCACGAAACCGAGCGGGCGGTGCGCACCGCCAGTTCGGAACAGGTGCGCCAGCCGATTTTCCGGGGCGGTGACAAGGCGTGGCAGCCGTTCGCCACGCATCTCGGGCAGCTGGAGGCCGCATTGGGCGACGTGATCGATCTATACCCCAGCGTCCCCAGCTTCGCGTGACGGCCGAAGCGGGCCCGCCAGCCGAGACACGGCCCGCGCGGCGCGGCCTGCTGGCGCCGCTTCGGCGGCTTGGCCCCGGGCTGATAACCGGGGTGGCGGACGACGACCCCAGCGGCATCGCGACCTACTCGCAGGCCGGCGCGCAATATGGCTTCGACATGCTGTGGACGATGCCGCTCGCCTATCCGCTCATGTCGGCGGTGCAGGTGATGTGCGCGCGGCTCGGCCGGGTGACGGGCAGGGGCCTTTCGGCGAACATCAAGCGCGCATTCTCGCCGGCGTTGCTGCGGGCGCTGGTGGCGTTGCTGTTGATCGCAAACGTGCTCAACATCGCGGCGGACGTGGCCGCGATGGGCGAGGCCGCGGAACTGGTGACGGGCGTCGCGCGGCACGTGATGACGGTGGTGTTCGTGCTCGTCACGCTGGGGCTGCAGATATTCGTGCCCTATCACCGCTACGTCAAATTCCTGAAATGGCTGACGATATCGCTACTTGCCTATGCGGCGGTGCTGTTCACCGTCCATGTACCCTGGGGTGAGGTGCTGGCGCATACGGTGTGGCCGCGCTTCAAGCTGAACGGCGATGCGGCGACGCTGGTGGTGGGCGTGTTCGGCACCACGATCAGCCCGTATCTGTTCTTCTGGCAGGCATCCGAGGAGGTGGAGGATCTGCGCGATGCGCCCGCACTGATCGACGCACCGGCTGAAGCGGCGGCGGAGCTTTCCCGCATATCGTGGGATACGTGGACCGGGATGGGATACTCCAATATCACCGCCTATTTCATCATCCTGGCGACGGCGGTGACGCTCCACGCCAGCGGGGTGACGACGATCGAGACGGCGGCGCAGGCGGCCAGCGCGCTGCGGCCGATCGCCGGGGACTTCGCGTTTCTGCTGTTCGCGATCGGCATCCTGGGTGTCGGCCTGATCGGCGTGCCGGTGCTGGCCGGATCGGCCGCCTATGCCATGGCGGAGGCGATGGGCTGGAAGACCGGGCTGGAGCGCAAGGCGGCGGATGCGCGCGGCTTCTATGCGGTGATCGCGATCAGCGTGCTGGCGGCGCTGATGATCCAGTATTCCCCGATCAACCCGATGCGCGCCTTGTTCTGGAGCGCGGTTATCAACGGGGTGGTGGCAGTGCCGCTGATGATCGTGCTGCTGCTGCTCGTCTCGCGCCGCAGCGTGATGGGCGATTTCGTCGCGCCGCGCCCGATCCGCTGGCTCGGCTGGGCGGCGACGGCGCTGATGGGCGGGGCGGCGGTGGTGATGATCGCCGCAATGCTGTGAGGCGCGGCGTCGTTTCGGCGTCGTTGTAAATCTGCCACGCTCTCCCGGCATTGTCGCGCGTGCGGAAACTCCCCGATTGACCCGAACGCAAAGCAGCAACAGTCTGGCAACAAATTAGTCATCGAGGGGCAACAGGTGGCAAGTTTCAAGAACCGCGTGCTGGTTTCGCTGCTGGTTTCGACCGGCCTGTCCGTTCCGGCCATGGCGCAGACAACCGATCCAGCCCCCGCCCGCCCTGCCTCTAACGACGCGATGAGCGACATCATCGTCACCGCGCAGAAGCGTGACGAGAATATCCAGACGGTGCCGATCTCGATCCAGGCGCTGTCGACGCGCAAGCTCGATCAGCTCAACATCTCGAACTTCAACGAATATACCCAGCTTCTCCCCTCGGTCGCGTTCCAGACCTCGCAGCCCGGCGTGACGACCGTGTACATGCGCGGCGTCGCATCGGGCGGCGACGGCAACCATTCCGGCTCGTTGCCATCGGTCGGCAGCTATCTCGACGAGCAGCCCGTCACGACGATCGGGGGCACGCTCGATATCCATATCTACGATGTCGCCCGCATCGAGAGCCTCTCCGGGCCGCAGGGTACGCTCTACGGCGCGTCGAGCGAGGCCGGCACGATCCGCATCATCACAAACAAGCCGGACACGGCCGGCTTCTACGGCCGTGTCGATGGCGAGGTGAACACCGTCAACAATGGCGGGATCGGCGGCAAGCTGGAGGGGATGATAAACGCCCCGTTCTCGGAGAACGTCGCCCTGCGCGTGGTCGGCTTCTATCAGAAGGACGCCGGCTATATCGACAATGTGGCCGGCACGCGCACCTTCTGCGGGCCGTCGACGGAAGCCAATCCGTGCGGGCCGGGCGGCATCAGCGTCAACAACAACGCCTTCGTGAAGAAGAACTATAACGATACCGAGACATGGGGCGGACGCGCGGCGCTGAAGGTCGATCTGGACAACAACTGGACGGTTACGCCGACGGTTCTCTATCAGGAGCAGCGCAGCCACGGCAGCTATGGCTATGATCCGTCGGTCGGCGACCTTCAGGTCCAGCATTTCTTCCCGGAATATCGTCGCGACCGCTTCATCCAGGGGGCGCTGACGATCGAGGGCAAGCTCGGCAACTGGGACGTCACCTATGCCGGTGCCTACCTCGACCGGCGGGACACGCAGTCGAGCGATTATACCGACTACGCCGAGGCCTATGATTCGCTCTATCAATCGCAGGGCGGCCTCGCGAATTACTTCGCGTACAAGGATGCCCTTGGCAATACGATCGATCCGCGCCAGCGCGTGATCGGCACCGATCATTTCAAGAAGACCAGCCAGGAAATCCGTGTCGCCTCACCAAGCACGGAGCGCTTCCGGCTGGTCGCAGGGGCTTTCTACCAGCGCCAGTCGAACCTGATTCATCAGGATTACCGGGTCGAAGGCCTCGCGCCTGATCTCTCGGTCAACGGCTTCCCGGGCACGTTATGGCTCACCCAGCAACATCGCGTGGACAAGGATTATGCGATGTTCGGGGAGGCAAGCTTCGACATCCTGCCCAAGCTAACCGCGACCGCCGGCGCGCGCGCGTTTATCTATGATAACTCGCTGATCGGTTTCTTTGGCTTCGGTCGCAATCCGGGCGCGGGGGACAGCGGCGTTCCATATACCGCATCTCCTTATAACGGCTCAGAAAGTTCCAAAACCGGCGTTGTTTCCTGCTATCTCACCAATGGCCAGACGCTCGGCCAGATGGTCAATGGCGATAACCCGCAAACGCCGGCGCCCTTCCTTCCCCCGGCGGTCGCCGGAGGGCCATGCACCAATCTCGCCGCCGTTTCCGGCACCGGCCTCATCCCGAAGCGAACCCAGGGGCAGGGCGTAACGTACAAATTCAACCTGACGTGGAAGCCGAGCGATCAGCTGATGCTCTACGCCACCTGGTCGCGCGGGTTCCGCCCCGGCGGCATTAACCGGCGCACCGACGTGAGCGACTATCGGCCGGACTTCCTCACCAATTACGAGCTGGGCTGGAAGACGACGCTGCTCGATGGCCGGCTGCGGATAAACGGTGCGGTCTATCAGCAGGACTGGGATAGCTTCCAGTTTGCGTTCCTGGGCGCGAACAGCTTCACCGTGATCCAGAATGGCCCGAACGCGCGCATTCGCGGCATCGAGATGGATGCAAACATCAACGCCGGTCCGCTCGCGCTGACGGTGGCCGGCGCCTACACCGATGCCAAGACGCGGCAGAACCTGTGCCTGCAAGCCGATCCGACATTCCAGTGCACCGGCACCCTCGACAGCGGCAATCCTAATATCGTATCCGCCCCAGCGGGCACTCGCCTGCCGATCACGCCGCAGTTCAAGATCAACGGCACGGCACGCTATACGGCGGCGGTTGGCACCGCATCGAAGGTCTATGTGCAGGCGCTGGTGGCATACCAAAGCTCCGCGTCGTCCGATGTCCGCACGGCTGTTTACGAAACGGGCACCAACGCGATCGTCAATCCGGCGGCACTGCTCGGGCGGCTCCAAGCCTATACCACCGGCAATCTCGCAGTCGGCGCCGAGATCGGCAGCAATTACACGATCGAATTATTTGCAACGAACCTGTGGGACGAGCGCGGCCAGATTTCCCGGTTCCTGGAATGCGGATCCTGTTATCAGCGCCCATATATCGTCCCGATCACACCGCGCACGATCGGCATCCGCGCGGGCGCGAAGTTCTAGGGGAGGAACCTGCCGCGCCTAGCCGCGCGGAGGTTTCAGGGGGAGGACGGGGTGGAGACGCCCCGTCCTTTTCCGTTGCGCTGCTATGCGATCGGATCGGGCGGGATCCGCTGCATCATGATCCGCGAACGGACCATCTCACGAATGATGACAGACGCGCGAAAAGAACATATAACGAACATATGAGTAAACTCGATACGCGTCAGAAACTAGCCATCTCGCTGATGCGGCGAAATACGATGCATAATGCGCATCGTCCGGTTCGGTGAAACGCACCTCGCGCGACGGCAAGGGGCTGGGCTCCACCGATCAGGGCATGGGCATCTGTCACAGCTATGCGCCCGACGGTCGCTGTATTTCCCTGTTAAAGATTTTGCTGACCAACAGCTGCGTTTTCGACTGCCATTATTGCATCAATCGCAAGAGCTCGAATGTCAGGCGCGCAAGGTTCACCACCAAGGAAGTGGTCGACCTGACGCTGTCCTTTTACCGGCGTAACTACATCGAGGGATTGTTCCTCTCCTCCGGGATCATACAATCGCCCGATTATACGATGGAGCAGATCGTCGAGGTGGCGCGCTCGTTGCGCGAGGATCATCAGTTTCGCGGCTATATCCATCTCAAGACGATCCCGGACGCCGATCCGGCATTGATCCATCGCGCCGGGCTTCATGCCGATCGCATATCGATCAATGTCGAGTTGCCGACCGATGCCGGATTGCGGCGCCTCGCCCCCGAAAAGCAGACGGCCCAGATCGAAGGCGCGATGGATGGCATGAAGCGTGATATCATTGATACTGGCGATGCCAGGCGACGATATCGGCACGCGCCGCGCTTTGCTCCGGCAGGGCAGTCGACACAGATGATTGTCGGCGCCGATGCGGCTACCGACCGCGATATCGTAACGCGCGCCGCCGGCCTCTACGACCGGTTCGCGCTAAAGCGTGTTTATTATTCGGCCTTTTCTCCCATCCCGGATGCCAGCGCAGTTCTACCGCTGAAGCGACCCCCGCTTGAGCGAGAGCATCGTCTCTATCAGTCCGACTGGCTGATGCGATTCTATGGATTTGGCCCGGGTGAAGTGGCCGCTGCCGCCGATGATGTCACAGGCATGATGCCGCTGGACATCGATCCCAAACTAGCCTGGGCACTGAAGTTTCGCGGAACCTTTCCGGTCGACGTGAATGGTGCGCCGCGTAATCTGTTACTGCGCGTGCCGGGGCTTGGAGCGCGGACCGTCGACCGGATTCTGACTGCGCGACGCTGGCGCCGACTTGGGCTTGCGGATATCGCGCGGCTGAAAGTGCCGATGGCGAAGGTGCGGCCGTTCCTGATCGCAAGCGACTGGCGGCCGGTGATGCTTTCGGATCGGGAAGATATAACGACGCTGGTGAAGCCTGCCCCGCGGCAGATGGAATTGTTCGGGTGAGATCACCGACATGCACCGCGTGACACTTACAAGCGAGGATGATTTTGATGGCTGGCGCGAAGCCGTGCGCAAGCTGGTCGCCGCGGACGTGCCGCCCGAACAGGTCGTGTGGGTAGTCGGCTCCGAAACCGGCGAGTTGTTTGGCGAGGAAAACGTGGTTTCGGCCGCCGAGCCGGTCAAACTGTCCGTGCCGCGTGCATTCATGGATCTTGCCCGCTTTGCCATCCTGAATGGCGATCGCGAGCGGTTCGCATTGCTCCATGCATTGTTGTGGCGGCTAGCGCGAAAGTCGATCGGCATCGGGGACCGAACCGATCCTTTGATCGGGCGGATCGAGGGTCTGGCCACCGCGGTGAGGCGAGATATCCACAAGATGCGCGCGTTTCTCCGTTTTCGCGAGGTGGAGGATCATGGCGGCGTTCGCCATGTCGCCTGGCATGAGCCGGAGCACCATATCGTTCGGGCAAATGCTGCCTTTTTCGTCGATCGATTCGCGGCGATGCGCTGGTCGATCCTTACCCCACGGCTGTCCATCCACTGGGATGGCACGAGGCTTTTCGAAGGTCCGGCCGCGCGGCGCGCCGATGCGCCCAGCGCCGATCAGGCCGAGGAGATGTGGAAAACCTATTATGCCTCAATCTTCAATCCGGCGCGGGTGAAGATCGGTGCGATGCTAAACGAAATGCCGCGCAAATACTGGAAGAACATGCCCGAAACCGCTCTGATCCCTGAGTTGATCGCCGGCGCGCAGGCGCGGGAGGCGACGATGGTGACGAACGCGCGGAGCAAGCCGGTGGCCGATCCGGCGGCTACCTGGGCAAAACTGCGTGACGAGGCGGCCGATTGCCGCCGATGTGATCTGCACCGATGCGCGAGCCGGACGGTTTTCGGCGAGGGGCCGTCGGACGCGGCGATGATGTTCGTCGGCGAGCAGCCCGGCGATCAGGAGGATCTGGCGGGCCGGCCGTTTGTCGGCCCCGCCGGTCAGATATTCGATCGCGCCCTTGCGGAGAGCGGTATCGATCGCACCGCCGCTTATGTGACCAACGCTGTGAAGCATTTCAAATTCGAATTGCGCGGGAAGCGACGGATTCACGAACGGCCCAATGCTGGAGAGATTGCCGCATGCCGCTGGTGGATCGAGCAGGAACTGGCGCTGGTTCGCCCACGCATCACCGTCGCGCTGGGGGCGACGGCAGCGCGATCGCTGTTCGGCACCGCAGTGACGGTGAGCAGCGCGCGCGGGGCGTTGCGTCAGCTGCCCGATGGCGGCGCTGCGGTCGTCACCGTGCACCCCAGCTTCCTGCTGCGCTTGCCCGACGAAGCGCGCCGGATCGAGGAATATGACAAATTCGTCGCTGATCTGCGGAACGCAGCGTGCGCAATGAAAGCGCTACCGGCTTCAACGTGACGAATTTGTAACGGAACCAGCACGACCAGGCCGGGCTTTGTCCGTCGATCGGTGCATAGGGGATGCTTGAACAAATGATCGTCATAAATCCGCGCTGGCGGCAGCGTTGAGCGTATCGCCGAACGAGCGCGCCGCTGTTCTCGAGCGCACTCGCGCGTTAAAGATGGCGCGTTCCGTGCACGCGTATGTGCGTGGGAACACGGCACAATTCTATCGCTGGTTGGAAGAATCGACCGTTGCGAAGCTGATCCCGGCAGGTCCGCCGATCTGGATTTGCGGAGATTGCCACCTCGGCAATCTCGGGCCGCTCGCGGATGCTGACGGCCGCGTCGATATCCAGATCCGTGATCTCGATCAGACGGTAATCGGCAATCCTGCCCATGATCTGATCCGTCTTGGCCTGTCATTGCAGACGGCAGCGCGCAGCTCGGATCTGCCCGGCGTCACCACCGCGCAGATGATCGAGGCGATGATAAGGGGTTACACGCGGGCGCTCGCCAAAGACGCCGGGGCCGATCCGATGGAGCCGGACGTGGTCCGCTCGGTCCGCCGCGAGGCGATCGGGCGCGGCTGGCACCGCCTCGCCAAAGAGCGGCTCAAGGACATCGAACCGGAAATTCCGCTGGGCAAACGCTTCTGGGAGCTGACTGATCGGGAGCGGGACGCGATCACGGCACTATTCGAGCAGCCGGCAATTGTGGATCGGGCGCTTGAGCTCGCCAATCTCGGCAAAGGCACGATTCGCGTTGTCGACGCGGCATATTGGCGAAAAGGGTGCAGCTCGCTGGGCAAGCTGCGCTACGCCGTGCTGCTTGGGGTTTCCCGCAAGCGCAGCAGGCGAGAACGGTTCGCCCTGGTTGATATCAAGGAAGCAGTGCCGGCCGTTGTTCCCACAGCGGCCGAATCCGAGATGCCAGGCGATGCCGCTGAGCGGGTGGTTGCTGGCGCCAAAGCGCTGGCGCCCAATCTGGGCGAGCGGATGATCCCTGCGCGGTTGATGTCAAGGCCGGTTGTGATGCGCCAGTTGGCGCCGCAGGATCTGAAGATCGAGGTCGAACAATTCTCGCGTAAGGAAGCGATCGCCGCGGCCGAATATCTGGCCTATATCGTGGGCCTGGCCCATTCACGGCAATTATCCCCGTCGCAGCGGCGCCTGTGGCGGAACAAGTTGATTCACCAGGCGCATGAGAGGCTCGCCGCGCCATCATGGTTATGGCGCAGCGTGATGGTGCTCGCGAGTGAGCACGAAGCCGGATACCTCGATCACTGCCGAAGGTTTGCGCTGACCGCTTGAGCGCACGACTAAAAACTTCGCTACATTCGGCAATGAACCAACGCCCTCGTTCCTCGTTCTTCGGATTAACCGAGAGGAGCAGAGTGCATGACTGATACCCAAAACGACGCGAAGAAGTTGAAGAGCGATCTGTGGAAGAAGCTGTCGGAAAGCCCGTTCCTGATGGTCGGCCAGGCGGATGGCAGTACGCATAGCGAGCCGCTGACGGCGCAGCTCGACGAGGATCAGGTGGACACGTTGTTCTTCTTCATCGGGCGCGACAATCGCGTTGCAGACGGCGGCGCGTTGATGCTCCAGTTCGTGTCAAAGGGGCACGATTTCTTCGCCTGCCTGCACGGCAATGCCAGGGTGGATAACGACCGGGCCCAGATTGACAAGCTGTGGAACAAGCAGGTTGAGGCATGGTTTCCGGGCGGCAAGGATGATGCGAACCTCGCGTTGTTGCGTGTGGACATCGACAATGCGGAATTGTGGGAAACCGATTTGTCCATCGCGGGCAAGGTGAAGATGCTGTTCGGCGGCACGATCCGATCGGACGAGGAAGGGCACCACGCGAAGGTCAATACGACCGCAGAATCCGCTTGATAATCATTGTTGAAACCCGGCCACGTGCGGGTGAAAGCGTTATGAGCGGTGAGATAAAGAAGGCGGCTCGCTACAGCGAGCCGCCTTTTAGTTTCTGTGGATTGGGTCCGCTGCCTGAACCACAGACATCACGAAGAGTTCCCTTTGGCGAACAATCGACTGCGCGTGCGGGGACCGGCCAATGGGCTGGTTGACGAAAAAGCGACAGACAATGACGCGCGCGACGTTTTCTTCGCGTGCGCGCTCAGCACTTAACTACGACAAGATCGAAAAGCTGATGCGGCTGCCAGCGGTGTTTTTAAGCCGCACCATGCCGCCAGAGCCTGCCGGTGCCGCGCGTGCGTAACGGTAGCTGGGTCAGGCCCGGCGAGGCGGGGTTGTACGTCGCGCCTGCGGATTGCTGGATCGATCCGGGCATGCCCGTAGCGCGGGCGCTTGTGACTCACGGACATGGCGATCATGCGCGCGGCGGCCATGCGCGCGTTTTCGCCACCCCGGAAACGCTGGCCATCATGGCGCTGCGTTATGGCGAGGCGGGTAAATCGGTGCCGGTGCCTTACGGCGAGACCGTGGAGTTGCCCGGCGGTGTGACGGCGACGTTCGTGCCGGCGGGCCACGTGCTTGGATCCGCGCAGATATTGCTGCAATGTGCGGGTGAAAGGATCGTTATCACCGGCGATTACAAGCGCCGGGCCGACCCAACCTGCGCACCATTCGTGCCGGTGCCGTGCGATGTGCTGGTCACCGAGGCGACGTTTGGTCTGCCGGTGTTCCTCCACCCGCCGATCGAGCGGGAGATCGCCCATCTGCTCGAAGCGCGTGCGCTCAATCCGGAGCGCTGCATCCTCATCGGCGCTTATGCGCTCGGCAAGGCGCAGCGCGTTATCGCCGAGCTGCGTCGCGCCGCGTATCACGATACGATCTACCTTCATGGCGCGATGGCGCAGATGTGCGCGCTTTATGAGGAACATGGCGTGGCGTTGGGGCCGCTGGCACTGGTGATGGATACGCCCAGAGAGGCGATGAAAGGCAGGATGGTGCTGTGCCCGCCTGGCGCGTTAAACGATCGCTGGGCCCGACGACTGCCCGAGCCAATGACGGCGATGGCATCCGGCTGGATGCGCGTGCGGCAACGCGCGCGGCAGCGCAATGTCGAGCTGCCGCTGGTGATCTCCGACCATGCCGACTGGAACGAATTGACGCAGACAATCGCGGAGGTGGATCCGGCGGAAACCTGGATCACGCACGGCAGGGAAGATGGGCTGCTGCGCTGGTGCGAGCTTCATCAGCGATCGGCGCGCGCGCTTTCGGTAGTCGGCCTATATGACGAGGAGGATTAATTTGGAGGCGTTCGCGGCCTTGCTCGACGCGCTCACCTATACGCGCTCGCGCAACGGAAAGCTGGCGCTGATCGCCGCTTATCTGCGCGAGACACCCGATCCCGATCGAGGCTGGGCACTGGCTGCGCTTACCAACGAATTGGAATTTCCCGCCGTAAAATCAGGTATAGTGCGCCAGCTAGTTGCGGAACGCGTCGATCCCATATTGTTCGGCCTGTCGCGCGATTATGTGGGCGATACGGCCGAAACCGTCAGTCTGCTTTGGCCGGAACCGACTGAGCATCCGCTGCCGCCCACCCTTAGCGAGGCGGTGGAACTGTTGCGCGCGATGACGCGCGCGACAGTGCGGCACGATTTGCCCGCGCTGCTCGATCGGCTCGATGCGAACGGGCGTTATGCGTTGCTCAAGCTCGCAACCGGCGCGATGCGTAACGGCGTTTCGGCGCGGCTGGCAAAAGTCGCATTCGCGCAAGCGTTTGACGTGGCGGTCGCGGACGTGGAAGAATATTGGCACGGGCAGCGCGCGCCCTATGCCGAATTGTTCGATTGGGCGGCCGGTAGTGGGCCGCCGCCTGTCACTGCCGGCGCGCCGCTGTTCCGACCATTCATGCTCGCCAACCCGCTCGGCGAAACGGTCGTCGATCTCGAACAATATGTGGTCGAATGGAAATGGGACGGTATTCGGGTGCAGATCGTGCACGGTACGGAAACCCGCATATACTCGCGTTCCGGCGACGATATCACGCAGAGTTTCCCTGAACTGCTCGGCTTACTGACGGAGCCGGTCGTTCTCGACGGCGAATTGCTGGTGCGTGGTGTTTTCCAAGGCGGCGAGCAGGGTGGTGCGGCCAGCTTCAACGCCTTGCAGCAGCGACTCAATCGCAAGGCCGTCTCGCGTAAGATGCTGGAACAATTCACCGCTTTCGTTCGCCTGTTCGACGTTTTGCTGGTGGGTGAAGAGGATCTGCGGCCGTTGTCGTGGGACAAGCGACGCATGAGGCTCGAGCGACTCGCAGCAGGACTTGATCCGATGCGATTCGATCTGAGCGCGATCGTACCCGCCACCTCGATCGAAGCGCTCGGCGCGATCCGAGATGGCGCGCGCGACCAGGCAATCGAGGGCGTGATGCTCAAGCGCCGCGACAGCCCGTACGTTGCCGGTCGCCCGACCGGCCTGTGGTATAAATGGAAACGCAACCCGCTGCTGGTCGATTGCGTGCTCATGTACGCACAGCGCGGCAATGGGCGGCGATCCTCCTATTATTCCGACTACACATTTGGTTGCTGGAACGGCGATCCCGAGGCAGGCGCTGAACTGTTGCCCGTCGGCAAATCCTATTCCGGCTTTACCGATGCCGAGCTGAAATGGCTCGACCACCATGTCCGAACGCACACCGTGAACCGTTTCGGGCCGGTCCGGGAGCTCGACCGCTCGCTGGTGCTGGAAATTGCGTTCGATTCGATCCACGAGAGCAGACGGCACAAGTCCGGGCTCGCAATGCGCTTCCCGCGCATCAATCGTATTCGCGCTGACAAGCCGGTGCGCGAAGCTGACCGGATTGAAACGCTACGGGGCCTTGTCGCACCCGAGGAGCGGATAGCCGTCTGACGTGCTGCTGATCCGTGCGATACGATTGCCCGAACGATGACCGCTCAAGTTGCCGTGGCTATGTTTCGCGATCGCTAAATAGCCGTGGCCAGCTACAAATGACGCCCTGCTTGTGCGCGGTTAGAAGGCAAGCGGGAATGTTCCCACGGGCGCGATCCCGGCAACGCCATGTTCTCGGCGATAAAGTGAAAGTGGCAGGGGAGCTCGGATTCGAACCGAGGGCCTTCGGTTTTGGAGACCGACGCTCTAACCAGCTGAGCTACACCCCTACGTGGGATCGCCCCTAACGCGACGCGGCGGCGGCGGCAATAGGGGAGACGTCGTTAGGCGAACCAGGGCCGGTGCTCCCGGATTGTCTTAAGCCGCAACGTAGGCGTCGGGGCGATGGCGCCTGGCAAGCGCGCGTGCCTCCTCCACGGGCAGTGGGCGTCCGAAATAGAAGCCCTGGATCTTGGAGCAGCCGAGTTCCCGAATCATGTTGAGTTCGGCCTCGGTTTCCACGCCCTCGGCGGTCGTTGCCATGCCAAGGCTGCGGGCGAGCGCGACCACCGCGCAGATGATTGCGAGCGCCTCCGGCACACCGCGTGACGCGCCTTGCACGAAGCTGCGATCGATCTTGATCGAGGAGAAACGAGTCCGGCTGAGATAACCAAGCGAGGAATAACCAGTGCCGAAATCGTCAAGGCTGAGCCGGACGCCCATATCGAGAATGCGCTCGAGCACCTTCACCGCGCCGGTGCCTTCGCGCATGAAGACGCTCTCGGTCACTTCCAGCTCGAGCCGGCTGGGCGCGATCCCCGATGTTGAAAGCGCCTGGGCGACGACAGTGACGAAATTGGGATTGTGCAATTGCTCCGGAGAGACGTTGACAGCGACGCGCACGTCGTCCGGCCAGCGCGCGGCCTCGGCGCATGCGGTGCGGACGACCCATTCGCCGATCGGACCGATCAGCCGGGCTTCCTCGGCGAGCGGTACGAACTTGGCTGGGCTGACGATGCCGAATTCCGGGCTATGCCAGCGCAACAGCGCCTCGAAGCCAGTGAGATGACCACTCGTGGCTTCCACAACTGGCTGATACTGGAGATGTAGCTCGCCGCGATCGAGGGCGTTGCGCAGCGCGATCTCCAGCACGCGGCGCTCCTCCGCATTGACGTGAAGTTGCGGATCGTAGGTGTGGAACGATCCGCCGCCGGCATCTTTGGAGCGGTAGAGCGCGAGGTCTGCCGAGCGGATCAGGTTTTCCGCTGTTCGTCCATCGCGTGGAGAAGTGGCGACACCCACAGACGCGCCTATCCACAAGGTGTGCTGATCCACCTCATAGGGGCGCGAGAGCGTTTCGATGATCGTATGCGCGAGTCGTTCGACCCGCTCGGTGTCGGTCGCGTCGCGCACTACCACGGCGAATTCATCGCCGCCGAGCCTGCCGACCGTCTCGTTGTCCGTGACAAGTTGCGCCAGCCGTTCCGATACGCGGCCGAGCAACCGGTCTCCGATAGGGTGGCCGAGCGTATCGTTGACCGCCTTGAAGCGATCGAGGTCGATCATCATGAAGGCACAGCGCGAACCCCATTTCTCCGCGTCGGCCAACGCCCGGCTCAGCGCCTCGTTCACCAGAAGGCGATTGGGCAGGCCAGTCAGCGCGTCATATCGGGCCATGCGGCTGATCTTGTCGGCGGTGGTGCGTTGCTCGGTCACGTCGGAGCCGACGCCGCGGAAACCGACGAAATCGCCGCGGTCATCGTAGCGCGGGCTGGCGGCGATTTCCCACCAGCGCTGGCTTCCTTCAACGGTTACCGGCAAGACGAGATCGCGGAAGCTTTCGCGGTTCTTGAGCTTTTCCGCCAGTTGGCGAAGCGCCGGTGAAAAATTGCCCGAGTCCCAAGACGGGCCGGCGAGCGCCTTGAGAAGCGGCATCCCCTCGATTGCGCTGGGGGTAAGGCCAAGGGCTACCGCGAAACGCGACGAGCCCTTGATGATGCGACGCTGGGCATCGGTTTCCCATAGCCAGTCTGCGCCGCTATCCTCGAATTCGCGCAGCAGCAGGCTGACGGTTTCGTCTCGATCGGTAAGCGTGAGTTCCGAACCGCGCAGCAGCACCAGCGCCTGCGCGCGCGAAACACATCCTACGATCAGGATCGCGGCGAACAATAGCGATCCCGCCGCGGCAATATAGATATGGCTGAAGACGAACGTGGCGGCGACGGCCAGCGCGACCCCGCCGATGAAGCCCAGCCCCGCCAGAACCAGCGGCGCGAGCGCGATCGCGGCCGCTGACATCAGAATCGACAGCACCATCCACAGCGCCAGTGCGGCCTCCGAATCGCCGTGTCGCCCGAACAGCAGTACGGGAACGCTCCACACCACCGCGAGCGCCACGCCTTCGATACCGGTTCGCCTGAGATCGGCGACGGACGCGAGCGCATCGGACTGCGGGCTCGTCTGCAGGCGCCGGATGGCGACGAAGGCGGAAACGAGCGCAACCGCGGCGCCCCATATTCCGAGCCAGGAATGCGGCACATCCCGGGCGAACAGCATCACCACCACAGCCGCGCCGACGACGTTCACGCCCAGCATGAACAATGCGAGTTGACGACCGGCGTGAAGCGTCGCGCCGCGGATGCGCGCCCATGCGGCGGCATCGTCCCCCTCGGAAAGACCGAGCAGCGGCCCGATCGGAACCTTCGAATGACGAACGGCGGGGGGCTGGTTGGTACTCACACCCCGCCGCATACGCCAACAGGGTTGACTAATCGTTTCCGCCCGGCTCCGCCGACAGCGTCAGGCGGCGATGGCGTAAGGCTTGATCTCGCCCGATAGATACAGGTTGCGTGCCTTCGCCCGACTGAGCTTGCCTGAGCTTGTGCGCGGGAGCGTGCGCGGGGGGATAAGCTCGACGACGCAATTCATGCCTGTCACGGCGCGAACCCGATCGCGAATTTCATCGCGCAGGCGGGTGCGCTCGATATCGTCGGACGTGCGGCATTGCACGAGCACCGCCGGAGTCTCCTCGCCGCCCGGCGTGGTGATGGCGAAGGCGGCGATGTCTCCCTGCTTGAAGCCGGGAAGCTGCTCGACCGCCCATTCGATATCCTGCGGCCAGTGATTGCGGCCGTTGACGATGATCATGTCCTTGGCGCGGCCGACGATGTAGACGTAGCCGTCCGACAGATAACCCATATCGCCCGTATCGAGCCATCCATCCTTCATACAGGCGGCGGTGGCATCGTCGTCTCGGAAATAGCCGACCATCACCGATGGACCGGTGCACCAGAGCTTGCCGATCGCGCGCTCGGGCAGTGGCGTTCCGTCCTCCTCGCGGATCTCGACGGTCATGTCGCGCACCGGCTTGCCGCAATTGACGATCGCGCGATACCGCTGCGGGCGATCCTCGCCGGCTTTGACGCCGGAAAGCTGCGTTTCCTCGACCAGTTCGACGCGAATGCCCTCGCCCGGCGGCATGATCGATACGGCCAGAGTTGCCTCCGCCAGGCCATAGCTGGGCAGGAATGCGCTGGCCTTGAAGCCGGCATCGGCAAAGGCATCGACGAAGCCCTGCATCACGTCCGGCCGGATCATGTCCGCGCCATTGCCCGCAAGCCGCCAGCGTGACAGATCGAAGCGATCCGAAGCGCGCGTCTGGCTGGAAATGCGGCGCGAGCAAATATCGTAGCCGAACGTAGGGGAATAGCTGATCGAGGTGCCGCCGTTGCGGCTTATCATGTCCAGCCAGGCGAGCGGCCGGCGCGCGAAATCCTCGGTCTTGAGATAATCGGTCGATACCTGATTTGCGATTGGCGACAGGAAGCAGCCAACCAGCCCCATATCGTGATACCACGGCAACCACGAAATGCAGCGATCACTGTCAACCAGTCGCATGCCATGGGAATGTGCGGCAAGATTGTTGAGCAGCGCGTGATGCGTGATCGCCACCCCATGCGGGAAACGGGTCGAGCCGCTGGAATATTGGAGATAGGCGATATCCCCGCCCTGTGCGGACGGAAGCGCGACGGGCACCGGCTCGGCCGCGAGCAGCTCGGACCAATCGACGCCGCGTACGTCGCGCGCTTCCGCCGCGGCGCCGGCCATCGCCGCCAGCTCCGGCGGGAAAATCAGCATCTTTGGATCGCAGCTCGAAAGCTGGACACTAAGCTGATCGATATAGGATTCCTTGCCGCCGAACGAGGTGGGCAGCGGCAGCGGCACCGGCCAGGCGCCGGCGTAGACCGCGCCGAAAAACAGCGCGGCGAATTCGGCCCCGGTTTCGGCAACCAGCGCGACGCGATCGCCCGGCGCAATCCCGTCGGCGATCAGCCGCCATGCCGCCGCCTGCGCGTCTTTGCGCAGTTCAGCGAACGAATAGGCGCGGGTCAGCGCGCCGCGCGCATCGTGGAAATTCAGCCCGCGCGTTCCCTGCGCCGCGTAATCAAGCGCCTCGCCCAGCGTTGCGAAATCCGCGAAGCGGCGCGGCAGCGCATCCTGCGTGGGAGTGGGATCGAGGGTAGTCATTCCGTCCATAAACCTTTCGCGCGCCCCGGCGGGTCGCAAGCTTGCTCCATGGCAGCATTTGCGCGCCCCGCGCGTTTAAATTCGTTCGTCAGTGTGGCAACAACATGGCCGTGCCTCGCCAACCACGTTCTCCGCGTCCCCTGAACGCCGCTGCGCTCGATCAACTGGCACTGAGATATGTCGAGCGTTTCGCGACGACGCGGGGGAAACTAGCCGATTATCTGCGCCGCAAAATTCGTGAGCGCGGCTGGGAAGGCGCGCCAGTTGAGCCTGCTAACGTGGCCGATCGCATGGCGGCACTGGGCTATGTCGATGATCGCGCCTTTGCCGAGATGCGCGCCGCAGTGCTGGCGCGACGCGGCTACGGCGATCGCCGCGTCGCGCAGGCATTGCGGGCGGCGCACGTGGAGGAGGCGGATGCGGCAGTCGCGCTGGAGCCAATAGCGGAGCGCCCGCTGGATGCCGCGCTGGCGTTCGCGCGCCGGCGGCGGTTCGGCCCCTGGGCGCAGGTCGCGCCCGACGATCGGCAGCGCGAGCGCCAGATCGGGGCGATGGTGCGTGCCGGTCACGCGCCGTCGCTGGCGCGGCGGATCGTTGTCTCGCCGCCCGGTGTGCCATTTGAGAGCGATGAATGATAGGAAGCTAATGGTTTCGCTGTTGTGCGCGACGACAACCATGCTAGCGTCCTGAGACACCCGGGGGGGAATTCGTAAACGTGCATAGCGAAATATCTCGCGATGCGGATGACCGCGAACGGCAAGCCGGTGCGGCCGATGCGAAGGGCGTCCACGTCGTCGGCACGCTCAAATGGTTCGACGTGACGCGCGGTTTCGGTTTTCTCGTGCCCGATTCGGGCGATTTCGGCGATATCCTGATCCATTTCAGCGTGCTCCAGTCGCTTGGCCGGCGCAGCCTGCCCGAACGATCGCGAGTGGAGGCGATCGCGGTGAAGCGCGAGCGTGGCTTTCAGGCGGTGGAGATCCTGTCGATCGACACCTCGCAGGCGGTGGAGCATGGCCCGGTGCGCGATCCCGCGCGGATCGATCCGATCGCTCTCATCGATGATGCCGGCGAATGGGAGCCGGTGCTGGTGAAGTGGTTCAACCGCCTGAAAGGCTATGGTTTCCTCGTGCGACCGGGCGGGGAGCAGGATATATTTGTGCATATGGAAACGCTGCGCCGCGCTGCGATCCACGATGTCGAGCCGGATCAGCCACTCCGCGCCCGCGTTGTCGAGGGGCGCAAAGGGCCGCTTGCGGTGGTGGTGGACGTCGTCTCGGAGGAATAAGATGTTTCGTATCCTTGCCGTCGCGATGATCGCTCTGCTTGCGCCGGGCTGTTCGCCTGGCAGTGCCGGCGCGGCGGGCGAAGGAAACGCAGCTGGTGCGGTCGATGCGGACGGCGTTAGGCAGGTCGCGCTGACTATCGCCGGGCCGAAGGGCGCGCATGGATTCCGGGTCGAGGTCGCTGCCACGGCAGCGCAGCAGGAGCGAGGCCTGATGTTCCGCACCGATATTCCCAAGGACGGCGGCATGCTGTTCGCGCCTTATCCGCCGGATGGCGGCGCGCCGAAGATCGCGAACTTCTGGATGAAGAACACGCCCAGCTCGCTCGACATATTGTTCATCCGGCCCGATCATACGATCGCCCGGATCGCCGAGAATACCGTTCCCTTCTCCGAGACGCCGATCCCGTCCGGGGAGCCAGTCGTGGCGGTGCTGGAGCTCAACGGCGGGCGCGCTGGCGAACTCGGCATCGACGAGGGCGACAAGGTGACATGGGGCCGATGAGCAGCGAGCGGGCGGGCGCGACGGCTGTTGAAGCGCGCGGCCTTCGGGGGTAAGCGCGGGACATGGGCATCAATCTGAACCCGTTCACCTGGTGGAACGGCGCGACCATCGGCACTTGGTTTGGCCTTCGCGGCAAGGCGCGGGCGGGCGAGGATTCGCTCGGCAACGTTTATTATGAGGGCGGTATAGATACCGGCGGCCGGCCACGCCGTTGGGTGATCTACCAGGGCGCGAATGACGCCAGCCGCGTCCCGCCCGAATGGTTCAGCTGGCTGCACCATCAGGTTGACCAGGTGCCAGATCGCGCGCTGCCGGCGCCGCGCCGGTGGGAGAAGCCGCCAGTGCCGAACATGACGGGGACCGCACTCGCCTACCGCCCGCCGGGCGCGCTGGAAAAAGGCGGCATGCGCGCTGCGGCGACCGGCGATTACGAGGCATGGAGCCCCGAGGCGTGAGACGCGCGCTGGCGGCGGGCGCGCTCGTCGCCGGGATCGTCGGCATTGGCCTTTGGCAAGGGCGGCACTGGCTGGCCGATGCGGCGCCAGCGCCGAAACCCGTCGCGCCCGCCGCCTCACAAACGGTGCCTGCGCCGCGCGCCGCTCCCGACGGGGTGACTGCGATTGAGGGCAGCGACCAGGCGAGTGATGCCGGAACCACCCCGATGGCAGAGCGCGTTGCGGTGGTCGGTATCCTCAACAAGCGCAATGGCGTCAGCCGGGAATTGACGATGAAGCCGGGACAGGCGCTGCGTGTCGGCGACACGATAGTGCGCCTGCGCGCCTGCGAGCGGACCGCGCCGTGGGAGCAGGAGCAGCTAACCGGCGCGTTTGTCCAGGTGGACGTGAAGGGCGTGGACAAGCTGTGGCGGCGTGTGTTTTCTGGCTGGCTCTACAAAGAGCGCCCGGCGCTCAACGTCGTGCAGCATCCAGTTTATGATGTCTGGACCAAGAGCTGCACGATGTCTTTCCCCGCAAACGGGGCTGATACCGATGTCATCGCGGCCTCCACCGCGAAGAAGTCGGCGGCAGCTGCGTCGCCCGACGATTCTAGCGACGGCACCGATGACGCGCCGGTCGCTGAAACCAATCCGGCGAGCGCATCGCCCAATAACACCATGTAGTCCGAGCGATCGATCTCCACCGCACCAAGCGAGGCGAGGTGTTCGGTCATGAACTGGCAGTCGAGCAGGGTGAAGCCACCCGCGCGCAATCGCGCCACCAGCGCCGCGAGGGCGATCTTCGAGGCGTCGGTCACGCGGCTCACCATGCTCTCGCCAAAAAAGGCGCGGCCGAGCGCGAGACCGTAGAGGCCGCCGACAAGTCGATCCTCATCCCAGCATTCGATCGAATGGGCGTGGCCGCTTTCGTGCAGCTTCAGGAACGCCTGTTCGATGGATTGATTGATCCAGGTTTCCGGCCGATCGCTCGCCATCTCCGCGCATAACTGAATGATCGCAGGGAAGGCGCGGTCGACCGTCACGCGCAGCCGATCCGCCAGCAGCGTCTTGCGCAGTGAGCGGGAGAGGTGGAAGCGATCGAGCGGTATCACGGCGCGGCGGCGCGGCTCAACCCAGTAGACGCCTGGCGCGTCGCGCCCGTCGGCCATCGGAAACACGCCGACCGAATAGGCGCCGAGCACGATTGCTGGATCCAGCGGCTCGAATTTCATGAAGCGAGACGTCGCTCGATCCTTTGCCAGACCTCCTGAAACGACTTCGCCGCCGCTGACTGCGGCGCCACATCGCCCACGGCACGATGAGTGGCGGACGATGCCTCCACTGCACTCGCCATGGGGATGACCGGCCAGTCCGGCTGCGCAGCGACCGCGTCGAGATGCATTCGGCGTCGGCGATCGACCATCACGTGTACGGGAAGCGTCGGTGTGCGGCCGCCGAGATGCCGCTCAATCTCTTCATAGGCGCGCTGCGCGAGCGGGGAGGGAACGACGGGGATGACGATCAGGTCGGCGGCGCGCGTCACCTGCTCCGCAGTCTCGGTGAGGCCGGGCGGGCAATCGAGGATCACGCGATCATAATCGCCCAGCCCGGCAATCAATTTGCTCAGCCGCTTCTTCTTGTCCATCTCGCGCAGGAGGTGGTCCAGTTCGCGCAGCGAGGCGTCGGCCGGGAGCAGGTCAAGTCGTTCGTTATCAGTGGGGCGGATCAGCTTGCGCGGATCGACATCACGCGAAAACGCCGCCTGTGCGCGATCATGCTTCGATTCGCGGCCTAGTATCCAGCTCGCCGCTGCCTGTGGATCAAGGTCCCACAGCAAGGTGCGTCGTGCGGATCGTGTCGCCGCGCACCAGGCAAGATTTACCGCGAGGGTCGTTTTCCCGACCCCGCCCTTCAGGCTATAAACCGCGATTGTCGCCATGTACGGAAGGTGGCGCGCTACGGCGCGCATGGCAAGCCACAGCACCAACTAAAATGGCCGGCGCACTTGGTGCACCGGCCCGATGATTGTGAAATTGCTGGCCCGTCAGGCCTTGCAGGTAAGCTCGCCCTTGCCCGGCTGGGTCAGCGTGATGTGCGTGGTGTCGCCCGTCAGCTTCCAGCCGCCATCGGCGACAAGCGTATCGCCGGCCTTCTCGGCCTTCAGCGTGGTGGGGGTCCCGTCTTTCTTGGACTTCACGAACACCTGCTTGTCGCCTTGGAAGAAGGTGACATAGACGAGGCTGTTGTCCTTGCAACGGAACGTCTTTTCCGCCTTGATCGCCGGTGGCAGCTCGACAGTGCCCTTGTTGGCAAGCTCGGCAGCCATCGGATCGGGGTTGATATCGAGCACTTCCGGCTTTTCAGGCTTGGAATTGCAAGCGGAAAGCACGGTCAGCGCGAGGGCGGCAGGGAGGAGAAGGGGGCTCTTCATAGCAGCGCGACGCCATACCCCCGGCCACGCCTCCGTCAAGGGCGGTATGCAATTTTATATCCTCTGCGGGCCACCTGTCGCGTGCGATCAGGCGATAAATGCGACGAGCGCATCCCATGCAGGCTGTTTTGCCGCGATCCCGATCGTGTGCAGCGCGCTTGACGAGGGCAGTGCCACCATTGCCAGCTCGTACCCGGTGAGCAGCGGCTTGCCGATACGCAAGGCCGTGGCGCCGTTGAACGCGACCGCCCGAAGTTCGGCAAGCGAGCCGACCAGCGCGGGCAGATCATTGGCGGCATAATCGCGGATCGCGCTATCGTTACTTCCCGAGCGCCGGGCCGAAGCGACGACATCCCACAAGCCGATCCGCGCCTCCAGCAGCGCGGCCAGGCGTGGCTCATACCCTAGCCCGCCGAGGTTTACGCCGATTGCGTGGCCCAGCAACGACCAGAACTGGTTCCGGGGATGGGCGTAATACTGGCCTTCGGCAAGGCTGCGTTCGCCCGGCAGGCTACCCAGAATGAGAAGCCGGGTGCGGCCGTCTGCCATGGGCGCGAAGGAGGATTTGCGACTCATGATCGTTGCCTGGGCGTAATGGGCGACGACACCGGTATCAATCGCGCTTTCGTTGATTAAAGGCCAAGCGTGGTTGTCGCGCCCGGCAAGCGGGGGCATCTAGAGCGGCATGCATACGGCCTCTGACACTCTCGCGCTTATCGGCAACACTCCGCTCGTCCGGCTCAAGGGGCCGAGCGAGGAGACGGGGTGCGATATCTATGCCAAATGCGAGTTCGCCAACCCCGGTGCCAGTATAAAGGATCGCGCGGCGCTCTTCATCGTCGAAGACGCCGAGGCGCGGGGACAATTGGAGCCGGGGGGCACGATCGTCGAGGGTACGGCGGGCAATACCGGGATCGGCCTTGCGCTCGTCGCCAATGCCAAGGGCTATCGCGCGATCATCGTAATGCCTGACACGCAGTCAAAGGAGAAGATGGATACGCTCCGCGCGCTAGGTGCTGAGTTGGTGACTGTGCCCGCAGCGGCCTATTCCAGCCAGTACCATTTCGTGCACACCTCGCGCCGTATCGCCGAGGAAACGCCTGGGGCGATCTGGGCCAATCAGTTTGACAATATCGCGAACCGCAAAGCGCATATTGCTGGCACGGCGGAGGAAATCTGGGCGCAGATGGACGGACGCGTCGACGGCTTCACCTGCGCGGTCGGGACCGGGGGGACGCTCGCCGGAGTGGCGATGGGGCTCAAGGCGAAGGATGAACGTGTGACGATCGCGCTCAGCGATCCGCACGGCGCCGCACTGTACGAATATTATGCCTGCGGAGAACTGAGAGCGGAGGGCAGCTCGGTCGCCGAAGGGATCGGACAGGGGCGGATCACCGCCAATCTCGAAGGTGCGCCGATCGATACGCAATATCGCATCGGGGATCAGGAGGGGCTCGACTGGGTCGAACGGCTATTGCGCGAGGAAGGGCTTTGCCTGGGTCTCTCATCAGGCATCAACGTTGCCGGCGCGGTGCGGTTGGCGCGCGATCTGGGGCCGGGAAAGCGCATCGCAACGATATTGTGCGATACGGGTTTCCGTTACCTGTCAACGCTCTACAATCCCGAATGGCTTGCTGCGAAGGGATTGGAACGGCGGCATAAAGTGTAAGAATTCGACATCGGTGAGATATAGCGTTATTCTCGCGCGACGGATGACTACCGAAACACCCACATCGAGCCAGACGGCACAGCGCCTGCGGGTTGGCCTTGTCGGCCTCGCTGCGGTGGTGCTGCTCATCGGCATAGCCAGCGCTATATTCAGCGCCGCCAGCCGCGAGCGGCCTGTCGCGACTGCCGACGCGCCTAAGCCGGAAGCGATCGCAAATATGACGCTCGCTAATGGCAGTGTGCCCGCCACCGCGCCAAATGAACCGCTTGCGGAGCTAGGCGTCGCGCCCGCCACCGCAAATGGCACGGCTCCGGCCGCGCCGAGACGCTGAATCTCCGCATGAGCACCATGGATCCACGGGGAAATTCGGGGATGTGGCAGTGATTCCCCGTCTCACCCCCGTTTACAGGCGAGCGTTGAGGGGAACGAAAACGGAACTCGCGCGGTCCCACCCGTCCGCAAGCGGGAAAAAGCCGCCAGCCTAGTTTCATTTCCCCGATTTTCCCCACATTTCCCTTCCCATCCCCGAATGGCGCTGGTATCTATCAGCGCTAGCAGAGGGGCGGACTCGCTGTTTTTTGTCTTCGCGATTGCCGGGGCGGCCGGAGGGGCTGTTTTCCGGGCCGGAGAGGCGCGTCCGTCGCAGGCGAGGTGGGCGTGGCTGACAGGGTGGACTATCAGGGAAAGGGGATCGCGCTTGTCGATGACAAGTCTCGCGTCGCCATTCCTAATACTCTACGCGCCATGCTCGCGAAGAACTCGCCCCGTGAAGACGGGAAGGATGGCGGCACGGTCATCGTGGCGCCCCACCCCGAGCATCGCTGCCTGATCGCCTATGACCCGCGCTTTGTCCCGTTCTGGAAAGAGCGGCTGGAGATGCTCGACGCCGCCCAGTTCGAGAAATCCGGTCGTACCGATTATAATATCCTCGATCGCGCCGGCGGTGCCGAGCCGTTGCCGTTCGATGGCAGCGGCCGTTTCATCATGCCGGCGTTCGAGCGAAAATATGCGCGGATTGGCAACGCCGCGTTCTTCCACGGCTCGTTCGACTGGATCACCATCTGGAGCCCGCAGATATTGATCGAGACGCCGGGTATCGATCCCTTCCTCAAGGAATACGTTGAGTTCACCTGCGAGGAAAAGGGGTATGCGCTGTGATCGCGCGCGTGGAACCCCATGTTCCAGTGCTGCTCGACGAAGTGCTCGCCGCGCTGACCCCCCGGCGTGGCGAGACCGTCGTGGATGGTACGTTCGGCGCCGGCGGTTACACTCGTGCGCTGCTGGCAACCGGCGCGCGCGTCTTCGCGTTCGATCGCGACCCCGACGCGATCCGTGACGGCGCGCCGCTGGTGGCGGCGCATGACAATCTCATCCTGGTCCCGGCAGAGTTTTCGGCAATGGCCGGCGAGCTGGAGGCGCGGGATGCCGTGCCCGTCGATGGCGTGGTGCTGGATATCGGCGTGTCTTCAATGCAACTCGATCAGCCGGAGCGGGGCTTTTCGTTCCAGGGCGACGGGCCGCTCGACATGCGGATGTCCAAGGCCGGTCCGTCGGCGGCGGATTTCCTGAACACTGCCGACGAAACGCTGATTGCCGACGTGCTGTGGCGCTACGGCGAGGAGCCGCGCTCGCGCCGGGTGGCAAAGGCGATCGTCGCGGCGCGCCCGCTTACTACGACAGGCCAACTGGCGCAGGTAGTGCGCCGCGCGCTGGGGCATCGACCGCACGACAAGAAGGATCCGGCGACACGCGCTTTCCAGGCGATCCGCATCCATGTGAATCGCGAACTGGAGGAGTTGGCGCAGGGCCTCGCGGCCGCCGAGCGCGTGCTTGCGCCGGGCGGTCGGCTCGCGGTTGTCACCTTTCACAGCCTGGAGGACCGGCTGGTGAAACGATTTCTGCGCGAGCGGAGCGGGTCGATGCCTGCCGGGTCGCGTCATCGCCCCGATGCGCGTGAGGCGCGCGAGCCGAGTTTCGATCCAGCGGCCAAGGCGGTGCGCCCGAGTGCTGCCGAGGTTGCGCGTAATCCGAGGGCGCGTTCGGCGACGCTGCGCACCGCGGTGCGCACCGGTGCGGCGGCCTGGGTCGGCGGCGTTGAGTTAGTGGAGGCGTGATGATGGCGGCGACGTATCGGTTGAAAGGTTTGGGCTGGTTCGGCGGCGTGGTGATCGTGTCGCTGGGCTTTTATCTTATCTCGCTTCAGGTCGCAGCCGAGCGCAAGCGGCTGGAGCAGCTTAACGGGCGCATCGGCTTGGCGCAGCGCGATATCCGTGCGCTCGAAACGGAGTTCGATGTTCGATCGAACCTGACGCAGCTCGAGCGCTGGAATGGCGACACACTGGCGCTGGCATCGCCCACCGCCGGGCAGTTTGTGCGCGATGAAGGGCAACTCGCTTCGATCAGCTTCGATCGCGGCGCGCCGATGCTAGCGCAGCAGCAGGGCGCGATTCGTACTGCCGCGCTGGTGGTGCCATCGCTGCCCTCGCCCGCCCGCGTCGCGCCAACTCCGGTGATCGACGAAGCGCCTGCGATCGCGCGGCCTGCAGCGCTGGTGAAGGTTGCGGTGCATCCTGCTGTTTCGAGCGCGCCGAAGCTCACGGCGGCGGTGGTGTTGCGCACGGCGGTCGCGGAACCGGCCCCGGCTGCGTCCCGGAAGGGCAGGGCGGTCGCGATGCTCGACAAGTCGCTGCTCAGTGACACGACGCTCGGTGATTTGGCTAGCGGAGCCCGCGTCGAGGCACGGCGGTTGCGTTGACTACCCTGGTCGCGCGCCCTGCCCGATCGATAAAGGCCACCGAGCAGCGCCATGTGCTGCTTGCGACGCAGCACATGCGTCTGATGATGCTGATGCTGCTGTTTGCCGCCGCAGTGACGGTGGTGGCCGCGCGGCTCTCGTGGCTGGCGATCGAGGGTAGGCCAGCGCGCGCCTCGATTCTCGGCGCCGCGCCGCGTGGCGATATCATCGATCGCAACGGCGAACCGCTTGCGCGCACGATCGACGCCTGGGCAATTGGCGTCCATCCCGATCGTCTATTGGGCGATCGCGGCGCGATCGCGCAGCGGCTGGCCGATCTGATGCCCGATACCGGCGATCAGCCGTGGTTCTATGCGCAACTTACGAAGAAAGTGTCGTTCACGTACCTGAACCGGCGCGCCAGCCCAGCCTTGGTTGAGGCGATAAACGCCATCGGCGAGCCGGGAATAGTGTTCGAGCGGCAGACCCAGCGGCTCTATCCACAATCGACGCTTGCTGCGCATGCGCTCGGCTACCTTTCCACCGACGGCAGGGGGATGGGCGGGATGGAGCGCGCGCTGGAGGCGCGGCTCATCGATCCGGCACAGAGCGGCGCCCCGGTGGCGCTGTCGATCGACAGTCGCGTGCAGGCCGCGATGGAAAGCGAACTCGGCCGCGCGATGGGCGAGATGCAGGCGAAAGGCGCAGCCGGCATCGTCATGGACGTGCACACCGGGGAAGTGATCGCGATGGTCTCGCTGCCGCTTTTCAATCCGAACCGTGTCGGCATGGCGGGCACCGAGGAACTGCGCAACAACGTGACGCAATCGGTGTATGAACTCGGCTCAACGTTCAAGCCGATCGCGATGGCGGCCGCGATCGATTATGGCGTGGTCACCGACATGAGCCGCCGTTTCGACGCGACGGTGCCGCTCAAGGTCGGCGGATTCACGATCCATGATGATCGCGGGCACGAACAGAAGCGCTGGCTCAACATCCCCGAAACGCTGATCTACTCCTCAAACATCGCCACCGCGCGGATCGCCGACATGGTCGGCGCGGCGCGGATGCAGGATATGTTCCGCAAGCTGGGCTTCGATCGCAAGCCGGATGTTGAACTGGTCGAGAAGGCGCGGCCGCTTTGGCCTGGTTTCTGGGCGCGCACAACCGTGATGACGACTGCTTACGGTCACGGTATCGCGGTTACGCCGCTGCACCTTGCGACTGCTTACGCCGCGATGGTCAACGGCGGAATCTGGCACCCGGCTACCCTGCTCAAGATCCCGCAAGGGGCCGAGCCGAAGGGCCGCCGCGTGCTTCAGCAATCGACCAGCGATCGGATGCGCCAGCTCCTGCGGCTTGTCGTGCTCGACGGCACCGGTCGTAAGGGCGAGGCGCCGGGCTATCGCATCGGCGGCAAAACCGGTACGGCCGAGGTCGCGCAACGCGGCGGTTATGCCAAGAACGCGAACGTCTCCACCTTCGCCTCCGCCTTTCCGATGGATGCGCCACGTTACGTGGTGATCGCGATGATGGACTCGCCAAAGCGCGTACAGGCGAATTCCTTCCAGACCACGGCGGCCTACACCGTCGCGCCGGTGGTAAGCAGGGTGGTCAGCCGCACCGGGGCGCTGCTTGGCGTGATCCCGGACGATCGCCACGATATCGATCTAAGCGATCTCAACCCGCTGCTGTGGAAAGCGCCGGGGAAGAAGGAAGACAAGGGAATCGCCGAATGAGGCTCTGCCAGCTCACCGGCGGAACCGAGGCCACACAGGTGACCGGCTTTGCGATCGATCACCGCAAGGTCGCGCCGGGCACGATATTCGGTGCGTTCGAAGGCCAGCGCGTCAACGGAGAGGATTACATCCCCGCCGCGATTGCCGCCGGTGCGATCGCGGTCGTCGCCCGGCCGGAGGCGATTGTGGCTGGCGCGGTGCATATCGCCGCCGCCAACCCGCGCCAGACCTTCGCCGAGCTGGCCGCGAGATTCTTTGCCCCGTTCCCGGAAATCGCCGTCGCGGTGACCGGGACCAACGGCAAGACCTCCACCGTGGAGATGACGCGGCAATTGTGGCGGATGGCCGGGCACCATGCGGCCTCGATCGGCACGCTCGGCGTCTCCACCGCCGACGACCGCGTGACGACCGGCCTCACTACACCCGACGTGGTGACGTTCCTTTCCAACGTCGGCGGTCTGGCGCGCGAGGGTGTGACGCATCTCGCGTTCGAGGCGTCCAGCCACGGGCTGAGCCAGTATCGTACCGAGGGCGTGCCGGTGATGGCGGCCGCCTTCACCAACCTGAGCCGCGACCACCTCGACTACCACGGCGATATGGCGGCCTATTTCACCGCCAAACTGAGGCTGTTCTCGGAAGTGCTGGGTGATGATGGCACGATGGTGGTGTGGGTCGACGATCCGCAATCGGAGCGCGTGGTGGATCTCGCCCATGCGCGCCGTACCAAGCTGATTACCGTTGGAGAACATGGCGATACATTGCGGCTCGTGTCACGCGACACGACGCTGTTGGGGCAGGGACTCGTCATCGCCGCCGACGGACGTGAGCATAATGTGACGCTGCCGCTGATCGGCGCCTATCAGGCCGCCAACGCGCTAATCGCCGCCGGGCTGGTGATCGCGGCAGGGGGCGATGTCGCTGCGACGATCGCCAATCTCGCGCGGCTCCAGCCGGTGCGTGGGCGGCTGGAGCGCGCCGTCATCACCGCCTCGGGCGCGCCGGTATATGTCGATTACGCGCATACGCCTGATGCGCTGGAGGCGGCGATCGCCGCGCTGCGTCCGCACGTAACGGGGCGGCTGATCCTGGTCTTTGGCGCAGGCGGCGATCGCGATCGCGGCAAGCGGGAACCGATGGGGCAGATTGCCGCCGCGCAGTCGGACGTGGTGATCGTCGCGGATGATAATCCGCGCAGCGAGGATGCCGCTTCAATCCGCGCCGAGATACTGAAAGGTGCACCGGACGCGATCGAGATTGGCGATCGCCGGGCGGCAATCGCCCATGCCGTCGGTATGGCTGGCGGCGATGACATCGTGTTGATCGCTGGCAAGGGGCACGAGCAAGGCCAGATCGTCGGTGATCTCGTCCTGCCGTTCGACGACGTCACTGTAGCAAGGGAGGTAGCGTGAAAAGGAAGATCAATGTTCCCGCCCGTCCGTTCGCCCACGCCGATGGCGAGAAGCGACCGCGCGAGCGACGCAAGCTCGGCGTGCGATATGAACTGGTCAGCGGCGATGCAGTCAGTGGGCTGCGTTGACTCGGCCATCCCTGTTATAGGCCTGTGATGAGCCTCTGGACCTCCGCAGAAATCGCGGCCGCAACCAGCGGAACCGCGTCCGGCGACTTTGCGGTTAATGGTGTCGCCTTCGACAGCCGGGAGATTGGCGCGGGCGATCTGTTCGTTGCGATGAAAGGCGAGGAAACGGATGGCCACCGCTTTCTGGATAGTGCATTCGCGCGTGGCGCGGCGGGTGCGCTGGTATCGGAAGCAAGCGCGCACCCTTGTGTTCGCATCGCGGACAGCTTTGCTGCGCTGGAGGATCTGGGCCGTGCCGCCCGCGCTCGGATCGACGGCAAGGTCATCGGCGTAACCGGATCGGTCGGCAAGACATCCACCAAGGAGGCGCTGTTCGCCGCGCTCGATCGCGGCGCGCCGGGTGTGGTGCACCGTTCGGTCAAGAGCTACAACAACCACACCGGCGTGCCGCTCAGCCTGGCAAGGATGCCGCGCGGGACGCGCTTCGGCGTGTTCGAGATGGGAATGAATCACGCTGGTGAACTGGCGCATCTGACCACGCTCGTCCGCCCGCACATCGCGATTGTAACCGCAATCGCACCCGCGCACACCGAGTTCTTCGCGGACGAAAGCGCGATCGCCGACGCCAAGGGCGAGATCTTTCGCGGGCTGGAGCCCGGCGGCATCGCGATCGTCCCGCATGACAGTCCGCATCGCAAGCGGCTGATCGACGCCGCATCGCCATATGCGGCGCGGATCGTGACATTCGGGCTAGACAAGGCGGCGGACGTTCACCCGATCGAGACCATGCGACTAGATATCGGCACGTTCGTGACCGCGAAAGTGGGCGAGCGCGAATTGAGCTTCACCGTATCGCAGCCCGGGCAGCATTGGGTTTCGAATGCGCTGGCGGTGGTCGCCGCGGTCGATGCGGCGGGTGGGGACCTTGGGCTGGCTGGACTTGCGCTTGGCGAACTTGGCGGGCTGACTGGGCGCGGTGATCGCTTTGCGGCGCGGGTGGCGGATGGCGAGGTGCTGGTGATCGACGAAAGCTACAACGCCAATCCCGCCTCGATGGCGGCCACACTGGAGGTGCTGTCGAACGAATCCGGGCGGCACGTCGCAGTTCTTGGCGAAATGAGAGAATTGGGCGCCGGCAGTGATGCCTATCATGCCGCGCTCGCCGGGCCGATACTGGCCGCGCGCGTTCAAGCGGCGCTGCTCGTCGGTGAAAAGATGGCTGCGTTGGCGCAGGCTCTTGAGGGGAAGGTCGATTTCGTCCATGTGCCCGATGCCGCGAGCGCGCTTGATCGCCTGAAACAGGTGATCGCGCCGGGCGACGTGGTGCTCGTAAAGGGATCGAACGGAGTCGGGCTGTCGCGGATCGTCGCGGCTCTCGCCGGGGGCGTTGCATAGTGCTGTATCTGATCGCGGAGAGCCTCGGCTTCCCGAGTGTCCTCAATCTGATCCGCTACCTGTCGTTCCGCACCGGCGGTGCGATCGCGACCGCCTTGTTCATCGGCCTCATCATCGGGCCTAAGTTCATCGGCTGGCTGCGCGTGCGCCAGGGGAAGGGCCAGCCGATCCGCGCGGACGGGCCGCAGACGCATCTCGCCAAGCGCGGCACGCCAACGATGGGCGGGCTGATGATCCTGACGAGCCTAAGCCTCGCGATCCTGATCTGGATGGACCTGCGCAATCCGTTCGTGTGGGCGAGCCTGTTCGTCACGCTGGGATTTGGCGCGATCGGCTTCATGGACGATTACGACAAGGTCACGAAGGCGACCACCGCCGGAATCCCTGGCCGGGTGCGCCTGTTGCTCGAGTTCGTGATCGCTGGCGTGGCGGCGTGGATCATCAGCCAGGAGAATGGCACCGGCCTTTTTCTGCCATTCACCAACCGTTACTATCTCGAACTGGGCTATCTCTACCCGTTATTCGCCGCCTTCACGATCGTCTCGTTCGGCAATGCTGTGAATCTGACGGACGGGCTGGATGGCTTGGCGACGATGCCGGTCATCATTGCGGCAGTGGCGTTCATGATAATCGTCTACCTCGTCGGGAACGTGAAGTTCGCGGATTATCTCGGGCTGCCGCATGTGCCGCGCGCGGGCGATCTGGCGATCTTCTGCGGGGCAATGGTCGGCGCGGGGCTTGCCTTCTTGTGGTACAACGCCCCGCCGGCGGCGGTATTCATGGGCGATACCGGAAGCCTTGCACTGGGAGGCGCGCTCGGAACTATCGCCGTCATCGCGCATCACGAGATCGTGCTGGGAATCATCGGCGGTCTGTTCGTGGTCGAGGCGCTCTCGGTTATCATCCAGGTCGCGGTTTACAAGCGCACTGGCAAGCGGGTGTTCCGCATGGCGCCCATCCACCACCATTTCGAGCAGCTCGGCTGGAGTGAGCCGACTGTTGTTATTCGCTTCTGGATAATAGCACTCGTGCTGGCACTCGCCGGCCTTTCCACGCTGAAGCTGAGGTGATCGTCTCCCCGCTCTGGCGCGGCAGACGCTACGCGGTGCTCGGGCTGGCGCGATCCGGCGCGGCGGCGGCGCGCGCGCTGATCGCGGGCGGCGCGACCGTGGTGGCATGGGACAGCGATGCCGCGCGGCGCGAGGGCATTCAAGGCGCGCAGATCGCCGACCTCGACACGATCGACCTCGCAGGCTTCGACGCATTGCTCGTCTCCCCCGGCGTGCCGCTCAACACGCACCCGCTGGCAGCGAAAGCGCGCGCCGCAGGCGTGGCGATCACGGGCGACATCGAGCTCTTCGCCGAGGCGCGCCCCGCACTGCCCGCGCACAAGGTGGTCGGCATCACCGGCACCAACGGCAAATCCACCACGACCGCCCTCGTCACGCACATCCTGAAGGCCGCAGGGATGCCCGCCCTGATGGGCGGCAATATCGGGCTACCGATCCTGGCGCAGGCGCCGCTGCCGGCCGGGGGCGTCTATGTACTGGAGCTGTCGAGCTACCAGATCGACCTGACACGCAGCCTCGATTGCGACGTGGCGGTGCTGCTCAACATCACGCCGGACCATCTCGATCGCTACGACGGGTTCGATGGCTATGTTGCGTCCAAGGCGCGGCTGTTCGCGATGCAGGCGCCGGAGCATGAGGCGGTGATCGGGATCGGCGACGCGCCATCCGCCACGATCGCCCGATCACTTTCGGCGCGCGCCGAGCATCTGACGAAGATCGCGCCCGGCGTGTGCCTCGACCAGACGCGCTGGCCGAGCCTGCAAGGTCCGCACAACGCCCAGAACGCGCTCGCCGCGATCGCGGTCGCGAGGGCGCTCGACGTGAGCGAAGCTGATATCGATCGCGGGCTTGAGACATTCGCGGGCCTGCCGCATCGCATGGAAAAGGTGCGGGAGGTCGCCGGTGTCGCCTATGTCGATGACAGCAAGGCGACCAACCCGGAAAGCACCGCGCCCGCGCTCGGCGCGTTTCCGCGCGTTCACTGGATCGTCGGCGGCCGGGCGAAGGGCGACGATCTGGACGCGTGCCGCCCCTATTTCGATCACGTCGTGCGAGCCTATACGATCGGCGAGGCGGGGCCGCGCTTCGCGGCGATCCTGCAGGACGAGATGGCGGTGGAGGAGGCGGGAACGCTCGCGGCCGCCGTGTCCAGCGCCGCAAGCCGCGCAGCGCCGGGCGATACCGTGCTGCTGTCGCCGGCGGCGGCGTCCTTCGATCAGTTCCGCGATTACGAGCATCGCGGCGAGGCATTTCGCGACGCGGTGGGGGCGCTGGCATGAGCGAAGAAAAGGTCGAGATCGTCAGCGACGCGGGGCTGCGCGCGCGCCTGAAGGGGCGGGGCGGGCGTGGTGATCGTTCGCCGCTCGGCACCTGGTTCTGGGATACCGATCGGGTGCTGCTGGTGCTCACGCTGGGCCTGATCGCGATCGGGCTGATCGCGGTCGCCGCCGCCAGCCCGGCCAGCGCGGTGCGCTATTCCGGCGAGCATCTGAAATTCCCGCCGCTTTATTATTTCTGGCGGCAGTTGATGTGGGTGGCCGTTTCGCTGCCGGTGCTGTTCATCACCTCGATGCTGCCGGTGAATACCGCGCGGCGGCTGGCGGTGGTCGGTTTCTGCGTGTTCGGCGTGCTCCTCGCGCTCACCCCGGTGGTGGGCGTGACGGTGAACGGTGCGCGTCGCTGGATCGGCTTCGGGCTGGCGCAGTTCCAGCCGTCGGAGTTCCTCAAGCCATGCTTCATCGTCACCGTCGCGTGGCTGCTCTCGCTGCGCGCACGTGACGAATCGCTGCCGGTGACGACGATCACCTTCGTGATGACGGGGCTGGTGGCGGCGATGTTGATGATGCAGCCCGATCTGGGGCAGACGATCATCTTCTGCTCGGTATGGCTGGCGCTGCTGATGATCGCCGGGACGCCATGGCGCGTGATCGCATCGTTCGTGGCGATGGCGCCGGCGGCGCTGATCGCAGCCTATGTGTTCTATGGCACGGCGCGCACCCGTATCGACGCCTTCCTGTTCCCCGATGCGGAAGGGGCTGGCGCGAGCGACCATTTCCAGACCAATGCGGCGCACGCCACGCTAACCGCCGGCGGCTGGACGGGGACCGGGCCAGGTGGCGGCCGCGTGAAATTCGGGCTTCCCGAAGCGCATACGGACTATATCTTCTCGGTCATCGGAGAGGAGTTCGGGTTGATTGCGTGCATGGTGATCGCGGTTATGTTTCTGGCGATCGTGGTGCGCGTCTTCGTCAAGCTGCTCGACGAACAGGATAATTTCAAATTGCTCGCGGCCGGTGGGCTTGCCACGCAGTTCGGCGCGCAGGCGCTGGTCTCGATGGCGGTCAATACCGGCCTCGCGCCGTCCAAGGGCATGACGTTGCCGTTCATCAGCTATGGCGGCTCATCGATGATCGCGCTGTCGATCGGGATGGGCCTGCTTCTCACCTTCACCCGCCGCAATCCTTTCCTGCTGCGCAGCCCCTATGTCACCCGCTGGGGGGCGCTGTGACGCGCCCGCGGCATTTCGTGCTCGCCGCCGGGGGAACGGGCGGCCACATGATCCCCGCCGCCGCGCTGGCGGAGGAGCTGATCCGGCGCGGGCATCGCGTGGCGCTGGTTTCGGACGAGCGCGGCGTGCGCTTTCCCGGCCTGTTCGACGGCGTGCAGACGCATGTGCTTCCGGCCGGGCGGCTGAGCGGCGGCCCGCTCGGCTGGGCAAAGGCGGCGCGCGAGATGTGGCGCGGCCGGGCGATGGCGCGGGAGCTTTACCGTACCTTTCAGCCGGCGGCGGTGATCGGCTTCGGCGGCTACCCCGCCTTCCCCGCGCTGGCGGCGGCCTTTGCCGACAAGATCCCCACCGCGATCCATGAGCAGAACGCCGTGCTCGGCCGCGTCAACCGGCTGGTCGCGCGGCGGATGGATGCGATCGCCACGTCCTATGCCGATACCGAGCGGCTCAAGCCGGCTCATCAGATGAAGGCGAATTGCGTCGGCAATCCGGTGCGCGACAGCGTGATCGCGTTGCGCGCCAAGCCCTATCCGCTGCTGGAGGAAGACGGCATATTCCGTGTGCTGGTCACCGGCGGATCGCAGGGTGCGAGCGTGCTCAGCAAGGTGGTGCCGGATGGGCTCGCGATGCTGCCCGTCGCCTTCCGTCGCCGCTTGCAGGTGACGCATCAGGCGCGGATCGAGGATATCGATGCCGCGCGCGCCAAATATGCCGAGCTGGATATCGCCGCCGATCTCGCGACCTATCTGCCCGATCTGCCCGAGCATCTGGGCTGGGCGCATGTGGTGATCGCACGCGCGGGCGCCTCGACCATCGCCGAACTGACGGTGGCGGGGCGGCCCGCGATCCTCGTTCCGCTGCCCACCGCCACCGACGACCACCAGACCGCCAACGCGCGGGAGATCACGCGTGCCGGCGGGGCGCGGACGATCCCGCAAAGCCAGTTCACGCCATCCGAACTGGCCAAGCAGATGCAGAAGCTCGGCCTCGATCCCGAGGGGCTGGAGAATGCCGCTGCCCGCGCCCGCGCCTGCGGCCGGCCCGATGCGGCGCGCGATCTCGCGGATCTGGTGGAAAGCCTGGATGCGCCGCGTTCGGCGCTGCCGGTCGGCCCGGTGATCCAGAAGGAAGCGTTTGCGTGAAGGGCGTCCCCACCAACATCGGCACGATCCATTTCGTCGGCATCGGCGGGATCGGCATGTCCGGCATCGCCGAGGTGATGCACAACCTGGGCTACAGGGTGCAGGGGTCGGACGTGGCGGAAGGCTATGTCGTCGAGGGGTTGCGCGCGCGCGGCATTCCGGTCTCGATCGGCCACAAGGCGGACAATCTGGGCGAGGCGGCGGTGGTCGTCGCTTCCACCGCGATCAAGCGCGGGAACCCGGAGGTGGAGGCCGCGCTCGAACGGCGCGTGCCGGTGGTGCGCCGCGCCGAGATGCTGGCCGAACTGATGCGCCTCAAGTCCACCGTGGCGGTGGCGGGGACGCATGGGAAGACGACGACCACCTCGATGGTCGCCGCGCTGCTCGATGCGGGCGGGGTGGATCCCACGGTCATCAACGGCGGCATCATCAACAGCTACGGCAGCAACGCCCGGCTGGGCGACAGCGACTGGATGGTCGTGGAGGCGGACGAGAGCGACGGCAGCTTCCTGCGGCTGGACGGCACGATCGCTGTCGTGACGAACATCGATCCCGAGCATCTCGATCACTACGGCGATTTCGAGCGCGCCAAGGAAGCCTATGTCGAGTTCGTCGAGAACGTACCCTTCTATGGCGCGGCGCTGCTCTGCCTGGATCACCCGGAGGTGCAGGCGCTGATCCCGCGGGTGCGCGACCGGCGGATCGTGACGTACGGTTTCGCGGCATCCGCCGATGTGCGCGGCGTGAACGTGACGCCCTATCCCGGCGGCAACCGCTTCGAGGCGATCATCCGCGCGCGCGATGGCGCGACGCGATCGATCGAGCATATCGACCTGCCGATGCCGGGCCGCCACAATGTGCAGAACGCGCTCGCGGCGATCGGCGTCGCGCTGGAGCTGGGCATCGACGATGCGACGATCCAGAAAGGCTTCGAGAAGTTTGGCGGGGTCAAGCGGCGCTTTACCAAGGTGGGCGAGGTCAGCGCGGAGGGTGGCATCGCGACCATCATCGATGATTACGGCCATCACCCGGTAGAGATACGCGCGGTGCTGTCGGCGGCGCGGGAAAGCGCGCAGGGCCGCGTGATCGCGGTCGTGCAGCCGCATCGCTATTCGCGGCTCGGCAACCTGATGGATGATTTCCAAAGCGCGTTCAACGATGCGGACATGGTTTACGTCACGCCCGTCTATGCGGCGGGCGAAACGCCCGTGGAAGGCGTCGATGCCGAGGCTTTGGTGGAGGGGCTGAAGCGGCGCGGCCATCGCGCGGCGGCGACCGTCGCGGATGCCGACACGCTCGCAACCACGCTCGCCGCAGTCGTGCGGGGTGGCGATCAGGTGGTGTGCCTTGGCGCGGGCGACATCACGAAATGGGCCGCGGGCCTGGCGGCGGCGATCGGAGCGAAGCGATGACCGACTGGCTTTCCCAATCGCTGAAGTTCCAGCAGCAGATGCTCGATGCGCAGCAACGCGTGCTCGATGTGGGCAGCCAGATGCAGGCTGCGAGCAAAGCGGTTCTTGACGCGCAACAGGCGGCAAAGCGCGCGGCGGACGCGAATCTCGCGGCGTATCAGGCATGGTTGCGTCTGTGGGGAATGGGGCCGTGGTGACGACGGTGCCACTGATCGAGCGCAGACCGGGCGCGCTCGATGTGACGCTGGCCGCCGGCTCGTTCAGCGTCAGCGACCCTGACGGGCGGCTGAGCCCGGGTGCATCGCTTGCGCCGCTCACATGGTTCAAGACCGGAGGGCCCGCGGAGCTGCTGTTCGAACCGGCTTCGGTCGCGGGGCTTTCAGCCTTCGTCGCGGATCTGCCCGGCTGGGTGCCGATCATGACGCTTGGGCTGGGATCAAACATGATCGTGCGCGATGGTGGCGTGCCCGGGGTGGTCATTCGGCTGGGCAAGCCGTTCGCCAAGGTCGAGCGGCTCGACGCTACTACGATCCGTTGTGGCGGGGGCGCGAGCGGCATATTGGTTTCATCGACTGCGCGCGATGCGGGGATCGCGGGAATAGAATTCCTCCGCTCGATCCCCGGCACGGTCGGCGGCTTCGTGCGGATGAACGGCGGGGCATATGGTCGCGAGACGGCCGACGTGCTGGTCGAATGCGAGGTGGTGCTGCGTTCCGGTGAACGCCGCGTGCTCGCAACCGCAGACCTGGGCTACAGCTATCGCCATTCCGAGCTGCCGGACGGGGCCGTCGTGGTCAGCGCGACGTTTCGGGGCGAACCGGGCGATCCGCTCGCGATCCAGGCGGAGATGGATCGAATCGCCGCCTCCCGCGAGGCCTCGCAGCCGCTGCGTTCCAGGACGGGCGGATCGACGTTCAAGAACCCGCCTGGCGAGAAGGCGTGGGCGCTGATCGACGCAGCTGGCTGTCGCGGGCTGCGCATCGGTGACGCGCAGGTGAGCGAGAAGCATACCAATTTCCTCCTCAATCTAGGCAGCGCCACCAGTGCCCAGATCGAAGCTCTGGGCGAGGAAGTGCGTGTCCGCGTGCAAGCGGCGAGCGGGGTGGCGCTCGAATGGGAAATCGAGCGCATCGGGGTGGCGAAGTGATGTATGCCCGGTTCGCCCCGAAGGTTTCGTTCGTGTCGCAAGGAGTAGCGCGTGCCTGATCGTCGTCCTCTTCACATCGCGGTGCTGATGGGCGGCTGGTCGGCGGAGCGCGAGGTCTCGCTTTCATCGGGGGCGGGGATCGCCGACGCGCTCGAGGCGCTCGGCCATCGCGTCACGCGGATCGACATGGCGCGCGACGTGGCGGCGCGGCTGGCGGCCGCGAAGCCGGATGTGGTGTTCAACGCGCTGCACGGCTCCCCCGGCGAGGACGGCACGGTGCAGGGACTGATGGACCTGCTTGGCCTGACCTACACCCATTCGGGCCTCGCGACGTCGGTGATCGCGATCGACAAGG
The DNA here is from genome assembly GCF_048565505.1 of Sphingomonas sp. TX0543. NCBI lineage: Bacteria > Pseudomonadati > Pseudomonadota > Alphaproteobacteria > Sphingomonadales > Sphingomonadaceae > Sphingomonas > Sphingomonas sp. TX0543. The sequence continues at coordinate 1,293,816 of NZ_JBLZUS010000002.1, forward strand.
TGCTGACCAAGAACCAGCTCGTTCCCCACGGCATTCCGATGCCGGGCGGGCGGATCGTGCGATCCGCGGAGCTGTTCGCGGGCGACCCGCTGGCGCGCCCGTACGTGCTGAAGCCGGTCAACGAAGGATCGTCAGTGGGGATCGCGATCGTCACGGAAAACGGCAATTACGGCGTGCCGATCGGTCGCGACGTGGAGGGGCCGTGGCAGCGGTTCGACGAACTGCTCGCGGAACCCTATGTACGGGGGCGCGAACTTACGACGGCGGTGCTGGGCGGCCCAGATGGCCCGCGCGCGCTGGGCGTCACCGAGCTGCGACCCAAGAGCGGCTTCTACGATTACGATGCCAAATACACCGAGGGGATGACCGATCATCTCTTCCCGGCGCCAATCCCCGACGAGATCACCGAGGCGTGCATGTCGATCGCGCTGCAGGCGCACCGGCTGCTCGGCTGCAAGGGGTGCAGCCGGGCGGACTTCCGCTGGGATGACGAGCGCGGCGTCGACGGCCTGTTCCTGCTCGAGGTGAACACCCAGCCGGGGATGACGCCGCTCAGCCTTGTTCCAGAACAGGCGCGTCACACCGGCATGAGCTATCCCGAGCTGGTGCAGGCGATCGTCGACGAAGCGCTGCGGGAGGCTGGCGCATGAGCCGACAGTCCGTTTCCGTCCGCCGCTCGCCGCCGCGCCGCCCCGGCGCGCCGAAGCGCCGCAAGGCATCGATCGGGGATCGCCTGATCGCCAAGCTGCCCGTGAGCCACGATACGTTGCGCCGTGTGGTGACGTGGACCTTCCTTGGTATCGGCGGCGCGATCGCGGTGACGGCGGCGAGCTGGCTGGGCGTGCCGGGGATGATCGGCGACGCGGTGGCCGAAGGTGCCGGGCGCGCGGGGCTGCGCGTGGAACAGGTCGACATCACCGGGCAGAAGCGCATGGATCGCGAGACGATCTATGCCATCGCGCTGGAAAACCAGTCGGCGGACCGCCCGTTGCTGGCGGTCGATCTGCAGGCGGTGCGCAAGCGGCTGCTGGCCTATGGCTGGATCGCGGATGCCTATGTATCGCGGCGTTTCCCCGACCGGTTGCTGATCCACGTGGTTGAGCGCGAGCCGGCGGCGATCTGGCAGAACGAAGGGCAGCTTACGCTGATCGACGCGACCGGCACCTTGCTCGATCCGATCGATGCGGGCCACATGCCGGCCGGCCTGCCGCTGGTGATCGGCCCTGGCGCGGCGCAACAGGAGGCGGGGTATCAGAGGCTGCTTGCCGCCGCCCCGGCGCTTCGCCCACGCGTGAAGGCGGCGACGTGGGTGGGCAATCGCCGCTGGGATCTGACGTTCGACACCGGCGAGACGCTTCTTCTGCCGCAGGAGGGCGCCGATCGCGCGCTGGTGAAATTTGCCGAGATGGAGGGCGCCCGCCCGTTGCTCGGCAAGGGATGGGTACGCTTCGACATGCGCGATCCGACCAAAATGGTCGCGCGCAAGCCGGGGCCTGAAAGCAATCGCGCGGATGCCGACAAGGGGGAAAATGGCGGCACCACCACGACCACCGAAACGCGCGTCGCGCGTGTCGGCGACGTCTGACCAAGGGGGAATGGCATATGGCGAAGGCAGCACCTGACGGCCTGATAACCGCGCTGGATATCGGCACCTCCAAGGTGTCGGCGATGATCGCGCAGAAAGGCGACGGCGGCGAACTTATCGTGCTGGGCACGGGCCAGCGCGAATCGAAAGGCGTGAAACGCGGCTATATCGCCGACATGGCCGCGACCGAAGTGGCGGTGCGCGAGGCGGTCGAGCAGGCGGAGCGGATCGCGGGGATCAATATCGAGAACGTCTGGGCCGGCTTTTCCGCCGGCGGGCTCGTCTCCGACGAGGCGTTCATCGAATCCGAGCTGAACGGCCATCGCATCGAACAGTCCGATATCGATGCCCTGTTGCAGGAGGGCCGGCAATCGATCGATCCGCAGGGCCGGATGGTGCTTCATGCGCAGCCGGCGCTGTACACGATCGACGGGCTGGAAGGCGTCAAGAAGCCGCTTGGCCTCCATGCCGACCGGCTCGGCGTGCATATCCATGTGATCGCGGCCGATGGCTCGCCGGTGCGCAACCTCGATCTGTGCGTTCGCTCGGCGCATCTGGAGGTCAAGTCGATCATCGCCTCGCCGGTCGCCACCGGCTTCGCATGTCTGTCCCAGGAGGAGCGCGATCTGGGTGTCGCGCTGGTGGAAATCGGCGCGGGCATTACGAATGTTTCGCTGTTCGCGGGCGAGATGCTGGTCGGGCTGAAATCCATCCCGATCGGATCGGCGGACATCACGGACGATATCGCCTCCGCCTTCGGCACCACGCGGGGGCAGGCCGAGCGGATGAAATGCTTCCACGGCTCCGCCAACGCCTCCCCGCGCGACAATCACGAGATGATAACGATCCGCACACCGGCGCATGAAGAGGACGGCGAGGGCCTGCAGATAACCAAGGCGGCGCTGATCGCGGTGATCCGTACACGGCTGGAGCAGTTGGTCGGCGAGGTGCAGGCGGCGCTCAAGGAGCTGAAGTTCGAGGGGCCGATCAACCGCCAGGTAGTGCTGACCGGCGGAGGCGCGGAGCTTAAGGGCATCGCCGATTATGCACAGCAGGTGCTGGGTCGTTCCGTGCGCATCGGCCGACCGCGCGGATTGACCGGATTGCCCGAGGCGCATTCCGGGCCGGGATTCGCGGCACTGGCGGGGCTGGCCTTTTTCGCGGCGAACGATCCGATCGATCTGCGTGGGCTGGCGCCGCAACAGCAGCAGCAGGTTTACCGGCCAAAGGGGATCAGCGCGCTCAAGCGCCTCTTCCAGACGGTGAAGGCCAATTATTAGGTGCTGCACGATGGTTTTCGGCTGGTGTGGCCGGGCGCTATGTTGCAGGAAGGTTAATCGACACGTCCGGTGAGGGGAACAGCCGGACAGGCGGAGTAAGTAGGCGATGGGAATCGAATTCATCACCCCGGAAACGGATGAGCTGACCCCGCGCATTGCGGTGATCGGCGTGGGCGGCGCGGGCGGCAACGCGATCGCGAACATGATGCGTGCCGACGTCCAGGGGGTGGACTTCCTGGTCGCCAATACCGACGCGCAGGCGCTGAAGCAGTCGACGGCGCCGGAGAAGATCCAGCTCGGCGCGAAGATCACGCAGGGCCTGGGCGCGGGCAGCCGGCCGGAGATCGGCCGGGCCGCCGCCGAAGAGACGATCGAGGATCTCACCAAGCGCCTCGAGGGCGCACACATGTGCTTCATCGCCGCCGGCATGGGTGGCGGCACTGGCACCGGCGCGGCGCCCGTCATCGCCAAGGCGGCGCGCGACATGGGCATCCTGACGGTGGGCGTGGTGACCAAGCCGTTCGCGTTCGAGGGCAATCGCCGTTCCAAGTCCGCGGAGAGCGGGATCGAGGAACTGCAGAAATATGTCGATACGCTGATCGTCATCCCGAACCAGAACCTGTTCCTGATCGCCAACGCCAACACCACCTTCAAGCAGGCCTTTGAAATGGCCGACGAGGTGCTCCAGCAGGGCGTGCGCGGTATCACCGACCTGATGGTGATGCCGGGCCTCATCAACCTCGATTTCGCCGACGTTCGCTCGGTGATGCAGGAAATGGGCAAGGCGATGATGGGCACCGGCGAGGCCGAGGGCGACGACCGGGCGCTCGTCGCTGCGCAGAAGGCGATCGCCAACCCGCTGCTCGACGGCGTGTCGATGCAGGGCGCAAAGGGGGTCATCATCTCGATCACCGGCGGCGAAGACATGCGCCTGCTGGAAGTGGACGAGGCGGCAAACCACATCCGCGAGCTGGTCGATCCCGACGCGAACATCATCTGGGGTTCTGCCTTCAATCCAGAACTGGAGGGCAAGATCCGGGTTTCCGTCGTGGCGACCGGCATCGAGGCGGAGCCGCGCGCCGATGCGCCTGTGGCGGAACCTGCCCGTGCGTTCAGCTTCTCCGCTCCGCGTCGCGCCGATCCTGCGCCCGCGCCCACCGCTGCTGCCGCGTCGTCGGCTCCGGATGTCGCTCCTGCGGCGGAACAGGTGGCCGCGGATCCGATCGCGCAGCAACCGGAAATCGAGCTGACCGATGCGATCGCGCCGCCCGAACCAGCGGCGCCGGCGGAGGAGGAGTTGCTGCTCGGCTCCGAAACCATCGTGCCCGAATCCCCGGCTGCGCCGGCGGAGGAGGCCGCCCCCAAGGTGTTTGATGACGAGGCGCCCGCGCCGGCCGGACGCCGCCGTTGGCTGTCCTCCGGTGCCGAAGCCGGCGAGGAAGCCGCGCCCGCGCCGCGCGTGAAGCTGGGCGGCACCCTCTTCGAGCGCATGCAGAATGCCTCGCGCGGTACACAGCGCGGCGACGAGGGCGGCGAAAAGGACGCGCTTGATATCCCGCGTTTCCTGCATCGCCAGAACAACCAGTGATCGAGCCTGCCGGTGCGGAGTTTCCGCGCCGGCACTCGGGCCTGACGGGTGGATCGGGATTCGCCGCTCCCTGACCCCGGATCGGCGCGAGACAGTTACAGACGAGGCGGCGTGGTGCCATATCGGCGCAGGGCGATTGCGAAGGGCGGGGTAAGCTGTTCCTGCCGAGCATGCCTCGTTAGTCGGGTCGGCATTCCGCCGGCCGATAAGAGATAGTTCATACGCGATGAATCGCACGTTTTCCCTTGGGCTGCTGCTGCTCGCATCGGTTGCGGCGATTCCGGCCGCCGGCGCGGCGCAGACCGTTCAGCCATTGCCGCAGGGCGGCTCCGATGCCGATCAGCTTGCGGCTGCGATGCGCACCGTCGGTGCGAATCCGCGAGACCTGGGTGCCTTGATCAACGCGGGCGAGCTCTCGCTCCGGCTCGGGGACGCCAGCGGCGCTGCGGCGCTGTTCAAGCGCGCCGATGAGATCGACCCGATGAATGGCCGCGTGAAGGCAGGTATGGCGCGCATCCTGGTGCAGCAGGAGCGCCCGGGAGAAGCATTGCGCTATTTCGATCAGGCGGCGGGCTACGGCCTTGATCCACGCAGTTTCGCGGGGGATCGCGGTCTTGCCTATGACCTGATCGGCGAGCAGGAGCGCGCGCAGCGCGATTATCGCCTGGTCCTGAAGGGCGGCGTGCAGGAAGAGGTGCAGCGGCGTTACGCGCTATCGCTCGCGATCTCGGGGCGGCAGGAAGAAGCGCTGAAGCAGATCGATCCATTATTGCGGGGCGGTGATCGTGGCGCATGGCGCGCACGCGCATTCATCCTCGCCATGGGCGGCGATGTCCCGGGGGCGGAGAAGATCGCCACCACGATGATGCCGTCGGGAATGGCCGGAGGGCTGGCGCCGTTCTTCCAACGGCTGCCGACACTCGCGCCGGTCGACAAGGCGTTTGCGGTCCATTTCGGCGAAGTGCGCGCCGGCGCCGCGCGGCTCGCCGACGCGCGGCTGGCGCCCTCGCTTCCGCCGCTGGGGCCAGACGATAGCGCCCCCGTTCGTATCGTGGCCGCGCCGCCGCCACCGACATTCGCGCCGTCGAAACAACCGGCGCGTGATCGCCGCCGCGGCAAGGCGGCTGCGCCGGTCGTGGCGGCAGCCACTCCCGCTCCCGCTTCGCAACAGACCGCCGAAAGCACCTTGCCGGCGCCACCGCGCTTTCCCGGCAACGGCGTGGTCTTTGCCGCTCCGCGGGAAGTCACGCAAAAGCTGCCGCCGCGCGCGCCGGTGCAGATCGCGCGAGCCACCCCGGCGCCGCAGCCGCCACCCGTCGCTGAAACAGTCAGCGTCCCGGCCTCCCTGCCACCGCCGGTTGCTGCGCCGCTGCGTTCAGCCCCGACCCGCGCCGTCGCGTCCACCAAGCCGGTCCCGCCGAAGATGAGCGAGGATTCGATCCTCGCGAAAATCATCGCGGGCATTTCGGTGCCCGAATCAGAACTGGCCGCGGCGGAGCCGCCTGCCCCGCGCGTGCGGCGTGAAGCGGCCCCGGCCCCGGCCCCGGCCGTCGAAGTCGCCGCGCAGGATCGGAAGGCATCGGCGAAAAACGTGGCGGGGATGGAAGTCGCCAGCGCTCCGACGAGATCGACGCGAGGACGCAGGCGGGACGCCGCCAGGGCGGAGGAGGTCGACGCCGGTGCAGACGCCGCAATCGTCAATTCCCGGCGCGGCCGTGGCAAGGCAGCCGCAAAAGCGGAGGAGCAACTTGCCGCCGCCGATGACGCGAAGCCGAAGAAGCTGACGGCCGCGCAGAAGCGGGCCGAGGAGGCGAAGAAGCTCGCCGCCGCGAAGAAAGCAGAAGAAGCCCGCGCTGCGGCCGAAGAACGCAAGGCGGAGAAGAAACAGCCGGCGCGTATCTGGGTGCAGGTGGCGGGCGGCGCCAACGAAAGCGATCTGCCCAAGGCATGGTCCGCGGTGAAGGGCAAAAGCGCGACGCTCGGCGGGAAGGCCGCTTATACAACGAAGCTGCGGGCCACCAACCGCGTCGTCACAGGGCCATTCAAGACCGAGGCGGAGGCGCGCGCGATGGTGAACAAGCTCGCGAAGGAAGGTGTGTCGGCTTTCACCTTCACCAGTAGTGCCGGCCAGAAAATGACCAAGATCGAGGGCAAGTGAGCGCAGCGCTCGCGCCGTGGGCGTCCGATCCTGCGGCGGGACGCGGCCGGCTGCATCAGGAGGGAACCGGCGCGCCACGCGGGCCACGGGACGACTATCAGCGCGATCGCGACCGTATCGTGCACTCGATCGCCTTTCGCCGGTTGCGCCACAAGACGCAGGTTTTCATCGCACCCGATGGCGATCATTTCCGCGTCCGGCTGACGCATAGCCTGGAGGTCGCGCAGATCGGGCGGACGATCGCGCGGGCGATGGGCCTGAATGAAGACCTTACCGAGGCGGTGTGCCTTGCGCACGACATAGGCCACCCACCCTTTGGCCACGCGGGGGAGGACGCGCTGAAGGCGGCGACGATCGCGGCGGGCGGATTCGATCACAATGGCCACGCGCTGCGCACGCTGATGCGGATCGAACGCTCCTATCCGCGCTTCGACGGCCTTAACCTGACCTGGGAAACGCTGGAGGGACTGGCCAAGCACAACGGCCCGGTTCGTCATCCCGGCTGGGCACTGGCGGAAGCGGATGCGGACGCGCTGCTGGAACTTGAAACCTGGCCAAGTCTGGAGGCGCAGATCGCGGCGATCGCGGACGATATCGCCTACGATAATCACGATATCGACGATGGCCTGCGGGCGGGGCTGTTGACGCCCGAGCAGTTGCAGGAGGTGCCGCTCGTCGCGCGCGGATGGGCGGCGGCCCGCACGCGGTTCCCGGATATCTCGGATCGTCGCCTGTCGCGCGAGCTGGTGCGGCAACAGATCGGGACGATGGTGCTCGATCTGATCGGTGAGACACGCCGCCGGATCGCCGAGGCTGGCGTGCGCGATGTGACGGACGTGCGCGCGGCCGGACGGGCGCTAGTGGCCTTTTCGGATGCGATGCGCGTGGAGGAACGTGATCTGAAGCGGTTCATGTACGCGAACCTCTATCACCACGAGCGTCAGCTGGAGGCGGCGGCGGCGGCGCGAGACGTGGTTGCGGGGTTGTTCGCGACGTTCCACGAGAAGCCCGCGCTGCTGCCGGAAGAATGGCGCGCGGACCTGCCAGCGGGGGAGCCTGCGCTCAGTCGTCACATCGCCGATTATATCGCCGGGATGACCGATCGGTTCGCGATCAGGGAGTATGAACGGGTGATCGGCCCGGCGAAAATGCCGGAGGGATTCTAGCTCAAAGCGACAGGCGCGAAGCGCGGGCCAAGCCAGATCGTGAGCGCGTACAGGGCAATCGTAAGGAAGCAACCGGCGACCAGCGCCGGGATCAGCAGGAACATCGGGAGCGAGGGGAGGACATACCAGAATGTCGCTCCGGCATGGGCGGCCATATTCTCGGCGTCGGGCTTGTCGTGCCACAGCCAGATCATACCAAGCAGCGATACAAGCGGCAGCGACGCGATCAGCGCGCCAAAGCCCGGGTAACGCTTTGCCATGGTGGAAGCGATCGCAATCAACACGCCCGAGACGACAGCCTTCAGCGCCAGACAAGGCATCGGTCAGTTCTTCAGTTTCCACCCGCTACGCAGCAGCATGTAACACAGCGCGCCCAGCACCACGTCGATCGCGAGGATAACGATGCTGCCGATCAGCACTGGCGAATCGGCGGTACCCAGAAAGCCGTACCTGAAGCCCGAGATGATATAGAAGAACGGGTTCGCATGGCTGAACGCACGGAAAGCGGGCGCGAGGCGATCAACCGAATAGAAAGTGCCGGACAGCAACGATAGCGGCGCGATCACGAAATTGGTGACGGCGGCGGCGTGATCGAACTTCTCCGCCCAGATCGAGGTCAGCACACCCAGGAGCGACAGGAACGCAGCGCCGAGGAAACCGAACCACAGCACCGCGATCGGGTGCACCGGTGTTACGTGGACACCCGGATACAGCGCCATCGCCAGCCAGCAGATCGTACCGACCAGGAACGCCCGCGTCATCGCGCCGCCGACGAGCGCGGCGAGCAGCTCTGCGCTGGACAACGGCGGCTGGAGATAATCGACGATCGTGCCCTGAATCTTGCCCACCAGCAGCGAGAAGCTCGCGTTGGCGAACGCGGGCCCCATCATGCCCTGGCTGATGATAAGCCCCGGCGCGATGAAATCGGCGAAAGCGACATCGATATTCCCGACGTGCACCGGCCGCTTGGCACCCGTGGCGATCGTGAAAACGATGAGAAACAACAATGTCGTGGCGGCCGGCGCCCACACAGTCTGGAGCTGCACCTTGAAGAAACGGCGCACCTCCTTCACATAGAGGGTCTTGAGGCCGCCCCAGTTGATGTTCCGGATCACCGGGACACCGGGGGCGTTTCTGATTGCCGAGGGAATTTGGCCGATTGGGGGATGGCTGCTCATTATGCCTGCGGGTAAACCCTGCGGCGAGCGCCTGCAACCCGGCCGCCAGCGAAGGAAGAAAGATGTCCTGGACCGAGGAGCGTATCCACACGCTCAAGACCATGTGGGAAGGCGGCCAGACCGCAAGCCAGATCGCCGAGGCGCTGGGCGGGGTGAGCCGCAATGCCGTGATCGGGAAGGCGCATCGCCTGGGGCTGCAGTCGCGCCCTTCCCCGGTCGTGGCCAAGGAGGCAGTCGCCAAGGCCGAAGCGAAGGTCGAAGCGATGGCGGAGACAAAGCCGCCGGCTCCCGCCGCACCTCCCCCGCCGCCAACGCCGATCGCGACGGCGCCATCCCAGCCGCCGGCATCCACGGTGGTGACGCATGTGTCGGAGCCGAAGCCGATCACGATCACCACCGATCTAACACCGCGCCAGCCGCTTGAGGGGCAGCCGGTGCTGCGCTCGGTCGGCCCTGGCGGCTTCGTCCGTCAGTCGCCCGGCGAACAGCAGCCGCCGATCACGCCTGCCCCGCCGCGCCGCCTAGTTCCCGCCCGCCCATCGCCGGAGATCGCGGGCAAGACTTCGCTGCTCGATCTCAGCGACAAGGTGTGCAAATGGCCGCTCGGTCATCCCGGCGAGCCGGATTTCCATTTCTGTGGCGACAAGGTGAATCCCGGTTTCCCTTATTGTGTCGCGCATTGCGGCCACGCCTATCAGGCGCAATTGCCGCGTCGCGATCGGCGCGCGCCCCCGATCCCGTTCGGCGGCCCGCGCGTGCGCTGATTTTACGCGGAATCGCGCCATAACGGTGCGATTCCGCGATCTTGCGGCCTACATCCACATCTGTGCTTTGCGTAATCGCGCGCGAAGCGTCGCGAGCGATCGGTAAATCCGAGCGTTCTACGCTGCGCCACCATGAAGCTGGACCAGCGCCGTATCCTTCGCCCGTTCCTGCCCGATTCGCGGGGCGCGGCGATCGTTGAATTCGCGCTGCTCGCCCCGGTGTTGATTGCGATCCTGCTGGGGATCCTCGGTTACGGCCAATATTTTCTGCTCGCCCACAGCGCGCAGCAACTCGCCAACGATTCGGCCCGCGCCACCATTGCCGGCATGAACGCGGCGGAGCGGGCCACGCTCGCCAATGCCACAATGGCACGTGAACTGGCGCGTCTGCCAGAAATCCGCCCCGGCACCGCCTCGCTCAGCGTCGATGAGGCGCCGCCGATGGTGACGGTGCGGGTGCGGGTCGACGCATCGGGTATCGCCCTGTTCGGCGTGAAGCTGCTCCCGATGCCCGATCCGCTGATCGAGCGCAGCGCGGTGATCCAGCAGGGCGGAGTGTTGTGAACCGGCTGGCGGCGGATCGACGCGGCGGTGCCGGGATGCTCGTCGCAGCGGCGATGCCGGTGCTGATCGGCCTTGCGGCCTTTGCCGTCGATGTCGGGGCGATACAGCTCGATGCGCGGCGGCTTCAGGGGATGGCGGATGCGGCTGCGCTTGCGGCGGCGTCAGGCGATCCAGGCAATGGGCAGAATGTGGCGGAGATGTCTGTCGCCGCGGCGCGCTTTCCCCGCCCGGTCATCACGCGTGTCACGGGGGGCAATTATCGCCCCGATCCTGCGCTGGCGCCCGGCGCGCGCTTCACGCCCAGCAGCGCGAGCGGCGGTGCCGACGCGGTACGGGTCGAGCTGGAATCTACCTCCCCAACCTTCCTTGCCGCGATCTTCGGCCGGCAAAGCGTGACAATCGGCCGCGGGGCGACCGCTGCGCGGCAGCGTTACGCGGGCTTTTCGATCGGCTCGCGGCTGGCGAGCCTCGATGGCGGCTTGCTGAACGCCTATCTGTCCGCGCTGACGGGCAGCAACGTTTCGTTGTCGGTCATGGACTATCGCGCGCTGGCGGGCGCGGATGTCGATCTGTTGCGGTATCTGCCGCTGCTGCGCACCACGGCGGGGTTGCAGGCCGCGACCTTCGGCGATGTCCTCAAAAGCAACGTTTCCACGCCGCAGGCGCTGGACGCACTTGCCTCGGCACTCTCCGCCGACGGGCAACCGCAGGCGTCCAACGCGATAAGGCGCCTGCTCAATATCAACGGCAGCCGTTCGATCTCGCTCGCCGCGCTGATCGATGCGGGGCCGCTGGCGTCGCAGAGCGAGGGCGGCACTGGCGTCGTCAAAGCCGATGCGCTGGCACTGGCGACCGCGTTGTTGCAGCTCGGTTCACCGCAGCGGCAGGTGTCGCTCGATCTTGGCGCCAGCGTGCCAGGCCTTGCCTCCACCCGCGTCTCGCTGGCGATCGGAGAGCGCGAGGCGCAGTCGCCGTGGATATCGATCACCGACAAGGGGACGCCGATCATCCGCACGGCGCAGGCCCGGCTCTATGTCCGCAGCCGCGTGGCGCCGGCCGCGCTGGCGGGATTGCCGGGGCTGATTTCGATCGACCTGCCGGTCTTCGTCGAACTGGCGGGAGCGCAGGCACGCCTCAACGCGATCAATTGCGCCAGCGAAGCCTCCCGCAGTGTCACGCTGGAGGCGAAGACCGATCTCGTCCGCGCGACGATCGGCACTGTCGATGAAACCCGCATGGGCGATTTCAGCACGGCGCTGACCCCGAGCCCGGCGCGGCTGGTTGATACGTTGCTGGTCGACGTGATCGGCAGCAGCACTATCTCGCTTGGCGCGGCGGAGCCTTGGCAGAAAGCGACGTTCGACTGGGCCGCGATCCAGGCAGGGACGCGCAAGACGATCCGCGCCACCGCGCCGGTGGATGGGCTGGCGACATCTCTCGCCAGCCAGGCGTCGTTGAAGGTCGAGCTGATCGGCCTGCCAATTCCGATCGATCCGCTGCTCCGCTCGGTCGGCGGATTGCTCCAGCTTGTGTCACCTGCGCTCGATACCCTGCTGATGACGACGACGGGAATGCTGGGCGTCGGGATCGGCGAGGCCGACCTTCGCGCGACCGGCATGCGATGCGGCGTGGCCGTGCTCGTCGGGTAAGGGATTTGCGGGGGCGGCGCGCCCCGATATAGCCGTGCCATGTCCGATCTGTTCGCGCCGCCCTCCGCCGCCCCGACCAATAATTATGACGCTTCATCGATCGAGGTGCTGGAGGGGCTGGAGCCGGTGCGGCGTCGCCCCGGCATGTATATCGGCGGCACGGATGAGCGTGCGCTTCACCATCTCGCCGCCGAGGTGCTCGACAATGCGATGGACGAGGCTGTCGCCGGCCATGCTACGCGGATCGAGGTGACGCTGGCGGCCGGCAACCGGCTGACCGTGGTCGATAACGGACGCGGCATCCCGGTCGATCCGCACCCGAAGTTTCCCGACAAGAGCGCGCTGGAAGTGATCCTCTCCACGCTGCATTCCGGCGGCAAGTTCACCGGCAAGGCCTATGCGACGTCCGGCGGTCTGCACGGCGTGGGCGTCTCGGTCGTCAATGCTCTTTCGTCGGACACGGTGGTGGAAGTGGCGCGCGACCGGCAGCTATATCGCCAGCGTTTCGCGCGCGGGCAGACACTGGGCCCGCTGGAGAATGCCGGCGCGGCACCCAATCGGCGCGGCACGTCCGTCACCTTTACGCCTGACGAGGAAATTTTCGGGGGCGAGCTGCATTTCAAGCCGGCGCGGCTCTATCGCCTCGCCCGCTCCAAGGCGTATCTGTTCGCCGGCGTCGAAATACGCTGGAAGTGCGCCCCCGAGCTGATCTCCGACGATACGCCGGCGGAGGCGGTGTTCCAGTTTCCGGGCGGGCTTGCCGATCACCTGCGCGAACAGATCGACGGCCGCGAATGTGCGACCGCCGATTTCTTCGCCGGCATGCAGGAATTTCCCGGCGAACAGGGGCGCGTCGAATGGGCGGTTGCGTGGCCCTTATGGTCGGATGGCAGCTATAGCTGGTACTGCAACACGATCCCGACACCCGACGGGGGCACGCATGAGCAGGGGCTGCGCCAGGCGCTGGTCCGCGGGCTGCGCGCGTTCGGCGATCTGGTGGGCAACAAGCGCGCCAAGGATCTGAACGCGGACGACGTGATGGTCGGCTCGGAACTGATGCTTTCCGTGTTCATCCGCGAGCCGCAGTTCCAGTCGCAGACGAAGGACAGGCTGACCTCGCCGGAGGCGGCAGGGCTGGTCGAGAAGGCGGTTCGCGACCATTTCGATCATTACCTCAGCCACAATATGGATCGCGGCAAGGCGCTGCTTTCCTATGTGCTGGAACGGATGGACGATCGCCTGCGCCGCAAGCAGGAGCGCGAGGTGAAGCGCAAGACGGCCACTTCCGGCCGCAAGCTGCGCCTGCCCGGCAAGCTCACGGACTGTTCCGCCGACAGCCCGGAGGGAACCGAGCTGTTCATCGTGGAAGGCGACTCGGCCGGCGGCTCCGCCAAGCAGGCGCGCGATCGCAAGACGCAGGCGATCCTGCCGATCCGGGGCAAGATCCTCAACGTCGCCTCCGCCACCTCGGCCAAGATCGTCGCCAATCAGGAGATCGCGGACCTGATCCAGGCGCTTGGCTGCGGCACGCGCAAGGATTGCCAGGCGGAGAGCCTGCGCTACGAACGCATCGTCATCATGACCGACGCCGACGTGGACGGCGCGCATATCGCGACGCTGTTGATGACGTTCTTCTTCCAGGAGATGCCGGATATCGTGCGGCGCGGGCACCTCTATCTCGCGCAGCCGCCGCTTTATCGGCTCACCGCCGGCAGCAAGTCGCTCTACGCCCGCGACGACGCGCACCGTGCCGAGATCGAGGCGGGGCCGTTCAGGGGCAAGAAGGTCGAGGTCGCCCGCTTCAAGGGCCTCGGCGAGATGAACCCGGCCCAGCTTCGCGAAACCACGATGGATCCCAGGACCCGGGGCATGATCCGCATCACCCTGCCGCAGGAATATGAGGAACGCGCTGGCGTGAAGGATCTGGTTGATCGGTTGATGGGCACAAACCCGGCGCACCGCTTCGCTTTCATCCAGGAGAACGCCGCGCGGATCGACGAGGAAGCGATCGACGCGTGATGTTGACGCTCGGCCCAAGCCGCCGGTATTAGCGTGATCCGGGCGACCGCTTTGGTCGCCCTTGCTCTTTTTCAGGAGATGCCCCGTGACCATCACCGCACTGATGCCCGTCTACCCGCGTTGCGGAGTGCGGCCGGTGCGAGGCGAGGGCGCGTATCTCTATGGCGAGCGAGGCGAGAAGTACCTCGATTTCGCCAGCGGCATCGCGGTCAACTGCCTCGGCCACGGCCATCCCAGGCTCGTGAAGGCGATCGCGGATCAGGCCGCGACGCTGATGCACGTCAGCAATCTTTACGGCAGCCCGCAGGGCGAGCATTTCGCGCAGCGGCTGATCGACGCGACATTCGCCGACACGGTGTTTTTCACCAATTCGGGCGCCGAGGCGGTGGAATGCGCGATCAAGACGGCGCGGCGCTACCATTTCGCCAACGGCCATCCCGAGCGGCATGATCTCATCACCTTCGACACCGCCTTCCACGGGCGGACGCTCGGCACGATCTCCGCCACAAATCAGCCGAAGATGCGCGATGGGTTCGAGCCGCTGCTGCCAGGCTTCAAATATGCGAAATTCAATGAGCTCGCCGGCGCGCTCGCGCTGATTGATGAGCATACGGCGGGCTTTCTGGTCGAGCCGATTCAGGGCGAGGGCGGTATCCGGCCGGCCAGCGAAGAGTTTCTCCAGGGTCTGCGCAAGGCATGCGACGAGCATGGCCTGTTGCTGGTGCTGGACGAGGTGCAGGCTGGCTATGGCCGGACCGGCAAGCTCTTTGCGCACGAGCTTTACGGCATCACCCCGGATATCATGGCGGTGGCGAAGGGCATCGGCGGCGGCTTCCCGCTCGGGGCGTGCCTCGCTACGGAAGAGGCCGCGAAGGGCATGGTGATCGGCACCCACGGCTCGACCTATGGCGGCAACCCGCTCGCGATGGCGGCGGGCGAGGCCGTGCTGGACGTGCTGCTGGAGGACGGCTTTCTCGATAATGTGGCCAAGACGGGCAATCGCCTGCGCCAGGCGCTGGAGCAGTTGATCCCCAACCACGACCACCTGTTCGACAGCGTACGCGGTCATGGGCTGATGCTCGGCCTCAAGCTCAAGAGCGACAGCCGGGCGTTTGTTGCGCACGCGCGCGATAATCATGGCCTGCTGCTGGTTTCGGCCGGCGACAACGTCGTGCGTATCCTGCCGCCGCTCAATATCGACGAGAGCCATATCGCGGAATGTGTCGAGCGGCTGAGCGAAGCGGCGCGAGCGTACACGCCCGTCAACGACGATTGATGACCCGCCGCCCGCGCCGATCCGGTCGGCGCGGGCGGCCGATCTCCGGGGGGAGATTTCCATGAGTGTCCGTCATTTCCTCAACCTAAGCGATGCGGGCGCCGACGGAGTCGCGGCGATCCTTGCTGATGCGATCGATCGGAAGGCCGCGCGCGTCGGCCTGCCAAAGGGCGCGCCGGATGCCGATGCACCGCTCGCCGGCCGCGTGCTCGCGATGGTGTTCGAGAAGAATTCCACCCGCACCCGCTTCAGCTTCGACATGGCGGTCCGCCAGCTCGGGGGAACCTCTATCGTCGCCGATGCCGGCACGATGCAGATCGGGCGCGGCGAGACCATCGCGGATACAGCGCGCGTGTTATCCGGGTATGTGGACGCGATCATGATCCGCACCGACGATCATGCCAAGATCGAGGAGATGGCGGCGCATGCCAGCGTGCCGGTCATCAACGGCCTTACCGATGCGTCCCACCCCTGCCAGATCGTTGCCGATCTCCAGACTATCCTAGAGCATGGCAAGGCGCTGCCCGGCTTGAAGGTGGCATGGCTGGGAGACGGCAACAACGTGCTCGCCTCGCTCATGGAAGCGGCCGGACTGCTGCATTTCGATGTGATCGCTGCCTGCCCGCAGGGGTTCATGCCAAGTGACGGCGATGTCGCACTCGGCAAGGGCCGCGCGCGCGTGGTGGCCAGTCCAGCGGAAGCGGCGGCAGGGGCGGATGTGATCGTCACCGATACCTGGGTGTCGATGGGGCAGGCGCATGCCGATACAAAGCTTCGCGCGATGGCCCCCTATCAGGTGGATGCCGGGCTGATGGCCAAGGCAAAGCCCGATGCCGTGTTCATGCACTGTCTGCCCGCGCATCGCGGCGAAGAAGTGACGGCCGATGTTATCGATGGCCCGCAATCGCTGATCTGGAACGAGGCGGAGAACCGGCTTCACGCGCAGAAGGCGATCCTGCGCTGGTGCTTCGGCCAGATCGGTTGATCGCCGGCCGATCGTCCCCACTTATGCTCTCGATCCGGTGAGCGCCGGCTGACGACAGACAGGGATTGCCTCGCGGCGCGAGGCCTCCGCCACGGGCGGGGTGAGGGATATATGATGGCAGACCTTCCCGGGCGTGATCTCGATCGCGCGCTTGGCTTCACGATTCCGGAATTCAACGCGCGCGGACGCGTGCTGCGGCTCGGGCCGGTAATGGATGAGATCCTTTCCGCCCATGCCTACCCGCCCGCGATCGAAGGCCTGCTCGCCGAGGCGCTCGTCATCGCGGCGCTGATCGGCTCGACGCTGAAGGATGACGCGGGTCAACTCACGCTTCAGGCGCAGACCCGGAACGGCGTGGTGCGGCTGCTGGTGGTCGATTATCGCGATGGTGAGCTGCGAGGCTATGTCGATTACGATGCGGAGCGGCTCGCCGAAGGGCCGGCCGAGCCGACGCTGTTCGCGCTATTCGGGCAGGGATATCTGGCGATCACCTTCGATCTCGCCACCACGGGCGAACGCTATCAGGGCATCGTCCCGCTCGACGGCGCGTCACTGGCGGAGGTGGCGGAGCAATATTTCATCCAGTCGGAGCAGATCCCCAGCCTGTTGCGTGTCGGCGTGCGCCGCCGCGACGGCCAGATCGTCGGCGGCGGCCTTTTCCTCCAGCATCTTCCGCCGGGCGAAGTGGGACGCGAGCGGCTGCACGTAAGTCACGACCATCCGGAGTGGGAGCATGTCGCCACGCTCGGTGCAACGATGGGTGTCGATGAGCTTGTCGATGTCGCGGTGCCGCTCGAAACGCTGATCTGGCGATTGTTCAACGAGGCGCGCGAAGTGCGTGTGCTTGGCGACACCCGGCTGACACGCGGCTGCCGCTGCAATCCGGAGCATATCCGCTCGGTCATCTCGAAGTTTCCGCCGGAGGAGCAGCGCGAGATGGCGGACGCGAATGGCGTGATCTCGGTCGATTGCAATTTCTGCTCGACCGTTTTCCCGGTTCGGATAGAGACATCAGCGGCGTGAGCGGCAGGATGGGCTTGATTTGCGGTGAATCGTGATATGATTACGGTCGTGAAAAGAGTCGCATCATTCCGTCTGGCCGCCATACTGGTCGCCGCTGTAGCCACTGGCGCGATCGCGCAGGAGGCGCGGATGGTCGCGCTCGGCGGGGTCGAGCGCGGGGCATGGTCGCTGCATGAGATCGGCAATGCCAACGCGCAGCGCGAAATCTGCGTCCGCGATCCCCGAATGCTCCTGCAACTGGTGCACGGCCCGGCGCAATGTCAGCAATTCGTCATCGAAGATCAGCCTAATCGCGTTACGGTTCAATATCGTTGTCCCGGACAGGGATATGGCCGCACCACGATCAAGGTGGAGGACCGCCATCTGATCCGTTTGCAGACGCAGGGGTTGATGAAAGGCGCACCGTTCGACTTCGATTACGAGGCACGGCACATCGGCAGATGCTGACCGCCGCGTTATCGGCGCGTTAACGTAATGGGCGTAATCGGGACGAGTGCTTTTTCTTGGGCACGCTTTCTCCCTGATCCGGCCGGAACCGGTCGATCAACTTTCGGGTCGCCTTCGGGCGGCCCTTTTTCTTGCGCCGCGCGCGGTGAGAGCCTAGCTGGTGTCAGCTTATGACAAGCCAATCTCCGCTTGCGGTCGTCCTTGTTTCGGGCGGCCTTGATTCGATGGTTTCCGCCGCCCTCGCGGCTGAAGCAGGGTTTCGCGTGCTCGCGCTCTCGGTCGATTATAACCAGCGCCACCAGGTAGAGTTGGCGGCTGCCCGCCGCATCGCGCGACTGCTGGGGGCAGAGCGCCATGTCGTGCTGCCGCTCGATCTGCGCGCGTTCGGCGGATCGGCGCTTACCGACGATATCGCGGTGCCCAAGGATGGCGTGGGCGAGGGGATACCGATCACTTATGTGCCCGCGCGCAACACGATCTTCCTGAGCCTCGCTCTCGGCTGGGCCGAGGCGAGCGGCGCGCGAGACATCTATGTCGGGGTCAACGCGCTCGATTATTCCGGCTATCCCGATTGCCGCCCCGAATTCATCGCCGGATTCGAGACTCTGGCCGAACTGGCGACCAAGGCGGGCGTCGAAGGCGCACCCTTCCGCATCCTTGCCCCGCTCCAGATGATGACCAAGGCCGATATCGTGCGCGAAGGCGCGCGTTTGGGGCTGGATATGGGTGTCAGCTGGTCATGCTACGATCCCGCGCCTGGTGGCCTGCACTGCGGGCTGTGCGATAGCTGCCGCTTGCGGCACAAGGGGTTCGAGGACGCCGGGGTGCTCGATCCGACAACATATGCGGTGAGCCCGCCGGCGCCGTGATGAGCTACGCGGTCAAGGAAATGTTCCTGACGCTCCAGGGCGAGGGCGTACAGGCCGGGCGGCGCGCGGTGTTTGTGCGGTTTGCCGGGTGCAATCTCTGGTCAGGCCGCGAGGAGGATCGCGCGACTGCGATCTGCCGCTTCTGCGACACCGATTTCGTCGGCATGGACGGGCTGGGTGGCGGCCGCTTTCCCGATGCCGCCGCACTGGCGAGCGCGGTCGTGGCGATGTGGGACGGCGATACCGCCGAGCGCTTCGTGGTGTTAACCGGCGGGGAGCCGATGCTTCAGGTGGACGACGCCATCGTCGCTGCGCTGCACGCCGAAGGATTTTTCATAGCGATCGAGAGCAACGGAACTCTTCCCGTGCACCCCGGCATCGACTGGGTGTGCATCAGTCCCAAAGCTGGCAGCGAGACGGTGCAGCGGTCAGGGGACGAGTTGAAGTTGGTCTGGCCCCAACCCGGCAGCGATATCGAAGCGATCGAGCAATGGGATTTCACCCATTTCCTGCTTCAACCGATGGACGATCCCGCCGCCGAGACAAATCGCGATGCGGCGGTGGCGCTGGTCATGCAGCGGCCGCGCTGGCGCCTGACGCTGCAGACGCACAAGCTGCTCGGGCTACGCTGACGACCGTCAGCGCTGCGCCACGCCAACACCGGCGGGCGGGAAATTCTGCGCGCCGCATTTCTTGACCTGCCAGTCGCCGTTCTTCCAGCAGATATCGTCGAGACGCGGCAGTGTGGTCTGCGGATAAATGAAGCGCGGGAAACGCTGTTCACCCCATGGCTTGAGGCTATTGCGAAGCAAGCGAATGCGCTGCAGCGCGACCGTGCCGAAACCGCCGCGCGGCGCGAATACCACCTCGCGACCCACGTCGTTGGCGGACATGCAGAAATTATATTGTGCGGCGACGGTGGTGAAGCTGGAATAGGTACGCGTGCCGAACTGATCCAGCGCGTTTTGCGCTGCTTTCGGTGCCTTGTTCATACGCGCGAAATATTTGCTGAGCGTATCCCAGGATTGCTTCAGCTCGGTCTTGTGATCCACCAGCATCGCATTGTAGTTGCTCACCGCCGTCAGCGTTGGTTCGAACTGGCATTGCAATGCCGCGACGTTGAGCGCTGCGCGCACGTTCCAGATCACGGCAGCTTTCTGTTCTTCGAGCGTGGCGCCCGGCAGGTCCGGCCCGAGACCCGGCTCGTTACCGACAACCGCAGTACCCGAAAGATCCTTGGACTGCATGAAGAATTGAGCCGCAGCGGGTGTACCGGCGAATAACGCACCTGCCCCCAGGCCTGCTATAACGATACGCCCCAACGCCATTTCAACTTCTCCCACGCGACGCGCGGGATTCTAGGGCTTTCGTGCGGTTAACCCAAGGGTATTCATCACGTTCGTGACTCAGCCCGCCGCATTGCGCTTGTAAGCGTGGAAAGCGTCACACCCGCCGGGCGTTGCGAAGTAATGAAAAAGGGGTCGCCCGTTTCCCGGACGACCCCTTTTTCGCAATGTGATTGCCGTGCGGCGATCAGTTCGCGTTGGCGGGCATCGCTGCGTTCGCGTCCATCGCGCCCGCATCGTTCGCCATCATGCCCGAATTCATCGAGCTGTCGACCGCCGTCATGTTGTCAGTCGTCGTGTCCATGCCTTCGGTGGCGTTCATGTCGGTGATGGTGGTGTTCTCGGTGGTAGTCTCGGTCTTCGAGCCGCAAGCCGAAACGGCCAGAGCCGCCGCCGCAATGGCCGTACCGGTCAGGATCTTGGAAATAGCACGCATGTAGAGCTCCCTAGACAGTAGATTTGGACGCCGTATGGCCATTTAATCCCCAAATCGCAGGGGACATTAATCGCATCGGCCTATGCTCTCAAGCCTCGTTTTCGCGAGCGTCCGATAGAGTTTCGAGGAATTGGCTGCGCGTGAACGCAAGAGCGGCGTCGAAAGTTGCAAGATCATGCGGCGCGCCCAGCGCTTTTGTACTCGTCACAGCATATTCGGCGAGACCGCACGGCACGATTCCGCCGAAATGCCCGAGATCGGGCGAGAGATTCACCGAAAAACCGTGGAACGTCACCCAGCGCCGTACCCGCACGCCGATCGCACCGATTTTTGCTTCACGCCCGTCGCGATCGATCGTCCAGATGCCGATCCGCCCGGGCGCGCGGAACCCGGCTATGCCCAGCTCTGCCAGTGCTGCGATCACCCAGCCTTCGAGCGCGTGGACGAAAAGCCGGACATCGCGTCCGCGCGGGGCAAGGTCGAGCATCAGATAGCCGACGCGCTGCCCCGGCCCGTGATAGGTGTAACGCCCACCGCGCCCGGCGTTCACCACCGGAAAGCGCGGATCGATCAGTTCGGCAGGGTCCGCGCTGGTGCCGGCAGTATAGACCGGCGGATGTTCAAGCAGCCAGATCAGCTCGCGATCGTCATGCGCCGCGATCCGCGCAGCGCGCGCTTCCATCTCGGCAAGCGAGGCGGCATAATCGGTCAGGCCGGGCGATATGCGCCATTCGATATCGGCATCATTGGTCACGGCGGTGCAGATGCGGTCGATACGTTCGATTGGCAAGCGGGGGCGCGATAGGCTAGGTCTTTCGCCGCTGACAGGAGGCCCTATGATACGGATTGGCACGGTTTGGGATCGGACGACCGAGGTGATCGCCGGCCGCGCCGGATTGCTCGCGTGGCTTGCTGGAGTTTTCCTGTTCGCCCCCGGCATGCTGCAGGCGGTGTTGCGCGTCTTTGCCATGACCACCCCCGGTGCGAGTTTCAAGCTGTTGGCGGGGCTGGTCGGGCTGGCGGTTGCGGTGCTCGCCTTGTGGGGAACGCTGGCGATGACCGCGATGGCCAGCGATCCAGCGGTCGGTCGGCATGACGCGATCGCGATCGGGCGACGCCGTCTGCCGGCGGCGATCGCGGTGCTGCTGGTGGTGATGGTGGTGACGTTCGTCGTTGTGCTTGCGCCGGTGGCGTACGTGGTCGCGGGCAGCATCGATATGGCGCAACTGGAACAAGGGATGCCGATGCCGGCATTGGACGGTGCGCGTGTCGCCGCGCTTACGCCGGCGCTGTTCGTGCTTTCGCTGGTGGCATTGTGGGCCGGGGCCCGGCTGTTGCCGCTGTTCGCGGTCGTCACCAACGAGCGTCGCGGGCTGGGCGCATTCGCACGCAGCTTCGCGCTGACACGTGGCAGCACGATGAAGCTGATCGGGCTGATGCTGCTATACGCGATCGTGGCGATTGTGCTGCTTACCGCCGTGACCTGGGTGCTGGGCAGCGTGGCGCAGCTGATCTTCGGCGATGAAGGGCAGGTGTGGACTATCCTGCTGCTCGCGACCGCGACCGGGATCGTCACCGCCGGCCTCGGCGTGTTGCAGACAACCTTCAGTGCGCAATTCTATCTCGCCGCGCGCGAACGTCTCGACCACGCATGATGCTCACCCTTGGCCGCGTCCTGGCAGACGCGTGGGCGATCCTGCGTCGCGAGGGCGATCTGGTGCTGCGTGTCGCTGGTCCGTTCATCTTCTTGCCCGCGTTTGCGGTGCAGCTGCTCGTGGCGTCTCCGCTCGCGCTGCCGCAGACGCCGCGCGATCAGCCGGCGATGCAGGCATGGCTGGAGCAGCTTTCGTTATGGGGGCAGGCGAACGCTGGCTGGTATCTGCTCGCCGATCTGGTCGGCATTTATGGCGTCGCGGTGCTGGCGATCCTGCTGGTCCACCCGGCGCGGCCGGATGTGAAGACCGCGCTGGTGACGGCTGCGCGTCGTTTCGGGCGGTTTCTGCTGGCCGATCTGCTGGTGTCGATCCCGATCGGGTTGGGGCTGTGGCTGTTCGTGCTGCCGGGGCTCTACATGCAGGCGCGCCTGATCGCGACGGTCCCTGCGCTGATCGTCGAAGCGCCAGTGGGGGCGGCGCGAGCGGTTGGGCGCAGCTGGCGGCTGACGGGGGGCAATTGGTGGGGCGTGCTGGCAGCGATCGTTACGCTGTTCCTCGCGCAATATCTCGTGCTGGCGCCGTTGATCGGGGCGGACGAGGTGTTGCGCTCCCCCGGCCGGCAGAATCCGATCATCCTTGCGCTTGCCGATGCCGGCATGGCCTTGGCCGCCTCCGCTTATCACATCGGCATTCTGGCGATCGGGCTCGCGGTCTATCGCCGGCTGGCAAGCAGGGGGATGTGAGGTGCGACGTCATCTGGCAATAGCCCGAGAACGCGTGGATCGGGAAAGGTTTCCACCGTCCGCCTGACTGGGAGGAACCCCTGCGCCCGATAGAAATTAAGCGCAGAAGGATGATCGAGCGTGCAGGTGTGGACCCAGACGCGCGATACGTTCGCCCGCCACGCGCGCGTCAGCGCTTCCGCCATCAGCCAGCGTCCGTGACCCTGCCCGGCAAGCTCCGGGACCAGCCCGAAATAGGATAGCTCACACGTGCCGGCGTGGCGGTGATCGAGTTCGAGCATCCCCACCTCGATCCCGGTGCGATCGATCGCGGCGAACACCGAAATGCCCGGATCGTGAACGATGCCCGCGAGCGTCGCATCCTCCATCGTGAGGCGGGAATACCAGAGCCACGGCCCGCCGACCCGGCGGAACAGCGCACGGTACTTGTCCAGATCGGGCCGGTCCCACTGGATAAGGCGCAGCGGCGTCGGCGGTGTCGGGCGCAGCGGGGGGCGGCGCGTCATCTCCAGCGTCGTCACGACGGTCGCGAGCTGGTCGTTCGGCACCGGCGTCAGGCCCATCGCGATCAGCTCCAGGTGGCGAGCGGGGGAAGGCTCATCAGGATCGCATCGATATTGCCGCCAGTCTTGAGCCCGAAGAGCGTGCCGCGGTCGTACACGAGGTTGAATTCCGCGTAACGGCCGCGCCATTCGCGCTGCGCCGCCACGTCGGCATCCTCGTATGGCTGGTGCATCCGACGCCGCACGATACGTGGGAACACCGCGAGAAAGGCGCGGCCAACATCCTGCGTGAACATGAAATCGCGCGCGAAATCTCCCTCGAGATGATCGTAGAAGATGCCGCCGACGCCGCGATGCACCTTGCGATGCGGAATGTAGAAATAATCGTCCGCCCATTTGCTGAAGCGCGGATAGTGGCCGGTATCATGCGCGTCGCATGCCGCTTTCAGCGTGGCGTGGAAATCGGCGGTGTCCTCTTCCACGGGAAGCGGCGGGTTGAGATCCGCGCCGCCGCCGAACCAGCGCTTCGTTGTCACCAGGAAACGCGTGTTCATGTGCACGGCGGGAACATGCGGGTTCGCCATGTGTGCAACCAGGCTGATCCCGGTCGCGAAAAAGCGCGGATCGTCATCAGCGCCATGGATCGTCTTGCCGAACTCGCCTTCGAATGTGCCGCCGACGGTGGAGACGTTGACGCCCACCTTCTCGAATACGCGCCCCTTCATCACGCCGCGCACGCCGCCGCCGCCTGGCGCGCCGGACGGGTCGGCACGCTCCCAAGCGATATAATCGAATGCGGCATCCGATCCGGCCTCGCGCTCGATCGCCTCGAACTCGGCGCAGATCAGGTCGCGCAATTGCTCGAACCAGGCGCGGGCGGCGGATTGCTGATCATCAAGCGGCTGCATCGTGGCGGCGGTAAGCAACGGTTGCCGGGCTGGCAACACCTGCGACGAATTGCGTTGCACCTGCCTGGTGCCGGGTGCATCGTTGGGGCCGCGATGATGATCCTGCTGCTTATGCTCGAAGGAACCGCCGACAGCGCGATGACGCATTATCACGCGCTTACCGCGGCAGAGAAACGCTGCGTCATGGATGCTTCCCGTACCGATGTAACGGTATGCGGCCTGCGCGGTGCCGATCGCTTCCGCGTGCCGTTCATCGCGCGCGAGCCGGGCGACCCCGCGATTCAGGACGTGCCGCAGGAACGCGGCCGGCTGATCGCCCGGCGCTCGCCGCTGGAGGATCTCAGCCCCTTTCTCGTCGGCGGCGGGATGGTCGGCGTGCATTTTACCACCCGCAGCGGGCTAGGGGTAGGCGAGGCGCGCAAGCCGGCGCCCTGAAGAGGAATACGGCGGTCGCTGCGCGTTTGCGCCAATCGTAGCATCTGTTACTTGCCACTCCTTGGGGTTTCGCCACGGAAGGGGAGTGGATGTCCAGCCTGTTACGCCGCAAGACGATTATCGAGCAGCCGCCAGAACGTGCACTGGCCCGCACCCTCTCGTGGCCGCATCTCGTCGCGCTGGGTGTCGGCGCAATCGTCGGCACCGGCATTCTCACGTTGATTGGCGTAGGCGCGGATCGCGCCGGGCCGGCCGTGATCCTGTCGTTTGTCATCGCGGGCGCGATCTGCGCCTGCGCAGCGCTGGCCTATGCCGAGATGGCGACGATGATCCCGGCTTCGGGAAGCGCCTATACCTATAGCTACGCGGTGCTGGGGGAGATCATCGCCTGGGTGATCGGCTGGTCGCTGATCCTCGAATATTCGCTTGTCGTCTCTACCGTTGCGGTCGGCTGGTCGGGCTATGCGACACCGTTGCTGACGCCATTTGGGTTTCCCGTCGCGCTGGCGAACGGCCCGGCGCTCGGCGGAATCGTCAACCTGCCGGCGGTGTTCATCATCGCGGTCGTTGCCGGGCTGCTGATGATCGGCACCCGCGAGAGCGCGACGCTCAACGCGGCACTGGTGGTGGTGAAGATGATCGCGCTGGCGGTGTTCGTCGCGATCGCGCTGCCGCATTTCAACGCCGCCAACCTCGAGCCGTTCATGCCGTTCGGCTTCGCCAAGCATGTAACAGACGCTGGCGCCGAGCGCGGGGTGATGGCGGCGGCGGCAATCATCTTCTTCGCCTTCTACGGCTTCGATGCGATCTCCACGGCGGCAGAGGAAACCCGCAATCCCGGACGCGATCTGGCGATCGGCATCGTCGGATCGATGGTGGCGTGCATCGCGATCTACATGCTGGTCGCGGTGGCGGCGGTCGGCGCGCTCTCGTTCACCCGCTTCGCCGACAGCCCGGAGCCACTGGCGCTGATCCTGCGCGAGATCGGAAAGCCGGGCTTCGCGACATTCCTTGCGGTAAGCGCGGTGGTGGCGCTGCCAACGGTGCTGCTGGGGTTTTTGTTTGGGCAGAGTCGTATCTTCTTTGTGATGGCGCGCGACGGGTTGCTGCCGGAAGCATTGGCGAAGGTGTCGCGTCGCGGCGCGCCGGTGCGGATCACCGCGCTGACGGCGGTGCTGGTGGCGATCATCGCCGGGCTGATGCCACTGGATGCGATCGCGGCGCTGGCCAATGCCGGCACGCTCGCCGCCTTTGTGGCCGTCTGCGTTTGCATGCTGGTGATGCGCCATCGCGCGCCGGATGCGCCGCGCACGTTTCGTACGCCGCTCGCGCCGGTCGTCGGTACGATCGGCGTCCTTGGCTGCATCTATCTGTTCTTCAGCCTTCCGCACCGCACGCAGGAGTATTTCCTGATGTGGAACGTGGTCGGCCTTATCGTCTATTTCGCCTACGGCCGTCGCCGCGCTAACGCCGGGATCGCCTGAACCGGGGCAAGAAAAAGGGCGGTCCGTCAAAAGACGGGCCGCCCCATTTCTGTTAGCGACGTCTTTGCTCAGGCAGCGAAGCGTACGCTCGTCTTGCGATTGCGGGTGCGCATCGCGCCACCGATAAAACCGAAGCCGAGGATCATCATCGCCCAGCTCGACGGCTCGGGCACGCTGGCGAGGCCAAGCAGGCCGAAGATGTCCGAAGAGGTGAATTCATATCCCTTGTTCTTCAGGATATCGAAGTTCAGGTTGTAACCGATCGCATCGAACGCGGCGAGATCGTTCGAGGTGACGATGCCAAGCTGGCAATAGCCCGATGTCGGATCCATGATGCCCACCTGCGCCGGCGACGGTACGAAGCAGTTGTTCTGGTCGAAATAGCCCGTGCCTTCCTTCCAGTGAGATGCCTGGTTGCCATCACCGTTGTAGCGGCCGGTTGCGAATTGCGAATAGGTGCCGTCGCCATTGAACGGGTTCACCCCGTCGATCGTGAACATCGCGCCGCGATTCGGATCGAGCTGGATGTAACGCTCGCCGGTCGCCGGATCGAATCCAGACGCGCCACCATTCGAGGAACGGCGGAACAGATCGAGGATCGACAGCACGGATTCGTCATCCCAGGTGATGCCGGGGATGCTCGCGCCGGGACCGGCGCCGCCGTAGACGTCGTAGTAATCGGCGCCGCTGACGAAGCCGAGCGCATGGCCCAGTTCATGCGCTGCGACCGCAGTGAAATCCTCGGTGCCGTTCGAGATGCCGTCCGTCGGATTGAAATCGAACGCGAAGTTCGAGTTGAACGTGATTTGCGCGTCAACCGCCGACTGGCCGATATTGTAGCCCAACGCCTTGAGATTGGCGCCGTTCGCATAGAGGTAGCGATTGTTGTAGCTATCGTTATTGTCGAAGACGCTGCCAGTCGTGATGTTCAGCCCCTCGCCGGTCAGCGAGCCGTCCAGGGCAGGTGCGCGGCGATAGCCGACGCCGCCGTTGGCGGTCAGCGGGACAAGGCTGGCTACCGCCGACGCATCGAGCGCGGTGGCGGAATTCGCGGCCAGGCGGTTGTAGACCGACGATGCGCGCACGTCATAGCGCGTGCTTGCGGCCTGACCGATCACGTTCGGATCGGCCAGCGACGCGAACGAGATGTTGATGTTGATCGTCTGCATGTTGTTGGCGCCGCTAAGCGTCTGATTCCAGTAATTAGCGGCCTTGCGGAACGCGTATAGCGCTTCAGCCCCATTCGGTGCGCTGGTGAACGTGGCGTCCGGGTGCAGCACGATATTGATCGCTTCCGCCGGCGTGCCTGCGACGGCGATCCCGGTTAGCGCGGACGCGACAAGTAGTGCGTTTTTCAACGTCTTCATTTGCTTCCCCTCGTCATTCTATCCGGCAGGTCCCCGCCCGCCGCATATGATTAATACTTCGTTAATTTTACGAGCCCGTCAATTCGTTTTGCGTCGCAATAAGCATCGTTTCAAAATGGGACATAAGTTGTTGCGACTTCGCAATTAATATTGCTGGCGTGATCGGTGCGTACGGAAAGAAAAGGGCGCCGCCGCTTTCGCGGGGCGCCCTCGTCGATGCCGGTACGGGTCGTGGATCAGGCGGCGAGCTTGCGCAGCACGTATTGCAGGATCCCGCCGTTGAGGAAATATTCCAGCTCGTTGACGGTGTCGATGCGACAGCGCGTGGAGAAGGTTTCGCTGCTGCCGTCGGCGCGGGTGACGGTGACTTCGACATCCTGACGCGGACGCAGTCCGGCAACGCTGTGGATGGTGAACGTCTCGGTGCCGTCCAGATTCAGCGACTTGCGGTCAATGCCCTCCGCGAATTGGAGCGGCAGCACACCCATGCCAACGAGGTTCGAGCGGTGGATACGCTCGAAGCTTTCCGCGATCACCGCGCGCACGCCGAGCAGGTTGGTGCCTTTCGCTGCCCAGTCACGCGACGAGCCGGTGCCATATTCCTTGCCGGCGATGACAACCAGCGGCGTGCCGTCAGCCTTGTGCCGCATCGCCGCATCGTAGATCGACATCACCTCGCCATTGTACTGCGACATGCCGCCCTCGACGCCCGGCACCATCTCGTTCTTGATGCGGATATTGGCGAAAGTGCCGCGCACCATCACCTGATCATTTCCGCGCCGCGCGCCATAGCTGTTGAAGTCGGCTTTCGACACCTGCCGCTCCTGCAACCACTTGCCCGCCGGGCTATCCGCCTTGATCGATCCGGCCGGGGAGATGTGATCGGTGGTGATCGAATCTCCCAGAATTGCCAGCGGCTTCGCCTCGATGATGTCGGTAACCGGCTTGGGCGTCATTTCCATCCCGTCGAAATAGGGTGGATTGGCGACATAGGTGGAGCCGGCCCGCCAATTGTAGGTGTCGCTGCCCTCGACTTCGATCGCGCGCCATTTGGCGTCCCCGGCATAGACATTGCCATAACGCGCACGGAACATCGCGTCGTTGATGTTGGCGTTCATCAACGAGTTCACCTCGTCGTTGCTCGGCCAGATATCCTTCAGATAGACGTCGGTGCCGTCCGATCCCTTGCCGATCGGGGTGGTGACCATATCCTCGGTCACGGTGCCCTTGAGCGCATAAGCGACGACCAGCGGCGGCGAGGCGAGGAAGTTTGCGCGCACATCCGGGCTGACGCGGCCCTCGAAGTTGCGATTGCCCGACAACACGCTCGCGGCGACCAGATCGTTGCCGTTGATCGCGGCGGAGATCGGCGCGGCCAGCGGGCCGGAATTGCCGATGCAGGTGGTGCAGCCGTAGCCGACCAGATTGAACCCGATCGCATCGAGATCCTCGGAAAGCCCGGCCTTGTCGAGATAATCGGTGACGACCTGCGATCCCGGCGCGAGCGACGTCTTCACCCACGGCTTCGGCTTCAGCCCCTTCGCGCGGGCCTTGCGCGCGACCAGACCGGCGGCAACCAGCACCGACGGATTGGAGGTGTTGGTGCAGGAGGTGATCGCGGCGATCACCACGTCACCGTCGCCGATATCGTGATCACCGCCCTCGACCGGCACGCGGACCGGGCTTTGCTTGTTGTAGAGCTTGGCCAGGTCGCCGTTGAACACATCATCGACCGAATCGAGCGCCACCTTGTCCTGCGGGCGCTTCGGGCCGGCGAGCGACGGAACGACGGTGGACATGTCCAGTTCGAGCGTGTCGGTGAACAACGGGTCCGCCGCGCCTTCGTCACGCCACATGCCCTGCGCCTTGGCATAGGCTTCGGTAAGCGCGACAGTCTCGTCCGGACGGCCGGTGAGGCGCATATATTCCAGCGTGCGGTCATCGACCGGGAAGAAGCCGCAGGTCGCGCCATATTCCGGGGCCATGTTCGCGATCGTCGCCCGGTCGGCAAGGCTCATCGAGGCGAGGCCGGGGCCGTAGAATTCCACGAAGCGGCCGACCACGCCCTTCGCGCGCAGCATTTGCGTAACGGTGAGCACCAGATCGGTTGCCGTGATGCCTTCGCGCAGCGCGCCGGTAAGCTTGAATCCGACGACCTCGGGAATCAGCATCGATACCGGCTGACCGAGCATCGCCGCTTCCGCCTCGATCCCGCCGACGCCCCAGCCGAGCACGCCCAGCCCGTTTACCATCGTGGTATGGCTGTCGGTGCCGACGAGCGTATCCGGGTAAGCGATCGTCGCGCCGCCCTTCGCGTGGTCCCCGCTTTCCGTGGACGACCACACGGCCTGGCCGATATATTCCAGATTGACCTGATGGCAGATGCCAGTGCCCGGGGGCACGACCTGGAAGTTGTCCAGCGCCTTGGATCCCCACTTTAGGAACTCGTAACGCTCGCCGTTGCGGGCGTATTCAAGATCGACGTTATCGCCGAATGCCTTTGGCGTGCCGAATTCGTCCACCATCACCGAATGATCGATGACGAGATGCACCGGCACCTGCGGATTGATCTTGGCCGCGTCACCGCCCAATTTGGTGATCGCATCGCGCATTGCGGCGAGATCGACCACGCAGGGAACCCCGGTGAAATCCTGCATCAGCACGCGCGCGGGGCGATACTGAATCTCGCGATCGGAGCGGCGCTCCTTCTGCCAGTCGACGATCGCCTGGACGTCCTCCGGCGTTACGGTCACGCCGTCCTCGAAGCGCAGCATGTTCTCCAGCAGCACCTTCATCGAGAAGGGCAGGCGCGAAATATCCCCGAATTTCTCGGCCGCCTTGGCGAGCGAGAAATAATCGTAGGCCTTGCCGCCCACGTCGAGCGTGGAGCGTGCGCCGAGCGTATCGTGGCCGATGGCGGTCATGCTGGTCCTTTCCCAGGGTTCGGCCAGCCTGTGCGCGGCGGGGAGGCGGCGGCCGCGACGGATGCCGGGCCGCCGCGCGAGCGCGCCCGGGCGGGCGTGTGAAGCGACGTAATCGCGACGGCCGATAGCAGCGGGTGCCGCAAGGGGAAAGGGCGATGCGGCACTCGCACGCGATAGTTTTCGTGTCCCGCGGGGAAGGCGCGGATCGGCCTTCCCCTTGAGGCGCCCGCCTCAGTCGAGCCGGCGGGCAAGTTCGGAGTTGAGCGCGAGTGCGACGAGTGTGCCGATCGCGCCGGACAACAAATAGCCGCCGGCGGCGAGCAGGCCGAAATCCTTCGCCAGCACCAGCGCGGCGAACGGCGCGAAACCCGCACCGAACAGCCAGGCGAGATCTGAAGTCAGCGCCGCGCCGGTATAGCGCGCGCGCTTCGGGAAGTTGTTCGTCACCGCGCCGGACGACTGCCCGAACGACAGTCCGAGCAGGATGAAGCCCAGCACCATGAAGGCCGTCTCGCCCAGGCCACCGGCATCCAGCAACTGCGGCGCAAAGCCGGAGAAGGCCGCGATGGCGGCTGCGGTATAGCCCAGCAGCGAGCGTCGCCCGATCCGATCCGCCAGCAGGCCAGAGGCCACGATAGCCACGACGCCGACCGCCGCGCCGACCATCTCGATCAGCAGAAACCGGGTGATGCTCTCTTTCGTAAAAAGTGCGACCCAGGAGAGCGGGAATACCGTGACCATGTGGAACAGCGCGAAACTGGCCAGCGGGGCGAAGGCGCCGATCACGATGTTGCGCCACTGGGCCTTCACCGTTGCGAGCACGGGGGAGGGGGTCAGTTCGCGGCTTTTGAACGATTCGGTATATTGTGGCGTCACGACCATGCGCAGCCGCGCGAACAGTGCCACCACGTTGATAGCGAAGGCGACGAAGAACGGGTATCGCCAGCCCCAGCTCAGGAAGTCATCGAAACCCAGCGTGCCGATGAAGAAGGCGAAGAGGCCGCTGGCCACGATCAGACCGAGCGGCGCGCCTAGCTGTGGCACCATCGCATACCAGCCGCGCTTGTTCGCCGGCGCGTTAAGGGCGAGCAGCGAGGCGAGCCCGTCCCACGCGCCGCCCAGAGCGATGCCCTGCCCGATGCGCAGGATCGCGAGGATGATCGCCGCGCTGATGCCGGCCGATTCGTAGCTGGGCAGAAAGCCGACCGACACGGTCGCGGTGCCGAGCAGGAACAAGGCGATCGTCAGCTTCGTTCCGCGCCCGTGGCGACGGTCGATAACCATGAATATCTGGGTGCCGATCGGCCGCGCGAGAAAGGCGAGCGGAAATAAAGCGAACGAGTATAAGGTGCCCGTCACCCGATCGACGAACGGGAAGATGAGCTGGGGAAAAACCAGCACCGACGCGATCGCGTATACGAAGAAGTCGAAGAATTCCGAGGTACGGCCGATGATGACGCCGATCGCGATCTCTCCAGGGTGGACGGTTTCCCCGGCGTGCTGCGCGCGCGCGTCTCGCTCAAGGGCTCCGGAATTCGCAGTCGCTTCGGCCATGTCTGGTAAACTCTCGAACGAAAATCACGCTCCCTTAGGCTTGCCGTCCGGGGGCGGGGATAGGACAAATTGTCCTATTTCGCAGTTGCACAATCCGATCTAGCCGGGAGCCATCATGCACACAAAGGCTCGAAACTGGAAGTGGCACCGCGCGCTGCTGGCGGCCCCGCTGGCGGCGGGGCTGAGTGGCTGCGACATGGTCGTCATGAACCCATCCGGCGACGTGGCGCGCCAGCAGGCCGATCTGATCCTCTGGTCGACCGGATTGATGCTGCTCATCGTCGTGCCGGTGATGATATTGATCGCGCTGTTCGCCTGGCGCTATCGCGCCTCCAATCCCGACAGTGAATACAAGCCGGATTGGGATCATTCCACCGGGCTGGAACTGGTGATCTGGTCGGCGCCGCTGCTCATCATCATCGCGCTGGGCGCGCTGACGTGGCTCGCGACCCACACGCTCGATCCCTATCGCCCGCTCGACCGGATCGCGCCTGGCCAAAAATTCCATGCCGCCGAGCGGGCGCTGGAAGTGCAGGTCGTGGCGCTCGACTGGAAATGGCTGTTCATCTATCCCGAACAGGGTGTTGCGACGGTGAACGAACTTGTCGTTCCGGTGAACCGCCAGGTGCGATTCCGCCTGACCTCGGCGGGCGTGATGAACACCTTCTACGTGCCCGCGATGGCGGGCATGGTCTATACCATGGCCGGGATGGAGACGAAGCTCCACGCCGTACTCAACAAGCCCGGCGACTTCGCCGGAATGTCCGCCAACTACAGCGGCGCGGGGTTCTCCGGTATGAATTTCCGCACCCATGCGGTGGACGATGCGGCGTTCGCGCGATGGGTGGCCAAGGTGAAGGCGAGCGGCGGGACGACGCTTGACGGCGCGACCTATCTCAAGCTCGAGCAGCCGAGCGAGCGCGCGCCGGTGACCTATTTCGCCAGCGTCCAGCGTGGGCTCTTCGATCGCGCGGTGAACTTGTGCGTCAAGCCCGGCACGCCGTGCATGAGCGAATCGATGCACGCCCATCCCGCGGCCGTTCCGGCGGAGGCGGTCGTGCAGCCGCAACCGGGTGCGCAGCCCGCCGCAGCGCCGCCCGCCAACTCTCGTCAATCTCACCAATCGCACGGTGCGCACGCGCCGGCGACAGGGGCCTGAGGCCATGTCTGACGCCTTGACCAAGTTCATCTTCGGCCGGCTCACGCTGGATGCGATCCCGTATCACGAGCCGATCCTGATCGGCACTTTCGCGATGGTGGCGGTGGGCGGCATCGCGCTGCTCGGCGCGCTCACCTATTTCAAGCTGTGGCGCTATCTGTGGGCGGAGTGGTTCACCACCGTGGATCACAAGCGGATCGGCATCATGTACATGGTGCTGGGGATCGTGATGCTGCTGCGCGGGTTCGCGGATGCGATCATGATGCGGTTACAGCAGGCGATGGCGTTCGGCGGCAGCGAAGGCTATCTCAACGCGCATCACTACGATCAGGTTTTCACCGCGCACGGGGTCATCATGATCTTCTTCGTGGCGATGCCGCTGGTGACCGGGCTGATGAACTATATCGTCCCGCTTCAGATCGGCGCGCGTGACGTGTCGTTCCCGTTCCTCAACAACTTCAGCTTCTGGATGACGACCGCCGGCGCGGCGCTGGTGATGGCCAGCCTGTTCATCGGCGAGTTCGCGCGTACTGGCTGGCTGGCGATGGCGCCGCTTTCAGGGCTGGATTTCTCGCCCGATGTGGGTGTCGATTATTACATCTGGGCCCTGCAGATAGCCGGCGTCGGGACATTGCTGTCCGGCGTCAATCTGATCGCGACGATCGTGAAGATGCGGGCGCCGGGCATGAGCCTCATGAAGATGCCGATCTTCACCTGGTCCGCGCTCGTCACCAACGTGCTGATCGTTGCGGCGTTTCCGGTGCTGACCGCCGTGCTCGCGCTGCTCAGTCTCGACCGCTACGTCGATACGCATTTCTTCACGAACACGCTGGGCGGCAACCCGATGATGTACGTGAACATGATCTGGATCTGGGGCCACCCGGAGGTCTATATTCTCGTGCTGCCGGCTTTCGGCGTGTTCAGCGAAGTCGTCTCGACATTCTCGGGCAAGCGAATCTTCGGCTACACCTCGATGGTCTATGCGCTGATCGTGATCTGTATCCTGTCCTATCTGGTCTGGCTGCATCACTTCTTCACGATGGGATCCGGGGCGACCGTCAACAGCTTCTTCGGGATCACGACGATGATCATCTCGATCCCGACGGGCGCGAAAATCTTCAATTGGCTGTTCACGATGTACAAGGGTCGCATTCGTTACGAACTGCCGATGATGTGGGCGGTCGCCTTCATGCTGACGTTCACGATCGGCGGGATGACCGGCGTGCTGCTCGCCGTGCCGCCAGCGGATTTCGTATTGCACAACTCGCTGTTCCTGATCGCGCACTTCCATAATGTCATCATCGGCGGGGTGGTTTTCGCGATGTTCGCCGGGATCAACTACTGGTGGCCGAAAGCGTTCGGCTTCAAGCTCGATCGCAAATGGGGGCTGGTGAGCTTCTGGAGCTGGGTGATCGGCTTCTGGGTCGCGTTCACGCCGCTCTACGTGCTGGGGCTGATGGGCGTCACCCGGCGGCTGCGCACGTTCGACGATCCGTCGTTCCAGATCTGGTTCATCATCGCCGGGATCGGCGCGGCGATCATCGCGGTGGGCATCGCGGCGTTCCTGATCCAGATCTTCGTCAGCATTCGCCATCGCGAAGCGCTGGCCGACGTGACGGGCGATCCATGGAATGGTCGCTCGCTGGAATGGTCCACCTCATCGCCCCCGCCGGACTATAATTTCGCTTTCACGCCGGTGATCCACGATCTCGACGCCTGGGCGCACATGAAGCAGCAGAAGGCGTTCGCGCCGGAGCAGGGCTGGATGGACATCCACATGCCCAGGAACACCGGCGCCGGCGTGATCCTGGCCGGCCTGTCCGCCGCCGCCGGCTTCGGCATGATCTGGCATATCTGGTGGCTGGCCGGGCTGGGTATGCTGGGGGTGATCGGCTATGCGATCTTCCACAGCTTCAATTACGACCGCGATTACTACATTCCCGCCAGCGAGGTCGCGGCGACCGAAACCGCGCGCCTGCACGTGCTGGCGGCAGCGAAGGCGGGGGCCTGAGTCATGGCGCATACCAACCTGACCGCCGCCGCAGACGGCGCGCCCGTCTATTGGGAAACCGAGCCGCATCATCACGAGAGCGGATCCAGCACGATGCTGGGTTTCTGGCTCTATCTGATGAGCGACTGCCTGATTTTCGCGATGCTGTTCGCGTCTTGGGGCGTTTACGGGCGCAACTTCGCGGGCGGCCCGACCAGCCACGAACTGTTCGACCTGAAGCTGGTGGCATTGAACACCGCGCTGCTCTTGTTTTCGTCGATCACCTACGGCTTCGCCATGATCGCGGCCCATGAGCAGCGAAAGGCAGCGGCGCTGCGCTGGCTGTTGGTCACCTTGCTGTTCGGCCTTGGGTTTCTGGGGATCGAGCTGTTCGAATTCCACCATCTGATCCACGAAGGCGCCGGGCCATCGCGTTCGGCGTTTCTCTCCAGCTTCTTCGCGCTGGTCGGCACACACGGGCTGCACGTCTTCTTCGGCTCGATCTGGCTGGTTGTGCTGATGGTGCAGGTTACACGCAAGGGCCTGATTCCGGCGAACGTGCGGCGGCTGGAATGCCTGTCGATGTTCTGGCACTTCCTCGACGTCGTGTGGATCGGCGTCTTCACCTTCGTCTATCTGCTGGGGTCGATGGCATGAGCGCGCATCATCACGAAGCCGACGAGCATGGCGCGGGCGGCGGCGCGCACGGCACAAGGCGCGACTACGTTACCGGCTTCCTCCTGTCCCTTGTGCTCACGGCCATCCCGTTTGCGCTCGTAATGAGCGGGGCGATCGCGGACAAGACGATCACGGCCGGGATCATCATGGTGTTCGCGGTGGTGCAGATCGTCGTTCACATGATCTACTTCCTCCACATGAACGCGAAGTCGGAGAACGGCTGGACGCTGATGGCGCTGATCTTCACGATCATCATCGTGGTGATCGCGCTGGCGGGCTCGCTGTGGGTGATGATAAACATGAATCACTATATGATGCCGCCGATGCCGACCGAGTCGCATGGCGCGCCGCATTCGATGGACATGAGCGGGATGTGAGAAGGGCGCGGCCCGCAGCATTCTTCCGGCCCGGGTCGCCGTTATCGCGGCGCGGGCGAGCGTCATGAAGTCGCTTCTCGTCCGGCTGCTCACGGTGGCCGCTATCCTCGGCTTTGTCGCGCTCGGCGTGTGGCAGCTCGATCGGCTGCAATGGAAGCTGGCGCTGATCCGGCAGGTGGACGCGAAGCTCGCCGCCGCGCCGGTGCCCGCGCCATCCGCCACTTATCGCGCCACTGCTGCGGATACCTATACCCGCGTCGTCGCGCAGGGTCGCTGGCTACCCGCGCGTGACAGCTATGTTCAGGCGATCACGGTGCTGGGCGCGGGGTACTGGGTGATGACCCCCCTCGAAACGGCCCGCGGCCGAATCCTGGTCAATCGCGGTTTCGTGCCAACGGATATGCGCGGCCATGCCCCGGCCGCGAGCGGCGTTGCACGCGTGACGGGGCTGCTGCGCCTCGATGAGCCAGGCGGCGGCTTCCTTCGCACCAACGATCCGGTTGCCGATCGCTGGTATTCGCGCGACGTTAACGCGATCGCCGCGGCGAAGCGGCTTGGGCCGGTGGCAGGCTGGTTCATCGACGCCGGGCGGAATGGCGAGCGCTGGCCGCGCGGCGGGCTGACCGTCATCGCCTTCCGCAACAGCCATCTAAGCTATGCGCTAACCTGGTTTGCTATGGCCGCGCTGCTCACGGTGCTGGCCGCGCGCGCCTGGCGGAGTGAGGCGCGGTGATCGGCGCCCCACGTCCGGACGAGGCCGCGCGCCGCAATCTTCTTCTGCTGATTTTGCTGCGCTGGCTGGCGGTGGGCGGTCAACTCGCGACGATCCTGTTCGTTGATTTCGGGATGGGCATCCGCCTGCCGCTGGCGCCGATGCTGACAACGCTTGCCGGGCTGGTCGCGCTCAACCTCGCTCAATTCGCGACCTCTCGATTCCTCGTCACCAACGCGGAACTGCTTGGCGCGCTGCTGATCGACGTGACTGCGCTGAGTGTCCAGCTCGCGTTTTCGGGCGGGGCCACCAATCCGTTTGTCACCCTGTTCCTGTTGCAAGTGGTGCTCGGCGCCGTGCTGCTGGAAGTATGGTCGGCGTGGCTGCTCGTCGCGGTGACGAGCGCGGCGTTCGCGCTGCTTGCGGTCGTTAACCGGCCACTGCCGCTGCCGCCCGAATATGCCAGCAGCCTGTCCGCGCCATATCTGGTCGGAAGCTGGTTCAACTTCACGCTCGCCGCGGTGCTCGCGGTGCTGTTCGTGACGCGCGGCTCGCGTAACCTGCGCCATCGCGACGCGCATCTCGCCGCGATGCGCCAGCGCGCGGCCGAACAGGAACAGATCGTGCGCATGGGGTTGCTCGCGAGCGGCGCGGCGCACGAACTCGGCACGCCGCTCTCCACCCTGTCGGTCACACTGGGGGACTGGCGCGAAGAGGCGCAGGCGCGAGGCTTCACGCGCCTGACCGGCGAGATCGCGGACCTCGAGGCGGAAGTCGCGCGGTGCAAGCAGATTCTCGCCGGTATCCTGTTCGCCGCCGGTGAAGTGACGGGGGAAGCGCCCGCGCGCACCACGCTGCGCCGCTTCATCGGCCGGATCGTCGAGGATTGGGGGCGACCGGAACTGGTGAGACTTGACGATTGCCTGTGGCGCGATCCGCCGATCGTCGCTGATCGCGCGCTGGCGCAGGCGCTTGTCAACCTGCTCGATAACGCAGTCGAGGCTGGTGCGGCGCGCATCACGCTTACGCTCGCGCTGGACGAGAATGCGGATCGCGAGGAGGAAATCGTGATCGCGGCGCACGACGACGGGCGCGGTTTCCCTACCGAATTCCTCGACAGCATCGGTCGGCCCTACCAGAGCAGCAAGGATCGGCGCGGCGCTGGACTTGGACTGTTTCTTGCCAGCAATGTGCTGCGAACCCTCGGCGGATCGCTGGCGGCGCGGAACGATGCGCGCGCTGGTGCGGTGGTGACGTTGCGGCTGCCGCTCGCGGCGTTGTCGCTGGAGAAACGGGCATGAACACCGGCCGATTGCTGATCGTGGAGGACGATGTGGTGTTCGCCCGCACGCTGGGGCGCTCGTTCGAGCGACGCGGCTATGCCGTGGAGGTGCTCAACGGCCCGGAGCGGCTGGAGGAAGTGGCGCGCCGCTTTGCCCCCGATCATGCTGTGATCGATCTCAGGCTCGGCGGCGGCGCATCGGGGCTCACATGTGTGCAGGCACTCAGCACGATCGATCCCGCGATGCGGATCGTGGTGCTGACCGGGTTCGCCAGCATCGCCACCGCGGTGGAGGCGATAAAGCTCGGCGCGACCAACTATCTCACCAAGCCCGCCAATACCGATGATATCGAGGCGGCGTTTGCGCGGGTCGAGGGCGATCCGGAAGCCGGAATCACGACGCGCACGACCAGCATCAAGACGCTGGAGTGGGAGCATATTCACCAGACCCTCGTGGATACCGATTTCAACATCTCAGAGGCCGCGCGCCGGCTCGGCCTCCATCGGCGCACGCTCGCCCGGAAACTGGAAAAGCGGCACATCTGACGCTCCCGCGATGACGCATTCCGGGCCAGTTATCACCGTTTGACCCGAGTCAAGCCGCGGCTTGATCGAGCGCAATGCCCTTCCTCCGGCCGCAACGGATAGCGGTATCGGCAAGCAACGGAGGAACAGGATGAAGGGAATGATCGGGGCGGCGCTGGTGGCCGGCATGCTACTCGCAGCACCGGCGATGGCGCAGGATCGGCAGGGGATCGCCGCCGGCGACGTGTTGGTGCGGCTGCGCGCGATCACCGTGATGCCGAACGAGAAGTCGAGTGGAATCACCCCTGCGTTCCCGAACGAGAGGGTCGCGGTGGGCAATGCGGTGATGCCGGAAATCGATCTTACGTATATGGCGACCGACCATATCGGTTTCGAGCTGATCGCTTCGACCACGAAGCACAATGTATCGGGCACTGGCGGCGCGACTGGCGCGATCGGCAAGCTTGCCTCAAGTTGGGTGTTGCCGCCAACGCTGACTGCGCAATATCATTTCGATCCGAAGGGCGCGGTGCGGCCCTATGTCGGCGCGGGGATCAATTATTCTATCTTCTGGAATTCCAGCGCATCGGATGAGTTGCAGGCGGCGGTGGGCACCACGAAGGTGCGCATGAGCGACAGCTTTGGCTGGGCTGCGCAGGTGGGCGTTGACGTGGACATTTCGAGGAAGATGTTCGTCAATCTAGATGTCAAATATATCGATATGCATACGAACGCGCGACTCGATACCACCGCGATCGGGCGGCAGAGCGTACACGCGGACATCAACCCGCTGGTGTTTGGCGCCGGCGTCGGCGTGCGCTTCTGATCCGAAAGGCGCGAAGGCGGCGCTGGCCGGCGCCGCCCTTGTTCAGAACGCCGCGATGCCGCTGATCGCGCGGCCCAGGATCAGCGCATGCACGTCATGCGCACCCTCATAGGTGTTGACCGTTTCGAGGTTCATCAGGTGGCGCATCACCTGATACTCGCCGGAAATGCCGTTTCCGCCATGCATGTCGCGCGCGGCACGGGCGATATCCAGCGCCTTGCCGACATTGTTGCGCTTGACGATCGACACCATTTCCGGGGCGAACCGCCCTTCGTCCATCAGCCGCCCGACGCGTAGCGAGGCTTGCAAGCCCAGCGCGATCTCGGTTTCCATGTCGGCCAGTTTCTTCTGGAAGAGCTGCGTTCCGGCGAGCGGGCGCCCGAACTGATGACGATCAAGGCCGTATTGGCGCGCGGCGTGGAAGCAGAATTCGGCCGCGCCCAGCGCGCCCCATGAAATGCCGTAGCGCGCGCGATTCAGGCAGCCGAACGGGCCCTTCAGCCCCTGAACCTCGGGCAGCAACGCGTCCTCGCCGACCTCCACGTCATCCATCATGATCATGCCGGTGATCGACGCGCGTAGCGATAGCTTGCCTTCGATCTTCGGAGCCGTGAGTCCCTTCATGCCCTTTTCAAGCACGAAGCCGCGAATACCGCCGCCATGCGCATCGGATTTTGCCCAGACCACGAATACATCCGCGATCGGCGCGTTGCTGATCCACGTCTTGCTGCCGGAGATACGATAGCCGTCGGCGGTCTTGACCGCGCGGGTCTTCATCCCGCCCGGATCGGAGCCTGCGTCCGGCTCGGTCAGGCCGAAACAGCCGATCCATTCGCCGCTGGCGAGCCTGGGCAGATATTTGCGCCGCTGCTCTTCCGATCCATAAGCGTTGATCGGATACATCACGAGGCTCGACTGCACGCTCATCATCGAGCGATAGCCCGAATCGATCCGCTCCACCTCACGCGCGATCAGACCATAGGCGACATAGGACGCGCCGACGCCGCCATATTCCTCCGGCACGGTCGGCCCAAGCAGCCCGAGCGCGCCCATCTCGCGGAAGATCGCCGGATCGGTATGCTCGTGCGCGAAGGCATCGATGATGCGCGGTGCGAGCTTTTCCTGAGCATAGGCGCGCGCCGTATCGCGCACCATCCGCTCGTCCTCGCTCAACTGCTCATCGAGCAGAAACGGATCGGACCAATCGAACGCGCCCATCCCGGCCATCATCGTCTCCATCTGTCGTCGCGAGCCACTTCGCGGCAAAGGACGTGAATGTCCAGAGGGCAAGAAAAAGGAGCCGCCCGCGCATGATGCGGACGGCCCGTATTCTCAGTCCGGCTGCGCGATCAGGCGAAGCGGACGGTCGCGGAAGTGCGACGGCGATAGCGCATCGCGCCGGCGACCGCGCCCATGCCCAGGATCATCATCGCCCAGGTCGCCGGTTCCGGCACCGCGCCATTTGCGGTGAAAGTGACGAAGCCGCCGTAATTGGAGAACGCCTGCGCGTTCTTGTAGCCGATCGACAGCGTCTGGAGGCCGGCGACAACCGGCAGGCTGATCGTGCGATTCTCGATGATGCCAGTGCTGTTGATGTCGAAATCGACGCCGTTCAGCGTGACCTTGGTGAAATCGAGGTTGCTGAGCGTGATGCGCAGGCCGACCGACCCGACGAAGCCGAACACATCACCTGCCGTGGGAACGGTGAAGTGATAGACGTCCGTGCCCGAGCCGCGCGGGTGCAGGTTGCCGAATGCGCCGCTGAGCGTGCCGAGAACGGGGACGAGATGAATCGTCGTCGCCGCCGACGCGGGAACCGAGACGAGCGCGGCGGCAGCGGCCGCGGTAGCGAATGCGAGCTTCTTCATGGGTTGGACCTCCTGTTTGACAGGATGGTCTGTGCGTGGCGGCCTGAGATAATAAAAGGTTAAGATCAGTAGGATGGCGTCCCGCCGCGGGACTGATGGGACAGTTCAGTCCAGCTCGTGAGCGTATTTCGGCTGGTCGATCGCGAGCGCGTCGATTGCGCACGCATGCAAGTGGGCGATGAGCCGCTCGTCCTCCGGTGCGATCCGGCCTGTGCGCAGCGCCTCCACCAGCATGCGATCGAGCGCGTCGCGGTCTGTTCCTTCCTGGTCAAGCAGCGCGCCCAGGCGCGTCGCCGCACGTGCATCCGCCGCCGGGCCCAGCGCCATATCGCGCGCGGCAATTTCCAGCGCGTTGCGCGCAACGCGTAGTGTGAACCCGCTCGCGCTGCCATCTAGGGGCAGCCAGCGGGCAACGCCCTCCACGAGCGCCTGTGCGGTGGGATGCGTAATCATGCGGCGCTCCGTTCGATGATGGCGACGATATCCGCCTCGGTTTCCGACAGGCGCCGCCCGATCACGGCGCGTTCCGGGCCGGCGGCGGGGTCGGCGGCCCAGCGCGCGTGCATCAGCGTCGTCATCACCCCCCATTTGAGGCTGCCGACCATCTGCCAGAAATCGACCCGCTCGGGCGAGATCCGGGTGCCCCCGGCGGCTTCGTACCCCGCCAGCAGATCGCCCAGATCCCCGAACCCGCCGACACGGTGCCGCGGCTGCCCGAATCGCCAGCTATTCGTGCATATCCAACCGAGATCCTCCGCCGGATCGCCGATGTGCGCCAGTTCCCAGTCCAGCACGGCGGCAAGACCACGTTCGGGGTCGACCATCAGATTGCCGTTGCGGAAATCGCCGTGCACCAGCGTCAGCTGGGTGCTTTCGGGCACGCGCCGCTCAAGCCAGCGGAAAGCCGCCTCGATCGTTGGGCGGATCAGGCCCGAGGCACGCCATGTCTCCTCATAATTGGTCAGGGTGGTGCGGCTGTCGAGCGCGGCCAGCCCCTCGATCGGCGGGGTCGCGTGGATGCGCGCGAGCGCTGCGCCGCACTGGCGCGCCAGAACCGCACGGGCGGGCGCAAAGGCAGGATCGGTCGCGATCCGCTTACCCAGTGTCTCCCCCGAGATGCGGCGCATGATATAAGCTTCACCAAGCCCGTCTGCCTGGTCGCAGATGTGAACGACTTGCGGCGCGGGCACGCCGTGGGCGATGGCGGCGGCGATCAGCTCCGCCTCGATCCTGAGCGGCGGCTTGTTGCCGGGATGACTTGCCAGCGCCGAGCTGCCGCGCCGCAGGATCAGCGGCTGCGCCGTGCCCGCCGCGTCGGAAACCGAAAAGGCCCAGGTCTCCATGCTCGCGCCGCCGGTGAGCAACGACAGATCGGCGATATGCGCGCCCGGCCCGGCCAGTTTTGCAGCCAGCGCAGTCAATCTTTCGGCAACGTCACCCATTTTTCGCTTGTCGTCCTGCCATCGTCTCGGTCACTAAAACACTAGACTTAGATCGGAGAGGATCAAATGGATTTCGCGCTTCCCCAGGAACTGGTGGACTATCTGGCCGAACTGGACGCGTTCATCGAGGCCGAAATCAAGCCGCTGGAAGAGGCAGATGACAATGTCCGCTTCTTCGATCACCGCCGTGAATGGGCGCGTACCGACTTCGAGAACGGCGGCCTGCCGCGTCACGAGTGGGAGGAGCTGCTGCGTGAGGCGAAGCGCCGCGCCGACAAGGCCGGGCATTTCCGCTTCGCGATGGAGCCGGAGTTTGGCGGGAAGGGCGGCAACAACCTGTGGATGTGTGTGATCCGCGAGTATCTGGCGGCCAAGGGGCTTGGCCTGCACAACGATCTGCAGAACGAGCATTCGATCGTCGCCAACAATCCCTATGCCAAGATGTTCAAGAAATTCGGCACCGATGCGCAGCGGGAGGAATTCATCAAGGGCACGCTGGATGGGACGCGCCGCGTCGCCTTCGGCCTGACCGAGCCGTATCACGGCTCGGATGCAACCCATATGGAGACGCGCGGCGTACCGGAGGTGCGCGATGGCGTGCCGGGCTATCGCATCAACGGTGAAAAGATGTGGATCACCGGCATGCATGTGGCGACGCATTGCGCGCTCTATGTGCGCACCAGCGGCGAGGATGGCGCGGCGCGCGGCATCACCTGTTTCCTCGTGCCAACCGACGACCCCGGTGTTGTCGTCGAGGAATATCTCTGGACGTTCAACATGCCGACCGATCATCCGCGGATGTCGATCAGGGACGTGTGGGTGCCCGAGACGGCGATCTTCGGCGAGAAGGAGAACGGCCTGCCGATCGCGCAGGCATTCGTGCACGAGAATCGCATCCGCCAGGCGGC
The DNA here is from genome assembly GCF_048565505.1 of Sphingomonas sp. TX0543. NCBI lineage: Bacteria > Pseudomonadati > Pseudomonadota > Alphaproteobacteria > Sphingomonadales > Sphingomonadaceae > Sphingomonas > Sphingomonas sp. TX0543. The sequence continues at coordinate 1,337,489 of NZ_JBLZUS010000002.1, forward strand.
CTCATCGCTCGGCGCCGCGACTTACTGTATCGAGGAGGCGATCCGCTACGCCCGCCAGCGCAAGCCGTTTGGCGAGGATCTCGCGAAAAACCAGGCGATCCAGTTTCCGCTGGTCGAACTGGCCACGCAGGCCGAGATGCTGCGGTTGCTGATCCGCAAGACCGCGTGGGAGATGGATCAGATGCCGCACCATGAGGTGGAAATCCGCCTTTCGGACAAGGTGAGCATGTGCAACTATTGGGGAAATCGCCTCTGCTGCGAGGCGGCCGACCGTGCGATGCAGGTGCATGGCGGCATCGGCTATTCGCGGCACAAGCCGTTCGAGCACATCTATCGCCATCACCGTCGCTACCGTATCACCGAGGGCGCGGAAGAAATCCAGATGCGCAAGGTCGCCGCGTTCCTGTTCGGCTATCTCGGCCCGCGCCGCGCAGAGTTCAAGGAACTGGGCTGGGAGGATGTTGACTATCGTAGCGAGAGCCAGATCCGTCCGCGGTCCGGCTGGCAGGCGATCGGCGCACCAAATTGGTGATGCGCGCTTGATGGCGAGTGCGCCGCAGGCTGCAAGGGGCTTGCGACCGCTCTGCGATTAAGCGTAACATATGTTACGGCAGCGCCCGCGAAGGGCGGCGATGTGGAGAGGGATATGCTGAAGACGCGGTTCACCGAGGCGTTCGGGGTCGAGTATCCGATCGCGCAGGGCGGGATGCAATGGGTGGGCAAGGCGCAGCTGGTCGCCGCTGTCGCGAACGCCGGCGCGCTCGGCTTCATCACCGCGCTGACCCAGCCGTCGCCCGAGGAACTGGCCAGGGAGATCCAGCGGACCAAGGATCTCACCGACAAGCCGTTCGGGGTGAATCTCACCGTCTTTCCGACGATCAATGCGCCTGATTACAATGCCTATGCGCAGGTCATCATCGATGCCGGGATCAAGATCGTCGAAACCGCCGGCACACCTGCGGTCGCGGAACAATGGGCGATGTTCAAGGCGGCGGGCGTCAAGATCGTGCATAAATGCACCAGCGTTCGCCACGCATTGTCGGCGGAGCGCAAGGGTGTCGATGCGATCTCGATCGATGGCTTCGAATGCGCCGGCCACCCCGGCGAGGATGATATTCCCGGCCTGATCCTGATCCCGGCGGCGGCGAGCAAGCTGAAGATCCCGATGCTGGCGAGCGGCGGCTTCGCGGACGGGCGCGGGCTGGTCGCCGCGCTTGCGCTCGGGGCGGACGGCATCAACATGGGCACGCGCTTCTGCGTGACGCAGGAGGCGCAGATCCACGACAGCTTCAAGCAGAAGATGGTCGAGAATGACGAGCGCGCGACCAACCTCATCTTCCGCACGCTTCACAATACTGCGCGTGTCATGAAGAACGCCGTCTCCGACGAGGTGGTGAAGATCGAGCGCGCGGGCGGGGCGCAGTTCAGCGACATCCAGCATCTCGTCGCCGGCAAGCGCGGGCAGGATGCGATGCAGCACGGCGACACCGATGGCGGCATCTGGTCCGCCGGGATGGTGCAGGGGCTGATCGATGATGTTCCGACGGTCAAGGAGCTGGTCGATCGGATCGTCGCCGAGGCCGAGGAGATCATCGACGGCCGGCTGGCGGCGATGGTCAGCCGCTACGCCGAGGCGGCACAATAATCAGCGGGTGCGAATCGGGCCGGCGGCCGGCGGCGTTATCCCGCCCAGCCGCCGGTCTGGCGCAGCGCCTCGCCCAGCACGATCGCGGCCGATACCGCGACGTTGAGCGAGCGGAATCCCGGCCGCATCGGCACCCGCACCCGCACGTCCGCACGATCATGGACATTGTCGGGTACGCCGGCACCCTCCGAACCGAACAGCAGCACATCCGCTGCGTCGAACCGCACCTCCGGCAGCGGTGTTGCCGCCTTCGTGGTGGCAAGCACGATCCGGGCGCTGGTCTGCGCCAGAAATGCGCTCCAGTCAGCGTGGCGTTTCACTTCGACGGCGGCGGCATAGTCCATGCCCGCCCGCGCCAGCGCGCGATCGCTCCAGGGAAAGCCCATCGGCTCGATCAGATCGACCTCTGCGCCCATGCAAGCGGCGAGCCGCAGGATCGTGCCGACGTTCCCCGCGATATCGGGCTGGTAGAGAGCGATGCGCATGGCCGGGCGATTACCGCGCGACCGTTTCTTGCGGAAGAGCGCGGCGACAAGCTTCGTGTTATTGCATAAAATGCTGTTGGCAGGCGCGGGGGGCGCGGCTATCAGGCCCCGGAACTCCGTGGGGACGGGGGTGAAGAAAGGCGGGCGTGGGGGATTTCGATCCGAAACCGTGCACCCGTCCTGAAGGAAGGGACAAGGGTTAGCGAATGGCGACGGTCGAAGACACGATTCCCCCGGGTGAGAACCCAGCCCCCTACCTCGAGGAAGGCCACGACCCCCGCCGCCGCGACTTCATCAATATCGCCGCGGTAGCCTGGGCGGGTGTCGGCGCGGGCGTGATCGTCCTGCCGCTCATCAACCAGATGAATCCCTCCGCCGACGTGCTTGCGCAGGCGACCACCGAGGTCGATCTTTCCAAGATCGCGCCGGGGCAGGCGATCAAGACGATCTTCCGCAAGCAGCCGCTGTTCGTGCGCAACCTGACGCCGAAGGAAATCGCGGAGGCGGACGCCGTGCCCGTCAGCGCTCTGCGTGATCCGCAGACGCTGGAGCAGCGCACCAAGCCGGGCAAGAAGAACTGGCTCATCACGCTCGGCGTGTGCACCCATCTCGGCTGCGTGCCGCTGGGCGCGGGCGAGGGCGAGAATCGTGGGCCGTTCGGCGGCTATTTCTGCCCGTGCCACGGCTCCGCCTACGACACCGCCGCACGCATCCGCCAGGGACCGGCGCCGCTCAACCTGCACGTTCCCGATTACACCTTCACGTCTGACACGGCCGTAACGGTCGGTTGAGGTAGCGCACGATGAGCTTTCCCTGGGCCAAACATTATGAGCCGAAGCAGCCGCTGATGCGGTGGCTCGACGAGAAGCTGCCGCTGCCGCGCCTCGTCTACAATTCGATCGGCGCCGGCTATCCTGTGCCGCGCAACCTTAATTACTGGTGGAATTTCGGCGTGCTCGCCGGAGTTGCGCTCGTGTGCCAGATCATCACCGGCGTGGTGCTGGCGATGCATTATGCGCCGAACGCCCTCGTCGCTTTCGGCTCGACCGAGCACATCATGCGTGACGTGAACGGCGGCTGGTTCCTGCGTTATGCGCATGCCAACGGCGCCTCGATGTTCCTCGCGGTGGTCTATGTCCACATCGGTCGCGGACTCTATTACGGTTCGTACAAGGCGCCGCGCGAGATGGTGTGGCTGCTCGGCGTCGTCATCTTCCTGCTGATGATGGCGACCGCGTTCATGGGCTATGTGTTGCCATGGGGTCAGATGAGCTTCTGGGGCGCCCAGGTCATCACCGGATTTTTCTCGGCGATACCGGGCGTGGGCGAGACGGTGCGTATCTGGCTGCTGGGCGGATTCGCGCCGGACAACGCTGCGCTCAACCGTTTCTTCTCGCTCCATTATCTCCTGCCGTTCGTGATCGCGGGCGTCATCATCCTGCACATCTGGGCGCTGCACATCCCGGGCTCTAACAACCCGACCGGCGTGGACGTGAAGGGCGAGCAGGATACGGTGCCGTTCCATCCCTATTATACCGCGAAGGACGGCGTCGGCGTCGGCGTGTTCTTCCTGGTTTTCGCGCTGCTGGTGTTCTTCGCGCCGAATCTGCTCGGCCACCCGGACAATTATATCGAGGCGAACCCGCTCTCGACCCCGGCGCACATTGTGCCCGAATGGTACTTCCTGCCGTTCTACGCGATCCTGAAGTCGTTCACCTTCAACTTCCTGTGGATTCCGGCGAAGCTGTGGGGCGTGCTGGCGATGTTCGGCTCGATCCTGCTGCTGTTCTTCCTGCCATGGCTGGATTCGTCGCCGGTGCGCTCGGCCAAGTATCGCCCTACGTATCGCTGGTTTCTGGCAGTGCTGCTCGTAGACGTGCTGGTGCTCGGCTATGTGGGCGGGGCGGAGCCGATCGCGCGCAACGTGATTCTCGGGCAGATCGCGTCGATCTATTACTTCGCGCACTTCCTCATTGTGTTGCCGTGGGTGTCGCGTTCTGAGCGTCCGCGCCCGCTGCCCACCTCAATCACCGCAGCCGTGCTGGGGAAGCACGGGGAAACCGACCACGCCGCACCGGCGCTGGCGCATTGAGCCGAACAGGGGACTGAAAAGACAATGGTTCGTACCATCGCACTCCTGATCGGCGCGGCATTCGTGGCGGCGCTCGGCTTCGCGCTGTTCGGCACGGTAAAGACCGCGATCACCGATCCAGCGCCGGAATCGGCCGAGCATGTGTTCCGCATTCATCCGGAAAGCGCCGGGCTGAAATCGGCCGGCGTGTTCGGCACCTTCGATCGCCAGCAGGTCCAGCGCGGGTTGCAGGTTTACAAGGAAGTCTGCTCCGCATGCCACTCGCTGAAGTATGTTCACTTCCGTGACCTCACCAAGATCGGCTATTCCGACGGGCAGGTTAAGGCGATCGCGCAGGGCTGGGCGATCGAACAGCCGACGATCAACCCCGACACCGGCGAACCCGCCACCCGCAAGAACGTGCCGGCCGATCCGTTCCCGTCGCCGTTCGCCAACGAAATCGCGGCCCGCGCTGCGAACAACAATGCCTTGCCACCCGATCTCTCGCTGATCGCCAAGGCGCGCGAGGATGGGCCGAACTATGTCCATGCGCTGCTGCTCGGCTATCGCGATCAGCCCGCGGAGCTGGTGAAGAAATTCCCTGGATCGGTGACGCCCAAGGGGCTGCATTACAATCCGGTGTTCCCGAACCTGAACATCGCGATGCCGCCGCCGCTCACGCAGGATGGCCAGGTCACCTATGCCGACGGAACCAAGGCGACGAAGGACCAGATGGCGCGCGACGTAGCCGCCTTCCTGAGCTGGACCGCCGAGCCAAATCTCGAATCGCGCCATGGCGCGGGTTTCGCGACGGTCGTGTTCCTGCTGATCTTCGTGTTCCTGGCGTGGGGCGCGTATCAGAACGTGTGGCGCGACATTAAGCATTGAGGATGACCCGTCCCTTCGCGGCGCGGAGGGCGGGCTTGGATGAAGCGGCGGTCGTGGTGCGAACCCCGGCCGCCGTCTCGCGTTAGAAAGCTTATGTGTTGATATGGCGCACACGCTTCGTTGGAGATGCAGGTGAATGACGATCTCAGGGCGCTGATCCGCACGATCCCGAATTTTCCGAAGCCGGGTATCCAGTTCCGTGACATCACCACGCTGTTGCTCTCTCCGACCGGTCTGGCCGCATGTGTTGAGCGGATGGCGGCGGCGACCGATGGCGCGGTCGATCTGGTTGCCGGAATCGAGGCGCGCTGTTTCCTGTTCGCCGCCGCCCTTGCCGTGCCGCTCAAGGCCGGCGTGCTGCTGATCCGCAAGGATGGGAAGCTGCCGGGCGCAACGATCGCGGAAGATTATGCGCTGGAATATGGCCACGATCGCATCGCAATGCATGAGGATGCGCTCGTGCCCGGGCAGCGGGTGCTGCTCGTCGACGATCTGATCGCCACCGGCGGCACCGCACGCGCCGCGATCCGCTTGCTCCGCAAGGCCGGCGCGAACGTCAGCCAAGCGCAATTCCTGATCGACCTGCCGGACCTGGGTGGCGCCGCGGCGCTCGCTGCCGACGGGGTGAAGGTTGATGCGCTGGTTGCATTTCCGGGCCACTAACTGGCTGCTGTGGCGCCGATCCTGAACGGGAGAGAACACTTCAGTTCAGCGCGGCTTCAGCGCGGCGGGAGCAAAACCCGTTCACGCGGATTGAAGCGTGTGAAAAGCTTCATACGCAGTCTGTCATTCGACCGTGAACCGGCGCTGCTTGATAGCGATTCGACCGCGGTTTGGAGAACGAAAATGGATCGGAGCAGGATCGCTTTATTGGCCGTGATCGGCGCCGCTGGCGTCGCTGTGGCCGGCTGTACCGATGGCTACGGATACTCGGGCGTCTCGATGGGGTATGGCGCGCCCTATTATGGCGCGAATTATTATGACGGCTACGGCCCGGGATACTGGGGCTGGTATGGCGACTATTATTACCCCGGCACCGGCGTCTACGTCTACGATCGCGGGCGGCGGCCGTACCGCTGGAATGACGATCAGCGGCGATATTGGCAGGGCCGCGGTGATGGATATTGGCGCGGCCGCACTGGAAACGGCCAGGGGCAAGGCGTGCGACCCAGTCCTCGCCCGAACTGGCACGACTTCCGCGGCGGTCCGCGCGGCGGAAATTCCGGCGGTCGCGGAGGGCGGGGGCCGCGAGGTTAGTTCGGGACCGTACTAAACTCCGCGCCGCTGCCGTTCGCGACTGCGACCTAGTTATGTGACAAGGCGCGCCGCCTTATGGCGGCCGTGCTTGTCATCCTTCCTGACGCGTGCGGATCAGGCCATTCGAGATCATCGTCATTACCGGCTCGTCGTGCTGATTGAACACCGTCATCCGGCTCTTGAAAATGCCCATTTCGGGGCGGCTTTGCGATTGTCGCTTTTCCAGTATTTCGGTTTCGCAGCGCAGCGTGTCGCCGGGATAAACCGGTTTCCGCCAGCGAAGTTCATCCACGCCGGGTGAGCCGAGCCCTGCCTGCTGATGATTCTTGAAGTTCTCCACAATCATCGACATCACCATGGCGCAGGTATGCCAGCCGCTGGCCGAAAGCCGCCCGAAATGCGTCTGCGCGGCGGCCTCGTCGGAAAGGTGAAAGGGCTGGGGATCGTATTTCCCGGCGAACTCGATCACTTCCTCGCGCGTTACCTGATAATTGCCGAAGCTCGCCTTCGTGCCGACTGCGATATCCTCGAAATACTGCATTCGCCGCCCTCTGCTCATCGTTTGTCGAGCACCTCATGGAATGGCGCATCGTTTCCGTCCAGCCCGGCGCCGGCTGGAAGGTGGAGCAGATCGCGCAGCAAGGGGGCAACATCGACGTTGTCGAAAGACGGCAGCTTACGGCCACGGGCGAAGGCCGGGCCATTGGCAATGAACAGCGCGCGCATGTCGGCCTGGTCGTTGTCATAGCCGTGCTCGCCTTTTGAAAAGGCCTCTTTCGGGCCCGTCTTCGCTGTCAGCCAGCCATCGTCGGCAAGGCAGAAGTACGGTGGAACGCGCACGTTTGCGCCGTAATGAAAACGCGCCGGAATATCGCTCTTGCGCCAGCACGTGAGGTGCGCATGCGGCTTGAGGAGCGCGGCTTCCACGGCGCGTTCGCGGCCCGGCACCGGCTCGAAAGTGGCGTAGGGCCCGGCTTCGACGATACGCGCATCGTCCACGCTGATGAGCTTGTCGAGCGCGATCACGCGCTCGCTGGAAGTTGGCGCCATTCCGTGGTCCGAGACGATCACTAGGTTGGCGGGCTGATCTAGCTGCACCAACCCACCGATCAGATCGCCGATCCAGCGATCCACCTCGCCCACCGCCTGGGTCACCTTGTCGCTTGCGGGGCCAAATTGGTGCCCGGCGGTATCCACCGTGTCAAAATAGAGCGTCACGAAGCCGGGGCGCGTCGCGGCGGGGCGACGCAGCCAGTCGATCACTGCCTGCACGCGGTTCTCGCCCGGCATCTGCTGGGTAAACTGCTGCCAGTCATCAGGGCGCATTCCGTTGCGCACCGTGTTTGGCCATTCGCTGTCGCGGGTGCCGCCCCAGGCGACGTTCGCGCCGGGCCAGAACATCGCGGCACTATGGATACCCGCCTTCTGCGCGGTCACCCAGATCGGCTCTGCAACATTCCACCAGAACGGATCGTCCGTCGCCATGGTGAACTTTTCGCCGGGGCGGCCCGGGTCCTCCATGTTGTTGGCGACGATGCCGTGACGATCGGGGCGCAATCCGGTGACGAGCGTCCAGTGATTTGGATATGTCTTGGACGGAAATGACGGGCGCATCGCTGCTGACACCCCTGTCGCGGCCAGACGCGACAGGGTCGGCGTCACCCCGCGATCGAGATAGTCGGGGCGGAAGCCATCGATCGAGATCAGGATAGTGACGGGCGCGCGCTGCGCGACCGCCGCGGCAGCAACGGTGCCACGCGCCGGCTGATTTGCGGGCGGCAAGGCGCGCGGCGTATTGGGATAAGCGCAGCCGGCAAGGGCGGCGAGCGCTGCGAGCACAACGGAGCGACCGATCATGCCATAGCGCTTACGCCCGCCACGTTACGGGCGGAAGGCGCAATTGCCGATGTCGGCGCGGTTTGACGCATTCCGATCAGCCGCCGCCCGATCATGCCAACCGGCAATCGTCCGTGGCAACTTCAGACGTTGAAGCGGAACAGCATCACGTCGCCATCATGGACGACATATTCCTTGCCCTCCTGCCGCAGCTTGCCCGCCTCGCGCGCGCCAGCCTCTCCGCCGAGCGCGACATAATCGTCATAGGCGATCGTTTCGGCGCGAATGAAGCCGCGTTCGAAATCGGTGTGAATCTCGCCGGCCGCGCGCGGCGCCTTCGATCCGGCCGGGACGGTCCAGGCACGAGCCTCCTTTGGCCCTACCGTAAAAAACGTGAGCAGGTGGAGCAGCTTGTAGCCGGCCTGGATCACACGGGCGAGGCCGGTTTCGGCCAAGCCCAACTCGGACAGGAACTCGCCGCGATCCTCCGGTGGCATCGTCGCGATCTCCGCCTCGATCGCGGCGGAAACGACAACGGCCTCCGCGCCCTCAGCTGCGGCCTTATCGAATACGCGCGCGGAATGGGCGTTGCCGGTCGCGGCATTCTCCTCCTCCACGTTGCAGACATAGAGGATCGGCTTTGCGGTGAGCAGTTGCGCCTGCGCGAAGACGCGTTCCTCCTCCACGTCACTCGGCGCAGTCAGGCGCGCGGGCTTGCCCTCGCGCAGCAGCGCGAGCGCCTGACCAAGCACGCTCGCGCCGATCTTCGCTTCCTTGTCGCCGGACTGGCCCTTCTTGATGAGGGCAGGCACGCGCTTTTCGAGGCTTTCCAGGTCCGCCAGCATCAGCTCGGTCTCGACGGTTTCGGCATCGGCGATCGGATCGACCTTGCCCTCGACGTGGGTCACATCGCCGTTTTCAAAACAGCGCAGGACATGGACGATCGCATCCACCTCGCGGATGTTGCCGAGGAACTGGTTGCCGAGCCCCTCGCCCTTCGATGCCCCGCGCACCAGGCCGGCAATATCGACGAAGGCCAGCTGCGTCTCGATGATCTTGGCCGATCCCGCGATTGCCGCCAGTTTAGACAGCCGCTGATCGGGGACGCCGACATTGCCGACATTTGGCTCGATCGTGCAGAACGGATAGTTCGCGGCCTGCGCAGCTGCCGTTTCGGTCAGCGCGTTGAAAAGGGTGGACTTGCCCACGTTGGGCAGGCCCACGATGCCGCAGCGGAAACCCATGTTCGTACCTCAAGATGTGGGAATGCGGGCGGCCCTACAGCGTCCGCCCGCATCGCGCCACCCCGGAGCGCGTTCAGCGGTGGTCGTGTTCCCGCTCCGGGCCGCGTTGCGGTGGTGCTGCCGGGCGTGTCGGGCGCTCCGCCTGCGCCGGTGGACGGGGCGGTTCCGGCGCCCGCGCAACCGGTTGCACACGCGTCTCGGCCGCGCGCAACTGCTGCGCCCGCATTTGCGACTGGGCACGTTGCGCTGTCTCAGCGGCGCGCATCTGCTGTTGCTGCTGCGCGCGCGCCTGCATCTGCTCGGCGCGCGCGGCGTTCGCCTGTTCGCGACGCGCATTGTCCGCAATCCGCGCCTGCTGCTGCTCGACCCGCACAGTCTGCTGTTGCTGTCGGTGCTGCGCCATCTCGGTCATGCGCAAGCGCTGATGGTGGGCCTGCATGTTCCGCTGCTGCTGTTGCTGCTGCCGCTGCGTCATCTCCGTCGCAAGCACGTGATTCTGGTCCGCGCGGATCGATTGTGGCTGACGTCGCGCCTGCAACCGCTGTTGGTTCATCTCGTTCGCCCGTGCCTGTCGCTGTTGCTCCACCCGGGCGGCCAGTTGTTGACGCTGCTGTGTCAACTGGGCGTTCCCGGCCTGCTGCTGGGCAATCATCTGCTGATGCTGTTGCTGCGCCCGCGCCTGCATCTGCTCCTCTCGGGTGCGATTTGCGTCTGCGAGTAGCGCCTGCTCGTTTCGCGCCGCCACGGCATGCTGGCGTTGGGCGATGGCCGCGCCGACCGCTACCGCACCGCCCGCGACTGCGGCTGCGGGCGCGAAACGGCTGGCATCCCGTGCCCACGGTGCCTGCTGCCAATGCGCGGGGATCGCGCGCGGCGGCGGGGCCGCGTGATAGCTGTCGGCCTGCCAATCCGCGAACCGACGGGCGTCGGCCTGTCGGCGGATCTGTTCCGCCTGCCAGTGATTTTGCGCAACGGCGTCCTGCCGAGCGTAGTTCGCCCACGCGGGCTGGCGCATCCGCACATCGCCCCATCGCTGTCGGGTTTCGAACCAGGTCGTTCTTTGGCTCGTCCAGCTTTCCGCGCTGATCGCGATGCGCTGCGCGCGCGATGCACGCCACAGATCGCGCCCGCGCGACAGATAGCGTGAGGCATAGACGAGCTGCGGCCCATAATCCGCCCACGGGACGACCGCGCCATCCGGCGCATAGACAACCGCTAGTTGCCCATCGTCATAACCGTAGGAATAATAAGGATCGCGGACGAAATACGGCTGTTCCGCGCCCGGACGGTAATAATAGGTGCGGTAGCCACCGGAGACCGGTTCGGCGAAGACGACCGAATCGTCATAGCCCTGCCATGCCCATGGCTCCACGCCCTGATAGTCGAAGCCGTAATCGGGAGGCGCATCGCCCAGCGCGTCGTTGAAGCGATACGCTGCGTCGGCATAGGCATATTCGGCGCCGCGCCCGCTATCGCGCACCCGAACGGTGCGGATCGGGCGGGCTTCGGGCAGCGCCGCCGCGCGCGGTGCGGTCGTGATTGGCGTAGCGGGTGCGTCCGTCATCGGCAGTGTCGCGGGGAGGTCTGGAAGCGGGGCCGCGGCGCTCTGGTTGGCGAGCAGCGCCTGGCTGTCGTTCGGCGTACGGTTGCAGCCGGTGAGAGCGAAAGCGAGCAGCGCCGCCGAGGCGCTGAAGCGGGAAAAGCGTGATCCTGCCATCACTAGGTAACTCCATCCATCTCCCGGAACTTCCGTTGCGTAACGCGCAACGGATGAATGGGTTCTGGGCGAGCGGTTCATATGGCAGCAGGCTTGCCCCCATCAGTTCAGCTATAGTTGAAGCTAATGCTGATCCGGTCATCCTTCGCATCGCTCGGCATGACCTCGTGGCGGAGCCAGCTTTCCCACAGAAACACGGCGCCGCGCGCGGGCTGCGCATAGACGAAGGTATCCGGCCGCAGCGGCGCGGCCATCAGCATCGGCAGGCGCGGATCTTCCAGCTTGAGCGCGCCTGCCCCGGCCGGCACCGCGATATAGCAGGTGCCGGAGACGACGCTGTGCGGATGGATGTGCCCGCTATGAGTTGCATGCCGCTTCATGACATTCACCCACAGGCTGTCGAGCCGCAGCCGGCGACCACCGAGATCGAGTTGCAAGTCGCGAGCAAAGGTGGCGACATGCTTGTCGAGCCGCCGCTTGAGCGCAGCGAAGGCGGGATCGCGCCCGGGCAGGTCATCGAGCGAGGCATAGCTGGTGTAGCCGCGATAGCCGTTCGCGCGTGACCAGGCCCGGCCGGCTCCATCCTCCTGCGCCAGGGTGAGCGCGGAATATTCAAGATCTGCTACCAGCGTCTCGTCATCGATCCGGCCTTCGTAGAACAGGGTTGGAAACAGGGTGCGGGTCGACACGGTTCAATCCCCTTGGCGCAGCGCGATATCGTTCATGAAGCGCACGTCGTCGCCCTCCGCCAGCTTCGGCGCCTCCGCCGCAAGTGCGCCGAGCAGGTCGGCCAGCGGATCGATCTCGCTCTTGGCGTAATTGCCGAGCACATATCCGGTTACGCGATCTTTGTGGCCGGGATGGCCGATGCCGATCCGCACGCGGCGGAAATCGGGGCCAAGGTGCTGGTCAACCGAGCGTAGCCCGTTATGCCCCGCCGTGCCGCCACCGTTCTTCACCTTCACCTTGAACGGCGGCAGATCGAGCTCGTCATGAAACACGGTGAGCGCATCCGGCGCGAGCTTGTAGAACCGCAGCGCCTCGCCGACGCTGCGGCCGCTTTCGTTCATGAAGGTCGCTGGTTTGAGCAGAAGGATCCTCTGGCTGCCGAGCCTTCCTTCCTGCACCCAGCCCTGAAATTTCTTCGCCACCGGGCCGAAATCGTGCACTTCTGCGATAGCGTCCAGCGCCATGAAGCCCACATTGTGCCGCTGCATCGCATATTGCGGCCCCGGATTGCCGAGCCCTACCCAAAGCTGCACGCTTCGTCCCCTTTCGAAAATGAAACGGGCGGGGGGACGTCGCCGTCACCCCGCCCGAAACGGCTTACCGGAAAACAAGTCAGATTACTCGGCCTTGTCACCTTCCTCGGCTGCGTCGCCTGCTTCAGCATCGGCCTCGTCCTCGGCCGACTTCAGCGCGGACGGCGCGACGATGGTCGCGATGGTGAAGTCGCGGTCGTCGATCGCGGACTCGGTGCCCTTCGGCAGCGTGATCGCCGAGATGTGGAGAGAATCGCCGACTTCGAGGCCCTTGAGCGAAACCAAGATCTCGCTGGGTATTTCCGCCGCGTCGCACACCAGCTCCAGCTCGTGGCGAACGATATTGAGGACGCCGCCCTTCTTCAGGCCAGGCGATTCCTCCTCGTCCTGGAACACGACCGGCACCGCGACGGTGACCTGAGCGTGCGCCGAGATGCGCAGGAAGTCGACGTGGACCGGACGGTCGGTGACCGGGTGGAAGTGCACGTCCTTCGGCAGCGTGCGCTCGCCGTTGACCATGATGACCGAATTCATGAAGTGCCCGGTGCCGAGCGCCTTCACCAGCGCCTTCTCCTCAAGGTGAATCGAGGCGGGCTTTTTGTTCTGGCCGTAGATCACGGCGGGTACGCGGCCTAGACGACGCAGATCGCGGGAGGCTCCCTTGCCAACCCGATCACGCGTCTCGGCTGCGAGCGTCAGCGTGTCGCTCATTACAGTATCTCCGAAACGATATTTGGTTCGTCTCCCGCCACGCCTCCAGGGATGACCATGACGGGAAGCCGGCGCGCCTAGCGGAAGATGCGCGAAAAGGCAATGGCGCGGCTCAGTAGCGGATTCGCACCGCCTTCAGCTTGTAGCGCAGCAATTGCTCCTGCACGCTGCCCTTGCCCGCCAGATGCCCCGCACCGACCGCGATGAATACGGTGCCCGGGGTGCGCATCCGCTCCGCGATCCACCCCGCCCACTGCTTGTTGCGATTGAGCAGCAACATCTGGGCCACCTCGGGCGAATCGTCCAGCGACGCATTCATGTCCTTGGCCAGTTCGTCGGGCCGGCCGGCCGCCCAGTCGGCGACCATCTTGTCCATATTCTCGCGCGCTTTGGGCAGTTCGTCGATCGTCGACGATAGCAGGTCGATCTGCCCTTTCTGCGAAATCCGGTCGAACACGGATAGCTGCCCCTCGAACGTTTCCAGTCCGATCACCGGCTTGTTCTGCGCCTTTGCCGCTCGCGTCAGAATGCCTTCGGGGCCGTTGGCCGGATCATAGCCGATCTTCTCAAGCGGCAGGATCGACAGGCTGATCGCGGCGAACCAAGGCCGCATCCGATCATATTGAGAGAGGGAAAATCCGTTCTCGGTCAGCGCCTTCGCCAGTGCCTCGCGCTTCCCCGCCGGAAGCTGTTCCGACAGGGTCGGGCCGGTGGGGGCAAATGCTTTCGACAGCACCACTTTCTGCTGTGTCGCCTGATCCGGCTCCACCATCTCCAGCACCAACGTGCCGGACCGGTCGAACGCCTTCTTAACCGCCTGGTCGAACCAGGAGAGGCCCGGTTGCAGCACATGGATCGTGCCGAACAGGTAGATCGTGGTGTCTTTGTCCTTCACCACCCACAAGGCAGGATCGGCATCCTTCGTCGCGACCGGGGCCGGCTGAGCGCAGGCGGGAAGGGCAAAGGCGAGACCGATGGCGACGAACGAAGCGGAAATGGAACGGTACAAGCGGCGACCTCGTGTCAGAGTGGCAGGGGCAGATTTACTCATGCCCTTGCCTGTTGGCGAGCCATCCGTCATTGCCCGCGCGCGATGAACAACAGGTCAACAGAAGCGCCACTGAGCTTCCAGGACATGATCCTGCGCCTCCACCAATATTGGAGCGAGCGTGGCTGCGTGATCCTTCAGCCGTATGACATGCGGATGGGGGCGGGCACGTTCCACCCCGCTACTACGCTGCGTGCGCTGGGGCCGGAAACGTGGAATGCCGCCTTCGTCCAGCCGTGCCGCCGCCCGACCGATGGCCGCTATGGCGAAAATCCCAACCGGCTCCAGCATTATTACCAGTATCAGGTGATCCTGAAACCCAGTCCGCCGGACCTGCAGCAGCTTTATCTCGGCAGCCTCGCCGCGATCGGGGTGGACATGAGCCTGCATGACATCCGCTTCGTCGAGGATGATTGGGAAAGCCCGACGCTGGGGGCCTGGGGCCTCGGCTGGGAAGTGTGGTGCGACGGGATGGAGGTGACGCAGTTCACCTATTTCCAGCAAATGGGCGGCTATGACTGCAAGCCCGTGGCCGGTGAGTTGACCTACGGTCTCGAGCGGCTGGCGATGTATATCCAGAACAAGGACAGCATCTACGACCTCGCGTTCAATAGCGAGGGCGTTACCTATGGCGACGTGTTCCTTGAGAACGAGCGGCAGATGTCGAAATACAATTTCGAGGTCGCCGATACGGAAACGTTGTTCGAGGGTTTCCGCAAGGCTGTGGCCGAATGCGAAAATTGCCTGGCGAACAATATCCCCGTTGCCGCGTATGAGCAGGCGATCGAGGCGAGCCACCTGTTCAATCTGTTGCAGGCGCGCGGCGTGATCTCGGTGGCGGAGCGCCAGGCCTATATCGGCCGGGTCCGCGATCTGACAAAGAATAGCTGCGCGTCGTGGATCGCGGAAAACACGCCCGCATGGCAGGCGAAATACCCCGATTGGAGCGCGGCGTGACCGATTTCCTGCTCGAACTACGCTCGGAGGAAATCCCCGCGCGCATGCAGGCGAAGGCGCGCGAGGATCTGGCCCGGCTGTTTGCCGCCGAGCTGGCGCAATCCGGCATCGCGGCGGCGGAAACAGTGACCTACGCCACGCCGCGCCGCCTCGCGCTGATCCTGCGCGGCCTGCCTGACGCGACCGAGGCGGTGCGCGAGGAAGTCAAAGGTCCGCGCAGTGCAGCGCCGCCGCAGGCGCTGGAAGGCTTCCTGCGCAAGACCGGCCTGACGCGCGAACAGCTTGAAGAGCGGGACGGCGTGTTCTTTGCCGTGACCGAGCGCCCCGGCCGCGCGACCGCCGAGGTGCTGGCCGCTGCGATCCCCGCGGTGATCCGGGCCTTTCCCTGGCCCAAATCGATGCGCTGGGGCGCCACCTCGCGCTCGACCGAAAGCCAGCGCTGGGTGCGCCCGTTGCACGGCATCGTCGCGCTGTTCGGCGGCGGGATCGTCCCCGTTACCGTCGCGGGGGTGGAGAGCGGCGCGGCGACGCTTGGCCATCGCTTCCACCATCCGGGCGCGATCACGATCGGCTCTGCGGCGGATTATGTCGAGAAGCTGCGCGCCGCGCATGTCATCGTCGATCAGGACGAGCGGATGGCGCTGATCCGCGATCGCGCCACTGCGCTGGCGCGCGAGGCCGGGTTTGAGCTGATCGAGGATGAGGGGCTGGTCGCGGAGAATGCCGGGCTCACCGAATGGCCGGTGCCGCTGCTCGGTCGCTTCGACGCCGCGTTCCTTGAGGTGCCGCCGGAGGTGATCCAGCTCACCGCGCGGGTGAACCAGAAATATTTCGTCTGCCGGGATGGCGCGGGCAAGCTCGCCAACGCGTTTGTCTGCACCGCGAACATCGCTGCGACGGATGGCGGCGCCAAGATCGTCGAGGGCAACCGCAAGGTGCTCGCCGCGCGCCTTTCGGATGCGCGCTTCTTCTACCAGACGGATCTCAGGGTGCCGCTGGAGGAGCAGGCGAAGAAGCTGGAGAAGATCGTCTTCCACGAAAAGCTCGGCACCGTCGCCGACAAGGTGGAGCGCGTCGCGAAGCTGGCGGAATGGCTGGCGAGCGAAAAGATCGTCCCGAACTGCGATCCAAAGCTGGCGCGTCGCGCGGCGGAATTATGCAAGGCCGATCTCGTCACCGGCATGGTCGGCGAGTTCCCCGAGTTACAGGGCTTGATGGGCGGATATTACGCCGCCGCACAAGGCGAACCGCGCGAAGTCGCCGAAGCGATCCGCGATCACTACAAGCCGGTCGGGCAGGGCGATGAGGTGCCGACCGCGCCGGTCACGGTGGCGGTGTCGCTGGCGGATAAGCTGGATACGTTGGCGATGTTCTTCTGGGCCAACGAGATGCCGTCGGGGTCTCGTGATCCCTTCGCTTTGCGACGCGCTGTATTAGCGATCGCGAGGCAAATTCAGCAGAATGAACTTCGCCTGCCCCTAACGCGCACGTTTGACCGTGTGATTTCATTCAGCTTCATCGACGAGTTTGATCGATTCGAAGATGATGCGTCACGTGCGTTTATTCCCGTCCTCCTCGGCTTCTTCGCCGACCGCCTCAAGGTCCAGCAACGCGAGGCGGGTGTCCGGCACGACCTGATCGATGCGGTGTTCGCGCTCGGGGGAGAGGACGATCTCGTCCGGCTGCTCGCGCGCGTCCATGCGCTGCAATCGTTCGTCGGCACCGATGACGGCGCGAACCTGCTCGCCGGATACAAGCGCGCGGCGAACATCCTCAAGAAGGAGGGTGTCGAGAGCGCCGAGTGGACGCCACTCGACTATGCGCCCGAGCCCGCCGAGGCGGCGCTGATCGCAGCGCTGGACGCCGCCGAGCCCGCCGCCGCGCGCGCCGTCGCCAACGAGGATTTCGAGGCGGCGATGGCCGCGCTCGCCACGCTCCGCGCGCCAATCGACGCATTCTTCGAGGCGGTCACGGTCAACGATGCCGATCCGGCAAAGCGCGATGCGCGGCTCGCGCTGCTTGCGCGGGTTCGTGCTGCGGTGCACAGCGTGGCCGATTTCTCGCGGATCGAGGGATAATAGTCCCGCGTTCGGCATTATCTGCATTCTCTTCTTTCGCGTTCCCCGGCGAATTCACACACTTAGGGATTGAACATGACGCAATACGTGTATCGGTTCGGCGGCGGTGTTTCGGATGGAGGCAAGGGCGACAAGTTCCTGCTCGGCGGCAAGGGCGCGAACCTGGCCGAAATGGCCTCGATTGGCCTGCCGGTGCCACCGGGTTTCACCATCTCGACCGAGATGTGCACGCGCTATTACGACGATGGCGAGCAATTCCCGGAATCGCTCCGCGCCGAAGTGGCGCAGGGTATCGCGCATATCGAGGGCGCGACGGGCAAGAAATTCGGCGATGCCTCCGCGAGCGGGGCGGGGCCGCTGCTCGTCTCGGTCCGTTCGGGCGCGCGCGTTTCGATGCCGGGCATGATGGATACGGTGCTCAACCTGGGCCTCAATGATGCGACCGTAGAGGGGCTGGCGACGGTTTCCGGCGACGAGCGCTTCGCGTGGGACAGCTATCGCCGCTTCATCCAGATGTATTCGGATGTCGTGCTGGAACTCGATCACGGCGCGTTCGAGGAAGCGCTGGAAATCGCCAAGGAGGACAAGGGCTTCACGCTCGATACCGAGATGTCGGCGGCGGACTGGAAGGCCCTGGTCGCGGAATACAAGGCGCTGGTGGAGAAGGAATGGGGCAAGCCTTTCCCGCAGGATGTGCACGATCAGCTGTGGGGCGCGGTGGGCGCGGTCTTCGGCTCATGGCAATCGGAACGCGCGAAGGTCTATCGCCGGCTCAACGACATTCCGGGTGACTGGGGCACGGCTGTGAACGTGCAGGCGATGGTATTCGGCAACATGGGCGATACGTCGGCGACCGGCGTCGCCTTCACGCGCGATCCGTCGACCGGCGAGAACGCCTATTACGGTGAGTTTCTCATCAACGCGCAGGGCGAGGATGTCGTCGCGGGCATCCGCACCCCGCAATATCTGACGAAGGCTGCGCGCGAGACGGCGGGCGCCAAGGCCGCCTCGATGGAAGAGGCGATGCCGGAGGTTTATGGTGAGCTGGCGGCGGTGTTCGATCGGCTCGAGAACCATTATCGCGACATGCAGGACATCGAATTCACCGTCGAGGCGGGGAAGCTGTGGATGCTCCAGACCCGCTCGGGCAAGCGCACTGCCAAGGCCGCGCTGAAGATCGCGGTGGAGATGGCGGACGCGGGGCTCATCACCCGCGAGGAGGCGATCTTGCGAGTCGATCCGCAGGCGCTCGATCAGCTGCTCCATCCGACGCTGGATCCAGATGCAACGCGCGACGTGCTGACCAAGGGCTTGCCCGCATCGCCGGGCGCGGCCAGCGGCGCTGCCGTGTTCGACGCTGACACGGCCGAGCGCTGGGCCGCGGATGGTCGGGCGACGATCCTGATCCGCACCGAGACCTCGCCGGAGGACATCCACGGCATGCACGCGGCCAAGGGCATTCTCACGGCGCGCGGCGGCATGACGAGCCACGCGGCGGTGGTGGCGCGCGGCATGGGTCGTCCCTGCGTGTCCGGCGCGGGCGCGCTCTCGATCGATGCGAAGGCGAAGGTCGCGCGGATCGGCGCGCGGGAGGTACGCGAGGGCGAGATCGTCACCATCGACGGCACCACCGGCGAAGTGATGGCGGGCGAGGTCGCGACCATCCAGCCGGAGCTGGCCGGTGATTTCGGCACGCTGATGGAATGGGCCGATGCGGTGCGTCGCCTGAAGGTGCGCGCCAATGCGGAAACGCCGCTCGATTGCCGCACCGCGCGCGAATTCGGCGCGGAGGGCGTTGGGCTGTGCCGCACCGAGCATATGTTCTTCGATGCAGCGCGGATCACGGCAGTGCGCCAGATGATCCTCGCCGCCGATGAGGCCGGGCGGCGTGTGGCGCTGGACAAGCTGTTGCCGGAACAGCGCCGGGATTTCGTGGAGATCCTGGAGGTGATGGCCGGCCTGCCGGTGACGATCCGTCTGCTCGATCCGCCGCTGCACGAATTCCTGCCGCATGAGGAAGCGGAGTTCGCGGAGGTCGCGGCGGCTGCCGGTGTGGACGTGGACGTGCTGAAGCGCCGCGCGGCGGAATTGCACGAATTCAACCCGATGCTCGGGCATCGCGGGTGTCGCCTCGGTGTCACCTATCCCGAGATTTACGAGATGCAGGCGCGCGCGATTTTCGAGGCGGCGCTCGATGTCGCGGACAAGTCCGGCGAGGCGCCAATCCCCGAGGTGATGATCCCGCTCGTCGCCACCAAACGCGAACTGGAACTGATGAAGGCCGTTGTTGATCGCACCGCCGAAGCGGTGTTCGCCGAGCGCGGGAAGCGCGTTGACTATCTCGTCGGCACGATGATCGAACTGCCGCGCGCCGCGCTGCGCGCCGCCGAGATTGCCGAGGCTGGCGAGTTCTTCTCCTTCGGCACCAACGATCTCACGCAGACGACGCTCGGCGTCAGCCGGGATGACGCCGCGCGCTTCCTTACATCCTATGTGGAGAAGGGAATCTACGCGAAGGATCCGTTCGTGAGCCTCGACGTGGAGGGCGTGGGCGAACTGGTGCGGATGGCGGCCGAGCGCGGTCGTTCGACGCGGCCGGATATCAAGCTCGGGATTTGCGGCGAGCATGGCGGCGATCCGGCCTCGATCGCCTTTTGCGAGGCGGTGGGTCTGGATTACGTCTCGGCCTCGCCTTATCGTGTGCCGATCGCGCGGCTGGCGGCAGCACAGGCGGCACTGAACAAATAGGAGCGCGCGCGTGAAGCCATGGGCCCGCTATCTGATCCTTGGGGTGGCGGGCGTCGTGGCCGGGTTTGGCAGCGCGATCTACACGGTGCGCGCCGGTGCGCTAGGATCTAACGTAATGATCGGGCCATGGGCGACCGGCGTGGATTTCGGCTCTGCGGATCAAAGCGCGCGCACCCGTGCGGTGGTCGCGCGGCGCGGGCTCCTCGCGTTGCCGGCACGGGAAGCGCGCTATTATTCCTCCGCCACAGACGACGCCGGCCGCCCGCTCGATGGACGCTGCAGCTATCGGATCACGGGCGGCGCGTTACCCGGCCGGTGGTGGAGTCTGACGCTGTACGATGGGGACGGCTATCTTGCGGGAGACGGCCCCTATTCGGTCGAGAGCGCGGCTATCCGAGCTGGCGAGCAAGGGCGCTGGACGATGTTGGTATCGCCTGACCGGCAGGCCGGCCACTGGTTGCCTACTGCTCGTCTCGATCATTTCGAACTCACGCTACGCACCTATTTGCCATCCGATGCCGGCACAACCAGCCCGGCGCGCGATCAATTGCCCAGCATCCGGCGGGAGGCATGCAAATGATCCGGCGGTGGGCCGGGCCGATCGGGTTGGCAGTATTATTGGCGGTCGTGACGTGGTTCGTCACGCTTTCACGCACGCCGGAAACGCTAATGGCGACGGCCGTTTCGCGGTTGGGCAAAGCAGGGATGAACAGCTTTGCGCACTCACCGCTTGCCACCAGCAAGTCGCGAGCAATCGTGCGGCCCAGCCCTGATCTCGCTTATTCTTCCTGCCCGTTCGATCTTTCGAGAGGGGCACTTGTGGTGACGGTCGAGCCAGTCCCGGCGCTCTATTGGTCGCTGTCGGTGTTTCAGGCGAACACCGATGTCGCGTTAGTGCGCAACAACGTCGAGACGCACGGCAGGCCGATCACGGTGGTGGTAGCGCAGGAAGGGCAGGTAGCGCCAGCTGGTGCTGAAGTTGTGCGGGTCAAAGGTGCCCGCGGCGTCGCGTTGATCCGCGTTCTGGTGGACGATCGCGCGCATTTTCCGGCTATCGACGCGGCGCGGCACAGATCGACCTGTCGCGTATTAGCGACAGGCTAGATCAGCCGCGTGTCCGCGCCTGTTTATAGGTGCCCAGCACGCGGACCCATTTTGAGTGAAAGCCTAGTTCCTCCATCGCGCGATCAAACGGCGCATCGCCGGGTCGCCCCTCTACATCCGCGAAGAATTCGGTCGCAGCGAAGCTGCCGGCGCGCTGATAGCTCTCCAGCTTTGTCATGTTGACGCCGTTGGTCGCGAAGCCGCCCATCGCCTTGTAAAGCGCCGCCGGAATGTTCTTCACCTCGAATATGAAGGTTGTTATCCACGGGCCCTCTCCCGCAGACGGGCGGCCGCCCCGTGCAAGCATCACGAAGCGGGTAGTGTTGTGATCAGCGTCTGCGATGTCGTTCGCCAGTAGTTTCAACCCATAGATTTCAGCGGCTGGGGGCGGCGCGAGCGCGGCCGTTTGCGTGTCACCAACCTCCGCTACCATCGCAGCGGCGCCTGCGGTGTCCGGATAGGCGACCGGCTGAATATCGTGCGCCTTCAGCCAGTGGCGGCACTGACCAAGCGCCTGCGGATGGCTCATCGCCTGGCGCACCTCGTCCCGCGTGCCTAAGCCCATCAGAGCGTATCGGATCGCGAGGAAATGCTCGCCAGTGATGACAAGGCCGGATTCGGGCAGCAGAAAATGAATATCGGCCACGCGTCCATGAAGCGAATTTTCGATTGGTATCATCGCTAGCGCGGCGCGCCCGTCCTTTACCGCATCGATCGCATCCTCGAACGAAAAGCATGGCAGCGGCAAACAATCCGGAAACGCTTCCAGCGCGGCGACATGGCTGTTAGCTCCGGGCGCGCCTTGAAACGAAACCGCTCGCTCCGGCTCGGCGGAGGCGGCGGCGACCATCTGTGCGACGATCGGTCTGGCGGGGGCGGCAAAGTTCTCCATGTCGGTATCGGCCGTTAGCCGCGATCGGCGAGCATGCAAAGCGCCGCTTGCGGTACGATCCCGGCTTTCCTATGGGGTTCGGCATAAAGTCTCAGGGGCGGTTTCTGGATATGGACGATCGGAACAACACCATTGCGGGTTGGGTGCTTGCGGCATGTGGCGCGGCGTTGGGGTTGTCGATCGCGGGCGGCATGATTTTCCACTCCGGTCACAGCGAAAAATTCGGCTACCCGGTTGAGGCCGCGGACGATGCCGGTGGCGGCGGCGCGGCGGCGGCTGTGCCGATCGCGTCGCTCCTGCCAAAGGCGGATGCGGCAAAGGGTGCCGAAGTGTTCAAGAAGTGCGCGGCCTGCCACACGATCAATCAGGGCGGTGCAAACGGGGTCGGGCCGAACCTGTACGCTACGCTTGGCGATGAAATCGCGCAGGGCAAGGGCGGTTTCGCCTTCTCCGATGGACTGAAAGCCATCGGCGGCAAGTGGGATTTCGACAAGATGAACGCGTGGCTCACCAGCCCGCGTAAATTTGCCAATGGCACCAAGATGACCTTCGCGGGCCTGTCGAACCCGCAGGATCGCGCCGATGTGATTCTCTATCTCAACCAGCAGGGGTCGAATTTGCCGCTGCCGGCCGCACCGGCCCCTGATGCCAAGCCCGAAGCGAAGGCTGAGGGCGCGACCGCCAATGCGGCCTCTCCTGCAGACGCGTCCGCGAATGGCACGGCGCCTGCCGCTGGGGCAATCGCCAAGAAGTAGGTAGCCGACCGGCATTCTTTCGAATTACGCTGGTCGAGTACTCCAGATATTTGAGCGCGCCGGTAGGTTGGTCACTACCGGCGCGTTTGTTTTGTGTGCCATGATCCAGAGTCAGCCGCCCGACTGTTCCTGATAGAAGCGCTGGACGACAGCCCAGCCCTCGGCCGCGGTTTCGACATAGGAAAAGATCTCCAGGTCGCGCTCGGAAACGACGCCCTCTTCGACCAGCGCGTCGAAATTCACCACTTTCTCCCAGAAGTCGCGGCCGAATAGCAGCACCGGGATCGGCGCGATCTTGCCCGTCTGGATCAGCGTGAGCAGTTCGAACAGCTCATCGAATGTACCGAACCCGCCTGGAAACGCTGCAAGTGCGCGCGCGTGGAGCAGGAAGTGCATCTTCCTGAGCGCGAAATAGTGGAACTGCATGCTGAATGCGGGTGTGACATAAGGGTTAGGGGCCTGTTCATGCGGCAGCACGATATTTAGGCCGATGGAATCGGCATGAACGTCATGCGCGCCGCGATTCGCCGCCTCCATGATCGAGGGACCGCCGCCGGAGCAGACGACGAAATGGCGCTTGCCCTGCTCGTCGCGCGGGAAGTTGCTGGCGAGCCGCGCCAGTTCGCGTGCCATCTCGTAATAATGTGATTTGGCAACGAGTCGCTCGGCGATACGACGACTCTTCTCGTCTTTGGCGGCATCGAGCAGTGCTTGTGCTTTCTCCGGCTCGGGAATCCGCGCCGAGCCATAGAAAACGAAGGTCGAGCCGATATGCGCCTCGTCGATCAGCAATTGCGGTTTCAGCAATTCAAGCTGGAATCGCACCGGGCGCAGATCCTCACGCAACAGGAAATCCATGTCCTGGAATGCGAGGCGATAAGCGGGGTTTTCGGTCTGCGGAGTCGAAATGCCCGTTTTGGCGGTTTCGGCATCCTGTTTCGCGCGCGGGAAGACGCGGCTTGGTACGCGGGTTTCGGTCATCGAAAGTGATTAGCGGCAAAAACCGGCGCGGTCATCCTCCAGATGCAAATGGTCCCGGTGCGCTGTATTGTAATCGGGGGACAACACTGTTCCGAAGCGTTTGCACGCCGATTGGTGCACGACGCGCAGAAAGTACCGCACATTCTGATCGGGCGAGTTCCAGTCGCTGAGCACGGTGATGCGGCGGCCGTCTTTCAACACGAATGCGCTGATATCGATCGCGTTGGCGATTGAATGGCCTGATCGGCGCTTAGTGCCCGCGACATTGCGGCATGAATAACTCCCCATGCTGTCGATTCGCGCGAGCTCGCTACCGAGAATCTGATACGCCGCAGGGCCTACGGCATTGCGCGCCCAGCCCGCATAAGCGCGCGCCTCGCCACAGCGCACTGCGCCGAGATTGGCGGTCGGCACGCCGATATCAAGCAGTTTCACCGTGCCGAGGATCGCGCAACCCGGGCCAAGCTGACGGTCGGGCAGCGGCTGATAATCGACGCCAAGCCTCTGCAAGTCGGCTAGACACTGCCCCGTCTCAAGCGCTGATGGACCCGCAACGGGCTGGCCGCTGCGCGGCGGTGTGGACGGATGCTCGACCCGACCGCAGCCGGCGAGCGCCAGCGCAATCATCGCCGCGCCGTCCGCTCGGCACACGCCTCTTCCCACGCCAACCACACGCACGCATCTGGCGCAGCGCGGATTCAGCGACAAGCGAACGATGACGAAGCGGGTCAGCGACGCGACTATCCGATCGTACGTGGCCAAATCTTCGCGATTGCCAGGGCGGGTGCGCGCCGCTAGAGCCGTCGACGGGCCACGCGGTCCCAACGCCGCGCGTGCTCTCTGTGAGGAGAGTTACATGACTGATACCACGCTCGTTACCGGCGCTCTCATTGCGCCTGTCAAGCCCGCTGCGAAGCCGGCTCGCCCCTATTTCTCTTCCGGTCCGTGCGCCAAGCCTCCCGGCTGGGATGCGGCAAGATTGAACGCCGATGTGCTCGGCCGCTCGCACCGCTCGAAGCTCGGCAAGCAGCGGTTGCAATATTGCATCGACCTTATGCGTGAAATGCTCGCGCTGCCGTACACGCACCGGATCGGTATCGTGCCAGGTTCGGATACCGGCGCCTTCGAGATGGCGATGTGGACGATGCTTGGCGAGCGCGCCGTGACCACGCTGGCCTGGGAAAGCTTCGGTGAAGGTTGGGTCACCGATGCGGTGAAACAGCTGCGCCTCGAGCCGGAGGTGATCCGCGCCGATTACGGTCAGCTTCCGGATCTCGCCCGGGTTGATTGGTCCAGCGACGTGTTGTTCACCTGGAATGGCACGACTAGCGGCGTCCGGGTGCCGGATGGCGAATGGATCGCCGATGATCGGGAGGGCCTTACCTTCGCAGACGCCACCAGCGCGGTGTTTGCCTATGATCTCCCGTGGAACAAGATCGATGTTGCCACCTTCTCCTGGCAGAAGGTGCTGGGCGGGGAGGGCGCGCACGGTGTGCTGATCCTTGGCCCGCGTGCTGTCGAGCGGCTGGAGAACTACACGCCGACATGGCCACTGCCCAAGGTGTTCCGTCTCGTTTCGAAAGGGAAGCTCGCCGAAGGTGTGTTCAAGGGCGAGACGATCAACACCCCATCGATGCTCGCGGTGGAAGATGCGATCTTCGCGCTTGAATGGGCAAAGTCTATCGGAGGTGCAAAGGGCCTGATCGCGCGCTCCGACGCCAATTCTGCCGCGCTCGACAAGATCGTCGGAGCGCGAGACTGGCTCGGCCATCTCGCGGTGGACGAGGATATCCGTTCGCGCACCAGCGTATGCCTCACGGTTGAGGGCGCCGACGAGGCGTTCATCAAGGCCATGGCTGGCCTTCTCGAGAAAGAAGGCGCAGCGTTCGACGTCGCCGGTTACCGCGATGCCCCGGCCGGTCTGCGCATCTGGTGCGGTGCGACCGTCGATACCGCCGATATCGAGGCGCTTGGGCCGTGGCTCGACTGGGCCTATGCGACCGTGAAGGCTTCCAAATAAGACCCACCACCCGGCGGAAGTCGGGTCTTTCTCCGCATCGAGTGTGCTTGCCGCACCCGACCCCGGTCTTTGCCGGGACGACGAAAGTAACAGAAACATGCCCAAGGTACTCATCAGCGACAAAATGGACCCCAAAGCTGCGCAAATCTTCCGCGAGCGCGGTGTGGAAGTAGAGGAGGTGAGTGGGAGGACGGCGGAAGAGCTAATAGCAGTCATCGGGCAGTTTGACGGCCTCGCGATCCGTTCCTCGACCAAGGTGACCAGGGAAATCCTGGACGCCGCGACCAATCTGAAGGTGGTCGGCCGCGCCGGCATCGGCGTCGACAACGTCGACATCCCGGCGGCCAGCGCCAAGGGCGTGGTGGTGATGAACACGCCGTTCGGCAATTCGATCACCACCGCCGAACACGCCATCGCACTGATGTTCGCGCTCGCCCGCCAGTTGCCGGAGGCCGACGCCTCCACCCAGGCGGGCAAATGGGAGAAGAACCGCTTCATGGGCGTCGAGCTGACGAGCAAGACGCTCGGTCTGATCGGCGCCGGCAATATCGGCTCGATCGTCGCGGATCGCGCGCATGGCCTGAAGATGAAGGTGGTCGCCTATGACCCCTTCCTGACGCCGGAGCGCGCGCTTGAGACGGGCATGGAGAAGGTGACGCTGGACGAGCTGCTCGCCCGCGCCGATTTCATCACCCTGCACACCCCGCTGACCGACCAGACCCGCAACATCCTGTCGGCGGAGAACCTCGCCAAGACGAAGAAGGGCGTGCGGATCATCAATTGCGCGCGCGGCGGCCTGATCGACGAGGCGGCGCTGAAGGAGGGGCTGGATTCGGGCCATATCGCGGGCGCCGCGCTCGACGTGTTCGTCACCGAGCCGGCGACCGACAGCCCGTTGTTCGGCACGCCCAATTTCATCTCCACCCCGCATCTGGGCGCATCCACCACCGAGGCGCAGGTGAACGTCGCGATCCAGGTGGCGGAGCAGATGGCCGACTATCTCGTCACCGGCGGCGTCACCAACGCGCTCAACGTGCCGAGCCTCAGCGCCGAGGAAGCGCCGAAGCTGAAGCCCTACATGGCGCTGGCGGAAAAGCTCGGCAGCCTCGTCGGGCAGCTCAGCCACGGCGTGATCCCGCGCATCTCGATCCACACCGAAGGCGCCGCGGCCGAACTCAATCCGAAGCCGATCGTATCGGCGGTGCTCGCCGGCTTCCTGCGCACGCAGACCGATACGGTGAACATGGTCAACGCCCCGTTCCTCGCCCGCGAACGCGGCATCGAGGTGCGCGAGATCCGCACCGAGCGGGAGGGCGATTACCACACGCTGGTGCGCGTTTCGGTCAAGACCGACACGGGCGAGCGATCCGTCGTCGGCACGCTGTTCGGCGATGCGGCGCCGCGCCTCGTGGAACTCTTCGGCATCAAGGTGGAGGCCGATCTGGTCGGCCATATGCTGTATGTCGTGAACGAGGACGCGCCCGGCTTCATCGGGCGCATCGGAACCCTGCTGGGCGAAGCGGGCGTCAACATCGGCACCTTCCACCTCGGCCGGCGTCAGGCGGGGGGCGAGGCGGTGCTGCTGCTATCGGTCGATGACGAAGTGAGTGCCGATCTGCTCGCGAAGGTCCGGGCGCTTCCGGGCGTGCGAACCGCGACCGGGCTGGCGTTCTGACCGCACGATAGAGCGGAGCCTGCCGGGGGCTGTCCTTTCGCGCAAGGAAAGGGCAGGGCTTCCGGCAGGTTCAGCTCGAACGGATACGTTTCCCAATGGCCGCTTTGCTCCCCGAAGGTTTTCGCGATTCGCTGCCGCCGTTCGCCGATGCGGCGGCGCTGGTGGAGGCGCGTGTGTTGGCGGCGGCGGCAAGCCACGGTTACGAGCGGGCCGATCCGCCGCTGGCCGAATTCGCCGAGGGGCTTGGCTCGCGGCTCAAGGACGGCGGGCTGCGCAATGCGGTGCGCTTCGTGGACCCTGTGTCGCAGCGGACGCTTGCGATCCGGCCGGACCTGACGGCGCAGATCGCGCGGATCGCGGCAACGCGCATGGCGCATCACCCGCGCCCGGTGCGGCTGAGTTATGCGGGGCCGGTGCTCAAGCTGCGTGGCGACGCGCTCAATCCCGCGCGCGAGGTGCGCCAGATCGGCGCGGAGCTGATCGGCCTCGATTCGGTTGCCGCCGCGCGTGAGGTGGTGACGGTCGCGGTCGATGCGCTGGAAGCGGCGGGCGCGACCGGCATCTCGATCGATTTCACCCTGCCCGATCTGGTCGATACGATGGCCGGCGCGCTGCCGGTGGCGGACGTGGACGCGCTGCGCGAGCGGCTGGATGCCAAGGACGCCGGCGGCGTCGCGGCGCTGGCGCCCGCCTATCTCCCGCTGATCGCGGCTGCCGGGCCGTTCCCTGACGCGCTGGAGCGGCTGCGCGCGTTCGATACCGCCGGCATCCTCGCCTCGCGGATCGCGGGGCTGGGGGATATTGTCGCCGCGCTGGGCGATCGCGTGCAACTGACGCTGGATCCGACCGAGCGGCACGGCTTCGAATATCAGTCCTGGCTGGGCTTCTCGCTGTTTGTGAACGGCGTGGCGCGTGAGGTGGGGCGCGGGGGCACCTATCGCATCATGCGTGAGGACGGCGCGGAGGAGGCTGCCACCGGCTTCTCGCTCTTCGCCGACGCGCTGGTGGGCACCGCCCCGCCCGAGCGGCGCCGGCTGTTCCTGCCTCATGGCACCGCGGCTGCGGAGGGCGCGGCGATGCGGGCCGCGGGCTGGGTCACGGTCGCGGCGCTCGAGCCCGGCGACACGCCCGAGGCGCAGCTTTGCACGCACATTCTCGACCGTGGCGCGGCGCATCCGCTGGGCGGTTGACGACCACGCCGCGCGCGGCTACCCGCCCGGCGAAAATTCGGAACGTCCGCATGCCGAGTCCTGTCGAAGGGCGCGCGGACATCACCCGGCAGGGGGAGTTCTGTATCCATGGCGAACGTAGCGGTGATCGGCGCCCAATGGGGCGACGAGGGCAAGGGCAAGATCGTCGACTGGCTTGCCGAGCGCGCCGACATGGTGGTGCGATTCCAGGGCGGCCATAATGCCGGGCACACGCTCGTCGTGGGCGACACGACCTACAAGCTGTCGCTGCTTCCCTCCGGCATCGTGCGCGGCACGCCGTCGGTGATCGGCAATGGCGTGGTGCTCGATCCCTGGGCGCTGCGCGACGAGATCGCGCGGCTCGGCGAGCAGGGGGTGCGCGCGACGCCGGAGACGCTGCGCATCGCGGACAATTGCGCGCTGATCCTGCCGTTCCACCGCGATCTCGATGCGCTGCGCGAGGATGCGAGCGGCGCGGGCAAGATCGGCACCACGCGGCGCGGCATCGGCCCGGCCTATGAGGACAAGGTCGGTCGCCGCGCGATCCGCGTGTGCGATCTGGCGCACCTGGACGATCTGGGCGCGCAGCTCGATCGCCTCACCGCGCATCACGACGCGCTGCGGGCGGGCTTCGGCGAGCCGCCGATCGATCGCGAGCGGTTGCTGGGCGAATTGCGCGAGATCGCCGGCTTCGTCCTTCCCTTTGCCAAGCCGGTGTGGCGCGATCTCAACGACGCGCGCGCGGCCGGGCAGCGGATCCTGTTCGAGGGCGCGCAGGGGGTGCTGCTCGATGTCGATCACGGAACCTATCCCTTCGTCACCTCCTCGAACACGATCGCGGGGCAGGCGGCGGGCGGCTCCGGCATCGGGCCGGGCGGGGTCGGCTTCGTGCTCGGGATCGCCAAGGCGTACACCACGCGCGTCGGCTCCGGCCCGTTCCCGACCGAGCTGGAGAACGAAACCGGCGAGCGGCTCGGCACGCGCGGGCGCGAATTCGGCACGGTCACCGGGCGCAAGCGGCGCTGCGGCTGGTTCGACGCGGTGCTGGTGCGCCAGTCGGCGGCTGTCAGCGGCATCACCGGAATCGCGCTGACCAAGCTCGACGTGCTCGATGGATTCGACGAGGTGAAGATCTGCACCGGCTATCGACTGCGCGGTGACATGCTCGATTACTTCCCGTCCCATGCGGCCGACCAGGCGGAGGTCGAGCCGGTGTATGAGACGATCGAAGGCTGGGCCGGCTCCACCGCCGGGGCGCGGAGCTGGGCCGATCTGCCCGCGCAGGCGATCAAATATATCCGCCGTGTCGAGGAGCTGATCCGCTGCCCCGTGGCGCTGGTCTCGACCAGCCCGGAGCGCGAGGACACGATCCTCGTCCGCGATCCGTTCGCTGACTGATCGCGGACGTTGAAAGGCCCGGCGAACCTTCATTCGCCGGGCCTTTCGGGACCATTCGCGTAATCGTTAGCCGCGCGGCGGCGTCGTCGGCGCCGTGGTCGGACCGGCCGGGTCGGTCGCCGGCGGCGGTGCTACCGTCGAGTCAGCCGGCGGCGTGGTCGTGGCCGGCGCGGTCGAGGACGACGGCGTGGTCGTGGTGTCGCTCGGCGCCGCATCCGGTGCGGTTGCCGTATCGTGATGCTTCTTGCCCTTCTTCGCCTTCGCCGAGGTCGTGGGCTGATCGCC
Source organism: Sphingomonas sp. TX0543 (assembly GCF_048565505.1). Lineage (NCBI taxonomy): Bacteria > Pseudomonadati > Pseudomonadota > Alphaproteobacteria > Sphingomonadales > Sphingomonadaceae > Sphingomonas > Sphingomonas sp. TX0543. Next base: position 1,367,736 of record NZ_JBLZUS010000002.1, read on the forward strand.
CGGCGCCATCTGCGCGACCGCAACAGTCGGGAGGATAAGGGCGCCAGCGGCGATGATGTGAACAAACTTCATGAATTCTTCTCCTGGTCTTCCCCGTTGGCTAACAATATAGGGATAAAACCGGCGCAGTATCGTCGCCCTGCCGCGATACACAAACGCTTCATCCCGGCATTACCGACATGAAATATTATCGAAAAGATGAGCCCTTGCTTGACGAAGACGATCCGATTGTGAATATCTGTTCAGATAAGTGATTCGTTACTTTCGCAACGCGCGATATTGTGTGGCTCAGCCGCACTGCCCGCGATGCAGCAGCGCCTGATCCGCGAGCACCAGCGCCACCATCGCCTCGACCACCGGCACGCCGCGGATACCGACGCAGGGATCGTGCCTGCCCCTGGTCGCGATCTCCGCCGCTTCCCCGCCGCGCGTGATCGTCTCCACCGGCGTCAGGATCGAACTGGTCGGCTTGAACGCCACACGCAGGCGGATCGGCTGGCCGGTCGCGATGCCGCCGGCGATCCCGCCCGCGTGATTGGCGAGGAACGACGGCTTGCCATCGGAGCCCGGCCGCATCGCATCGGCATTCTGCTCGCCGGACAATGCCGCGGCGGCGAAACCGTCGCCGATCTCGAATCCCTTCACCGCGTTGATCGACATGCAGGCGGCGGCCAGCTCGCTGTCGAGCTTGGCGTAGAGCGGTGCGCCCCAGCCCGCCGGAACGCCGCTCGCCTCGCAGGCGACGACCGCGCCGAGCGACGAGCCAGCCTTGCGCGCGGCGTCAACCATCGCCTCCCAGCGCCGCGCCGCGACGGCGTCGGGGCAGAAGAAGGCATTGCGATCGATTTCCGCGTCGTCGAACGCATGGGGATCGATGGCATCACCGCCGATCAATTCCACCCACGCCCGGATGCGTACCTGCGGCACCACAAGCCGCGCCACCGCCCCCGCCGCCACGCGCGCCGCCGTCTCGCGCGCGGAGGATCGGCCGCCGCCGCGATAATCACGGAAGCCGTATTTCGCGTCATAGGCATAATCGGCGTGGCCGGGGCGATAGGCCTGGGCGACTTCTGAATAATCCTTCGAGCGCTGGTCGACATTCTCGATCATCAGGCTGATCGGCGTGCCGGTCGTGCGCCCTTCGAACGTGCCGGACAGGATACGCACGGCATCCGGCTCGCGCCGCTGCGTGGTGAAGCGCGACTGGCCGGGGCGCCGCTTGTCGAGCCACGGCTGTATATCGTCCTGCGACAGCGATATCCCCGGCGGGCATCCATCGACCACCGCGCCCAGCGCCGGGCCATGGCTTTCACCCCAGGTGGTGAAACGGAATATGCGGCCGAAGGTGTTGAAGCTCATCCCGTCCCCAATCTAGCGAAAGCCGGCGCATGGCGCGCCTCTTCGCGCATGCCGCACGGCAGCAGGCCGCCCTGCAGCGGCAGCGCCATGAAATGGCGGCCGGCATAGGGCGAGGCGAAGTTGCGCGCCACCGCCGCATCATAACCGAAGCGCGCGTAATATCCGGGTTCGCCCAGCACGAAGCTGAGGACCACGCCCTCCGCCTCCAGGCGATCGTGGGCGGCGCGCACCAGCGCCTCCGCCACGCCGCGCCGTCGATAGGGCGCCGACACCGCGAGCGGGGCGAGCGCCACGGCCGGCACCGGCTTTCCGCCGACCGTCACCGCCATCCTGCTGAACGCGATCATGCCCGCGAGCACATCCCCAACCTCGTCATGGGCGACCAGCGCCAGCACCATGTCGCCCTCGGCGCACAGATCGCGCACCAGCGTCGCCTCGTCCGGGGCGGGAAAGCTGGCGCGCAGCAACGCGTCGATCGCGGCGACATCGCCGGCGCGGGCCGGGCGGACGGTGATCGTCATCCGTCAGGCCAGCGCGATATCCGGCGCATCCTCCGCCTTCATCCCGATCACGTTGTAACCCGCATCGACATGGTGGATTTCGCCGGTCACGCCGCTCGCGAGATCCGAGAGCATGTAGAGGCCCGCGCCGCCGACATCCTCGATCGTCACGGTGCGGCGCATCGGCGAATTCAGCTCGTTCCACTTCAGGATATAGTTGAAATCGCCGATCCCGCGCGCCGCCAGCGTCTGGATCGGCCCGGCGGAAATGGCATTGATGCGGATGTTTTCCGGCCCGAGATCGACCGCGAGATACTTGACGCTCGTCTCCAGCGCGGACTTCGCGACGCCCATCACGTTATAATGCGGGATGACCTTTTCCGCGCCATAATAAGTGAGCGTCAGGATCGCGCCGCCTTCGGGCATCATCTCACGCGCGCGCTTGGCCACCGCGACCAGCGAATAGGCCGAGATGTTCATCGTCATCAGGAAATTGTCGAGCGAGGTATCGTAATAGCGGCCGCGAAGCTGGGACTTGTCGGAGAAGCCGATCGCATGGACGACGAAATCGATCGTCGGCCATTCCCGCGCCAGCGCCGCAAAGGTCGCGTCGAGCGCGTCCATGTCGCTGACGTCGCAATCGAACAGCCGCGCCACGCCGAGCTGCTCGGCCAGCGGCCGCACGCGCTTCGCCATCGCTTCGCCCTGATAGCTGAATGCGAGTTCGGCGCCCGCCTCGCTCAGCTTCTTCGCAATTCCCCATGCCAGCGACTTGTCGTTCGCCAGGCCCATAATCAGCCCGCGCTTTCCGGCCATCAATCCGCTCACGGTCCCGCCTTTTCCTTCTGTTCCGTCGTGGCGTCCTCTAGCGCCGTTTCCGGCGGTTCCGCCAGTGCCGCGTTGAGATGCGCGCCGAATACGAGGCCGAGGCCGATCAGGTAGAAGAACAATAGCGTCACCACCACGCCCGCGAGGCTGCCGTAGGTGAGGCTGTATCCACCGAGCTGCCCGAGGACGAACGGGAGCACCACCGTCATCCCCGTCCACCACGCCGTCGTGAACAGCGCGCCGGGCCATTTCCGGCTCTTCGTGTAGCGATATTTCGATGGCGTGACGCAATAGAACAGCGCGAACAGCGCGCCGAACATCACCACGCCGGGAATCGCGCGGCTGATCCCGATCCAGCCCGCGACATGCTTCGCCCATGGCAGCAGGTGATAGACGAACTGTTCGGCGGCAGTGAGCAGACCCTGCGCCAACAGCGACAGAAGAGTGAGGATCACGGAAGCAACGATGCCGAGCGACAGGCCGAGCCGCGCGCGCCAGATCGGCTGGGTGCTGACCGTGCCATACGCCTGCCGGAAAATCTCGCGGATCGTCTCGACGAAGCTGCTGACCGTCCACAGGCCGACCAGCGCGCCCAGCCACAGCAGCGATCCGGTGCGCGCGGTCAGCACGTCATGGATCGGCTTGCGGAGCAGATCGGATACGTCGGGCGGCAGGACATGCAGGAAGGAGGCGACCGCCAGCTGGATACGGTCATCACCCCCGAAAACGGACAACACCGCCGCGGTCACGATGAAAAACGGAAACAGCGTCATCAACGCGAGGTAGGCGAGGTTGCCGGCGTGCATGAAACCGACGGTGTACACGCCGATCACGGTGCGCTTGACCACCTCGAAAGCATAACCGCCGGGCGAGAGGCTTGCGAGCTGCAGATCAAAGCGCGCCCGCGCCGTGCCCGCTCGTTCCGCGCGATCCTCTGGCGTCAGCGCATTGGCGACATCGCTCAAGCTTCAATCCCCTCGGCTATATATCGGGAATCAGACGCCCATCGCCTCGCGCGGGTTCCCTCCGCCGTGCCAGCTTTCCACGAATTGCTGAAGCGCCGCATCGCCCGCCGGCACATCCACCATCAGCGTGACGAGCTGATCGCCGCGCCCGCCGCCCTTCCGGTGAAAGCCCTTGCCCTTCAGCCGCAGCACCTTGCCCGAGGTGGATCCGGCGGGAATTGTGAGCATCACCGGCTTTTCCACCGTCGGCACCTTCACCGGGCCGCCCTTCACCGCCTCCACCAGCGTGACGGGCAGGTCGAGCCGGACATCGTCGCCCTCGCGGACGAAAAACCGGTGCGGCACGATTTCTATCGTCACGATCGCATCGCCGGCGCCGCCCTGGCCCGCTTCACCCTTCCCGGAAAGGCGCATCTGCGTGCCGTCCTCGACGCCGGGCGACAGCTTGAGATCGATCGTCTTGCCGTCGCCCAGCGTGATGCGCTGCGGGACGAGTGCGGCGGCATCCACGAACGGCACGCGCAGGCGATAGGCGACGTTGGCGCCCCGGGGGGGAGGCTGACGCCGGCCGAACCCGCTGGCGAACCCGCCGCCGCCGCCGCCGCGCCCGCCGAACAGCCCCTCGAAAATGTCCGACATGTCGACGCCGTCGCCGCCCACATCGAAGCCCTGCGAGCGGAACCCGCCCGCGCCGCCGCCACCGCCGCCGCCGCGCGCACCACCGAAGCCGGCGCCGAACGGGGAAGTGGGGTTGCCATCCGCATCGATCTCGCCGCGATCGAAGCGCGCGCGCTTTTCCTTGTCGGTCAGCAGATCATAGGCGCCGGTCACCTGGCTGAACCGCTCGGCGGCCTTCGGATTATCCTTGTTGCGATCGGGATGGAGCTCTTTCGCGAGCTTGCGATACGCCTTCTTGATGTCCGCTTCGGAAGCGCCGCGCGCGACGCCCAGCGTCGAATATGGATCGGCCATCGATTCCCCGTTGGTGTGTTACGAAGCTATGTGGGGCGGCGCCCCCGCGAAGGCAATGCGGACGCTATAGCCTGCCGAACACCGCCTCGAAACCGGCGCGGTCGCCGGCGGCGAGGAAGCGCGCCTGCTCGATCCAGCGGTCGCGGTTCATGCGCCCGGTGAACGGCCCGAGCCGGGCATCGAGGGCCTCCGCCTCGGCGGTGTCGAGCGCGGCGAGCTGGCCTACCGTCGTGATGCCGAGTGCGGCGAGCCGCTCCGCGAGCTTCGGCCCCAGCCCCTTGAGCTGGGTGATCGGCCCATCGGCGGCGGCGGGGCCATCGGGCGCGGCCGGCGGTTCGGGTGTCGATGCGGCCTCGGTCGCGGGGGCGGCATCGAGCGGCGCTGCGGCGGCGATCGGCACGTCGGCGAGCGGCATGGCATCAAGCGCGGCAGGCTCGTCCGTCGCCCGGTCCGCGATCACGGGCGGCTCCGGCGCGAGCGGCGGGGGCGGTGGCGCCACCGGCACAGGCGGGGGCGGGGGCGGGGGCGGGGGAGGCGCGATCGGAGCCTCGTCAGCGGGCTTTGCCGGCGGATCGACCGCCACGGGCCGGGTTCGCGCGAGCTGACGCTCGCGTTCCGCATTCTGGGCCTCGATCCGTTCGGCGGCGGCGCGCTGGCGTTTCAGGCGCGCACCCCACAGGATGCCGATGACCGTCAGCACCGCGAAAGCGGCGATCAGCGCGAGCGCGACCGTTGTCAGCGTGCCTGTGTCCGTCATTCGGGGGCCCATATCCTGCTCCTCTGCCTTCCCGCTGCCTTAAACCCGTCGTCGCGCCTGTCCAGCGATCACACCGCGCGCCAGCCGATATCGCGGCGGCAGAAGCCGTCCGGGAAATCGATCGCGTCGACGCCACGATAGGCAGCGGCCTGCGCCGCCTTCACATCGGGGCCGGTCGCGGTGACGGCCAGCACCCGTCCGCCGCTGGCGACGATCCGGCCGCCTGCTTCCGCCGTGCCAGCCTGAAACACCGTCGCGCCGGTCGCTTCCGCCGCCGCGATCCCCGCGATCGCGCCGCCGGACCTGGGCGTGCCGGGATAGCCCTGCGCCGCCATCACCACCGTGAGCGCGACATCGCGCGAAAACGCGGGCTCGGGCTGATCGGCGAGCCGCCCTTCGGCGACCGCGAGCAGCAGCGCGACCAGATCGCCTTCGAACCGCGCCATCAGCACCTGGCATTCGGGATCGCCGAAGCGGACGTTATATTCGATCAGCTTCGGCCCATCCGCCGTCAGCATCAGGCCGGCATACAGCACCCCGACATAAGGTGTGCCGGCTTCCGCCAGCGCGTCGATCGTCGGGCGGACGATCTCGCCGAGCGCCTGCTCCTCCAGCGCCGCGGTCAGCACCGCGGCGGGGCTGTATGCGCCCATGCCGCCGGTGTTCGGGCCGGTGTCGCCATCGCCGACGCGCTTGTGATCCTGCGCCGAGCCGAACGAGGCGGTGACGGTGCCGTCGGAAAGGACGAACAGGCTCGCCTCCGGCCCCTCCAGCATCTCCTCGATCACGGCTTCGGCCGGGCCGTCGGCGAAGAGCGCCGCGATCGCGGCTTCCGCCTCGGCGCGGGTCTCGGCGACCGTCACGCCCTTGCCCGCGGCCAGCCCGTCCGCCTTGATAACGCATCGTTCGCCGAAATCGTCGAGCGCGGCGAGCGCGCCGGCCTTGCTCGTGACACGGAAATAGCGCGCGGTCGGGATGCCGACGCGGGCGCACAGATCCTTGGTGAAGCCCTTCGACCCCTCAAGCTGGGCGGCCGCGCGGCCGGGGCCGAACACCGGCACGCCGACCGCGCGGATATTGTCCGCCAGCCCGTCCACCAGCGGCGCTTCCGGCCCGATCACCACCAGCCCGATCAGCTCGCGGCGGCAGAAATCGATCACCGCGCGGTGATCCGACACGTCCAGCCCGACGATCGTCGCATGTTGCGCGATGCCGGGGTTGCCGGGCGCGGCGAACAGGGTATCGAGCGTCGGAGATTGCGCCAGCTTCCATGCCAGCGCATGTTCACGCCCACCCGAGCCGACCAGCAGAATATTCAAATGTCCGATCCCTTCCTTGATCCGCCCGGCCGGCTGGTAGCCGACGTCGACCCCGGCAGCAACGCGCCCGCGTTGTCGGTCGGCGAACTCTCGCAGCGGCTGAAGCGCGTGGTGGAGGGCGAATTCGGCCACGTCCGGCTGCGCGGCGAGATTTCGGGCTACAAGCGCGTCGCCTCGGGCCACGCCTATCTCGCGCTCAAGGACGACGCGGCGGTGATCGACGGCGTTATCTGGAAGGGGCAGGTCGCGAACCTCGCCTTTCGCCCGGAGGACGGGGTGGAGGTGATCGCGGTCGGGCGGCTGACGACCTACCCCGGACGCTCCAAATACCAGATCGTCATCGAGCGGATGGAGCTGGCAGGCGCCGGGGCGCTGATGGCGCTGCTGGAAAAGCGGCGTGCCGCGCTGGCCGCGGAAGGCCTTTTCGACAGCGATCGAAAACGCGCGCTGCCGTTCATGCCGCGGCGCATCGGCGTCGTCACCTCGCCGACCGGCGCGGTGATCCGCGATATCCTCCACCGGCTGGAGGATCGCTGCCCCAGCCACGTGCTCGTCTGGCCGGTGAAGGTGCAGGGCGAGGGCGCCGCCGGCGAGGTCGCGGCGGCGGTGCGCGGTTTCAACGCGCTGCCCGAAGCGCTGCGGCCCGAACTCATCATCGTCGCGCGCGGCGGCGGCTCGATCGAGGATCTGTGGGCGTTCAACGAAGAAGCCGTGGTGCGCGCCGTCGCGGGCTCGGCCATCCCGACGATCTCGGCGGTCGGGCATGAGACCGATACCACCTTGTGCGATTACGCGGCCGATCTGCGCGCGCCCACGCCGACGGCGGCGGCCGAACTGGCGGTGCCGGTGCTGGCGGATATCCGGCTTACGGTGGCGGCCCATGCCCAGCGGGCCGAACGCTGCGCGCGACGCTACATCGAGCGCGGGCGCGAGCGGCTGGCGGCGCAGGCGCGGCTGATGCCGACGCGCGACCGGCTGCTCGGCCCGCAGCGCCAGCGGCTCGACGATGCCGGCGCGCGCGCGGATCGCGCACTGGAGCGCCGCGTCGCGCAGGGGCGCGGGCAACTCGATCGCATCGCCGGCGTGCTGCGGCCGGCGGCGCTTGATCGCCGGCTGGAATCAGCGCGCCAGCGGCTCGCGGATTTCGGACGGCTTCTGGCGGCGGTCGATCCCGATGCGCCGCTCCAGCGCGGCTATGCCCGCGTCACCGCGCGTGGCGGCGCGACGATCGCCACGGCGGCGGCGGCGCGCGCGGCGGGGGCGGTGACGCTCCACTTCCGCGACGACAGGATCGACGCCAAGGTTGAGGGCGCGCGGGCGCGTCCCTATGCTGCGCCTCCGCCCGAACAACCTTCCTTGCTGTGAGTTTCGTGATCCGATGCTGATGTCCAATACCGACCGGCCCGCACGGCTGCACTATCTCGCCAACGGCTTTCGCGTGCTGACGCCGGGCGATCATGTCATATGCGCCGCCTCCGGCGCGCGGATACCGCTGGAGGATCTGCGCTACTGGGATGTCGCCGAACAGCGCGCCTTCGCCTCCGCGACGCTGGCGAGCGAGGCGCTGTCACCGCGATGAAGCGTGCGGCGTGGGTTTCCGCGATGGCGGCGTCGCTGGCCGGGATCGGCGGCTGCGTCCCGCCGCCCGCCACGCCGCCAGCGCCGGCACAGCCGGGTGCCCCCGCCGTCACCGCGCCGCCACCGCTCGCCTATGTACCGCCGCCGGCGACGTTCGCGCTTTCCGGCATCCCCCGGCAGGGCGGCGTCATGCTGGGCACGGCGCCGATCGGCACGACATCGCTGACACTGGACGGCGCGCCCGTAGGGATCGCCGCCGACCGCCGCTTCCTGATCGCGTTCGACCGCGATGCCGCGCCGCGCGCGACGCTGATCGCGACGCTCGCCGATGGGCGGCAGGCGAGGGAGGTGTTCGATGTCGCGCCGGGCGAATGGCGGATCGAGCGGCTCGACAGCGTCGCAAAGACGCCGGTGCCCGACGCCGAGTTCGCCCGCCGCCGCCCGGACGAGCTGGCGCAGATCAGGGCGGCGCGCGAAATCCGCAGCGACGCGCAGGGCTGGCGGCAACATTTCATCTGGCCCGCCAGCGGCCGCATCTCGGGCCTGTTCGGCGCCCAGCGCGTCTATCGGGGCGAGCCGGGCGCGTATCACGGCGGCGTCGATGTCGCGAAGCCCACGGGCGCGCCGGTGGTTGCGCCGGCGGACGGCGTGGTGATCCTGGCGGCGCCATCGCCCTTCACACTTGAGGGCAATTTGCTGATGGTCGATCACGGCATGGGGCTGAACAGCGCGTTTCTGCACCTGTCGAAGATCGAGGTGAAGGCCGGCGATCATGTGCGGCAGGGGCAGGAAATCGGCCTGGTCGGCGCCACGGGAAGGGCGTCTGGCCCGCATCTCCACTGGGCGATGATGTGGCAGGGCAAGCGGATCGACCCGATGCGCGTGGCGGGGGACATGGGGCGATAGCGCCGTTTTCGGCGATTGACCTGACCTGCACTTTGGTCGAATCGTCGATCATCAAGGCTTGCACGGCGAGGCAGCCACAGACTGGAGGACGATTCTGAGCGCGCGCATAGCGTCGATGTTTCCGACGCCTGTTTATACCGTTGCACTTCCCGATGGCCCGGCATTGAGCGCCGCGCTGCGGGATGTTGTGCTGCGCCGCGGCGCCGAGCAGCGTGGCGTCAGCCGCTCCAATGTCGGCGGCTGGCAATCGGAGATCGACATGCTGCGGTGGGGCGGCGAACCGGCCGAGGCACTGGCGCAGATCGTGACGCGTGCCTGCACCCAGATGACGGCGCTGGCCGACGATGCCTCGGCGGCGCCGATATGGCGGCCCGAGATGTGGGCGAATATCAACCGCTCGGGCGATTCCAATCAAAACCATTGGCATCCCGGCTCTTTCCTGTCGTTCGTCTACTATGTGGACGACGGATATGCCGGGTCCGCAGACCCTGCCCTGGGAGGCGAACTGGTTTTCGTTGATCCGCGAATGCCGTTTCTCAGGATGCGCACGCCGCATTTGCGCCACCGCGCGGGAAACGGCTCGGTCGAAGAACAGGAAACCTGGGTCCGGCCGTTCAGCGGGCTGCTGATCGGCTTCCCCTCGTTCCTTGGCCATTCGGTGCGGCCGTATCACGGCACCGGCACGCGCATTTCGATCGCCATCAACATGATCGCGCGCGCCATATGACGGGCACGTCCCTGCACATTCATGCGGAGCCGCTGTTCTCGACGCCGCTGGTGATCGATCGGGTTGCGGACAACGGCGACGCGACGAGGGCAATCGAGGAGACGCTGACGGCGCGTGGGAAGGTCGCCCGTGTCGTCGGCATGCCGGTGCGGATCGACTGGGGGGATGCGTGGCCGGCAGCGCTGGCTCCGGTGATCGATCACGCCCGCACCCTTGCCAGCCGGGCGACCGCCGCGGCGAACGGGCAGGCGGCGCAGGTCGATTGGCGCGTTGCCGCGCAAGGATATGAGATAGCGGCGGCAGAGCATCTCGAACTGGTGCCGGATTACGAAGCCTATTGGCGATATCTCTACATCGTCGACGATGGCTATGGCGGCGGCGCGGACCAAGGGCCTGGCGGCGAGCTGCGCTTCATCGATCCGCGCTTGCCCGCCCCGATGATGGAGGCGGCGCGATTGCGGCTCAAAATAGCGCCGGGGCCACCGCCGATATTCTATGAGCCGGAGGTCGTGCTTCGCCCGGGCAGCGGCAGCGTTCTGATGTTTCCGGGGTGGATGCAGGTCCGTCACACATCATTGACGGCGGCCGCCACGCCGCGCCGGATCATTGTGATTTCGCTGGTCGCGCCGCTGGGGGATGCGTGAGCAATCCGAATGAATTCGCGCTGGGGGCGCACGATGTCGCGGCGCTGGCGCGACGTTATCGCGAGCGGGGCCGGGTGCGAATCCGAAACTTCCTCGCCGATCCGGCGCCGCTTGCCCGGCATCTGGGCGAGCGGATCGATTGGCGTCAGGTGCTCAATGCGGGCGACAAGGTCTATGAGCTGGATGCGGAAACCCGCGCGCAGATGAGCCTCGAGCGAAAGGCCGATCTTGACGCCGCCATCTACGCCGGTGCGACAAGCGGCTTTCAATTTCGCTATGAATCAATCCGTGTTCCTGACGAGCCGGGCGAGCGGGCGGCGCGCGACGATGCCCTCAATCGGTTCGCGGCGTGGCTGTCAGACGGCGAACCGCGAGAGATGCTGCGTACGATAACCGGAACACCGGCGATCGATTTCGCCGACGCCCAGGCAACGCGCTTTTCGGGGGGTGACTTTCTCACCGGCCATGACGATCTGGTGGAAGGCAAGCATCGCCATGCCGCTTATGTCTGCGGCCTGACGCCGCTATGGCGGGTCGAATGGGGAGGGCTGTTGCTGTTTCACGCTTCGGGTGGTGAGGAGTTGCGTGGGCTCGCACCAGAGTTCAACGTGCTGGACGTCTTCGCCGTGCCGGCCGAGCATAGTGTATCGCTTGTGAGCCCGGCCGCCGGGGAGAAGCGCGTTTCGATAACCGGGTGGCTGAGATCGAGATCATGACTGATAGCGCCAATGCCGCCCGGGTCGGGCAGTTGTTCGAACAGGCGGAGCAGGCTGGCCGGGCCGGGCGCGACGCCGAATTCGTGGCGTGCCTGAACAACGTGCTCAAGATCGCGCCCGAGCATCCGCGCGCCCTCAACATGCTTGGCAATCGCCTGCTGTCGTCGGGAGACGCTGCCGGAGCACGGCGGATGTTCGAGCGTGCTGTGGCGCAGGATCGCCAGGCCCCGCCGATCTGGCTCAACCTTGCGTTTGCCGCACGCGCGATGGGCGATTCCGCCACCGAGCTGTCCGCGCTCGATCAGGCGCTCGCGGTCGATCCCTATTTCGTCGTGGCGCTGCTGGAGAAAGCGCAATGGTTTGAACGGCACGGGCGCAAGAGCGACGCCGTTCTGGCCTATCGCGCCCTGATCGACGCAGCGCCCGCTTTCGAGACGCTTCCGCAACGCATCGCGGCTGCCCTGCAGCACGGCAAGGCGCTGGTCGATGCCGAGGACGGCGCGATCGAGGCGGCGATCCGCCGGGAGCTTGCCGGCCGACCGATCACCTCCAGCCGTTTCGATCATGCGCTGGAAGTCCTCGGCGGGCGGCGGCAGATATATCATCCCAAGCCGGCCGGGCTGCATTTCCCCTATCTTCCGCCGGTGCAATATTTCGATCGCGCGCAATTCCCCTGGTTTGAAAAGCTGGAAGCCGGCGCCGACACGATCCGCGAAGAATTACGCGGGCTGCTTGAAGGGTCCGATCCCAACGTGCCCTATGTCAACATCGCGCCCGGCACCCCCGAAAACCAGTGGCGCGAACTCAACCGCTCGCTGAACTGGGGCGCCATCTTCCTGTGGAATGGCGGCGCGGCGGTGCCCGCGATGCTCGATCGCTGCCCGAAGACGGCGAAGCTGCTCGATGAACTGCCGCTGCTCGATATCGCGGGCCGCGGGCCGACCGTGATGTTCTCGACACTCAAGCCGCACACGCGAATTCCGCCCCATCATGGCGTGACCAATATCCGAGCGGTCGTCCACCTTCCGCTGATCGTGCCGCCCGGTTGTCGCTTCCGGGTCGGTTCCGAGACGCGCGAGTGGCGGGAAGGCGAGGCCTGGGCGTTCGACGACACGATCGAGCATGAGGCGTGGAACGACAGCGACGACACGCGTGTCATCATGATCATCGACGTCTGGAATCCGTTTCTCGACGAAGATGAACGCGCGTTGCTGCGGACGACGAACCAGGTGCTCAGCCGACTGGGTGAGCACCTGACCTGAGACGATAGCCGCTATTGGATCCGTATGACGCGCACGGCCCTTGATTTGATCTTCATTATATAGCTGCCCATCGCGCCGCGCTTCACGATCACCTGCTGGCCCGAGCCGGGATATACTTCCTCGTCGTCAACCTGCCGCCAGCGCATGCCGTTATCGAGCGTGAATTCCCACCGGAGCCCGGACTGGCGCGCGCCGGTCAGCTTCGCCGTGATCTCGGGCGGCGCGGCGTTGTCGTCGTCACCGCCGCCGATGAACGGCAGCCTTACGCCACCAAAGCCGAACAAGGCGCGCTTCGCCTCCTTGATCTGGGCCTTGTCCGCCACGACGATGTCGCCGGAACTCTCGGCCTGGACGACCGCCGCGACCTTGCCGTCATAACAGGCGAGGCGCGCGGCATTGTCCGCGATCGCCCGGCAATCGGCAAGATCGCGCAGCACCTTTGCCTGCTGGTGCGCGGCGGCCTGCGCCGATCCCGCGGCCGTGGCCGCACCGATCATCACCGCGATTGCGACAGCCTTCATATCATTCGCCCCGATTGTGCCATCGCTGACTACATGGCGCTTCCGCCCGGTTCAAGCGGATCGCGGCAGGCAACCAATGTGTTGCAGTATTGCGACACCGCGGAAATGTTATGGCGCGCGCCGTCGGTTACGACTTTACAGCCGCGCCATATCAAACGCACATCGGCATCACGCCAATATGTGCGGCATTTGCCGTATCAGTAGCGGCGCTGAATTTCGGGATGTTTCAACAATGAAACAGTCGGAATTCAGCTGTGGACCTCGCCACAAAGGGGAAAATGTTGTGATTAACCGATCGTTCGAAACCGCGCTGCGCTGCGGTGCCGCCTCGCTGGCCATTGGCCTGGCGCTTGGCTCGGCACCCGTGTTCGCGCAAGCCGCGCCGCCCGCAACCGCGATCCCGGCCGCCCAAGAAGATACCGGCGCACCGACGGGAGACATCGTTGTCACCGGTTCGCGCATCGCGCGTCCCGATCTGGACGGCACCAGCCCGGTGTCGGTCGTCAGCTCGCAGGACATCGCGCTGAAGGCCGCTTCGACCAACATTGAAAACGTGCTGAACGACCTGCCGCAGGTTACTGCGACCACGTCGTCCACGTCGAACAACCCCGGCGGCGGTGTCGCCACCGTCAACCTTCGCCGCGTCGGCGCACAGCGCACGCTCGTGCTGGTCGATGGCCGTCGTTACATGTCGTACGACGTCAACCAGATCGTCGACCTCAACACGATCCCGGCGCCGCTGATCAGCCGCGTCGAAGTTCTGACCGGCGGCAGCTCGGCCGTTTACGGTTCGGACGCGATCGCGGGCGTCGTGAACTTCACGCTGAAGCGCGACTTCTCGGGCGTCGAAGCTGGCAGCAGCTACAACGTCACCGAGAAGGGCGATGGCCAGGTCTGGGACGTGTACGGTCTCGTCGGCGCGAACTTCGACGACAATCGCGGCAACGTCACGCTGCTCGTCGACTATACGAAGCGCAAGCCGACTTTCGCCGGCCAGCGCTCGTTCTCGACCAACGCGCTGAACGACAACCAGGACGGCACGCCGCTCTATGCGGCCGGTGGTTCGGGTTCGGTTCCTCAGGGCCGAATTCTCGTTCCTGGCCTGAATGCTGCGCTGAACAACGGCTGCGCCGCCTCCGCCACCGCCTACCAGGTGTTCAATCAGGACGGTTCCAGCAAGTGCTACACCGCGGCTGACGGCTACAACTACAGCCCGGTCAACTATCTGCAGGTTCCGCAAGAGCGCTTCCTCGTGTCGGCCATGGGCCAGTACGAGATCAACGAGCACTTCACGCCGTATTTCGAGGCGCAGTTCTCCAATAACCGCGTGAACGCGCAGCTCGCTGCGACGCCGATCAGCCAGGGTACGCCATTTGGCAACGGTGTGACCGGCCCGCTGACCGTCCAGGTCAACTCGCCGTTCCTGGCAGCGTCGGTGCAGAATGCGCTGCGGACGCTGGATACCAATGGCGACGGCTATGTGACCGTTCCGACGTGGAACTATCGCACGACCGCGCTCGGCCCGCGCGTCAACGAAGACGAGCGTAACGCGTTCCGCGTCGTGGCGGGTATGAAGGGTGAGATCGGCGCTGGCTTCAGCTACGATGGCTACTACATGTATGCCCGCACCAAGAACTCGCAGCGTCAGACCGGCAACGTCGCCATCGACCGCTTCCTGCTCGCGACCAATACCGCGTTCCAGGGACCGGACGGCACGATTTCCGCCTTCCCGATCACGGGCGGCACGGTGGTCTGCGCCAGCGCGGCTGCGCGGGCGGCGGGCTGCGTTCCGGCCAACATCTTCGGCCTCAACAACCTGAGCGCAGCGGCGGCCAGCTACATCGGCATCGGCGCGACCAACCTCGAGACCTACACCACGCAGGTCGCCAACTTCTCCGTGACCAATCCCAACCTGTTCGATCTTGGCGCAGGCGGCGTTGGCGTGGCGTTCGGTGCAGAGTGGCGCAGTGAAGCTGGTGCGGTGACGCCGGATCAGTATCTCGCTTCGGGCAACGTCGCCGGTTTCAATCCGGGGCAGCCGACTTCCGGTTCCTACTCGGTCCGCGAGTTCTTCGGTGAAATTCGTGTTCCGCTGCTGGCCAACACCTTCATCCATCGGCTTGAGCTGAACGGCGCGGCGCGTGCGACCCATTATTCGAACGCTCCGGGCAACGTGTTCACCTGGGCTGGTGGTGCAGAGCTGGCGCCGATCCCGGACATCACGTTCCGTGGTCAGTATCAGCGCGCGATCCGTGGGCCGAGCGTCTATGAATTGTTCCTCGGCAACACGGTCAGCTTCAACGGCAACGCTGACCAGTGCGGCACGGCGGCAGCGGTCACCAATACTCAGCTGAATGCGATCTGCCGCGCGCAGTTTGCAGCGGCTGGCGCACCGGCTACGCTGATCGGCAACGCGGGCATCCAGGACGTAAGCGTCAATCCTCTCACCTTCACCGGCGGCAACGCCAATCTGAAGGAAGAGGTGGCCAACACCTACACGCTGGGCGGTGTGTTCCGTCCGACGTTCCTGCCGCGCTTCTCGCTGACGGTCGATTACTACAACATCAAGATCAAGGGCTACATCGGCGCGGTTCCGACCCAGTCGATCGGCGATCTGTGCTTCAAGAGCTTCAACCAGGCTTATTGCAACCTGATCAGCCGTAACTCGGCCGGCCAGATCGAGACGTTCACCTCGACCAACCAGAACACGGGCGGTCTGAAGACTTCGGGCATCGACGTAACGGCCGGCTACAGCCAGCCGCTGGGTGCGCTGCTCGGTGCCGACGACGCACGGCTTGGGTTCAGCTTCTCCGGCACGCGTCTGCTGGTGAACGATTTCACCCCGGTCGTGGGCGATCCGAAGGTCATTCGTTGCGCCGGTCACTTCGGTGCACAGTGCGGCGTTCCGACGCCGAAGTGGCGCCACACGTTGCGCACCACGCTGGGTCTTGGCCAGATTTCGGCCTCGCTGCAGTGGCGTTACCTCGGCGCGGTTACGGATGACGATCCCACCACGGTCTATGCTTCGGAGCGTTTCAAGGCTCAGAACTACTTCGATCTGACCACCACGTTTGATGCGACCGAAAACTTCCGTCTGAACATCGGCGTCAGCAATCTGTTCAACAAGCAGCCGCCGCTGGCAGCTTCGACGCAGAACGGCGGCAACGGTGAGCAGTCGAACACCTTCCCGACCGTCTACGACGTTCTCGGCCGCAGCTTCTTCGTGAGCGGCAAGCTGAAGTTCTGATCGTAGCCTCAGGGCTGAACTGAAAAAGGGCGGTGGCATCCTTGGGATGCCACCGCCTGTTTTTTTGAGTGGACAGCGACGGGCGCGCGGGCCGTCGGCGGCGCGGCCTTACCCGTCCACCGCCAACGCCAGTTTCCCATCGCCCTCATCGACGCGCACCGTCGCGCCGTCCTTCACATCGCCGCGCAGGATCAGTTCGGCGAGCGGATCCTGCAGATAGCGCTGCACCGCGCGCTTCAACGGGCGGGCGCCATAGACGGGATCATACCCCACGCGGCCGAGCCACACGCGCGCCGCGTCCGTCAGATCCAGCGTGACCTTGCGATCGGCCAGCAGCTTCTGCACGCGCGATACCTGAATATCCACGATCGGCCCCATGTGCGCCTGACCAAGCCGATGGAACAGGATGATCTCATCCAGCCGGTTGAGGAATTCCGGGCGGAAATGCGCGCGGACGACCTCCATGACCTGCGGCTCGACGGTTTCGACATCCTGATCCTCGCCCAGATTGGCGAGATACTGGCTGCCGAGATTGCTGGTCAGGATGATGAGCGTGTTCGAGAAATCGACCGTCCGGCCCTGGCCATCCGTGAGCCGCCCGTCATCCAGCACCTGCAGCAGCACATTGAAGACATCCGCGTGCGCTTTCTCCACCTCGTCGAACAGCACGACCTGATAGGGTCGCCGCCGCACCGCCTCGGTCAGCACGCCGCCCTCTTCGTAACCGACATAGCCCGGCGGCGCACCGATCAGCCGCGAGACGGCGTGCTTCTCCATGAACTCGCTCATGTCGATGCGCACCATGGCGCCGGAATCGTCGAAGAGGAATTCGGCAAGCGCCTTGGTCAGCTCGGTCTTGCCGACACCCGTAGGGCCGAGGAACAGGAACGAGCCGAGCGGCCGGTTGGGATCCTGCAACCCGGCGCGCGCGCGGCGCACCGCGGTGGAGACGGCGCGCACCGCCTCGGCCTGGCCGATCACGCGCTTGCCGATCACCTCCTCCATCCGCAGCAGCTTCTCGCGTTCGCCCTGCAGCATCCGCTCGACCGGCACGCCAGTCCAGCGGCTGACCACGCCGGCGATATCGTCGGCGGTCACTTCCTCGCGCAGCATCGCGCCCTTGCTGGCCCCTTGCGCTTCGTCGAGCTGCTTCTGGAGCTGCGGGATCGTGCCGTACGAAAGCTCGCCCGCGCGCGCGAGATCGCCGTCGCGCTGGGCCTGCTCCAGCGCGATGCGCGCGGCATCGAGCTGTTCCTTCAGCTTCGCCTCCGCGCCGATCTTGTCCTTTTCGGCCTGCCAGCGCGTGGTGAGCTCCGCGGACTGCTGCTCAAGATTGGCGAGTTCGGTTTCCAGATTGGACAGACGGTCCATGGACGCCGCGTCCGTCTCTTTCTTGAGTGCCTCGCGTTCGATCTTGAGCTGGATGATGCGGCGATCGAGCGTCTCGATCTCCTCCGGCTTGGATTCCACCTCCATGCGGATGCGGCTTGCGGCCTCGTCCATCAGGTCGATCGCCTTGTCGGGCAGGAAACGATCGGTGATGTACCGATTGGAGAGCGTCGCCGCCGCGACGATCGCGCCATCGGTGATGCGCACGCCGTGGTGCAGTTCGTAACGGTCCTTCAGCCCGCGCAGGATCGAGATCGTATCCTCCACGGTCGGCTCGCCGACGAATACCGGCTGGAAACGCCGCTGCAACGCCGGATCCTTCTCGACATATTTGCGATATTCGTCGAGCGTCGTCGCGCCGACACAATGCAGCTCGCCACGCGCGAGCGCCGGCTTCAGCAGATTGCCCGCATCCATCGCGCCTTCGGATTTGCCCGCCCCGATCAACTGGTGCATCTCGTCGATGAACAGGACGATATCGCCCTCGGCGGCCTTCACCTCGTCGAGCACGCCCTTCAGCCGCTCCTCGAACTCGCCGCGATATTTCGCGCCGGCGATCAGCGCGCCCATGTCCAGCGCCATCAGCGTACGGTTCTTGAGCGTATCGGGCACGTCGCCATTGGCGATGCGCAGCGCGAGGCCCTCGGCGATCGCGGTCTTGCCGACGCCGGGTTCGCCGATCAGGGCGGGGTTGTTCTTGGTGCGGCGGGCAAGGATCTGGATCGTGCGACGGATTTCCTCGTCGCGGCCGATCACCGGATCGAGCTTACCGTCACGCGCCGCCTGCGTCAGATCGCGGGCGAACTTCTTCAGCGCGTCATAGCGATCCTCGGCGGAGGCGGTGTCCGCGGTGCGGCCGCCGCGAAGCTGGTTGATCGCGGCATTCAGCCCCTCTGGCGTGACCCCCGCGGTCTTCAGCGCCTTTCCGGCCGGCGTGTTGAGCGCGAGCGCGAGCGCGACCAGCAGACGTTCGACCGTGACATAGCTGTCGCCGGATTTCTGCGCGATCTGTTCGGCGGAATCGAGCACGCGCACGGCATCGTTGTTCAGCCCAGGCGAGGTCTGCGCGCCCGAACCGGATACGGCGGGAATCTTCGACAATGCGAGATCGGTTTCGCTCGTTGCGCGCCGCGCGTCGCCGCCGGCGGACTGGATCAGCCCCGCCGCCATGCCCTGCTCGTCCTCCAGCAACGCCTTGAGCAGATGCTCCGCCGTAATCTGCTGATGATTCATGCGGATCGCAACGGTCTGCGCGGACTGGAGGAAGCCTTTTGCGCGGTCAGTAAATTTTTCGAGGTTCATATCGGTCCCCTTGAGATGGGTGCGATGTAATGTGGCATTTATGCCACACAAGAGGGCGCGAGAACGATAGTGGCGATCGATCGCCGATAGCGATACAAGAGTTGCAAATCGAAACAGGAGAGAGAGTCATGGCCACGCTGGCGACCGTCGATAGCAAACCGCAATATGCGCCGGGTGAATGGGAGGCGCGCGTCGATCTGGCGGCGGCCTATCGCCTCGTCGCTCTCTATGGGTGGGACGATCTGATCTTCACGCATCTATCGGCGCGCGTGCCAGGCCCGGAGCATCATTTCCTCATCAATCCATATGACATGATGTTCGAGGAGATCACCGCCTCCAGCCTCGTCAAGATCGACGTGGAGGGCAATCCGGTCGGCCCGACGACGCATCCGGTGAACCCGGCGGGCTTCACGATCCATTCCGCAATCCACATGGCGCGCGAGGATGCCCATGCCGTGATGCATCTGCATACGCCGCATGGCCAGGCGGTGTCGGCGATGGAATTCGGGCTGTTGCCACACACGCAGACCGCGATGATCGCCGGGCACGATGTTGCCTACCACGACTATGAGGGCATCGCGACCGACCTCGAGGAACGCGAGCGGCTGGTTGCCGACATCGGTGACAAGAATGCGATGATCCTGCGCAATCATGGCACGCTGGCCGTGGGCGACAGCGTGGGCGCGTGCTTCCTTCGCCTCTATTTCCTGGAGCGCGCCTGCGAGGCGCAGGTGCTGATGCTGTCGGCAGGGCGCGAGCATCTCAACAACCCGCCGCAGGGCGTGGAGCACAAGGTGGCGCACCAGTCCGCGCCGAAGGGCATGGGCAAGCTGGCCGAGCGGCTGGCGTGGCCCGCGCTGTTGCGCAAGCTCGACCGGATCGACCCGAGTTTCCGCGACTGAGGGCAGGCGGCTCAGCCCGCCCGCCACCACGGGTAGCCGGAGGGCATGTCCTCCGGCACCTGCCCCGGAAAGGCGGGAGCGCGCTTTTCCAGAAAGGCGGCTACGCCCTCGCGCACATCCGGCCCCGCGCCCAGCGCCATCGCGAATGCACCGTCCACCGACAGCGCGCCATCGGGCAGCGGATCGCCCGAGAAGCGCCACAGCATCTGGCGGGTGAGGGCGACCGACACCGGCGCGGTCTGGCCCGCGATCTCCCGCGCGATGGCGCGCGCGCGGTCGAGCAGCGCCTCGCCATCCACCACCTCGCTCACGAGGCCGCCTGCGCGCGCCTCTTCGGCATCGAACAGGTTGCCGGAAAGGCACCAGCGCAGCGCCTGCGGCAAGCCCACGATCTTCGGCAGAAACCACGCGCTCCCCGCCTCGGGCACCAGCCCACGCCGCGCGAAGACGAAGCCGAACCTCGCAGCGCGCGCCGCGATGCGGATGTCGCACGGCAACGTCAGCGTGACGCCTACGCCGACCGCCGGGCCGTTGATGGCCGCGATGGTCGGCTTGGTGGCGTTGAAGAGCGCATCGACGAAGCCGGAGCCCTCACGCGGTTGTCCGCCGGTGCCGAAGTTCGGGCCGCTCGCGCCGAAGCTGTCGGCACCGCCTGATATATCCGCCCCGGCGCAAAAGCCGCGCCCCTCGCCGGTGATGATCGTGGCGCGGATCGCGTGATCCTCGTCGGATCGCCGCAGTGCATCGGTGATCTCCGCACCCATCCGCGCGGTGTAGGCGTTCAGCTTCTCCGGCCGCGCGAGCGTCAATGTCGCGATCGGGCCATCCGTTTCGTAACGGATCTGCTCGTAAGCCATCCTCATCCTCCGGTTTTTGTTTGGAATGAGGCTGGCATTGCATGGCCAGCGAGTCGACCCCTGCGGAACACGCGCGCGCCATGAAAAAGGCCCCGGCATCGCTGCCGGGGCCTCTTCATGTCGCCTTGAGCGGCGCGAACGATCAGTCGCGGTCGCCGGTCAGGAAAGCGGGAGCGAAATCGGGCGCGGGGCCGTCTTCC
This sequence comes from Sphingomonas sp. TX0543, assembly GCF_048565505.1. Taxonomy (NCBI): domain Bacteria; kingdom Pseudomonadati; phylum Pseudomonadota; class Alphaproteobacteria; order Sphingomonadales; family Sphingomonadaceae; genus Sphingomonas; species Sphingomonas sp. TX0543. The sequence continues at coordinate 1,388,687 of NZ_JBLZUS010000002.1, forward strand.
TTGCCACCTTCGCCGCGCTCGCGGCGCGGGCCACGATCACGGCGCGGGCCGCGATCGCCACCACGGTCGCCGCCGCCATCGCGACGCGGGCCGCGATCGCCGCCGCCATCACGACGCGGGCCACGATCACCGCGATCGCCACCGGCGCGCGGCTCACGCGCCGGGCGGGTGTCTTCCAGCTCGGCGCCGGTTTCCTGATCGACGACACGCATCGACAGGCGAACCTTGCCGCGCGGATCGATCTCCAGCACCTTGACCTTGACCTCCTGGCCCTCGCTCAGGACGTCCGAGACCTTCTCGACGCGCTCGTTGCGGATTTCGGAGACGTGGACGAGGCCGTCCTTGCCGCCCATGAAATTCACGAACGCGCCGAAATCGACGAGATTGACGACCTTGCCGTTGTAGACCTTGCCGACTTCCGCCTCTTCGACGATGCCCTTGATCCAGTTCATCGCCGCCTCGATCTGCGCGCCATCCGACGAGCTGATCTTGATGACGCCCTCGTCGTCGATATCGACCTTGGCGCCGGTGGTGGCGACGATCTCGCGGATCACCTTGCCGCCGGTGCCGATCACGTCGCGGATCTTCGACTTGTCGATCTGCATCGTCTCGATGCGCGGGGCATGAGCGGAAAGCTCGGTGCGGGTTTCGCCCAGCGCCTTGTTCATCTCGCCCAGGATGTGCGCGCGGCCTTCCTTGGCCTGCGACAGCGCGGCCTCGAAGATCTCCCTGGTGATGCCGGCGATCTTGATGTCCATCTGCATCGTGGTGATGCCCTCGGACGTGCCCGCCACCTTGAAATCCATATCGCCGAGATGATCCTCGTCGCCGAGGATGTCACTCAAGATCGCGAAATCCTTGCCCTCCAGGATGAGGCCCATCGCGATGCCCGAAACCGGGCGCTTGATCGGCACGCCGGCGTCCATCAGGGCCAGCGAACCGCCGCACACCGTCGCCATCGAGGAGGAGCCGTTGCTCTCCGTGATGTCGCTGGTGACGCGGATCGTGTACGGGAACTCTTCCTTCGTCGGCAGCACCGGATGCAGCGCGCGCCACGCCAGCTTGCCGTGGCCGACTTCGCGGCGGCCCGGCGCGCCGAAGCGGCCCACTTCGCCGACCGAATAGGGCGGGAAGTTATAGTGCAGCATGAAATGCTGGTAGGAGAGGCCGTTCAGCCCGTCGATCATCTGCTCCGCATCGCGCGTGCCGAGCGTGGTGGTGGCGATCGTCTGCGTCTCGCCGCGCGTGAACAGCGCGGAGCCATGCGCGCGCGGCAGGAAGTGCACTTCCGACGCGATCGGGCGGATCTGCGTGGTCGAGCGACCATCGATGCGGCGGCCGTCCTTCAGGATCGCGGTGCGGACGATATCCGCCTCCAGCTTCTTCACCAGCTTGGCGGCGACGAGCTGCTCCTGCGCGGACTTGTCGGCCATCGCGACCTTCGCCTTGGCGCGCGCATCGCCCAGCGCCGTCTGGCGTGCCTGCTTGTCGGTGAGCTTGTAGGCGGCGGTGATATCCTTGCCGATCAGCTTCTTCAGCTCGGCCTTCACGGCCTTCTGATCGTCGCCGGCGGGAAGCTCCCACGGATCCTTGGCGGCCTTTTCGGCGAGATCGATGATCGCCTCGATCACCTGCTTGCACGCCTTGTGCGCGAACAGCACCGCGCCGAGCATCACTTCCTCCGAAAGCTCCCTGGCTTCGGATTCGACCATCATCACCGCGTCGTGCGTCGCGGCGACCATCAGATCCAGATCGCCTTCAGCGACCTGCGTATCGCTCGGGTTGAGCTGATATTCGCCATCCTTGTAGCCGACGCGCGCCGCGCCGATCGGGCCCATGAACGGGACGCCGGAGATGGTGAGCGCAGCGGAGGCGGCGATCATCGCCAGCAGATCCGGCTCGTTCTCGCCGTCATAGGAGAGCACCTGCGCGATGCAGTTGATCTCGTTGTAGAAGCCCTCCGGGAACAGCGGGCGCACCGGGCGATCGATCAGGCGGCTGACGAGCGTCTCACGCTCCGTCGCGCCCCGCTCGCGCTTGAAGAAGCCGCCCGGGATACGCCCGGCGGACGAGAACTTTTCCTGATAGTGGACGGTGAGCGGGAAGAAATCCTGCCCTTCCTTCACCTTGCGGGCGGCGGTGACGGCGCACAGCACGACCGTTTCGCCGAGCGTCGCGAGCACCGCGCCGTCGGCCTGGCGGGCGACACGGCCCGTCTCGAGCGTCAGGGTCTTTCCGCCCCACTCGATGCTTACCTTCTGGGTATTGAACATTTTATTTCCTTTGGACCGGCCGCCCTATGCGACCGGGGCCTCTTTTGCAGGCTGTCCGGCCTGCGCGGTGTTGGGCGAGATGTCGCCCATGCCCCTCCGCCGAATTGCAGAAGGGCAGATACGAGAAGGGCGCCGCTGGGGCGCCCTTCGTGTTACTTGCGAAGACCAAGCTTCGCGATGAGGGCGAGGTAACGATCCCCGTCCTTCTTGCGGAGATAATCCAGCAGCGAACGACGCTGGTTTACCATCATCAGCAGCCCGCGGCGGGAATGATTGTCCTTCGCGTGGCCCTTGAAGTGCTCAGTCAGGTTGCGGATACGCTCCGTAAGGATCGCGACCTGCACCTCGGGGGAGCCGGTGTCGCCGTCCTGGCGCGCATGCTCCTTGATGACTTCCTGGCGGCGCTCTGCAGTAATCGTCATAAAATTCGGTTCCTCGACATCACATCACAGGTTGAAGCCGCGAACGACGCGAACCTCGCGGTCCGCCACATCCACCAGCGCCACCGGCACATCGGCCAGAAGCGCGAGGCAGAGGCCATCGTCGGCAGCGATCCCGGCCAGAACGCGCCCCTGGCGGAGCGCCCCTGCCTGGTCGGGAGAGAGGGAGAGAGCCGGGATGTCGTCCAGCGCCGCCCTCAATGGCAGGAGAGAGTGTTCAAGCGCGCGGCCATTACCGAGTTCGGTCAATTTGTCCAGCGATATCGCATGGGACAAGCCGAATGGCCCCGCCTTCGTCCGTCTGAGATAGGTGACGTGGCCCAATGTTCCAAGGGCGCGCGCGATATCGCGGGCGAGCGAGCGGATGTAGGTTCCCTTGGATACGTGCGCGGTGAGGGTAATCTCCTCGAGCGCTCCATCGGCCGCGGGGTGGGGCGTGAGCGAGTGGATCGTCACGTCGCGGCTCTTGAGCGTGACCTCCTCGCCGGCACGGGCGAGATCATAGGCGCGCCGGCCGTCCACCTTGAGCGCGGAATAGGCCGGTGGCACCTGCACGATCGGGCCGGTGAAGCGCGCAAGCGCGGCCTCGACCGCGGCACGGGCGGGACGCACCGCGCTGGTCGCGATCACCGGGCCCTCGCTGTCGAGCGTATCGGTTTCCTCGCCGAAGCGGATCGTGAAGTCGTAGCGCTTGTCGCTATCGAGCATCCGCCCGGCGAGCTTCGTCGCCTCGCCCAGCGCGATCGGCAGCACGCCGCTCGCCAGCGGGTCGAGCGTGCCGCCGTGGCCGACTTTCGTCTTGCCATAACCGCCGGCACGCAACGCGCGCTTCACCGCGCTCACCGCCTGTGTCGATCCCAGCCCGAGCGGCTTGTCCAGGATCAGCCAGCCGTTCACGCGAACAGGTTCGCGAAGCGCAGATAGGCGCGGATCAGCGCGTCGGCGGGCGGGCCGACGATGTACTGCATGATGCTGGCGCCGGGGAAAATCATCGGCAGCACGACAAGCAACAGGATCAGCAACGGAAAGCCGAACCGCGCCAGCCGCGCCCATTGATAGGCGAGGGGGCGGGGCAGCACCCCCTCCACCACGTGCCCGCCATCGAACGGCGGTATCGGCAACAGGTTGAACACCGCCAGGAAGATGTTGATGAGCAGGAAGTTTATCAGATTCGCCCAGACGAACCCGGCCACGCTCTGCGGCGCGGCGTTGCCGAGCGCGCTGCCCGAGGCGATACCGATCACGATCGCGGTGACGGCGGCGAGCAGCAGGTTCATCCCCGGCCCGGCCAGCGCGACCGCCACCATTCCCCAGCGCGGATTGCGCAGCCGCGTCGCATCCACCGGCACCGGCTTTGCCCAGCCGAACACCGGCGCCTTGGCGATCGCGAGGATCAGCGGCAGCACGACCGTGCCGATCGGATCGACATGGCGCAGCGGATTGAAGCTCAGCCGCCGCTGTTCATGCGCGGTGGGATCACCCAGCGCGCGCGCCATCAGCCCGTGCGCCACCTCGTGAAACACGATCGCGATCACCAGCGGGATGATCCAGATCGCCGCCGCGTAAAAGATGTTGTTCGGGTTCATGCGCGCGATCTAGTGCGCGTTCGCCGCTTCCGCCAGCGCGGCGCTGAAATGGCGACGGCACAGGGCGATATAGCGATCGTTGCCGCCGATCTCTGTCTGGCGTCCTTCGGCCACCGCACGCCCCTCGCCATCGACGCGCAGGTTCATCGTCGCCTTTCGCCCGCAGGTGCAGACCGACTTGATCTCGATCAGCGCATCCGCCAGCGCCAGCAGGCGCGCCGACCCTTCGAACAGCGCCCCACGGAAATCGGTGCGCAATCCATAAGCGAGAACGGGGATGCCGTGCACGTCGGAAAGATGCGCCAGTTGATCCACCTGCGCGCCGGTGAGGAATTGCGCCTCGTCCACCAGCACGCAGGCGAGCGGCGCATCGGCATGACGCGTGAGCGTGGCGGCGGCGATATCGGTGGCGCGATCGAACATCGTCGCCGGCGCGGCCAGCCCAATGCGTGACGAAATCGTTCCCGCCGCAAAGCGATCATCCACCGCGGCGGTGAACAGCATCGTCGCCATGCCGCGTTCGCGATAGTTGAAATCGGCCTGCAGGAGCGTGGTCGATTTCCCGGCGTTCATGCTGGCGTAGTAAAAATAAAGCTTTGCCATCGCTGCCGCCCTTCGGCTGGTTCGGTTCAGTCCAGATCGCGTGCGACGCCTGGAGCGCGAAGCAATGTATCGATGTGGCTGCCCTCGTCGAAACTCTCGTCGGCGATGAACTTCAGCTTCGCGGCATATTTCATCTTCATGCGCCGCGCGACCTCGCGCTGGAGATAGGCGGTATTGGTGCGCAGCGCCTTGATAACGGCTTCCTCGTCCTTGCCGAACAGCGGCTTCACGAACACCGTGGCATGGCGCAGATCCGGCGACATGCGCACCTCGGTGACCGAGACGAGATGCGTGGCCAGTGTCTCGTCATGCACGTCGCCGCGCTGGAGCACTTCCGACAGGATATGCCGCACCTGTTCGCCCACGCGGAGCGTGCGGACGGATTTTTCTGGATTGTGCTCGGTCTGGCGCATCAGCGTAACCGGCCCCGGCTTTCACCGGGGCCGTCCATGTCAGAGCGTCCGCTCGCGCAATTCGACCTCGAAGGTTTCGAGGAAGTCGCCCGGCTTGATGTCGGTGAAGTTCTGCGTGAACGTCACGCCGCACTCCAGACCGGCGCGAACCTCCGCCACATCGTCCTTGAAACGACGCAGCGAGGCGATCTCGCCGTTGTAGATGATGACATCGTTGCGCGTGATACGCGCCTTGAGCGCCTTGCGGATGATGCCCTCGACGACCAGCAGACCGGCGGCCCTGCCGTGCTTGCCGGCCGAGAAAACCTCGCGGATTTCGGCGCGGCCGACGACCGTTTCGAACGCCTCGGGGCCAAGCTCGCCGATCATGCCGGCGCGGATTTCGTCGATCAGATCATAGATGATGTCGTAATATTTCAACGCCACATGATGCCGCTCGGCGATCTCGCGCGCCTTTGCATTGGGGCGAACGTGGAAGCCGATGATCGGCGCGCCCGACGCGGCCGCCACATTCACGTCGCTCTCCGTGATGCCGCCCACGCCCGAGTGCAGGATGCGCACGCGGATATCGTCGGTCGAAAGCTTGTTCAGGCTGGCGACGATCGCTTCGACCGTGCCCTGCGTATCAGCCTTCACGACCACCGGATATTCGATCGCCTGATTGGCCTTCAGGGCGGAGAACATGCTCTCCAGGCTGGCCGGTGCCGCCGTGGTGCGCTTCTGCGTCAACACGCTCTGGCGATATTCGGCGACCTCGCGCGCCCGCGCCTCGTTTTCGACCACCTGGAGCGGATCGCCCGCAGACGGCGTGCCGGAAATGCCCAGCACCTCGACCGGCATCGACGGCTCGGCCTGCTTGAGCTGACGCCCCTTGTCGTCGACCACCGCGCGAACCTTGCCGCTCTCGGCGCCGACGACGAACACGTCGCCCACCTTCAGCGTGCCGCGCGTGACGAGCACCGTCGCCACCGGGCCGCGGCCCTTGTCCAGCTTCGCTTCCAGCACGGTGCCCTCTGCGGCACGATCCGGATTTGCCTTCAGATCGAGCAGCTCGGCCTGGAGCTGGATCTTCTCGATCAGCTCGTCGAGACCGGTCTTCTTGAGCGCCGAAACCTCGACGTCCTGCACGTCGCCGCCCATCTCCTCGACGACGACCTCATGCTCCAGCAAGCGCTCGCGCACACGCTGGGCATTGGCCTCGTGCTTGTCGATCTTGTTGATCGCCACGATCATCGGCTTGCCGGCGGCCTTGGTGTGATTGATCGCTTCGATCGTCTGCGGCATCAGCCCGTCGTCGGCGGCGACCACCAGCACCACGATATCGGTCACGTCCGCGCCGCGCGCGCGCATCGCGGTGAACGCTTCGTGCCCCGGCGTATCGAGGAAGGTGATCTTGGACTTGTCCTTCAGCGTCACCTGATAGGCGCCGATATGCTGGGTGATGCCCCCGGCCTCGCCCTTCACGACATCGGTGCCGCGCAGCGCATCGAGCAGGCTGGTCTTGCCGTGATCGACATGGCCCATGATCGTCACCACCGGCGGACGCGGCTTCAGATCGGTATCGGCATCCGGCGCGGCATCGGTCACCAGATCGATATCCGAATCCGAAACGCGCACGATATTGTGGCCGAATTCCGTGACGAGAAGCTCGGCGGTGTCCTGATCGATCGTCTGGTTGACGGTGACAGGCATGCCCATCTTGAACAGCGCCTTCACCAGATCCGCGCCCTTTTCGGCCATGCGGTTGGCGAGTTCCTGCACGGTGATCGCGTCCGGCACCTGCACATCGCGATACTGCTTCGCCTGCGGCTCGCGCGAACCGCCGAACTGCGTGCGGCGTTCCTTTTCACGCGCACGCTTCAGCGCCGCGAGGCTGCGCGCACGGGCGCCATCCTCGCTCAGCGCGCGGTTGACCGTGAGCTTGCCGCCACGGCGCTCGTCTCCCTTGCGGTCGCGCTGCTGCGGACGGGCGGGGGGGGCGTTGCGCGGGGTGGCCTGGCCCGATGGCATGCTGCGCTGCTGCGGATTGCCGGCGGAGGGCGCGCTGCTGCTGGCGGCAGCGGCCGGCGCGGCGCTGGCGGCAGGCTTCGCCGCTTCCGGCTTGGGCTTGGGCTGCGGCTTCGGAATTTCGGGGCGCGCCACCGGGCTGAACCGGCGTGGCGCCGGCAGCGACGGATCCCGTCCCAGCTCGAGCACGGGCGGAGCGGGAGGGGCAGGCGGCGGCGCGACAGGCTCGGCCTTCGCCGGCGCCGGCGCGGGCGTGCTGGCGGCTACCGGAGCCGGCGGCGCGGGCGGGGCGGGCGTGGCCGGCGCTGCTGCTTCGGGAACAGGCTTCGGTTCCGGCGCGGGCGTGGGTTCCGGCGCGGGCGCGGCGGCGGACTTTGCCTCGGCCTCGCGCTTTTCCTCCATGCGACGCGCTTCTTCGGCAGCAGCGCGCTGACGCTCTGCCTCCTCTCGGCGGCGCTGATCCTCCAGCGCCTGCATGCGCTGATCGTCAGCCTCGCGCAGCATGCGGGCCTGGCGCTCCTGCGGGGTTTCACCGGCAGGCGCGCGCGGCGGCGCCGGGCGTGGCGGTTCCGGGGCCTGCTGAACGGGGGCGGGGGACTCCGCCGCCGTCTGTTCCGGCGCGGGAACGCCGCCGGGGCCGATCACGCGACGGCGCTTCACTTCGACTACCACCGTGTTCGAACGGCCGTGGCTGAAGCTCTGCTTCACCTTGCCGGTCTCGACCGTGCGCTTCAGCCCCAAAGGCGCGCGCATGCCAAGTTTCGGCTTGTCGTTGTCGGTTTCGCTCACTCAAATTCCTCGTGCGTCGTCACGGCCGGTTGCCCGGATGATCCGGGCGTCGATGCGCCTTGCGAGGCCGTTTCGCAAGGCACGGAAATCAGATCAGGGCCGATAAAATGCAGCCAGCGATCGAGCGCTTCGCCCAATCGCGCGGCCGCCAAGCGGTCGGTAACGCCGATATGTACCACGTTCTCGCGGCCCAGCGCCATCGACAATATGGTGCGTTCCAGCGGCAAGGCCAACCCCTTGAGGTCACTTCCTTCACGATCGGTGCCGACGCGCCACGCCTGCGCGAGCTTTCCGCGCCCGTCGGCAGCGGCATCCGCGGCGTGATACAGCGCGTGCAACTGCCCGCCGCGCGCCGCCGCCTCGATCCGCTCCGATCCGGTCAGCAGCGTACCCGCGCGCGATTCCAGCCCGAGCCGATCGAGCGCGTTACGTTCCAGCGCGGCGGCGACCAGCGCCGGCAAGTCGTCGGGAACGGCGAAATCGCTCGTCTTGAACGCGCGGGCCAGCGCGCCGCGCAGCTTCCCCTTCGGCCCCATCGCGGTTTCGAGGCCGGTGCGATCGACCCCGATCCACGCGCCGCGCCCCGGCGCCTTCGCGCGAACATCCGGCAGCACGCGGCCATCCGGTGCAAGTGCAAGCCGCACGAGTTCTTCCCGCGCGGCCTGCGCACGGCCCAGGATGCAGGTGCGGGTGGGCGGCTCTAGAGCATCATTGCGAGGGTTCCGCATGAGCGTCTCCCTCGGGTTTGCGATCGGCGATCAGGATGCCGGCCGCGCCATAATTCTCGGGTGAGATTTCCTCGATCACGATCTGCACCGCGGCCGGGCTCTTGCCCAGCCGCGCGACGAGCGCGGCGGTGACGTCAGCCACCAGCCCCGCCTTCTGCTCCCTGGACGCGGAGCCCGCCATTCGGATCGACACGAACGGCATCAGGCGTCGCTCGCCTCCGCGGTGTCACCAGCCTGGTCCTCGTCCTCGAACCAGTGCGCCCGCGCCGCCATGATGATCTCGTTGCCCTGCTCGTCGGTAAGGCCATATTCGGCCAGCACGCCGCCCTTGTGCTCGGGGCGCTTGGGCGCGTCCTCGTTGCGACGGCGCGGTTCCTGGCGCTTCTTCTCGACCAGTTCGTCGGTCGCGAGATCGGCGAGATCGTCGAGCGTCTTGATGCCGGCCTTGCCGAGCGTGACCAGCATCGCCTCGGTCATATAGGGCAGCTCGGCCAGCGCGTCTTCGACACCAAGGGCGCGGCGCTCGTCGCGTGCGGCAGCGTCGCGGCGCTCCAACGCTTCCTGCGCGCGGCTCTGCAATTCCTGCGCGAGATCCTCGTCAAAGCCCTCGATGGCGGACAGATCGTCCAGCTCGACATAGGCGACTTCTTCCAGTTCGCTGAAGCCTTCGGCGACGAGCAGCTGAGCCAGCGTCTCGTCCACATCCAGTTCGTTCTGGAACAGTTCGGAGTTGCGGACGAATTCCTGCTGACGCTTCTCGCTCGAGTCGGTTTCGGTGAGAATGTCGATCGCCTTGGCGGTGAGTTGCGAGGCAAGCCGCACGTTCTGGCCGCGCCGGCCGATCGCCAGCGAAAGCTGATCGTCCGGCACCACCACCTCGATGCGATCCTCTTCCTCGTCGATCACCACGCGGCTGACGTTCGCGGGCTGAAGCGCATTGACCACGAAGGTGGCGGTGTCCGGCGACCAGGGAATGATATCGATCTTCTCGCCCTGCATCTCCTGCACGACCGCCTGCACGCGGCTGCCCTTCATGCCGACGCACGCGCCCACCGGATCGATGCTCGAATCATGGCTGATGACGCCGATCTTGGCGCGGCTGCCCGGATCGCGGGCAGCGGCCTTGATCTCGATGATGCCGTCGTAGATTTCCGGCACTTCCTGCGCGAACAGCTTCTTCATGAAATCGGGATGCGCGCGGCTGAGGAAAATCTGCGGCCCGCGATTCTCGCGCACCACCTTGAGGATCAGCGAGCGGATGCGATCGTTGACGCGCACCACCTCGCGCGGGATCTGCGCGTCACGGCGGATGACACCCTCCGCGCGGCCGAGATCGACCACGACATGGCCGAATTCGACGCGCTTGACGACGCCGGTGATGATCTCCCCGGCGCGATCCTTGAACTCCTCATACTGGCGCTCGCGCTCCGCATCGCGGACCTTCTGGAAGATGGTCTGCTTGGCGGCCTGCGCCTGGATGCGGCCGAATTCGATCGGGGGCAGCGGATCGACGAGATAATCGCCGACCACCGCGCCGGGCTGCAGCTTCTGCGCGCCCTTCACATCGACCTGCTTGTAGATGTCGTCGACCAGCTCCACGACCTCGACGACGCGCCACAGGCGCAGATCGCCATTGCTCGGATCGAGCTTCGCGCGGATATCCATTTCCTGGCCGTAGCGGGTGCGGGCGGCGCGCTGGATCGCATCCTCCATCGCCTCGATGACGATCGCCTTGTCGATCATCTTCTCGCTGGCGACGGAATTCGCGATCGCGATCAGCTCCGCGCGGTTGGCGGTCACCCCGGTGGCCATTATTCGGTTTCCTCTGCTTCGATTTCTTCTTCCGCGCCCTCGGCAGAGAGCGGGACGGTTGCCTGAATGAGCTTGTCGGTCAGCACCAGCTTCGCATCGACCACGCCGGCGAACGGCACATGCGCGATGGCGCCGCTCTTCTGCACCACCGCGATCGTCTCGCCCTCGATGCCGGCCAGATCGCCCTTGAACTGCTTCTGGCCATCGATCGGCGCAGCCAGCACGATCCGCACTTCATGCCCCGCCCAATCGGCGAAATCCTTGCGGCGGGTCAGCGGGCGATCGATGCCGGGGGACGATACCTCCAGCCGGTAGGCATCCTCGATCGGATCCTTTTCGTCGAGCATGTCCGAAAGGCGACGCGACAGCGCGGCGCAATCATCGATGGTGAGCTGCCGCGTATCCGGGCGCTCCGCCATCACCTGCAACGTGCGATCGTCGCCCTTGCCGAGCAGCCGCACGCGCACGAGGTCGAAGCCGAGCGCCTGCGCCTCGGGTGCGATCAATCCGGTCAGTGCGGCGAGATCCGCCATCGTTGCTCCACGCGTGGGTTAAGGCCGCCGCGAGGGGTTCCCCGCGACCTCTTCATCTGGCGATGTAGAGAAAGCACGGGCGATATATGCCGAACCTCGCCGCGACGCAAGCTGGCACCGACAGCCGATAGCGGCGTTATGCATGAGAAGCACAATTCCCGGAGATATCGATGATTCGCCGCCAGTTTTTCGTTCTCGCGCTCATGACCGGCAGCGCCTGCGCCGCGCAGCAGCCGGCCGATCGCCAGACTCTCCTGGAAGGCCCGCAGGGGCCGCAGCCGGCGGGGGCGAACAATCCGGTGCCGAGAAATTCCCCGGCCGAGCCGGGAATCAGGAACATCCCGGCGACCACCGGCCGCGCGAATCTGCCGCTGACGCCGCCGCCGTTCACCGTCACGGAGATCGGGCGGTTCGACGAACCGGTGGCGATCGCGCTGCTGGCGGACGGCGCTGCGCTCGTCACCGAAAAGCCGGGCCACCTCAAGCTGCGCGCGGCGGACGGCGGCGTGCGCGATGTGGCCGGGGTGCCGGCGGTGGCCTATGGCGGGCAAGGGGGCCTGCTGGACGTGGCGCTCGCTCCCGATTTCGCGAAGAGCCGCACGATCTACCTAAGCTATGCCGAGGCGCGCCCGAATGGCGGTTCGAGCCTCGCGCTGATGAAGGCGACGCTCGACGGCGCCAGATTGTCGGGCCAGCGCGTGATCTGGCGGGCGGGATCCGACGGGCCGGGCGGCCAGTTCGGCGCCGCGATCACCTTCGCGCCGGACGGCAGGTCGCTGTTCCTGGCATCCGGCGAGCGCCAGCGCTTCACGCCGGCGCAAGACCCGGAACAGGCGCTCGGCAAGGTGCTGCGGCTGACGCTGGACGGCGCGGCGTGGCCGGGCAATCCGCAATACAAGACGGGCGGGGTGCGCGCGCAGACCTGGACGGCCGGGCATCGCAATCCCTACGGCCTGGCCTTCACCGGCGACGGCCGATTGTGGGAAGTGGAGATGGGGCCGAAGGGCGGCGACGAGCTCAACCTGCTGGAGGCAAACCGCAACTATGGCTGGCCGATCGTGTCGAACGGCATCAATTATTCCGGCGCTCCGATCCCGGCGCACCCCTCCAGGCCCGAATTCGCCGCGCCGAAATTATGGTGGACGCCTACGATCTCGCCGGGGGGAATGATCGCCTATTCAGGTGCGCTATTCCCGCAGTACAAAGGATCGCTGCTGATCGCCGGCATGTCTGGCGAGTCGCTTGTCCGCGTCACCTTGAAGGGCGACAAGGCGTATCCGGCCGATCAGTGGAAAATGGGCTTGCGCATCCGTGGGCTGGCACAGGCGCCCGACGGCGCGATCTGGCTGGTCGAAGATGCCGAACGCGGCGGCCAGGGGCGCCTGTTCCGACTGACCGGCAAATGATCGTCTGCGCACCGAAACGCGATTGACTCGTGCGCGCCGCGCGGTCACAGCCTGGGCCATCGTGATCCGGGCAACCGGCAAGGCACACGCGGGAGAGAGCCGCCATCGCCATCCTTCAAGGACGGCGGTGGGGGCCGCCGAAGGAGCAACCGCCCCGGAAACTCTCAGGCAAAAGGACCGCACGGGCCAAACGATACTCTGGAAAGCAGGCATGGCTTTCAGCCGCGCCTCACCGAAGGGGTAACCCCGCGCGCGCAGCCGCGGCGCCGCGCCACCGGGGGAAGCTCTCAGGTTCCCGTGACAGAGGGGGTGAACGGATCGATCGCGGGCGCGTTCCCGCGTCTGTCGCCCTTTCTGCCGGAAGACGCCCCCCATGACCGACCCACGCCCAAGCGACGACGATTTCGAGGAGCCGCAGATCCAGACGCTGCCGCTCGACGCGTGGCACCGCGCCAGGGGCGGCCGGATGGTCGAGTTCGCAGGCTATCACATGCCCGTTCAGTACGAGGGCATCATGGCCGAGCATCTATGGACCCGCGACGCCGCCGGATTGTTCGATGTCAGCCATATGGGCCAGCTGACCTTCACCGGCGCAGGAGTGGTGGCGGCGCTGGAGGCGCTGATGCCCGCCGATATCGCCGGCCTCGCCCTCAATCGTGCGCGTTATTCGCTGCTGCTGACGGAGGCGGGCGGCATCCTCGACGATCTGATGCTGACGCGCCAGGCCGACGACCGGGTGTACATGGTCGTGAACGGCGCGACCAAATATGATGATATCGGGCATATGATCGAGCATCTGCCCGACGAGGTGACGCTCAATCTGATGGACGATCACGCCCTGCTCGCGCTGCAGGGCCCGAAAGCGGTCGATGCGCTGGCGCGCGTCGTTCCAGGCGTGGAGGGCCTGGTATTCATGCAGGCCGCGCCGTTCGAGTGGCAGGGCCACGCGCTGTGGATCAGTCGTTCCGGCTATACCGGCGAGGACGGTTTCGAGATTTCGATCCCAGCCGAAGCCGCGACATCGCTTGCCGACGCGCTCGTCGCGCAGCCGGAGGTGAAGCCGATCGGTCTTGGCGCGCGCGATTCGCTGCGGCTGGAAGCGGGCCTGCCGCTCTATGGCCACGACCTTTCGCCCGAAACGACGCCGGTGATGGCCGATCTCGGCTTCGCGTTGTTCAAGCGGCGCCGCGAAGCGCGCGATTTTCCGGGTGCCGACCGCATCCTGCTGGAGCGTGAGAGCGGGCCAGCCGCGAAGCGCGTCGGCCTGCTTGTGGAGGGCCGCCAGCCGGTGCGCGAGGGGGCGTCCGTGCTCGATGCGGACGGCAGCGATGTCGGCAAGGTCACGTCCGGTGGTTTCGCGCCAACGGTCGGTGCGCCGATCGCGATGGCCTATGTTCCCGCGGCGCTCGCCACGCCCGGTACGCGCGTCCAGCTCACCCAACGCGGCAAGGTCCACAGCGCGACCGTGACGCCGATGCCTTTCGTTCCCCACCGGTATTTTCGAGGAGTGAAATAAGATGAGCCGCTATTTCAGCGAAGACCATGAATGGATCGACGTCGATGGCGAGATCGGCATCGTCGGAATAACCGATTATGCGCAGGGCCAGCTTGGCGACATCGTGTTCGTGGAAGTGCCGGAAGACGGCAAGGAACTGTCCAAAAGCGATGATGCCGCGGTGGTCGAGAGCGTCAAGGCGGCGAGCGACGTCTATTCGCCGGTATCCGGCACGGTGATCGAGGGCAATGCCGCGCTCGCCGACGATCCCTCGCTGGTCAATACGGACCCGGAAGGCGAGGGCTGGTTCTTCAAGATCACCTTGTCGGACCCGTCCGAACTGGACGAGCTGATGAACGAGAGCGCTTACGACGCGTTCGTCGCAAAGCTCTGATCGGCGCAATGGCCGTCTCGCCCGCTTCCGACTGGAACCCGCAGGCCTATGCCGCCAACGCCGCCTTCGTGCCGGCGATGGGGCAGCCCGTTGTGGACCTGCTCGGGCCGCGTGCGGGCGAGCGGATCCTTGATATCGGCTGCGGCGATGGCGTGCTCACCGCCGCGATCGCGCAGGCTGGTGCGGCGGTGGTCGGCGTCGATGCGTCGCCCGCGATGGTCGCGGCAGCGCGCGCGCGCGGGCTCGATGCGCGGGTGATGGATGGCGAGGCGCTGGATTTCACCGACGCGTTCGATGCCGCCTTCTCGAATGCGGTGCTGCACTGGATGCGTGACAGCGGCGCGGTGGCGCGCGGCGTGTTTCGCGCGTTGAAGCCGGGCGCGCGCTTCGTGGGCGAGATGGGCGGCGCGGGCAATTGCGCGACACTGTGGGATGGCATCCATGCCGAGCTGGCAGCGCGGGGCCTGTCGCTGCCCGCCGGGGAACTGCACTGGTATCCGACGGTCGGTGATTTCACCCGCGTCTATGCCGACGCCGGGTTCACCGATATCGCCGCCGAACTGATCCCGCGCCCCACGCCGCTCCCCACCGGCGCCAAGGGCTGGATCGAAACCTTCATGACCGGCCCGTTCAATGCGACCGGCATATCCGCCGCTACCCAAAGCGAGATCGCCCAGGCGATCGACGCGCGTGTCGCCGATCGGCTGCGCGGGCCGGATGGCGGGTGGGTCGCCGATTACGTCCGCTTGCGCTTCACGATGAGAAAGCCACTTTGATGCGTTATCTCCCGCTTACCCAGCCGGATCGCGAGGCGATGCTCGCGGCGATCGGCGTATCCTCGATCGATGACCTGTTCGTCGATGTGCCCGAGCCCGTCCGCCTCGCCGGCCCGGTCCGTGGCCTCCCCGGCCACGCCAGCGAACTGGCGGTCGAGCGCCACATGACGGCGCTGGCGCGGCAGAATTTGTCGGCGGGCGAGGCGCCCTTCTTCCTCGGTTGCGGCGCATATCGCCATCATGTGCCGGCGAGCGTCGATCATCTGATCCAGCGCGGCGAATTCCTCACCGCCTATACGCCCTATCAGCCCGAGATCGCGCAGGGCACGTTGCAGATGCTGTTCGAGTTCCAGACGCAGGTGGCGCGTCTGCTCGGCACCGATGTGGCGAACGCCAGCATGTACGACGGCTCGACCGCGTGCTGGGAGGCGATCGGCATGGCGCGGCGCATCACCAAGCGCGGCAAGGCGATCCTCTCGGGCGGGCTGCATCCACATTATGTGTCGGTAGCCAAGACGATGGCGAAATATACCGGCGATGCGCTCGACGTGTCGGTGCCGGCGCTTACGGCGGAAACCGATCTCGACGCGCTGATCGGAAAGATCGATGCGGACACCTCCTGCGTGGTGGTGCAATATCCCGATATCCTCGGCCGCATCGCCGATCTTGGCGCGCTGGCGGATGCCTGCCACGCCAGAAAGGCGTTGCTGATCGCGGTCGTGACGGAGCCGGTGGCGCTGGGCGCGATCAAATCGCCCGGTGAGATGGACGCCGATATCGTCGTCGGCGAAGGCCAGTCGCTCGGTGTCGGGCTGCAATTCGGCGGCCCTTACGTCGGCCTGTTCGGCTGCAAGGAAAAGTACGTCCGGCAAATGCCGGGGCGGCTGTGCGGCGAGACGGTGGATGCCGACGGGCGGCGCGGCTTTGTGCTCACGCTTTCCACGCGCGAACAGCATATCCGGCGCGAAAAGGCGACCTCGAACATCTGCACCAATTCCGGCCTGTGCGCGCTGGCGTTCTCGATCCACATGACGCTGCTCGGCGAAGCTGGCCTGCGGGCGCTCGCGGCGGCCAATCATGGCGGCGCGGTGGCGGCGGCGGAGCGGTTGCAGCAGGTGCCCGGCGTGCGCCTTGTGAACGAGACGTTCTTCAACGAATTCACCCTCGTTCTGGGCAAGGAGGCGCGGCCGATCGTCCGCGCGCTGGCAGACAGCGGCATCCTTGCCGGCGTATCGCTCGGCCGCCTCTATCCGGGCGAGGCGGCGCTCGCCAACGGGCTGGTCGTCGCCGTTACCGAGACGACGACCATGGAAGATGTCGAGGCGCTGGCGAACGCGCTTGAGGAGGAGCTGGCATGAGCGCGATCAACCAGAGCGGCTGGCGTCCGAGCGCGCCAGCGAAGGGCAATGATGCGCCGCCGACATTCACCGGCAACAAGGCGCTGATGCTGGAAGAGGCGCTGATCTTCGAGATCGGCGATACCAGCACGACCGGCGTGGAGGTGGCGGCGCCCGTCGGCACCACGTCAAAGCTTGGCAGCCTCGCGCGCACAGCGCCGATCGGGCTGCCCGGCTTGTCCGAGCCCGAGACGGTGCGCCATTACACGCGCCTCAGCCGCCAGAATTACGCGATCGACCTTGGGCTGTTTCCGCTCGGCTCGTGCACGATGAAGCATAATCCCCGGCTCAACGAGAAAATGGCGCGGCTGCCGGGGTTCGCGGATGTTCATCCACTCCAGCCTGTCGATACCGTGCAGGGCGCGCTCGGCGTCATCAACGAGCTTGCGGTGTGGCTGATCGAACTGACCGGGATGCATGGCGTGGCCATGTCGCCCAAGGCCGGCGCGCACGGCGAACTTTGCGGAATCCTGTGCATCAAGGCGGCGCTTGAGAAGCGCGGCGAGGGGCATCGCAAGGTGGTGCTGGTGCCGGAGTCGGCACATGGCACCAATCCCGCGACCGCTGCCTTCGCCGGGTTCACGGTGGAGGACATTCCCGCCAACGCCGACGGCCGGATCGATACCGAAGCGCTGAAGGCGCGGCTCGGGCCCGATGTCGCCGCGGTGATGATTACCAACCCCAACACCTGCGGACTGTTCGAGCGTGATCTGAAGACGATCAGCGACGCGGTTCATGCCGCTGGCGGCTATGTCTATTGCGACGGCGCGAACTTCAACGCGATCGTCGGGCGCGTCCGCCCGGGCGACCTGGGCGTGGATGCGATGCATATCAATCTGCACAAGACCTTCTCCACCCCGCATGGCGGCGGCGGCCCCGGCTCCGGCCCGGTCGTATTGTCCGAAGCGCTTAGCCCGTTCGGCCCGCTGCCGTTCACCGAGCGATACGGCGACGGCCATATCACGCTGGTGGAGGAGGAGACGGTCGAGGAGAGGCACCCGGACAGTTTCGGCCGGATGACTGCCTTCCATGGCCAGATGGGCATGTTCACGCGCGCGCTGACCTATATTCTCAGCCACGGAGCGGATGGCTTGCGCCAGGTCGCCGAAGATGCCGTTCTCAACGCCAATTATGTCCTTCGCAGCCTGAGCGACGTGCTCGACGCGCCGTTCGCCGCTTCCGGCCCGTGCATGCACGAGGCGATCTTTTCCGATGCGGGCTTCGCGGAGGGCTATTCCACGATCGACGTCGCGAAGGCGCTGATCGACGAGGGCTTCCATCCGATGACGATGTATTTTCCGCTCGTCGTTCATGGCGCCATGCTGATCGAGCCGACCGAGACGGAGAGCAAGGCAGCGCTCGATCAGTTTATCGGGGCGCTGCGCTCGGTGGCGGAGCGCGCGCGCGCGGGCGATCCCTCGCTGCGCACCGCGCCGCATTTCGCCCCGCGCAGCCGGCTCGACGAAACGCTCGCGGCACGCAAGCCGAAGCTGGTGTGGCAGGAGCCTGTGGCGACGGCAGAGGCCGCCGAATAACATACCCGTGTTTCGGCGCCGGCTCGTTTCGGGCTGGCGCCGCCGTGCGCTTCATGCCAACCCGTTCTTCGAAAACAGGCGGAGAGGAGTGCGCCGCATGGCGGTGAAGACGCGCGTCACGGAGATGTTGGGGATCGAAAAGCCGATCATCCAGGCGGCGATGGGCTGGATCGCCCGCGCCCAGCTTTCCTCGGCAGTTTCGAATGCCGGGGGCATGGGGATCATCGAGACATCCTCGGGCGAGCTTGACGCCGTGCGCGAGGAGATCCTCAAGATGCGCCAGCTTACCGACAAGCCGTTCGGCGTGAACGTGGCTCAGGCATTCGTCCGCGATCCCGATATCATTCGTTTCGTGATCGATCAGGGGGTGAAGTTCGTCACCACCTCGGCCGGGGATCCGATGAAATATACCGCGATGCTCAAGGATGCCGGGCTGACGGTGTTTCACGTCGTCCCCAATCTCGCCGGCGCGCTGCGCGCCGTGGAGGCCGGGGTGGACGGACTGATCGTCGAGGGCGGCGAGGGCGGCGGCTTCAAGAACCCGAAGGACGTATCGACGATGGTCCTCGTGCCGCAGGTGGCGGAAGCCGTGAACGTGCCCGTGGTGGCCGCGGGGGGCATCATGGACGGCAAGACGATGGCGGCGGCCTTCGCGCTCGGCGCGGAGGGCGTGCTGATGGGCACGCGCATCCTCACCGCCTCCGAAAGCCCGGTGCACGAGAACTGGAAGCAGGCGATCGTTCACGCCGACGCGACCGACACCGTATTCCTCAATCGCAAGGGGCCGGGGCCGGCGCTCCGCGCGCTCCGCACCGCGCGCTCGGCCCGGATCGCGGCGGAGGGCTCGGTCAATATCTTCGGTGAGTTCGCAGATACGCGGCGCGTCTATTTCGAGGGCGATCTGGAAGCGGGCATCGCGCTGACCGGGCAGGTCGCTGGCCGGATCCACGATGTGAAGCCGGTCGCGCAGATCCTCGACGAAACGATGCGGGATTATGCAGCAACGGTAACGCACATGGCGGGAGGCTTATGATGGCGGATGTACGATATGAAGTGGCGGACGGCATCGCCACGATCACGCTCGATCGACCCGAGCGGATGAACACCATCTCCGGTCCGATGCTGGACGAACTGACCGCATTGCTGGTACGCGCCAACAGCGATCAGGAGGCGCGCGTCGTGGTGCTGACCGGCACCGGCCGCGCCTTTTGCGCCGGGCTCGATCTCAACGCGGCGTCCAGCGCCGAGGGGATCGGCTCTTCCTCCGCCACGTTCGGCGCGACGATCGACCTGCGCAACACACCGCCCACTGTCTTGTTCGCGATGGACAAGCCGGTGATCTGCGCGCTGAACGGATCGGCGGCGGGCTATGGCATGGACCTCGCACTCGGCTGCGACATCCGTGTGATGGCGGAGGACGCGAAGCTGGCACCGGCCTTCGTGAAGCGTGGCGTGCTGCCGGAATCCGGCGGCACGTGGTTCCTTCCGCGCATGCTCGGTTGGGCGAAGGCGGCGGAAATCGTGTTTACCGGGCGCACGCTCGGCGCGGCGGAATGTCTTGCCGAGGGGCTGGTCAACCGTATCGTGCCGGCCGTCGAGGTGGCCGCCGTTGCGCGTGCGCTGGCGTCGGAGATCGCCGCCAACGCGCCGCTCGCGGTGCAGGCGGCAAAGCGGATGATGCGCATGGGGCTGGACGAGCCGTTCGACACGCATGTCCAGCACGTCTATCTGCAATTGCTGCCGCTGTTTCGCTCCGAGGATTTTCGCGAGGGCATGGCCTCTTTCCTCGAAAAGCGGGCACCTGCGTTCAAGGGGCAGTAGCGCGATCCTGGCACGGCGCGCTATGAACGGGCTTTCACAGCGGGGGCGATAAATGCAGACTTTCGGTCGACGATCGATGCTGGCGGGAATGATGGCATTGCCCGCACTCCGCGCCGCGGCCCGATCACCTGCGGCCGCGCCGTCGCCGGCCGACCGGCTCTACCGCCAGGCGATCGTTCTCAACGGTAATCTTGCCGGCCCGTTCAGCGATACCAAGCCGCTGCCGGCGAGGGACGCAAAAGAGATCAGGCAGTCCGGAATCACCGCGTTCAAGACGACACTGGGCGGCTCGGGATCAAATCGCGCGGATACGATCGAGGAAATCGCGTTCTTCGACGCGGCGATCGCGGCCAACAGGGATCTGTTCGTCAAGGTCCGCGACGTGGGCGATATCGCCGCCGCGAAGCGGGCAGGGCGCGTGGGGATCATCTATTCGTTCGAGGGTGCGAGCATGCTCGAAGGCAAGATCGAGGCGATCGACGCCTTTCGCGCCTCGGGCGTGCTGGTGATGGGGCTCAGCTATAACGTGACCACGCCATTCGCGTCCGGCGTCCTGTCCAGGCAATCGACCGGGCTGACCGAACTTGGGCGGCAGGCGGTGGCGCGCATGAACGCGCAGGGCGTCACAATCGACGTGAGCCACAGCGATGAACCGTCCAGCCTCGCGGCGATCGCCGCCTCTCGCCGGCCGACGCTCGTCACCCATGCGGGGTGCGGGGCGGTGCATCCGCATCCGCGCAACAAGTCCGATGCCCTGATCCGCGCGCTGGCGAACAGTGGCGGTGTGATCGGCATCTACGAACTTTCGTTTATCGCGGGCGGGCGGAAGCAGCAGTCCCTCGACGATTATCTGGCGCACCTGACGCATGCCTTAAAGGTTGCGGGCGAGGACCATGTGGGGATCGGCAGCGACGCGCTGGTGGGCCGTTTCGATACCTCGCCGGCGAACATGAAGATGTGGAACGCGGATATCGCACGCCGCAAGGCATCAGGCGTGGGTGCGCCGGGTGAGGGGCCGCCGCCATTCGTGGAGGGGCTCAATCGCGCTGACAGGATGGAGGTCATCGCCCGCGCGCTGGCCAAGCGCGGCGTGCGCAGCGCCGCGATCGAGAAGATACTCGGTACGAACTTTCAGCGGGTGTTCGCCGAGACATGGACTGCCGGCTGACGCGCGCGCCTCAATCCCACCGTGCCAGCTCCGCGAGCCACGCGGCGGCGGTGCCGTCGCTCGGCGCACGCCAATCGCCACGCGGGCTGAGCGCGCCGCCGGGTGAAACCTTCGGCCCGTTCGGCAATGCCGATCGCTTGAACTGACTGGTGCGGAAGAAGCGGGTGAGGAATTTCTCGAGCCAGCCGCGGATCGTATCGAGATCATAGGCGACCCGCGCCGCCTCCGGCATGCCCTCCGGCCAGCGCCCGGCTTCGGCATCGCGCCAGGCGTGCCATGCGAGGAACAGGATCTTGGACGGCGCAAGGCCATAGCGGATCACGTGATGCGCGAAGAAATCGTTGAGCGAATAGGGGCCGATCCGTGCCTCCGTGCTCTGGATCACGCCATCCGCCCCGGCTGGCACCAGTTCGGGGCTGATCTCGGTTGCGAGGATATCTTCCAGTACCGCATCGGTCGCACGATCATATTGATCGGTCGCGATGCACCAGCGGATCAGAAACTGGATCAGCGTTTTGGGCACGCCGGCGTTAACGCCGTAATGGCTCATCTGGTCACCCACGCCATAGGTGCACCAACCCAGCGCCAGTTCGGAAAGGTCGCCCGTGCCGACGACGATGCCGTCGCGCTGATTGGCGAGACGGAACAGATAATCCGTGCGCAAGCCGGCCTGCACATTCTCGAACGTCACGTCGTAGGCGGGTTCACCGTTGGCGAACGGGTGACGCATGTCTTCCAGCATCCGGCGCGCGGCGGGGCGGATGTCGATCTCCTCCGCCGTCACCCCCAGCGCCTGCATCAGCTTCCACGCATTGGCCTTCGTCGCGTCGCTGGTCGCGAAGCCGGGCATGGTGATGCCCAGGATATCCGCGCGCGGCCGCCCGAGCCGATCGAGCACCTTTGCCGCGACGATCAGCGCATGCGTCGAATCGAGGCCGCCCGAAACGCCGATCACCAGCCGCCTGGCGCCGGTCGCCTCGAACCGCTTCGCGAGCCCCTCCACCTGAATGTTGAAGGCTTCGTAGCAGTCGGCATCCAGCTTGTCGGGGGTATTGGGCACGAACGGGAAGCGCCGGACGGCGCGCCGCAAGCCGATATCGGCAAAATCGGGCTGATGCGCGAAGGGGATGCGGCGGAACCGCGCCTCCGGATGGCCGGCGAGCGCGGCGGCGTCGTTGAATGTGCCGAAGCGGCTGCGTTCCTGTTCCAGCCGCTCGCAATCGACATCGGCGATGCAGAGTTCGGGGCCGCCCCCGAACCGCGTGGATTCCGCAAGCATCTCGCCCAGCTCGTGAATCGTGCCCTGGCCGTCCCACGCGAGATCGGTGGTGCTCTCCCCCGATCCCGCCGCCGAAAAGACATAGGCACAGGTTGCGCGCGCCGATTGCGCCGCCGACAGCATAGCCCGCTCGCGCGCCTTGCCGATCGTGACGTTCGATGCGGAAAGGTTACAGCACACCAGCGCGCCCGCCAGCGCGCCCAGCGTGGAGGGCGGCGTCGGCGCCCAATAATCCTCGCAGATCTCGGCATGGAAGACGAATTGCGGCAGATCGCTCGCGGCGAAGATCAGGTCGGTGCCGAACGGCACCTCCTCATCGCCGACTGAGATCGTCAGCCCGGTGAGCCCTGCGCCGCTGGCGAACCAGCGCTTTTCGTAATATTCGCGGTAATTGGGCAGAAACGTCTTGGGCACGACGCCCAGCACGCGCCCGCGCGCGATTGCGACCGCGCAATTGTACAGCCGCCCGTTCCTCGCCAGCGCCGCGCCCACCAGCAGCACCGGGCGCAGATCGCGAGTCGCCCCGGTAACCTTGGCGATCGCGTCGAGAGTGGCCGCCTGTTGCGCCGTCTGCAAATGCAGGTCGTCGATTGCATAGGAGGTGAGATTTAGTTCCGGGAACACCACCAGGTCGACTGCCGCATCATGCGCCTCGCGGGCGAGCAATATCGTCGCTTCGGCATTGGCGGCAGCATCGCCGACAGAGGCGCGTGGGGTGGCCGCCGCGACACGCAGCAGGCGATGGGCGTGGATTGAACGGAACGCTGGCTTCATCCGTTACGCGGATAACGTGCTTTGCACCGGTATGCCATCGTTCCGGCTTTGCGGGGCGAACTGAAAGATATAGTAATAATGGTGATGGACGGCCCGGCCAACAACGTGCGTGAGGTTGCGCGCCAGTTCGCCGGTGGCGGGGCGCTGGGCGCGCTGATACTGGCGAAGGATTGGTCGGATTCGCCGCTGGGGCCGATCGATCAGTGGCCGTCCGCGCTGGTCAACGCCGTCAGCCTGATACTTCCCGCCGCTTCCGAGATCGTGCTGTTCTGGGGGGCGGAGCATGTCGCGCTCTACAACGACGCCTATGCCCCGACGATCGGGGACAAGCACCCGGGCGCGCTTGGCCGTCGGGCGCGCGAAACCTGGGGTGAGCTTTGGGATGATCTGGCGCCGCTGCTCGATCATGTGCGCACCACCGGCGAAACCTTTAATGCGCGCAACCGCCCTTTCCATACCGATCGCGCGGGGTTCGACGAGGAAGTGTTCTTCGACGTTTCCTATTCCGCGATCCGGCTGGACGATGGCGCGATCGGCGGGGTGATGTGCATCGTCTCGGAGACGACCGAGCGCGTGCGGGCGGAACGAACCCTGACTGACGAGAAGCAGCGCTTGTCACAGTTGTTCGAGGATGCGCCGGGCTTCATCGTCGTGCTGCGCGGCCCGGATCACGTGATCGAGCACGCCAATCAGGCCTTTCGCGAACTGATCGGGGAGCGGCCCGGCGGGATCATCGGCCGTGCAGCGCACGAGGTGCTGCCGGAGATCGAGCAGCAAGGATATTGGCGTCTGCTCAACGCGGTACGGACCGCGGGCAAGCCGCATCGCGAGAACGGCGCGACCGCGTTGCTCCGGCGACACCCCGATACCGAGCCGGAAACCCGCCATCTCGATTTTCTCTTTCATCCCATCAGGGATGCGACCGGCGCGGTCAGCGGCATATTCGTGCAGGGCGCCGATGTCACCGACCGGTACAGTGCCGAACGCGCGCTGGCCTTGAGCCGCGAATCGCTGGAACTGGCGACGGAGGCGGCCGAGATCGGCATATGGGATATTCACGTGCGATCCCGTCGCGGCATATGGTCAGATCGGGCGAAGGCGATGTATGGGTTGCCGCCCGATCGTGAACTGACGCTCGATCAATATTATGCGCTGCTTCACCCGGAGGATATCGGGATGGTGCGCACCAGTCTGGCGGCGGCGGTCGATCCGGCACGCCGCGCACCGATCGATATCGAGTTTCGCGCGATACGTGCCGACAATGGCGAGACGCGCTGGTTCGCGGCGACAGGGCGCGGCATTTTCGAGAACGACGAGTGTGTCCGCGCGGCGGGGACGGTGATCGACATCTCCCGTCGTCGTCACGAGCGCGAGGCGTTGCGCGAGAGCGAGACACGGTTCCGCGACCTTTCGGATTCGCTGCCGGCATTGATCTGGCAGACAAACGAACAGGGCGAGATCATCTTCGCGAACCAGTTCTTCGAAACCTTCCTGGGCGTGGCGCCCGCTGAGGTTATCCGGGAGGGCTGGACCCGGTTGTACCTGCCGGAGGATCGCAAGGCGCTCGGGATCGTTCGCGCGCGGGTGCATGAATCGCGCGCACCGATGGGCGGCGATCTGCGGCTGATGGGGCCGAACGGCGAGCCACGCTGGGTGCATGCCGAAGCCAGGCCGCGCATCATCGACGGCGTGTATCGCGGGTTCATCTGCTGCGCGGTCGACGTGAGCGAGGCGCATCTCGCGGGGGAGGCGTCCGAGCGCCGGGTGGCCGAACGCACCCGCGAACTGTTCAAGGAAATCGCCGAGCGCGAGCGGGTCGAGGCGACGCTTCACCAGATGCAGCGGCTGGAGGCGGTGGGTCAGCTCACCTCTGGCGTCGCGCATGATTTCAACAATCTGCTCACCGTCGTGCTCGGCAATGTTGCGATGCTGGAGCGCACGCTTGGCGAGGCAGGCGACGCGCGCACCCGCCAGCGGCTGGAGCATGTGAGGATGGCGGCCGAACGCGGCGCCGCGCTGACGGCGCAGTTGCTCGCCTTCTCGCGCCGCCAGCGGCTGGAGGCCAAGGCAGTCGAACTCAATGCGTCGATAGTCGGGATGCGCCCGTTGATGGAAAGCACGCTCGGTCGCGCGATCACGATCGACGCGCGGCTGGCGCCCGATTTGTGGCAGGCTTTCGTCGATCCCACGCAATTCGAGCTGGTGGTGCTCAATCTTGCCATCAACGCCCGCGATGCGATGGGCGCCGCCGGCGGCAAACTCGGCGTCACCACCGCGAATGTCACATTGGGTGAGCCTGTGTCACCCGATGCGCCGCGCGCTGGCGACTATGTGATGGTGTCGGTCGCCGATACGGGCGAGGGAATGACCGAAGCGGTGCGCGCGCGGGTGTTCGAGCCGTTCTTCACCACCAAGGAAGTGGGCAAGGGCTCGGGGCTCGGGCTGGCGCAGGTCTACGGCTTCGTCAAACAGTCGGGCGGCGGGATCAATATCGAGACGGCCCCCGGGAAGGGGACGACTGTCACCGTGTACCTGCCACGCGCGATGACGGATCATCATCCGCAGGCGACCGAATCGCTGACGACTGGCGAAGTCTCTATCGCCGGCCGCACTGTGCTGGTGCTCGACGACGACGATCATGTCCGCGCGGTGACGGCGCAGGAATTGCGCGACGCCGGCGCAGTCGTGATCGAGGCGGCGGATGGCATGCGCGCGCTGAGCGTGGTGGAGCGGGACATCGCGCTCGACGGCGCCGTGGTCGATTTCGCGATGCCCGGCATGAACGGCGCGGAATTCGCCGCCCAGGCGCGCGGGCTGCGGCCGGGCCTGCCGGTGCTGTTCGTCACCGGCTATGCCGATCTGCGCGCGCTGGCCCATGTCGGTGACGATGCGGTGATCCAGAAGCCCTTTGCCGCCGGGGCGATATCCCGGCGACTTGGCGAGCTGATTTCCGGCGCGTGGTTCAACGGGATAAAACCGCGCTGACCAGCCCTGCCAGCCTCAGCGCGGGCACGTCGAGGCGGCGGTAGCATCCAGATCGAGGCAGCGCCCGTCGAGGCCGCTCACCGGCAGGCCGATGGTGGCGGCAAGCGTCGGTGCGATGTCCACCGTTTCTACCGACAGCGGTTGTTCGAACCCGGCAATCCCCTTGCGCCAGAAAAGGATCGGCACCCGCCGGTCATAATCCCACGGGCTGCCGTGCGTCTCGACGTAGCCCGGCCCCGGCACGGGGATCGGGGTGACGCGGGGCTTGAACAACAGCAGGAAATCGCCCGAGCGCTCGGGATCGTAGGAGGCGCGCGCGCGCTCCGCCAGCGTCCAGTTTTCCGGCGGGCCCTTTGGCATCGGGGTGGCGGCGATCTGCTCGCGGGTGAGCGCGGCGGCGACCTGAGGCATTGCGGCGTACCGTTTCACGGCCGCGGCGATAACGGCTGCACGCTTTCCTGCCGGCACGTCGCTGGATACGTAAACGTCGCCTTCGCCGCCGATCAGCACCGGGCCGGCGATCCCGAGTTCCTTGCCAATCGCCGCGCCGACCAGCTTGGGCGCGGCTGCCGGATCGAGGCGCGTCTCCATCGGCATGGCGTGCTGCGCCTGGCGCTCGGTCAGGTCATGCGCGCCGTGATCGGCGGTCAGCACCACCTCGTAATCGATACCCAGACCATCGAGGGCATCGAAGAAATTCTCCAGCGACAGATCCAGCTCGTTCATCTGGATGCACATCTCGCTGCCCTGCGTGCCATTGGCATGCCCGATATAGTCCGTCGCGGAAAGGCCGACGATCAGCAGATCGGGCGTACCGCCAGTGCCGAGCTTCATATCCTTGGCAAGCCCAAAGGCCATGCCGAGCACGGCGCTGTCGATCGCGGGGGAGGCACGGAAAGCCTTGGCGTCGCCCGCCGCGCGCTCGAACCGGCCGGTGCCGAGCGTCTGCCCGCCGACCTGGATCGGGCGCGAGATGGCCGCGCACCACCCCGGCAGCGGAAGCGGGCCCTGCGGGCTGGCGATCAGCCCCGCCACGGCAGCGCGCGCGCGCGCGATCGTCGGCGGCACGGCGCGACCGGCATAGGAAACGAAATCCTTCCCGTCCCAGAACCACAGCTCGTCCACCTTGTGACCGCCCATCATGATCGCCGCGCGATCCTTGCCCGCGACGGAGACGACGCGCGTGGCGGGATTGGCAGCCTTCATCATCTCGCCCAGCGTCGGCACCTTCAGATGGAGGTCCGCGGCGGTGTAGCTGTTGTGATCGGTGCCGGGGACGCGCTCGTCCTCGGCGCAATAGACCGTCTTGTCGGCGCGGCCGATCTTCTGGTCGATCCAGTTATTGGCGATGATCCCGGTATGCGCCGGGCGCATCCCCGTCAGGATCGTCGAGTGGCCCGGGCACGTCTCGGTGGCGGCATGGCTCTGATAACCGGCCGGAAAGACCACTCCCTGCAACAGGCGCGCGAATCCGCCGGTGAAGTGGTTGCGATATTGGGCGAACAGATCGGCCGAAAACTGATCGACCGAGATCGCGACGATCAGCTTGGGCGCGGCGCGCGGGCCGGCTGCATCGGCCGCAACCGCGGCGGCGGGCGCGGCCCGCTGCGCGAATGCCGGCGTGGTAAGGGCGGCGGCGATCAGGGCGGCGGTGGCGGCGATCCGCAGTTTCATCTTCGGTCCTTGGTGCAAAGCGGTGGCGGGCACGGTATGTCCGCGCCATGATGGCGAGGCAAGCATGGTTCCGGCGCATAGTGGCGCTTCTGGTCGGGTTGATGACAATGGTCGCGCAGCCCGCTGCAGCCGACCAGCATGTCGCGATGCGGCTGGTCGCGGAAACGCCGCGCCCGGCAGCTGGCGGCACCGTGACGCTGGCGTTCGATGCCGTGCCGGCGCCGGGCTGGCATGCTTACTGGCAGAATCCCGGCGACGCGGGCGTGGGAACGAGGCTCGCCTGGACGCTGCCTTCCGGCGCGCGTGCGGGGGAACTGCGTTATCCGGTGCCGCAACGGCTGCTGATCGCGGGGCTGATGAACTATGTGTTCGAGCGCCCCTTCGCCATGCTCGTCGATGTTCAGATACCTGCGGGTCTCGCGCCGGGCACGCCCCTGCCGATCAGCGTGAAGGCGGATTACCTCGTCTGCACCGCCGATCTGTGCGTGCCGGAAACGCAGACGCTTCAGACCGCGCTTATTGTGGGCGACGGCGCGGCCGATCCGGCGTTGCGGGCCAGATTCGATGCGTGGCGGCGCGCCCTGCCGCAGCCGCTCGGCGCGAGCGCGACCTGGCAAGCGGCCGCAGGCGTATTCAGGCTGGGCGTGCCGTTTCCCGCCGCTGCTCCGATAAGGGATGCCTATTTCTATCCGCTCGCGGGCGGCGCGGTGGACTATGCCGCGCCGCAAAAGATCGCGCGTGACGGCGACCGGCTCGTGGTTGAAGCGAAATTGGCGGCGGTGCCGGCCAGCGGCAGGATTGCCGGCGTGCTGGCGACGGGCGAGGGACGCGGGCTGGCGATCCTCGCGAATCCTGGCGTCGTCGCGCCTGCCGATGCGGCCGGCGGCGTGTGGGGAAGCGCGCTGCTGGCATTTGCCGGCGCGGTGCTGGGCGGCCTGCTGCTCAATATCATGCCGTGCGTCTTTCCGATCCTGAGCCTGAAGGCGCTTGGCCTGGCGCGGGCGGGCGAAACGGAGGCTATCGCGCGGCGTGAATCGCTTGCCTATGCGGCGGGCGTGATCCTCGTGTGCCTCGCGCTGGGCGGCGGGTTGCTCGCGTTGCGCGCCGGTGGATCGGCCGTCGGCTGGGCGTTTCAGCTGCAGGATCCGCGCGTGATCGGGGTGTTGCTGCTGCTCGTGGCCGGCCTCGCGCTCAACCTTGCCGGATTGTTCGAACTCCCCACGCCGCGATTCGCCGGCAAATCCGGGACCACCGGGGCATTTGCCACCGGCGCACTGGCAGCGTTCGTCGCGACACCATGTAGCGGCCCGTTCATGGGCGCGGCGCTTGGCGCGGCGCTCGTGCTGCCCACGGCTGCCGCGCTGATGGTTTTCGCGGGGCTGGGCTTCGGCATCGCATTGCCGTTCCTGCTGATCGGCTTCGTCCCGGCGTTTCGGCGTCGCCTGCCGAAGCCGGGGCCGTGGATGGTGCGGCTGCGTCATATCCTGTCGATTCCGATGTTCCTCACCGCGGCGGCGCTGGGCTGGGTGCTGTGGCGGCAGGCGGGCGGCATTGGCCTGGTGCTCGCCGCGATCGCGCTGATCCTGCTGGCGCTTGGCCTGTGGTGGACCGGCTGGATGCAGGGGCAGGGCAGGGAGCGGGCGTGGTGGCCGGGGCTGACGGCGATACCGGCGGCGCTGATGGCGATGGCGCTGCTCCATCCGGGCGCGGCGCGGCCGGCAACCACGATCGCCGGTGCCGAGCGGTTCAGCGAGGCGCGCCTGGCAGCTTTGCGCGCGGAAGGGCGGCCTGTGTTCGCCTATTTCACTGCCGACTGGTGCCTGACCTGCAAGGTCAACGAAAAGACCTCGATCGAAACCGAAAGGGTCGCGCGTGCTTTCAGCAAGGGGAAGGTTGCGGTGCTGGTTGGCGACTGGACCGATGGCGACCCCGCGCTCGGCCGCTTTATCGAGGCGAACAATCGCGCCGGCGTGCCGCTCTATCTGTGGTACGCACCCGGCGCACGAGAGCCGCGCTTGTTGCCGCAGTTGCTGACGCCGGACATGCTCACCGGTCTGGCCGGCACGTGAAGCGGGCGATCAGATGACCGCGTCGTGCTCGGCCAGCAGCGCCCAGCCGCGCGGGCCGAGGATTTCGAGCGGGCGATAGCGCGTCTTGTATTCCATCCGCGACGATCCCTTCACCCAATAACCGAGGTAGACATAGGGCAGCCCTGCGGCGCGCGCGCGCAGGATGTGATCGAGGATGATGAGATTGCCCAGCCCCGGCCGGTCCTCGCGATCGGCAGCGAAGAAGCTGTAGATCATCGATAGCCCGTCGGCCTGTCGATCGGTGAGGCATGCGCCGATCAGCTTGCCCTGCGCGCCGTTCACCGAAGGCTCGCGATATTCGACGATCACCGAATTGACCGGCGATTGCTCGATCATGTCGGCGTAATCCGTTTCGTCCATGCCCGCCATCCCGCCGCCGGGATGACGCGAGGAGAGGTAGCGGCGCAGGAGCTGAAACTGCTCGTCGGTCGCCCACGGGCGGCACGCCGTCACCTCCAGATCGGCGTGGCGGCGGATCAGCTTGCGCTGAGTGGCGTTGGCCTCGAATTCATGCGTCACCACGCGCACGGAAACGCACGCCGTGCACCCCGCGCACGACGGGCGATAGGCAACCGACTGGCTCCGCCTGAAACCGATCCGGCCGAGCGCGTCGTTGAGTTCGCTCGCATGTGGGCCGGAAAGCTCGGTGAACACCTTCCGCTCCTGCCGCCCCGGCAGATAGGGGCACGGCGCGGGACTGGTCACGAAAAAGCGCGGAAAGCGAAATGGCGCCGTCACCGACGTAATCCTTGCGAGCGGCGCGATGATTCACGCCGCATCGACAGGATATGAATCCTTGGCGCAAATGTGAAAAGCCCGTTAACCACGAATAGGAGGTTAACCCGCTCCCGCCGATCGTTCCAGAGGCCAGATTCAGGCGGGCTCGACCTGGCTTACCTCATAGCCGCCCTCGCGCAGCGCGCCCACCAGCCGATCGAGATGCGCGCGATCACGCGCCTCGCATTCGATCTCTGCGATCAGCCCCTTCGCCGGAAGCGAGGTGAACACGCGCTGGTGATACACCTCGATGATGTTGACGCGCTGCTCGTCGAATATCTTCGCGACGTTATAGAGCGAGCCGGGCTGGTCCTGCAGTCGAATGCGCAGCCGCGCGAGGCGGCCGGACCGCGCCAGATCGCGCAGCAGCACGTTGGCGAGCAATCGCGTGTCGATATTGCCGCCGCACAGCACGACGCCGACCGTCTTGCCCCTGAAGCGATCGCCATGCTCCATCAGCGCGGCGAGGCCGGCGGCGCCCGCGCCCTCCACCACCGTCTTCTCGATCTGGAGCAGAAGGCTGACTGCCTGTTCGAGGCTTCGTTCGGAAACCAGCACGATCTCGCCCACCAGCGCCGCCACGATCCGCGCGGTGAGGCCGCCCGGTTCCTTCACCGCGATGCCCTCCGCCAGCGTGTCGCCCGCGCATGGCAGATTGGTGTGGTTGAGGCGATTGTACATCGACGGGAAAAGCTCGGCCTGCACGCCGATCACCTCGATCGGGCGGCCCGCCGCAGCCGCGACGGTCGCCATGCCCGAAATGAGGCCGCCGCCCCCGATCGGCGTGACGAAGGTGTCGATCTGCGGAACGTCTTCAAGCATTTCCAGCGCGACCGTGCCCTGGCCCGCGATAACGCGCGGATCGTCGAACGGATGGATGAAGGTGTAGCCGTCGCGCGCCTCGAGCGTGCGCGCGTGGGCATAAGCCGCGTCGAAGGTTTCGCCTTCGAGCACGACCGTCGCGCCGTGGCCCTGCGTCTGCGTCACCTTAACGATCGGCGTGGTCGTGGGCATCACGATCGTGGCCGGCACGCCGAGCCGGTTCGCGTGATAGGCGAGGCCCTGCGCATGGTTGCCTGCGGACGCCGCGATCACGCCGCGCGCTTTCGCCTCGTCGGAAAGCTGGAGCAAGGTGTTGAGCGCGCCGCGCTCCTTGTAGGCGGCCGTGAACTGCAGGTTCTCGAACTTGAGATAGACGCGCGCGCCGGTGAGCTGCGACAGCGTCTTGCTGATAAGGGTCGGCGTCCGCACGATCGAGTCGCGAATCCGCATGTGCGCCGCGCGCACGTCGTCGATGGAGACGGGAAGGGATTCGTCGTTCGTCGCGGCGGTGGCCAACATAACCTCCTGTTCGCGCCGCAACTGGGGCGGCGGCGAGGGAAGCCGCCTAGACCATCTGGCGCGCCGTGGAAACTACGCCTAATCGACGGGCTATGAAGATCGCATTCATTGGCACTGGCGTCATGGGCGCCCCGATGGCCGGGCACCTCGCCCGCGCCGGACATGACGTAACCGTCTATAACCGCACCCGCGCCAAGGCTGAGGCGACGGGGCTGCGCGTCGCGGACACGCCAGCGCTTGCGGCGGCGGGGGCGGATGCTGTCGTCACCTGCGTCGGGAACGACCTCGATCTGGAGCAGGTCACGCTGGGCGCCGACGGCGCATTCGCGGCGATGCGGGCGGATGCGGTGTTCATCGATCACACCACGGTTTCCGCGGATATTGCGCGGCGGCTCGCCTCGGCGCGCGGGCTGAGCGTGGATGCGCCGGTTTCCGGCGGTCAGGCTGGTGCGGAGAAGGGCCAGCTTTCGATCATGTGCGGCGGCAGCGACGCCGCGATGGCGAAGGCGCGGGCGGTGATGGAGCCTTATGCCGCGCGCATCGTCCATGTCGGTTCGGCCGGCGCGGGGCAGCAGACCAAGATGGTCAACCAGATCTGCATCGCCGGCGTGTTGCAGGGGCTGAGCGAGGCATTGCGGTTCGCCCAGGCGAGCGATCTCGATCTCGACAAGGTGTTCGAGGCGGTGTCCGGCGGGGCGGCGCAGAGCTGGCAGATGGTCAATCGCTGGGGCACGATGGCGAAGGGTGAATTCGATTTCGGCTTCGCGATCGACTGGATGCGCAAGGATCTGGGCCTCGCGCTGGACGAAGCGAAGCGGAACGGCGCGATGCTGCCGGCGGCGGCGCTGGTCGATCAATTCTATGCCGAGGTGCAGAAGCTGGGCGGCGGGCGACAGGATACCAGCGCGCTCGTGCGGAGGCTGCCGCGGTGAGGGCCGCGCTGCTCGCGGCCGTCGCCATTCTTTTTCCATTGCCCGCCCTGGCGGACGCGCTGATCGACAATGTGCAGGGCATCACGCTCGATCGCGACGGCAAGGTCGTCCGCTTCAAGTCGATCGTCATGGACAGGGACGGTAAGGTCGTTCGCCTCGTCGCAATGAACGAGCCGCCGCACAAGCCGACGAAGAAGGATCCCGGCCCGCGCTATGACTGGCGCGCCGATCTGAAGGGCAAAGTGCTGCTGCCGGGCTTCATAGATGCGCATGGCCATGTCGAGAGCCTCGGATTCGCGGCACTGTCGCTCGATCTGTCGGACACGACAACGCTCGATCAAGCGAAGGCCAAGATCGCGGCCTATATCGCGGCCAACCCGGATCGGAAGTGGATCGTCGGGCGCGGCTGGAATCAGGAGAAATGGGGGCTGGGCCGTTTCCCCACGGCGGCCGATCTGGACGCGGTTGCCAATGGCCGCGCGGTCTGGCTGGAGCGGGCGGACGGCCATGCCGGCTGGGCCAATAGCGTGGCCATGCGCGAGGCGGCCGTCACCGTCGCCACGCCCACGCCCACGGGCGGGCGGATCGAAAAAGGCGCAAATGGCCAGCCGACCGGCGTGTTCGTCGATGCCGCCACCAAGATTATCGAAAAGGTTCTGCCGCAGCCGTTGCCCAAGGAGCGAGACGCGGCCTTCCTGGCGGCGCAGCAGGTGCTGCTCGGCTATGGCGTCACGGCGATCGCGGATATGGGAACGACGCTCGACGACTGGCTCAGCTTCCGCCGTATGGCCGATATCGGCGCATTGCGTGTTCGGGTGATGAGCTATGCGATGGGCGTGGAAACGGCGAGCCGGGTCGGTGGCAAGGGACCGACGCCGTGGCTTTACGGCGATCGGCTGCGGATGGGCGGAGTGAAACTCTACGCCGATGGCGCGCTCGGCTCGCGCGGGGCGTGGCTGAAGGCGCCTTATGCTGATGCACCGGGGGAGCGCGGACTTGGCTTCAACAGCGACACGCAACTCCAGAACCAGATGAGCCGAGCGGCGATGGATGGCTTCCAGGTGGCCGTCCACGCGATCGGCGATCGCGCCAACCAGCAGGTGCTGGACGCGATCCAGTCGCTCTCGGATACTTACACGGGCGATCGCCGCTGGCGTGTCGAACATGCCCAGGTTGTGGATCCCGCCGATCTCCCGCGCTTTGGTCGATACAGCACGATCGCCTCGATGCAGCCCGTCCACCAGACGAGCGACCGGACAATGGCCGAGGCGCGTCTCGGCCCGCAGCGGCTGGCGGGGGCCTATGCGTGGAAATCGATGCTGGCGAACGGGTCGAAGCTCGCCTTTGGCTCCGATACGCCGGTGGAGCGGCCCGATCCCTGGGCGGGCTGGGCCGCGGCCTTCACCCGGCAGGACGCGAATGGCCAGCCCTATGGCGGCTGGCGGCCGGAGGAGGCGGTGACGCGCGAACAGGCGTGGTGGGCCTATACCGGCGGTGCGGCATATGCCGGATTCGCCGAGAGCAAGTTCGGGATACTCGCCCCCGGTCAGCGCGCCGATTTCATCATCGTCGATCGGGATCCGCTCAACGCCAGCCCCGCCGACCTGCGCAAGACGGTGGTTGAGCAGACCTGGATCGGGGGCGAGAAGGTGTGGGAACGCAAATAGCCTTCATCATCTTCTAACCCGGCTCGTCCATTGTCGGCGGCGATGGAACGGGAGCGCCTGCAAGCGATACAGATATTGCGCGGCATCGCGGCGATGGGCGTCGTCGTGCATCACATATTCATGACGATGCGCGATCACCCGGGGCTGGTCAGGGCCGGGTATTTCCCGCAGCTTCCGGGGCTTGCCAATTTTGGCGCGACCGGCGTCGATCTGTTCTTCATCATCAGCGGCTTCATCATGGCGGATGTCGTCAGTCGGCGCACGCATGCGGGGGCAGGGCGCTTTCTCGCAGATCGCGCGATCCGCATCCTGCCGATGTTCTGGCTGGCGAGTGCTGTCTATATCGGCTGGATGCTCTGGCGCGGCGCGAGCTTTCCGCCCGGCGCCTATATCAACTCGGTGCTGCCGGTGACGTGGGATGCGGATGGCGGTTATCGCTTTCCCGCGCTCTATGCTGGCTGGACGCTCGCGTTCGAGCTGGCATTCTACGCCCTGGCGGCGATCATCATCGCCGTGCGCCCAACTCGTCCTGATCGCGTTTTGCTGCTCTCGCTTGCTTTGCTGGCGATCGCCGGCAGCTTTTCGGCTTTTCATGCGCGCGCGCCGATCGTGTTCAATCCCATCATGGGGGAATTCGCGCTGGGCTTGCTCGTATGGATGAGCTGGCGCGACAGGTGGCGCTGGATATCGCGCAATTCACTCACCGTCGGCGCGATGCTGCTGCTCCTGCTGATCGTGACCCCGTGGTCGATCACGATTTCGGTCCACCCCGAGGGCGTGGTTTCAGGAACGGCCAGCTCCAGCCGGCTGCTCTTCCTGGGCGTGCCGTATGCGCTGATCGTCGCAGGGGCTGTGCGATGCGGAGAGGCGTACGGGCGGCTACCCAGGTTTTTCGAGCGCGCGGGCAACGCTTCCTATTCGCTCTATCTGGTTCACCCGATCGTGCTGGAGGTCGCGCGTGCGACGCTACCGGACGATGCGCGAGCGAACCCGGAAATGCTCGCGGTCGCTCTGCTCATCATATCAATCGTGGTGAGCCTTCGCGTCTATGTGCTCATAGAGCGGCCGATGCTCGGCACGCTGAAGCGGCTCAGAACAGGTATTGAGCGAACGCTGGACAGGCGATATCGGAACGATGTGATCTGTGAGCCGCGAGCGTGAAACGCAGCGAGCGAGTGATGTGGAAGCGGGCAGCCTGACCGAGCGCCGATGGCAGTGGTTTCGGTAGCGACGCAGCACCTATCCCGAAAACGATCTGAGTGCGGGGAAAAGTGATCAACGCTTCCCTGCAAAGGCCATTTCCAGCGCCCGCCCCCGCTCAGCCGTTGCGGTCCAGCGCCCCGAGCAGAGACGTTCTGAGCCGCCCGACGATCCGCTGAAAGGTCGCCTCGTCACCAAGCGCCCGCGACAGGACAATGGCGCCCTGGATGCCGGAAACGGCCTCTTCGGCGAGTTCCAATGCCGGCGCGGGTGGCACACCCCCTCGTTCAAGGCAAAGCGCCAGGGCGGCAATCCAGCGGGCGAAATACTGCTTCACTGCTGCCGCGAATGCATCGCCGGCAGAATTGAGGCCGAGACTGCCGACGATGCATACGCGCCTTCCCGACAGGAAGTACGTCGTCACATCGTCTATCATGGCCGTAACGGCCGCACGCGGCTCCGAGACATGCTCCAGCGGCGTGAAGATCGCAGCGGTGAACCAGCGTTCTATGTCCTTGAGCACCGCCTCCATCATCTCCTGCTTCCCGCCGGGGAAGAAGTTGTAGAGACTGCCTTTGCCAAGACCTGTCGCCGCCGAGAGCACGGCGAGGCTTGCCCCCGCGAAGCCGTGTTCGCGGAATGCTTCGGCCAATGCGGGCAACGCGCTCTGGCGATCGGTCAGGACGCGTTTGGCGCTCACAAGCCCAGATCGCTCAGCGACGGATGGTCATCCGGACGGCGACCGAGCGGCCAGCGAAACTTTCGCTGCGCTTCCGTGATCGGCATCTCGTTGATGCTCGCATGGCGGTTGGACATCAGACCGTCCTCCGCGAAAAGCCAGTTCTCGTTCCCGTAAGCGCGAAACCATTGTCCGCCATCGTCACGATATTCATACGCATAGCGCACCGCGATGCGATTGCCCGTGAAGGCCCAGAGCTCCTTGATGAGCCGGTATTCGTGCTCCTTGTTCCATTTCCGGGTGAGAAATGCCTGGGCCTCATCCCGGCCGGTCGCGAATTCCACCCGGTTACGCCAGCGGGTATCGAGCGTGTACGCGAGCGCTACCTTGGCCGCATCGCGCGTGTTCCACCCGTCTTCCGCCAGGTGAACCTTTTCGACCGCAGTTTCATGAGTGAATGGTGGAAACGGAGGACGAGACATCGTTTTTCCCTTCGGCGTGCGATCGGTCGTGAGCGATCGCGAGAGGTGATTGACCTTTCGGTACACAGTTGTCCCGAATGGTACAACATGTTTCTGCCAGCCCGCCGGTGGAAAATGACGATCGACGATTGTGTGATCGCACCGCGTGGATGGTCGCGCTCCTGGCGCGCCGGTGTCCGCAATGGTGCCAGATAATGGCGGCGAAAGCCGGCAAATCGCAATCTGACATACCAGCCGCCAACTACCGACCGGACAAGAAAACGGCCGCGACACCCCCCGATGTCGCGGCCGTCTACCGGTAACGAAGCGTGGTCAGGTCAGGCGACCTGCACGGCCTCTTCCGGTTCGCGCAGGACGTAACCGCGGCCCCACACGGTTTCGATGTAATTCTCGCCGTCGCATGCGAGGCTCAGCTTCTTGCGGAGCTTGCAGATGAACACGTCGATGATCTTCAGCTCGGGCTCGTCCATGCCGCCATAGAGATGATTGAGGAACATCTCCTTCGTCAGCGTCGTGCCCTTGCGGAGCGAGAGCAGCTCCAGCATCGCATATTCCTTGCCGGTCAGATGCACGCGTGCGCCATCGACCTCGACAGTCTTGGCATCGAGGTTGACGGCAAGCTTCCCCGTCTTGATGACCGATTGCGAATGCCCCTTCGAGCGGCGCACCACCGCATGAATGCGGGCGATCAGCTCCTCGCGGTGGAATGGCTTGGTGACGTAATCGTCGGCGCCGAAGCCGAACGAGCGCACCTTGGAATCCATTTCGTTGATGCCGGAAAGGATCAGCACCGGCGTCGTGACGCGGGCGACGCGCAGCCGCTTCAACACGTCATAGCCATGCATGTCGGGCAGGTTCAGATCCAGCAGGATGATGTCGTAATCGTATAGCTTGCCGAGGTCCAAACCCTCTTCACCCAGGTCCGTCGCATAGACGTTGAACCCCTCCGTGGTGAGCATGAGTTCGATCGCCCTCGCGGTCGTCGGCTCGTCCTCGATCAGCAACACCCGCATCTGATTTCCCCGTTCGACACCGCGTTACGGTCCCTCCCAGGCCCGAACGCGACAGAATGATTAACCAAATACTTTCTGAAGGCAAAAGGTTAATTTCGACTTAAGCGAGGGTTTCCCGCGAGTCGCAGGGCCTGTGAGGCGATTCGGGCCATTCAGCGCGTGCCGAACGGCATATCCTCCCCAAGGGTTTCTCGCAGGTAAAGACTGCGGACCAAAGTGAAGATGACGACGAGGAGCGCAGCGGAAAAGAACAGGCCGAAGATGCCGAATACCGCGCCGATCGCGAGGATCGCGAACAGGGTTACCGCCGGCGGGATCGCGATCACCCGGCTGGTAACGAATGGCGTGATGAGATTGGTCTGCACCAGCCGGACCGCCGCGAACACCGCGAATGTCCACAGCAGCGCATGCGGCCCCTGCGTCGCGGCGAGGCCGAGGGCGGGAAGCATCGCCGCAACCGGGCCGACATAGGGGATGAATTCCGAAAGGCCGGTCAGCAGGCCCAGCGCGGCGGCGGAGGGCACGCCCACGGCCCAGAGCCCGAGCCCGACGAGAACGCCCATCGTGGTCATCTGAATCAGCTGCGCGCGCAGCCACAGCCGCAGCGTGGAGGCGACATCGACGAGCGCGTCGTCGATCGCCTTGCGCTTCGATGGTGGCATGAGCAGCAGCAGTCCGCGCTCGTACACCCCCGGATCGACCGCGAAGAATATCGATCCTACCAGCACCAGAAGGGCGTTGAGAAATATCTCGCCGACACCCTGTGCGAGCCCGCCGATATCCTGCGCGATCCGGCTGCCCGCATAGGCGGCACGCACGGCATCGGCGATCTTCGCCCCGACCGGCGTCTGCGCCATATAGCCGCCGAGCTGGTCGATCATCAGCGGCAGCCGCGCGACGAACAGATTGACCTGCTCGCGAAACGCTACGGCAAAAAGCCAGCCGAGAAACGCGATCAGCGCCAGTATCGTCAAGACCGCCATGCCCAGCGCGACCCTGGCGGGCATCCGCACCCGCTCGCGATAGATTTCCGCTATCGCGTGGATCACGATCGCGCCCAGCACCGAACCGAAGGCGAGGATCAGCAGGTTTGCCGCGACGTAAAGCGCGGCGAGCACGCCTAATATGAGCGCGGTGATGAACAGGCGCCGGATGAAGCGGGCGTCGGCGTCGTCAGGGCGAAGGCGGGTCATCGCGGCAGAGCGTGGCAGAAAAACCCACGCTGCGACAGCATGTTCGGCGCGCGATCAGATATCGTGCACGAGGCGCCCGTACAGTTCCGGCCGGCGATCGCGGAAGAAGCCGAAAGCGGCGCGGTGACGTTTGACGCGATCGATATCCAGGGTCGCGGTGATGACGCCCTCCTCGTTGCGATCCAGTTCCGCCAGAATGTCGCCGCGCTCATCGCAGATGAAGCTGGTGCCGTAGAACGTCTGGCCGTGCTCGGTTCCGACGCGGTTGGCGGCGATCACCGGCACCACGTTAGACACCGCGTGGCCGATCATCGCGCGTCGCCACAATCGCGCGGTGTCCAGTCCCGCGTCATGCGGCTCGTTGCCGATCGCGGTGGGGTAGAACAGCACCTCCGCCCCCATCAGCATCAGCGCGCGCGCCGTTTCAGGATACCATTGATCCCAGCAGATGCCGATGCCGAGCTTCACCGCCGGGCCGTCCCACACCTTGAATCCCGTATTGCCGGGGCGGAAATAGAATTTCTCCTCATAGCCCGGACCATCGGGAATATGGCTCTTGCGATAGACGCCGGCGACCTTTCCGTCCGGGTTGACCATTGCGAGGCTGTTATAATGATGCGGGCCGTCCGCCTCGAAAAAGCTTGTCGGAATCCAGACTTTCAGTTCGGATGCGAGCGCCTGCATCGCCAGCACCGCGCGATGCTCCGCGGTGGGCCGGGCGTTGGCGAACAATC
This sequence comes from Sphingomonas sp. TX0543, assembly GCF_048565505.1. Lineage (NCBI taxonomy): Bacteria > Pseudomonadati > Pseudomonadota > Alphaproteobacteria > Sphingomonadales > Sphingomonadaceae > Sphingomonas > Sphingomonas sp. TX0543. Next base: position 1,428,683 of record NZ_JBLZUS010000002.1, read on the forward strand.
CCTCATCCTCGACGCGGCAGAAATACTCGCCCTCGAACAATTCCGGCGGCAGGATCACCTGCGCGCCCCGCGCAGCCGCCTCACGGACGAGGCGCGAGACGTTGGCGATGTTTCGCTCCAGATCATCGGAGAAAGCGAGTTGCAGCGCGGCGACGGTGATATCGGTCATGCGGGCGCATGTAGGCGATGCGCGGCGATGATCCAATGGTCGCGGATCGGTGGGGAGGGCGCCGGCTGCGATTGCGGACATGCCGATAAGGCTTCATTGAGAGCCAGTCGCTGTCGCGGAGGCACGGATGAGTAAAGCGGGCGGCAAGGTTCCCGCCGTGACCTTCACCTTCTGGATCATCAAAATCCTCGCCACCACCCTGGGAGAAACCGGTGGCGATGCGGTGAGCATGACATGGCTGGGGGAAACCACGCCGGCCGGGGCCAGCAGCGGCGTGAATGGCTATCTTGTCGGCACCGCGATATTCGGCGTCGTGCTGATCGCACTGATCTGGCTTCAGGTCAGCGCACGCCGCTTCAACCCCTGGTTGTATTGGGCCACAATCATCGCCTCCACGACGGCAGGAACCACGCTCGCCGATTTTTCGACCCGATCCATCGGCCTGGGCTACCCGGGCGGCTCGCTCCTGTTGGCCAGTTTGGTCCTCCTGTCGCTGTTTTGCTGGCATCGCACGTTCGGGGGCGTGGATATCAACCGTATCGAAACCAGGGGCGCAGAGATATTTTATTGGATCACGATCACCTTTTCACAAACTCTGGGCACGGCGCTGGGTGATTGGGTTTCGGATGGTGCGCTTGGGTATGCCGGTGCCGCATTGATATTTGCTGGCGTGCTGTCGGTTCTCGCCGTGTTCTATTATTTCACAAGCATCTCGCGCGTCCTGCTCTTCTGGATGGCGTTCATTGGTACGCGGCCTCTCGGCGCGACCGTGGTTGATTTTCTCGACAAGCCAGTAGCGAAGGGCGGCCTCGATCTTAGCAGGCCGCTCGCGACAGCCGTTCTTGCCGGCGCGATCCTGTTGCTCATCCTGCTTGCTCCGCAGCGAGCGGGCGCACATCCCGGAGCCGCTGGAGAAGCGCGACCTTGACGCCCGCTTTCGCTCAGAAGCGCCCCCGTCTGTCCTCCACAACCCCTGGCGTTCGATCACCCCGGTATCTGCTGGCTGATGCAATGGAAGCTGCCGCCGCCCGTGAGGATCGCATCCGCGCGCAGCCCGATGACCTTGTGGTCAGGAAACAGCGCCTGGAATTCGCGCACCGCAACGTCGTCGTCGGGTGCGCCGTAGATGGGCACCACGACGCTGGCATTGCCGATGTAGAAATTCATGTAGCTGGCCGGCACTATCTCGTCATCGCGCATCACGCGGCCGGGGGAGGGCACGGGCACGACGCTAACGCCGAATGCGCGCGCGCGATCAGCGGCGAGCTGATAGACCTGCCAGTTGGGATCATTGTCGGCGGCGACCGGGATCGCCAGTCGGCCTTCGCCGATGAAGCGCGCGAGATTGTCGACATGGCCATCGGTATGATCGTTGAGCAGGCCGTCGCCCAGCCACAGCACGCGATCGAAGCCGAGATCGCGTTCCAGCCGTTCGGCGATTTCCGCCTTTCCGATCAGGCCGTTGCGATTGGGGTTTAGCAGGCATTGTTCGGTGGTGACGACAAGCCCGGTGCCGTCACCGTCGATCGCGCCACCCTCCAGCACCCAGTCGCACGGCACGATGCGCTTGTTGCGCCGCCGCGCGAGGCGCGCCCCGATATCGTCATCGCCGGGCAGATCGTATTTCCCGCCCCAGCCGTTGAACGCGAAATCGCGCGCGGTGCCATCGCCGGTGATGATCGCGGCGGTATCGCGCAGCCAGATGTCCCCGAACGGCTCGACCACCACGTCGGCGAACGGGGCCAGCTCGCCGGCGGCAACGCCGGCCTCTGCATCGGCGGCGACAAGCAGCACCTTCTCGCCGCGCCCGTCGGCATGCACCGCGCGGGCGAAGGCGGCGACTTCCTCGCGCGCCTGATCGAGATCATCCTGCCACAGCTCGGGGTGGGATGGAAAACCGATCCACACCGCCTTGTGGCGCGCCCATTCCGGTGGCGGGGCGCTCGTCACTTCGCGTCGCTCCGGGATTTGTCGCGGATCGCGCGGAATTCGGCGGTGGGATACCAGTTCGGCCACATGCTGCCGTCCGCCAGTTCGCGGCCAAGCTGATAATAGATCGTCAGATCCTGCACCGCGCCGGACCAGTCCCAGTTCGGGTTATATTCGTCCTGCGGCTTGTGATAGCGATGCTCGACATAATCCTGTGCCGCCGCGCGGCCTGCCGCCACGCCGCCGTTGACCAGATTCTCCCCGCTGCCCCCCGACAGCATCGGCACGCCGAGCTTGGCGAAGGAGAAATGGTCGGAGCGATAATAATGCCCCTTCTCGGGGGTCGATTCCGGCGCGATCGTGCGGCCCTGCGCGGCGAGCAGCGGCTTCACCATATCCTCCAGCTGCGATTTTCCCGCGCCGGTCAGCTCGAAATCCTTGGTGGCGCCAATCACGTTCAGCACGTCCATGTTCACGCCGCCCACCGTCTTGCCGAGCGGGAATACCGGGTGCTGCGCGTAATAGGCCGAGCCGAGCAGCCCGCTTTCCTCCGCCGTCACGGCGAGGAACGCGATCGAGCGCCGCGCCGGCCCGGCCTTGGCCTGCGCCTCTGCCATGGCGATCAACCCGGCGACCCCCGAAGCGTTGTCCACCGCGCCGTTGCAGATGCCGTCGCCGTCGACCGGATCGCAATGGCCCAGATGATCCCAGTGCGCCGAATAGAGCACGGTCTCGCCCGGGGCGGTCTTGCCCGGGAGCAGCCCGACCACATTCTTGGACATGCTGCGCCGGATCGTGTTGTCGAACCCGCCGGAGAATTTGAGGCCCAGCGGCACGGCGCTGAAGCCCTTGTGCTTCGCGGCTTCCGACAGTGCGGTGAAATCCTTTCCGGCGGCGGCGAAGATCTCCTTGGCGCGGTTCAGCTGGATCCAGCTTACGATCTGGCTCTGGTCCATATGGTTGCCGGCCTCGTCCAGCTCGTGCTGCGCCCCGGTCCAGGACGAGCGGACCACCGCCCACGGGTAGGCGGCGGGCTCTGTGTCGTGCACGATGATCGCGGCGGCGGCGCCCTGCCGCGCGGCCTCCTCGAATTTGTAAGTCCAGCGGCCGTAATAGGTCATCGCGCGGCCTTCGAACGGGCCGGCCTTGGGGCCGGCGTCCTTTGTCTGCCAGTCGGGGTCGTTGATGAGGATGACGACCGTCTTTCCCTTCACGTCGACGCCGGCGTAATCGTTCCAGCCCTTTTCGGGCGCATTGATGCCGTAGCCGACGAACACCATGTCGCTGTTCTTCAGCGAAATCTGCGGCACGACGCGATAGGTGCCGGCGACGATATCGTCACGATAGGCCAGCGCGATCGGCGTCTTCCCGCCGGATACGACGAACGGCTTGATGTTCTTTGCCTCGATCTCCACCATCGGCACGTCCTGGGTCCACTGGCCCTTGTTGCCCGGCTGTAGGCCAGCAGCCTTCATCCGCTCGATGATATAGGCGACCGTTTTCTTCTCGCCCTCCGTTGTCGGTGCGCGGCCCTCATACGCATCGGAGGACAGCTCCCTGGTCACCGTCTTCAGCGTGTCGATCGAGAAGGTCTGCGCAAAGGCTGGCGCGGCGAGCGCGGTGGCGAGAAGGAAGAGAGGCAGTCGAGAACGCATCACAGGCTCCGCATCAGGATCGGTTTCATGGTGTTTGGCAGCGCCGGAAGCGCCGTGCAAGGCGGGGCGAATGTGTCGCGCATCCGTGTGAACTGTGCCAAGAGCGCGACCGAAAAGGCCACACCCCGGGGAGCATATGACGAAGATCGGCATCTATGGCAGCGCGGGGCGCATGGGGCGCGTGATCGCAACGATCGCGGCGGAGGAGGGCGCCGTCGTCGCGGGCGGGGTGGACGCCGGTGACGATCCCGCGCCGCTGGCACGTGCCGCCGACGTTTTGGTCGATTTCTCCGCTCCCGCTGCGCTGGAGGCGAACCTTGCGGCGGCGGTCGCGGCCGGCACCCCGATCGTCATCGGCACCACCGGCCTGAACGCCGCGAACCATGCGTTGATCGACAAGGCGTCCCAATCGATCGCGGTGCTCCAGACGGGCAATACGTCGCTCGGCGTCACCCTGCTGGCGGTGCTGGTGCGGGAAGCCGCGCAGCGGCTCGGCGCGGAATGGGATATCGAGATCGTGGAGATGCATCACCGCCACAAGGTGGATGCCCCCTCCGGCACGGCAACGCTGCTGGGCGATGCGGCGGCGGCCGGGCGCGGCACGACGCTGGGCGAGGTGCGCGTGGATGGCCGGGCGGGGCTGACGGGCGCGCGAACGGAAGGGACGATCGGATTCTCATCGCTGCGCGGCGGATCGGTGGTGGGCGATCATCAGGTGGTTTTCGCGGGCGAGGGCGAACGGATCGAACTCGGCCATCGCGGCGAGGATCGCACGATCTTCGCGCGCGGCGCGCTGAAGGCGGCGCTGTGGCTCGCGGGCAAGCCGGCGGGGCGTTATGGCATGGCGGAGGTGCTGGGGATTTGAAGAAGGCCGACATCTTCGAATTCTATCGCCGGCTGGCAGAGGCCAATCCGCACCCGGAGACCGAGCTTGAATCGGGCAACGATTATCAGTTGCTGGTCGCGGTGGTGTTGTCCGCGCAGGCCACGGATGCCGGCGTCAACAAGGCGACACGCCGGCTGTTCGAGACGGTGAGGACCCCGGCGCAGATGGTCGCCCTCGGCGAGGCGGGGCTCAAGGAGCATATCAAGACGATCGGCCTGTTCAACACCAAGGCCAGGAACGTCATCGCGCTGAGCGGCGCGCTCGTGGCGGAGCATGGCGGCACGGTGCCGGAAGATCGCGACGCGCTGGAGAAGCTGCCCGGCGTGGGGCGCAAGACCGCCAATGTCGTGCTGAACGTCGCCTTCGGCGCGGAAACGTTCGCGGTGGACACGCATATCTTTCGGGTCGGTAACCGCACCGGCCTGGCCAGGGGCAAGACGCCGCTGGCAGTCGAGAAAAGGCTCGACAAGAATACGCCGCAGCCGTTCCGCGTCCATGCGCATCACTGGCTGATTCTGCATGGCCGCTACGTTTGCAAGGCGCGCAAGCCGGAATGCTGGCGCTGCATCGAGGCGGATTTGTGCGCCTACAAGCCAAAGACGCCGGCCCCGAAGCAGAAGCCGGCGCGTTGATTTATCGCGCGAACGCTGCCTTCATCCGCTTGCGCAGGCGGCCCGGCATGAAGCGGCGTGCGAAGTTCGCCTGCCGCCCCGCCTTGCCGACGATATATTCCCGCTCGCTGCCGTGCGCTGCCTGCCAGATCACCTCCGCGGCATCGTTCACCGTGTAAATCGGCGCCTTGCCGATCGCATCGCGGATCGATCGGTTGCTGCCTTTCGATCCCGCGTCGAGGATCGGGGTTTCGACAAAGAAAGGCATCACGCACGTCACGGCGACTCCGTGGCGCGTGAACTCCGCGTCGAGCGCTTCGGAAAGACCGCGCACCGCATGCTTGGTGGCTGAATAAACCGCCAGGCCGGGTGACCCGACAATGCCCGCCACCGACGCCACGTTGATGAGGCGGCTGCCGGGCGTAGCCTTCAGATGCGGCAATGCCGCATAGACGCCGTTAATGACGCCCTTAAGATTTATATCGACCTGAAGCTCGGATTCGTCCGGCGTGATATCCTCGAACATTCCATAACGGGCAATGCCGGCATTGTTGAGCAGCGCATCGAGGCGGCCCGTTTCCCCGACGAAATCGGCGAGCGCGGCGTGCCATTGCGCCGCATCGCGCACGTCGAGCGGCGTGGTAAACGCGTTCAGTTCCTGCGCCACCCGCGCCATGCCGGCCGTGTCGATATCGCCGATGCCGATCCGCCAGCCCTCGCGATGGAAGCGGCGCGCGGCGGCGAGCCCGATGCCGGATGCGCCGCCGCTGATGAAGATGGTCTTGCTCATCCTGCACGTACCTCTCGGAATGGAATGGTGCGATCGACCTCCGGCTCCCTGGGCAGGCCCAGCACGCGTTCGCCGATGATGTTGCGCTGAATCTGGTCGGTCCCGCCGCCGATCGATGTGAAATAGGCGTTGAGCGTCAGGAAATTGGCGTCCTCCCCGCGGGGATGATCCGGCCCCTGCAACAGGCTCTCCGGCCCGAGCAGCAACGTGCGGACGCGCGCCTCCTCATGCAGGATGCGGCTCATCGCCAGCTTGCCGAGCGACATGATCGGGGATGAGGTGCCCTGTTGCAGCTCGGCCTTGGCCCGCTGGGTATTGAGCTTGTTCAGCACGCGCCACGCGATCACCTGCGCCAGTTCCTGCCGGATCACCGGATCGTCCAGCCGCCCCGCCTCCCGCGCAAGCCCGAGCAGCGAATAATCGCCCTTTGGTCCACCCGCGCCGGAGCGCGGCCCGCGCGCGCGATCCCCCATCACCGAGCGTTCGTAGGCCAGCGCCGTCTGCAACACGCCCCAGCCGCCGTTGAGCGGGCCGAGCAGATTCTCGTCCGGCACGAAGGCGTCCGTGATGAACACCTCGTTGAAGTGGGATTCGTCGGTGATCTGGCGCAGCGGGCGCACTTCCACGCCGTCCTGCTTCATCGGCAGGAAGAAGAAGCTGATGCCGCGATGCTTCGGCACGTCCCAATCGGTGCGGGCGATCAGCATTCCATAGTCGGCGACAGCCGCACCCGATGTCCACACCTTCTGTCCGGTCACGCGCCATCCGCCATCCACCTTGTCGGCGCGGGTGCGAACGGCGGCGAGATCGCTGCCCGCCCCCGGCTCGGAATAGAGCAGGCACATGCCCACTTCGCCGGCGAGCAGTTGCGGGACGATCACGCGCTTGAACGCCGGGGTAGCGTGGGCGAGCGCGGTATTGGCCCACAGGTTGCTGCGATCCTGGCCCGCGCCGGGGGCGTCGGCGGCGGCGAAGGCACGCTCGACGATCTTCGCCTGATCGCCCGAAAGGTCGCGGCCGTACCATTCCGCAGGCCAGCGCGGCGCGGCCCAGCCGGCGTCACGAACCTTCGCGAGCCAGGCGCTGCGCGGATCGCGGCCGAAGCTTTCGTGATGCGCCGCTGCGCCCTGCCAGTTGGCGGCCAGCCATGCCTCGACCTCCGCCTTGAGCTGTTCGTCGGTCATGCCTGCACCTCCAGCGCGCGGATGTAGCGTTCCCGCCAATGATTGCCGTCGCCGTAGAGCTGTGCGGCGGAGCGGGCGCGGCGCAGGTAAAGGTGCGCCGGATGCGACCAGGTGAAAGCGATGCCGCCGTGCATCTGGATCGCATCCTTGCCGCAGCGGACGAACGCATCGCCGCAGGCGAACGCGGCGAGCGCGATCGCGGCGTCGCGCGAGGAGCGCCCCTCCGCCAGCTGCCGCGCTGCATCGCGCGCGGCGCTGGTGGCGCTTTCCACCTCAAGCAGCAGATCGGCGGCCATGTGCTTCACCGCCTGGAAGCTGCCGATCGCGCGGCCGAACTGGTGACGCTCGCGCGCGTAATCGACCGCCATATCCATGACGCGCCGCGCCCCGCCGGCCTGCTCGCCCGCCAGCGCAGTCATCGCGACAGCGCGGGCGGCGGCGATCCGGCTGCCATTGCCGATGCGGGTGGCGGGGCCGTGGAAGGTCACGTCGGCGAGGCGGCGCGTGGTATCGAACACGGGGAGGGGGGCGATCGTCGCATCCTGTCGCGCGACCGCGAATACGGCATCGTCGAGTGTGACGACGATCGTGTCGGCGATCCCGGCATCGGGCACGAAGCGCGCGGTGCCGCTCAGCCGCTCGCCGTCGGCGCGCACGTCGCATCGCCCGGTCCAGTCGTCTCGCCCGGCAAAGGCGACCGCCGCGATGCTGTCACCGCTCGCGAGCGCCGCGAGCCGTTCGCCATCGACCAGCGTCGCGGCGATCGCTGTGGAGAGCAGCGGGGCGGGCAACAGCGCGGCGCCGGCTGCTTCCATCACCAATTCCAGCTCGACCGGACCCAGCCCCGCGCCGCCATGCGCCTCCGGCACCGTCAGCCCGACCACGCCGAGATCGGCGAGCGCGCGCCACAAGGCCGGATCGTGGCCGGAATCGCTCGCCATGATCCGGCGCACGTCGCTTTCGGTGCAGCGATCGGCAAGCAGCCGCGCGACTGAATCGAGCAGCGCCGTGCGATCCTCGACGGTTATGTCCTGGGTAACCCGTTCCGCGGCGATCCGATTCATGCGGCGCGCTGCCGCGTGGATGCCTGCGCACGGCGCTCGCCCTTCGCGATCTCCTTCTTCAGATCGGCGACGTAGCGCGAGAAATCGACTTGGATCGTGTGGCGCGTCGACTGATAATAATCGCCCAGTTCGACGCGCTCGTCATCGGCGGTGATGCGTTTCATCTCCTCCGTATCGGGCAGGCGATAGCGGCCGGAAAGCGCGGCGGCGACCAGCTTGGACTGCTGCTCCGCGAAGTTCACCAGCGTGGGAAGCGCCTGCGCCAGGCCCATGAAGAACAGGCCATCGACACCGGGCACCACCATTCGCTTGAACAGCGGGAAGCGATTCTGCGGGTCGGGCTTCAGCGCGGGATCGTCGAAGAACGGAAAGCTGATGCGATAGCCGGTGGCATAGATGATCGCATCCACACGCTCCACGCTATCGTCTTCGAAACGGACATGATCGCCTTCAAGCGCCTTGATGTTCGGCTTGAACTTGATGTCCCCGCAGCTTGCCCGCGTCAGAAATTCGCCTGACACGGATGGGTGCGCGTCGAGCGGTTCGTGATCGGGTTTGGGCAGGCCGTAATCCTCCATCCGCCCGACCATCTTCTTGATCGCGCGGCGGGCGAGCGCCTTGCCCAGTTTGCGCGGAAGCCAGGTCGGCGGCGCGGATTTGTCGAGCGGTCTGCCGCCCGCCATCTTGGGCAAGACCCACACGCCGCGCCGCGCCGCGACCCACAGGTTCGCGGCAAGGTGCCGCTGCGACAGTTCGCTCGCGACATCCATCGCGGAATTGCCCATGCCCACCACAACCACGTTCTTGCCGCGCAGATCGACCGGATCATAGGGATCGCGATAATCGTGCGCGTGGAAATGCGCGCCGTGGAAGTCGCCCGGATAGTCCGGCACCTTCGGATCCCAGTGATGCCCGTTGCACACGACGAGCGTGTCGTATCGCCGGGTCTCGCCGGTCGACAGCGTGACCTCCCAGCCGCCGCCGGGGCGGCGCGCTGCCTTCGTCACCGCCGTGTTGAAGGTGATATGCTCGCGCAACCCGAAATGCGCGACGTAATCCTTGAAATACTGGAACAATTGCGCGTGGCTGGGGAAATCCGGCCAGTCGGCGGGAACCGGATAATCCTCGAATGCGAGGCGCCATTTCGAGGTGTCGATATGGAGCGACTGATAGCAGGCGGATTTGCCGTTCGGATTCTTGTAATACCAGTTGCCGCCGATCTCGTCGGACATCTCGAAGCAGTCGAAGGTGATGCGCTCGTCCTTCAGCCGCTTGGCGGTGGTGAAGCCGGAACAGCCCGCCCCGATGATGCAGACACTCTTGCCCTCCGCCATGTTGTCGCCTCTCCCGTCGCGCGCCGGCTTGTCCAGCGTCCATAACCAAAGTTATGATGGCCCGAGCCGGCGCATGAATCAACCGTGCATGGCGGACGGAGGGGAACATGCGCTTCAATGGCAGGGTGGCGTTCATCACCGGCGGCGGATCGGGCATCGGCGCCGCGACCGCGCGCCTGTTGGCCCGTGAGGGCGCGAAGGTGGTGGTCGTCGATCTGGCGGCGGACGCGGCACGCGCCGTGGCCGAAGAGACCGGCGGGATCGCGCTGACCGCAGACGTTGCGAAGCGCCCCGAGCTGGAGGCCGCGATCGCCGCCGCCGTGGAGCGACACGGGCGAATCGACATCCTTTTCAACAACGCCGGCATCGGCTGCTTCGGGCGCACGCCTGATCTGGACCCGGCGGAGTGGGAGCGGGTGATCGGCATCGACCTGAACGCCGTATTCTATGCCTGTCGCGCGGCGATCCCGCACATGCCAAAGCCGGGCGGCGTGATCGTCAACACCGCATCCATCTCCGGCCTGGCGGGGGATTACGGCTTCACCGCCTACAATGCGGCGAAGGCGGCGGTCATCAATTACACTCGCAGCCCCGCGATCGATCATGCGCGCGAAGGGATCAGGGCGAATGTGCTGTGCCCTGGCCTGGTCGCGACGCCGCTCACCGCCGGTGCCAAGGCATTGCCCGGGCTGGAGGCGGCGTGGCACGAAACGATCCCGCTCGGCCGCGCGGCGGCACCGGAGGAAATGGCCGAGGTTGTGGCCTTCCTCGCGTCGGACGCGGCATCCTATGTCACGGGGGCGGTGATCGTCGCAGACGGCGGCCAGACGGCATGGACCGGGCAGCCCAACCTCATGAAGTTCGTGCCGGGCTGAATTTCAGAAGAGCAGCTCCTGCGGGCTTGGGCGGCCGACATTGCCGCCGCCGCGCCGCCGCGCCATCTCGGTCTCGGCGGTGAAGCGCACGTCGGGATCGCGGTCGCTGAGGAAGCCGATCAGGCTCTCTTCCTCGATCTCGCGCCAATCCTTGCCGCGATCGGGGCCGTAGCGCACCCGCGGCAGCAGGCCGGGAACGCGCGACCATTCGAGCAGTTGCTCCACGCCCACCTCGTTGAGCATGTCGCGCAGGTGGAAGGCGGTGACATAGGCGTCCGGGAAGGCGCGATGCGCCGGCAGGCCGCGTTCGTGGATCAGCCCTTCCGGCTTGCGCCAGTAACGCAACACCTGGTTCGAGAAGCTGGGCGAATCCGGCCACAGCCGCAGCGCGCATTTCCAGGTGCAGATCCACTCCGCGCCGTGGGTAAGGGCGGGGGTGCAGAACACCTGTTCGAAATCGGCGCGATGCGCGGCGAGCGCCACGCGGCGCGGCCATGGATCGAGCACCGGGCGGGCCACGTCGTGCCACCACGGCGCATCGGCGACATCCTCGTCAAGGATGTGGTGGATCGCCTGGGTGATCGGCGGCATCAGCCGGCCGGGATTGACCATCCGGTTGCCGCCGTCGCCGGAAATTTCCCAGCGACCGTCCGGCCCCAGCGCCACGTCCTGCCAACCGATCTCGCACACGCCGTGCTGCGGCGGTGTGGGGCCGGTGGTTTCAAGATCGATGACGCGGATGATGCTTGGCGAGGGGCGCATCGCTTCAATGTGGGGCGTCTCGCGCGTCATGTCGAGCGACTCCGCTCAGTGCAAGCTGGGCGTCGATCGCGGCGACGGTGCGGGCGAGTGCGTCGGCGTCACCCGCCTCGGCGCGCGCGGTAAGCATGTCCTCCGTATTGGAGGCGCGCAGCAGCCACCAGCCGTCGGCGGTGGAAACGCGCGCGCCATCGGTGGTGTCGACGCGCGCGCCCGACGCACGCAGCCGCGCGACCACCTCCGCCACCACGCCATCCTTCCGCGCCGGATCGACCGCGAAGCGCAGCTCCGGCGTGCTGACCAGCGCGGGCATGGCATCACGCAGCGCCGCCAGCGATTTGCCCGATTCCGCCACCGCCTCGATCAGCTGCACCGCCGCATGGAGCGCATCGTCGAAGCCGAGCCAGTCCCCGCCGAAGAAGATATGCCCGCTCATCTCTCCCGCGATCGGGGCGTCCAGTTCGCGCATCATCGCCTTGATGTTGCTGTGGCCCGATTTCCACATCACGGGCCGGCCGCCCAGCGCGGCGATGCGATCGAACAGCGCGCTGCTGGATTTCACGTCGGCGACGATCGGCGCGCCGGGGAAGGCGCGCAGAACAGGCTCGACCAGAATGGACAGGATCTGATCGCCGCGCAGCACGCGGCCTTCGCCGTCGATCACGCCGATCCGGTCCCCGTCGCCGTCGAAGGCTACGCCGAAATGGAGCTGTTTTGCGGCGACCAGCGCGCGCAGGTCGGCAAGGTTGGCGTCCTCGGTCGGGTCGGGATGATGATTGGGAAAATTGCCGTCGACATCGGTGAACAACAGGTGATGCTCACCCGGCAGCAGCTTCACGAGCTGCTCGATCACCGGGCCGGCGGCGCCGTTGCCGGCGTCCCAGCCGATGCGGAAGGCGGCGGTGCACTTCCCCATGACGCGGCGGACATAGCCGGCGAGCACATCGACGGTGGAGACGCCGCCCGCTCCGGTTTCCCAGTCGCCAGCCGTCGCCATCGCCGCCAGTTCCCGGATCGCCGCGCCGAACACCGGGCGGCACTGGTGGAGCATCTTGAAGCCGTTGTGGTCGCCGGGATTATGGCTGCCGGTTACCTGTATGCCGCCATCCACTGGTAGCGTCGCGGCGGCGTGATAGAGCATCGGCGAAGGGCCGAGCCCGATGCGCACCACGTCCACCCCGCTCGCCGTCAGCCCCTCGACCAGCCCGGCTTCAAGCATCGGAGACGTCAGCCGGCCGTCATAGCCGACCGCCACCGCCCGTCCGCCTGCGCGCCGCACCAGCGTGCCCAAGCTGCGCCCGAGCGCCACCGCATCCGCCGGTCCGAGCGTCCGGCCGACGACGCCGCGAATGTCATAGTCGCGCAGGATCGCGGGATCGAAGCGGTGCGCCATGCGTGGCTCAGCCGGTGCGCCCGATCAGCAGATCGCGCGCGGCGTTGAGTTCTCGCGCACGGGCCTCCGATCCGCCGTGATCCGGGTGTGCCTCGCTCATCAGCCGGCGATGCGCGGCACGGATCTCCGCCTCGTCCGCCGCCGGGCCGACACCCAGCGTCGCGCGCGCCGCCGGGCGTCGGTCATCGTTCGTGACGGGCGGGCCCGGCCTGCGCTTCGGCTTGTAGCCCAGCGCATCCTTCCACAACCGCCAGCCGGCATAGGCGACGAGCAGCGCGAGGACGAATTTCGCCATCAGGCGAACAGCGGCATTGCCGGCTCGGGCAACGCCAGCCCCGCCATCATTTCGCGCAATTCCTGTCTGGCGGCGACATGGCTCAGGCCCATCGCGCCGAACTCCTTGGCATCCAGCATCGTGAGGCCGGCCGGAAACAGCTCGCGATAGATCACGCGCTCGCCAAGGCCCGGGATGATGCGGAAGCCGACGCGCTTGGAAAGCTGGTCCAGCGCCTCGGAAACGCGGCGCATGTTGCGCGCCTCGATATGCTGGAGCCGGTTGCGCAGCACCACCCAGTCGATCGTCGTGCCGTCAGCCTTCGCCCGCGCCTTGCGCGCATCCCAGATCAGTTCCGAATAGAAGCTCGGCCGCGTCACCTTGAAGGTTTCGGGATGGACCTGACCGATCAGGTCGAAATCGACGAAACTGTCGTTCATCGGGGTGACGAGCGTATCCGCGCGCGTCGCGGCGAGGCGGGCGACCGGATCGTCGCGGCCGGGCGTGTCGATCACCAGATAGTCGCTGCCCGCCGCGAGGTCCGCGAACAGCGCATCGAAATTGCCGCCGTCCTGGCCGTCGCCGGTGGCGTGGCGCGGCACCGCCAGCTCGGCCCCGGTGCGCCGCACGGTTTCGGCGCGATTGTCGAGATAGCGCCCCATCGTGCGCTGGCGATGATCGAGATCGAGGCACGCGACTCGCGCGCCCTGAGCCGCCAGCGCGATCGCCACGTGCACCGCCGTGGTCGATTTGCCCGTTCCCCCCTTCTCGTTCGCGAAGACGATGACGTGAGTCTGTCCATTACCGCTGGGCAATTCGTCGAATCCCTTGTTGATCCCCTGGATAGCCACCCATAGAAGCCCGGTCCGTCGAGGACGAGGGGGTATGATCGAGTGTTGACCGTTCGTGACCTTGCCGCATTGCGAGATGCGGTGAGCGAATTTCGTGCAGAGGGGTTGCGCGTCGCGCTCGTGCCGACGATGGGCGCGCTGCATGCCGGGCATATCGCGCTGGTCGAGGCGGCCAAGCGTCCCGGCACGAAGGTGGTCGCGTCGATCTTCGTCAATCCGATCCAGTTCGGGCCGAACGAGGATCTGTCCCGCTATCCGCGTCGTGAGAAGGCGGATCTGACGATGCTTGCCGATGCCGGCTGCGATCTCGCGTGGTTGCCGGCGGTCGAGACGATGTATCCCGAGGGTTTTGCGACGACCGTGCATGTCGCCGGCGTCACCGAAGGGCTGGATGGCGCCTCGCGGCCGGGCCATTTCGATGGCGTGGCCACGGTGGTGTCGAAACTGTTCAACCAGGTGGGAGCGGATGCGGCTTATTTCGGCGAGAAGGATTATCAGCAGCTTCAGGTAATTCGTCGCATGGTGGCGGATCTGGACGTCGATATCGAGATCGTCGCGGTGCCGACGCAGCGCGATGACGATGGGCTCGCGCTGTCGTCGCGCAATATCTACCTGGACGAAGCGGAGCGCCAGAAGGCGGTCGCGCTGCCGCGGGTGCTGGGTATCGCCGCGCGCGCGATCGGGCGGGGCGACGATATCGTTTCCGCGCTTGCCGAAGCGCGGGTGAGCCTGGTCGGGGCGGGCTTCGTGGTCGATTATGTCACGCTGGTCGATGCCGAAACGCTGAGCGTCACGCCGCACGCGGGGCGCCCGCGCCGGTTGCTGGCGGCGGCGCGCATGGGCGGCACGCGGCTGATCGACAATATCGCGATCGATGAAGGCGAATGAACAGCCTTAACGCCGTTAACCATTTCTGAAGACTATCTGCCGCAGATCCCGTGATCGGTTCATTGTGAACCGAGGGGGCGATGCGATGGGGAACAGTCTCAAGAGCGCGAATTTCCTGATGGAGAGTCGGCTGCGCGATGCGGCGCGCGGCGATTTCACGGCATGCTATGATCTCGGCGTGGCCTATTCCACCGGCACGGCCGGCGCGATGTTCGACCTGATCGAGGCGCACAAGTGGTTCAACCTGGCGGCGATGAGCGGTGACGAGGCCGCGCAGGCGGCGCGGGCCGAGATCGCGGAAGACATGACGGCACGCGAAGTGGCGGCAGCGCAGCGCGCCGCGCGGGACTGGCTCGGGATGAACCGCGCGCGCGCTGCCTGACGCCGGCTCGCCCATCCCCTCGGGAGGGGGACGGGCTGACCATCACTTCTTTGCGGCGGCCTTCTTCGCGGCGGGCTTCTTTGCGGCCGCCTTCTTCTTGGGTGCGGCTTTCTTCTTGCCCTTCGATGGCGCCGCGGCGCGCGCGTCGATCAATTGCGCGGCTTCTTCCAGCGTCAGCTGATCCGGCGCAATCGTCTTGGGCAGGGTGGCGTTGGTCTCGCCGTCGGTGACGTAAGGCCCGTAGCGGCCCTCCATCAGCTTGATCTCCGCCTCGGTGCGCGGATGCGCGCCCAGCACCCTGAGCGGCTCGCGGCTGCCGCGCTGCGGACGGCCACCGCCCGCCGCGGCCTCGGCCAGCTTCACCACCGCGGCGTTCATGCCGGTTTCGAACACCTCGGCGGTCGATTGCAGCCGGGCATACTTCCCATCATGCGCGAGATATGGCCCGTAACGCCCGATCGATGCGGTGATCGGATGCCCGCTGTCGGGGTGGGTGCCGATCGTGCGCGGCAGGCTGAGCAGCTTCAGCGCCCATTCCAGATCGAGTTCGCCGATATCCTTGGGGATCGAGGCGCGCTTCGCCTCCTTGCCCTCGCCGAGCTGGATATAGGGGCCGAAGCGACCGGATTTGCGCTCGACCTCCAGCCCCGTTTCGGGATCTCGGCCCAGCGCTTCCGGCCCGCTATCCTCGGCGCCCTCGCCGCCCGGCTGGGCGAAGCGACGCGTGTACTTGCATTCGGGATAATTGGAACAGGCGATGAACGCGCCGAACTTCCCGCCGCGCAGCGCGAGCTTGCCGTCGCCGCAATTGGGGCAGGTGCGCGGATCGCCGCCGTCGGCACGCTCCGGGAACAGATACGGCGCGAGGAACTGATCGAGCGCGGCGGTGATGTCCGACGGCTTCTGCTCCATCACCTCCACGGTGCGCGGCTTGAAATCGCGCCAGAACGCTTCCAGCACCGCCTGCCATTGCGCGCGGCCGCCGGAAACGTCGTCCAGCTCTTCCTCAAGCTCGGCCGTGTAATCGAAGCCGACATAGCGCTCGAAAAAGCGCTCCAGGAACGCCGTCACCAGTCGTCCGCTCTCTTCGGCGAAGAAACGGTTCTTCTCGATGCGGACGTAAGAACGGTCCTTAAGCGTCTGAATGATCGATGCGTAGGTGGAGGGGCGGCCAATCCCGAGTTCCTCCATCCGCTTGACGAGCGAGGCTTCGGAGAAGCGCGGCGGCGGCTGCGTGAAATGCTGCTCGGCATCCACCGCCTTCTTCGCCGGCGCATCGCCTTCGCGCATTCGGGGAAGGCGGCGCGCGTCATCACCCTCGGCATCGTCCACGCCCTCTTCATAGAGCGCGAGATAGCCCGGGAAGAGCACGACCTGCCCGGTCGCGCGCAGCACGTTGCGGCCGGTGCCGTCGGCCAGTTCGATCGTGGTGCGCTCCATCCGGGCGGAGGCCATCTGGCTCGCCAGCGCGCGTTTCCAGATCAGTTCATACAGCCGCCCGTGATCGCCGCTGCCGGCGCGATCGCGCGAGAAATCGGTCGGGCGGATCGCCTCGTGCGCTTCCTGTGCATTCTTCGCCTTGGTCTGATACTGGCGCGGCTTGTCCGGCACGTAGCTGGCATCGTACCGATCGGCGACCGCGCGGCGCGCGTCGGAGATGGCGGAGCCGTCCATCTGCACGCCGTCGGTCCGCATATAGGTGATCGCGCCGTCCTCGTAGAGGCCCTGAGCGATCCGCATCGTGTGACTGGCGGAGAAGCCGAGCTTGCGCGCCGCTTCCTGCTGCAGCGTGGAAGTGGTGAAGGGCGGCGGCGGGTTGCGCGTCGCCGGCTTGGTTTCGACCGTCTGGACGGCAAAGCGCCCGGCCTCGACATCGGCTTTGGCCCGGTTCGCCGTGCCTTCGTCACCGATCGACAGGCGATCGAGCTTCTTGCCTTCCCACTGCACCAGGCGCGCGGCGAAAGGTGTGCCGTCATGCTCCATCGCGGCGGTGACGGACCAATATTCCTGCGCCCGGAACGCCTCGATCTCACGCTCGCGTTCGACGATGAGCCGCAGCGCCACCGATTGCACACGCCCAGCCGATTTCGCCCCCGGCAGCTTGCGCCACAGCACGGGGGACAGCGTGAAGCCGACGAGATAATCGAGCGCACGCCGCGCCCGATAGGCATCGATCAGATCGGTATCCAGCTCGCGCGGGGCCGCCATCGCCTGTGTCACGGCGGCCTTGGTGATCGCGTTGAAGGTGACGCGCTCCACCTTGTCCGGCAGCGCCTTGCGGTTGCGCAGCACCTCCCGCACGTGCCACGAGATCGCCTCGCCCTCGCGATCCGGGTCGGTGGCGAGGATCAGGCGGTCGGCCTTCTTGGCCTCGTCGGCGATCGCCTTCAGCTGTTTCGTCTTGTCCGCGTAATTCTCCCATTCCATCGCGAAGCCGGCGTCGGGATCGACCGATCCGTCCTTTGGCGGCAGATCGCGGACATGGCCGTAGCTCGCGAGGACGCGATAATCCGAGCCGAGGTACTTCTCGATGGTTTTCGCCTTCGCTGGCGATTCGACGATGACAAGCTGCATTGCGGTTTCGTTCTGGTCCTTCACACGTATGCGCGAGGGTGGAGAGGTGGCGGCGCTGCCGTCAAGTCCGTTGCGTCGCCCGCCAGGCGATGAAGAAGCCGAGCCCGAGCAGCAGGTCGATCAGCGCGAATGGCAGGAGCGCGGCGGGAGCCCGCCCCTGGGTGTAGAGGATTGCGACGGGCACGCCGAAAACCAGTTTCTCCAGCACGCCGACCGGCATCAGCGCGCGATAGCGCGCCGGATTTCCCCCGATGATCCAGAACGCAAGCTGGAACACGCTCGCCGTGCCCAGGAAGCCATAGGCGATCGCCTCCGCCCCCGGCTGCGGCGCGCGCAGATATTGCGGGAGCAGCACGATCAGCCCATAGATCGCCGCGCCCCGGAACCACAGCGACACCCATTTCGGCGTCACCGCATCCGTCCGCTCCGTAATTTCAGCCAAGGCTCACCCGCCCGCCGGCGTGGCGTTCAAGCCGGCCCGCCAGCTCGAGTTCGAGCAGCACCGTCTGCACGATCGCGGGGGCGAGGCCGGATTGGCGGATCAGTTCGTCCACCGCGACCGGCACCGGGCCGAGCAGGCTGGCGATATCGCGCCGCGCGCCATCGTCCGCATCGGCCGGCGGAGCCGCGGCGAAGGGCGCGGCGGGTGAGCGCACCGCGCACGCATCGATCGGGCGGATCTGCTCGAGCACGTCGGCCGCGGTCTGCACCAGGATCGCGCCCTCGCGGATCAGCAGGTTGCAGCCCTGCGCGCGCGGATCGAGCGGGCTGCCCGGCACCGCCATCACCTCGCGCCCCGCCTCGTTCGCCAGCCGCGCGGTGATGAGCGAGCCGGATTTCGGCGCGGCCTCGACCACCACCGTGCCCGCGGCGATCCCGGCAATGATGCGGTTGCGATGCGGGAAGTGGCGCGCGCGCGGCTCGGTGCCGGGCGGCATTTCCGCGATCAGCAGCGCCTCCTGCGCGATCCGTTCCTGCAGCGTCGCGTTTTCGGGCGGGTAGGCGATATCGATCCCGCCGGCGACCACGGCGATCGTGGCGGGGCCGGCGCCCATGTGCGCGGCGGTGTCGATCCCGCGCGCCAGCCCGGAGGCGACCGATGCGCCTGCGGCCGCCAGATCATGTGCGAGCTGACGCGCGAAGCGGCAGGCGGCGGCGGAAGCGTTGCGCGCGCCCACGATGGCGACGGTCGGTCGGGCGGCCAGCGTTATATCCCCGCGCACGACGATCGCTGGCGCCGCATTCTCCAGTTCGGCCAGCAGTGGCGGATAATCGGCGTCCCCGATGAACAGGTGGCGCGCGCCAAGCGCCGCGACCTGCCTGATTTCCTCCTCGACGGCGCGGATATCGGGTGGGGTCGGCGCGCGACCGCCGCCCCGCCGCGCAAGCTCTGGCAGCGCCTCCAGCGCGCGCGTCGCGTCGCCGAACCGCGCGACAAGCTGGCGATAGGTGACGGGGCCGATTCCAGGGGTGCGGATCAGCCGCAGCCGATCCGCATCACTCACGCGTGCCGCCGACCCGTGGCTCCGTTCCCTCGATCAGCCTGGCGATATTGGCGCGATGCTTCCACAGCACGATCACCGTAAGCGCGATCAGCAGCGGCACGATATCGAACCAGCCGAATACCGCCGCCGCCACGGGCGCGGCGATCGCGGCCGCCATGCCTGCGAGCGAGGATATCCGCAGCATCGCGAGCAGCCCGAGCCATACGACCGCGTAGATCAGCCCCAGCTCCCAGTGGAGCGCGAGCACGATGCCCATCAGCGTGGCGACACCCTTGCCGCCGCGAAAGCCGAGCCAGATCGGATAGCAATGGCCGAAGAACGCGCCTGCCGCGGCAAGGACGGTGTTGCCCGGAAAAAGCTTCTCGACGATCAGCACCGCCGCGAAACCCTTGGCGAGATCGAGCAGCAGCGTCGCGGCGGCCAGCCCCTTGCGCCCGGTGCGCAACACGTTGGTCGCGCCGATATTGCCCGAGCCGATCTGGCGCAGATCGCCCGCGCCGAACGCGCGCGTCAGGATCACCCCGAACGGGATCGACCCGAGCAGATAGCCGATCAGCATTGCCGCCGCCGGCGCCATCCAGACGTTGCCTGTATCCAGAGTGTTTCCCCCAAATCCGTCGCGCAACGGTTTAGCGCAAGCGTAACGATCGCGCCATTGACCTGTATCAACTTCGCGTTCGTCGCTAGGGGATCACGGCATGAGCGATACGCGGCCAATATTGTTTTTCGATTCGGGCGTCGGCGGCCTGTCGATCGTGGTTCCGTCACGCATGGCGGTGCCCGACGCGCGCTTCATCTACGTGGCTGATTCTGCCGGCTTCCCCTATGGAACGAAGACCGAGGCGGAGATTGCGGCGCGGGTGCCGGCGTTGCTCGGGCGCCTTGCGGAACGCTATGATCCGCGCCTGATCGTGATTGCGTGCAACACCGCCTCCACCATCGCGTTGCCGGCGGTGCGGCAGGCGCTGGATGTGCCGATCGTCGGCACCGTGCCGGCGATCAAGCCGGCGGCGGCGGTCAGCGCAACGCGCGTGATCGGCGTGCTCGGCACCGAGGCGACGGTGCGGCAGGCCTATGTCGATGATCTCGCGGAGCGCTTCGCGGGCGATTGCCGGGTGATCCGTCACGGCTCCGCCGAACTCGTGCAGCTTGCCGAGGCGAAGCTGCGCGGCGGGGTGACGGATCCTGCGCGTTACCGGGCGGTGCTGGCGGGCCTGTTCGATCAGCCGGGCGGCGCGGCGATCGACGTGATCGTCAACGCCTGCACGCATTTTCCGCTGGTCGAGGAAGAGTTGACCGCCGCTGCCGCGCCGCACATCGTGCGATTTGTCGATGGGGGTGCCGGTATCGCGCGGCGGATCGCGCATCTGACGCAGGGTCAGGATTTCGCGCGCGTGGCGCCCGATGTGGCGCTGTTCACCGGAAGCGGCGGCGAGGCCCTGGCTCCCGCGCTGGCGCGCTACGGCTTCCCGATGATCGAGCGGCTGTGATGATCCGGCGGCCGCTGCTCGTCGTCCTCGCGTGGCTGCTCGCGCTCGGCATCGCGCTCGCCCAGCCGATCGCCAGCGGTTTCGCGCTCGGCTTCGGCGATCGGGTCGACGCGATGATCGAGATCAGCCTGCTCGAACACTGGCGCAACGTGCTGACCGGCGCCGCAATGTGGAACGCGCCGTTCTATTTCTATCCCCATCCGGGCGTGCTCGGGTACAACGACGGCTATTTCCTCTCCGGCCTGATCTACACCGCCTCCCGCGCGATCGCGGACCCTTTTCTCGCTGATACGCTGACCGCGGCGACGTGGAAAACGATAGGATTCTTCGCAAGTTACGTCCTGATCGCGCGGGTGTTGTATTGGGGGCGGGGGACAGCGCTGCTGGTTGCGGTGCTGTTCACGATCGCCAACGGCATGGCCGTGCAGGCGGTCCACGCACAGCTTCAGACAGTGGCGCTGGTGCCGCTGGTGTTCGCGCTCGCCATCGTGACGGCGCGCGCCTCGGCTCGCGGGTCGCGGGGTAGGGCGATCGCGCTGGCGGGGGCGCTGGCGCTGACCATCGCGCTGTGGCTGCTCACTGCTTACTACATGGCATGGTTCACGTTGTGGTTCGGCTGCCTGTTCACGGCATGCTGGCTGGTGCAGCGTCGGCGTGTGCTGCCCGGCCCCGCGATCGCGGCGTTGCGCCGTCATGTCGCGCCGATCATAACCGGCGCCGTCGTATTCATTGCAGCGGCACTGCCGTTTCTCCTCACCTATCTGCCGAAGGCGCGGGAGACGGGGGAGCACCACTACGCAGCGATGGCAGGTTATCTCGTGACGCCGCTGGTCGACATGGTGAATGTCGGGCCGCACAATCTGATGTGGGGGTGGATCTGGCGTGGGCTGGAGGCGCTGATCGGCCATTTTGCGCCGGGCGATCCGGGGCTGCCTGCTCGCGTCGTCGGTGGTGAGCACAGCACCGGCTTTCCGCTGTTACTGTTCGCGCTCACGATCATGGCCGCATGGCGCGTGTTGCGCGGCAGCGGCTCGTTTCCACCGCTGCTGCGCACCTATGCGTTGACGTTGGTCGTGGCCTGGGCGCTGACGCTTCAGTTCTGGCTGCTTTCGCCCTGGGGCCTGATATTCTATCTGGTCCCGGGCGCCTCCGGCCTTCGCGTTGTGCTGCGCTTCCAGCTTTTCCTGATCCTGCCGGTGCTGCTGCTGGTCGCGGCGGTATGGCGGCATCGGCTCGCCGCGCTTTCGGCGGCGCATCCGTGGCGGGCCGGTGTGGTCGTATTTCTCCTCGTGGCGGAGCAGATCAACCTGGATCCGGCCGCAGCCGCGCTCGATGCGCCCGCGCAGCGCGCCGCCTTGTGGGCAATTCCCGCTCCGCCGCCGGCATGCCGAAGCTTCTATGTCGTCGCGGCGCGCATCGGCGAGCCGATCTTCCGCTCGCCGGAAAAGCATGCGCAACTTGCGCACAACGTGGATGCGATGCTGCTGGCGGAGCACTGGCGGTTGCCGACGATCAACGGCTGGGCGACCTTCACTCCGATCGACTGGAAGTTCGACCGGCCGCTCGATCCCGATTACGAGCGCCGCGTGCAATTCTATGCTCGCGTCCATGGCATCTCCGGCCTGTGCCGCCTAGATGTACGCGCGCAACACCCGTGGCAGATCGTTACGCTCTGACCGTTTTCCGCTGGCGCCGCTGCGTACATCGCAGTAAGCGAGCCCGCCATGAGCATCGACCATAACGATGCGCGCCCGGTGGATTACGGACGCGTGTTCAACCAGGCGATCGACCGGCTCCATGCCGAAGGCCGATATCGCGTGTTCATCGATATTCTGCGCAACAAGGGGGCCTATCCCAATGCGCGGTGCTTCGCCGGCCATAACGGCCCGAAGCCGATCACCGTGTGGTGCTCGAATGATTATCTCGCGATGGGCCAACACCCGAAGGTTATCGCGGCGATGGAGGAGGCGCTCCATGACGTCGGCGCCGGCTCCGGCGGAACGCGCAACATCGGCGGCAACACACACTACCACGTGGACCTTGAGGGCGAGCTTGCCGATCTGCACGGCAAGGAAGGCGCGCTGCTGTTCACGTCCGGCTATGTCTCCAACGAGGCGACGCTGGCGACGGTGGCGAAGGTGTTGCCGGGATGCATCATCTTTTCCGACGAATTGAACCACGCCTCGATGATTGCTGGCATTCGCAATGCCGGATGCGAGAAGCACGTCTTCCGCCACAACGATCTGACGCATCTTGAGGAGTTGCTGGCGGCGGCCGACCCCTCGCTGCCGAAGCTGATCGCTTTCGAGAGCGTCTATTCGATGGAGGGCGATGTCGCGCCGATCGCGGCGATCTGCGACCTTGCCGACAAATATAATGCGCTGACCTATCTCGATGAGGTCCACGCGGTCGGCATGTACGGCGCGCGCGGCGGCGGCATTTCCGAGCGGGACGATGTCGCGCGGCGGCTGACGATCATCGAGGGAACGCTTGGCAAGGCGTTCGGCGTGATGGGCGGCTACATCGCGGCCGACAAGGTCATCATCGACGTGATCCGTTCCTATGCGCCTGGGTTCATCTTCACGACGTCGCTGTCCCCGGTGCTCGTCGCGGGCGTGCTGGCGAGCGTGCGCCATCTGAAGCAATCGACCGCCGAGCGTGACGCGCAGCAGGCGGCGGCGAAGACGTTGAAGGCCATGTTCGCGGATGCCGGGCTGCCGGTGATGATCGGGGAAACGCACATCGTGCCGCTGATGGTCGGCGATCCGGTGAAGGCGAAGAAGATCAGCGATATCCTGCTTGCTGAATATGGCATCTACGTCCAGCCGATCAACTATCCCACCGTGCCGCGCGGCACGGAGCGGTTGCGCTTCACGCCCGGCCCGGCGCATGACGAGGCGATGATGCGTGATCTCACGCAGGCGTTGACCGAGATCTGGGACCGGCTGGAGATCAGGAAGGCGGCGTAAGCCGGGCCATTGCCCAGCGTGCCGCGTCCTGCACCACATCGTTCGCATCGTCGAGCAACGGCGCGACTGCCGCAATCAACGTGGCATCCCCGCTGTTGCCAGCCGCGATCAGGCAGTTCCGCACCATCCGGTCACGACCGATCCGCTTGATGGGGGAGCCGGCGAAAACCTGCCGGAAGCCGGCGTCGTCCAGCCCCAGCAATTCGTCGAGATAGGGTGCCGTAAGTTCGGCGCGCGGGGCAAAGGCCATGTTGGCGCGTGCCGCCGCGGCAAACTTGTTCCACGGGCACGCCGCGAGGCAATCGTCGCAGCCGTATATGTGGTTGCCGATCGCGGCGCGGAACTCTTCCGGGATCGGCCCCGCATGCTCGATCGTGAGATAGGAGATGCAGCGCCGCGCATCCAGGCGATAGGGCGCCGGAAAGGCGTCCGTAGGGCAGGCGCGCTGGCAGGCATCGCACGAGCCGCAGGTGTCTTGCCCGGCCGCATCCGGCTCCAGCGCCAGCGTGGTGTAGATCGCGCCGAGGAACAGCCAGCTTCCCTCCGAGCGGCTGACAAGATTCGTATGCTTGCCCTGCCATCCAAGCCCTGCCGCCTCCGCCAGCGGCTTTTCCATGACGGGCGCGGTATCCACGAACACTTTCAGGTCTCCGCCACCCTCGGCCACCAGCCAGCGGGCAAGGGCTTTCAGCGCTTTCTTCACGACGTCATGGTAATCCTGCCCCTGCGCATAGACCGAGATGCGCCCGCGTGTGGGCTCATCCGCAAGCCGCATCGGATCGTCGCGCGGGGCGTAGCTCATGCCGAGCGCGATCACGCTTCGTGCGTCCGGCCACAGGCCAGCGGGGCTTTCGCGGTGATGGGCGCGTGCCTCCATCCACAGCATGTCGCCGTGCGCGCCCGCCGCCAGCCACGCGCGCAGCCGCTCGGCGGCGCGTGGCGCGGCATCCGCGCTGGCGATGCCGCATGCGGCGAACCCCAGTTCCGCTGCCTTCCTCTTGAGGCGGGATTCGAGAGACTTGTTTACTTCCACCGGCTATCGCTACCACAAACGGGGACGGCATGAGCGACAATCCAGCGATCACCGCAAGCGGTCTGGTCAAGCGTTTCGGCGGGCGCCGGGTGGTCGACGGTGTCGATCTGGTCGTACCGAAGGGCATGATCTACGGGGTGCTCGGGCCAAACGGCGCCGGCAAAACCACGACGTTGCGCACATTGCTCGGCATTATCGAGCCGGACGAGGGCAGCCGGGCCCTGCTTGGCTTCAGCCACCCGCGCGATGCGAGCGATCTGGTCGGCTACCTGCCGGAGGAGCGCGGCCTCTACCCCGCAATGAAGGCGCGTGATGCTATTGCCTTCATGGGCGCGCTGCGTGGCCTGCCGTGGGCGGAGGGGCGCCGGCGCGCGGGCGAACTGCTGGAGGCGAACGGCCTTGGCCAAGCGACGGACCAGAAAATCAGAAAACTTTCCAAGGGCATGGCGCAGCTTGTTCAGTTGTTGGGCTCGGTCGTGCATCGACCGAAGCTGCTGGTGCTGGATGAGCCCTTCTCCGGCCTCGATCCGGTCAATCAGGAGCGGCTGGAGGCGCTGATCCTGGGGGAGCGCGATCGCGGCGCGACGATCCTGTTTTCCACGCATGTGATGGCTCATGCGCAGCGTTTGTGCGACCGGCTGGCGATTATCGCCGGCGGCCGGCGGCGGTTCGAGGGAACGGTGGAGGAGGCGCGCGGTCTGTTGCCGCAGCAGGTGCTCTACACCCCGCACTTCCCCGATGGCACGATCCGCGCGCTGCTACCGGCGGATGCCGTGCCGACCGGAGCCGGGTGGCGCTTCGAACTGCCACGCGAGGGGATCGAGGGGTTGCTCCGGCGACTGATCGATACCGGGCATGGCATTTCGGGCCTGTCGATCGAGCGGCCAGGCCTTCATGAGGCGTTTGTCCGCATTGTCGGCGATGCCGCGCTGGAGGATGCGGCATGACGCGGCTGCCGCGTGCCTTGCGCCAGACGCTGACGATCGCACGGCGCGATTTCATCGCAACGGTGTTCACGCCGATCTTCCTGATTTTCCTGTTCGCGCCGGTCATCATGGGATCGTTCGGCGCGATCGGCGGCCTGGGCGCGGCGAGCGTTACGGCGGGCGCTGCAGATCGGACGCGCGTGGTGGCGATCGCGGCGCCGCGCGAGGCGGCGTTGCTGCGGGATGCGGATGCTGCGCTCCGGCCATTGTTCCCCGGCGATGGGGGCCCGCCGGCGCTGGAACTGCACCGGCCGGGCGGCGACGCGATGGTTCAGGCGCGGGCGGCGCTCGCGACGCCGGGCGTGGATGTCGTGGCGGTGATGGCAGGTTCGCTGGAACGCCCGCAGATCCTGCGTGCCGCCGATGCGCGACGCTCGGGCGATTATCTGGCTGCGCTGGCCGATCGCGCGCTTCGTGTCTCGCGCGATCCGCGGGTGCATTCGGCGCCGCGCGTCAGCGTCGTCGATCGCGTGCAGCCAAACGCCGGCAAGCGCAACGCGTCTGCCTTCTTTGCCGTGTTCGGCATCTTTTTCCTCACCCTGTTTCTATCGGGGCAGGTGGTCGGCACGATGGCCGAGGAGCGCAACAACAAGGTGATCGAGGTGCTCGCTGCCGCCGTGCCGCTGGAAAGCGTATTTCTGGGCAAGCTGGTCGGCATGTTCGGGGTGGCGGTATTGTTCGTCACTTTCTGGGGCGTGGTGCTGAGTCAGGTCAGCGCGCTGCTGCCCGGTGGCGGGCTCGCGGGAATGGCGCCGGCGGTCGGTACTGGCGTGTTCGCCTTCCTGTTCGCGGCCTATTTCGCGATGGCCTATCTCCTGCTCGGCTCAGTATTCCTTGGCGTCGGTGCGCAGGCATCGACGATGCGCGAGATACAGATGCTGTCGCTTCCGATCACGATCGTTCAGGTGGCGATGTTCGGTCTATCCTCTGCGGCGGTATCGCATCCCGGGTCGTGGGTGGCGACGCTTGCGGAGATTTTCCCGCTTTCCTCACCCTTCGCAATGGCGGGCCGCGCGGTGAACAGCCCGGACTTGTGGCCGCATCTCCTCGCGCTGGGATGGCAGGCATTGTGGGTCGCCATCTTCGTCATGGTCGGGGCGCGACTGTTCCGGCGGGGTGTGCTCCAGTCCGGCAGCCCGGCGGGCGCGTGGCGCAAGCTGTTCAACCAGGCGGAGCAGAGGGCCGATCGCGCCGGCTATTGACATTCATGTCAGCTAGGAGTTTTCTCGCATCAAAGAATAGGAGAGACTCATGGCTACGCTGGCGAAGAATGTGAGCGATTTTCCGGCCATCGACCCGCTCGATGTCAGCCGCGCCGAGCTATATCGCGACGATACCTGGCAGGTGCCATTCGCGACGCTGCGTGCCACCGCGCCCGTGCACAAGGTGGAGAATTCGGAATACGGCGCTTACTGGTCCGTCTCCACGTACAAGCCGATCGTCGAAGTGGAGTCGCTCCCGGATCTCTATTCGTCCGAGGTGGGTGGGATAACGCTCGCCGATTTCATCGAGAATTCGGATGTGAAGATGCCGATGTTCATCGCGCGCGATCGACCGGTGCACACCGGCCAGCGACGTACCGTATCCCCTGCGTTCACCCCGTCAGAGATGACGCGCATGTCCGCCGATATCCGCCGCCGTACGGAAGAGGTGCTAGACAGTCTGACATTTGGCGAAACGTTTGACTGGGTAGATACCGTTTCGATCGAGCTCACCACGCAGATGCTGGCGATCCTGTTTGATTTTCCGTGGGAGGATCGCCGGAAGCTGACCTTCTGGTCCGATTGGGCTGGTGATATCGAGATCGTCAAAAGCGAGGAACTGCGCCAGCAGCGGCTTCAGCACATGTATGAATGCGGCGCCTATTTCCAGAATTTGTGGAACCAGAAGGTCGGCAAACCGCAGACGCCCGATCTCATCAGCATGATGATTCATTCGGATGCGATGAGCCACATGGATCATTTCGAATTTATCGGAAATCTGATCCTGCTGATCGTCGGCGGCAACGATACGACGCGCAACACGATGTCGGCGCTCGCCTACGGCCTGGATAAATTCCCGGATCAGCGCGCGAGGCTGGAGGCTGATCCCTCGCTCATCCCGAATACCGTGAGCGAAATTATCCGCTGGCAGACGCCGCTCGCACACATGCGTCGCACCGCAACCGCCGATACCGAATTGATGGGGCACCAGATCAAGGCCGGTGACAAACTGGCCCTCTGGTATATTTCCGCCAATCGCGACGAGACGGTGTTCGGCGACAATGCCGACCAGATCGTCGTGGATCGCGAGAATGCGCGGCGGCATCTGGCGTTCGGCCACGGCATCCACCGCTGCGTCGGCGCACGACTGGCGGAGCTCCAGGTCGGTATCCTGCTGGAGGAAATGGCCAAGCGCCGGATGCGCGTGAACGTCGTCGGCGAGCCGGAGCGCGTATCGGCGTGTTTCGTCCACGGCTATCGCAAGCTGCCCGTCGAGTTGAGCCGTTACTGACGGCTCCTGCTAACTGGCTGCCGGCAGGGGCCCGACCCGCGCAAATGGCGTTTTGCCGGCATGGCTTTTGCGTGCACGCGATTCAAAATAAAACGCCCGGGCGGTCGAGCCGGGGCGTTTTTAATCGCAATTCCGCCGGTCACGCGCCGGCGGGGGACGGCGTACCGAATGGGCCGGATGGCCGGCGCGTCTTGGGGATCGAGGTGCCCGCGGCGCGCAGGCCCGCGGCCTTCGGGCCGTTATCGATGCGCCCGATCTCCTCGCCGGCGATCAGCTTCTTGATCTCGTCGCCCGAAAGGGTTTCGTATTCGAGCAACGCACCGGCCAGCGTGTGAAGCTGATCGATATGCTCGCTCAGCACATGCTTGGCGCGCGACAGACCACCCTCGACGATCGACTTGATCTCGTCATCGATCAGCTGCTGCGTCTGGTTAGACATGCGCGCCGGCTGCGAATTTGAATAGCCAAGGAAGCTCTCGCCCTCCGGCTGCGAATATTCGACCGGGCCGACCTTGTCCGACATGCCCCATTTCGTGACCATGTCGCGTGCGAGGCCGGTCGCGTACTGGATATCGCCCGACGCTCCCGATGAAACCTTGTCGTAACCGAAGATCACCTCTTCCGCGACGCGGCCACCCATGGCGACGGCGAGATTGGCGTACATCTTGTCGCGGTGATAACTGTAACTGTCACGCTCCGGCAGGCGCATCACCATGCCCAGCGCGCGGCCGCGCGGGATGATCGTCGCCTTGTGGATCGGATCGGATGCCGGCTCGTGCAGCGCGACGATGGCGTGGCCGGCTTCGTGATAGGCGGTCATCCGCTTCTCATCTTCGGTCATAACCATGGAGCGCCGTTCCGCGCCCATCATGACCTTGTCCTTGGCTTCCTCGAATTCGGCCATCGCGACGAGCCGCTTGCTCTTGCGCGCGGCGGTCAGCGCCGCTTCGTTGACGAGGTTGGCAAGATCCGCGCCCGAGAAACCCGGCGTGCCGCGCGCAATGGTGCGGGCATCCACATCCGGCGCGAGCGGCACCTTCTTCATGTGAACTTCGAGGATCTTCACGCGGCCCTCGATATCCGGGCGCGGCACGACGACCTGGCGATCGAATCGGCCCGGCCGCAGCAGTGCCGGATCGAGCACGTCGGGGCGATTGGTCGCCGCGATGATGATGATGCCTTCGTTCGCTTCGAACCCGTCCATCTCGACCAGAAGCTGGTTGAGGGTCTGTTCGCGCTCGTCGTTGCCATTGCCCAGGCCCGCGCCGCGATGGCGGCCGACCGCGTCGATCTCGTCGATGAAGACGATGCAGGGCGCCGATTTCTTTGCCTGCTCGAACATGTCGCGTACGCGGCTGGCGCCCACGCCGACAAACATCTCGACGAAGTCGGAACCCGAAATGGTGAAGAACGGCACGCCCGCTTCGCCTGCGATCGCGCGCGCAAGCAGGGTCTTGCCGGTGCCGGGCGAGCCAACCAGCAACGCGCCCTTCGGAATCTTGCCGCCAAGCCGCGCGAATTTGGTGGGATCCTTGAGGAATTCGACGATTTCCTCCAGCTCCTCGCGGGCCTCATCGATACCGGCGACATCGTCAAACGTGACCCGGCCTTCCTTCTGCGTCAGCATCCGCGCGCGGCTCTTGCCAAAGCCCATCGCGCCACCAGCGCCGCCGCCTTTCTGCATCTGACGCATCACCAGGAAGGCGATGCCGACGAACAGCAGGAACGGCAGCGCCTGCACCAGCACATATTGCCAGATCGACGGGCCTTCCTCCGGCTTGCCGGAGATTGCGACGCTGGACTTGCGGAGCCTGTCCGTGAGCTGCGGGTCGCTGACCGGGTAGGTCTTGAACTTGTCACCGGACTTGAGCGTGCCGGTGATCAGATCGCGGCTGACGTTCACGTCCTTGACCGAGCCCTGATCCACCTTGTCGAGGAAAGTCGAATAGGCGATCGTATTGCCCTGCGCCGCCGGCGTCTTGCCGTCGAACATCGTGACGACGAGCGCGAGCGCGAGCAGAATGCCGACCCAGATCAGCAGGCTCTTCATCCACGGGTTCGGGCCGCCACCGTTGTTCTCGGAGCCGGGCTGCTTGTCCTTGTCGATCATGCGCTACCTTTCACGTCCCCCAATGTAGGCGACAGGAGGTTAATGGCAATGGAACAAGAGCGGTCAGAGTGATCGACGGGACGGTGCTTTTTCGATTTTCCACATATCGCCGCGCGGCGTGAGCATCACGCCGGCCTGGGTGGCCCGTTTGCCGGCCGCGAGCGAATCGAGCAGCGGTTCGACATTGCTGGCATCGCCCCACGGGGGCAGGGCGATCGCATGATGCGTGCGAACCAGCCCGATCGCGCGGCGGACGAGTCGGCGGCGCAGTTCGCGCGGCAGTCCGCCCACGTCGAGACGAAGCGTGACATCGCCGTTCGCGCGCTCCGACCAGAGGCGGTCGACGGCGAATGACAGCGCCTGTTCCGCTTCGGCAAGGGCGGCCGCGGACTGGGCGAGCGCGGCCGGGTCCAGCGCGGGCGCGTCGGCCAGCAACGCGCGGAACCTCACCCGATCGTATCGCGTATCCTGATTGCTAGGATCGTCGACAAACGGCGCCCCGGCCCTGCTTGCGATCTGGCGCAGCTCCGTGCGCCGCCAGCCGAGCAACGGGCGGACGACCGGCATGCCGGCGATCTCCGCGCGCGGCCGCACCCCGGCAAGACCGGACACACCCGAGCCACGGGCGGCGCGCATCAGGAAGGTTTCGGCCTGATCGTCGGCATGATGGGCGGTGGCAAGCGCGCGTGCACCGCGCGCCCGCGCCCAGTCCGCAAGCAGCGCATAACGCGCCTCGCGCGCAAGCGCCTGGATGCTGGCGCCTGCGATCGGCTTTTCGGGGGCTAGCGTCGCATGGGGCAGGCCGAGCGCAGCGCAATATCGCGCGACCATCGCGGCCTCTTCGCCGGAGGCGGAGCGAAGGCGGTGATCGACGGTTGCGACGATAACGCTGTCCGGCCGCGCGGCATGGGCCAGCGCGAGCAGCGCCATGCTATCCGGGCCGCCCGACACGGCAAGCGCGATGATGCCCGCGCCGGGGGCCAGGCGATCGAGATCGGTGCGAAAACGGTCGAGGTCGCCCGCCTCAACCATCATGCCTCACCAGTCCCGTAAACGTGCCATCACTTGCACTTCGCGGCGGTGCGTGCGCGGGTGATGTCGGCCTGCATCTGGGCCCCGATCTTCGCGCCATACACATCCGCCAGCTCGCCATAGACCTTGCAGGCGTCGGCGGGCTTGTTGAGCTTCATCAGCGACTGGCCAAGATAATAAAGGCTTTCCGGCGCACGTTCGCCATCGGGCATCTTCTTGTAATTGTCGTAAAAAGCGATCGAGGCAAGGCTGGGCTTGCCATCGTCGAGATAGGAGCGGCCGAGCAGATTCTGCGCGAAGCTCGCGCGCCGCGACTTGGGATATTCCGCGACCACTTTCTTGAGCTGCGCCGCGGCCTCCGGGTAGAGCTTTGCCTGCCACAGGCGATAACCGTAGATGTAATCGTCCTCATCGGCCTGGCCCGACGCGGGCTTTTCCACTGCCGCGACCAGCTTGGCGCGGGCAGGGTCCTTGCCGGGGGCGGGGGCAGCGGCTTCCGGCTTCCTCGCGGGCGTTTCGGGCCTGCTGGCCGGCGTGGAGGTTGCAGGTCCGCCGGAGCCCTCGGCCGGGCCGCCGGTGTCGGAGATTGGCGCGGTGCCGGCGAGTCGCGCGTCCATCTCCTTGCGATAGGCGGCGAACTGCTCCTCAAGCTGGCGCAGGCGATATTGCGATTGCTCGATCTGTCCCGTCATCGAGGCGACCTGCTGTTCGAGCGAGCTGACGCGCTGGGTCAGGTCGGTGATCGGCGTTGTCGCGGGCGAGCCGATATCGCGACCCGGCGCAGGCGCTCCGGTGATCTGCGGTTCGACGGAAGGGATTGCGCCCGCGCCGCCCGGAAAAACCTTGCGCTGCACGGCGCGCATCTCACCTTCAAGCTTGCCGACCCGGCCTTCCAGGCCGGATTGCGCGGTGGCGGGTAGCGCCCAGCACATCGCCACGCCAGCCAACAACAGTAACTTACGCATCGCCGTCATCCCCCGGAGCGCGCGGGCTCCCCTCAATCAAGATGTCAAACCGTGAACGCGATCAATTTCCCGCATCCGGCGTCGTCGCATTGCCGGCCGCTTCCGGCGCCGGATTTGCGAAGGCGGCGGGTGGCTTGGTCGGTGCCGGCGCGGTGGCGGTCGGCCGCGCGGATGGTGTCGCGGCGGCGGTCGGCGTCGCCGCCGGCTTGCCCGCGACCCGCGCCGCCAGTGCGCTGGCGCTTACCGCCACGCCCTTGATCGGCCGCGATCCGTCGCCAAGCGGCGGCAGCGCGGACCCGTTCAGCGTGACCGTCAGCTTGTCCGGCCGCCCGACGTTGATCTTCGGGTCCTTCGCGTCCGCCGGCACGTCGAAACGATCGCCCGCCTTCATGGTGCCGAGGTACAGCGACTTGTCGTCGGCATCATAGACGCGCAACCATACATCGTCGGAGGCCGTGAGCGTGACGTGGGCCTGGGCGGGCACCGCAGCCGATGGTTGCGCCGCCGGCACCGCCACCGCGACGGCCGGTGCGGCGCCGGGTGCGGCATGGTCGTTGTCGCTGCGCCACTTGCCGACCGCGAACCACAGCACCGCCAGCACTATCACCGCAAGCGCGATCCCGGCGGCCACGATCACCACGCCGCGCGAAGGGACGCGCGCCGGATCGGCGATCTCATACGGCTGATATTGCGCCACCGGCCGGCCGAGCCGCGCCACTTCCTCACGCGTTTCGCGTGCGATCGCCACCTCATCCTCGCCGACCGCACGGGCATAGGCGCGGGCGAACCCCACCGCATAGGTCGGAGAGGGAAGGGACGCGTAACCGCCGTTCTCGATCGCTTCCAGATGTCGCTGCGGCACGCGGGTGCGCGCGGCGATTTCCGCCAGCGTCATCCCCTGCGCGTCGCGGGCGATGCGCAATCGCTCCCCGACCGGACGGGGAAACAGTGTCGTCTGATCGCCGGTGGCGGCGTCGGTCATTGAAATCTCCGGCTGCGGGCCGCAACCATGTATTTGTTTCGGGCCCGCTATTCCAATGACGTGTCCCAAAGGCCGGGTTGCGTGTCAATCACACTTACCTGTGTTAGTCCACGATCTACCCCAATTCGACGCCCTGCGCGGCGGCGAACGCGGCCAGTGCGCCGCGAAAGTCGCGCGGGGGCGTCGCGAGCAGGCGCCGCATTTCCGCCATCACCGCGCTGCGATCGAGCGAACGGATCATCGCCTTGATCGGGCCGACCGCCGCCGGGGTGATCGACAGCCGCTCGATGCCGAGGCCGATCAGCGCCATCGCCTCCAGCGGCCGCCCGCCCATTTCGCCACAGATCGTGAGCGTCACGCCCGCCGCGCGTACTGGCTCCACGACGCTCGCGAGAAAGCGCAGGATCGATGTCGAGAGCCAGTCATAGCGGTCCGCCAGCTTCGGATTGGCGCGATCGGCGGCGAACAGGAATTGGGTCAGATCGTTGGTGCCCACCGAGATGAACTGCAACTTCGGCAGCAGCAGATCGAGCTGATAGGCAAGGCTCGGCACCTCCAGCATCGCGCCGTAGCGGATATCGGCGGGCAGACGGCGGCCGCGATTGAGCAGCCATTCGCGCTGCGCTTCGAACAGCGCGCGCGCCTCGTCGAACTCCCACGCCTCCGACACCATCGGAAACATCACGTTCAATGTGCGCCCGGCCCCGGCCTCCAGCAGGGCGCGGGCCTGCACCTTCATCAGCCCCTCGCGCTCTAGGCCGAGGCGCAGCGCGCGCCAGCCCATTGCCGGGTTCTCCTCGTCGGCGGGATTGTCCTTCAGATACGGCAGCGCCTTGTCCCCGCCGATATCGATGGTGCGGAACACCACCGGGCGCTCGCCCGCGGCATCCAGCACCTCGCGATAGAGCCGCTGCTGACGCTCGCGCGAGGGCAGGGTGGCGGAAACGAGGAACTGGAATTCCGTGCGGAACAGGCCGATCCCGTCCGCGCCGGTCAGGTCGAGCGCGGCGACATCGTCGCGCAGCCCGGCGTTGACCATGACCTTTACGCGGTGCCCGTCCGTCGTTTCGGGCGCCACCTCGCGCAAGGCGGCATAAGCGGCGCGACGCTTCTGGCGTAGCGCGAGCTTTGAATCGAACGCCTCCTCCATCGCGGGGGACGGGCGCACCACCACCGTTCCCTCGTTCACGTCGAGCAGCAGGAGATCGCCGTCCGCGATCAGCCGGCGCACGTCGCGCACGCGGCCGAGCACCGGCACCCCCATCGCCCGCGCGACGATCGTGACGTGCGCCGTCAGCGATCCTTCCTCGAGGATCACGCCCTTGAGCCGCCGGCGATCATATTCGAGCAGTTCGGCGGGGCCCAGGTTACGCGCGATGAGGATCGTGTCGCGGCGCAGGCCGAGTTGCGCGGCGGTGCCCATCTGACCGGAAACGATCCGCAGCAGGCGGTTCGCCAGATCCTCCAGATCGTGCATCCGGTCCGCCAGCAGCGGGTCATCGATCTGGCGCATCCGCTGCCGGGTGCGCTGCTGGACGCGCTCGATCGCCGCCTCGGCGGTAAGGCCGCTGTCGATCGCCTCGTTGATGCGCCGCGCCCAACCCTCGTCATAGGCGAACATCTTGTAGGTGGCGAGAACCTCGTCATGCTCGCCGCCGACGCCGAACTCTGCCTCGCGCGTCATGCGCTCGATCTGTTCGCGCATCTTGTCGAAGGCGGCATAGACGCGATGGCGCTCCGCCTCGGTGTCCTCCGCGACAGTGTGTTCGATCGTGATCCGCGGCTGGTGGAACACCGCATAGCCCGCCGCCATCCCGTCGACCAGCTTCTGGCCCGCGATACGCACGCTGGCGGTGGACTGCGGCCGGTCGCCGCCGGGGCCGGTCGCCTCGTCGATCAGCCCTGCGTTGGCGATAAGCTCGGACAGCACCATAGCGACCGTCTGGAGCGCCTCGATCTCCACGTCGGCATATTTGCGCGCCTCGGTGTGCTGCACCGAAAGGACGCCCACCGCGCGCTCGCGGCGGATGATTGGCACGCCGGCAAAGCTCTGGAAGCGCTCTTCCCCCGTTTCGGGGCGATAGGCGAAATGCGGATGGCTGGCCGCCTCGTCCAGGTTGAGCACCTCGACATCGCTCGCGATCGTGCCGACCAGCCCCTCGCCGAGCGCAAGCTTCGTCACGTGCACCGCGCTCGCATCCAGCCCGCGCGTCGCGAACAGCTCCAGCACGCCCTCGCGCAGCAGGTAGATCGAGCACACCTCGCTATCCAGTGCTTCGCCGATGATCTCCACCACCTGATTGAGCTTCGCCTGCGCGTTCGATCGCGCCGCCATCACATCGTGGAGGCGGACAAGGATCTCGCGGGCGGAAGCGGCGGCGGAAACGGGCATGGGACAGCGCTATCAGACCGGGGCGTTGGGTGCCACGCAGCATTTTCTGGCAGTGCTCACAACCGAAATTATGGATGAATTATCCGTAATGTCGCGTGAGCGAACTTCGGGGCCCGATAATCTCGCCGCATCACCGAAAGGGTAAGGGAAAAATGGCGCCTGGAAGAATCGGACGGCGTGTACTGGCCGGCTGCTTGACGAGTTCTTTGTGGATCCGAATGAGTCGTTCTATCCCAATGTCACGCCGCCCGATCCGCGTGTCGCCTGCGATCGACAGAAGGTGCCCGGCAAAGTCATATTCTATGCGCCCGATGCCGATTTCCATGGGCATGACCGGGTGGTTTTCGAGAACGCAAATTCGAACGGGATCGTTCGGCGTATCGTAGCGGATATTGACGTGCGATCATTCGGCCGGACCCAGACCTGCCGGCATCAGCCCCGCGCCATCTATTCGAACAGGTCGCCCTCGCTCCCGGCCGGCGGGTTCAGCCCGAGGTGCTTCCAGCCACCGGCGTTTAGGCAGCGCCCGCGCGCGGTGCGTGCGACGAGGCCGAGCTGGATCAGATACGGCTCGATCACCTCCTCGATCGTGTCGCGCGGTTCCGATAATCCGGCAGCAAGCGTTTCCACGCCCACCGGGCCGCCGCGATAAATGTCCGCGATCATCGTCAGATAGCGCCGGTCCATCGCGTCAAGGCCAAGGTGGTCCACTTCCAGCCGGTTCAGCGCGCGATCGGCGGCGGTCGCGTCCACCTCCAGCGTGCCCGCGACATTGGCGAAATCGCGCACCCGGCGCAGCAGGCGGCCGGCGATGCGCGGCGTGCCACGCGCCCGGCGCGCGATCTCCGCGGCGCCGTCCGGCGCGATGTGAAGATCGAGCAACCGTGCCGCGCGTGACACGACATGCTCCAGTTCGTCCACCGTATAGAATTGCAGGCGCACCGGAATGCCGAAGCGATCGCGCAGCGGGGTCGTGAGCAGCCCCTGCCGGGTCGTCGCGCCGACAAGCGTGAAGCGCGGCAGATCGATCCGCACGGAGCGCGCCGATGGCCCCTCGCCGATCATCAGATCGAGCGCGCGATCCTCCATCGCCGGATAGAGCACTTCCTCTACGGCGGGCTGGAGGCGGTGGATCTCGTCGATGAACAGCACGTCGCCATCCTCGAGATTGGTGAGCAGCGCCGCCAGATCGCCCGATTTCGCGATCACCGGCCCGGAAGTAGCGCGAAATCCCACGCCCATCTCGCGCGCGACGATCTGCGCGAGCGTGGTCTTGCCCAGCCCGGGCGGCCCGAACAGCAAGACATGGTCGAGCGCGTCGCCCCGGGATCGTGCCGCCTGGATGAAGACGCGCAGATTCTCGCGCGCGGCCTTCTGCCCGACGAACTCGTCCAGCGTGCGCGGGCGCAACGCTGCGTCCACGTCTTCCGGCCGGCGGGCGGGGGTCAGCAGGCGGTCGGCATCGGTCATCGCGAGGGACATAAACGGAACACGACAACCGGGGAAAGCGAAATCGGGGCGGTGAAGCGGTCATGCGCGCCGCTTCCCCGCACGGCGGCTGGCGGAATGCGCCGTGGATCACGTCGCCGGCCCGCCCGGTCCGGGTGTTGACCAGCAGTGGATCCGGCCCGTCGCGAACCCGGCGGTTTCGCGTCAGCGCGCTGCCTTGCGCAGCGCCAGCCT
Organism: Sphingomonas sp. TX0543; assembly: GCF_048565505.1. Lineage (NCBI taxonomy): Bacteria > Pseudomonadati > Pseudomonadota > Alphaproteobacteria > Sphingomonadales > Sphingomonadaceae > Sphingomonas > Sphingomonas sp. TX0543. The sequence continues at coordinate 1,465,941 of NZ_JBLZUS010000002.1, forward strand.
GACGAGGGCGTCCAGTGTCGCGCCCGCGCCAAGCTCTTCCTCGGACGCCGCCACCGCGCTGCTCGCCTCCGCCGGGCGGAAGCCAAGATTGAGCAGCGCGGAAACGGCATCCGCGCCAGCCCCCGTTGCGCCTGTTGTCGCGGCTGCCGATCCGCCCGGACCCAGCACGATCCCGCCGGCCTTGTCCTTCAGTTCACGCACGATGCGCTCGGCCAGCTTCGGGCCAACCCCGTTGGCGCGCGCAACCATCGCCTTGTCCTGCGCCGCGATCGCGCGGGAAAGATCGGCCGGCTCCAGCGCGGAAAGGATCGCCAGCGCCACCCGCGCGCCGACGCCCTGCACCCCGGTGAGCAGGCGAAACCAGTCGCGCTCCTCGGCGCGGGCGAAGCCGACAAGGCGGATGAATTCCTCTCCGACCAGCATTTCGGTGAACAGCACGCATGCCTCGCCGACCGGGCCGATCGCCGCGAGCGTCCGGGACGACGCACCGACAAGATAGCCGACCCCGCCGACGTCGATCACCGCATGATCGATCCCGGTGGAATCGAGCCGGCCCTTGAGATGCGCGATCATCGAGGCGGCAGGGTGCGAATGGCGTGACGCATGGCCGCGGACATAATCGGAACGAACGGGCGGCGGAAGCGTCTTTGGGAGACATACGCCGGCAACAGGCGTCAGCGACGGTTCACATTGCCGGCGATAAAGCGTTTGTCCCCTATATCGATAAGGCTGGTCCCATGGCTATCAAGTGGCGTGTAACGGGATTGCGGGTAATGACGGGGGTCGTCGCGGTCGCGACCCCGCTGGCAGCCGTTTCGGCGCAGAATTACCCGCCGCCGCAGGGTTATCCCCCGTCACAGGACTATCCTTCACAGCAGGGCTATCCCTCGGCACAGGATTATCCGCCACAACCGGCCTATCCCTCGTCGCAAAACTACCCTTCGCAACAGGGCTACCCGTCGCAGCAAGGCTACCCTTCGCAGCCGGGATATCCCTCGCAGCAGGCTTACCCGCCAGTTGCGAACGGCCAATATTATGATCCGCAGGCGCCCGGCTACGATCAGGCACCCGCCTATGACAGCTACGTCAATACCGCGCCGCCGGGTTACGACGGATCGCGCCCGCCCCCGCCACCGCCCGGCTATCAGGCCGATCCCGCCTACGCCCAGCAACTGGAGCAGGATCGCCATTACGAAGCTTATGCCGAGGATTGGGCGCAGCGTTATTGCGTGCGATCGGGCAACAATGCCGGCACCGGCGCCGTGATCGGCGGATTGCTCGGTGCATTGCTCGGATCGAGCGTCGCCGGGCGTCACGATCGGGGCGCCGGGCTGGTGGTGGGTGGCATCGCCGGCGCGGCTGGCGGCGCGGCGGTGGGCAGTGCGAGCGGCAACGCCACCAGCCCGGGATGCCCGCCAGGCTATGTCGTGCGCGGCGGCGCGCCGGCCTTTTATTATGAGGGCTATGGCGAGCCTTATTATTATGCCGCGCCGGCCTGGTATCGGCCATGGGTGTTTGTCGACCAGCGCTGGGTCTATCGGCCGTATCCGTATCGGACGTTCTACTATAGCCATTTCGGTTATGGGCGGCCGGGCTATGGCAGGCCGGGCTATGGCCGCCCCGGTTATCGCTATCATGGCGGATGGAGATATCGCGACCGCCGCTACTGATCGCGGTCAGGCGATCCCCGCGCGCCGCCCGGCCAGGTGATGCGCGTGGGTGATCGCCACCGCCAGCGCGTCGGCAGCGTCCGCGCCCTCGATTTTCACGCCGGGCAGCAGCCGCGAGACCATGGCGTGCACCTGCGCCTTTTCGGCGTTGCCCACGCCTACCACCGCTTTCTTGACCAGCCGCGCGGCATATTCGCCCGGCTCGATCCCGGCGCGCGCCACGCCGAGCAGGATCACGCCGCGCGCCTGCCCAAGCTTCAGCGTCGACTGCGGATTGCTGTTGACGAACACCTCCTCGACGGCCGCGGCATGTGGCGCGTGATCGGCGAGCAGCGCGGCGAGCATGGTGTCGAGATGGGCAAGCCGCCGCGCGAGCGGCTCGCCGGTATCGGTCTTGAACCGGCCGTTGGCGAGATGCGACAGACGGTTCCCCTCCGCCCGGATCACGCCCCAGCCGGTGGTGCCGAGGCCCGGGTCCAGGCCGAGGATAATCATCGCGCCGGGCTCACTGGCCCAGCTTTTCCATGACCTCGTCGGAAACCTCGTAATTGCCCCACACCTGCTGAACGTCGTCGTCGTCGTCCAGCGTGTCGATCAGCTTGAACAGCGTAGCCGCGTCGCCTTCGTCAACCTGCACGCTGGTCTGCGGGCGCCAGGCGAGCTTCGCCCCCTCGAACTCGCCGAGCACCGGTTCCAGCGCGCGGGCCACTTCGTGAAGATCGGCCTGCGCCGTCCAGATCTCATGTCCGTCCTCGCTGGACTGCACATCCTCCGCGCCCGCCTCCAGCGCCGCCTCGAACACCTTTTCCGCATCGCCGACGCTTGCCGGGTAGGTGATGAGGCCCATGCGATCGAACCCGTGGCTCACCGAGCCGGACGCGCCGAGGTTTCCGCCGTTCTTGCTCACCGCCGTGCGCACGTTGGTCGCGGTGCGGTTGCGGTTGTCGGTCAGCGCCTCGATGATGAGGCTCACGCCGCCGGGGCCGAAGCCCTCGTAGCGCACTTCCTCGTAATTCTCGCCGTCACCCCGGCTCGCCTTGTCGATCGCGCGGGCGATGTTGTCCTTCGGCATCGACGCCGCCTTGGCCGCGTTGACGGCGGCGCGCAGGCGCGGGTTCATGTCCGGGTCGGGCGTGCCCATCTTCGCCGCGACGGTGATTTCACGGCTCAGCTTGGAAAATGCCGCAGAGCGCTTCTTATCCTGCGCGCCCTTGCGGTGCATGATGTTCTTGAACTTTGAATGGCCTGCCATGTGGACTCCGCAAATCTCCTGGCGCTCCCTCTAGGCGCGTGGGCGAGCGCGCTCAAGACGCGCGCGATGGCGCTTGGCGAGGCGCCGCGCTATGGGATCGCGCATGAGCGACGATCCTTTCGAGCTGTTCGATGCCTGGTATGCCGAAGCGCGGGCGACCGAGCCGAACGATTCCAATGCCATGGCGCTGGCGACGGCGGATGCCCGGGCGCGCCCGACGGTGCGGATGGTGCTGCTGAAGGGGCATGGCCCCGATGGCTTCGTGTTCTACACCAATCGCGAGGGGCGCAAGGCCGCCGATCTCGCCGCCAATCCACAGGCGGCACTGCTGTTTCACTGGAAATCGCTGCGCCGCCAGATCCGCATCGAAGGCCCGGTGTCGGTAGCGAGCGATGCGGAGAGCGATGCCTATTTCGCGACGCGCAGTCGCGATTCGCAACTCGGCGCCTGGGCATCCGATCAATCCCGCCCGCTCGACAGCCGCGCGACCTTCGAGGCGAGGTTCGAGGAGATGCGCGCGCGCTTCGACGGCAGGGACGTGCCCCGACCCGCTTACTGGGGCGGCTATCGCGTCACGCCGGAGCGAATCGAATTCTGGCAGGATCGCGCGCACCGGCTGCATGAACGCCGCCTGTTCCTGCCGGATGGGGCCGGCGGCTGGCGTGAAGGATTGCTCTACCCGTGACTGGTGAAGAACGCCGCCGCGTCATCCCGCTTGCCATGCGCGCCGCGCTGGCGAGCGTGGCGATGGCGTCATCACTGCTGCTGCTGAAGGCGTTCGGCGCGTGGCAGACGGGCTCGGTGGCGATGCTCGGCTCGCTTGCGGATACCGCGCTCGATCTGCTCGCGAGCCTCGTCACCCTGTACGGCGTCAAGCTCGCCGCCGAGCCGGCCGATCACGATCACCGCTTTGGCCATGGCAAGGCAGAGGCGCTCGCCGCGCTGTTTCAGGTCGCGCTCATTGCCGCATCGGCCGCCGCGATCGCCTGGCGCGCGGTGCTGGCGCTGCGCGATCCGCAGCCGACGCACGACGCCGGGCTGGGAATCACCGTCTCCGCGATCGCGATCGCCGCCACGCTGGTGCTGCTGTGGTATCAACGCACGATCATCCGCCGCACCGGATCGATCGCGATCCTCGCGGATAATCTGCATTATCAGTCCGATGCGTTGCTCAACGGGTCCGTGATCGTCGCGTTGGCGCTCGATCAGTTCGTGGGGCTGAGCTGGGCGGATCCCGTGTTCGGCATCGTCATCGCGGCGTGGCTGGCCTGGGGGGCGTTTCAGGCGTCAAGCCAGGCCATCGATCAGCTCATGGACAAGGAATGGCCGGAAGATCAGCGCGCCGCCTTTATCGAGGTCGCCGCGCGCCAGCCGGGGATTCGCGGAATCCACGATTTCCGCACCCGGCGTTCCGGCAGCCTCGATTTCGCGCAATTCCACATGGAGGTGGCGCGGGAAATCACGGTCGCCGACGCGCACACGATCGTGGAGAATGTCGAGCGGCGGCTGCGCGATGCGTTTCCGAAGGTTGAGGTGTTGATCCACCTCGATCCGGAGGGGCATGTCGATACCGATAATCCGCTGGTCGAGGCGGATGTGACGCCGCACTGGTTCGGCAAGCGCGTTTGAATGGAGCGGTATTGATGAGATTGGGTTTCGCACAGATCGATGCCTTTGCCAGCACGCCGTTCGCGGGCAATCCGGCGGCGGTGATGCCGCTCGCCGCGTGGCTTGACGATGCGACGCTGCAGGCGATCGCCGCCGAAAACAACCTGTCCGAAACCGCCTTTCTCATTCCCGATTCCAGCGGAGAGGCGGATTTCGAATTGCGCTGGTTCACCCCCGTTGCCGAAGTCGCGCTGTGCGGCCACGCGACGCTGGCGAGCGGGCATTTCGTGCTCTCGGCGGAGGATGCGCGGCAACGCGTGCGCTTCCGCACGCGCAAAGCCGGTGTGCTGGAGGTCGAGCGCGACGGGGCTGGCTATCAGATGGCGCTGCCGGCCTGGGCGCCGGCGGCGAAGCCCTTGCCCTCGGTGATTGCCGCGCTCGGGCTGGACGATGCGGTCGAAACCCTTTGGCACGAAAGCCGCTATGCGCTGGTTGTCCTCAGCGATGCCGATGCCGTCCGCGCGCTGGAGCCGGACTTTCGCGCGCTGGCGAAGGAGGGCGACACGCTCACGATCGTCACCGCCCCGGGCGACGACAGCGACATCATCAGCCGCGCCTTCGCGCCGGGCGCGGGGATCGACGAGGATCCGGTCACCGGCTCCGCCCACGCCGTGATGGTGCCCTATTGGGCGAAGCGGCTGGGCCGCGACACGTTCAGCGCATATCAGGCCAGCGCGCGCGGCGGTCGCCTGTCATGCCGGCTCGCGGGCGATCGCGTGATGCTGGGCGGCGATTGCGTCACCGTGGTCGAGGGCACGTTTCTGCTGGCATAGCCGGTGCCTAGCGTACGCCCTCGCGCCGGGTGAGCGCCGCGACGCAGCTCGCGCGGTCGATCGAACTGCCGTCAGGCTCGCGCGCATCGATATAGGTGACGCGCGGTTCCTGGTTTCCGCGCGGATAAAGATACGCATCGAGCACGCAGATCCGGCTCTGGAACTGAAGCTTGCGCGCCGTCCCTTCCTGAACGTCGGCGTCGGGCTTGCCGAACAGCTTGACGAGCGCGGCGCTGTCCTGCCCGATAACGCGCTCCAGCCCGGTCGAACTGTACGGCACGGCCACGGCCGACGCGCCGGACCCCGGCGGGTTGGCGCCGGTCGTGGCGCAGCCCGCGAGCAACCCAGCCGTCGCCAAAATGCCAAGCCCGCGCGTCATTGTCGTCCCCGATGAAACAGATGTGTCGCCATCGCCGCGCCCAGCACCGGCGCGAGAATGTTGAGCAGCGGAACCACGAACAGCCCGGTCGCGGCAAGGCCAAGCAGCAGGCGCTGGCCCCCGTTCGTCCGGCGCCACGCGCGCATCGCCGCATCGTCCATGTGTCGCGCCGCCACCATATCGCCGAGATCGCGTCCGAGCAGCCAGCCGTTGACGATGAAGAACAGCGCCGCGGTGCCGATGCCGGTGAACAGCAGCACGCCATAGAGCGGCAGCAGCAGAAGGTTCACCATCAGGAATCGCCCGGCGGACCGCAGCCCCATCAGCGCGGCGCGATGCATCGCCACCGGGCGTGCGGCGGCACGTGCGGCAGGATAATGCTTCGCCTCCACCGCTTCCACCACATCGTCCGCGAACAGCCCGACCACGGCCACCGCGATCGCGCGGAACAGGAACCAGAAGGCGAGCACCAGCGCGACGATGGTCGCAGCCGATGCCAGCTCGTCATGCCACTCGGATCGGGCGAGCGCCTGTTCCACGCCCCACCACACGCCGAGGCCCAGCAGCAGGAACAGCGCAATGGTCGCCAACAGGCTCTTGCCCAGCACCCGCAGGATGCGCGGATCGCCCAATTGCGACAGCGAAAGGGATAGCGCGCGGAACATCTGTAGCAGGAGATGCGCGGTCACGGGCGGTTGCGCAAGGCGGGCGCTCTCACTACGGCGCTCGCCAGCTTTCCATTCGTTTGGGGTTTCCATACTTGACCCAGCCTACCTACGCGGTCGTCGCGATCGGCAATGCGATCGTCGACATTCTCGCCCCCGCCGCCGATGATTTCATTGCCGGCAACGGCATGACGAAGGGCGCGATGCAGCTCGTCTTCTCGCCCGAGGACGCTGACGCGCTTTATGCCAAGATGGGGCCGGGGCAGGAGATGTCGGGCGGCTCGGCGGCCAACACGATCGCGGGCATCGCGTCGCTCGGCGGCAAGTGCGGCTTCATCGGGCAGGTCGCGGACGATCAGCTCGGCCAGGTCTTCGCGCACGATATCCGCGCCGCCGGCATCCGTTTCGACACCGCGACGCGCCCCGGCCAGCCGACCACCGGCCGCTGCCTGATCTTCGTGACGCCGGATGGGCAGCGCACGATGAACACCTTCCTGGGCGCCTCGCATTATCTTCCGGCGGAGGCGCTGGATCGCGATCTGATCGCGGATGCGCAATATCTCTATCTCGAGGGCTATCTGTGGGATCCGGAGGAGCCGCGCGCCGCGATGCGCGCCGCGATCGACGTTGCCCGCGCGGCGGGGCGCAAGGTCGCCTTCACGCTTTCGGCCGAATTCGTGATCGAGCGCCATCGCGGCGCGTTCCACGATCTGATCGATCACGGCCTGATCGACGTATTGTTCGCGAACGAGGCTGAAATCATGTGCCTCACCGAAACGGCCGATGTCGATGCCGCGATCGCGACGTTGCAGGCGAAGGTGCCGCTGCTCGTCGTGACGCTGAGCGAAAAGGGCGCGATGGCGATAGCCGGGGACGAGCGCGTTCTGGTCGCCGCCGCGCCGGTCGAGAAAGTGGTGGATACCACGGGCGCCGGCGATCTGTTCGCGGCCGGCTTCCTGCATGCGCAGGCCGAAGGGCGCGGCGTAGCCGAATCGCTCAGGCTCGGCGCGGCATGCGCGGCGGAGATCATCAGCCATTTCGGCGCGCGGCCGCAGGTGGACCTGAAGAAGCTGGCGGCGGAGACGCTTGGCTGACGATCTGCCCATCCACGCCGTTTTGCCCGATCTGCTCGCCACGTTGCGCGAGCGATCGGGAGCGGTGCTGGTCGCGCCGCCGGGTGCGGGCAAGACCACCGCGGTCGCCCCCGCGCTGATCGCGGAGGATTGGTGCGCGGGGGAGGTGCTGCTCCTGTCGCCCCGCCGGCTTGCCGCGCGCGCGGCGGCGGAGCGGATGGCGGCGCTGGCGGGCGAGCCGGTGGGGCGCACGTTCGGCTATGCCACTCGGCTCGATACGAAGCGCTCGGCGGCGACGCGGGTCACGGTGGTGACGGAGGGGATCTTCGTCGCGCGCATCCAGAACGACCCGGAACTGGATGGTATTTCCGCCGTGCTGTTCGACGAGGTGCACGAGCGAAGCCTCGATGGAGATTTCGGCCTGGCGCTCGCTATCGACGCGCAGGCTGGATTACGGCCCGATCTGCGGCTGGTGGCGATGTCCGCCACGCTCGATGGCGCGCGCTTCGCCAGGCTGCTGGGCGACGCGCCGGTGATCGAGAGCGCGGGACGAAGCTGGCCGCTCGAGCTGCGTTATCTCGGGCGTGGCGGCGATGCGCGGATCGAGGATGCGGTGGCCGGCGCCGTGCGTCTGGCGCTGCGCGAAACGGCGGACGGGGTGCTGGCGTTCCTCCCGGGCGTGGCGGAGATCGAGCGCACCGCCGAGCGGCTGGAGGGCATCCCCGGCGTCACCCTTCACAAGCTTCACGGCGCCCTCGATCCCGCCGCGCAGCGCGCCGCGATCCGGGCCGAGCCGGATGGCGCACGCAAGCTCGTGCTCGCCACCTCGATCGCCGAAACCAGCCTCACGCTGGATGGGATCGGCGTGGTCGTCGATTCGGGGCTGGCGCGTCGCCCGCGCTATGACCGCGCGGCGGGGATGACGCGGCTGGTCACGGAACGCGCCAGCCAGGCTGCGGTCATCCAGCGTGCCGGTCGCGCGGCGCGGCAGCGTCCGGGCATCGCCTATCGCCTGTGGGAGGAAGCGGCAACTGCTGGCCTGCCGCGTTTCGACCCGCCCGAGATGCTGGAGGCCGATCTTTCCGCGCTGGTGCTTGCCGCCGCGATCTGGGGCGTCGCCGATCCGCGCGATCTGGCGTGGATCGATCCCCCACCCGAGGCAGCCGTGGCTGAGGCACGTGCGCGGCTTGCCATGCTCGACGCGATCGATGCCGATGGGCGCCCGACCGTGCACGGCCGCGCCATCGCGTCGCTGCCGATGCCCCCGCGGCTCGCGCACATGCTGGTGCGTGCGGCCGGGATGGGGCTTGCAGCGACGGCTGCCGATGTGGCTGTGCTGCTGGGCGAGCGCGGGCTGGGCGGGAATGACGCCGATCTGGAACTCAGGTTGCGGCGCTGGCGCGGGGATCGATCGCGCAAGGCCGAAGCGGCGCGCAGCCTCGCCGCCCGCTGGGCGCGGCTGGTCGGCGGCAGTCAGGCGCCTTTTGTCGAGGTTGCGAGCCTTGGGGAGGGGCAGCGTGTCGCTACCTGCATCGCGCTCGCCTTCCCGGATCGGGTGGCGCGCCGGCGCGATGCCTCGGGGGAGCGCTGGGCCTCGGTCGGCGGGCGTGGCTTCAGGCTCGATCCGACCGCGCCGCTCGCCCGCAATGAATGGCTGGCGGTCGCCGAGACGCAGGGGATGGCGGCCGGCGCGCGCATCCTGTCAGCGGCGGCGGTCGATGCCGAGACGGTCGAGGCGCTGTTCGCCGCGCGGATCGAGACGCGCCATATTGCCGAGTTCGACGCCGCGACCGGGGCCGTGCGGCCGCTGCGTGAGCGCCGCCTGGGCGCCATTCGGCTGGCGAGCGGGCCCGACTCGAACGCCTCGCCAGCGCTGATCGCCGCGGCGCTGGTGGAGGGCGTGCGCCGCCATGGTCTGCACCTGCTGCCATGGGGCGATGGCGCGCGCGCGTTCCGCGTACGCGCTGGCTATGCGGGCGTCCCCCTCGACGATGCGACCCTGCTCGACCGGCTCGACGAATGGCTGCCCCCGCTCGTGGAGGGGCAGCGCCGGCTCGCCGCTACTACCTCAGCCACCCTAACACACGCTCTCCGCAATATGCTGGGGTGGGACGATCTTCAGCGTATCGACCGCGTCGCCCCGGCGTATTTCACCAGCCCTGCGGGCACATCGCACGCGATCGATTATGGCGCAGAGGGCGGCCCGCGCGTCGAGCTTCGCGTGCAGGCGTTGTTCGGGCTGGCCGAGCATCCGGTGGTGGGGGAGGGGCGCGTGCCGCTTGTCCTGTCCCTCACCTCGCCCGCGGGGCGCCCGATCCAGATGACGCGGGATCTTCCCGGTTTCTGGGCCGGAAGCTGGGCGGCTGTGGCGAAGGAGATGCGAGGACGCTATCCGCGCCATCCGTGGCCCAACGATCCCGCCAGCGCCAGCGCGACACTGCGCACGAAAAATGCCGATGCAAGGCGCGGCCAAACGGGTTAAGGGGCACCTATGCCTACCGCTCGCATCTATCAGCGCCCGAAGAACGCCATGCAATCGGGGAAGTATCGCACCGACAATTGGGTGCTTGAGTTCGAACCGGCCGAGGCCAAGCAGCCCGATCCGCTCACCGGCTGGGCGGGCAGCGGCGATACCCGTGACCAAGTGCGGATCATGTTCCCGTCGAGCGAGGCGGCGATCGCCCATGCCAAGCGCGAGGGGCTGGCCTTCACCGTCATTCCGGCGCCGCAACGCAAGCTCAAGCTGCAGGCTTACGCGGACAATTTCCGCTGATTGTCGCCCGGCGCGATACCCGCCAAGCTATATGATCGTATCGGCGAGCAGCAGTAGCATCTTTACGTCGATCGCCACGCCTTCGTCGCGCTTGCTCGCGACGAAGGCGGCAATCTTTTCGCGCGGCACGAGATGGACGATGATATTCTCGTCACCATCGCCGCCGCCATCGCCCATTCTAACCAGATCATGCGCGCACACCAGCATGAAGCCCTCGCTGACCATTCCCGGCGAGGAATAGAAGACGCCAAGCGGCTCGACGCGGCCGGCCCTATAGCCGGTTTCTTCTTCCAGTTCGCGGATGGCGGCCGGAGCTATATCCTCGCCCGGATTCTCGTCGCCCACCAGCCCCGCAGGCAGTTCGAGACAGTTGCGTCCCAGCGGCACGCGATATTGTTCGACGAGAATCACTTCACCATTGGCCGTGATCGCCAGGATCACCGCCGCGCCGATGCCTCTCGTGCGAGAGGCATATTCCCATTTGCCGTCTTTCATCATGCGGATGAAACGGCCCTCCCAAACGGCTTCGGCGGTCATAGGAGGATGAGGCGATCCGGAAGCTCGTTGGTGTCGCCGGGCGTGCGCGGGAAATGCTCGCCCAGCACGAGCCCGATCTGGCTGACCGCCGCGACCATGCCGTCTGCTGGATGGCCTTTGCGCAGCGGACCGACTAGCGCCGCCATCGCAGCGCCCCATGTGCTGTCCGGCACGCGATCGTGAATCGCCGCATCGGCGATGATCTCCGCGCGATGCTCGTCAAGGCTGAGATACAGCAGGACGCCGGTCGAGCCTATGGTGCGCTTCTCGGCGGCTGCACGGAACACCGCCAGTGCGCGCGCACGGACCCGGCGCGCCTTGGTTGCACCCGGTGTCAGCGCCAGCCGCAGCGGGCGCCATGCGAAGAGCAGGCGTGCGGTGAGAAACGTAATCACGGCGACGAACAGCGTGATGGTCACCGCCGCGCGAATGGATACTACGGGCGCCCACGGATCGGTCAGCAGGTGGATTTGTTCGATGATCTGCGGGAATGTGGCTAGAAGCGCCACCATCAGCAGCATCACGAGCAGCGTCCAGTGCAGCGCGACGTCGTGATAGGCATCGGAGGCGCGGGCGACGACCGTTACGATCTCACCATCGGTGCTTGCCTCCGCCGCCGTCACGGCCGCCGTTACGCGATCGCGATCCTCAGCTGTCATCTGCATCACCAGCCCCCCGAAGCGCCACCGCCGCCGCTCGATCCACCACCGCCGCCACCAAAGCCGCCGCCACCAAAGCCGCCGCCGCCCCAACCGCCGCCGCCACCCCAGCCGCCCCCACCACCGCCGCGCATCATCTCGCTTGCGATCGACCAAAGGACGATCGGCAGCGCTCCGGATCCATCGCCGCCATAGCGCTGTCCACGCCCGCTCCGTCGCACGAAGGAGAGCAGCACGAACAGCAGCACCATGCCCCAGAAGATGAGGCCGATCGGCACACCTTTGCTGCCGGATCGCTGCGCGCGATGCGTCTGGTCGAACTGTTTCACCGCCGCATCGAGCCGCGCCTTAGCCTCCTCGGGTGAGGCGCGAAGCTGAGTGATGATCGCATCAGTCCCCGCCACAACGCCACCGGGCATGTCGCCGGCTTTGAAACGTGGCAGCACATCGCTGTTGATGATGACGCTGGACAAAGCGTCGGTCAGGAAGGGTTCCAGTCCGTAGCCCACCTCGATACGCAACTTGCGCTCGTTGGGGGCAATGACGAACAGCGCGCCGTTATTGACGTCTTTCAGCCCGATACCCCAGGCACGAAACAGTTTGTTGCTATACTCCTCGATCGGATAGCCTTGCAGGTCTTTGACCGTGACGACGACGACTTGGCGCTTCGTATCACGCTGCAACGCATCGAGTTTCTGCGAGAGATCAGCTTGCACGGCCGCTGGCAAAATCCCTGCATCGTCCACCACGAAACCGGTGAACTTCGGGAAAGTTTGCGCGGCTGCCGGCATCGACAGCGTCGCGAGCAGCGTTGCCGCCAGCGCTAATAGCAGCTGGATCCAAGGGCAGACGCCGGCCCGGGTGTGGCGGGCAGTAAGGCCGGCGCGCGTCATCACGTCAGCTTCCGAAATTGACCTTGGGCGCGGTGTCGGCTCCCGGTGTGGTTGCGGCGAAAGGCACCATCGGCTTGGCGCCATAGAATATCTTCGCGCCAATCGCGTTGGGGAAGGTGCGGATCGTGGTGTTGTACTGCTGCACCGCCGAGTTGTAATCGTTGCGGGCGATAGTGATGCGATTCTCAGTGCCTTCGAGCTGGCTCATCAGCGTCGTATAATTGCCCTGACTCTTCAATTCGGGATACGCTTCCTGAAGGCGCTGGAGCGACATGGTCAACCCCGCCTGCGCGGTTTGATAACGCTGGACGGCGGCGGGATCGGTGAGCTGGTCGCCCGATAGCTTTACCTGACTCGCCGATGCGCGCGCCTGCGTCACCTCGACGAGAATGTCCTTCTCCTGCGCGCCGGCTGCCTTCACCGTCGAAACGAGATTGGGGATGAGATCGGCGCGGCGCTGATATTGATTCTGCACATCGGCCCAGCGCGCCTTGGCGTTTTCCTCCGCCGTTGGGATCGTGTTGATCCCGCATGCGCCAAGCGTCAACGCGAGGCCGGCAACAGCGAGCGAGCGCGGGGCAAACGAACGAGACGTCATCGGCGGGGTTCCTCCTGGTTCTGTCCTAGGCATATAGGACACTTGTCGCGCTTGGCGAAGAGGCAATCGTGTGGTTAATCTGCCTCCCCGCAACAGGAGTGTCGGCCCATGTTCAGTGAATTCAAGGCGTTCATCGCGCGCGGCAATGTGCTCGATCTCGCGGTGGCGGTGATTATCGGTGCGGCGTTCGGCAAGATCGTGACCTCGCTGACCGAGGACGTCATCATGCCGGTGATCGGCAAGGTTTTCGGTGGTCTCGATTTTTCCAGTTACTTCGTTGTGCTCGGCGCGGTGCCCGAAAAACTGCAGGGATCATCCGATTATGCCGCACTGAAAAAGGCTGGCGTCCCGCTTCTGGGCTATGGCCAGTTCGTTACCCAAGCGGTCAATTTTCTCATTATCGCCTTCATCATCTTCTTGATCGTGCGCGCCGTTAATCGTGTCGTGCCGCGCCCCGAAGCAGCGCCAGCCGCCGATCCGGCCGATGTGGTTTTGCTGCGCGAGATCCGCGACGAGCTGCGCGCACGACGCGGCGCGTGAACAGATGTTGCCGTCCCGGCCGCGGCCGGGCGGCGACAGGCGTTACGCGGCGGCCAGATCCTCGGCGGTGGCATCGGCAAGGCTGGTGCCGTCCAGAATACGCGCGGTTTCGTCGCGGACGCGCATCATCGCGTGGCGGATCGCGCAGTCAGCCTCGCTCTTGCAATCCTTGCACGGGCGATAGGCGGTGCGGCTGACGCAGGGTACGAGCGCGAGCGGCCCTTCGATCACGCGGATGATTTCACCAAGCGATATCATATGGCTTGATCGCGCGAGCTGATAACCACCCATCTTGCCGCGATGGCTGATGAGGAAACCTGCATCGCGTAGGTCGGCCAGGATAAGCTCAAGGAACTTGCGCGGTACATTCGCCCCCGCAGCGATGCGATTCATCGGGATCGGTGGGCTGGCGGCCGGAGCTTCGGCCAGGAATAGCATCGCGCGGAGCGCGTAGCGGGAACGCTGCGTCAACATGATATTCTATTCTATGTACCTGCATTATGGCGAGCAAAAGGCGGGCTTTCAGTTTTCGTCCGGCGCGCCTATATCGGGGATGCTCGCGGGGCTTGCCCCACGGCTATGGCGATAAACGCCGGTGAATAATAGACGCAGCGGACCCGGGGGCAGTACCCGGCGGCTCCACCACCAACCGTCCTGCCGGGCGGATGATGACGGGGCCGAACCAGGATCGACGTGTGTTGAAAGGCACTGGCTTTTGCTCGGAATGGGACCACCGTGACGGCCCATACACAAGTGCCAACGATAACGAAGCACTCGCGATTGCCGCGTAACTGACGGCCTAACGGCCTAAGGTTACTCGAACAAAAGCGCGGTTGGGCCGCACCGGGCAACAGAAGCGGATTCCAGCGGTACGGGGAGCACCGGGCAACAGAAGCTCCCCACTTCCCTTCGAATCCGTCGACTTCCCCGCAATGACCTTGCGTTCGGGTGCGCGATGCGGCGATGCTGCGTCAAAATCGATGTCAGGAGGAAGGATGACGACCTGTACCGCCGCCGTCGCACACGGCCCCCACACGGATTTCGTGCTTGAAGAGGTGAGCATCGACGGGCCGCGGGCGGGCGAGGTGCTGGTGAAGATCGCTGGTGTTGGCCTGTGCCACACCGATCTCGTCTTCCGCGACCAAGTGCCCTACGCCTTTCCGGCAATATTCGGCCATGAGGGCGCCGGGACGGTCGAGCAGATTGGCGAGGGTGTCGAAGGGTTGGCCCCGGGCGATACCGTCATCGTCGGCTTTTCCAGTTGCGGCATTTGCCCACGCTGCGAAGAGAATCTGCCCAGTTACTGCCGCAGCTTCGTCCCCTTGAACTATGCGGGAATGCGCCTGGAGGACGGATCGACGGCTTATGCCTCGGGCGGCGATCGGGTCTCGTCGCACTTCTTCGGCCAGTCGAGCTTTGCGACCCGGGCGATCACCCGCGCGCGCAACGTGGTTAAAGTGGAAAGCGATGCGCCGCTCGCGATCCTCGGCACATTGGCGTGCGGGTTCCAGACAGGGGCGGGGGCGATCATGCGCACCTTCAACTGTCCGGCCGGATCGAGCCTGGTGGTGTTCGGGGGCGGCCCGGTCGGGCTCGCAGCCGTGATGGCGGCGAAGATTCGTGGCTGCGCGCCGATCGTGCTGGTCGAGCCGGTCGCTGCGCGGCGCGAACTCGCCCGTGAATTGGGCGCGACACACGTCATCGATCCGGGCGCGGGCGATCTGGTAGCCGCGATCCGCGCGATCATGCCCGATGGCGTGGATTTTGCGTTCGACACTACCGGCGTTGTGAGCGTGATCGAGGCTGGGCTCGCCGTGCTGGGCAGCCACGGCGCGCTCGGGCTGGTGGGCGTGCCGAAGGACATGAACGCCGCGATCACGGTCAATATCGGTGCACTGATGACGCCGGGCCATCGCATCATCGGCATAATCGAGGGCGACAGCGACCAGCAGACTTTCATTCTGGAGTTGCTGGCGCATCACGCTGCCGGCCGTTTTCCTTTCGATCGACTGATCACAACGTTCCCCCTCTCGGAGATCAACGCGGCGGTCGCGGCGCAGGCGCGGGGGGAATGCATCAAGGTGGTATTGTTGCCGTAACATATGTTACGTACGGTTGATAAAGAGACTCAGGAGAGACGGCGTGAACTTCGACCACGATTATCGCATGCTGATCGACGGCAAGCTGGAGAGGGGATCAGCGACGTTCGAGGTCGTCAATCCTGCGACTGAGGAGGTGCTCGCCACCGCGCCCGATGCAACGCGCGAGGATTTGGATCGGGCAATCGATGCCGCGCGTCGTGCGTTTTCCGGCTGGGCTGCCACTCCGATTGCGGAACGCAGGGCGAAACTCACCGCCCTCGGTCAGGCGGTTCTTGCACAGGTCGATCCGCTTATGCGCCTGCTCACCAAGGAACAGGGAAAGCCCCATGCCGAGGCGCAGGGCGAGATCATGGGCGCCGGCTATTGGCTGCTGGGCGCGGCCGGGCTCGATCTGCCGGTTACGGTGAACGAGGATTCCGATGAGCGGTACAGCGAGACGCGGCATGTCCCGCTCGGCGTCGTCGGCGCGATCGCACCCTGGAATTTCCCGATGGTTCTGGCGATGTTCAAGATCGGGCCGGCGTTGCTCGCTGGGAATACGATGGTGCTGAAACCGTCGCCCTTCACGCCGCTTACCACGCTGAAGTTCGGGGAGCTGGCAGCGGAAATTCTTCCGCCCGGGGTGCTCAACATCGTTACCGGCGGCGACGATCTAGGGCCGTGGATAACCTCGCACCCGGGCTTCGACAAGATCAGTTTCACCGGCTCGACCGCCACCGGCAGACGGGTGATGCAGTCCGCCGCGCCGACGCTGAAGCGCGTCACGCTGGAACTGGGTGGCAACGACGCCGCGATCGTGATGCCGGATGTGGATGTTGCGAAGGTGGCCGAGGAACTGTTCTGGGCAGCGTTCCGGAACAACGGCCAGATCTGCATCGCAACCAAGCGCATGTATGTCCACAAGGACATTTATGAGCCGCTTCGCGACGCACTGGTTGCCTATGCGAAGACCGTGAAGGTCGGCGATGGCGCGGAGCAGGGAACGCAGATCGGCCCGCTGAACAACAGGCAGCAATATCAGCGCGTGCTTGATCTGATCCAGGACGCGAAAGACAACGGCTATGAGTTTCTGGTCGGCGGCGACAAGGCTGACGTGCCGGGCTACTTCATCCCCGTCACGATCCTCGACAATCCGCCGGAGGATGCGCGCATCGTTCAGGAGGAACAGTTCGGTCCTGTCCTCCCGCTGCTGAAGTTCGACGATTATGAAGATGTAATCGCCCGCGCGAATGCGACCGAATATGGCCTCGGCGGATCGGTGTGGGGCCATGACGAGGACAAGGCGCTCGAGATCGCCCAGCGGATCGCGAGCGGCACCGTCTGGGTCAACGAGACCCAGCATCTTTCGCCGACCGCGGCGTTCGGCGGCATGAAGCAGTCAGGCGTCGGTGTGGAGGGCGGCGTCGAGGGGCTGCTTGAATATACCAATGCACAGACGGTCGTGCGCAGGAAGCGCGCAACGGCCTGATAAACCGGCCCGCCCATTTCTGCCGGTTCAAGCGGCGGGCGGGCCGCCAGTCCCGTATATTTGACGATATGCTTTACGCCGCCGCTAGTGACGTCGGTGACGACCTGTAACGTGCGGCGTCCGTAGTGAATTCGGCATGGCCATAGCTGGCGAGTTGCGCCTTGATCTTCGCGACGAGCCGGCGATCCGCCAAGTCGCGCAACCAGGGTATCCGCTCGGCGACGCCATAAAGGCGCAGGCGAGCGTAGATGAAAATGCCCGCGAGCGCTGCCAACATGGTATCCCACGCCGTCAGGTACACGCCGATTGTTGCAGCCTTCGCTTTATCGCCGGCCATGAAATTCTTGACGAAGAACAGTTTTGCGAAAGCGCGCTCGAAGCGATCGTGGATGCGTGCGCGACGCGAGCCGTCCGCGCGCAGATCTGCGGCCATCGTCGCGCGGAGCAATTCGCCGCAAGTGGCATCATCATAGCCTGCGCGCAACGTGCCACTGCGAGCGTTCATCAGGTCGACGATGCCTTGCGGCGTATCGGCGAGCAGTTCCTCGGGCAGCCCGAGCAGGAAACAGCGGTAACGCGCCAGTTCAACTTGCGCACGTTCTGCGGGAGTAAATTGCTCGCGCCCCTCTTCCTGCATCTTGTACGACAGCAGGAATATCGAAATCAGCCCGGCGGGCATCTGATCGACCTGCGGGATCGGGAAGCCATAGATGCTCCAGTCCCAATCCGCCGGGCGGCGCAGCACATTCGCGCGCACCATTGAATGCATCAATCGCACCATCGCCGCTGATTTGAAGCCGGGGCCGAAGCGTTCGAGCGCGCCGGGCAACACCGACGTGCTGAAGAAAGTCGCGGTCTCTTTCACGCGCTTTCCGGCCGTCTCGCTCGACAGCGTATTGGTGATCGCCATCGGCAGCGCAGCATATTTGTTCATGAAGGTCGCGATGAACGCGCCACGAATCACGAACGGGCTTAGATTGGCGGCCGCATTGCGATCGATCCGCGCACCTTCCTCCACCAGTCTCATGTCCAGCCAGTCGGGGATACGCTCCATCGCGCGGATGAAATCGACCAGTTCGGGTGGCGCATCCGGCACGTTTTCGACCCCGTCGTCGCAGGCGCGGGTCAGCATATCGACCAGGTGACGGAAGCCATATTCGCGCATCAGCGCGGCATATGCATCCGCGACGCCATCGCCCATCATCGTGTAAGCGCGCATGAATTCGATGCGATCCGGGTCGGCCAGCAGCCTGTCGCGTTCAGCCGCGTATTTGCCGGTGAGCAATGTGGCGTCGCCCGGCGATCCCGCGAACCGCTCCGGGAGCGTGCGGAAATCCACCCTGCCATACAGGGCGGGCACGTGCGCGCGTTGTGATTCAACTTTGGCCCAGAGGGTATCGAGCGCCTCACGTGTCATGACCGGCCATCCTCTCTCGACGTTCTTGGTCACAAGATATATATCATCTGATATATTTTCAAGCGTGGTGATCAGGTTCGATTGACGATGAAGGCGAAACCAGCCGTGCCGTCGCGCACGTCCGATGGTGGCTATCGCAAGGGTGAGGAAACGCGCGCGCGCATTCTGGATGTTGCACTTGGCGCGTTCGGCAGCAGCGGGTTCGCCGCGGTGACGACGCGGCAGATCGCCAGAGATGCCGGCGTCAACCTGCCGGCGCTTACGTATTACTTCGGGAACAAGCGCGGCTTGTACCTCGCCTGCGCCCATGAAATCGTCGCCAGCTATCGGGAAGGGATGGGGGCTGTCGCCGGTGTCAAATTGGCCGCGCTGCGCGACGGGCTGGAGCCCGATGCGGCGCGCGCGTTGCTGAAGCAGCTGTTCGCGGCGTTGGCGCGCTTTCTACTCGCATCGCATGGCTCGCCCGATCGGAGCCTGTTCGTTCAGCGCGAGATCGCTAACCCTGGCCCGGCGTTCGAAATCCTCTACGCGCAGTTGTGGCGGCCGGGGATCGAACTGGCGACAGAGCTTATAACCCAGACAAGCGCTGGAAGGCTCGGTGAGGCAGGTGCACAGGTGCGCGCTGTGCTGATGATTTGCAGCCTTACGGGCTTTCTCTCAGGCCTCCCGGTGGTCGCGCGGACGACGGGAAAAGCGGATTATCCCGCCCTCGTCATCGCCGCGCTGGAGGAGCAGATCGACGCTTTGTGACGGTCATCCGCGATGCCGGGCCTCCGCGAGATCGAGTTCGCGTGTCAGTTTCTGTGCAGTGGCGCTGCCAATTGTCCGCTCCTGTGCCAGTTTCCTCAGGACCGCTCGTTCGGCATGCACCCCGGTCAATCGCAGATCGCGGAAAAGGCGGTCCTGCGAGCGAAGATCGTCGGAGCGTCCACCGCTCAATCCCTCTATCCGCTCGCGATAGAGATCCATGACACGCGCGCCGATCTGGGCGTAGCGATCAGCCTCGCTGTCGTTCTGCGCCAGGTCGTGCTGCTTGCGCTCGATCGCCCGGATCGCAGCCTGTGCGGTGGCAATGCGTGCTGCATCTTCTTCCGCCTGCTTCGATGGCTCGGCCGGCATGCGCAGGTCTTTCAACAGGATCGGCAACGCGATGCTGGCGATCACGAGCGAGACGATGATGACGCTGGCCGCCAGGAAAATCGCCACGTCGCGCGCCGGGAAGGGGGTGCCGTCGTTCAGCGCCAGCGGCAGCGTCAAGACGCCCGCAAGCGTGATCGCGCCGCGCACGCCGGCGAGAGACATCGCCGCCACCAGTCTCCAGTCGGGACTGCGCGGATCTGTGTCCGGCAGACGGTTGTGCAGGATAGTGAGTTTAAGCGACGCCCAGACCCACACGAACCGGAGGACGATCAATCCGGCGACGATCGCGAGCGCGTAGGCCGCGAGCCACCATGGTGAGCTATGCCCGGTAAGAGCGACCGTGCGGCTCGCGCCTGCGAGGATCGTCGGCAATTGCTCGCCCAGCAGCACGAAAATGATCCCGTTGAGCGAGAACTGCAGCGTATCCCACACCGAATTGCGCCGCATCCGCGTGATCGGCAACGCCTGACGCGATATCTCTGCGAAGGTCATCGTGACGCCGGCGCCGACCGCGGCGAGGATGCCCGAGGCATGCACCTGTTCGGCCAGCATATAGGAGCCGAACGGGATGAGCAGGCTCACCAGTATCTGTGAGCCGGTATCCTCGCCCCAGTGCTTCGTCACCCATGCCTTGGCGCGGGTTACCGTCAGCGTAAGCCCGACCCCCACAGCGATACCCGCCCCGGCAACCCAAAGGAAATTCAGCGCCGCGCCCGCGGCGGAGAAGGTGCCTGTCAGCGCGGCCACGATGGCAAAGCGCAGGCAAACGAGGCCCGAGGCATCGTTCAGCAGCGATTCCCCTTCGAGAATGTGCATCATCCGTTTCGGAATCGGCGCGCGTGCCGCAATCGCCGACACGGCGATCGGATCAGTCGGCGAGATCACCGCCGCCAGCGCGAAGGCGACCGCCAACGGCATCGCCGGGATCATCCAGTGGATGAACAGTCCCATGCCGATCACTGTGATGAGAACGAGGCCAAGCGCGAGTTCGACCACGGTCGACACGTCCTTGAGCAGTTCGTCCTTCGGGATGCGCCAGCCATCCAAGAACAGCAACGGGGGAAGAAATAAGAGAAGGAATAGCTCCGGTTCGAGCTCGACGCGATAAGAGGTCGACAGGCCGACTACCCCGCCGAGCGCGATCTGGACCAGCGGGGTCGGAATCGAAATCGGCAACATTCTCGACAAGGCGCCGCTGACCACGACCGCCAGAAGAAGAAACAGGACGATCGATACCGCTGCCAAAATTTGGGTCTCCACGGACTGAGGCATCTACTAGGGCGCTGGATCACGAGGGGGCAAGCCCGCATTCCCCTCCGGCCTGTGCTTGGCTTTTGCCCGGGCCAGGGTAACCTGCCGACAGTTTGGTTAGGAGAGCCTCATGGTTGTGACCGGCATAGGCGGCATTTTCTTCCGCGCCAAAGATCCCGAAGCGTTGCTTAAATGGTATCGCACCCACCTCGGCATAGCGGTTGAGGGGCAGATGCACTGGAACCAGCAGGCCGGCCCCACGGTGTTCATGCCGTTCGCGCATGACACGGATTACTGGCCGGGCAACAAGCAGTGGATGATGAACTTTCGTGTCACGGATTTGGATACCTTGCTGGCCTCGCTACGCCTGGCCGGCGTAGCGGTTGAAACCGATCCGAACTGGGATGCGCCTGAAATCGGTCGCTTCGCGCGCATCCATGATCCGGAAGGGAACCCGCTTGAACTATGGGAGCCGGCGGAGGGGGCTGGCTGATCTCGAAACCCGCGTCTTTGAGTATTCTTTCGATAGGGATTGATCCGATTGACCAGCACAAGGGAAATGACGGCTGACTATATCGTGTCTGCCACGAACGAAACCGGTGCCATACTGGTCCTGCGCGCCGATGATGAACGATCGGCGATCGAGGTCGCCAATCTTTTCCGCCAGAATGATTATACGCGCGTCACGATCAGCATAGCCGGCAGCGATCCCGATTGAGCCCGTGCGACTAGCGGCCGACGAATGCCGCCGCCCGCCGCTCCTTCGCAGATGACAGGCCCTCCCGGAAATCGTCGCTGCCAAGCAGTATCGCTTGCGTTGGCAGGTTCGCCGCCCACTCCGTTTCCATGCTCGTTTCAAGGCCGCGGTGGAGCGCCCGCTTTACAGCAGCATAGGCAAGTGGCGCTGCCGCGGCCAGTTCAAGCGCCAGTTCGTTACCGCGCGTCATGAGGGCGTCGCGAGCGACCACTTCGCCGACCAGACCGATCGTCATCGCCTCTTCCGCCCGCACGGCGCGGCCGCGCAGGCACATCTCGGCCGCACGCCCCATGCCGATGATACGCGGAAGCAGAAACGTGCCGCGCAGCGGCGGCATGATGCCGAGCCTGATCCAGCTTTCCTGGAACATCGCATCCTCGGAAGCGACGCGAAAATCCGCCGCCAGCGCCAGTTCGCAGCCGACGGTGACCGCGGCCCCCTGCACCAGCGCGATCGTCGGTTTCGCGCAGGCATAGAAGCGCCGGACCGCACCTTGGAAATGCGCGTAGACCTGGGTTTGCACATCGATGGCTGGCGTTTCCACCAGCGCATCCAGAAAGGCGAAATCGGCGCCTGCCGAAAAATGCTTCCCTTCCGCGCGCAGGATCAGGCAGCGGATCGCGGGATCAGCCTCCAATTCGTCGATGGCAGCGCCGATTTCGCGCATGGTCTGGGGGCGGATCGTGTTGCCGCTGCCGCGCGCCAGAACGATGTGGCCAACGGCTCCTTCCCGCACCACTCGAATATCGTCCATCATTGCTGCTTCTCCTCGACCGAAGACGAGGTCGTCGTGCGATAATCGCCGAACAGGCCATCGCGCGCATCGAGGGCGCGGGTGACGTTTTCGCGGAATTTGGCAAAGGTCGCTTGGCTGGTTTCGGTTGTCATGGCGAGCGCCTGTATTTCGGTGCCGGCGCGAATCGCTGCCCGCAGCCCCATTATTTCCATTGCCCGATGCACCGAGCGTTTGTTCATCGCCTGAACGTCTGTGGGGATGCGCGTCATCCGCTCGGCACGCTCGACGACCGCAGCGTCCAGCTCGGAAGCCGGGAAGGCGCGGTTGGCGAACCCGAGGCGAACCGCCTCCAGCCCGTCGATCGCATCGCCGGTGAGCATCATCTCCATCGCTGCGCGCATCCCGCACAACCAGGCGTGAAACTGGTTGTCGGGCGGGCTCATCATCCGCACCGGCGGATAGCCGATCTGCGCATCTTCGGCGACGTAAACGAGGTCGCACGCGGTCGCGAGTTCGGAGCCGCCGGCCAGGCACCAGCCGTGGACTTGTGCGATCACCGGCTTGGCGAGATCCCAGATGCGGAATGCGCCCTCGACAACGTGGCGCGGCCAGTGACCGGCGCCGGGGGCGGTGTGATAGGGAAAGGGCGGCGCTGTCCCGCCGCCAAGATCATAGCCGGCCGAAAAGCAGGTGCCGGCTCCCCGGATGATCGTGACGCGGGTTTCGGAATCGCGATCCGCATCCTCCAGCAGTGTGAAGAGCCGGTGCCGCAGGCTGTTCGACAGCGCATTGCGCTTTTCGGGGCGGTTCAGCGTCAGCCGCAGCACCGCTTCAGCCGGGCGATCGACAAGTATCAGATCGCGGTCATCCTGTTTCATCCATTCTCTCCTCACCTCCAAGGCTTGCAGAGGGGGAGGGTCCGGTCAATACTGACACGCGCAATCGATTCGGGGAGAGGGCAATCAATCTGGCGCTGGAAAGTGCCGCCTTGCGCGAAGGTGGGATCGAGGCGGTGGTGATTGGTGGCTGGCCCGTGCTGCTTGTGCGCAGCGAGGGAACCGTACGCGCCACGATCAACCGCTGCACGCATGCGGCGGCCGCGTTCGCGCCAGGCGGGCGCGTGCGTCGCGGGGTGCTGATGTGCCCGGCGCACGGCGCGCGGTTCGACACCGTCACCGGCAAGTGCATCGGCAGCCTTTATCGACCGCTGCGCACGTTCCCGGTGAAAGAAATGGATGGGTGGATCACCGTCTCGGTGCCGGATGACGCGCCGGGACCCGACGAACAGCCAGTCGCGCGATAGGGGAGTGAAACATGGAGTTGCAGGGCAAGGTCGCACTGGTCACCGGCGCGGCGGCGGGACTGGGCGAAGCAGCGGCGCGCAAGCTCGCTGAGGCGGGCGCGAGCGTGGTCGTGACCGATATCGAGGTCTCGACCGGCGAGGCGGTGGCGGGCGCGATTGGCGGGACGTTCGTTCGCCATGACGTAACCAGTGAGGCCGACTGGACGGCTGCCATCGACGCCGTGGAGCGATCTCAGGGCAGGCTCGACATATTGGTGAACAATGCCGGTATCACGCTGATGGGATCGGTCGAGGAAATGGATCTAGCCGGGTTCCGCCGCACGCTCGATGTTGACCTGGTCGGCACATTCATCGGCTGCAAGCTCGCGATACCGCTGATGACGCGGTCGGGCGGGGGGTCGATCGTCAATATCGCGTCGATAGCGGGTCTTCAGGCGTCGGCGAACCTGGTCGCATACAATGCGGCGAAGGCCGGCGTGACGCTGATGACAAAATCGATCGCGATGCACTGCGCGACCACGGGCACGGGCATTCGCGTCAATTCGGTCCACCCGGGCGTCATCCGGACCGCGATGCTCGACAAGGTCATGGCGCAGGTTCCGAATCCGCGGGAATTGATGGAGGGCTTCGTCGCCGTCCATCCGATCGGGCACATCGGCGAGCCGGACGATATCGCCGAGATGGTGCTCTATCTCGCCTCCGCGCGGTCGAAGTTTGTCACCGGCGCGGCGATGGTGGTGGACGGCGGCGCCACGATCTGAATTGACGCGACGTCGACGAAGAAGGTATAACACTTGCTACATTTGCAGGAGAGGGCCGCCCGATGAAAGCCATGGCGAATGCCGAGATCGCGGCAATGATGCGCCACAGCGTCAAACACGCGCGTGAGAATACGTTCGAACTCGTTGACGACGTGCTTGAGGTGCCGGCGAAAAATTATACAGACCCCGGCCGCTTCAAGCTGGAGGTCGACCGCATCTTCAAGCGCCTGCCGCTGATGCTTGCGCCTTCATGCGAGATCCCAAGTCCGAACGACTTCAAGACGATGGAAGTCGCGGGGATCCCGCTGCTGCTGGTACGCGGACAGGATGGGGTGGTTCGGCTGTTCATCAACAGTTGCACTCACCGGGGCACGAATGTCGCGGTCGATCCGACCGGCAACGCAAAACGCTTCGTCTGCCCCTACCATGGCTGGACCTTCGGGCAGCAGGGCGAGCTGATCGCGGTCGCGGCGGCGAGCGATTTCGGCAAGGTTGATAAATCGGGCTCTGTTGCAAAGATTGGCGGCAGTCAGAGGTAGGCTGTCGCTCTGCGCCGATCAGGCGGCTGCTGCGAAATGGTGGTTGAGCATGCCCATGGCCTCCGTCAGCGCCGAGGGCCCAATGCCAAAAGCTCTCTCCACAAGGCGCACCTCGCCCCTGATGCCGGGCTGCAGGCACCAGGGGCGAGCCTGTCCTTTGCGCAGGGCTCGCATGACTTCGAATCCCTTGATCGTGGCATAGGCCGTGGGGATCGATTTGAAACCGCGCACCGGCTTGATCAGTATCTTGAGCTTTCCGTGATCGGCCTCGATCACGTTATTGAGATACTTCACCTGCCGGTGGGCCGTCTCCCGGTCCAGCTTTCCTTCGCGCTTCAATTCGGTGATCGCTGCACCATAGCTCGGCGCTTTGTCGGTATTGAGCGTGGCAGGCTTTTCCCAGTGCTTCAGGCCTCGCAGGGCCTTGCCCAGGAACCGCTTCGCTGCCTTGGCGCTGCGGGTCGGCGACAGGTAGAAATCGATCGTGTCGCCCCGCTTGTCGACTGCCCGGTACAGGTAGGTCCACTTGCCCCGCACCTTGACGTAGGTTTCATCCAGGCGCCAGCTCGGATCAAAGCCACGCCGCCAGAACCAGCGCAGCCGCTTCTCCATCTCCGGGGCGTAGCACTGGACCCAGCGATAGATCGTCGTATGGTCGACCGAAATGCCGCGTTCCGCCAGCATTTCCTCAAGGTCGCGATAGCTGATCGGATAGCGACAATACCAGCGCACCGCCCACAGGATCACATCACCCTGGAAATGGCGCCACTTGAAATCCGTCATCGTTCCGTCCGTCCAATCTCCGCCAAGCATGCTCAAGCTTCACGATTTTTGCAACAGAGCCTCCGTCAAAGCTGCTGTGGGCCGAGTTCACCGGCCGCGCGACGGGAACGTGCAAAGGCAAGGGCGGCCCGATGCACATAACCCACCCGGAAACGGGGGTTATGGTGACGACGGGTGTCGTCGGCTCCGGCCTGCCGATCGCCAACGGCCTTGCGATCTCGTCGCAGAACCGCGGCGACGGCAAGGTAACGGTCGTATGCTTCGGAGACGGCGCGTCGAACATCGGCGCTTTCCATGAAGCGATGAACATGGCGCAGCTTTACAAGCTGCCGGTCATTTTCCTGTGTTCGAATAACAAGTATGGCGAACACACCGCGTTCGCGGCGCATACCGACAGCGAGTCGATCGTCAGCCGCGCCGCCGGTTATGGAATGCGCGGCGTGCAATGCGACGGCAATGATCCGGTCGACATGTATAATACCGCGAAGGAAGCGGTCGATCGTGCGCGGCGCGGCGAAGGCCCGACGCTGATCGAGGCGATGACGTTCCGCATGCTCGGGCATCTGTTCGGCGCGGATTTCAGTTACGTGCCGAAGGAAATCGCGGAACAGGGGGCGAAGGAGGATCCGATACCCCGTTTCCGCCAGCTGCTGCTCGATACGCACGTGTCGGAAAGCGAGCTCGACGCGATCGTCGCCGACATCGAGAAGGAGATCGATGAGGCTGTCGAATTCGCCCTCGCGAGCCCATTCCCCGAAGTGGACGAACTGCGCGTCGACGTCGTCAAGCAGGAGATCGCGGCATGAACGCGGAAACGGCCGTGAAGGCGAGCAAGATCAATTTCATTCAGGGTCTCCACCAGGCGCTGGACGAGGCGATGGCGGCGGATGAGAATGTCATCGCGCTGGGCGAGGATATCGGTGACGCACAGGGCGGCGGCATCTTCAAGGTGACGAAGGGGCTGACCGAGAAATACGGCAGGAACCGCATCCGCTCCACCCCGATTTCCGAGCAGGCGATCATCGGCGCGGCTGTCGGTGCGGCGATCGTCGGCATGCGTCCGGTCGCCGAGATCATGCTGATGAACTTCGTGACGGTGGCGATGGACCAGATCGTCAACCACGCCGCGAAGCTGCGCTTCATGTCCGGCGGGCAAACCAACGTGCCGCTCGTCATCCGCACCACCACCGGTGCGGGCGTCGGCTTTGGCGGGCAGCATTCCGATATGCTCGAGGCGTGGTTCGCGCACGTGCCGGGCCTGAAGATCGTGATGGCGTCCAACCCCGCCGATGCGAAAGGGCTGCTCGCCTCCGCGATCGAGGATGACGATCCCGTCATCATGATCGAAAATATCATGGCCTATGGTCAGATGGGGCCGGCGCCCGAAGCGGGCTATCGCGTTCCGCTGGGCAAGGCGGCGATCGCGCGCGAGGGCAGCGACGTATCGATCATCGCTTATGGGCGCGCGGTGCTCGATGCGCTTGCGGTGGCCGAGAAGCTGGCGGGCGAAGGCGTCTCGGCGGAGGTGATCGACCTTCGCACGATCGCGCCGTTCGACGAGGCGACGGTGTTCGCTTCGGTCGGCAAGACGCGGCGCGCCGTGGTGGTCCATGAGGCGGTGAAAGCCTATGGCACCGGTGCGGAGATCGCGTCACGGATCACCGAGGAACTGTGGGATACGCTGAAGGCGCCTGTCGGCAGGGTCGGCTCGACCTACTCGCCGGTGCCTTTCTCGCCGCCGCTCGAAAAGGCGTGGATCTACAGCCAGGATCAGATCGCCGCCGCGGTGCGCGGCACGATCGACCGCCGCGCGCGCGGCTGACCGGGGGAATACAGATGGCAGATATTTCGATTCCGAAGCTCGGCATGAGCATGACCGAGGCGACGCTGGTGGAATGGCTCGTCGCGGATGGCGGCGAAGTTGCGGAAGGGCAGGATCTCTACGCGATCGAAACCGACAAGAGCGTGCAGGAGGTGCAGTCGCCCGTATCGGGCAAGCTCCGCATCATCGCCGCGGCGGGCGAAGTGTATGAGGTCGGCCACCTGATCGCGACGGTGGATTGATCGCACGAGCGCCGGCGCCGCGGCATCGGCCCACCGCCGATCCCGGAAAATGTCACTCGGCGGCGCGCGGCGCGCGGCGGCGCGGCTTGGCAGCCGTCACAATCTCCTCGTTATCCGCGGCGCGCGTTCGGGCGGGCGGGTCAGCGATGGGGCTTGCGAAGCTGGTCGTGTCGCCGGTCCGCTTGATCTCGTCGAGGTAATGCGCGGCCTCGTCAGCCAGCGCGCCGCGCACCGCACCGATGATGAGCAGCAGCATGTTTTCCGCAAGACGCGGAAGATACTCCTCGTCGGTAAGGCGGGAGAGGCACCAGTCGTTGATGGTCGAATATTCAACGTTTGCAAGGCTGTGGTTGAAATGGTCGATCTCGATCCACGGATTGATGCTGGCGGCATTGTGCGAGAGCCAGTCGCCGTTGCCGCGCAACGCCATGTCCTGCAGCGTCTGCCAGACGTCGCGCGGGGTGGTGGGTGCGAAATAAATCGCGCAGACCGCCTTGGTATAATTGCGCACGCGAAAGTTGCGGCGGTTGATCGCGATCGTCCGGCTGAGCAGCCCGGACAGTGACGCCGGATCCGAGCCGGACCGTACATAGGCACTGAATTCGTCGAACGCCTCGCGGATAGCAAAGGCGATCAGCCGATCCTTGTTCTGGAAAGCGTTGTAGAGCGTGCGCTGCGCAACCCCGGCGCGCTGGCACAGCTTGCGGATCGAAAAGCCCTCCAATCCGTCTTCGGCGATCATGTGGCGCGCTTCCTTGAGCAGCCGCCGCCGCCGCGCGATGATCATCGGGCTGAAATAAAGCAGGGGCTTTTCAGGATGAGGTGCCAGTTCGCCCCGTCCGAATTTCGCAGCCATCCCCCGCTTCGCCTCCCGATGTCCCTGCGCCGAGAGTGGCGCAGCGAAGGCGTTGGCGCAACTGGCAATCATCGCCTCTTGATTGATGGGGAGCTTTACGTAAAAGTAGCGCGCAAATTACTTTTGGGGCGACATGGACTTCTCTCTCTCCGACGAGCAGCGGCTGCTGCGCGAATCGCTCGCCGGTTATCTTGCCCGCGGCTATGATTTCGACGCGCGTCGCGCGGCGGCGCAGAACGGCGGCTGGCGCGCGGAGGTGTGGCGCAGGTTCGCCGACGAGCTCGGGCTGTTCGGCGCATCGCTTGGCGAGGAGGCCGGGGGCCTGGGCGGCGGCCCCGTCGAGACGATGGTGATCGCGGAGGAGCTGGGCCGCGCGCTGGTAATGGAGCCTTACATCGAGAGCATCGTCGTCGCGACGGCATTGCTGCGCGATGAGCGCGGTGCGGCCGAGCCGCTACGCGCGGCCATCGTGGCGGGCGATGCGATCGTTGCGCCGGCGCTCTATGAGGCGAAGGGCAGGTCGAGCCCCGGCCTGGTGGCTGCCACCGCATCCAGTTCGGGCGATGGGTCGAGGCTGCACGGCACGAAGGTGGTGGTGGCAGCCGCGCCGATCGCCACGCATTTTCTGGTATCGGCACAGGAGGAAGGCGGTGTCTCGCTGTTCCTGGTCGATGCCCATGCCGAAGGTATCGAGCGGCGCGATTATCAATTGATCGATGGTCGCCCGGCATCCGATCTGGCGTTCGCCGCGGTCCCGGCTACGCGGATCGGCGCGGCGGGCGGGGCGATGCCACGCATCGAGCAGGCGATCGACGAGGGTATCGCTGCGCTCGCCGCCGAAGCGGTCGGCGTGATCGATGCGATGATTGTGCGGACGGTGGACTATACGAAGCAGCGCGAGCAATTCGGCGTCGCGATCGCCAGCTTTCAGGCGCTCCAGCATCGCATGGCGGATATGCTGACGCTGCTGGAACGGTCGCGCTCGATGGCGATCATGGCAACGCTGGCGCTGGATACGCCGGCCCCGGAGCGGCGACGCGCGGTATCGGCGGCGAAGGCGTTCATCAGCCACGCGCTCAAGACCGTCGGCGAGAGCGCGATCCAGCTTCACGGCGGCATCGGCACGACCGAGGAGATCGCCATTTCCCACTATTTCAAGCGCGCCACCACGATGCAGAGCCAGTTCGGCACGGCCGCATGGCACCTCGAGCGGATGGCGCGGGACGACCAGTAAGAACGACAATAATAAAACGAGGAGAGATCAATGCGAACGGTAGCGGTGATCGGCGCGAGCGGCCGGCAAGGTGGCGCGCAGGTACGGCAATTGAGCAAGGCCGGATTTGCCGTGAAGGCGCTCTCGCGCAGCGACGATCCTTTCTATGGCGAGGAGAAGCCCGCGAACGTCGAGGTGGTCGCGGCGGACCTTTACGATCACGATTCGCTGGTCAGGGCGTTCGATGGTGCGGAAGGGGTGTTTCACACGCACCCGCTGCGCGCGCGCGCCGATCGTGCGGCGATCGCCGGTGCGGTCGGCAAGGCGGCCAAGGAAGCGGGTGTGAAGCGCGTCGTGTGGAACACGTCCAGCTGGATTCCCGATCGCCCGGGCGATGCGTTCACCTATGCCGGCAACACGGAGGGGATCAACGCGCTGTGGCGTTCGGGCGTGGGCGCCACGGTGTTCGGATCAGTGCTGTTCATGGACAACCTGCTGACGAACTGGGCACGCCCGTTCATCGTCAACGAGGGGCGCTTCGTTTATGCGCACAAGCCGACCACCGAGGCGAACTGGATCAGCCTGGACGATGTGGCGCGGATCATGATCCACTCGCTCGATCGCCCGGATATGGAAGGCGCGTGGATGAATATCGGCGGGCCGGAGCGGCTGCGCCCCGGCCAGCTTGCCGATTCGCTGTCCAGCGTGCTGGGGCGCGAAATCCGGTATGACGCCTGTTCACCGGCCGAGTTCGGCCGTCATCTCGTCAATGCTTATGGGGACGAGATGGGGCCCGAGGAGGGCGAGGTGATGGCGAAGGGCATCGGCGACTTCTACGAATATAACGTCAATGCGCCGACGCGCCCGTTCGAGGTGGACACCGATGAGATGCTGCGGCGCATCCCGATCGAGCTGGAAACCTTCGCCGATTGGGCAAAGCGTCAGGACTGGCGCAACACCAACGGCAAGCGCCCCCCGGCGGGTTGAGCGGGATGCTGTCGCCAGATTACTGGTGGGTCACATTGGTCAGCGGCTTCGCGCTGCTGACCTATTATTTCACGCTGCTGATCGCGGGCGTGGCGCGGGTGCGTTTCAAGGTGCCAGCGCCCTCGCATGACGGGCCGGAGGACTATGTCCGCCGCGTCCGTGCGCATCAGAATACGCTGGAGCATCTGGCGCTTTTCCTGCCGGGCATGTGGCTGTTCGCGCTGACCGTTTCGCCGGTGTGGGCGGCGGCGGTCGGCGCGGTCTGGCCGCCGGCGCGGCTTGCCTATGCGATGGGATACCACCGTGCGGCGGAGAAGCGCCGCATCGGCATCTATATCAGCATGCCGCCGATCTACATTTTCGTGCTGGGCACGATCATCGCATCGATCGTACATCTGCTGCGACAATAGGAGAGAGACATGATCCTGTACGATTCGGTCGGGCCCAACCCGCGCGTGGTATCCATGTTCATTGCCGAAAAGGGCATGGAGATCGAGCGCCGCTCCGTTGACATCATGGCCGGCGAGAACCGGCAGGATGCCTACAGGCGCGTCAACCCCGGCGGCACGACGCCCGCACTGGAGCTCGACGACGGCGCGATGCTGTCCGAGACGGTCGCGATCTGCGAATATCTCGAGGAGAAGCAGCCGCAGCCGGCTCTGATCGGCACCACGCCGGAGGAGCGCGCGCACACGCGTATGTGGGTGCGGCGCATCGATTTGAGGGTGGCGGAGCCGATGACGACCGGGTTCCGCGGCGCGGAGGGGCGGCCGATGTTCGAGCCGCGCGTGCGCGTGGTTTCCAGCGCCGCCGCGCCCGATCTGAAGGAAATCGCCGCAGACGGCCTGGCATGGATCGACGGGGAACTGGGCGAGCGCGAGTGGATCGTGGGCGACCGCTTCACGCTGGCTGACATTCTGCTGTTCTCGTTCGTGGAGTTCGGCGCGCTGGTCGGCCAGCCGCTGCGCGAGGATCTCCACAGGCTGGCGGCATGGCGCGCCCGGGTTGCGGCACGGCCGAGCGCGCAGGGCTGAGCCGCGCAATTATCCGAGGGGAGGGGCGAGTGGTGACGACAGCCGGGACATTGCCGGAATTCTTCGATCCCGATATGCTGGAGGAGCCGTTCGCCTGGTATCAGGAGGCGCTCGCGCGCGGCCCGGTCGCCACGGCGGGCGGGGGCACGGTTCACCTGCTCCTCTCGCACAAGATCGTGTCGGAGGCGGCGGGGCGGCCCGATGAGCTCTCCAGCGATTTCGGCGCGATGATGCGGGGCGCGCGCGCCGACGACGCGCAGATCGCGGCGATCGAGGCGGATGGATGGCCGCAGGTCGATACGATGCTTACCGCCGACCCGCCCGTGCACACGCGGTTTCGCAAGCTGGTGAACCTGGCGTTCTCGATGCCGCGCGTGAACGCGATGGAGGATGAGATCCGCGGTGTGGTGGGCGGATTGCTCGATTCGCTCGCCGGGCGCGAGTCGATCGAGATCGTTCACGATTTCGCGGTCCCGCTACCGGTCGCGGTGATCGCCGCCCAGATCGGAATGAACCGCGACGAGGCCGCGAACGTGAAGCGCTGGTCGGACGCGTTCGCGGACCGGCTGGGCGGCATGGCGACGCGGGAGCGGGAGCTGGAATGCGCGCATCTCGTGGTGGAATTCCAGCAGCAGGTTAAGCGGCTGATCGATGCGCGGCGCGACGGCAACGGGCCGAACGACCTGCTCGGCGCGATCGTCAACGCGACGATCGAGGGCGAGCGACCGCTGGACGATGCCGAGATTCTCTCGGTCGTCCAGCAGCTGATGGTCGCCGGCAACGAGACGACCACCTCGACGATCGCCGGCGGCCTGCTGCTGCTGATCCGAAACCCGGAGCAGGAGGCGAAGGTGCGCGCGGATCGCTCGCTCATCCCGAATATGGTCGAAGAGATGCTGCGTCTCCTGTCGCCGACCGCCGGGCTGTGGCGCGTCGCCGCGAAAGACACGATGGTTGGCGACGTCGCGGTCAAGCGCGGCGAAATGGTGATGCTGCGCTTCGCGGCGGCGAACCGCGATCCGGCGGTTTTCCCCGAGCCGGACCGCTTCGATGTGGAGCGGAAGAATGCGCGCAGCCATCTGGCCTTCGGGCGCGGCATCCACATGTGCGTCGGCAACATGCTCGCCCGCAAGGAGCTGGCGGTGACGTTCGAGGAATTGTTCGCGCGCTACGACCGCTTCGAGCTGACGGAGGGAGCGAACGATTTTCGCCATGTGCCGAACCGGCTGCTGCGCGGGCTGGCGGCGCTGCATGTGCGGCTGCGATAGCAGGCGTCGCCGCGTTATTTCGCCGCCGCGTCGCCCGGCGCAGCCGCTTCGGCCGCCGCGGGTTGCGGCACCCAGACCATGTTGGGGAACTTCGGCACCTCGCCGGAACGACGCAGATCGATCAGGAACACTTCGGCTTCGTCGCGCACGGCGCCCTGCACGGCGCCGATCAGCAGCAGCAGCATGCTTTCGGCAAGCCGGGAGAGATACTGCTCGTCGGAAAGGCGGCCGAGGCACCAGTCGTTGATGACCGAATATTGCACGTTCGCCATCGTCGTCGCGAAGTGATTGATATCCACCCACGGCCGCAATTCGCCACGGCTTTGCATCACGACCAACCACTCGTGGATCGCGTTGACCGACATGTCGCGCAGCGTTTCCCACACGTCGCGCGGTGTCGTGGGCGCGAAATAGATCGACACCACCGCCCGCGTGTAATTTCGCACGCGGAAGTTGCGGCGGTTGATCGCGATCGTGCGGTCGAGCACGCCCGGCAGCGTGTTGGCGTCCGTCCGGTAACGGACGTTGAGGTTGAATTCGTCATACGCCTCGCGAATGGCGAGCGCGATCACCCGATCCTTGTTGTGAAACGCATTATATAACGTGCGCTGGGCAACCTCGGCGCGCTGGCACAGGCGGCGCACGCTGAAATTCTCGACACCGCCTTCGCCGATCATCTGCCGCGCCTCACGCAGCAGCCGTCGCCGCCGTTCTATGATGAGCGGGCTCGAATAGAGCAGTGGCTTGTCGGGGTGCGCGTCGAGCGCGCCGCGGGTTTCCGTTTGCGGCATGCACCATCTCTGCCCTGCGCGCGCGGTTTTGTCCACTGGCGACTAAAATGAATACGCAATGCAAAAAGATTGCACCCGGCCCAAAATTTGATACATGACTTCAGCGCGCAAAAATGCGGCTGCCCACGAGGCACTGTGTGGAGGAGATGGGATGAAGGCGTTTGCTCGGTCGCGGGCCTGCTGGCTCGCAGGAACCATGTTCACCTGCCTGGCGACGCCGGCGAACGCGCAGGAAACAGCGCCGCCCGCCACCGCCACCGCGAGCGCGGCCACAAGCGCGCCGCAGGTCGGCGGCCTCGAGGATGTCGTCGTCACGGCGCGCCGCCGCGCGGAGAGCGTGCAGGACATTCCGGTTTCCGTTCAGGCGATCAGCAGCGAGCAGATTCAGAAGCGCGACCTGACCAGCCTGGAGAAGATCGCCGCTTCCACCCCGCAATTCACCGTCGCGCGCGCCTCGAACGGCGCGGGAGCGCAGCTTACGATGCGCGGCATCGGCTCGTCCGCCACGTCGATCGGCATCGAACAGTCGGTCGCGGTCGTGGTGGATGGCGTCTATTACGGGCAGGGCCGGATCATCAACGAGGGCTTCTTCGATCTCGCGCGCGTTGAGGTGCTGAAGGGCCCGCAGTCGCTGTTCTTCGGCAAGAATGCCACCGCCGGCGTGATTTCGCTGAGCACCGCCGATCCCGGGGACAAGCCCGAATATATCGGTCGCGTCGGCTATGAGTTCAACGCGCAGCAGGTCTATGGCGAGGCGATCATCTCGACGCCGATCAGCGACAACGCGGGCCTGCGCGTCGCGATCCGCGCGTCGCGGATGTTCGGCGGTTACTATACCAACGACGCCGCCACCGCGACCTACAACACGACCAATTCCGCCAATTTCGTCACGACGCCGCGCACCGCCGAGCCCGCCGCGCGCGACGAACCGCGCGAGCGCGAACTGATCGGCCGTGTCACGCTCAAGTGGGATCCGACCGACCGCCTCTCGATCAATCTCAAGGCGTCCGGCTCGTTCAACTACACGCTCGGCAACGGCTGGAACTATTCAGCGGTGCGATGCGAGGGTGGGGTGCAGACGGCGAATCCGGCCTATCCGTGCAACGGCGGGTTCACGATCTTCCAGAACAAGCTGCCGGCCGCGCTGGCGCAGACGCTGCCGTTCGCGCGCAGCGACGGCCAGCTCTACAATCGCTATACCTCGTGGCAGACGACGGGCACGGTCAACTACAAGCTCGACAATGCGACGCTGACCTCGGTCACGAACTACAACTGGAACAACAATCGTTTCACCTGCGATTGCGATTTCCTGGGCGGCAACGTGTGGGCGACGGAGAATTCCACCTATCACGCGTTCAGCGAGGAAGTGCGCGGGCTGACGACGTTCGATGGCCCGTTCAACATCATGCTGGGCGGTCTTTACCAGAAAACGCGGCGTGATTTCTATCAGGCGGTGGTGTTCGCCGGCTCGGAGAATACCAACGCCGCGACGCAGAACACCTTCATTTCCTACGCCAAACTCTCCGCCACCGACGGTGAGACCTTGTCGGGTTACGGGCAGCTGATTCTGAAGCTCATTCCCGGCCTGGAGGGGACGGCGGGCGTGCGCTACACGCATGAAACCAAGACCAGCTTTTTCACCCAGCCTTATGTGAACCCGTTCCTCACCACGCTTTTCCGGCCGCAATCGGCGGCGGTGGACGGCACGCTTTATGGCAACCAGACGTTCAACGACTGGTCGCCGGATTTCACGGTGAGCTACAAGCCAAGCTCGAAGATCATGATCTATGGCGCGTACAAGACCGCGTACAAATCGGGCGGCTTCTCGAACAGCGCGATCAACTCCGCGCTCGTCACCAATAATCCCTCCCGCGATCTTGCGTTCAACCCGGAGAAGGGCAAGGGCTTCGAGGTCGGCATAAAGACCACGCTGGCGGATAATCAGGTGCGCTTCAACGTCACGGCGTACGACTATAAATATACCAATCTTCAGATCGATTATTTCAACGCGCAGGTATTCTCTTACGTCACCTATAACGCGGGCGAAGCACGCTCGAAGGGCATCGAGACGGAGCTTGAATATGCGCCGCTCTCCATGCCGGGGCTGTCGTTCCACGGCACCGTCAACTACAACCGCTCGCGCTACGATAAATTCCTGGCGCCCTGCTATTCGGGCCAGAGCCCGACGGATGGCTGTTCGCTGACGGCCGCCGGCGTCGCGCCCGGCGCAGGCGTTGCGGCGACGTTCCAGAATCTGAGTGGCGCGCCGACCGCGAACGCGCCTGAGTGGACCGCGACGCTCGGCGCCGCCTATGACACGACCACCGCGAGCGGCTTGAAGGTCGGCGGCAGCATCGATGGCCGCTATTCCTCCTCCTATCTCGGCTCCAGCTTCGGCGACGGCCGGACGCGGCAGGATGCGTATGCCGTGCTGGATGCCGGTGTGCGGGTCGGCTCGGCCGACGAGCGCTGGGAACTGGCGCTGATCGGCAAGAACCTCACCAACAAATTCTATTTCGTCGGCGCGGGGACGGCGCCGCTGACCGGGGCGAACACCGGCCTGCCGACGGCGGTGCCCGGTGATATCATCGGCTACGGCGCGTTCCCGCGCACGGTTAAGCTTCAACTGACGGTGAAATACTGATAAAGATAGCGCGCGTGTTATAAAGGATCGCTCATGGCTCTCAATGATCCAGTCGCGCCCGGTGTCGCGCGTTGCCCCGGCCCGGGCGCGCGCGAGATCATCCTGGCGGACGGGTGGCCAGTGCCGGATGCACTGGTCGCGGAGAGCTACGCGTTCCTTGGCGACGGCGACATCGGCTATGATCGTTACATCTCGCCGGCGTTCTTCGCGCGCGAAATGGAGCGCCTGTGGGCGAGGACGTGGCAATGGGCCTGCCGCGAGGAGCATGTGGCCGAGCCGGGCGACTGGATCACCTACGATATCGGGCCATGGTCGCTGCTGATCGTTCGCGGGGATGACCACGTCATTCGCGCCTTTCCCAACGCCTGTCTGCATCGCGGAACGCAGCTGAAACGATCCGAGAGCAGCGGCGCCTCCCCGGAACTGCGATGCCCGTTCCATGGCTGGAGCTGGACGCTGGAGGGCGGGCTGAAGAACGTCCCGTGCCGGTGGGATTTCCCGCATGTTTCGGACGAGAAGTTTGCACTGCCCCAGGTCAGGCTGGAAACTTGGGGCGGGTTTGTCTTCATCAATCTGGATCGTGATGCCGCGCCGCTTGCCGATCAGCTCGGCCCGCTCGCCGAGCATTTCACCGGTCGTTGGGATTTGCGCAACCGCCGCATCTCGCTGCATCTGCAAAAAGAGCTGCCGACCAATTGGAAAGCGGCGCAGGAAGCGTTTCTGGAGGCATATCATGTCTATGAGACGCATGCGCAGGGTCTGGCGACGGCGGGTGACGCCAATGCGGCTTATGACATCTTCAGCGATCATGTGACGCGCTTCGTTCACACGATCGGCACGCCCAGCCCGCATTATACCGAGCCGCAGACCGAGCAGCAGATCCTCGATAAAATGCGGGTCGACGGCGCGGTGGTGCCGGAGGGGCGGACGGCGCGATCAGTCGCCGCCGAAAAGCTGCGCGAGCAGATCGGCGCGGATGCCGGCGTCGATCTGTCCGACTATTCCGATAGCGAGATGCTCGATTCGATCGAATATCACCTGTTCCCGAACATGTGCCTGTTTCCGGGCGTGTCGCTGCCGATGATCTATCGTTTCCGGCCGATCGAGATGGATCCATCGCGCACGATGTTCGATCTGTTGTTCCTGAAGCTGGTGTCCGAAGGGACCCCGCTGGATTATCCGCCCGAACCGATCCCGATTGCGGCGGATCAGTCCTATGCTGATGCGCCGGGTATGAGTCCCGGGCTCGGCGCGGTGTACGATCAGGATACCGATAATCTCGCGATGCAATATCGCGGCTTCCAGGCATCGGCGAAACGCGGCCAGACGCTCGGCAATTACCAGGAGGCGCGCACGCGGCGCTTCCACCAGACCATCGATCAGTATCTGGCGCGTGACTGACATGGACCGGATAGACCGCCTCGAAAGCTGGCATGCGATCTACGACCTGTCGTGTGACTACATGCGCGGGCAGGATCGGCTTGATCCGGCTCTGCACCGCTCGGTTTTCCATGATGATGCGACGACGGATTACGGCGATGGCTCTCGCGGCGGCCCGGATGGCTTCGTTGCGTTTGCGCAGGGCGTGCTGCGGGCGCACGCCGCCAACCATCACATGATCGGGCAGGTGCGGATCGATTTCGAGGGCGCCGATACCGCGTTCGGCGAGGTTTATTTCCAGGCGTTCCACCGGGTTGGCGAGGAAGACCTGTTCGTATCCGGTCGCTATGTCGATCGCTACGAGCGGCGCGCGGGCGCGTGGAAGATCGCGCACCGCAGCGAACTGGTCGATTGGGTCCGCACCGAGCCGGCGGCGGACGGATTGCTGCGCGAGAAGCCTGGCTTTCCGCTCGGCGCGCGCGCGCCGCACGATCTGTCGTGTCGCCGCGAAGAGGTGCGCACGCGATGATCCAGATGTCGCTTCTCGCGGATCGGCTGGCGATCCAGGATGTGCTTTGCCGCTATGCGCGCGGGATAGATCGCTGCGACGAGGCGGTGCTTCGGGCGGTGTGGTGGCCGGGCGCGCAGGCGGATTACGGCAACGGCTTCATGGATGCGGGCGACTGGTCCGGCGGCGTGGTGAAGGCGCTGGGGGCGATGCGGCGGACGCAGCATTTCCTCGGCAACATGCTGATCGAGATCGACGGCGATCGCGCCACGGCGGAAACCTATTGCCGCGCCTATCATGAAGTCGATGGCGCCGAGCGACCGGAGGAGATGGAGGTCGGCGGCCGCTATCTCGATCGGCTGGAAAAGCGCGGCGGCGAATGGCGTATCGCGCACCGCCGCTACGTCCACGACTGGAACCGCAACACGCCATCCACCGCGTCATGGGACGGGCCGCTGTATGGCGGCCTGTCCCGCATCGGCGCGCGTGCCCCCCATGATCCGAGCTACACCGGAGACTGACGAATGACCGCACCCGATCCCCGACTCGCGCGGCTGCTGGACAAGCAGGATTGCGTCGAACTGGTCCACAAGCTCGCGCGCGCGATCGATCGCTGCGACGCTGATCTGGTGCGTGAGGTTTTTCATCCCGACGCCACCGACGATCATGGAGGATTCAAGGGCACGGCGGCCGATTTCGTTCCGTGGGTGATGGAGGTGCTGAAGGGGATGCGACGCACTCAGCACATGATCGGTAACGTTCTCGTCGAGATCGATGGCGATCAGGCGCAGGGTGAGGCATATTTCATTGCCCATCACGTGCTGCCGGGCGACGGCGGCGATCGCTTCATGGTGGCTGCCGGCCGGTATCTCGATCGTTTCGAGCGGCGTCATGGCGTGTGGAAGATCGCGCATCGCCACGCCGTTTATGACTGGAGCACCAGCGCGGGCGCGTCCGATATCTGGGATCGAGCGAATTCGCCCGGCTACGTCTTCGGCGATCGCGGCACGAGCGACGCATCCTATTCGCATTTCGCCCGCACCGCGCGGGCCGCCTGATTATCTGTTTTTAGGAGGAAAAAGCCATGGCCACCGTCATCAACCGGCCCGAAGGCGATATCGCACGGGCGGACATGTCCAAATTCCGCGAGCCGGAATTCAGGAATACCGCGATAACGCCGGATCGCTATTATTCTCGCGAATGGGCCGCCCGCGAATGGGACAAGATCTGGACCAAGACCTGGCAGATCGCTGGCGTCATGGCGCAGCTTCAGAAGCAGGGCGACTGGCTGACCGCCGATTTCGGTCCCGAGACGATCGTCTGCGTGCGGGGCGAGGGCGATACGGTGCGAGCCTTCTATAACGTGTGCCAACATCGTGGGATGCCCGTGGTGGTGGGCCAGCAGGGGCATGCCAAGCGATTGGTGTGCCCATATCACGGCTGGGCCTATGATCTTGCCGGCAAGCTAAAGACGGTGCCCGACGAAGCTGACTTCATTCAGGGCTCGCCGTGCGGCAAGCTGAACATGGTAGAGGTGAAATGCGAAGTCTGGGCCGGCTTTGTCTGGATCAACATGGATAACAACGCGAAACCGTTGCGTGATTTCCTGGGGCCGATCGCCGCGCAGATCGATACCTATCCGATGGACAGGATGGTCCGCACGCACTGGATGACGATCGAGGGCAATTTCAACTGGAAGCTCATCCAGGACAATTTTAACGAGAGCTATCACGTGCCGTTCGTCCATCCGCAGACCAAATTCGTGATGGAATATTCACATCACCACTGCCAGTTCGACCTGTATGAAGAAGGCCATGCGCGGATGTTCATGCCTGGCGCCGGGCCGACCAAGCAGCTTCGCGGCGGCGAGAACGAGACGCTCGGCTATCTGAAACAGGAGCTGGAGTTCTGGGGGCTGGACCCGGATTCATTCCGGGGGGGCAAAACCGGTGAGATCCGCTCCGCGCTGCAAAAAGCCAAGCGCGAGAAGGGAGCGGAGAAGGGCTTCGACTTCTCGACCTATCATGACGATCAGCTTACCGACCACTGGCATTTCACGATCTTCCCGAACCTGTCGTTCAGCCTGAAGCCGGACGGAAACATCTGGCTGCGCGGTCGCCCGCACGAGAGCGATCCCGAGAAATGCTATTTCGATATGTGGTACATGACGCTCTTTCCCGAAGGCACCGAGCGCTATTATTCGCAGAGCATGGCCGAATGGGTCGATGTCTCGGTGCCGGCACCCCACGTTCAGGGCAAGGTCGGCGAGGTCGACATGGGGCCGGGAATCACCCAGGATGTAGAGGTGTGGGAAGTGCAGCAGCGCGGGCTTCACTCGCGCGGCTACAAGCGCGACTATCTTGCCTGGCAGGAGCGGCGCGTGCGCTATTTCCACGAAAATCTGGAAAAGTGGATGAGCGCCTGAATGCATGGCCTCGCCGTGCCGATCGGCGCGGCGAGGCCATCAATGAGAAGGATCAGGGTTCGCCGATCTGGAGGATCATCTTGCCCTCGTTCGTCCCCTCGAACAGGCGCAGGAACGCGGGCAGCGCATTCTCGATGCCGCGATCGATATGCTCGTCGAACCGCAGCTTGCCCTCCCGTATCCAGGCGGCCATCTGCGCGCCACCCTCCTCGAACCGGGCCAGATAATCCGAGACCAGGAAGCCACGGATCGACGCGCGGTGGACGATCAATTGCCACAGCTGGCGCGCGCCGATCTTCTCCGGCGAGTTATACTCGCTGATGAGGCCACACAGCGCGACGGTCGCATGAGTGGAAAGACAGGCCAGAGTCGCATCGAGGATGTCTCCACCGACATTCTCGAATACCAGATCGATGCCATCCGGCGCGGCGGCGCGGATTTCCGTTTCCAGTGTCACGCGATCCTTGCGGCGATAGTCGATGCCGACGTCGTATTTATAATCCCGCGTCAGCCGCGCCACCTTCTCCGGTCCTCCGGTGATCCCGATCGTGCGACAGCCAAGGATCTTGCCGATCTGCCCTACCAGCGAGCCGACCGCACCGGCGGCGCCCGACACCAGCAGAGTTTGCCCCGCTTTAGCGCCCAGCACGTCCACAACGCCGAAATAAGCCGTCATCCCGACCGCGCCGAGCACCGAGAGATAGTTGGAGGGGGACGGCACCGCATCGGGGTCGATCCGCCGCATGAAGCCGCCGGCCTGCGACAGCGAATATTCCTCGATCGCGCCGAGCCCGCTGACCCATGCTCCCTCTGGAAAGTCCGCGTTCTTCGAGGCTGCCACACGCCCCACGGTACTGGCACGTACCGCATCGCCCAGCGGAATCGGCGGCATGTAGGACGGTGCATCGTCAAGCCAGCCGCGCATCGCAGGGTCGAGCGAGGCGTAGATCGTGCGGACTACGAACTCACCGTCACCCGGAACCGGGACGGGCGCTTCCGCCAAACGGAAGTCCGCAGGGCCGGGCACGCCGTTCGGCCGGCGTTCGAGCAGGAAGCGGCGGTTGGTCGGCATCATCTTCTCCTTGTGTTGCGCAGCTAAATATATAACGCTGTGCATGTTATCGCGCATCAAGCGCGGACGATAGCGGGAGAGGGTGATGGAGGCGAGTGACGCCAGACACCACCGGCGGGTAATCGCGTTGATGGCGCTGACGAAGCTGATCCTGACGGCGGATTTCGCCATCGTGAGCCTGGCGCTACCGTCGATCGGGCGCGATCTAGGTGTCTCGCCCGCCACGTTGGGCTGGGTCGTTACCGCGAACACGCTGGCGCTGGCCGGGACGCTGATCGTCGGCGGCAAGCTGGTCGACCGCTACGGCCATCGCCGCGCGCTCACCGTCGGCCTGGCGCTGTTCGGGCTGGCGTCGCTGGCGGCGGGGCTCGCGCCTCATTTCGAACTCGTCCTGGCCGCCCGCGTTGCGCATGGGCTCGCAGTGGCGCTGCTCTCCCCCGGCGCGTTCGCGCTCATCACCGCCTTCCTGCCGGACGGGCCGATCCGTCATCGCGCGCTTGGCATATTCGGGATCACCCAAGGATTGTCGCTGATCGTCGGGCTGCTCGTTGGTGGCTGGATCGTTTCGACATTCGGATGGCGCGGCGCGTTCTTCGTGAACGTGCCGCTCGTCGGCATCGC
Organism: Sphingomonas sp. TX0543; assembly: GCF_048565505.1. Classification (NCBI taxonomy): domain Bacteria; kingdom Pseudomonadati; phylum Pseudomonadota; class Alphaproteobacteria; order Sphingomonadales; family Sphingomonadaceae; genus Sphingomonas; species Sphingomonas sp. TX0543. Next base: position 1,508,541 of record NZ_JBLZUS010000002.1, read on the forward strand.
ATTGTCCATGACGCTGGCCTGGCTGCCGCGGGTCGCGACGACACGCGGCGAAGCGATCGACGGCGCGGGAGCGATCACCGCGACCGTCGCGATGACGCTGCTGGTCGGCGGTATCGCGCTGCTCGGGCGAATCGGGGTGGCGCCCACGACACTCGCGATGCTGGCCGGTGCGGGCGTGACGGTCGCGATGTTCGTCGCGATCGAGCGGCGTGTCGCTGCGCCGCTGGTGCCCGCGACCCTGGTGCGGCGACCGATGTTCGCGCTGTCGGCATTCACGCTCACGTTGTTCATGGCGGCTGTCGGCGGTCTTCTCGTCTTGTCACAGCTTTACATGCAGCGCGTACTGGGCTTCGCGCCGGCGTTGGCCGGTCTGGCAGCGATGCCCTACGCCCTCGCCGTGATCGCGGCGGGCCAACTCGCGCCGACCCTGCTTGCGCGTGTTACCGCGCGAAGGGCGGTGCTGGGGGCCGGACTGCTAAACCTTGCCGGATTGACGTGGCTCGCGATGTCCATGGGGCAGCCATATGCGACCAGCATCGCGCCCGGCATGGTCATCTGCGCGCTTGGCAGCGTCACAACCTTCATCGTGATGATGCAGGCCGCGACCGCGCCGCTCGCCCCGGGCGAACAGGGCGTGGGCACCGCATTGCTCTTCACCGCCCAGCAGGTCGGCACCGGTCTTGGCGCCACGGTGACCATGGTGCTGCTTGACCCGGGCACGAAGGTGCTGGCGGCCGACGATTTCACCATCCCCTTCCTGGCGCTGGCGGGCGGCATCGTCGTCGCGCTGGCCGCGGTGATATTCACCCGTCCGGCGATGGTGCGCGACGGACAACTTAAACAGACCTGACGAGGAGGAATACGTGCCGATCATCATCAATGCGGTTATCGATCTGGAGCCTGACGGCGCACAGCAGGCGCTGCTCGACGCACAGCCGCTGATCGAGGCATCGCGAGCGGAAGCGGGCTGCGTAGCCTATGACTGGTCGCTTGATCCTGCCAAGCCGGGGCGCGTTAACGTTTACGAGGAATGGGAAAGCGAGGATGCGCTCGCCAGCCACTTCCGCGATCCGAGTTATGCTGCGATGCGCGATCACGTCGGCAAATCCGGTCTGATCCAGGCGCGTTCGCAGAAATATCGCTGCGATGCGGTTGAGCAGGTCTATGACGCCACCGGCACGCCGCAGGCGTATTTCGCGAAGGTCATCTGATGCGCGGATTTACAGGCAGCGTGGCCGATCGCCTCGCCATTCGCGAGCGCATCGAATCGTATAACGATGCGGTATTCCGGCGCGATCTTGAGGATTATGCCGAATGCTGGGCCGCCGACGCGCACTGGCAGGTTGGCGAGCATCGCGCCGAAGGCCGACAGGCAATATCCGATCTGTGGGTGAAACTGATGGCCGGCTTCGAGTGCGCGGGTATGTATGTGGCGCACGGGGCGGTGTCGATCGACGGCGATAAGGCCACCGCCCGCAGTTACATGCTGGAGATGCTCAAGCAGACGGATGGAACCGAGCGGCTTGTATCCGGGCGTTACGACGATGATCTGCGCCGCGATGCCGATGGCGAATGGCGTTTCACATCGCGCGGCTACACCGTGCTTCAGGTACGCTGATGGAACGCTATCGCGGCAAAGTCGCGTTCGTTACCGGTGGCACGAGTGGCATCGGCGAGGCCACCGTGGCGCGCCTTCGGCGAGAAGGCGCACAGGTGGTTTTTACCGGGCGCAACGAGAATGCGGGCGCGCGGGTGTCGGATGAAACCGGCGCGATCTTCGTTCGCCACGCGGTGGAGGACACTGCTGGATGGGCCGGGGTGGAGCAGGCGCTTCGCGCGCTCGGCCGGCTCGATCTCGCCTTCGCCAATGCTGGCGTGGAGGGCGGGGATACCAATGTCGAGGATATCTCGCTTGCGGCCTGGAACGACATCATCGCGATCAACCTGACCGGCCCGATGCTCACCGCGCAGGCCGCGATCCGCATCATGCGCGACAATCCCGAGGGGCCAGGCGGTTCGATCGTCCTCAACAGCTCGATCAGCGGGATGCTGGGGCTGGCGGGCAATGTCGGATATACTACTTCCAAGGGTGGCGTCCGTCTGCTTGCCAAGTCGATTGCGATGCATTGCGCGGCGCACGGCTATCGCATCCGTTGCAACGCGATCCTTCCCGGCGTCGTCGCCACGGCGTTGATTGAAGGGGCCATTACCGGCGCGCCCGATCCGATTGCGGCGCGCACAATGCTCGAAGGCGTATCGCCGATGAAGCGGATGGCCACACTGGAGGAGATCGCCGGGCTGGTCGCGTATCTGGGATCGGACGATGCGGCGTTCGTGACCGGCGCCGATTATGTGATCGACGGCGGGGCGACCGCCGGGATGGTGGGCGTGTGAGGCCGCCTGCGTCTGATGATGATCCACACGACCGACTAAGGAGAGAAACATGGACCTGAAACTCAAGGGCCTGAAAGTGGTGCTGACCGGCGGCAGCCGCGGGACCGGGCGTGCGACGCTGGAATTGCTCGCGGCGGAAGGCTGCGACGTCGGCTTCTTCTCCCGCAACCGGGAACAGATCGACGATGCGGCAAAAGCCTATGCGCGGCATGGCGGCAAGGTGGTGGCGAGGCAGGGCGATCTTGCCGATCTCGATCGCTATCCCGCGTTGCTGGCCGAGATCGCTGACGAACTTGGCGGATGCGATATCTTCATCCCATCCGCCAGCGCGTCCGGCTCGAAGCTCGCGCAGGATTGGGACGCTTGCTACAAGATGGACGTGCTCGGAACCGTGCGCGGGTGCGAGGCGATGCTGCCCTATCTCGAAGAATCGAAAGCGGCGTCGATCGTAATCCTCGCCAGTATCGCGGCGACGGAAACCTTCTTCGCGCCGAACGCCTTCAACGCCATCAAGGCCGCGTTGCTCACCTATTCGGGTCAGCTTAGCCAGGCGTGGGGCCCGAAGGGAATTCGTGTCAACGCGGTATCGCCCGGGCCGGTTTGGTTCGAGGGAGGCAATTGGGACGACATCCGGAAAGGCGCGCCGGACATGTACAAGTCGTTCGAGGAGGCGACAGCCGTAAAGCGGCTTGGCGAGACTGCCGATGTGGCGAACGCGATCGCCTTTCTCGCCAGCCCGGCGGCGGCGTGGATCACGGGCACCAACCTGATCGTCGATGGTGGCTATACCAAGCGCGTCCAGTTCTGACGCCCGTTTGGGCTACGGTGCGGCCATTGCCGCACCGTCCGCCATTATCCCGCCGCCGGTGATGAAGCGCGCAGCGTCGCTCATCAGGGAGGCGATGACGTCGGCGATATCCTTCGGCCTGCGCAGCCGCCCGAGCGCGGCTTTCTGCCCCCGGAATGCGGCATCGGCTGGGTTGGCGGTGAAGGCGGCCCCGATATTCTCCGGGCCCCGATCCCCGCGCATAGCGCCATCCCGTCTAACGGACCCATCGCCTCGATCGCGCCGTTAATGATCCGCTCCGCTGCATCGGCCTCGGTGACGTTCAGTGAGATAACTACCGCACCGTGCCCGATCCACGCCGAATACCTTGGCACCGTCCGTCTCAAGCCGCGCAATCGTCGTCGCAGAATTTCCGAACCTGCGCCTTTGACAAGTATATGGCGCCCGGCCAGCCGCATGCTCACTTTGCCCACTCCCGGGCGGCTGGCGATGAGACCCAGCGAACCGCATTCTCGACGAGCTTTCGATATACCGGATTGTCGTACGTCACTTTATCGTCGCCAGGTTGAAGATAGACTAGCGGGCTGTTACGCGCGCGCTTCGCCCAGCCGATCAGGTTTGAGCCGTCGGGATGTTCCCATCCTTCATTCGAGAACATGCGGCCCTCGATCGCGGCGGTCGCGGAGTAGAAATTGTCGCGAGCAAAGGCGTGTCGGGCGCGCAACAACGGCACCACATCGTCCTCGAACACCTCGCCCAGATATAGTTCGTCGACCATGGGGAAGGTCGCCGGAATGTCGGCAAGGACAGGGTGATCCGGCGTGACGACCTCAGCGGTATAATCGACTTGATGTCGATAGCCGGAATCTGCTCGCTGCTGACCACGCAAGATGCCCGACCGATACAGGAATGTGCCACCGAGCAATTCGCCGTATTCTGGCCAGCCCGGCCAGCCGGCAAGCGCGTGGTGAAGCGCGAGTACCCCTATGCCGCGGTCGAGCATCGCGGTGAAATTCTCTACGAATCCCGGGGGAGGGGAAACAGGCGCCGCGCGCGGCTCGGCGACGAAGTCGAGGCCGGGCATGTCATACAGCACTAGCGCGTCGAACGCCTCGATCAGATCGGGCCGCATCATATGCGCGGCCGCTGGTTGGTCGACGAATGTCGCGGCGATCCCGGGCATATCATCGAAAAGCGCTGCGAAGGCGTTCCGATCGAACGGGTGACCGCGAACCGCGACTAACAGGCGGATAGCTGCGTGATAATCGATCGTGGTCATTTCTGGTCCCGGTTCCGCCCGTCGCGATCAATCATATCGACTCCAAGGAACGATCAGGTCCTGCCCGTCCCAGTTCTGTGCTGCATTTCGCGCGGTGCGATACATTGCGCGGATGATTTCATTTTCCGGGTATAGCTCGATCATGTGACCATGCGTCGCACGCGCGGCGACATAGCAGATCTGCTCGCCGAAGCCCGTTATAAACTCACTGGCGATCGAATATCCGGCGGCGATCCACTTATCACGCGCAGCGCCGTAATCGGAGCAAAATACCGCGCTGTGATGAAAGCCTTCGGCGCCTTCTGCGAACATGTCGTTGAACGCGTCGGGCCCGCGGGAGAGGATTTGGATCAGTTCGAGGTTCAGATCACCCGACTGGGCGAACACCCCTCTGATAATGATCGGAGTAGTCCTTATTCCGCGGTAGATGTGATTATCGAGCGTGTTCTCTCCGCCGCCGACGAAGGGGCCTATTCCGTATAGCCCATGCATTCGAGCGCATGCCGCCTTCAGGTCGTGGACGACATAGCAATTCTGAACTATCGCGGCTTCGTCTGGGGCTTTCGTCATAGTCTGTCTCGTGTCGAACGACCGGCAGACGGCCGGCGCGCCCCCTTTTCCGCGCCGTCTGTCCACCGATCGCTCCCCGGTCAGCTCATTAGAAGCTGAAGCCGAGTTCGATACCATATGTCCGCGGTTCGCGGGCGTTGGGCGACTTGAACAGGCCCGGAACGATCGTGTTGGCCGCGATCCCGCGCTTGTCCAGTATGTTGCGCATATAGAGGTTAATCCGCGGCTTGAAGTTGCCGGTGCCAAGATCGGGCTCAAGCGCAACGCTCATGTCCCACTGATCCAGCGGTCGCGTTCGGCTGGCGACGACGTTGAGTGTCGGCGCAGCCGGGTTAGGGTTGGAGGGATCAGGCGTGATTGCGGTGAAATAGGTCGAGATATGGCGGTAGTTGGTGGATAGAGTGATGTCGCCGATCGCTGTCGGGGCGGTGTATGATCCGCCAACCGATCCGGTGAAGCTCGGGTTGAACGTAAGGCTGAGGCCCGAGAAGTCGATCGGGGTCAACGTCAACGGGTTGAGCGTCAGAAAGTCATTGTAGTTCGACTTCAGGAAACCGACGGAGCCGTTCAGCGACAGGCCCCGGACAGGGCGTGCCGTGAAGTCCGCCTCGATCCCCTTGATCGATGCAGAGGCGACGTTCGCCACCACAGTTTCGCTCGCGTTCGGCGATCCCGGTGGCGTGCGGCGGATGATCGATTCCTGCTTATTGTCATATTTGGTCTTGAACGCCGCGATGTTGAACGAGAGCTTGCGGTCGAAGAACTGCGTCTTGATGCCGCCTTCGTAGCTGTCCACCGTCTCCGGATCGTAGGATTGCTGCGACGTGGCGACTGAAGTGGCTCGCCCGTTGAATCCGCCCGCGCGATAACCGCGCGAATAGGAGGCATAGAACATCACCTGTTCATTGGGGCGATAGTCGACTGAAATCTTTGGTGTGAACTTGCTCCAGTCCTTGCTCGCCGAAACGTCGAACGCGCCGGGGAAACGGTTGCGGAACGTTTTGGAGTCTTTCGTGTATCGACCGCCGACAGTCACGCGGAAGTGATCGGCAAAGGCCCAGTTGGCGTCAAGATACGCCGCATATGATTTCGAGTTTTGTTCTGCGAACTGATTGGCTGTGGTGCCGCCTAAGATCGGGCCGAGGAAGGTGGTCTGGTGATTGGTATAGCGATTATCGAAATAATAAAGGCCGGACACGAAATCGAACGTTTCGCTAACTTTTGCGGAAACGCGCAACTCTTGCGAGAACTGCCGATAAAATTGGTCACGTATCGTTTCATATAGCTGCGCCGACGTGCCGTCGAAATCCTGGTAGAAGGATTCGTTGCTCTTGCGCCAGCCGGTGATCGACGTGAGCTTCACATCGTCGCTGACGTTCCAATTCATCTCCAGCGTAGCTGCCGGAGATGAATAGCGCGTCGGATTATCGAACTCGGTGAAGGTGGTATATAGATCAGTAGTTAGGTTGCGATTGCACTGATTGGCGGGCGCGACGAGGCAGACGAGATCGCCGGTCGTGCTACCGGAAGAATTGACGGTGTGCCCGCGTTGGGTCTGTTTCTCGACTGTAAGCAACGCTTCGAAATTCGGTGCTGGCGTGAAAAGGAAAGCGGCGCCGAAATTGTCCGAAGTTATGCCCGGTTCGCTGCGCTTGAAGGTTACGTTGTAGTAATAGCCGTCGCTGTGGGTGTGCTGCTCGAACAGCTTCACCGCCAGCACATCCTTGATGATCGGCACGTTCAGCACGCCCTTCGCCTGGAACAGCCCGTAATTGCCGAACGTGACTTCACCCTTGCCGCCGAACTCGCCCGTCGGGCGCGTGCGACGGATGTTGATGACGCCGCCGATCGTGTTGCGGCCGAAGAGCGTGCCTTGCGGTCCGCGCAGAACTTCAAGGCTGCCGATATCGAAGAAATCGAGCAACTGCCCTGTGTTCGTGCCGATGAAGACGCCATCGACCAGCACGCCGACGGCGGGGTCAAACGACTTTTCGATATCGGCGAAGACGACACCGCGGATCGCGATCGCGGCGGCCGAGGCGCCCGCCCCGACCTGCTGGATCACGAGATTGGGGATCGAGCCGCTGACATCCTGGATCGTCAGCGCGTTGGTATTTTCCAGCTGCGTCGGCGAGATCGCGCTGACGGAGAGGGGGGTCGTCGCCAGCGTTTCGGAGCGCTGACGCGCGGTGACGATGACGTCGCCCGGCTCATTCGCCGCCGCCAAAGGTTGCGCGGCGGCAACGCTATCGGCCGGGGGAGGCGCCGCCGTCTGTGCCAAGGCGGCGGGCGTCAGCGCCAGCACTAGCGGCGCCGCCGCGCAGAGGAGTAATCCGCGTGCCGCGCGGCCGGAAATGTCATTGGATTTCGACAGGCAAAAGCCCGCCTGCCCCATACGCAGTATGGCCATGTTCCCCTCCCTAAAAGCAGATCTTTCAGTCTGATTGCGCGGGGGTTAACGTTTTTATCGCACGCATGTCAATTTCTATTTGGGATCGTGCGATCACGTCGATCGGGGCATTGCGAAAAACACCTCATTGCGTCGCGAGCCCGGAGATTTATGATGTTCGTGATATAATCATGTTGCTCGGCATTCCACGCGGCTGAGCAGGATCAGAAAGGGCGGGGTGCGGCGACGGTGGCGTTTTCGTGTTCGAAACATCGACCACCGCATCTGGGCTTATCGGAGGGGAGATTGACGATGACGGGACGGGTCGAGGGCAAAGTGGCGCTGGTAACCGGCGCCGGTTCGGTCGGGGGGATCGGCCAGGCCATCGCCCGGCGTCTGTCGCAGGAAGGGGCGATCGTCTATCTCGGCGACGTGGACGAGGTGGGCGCGCGGGCGCGGGCGGCCGAAATCGGCGAGAACGCGGTCGGACTTGCGCATGATGCCACCTCCGAAACCGGGTGGGCCGATGCGGTGCGCCGCATTGTCGATGATCGCGGGCGGCTGGACATTCTGGTCAACAACGCGGGCGTGGCGATCCTTTATCCGATCGAGGAAATGTCGCTGGAGCGCTTTTCCAGACAGATGGAGGTCAACATGACGAGCGCCTTCCTGGGCATGCGCGAGGCGGTCGCCGCAATGCGAGAGGCCGGGAACGGCGGGTCGATCGTCAACATCTCGTCGGTCGGCGGGATCGTCGGTCTCGCGCGGACGCATGCTTATGGCGCGAGCAAGGCTGGGGTGCGCCTGTTCGGCAAGGCGCTGGCAATGGAGACGGCCAGGGACGGCATCCGCGTCAACAGCGTCCATCCCGGCATGATCGAAACCGCGATGACGGCGCCTCTCGCCGCGCCCGATCCCGAAGAGCAGCGCCAGCGGGTAGCGACGATGGTGCCGATGGCACGGATGGGCAAGCCGGAAGAGATCGCAAACTGCGTGCTTTTTCTCGCGTCGGACGAGGCTAGTTATGTGACCGGCGCCGAGTTCGTCGTCGATGGCGGGATGACGGCGCAGTGAGGTTAGCGCGCGGGCGGCCCGGCACTAACGATGGCCCGGAGGCGCTTGCTCGAACACGGATGACCCGACGAATTCTGTCCGCAGGCGCGATTCCGCTGTCCGCTGCGGCAGCGAGCCCTCGATCGGTCGTCGCTTACGAGACAGGGCCGGGCGCGCCACCCGGCCCTTGAGCAATCAGAACGCGTAGCCGACGGTTACCCGATATGACCGGCCGAAAATGGGGCGCACATCGGGGATGGCGGCACCCGGCCCGGCCAGGAAGCGCGGATTTCCTTCGGTCAGGCCGTGTGAGTTGGTGAGATTGTCGCCGGCGATCTGAAGCGTGAAGCCATCGACCCGCGCCTTCAGGCCGGCGCTCAGCGTCTGATAGGCGGGCAGCGCCTGCAGGTTCAGGAGGTCGCTGTAGCGCTTACCGATCGCCTCGAACGTGCCGTAGAGGGTGATATCCGACGTGTCGGAAGCGGTAAGCGTGTAAGTCGGCGTGACGCGCACCTGATACGAGGGGATACGCTGCGCACGCTTGCCATCGAACGCCGGGATCGCCGGTGTGTGCGTGCTCGCATCCTCCAGCACCGCATTGCCGACCACGCCGAAGCCGCTGGCATGTTGCCAGGAGGCATCGAATTCCACGCCCTTGGTTCGGGAACCGGCGATCTGCGGCGGCACGCCGACATCGTTATATACCGCGCCTTCCACCTCGTCGTAGAAGCCGGTCAGCGCGAGCGAAAGGCCGCGATCGCGATACTTCACGCCGCCTTCGTACGACCGAACGCTCCAGTTCAGGTCGAGCCGTGGGCCAGTGTTGCCAAGCTGCGAACGAACGTCGTCGAACGAGGGGGAGTGATAACCCTGGGAAACGCGCGCATAGACATCCAGCGTGCTGGTCGCGCGATAGTTGAGGCCCACCGTCCACGGGGTAGCCTGCCGCTCGATGCGGGCATAATCGGGAAGGCCGTTGCCCTGGATGTTGAACTTGATGTTCGTCCACTGATGCCTCACGCCGGCATCGATGCGCAGCGCGTCGGTGATGTTGAGTGAGTCGGACAGGTAGATCGCGTTGACGTCTGCCCGCCCGTAATCCGCGATCGCAAAGCTGCTGAGCGGGCCGTTATCCAGATCGACGAGATCGCGAGAGCCGCCGACCTGCATCCAGCGGTTCGCGCCCAGGCTCCACGCGTCGGTGGAGGAGAAGTGTGAGAAGTAATATCCCAGATTGAGCGTGTTGGCGCCGCTCTTGAAGGTCACCACCGCCTCGTTCGAGATGTTGCGGAGCTTCTTTTCCACCACCCAGGCGCCGAACTGCTGCACATAGTCGGTCGGGGCGAGGGTTTGACCGGTGTTGATGGTGTGCACCGCCGTCTGGCCCGGATTGCCCGAGGAGGCGAGCGCCGTCGCCACCGTCACCGCACCGGCACCGGCGGGCACGAGGCCCATCGTCTGCAGCGTGCCACTGGAGAATCCGAAGCGGTCGGCAAAGGAGAGGCCGCCGCCGAAATCGTAATTCAGGTTGACCCCGGAGACGACGCCCTTCCAGCCGCGCCCGCCGTTCAAATCCACATTCTGGGTGGCGCCGCTGCCGGCGCTGCCCGGAACGATGATCGTCGCATAGCGCGAATACTGGCTGAGCTGGTTGTACGTGCCCAGGTCGACGCCCGGAACGCCCGCGGCGAACGGCAGGAACCATTCGCCATGATCGTCGGTGTAGCGGGCGAACACGTTGATGCTGCCTCGGTCGAACTTGTGGGTGACGTTGGCGGTGATCTGCCCGCCCTTCTCGGTGTCGAAGCCTGCGCGCCGCACCGTGTCGCCACGAGAGAGGTAACCACCGACCATATAATATGTGTCAGTCGCGATCTTGCCGCTCAGATAGCCGTCGACCCGATAGGCGCTGTAATCGGTGACGGAAGCGCTGAGGCTGCCGTGCATCTGCTCGCCTCCCTCACGCAGCCGCAGGTTGGTGGTGAGGCCTGGCTGACCGTCCGAGAACAATGATCCCGGACCGCCGTTCACGCCTTCGATTCCCTCGATCGTGTCGTCGATGCGAACCATGCCGGTCTGGTCCATGAACGACAGGCTGCTGGCGCCGTACACCGGAATGCCGTTGAACTGCATCGTGACGAACGGCGCGTCGCCGGTGCTGGGGATGCCGCGCACGAAGACGTTCGAGGTGCCGACGCCGCCCGAGCTTTCGACCCAGACGCCCGGGATCGATTTCAGCACATCGCCTGCGCTTTTCGGCGCCTGCAGCTTGATGTCGTCGGCGGATATGGTGGTGATCGAATAGCCCGCCTCGAGCTTGTTGATCCCGCTGCCAGCCGGGCGGCCGGTGACGACGATGTCGTCCATAGCGGCAGAATTTCCGGCGTCCTGCGCCGCGACCGGGGCCGTCGTCGCGTCCTGTGCCGATGCTCCGTTGGCAAGGACCATCGCGACGGCGAAGCCCGAAACGGCGATGAATTTACGATGGCGCGACGACGTCATATTCCTCTCCTGCGGCGGACGCATCCTTTTCGACACGCGTCCTGGCACAGGATCTACGCCTCACTGAATTGCATTTCAATAAAATGTTGCAACTCCATTACCTGAAGATAAGCATTATATAACAAATAGTTATATATTTTACATCGGCGAGATGCGTTGCTCCGATGCAACACTGCGGATGAAACCAATGCGGCGGCCCCTCGTCAGAGAGTGCGTTTCGCAATCGTCGACACGCACGGAAACCGCGCATCGGCGCGCCTTGACGTTGCGCCGACGGCCTTCCCCAGCCTACCCTCACGTGCAAAGTGGCAAGCGGCCACGGCGGCGGTGATCGCGAAACCGGTTTCAACGGCTTCGGCGTGAGCCCCCGCTATCGGGAGTGAGAATATTGACGCGTCGGCGCGGCATGGACGTGAATATGGGCGATATCGCCCGGCTGGCGAACGTCTCCAAGCCTACGGTGTCGCGCGTCCTGAACAACAGCCCGCTGGTCAACGAGGAAACGCGAGAGCGCGTGCTGCGCGTCGCGCGCGAAAATGGCTATGCGATCAACCGGAACGCGCAGAAGCTGCGGCAGGCGCGCAACGATACGATCGCCGTGGTGCTGGACCTTGCCTCGCATCGCGCCGGCCGCATCGCTGATCCGTTCATCTTCGAGTTACTGGCGGGCGTGTCGGAGGCGCTGTCGGTGCGCAATCAGGATCTGCTGCTGTCGCCGCCCAATCTTACGGATGCGCAGAGCCATATCGACCTTGTCAGTTCGCGGGTTGCGGACGGGTTCATATTCCTCGGCCAGGGTGCGAGAGGGCTGATGCTGCGTGACCTGGCGCGCGCTGGCGCACCGTTCGTGGTATGGGGCGGCGTCGATCCGGCCGAGCCTTATTGCGCGGTCGGCAGCGACAACCGTCTTGGCGGCAGACTGGCGGGCGAGTTATTCGTCGAGCGTGGCGCACGTCGCTGGATGTTCGTCGGCAACACCGCTCATACCGAGATCGAGATGCGTCTGGCCGGCCTGCGTGAAATCGCCGCCGATCATCCCGGCGTCACGCTCGAGCATCTGGCGGCGGAGCAGATGGCCTATGCCTCAACCTTTCAAGGCGTAGCGCAGCGGCTGCGCGACAAGGCGCCACCGCCGGATGCGGTGTTCGCTTTTTCGGACACGGCCGCGATGGCTGTCATTGCCGCCTTTCGCGAAATCGGGCTTGAGGCCGCACGCGATTATTCGCTGTGCGGCTATAACGACATCCCGCCTGCGGCGCATTTTACACCCGCGATCACCACCATCGAACAGGAAACGCATCTGGCGGGAGCGCTGCTGGTGGAAAAACTGATGCAGATACTCGAGGGAGGAAAGCCGAGGTCGAGCGTCCTGCCGACCCGGCTGATCGTCCGCGAAACCTAGGCGCCTTCCGGCGCCAACCGCAGCACCGCCGCGAAATCGACGGCTGCCGTCGACTCATAGACCCGGTCGGCAGCGGCGAGAACGATCGGATCGCCAATCCCGACCGCCGTCATGCCGGCGGCTTTGATCGCGGCGACCCCTGCGGCGGCATCCTCGAAGCCGACACAGGCCGCAGCCGGCGTGGTCAGCGCGTCGGCGCATGCCAGGAAGATATCCGGTGCAGGCTTGGACAGGGCGATCGCGGCCGCGTCGGCCACGAAATCGAACGCGTCGAGCAGCCCCACGCGCGCGAGCACCGCGGTCGCGTTGCGGCTGGCAGACGCCACCGCCAGCGCCAATCCTGCGCCGCGTGCAGCCGTCAGCAGCGCACGCGCGCCAGGCAACACATCGTTTCGGCCCATTGTTTCAAGCGCTTCGAGGTAAAAGCCGTTCTTGCGCGCGGCGAGCTCGTCCTTTTCGGTCGCCGTGCGCGTTATTCCGCCCAGCGCCAGGATATGGTCGAGCGATCCCATGCGATCGACGCCTTTCAGCGCCTCATTCTCATGCTCGGTGAACGGAACGCCAAGTTCGTCCGCGATCCTTTTCCACGCGACGAAGTGCAGCCTGGCGCTATCCACCAACACGCCGTCCAGATCGAAGATCGCCGCCCGAAATGCCACCGTCACGCCGCGTCCGCCGGTGTGACGATATCTTCCCCACGACAGCGTACCGCGACGGCGGTGTCGCCACGCACCGTTGCGCGCGCGTGTCGCCCGGAAACACTCACCTCGATCCGCGCACCGCGAAACGCCACGGTAAAAGCATAGCTCGCCAACCCCGGAATCTCGATCGGATCGAACGTCAGCGCGTCGCCGTCGATACGCATTCCCGCAAACCCCATCGCCAGCGCGCTCCAGCTTCCCGCGAGTGCCGCCATGTGCAATCCGTGATCGGCATTGCCGAAGAGATCGGACAGGTCGGTCAAGGCCGCGACCCGCCAATAATGCGCTGCCCGCGCACCATCGCCGACCCGCGCCGCAGCCGTGGCGAACGCGCTGGCCGAGAGCGTCGAATCATGCACGGTCGTCGCCTCGTAGATATCGAGCATCCGGCGCCCCGCGTCGGCACCGAACGCTTCCGGCATCAACGCCAGCGCGAGCACCGCATCCGCCTGTTTCGATACGCGGTGACGATAGATGGTCAGCGGATGGAAATGCATCAGCAGCGGATAGGCGCTCGCGGGCGTCTGCGCATATGGCCAGGGTTGCAGGGCAAAGAACGCATCGTCCTGCGCGTGAACCTGCCTTTGCTCGTCGTATGGCAGCCACATCTTTTCCGCCGCGCGGATCATCCGCGCCGCCTCCGATGCGTCGATCAGCCCGGCAGCTTCGCCCTCGCGCGCGGCGAAGCGCAGGTGCCGCGCGGCCATCATGTTGGTATAGAGGTTGTTGTTGACGATCGCCGAATATTCATCCGGCCCGGTCACCCGGTTGATGACGAATGCGCCGTCGCGCGCCGGATCGTGGAAGCCGATCTGCAGCCATATCCGTGCCGTTTCCACCAGCAGCGCCGCGCCGCCGGCCGCCAGGATCGTGCGGTCTCCGCTGGCCGCGACATAGGTTTCCAGCGCGAAGGCGATATCCGCGTTGATGTGATATTGCGCCGATCCCGCCGGGAAGAAGGACGAGCATTCGTGCCCGCCGATCGTTCGCCAGGGATAGAGCGCGCCCGCCGTCTGACCCATTGCCCGCGCGTTGTCCCGCGCGGCATCCAGCCCGGAAATCCGCCATGCCAGCATCGCGCGCGCGATCTCCGGCCGGGTGAAGGCGAACACCGGCAGGACGTAAAGATCGGCATCCCAGAAGACATGCCCCTCATAGCCTTCGCCGGTCTGCCCCTTGGCCCCGATCGAGGTCTTGCCGTCGCGCCCCGCCGCCATCACCAGTTCCGCCAATGCGAACCGGATCGCCAGCGACGCCTTGGGATCGGCCGGGACCGCGACATCGCAGTCGGCCCAGAAACCAGCGAACCAGCGCTCGTGCTCGGCCAGGATCGCATCGTATCCGTCGGCGCTCGCGCACCGGATGGCCTCGATCGCGCCGCTTTCCGGATCGGCATCGCGCAGGGCGTGATAGCTCGATACGAAATCAATCTGCACATCGTCGCCGATGGAGCGTCGATCGATCAGCTTCATCGCCGCCGCCACAAGGAAACCGCTGCGATCAAGTCGATCGACGCGCAGCGCCAGCCCAGCCTCGTCGTGCACTTTCTGCTCGATCCACGGACTGCGCTTCAGCGCGGGTGCGATCCGTGGGTCATAGACCGCATCGGCGGGCGGCGGCGCCGGCTCGCCAGCACCGGGCGGCGGCGCGACACAGGGCAGCGCCGTCACCTGATGGCCCGCAGTGTGGCGAACACGGGTGAGCACCAGCCCCTGGCGGGTCACCGACGCGAACTGCTCGATCGTGATCGTCGCGCCGTCGACGGCGATCGTCTCGGTTCGCAGTCCCCGTGAAAGATCCAGCGCCACCTTGTCCGCCGCGCGCCGGGGCGAGCCGTCGATCAGGATCGCCGGCCGTGTCGCATCGGCCACCGCCAGCCGCATGTCGCTCTCGCGCGCGAAGCCGTGCGCCGCTTCGTGATAGGCTATGGGCACCCGCTCATAGACGCCATTGAGATACACTCGTGGATCGCCCGGCGCGTCCCCCGGACCGCGCACGCCGACGAATCCGTTGCCGATCGAGAAAATCGCCGCGACATGGCCGGGGCGCTCGCGCTCGGCTATTGCGGAAAGATGCCAGCCGTCGTCAGCGAACCGGAGCGACGCGAATGACGTTTCCGGTAATGATCGCGCCACTGCATTGCTCTCCGCAAGATGGCGACCGTTCGCCCGATTTGCTTATGATATGCATTTCATAATAGGAAATGGTCAAGACATAGTCCGGGCAATCCGGGCAGGGGAGGATGATGAACAGGACACGGCTCACGATCGCGCTCGCGCTCAGCTATGCCATCTTCGCGGTTCTGCTCAACAGCGTCGGGACGGTGATCCTGCAATCCATCGAGTCGTTCGGTGTGACCAAGGGCGCCGCCAGTTCGCTTGAAGGGTTCAAGGATCTGTCGATCGCCGCCACAAGCTTCCTGCTGGCGGCGCAATTGCCGCGCTTCGGCTTGCGTCGCGCGCTGATCGTGGCGCTGAGCGGCGTTGGTCTCGCCTGTCTCGCGATGCCGCTGGCACCGGGATTCTGGACAACGCGGCTCGTTTTCCTGGCGATCGGGATCGGCTTCGGGCTCGCGAAGGTATCAGTGTACAGTTTCGTCGGACTCCTCACGCAAGGCAGCGCGCGGCATGCATCGCTCCTCAATCTGATCGAGGGAATATTCATGCTCGGCGTGCTGAGCGGTTATTGGATCTTCGCCGCGTTCATCGATCCGGTCGCGCCCGGGAACCTGCAGTGGCTCAACGTATATTATGTGCTCGCCGGCGCCTGCCTGCTTGTGGTGATGCTGCTTGTCGTAACGCCGTTCGAGGAACGGGCGCTGCAAAATGAAAAGGCTGCCGCGCCCGAGCGCCGTTTCGCCGAGATGCTTCGCCTCGCCTGGCGGCCGCTTTCGTTAAGCTTCATCGCCGCGATCTTCTGCTACGTGCTGGTGGAGCAGGGCATCGGCTCGTGGCTTCCGACGTTCAACCGTGAGTTGCTGGGTCTCTCTGCGCCGATGAGCGTGCAGGCGGCCTCGATCTTCGCGGTGAGCCTGGCGGCGGGGCGCCTGGCCGCAGGCGTGATCGTACGGCGCACGGGCTGGTTTCCGCTGGTCTGCGGCTGCCTCGTCGCGATGGCCATATTGATCGTCGCGGTCCTTCCGCTCGCTGAGGCGCATCATGGCGAGGTGACTGCCTGGAGCCGGGCCCCGATCGCCGCATTCGTGTTTCCGATGATCGGGCTGGCGATGGCACCGATCTATCCGGCGCTCAATTCCGCCATTCTCTCCGCCATGCCCGCGAGCGAGCAGCCGCCGATGGTGGGCCTGATCGTGGTATTCTCCGCGCTCGGCGGAACGACTGGCTCGTTCATCGTCGGCCATGTGTTCGCCGCAGCGCATGGCGCGACGGCGTTCTACATGCTTCTGGCCCCGATCGCCGCGCTGGCCGGGACCACGATTTTGGTAAAAAAGGTGCTCGCGAAAAGCACTCGCGACGAAGGGGCGCCGCTTGATGCCCGAGCTACCTAAATCTAGGCCGCCACGGCCGAGATGGCGTTGTGCGACATGGGCGCGGACACGCGCGCCGATCGGGTGCCGAATAGAGTGATAACAGCGCCACCGACGACGGCCTTGCGGTGCCGGCGGGGATTGACCATGCCGGCCGACGTCCCACCGACGAAGCTGTTCGCTGCGAGGCATCCACACGTCCGGCTGGACGTTGAAGCCGACGTATGACCGTCCTTATCCCCGTGCTTGGCGATCAGCTCTCGCACAGCCTTGCCTCCTTGCACGACGTCGCCAAGGCTGACGCCGTGATACTGCTGATGGAGGTGGCGGACGAAACGACCTACGTTCGTCACCACAAACGCAAGATTGCGCTGATCCTTTCCGCCATGCGACATTTCGCGAAGGAATTGCGGAATGCCGGATGGAGCGTGGATTATGTCCAGCTTGACGCACCCGGCAACAGCGGCAGCTTCACGGGAGAGGTCGCGCGGGCGATCAAACGGCACCGGCCGGCATCCATCCGCATCGTCGAGCCTGGCGAATGGCGCGTGAAGAAGATGATCGACGGCTGGTCGACGCACTTTGATCTGCCGGTCGATATCCTGCCCGACGACCGCTTCGTTTGCGGTATTCTGGAGTTTCAGACCTGGGCACAGGCCCGCACCGAACTCACGATGGAATTCTTCTATCGCGAGATGCGCCGTAAAACCGGGCTGCTGATGAGCGCCGATGGCAAGCCCGAAGGCGGGCGGTGGAACCTCGACAAGGAAAACCGCGCGCCGCCCCGGCGGGGGATCAAGTATCCGGCGCCGATGCACTTCGCGCCCGACGATATCACGGGCGAGGTGCTGGCGATGGTCGCGAAGCGCTTTTCCGGGCATTTCGGGCGCCTCGACAAGTTTGCGCTGCCAGTCACCGCCGGGCAGGCGCGTCGTGCGCTCGATCATTTCATCCGTACCGCGCTGCCCGATTTCGGCACGTATCAGGATGCGATGGTGACCGGTGAGGATTGGCTATATCACAGCTGGCTCAGCCCGGCGCTGAATCTTGGCCTGCTGACGCCGCTCGATGTGGCGCAGGCGGCCGCCGACGCCTACGCCGCCGGCGACGTGCCCCTCAACGCCGCGGAAGGCTTTATCCGCCAGATCATCGGATGGCGCGAGTACGTTCGCGGCTATTACTGGATGGAAATGCCCGATGTCGCGAACGCCAACGCGCTAAAGGCGAAACGGCCGTTGCCAGAGTTGTACTGGACCGGCGATACCGACATGCGCTGCATGGCGGAGGCGATACGCAACACGATCGATCATGGCTACGCGCATCATATCCAGCGCCTGATGGTACTCGGCAATTTTGCGATGCTGGCGGGCGTTCGGCCGCAGGATGTCGCTGACTGGTTTCTGGTGGTCTATGCCGATGCTTATGAATGGGTGGAGCTGCCCAATGTGATCGGCATGAGCCAGCATGCAGATGGCGGGCGGCTGGCGACAAAACCCTATGCGGGCGGTGGCGCATACATCAATCGAATGTCCGACCACTGCGGGCATTGCCGATACGACGTGAAGCAGAAGACGGGGGCAGATGCTTGCCCCTTCAACGCGCTCTATTGGGACTTCCTCGCGCGCCATGAGCGCCGCTTTCGGCGCAACAGGCGGATGACCCAAATGTATGCGAACTGGGACCGGATGGCGTCCGGGCAGCGCGACGCCTATCGCGCGAGCGCCGCGTCGTTTCTCGAAAGCCTTGAACCGGCGGCTGAAGGCTGGGCGCGTTGATTCTCAACAGCCTCCGGATCCGTACTCGGGAGGTATATCCGTCGGGAAGGGAATAACGGTACGCGCAGCGATCGGGATTGCGGCTAGGGCGGTGGCAGGCAAGATGGCGCCACTGCGCCCGTATCCGATGCCGCTAGAAAAGCCGCTTCAGAGTCCCGCGTTTGTTTTGCCAAGCTCTATCACCGAGTCGCCTCGGCCGGACAGGATCGCCTTCGCCATATAGAGAGTGAACCCCTTCATCTGCTCCAGCGTGATCTTGGGTGGCATCGACAGTTCGTCGCGCGCGGTCACGGCATCCAGCAACGCGGGGCCTGGATGCTCCAGCACCGCGCGAACCCCGTTTTCCACCTCGCCCGGATCGGTGATGCGCACGCCGTGCAGACCGATCGCCCGCGCCATCGCCGCGAAATCGGGATTGTCGAGCGAAACGCCGGTTTCGATCAGCCCCGCAGTTTTCATCTCCATTTCCACGAACCCGAGCGTGCCGTTGTTAAAGACGATGATCTTCACTGGCAGCCCAAGTTGGCGAACGGTCAGGAGTTCACCCATCAACATCGCCAGCCCGCCGTCGCCAGACAGCGTCACGACCTGACGATCGGGACAGGCTGACTGAGCACCGATCGCCTGTGGCAGCGCGTTGGCCATGGAGCCGTGATTGAACGAGCCGATCAGTCGGCGGCGCCCGTTCATTTTCAGATAGCGCGCCGCCCAGATTGTCGGCGTGCCGACATCGCACGCGAACACCGCATCTTCGCTGGCCAGCGCGCTCACGACGCGCGCCACATGCTGCGGATGAATTATGCCGGTGCCGGCCTTGCCGTGGGCCAGCTCGTCCAGCCCTTTGCGCGCTTGCGCGTAATCGGCGCGGGCTGATTGCAGGAACGCGCCATCGCGTCCGGCTTTCAGAGAGGGGATCAGCCCCGCCAACGTCGGCGCGATGTCGCCAACCAGCCCCAGGTCAATGGCGGCGCGCCGACCGAGATTTTCCGGCCGCAGGTCGATTTGCGCGACTTTGGCCTTTTCTGGATAAAACTGTCGGTAGGGGAAGTCCGTGCCGAGCATCAGCAGCACGTCGCACCCCATCATTGCGTCGTAGCCACTCGAGAAACCGATAAGTCCGGTCATGCCCACGTCGTAGGGATTGTCGTATTCGATGAACTCCTTGCCACCCAGCGCATGGACGATCGGGGCCTGGAGCAGTTCGGCGACCTGCAGCAGCTCGGCGTGCGCGCCCTTGCAGCCCCGACCGGCCAGAATCGTCACTTTTCCCGCACCGTTCAGCAGCGCTGCAAGCGCCGCTATTTCTGCCGCAGCGGGCACCGTGCAGGCGACCGGCGGCAGCAACGCCGCCGCTGATCGTGTGGGCGTGCCAGTCGCGGCGCGCAATGCCACGTCACCGGGCATCGCCACGACCGACACGCCGCGATGGCCGACCGCCGCGCGTATCGCGGTTTCGAGCGTCCGGGGCATCTGGTCCGCGTCGGAAATCGTCTCGCAATAAACGCTGCATTCGCGGAAGAGCGCCTCCGGCCGGGTTTCCTGAAAGTAGTTCGAGCCGATTTCCGCGCTCGGAACCTGCGCGGCGATCGCAAGAACCGGTACGCGCGTTCGGTGACAATCATACAATCCGTTTATGAGGTGCATGTTGCCCGGCCCGCAAGATCCCGCGCACGCCGCCAGCCGGCCCGTTATCTGCGCTTCTGCTCCGGCGGCGAATGCGGCAGCCTCCTCGTTACGCATGTGCACCCATTCGATCCGGCCCTGGCGGCGCAGACTGTCAGTCAGTCCGTTCAGGCTGTCTCCCACCACGCCATAGATGCGCTGCACCCCGGCGAGATGGAGCGTTTCGGCAAACAGATCGGCAATGGTAGGCTTCGGCATCAGGCTGACTCCGCAGGGCGGGATATTCCCGATCGGCGATCCGGCGGGCAGGACGCTAACGTTTCAGGCCCCGATCGGGATGCAAGCGGTGCGCTCTTTGCATCCGGCACATCGCGCCGTACCACACCGCCAAACGACTGACCAAGATCAGGCGCGTGCCACCGGGGTGGTTCGAATGTTGAGCTGGCCTGCGAGCCCCGCGATCCGGTGCTTCTCGATTGCCTGATATTCGGGGAGCTGGATCATCGCCATCATCGCCGCACGGGAGGGATAGCGCGCCAGCGCAACCATATCCCATAGTTCGTCCACCGCGCCGATCATGATTTCGGTGATGGCACCAGCGTATAGTGCCTCGCCGCCTACCGCCTGAAGGCACGCCCGCACGCCTGCGCCATATCGCGCATAGGCCTCGCGGCCGGAAAGATGCCCTTCACTGCCGTCCGGATATTCGGCGCGCTCCCTGAATTTCAGGAGGTTGAGCATGACAAACGGGCCGTCATCGGCGGCGCTGAAGAATGCCGCCGCCTGCTCGGCCGGCGAAAATACAGCGTTCTCGCAGTTCATCGCACCGCTCCAATATCGTGTGCGATCAGCCCGTCGATCAGCGCGCATAGTTGCTCGGGCGCGTCTTCCTGGATGAAATGCCCGCCGCCCTCGATAATGACATGATCTTGCCCGCACGCGCCGGGGATGGTTTCGATGAACAAGCGCTCGCCGCCGCGGGTCACGGCGTCCTTGTCGCCGAACGCCGCGAGGACCGGGCGATCAAAACGTTCCAGCACCTGCCACGCCGCCCTGTTCTCCGCGACGGACGCGTGATTGGCGGTGATCGGCACCAGCGCAGGGAACTGCCGCGCGCCGGCCTTGTAGCTTTCATCGGGGTAGGGCGCATCGTAAGCGGCGATCTCGGCGGCGGTAAGCTCGCGCGTCGTGCCGCCGTTGACGATCGCGCCAGCCGGGAACACAGGCACGTTCTGGCTGAACGCAAGCCACGCGTCGAAGCCCTGGGACGATCCCTTCCCGATCGGCAGCCCGGTGTTCGACAGGACCAGGCGCGCGAAGCGATCGGGGAATGCCGCGACCAGCCGCAGGCCGATCAGCCCGCCCCAATCCTGGCAGAACAGCGTAATGCCCCGAAGATCGAGCGCAGCGAGCCAGCAGCTCATCCAGGCCACGTGGCGCTCGTAAGTATAGTCGGTGCGCTCGGCTGGCTTGTCCGATCGGCCGAAACCGACCAGGTCGGGCGCTATCACGCGATGTCCGCGGGCGGTCAGCCAGGC
Source organism: Sphingomonas sp. TX0543 (assembly GCF_048565505.1). Classification (NCBI taxonomy): domain Bacteria; kingdom Pseudomonadati; phylum Pseudomonadota; class Alphaproteobacteria; order Sphingomonadales; family Sphingomonadaceae; genus Sphingomonas; species Sphingomonas sp. TX0543. The sequence goes on from NZ_JBLZUS010000002.1 coordinate 1,530,041, forward strand.
AACGAACTTGCGGTAAAGGTATGACCAGCTCGGCTCGCCGTGCATGAGCAGGATCGGCGCCGCACTGCGCGGCCCCTCGTCAAGATAGTGGATCCTGAGCTCGGTGCCGTCCGCGTCGGTAACCGTCAGATAGCGCGGCGCGAACGGATAGTCGGTCAGATTTTCGAATCGCTCATCCGGCGTTCGCAGTACGCGCATGCAGCCCCTCCATATTATGGCACTGACAGTGTCAAAATATCGTCCGAAGGTCAACGAGACGGCGACGCGATTGCCGCCGCACTGTGTCCGCGTTACGAGACGTTCGTGGCAACCTCCTCCGATCAGCCGAATGCGCGGGCGCAACTGGCCGAGGCGTTGCTGCGCACCGGCGCGGAGGACCGTTCGGCGCTTCAGGAAGTGTATCGGCTGACATCCGCGAAGCTATTCGGCATCTGCCTGCGTATCTGTGGAGACCGCAGCAGTGCCGAGGATGTGTTGCATGAAGTCTATCTCACGATCTGGAAAAGGGCTGGCGCGTTCGAACCTGGACGGGCGAGCCCCATTTCCTGGCTGGCGACGATCGCACGCAACCGGGCGATCGATTGGGTGCGTGCGCGCGGCGCGCGGCCATCCAACCCGATTGAGGAGGCCGACAACGTGGCAGACGCATCGCCCGATCAACTGACGCTCATCGAGCGCGATGAGGAATCCCGGCGCCTGCGTGATTGCATGGACGCACTGGACGAGCGCGCGCGCGACGCGATCCGAACCGCTTTCTTCGACGGCGTCACCTATGCCGAACTCGCCGCGCGCAAGGGGCTGCCGCTGGGCACGATGAAGAGCATCGTGCGCCGGGGTCTGCTGCAACTGAGAGGGTGTGTCGATGTCGACTGACGCGCCCGGTTCTGGCCCCGACATGACTGCCGCCGAACTCGCGCTTGGGCTGCTGGACGGCGCGGAGCGCGCGGAAGCGCTGCGTCTCACGCTGTCCGACCCCGCGTTCGCGCGCGAGGTGGAGGAGTGGCGCCATCGCCTCGCCGGGTTGTTCGATGAGTATGCGGAGGTTCCCGCGCCCGAATGGGTGGCCGAGCGACTGGCCGCACGATCGCCGCGACGGCGCGCATCATGGCCGTTCGTCGCGACGCTCGCCGCAATGGCAGCGGCACTGGCGCTGTTTTTCGTCGTCCGGCCGATACTTTCGCCCGTTGCGCCGCATCAGATGATGGCGGCCTCGTTGTTGCTGAACGACAAGACGGCGGCGGTGCCGGCGGTCATCGATATGGCGACCGGGGAGATGCGTGTTGGCGAGGCCGCCGTAGCGCGGGGCGGCAAAAGCGCGCAGCTTTGGATGATCGGCGGCGACGGCGTGCCGGAGGCGATGGGGGTGCTTGCGGCGACCGGACCATCGCGTATGACGCTTCCGGTCGCGACGCGCGCACGGCTTGGCGCGGGCGTCACGCTCGCGATCTCGATCGAGCCGAATGGCGGATCGCCGACCGGCAGGCCGACCGGGCCAGTGGTGGCCAGCGGCAAACTTTCTCTCGCCTGAAGTGCATCCGATCGTCGCTGACGTTCGTATCTGCCTATGCACGCGCGATCTGCGTGTTCCAGGAGCAGGCACATGAAAGCAATCCGTAAGCTGATGTTGGCAACCGCGCTCGCGGCCGGTGCGACCGCCGGTATCGCCGCAACGACGAACCCGATGGTGGGCGGCGCCGCGATGTATCCGACCAAGAACATCGTGGAGAATGCGGTCAATTCAAAGGATCACACGACGCTCGTCGCTGCAGTTAAGGCTGCCGGTCTGGTCGATACGCTGTCCGGCCCCGGCCCGTTCACGGTGTTCGCGCCGACGAACGAGGCTTTCGCCAAGCTGCCGGCGGGCACGGTCGACACCCTGCTGAAGCCGGAGAACAAGGCGCAGCTCACTGCCGTGCTGACCTATCACGTCGTGCCCGGCCGCATCACTGCAGCCGATATCGCCGCGAAGGCAGCGCAGAATATGGGCAAGGCGACCTATGCGACGGTGCAGGGCGAGACGCTGACCTTCACCAAATCGGGCAAGGGCTGGTGGGTCGCTGACGACAAGGGCCACAAGGGCCGTATAACCATCCCGAACGTCATGCAGTCGAACGGCGTCATCCACGTGATCGATACGGTGATGATCCCGTAATTGTAGTATGGGCCGGCGCCATAAAATTAGGGTGCCGGCCCGATCTGCGGTTCGATGGCCGCAGTGTACCGAATGATCGCCGTCATATCTCCATGAACGATAACGCGATGGGTTTGTTTTCATCCCCGAACGCCAAGCGATGAACGCGCGCAGATCATCCTTCGTGAAGGATTTGCGCGGTAATCTGGCACGAGTGACGATCGCGCCGCTCTTCTTGTTGGCGGGCGCCCTGCATCTGACGCGGCCAGACATCTTCGTGGCGGTTACACCGTCGTTCGTCCCTTATCCCTATGAGGCCGTGCTTCTTACGGGTGTGGCCGAACTTCTGGGAGCCGTAGGCCTTTTCGTGCCGCGAACGCGCGCCCTGGCAGGCATGATGCTCGCGCTCTATGCAGTGTGCGTCTACCCTGCGAACATCGCCCACGCGGTCCACGATCTGTCGACCGGCACGGGCCTTGGTTGGGCCTATCATTATCCGCGACTGTTCGTTCAGCCGTTGATCTGCTGGTGGGCACTGGCGGCGGGAAGATGCCTCATCGGGCGATCAAGACCTTGAACTTCCTCAGGTCGCGATTGACCCCCGCGCATCGGCGGCGAATTTCGCGTCGGCCGTCTCCGGCTGCCTAAACAGGGGCATCTTGACCTCCGCGCCGTCACGTTTCTCAGTCACGCGCAGCGGCACGTCAATCAGCGCATTGCCGCCCGTCTCGACCCGGTTATCCATGATGCCAAAGGGGTGTGCGGGGTGAAGCGGATGCGGATCAGGCCGTCGGAGCCGTTCGCGAGCTAGTCGTTCCGATCGCGGCGGGGATTAGATTCCACCAGGCCCGAAGCTCAGCGCTGAAAAAAGTCCGGTTGTCAGATACGCTCGTAACGCGCGCGACGCCTGGCGGATAGAGATGCTGAACGTGCGTGCGGGAAGCATGATCTCTCAGTTTCTCCAAACGGCACGATACCCTAACCGGCTTTTGAGGGATCGAATGACGCGCCGATATGCGCGACGCCACGCTTCTCCGCAAAGCGCGTCTGGCGCATCCGCTCGGCATAGCGGGCGCGCTGGTCGTTGCTGCGCTCGGCATGACAGCGCGGGCAACTGACACCCTCCTCGTATAACGGCGAGGCGCGGTCGGCGGCATTCAGCGGCATCCGGCATGCACGGCACAACTCGTGGGAGCCGGGCGTGAGACCGTGCGATACCGCCACGCGTTCATCGAATACGAAGCATTCGCCCTGCCACAGGCTTTCCGCCGCCGGCACCGTTTCCAGATATTTCAGAATGCCGCCATCCAGGTGATAGACCTGCTCCACACCCTCCGACTTGAGGAAGGCGGTGGCTTTTTCGCAGCGGATGCCACCGGTGCAGAACATCGCCACTTTAGGTTGCGTCTCGCCGCGGAGCAGCGTGTCGCGATTGGCGCGGAACCACGCCGGAAAATCGCGGAAGGTGGGCGTTTCCGGGTCGATCGCACCTGTGAACGTTCCGATCGCGACCTCATAATCGTTGCGCGTGTCGATCAGGATCGTGCCCGGCTCAGCGATCAGCGCATTCCAGTCGGCGGCGGCGACGTAGTGGCCGGCATCGCCGAGCGGATCGATATCCGGCTTCCCCATCGTCACGATCTCGCGCTTGATGCGGACCTTCAGCCGGTGAAAGGGGAGCACGGCAGCGCGCGAGAACTTGGGCTCCAGCGCGGCGCAGCCCGGCAAGGTGCGGATAAGCGCGAGCAATTGCGTGATCGCATCGTCGCTGCCAGCCACCGTGCCGTTGATGCCTTCGGGAGCGATAAGCAGCGTGCCCTTCACACCGAGCGCGACGCAACGGTCGTAGAGGGACGCGCGGATCGCTGGGCAGTCATCGAAGGCGGCGAAGCGATAAAGCGCCGCCACGCAGATCGGCAGATGGGGATCGGTCACGTAAAAACCCGGCTGACAGTCGTTATGTCCTGCGCGCTCTACAGCCCATCCCGCGATTGCGCCACCGCTCGCACCGGCTCAGGGTGCGGGGCGGGCGGGCTGCGCTTCGGCGAGATAGATCGCAAACTGCTCGTCAGGATCGGTCCATTCGGCGATCGGTGTCCATCCACCAGCGCGGAGCAATAGCCGCGCATCGCGCGGGCCGTATTTATGACTGTTTTCGGTGTGGATCGTTTCACCGCGCGCCATCGAGAATGCACGGCCATCAACCGAGAAGGCAATATCGCGCGTCGCCTCCAGATGCATCTCGATCCGCGCACGCTCGGCGTTCCAGATCGCGCGGTGGTGGAAGGCGTCGACCGGAATCGTGCCACCCAGTTCGCGATTGATCCGTGTGAGCAGATTGAGGTTGAAGGAAGCGGTGACGCCGGCGGCATCGTCATAGGCGCGTTCGAGCGTCGCCTGATCCTTGATTCGGTCCATCCCGATCAACAGCATCGCTCCTTCACCGAGCGCTCGGCGCATCATCCGCAGCAGATCGGTCGACGCATATGGGATGAGGTTGCCGATCGTGGAACCCGGGAAGAAGCCAAGCTTCGGTAACGCCCGAACCTCCGACGGCAAAGTCACGGGCGTCATGAAGTCCGCGACCAGCGGATGGACCGGTAGCGCGGGAAAGAGTTGTGCCAGATCGCGGGCGGATTCGTGCAGGAAATCGCCGGATATATCGATCGGGACATAAGCGGACGCTTCGACGGCGGTGAGTACCGTCGGGGTCTTGGCGGACGAGCCCGAGCCGAACTCGATAACCGCCCGGCCACGCCCGGTGTGTCGTACGACATCCTGGCCAATCGTCTGGAGCAATGCTGTTTCGGTCCGCGTGGGGTAATATTCGGGCAGCGCGGTGATATCCTCGAACAGTTCCGAGCCGCGATGATCGTAGAACCATCGCGCGGGGATCGCGCGTGGCCGACGCATGAGGCCATCGATGACGTCGGCACGAAATGCCGCGTCGGGCGCGTTCAGCGTAACCAGTATTTCGTCGTCGCGTTTCAGCATGGAAGGTCCGTTGCCAATCGCACGCCGGTGAACTGCCAGCGCTGATGTGGGTAAAAGAAGTTGCGATAGCTCGCCCGTGCATGGCCGCGAGCCGTTGCGCACGATCCGCCGCGCAGCACGAACTGGCCGCTCATGAACTTGCCGTTATACTCCCCCACCGCGCCGGGCGCAGTGCGGAAGCCGGGGTAGGGGCGATAGGCGCTGCCGGTCCACTCCCATACATCGCCGAAAAAGCCAGGGTCACTCGGCGGGCGCGGTTCGACCGGGCCGGCAGCATCGAGCAGGTTTCCAACCGCACGATCATGGCGCCCGGCCGCGACTTCCCATTCCGCCTCGGTCGGCAGGCGCGCCCCCGCCCAGCTCGCATAGGCATCCGCCTCGAAGAAGCTGATATGCGTCACGGGTGCGGCGAGATCGACCGGCTGGCGGCCGTCCAATCCGAAACGGGACCAAACGCCATCGCCGCTTTCCCAGTAGAGCGGCGCGCCGATGCCCTCGCGTTGTGCCCACGCCCAACCGTCGGACAGCCAATACGCGGCGTTTTTATAGCCGCCGTCGGCGATGAAGGCCGCCCATTCGCCGTTGGTGACGGGTCTATCCGAAATAGCATATGGCGCCAGCCAGGTGCGATGTCGCGGCCCTTCGCAGTCGAAGGCGAAGCCGGCACCGTCATTCCCGATCCATGCCTCGCCGCCGGGATGCTCGATCCAGCCAGACTTAGCGGGCAGGGCGACCGGGCGGCGACGGGCGACAGGCCATATCGCGGGCTCGAGCGGGTTTTGGGAGAACAGGTGCAGGATATCGGTGAGAAGCAGCTCCTGATGCTGCTCTTCATGATGGCAGCCCAGTTCGACGATCTCGCGCGCCTGATCCGGAAGGGCCGGCAACGCAGCCAGCAGCGCCTCGTCCACCGCGTGGCGGTAGCGGCGGATTTCGTCCAGCATGGGGCGCGTAAGCATCCCGCGGGCTGCGCGGCTGTGGCGCTTGCCCTCCGCTTCATAATAGCTGTTGAACAAGAAGGGGAAGCGATCGTCGTGCAGGCGATAACCGGTCACGAAATCGCGCAGCACGAAGGTCTCGAAAAACCATGTGGTGTGCGCAAGATGCCATTTGGCCGGGGAAGCATCGTCCATGGACTGGACTGTGGCATCGGCATCGGACAGCGGCTCGGCCAACGCCATTGTTAGCGCGCGCGTGGACGCATAACGGGTGGCGAGTTGGCTATCGGAAAGGCGGGAGCCGGATCGCGCGGCGCGCATATTCTGACCCGAGCTTTCGATCGTCATCTTGCTTGCATCCGTGGGATTGATAAGACGACGAACTGCTACGCCGTTCGACTGCACACCCCCGTCGTGCCATCATCAAGCCCGTCGGGAACCAACAAAACGCAGATGTGCATGATTTGTTCATCGAAAGTCCAGATACCGCTCGAGCCGGTGCTTTTGGATCCGCGCGCAACGGTTTAGGTGAACGCCGTTCATCGAGTTTGCGTATCGGGGAATGAGCCATGAAGATCGACGGTTTCCTGCTGGCGATGCTGGGCGCGATCTTCCTGGCGTTCGTCGCGCCGGAACTCGGCGCGCCCGGCGGGCCGCTGCACATGGGCCTGGTGACGACGCTGGGGATCGGCTTCGTTTTCTTTCTCCATGGCGCGAACCTGTCGCGAGATGCGCTGAAGGCCGGGGCGGCGAATTGGCGCATCCACGCGGCGGTGCAGGGAAGCACGTTCGTTCTTTTTCCGCTGATCGGTTTCGCGATCTTCTTCGGGTTGCCGCTGCTGCTGACGTACGAGGTGCGGCTTGGCCTGTTCTTCCTGTGCGCGTTGCCGTCAACGATTTCCTCCTCGGTGGCGATGACGAGCCTGGCGCGCGGCAACGTGCCGGCGGCGGTGTTCGACGCGTCGCTGTCGGGCATCATCGGCATGATCGTCACGCCTATGCTGATCGCCACCGTGGTGGCGGTGGGCGGGACATCTTTCCCGGTGCTGCCGGCGATCCTCGATATCGCGTTGACGCTGCTGCTTCCGTTCGCGATCGGCCAGGCAATGCGCCCGCTGATCGCCGCGTGGCTGGTGGCGAACAAGCGGATCATCAACCTGCTCGATCGCGGCGTTATCGTACTCATTGTCTATTCGGCGTTCTGCGAATCCACCGCGTCCGGCCTGTGGCGGCAGTATTCACCGTGGGTGATCGCGGAGATCGCGCTGTTCGCCGCCGCGCTCCTGGCGCTGGTGCTGTGGCTCACCGCCGCGCTGGCGCGCGCATGGGGATTTTCCCTGCCCGACGAAGTGACGACGGTGTTCTGCGGATCGAAGAAAAGCCTCGCCAACGGTGCGCCGATCGCCAAGATATTGTTCGCCGGCAGCCCCGCACTGGGCATGATAATGTTGCCCGTGATCCTCTATCACCAGATGCAGCTAATCGTCTGCTCGATTCTCGCGCGCCGCTATGCCGCGCGGGCTACAACGCCGGGTGGTGGCGAATCGACGATGGCGCGCGCGCGGCAATCGTGATAAAGCGCCGCGATCGATGAAGCCCGAACTGCTGGCGCCCCTCGTCCGAGTGGTCGCGCTGCTCCCGCTGGAATCGACCCCGCTTCAACGGGTTTGTGAGCAGCCGCACAGCTGCCTCGACCGCCGCTGATTTCGTCCCCAGGCCGTGTCCGCGGCCAGATTGTCCGTGAGTTCAATGACCTTTTCCAATCTTCCGCCCGTGATCGCCGAGGCGCTGGCCGACCGTGGCTATGACGCACCTACCGCCGTGCAGGCGGCCGTTACAGCGCCCGAAGCGGAGGGGCGCGACCTGATCGTTTCCGCACAGACCGGCTCCGGCAAGACGGTCGCCTTCGGCCTGGCCATGACGCATGAGTTGCTGGGCGGCGAACCGGCGATGCCGTTCGCCGAAACGCCGCTGGCACTGGTGATCGCGCCGACCCGCGAACTCGCGTTGCAAGTGAGCCGTGAGCTTGAATGGCTTTACGGCAAGGCACGCGCGCGGATCGCTACCTGCGTCGGCGGCATGGATGCGTCGAAGGAGCGGCGCGTGCTGCGTGGCGGCGCACACATCGTCGTCGGCACGCCGGGACGTCTGCGCGATCACCTCGAACGCGGCGCGCTCGATCTGTCGGCGCTGCGCGTCGCGGTGCTCGATGAGGCGGACGAGATGCTCGACATGGGCTTCCGCGAGGATCTGGAGGAGATTCTCGACGCGACGCCGGAGGGCCGGCGCACCTTGCTGTTTTCGGCCACGATGCCGCGCCCGATCGTCGCGCTCGCCAAACGCTACCAGCGCGATGCGCTGCGGCTCGCGACGACGAGCGAAGAGCGCGGGCATGGCGACATCGCCTATCAGGCGGTGACGGTATCGCCGTCGGAGATCGAGGCGGCGGTGGTCAATCTGCTGCGCTTCCACGCCGCGGAGACGGCGATGTTGTTCTGCGCGACGCGGGATAATGTGCGGCGATTGCATGCCACCCTGCTGGAGCGCGGCTTTACCGCCGTGGCGCTCTCCGGTGAACATTCGCAATCCGAGCGCAACCGCGCGCTACAGGAATTGCGCGATCGCCGCGCTGCGGTTTGCGTGGCGACGGACGTGGCGGCTCGCGGAATCGACCTGCCCAGCCTCAGCCTCGTCATCCATGTGGAAATTCCGCGCGATGCGGAAACGTTGCAGCATCGCTCCGGCCGTACCGGGCGCGCGGGGAAGAAGGGAACGGCTGTACTGGTGGTGCCCTATCCAGCGCGTCGCCGGGTCGATGCGATGCTGCGTGGGGCGCGGATAAATGCGGAGTGGATTGCTGCTCCGACGCCCGAGGCGATCCGCGCGCAAGATCGTGAACGCTTGCTCGCCACACTGCTGGAGCCGGTGGCGTTCGACGAGGATGACCGTCTGCTCGGCGCCAAGCTGCTCGCCGAGCGGTCGGCCGAGGATATCGCCGCCGCGCTGGTTCGCGCGTATCGCGCCGCGATGCCCGAGCCCGAGGAGATGATCGAGGATACGCCGGATGCCCGCCGTGCGGCGCAGCAGGAGCGGCACCGCCCGGGCTTTGACGACGTGGTGTGGTTCCGCATGGATGTGGGGCGGCGGCAGAACGCCGATCCGCGCTGGATATTGCCGTTGCTGTGCCGGCGCGGACATATCTCGCGCAACGAGATCGGCGCGATCCGCATCGGCCCTTCGGAAACGCACTTCCAGATTCCACGTGCGATTGCCGCAAAGTTCAACGCCGCGCTGGCAAGAACGGCGGGCAGCGGCGGCGAGGAGCAGGATGTACGCATCGCCCCCTCCGACGGACCACCGCATCCCGCCGCGCGCGGGGATCGCCATGGCGGCGCGCCCCAGACGCACGGTCAGGCGCGCGCGCCCTATCCGCGCAGCGGCGCGCGCGCGGGCGGCAAGCCAAGGCAGAGCCGGCCTAACGCCAGACCGCGCTAAGCGCTGGTGACTGGCGCTCTGCCATCGTTCGCCATATCGGGGAGCGGCAGCGGCGGAGAGGGAAAGCGGCCAATGGCGAAAATCGTGGCACTGGCGGCACTTGAGCAGGCGCTGGCGGCGGTGGTGCGCGCGGTAGCCGTGGCATGTGCGCCGGGCGGGCGGCTCGACGGCGCGGCGCTCGATGCCCAACAGTCGGTGATCTACGATCTCGCCCTGTGCCACGCTGACCTGCTTGCCGCGCGTGAGGCGCTGGCGGACGGGCGGTCTGCGCTTGATAGAGCGCTCGGCCATGCTTTCGCGGCGGAGGTCGCGCCTGCGGTGCTCGTTCGGTTGGAAGGCGCCTATCTTTCGATCGGGCTTTCCATTGAACCGCTGGATGCGGTTACCGGGGACGTGAGGGTGCTGCGCGCCGAGGCGGGGCGCCCGGGGGGGGTGGCTGAGATCGGACGAGAGGTAATAGCGGCCACCGGCGAGCTTGGCGATGTCGCGCTCGATGACCAAACCGTGATCGCGCGGGATGCCTTTCGCCGCTTTGCGAAGGACGTGGTCGCGCCGCTGGCCGAGGACATTCACCGCCGCGACCTGACCGTGCCCGAATCGTTGCTGCGGCCGATGCGCGAAATGGGAGTCTTCGGCCTGTCGATCCCGGAGCGGTTCGGCGGCTCCGCGCCGGACACGGGCGAGAATACGCCGCTTATGATAGCTGTTACCGAGGCCTTGTCCGAAGCGTCGCTTGCGGCGGCGGGGAGCCTCATCACCCGGCCGGAAATTCTTTCCCGCGCGCTGATGGCTGGCGGCACTGCCGAGCAGAAGGCGCATTGGCTGCCGCGCATCGCCGCCGGCGACCCGCTTTGCGCCATCGCGATCACCGAGCCTGACCACGGATCGGATGTCGCCGGGCTCACCCTGCGCGGCGCGAGAGTTGCCGGCGGCTGGCAGCTCAACGGCGCAAAGACGTGGTGCACTTTCGCGGGCAAGGCGGGCCTGCTCATGGTCGTCACCCGCACTGATCCGGACCGCTCGCTCGGGCATCGAGGGTTGAGCCTGTTGCTGGTCGAAAAGCCCGCGTTCGACGGGCATGAATTCGTGGTCGAGCAACCCGCCGGCGGTGTGCTGCGCGGACGTGCGATCCCGACGATCGGCTATCGCGGGATGCATTCATTCGATCTGGCATTCGAGAATTTCTTCGTCCCCGATGCGAATGTCGTTGGCGGCGAGGAAGGTCTCGGGCGCGGCTTCTACCTGACGATGGCGGGGATGACCGGCGGCCGCATCCAGACCGCAGGTCGCGCGCTCGGCGTGATGCGCGCGGCGCTCAAAGCGGCGATTGATTACGCCCGAGATCGCAAGGTGTTCGGCGCGCCACTGGCCGATTATCAGCTTACCCTGGTGAAGATCGCGCAGATGGCGGCGCGCTTCGCGGCTTGCCGCAGCCTCGCCTACGCTGTGGGGCGATCGCTGGACGAAGGCGGTGGCCAGATGGAGGCCAGCCTTGCCAAGCTGATCGCGTGCCGATCGGCAGAGATCGTGACGCGCGAGGCGCTGCAGATCCACGGCGGCATGGGCTATGCCGAGGAAAGCGCCGTCAGCCGCTACTGGATCGATGCGCGCGTGCTGTCGATCTTCGAGGGCGCGGAGGAAACGCTGGCACTGAAAGTGATCGGGCGCGGGCTGCTTGAGGAGGCGCTCACCCGATCGTGCTGATCGCGGTCGCGCCTATTTCGCCATCTCCGGCTCGCGCGCGGTGCGGCGTTCCAGCAGCGGGGCGAGATAATGGCCGGTGAAACTGCCCTTCGCCGCGGCCACTGTCTCCGGCGTCCCCTCCGCGACGATCTCGCCGCCCTTCACGCCACCCTCGGGGCCGAGATCGATGATCCAGTCCGCCGTCTTGATGACATCCAGATTGTGCTCGATCACCACCACGGTGTTGCCCTGTTCGACCAGCGCGTGGAGCACCTCCAGCAGCTTGCGCACATCCTCGAAATGCAGGCCCGTCGTTGGTTCGTCGAGGATGTATAGGGTATTGCCGGTGGCACGGCGCGACAGTTCCTTGGCCAGCTTCACGCGCTGCGCTTCGCCGCCCGACAGCGTGGTCGCCTGCTGCCCGACCTTGACATAGCCCAGCCCCACTTCCGCCAGCATCGCCATCTTGTCGCGGATCGGCGGCACCGCCTTGAAGAATTCGGCGGCGTCCTCGACCGTCATGTCCAGCACGTCGGCGATCGAAAGACCCTTGAACTTCACCTCCAGCGTCTCGCGATTGTAGCGCGCCCCGTGGCACACGTCGCAGGTGACATAGACGTCGGGCAGGAAGTGCATCTCGATCTTCAACACGCCATCGCCCTGGCACGCCTCGCACCGGCCACCTTTCACGTTGAAGCTGAAGCGGCCGGGCTTGTAGCCGCGCGCCTGTGATTCCGGCAGACCGGCGAACCAGTCGCGGATCTGGGTGAAGGCGCCGGTATAGGTCGCCGGGTTCGATCGTGGCGTGCGACCGATCGGGGATTGATCGATGTCGATCACCTTGTCGAGATGCTGGAGCCCGGTGATCCTGTCATGCTTGCCGGCCAGGATGCGCGCGCCATTGAGCTGACGCGCGGCCGAGGCATAGAGCGTGTCGATCGTGAAGCTTGATTTGCCCGAGCCGGAGACGCCGGTGATGCAGGTGAAGGTTCCGAGCGGGATGCTCGCCGTCACCCCGCGTAGATTGTTGGCTGCGGCGTTGTGGACGGTAAGCTTCTTGCCGGATCCCTTGCGCCGCTTCGCCGGCACGGGCACCGCGCGGGTGCCGTTGAGATAATCGGCGGTGACCGATCCGGTCGATTCCAGCAATTCCTGAAGCGTGCCCTGCGCCACGATCTCGCCGCCGCGCACGCCCGCGCCCGGCCCCATGTCGATCACGTAATCGGCGGTGCGGATCGCATCCTCGTCATGCTCCACCACCAGCACGGTGTTGCCCAGATCGCGCAACCGGCGCAGCGTGGCGAGCAGCATGTCATTGTCGCGCTGGTGCAGCCCGATCGACGGCTCGTCCAGCACGTAAAGCACGCCGGAAAGCCCGCTGCCGATCTGGCTGGCGAGGCGGATGCGCTGGCTCTCTCCGCCCGACAGCGTGCCGGACGTGCGATCGAGATTGAGATAATCCAGCCCGACATTGTTGAGGAAGCCGAGCCGCTCCAGAATCTCCTTCAATATGCGCTCGGCGATCGCGCGCTGCTGCTCGCCGAGCTGCTCCGGCAACGCGGTGAACCATGCCAGCGCATCCACCACCGACAGCCGCGTCGCATAGCTGATATCCTTGTGCGCGATCTTTACCGCCAGCGCCTCGGGCTTGAGGCGCGCGCCGTGGCATATTTCGCACGGCTGCGAAGACTGATACTTGCCCAGCTCCTCACGCATCCATGCGCTTTCCGTCTGGAGCAAGCGACGATTGAGATTGCCGATCACGCCTTCGAACGGCTTTTTCACGTCGTAGGACTTCTTGCCGTCCACGAAGGTAAGCGTGACCGGCTTTCCGCCGGTGCCGTGCAGGATGATCAGCCGAACCTCCCCGGGCAGATCCTTCCACGGCGTCTCGAGACTGAAACCGTAGGCACGCGCAAGGCTGCCCAGCACCTGCATGTAATATGGCGAGGGCGGGTTCGATTTCGCCCAGGGCACGACGGCGCCCTTCTTCAGGCTGAGGTCATGGTTCGGGACGACCAGATCCTCGTCGAAGATCAATTTCTCTCCCAATCCGTCGCACGCGGGGCAGGCGCCTTGCGGCGCGTTGAAGGAGAACAGGCGCGGCTCGATCTCCGGGATCGTGAAGCCGCTGACGGGGCAGGCGAACTTTTCGGAGAAGACGATGCGGTTGGCCGGGATGCCGGCGTTTTTCATCTGACCGCCGGCCGCGGCCTCATCCTCGCGCCCCGGCACCACCCCCTCGGCAAGATCGATATAGGCGAGCCCGTCGGCCAGCTTCAGCGCGGTTTCGAAACTGTCCGCCAGTCTCGTCGCGATGTCGTCGCGCACGATCAGGCGATCGATCACCACCTCGATGTCGTGCTTGTATTTCTTGTCGAGCGCCGGGGCCTCGTCGATCTCGTGCATCTCGCCATCGATGCGCACACGGGTGAAGCCGGCCTTCTGCCATTCGGCCAGCTCCTTGCGATATTCGCCCTTTCGCCCGCGCACGACCGGCGCGAGGAGATACAGCCGCGTGCCTTCGGGCAGGGTCATCACCCGATCGACCATCTGGCTGACCGTTTGCGCGGCGATCGGCTCGCCGGTAACGGGCGAATAGGGAACTCCGACCCGCGCCCACAGCAAGCGCATGTAATCGTAGATCTCGGTGACGGTCGCGACGGTGGAGCGCGGGTTGCGGCTCGTCGTCTTCTGCTCGATCGAGATCGCCGGGCTCAGCCCCTCGATATGATCGACATCCGGCTTCTGCATCAGTTCCAGGAACTGGCGCGCATAGGCCGAGAGCGACTCGACGTAGCGGCGCTGACCCTCGGCATAGATCGTGTCAAAGGCCAGGCTCGATTTGCCCGATCCGCTGAGCCCCGTGATCACCGTCAAGGTATCCCGCGGGATATCCACCGCGACGTCCTTCAGGTTGTGCTCGCGCGCGCCGCGGACGGAGATATGAGTCAGCATGAAGGATGTTCTACTTCTGTTCGGGGAAGCTTTCCAGCCCCGGCGAGATGGGGGCGGCGGCCGGCCGCGACAAGGCGCGCCGCGGGGCTGGTGCATCGGCCAATGTGTATTATATTGGTGGCACACAGGGCTGGCGCAGGATCGTATCATGGCGAAGAAGGACAGCAAGAAGGGAAAGAAAATCCCCAAGAAAATTGGCGGAGTGAAGATTCCCAAGGAACTGCGACACGCGGGCGAGGCGCTGCTCGACAAGGCTAATTCGCCCGCGGGGCGGGAATTGCTCGCCTCCGGGCTCACGATGGCCGCCGCCGCAGCGGCAGCGGCCGCGATGAAGCAGCGGGCGAAGGCCGAGGCAGTCAAGCCGGGTGACCCGGGCATCTTCGATCCGCAGCGTGTCGCCGACAAGGTGGGCGATGTAGCGGAGGTGGTGCTCGATCGACTGTTCGGCACGAAGAAGTCGACGTAACGATTACCGCGATTTCATCCGCCGGACGCGATCGCGTCAGGCGCCGGAGGGCAAAAGCACGGCACCTTTTTTAGGAGGAAGTCATGACCCAATCGAAGATCATGCTCGCGGCGGCTGCCGGAGCGCTCGCGCTCAGTGGCTCGCCGGCGCTGGCCAAGGGCTGTATCCGTGGCGCGGTCGCGGGCGGCGTCGCCGGGCATTATGCCGGCCACCATGCCATCGCCGGCGCGATGGCGGGCTGCGCGGCCGGGCATTATTACTACAAGCACAAGGCCAATGTCGCCGCGCAGAAGCAGGCGCAGGCGGCGCATCCCGGCGCGGCGCCGGCGCACCAGTAAGTGATGATCGGCGGCGCGCTCCCTGCCGGAAGCGCGCCGCCTCGTCAGAAGTAGCGCGCGATCGCGAAACGGAAGCGCGTGCGGTTATTGGCGTAGAGCGGCAGGGTCGAATCCATGCGGCTCCAGGTCACGCCGATCGTTGGCGAGAACCCCTTCCAGTTGAAGGCCCGGTTTCCGACGGTCGCGCGTAGCGAATAGCGCCAGTCGTGGCGCGGATCGGGCGAGAAGATCGTTATCGGTGCATCATAGAGCGCACGACTGAGCGATCCACCGAAAGCGACATTGAAACCCGCCGGAAGTTCACCGCCGATGCCCGTGAGCAGCCCCACCTCGACGCTGGAATAGGGGGCGGCGCGGAAGGAATCGCGGCGCACGAACACACCGCCCGACGCGACGATCGACCGTGCGACGACGCGTTCATACGTCGCATAAAGACCCGATTGCCAACCATTGTAATTATTGTCGAAAGGCGACGCGGTGTGGCGGATGTCGAGCTGCACGCCGACGCGCGAGGCGGAATCGAGATCGATCTCCGCGCCGCCCTTGACCCCGAATTGGCGGGTGATGAGATGCTGGCCGAAAACGCGATCGGCGCCCACAGCCTGCATCCGTACCCTGAGGGTCTGGCTGAGCGCCACTTCAGCGCCGCCTGCAATTTCATAAGAGAAGTCGTTGAAACGACTGTCGCTATAGACTGTCTTGGAGGCATCCAGATCGCCGAGGATGCTGACGCCCCCGCCAACCGGCAGCTTCAGCCCGCTTTCGATCGTCGCGAAATGCCCGGTGCCGGAGCGAGCGCGCGCGTCGGGGCTGAGGGCGAGCGGGATCGCGAGCGGGCCGAACAGGACGGTCACGCTGTCCGCGCCTGTGGCATTGTTGATATTGGTATCGGGCGCGAAGCCGCCGTCGATATTGAGCGTCCACGCCCGTTTCGAGCGGATCACGTTGCGCGCCAGGCGGATTGTGCGCAGGACGTCCGGCGGCAGATCGCGATCCGCCTCGGCGAGCCGAAACTCCCGGTCGGCCGACTGCGTCTGGCCCATCGCGAACAGGGCGCGCGCCAGTTCCAGCCTGACGCGGGTCTGTTTTGGATCATTGACCAGAATGGCGCGGAACATCTCCACCGCGCGCGGCAGGTCGCCCGTCTGCTCCGCGATATAGCCGGTAAGGAAACGATAGTGGAAGGTAAGCTGCGGGATGCCCGCCAGCGCCTCCACCATCGGCTTCGCCTCGGCATAGCGCTTCGCCGAAACGAGCTTCTGCACCTCGTCGAGCAATTCGCCCGGCGAAAGGCGCGCCTTGCAGGTATGCGCGACGCACTGGTCGATCAGCGCCTGCGCGGCCGCCGGGAGCGGGGCGAGGGCCGTCGCCAGCAGCGCAAGCGCCGCTGGCTTATGCATCACTTCTTGCCCGTGTAGGCGCCCAGAATATCGATCCGCTGATCCGGCGTGCCGCCAACGATGCGGAAGCCGCCGCCAATTTCCTGCGCCGCCGGCCCGAAGAACGCGCCGTCGAGGCTGGAGCCTGCGATGGACACCGCATAGGCCGTGCCGCCGGGCGTGGTGAACTTGGCGTCGCCCACAGTGCCGGTGAAGCCGCCCTTGTTGACCAGATCGATCGTTCCCGAACCATGGGCGACAAACGTCGTGCCCGCCGGCAACACCGTGTTGCCATTGGTATAGGCATCGAGCGCCGCGGCAGAGACGGTGCCGTTGAAGGTCGAGCTTACCGAGAGCTTCGCGAAATCGATGGTCGTGGTGTGCGAGCCGGTGATCCACTGGAAATAGGTGGAGGCGAGCGGATCGTTATCGATCAGCGGGTTGAACACCATCGTCGCCAGCATGTCGCCGGCGTAGCTTGCGCTGCCCGTTTTCGGGACGACCGAATTATCGCTTCGTTCGCCATAGGCGAAGACGGCGCGATCAAGCGAATAGCTGTTCTCGAGATAGGTTGCGTTGGTGGCCGAATCGGTAATCTTGGTGGTGCCGAGCGTGTTGCGGACATAGCCCGCATAGGTGACGTACTGGGTTGTCGTGCCCGGCTTCTGATAGAAGAAGGTCTGTACCTGAGAGCTGAAGCCGTCATTGCCGACGACATAGTGACTCGTGTCGCCGGGATTCAGGATCGGTCCGCTGCTCGAGCCGGACTGAAGATACTGGATCGCGGCGGCGTCCGGCAATTGCGGCACGCCGTTCTGGGGCTGGACCAGGCCGCCGAAATTGGTGCGATGCGCGGGATCCTGGAAACGGTTCGTGCCGGTCGATACGCTTGCCTTGGTGCGGTTGACCGTCACTTCGAAGATCGCGTCCCGCGGATTGTACGATACCGTGATGCCGCTGTCGCGCGCGCTGTTGGCGTCGCCCGCGTAAAGCTCGCTATACTGGGAATTGCCGTCCGAACGGGTCTTGTATTCGAAATGCTGCGCGCCGCCGATCGCGTCATAGGTCTTGGTGTCGACCGGATTGACGAAAGTCCCGGTGGTGCCCGAGCCGGAGCCGCCGGCGTTCACGGCGCCGACACTGCCAGCAGACTGCGGTCCGGCGCCGCCGCAAGCGGTCAGCGCGGTGGCGGAAGCAAGAACGATGAATTTGCGCATGGTGACGGGCCGTCCCCCCAAGATTGGTTCGGGCGGAAGGTAACCGTGCGTGGTTAAGAGAAGGTCAACGCCGTCTGTTATCGAATGCCGTCGGGCGCATTTGCGGAACAGCTATTTCCCGCGCCGCTTGCGGTGAGATTCCAGATCCAGCACGGCCGAATCCTCGCCCTCCGGCAAAAGGCCGAGCCGACGCGCGACTTCCTGATAGGCTTCCGCCTCGCCGCCCAGGTCGCGGCGGAAGCGATCCTTGTCGAGCTTCTCGTTGGTCGTCATATCCCAAAGGCGGCACCCATCCGGGCTGATCTCGTCGGCCAGGATGATGCGGCCGAAATCATTGTCCCAGATGCGGCCGAATTCGAGCTTGAAATCGACCAGCCGGATGCCGACCGCTGCGAACAGGCCGGAAAGGAAATCGTTGATGCGGATCGCCAGGTCCGCGATGTCGTGCATCTCTTCCTGGCTAGCCCAGCCGAAGGCAGCGATATGCTCGTCGGTGATCATCGGATCGCCCAGCGCGTCGTCCTTGTAATAATATTCGAGGATCGTGCGCGGCAGGCGCGTGCCTTCCTCGATGCCCAGGCGCGTGCTCAGCGAGCCCGCGGCGACGTTGCGCACCACCACCTCGACCGGAATGATCTCAACCTGACGAATAAGTTGCTCGCGCATGTTGAGACGGCGTATGAAGTGGGTCGGCACGCCGATATGATCGAGCAGCGTGAAAATATGCTCGGAAATGCGGTTATTCAGGACGCCCTTGCCGTTGATGGTGCCCTTTTTCTGCGCGTTGAAGGCGGTGGCATCGTCCTTGAAATACTGGATGAGGGTGCCCGGTTCCGGGCCCTCGTACAGGATCTTCGCCTTGCCCTCGTAGATCTGCCGCCGCCGCGCCATCGCCAGTTCCTCGAAAATAAACAGCCCCGGCGACGCGTGCCGCGCGGCCGGGGCGGGAATCCGTTCCGCGCTATAGGGGAAGGGGTTAGCGGGCGCAATCAGCCCGCCGGCGCCTGCGCGTGCCTGGCTCAAAGGGCGGCGAGAATCAGTCGCTTCGCGGCGCCCCAGGCGGCGGATTCCGGGGCGATCAATTCGACGTGGCCAGTCGCCGGAATCGTGTGCAGCGCGACGCGATCGCCGGCATCAGCGGCGCGGGCGACATAGTCCGCGGCGAAACGATAGGGGATGATCGCGTCTTCGCGGCCGTTGACGAGATCGTGCGGCACACCCAGCGGCAACAGTGGCGGGATCGAGGTGTCCGCGAAGGGGGCGGCGCGATCGGAGCCGACAAGCCGCTCGATCACCTCCACGCCGCAGCCATTGTCCGGGCTGGTGGCAGTCGCTTCCAGATCGGGCAAGCCGCCGAGGCATATGACATGCGCGATCGGCAATGGCTCGGTTCGATGAAGCGGGCTCGCCGGGGAGAGCCGCGGTCGAGCGGCGAGCCACAGCGCGAGATGGCCGCCGGCCGAGTGACCCACCGCCACAACCCGGCGCAGATCGAGACAATACGCCGCCGCGTGATCGCGGAGCAGATCGACGGCGCGGCCGGCATCGTCGAATGTGCCCGGATAACCGCCGCCGGGCCTGTCCACGCCGCGATAATCGATGTTCCATACGGCGATGCCGGCGGCGCGCAAATCGGCGGCGATCCAGTCCATCAGGGTCCGGTCGGCGATCGACGTCTGCCAGCAGCCTCCGTGGACCATCACGACCGCCGGGTGCGGCCCGTCGTCAGCAGGCAGCCACAGGTCCACTTTCTGGAACGGATCGGCACCATAAGCAATCGTCGCATCCGGCGCGGGGCGCGGGCGTGCGACGAGATCGGGCCAGGTCAGGAGTCGCGGCGAGGGCATGTCCGGCCGGACCATAACGATCCGGCGGCGTTTGTCGCGCGGGCAAGCCGGCGAACGTGCGTGCGTCGCGCGCTGGCATCGCAACGACGGCGCTGCTAACGCCTGCTCCCTCATGGCCACCGACTTCGCAGAACCGCCGATCGGCATCCTCGACGCGCCGTTCGACAGCGCGCTTTCCGAACGCTACCTCGTCTATGCCCTCTCCACGATCACGGCGCGGTCCCTGCCGGACGTGCGCGACGGGCTGAAGCCGGTGCATCGTCGCCTGCTGTGGGCGATGCGGCTGCTGCGGCTCGATCCCAGCTCCGGCTACAAGAAATGCGCGCGCGTCGTGGGCGACGTGATCGGCAAATATCATCCGCATGGCGACCAGTCGGTCTATGACGCGATGGTGCGGCTCGCCCAGAGCTTTGCGCTGCGCTATCCGCTCGTCGACGGGCAGGGAAATTTCGGCAACATCGACGGCGATAACGCCGCCGCCTATCGCTACACCGAGGCACGGCTCACGCAGGTCGCGATCGATCTGATGGACGGGCTGGACGAAGACGCTGTCGCGTTCCGCCCGACGTACAACGGGGAGGAGCAGGAACCCGAGCTGTTTCCCGGCATGTTCCCCAATCTGCTCGCGAACGGCGCGAGCGGCATCGCGGTGGGCATGGCGACCTCGATCCCGCCGCATAACGCCGCCGAGCTGCTCGACGCCGCGATCGCGCTGGTCGACAATCCGGCGACCGATCCGCTTACCTATGTGCAGGGCCCGGATTTCCCCACCGGCGGCCTGATGGTCGACGGGGCGGCGGCGGTTCGCGAGGCTTACGCCACCGGGCGGGGCAGTTTCCGGGTGCGGTGCCGCTGGACGGTGGAGCGCGAGAAGGGCGGCGGCTGGCAGATCGTCGTGAGCGAAATTCCCTATGGCGTTCAGAAGGGCAAGCTGATCGAGCAGATCGCCGCGCTCATCAACGACAAGAAGTTTCCAATTCTGTCCGATGTGCGTGACGAAAGCGATGAGGTCATCCGCCTCGTGCTGGAGCCGCGCAGCCGCACCGTCGATCCGCAGGTGCTTATGGACGGCTTGTTCCGCCTGTCCGATCTCGAAACCCGCGTCCCGCTCAACCTCAACGTGCTCGACAGGACGCGCACGCCGCGCGTGATGAGCCTCACGGAGGCGCTGGAGGCGTGGGTCGAGCATCAGTTCGTCGTGCTGCGCCGCCGCACCGAGCATCGTCTCGCCAAGATCGCCGACCGGCTGGAACTGGTCGCCGGGTATATCATCGCGTTTCTCAACCTCGATCGGGTGATCGAGATCATCCGTACCGAGGATGAGCCAAAGCCGGTGATGATGGCGGAATTCCAGTTGACCGACCGGCAGGCGGAGGCGATCCTCAACATGCGGCTCCGCTCGCTGCGTCGGCTGGAGGAGATGGAACTGAAGCGCGAACAGGATGCGCTGACGAAGGAGCAGAGCGAGTTGCAGGCGCTGCTCGGCTCCGACGCGCGGCAGCGGACGCGGATGAAGAAGGAGCTGACGAAGGTCCGCGATCGCTACGGGCCCGAAACGGCGCTTGGCAAGCGCCGGACGACGATCGAGGAGGCCGCCCCCGCGCGCGAGATCCCGCTCGAGGCGATGATCGAGCGCGAGCCGATCACGGTGATCCTGTCGCAGCGCGGCTGGATCCGGGCGATGAAGGGCCATGTCGACCTCGCTTCCGCCGATACGCTCAAGTTCAAGGAAGGCGACGGCCCGGCCTATGCCTTTCACGCGCAGACTACCGACAAGCTGCTGCTGGCGGCTGAGAACGGCCGCTTCTACACGTTGGCGGCGGACAAGCTTCCCGGCGGTCGCGGATTTGGTGAGCCGGTGCGCGCCACGATCGACCTGGATGGCAATGTCGGCATCGTGGCGTTCATGAGCGCGACAAGGCTTGGCAAGCTGCTGATCGCGGCGAGCGACGGTCGCGGCTTCGCCGTCGCCGCGAGCGATGTGATCGCGGAAACGCGCAAAGGGAAGACGGTGATGACACCGCGCCCGGGCGCGAAGCTGATGCTGGTCAGGCCGATCCCGGACGGTGCGGATTATGTCGCTGCGATCGGGGACAATCGCAAGATGGTGGTGTTCCCGCTTTCCGAACTGGCAGAGATGACGCGCGGGCAGGGCGTGCAGTTGCAGCGTTACCGCGACGGCGGGCTCTCCGATGCGGTTGCGTTCCGCTACGCCGATGGCCTGAGCTGGTCCATGGGGGGCGAGAGCGGACGCGTGCGCACCGAGAGCGATCTCTCCCCCTGGCGCACCGCGCGGGGTGCGGCCGGCCGGATGCCGCCGACGGGCTTTCCGCGCAACAACCGATTCTGAGGCGTCCTTCAGAATTCTCGGTCAAATTATTGAATTATATTTAGATCCATCGGAATTCAGCGCATCGAGCGGGGACGCATTGTAAATTTAGGTCATCCTTAACGATCGGTGTGCCACATCGATCGTGAATGTTGACCGGGGCAGCCTTTGCGAACGCCATGCCCGCTGTGATGCCCGCGGGCATGACGGCGGCCGAGGGGGCGCTTGAACTGCTGCCGATCGCGGCGGTGATGGTCGGCTTCGACGACGGGCGCATGGTGCGCGAGATGCCGAACACGGCGTATCGCCGCCTTGGGCTTGATCGCGCGCTCATGGAAATCGGGCCACGGGTCGCCGCCTTTCTTGATCTGGGCGAGCACCGCGCGGAATTCACCTGGGACATCGGCGATTCGGTTGAGCAGCGCCACTTCACGGTGACGCTGGCGCGCATCGCGTTTCGGGCCGAGCCCCGGTGTCTCGTCACCTTCGTCGATCACACCGGCGAATTGCGCACGGAGCAGAATCTCCGTCGCGAGATGGCGACCGACAGCCTCACCGGCCTGCCCAATCGCAGCGGTTTCGGCGACATGCTCGAAACGGTAATCGCGTCGGGCAACAGCAATTATGCCGTGATGGTGGTCGATCTTGACCGCTTCAGCCGGATCAACGCGTGCCTCGGCAGCATGGCCGGCGACGAGTTGCTGATGGCGCTGGCGCGCCGGATCAAGGGCGCATTGCGCGTGCGAGACATGCTGGCGCGGACGGGGGGCGACGAGTTCGGCATTCTGCTGTCGCTCGATGACAGCCGCGATGAGGCGGAGCATGTCGCAAAACGCATCCGCGCGGTGCTTTCGGCACCTTTCCGCCTGAGCGATTATGAAATCCATGTTTCCTGCTCGATCGGCATCGCCTTCGTCGACGAGACCGTGAACGAGGCGGAAGACGTGATCCGCCACGCGCAGTTCGCGGTGAAGCGCTCGAAACACAGCGGTCAGGCGGAGGCATATCAGAATCAGGCGTTCGTGCGCGCGCGCGAGGAGTTTGCGCTGGAGACGGCGTTGCGGCGGGCAATCGAGGAATCTCAGCTCACGCTGCACTATCAGCCGATATGCGACCTTGCGACGGGAAGAATTGTCAGCTTCGAGGCCCTGGCACGCTGGACGGATCGCGACGGGGTGCCACAGTCGCCCTCGACATTCATCCCTGTTGCCGAGGAATCGGGGCTGATCGTACCTTTGGGCCGCTGGGCGATTGACGAGGCGGTACGGACGCTCGCCTCGTGGGATCGGCGCAGCGGCGGGGATTGCGGCGTTTCCGTCTCGGTGAATCTTTCCGCGATCCAGCTGCAGCGCGACGCGGTGGCGCCGATCGTTGCCGCCGCGCTCGATCAACATGGGCTGCCCGGCCACCGGCTGCGGCTGGAACTGACCGAGAGCGCGCTCGTCGCGGAGCCGGACCGGATCGCGCGGGTGCTGCACGCGCTGAAGGCGCTGGGCACAACGATTGCGATGGACGATTTCGGGACCGGCTATTCCAATCTCGCCTATCTCCAGAAGCTGCCAATCGACATCCTCAAGATCGACCGCAGCTTCGTCACGGGCATGCTGGCCGATCGCGACAAGGTGGCGATCGTGCGCGCAGTGCTGGGCCTCGCGGCCGCGCTCAATATGCGCACCGTGGCGGAAGGGATCGAGGCGGTAGAAGTGGGCCAGACGCTCGCCGCGCTGGGCTGCACCTGCGGGCAGGGCTATGCCTATTCGCGACCGCTGGAGGGGGACGCGGCTTATCAGTTGCTGCGCGAAAGCAACAACTGATCGAGTATCGCGACGGTGGCGGCTTCATCCGGAAAGCCGCGCGCGATCCATTCGCTCTCCACGGCGCGGAGCAGGCCCGCGACCTCCGGCCCCTTAGCCACGCCGCGCGCGACGATCTCGCCGCCGCCGATCGGCAATCGCGGCGGCTCCCAATCTGTCAGCGCCGCGACGCTTCGCCCCGCCAGCAGCAGCCGATCGGTCGCGATCACCGGGCCGACGCGATAGGCAAGCGCGCGCGGGCCTTCGTCGCCGGGGCCGTCGTGCGCCGCGCGAAGGCGTTTGCGATCGGCATTCGAGAGTTTGAGGCGCGCGCCCACATCTTCGGTTTCGCCCGGCTTCAGCAGCGCGGCGAGCCGGCGGATCGCATCCGGCGCGATCCCTTCGGCCTTCTCGCGCGCGGCGAGCGCCGCCAGCGGGGAGACGTCCGTGATCTCCGGCAGGACCGGGCGGAAGATGCCACGCTCGATCATCAGCGCGATCACCGGCACCGCATTCTTCGCCACCAGCAGCCGTAGCAGCTCCGCCGCGATCCGCTCGCGCGACAGCGCCATCAGATCGTTGGCGCGATCGGTGCAGGCGGCCAGCCCCGCCGCATCGATCTCATCGCCGAAACGCGCGTGAAAGCGGAAGAAGCGCAGGATACGCAGGTGATCCTCGGCGATCCGCTGGTAGGGATCGCCGATGAAGCGCACGCGTCCGGCACGAAGATCGTCGAGCCCGCCGAACCAGTCGAAGATTTCGCCTGTGCGCGGATCGGCATAGAGCGCGTTCATCGTGAAATCGCGGCGGGCAGCATCCTCGCGCCAGTCGTCGGTGAAGGCGACAGTGGCGCGTCGGCCGTCGGTGGCAAGGTCGCGCCGCAGCGTCGTCACCTCCACCACAGTGCCGCTCGAGACGGCGGTTATCGTGCCGTGATCGATGCCGGTGGGGATCGCCTTGATTCGCGCCCGCTCCAGCCTCGCAATCACCTCGTCCGGCGCGTGGCGCGTGGCGATATCGATGTCCGCCACGGCCAGGCCGAGCAACGTATCGCGCACGGCGCCGCCGACGTACCGCGCCTCGCCGTCGTTCGCGCCGAGCGCGTCGGCAATTCGGTCAAGCCCCGGCAGGTCGCGCCATGCGGCCGGCGGCAGGGTGCCCGGTTCGTGGTTCAGCTCGCCCATCTCAGCCGTCGCGCGAGGTTGACGATCATCGCAGCGGTCGCGCCCCAGATACGGTGCCCTTCCCAGTTGATCTCGTAATAATGGCGCTCATGCCCCTGCCACTCCACCGTCGCCTCGACGTGATTGGCGGTATCGAGCAGGAAATCCAGCGGCACCTCGAACACCGCCGCGACCTCGGCCGCATTGGGCACCAGCCGCAGATCGGGCGGGACAACGGCGATCACGGGCGTGACGATATAGCCGGTTACGGTGCGATAGCTGTCCACCGTGCCGATCACCGACACCACGGCGCGGGGCAGGGCGATTTCCTCCTCCGCCTCGCGCAGCGCCGCCGTTATCACATCCTCGCCGGGATCGACGCGGCCACCGGGAAACGCGACCTGCCCGGCATGGCGGCGCATGGTTTCGGGCCGACGCGTCAGGATAACGCCGGGGCGTGGGCGATCGGTGACGGGTACGAGCACGGCGGCGGGGCTCATCCGATCGTCCGGCCCGAGATCCAGTTCCGCGCGGTCGCCGGTCAGCAATACCGGATGCTCGCCCTGACCAGCGATCAGCGCGCGGTGAAGGCGATCGGCAAGCGAGCTCAAGCGATCAGCGGGAAGAAGCTTCCCGCGCTCCAGATGCCGGGCGGTTCGTCGTCACCGGCCAGCGCTCGCTCCGCGAGATCGTAATAGACCGCGCGCGTCACCAGTGCCTCTAGCCCGCCACGGACGAGCAGATAGGGGTGGGGGCCGTCGTCGTGCTCGACGAAGCGCAGCGGGTGATCGGCCGACGCGGTGACGAGATCGCCCGTATTCAGGCGAAAGGCGAGCGTGGCATCGCGCCCCTCGCCCTCGGCCTTCATCTCGACGGCGACGAACGGCGCGTCCTCCACCGCGATGTCGAGCTTTTCGGCGGGGGTCACCAGCACATAGCCGCCATCCGGTTCGCGTCGCAATATGCGGCTGAAAGCGCGCACCATCGCCTGCCGCCCGATCGGCGAGCCCTGATGATACCAGGTGCCGTCGCGCGCGATCCGCATCTCGCTGTCGCCGCAATGCGTCGGGTGCCAGCGCTCGACCGGCGGCAGGCGATCGCCCTCCGCCAGCCGCGCGATGTCGGCGATCGTCAGCGTTTCGAAATCGGGTGGCGGCGCCATCGGCATTGCCTGCGCGTAGGGGAGGGCGCGGCGCCCGTAAAGGTCAGGCGGAAACCGCGATGCGCGGTCCGATCGTGCCGTCCGCCGCCGGCACCCGCTCGCCGCGCGCGAGGAGCCGGTGGCGCTCGACCGGCCCGGGGAGGCGCCAGCCGGCGGTGCGTTCGGCGGAGAAGCCGAAGAAGCGGCCGTAATATTCGGGGTCACCGATCAGCATGATCGCGCCATCCAGCCCCGCGCGTGCCGCCGCGTCGAGGCAGGCGGACATCAGCAGCCTGCCGACCCCGTCGCGCTGGCGCGCCGGCTCAACCGCGACGGGGCCGAGCAGGGTGAGCGGAACGGCACGGCCGTCGTCAGCGGTGAAGGTGACCGGCCAGCATTGTATCGTCCCGATCAGCACGCCGCCGTCGTGCGCAGCGAGGCTCAGCGCCGGGATCGCGGCGGTGCCGGCGCGGAGACGATAAGCGGTGCGGCTGTGACGATCACTGCCGAAGGCTCGATCGAGCAGCGCTTCGATCGCGTCCGTTCCCGCCTGTTCCAGTGCCGTAATCTCGATCACCCGCCTTATTCCCCAATGGATGCCAAGGGCGGCGCGGATTAGCGATAGTGCGGCTGAACGCAAATGGAATGATGGCGTGAAGCTTCATGATGCTGTTCGGGCGCCTAGCCCCAGACGCGTGCGAATATTCCTTGCCGAGAAGGGTATCACGGTCGAGCGCGTAGCGATCGAGCTGCGTGAGGACGAGCAAGTCGGCGAGCCATAACTGGCGATCAATCCGCGGGGGGAGCGGCGGCGGCGTTGCAGCTCGATAATGGCGAGGTGATCTGCGAGTCGGCGGCCATCTGCCGCTATTTCGAGGGGGTGCAGCCGCATCCCGCGCCGCTCGGCGGCACGCCGTTTGAAATCGCGCGGATCCCGGCGGTCTCGCACTCGTCGATGCGCGGGATAGCGATCTCGCCACCCGTCCCTGATAGCGGGCGAGATCTATCGCTTCGCCGACATGACCGCGCCGGCGACAGTCGATTGCGCGCGAACGGCGACACTTTCGGTGCCCGAATCGGCGGCCGGCCTGCGCCGCTGGCACATCGCAGCGAGTGTGCGGCCCAGCGTCGCTGCCTGATTCGCTTGCCCCGATGTCGCGGCGAGCCTAGAGGCGCCGCTTCATCCGCGCCGGCGGATCAACCTCTTGCGAGCGCGCGATGGACGATAGTCTCGAACTGGAAGTGCACGATCTGGAGGTGCCGGTGCTGACCGGCATCTATTCCGAGGAAACCCATCTTCCGCAGCCGTTGCGCATCTCTATCGGCGTGCAGCTTGATGTGTCCGCGCATTTCGCCCCGGATACGCCGCTAAGCGCATCAAAAAACTATCTCGACCTGAAGCGTGCCGCGACCACCGCGCTGCCGCCCGGCGTCCATTTCACGCTGATCGAGGGCGTGGCCGATCATATCGCCGAAACCCTGTTCATTCAGGATCGGCGGGTGCGGCGGGTCACGGTCAAGATCGTCAAGCTGGCGATTGCCGAGGCAGGCGAATCCATCGGAATCACCCTGGTGCGCTACCGCCGTTGAGCTGGCGACGGCACGGCCCCAGTCGCTCCAGCACATATCGATAATCCTCCCGCGCCTGCGCAGCGTCTGTTGCCGAGAGTGAAGCTGTGCTGTCGTCGCCAAGATCGCGCGGCAGGCCACAGGCGAGCCGGTACCAGAGCAAGGTATCCGGCTTGGGCGGGGCGGCGGAATCATCAATGATCTCGGACAGCGCGACCGCCCAGCGTGGCTGCTCTCCCGGGCGGCGCAGGATCGATAGCGAAACGGGGCGATGATCGGCTGTGCGCAGGAATATCTGCGTCTCGCCTTCGCCGGGCAGTGAGCCGGCGACATGGAAGGCGCTGCCGATGCCGGTCACTGCCGGGGGGGCATCGCTCGCCAGCACCTCGCCGACGATTCGCCGTGCCAGCGCATCGCTCGCTGCCGACCAGCCGAGTTGCGCCCCTGGGGTCACAAGCTGAACCTGATCTGCGCGCCCAGGCACGGGGCGCGCAAACAAAAGAACCCGCGATTTCCTGTATTTGGGAACGCGGCCAAGCGGATCGGGGGCGGCGTCGAGCAGATAGCCGACGCGCGGGGGAATCGCTCCTGGCCCCCGGACGAGCGCGTTGACGTCCGCCTCGACGTAAAATCGCGTTGCGCCAGGAGCGACACCAAGTGCTTCGGCGGGCTTTATCTTGGCGGTCGAACGAATCGTCGCGTCAATGACGAGCGGACTGGCGATCACCAGATCGGCCATGTCGGCATAGGGCGGCGCCGCGGAATTTTCCTCCACCGCGGCCGCGCGTTGCTGCGCAACACCCGGAAAACCTACCGAAAAACTAAGCGCGGCAAGCGCAACCGCGCCAGGAAACGTAATCGATCTCATGCGTTTTCGATTACGCGATTGAGAGCTTTCGATACAGAAATAATTCTGCCATGCGGAGACTGTACGTTTGTTGCGCCAGACAAAGCGTTTGCACGCCCGGAAACGGCACGATAGGACTCGTGGCGCGTTCGGGCTTGTTCTAGCCAACGGACGTACTGGGTCGCCGGTTCGATGCGCCGGATGGGTGATCTGGCCCTAGTGGCCCTAGGGATGAGGGAGTTTCACTGCTGAATGGCCTACGCTGACCAGAAGATGAGCGGGAGCAAGGTAGTCGCGATCGTTATCGTCGCGGCGATTCACCTTGCGCTCGGCTATGCTTTCGTCACCGGCCTCGCGTACCAATACGTGAAAAAGGTGTCGGAGAAGTTAAATACGTTCGACGTTGAGGAGCCACCGCCCCCGCCGCCGGATGAACCGCCGCCCCCGCCGCCGGACGTCAAGATGACGCCGCCGCCGGTCGTCGCGCCGCCACCGATCGTGCAGACAACGACGGTAGCTCCGACCATCGTCAGCGTGCCGAATCCGCCGCCGCCCCAGCCGATTGCGGTTCCGGCCCCACCTGCACCCCCGCCGGCCCCGCCGCGGGTATCGCAGGCTGCTGTCGCGAAGGGCAATCCGGGGCAGTATTTCGGCTCTGACAACTATCCGCCGTCGGCATTGCGTGCTGGTGAGCAGGGTCGTGTCGTTGCGGCGCTTACCATCGGTACAGATGGACGCGTGGCTGAGTGCGAGGTCACCGCGTCGAGCGGTAGCGCCGCGCTCGATCAGGCGACGTGCAGGATCGCCAAGAGCCGCGTCCGCTACACGCCGGCCAAGGATGAGAACGGTCAGCCGATCGCGTCCAAGACGTCACTGCCGGTGAAGTGGGTCATTCCGGAATGACCCGCTTCCACTCCACCTTCTGACGCCATTCGTTTTTCAAGGGACTAGCAACACATGATCACCACCATTCTTGCCGCGGCAGCGGCGCCGGCCGCCAAGGGCGACAACCCGTACGGCCTGATCCCCGCGCTCCGCGAGGGCGGCCTGATCTCGCAGACCGTGTTCGGCATCCTCGTGCTGATGTCGATCGTCTCGTTCTACATCCTGTTCTCGAAGCTGTTCGAGCAGCAGAAGATCATCAACCAGGCCAAGCGCGTTCGCCAGGGCTTCTGGAACTCGAACTCGCTGCGCGAAGGCTCGGCCAAGCTCGAGAAGAACTCGGCCTACAAGCAGATCGTCGACGATGGCCTTGCCGCGCAGGAACAGCATCAGAAGCTGACCGATCCGGTCGAGGCGCATGACTGGCTGCACGGTTCGCTCGCGCGGTCGGAAGCGGCGATCAACTCGAAGCTGGGCACCGGCCTCGCGTTCCTGGCGACCGTCGGCGCAACCGCGCCGTTCATCGGCCTGTTCGGCACGGTTATCGGCATCTATCGCGCGCTCATCAAGATCGGTGCGGCCGGTCAGGCGTCGATCGACGCGGTCGCCGGCCCGGTCGGTGAGGCGCTCATCATGACCGCGCTCGGCCTCGTCGTCGCCGTGCCGGCGGTGCTCGCATACAACTGGCTGCAGCGTCGCAACAAGTCGATCGCGGAAGACCTCTCGGCCTTCTCGAACGACGTGCTCGGCTATCTCGCCTCGGGCGGCGCGGTTCGTCCGTCGCTGGCCGGTGCGCCGAAGCCTGCGCCGGCAAAGCCCGCCGCTGCGACCACGACCGCCGGTCAGACCCGCGCGTAAGATGGATAGGGAGGCGGGGCTGCGCCTGTCGCAGCCTCGCTTACCAGCCCGCGGGGTTCACCCAAGGGCCGAATGAGTAGGAAAGCCTGACACATGGCGATGAGCGTTGGCGGCGATTCCGCCGCCGAAACCCCGATGTCGGACATCAACACGACCCCGCTGGTGGACGTCATGCTGGTGCTCCTCATCATCTTCCTTATCGCGGTTCCAGTCGTGATCCAGTCGGTGAAGCTCAAGCTCCCCGATGTGCGTTTCGACCCGACCACGACCAAGCCAGAGAACGTATCGCTCTCGATCACGAGCGACTCGAGCGGCACCTGCAAGGTCTATTGGGGCCTGTCCCCGGTGACCCACCAGGAACTGCTCGACCGTGCGGTGGCTAAGCTCAAGGCGGAGATCGCCCGTCAGGGCGGCGTCAACGCCCCGGGCCTGGAACTGCCCGAGGCGCATATCCGCGGCGACGTGAATACGCCGTGGCGCTGCATCGGCGGTGCGATCTTCAACATGCAGATGGCCGGCTTCGCCAAGGTTGGCTTCATTTCGGAGCCGCCGCCGGGTGAAAACCCAGAGCGGCTGTAAGCCAAGCGGTCAGGAGTAACACGACATGGCAATGAGTGGCGGCCGCGACGACGGCGAGCCGATGATGGAAATGAACACGACGCCGTTGATCGACGTCATGCTCGTGCTCCTCATCATGTTCATCATCACCATCCCGATCCAGACCCACGCGGTTAAGGTTGATCTGCCTCAGAATCAGTCCAACCCCACCCCGCCGCCGGTCGAGCCGGACAAGAACAAGGTCGCGATCGCGGTCGATGGTACCGTCACCTGGAACGGTACGCCTGTGGATGCGGTCACGCTGCGCCAGTATCTGGACGTCGCTGCTGGCATGACGCCGGAACCCGAGCTGCACTTTCAGCCCGATCCGCAAGCGCGTTATGAGGTGGTCGATCGGACGCTGGCAGTGATCAAGCGCTCGAAGGTGACCAAGCTCGGTTTCATCGGGAACGAGCAATATTATCGCGACTTCTAAAGACTGATTCTTTTAGTCACGGTGTGTTGTGAGAGGGCGGCCCCATCCGGGTCGCCCTTTTTCGTGCGAACCGTGCTGACCCGCGTCCTGTAGGCAACGGTGTCATGAGACCATCGCCGGCGCGGACCATCGCCGGCGCGGAACGGTTTGCGAGAATTGCTGCCCCGCCCGGATAAGGCTCAGCGCTCGTCGCCCGATCGTGAGCGCCCGGCGTCGATCACTATCGCCTCACATCGGGCGCGATATCCCAGGCAATCGCATGAATCCACGCCACGACGCTGCCGCCGTCTGGCACCCTGTTGCCGATCCAATGTCCGGTAGCGCCGCTGTGGCGCGCAGCAATATTGGTCCGACGATCGAGCAGCGCCCTGCGCAACGCAAGGTTGTTCCGGGCGGGCACGGATGACCGTTTCAGGAAATTGCCCGCGCGTTACCTAGCGCGCGGGCGCCATTCCGCCTTAGAGTTTGCGGGAAATCACTTCTTTCATGATTTCGTTCGTGCCGCCATAGATCCGGCTGACGCGCGCGCCGCGCCACATCCGAGCGATGGGATATTCGTTCATGTATCCGGCGCCGCCATGAAGCTGTAGGCACTTGTCCATCACTTCCCATTGCAGATCGGTGTGCCACAGCTTGGCGGCAGCACCTTCCTCGTTGGTCAGTTCGCCGTTCAGGTGGCGGGCGATTGCCCAGTCCAGATGCGCCCAGCCGATCTGCAGCTTGGCCTTCAGATCGGCCAGCACGAAGCGGGTGTTCTGGAAATCGAAGATCGTGCCCTTGAACGCCTTGCGATCCTTGGTGAAGGCGACGGTATCATCGAAAGCTTTCTGCGCGGACGCCTGACAGGACACCGCAATCGACAGCCGCTCCTGCGGCAACTGGCTCATCAGATAGACGAAGCCCTTGCCTTCCTCGCCGAGGCAGTTGGTGATCGGGACGCGCACATCCTCGAAGAACAGTTCGGAGGTGTCGGCGGCGTCCTGACCGATCTTGTCGAGCTTGCGACCCTTCTGAAAGCCCTCGCGATCGCTTTCGACCAGGATGATCGACATGCCCTTCCACGCCGGTTGGGCATCGGGATCGGTCTTGGCTACGACGAGCGTCAGGTCGGTGTTCTGCCCGTTGGTGATATAGGTTTTCGATCCGTTGATCACATAATGATTGCCATCCTTGCGCGCGGTGGTGCGGATGGACTGGAGATCGCTGCCCGTGCCCGGCTCCGTCATCGCGATCGCGGTGATAACATCGCCGGACACCATCTTGGGCAGCCATTCCTTTTTCTGCTCCTCCGAACCATAGGTCTCCATGTAGCCGGCCACGATATCGGACTGGAGCGAGAAGCCGGCCGGGACGCCGGAATAGGCCATTTCCTCGTCAACGATCGCGTTATAGCCGAAATCGAGGCCAAGGCCGCCGTAGGCCTCCGGCACGGTGGGGCAGAGCATCCCGATCCCGCCGGCCTGCTGCCAGAAGGATTTCGGCACCAGCCGGTCCTTCTCCCACTGATCTGAGTGCGGCACGCCCTCCTTGGCGAGGAAACTGCGAACCGTCTGGCGGAACGCCTCGTGATCCTCATTGTAGGCGAAACGGCCGGCGACGGTATCGAGCGACATGACGGATCCTCTTCCAAAAACTGCTTGGCACTTTGTCGCCAGCGTGGGGCAGGGGGTCAAGTAACTTTTGTTATGGCGCGTTGCGATGGCTTGCGCGGCGGTGCGCGGCGGCCCAACCTCTCGACTCCGCCGTGAAGACGCGGCAAGGAGCCGGCGAAGGAGATCGTAACAAATGAAACTAGCCAGCCTGAAGCACGGTCGCGACGGAAAGCTCGTCGTCGTTTCGAACGATCTCGCGTGGTATGCCGACGCGAGCCACATTTGCCTCACGTTGCAGGCGGCGCTGGACGATTGGGAGCGGATCGCGCCATCACTGGAACTGCTCGCCACGGACCTTGACCACGAGACGATACCGCGCGCGCGCTTCCACGAGCATGATGCCGCCTCGCCGCTGCCGCGGGCTTATCAATGGGCGGACGGATCGGCCTATGTGAACCATGTCGCGCTCGTGCGGCAGGCCCGGGGCGCGGAGATGCCGGAAAGCTTCTGGCACGATCCGCTGATGTATCAGGGTGGCTCGGATGGCTTCATCGGCCCGCGCGATCCCATTCCGCTGAGAGACGAGGCGTGGGGCTGCGATCTGGAGGCGGAAGTCGTGGTCGTCACCGGCGACGTGCCGCTCGGCGCAACGCGGGAAGAGGCGCTGGCGGCGGTGCGGCTGGTGGGCCTCACCAACGACGTGTCGCTCCGTAATCTGATCCCGGGCGAGCTGGCGAAGGGCTTCGGCTTTTTCCAGTCGAAGCCGGCATCTGCCTTTTCGCCGGTGTTCGTCACGCCGGATGCGCTGGGTGACTGGTGGCGCGACGGCAAGCTGCACCGCAAGCTGATGGTGGACCTGAACGGCGCGCCGTTCGGTCGCGTGGACGCGGGCGAGGACATGACGTTCGATTTTGGCACGCTCATCGCCCATGCCGCCAAGACACGGGCGCTGGGATCGGGCACGATCGTCGGCTCCGGCACCGTGTCGAACCGCGATGCCGATGGGGGGCCGGGTCGCCCGATCGGCGATGGCGGCGTCGGCTATTGCTGTCTCGCCGAGGTGCGCACGGTGGAGACGATCCGGTCCGGGAAGCCGGTCACGCCGTTCCTGAAGACTGGCGACACTATCCGCATATGGGCTGAGGACGAGCGCCACCATCCGATCTTCGGCGTGATTGAGCAGACAGTGGGCGGCTGATGATCCATGTCGGCTGGTGGCCTGGCGGTACGAATTCGCTGGATTTTACGGCTGGTGAGCCCAAAGTTGTGGCCTGCGCCGGCAATCCGTTCGTTGGCGCGGACGATAGAAAATAAGACGGAGGTGAGAGATCATGAAAAAGATCGTCCTTCTCGGAGCGCTTGCATTGGGGATGTTGACGACGGCGGTAACCGCGTCAGCCGCGGATTACCCGCCCTGCACCGCCTCGATGCATGACAATTGCGTACAGGGCGCACGTTCGATGGGTCATGTGCGCCATGCCCGACATCATGCGATGAAGAAGCATCACGCGAAGCGCTGGCATCATGCGAAGCGCGGGCACCATATGAAGCACCACCGGCCGCACAAGGCGAAACATTGAGGATATGACGGCCCCGGCATCATCGCCGGGGCAATCTTCCGGCCATTGCGGCGGGTTCGCCCGACGACGCAAATGCCATTATCCCGACGGGCCTGGATAAGCCGGCGGTCTGGCGCCGCGTTCTGGCTGGTTCGGCTCGCCGCGCTCTCCCCGGAACCGTCGCGAAGCCCGCACCGAAGGTTGATCGCGCGCATCCGAAGCCGCGCTAGTGAAAATCATGGCTGCGGATCGGGATCACGTCCTGCGCCCGATCGCGGAAATGATAGTCTGAGCGTGTGCGGGGACGCCATTGGCGCTCGTCCTTTTCCTTTTCCCCACGATCGGGGCCACCGTGCCCTCCCGTGCCGCGCGCGGTGAGCTTGGGCAGGTCTATGTCTCCCACCTGACGCAGCAGATGCGTGAGGTTCGTAACCTGTTCGGTCACCACATGGATGACGATCCCCTCTTTCTGCACGCGGCCACGGATCGACACCATCGCAGACGTCATGACGATGCGCCGCTGCGCCTCGAACCGATCGGGCCACAGGATGCCGTTGGCGATGCCGCTTTCGTCCTCGATCGTCAGGAACAGCACGCCCTTCGCGCTTCCCGGACGCTGGCGCACGAGGATCAGTCCGGCGACCTCCACCATGCGCCCGTCGCGAATATGCGGAAGATCGGCGCATGGCACGATCCCGCGCCGCTTCAGCTCACCACGCAGGAAGGAAAGCGGGTGCGGCCGGAGCGAAAGCTGCGTCGCGCGATAATCCTCCACCACTTCGCGCCCCGCGGTGAGCGCCTTCAGATGCACCGGCGTCTCGCGCGTCTCCAGCGCGGCGAGCAGAGGGAGCGGCTTTTCACCCAGCCCGCGGATCGCCCACAAGGCTTGTCGCCGGTCCAGCCCCATGCCGGCGAAAGCATCGGCCTTGGCGAGGCGCTCCAGCGCGGCGAGCGGCACGCCCGAACGCCGCCACACATCCTCGATCGAGCCGAAGCGCCCATCCTCGCGCGCGGTGAGTATCCTGCCCGCATGTTCCGCCGACAGCCCCGCGACGATGCGCAGCCCCAGCCGGAGCGGCAGGTAATCCGTCGCACCGGGGCCGGTCGTGCCGATCACCGCCGTGTCCCATTCGCTCTCGACCACGCAGACCGGCCGCACCTCGATGCCATGCGTGCGCGCGTCGCGTACGATCTGCGCCGGCGCGTAAAAGCCCATCGGCTGCGCATTGAGCAAGGCCGCGCAGAACACATCAGGATGATGGCATTTCATCCAGGACGAGGCGTAGGCGATCTTGGCGAAGCTCGCCGCGTGGCTTTCGGGAAAGCCATAGCTGCCGAAGCCTTCGATCTGCTTCACCAGCCGCTCGGCGAATTCCAGCGTGATGCCGCGCTCCAGCATGCCATTGATGAGCGGATCGCGGAACCTGCCGACGCCGCCGGTTGACTTGAACGTCGCCATCGCGCGGCGCAGCCTGTCCGCTTCGCCGGCGGTGAAACCCGCGCCTGCGATCGCCACCTGCATCGCCTGTTCCTGAAACAGGGGAACGCCCAGCGTCTTTTCAAGCACCTCTTTCAACGCATCATTGGGATAGGTGACGGCTTCAACCCCGGTCCGCCGCTTCAGATAGGGGTGGACCATGCCGCCCTGGATCGGCCCGGGCCGCACGATCGCGACCTGGATCGCGATATCGTAGAACTTCCGCGGCTTCATGCGCGGCAACATCGACATCTGCGCGCGGCTCTCGATCTGGAACACCCCCAGCGTATCGGCGCGGCAGATCATGTCGAAAGTTGCCGGATCATCCTCCTGCATCGGCGGGCTGGAGAGGGTGAGGCGCGTATCCTTGTGCGCGGCCAGCAGATCGAAGGCGCGGCGCATGCAGCCCAGCATCCCCAGCCCGAGGATATCGACCTTCATGAAACCGATCGATTCGATATCCTCCTTCTCCCACTCGATCACATGGCGATCGGCCATTGCCGCCGGCTCGATGGGCACAAGTTCGCGCAGCGGCGCGCGGGTCAGCACGAAGCCGCCGGGATGTTGCGACAGGTGACGCGGCGTGCCGATCAGTTCGCGCGACAATTCCAGCGCGAGCGCCAGGCGCGGCTCGCTGGCGTCGAGGTTGAGCGCCGCCACATGGCTGTCCGGCACGCCATCATTAGACCAGCCCCAGATCTGGCTGGAGAGCGCTGCGGTCATGTCTTCCGGGAGACCCAGCACCTTGCCCACTTCGCGGATCGCGCCGCGCGAGCGGAAGCGGGAGACAACGGCGGTCAGCGCGGCATGGTCGCGGCCGTAATGTTCGTAGATCCACTGGATCACCTCCTCGCGCCGTTCGTGTTCGAAATCGACATCGATATCGGGCGGCTCGTGACGCTCCTCGGAGATGAAGCGCTCGAACAGCAGCTTGTGCTTCACCGGATCGATCGACGTGATGTGCAGCGCGAAACAGATCACCGAATTAGCGGCGCTGCCGCGCCCCTGACAGGCGATCTGCTGGCTGCGCGCATATTGGACGATCGAATTCACCGTCAGGAAATAGGGCGCGTAATCCATCTTCGCGACGAGCCGCAGCTCATGTTCAAGCATGTCGCGATGCGCCTGCGATGGGTTTCCGGCAAATTTCTGCTTCAGCCCGTTGAGCGCAAGTGTCGCCAGCGCTTCCTGCGCGTTCTTGCCCGGAATGACGATCTCGTCGGGATATTGATAGGTAAGGTCGCGCAGCGAAAAGGCGCAGCGCTCAACCACTGCCTCCACCGCCGCCAGCGCATGCGGATGATCGCGGAAGCGGCGCGCCATCTCCGCCGGTGACTGGAGATGGCGATCGGCGTTGCGCTCGCGGTGGAAACCGAGATCGTCGATCGTCGTTTTCATGCGGATCGCGGTGACGACATCCTGCAACATCCGCCGCGACGGGTGATGATAGAGCACGTCCCCGGTCGCGAGCGGGATCAACCCGTGCGCCTCAGCCGCCAGCACGGTTTCATGAAGGCGCAGCACGTCACCCGGCCGGCGATGATGGGTGAGGCAGACATGGCCGCGCCCGCCCGCACCAAACACATCGGCCATCCAGCGCAGCGCGCGCGGCTCCGGGATGCGGTCGGCGACCAGCGCGGCCACCAGCCCCTCGGCATAAGGGGCGAGATCGTCCCAGTGCAGGAAGCATTTGCCCTTTTCGCCGCGCTGGGCGTCCGCGCGCGCCTTGCCGATGCTGAGCAGGCTGGTCAGCCGGCTCCAGGCGGCGCGATCCTCGGGCCACACCAGCACCGCATCACCGCTGACCAGATCGAGCCTGCAGCCGGCGATGGGGCGGACGGTGACGCCGATATCCTCGCGCATCCGCTCGCTCGCGCGCAGCGCGCGCACCGCGCCGGCGACCGAATTGCGATCGACGATCCCCAACGCCGGCATTCCCAGCATCGCGGCGGCGGCGAACAGCTCCTCGCAGGACGAGGCGCCGCGCAAGAAGGAATAATGCGTGGTGACCTGAAGCTCGCTGTAGCTCATCCTGCATCACCCGAACGTGCCGTGGATAAACCAGCCGAGATCCCCCGTCTCGGGGCGCACGCCATCGCCGCGTCGGAACAGCCAGAAGCGGCGGCCCGCTTCATCCTCCACCCGGAAATAATCGCGCACGGCATCCCGTTCCGCGCCGCGCCGCCACCATTCGCCGGTGATCCGTTCCGGCCCGTCCCCGCGCACCACCTGATGCCGCTCGCCACGCCAGGTGAAACGGCGCGGCGGCTGATCGGGCAGTTCGGCAAGGACGTGATCGAGCAGCTCGGGGCGATGCAGCAGCCGTACGGGCCGGGGCCAGCGCGGGTGCCACGGGTGATCGGGCGGCCGCTCGTCGAGCCGGCGCACATCGTCGAGCTTCAGCCGCGTGGGGTCTCCGGCGGGCGGATCCAGCGGCGGCGTGGCGGCGACGGCGCGCTCGGGCACATCGCTTTCCACCGGGCGCTGCCGCCACAGCCGCGCACGGCCGATGCGGTTGGCGAGCGCATCCACCAGCGGCGCGAGGTCCGGGGTCTGCTTCTCCGCCAGCGCTGCGCCCAGCGTCTGGGGGCCGAGCGGCTCGGCGCGGCGGATGTGGAGCGCGAGCGTCTCAATGCCGTAGCCGGGTTCGATCTCCTCGATCCGGCGTGCGATCAGGCGGCGGATATGCGCCGCATCGCGGGTCGCGCGGGCGAAGCCGATGCGCAGCACCTGCGCCTGATGATCGAGGCGCTCCGCGACAAATAGCAGCGCGCGCGCGCCCAGCCCCTCGCGGGCGAGCGCGGTCGCAAGCTCGCCGGTCAGGCCGCCCAGCCAGTGATCGATCGCCTCGGCGGTGGCGATCGGCTCGGCGAAGCGGCGCTCCACGCTGATCGGCTGCTGCGGCATGATCGGGGTGAGCGGTTCGGCGGCTAGCCCGGTTGCCTCATCCAGCCGTCGCGTGATCGCGGCGCCGAACCTGCGCACCAGCGGGGCGCGCGGCAGCGCCAGCAACTCGTCGATACGCTCGATACCGAGCCGGTCGAGCAGTTCCAGCGCCTCGTCATCGAGCCGCAGCGCGGCGACCGGGAGGGGAGAAAGGGCGGCACGATGGGCGGCGGGAGAGACGACGATAATGCCCCTTTCACCATCCATGCGGTCTTTCGAGGTGGGTGAGTGGGGCGCAGAATGCGCGCCTGATGCCTTTCCGTAATGCGCCAGCGCCCAGGCTGCGCCACTGGTGTCGGCCACCGCGATGCGGGCGGCGATGCCGATCCGGGCCAGCATTCGAACGATGCGCCCCGCCATTCGCGTCTCGCCACCGTGGAGATGGGAGACGCCGGTGATGTCGAGGAACAGGCTATCGGGATCGGCAATCGCCACGATCGGCGTCCAGCGGCGGGCAAGGGCAAATGCGAGGCGCTCCAGATCGGCGCGGTCGCCGACGGGATCGGCATCGCGCACGTCCAGCCCCGGCACGGACGCCCGCGCCTGCGTCAGCGCCATGCCGGGCGCGATGCCCAGCGCGGCGGCCGCCGGAGAGACAGCGGCGATCTGGACGCGACTGCCGATCTTGTGGGCGGTGACGAGCGGCGTGCCGCCAGGCGAAAAGGCCGGTACGACGCCGCGCCCGCCCTTCGCCCAGCGCGCGCCGGGTCGCCAGCCGGTGATGCGATCGGCCGGACGCGGCGCATGGATTGGTGCAGGCCCCAGCGCGTCAGGCGGCGGTGGCGTGCGCCGCTCCGACCTGACGACGCGGTCGATCGACCAGTGCGGCAGGTAGAGCGAGGCGACCCGTTTCATCCACGGCCTCCACGATCAGATCGAATGGATCGCCGCCGCGCTGGCGGGCGAGCGAAAGGTGCCAGCGCGCGCGGCCGATACCGCCCGCCAACCCCCTGGTGGGAAGCGGTGCGGACGGGGCGGCGGCGACGCGCCAGCGCGTGATCGCGGCGGATGGCACCGCGAGCGGATCTCCGCCCTCCCGCGCATGTCGCTTCATCAGCAGCGCGATCGTGCGCCCGCCCTCGGCGGCGAGTTGCAGGCGGCGGGTGGAGCCCATGGCGGCACGCTTGGCTTCGCCCAGCACCGCGCCCAGGCCGCGGTGGCGGATGCCTTCCTCCATCAGCGCCAGCAGCTCGGCATCGTCGCGCGCCTCGGCGTAGATCACGCGTTCCGGCGAGAGCCCCGCCTGATAGAGGCCAGGCGCGAACAGATCGCGGCGGTGCACCACCCACAGGATCGGCCCCCATGCCCGCGCGGCGATGCCGGCCATGAGCAACGTGGCGCAGGCATCGTCGGCCAGGCTGGGGGTGGCCGGCGCAATCTCGTGCAGCGCATCGAGCCGCAGGCCGCCGGCCGCAAGCCGCGCATCCAGCGCCTCGATTCCGAACGGCATCACCTCACGCCGGCGGTGCCCGTCGCCCTCGATCGTGCGCAGCGTCTCGCGAAGTTGGGCAATGACGGCAGGGCTGGGCACGGAAACACGACTCGCAAGGAGAACAATGTTCCTAATTTGTTCTCACAAAACCGGCGAGTCAATCGCAACTTGTGGAAGTGACAATTTCGTCATGTCATTGAAACTGCCGTGCGGGATCAACATTGCTACGGGACGATCATGCACGGGAGACGGCACATCCACGCGCTAACGCGCCCTGGCCGCTGGTTGCGCTGGCTCGCGATCGCGATTGGCGTGATCGTGCTGATGATCGGCGGTGCCTTGTGGCGGGGCAGCTATTTCGATCTCGATCCCTATGAACGCACCCCGGCGCACGGTCCGACGAGAGGCGATGTCGCGGCGCTGTATCTTTCCGGCGACATGGGCCTGCGCTTCGGCCCGGGCGAGACGATGACGGATCGGCTGGCGGCGCGCGGGATTCCCGTGATCGGTTTCAACACGCCGGTCGCCTTCCGGGTACGGCGAAGCACGGCCGAAACCGAGGCTATCATCGCCGGTGCGATCCGCACCGCGCTGGCCGAGCCGCATACGCGGCGACTGGTACTGATCGGCCGCTCGTTCGGCGCCGACGTGCTCGCCGCCGCGCTCCCCGCGCTGCCCGCCGATCTGCGCCGGCACGTTGCGGCGGTGGTGTTGGTCGTGCCGGGGCGGCAGGTGTTCTTTCGCAGCGATCCCAGCAATATCACCTACCTCGGCACGCCGGACAGCGATGCGCTGCATGGCATTCGCGCGATCACCTGGGCGCCGCTCACCTGCATCCATGGCGTGGAGGAAACCGACAGCGCCTGTGCCGGCGCACGCCAGCCGAATGTGACGAACATCGCCATGCCCGGCGGACATTTCCTAGATTTCGATACCGATGCGATCGTGCACAATGTAATGGAAGCGATCACCCGCGTGACAGCAATGCCGGTGCGGGAATCGAAGGGCAGGGGATGATGCGCTGGAAGATCGCTGCGGCTGCCGTGCTGGGCGCGGCATTCGCGTTGCCGGGCCTTGCGGCCGGCACGGTCGTGCCGTTCGGGATATGGAGCAATCCGCGCGGCACGCTCGCGGTGCGCACCGCCGCATGCGCGAACGGCATATGCGGGACGATCGTCTGGGCCAATGATCGAGCCCAGGCGAACGCGCGTGCGGCCGGGCTTGCGCATCTGGTGGGCACGCAATTGCTGCGCGATTATCATCCGAGCGGCAACGGCTCATGGTCCGGGCGGCTGTTCGCGCCTGACATGAAACGCAGCTTTCCCTCGCGCATCAGCCTTGTCGCGCCTGATCGCCTGCGGATATCGAGTTGCCTCCTGCGGCAATATTTCTGCCGCTCGCAGGAGTGGCATCGGCTGCGCTGATGAAACGTCGAGGGTTCGGGTTTCCCGCATTTTTTGCAAGACATCGCCGCTGGCTGTTGCCGGCGGCCGTGGCATGCGTGGGATCGCTGGGCTTCGTCGCGCTGCGGCTCGTGCTGGCCGAAGTACATCTGCGCGACGTGCGCGCGACGCTGGGGACGGTGGCGGCGGACCGGATCGCACTGGCGGTAGCGCTGACGGCGATGAGTTACACGCTGCTTACGCTGCACGACTGGATTGCATTGCGCGTGATCGGGCGACCGCAGCCGTGGCATATCGGCGCGACCGCGTCGTTCCTCGGCAATGCGATCAGCTATAACCTCGGTCTGTCGCTGCTGACGGGGAATTCCGCGCGCTACCGCATCTATGGTCAGGCGGGGCTTTCGCTCGCCGAGGCGGTGAAGGTTGGCGCGATCGGCACGCTCGCCTTCTGGAACGGCGTGGCGGCGACGGCGGGCGTGGCGCTGCTGATACAGGATTCGCCGCTGCATCTCGGGCGCTGGACGCTGGCGGCGGAGGCAGCGCATGGCTTTGGACTGGCGCTGCTGCTGGGGGCGGCGGTGCTGCCGATCCTGCGCGCGGGCGGCATCGGGCGAATCGGCGTGGCAGGCTTCGACCTGCCGCTACCCGGTTTGCGCGCGCTCTTCGCGCTGGTGGGCATATCGATCGCCGATCTGATGCTGGCGTCGGCGGTGCTGTTCGTGCTGGTGCCGGGGCTGTCGCCGGACGCCTACCCCGCCTTCTTCGTCGCCTATGTGCTGGCGATCGTCGTGGCGGTGTTCGCGCATGTACCGGGCGGGCTGGGCGTGTTCGAGGCGGTGGTTCTCGCGACGCTGCCGGCGGACAAGCCGGCCGTGTTTGCCGGCCTGCTGCTCTACCGGCTGGTCTATTACCTGCTGCCGCTGCTGCTGGCCGCGATCGTGCTGGTGCTGCGCGAGGCGAGCGCGCTGCGGCGGCCGATCGGCGCGGGGCTTTCGATGCTCGACCGGGTGGGGAGGGCGCTCGCGCCCAATGCCATCACGCTGCTGGTGTTCGTCGCGGGCTTCATCCTGCTGGTTTCCGGCGCGCTGCCCGGTGCGCACGAGCGACTGACCGATCTCGACGAGATGCTGCCGTTGCCGTTCATCGAGGGATCGCATCTCGCGGGCAGCCTGGTGGGCACGCTGATGCTGCTCGTCGCCCCCGCGCTCAACGCGCGGCTGCGCAGCGGCTTCGTGCTGGCGCGCATCCTGCTGGTGGCGGGGATCGTCTTCTCGCTGCTCAAGGGGCTGGATTACGAAGAGGCGGCGTTGCAGTTCGTGGTGCTGGTGGTGCTGCAATATGCGCGTCCGGCCTTTTACCGGCGCGGCGGAATCGCCACCGAGCCGCTCGACGGGCGCTGGCTGGCGGGGGCGGCGGCGGCGCTGGCGCTGAGCGCCTGGGCCGGCTTCTTCGCGTACAAGCGCGTGCCATACAGCGACGATCTGTGGTGGAAGTTCGCGCTGCACGGCAATGCGCCGCGCTTCCTGCGTGCCACCTTCGCGGCGGGCGTATTGATGGCGGCGATCGCGATCTGGCACCTGCTCGTCGGCCGCAACGCCCGACCGGCATCCAGCGCCGATCTGCCGGACAGCGTAGCGCGGGTGGCGCTCGCGCATAATGCGCGCACCGACGGCAATCTCGCCTTCACCGGAGACAAAAGCTTCGTCATCTCCGCCGCCGGGGATGCTTTCCTGATGTATCGCCTGCGCGGGCGCACCTGGATGGTGATGGGCGATCCGGTGGGGCCGGAGGCGGCGTGGGGCGAACTCGTCTGGGCGATCCGTCACGCCTGTGATGCCGCGCACGGGCGGTTATGCTTCTACCAGATCAGCAGTGAGATGCTCCCGCTGATGATCGACATGGGGCTTGAGGTGATGAAATATGGCGAGGAGGCGCATGTCGATCTCGCCGATTTCTCGCTTGAAGGGCCACAGGCGAAGGATTTCCGCGCCGCGCTGCGCCGGGCGGATCGCGACGGGCTGACCTTCGCCGTCATCCCACCGGCCGGGGTGACGGCGATCATTCCGGAGCTGCGCGCGGTTTCCGATGCGTGGCTGGAGGATCGGGGCGGGGACGAGAAGCGCTTCAGCCTCGGGCCGTTTGATCCCGATTATCTCGCACGGTTCCCGATCGCGGTAGTGCGACAGGAGGGGCGCCTGCTCGCCTTCGCGAATATCTGGATCAATGGCTCTGGCGGGGAGATGTCGGTCGATCTGATGCGCCATCTCCCCGATGCGCCCGCGGGGACGATGGACATGATGTTCGTGCGGCTGTTCCAATGGGGGCGGGAGCAGGGGCACGAGACGTTCAACCTCGGTCTCGCGCCGTTGTCCGGCATGCCGGAGGACCGCCTCGCGCCGATCTGGGCGAAGATCGGGCGCACGCTGTTCGAGCGCGGCGAGCGGCTGTATCGTTTCACCGGGCTGCGCGCGTTCAAGGAGAAGTTCCAGCCGCAATGGGAGCCGCGCTACATTGCCACGCCCGGGGGGCTGCCGCGCCTGCGCGCGCTGGTGGCGCTGGTCGGTGCGGTGAACAGTTGACACGGCAGGAACGCGGCGCGGCGGTCCGCGTTATCTTTCCACACATAAGGAGAGCGCGATGCCGCCGGAAAATCAGCACCCCAATCAGGATGCCGGGCAGGACGATTCGATCCGTCGGCGCCTGAAGAAAGACCCCTCCGACAAGGAGGCGAAGCTCGACAGCGCGCTGGATGAATCGATGGATGCTTCGGATCCGCCGGGGCTCACGCAACCGGGAAAAGGCAAGGATCCGGCGCCCTCATCGGGCTATAGCGAGGAAGCCGAGCGCCAGCAGGACGCCTGATTGTTGCGCAAAAGGCGCACCTTAGCCTCATTGATAACAATCACGCTCCACTCGTCGCAACCATTGTTGCGGCGCGGCAAGCTCCATGATTCATTGATGAACGCCGGGCATCACGGCGTTAAGGGCGGTGTTAACCATCCTGGCGCATGATGATCCGGCCCAATTGGTACGAGGCGGGGTGAGTCGATGAGTGCCAGGATGAAGCCGGCGGAAGGCGCGATGGCGCTGGCCGAAATGAAGGAATTCGCGGGGTTCGCCGCCGCAA
Organism: Sphingomonas sp. TX0543; assembly: GCF_048565505.1. Lineage (NCBI taxonomy): Bacteria > Pseudomonadati > Pseudomonadota > Alphaproteobacteria > Sphingomonadales > Sphingomonadaceae > Sphingomonas > Sphingomonas sp. TX0543. The sequence continues at coordinate 1,574,638 of NZ_JBLZUS010000002.1, forward strand.
CCCAACGCTATGTCCGGCGCAGCCTCGATATCGGGCTGGATCGCGACGACGCGATGGCGCGCTGGTCGCGCGATGTTGTCGAGGCTGCGAGCATTCGTGCGCAGGCCCGCCATTATGATCGGTTGTCCGACATCCGTGCGCTCGTGCCCGACGACAGCGGGCTGGATCGCGTGGAGGTGTTTCTTGCGCCGCTCGTCACCGTCAGCGCCTTCGATCTCGGGCAAGGGCGGTTACCGACCTTCTCCGCCTATCGATTCCTGTATGAGCGGTTGATCGGCGCGAGCGTGCGGCCGTGGCTGCCCGGCGCTTTTTGCGCCGCCGCCGCGCTTCCGCATCTCCACCCGGAATTGCGGCGCAAGCTGCTCCAGTCGATCAGCGAGGCGGCGGCGACGGCTTCGGGCTGGTCATCGCGTCAGCCGAGCTTCTTTCCGCACTGGGTCGAAAAGGTGGAAGAGGGCGCGCTGCCGCATTGAGCGACGGCGCGCGCTACCCGCGCATCGCGCCGTCGATCGGCTCGGACGTGACCGGATATCCGGCGTCGTCGGGAATGCAAAGATGTTGTTCGCCGCCACGCTCCTCTGCCCAGGGAGTGATGATGCGTACAGGGGTCGCCCGCGCGTGATCGGCAGCTTCCGCGAAGCTGTCGAACTGCGCCAGCCGCTCCAGATTGCGCCGCGTCGGAAAGATGATCGCGAGTTTGCCCGCATCCGCGTCGTCGAGCACCGATTGCGCGGTCGCCCATACGAGGCGGACATTCTCTGTCTCGTCCACGGTGGCGCGGGGGGCGTCGGCAGGTAATTCGGCGAGATAGAAGCGGGTGTCGAAGCGGCGCATGTGCGCATGTGCGGGCAGCCAGCGTGCCCACGGCACCAGCAGGTCAAGATCCAGTTCAGCGCCCGCTTCGGCGAGCACCTCCGCGAACGATCTGCCGGCGTGCAGGCCGGCGCGCATCGCATCGAGCGCGGTTGCCGACGGGTCGCTTCTCAGCCCCACGGGAAGCCCGGCCTCCTCGATCGTTTCGCGGATCGCGGCGATGCGCGCTGCTGTTTCCTCTCCGCCACCCAAACCCGCTCCCAACAAATGGTCGCCTGCGTCCACACGGCCGCCTGGAAAAACCATCGCCCCGCCAGCGAAAACCATCGCCTTGGCGCGCTCCACCATCAGCAGTTCGGGCGCGGCGACGCCGGCGCGGAATATCACCAGGGTGGCGGCGGGAATTGCGGGCGGCAGATCGCTATCGCTCATATCATCCGTCGCCTTTCTATCGGCACTCTATCGTTATCGGTGCTCCGATGGCATCTTCACTTGTGTGACGAATTGGTCAATGCGGGATGATCGATCGTGCTTGTCCAGCGGCTAGTGAGATCGTCAGCCACTGGCTGTGCCAAGGCTCAACTTTCCCGCACTGCTGCCAGCACCGCAGCCGCATGGCCCGGCACCTTAACTTTGCGCCATTCGCGCACGAGCTTTCCGTCCTCTCCAAAAAGAAAGGTTGCCCGTTCGATCCCCATATACTTGCGGCCGTACATTGATTTTTCGACCCACACCCCGAAAGCCTCGCATGCGGCGCCATCTTCGTCGCTCGCCAGCGGCACGGTCAGGCCGTATTTCGCAATGAACTTCGCGTGCTGTTTCGGGCTGTCCTTCGAGATGCCTAGCAGTGCCACGCCTTCTTTCGCGAAATCGGCGGCCAGCGCAGTAAAATCCTGCGCCTCTCGCGTACAGCCGCTCGTGTCGTCTTTGGGATAGAAATAGATGACGAGCGGGCGCGGACATGCGGTCAGCTCTATTGGCGCGCCGGCGGCATCAACCACCGTCAATGCGGGAATCGTTTCCATCAATCACTCCTTTCCAGGCGGTGGTCACTTCCTGACGCGCGGCATCAAGCCCGGCAAGCACGGCTGCCCAGTCGTCAACGCCGATCGCTCGCGCCACCAGTGCGCGTGTCGCGGCGGCATCTGGCTCCCGTGCGTCCGGGGCGACCAGCCGCAGCGTGACGAGCAGACGCGTCAGCAGCTGATAGGCGGAACCTATCCCGGCGGGCAGAAACTGTCCGAGCAGGTCAATCGCGCGCGCAAGCCCCGGATCGAAGCCCATGCGATGCGCGAGCTGCAACGTGTGAACGGTGAATTCCAGATCGACAAGCCCGCCGGGCAGCAGCTTGGCGTCGAGTGGCCCGACGGGGTTCTTGTGCGCCGCCATCTCCGATCGCATTTCCGCCGCGTCGGCCGCCACGTCCCGCTTCCGGCGGGCGCCGGCGAGCACTGCGTCAATCTCGACCTGAACCGCCGCGCGTGCATTGCCTGATCCAAATATCGGCCGGGCGCGGGTGAGGGCCATATGCTCCCACGTCCATGCATCCTCGCGTTGATAGCGCGCAAACGATTCCACGCTTACCACCAATGGGCCTTGGGCGCCGGACGGCCGCAGGCGCGTGTCGACCGAATAGAGCGGGCCGGCGGCCGTTGCGACCGACAGTGCCGCCGTTACACGCTGGGCCAGCCTGTTGTAGTATAGCGTCGCGCCCAACGGCCGCGGTCCATCGGATTCTGCCGAGAATTCGCCCGTGAATAGATAAATGAGATCGAGATCGGACGCGTGGGTCAGCGCTCCGCCTCCCAGCCGTCCAAGTGCGAGAATGACAAACTCGCTGCCCGGCACCGGGCCGTGCGCGCGGGTGAATTCGTCGATCGTCGCCGTCGTCAGCGCCTCGATCGCCGCCTCCGCGACCCGGGCGTAACCGGCGGAAACCTCGAGCGGATCGGCGGCACCGGCGATGATCTGGACGCCGAGCGCAAATCTTTTGTCGCCCACGATGCGGCGGACATGATCGAGCCGCACCTGGTAATCGGCCCCGCGCTCCGCCGCTTCCATCTCCGACAGCAGTGTGGCCAGATCGCCCACCGGCTCCAGCGCAGTGGCATCGATCAGCCCATCCAGCAGGGCGGGTCGCCGCGCCAGTTCCTCGGCAAGAGTAGGTGCGTGGCTCAGTACGGCAGCGAGCAGGCTGGCAAGCGCGGGCCGCGCCTCCAGCAAACGGAAGATGTTGATTGCGCTCGGCATGCGCTCAAGCAGTGAATCGAAGCGCTGCAGCGCAGCCTGCGGAACCGGCGCGTCGGCAAAGGCGGCGACAATTCCGGGCAGCACCGCCTCCAGCGCGACCTTTGCGGCAGGACTGCGTAACGCCGGATAGCGGCCCGTGCGCCACAGCCCGATCCTGGCAGCTGCGCCCTCGGCATCCGCGAAACCGGAAGCTTCGAGTTGTTCAACCAGCCGCTTGTGATCTGGAGAGAGCGCGGAACCGGTGGGAGGGACAAGCCTGTCGAACACCGCCGCGACGTGCTCGACATGGGGGCGGAGATAGTCAAGCAGCGCTGCCCCATCCGATCGTCCGTCAAGCCGTGCGACACGATCGAGCGCATCGCCCAGCGGCAGGTGATGCGTCTGGCGATCGTCGATCATCTGGACGCGGTGTTCGATTGTGCGCAGTGCGACATAGGCGTCTGTCAGAGCGCGGGCGTCTTCGGTGTCGATCAGGCCCGCCGCCGCCAGCGCCGCAAGCGCGGCACGGGTATCGCCGAGCCGTAGCGCCGGATTGCGGCCGCCGTGGATGAGCTGATGAATCTGGGCGAAAAACTCTACCTCGCGAATACCGCCACGACCACGTTTCAGGTCATAACCCGGCCCGAACGCTTGCCCCTGAGAATGATGATCGCGAATGCGGCGCGTAATATCGACGATCTCTCCAATCGCGCCGAAATCGAGGCTGCGCCGCCAAACGAATGGCCGGATCGCGTCGAGAAAACGTGCGCCCAGCGTCATGTCCCCTGCGCAGACGCGGGCGCGGATGAAGGCGGCACGCTCCCACGGCAGCGCCTGCGACTCGTAATAGGAGATCGCTGCCTCGATCGGAATGACGATCGGCGTGACTTCGGGCGACGGTCGCAGTCGCAGGTCGATACGCAGGACATAACCGTCTCCGTCCAGCGCCTGGAGTAATTCCACTACCCGCCTTCCGATCCGAACGGCTGCCTCGCCGGGATCTTCGCGCGGCCTTGTTGGCAGCGTTTGAGGATCGAAGAGGAGGATCGGATCGATGTCCGAGGAATAGTTCAGCTCTCGGCTACCCTGCTTCCCTAGCGCTATCGCGGTAAAACCGATCGGTTCCGCGCCTGGCGTTCGCTCCTCGATCGCGGTGCGGATAGCGCGGTCGAGCGCCGCGTCGGCAAAATCGGAGAGCGCGTGCGTGACGGCGGTGAGATCGAGCGCATTGGAAAGATCCCCGATCGCAACCACCAGCGCCAACCGCCGACGTGCGAGACGCAATGCGCGCGCGGCAGGTTCGTCGCCGATCGATTTGGCTTCCCTCAGCGGCAGTTCACCTGAATTGAGCCGCGCCGCCAGTTGATGCTCGCGATCCAGCAGCAGCGACAGAAAAGGCGAATTTCCCAGCGCACGGACGATCGCGGCGTGCCCGGTATCGCGCGAAAATGCTGGGTGGGGCGATGTGGAATCAGTCATAACGCCGTTTAGCTGGCGAGAAACTTCATTGTCGTTCAATCGTTTCAATTTTCATGGATCAAATGATCGCGCCTCAGACCGACGATACCCGCACCGTTCAGCTGGTGCGGCGACCAAGGCGGAGCGACGCCCTGGGCACGTCGCTTAGACAAGCCTATCGTTGCTCGCGCACAGACGAGGCAATGCAGGAACTGATCGAAAAACTGACGAAACTCTCGTGAATCAGCGAATTTCAACGATCTCGGCTCAGCTCGTTGACCTCATCCATGATAGCATCGAGAGTGGAACCAGTGGTTTCATTTTTATGGCCAGTACGGCGTGACATGTCAGTGCCGCTCATCAACGCCTCGAGCGCGACGCGGCCTCGCGCAACGCGGCTTTTGATCGTTCCTACCGCAACACCGCAGATTTCTGCAGCTTCTTCGTAAGCGAAGCCGCCAGCGCCAACGAGAATCAGGGCCTCCCGTTGCGGCTGTGGCAAATGCAGCAACGCGCGTTGCATATCTGCCAGTTCGACATGCTTATCCTGCCCGGCCGGCGCAGCCAGCAGGCGCTCCGCAACCAGATCGTCCCACTCCCCCTTGAAGCGTGAACGCCGCATCTGCGAGAGATAGAGATTACGCAATATGATGAACGTCCACGCGCGCATGTTGGTGCCTGCCTGAAAGCGTGCGCGAGCCGCCCAAGCCTTGAGCAGGGTTTCCTGGACAAGATCGTCGGCGAGATCGCGGTTGCCGGACAGGGATCGTCCAAAGGCGCGCAGATGCGGGATGACGCGCCCAAGCTCCGCCTTGAACTCTCCATCTGGAAGCGGGACGTGCGCAACTGGAGATTCTTCGCCCGCATCATCATTGTACGATGGCTGTTGCGTCATGCTGTCGCGATCATTCCCAAGAACGACCGGTATCCATTACCGGCTGGTTTAGAAGAGATATGGGTAAGGTATGCGTTTTTCCACCCGCTTCGGAAAACGCACTCGGCGACGCTAGGACCGCGCGATCACCACGATCGCGAGGATAACCACGACGAGCACGAGGGAAAAGCCGAGGATATACCGCGTCATATGCGGCGTTGCCCCGGCCCTTGCTTCCTCAGTGTTAAGGTGAATCGGTTCCTGTTCGTCACTCATAAAAGTCAAACGAACAGAAACCGTTTTGGGTCCGTATCAACCTTAGACCGCCGGCACCGTCGCCTGATCAAAGAATAGCGCCTGGCTGATCGCTGCCTTTACGGTCGACCGCTGGAACGGCTTGGTGATGAGGAAGGTCGGCTCAGGGCGCTCCCCGGTGAGCAACCGTTCCGGAAACGCGGTGATGAATATAACGGGTACGCTAAACTCCGCGAGAATATCCTTTACCGCGTCGATACCCGAGCTGTCGTCCGCCAGCTGGATGTCCGCAAGAACCAGGCCCGGGCGGTCTTCCATCGCAAGCGCGACCGCTTCGTCACGCGTCACCGCCACGCCAGTCACCTCGTGTCCGAGGTCCCGGACAATCGTCTCTACATCCATGGCGATGATCGGCTCATCCTCGATAATGAGAACGCGCGCGCGCGTCTGCTTTTCGATCTCCGACATCGCTTCATCGACCAGTTCCTCGATTTCGCTGACGGGCACGTCGATAAGATATGCCGCGTCTTCCGGCGTGAAGCCCTCCATCGCCGTCAGCAATAGCGCCTGTCGCGACAACGGGGTCATTCGCGCCAGCCTCGCGCGTGCGACTAACTCCTGGTCGTGCAAATCGCCGGGATCGGCTGGCTCATCGATATTCGCGGATGACCAGATGGCCTGGAAGGTCCGATAGAGCCCAAGACGCGGGTCAACGTCGCGAGGAAACTCCTCAGGCGCTGCGACGATCGCTTCCAGTGTCGCGCGAACGTACTTGTCGCCATGCGATTGGCTACCGGTAAGCGCACGGCCATAGCGCCGAAGAAACGGAAGGTGCGGCGCGAGTTGTTGTCCGAGCGACATGGGCGATAAAAACTCCCTACATTGGCACGGCGATAATCACCGCAGTCAGCAGATTCGAAACCTCATTAACGCGGAAACGCATCATCAACAGCGCGGTTTCGCGCAGCCGGGACGATTTTGTTGCCTCGGCTGGAACCAACGAGCATGTCTTTAGTTTCATGGGCTCTACCCGAATGTACCAAACATCGGGCCTTGCGGTTTTGTGCGACCGCGTCTTTTAGATAGCCCGTGCTACGAACGGTTACGGGGGGCAGGCGTTGAGTTTGAGCGATCAGGCAAAAATACCGGATCAGAAAAAGGGCGCGGGGGACCATGCGAATGATCGCGACATGGGCTCCGCGCTTCGTTCCATCTATCAGAAGACGATAGAGGAAAAGATTCCTGACGAGATGCTGGCGTTGCTCGGAAAGCTGGATTAGACCCCAATTCGACATGGCTGGGAAGGTGGAACGTCCCGGCGCCGCAACGTCAATGGCGGCAACCTTTGTCGCGCGGTGGCCGACTGGGGCGAAATTATTTCTGATTCTCAGCATCGCGCTGCTCCCGCTCGCGGTAATTGCCGTATTTGCGACCTTACAGACTACCCGAAATGCCGATAGCGAGGCACTGGCGGGTCTCCGACTGGCCTCTTCGGAAAGCAGCCGCGCAATCGCGATCGAACTTATCGGCGATATGACCGCGCTGCGTGCTACCGTCGATGCACTCGCTGTCGACCAGCGCGACGCGCCTAGTTGTGCCCGCGCGCGCGGGGTTTTCGCGCAGCAATCCACCAACGGAACCCAATTCGTGATCTTCAATCGCGAGGGCCGGGTGCTTTGCGGAACGCCCTTTGCTGGCGCCCGGCGGGTCGCTGTCAAAGCAGATGGCTCTAATGTGACCGCGTCGCTGCAGCCGGGTCAGGGGCTGTCGCTCGGCGTCGCAGGCAATCGTCGGCGGGTGTTTGGCGCTGCCTTCTTCCCGATTTCGGTGCTCGCAAACCTGAGCCGGCCAAGCGCCTTCGTGCATCCGTACGAACTGGCCATCCTCGAGGGGCGAAAGCAGCTGATTATCAATCCGCTGCCACGCGAATCGGCGCTCGAGCGCCGGACGCTCAATCGTACCGATCTGGGGATAGCTGATCTCGCGATCGAAATGCAGGTGCGCAGCACGCCGATCACTTCTTCATTGGTGATCGCGCTTTTGCTCCCGCTGCTGATGTGGGCGGCTGCGGCGGGCATTTCGTGGTTTGTCGTCGATCATCTGCTCGTGCGGCCACTGCGTCAGCTGCGAGCGAATATCGCTGCGCTGACACCTGGGGAAGAGCCCGATCCCGCGGTGTTGCGCGCGCTGCCCGCGCAGGAGATTCGGGAACTCGGCGATACATTCCGCACACTGTCTCGAACGGTGGCCCTGCATGAGGCGGGGCTTGCCGAAGGGCTGGTGCGGCAGACGCGGCTGACGCGCGAGGTGCATCATCGCGTAAAGAACAACCTTCAGGTGATATCCAGCCTTATCAACCTCCACGCGCGCGGCGCGACCACGCCGGATGCGTCGCTCGCCTACGCCTCGATCCAGCGCCGTGTGGATGCGCTGGCGGTGGTCCACCGCAATCATTTTGCCGAGATGGAGGAGAATCGCGGGCTGGGTCTTCGGCCGGTTGTCAGCGAACTTGCCACGAATATCCGCGCCACAGCGCCGGATGGCAGTCGCCTGGGCATTGCGCTTGAGCTCGATTCGTTTTTCGTCAGCCAGGATATCGCGGTTCCCGTCGCCTTTCTGGTAACCGAGGTGGTGGAGTTGGCGCTCGCATGCGATCCGCAAGCGCAGATTGCGATATCGCTTAAGCCCGCTCCCGATCAGATTGAACGCGCGATCTTGCGCGTCTCTTCTCCAGCGCTGATCGAAAGCGAATCGCTTCGGCAGCGGCTGAACCAGCGTTACGGCAGGGTTATCGAGGGCCTCTCGCGTCAGTTGCGCGCGCCGATGCAATATGACGCAGACCAAGGCAGCTACGCTATCTCGATCGCAACGCTTGGCCGGGAATAGCGACGGTGTTTTAACAGACCGAGAGATATTTTTCGCGCGGAGCGGAACCGGTCGTCGGAGGGATGGTTTGAACATTCGGATAGCGAATATATGCCCCCCCGCTCTCGCTATCCAAGTAACAGGCCCGAAAGCGTCGTCCCCTCCCCCCCCGGTGATGCTTTCGGGCCTTCATTTTTCCAGTTGCTTCGTCGCGGTATGCAGTCTCTGCTAGACCAGCGAGATCAAAGCGGCGCGTCCCGATGTGGACCTTAGAGCGCGCAAAGTTCTGAGCATTCGATATTCGCCAGGCTTTCGTGGTGGCAGAGAGCAGCTCGGTTGGGCGCGCGGGTCTCGACCCATCGTCGGCTGGCAAAACCGTGGCGAGAACCGATCGCGATTCTACCTCGGGCTGTTGGCGGGCGGGTGCAGCAGACCGAATGCGCCTATCATTCGTCCGAAACCGCTTCTCCTACCGCATCGGCCGCCCGCGATCGGCTACGCTCGGTGAACCAGATGCCGATTAGCGCGAGTTCGTAGAGAAAGCACAGCGGGATCGCGAGCAACAGTTGCGATCCCACATCAGGCGGCGTCAGGACGGCGGCGATCGCGAACGCGGCTACAATGGCGTATCGTCGTGCGGCGATAAGCTGTTTACGCGTCACTATTCCAGCGCGCTCCAGCAACATGAGCAGAACCGGCAGTAGAAATGCGATGCCGAATCCGAAAAGAAACTGCATGATGAAAGAGAGATAATTGCCGATCCCCGGCAATGCCTCCTGTGTCACGCCGCCGACGTTTCCCTGAAAGCTCAGCAGAAAATGGAGGGCCATCGGCACAGCGATGAAATAGGCCATTGATGCACCGATGCCGAACAATACTGGCGTCGCGACCAGAAACGGCAGCAGCGCGCGCTTTTCTTTTCGATACAGGCCGGGTGCTATGAATTGCCACAACTGGTTTGCGATCACCGGAAAGGCGACCATTGCCGCTGCAAAGAAAGCAACCTTAACCTTAACGAAGAACGCCTCGAATATCTGAGTATAAATAAGCTTAGTCTGGCCAGCCAAAAGCAAAGGGCGGACGAGGATGGCGAAGATGTTTTCGGAGAAGTAATAGCAGCCGAAGAAGGCGAGGATCAGCGCCGCGATGCAGTAGAGCAGCCGGCGGCGCAGCTCGATCAGATGATCGAGCAACGGCGCCTTGGTATCATCGAGCTCGTTCATGACGCCGGCTTTTCATCCGTCCGGGCGGCCACGGGCGGTTTTTCCACCATCACCGGCGGCACATCCGCCCCATCGCCGGCACCCGGAGCATGATCGATCAGATCGGGCGGGGAGGGGGCGTGCATGCGCATGATACGCTCATTCTCCTCCTTCCACTTCTTTTCCATCTCGGCGAGCTCGGCCTCGCGGATCATCTCGTCGAAGCCGGCGCGAAACTGCCGCGCGACCGAACGCGCCCGGCCGACCCAATAGCCGATGACGCGCATCGCCTTGGGCAGATCCTTCGGCCCGATGACGACCAGCGCCACCAGGGCGACCACCGCCCATTCGGAAAAGTTGAAATCAAGCATGATCGAGCCGGCGACGCGGGCGTTTCAGACAGACGCGTTCCGCGATCAGCGCGCCTTCTCGTCCTGAACGATCGTTTCGGCCGGGCGCACCGGCTGCTGCACCTCGATGCGCGGCGCGGGCTTGGCGGCGGATTCCTCATCCTCCTCCGCCATGCCCTTCTTGAAATTCTTCACGCCCTTGGCGACATCACCCATCAGGTTCGAGAAACGCCCGCCCCCCAACAGAAGGATGGCGATGATGGCGACGACGATCCAATGCAGCGGGCCAAACGTGCCCATGACGGGTCTCCTGATATACGAACAGCGTATCTAGTCGTCCTCGGCGCCCTTTTCCACCGTCAGTTGGTCGAAAGCGAGATCGACCGGATCGAGCAGCCCGGCAGCGCGCAGATCATCGATCCCCGGCAGATCGCGGCGGCTCTCCAGCCCGAAGTGATCGAGGAAGCCCGGCGTCGTCGCGAACATCAGCGGCCGGCCCGGCACTTCGCGGCGCCCGGCCGGGCGGACCCAGCCCGCCTCCATCAACACATCCAGCGTGCCCCTCGATATCTGCACGCCGCGGATCGCCTCAATCTCCGCGCGCGTCACCGGCTCGTGATAGGCGATGATCGCCAGCGTCTCGATGCCGGCGCGGGAGAGCTTGCGCGCCTCCTCCCGATCGCGGCGCAGCAGGTGCGCGAGATCGGGCGCGGTCTCGAAGTGCCAGCGGCCGCCACGTTGCACGAGGTTGATCCCGCGCCCGGCATAATCCCCGGCCAGCATGCCGAGCACCGCCGCCACATCGCCATCCCCGACATGGGCGCGGATCGCGTCCACCGTCAGCGGCTCGGTCGCGGCGAACAGCACCGCCTCCACCGCGCGGGCAAGATCATCGGGCGGGGTCATGCCGGCGAACGCAGATAGAGCGGCGCGAAAGGGGACTTCTGCGCCAGTTCGACGCGCCCCTGACGCGCCAGTTCCAGCGCGGCAAGAAAACTCGATGCGAGCGCGGACTTCCTGAACCTGCCGGATGCGCCGTCTGGCAGGAAACGCTCGATCGCGGCCCATTCCACGGTGGCGCCGATCAGCGCCGCGACGCGCTCGATCGCCGCATCGAGCGTCATCACCTGCCGATCCTGCACGACATGCATCACCGGCCGCGTCCGCGCGGAAATGCGCCCGTAAGCCGCGATCAGATCATATATTTCCGCCGTCCAGCGCGCCTTGCGAACGGTGCGGAGCCCCTCCGCCGCGGCGCGCGGAAAGACATCGCGGCCCAGCCGGTCCCGCGCGATCAGCCGCGCGCCCGCCTCCCGCATCGCGTTCAATCGTTCGAGCCGGATCTGCAGGCGCAGCGCAAGCTCCTCCGGGCTTGGCTCGATCTCGGGATCGCGCGGCAGCAGCAGCCCGGATTTGAGATAGGCGAGCCACGCCGCCATCACCAGATAGTCGGCCGCCAGCTCCAGCCGCAGCGACCGCGCGCGATCGATGAACACCAGATATTGCTCGACCAGCGAAAGGATCGAGATCTGCTTCAGATCCACCTTCTGCGATCGCGCGAGCGCGAGCAGCAGATCGAGCGGCCCCTCCCACCCGTCGAGATCGAGCGTCAGCGTGTCAGGTTCGTCGGTCAACGGAAGATGCGGAGCGCGCAAGGGATCATGCGCGAATGCTGGCAGATTCGCGCCGCATTGCACAGGCGACAATGTGGAATGTCTCTCGCCTCGATCGGCGGGTGGCCCGATCCTGCTGATGCCGCCGCCGATGCGTCGCGCCGTGGGCGCTCAGGCCATCGCCATGTAATGCGCGCATTTGCGGCGCCGCTCCTGACCCTGCAGGGTCAGGACAAGATGCCCGAGCTGGCGGCGGACAAGGCCCTGATCGGTGAGCGCGTCGATCGTCGGCTGGGGCTGTTCACGCGGAAGAATCAGTATGGTGCCGGCGCGACGCGCCGACCACAGGATACGCTCAATCTCATCCGGCGGAAGCGGAATGCCGGAACCGTGCTTTGCCATGTAACCCCCCGACCCGGGACAGTTGCGGCTATAAATTTTCGCCGTCTGTCCCATTCCGGTCCGATTCGAATCGATTCGTCAAGGGAGAGGCTGGCGGAATTGTGTTGCCGAAAGGTGAATCGGGGGATTCGGGGGATTAACCGACTCTGTTTACGACAAGATCTTCGACGACGGACGGATCGGCGAGGGTAGAGATGTCCCCGAGGTTCGCCGTATCCCCCTCCGCGATCTTGCGCAGGATGCGGCGCATGATCTTGCCAGAGCGGGTCTTGGGCAAGCCCGGCGCGAACTGGATCGCGTCCGGCGTGGCGATCGGGCCGATCTCCTTGCGCACCCATTGCCGGAGCGCGGCGTTAAGGTCTGCCGACGCGGCCTCGCCGGCGTTGAGCGTGACATAGGCGTAGATGCCCTGGCCCTTAACCTCATGCGGCATGCCGACCACCGCCGCTTCGGCAACCTTGGGATGGAGAACCAGCGCGCTCTCCACCTCCGCCGTGCCCATGCGGTGGCCGGAGACGTTGATGACATCGTCGACGCGGCCGGTGATCCAATAATAACCGTCCGCGTCGCGGCGGCACCCGTCGCCCGTGAAATATTTGCCGCGATAGGTGGTGAAATAGGTCTGGAAGAAGCGGGCGTGATCGTTCCACACCGTCCGCATCTGCCCGGGCCAGCTCGCGGTGATGCACAGGTTGCCGCTCGTCGCGCCTTCCAGCACCGTGCCGTTCTCGTCCACCAGCTGCGGCTGGACCCCGGGCAACGGCAGGGTCGCCGAGCCGGGCTTCAGGTCGGTCGCGCCGGGAAGCGGGGCGATCAGCGCGCCGCCCGTTTCCGTCTGCCACCAGGTATCGACGATCGGCGAGCGGCCTTCGCCCACCACGTCATGATACCAGCGCCACGCCTCCGGGTTGATCGGCTCGCCCACGGTGCCCAGCAGGCGCAGCGAGGCGCGGCTGGTGCGGTGGACGGGCGCGTCGCCCTCCTTCATCAGCGCGCGCAGCGCCGTCGGCGCGGTGAAGACAGTGTGGACCTGGTGGCGATCCACCACCTGCCAGATGCGGCTGGCATCGGGCCAGTTGGGCAGGCCCTCGTACATCAGCGTCGTCGCGCCGTTCGCGAGCGGGCCATAGACGATATAGGTGTGCCCGGTGACCCATCCGATATCGGCGGCGCACCAGAAGACGTTGCCGGGCCGGTAATCGAATGCGAGATCGTGCGTGTAGCTCGCCCACAGCAGATAGCCGCCGGTGGTGTGGAGCACGCCCTTGGGCTTGCCCGTCGAGCCCGAGGTATAGAGGATGAATAGCGGGTCTTCGGCGTTCATCGGTTCGGGCGGGCAATCGGAGGAAACGCCCGCCGCCGCCTCGTGATACCAGATGTCGCGCGGGCCCATCGCCACGTCGCCGCCGGTCGCCTTGATGACGATGACGCGCTCCAGGCTCGGCGCGCGATCGGCCGCCTCGTCGACATTGGCCTTGAGCGGCACGCGCTTGCCGCCGCGCCGCCCCTCGTCGGCGGTGATGACGAGCCGTGAATCGCAATCCTCGATGCGCCCCGCCAGCGCATCGGGGGAGAAGCCGCCGAACACCACCGAATGGATCGCGCCGATCCGCGCGCACGCCAGCACCGCGAACGCGGCCTCCGGAATCATCGGCAGATAGACGGTGACGCGATCGCCCTTCTTCACCCCTTGCGCCTTCAGCACATTGGCGAAGCGGCACACCTCTTCGTGAAGCTCGCGATAGGTGAAGCGGCGCGGCTCCGCGGCGGGATCGTCCGGCTCCCAGATGATCGCGACCTGATCGCCGCGCGCGGCCAGATGGCGGTCGATACAGTTGGCGGCGACGTTGAGCACGCCATCGGCAAACCATTCGATGCGGAAATCCGCCTCGTCGAACGACCAGTTGCCCGCCGTCGTGGGCGCCGTCATCCAATCCAGCCGCCCAGCCTGTTCCAGCCAGAACCCCTCGGGATCGGCCACGCTGGCCCGGTACATTGCGTCGTAGCGCGGCCGATCGACCTTCGCCGTCATGCTCCAGTCGGCGGGAACAGGGTACAATTCGTGCTCGGCCATGCAACGCTCCTTTTCGCCGGTTCCGTATACCGCGTGCCGCCACCGGACAACTTGGCAGTGCATTGGTTTCTCTATAAAACCCAATTCGACATACAAGAGAGGATCGCCGATGGCTGGGACCGTGCTCGTAACCGGAGGCAGCGGCTATATCGCCGGCTTCCTGATCCAGCGGCTGATCGAGCGCGGCTGGAGCGTCAACACGACCATCCGCAATCTTGCGAAAGAGCCGGAAGTGCGCGCCACGCTCGGCGTGCGGGCCGATCGCCTGCGCTTCTTCGCGGCGGACCTGGAGAATGACGCGGGCTGGGCCGAGGCAGTGGCCGGATGCAGCCATGTCGCCCATGTCGCCTCGCCGTTCCCGGCCGGCAAGGTGACCGACGAGATGCTGATCCGCCCGGCGCGCGACGGCGCGCTGCGCGCGCTGCGCTTCGCGAAGGAGGCGGGCGTGGCGCGTTTCGTGCTGACCTCCTCAGTGGCCGCGATCGCTTACGGCCATGCGCCGGCCAACGGCGTCGCCTTCACGGAGGCGGAATGGACCGATGTGAATGCGCCCGATGTCGCGCCCTACATCAAATCCAAGACGATCGCGGAACGCGCCGCGCGGGACTGGATGGCGGCAAACGGCGCCGGCATGGAATTCTGCTCGATCAATCCCAGCGCCGTGCTGGGGCCGGTGATGAGCGGCGATTTCTCCACCTCGATCCAGATCGTGCAGCGGCTGCTCGACGGATCGATCCCCGGCTATCCGCGCATCGGCTTCGCGGTCGTCGACGTGCGCGATCTCGCCGAACTTCACGTGCTGGCGCTGGAGACGCCGGGGCTGGACGGCGAACGCTTTATCGGCGCCGGTCGCTTCATGATGATGGAAGAGGCGGGCGACGTGCTGCGCGCGCGGCTGGGCGACAAGGCGCGCAAGGTGCCGCGCCGGCGCATCCCCGACTTCGTCGTGCGGCTGTTGGGCCTGTTCGACGGCAGCATCCGCCAAATCGTCGGCGAGCTTGGCCGCGTCCGCGCGGTGGACCCGGAGCATACCGCGCAAGTGCTCGGCTGGCGGACGCGGAACGAGGAACAGTCGATCATCGATACCGCCGAAAGCTTGATCGCGCGCGGGATCGTGAAGGTCTAGCCTTGTCATAAGGCGCAGGGTCTAGCGGGCGGGCGCGGGTGCGATGAATGCGGCCGCGCCCGCCCGTATTGCTGGTGCGCCCTTCAATAAGCGGCGGAAAAGGTGAGGAACCACTGGCGCGGCGCGATCGGATAGGCGGAGTAGCTGTTGGTCGCCGATCCCACCGAGAGGGTGGATACGCCCTTCTTGTCGGTGAGATTGGTGACATTGAGCGCGAGCTCGGCCTTGCGCAGCGGCAGCACGTTTTCCGGAACCCGCGCGGCGATGCGCAGCGAGGTCAGGAAATAGGACGGGACGCTGGCGTCGTTGGTGAAGGTGGCGAAGCGGCGGCCGACGAAATCGCCGATCAGCTGCAGCTCGAACGGGCCGCCGGAGAGCGTCGCGACCGTCTTGTTCATCCACTTCGGCGTGCCCGGCAATTGCTTGCCGCAGGTCGGCACCACGCCGCTGGTGACGAGATAGCCGCCGATGCAGGTGCCCGTGGCGGCGCCGATGCCGAGCGCGGTGGCGGTATAGTCGCTCTAATATTTCGACAGATTGTAAGAGGTGGCGTTGTAGAGCGAAAAGGCACGGCCGACGCGAAGCGTGAAGGCGGCATCGACGCCGTCGGTCTTCACATCGCCGACGTTGACGAGGATCGAGGTGCCGCCGGTGATGCCGCCGCCCGCGATACCGCCGGGATTGGTGGAGATCGCCAGCAGCCGGTTGCTGAACACGACGTGATAGTAATTGATCTGGGCGTCTAGCCCGATGTCGCCGGCAAAGCCGCGGTGCGTGCGCAGGCCGCCCTCGTAGGTCCAGCTGCTCTCGGGCTTGCCCTCCCGGGCGAAGGCGTCGAACGCGGCCTGGCTGCCGGTGAACCACGGGCCGCCGCCGCCAGCCAGATAGGCCTGATACTGGCGCAGGTTCTTCTGGACGTTGAAATAGACCTGCTCGTGGCCGTTGAGATCATAGGTCGCGCCGAAGGCCGGCAGGAACCAGCGCAGCGTGTTGATCCGGCCCTGCGGCAGGCCGCCGGACAGGCCGGAGAGCGAGCCGGCCCTGGGCTGGACCGGGAACCAGCCGTTAGCCCATTGCGCGCTCGTCTTGAAGCCGGCCTGGAGCAGCAATCGCTCGGTCGCCTGCCAGGTGTCCTGGATGTGGAGCTGGAGCTGGTTGATCCGCGCCTCACCCTGATATTGCGTGAACAGCGGCTGCGCCACCTCCAGCGGGCGGATATAGGGCGTGCTCGATGCCGGATTGTTGACATCGACCGCATACCAGCGCCGCCATTGCGTGGTGCTGTTGTGCTCGAACCAGCCGCCAAGCTCGATCTTGTGATCGCCGATCTCGGCGCTCAGCGCGGAAATCACGCCGCCGCGATCGATACGATATTCAGTGGTGCGGGTGATGAGGCCCGATCCGCCCGTGGCCGCCACCAGCGCCGCGCCGGCCGCCGCCGCCTGGGCATCGGTCAGCGCGGTGCAGGCGGCGGGGCGGGTGCCGTTGTTGTTGCCGCTGAAACGGCAGTTGGCGGGCAGCGTCGCGTAATTCGGGTCGAGATAGGCCTGCGCGGTGGTGATCGACTGGCCGAGCGGCCCGGCGACGACACCGGCGCCGTCATTGTGATGATAATAGCCGGTCGTCGACCAGGTGATCTTGTCCGACAGGTGCGCGTCGTAGCGGGCATAAGCGAGATAGTCGGTGCGCTGCGCATCCGAATAATAGTTTCGGTAGTTGCTGCCCTGCGATGCCGGGGAATTGCCCAGCGGGCTGAGGTAGGACGTGCGGTACGTGCCGAAATCGGGATAGAAGAACGGCTTGGTATAGGGCGTGTAAAGCTGCACCGCCGATGCCGTCTGGCCGGCGGCGGTGTTCGGCTTGTAGAAGACGGTCGAATCCTCGTTCGGCTGGGTCATGTCGTTATAGTCGAAATAGAGCGTGAGCTTGCCGGCCTTGCCCTCGTGGACGAACTTGGCATTGGCCTGATAGCCGCCCTGATTGCCGTTGAAATCCCACGCGCGGGCGTGCTGGCGCGCCGCCGAGATATAGGCCGAATTGCTGCCGTCCGCGCCGAACGCGCCGCTGTCGATCCGCACGAACGTGCGCGACGTGCTGTAGCTGCCGAAGGTTTGCGACGCCTGCACGCCGAGCGCCGCGAGCGGGGCCGACGAATAGGTCTCGACGGTGCCGCCGAGATTGCTGTTCGACGCGGTGGCCAGATCACCCGCGCCGGTCGATACGACCACACGGCCGACATTCTCGGAGATCACCGCGCGCTGCGGCGAGAGGCCGTTGTAATTGCCGTAGCTCTGGTCGCCCAGCGGAATGCCGTCCATCGTGTAGCCGAGCTGGTTGGCGGCGAACCCGTGGATGAAGATCTGCGCATTCTGCTCGTTGTAGCCCCATGGATCGGCGGTGATGTACAGCACGCCCGGCAGCGTCTGGATCGCCTTCAGCGGGGAGACGCCGGGCAGAATCTTCTGGATCTCGCTTTGCGGGATCGCGGTGGCGGAGCGCGTCGATTTGGCGTTGACGATGATCGTCGAGACATCGTCCGCCGCCGTTTCGTTCGCGGCGGTGTCGGCTGCGGCTGTGGCTGTGGCGGCGGTGGCGGTCTGCGCGGATGCCGCGTCGGCATAGAGAAGCGCGCCGGCGAGCGCGAGCAGGCTGGAAGTAAATCGGATCACGGCAGGCCCCCTTCGTGCAGTCATTGCTGCAATGCAGAACAGGGCCGCTGTGCATCGCGAGCATGCCAATCTCGCGACAGTTCGGTTGCGCCTTGATGACAATCGTCAGGCGGCGTGATCGCGCCCGCGCGACGGGCGCCGTTTCAGCCGCCGGCGCCGCGTGGCGCCGGCGTGACCATTCAAACGATCGACCGGCGCCGCGTCACGCGTCGATGCTGGTGCCGAGCGCGGCGTTGACGAGCCCGCCGTCCACGACAAGCGTGTCGCCGACCACATAGTCCGACGCGCGGCTGGCGAGGAAGATCGCCGCGCCGGCCATGTCCTCGAAATTGCCGATCCGGCGCATCGGGATGCCGTGCGCGACCTCGTCGCCGTGATCGCGGGCGGCGCGGTTCATCTCGCTGGCGAAGGCGCCGGGCGCGAGGCTGGTGACGATGATCCCATCCTTCACCAGCCGCGCCGCCATGCGCTTGGTGAGGTATATCAGTGCCGATTTGGAGGCTTGATAGCTGTACGTATCCCACGGATTGAGCCGCAACCCGTCGATCGAGGTGATGTTGATGACCTTCGAGGGGCGATCATGGCTGGCCTCGCGCTTGAGATGGCCGTGCAGCGCCTGCGTCAGGAAGAAAGGCGCCTTGACGTTAAGGTCCATCACCTTGTCCCAGCCGCTTTCGGGGAATTCCTCGAACGGGGCGCCCCACGCCGCGCCGGCATTGTTGACGAGGATGTCGAGCCGTTCCTCGCGCGCCATGATCGCCTCCGCCAGCGCCGTGCAGCCGGCGACCGTGGAAACATCGGCGGGCAGCGAGATGCAGTTCGGGCCGAGTTCGGCGGCGGTTTCATCGCACGCCGGCGCCTTGCGCGACGAGACATACACCCTGGCGCCTTGCTCGATATAGGCCTTCGCGATGATCTTGCCGATGCCGCGCGACCCGCCGGTGACGAGCGCGATGCGCCCTTCCAGGCTGAAAAGACTGTTCAGGCTCATCGCTACTCTCCATCGCAAATGCTGTCGCAGCGCGCTATCCGAGCCCCCGCCGGTGAGCAAGGGTGACAAACCGAAAATTCGAACGATGCGCGATTGACGCGATAAAACCCCATACTATGCTGCCGAAAAAAGAGAGCACAGGAGAGAGTATGCGCTTTTCGGGCAAGCGCGCCGTCGTGACGGGCGGCGCCTCCGGCATTGGTCGCGCGACCGCCGTTCGACTCGCGGAGGAGGGCGCAGAGGTGTGGATCGGTGACGTCGACGAGGCGGGCGGCCGCGATGTGGCCGAAACCTCGAACGGGCGCATCCGCTTCCAGCGCTGCGACGTGACGAGCGCCGATGATATTCGCGCGCTGATAGAGGCGGCCGATGCGGCCGGCGGGCTCGACGTGCTGTTCAACAATGCCGGGGCCGGCGGCGCACGCGCGCATATCGACGAAATCGCGCCCGACGACTGGGACCGCACGCACGCGCTGCTGCTGCGCTCGGTGGCGCTCGGGATCCGCTATGCCGCGCCGCTGATGGCGAAACGGGGCGGCGGCGCGATCGTCAACACCTCCAGCGTCTCGGCGCTGGGCAGCGGCTATGCGCCGATCGCCTATTCCACCGCCAAGGCGGGCGTGCTCCACCTCTCCAAGGTTGCGGCGGCGGAACTGGCCAAGGATTCGATCCGGGTGAACGCCGTCGTTCCCGGCTTCATCACCACAAACATCTTTGTCAGCGCGGTCGATGTGCCGGCGGAAAAGCGCGCCGCGGCCAACCAGTTGATCGGCGGCATCGCGGCGCATGCCCAGCCGGTGAAGCGCGCCGGGCGACCGGAGGATATCGCGGCCGCGGTCGCCTATCTCGCCAGCGACGATGCCGCCTTTGTTACCGGCACGCATATTCTCGTGGATGGCGGTCTGACGATCGGCACGCGGCAGAGCTGGGATCCGACGATGCCGGGCATGTTCGAAGCGCTGGAGTCATTCGCGTGAACGCGCCCGTCGCGCCCGAACAGGGGGCCGCGACGGTGACGACGACCCCGCCCGCGCGCCGGCTGCCCGGCGGCGTGATGGCGAGTTACGGTTTCGGGGCCGCCGCCTATGGCGTGAAGGATTCCGGCTTCGGCACGTTCCTGCTGCTGTTCTACAATCAGGTGGTCGGCGTTCCGGCCGCGACGGTCGGCTTCGTGGTGATGATCGCGCTGATCGTGGATGCGTTCATCGATCCCACCGTCGGCTTTCTCTCGGATCGCACGCGCAGCCGCTGGGGGCGGCGGCACCCGTGGCTGTATGGCGCGGTGCTGCCGATCATGCTGGGGTGGGTCGCGCTGTGGAACCCGCCGATCGGCGCGGCGGAAACGACGATCCTGCTGTGGCTGTTCGTGGTGGCGGTGATCGTGCGCAGCGCGGTGAGCGCCTATGAGGTGCCGGGGCAGGCGATGGCCGCCGAGCTGAGCGCCGATTATGACGAGCGCACGCGCATCATGTCCTACCGCTATCTGTTCGGCTGGGCGGGCGGGCTGGTGATGCTGGTTTCCGCCTATGTCTATTTCCTGGCGCCGGCGCCGGGCTATCCCAACGGTCTGCTCAATCCGGCGGGCTATCGCGGCTTCGCGCTGGCGGGCGCGCTGTTCATGGGCTTCGCGATCCTGGTTTCCGCAATCGGCACGCATCGCGAAATTCCGCGCCTGCCCAAGCCGGAGATCGAGAAGAAATCGTTCAGACGCAATCTCGCCGACATGGCGGAGACGGTGAAGAACCGCGCGTTCGCCACGCTGATGCTCGCGGGCATCAGCGCCTATACGGGGCAGGGCATCATCTACGCGATCTCCAATTACCTCGCCAGCTTCGTGTGGGGCTTCAAGGGGATGACGTTCCTCTATTACAGCGTCGTGCTGTTCATGGGCGTGGGCGTCGCGTTCGTCGTCGCGCCGGTGGCCGGGCGGCGCGGGAGCAAGCCGCGGACCGCCGCGATCGCCTCGATCACCGCCGCCATGATCGGCACCACGCCGTTCTGGCTGCGGCTGGCGGGCCTGTTTCCCAGCCCCGGCGATCCGCTGATGCTGCCGCTGGTGTTCATGTTCGCGGGGCTTTCGACGGCGTTCAGTGTGACCGCTTATATCCTTGGCGCATCGATGCTGGCGGATGTGGTGGAGGATTCGGAAGCGCGGACGGGGCGGCGATCCGAGGGGCTGTTCTTCGCCGGCGGCTTCTTCGTCCAGAAATGCACCAGCGGGATCGGCATCTTCGTGACCGGGCTGATACTGGTCGCCGCCGGCTTCCCGGCGAAAGCGGTGCCGGGCACGGTGCCGGTGGCGACGCTCGACCGGCTTACGCTGATTTTCTGCTGCTGTTATCTGCTGTTCTACGGGCTGGCGGCGTTCTTCTACGCACGCTTCCCGTTCGGGCGCGGCGAGCATGAAGCACGGCTGGCGAACCTCGCGGCGGCCGGCGTGCTCGAGTCGGAGCCGCGCGAACCCTTCGCCTGACGGCTGGATGAACGGCTTTTGGTTCGGGTTATCGGCGCGCCGAAACGATTCATCGGAAAAGGTTCCCGCCGTGCTTGGTTTCTTTAACCCTTGTCCGTAGCCGGGATGCAACGAACGTCCTGATTGACCGGGGGGTCGCAAGTGAATTTGAAGGTTTTGGCAGCGCGCTTTGCGCTGGTGTTTTCGTGCGGCCTGATGGCAGCGGCACCGGCCTCCGCCCAGTTCTGGCAGTGCGCCACCTATGCCCGCGAGATCTCGGGCATCGACATTCATGGCAACGCCAACACCTGGTGGGGCCAGGCCGCCGGCCGTTACGAGCGTGGCAGCTCCCCTCGTGTCGGCGCGGTGCTCGCATTCAAGCCAACCGCACGGATGCGTGTCGGCCATGTCGCGATGGTGTCGCAGATCGTCAGCGATCGTGAAGTGCTGCTGACCCATGCCAACTGGTCTCGCCCGGGCCGCGTCGAAACGAATGTCCGCGCGGTGGATGTGTCGGCGAACAACGACTGGAGCGTGGTGAAGGTGTGGTATGCCCCGCAGGGCGACCTCGGCACCTCCAGCTATCCCACCAGCGGGTTCATCTATGGCGGCGATGCGCCGGCGGCCACGCACGCGGCACCCGATGGCGACACGCGCAGCACCACGGCGATGGCGAACATGACGATCGCCGCCGCCGCGAAGGCGCCGGTTACCGGGGGCATTTCGCTGGAACAGTGAGTGTCGCGCCGCCGCGCGGCATTGCCAGCGCGCGCGGAACGATTATGGTGCATGCGCAACGGGGCCGCCTTCGATCGCAAGCGCGGCCCTCTTTCGTGTTCGAGCCAAGGTAGTGCCAGTGAACGTTCGCCCAGCAGCCGCCCCGATCGCTCTTCTCGCGCTGCTTGGTGGCTGCGTGAAGGCCGGCGATATCGATCTTTCCTCCGGCGTCGGCATCACCGCCGTGCGTTCCGCCTGCCCGTCAGTGGGCGTGCCGGCGGGGACGGGGGATATCACGCTGTTCGATCCGGCCACCAGCCGCGATTCGTCCGCGATCGACGTCGTGGCGAATATCAGCAATGTCCGCTCGACCTGCGACGACAGCGGCGCCGACGTGCTGACCACCGTCACCTTCGACGTGCGGGCGCGGCGGACGCGTGCGCAGGACGCGCGCGACGTCACGCTGCCCTATTTCATCACGGTCGTACGCGGCGGCAACGCGGTGACGGCCAAGCGCATCGGCCGCGTCGGGCTGCATTTCGATGCCGGCCAGACGCTTGCCACCACCAGCGGCCAGGCATCGACGACGATCACGCGCGCGGCCGCGACGCTGCCGGACGAGGTGCGCGCCAAGCTCAACCGCAAGCGCAAGGCCGGGCAGGATGACGCGGCGGTCGATCCGCTCAGCGCGCCCGACGTTCGGCAGGCGGTGCTCTCCGCCAGTTTCGAGGCGCTGGTCGGTTTCCAGCTTACCGAGGATCAGCTGAAGTATAACGCGCAGCGCTGACGGCGCGCCGTCAGTCCCGCTCGATCAGATAGTTCATTCGCGCGGCGGCGATCGGCCGCGATCGATCGTCCTGCCAGGCGAAGGCATCGACATTCGCGACGCGATTGCCGAGCCGGGTGATCCGGCCAGCGGCACGAGTCTCGCGATCGCGCCCGCCGCGCATGAAGTCCACCGTCGCGTTGATCGGCTTGATACGGCCGCCGCCTTCGCCCGCCAGCGCGTGGCGCAGCGCGGCGATCGCGGCGACCTCCAGCAGGCCCGAGATCGCGCCACCCTGAAGAAATCCGGGGCGGCCGACCACGCCGGCGTGGAACGGCATCACGATCACCGGCGATCCGTCCTCCGCGCGCTCCAGCGTCGCTTCGAGCAGCGCCGCATAGGGAGGCAATCTCATTTGCCGGTCCTCGGATAGGTGCCGCGCGGCACCATGAAGGTCGCGGCGACATGCGCGATCGGATCGTCCGCATCGCCATCGTGCGCGATGCCGCGGGTGAAGGCGATCGATCGCGCGACGCGAAGGCATTCGACACGCCCGATAACGATATTGCCCGGGCGCGCCGGACGCAGATAATCGATCCGCAGATCGAGCGTCGCATGCGGCGCGAATGCCCCGATGCGCTGCCACACGACGAGGCTGGTCGCCACGTCCATCATCGCGATGATCGGGCCGGAAGCGATGACGCCGCTATCCTCGTCGCCGATCAGCTCCTGCGAATAGGGCAGGGCCAGTTCGAGCCAGTCATCGCCCATCGCGTGGAAGCGGATGCCAAGCCGCCCGGCGTGGCCGTTGAAGTTGCGGTTCTCGATCATCTCGAGCGCCATCCTGGCGGGGTCGAAGTCCATGTATCGTCCCTACACGCTGATGCGCGCCGTGCAACGCTAGGACGGATCGACATTCAGGATTCCCAAGGGGAGTGATCGCTGATTCATAGGTATCCGTGTTGAGACGCGGAGCGGATGATGGTGGCCAAGCGGTATGAACTGAATGATGCACAGTGGTCGAGGATCGCGCTGCTGTTGCCGGGCAAGGCGACGGATCCGGGGCGAACTGGATCCGATAACCGCTTGTTCGTGAACGGATGTTTGTGGGTGCTGCGGTCTGGGGCGCATTGGAGCGACCTGCCGGAGCGCTACGGCAAGTGGAAGACCGTGCATCGCCGCTTCAGTCGCTGGTGCCATGCCGGTGTCTGGGAGCGGGTGTTCGCAGCGCTGACGATCGACCGGAATAACCAATATCTGATGATCGACAGTACCATCGTTCGGGCGCACCAGCAGGCGGCGACTGGAAAAGGGGGGCGTGCGATCAGGCGCTGGGGCGTTCCCGAGGCGGACTGACCACCAAGGTCCACATGCTGGCGGACGCGCTCGGCCGGCCGCTGCGCTTCATCGTCACGCCCGGCCAGACCGGAGATATCACCCAGGCGCCGGCCCTGCTCCACGGCCAGGAGGGCGGCGCCGTACTCGCCGACAAAGCCTATGACAGCAATGCCTTACGGGCCATCATCGCCGACATGGGGGCTGAAGCGGTCATCCCATCGAACCGCCACCGCAAGGTCGCCATCCCTCACAACGCCACCATCTACAAACACCGCAACTGCATCGAGCGATGTTTTGCCCGCCTCAAGCACTTCCGGCGCTTCGCCACGCGCTATGACCGACGCACCGCCCACTTCGCAGGCTTCATACACCTCGCCGCCGCCATGATATGGCTACGATGAATGTCGATCCGTCCTAGGGCGTTGATACGTCGCACGATGCGCGGTAGCGCATGGGAAACGACACGCAGGAGAGCAAGCGATGGAACAGCGGGTGACGATCACGGTGACGGACGGTGTTGCCGATGTGCGCCTCAATCGTGCGGACAAGATGAACGCGCTCGATCCTGCGATGTTCGCCGGCCTCAACGATGCGGTGGCGCAGCTTGCCGGCATGAAAGACGTGCGCGTCGCCGTGCTTTCAGGTGAGGGCAGGGCGTTCTGCGCGGGTCTGGACATGGTGTCGATGGCGGGCGGCGGATCCGGCAACGATCTCGGCGCGCGGAGCCACGGGCTGGCCAATGCCGTGCAGCATGTCGCCTGGGGCTGGCGCGAGCTGCCGATGCCGGTGATCGCGGCCGTTCATGGCGTGGCGATGGGTGGCGGCTTCCAGGTGCTGTCGGGTGCGGACATCCGCATCGTGCACCCCGCCACCCGCATGTCGATTCGCGAAACGTACTGGGGGCTGGTGCCGGATATGGCGGGTGTGGCGCTGTGGCGCACGCTGGCGCGGGACGACGTGTTGCGCGAGCTGACCTATACCGCGCGCGAATTCTCCGGTGCGGATGCGCTGAACTACGGCTTCGCGACGCGGCTCGACGAGGATCCCCGCGCGGCGGCACTCACGCTGGCGCGCGAAATCGCCGGCCGCAATCCCGCTGCGATCCGCGCCTCGAAGCGGCTCTACAATATCGCCGCCGATGCCGATGCCGAAACAGTGCTGCGCGCCGAAAGCGCCGAGCAGATCGCCTTGATGCGCTCGCCCAACCAGGTCGAGGCGGTACGCGCCAACATGGAAAAGCGTGCGCCGGTGTTCAGCGACTGACCCGGCCAGTCGTCAGAACGGCAGCCATTTCGATTTGTGGGTGAAATTCATGTAACCGACGTTCACCCCGGCGCGCCAGCCCACACCCAGCCGCACCGGGATCAGCACGATGTTGCCGCGCCGCAGATAGGTCGCCGCAAACCCGCCGACGAAATAGAGGCGCCCCTCGGCGGCGGGAAAGCGGCGGTAAAGCTCCTCGGTGTCGTACAGGTTGTACACCAGTACAAACACCTTGTTGGCGTCGCCGCCAAGATCGAAGCCGAGCGACGGGCCGGTCCAGTAGACCGGCATCTGCCCCTCGACCTTATGCGTCATGACCCCGGAGCCATAGCGCAGGCCGACCACGATCGCGCCCGAGGCCTCGCGCCCGGCGATATAGGCATTAGGCTGGCCCTGATCCTTGAGAATTTTCTCGATGATCGACGCGAATCCCTCCGCGCCTTTCCCGAACACGCCTTCGCCCGCGCCGATGAGATCGTCGCGCTTGAACGTCGCGTCGGCAGTGGTGGTGGACTGAGCGCGCGAATCCTGCGTCTGGACGCCGCCGGCCGGGGCGGGCGCGAGCGGGGCGGGCTGGCCCGGCACGGGGTCGGCCGGGACCGGTTCGTCGGGATAGGCCGGAACCTGCCGCGCGGGCGGTGCGCCGCCGGGCGCGGGGGAAATGTCGTTGTCGATCGCCTTGTTCGGGTCGATCGTTCGCATTTGCGCCGGCGCGGCCGTGCCGGCCAGCAATGTCGCTGTCAGACCAAAGGCCAGCATCATCTTGCGCATCGTCACATACCCCCCGGGGAACGGAGCGATCCCCATCCTAGGATGCTAATCATCATGCGCCTTTCGGGGCAATGAACCGGACGACGACCTGAGTCGATTTCGCGCCAGGGCGAATCCGCAATGCATCGGTTGATTGCCGCGTTTCGCCCCGCTATAGCCCGCCCTCGCGCCGCATCCGGAGACGTGGGTGAGTGGCTGAAACCAACGCTTTGCTAAAGCGTCGTACGGGAAACCGTACCGAGGGTTCGAATCCCTCCGTCTCCGCCAGCAGGGTTTTTCAGGCTGTATCATCCGGTCGCAGGGGTGATCGCCGCGGGCTGCAGCGGGAAGGCCGCCTCGAGCCTTTGCAGGTCAGGCCGTTCTTGAGCGGACGGCCTTGCAGCGGGCCGGAGTGCGCGAGACAGATCGCCTCCAGCAGCGCAATCTTCATCGAATCCCCTCAGGATGCCGCGCTCGGCGCTGTCCGGGGAGTTCAAGCCGATTGCGGCGACAATATCCGCGCCGCGGCGCGCATGAACCCTCGCGCGGATCGCGCGGTCTGACCACGCGACGCCACGGCTGGGGCGGCGCGCGCAACGTCAAGTCGGAGATGACGACGGGCGGAGAAGGGGAGCGGGACCGCCGCGCCGGACGAGTGGCAGAGCCTTGCAAGCCAGGCCAACGCGTTGAAAGACCGACCTGCATCGTGTGGATAGCGGCTGGCGTCAGGCTGACGGCACCTCTCCGGGGCATTGCGCAGCCTCGGTCATGGGATAAGGCCTTTGACCTGGGGCACGACCTGGATCATCGCGCTGGTCGCCCGATGGAACCGAGCCGCGGGGCGTGGTGTCTGGAATGCACCATTGATGATCTTGTTGGCCACTCCCCCAAATCTGCCCGTACGTCGACACAGTTTCCAAATGGCACCGATCCGACGAAGGCAGTGGGCGCCGATGGCACCACTGGGGATCTGCGACGGGTTAAGAGGTTGGGCCGGATAGGGGAGTTGACAGTGAAGGGCTATTTCAAACGGCACGTCGCACTCTGCGCATTGCTTGCAGCGTCATATGCCAATCAGGCCGGCGCCCAGACGGCCACGCCCGCGCGGGCCGAGAAGGCGAATGACAACAGCGGCGCCGCCGCCGACATCGTGGTGACCGCGAACCGGCGTAGCGAGGCGCTCTCGACCGTCCCCATCAGCATCGCCGCCTACACAGGCGACGACCTGCGCGAATCGGGCGTGAAGTCGATGATCGATCTCGCCCAGAAGTCGCCCGGCGTGCAATTCGATCAATCGGCGGGCTTCGGTGCGGGAACGCAGACATTCGTCTCGATCCGCGGGATCGCCTCGACGATCGGGACTTCGACGACCGGTGTATATATCGACGATACCCCGGTGCAGTCGCGCGTCGCGGCGCTGTCCTATTTCGGCAATCCTTACCCCGCCCTGTTCGATCTCGAGCGTGTGGAGGTTCTGCGCGGGCCGCAAGGAAGCCTGTTCGGCGCCGGCGCGGAAGGCGGCGCCATCCGCTTCATCACGCCATCCCCGAAAGTTTCAGGCGTGAGCGCGACTGCGCGAAGCGAAATCGGCTTTATCGATGGCGGCGGCACGAATTTGGAGGCGGGCGTTGCTGTCGGCGCTCCGATCATCGAAGGGAAATTAGGTTTCCGCGCCAGCTTCTGGACCCGCCACGACGGGGGATACATCGATCGGATCAATCCGCTCACCGGCGATGTCCTGATCAAGAACACGAATAGCGCAAACGCATATGCCGGACGGCTCGCGTTCGCCTTCGTGCCAAGCGACGGGATCACCATCACCCCCGCAATCTATTTCCAGCGTCAGACGAACGCCGATGCTCCGCTGTTCTATCTTTCGGCGCCCCAGCCCGCCGATAGCCTGCAGACCCGCAACATCGCCGATCCGAAGAATGGTGTCTTTCTGAACGGCCGCCTCTTGCGTCAGCCGTTCTCGGACCGCGTGATCCTCCCATCGCTGAAGGTCGAAGTCGGATTGGGCGGGGCGACGCTTACCTCGATAACATCGTATGTCGACCGTCGGGGCAAGCTGCTGTCCGACACGACCCAGATCAACGGCGCGTTCTTCGGCACGGTGACCGGATTTGACGAGAACGGCCCCATCATCGTGCCGGGTTACGGGAATCCGAACGGGCCCGAATATCCCACCAGTTACGACCAGGCAGGCCCGCAGGATATCCGCACCAGCCTGAAATCGATAACACAGGAAGTACGGATTTCCAGCGATGGGGGTGGTCCGTTCAAGTGGACTGCCGGCCTGTTCTATCTTCACACCGAGCAGACCGATTTTCAACGCGCGACCTCTCCCTTCGTCGTTCAAAACTACATTCTGCCGCTGCTCCCGAATTCGCAAGGATTGAACGATCCGATCCTCTATTCGCAGATCACCCAGACCGACGAGCAATATTCAGTTTTCGGTCAGGCCGATCTTGGCCTGACGGACAAGTTGACGCTGACGGTTGGCGGCAGACTTTCCCACCACAAGGCGGACTATAATCAGGAACAGTCCGGATTTCTATCTGCGGCCCAGGTTTGGGGACCGCTGGTGACCTCCTCCGGCGGGCAAAGTGAGACTCCGTGGTCCGGCAAGGTTGCGCTCGACTACAAGTTCTCGCCGACACTGATGGTGTATGGATCTGCAAGCCGCGGCTATCGGATCGGTGGCGCCAATCAGCCGATCTCATCGACGTGTGGCGTCTCCAATATCTTCAAGCAGACATACAATAGTGACTATGTAAACAGCTTCGAAGCTGGTTCGAAAGGGCGCATCGGCAGGAAGATCCGGTTCGACGTCGATGCCTTTTATGTAAAATGGAAGAACGTACAGCAGAATGTCGTATTTCCATGCGCCTTCGGTTATATCGACAATACCGGAGACGCGACCGTCAGCGGATTCGATGCTTCGCTTGATCTAGACGTTGTGAGAAACCTCAAGATCTCCGGTTCGGTATCATATGCCAAAGCGACGTTTTCGAAGACCGTCCTGATACCCGGCGTCGCCGCGGGTGATCCTGGAAGCCTGGTTGTACGTAAGGGAGATCAGGTTAATCCCTATCAATCACCCTGGAACCTGAGCGCATCTGCCGAATATAGCTTCGATGTCGGCACTTCAAAGGCCAAGATCAGAATAGAAAATATCTATCGCAGCAAGAATAACGGCCCATTCACCTCGGATGATCCCCGCGCGGTTAATTTCGATCCGCTTCGTGTTTATAACCCCGCGACAAACCAAGTAAACGGTCGTGCGACGATTGCGATGGGTGATCTGGAGTTTGCGATATTCGTACAGAATCTTACGAATTCAAGGCCGTTGCTGTTTCAGTATAGAGACTCAACCGCCACGACATTGTTCACGGCGAATACATTCACACCTCGTACGATCGGCGCGTCGATCGATTTCCGCTATTGATCGGAGTTAAGAACCATTATGCCACGTGTCAGGAGATGGTCGATCAGGAACAAGATGCGCCTTGGCGCAGGCTCCCTGTCGATTTGTATGGCGGCTTGCAATCTGGCCGCCGCCAGCGAAGCGTCAGCCCAGGCGCAGGTTCCGGTCGCGAAGAGCCAGGATCCGTCGGAAATGGCGCCGGAGATCAAGATCCATCGACCGTTTTTTTCGAAGCGGTTGCGCGGGTATCTTCCCGCCCGTGATGGTACACAGCTGCGCTACAGCGTTCTTCTGCCGAAGGGCAAAGGGCCGCTTCCGGTCATCGTAAACTATTCTGGCTACGATCCCGGGTCGATCGGTGGCAAGGCCTATATGAACGACAATACGGCCATGTCGGTCAACCTCGACAGGACATTGGTCGAAGCGGGCTATGCCGTGCTCGGACTACAGGCGCGGGGCACCGGTTGCTCGGAAGGACAATTCGAATTCCTGGCGCGATCCTACGGCGAGGATGGATATGACGCGATCGAGTGGATCGCGAAGCAGCCGTGGTCGAATGGCGCGGTCGGCATGGCCAATTGGTCATGGGCCGGAATGTCGCAGATCGCCACGGCTGCGGAGCGGCCACCCCATCTCAAGGCTATAGCGCCAGGCATGGTGCTGGGCGATGCCCGGCTCGATTCCTGGGCGCCCGGCGGCGTTCCGGCTCCCGGATTCGTCGACGGCTGGTGGGATTATCTTCATTCGCGATGGGATGCGGCGAAGGAGAGTGCGAAGGCTGAGAACGATCAGCGCTGTTTGTCGCAGATCGCTCAAAACTATGAGTCGGCCGAGAAGAACCGCGTACCAGCCATCCTGATCCGCCATCCTCTGCGCGACGACTATATCGAAATCCGCCATCTCGCCGCCCGGACAAAGAACATCTCCGTTCCGGTGTTCAACATGGAAGCCTTTCAGGACGAGGCGGTCATTGCCCGGCAGGGCTATTTCCAGGAAACGCTGAACCCGGACCAGCTTTGGTATCTGCAGACCAATGGCGGTCACGACCTGTATGTCGCGACGCGGTTCCGCAAGCAGCTCGTGGCGTTCTTCGATCACTTCGTGAAAGGTATCGACAACGGGTTCGAACAGACGCCGCACGTCCAGGTATGGCTGGAGAGCACCTTCACGGGGCCGGCGGACGCCATTTTCGAGAACCTGTCCCCCGGCTTCACGTTTCAAAGCCAGCGGTTTCCGATGGCAGTCCAGCCGGTCAGCTTGGCCTTGAATGCCGGCGGAACGCTGGTGGCGAACGGGAAGGGGCAGGGAGCCGCCGACGGCTTCGACTATCCGGTCCGCGGACCGGCCGTCGACCACGAATTCGGCAAGGACAGTTGGGGCCCGATGGATCCGGCGTGGCGGAAAGGAAGCCTTGCCTACACGACGGCGCCGCTTTCCGATGATATGGTGGCCTACGGCCCGGCCAGCGCGGATCTGTGGGTCGTCAGCACGGGCGCCGATGCGGACGTGCAGGTGACGATCACCGAAGTACGGCCTGACGGGCAGGAAATGTACGTCCAGCGCGGATGGTTGCGCCTGTCCGATCGCCTGCAGGATGAAACGAAATCGACCGCGCTCCGGCCATGGCCGGTCGATCGTCCCGAAAAGATGCTGGCACTGGTGCCCGGACAGCCCACGCTGGGACGGATCGAGGTCCAGAAATTCGGCCATGCATTCCGGAAGGGCTCACGGCTGCGTCTATGGATCGATACGCCCAGTCAGTTCGGTGGCAATCTGTTCGCGCCCTATTCGGTGCCCACCCGGATCCAGGTGTTGCATGATGCAGACCATCCCTCGCGCCTGCTGATCGGCACGGTTTCCGCGAAGGACCTGCCGGCGCAACGGCCTGCCTGCGGCACCGTGCATCATCAACCGTGCCGGGCAGACCCGCTGGCATCCAACGGAGGACAGAATTGATGGCCATTTCGCGTCGCAGCGCCCTGGGATGGATGGGGCTGGCCGCGCCCGCGACGCTTTTGGGACCGGCGACGCGGCTTACGGCGACCGAGCCGCTCGGGCGCGAACCCCATGTTCCGCCATTGCCCCCCGGTGGCGCTCCGAAGACCTACGATGTTCCGGGCCTCGAATGGGTCATGGACATTGTGCCGATCTGCTCCGACCCAGAGTTCATGGGAGACAAGGCGGATCAGGTTTCGGCGGACGGGGACCGCTACGATGTATGGCCGTTGATCGGCGGGTTCTTTCGGGGGAGGGGCATCAAGGGGACGATCATCCCCGGCGGCGGCGACTTCCCCGTGATTCGCCCTGATGGCGTGGTCGTGGTCGACGCCCTGTATCGCCTGAAGACCGACGATGGCGTGCAGATCATCATCCACAACAAGGGATATGGCTATACGGAGGACAAGTACCGCCTCGTTCCGACGTTCAACGTGCCGGGGAAGAAGTATGGCTGGCTCAGGGAGTCGATCTTCGTCGGCACCTTGTCGTATCCGGTGCCCGCAGCGTACGGAGTGAAGGAGAAAGCGGGAGAGAACGGGCGATTGATTCAGGTGTATCGGCTCGTTTGACCGCTCCCATCTTTCCTTCGGATAGCTCGGGACCGATCGTCGCCCTATGGGGTTTGCCCGCGGGGCCGATCGGTCGCCCTTCATGGAGTCCAGAGCCGGGCCTGGCGCCGGATCGTATCAGACACCCATCCTTCGGGGATGGAAGCGCGGGCAGTGGTGTGCTTTCATCACCACTCCGCCGGATCGGCTCGTGATCAGGGACTGACAACGTCCCGGATCGCGACCGCCCGGCACGTTGCGAAGGTTTGGATGCGAGCATGCTGATCGATTCCCGGCTCCTGCCGCCGCTGGCGGCGCTGCGCGCGTTCGAGGCGGTGGGGCGGCTGGGCGGCATCCGCCGCGCGGCCAAGGAACTGACGGTCGACCATGGGGTCGTCAGCCGGCACATCCGATCGCTCGAGGCATGGGTCGGCGTCGAGCTGGTGGTGCGCGACGGTGCCGGTTACTCCCTGACCGAGAAGGGCGAGGTGTATCACCGCCAGATCTACGAGGCGCTTCGGGCGGTCGCGTCCGCAACAGGCGCGCTGGTCAAGGTCGGCGACGATCTGAAGCTTCGGCTGCAGTGCATTCCCGGCTTCGCCTCGCTGTGGCTGTCAGACCGGCTTGGCGAGTTCATCGATGCGAACCGCGACATCGACGTAGATTTCCGACCGTCGGATCACAGCCCCGATTTCCGCGGGCAGGATGTCGACGGCGACATCCGCTACCTGCGAACCTGGGAGGAGGTGGACCTTCCCAAGGTGGTCTACCGGCTGGACGTCGCCCGCCCGGTGGTCTTTCCGGTGGCCAGCCCCGCCTGCGCGGCCGGGCTGCCGCCGATCACCTCGCCAGCGGACCTGCTGAACATGCCGCTGCTGCACGAGGAAAACGATCTGGAATGGCGCCACTGGCTGACCGCGCAAGGCGTGGCCGTGCCCGAACGCATGCCGGGCTCGCGCCTCTGGCACGCGCACCTGACGCTGGCGGCGGCGCGACAGGGCCACGGCATCACGCTGGCGAACACGATGCTGCTGCGCGACGATCTCGCCGCCGGCCGCCTGGTCAAGGTGAAGCTGGCGCAGGGAGAGTTCGCGCCGGTGCTGCTGGGTACGTACACCTTCCTTGCGCGCGAGGATCGCTGGAATTCGCCCGCGATCGCCCGCTTCCGCCGCTGGTTATGGGGCGCGGTCGCCGTGTTCGACAGCGACGCCGCACTCGCGGCGGGTGCGCGTTGACGCTCCGGCGCCCGCACATTGAAAGGAAACGGAGGCGGGACGTGCCGCTGGTGACCCGGAGTCACCAGAGCCGGACAACTTGACCTCTTTCGCCGGTGCCGGCACGCGGAGGATGGCACGGGGCAAGAGCGAAGGAGCGTAACCCCGTGACCAGCAATGCCGAACTTGAGCGCCGCCGCATCCTTGCCGTGCCGCGCGGCGTCGGATCCGCGACCGCCGTCTATGCCGATCGGTCGGAGAATGCAGAATTGTGGGACGTCGAAGGTCGCCGCTATGTGGACTTCGCCGGCGGCATCGCCGTGCTCAACACCGGCCATCGCCACCCGCGCGTGATGGCGGCGGTTCAGGCGCAGCTGGCGCGCTTCACCCACACCGCCTTCCAGGTTTCGCCCTACGAAAGCTATGTCGAGCTCGCCGAACGGCTGAACGCGCGTGCGCCCGTCGCGGGGGCGGCCAAGACCATCCTGTTCACGACCGGAGCCGAAGCAACGGAGAATGCCGTTAAGATCGCCCGCGCGGCGACGGGCCGGTCCGGCGTGATCGCCTTTGCCGGCGGCTTTCACGGGCGGACCCTGCTCGCCTCCGCGATGACGGGCAAGGTGCAGCCATACAAGCGCATGTTCGGGCCCATGCCCGGAGAGATATTCCACATTCCCTTTCCCACCGGCCGCGACGGCGCCACGGTGGAACGCTCGATCGACGCGCTGCACACCCTGTTCGCCGCGGACCTGGAGCCGGAGCGGGTCGCCGCGATCATCCTGGAACCGATCCAGGGCGAGGGCGGCTTCCATGTCGCGCCGCCGGCGCTGCTCCGGCAGCTTCGCGCAATCTGCGACGCACATGGCATCCTGCTGATCGCCGACGAGGTGCAGACCGGCTTCGCGCGCACCGGCGCGTTGTTCGCGATCGAGCACAGCGGCGTTGCGCCCGACCTGATCTGCGCCGCTAAGTCGCTAGCCGGCGGTTTCCCGCTTTCGGCGGTGATCGGCCGTGCCGAGGTGATGGACGCGGTGGAGCCCGGCGGGCTGGGCGGAACCTACGGTGGCTCGCCTGTCGCCTGCGCCGCCGCGCTGGCGGTGCTGGACGTGATTGATGAGGAGGAGCTGATCGGCCGAGCGGACATGCTGGGCTCGCGCATCCGGGAACGGCTGGAGCAGATGGCCGGCGCGGAGGGCTTCGTCCCGATCGACAACATCCGCGGGCTCGGCGCGATGATCGGCTTCGACATACTGAGCGCATCCGGCGGGTTCGATCCAGCGGAAACCAAGGCGGTGTGCGCGCGCGCGCTCGCTGCCGGGCTGATCCTGCTCAGCTGCGGCACAAAGGGAGAGGCGATCCGCATTCTCGTGCCGCTCACCGCGTCCGACGCCATCGTTGATGAGGGGCTCGACATGCTGGAGACTGCCTTGCGCCGGGACGCGCCAGCAGCTGGGGTGGCCGCCAGGCGCGACGCGACGGTGCTTGCCTGATGACCGAACGGCTCGATCCCGCACTCGCCCGCGCGGAGCTGCTGCGCGCGGAGGCTTTCATCGACGGCGCATGGGTTTCGGCCGGCCAGACCATCCCGGTCACCGATCCGGCGAGCGGCCGGCTGGTCGGCACCGTTCCGATGCTGGGCCGCGCCGCGGCCGAGGACGCGGTGGGCGCCGCCCAACGGGCGCTCGCGGCGTGGCGCGCGCAAACCGGCAAGGCGCGCGGTATGATCCTGCGCCGCTGGCATAACCTGATGATCGCGCACGCCGAAGACCTCGCCCGGCTGATGACCGCCGAGCAGGGCAAGCCGCTGGCCGAGGCGCGCGGCGAGGTGCTGTACGCCGCGGGGTTCCTCGAGTGGTTCGCGGAGGAGGCGCGTCGCGTCCATGGCGAGGTGCTGACCCCACACCTCGCCGACAAGCGGCTGACGGTGCGGCGCGTAGCGGTGGGCGTGGTCGGAGCGATCACGCCATGGAACTTCCCACTGGCCATGATCACCCGCAAGGCCGGCCCGGCGCTGGCGGCGGGGTGCACCATGGTACTGAAACCCTCCGAGCTGACTCCACTCTCCGCGCTCGCGCTGGCCCGGCTGGCGGAGGAGGCGGGGGTGCCGCCCGGGGTGTTCAACGTCGTCACCGGCGACGCCGCCGCGATCGGCGCGGTGCTGACCGGCGATCCGCGCGTGCGCAAATTCACCTTCACCGGCTCGACCGCCGTGGGCAAGATGCTCGCGGCCAAATGCATGGACACGGTGAAGCGCGTATCGCTGGAGCTGGGCGGCAATGCGCCGTTCATCGTCTTTGACGATGCCGATCTCGATGCCGCGGTCGAGGGGGCGCTCGTTTCCAAATTCCGCAACACCGGGCAGACCTGCGTGTGCGCCAACCGACTGCTGGTCCAGTCCGGCATCTATGACGCCTTCGCTGCGCGGCTGGCCGAGCGGGTCGGCGCCTACAAGGTTGGAGCCGGGCTGGATGGAGAGACGCAGCAGGGCCCGTTGATCGACGACCGGGCGATCGCCAAGGTGGAGGCGCATGTCGGCGACGCCATCAGTCGCGGCGCGCGCGCACTGGCGGGAGGCGAGCGGATCTGGGGCGGCGGCAGCTTCTATGCGCCAACCGTGCTGGTCGACGTGCCGCGCGATGCGCTGCTGTGCCGCGAGGAAACGTTCGGCCCGGTAGCGGGGCTGGTTCGCTTCGATACCGAGGCCGAGGCGATCGCGATGGCGAACGACACGAGCGCCGGGCTTGCCGCCTATCTCTACACGCGCGATCTCGGACGCAGCGTGCGCGTGAGCGAAGCGCTGGAATACGGGATGGTCGGTCTCAACACCGGATTGATCTCGACCGAGGTGGCGCCATTCGGCGGGGTGAAGGAATCCGGCCTGGGGCGCGAGGGATCGCACCTGGGGCTGGACGATTATCTCGATATCCGGCTGGTCTGCGCACACGTCGAGCCGGCGCCCGCCGGTTGACCGGCGCGGCGATGACGCGGGCAGGGAGGGGCTAGCGGCGCAGGCGCCACGCAGCGACCGACCCGCCCGGCATCGCGGATCGCAGCCTCCGACAGCGAGATTGCACCCGGTCCTCGCGCGGGGGCGGCGCGTTGCCGCGGTGCCCTTACGACGTGTCGCGCCGTGCCGCGTCAGGCGACGCGATCGCTTTTGACAGCCTCAGTGATCACAGATATCAAAGCCGGGTCGTCCCTTCAGTCGTGATCGGAATCGAGGAACCATGGTCAGGCCCGTGCTGGGTATCATATGCTGCACCCGCGCCGTCGGCCATGATGAGGCGCAGGTGGCGATGAACCGATACGTCACGGCAGCGATGGCGTATGCCGATTGCGCGGCGCTGCTGGTGCCCTCGCTCCCGATGCTGATGGAGGCGGGCGAGATCGTGCCCCGGCTCGACGGGCTGCTGCTCACCGGCAGCCCGTCGAACGTCTCCCCGGCGCGCTACGGCGAGCGCGACGCTGCGGATGCCGACGGCCCGTTCGACACCGCCCGCGACGAGATGACGGCCGCGATGGTGCAGGCTTGCCTCGCTGCGGGGAAGCCGGTTTTCGGCATCTGCCGGGGCTTGCAGGAACTCAACGTGATTTTCGGCGGCACGTTGCGGCGCGACATGAGCCGCGCGGACGCACCGCTGCCGCACCACGCCCCGGACGATGCCAGCTGGGACGCAATGTTCGCGCACGGTCATGAGGTGACGCTTGCGCCGGGCGGTGTGCTCGGCCGCGCGCTGGGGAAGGAGCGGATCGAGGTCAACTCGGTCCATTTCCAGGGTGTCGCAAGGCTCGCAGACGGGCTGCGCGTCGAGGCCACCGCGCCCGACGGGGTGGTGGAGGCCTTCTCCGCTACCGGCCATGGCGCGCCCGTGCTGGCGGTGCAATGGCATCCCGAGTGGCACACGGCGGAGAACGATGCAGCGCAGGCCTATTTCACGTTGCTCGGACGTGCGCTCCGCGGCCAGTCCATCGACGGATAGCGGGACCGGCGGCATGCTGACGAAGGGCCACGACGTCGCCGAACCGCGTCGTCTGGACGTTGCGCATCATCGGCCTGCGCAGCCGGACCAAGGGCTGATGCGCGACCTTGGCGGCGCGGGATCATTACGCGTGCCGAGGACCGCTACATCTACGACGCGGACGGGAAGGGGCGAGATCCTCCGCATCATCGCGCGCTCGCTCGACGAAGCCACGCCTGCCCTGCGCGCGCTGGACGAGCCGGGCGAGCTCGCGGTGCGTGCCTGACCGGATGGTGCGGCAGCGTAAAACAGGCTGAGTCACGGCGAATACAGGTCGCGTGCGCGCGGCCTGACGCGCGGACGCTGCCTGATGAGCGGCGAGGGCAGCCATCAGCTCCATGTCGATTTCGGCCCGCACGACACGACCTGGCACGTGCAGCGCAGTCGGCTGTCGCAGCGGTCGGCGTCGTCCGCCGCGCGTCCCGCCTCGTGATCCGCCGGTGGCGACGGGCCGGGGCGCGCGGTCAGATACCGAGCCGGTCCCGCATCGCGTACCAGAGCGAGCCGAGCATCGTCAGCGGCACCCGGAAGTGGCGGCCGCCGGGGAAAGGGAGGTGCGGCAATGTCGCGAACACATCGAACCGCTCCATCTGCCCCGCCACGCCCTCGGCAAGGATCCGGCCAAGCAGCTGGGTCGTGGTAACGCCGTGCCCGCTGTCACCGTGCGAGTACCAGACCGTGGGCGAGAGCCGCCCGACCTGCGGCATGCGGCTGAGCGTCAGCGCGAAGTTGCCGCTCCACGCGTGATCGATCCGAACGTCGCGCAGTTGCGGAAAGGTCTTGAGCAGATTGGGGCGTATCTTCGCCTCGACGCTGGCGGGATCGCGCCCACCATAGACGACGCCACCGCCGTACAGCAGGCGACCGTCGGCGGTGCGGCGAAAATAATCCAGGATGTAGTTCGCGTCCTCCACGCACAGATTGGCCGGCAGCAGCTCTTCGGCCAGTGCGCCGAGCGGTTCGGTGGCGATAACCTGGCTGGAAACGGGCATGATCCGCCCGCTCAGGTCTGGCACGGCATCGCCCAGATAGGCGTTGCCGCATAGCAGCACGATGTCGGCGGTGACCGAGCCGTGTTCGGTCGTGACGACGGGCTTCGCGCCCCGTTCGACGCGCAGCACGCGACTGTGCTCGAAAATGCGCCCGCCCAGTGCCTCGAACGCCGCCGCCTCGCCGAGCAGATAATTGAGCGGGTGAAAATGCCCGCCGATGGGATCGATCATCGCGCCAACGTAACGATCGGTGCGGACCACCTCGGACAGCCCGGCCCTGTCGACCAGCCGCATGCCCGGATGGCCGTAGCGTGCCCACACCTTCGCCTGCTCGGCAAACCAGCTCATCTGCTTGTCGGTGAGTGCCGTGGCCGCGGCGCCATCCACCAGGTCGCAGGCGATTTCGTACTTCGCCACGCGCTCGCGGATGATCGCCCCGCCCTCGAGCGCGACGGCAGCGAGATCACGGGCGTGATCCTCGCCGTAGCGGCGCGCAAGCAGGTCCAGCGGGCGGCTGTAGCCATTGATCAGCTGGCCGCCGTTGCGCCCCGACGCGCCCCACCCGCAGCGCTCGGCCTCCACCACGACGACCGGGATACCGCGCGCCGCGAGTTCGATCGCCGCCGAAAGGCCGGTAAAGCCGCCGCCGACGATCACGACATCGGCGGTGACGGCGCCTTCGAGCGTCGGGCGGGCCGGCGCGGGATTTGCGCTGGCGGCATAGTAGCTCGGCATGCCCGCATAGGGGCTTGCGGGGAAGGAGGGTGCGTTCATCAGAGCGGTCCGAGGTAGCTCGCATATTCCGCGTCGCTGACGCGCGCGAGCAGGGTGTCGCGGTCCTGGCGCTTGCAGGCGACCAGGATGTCGCGGAAACGCCTGCCGAATGCCCTGGCGATGAAGTCCGAAGCGGCGAAGCGGTCGATCGCGACCCCCCATTCGGCAGGCAGGCGCGCGGCGACCTCGGGAGCGCCGGGTTGCTGCGGCGCCGGCGGGGGTTCGCCCGCCGCGATTCCGGCGAGCATACCGGCCAACACCGCCGCGACCGCGAGATAGGGATTGCAGTCCGCGCCCGGCACGCGATGCTCGATCCGGGTCGCCCTGGCATCCGCCTTCACCACGCGTATCGCCGCAGAGCGGTCGTCGACGCCCCAGCTTGCCGCGACCGGCGCGTGGGCGTTGGCGCGGAACCGGCGGTAGCTGTTGGCGTGGGGGGCGAAGGCGAGCATCGAATCCGGCATTGCCTTCAGCAGCCCGGCAACCGCATGGAACAAGGTTTCGGATGGCGCCCCGTCAGCCTCCGCCAGCACATTGTGTCCCTCGCTGTCGAGCAACGACACGTGAATGTGCATGCCGTTGCCGGAGGCGTCGCCATAGGGCTTGGCCATGAAGGTCGCGCCGAGCCCGTGGCGCCGCGCGAGCGCCTTGATAATCCGCTTGAGCAGGATCGCGTCGTCGCAGGCGGTGATCGCATCGGTGCGGTGGAGCAGGTTGAGCTCAAACTGGCCGGGCCCCGCCTCGCTCGACAAGGTGTCGGCGGGGATGCCCATCGCGGCGCATATTGCCATGATCTCGTCGAACAGCGGCAGATGCGCGAACTTCGCCTCGGGCGACAGGATCGCATTGACGTGGCGCAGGTCATCCGCCGCCGAGGCGCCCGGCGGGACCGGTCTGCCCGCCTCGTCGAGCTGGTGCAGATAGAATTCCAGTTCGGTCGCGACAACGGGGTGAAGGCCGCGCGCTGCCAGTGCGGCCTGCACCTGCGCGAGCACGCCGCGTGCATCGCCGACACCCGGATCGCCTTCTGGCGACAGGCCCAGCATCACCTGCGCGGTGGCGCCGTCGAACCAGGGCAGCAGCGCGGCACGGTTGGCGACGGGGAAGAACAGCCCGTCCGGGTCGCCGGTGCCGAAGGCGAGACCCGCATCGGGCACGTCGCGGCCCCAAATGTCGAGAGCGAACACGGACCTGGGCATCGCCAGGCCCTTGAGGTCCAAGGTCAACGCTTTTTCGCGGGTCAGCCACTTGCCACGGGCGACGCCGTTGACGTCGGACACGAACGCCTCGACGCGGGTAATCTCCGGATGCGCCTCCAGCAGCGCAAGAAGCTGGTGATCCTGATGGCTCATACTGTGATCGCATATCGACGCGAATGGCGTCTGTCTATA
Organism: Sphingomonas sp. TX0543; assembly: GCF_048565505.1. NCBI lineage: Bacteria > Pseudomonadati > Pseudomonadota > Alphaproteobacteria > Sphingomonadales > Sphingomonadaceae > Sphingomonas > Sphingomonas sp. TX0543. The sequence goes on from NZ_JBLZUS010000002.1 coordinate 1,615,208, forward strand.
GCACGGCACGTTCAAAATCGGCATATCCGTGGTCGGTTTGTCTTGACTTTCTGTGATCGCAGCGCTTCGTTCGTGGGCAAGAGCCGAAGGAGAGGTAGTTTGCCGATGTCGGAAGCAGGCTTTGCCGGGGACAGTACAGGCGTCGGCGAGAAAGGGCTCGCCACCGGAGCGGTGGGGCTGTTCGGCGCGCTGGTGATCGGTGTCTCATGCGTCGCCCCCGCCTACACGCTCACCGCCGGGCTGGGGCCGATCGTCTCGGTCGCCGGGCTTCAGACCCCCGCAGTGATCCTGATCGGCTTCCTGCCGATGCTGCTCGTGGCGATGGGCTATCGCGAGCTCAATCAGGCGCTGCCCGACAATGGCACCACCTTCACCTGGGTGACCGCGACATTCGGGCCCTGGGTGGGCTGGATGGCAGGTTGGGGACTGGTCGCTTCCACGGTGCTGGTGCTGTCGAACAGTGCGGGCGTGGCGGTCGACTTCTTCTACCTGCTGCTGGCGCAGGCGACCGGCCATGACGAACTGACCCGGCTCGCTGACCACACAAGCGTCAACATCCTCACCTGTCTTGCGTTCATGGGCGTGGCGACGCTGATCTCCTATCGCGGGATGGAGGCGACCAAATTGGCGCAGGTGTTCCTGGTCGGTCTTCAGGTGCTGGCGATGTGCGCTTTCGCCGCCGCCGCATTCGGCAAGGCAAGGGCAGGGCAGGCGTTCGATCACACGCCCGTCACGCTTGCCTGGTTCAACCCGTTCGTCATCCCGAGCAGCGCCGCGCTCGCCGCCGGGCTGTCGCTGTCAATCTTCATCTTCTGGGGCTGGGACGTCACCCTGACCATGAACGAGGAGACCAGGGGCTCGCGCTCCACCCCCGGGCTCGCCGCGGCCGGGACGGTGGGGGTGACCATGCTCCTTTACCTGCTCGCGTCGTGCGCCGCGCTGACCTTTGCCGGGATCGGCACCGGCGCGCTGGGGCTCAACAACCCGGAAACACAGCGCAACGTGTTCCAGTCGCTGGCCGTCCCGGTGTTCGGACGTGCGGCGATACTGGTCTCGGTAGCGGTGCTGTGCAGCTCGGCCGCCGCGCTGCAATCCACCATCGTCAGCCCGTCGCGCACGCTTCTGGCGATGAGCTTCTACGGCGCGATGCCAAGGTCATTCGGGCGGACCAGCGCGCGCTTCCACACGCCTTCGGTGGCGATCGTGGCGTCGACGGTGGTGTCGTCCGCCTTTTACACGGGGATGCGGCTCTATTCCGAGCACGTGCTGTGGGATACGATAACCGCGCTCGGGATCATGATCTGTTTCTACTATGGATTGACCGCGTTTTCCGTCGTCTGGTTCTTCCGCGCGACCTGGTTCGATTCGGTTCGCAACGCGATATACCGGCTGATCTTTCCGCTGCTGGGCGGGCTCTCGCTGGCGGCCCTGTTCGTCAAGACACTGTGCGACAGTCTGAACCCGCACTTCGGCAGCGGCTCGCACGTCGGGTCGATCGGGCTTGTGTTCGTGATCGGCGTCAGCATCTTCGCCGTCGGACTTGGCATCATGGCGCTGATGGCGCTGCTCCGCCCCGAGTTTTTCCGCGCGCCGCTCGCCGGGCTGGACGTGACGGCGCCGCGCAGCATGCGCGACGCCGCCAGTAAGGCGCTCAGCCCGAGGTAGGGATCAGGAACGCCGCGCCGCGGTCTGCCGCGACGCCCGCGGTGGGCCAGCGCTGCGTCACCACCTTGGTGCGGGTGAAGAAGCGGATGCTGTCCATCCCGTACTGATTGTGGTCGCCGAACGCGCTGCGTTTCCACCCGCCGAAGCTGTGGTAGCTCACCGGCACCGGGATCGGCACATTGATGCCGACCATGCCGACTTCAACCGTGTCGACGAACTCGCGCGCGGCGCCGCCGTCGCGGGTGAAGATCGCGACGCCGTTCCCGTATTGATGCGCGGTCGCGAGCGCCACCGCCTCGCCCAACGTCTCGGCGCGCACCATCTGAAGGACCGGCCCGAAGATCTCGTCCTGGTAGCTTCGCATCGCCGGGGTCACCCGGTCGAACAGGCTTGGGCCGATGAAGAAGCCGTTCTCGTGGCCCTGGAGCGTGAAGCCGCGGCCATCGACCACCAGCTCGGCGCCCTCTTCGATGCCCATCTGGATGTAGCTCTCGATCCTGGCGCGGTGCTGCGCCGTGACCACCGGGCCATAGTCCGCATCCTCATCGCCGGGGAGGCCGACGCGCAGCCCGGCGATCCCGCTCACCAGCTTCTCGCGCAGCCGCTCGGCCGTCCGCTCGCCGACCGGGACGACGACGGGCAGTGCCATGCAGCGCTCGCCGGCCGAGCCGAAGGCGGCGCCAAGGATGTCGGACACCGCCTGATCGAGGTCCGCGTCGGGCAGGACGATGCCGTGATTCTTCGCGCCGCCCATCGCCTGCACCCGCTTCCCCAGCGCGGTGCCGCGGGCATAGACCGCTTGCGCGATGTCGGACGAGCCGACGAAGCTGATCGCTTTCACATGCGGATGATCGATCAGCGCCTCCACCGCGACCCGGTCGCCATGCAGCACCTGGAGCACCCCGTCAGGCAGCCCCGCCTCCGCCAGCAGCTCGGCCAGACGGACGGGAACAGAGGGCGCGCGCTCGGACGGCTTGAGAATGAAGGCATTTCCGGTCGCAAGCGCGGGGGCGAGCATCCAGAGCGGGATCATCGCCGGGAAGTTGAAAGGGGTGATCCCTGCGACGACACCCAGTGGCGCGCGCAGTGAGAAGACGTCGATCCCCGGACCGGCGCCGTGCGAATATTGGCCCTTGACCAGGTGCGGCACCCCGCAGGCGAACTCGACCACGTCCAGCCCACGCTGGATGTCGCCCCTCGCATCCGCCACCGTCTTGCCGTGCTCGCTGGAGAGCAGGCGAGCAAGCGCGTCCATTTCGCGCTCGATCAGGTCCTTGAAGCGAAATAGCACACGCGCGCGCCGCTGCGGGTTGAGCGCAGCCCATGCGGGCTGCGCAGCGCGCGCGGCCGCGACGGCGGCGTTCACCTCGTCCGCGTCGGCAAGGCGGACCTGCGCCTGAATGCTGCCGGTGGCCGGGTCGTAGACGTCGGCGAGGCGCGTCGCATCGGCAACGCGGGTCACCCCGTGCGCGAGCACGTGTTCGATCACTTGCATCTGTAGCTCCGTCAAAAGTGCGGCGCGGCGCGCTGCTGGGTCATGGATACGGCGCACGCGCGCCGCGGGAGGTCAGAGGGTCGGCGCGGGTCGCCTCGAAACCGCTCGTTTGAGGACCAGCCCGGCCAGTGCCACCAGCACCGCCAGGGCGCTGGCTCTGAACTGGGTTTCGAGCGCGGGGGTCAGCGCCATGGCGGCGAGCACGCCGACGATCGCGAGGATCGCCGCGATCGCGCCGTACGGGTGCCACCACATGCGAATGGTCAGCCGCTCCGGCGACTCACGCTCGAGCCGCGTGCGGAGCCGCAGCTGGGCGAGCGCAATGAGCAGGTACAGCACCAGCATCACCGCGCCCGAAGCGTTGACCAGAAAGGCGAAGGCGCGGGTCGGCGAGACGATGGAAAGCGTCAGCGCGGCCAGGCTGAACACCGTGCCGAACAGGATCGCGCGGCGGGGAACGCCTGCGCCTTGCGTCAGCGCCAGCCCGCGCGGTGCATCGCCGCGCATCGCCAGCGCATGAAGCACGCGCGAGGTGACGTACAGCCCCGAGTTGAGGCACGACAGCACCGCCACCAGCACCACCGCCTGCATGATCAGCGCGCCGCCGGGCACCCCGATCCGGGCGAGCGCGGTGGCGAACGGGGATTCGCCGGGGATGATATCGGTCCACGGCACCACCGCCACGATCAGCGCGATCGAGACGACGTAGAAAAGCAGGATGCGCGCAGCCACCGTGAGCGTCAGCTTGGCTATCACCTTCGGCCCGGCGCTCGATTCGGCGGCTGCCACAGTGGCGATCTCGGCGCCGACCAGCGCGAAGATCACATTGGTCACCCCCGCGACAACAGATAGCGCGCCGTGCGGCGCGAAGCCGCCGTGCGCGGTCCAGTTGGAAAGGCCGGTGCCGGCGCCCGCCACGCCGGTGATGGCGGCGATCGCCACCAGGATGAAGACAAGGATCGCGGTGATCTTCAGCCCCGACAGCCAGAATTCGAATTCGCCGTACGAGCGCGCGGACAGCAGGTTGACGCCGGTAAGCGCCAGGGTCAGCGCGAACGCCACCGCCCACACCGGGAGGACCGGCCACCAGCCGCAGACAATGGTGGCGCCGGCAATCGCTTCGATCGCGACCACCACGACCCAGAAATACCAGTAGAGCCAGCCGCTGAGAAATCCCGCCCAGTCGCCCAGGCCCAGCCGCGAGAATTCGGGGAAGGACTGCACCCCGGGTACCGCGTTCGCCATCTCGCTGAGCATCCGCATGACCAGCAGCACGATCAGTCCCGCGGCGGCGTAACTTACGATCGCGGCGGGGCCGATCGCCGCGATTGCCGAGCTCGAGCCGACGAACAGCCCCGCGCCGATGATCCCGCCGATCGCGATCATCTCCACGTGACGCGGCTTGAGACTTCGCGCCAGCCCCTGTTCGGGGCCGGTGGCGAGCTCGGCCGGGCCCGCGATCATGCCACGGTGGCCAGGGTGGCCCGGATCTGGTCGAACAGCCGGTCGATCAGCGGCTTGTCGATGATCAGCGGCGGCGACAGCGCGATGATGTCGCCGGTGACACGGATCAGCACGCCCGCGTCGAAGGCACGCTGGAACGTCTCGGTGGCGCGCGCGCCGGGCGCGCCGGGGCGCGGCTCGAGCTCGATCCCCGCGACCAGCCCCAGGTTACGCACGTCGATCACATGCGGCGCGCTGCGCAGCGCGTGCGCGGCCTCTTCCCAATAGCCGGCGAGGTCCGCCGCCCGCGCGAACAGCCCGTCCTCGGCATAGGTGTCGAGCGCGGCGATGCCTGCCGCCGCTGCCAGCGGGTGCCCAGAATAGGTGTAGCCGTGGAAGAATTCGATCCCGGAAGCGGCGGCGTTGACCACGGTGTCGTGCACGTGGCGCGAGGCGGCGACCGCGCCCATCGGCACCGCGCCGTTCGTCAGCCCCTTGGCCATGGTCAGGATGTCTGGCGTCACTCCGAAAAACTCGGCGCCCGTAGCGGTGCCAAGGCGGCCAAAGGCGGTGATCACCTCGTCGAAGATCAGCAGGATGCCGTGCGCCTGCGTGATCGCGCGCAGCCGCTCCAGATAGCCGCGCGGGGGGATCAGCACGCCGGTGGAACCGGCCACCGGCTCGACGATCACGGCCGCAATCGTGTCGGCGCCGTGAAGCGCGATCAACTCCTCCAGTTCGGTGCCGAAGTCGACGTTCGTCTCGGGGATCCCGCGCGAGAAGCGTGGCACGGCATTGTGCGTATGCGACAGATGATCGACACCCCAGACCTGGGTGGCATAGGCGCGGCGGTTGCCGCCGATCCCGCCCACCGACATTCCGCCGAAGTTCGTGCCGTGATAGCCGCGCTGGCGGCCGATCAGCCGCACGCGTCCCCCGTCACCGCGCGCGCGATGGTAGGCGATCGCCATCTTGAGCGCCGTGTCCGCCGATTCCGAACCGCCGCCGGTGAAGAAGATGCGATCCAGCCCCGCGGGCATGATTCCGGCGACCCGCGTCGCCAGCTCGAAGGCGAGCGGGTGGCCGAGCTGGAACGTCGGGGCAAAATCCAGCGTCCCCGCCTGCTCCTGGATCGCGCGGGTGATCCGTGGCGCATTGTGGCCCGCATTGACGCACCACAGCCCGGCGGTGCCATCCAGGATCTCGCGCCCGGCGGGGTCGCGGTATATCATGCCGTCCGCTGAGGCGAGCAGACGCGGATGCGCCTTGAACGCCTTGTTGGCGGTGAACGGCATCCAGAAATGCGAAAGATCGCGCTCGCCATCCGCCAGGTTTTCGGTCATTTTCAGCAAGAGCCTCTCCCCGCGTTGCTGCCCGGTGCATAGGCGTGCGCGGCAATGTCCGAGAAGTGACTGTTGTAGCTGCCGCGGTGTCCGATGGTCACCACCGTGGCGCGGCAGCGAGAGCGAGCGCTAGGCGCCCGGCTGCTCCCAGTTGCGCATCAGGTCCATCCCGTCGTTGATGTCGCCCAGGATCGCCTCGTGAAGCGCTGCTCCGTCCTTGGCGGCGATCGCATCGGTCGCGGCGACGTGGCGGTCGACCAGCTTGGAGGTGCCGTAGCGTCCATACACCACCCTCATGAACGGCCCGAACTGCATCCACAGGCTGTCGACCAGCCGATTGAGAATCTGAGTTGGCGCGGCCGAATAGATCAGTGAATGGAAGCGGTAGTTCGACTCCATGTAGCCGTTGAGGTCACCCTGCTCGAGCGCGCGATCGGTGGCCTCGTCAGCGGCGCGGATCAGCCGCAGCCGGGCGGCGTCGATATGGGGCAGTGCGTCTGTCGCAGCGGTCGGCTCCAGCAGCAGCCGGCAGCGGATGATCTCTTCCAACCGCGCCGGCGACATCCGGGGGACCATGATCGCCCGCTTGGAACGGATTTCCACCGCGCCCTCGGCCGAGATGCGGCTCAGCGCGTCGCGCACCGGCATCTGGCTCACACCCAGCTGCTGCGCCAGCCCGCGCGTTGATATGGCTACGCCGGGCGCGATCTTGCCCGTGATAAGGCGGTGGCGGAGTTCCTCGTAGATTGTCTGACGCAGCGAGCTCACATCCGCGTCGGCAGCGTCGTTCGCGAGCGCCTTGGCATAGCGGGTGGGGGTTGCCTGCGTGGCCATTTGCATCCTGCCTGGAATAAGATGAGGACGCCTTTAGCAAGTGGTGCGCCAGCGCGAAACGCCAAGTCGTGCCCCGGCGCGTCGGGTTGCGCGTCAGGCGCTGCTGCCCAGCAACGGCAGGTTGCGACGCCGCTCGCCCGTGGCGGCGAACAGCGCATTCGCGATCGCCGGACCGATCACCGCGGCGGGCGGCTCGCCCAGCCCGCCGGGGGACAGGTCGCTCGATACGATGTGGGTCTCGATCACCGGCGCATCGTCCATCCTGACGACGCGGTAATCGTGGAAATTGGATTGTTCCACCCGCCCGCCGGCCACGGTGATGCGGCCCCACAAGGTAGCGGCCATCGCGAACAACACCCCGCTTTCCACCTGCGCGCGAATGCCGGCGGGATTGATCGCCTGGCCGCAATCCACCGCCGCCACGACGCGGGTTACGCGCGGGTCGTCGCCGGCCACGGCCGTCACCTCCGCCACCGCCGCGATATAGGTGTCCCACAGGTGCAGCACGGCAATGCCGCGGCCACTGCCCGCCGCCACCGGCGTACCCCAGCCTGCCTTGGCGGCGGCGAGATCCAGCACGCCGAGCGCGCGCGCATCGGCGATCAGCGCGCGACGATAGGCCACCGGATCCTGCCCGGCGGCGTGGGCCAGTTCGTCGATGAAGCTTTCTACCGCGAAGGTGGTGCGCAGCCCGCCAACCCCGCGCCACCAACCGGTCGACAGCCCGCTCTCGACCTGCCTGAACGTGACGCGGCGCTGCGCGACGGGGTAGAGCGGCGCGACGGTGCCGTCGATCGCGTCATCGTCGACCCCTTTGAATTTGTCCGCCAGCAGTCGCGCCATGATCGACGAGCCGGCGATGCGGTGCCGCCAGACGACCGGGCGGCCCGACGCGTCGAGCGCCGCCTCCAGCCGGTCGTGATAGGCGGGACGGTACATGTCGTGCTGGACATCCTCCTCGCGGGACCAGATCAGCTTCACGGGGGCGTCGATCTGCCGGCCGAGCTCGGCGGCGCGCGCGATCATGTCCGTTTCGAGCCGCCGGCCGAAGCCGCCGCCGAGAAGATAGGTGTGAACGGTCACGTTCGCGAGCGGGAATTTCAGCGCGTCCGCTGCCTGCTGGCGCGCAGCAGCGGGAACCTGCGTACCTGTCCACAGAGTCGCATGTCCGTTCTCGACGTGGATCACGCAGGAGAGCGGCTCCATCGCGGCATGCGCGAGGAACGATTGGGTGTAGTCGGCACGAACCACGCGCGCGGCATGTGCGAGCGCCGGCCCGGGGTCACCGCCCCTGGTGCCGGCGTCGGCGCCGTCCTGGGCACACGCCGCCGCCAGCGCCCCCTCGATCGCGACCTGATCGAGCGCGGCGTGAGTGCCCGCGGTCCAGGTCGGCGCGGCTGCCTCCAGGCCCTGCTTGGCCGCCCAATAATTGTCCGCGACTACAAACAGCACGTCGTTGCCGCGCACTATCTGGCGCACGCCCCTCACCGCAAGCGCGGCGCGCTCGTCGCAGCCGGATAAGGTGGCGCCGATCGCGGGCGCCTGCGCCAGCGTTGCGACGCGCATTCCGGGGCGCGCCACGTCGATCCCGTAGGTCGCGGTGCCGCGCGCCTTGGCGGCGGCGTCTAACCGCCGTTGCGATTTGCCGATCACCGTAAAGGCATGGGCAGGCTTTAGCGGCACGTTCTCGGGCAGCGGTCGCCTGGCCGCCAGTGGTGCCAGCTCGGTATATGGCAGCGCGCGGCCGGAGGGCGGGTGATGAACCCCACCATCCTTCGCCACACAGGTGCCGGCCTCCACGCCCCAGTGGTGCGCCGCCGCCTCGATCAGCGCGGCCCGGGCGTTGGCGCCAGCCTGGCGGAGCGGCTTCCAAACTTCACGAACGGACGTCGAGCCGCCGGTGGCAGGATCGAGCGGCTTGAAGCGATCCGCATCGCCATCGGGGAGAATGATGCGAATTGCGGAGGGCGCGATATTCAGCTCCTCGGCCACCAGCATCGCGATAGTGGTGCTGACGCCCTGGCCCATCTCCGTCTTGGGCAGGAGGAGCGAGACGCCCGTAGCGTCGACGCGCAAGAAGGCGTTTGGGGTAAAGACGGCGTCATCGTCACCGCGCATCAGCCCGCACCCGGCGACCGAGGCGCCGATCAGGAGCGCGCCGCCGATCGCGCCGACGCGCAGCACGTCGCGACGGGAGGCAACCGGCGCCTTCATGCTCCGGCACCTGCGGCGCGCTTGATCGCGGCGCGAATGCGCGGATAGGTGCCGCAGCGGCAGATGTTGCCGCGCATCCCCTCGTCAATCGCGGTGTCGCTGGGCGCGGGATTGCCCGCGATCAGCGCCGCCGCCGCCATGATCTGTCCCGGCTGGCAATAGCCGCACTGCACCACGTCGACGTCGGCCCAGGCGTCCAGCAGCCGCTTGCCGAGCGCGGTATCGCGCATCCCCTCGATAGTAGTCACTTTGCGTCCGACCACGCTTGCCGCGGGCACCTGGCACGAGCGCTGGAGCTCGCCGTCCACATGCACCGAACAGGCGCCACAGAGACCCGCGCCGCAGCCGAATTTGGTCCCCGTCTGACCCAGCGTGTCCCTCAGCACCCACAACAGTGGCATCGCCTCGTCGGCGTCGACCTGATGGTTCCGGCCGTTGATGTTGAGCGACAGGGCCATCGGGTACTGTCCTCACTTTACCGTGGCGAGATGCGCGACGATTGCCGCGCGCTGCTTCGCGTCGGGGACCGCAAGGTTCATCCTGGTGCCGGGCACCGCCTTGCCCGGACCCGCGAGGAAGCGGTCCAGCGTCGCCTTGTCCCAGACGAGGCCGGACTTTTTAAGCGCGGCGGAATAGGGATATGCCGTCGACCCCGCCTTGCGCCCCATCACCCCGGCAAGGTTCGGGCCGATCGTCGGCCTGGCGCCGGCCTTGGCGACGTGGCACACCTGGCACCGCTGTTTGAACAGGTCGGCTCCGCTCTGCGCGATTGCCGGGCTGGCGGCGGCGAGCAGGGTGGGGGCGAGCAGGGCGGCGGCGTAAAGCGAACGGATCACAGGATACCTCATGCAGTTGCGGCGGCGCCATCGGGCGCGTGCCAGAGTTGGTTGACGGCGCGCCAGGCCTCGTCGATCGCGACGTTGGTGTAAGCATTCCAGCCGGCGTCTGAATTGGCGATGGCGACGCGCCCGACCGGGCGGCGCGCGGTATTCATGCGCACCTCCTGCTCGGCGGGATCGTCGTTAAGGCTGTCGGGGGTATAGGAATAGCCGTGGGGCCAGCGGTTCACCGTGACCGCGGCGACGTCCCGGTTGAAGTCGAACCCGCCGGGGCCCAGAATGCGCGTCATCTCGTCACGAAGCGCCTGCTCGTAATCGGCGAAGTGCATTTCATAGACCTTCTGGCGCGACAGGCGGAACTGGGTGCGCATGTCCATCCCCGCATCCTCGATCAGCGGCACCATCAGGTGATGGGACACGATCGGATCATCGGGTGTGCGCGCGAAATGATAGTCGCCCAGGCTGACCGGAAAGTCCAGCGACATGGAGGCGATCTTGCCGGCCGGGTTGGCGATCGATGAGGCGCCGAGCTTCTTCCACGCGTGCCAGTTGCGCTGGGCGACGTTGATATAGACCAGCGGCGCCTTGACGTTCATCGCCAGCGCGGCTCGCTGCGCCTCCGGCACGTCGTCCAGGATGTACGGGATCATCATGTTGTAGCAGGCGAGAACGCACGCCTTTGCCTCCACGCGCGCGAGCTTCCCCGCCCGCATATAGCCCACGTCCACCCGGCCGGCGCGGTTGCGCACGCGCACCGCCGTGCTCGACAGGCGGATGCGCACCGGATTGGCGGGGCGGTCGAGCGCGAGATAGTCGAACGGCGCGGTGACGATGTCGGTCATGGTGGTGCCCGGCGCAATCCCGGGGATCAGTCGCCGTACCAGCATCCGCGCGATCGAGGCGTTACCGTCGGGGAAATGGTAGATGTAGGGCTCTTCGTTCGTTTCATGCGCATCGAGCTTCAGGCCCTGACCGCCGGGCAGCCCGGTGTTGAATGCGCTGGCGGCGGATACGCCCTCCAGGCTGGAGACCCAGATGCCGAGCAGACGCTGGCGATAGACACTCAGCACCAGATCGTCGGCATCCCAATAACGGCGCAGGAAATCGGCGTAGCTGGTGCTGCGGATGATCCGCCGCTTTTCCGCGTCGGATTTTCCGGCCAGAGGGTCGCGGCCGCTGGTCTCGATCGCGATGACCCGGGCCTTGCTCTCGGGCGGCAACGGATAGTGATCCAGAACCGGGCGCAACGCCTCCGGCTGCGCGGCCGCCATTTCCGGGTCGCCGGCGCCGTATGCCTCGGGCGGTGGGCCCAGCACCAGACGGTCTTCGCCATAGCGCTCACGTGCGAAGAAGGTGGCGGTGCGCAGGCCCGCATTTCGGTAGAATTTGCGGTCGAACGCGGTGTCGAACCGCGTGATGTCCACCCCAAGCTCGCGCAGCAGTCCGGCCGCGACCGGGCTATACGTGCTGCGCGGCGACTCGATCGACTGGGTTCCGCCGTAACCGAGCAACTTCCGGCCATCGACGTCGAACTCGTTGCGCTTGGCATGCCCGCCGAAATCGTCATTGGTGTCGAGCACCAGGATGCGGTCGTTCGGGCGCGCGCGGTGGTGAAAGAAGGCGGCGGCGAGCCCGCTGATACCCGCGCCGACCACAACGAGGTCATAGCGCTCGGAAACCGGCATGGGATCGAGCTCGAAACGTTCGCCGTCGCGGACCCGGTGCGCGGTTTCGAACGATCCGGGATGGCTGCCGCGCAGCCCGGTCTTCGCAGGCGGGTAAGGGGCGGCGGCCGACGATGCGGAATGCCGTGTGCAGCCCGTTGCCGCGCCGGTGATCGCAATGGCGACCCCGTTCAGGAAATCGCGGCGAACAATTCCGTCACTCATCTTGTCCAGCCCTCTCGCACGTTTGCTACATCTGTGATCACATAAATGCAACGCGGCGATGCGCCAAACCGTGGCACCAGCGACATCGGCGTCCCGCTCAACGCCGCGACCGGCCTGTGCTGCCTGGTTCGGTCGACCGGTGAGGAATGCCGATGCGGCTGCGGGCCCCGATCTGCCCGGCGGAGTGGCCCGAAAGCCAGGAGATTGTACGCATCAGCCGGACATTGGGGAAAGTCGGCCCGGCTTGTCCGCGCGGGATCGCCGCTCGGACGAGTGGATCGCCGCCGGCTTATACGGCGCTCCGGCGCGCACGGATGCGGGGGTAGAGTTCGGGCGCCTCTCACTCACCGATCCCAATAGAGCCGCATCGGCGTGTCCACCAGCATCCGCCGCTGCGCCTCCGCCGTCGGCGCGATGCGCGGAATCATGTCGACCAGCGCGCCATCGTCGGGGATCGCATCCTGCATGTTCGGGTGCGGCCAGTCGGTGCCCCACAGGCAGCGGTCGGGATAGTCGGCGACGAGCGGGGCGACCGCTGCGGCGAAATCGTGCCACGGCGCGCCGCCCGCATCCAGCCGGTCAGGACACGTCGCCTTGAACAACAGGTCTGCGCGCGATTCCAGCAGGGTGCGGAAGGCGCGCAGGTCCGCGCCGTCCGGCCCCTGCGCGACGTCGGGGCGTCCCATGTGGTCGATCACGACCGGAACCGGGATCGCGGCGAGAAACGATCGCAGCTCGTCGAGTATGTCGGCCTCGAAATAGACGACGACGTGCCAGCCTTTGGGCAGCCGTGCGGCGAGGTCGAGGAATGCGTCCTTCGGCGCATCATCGACAAGCCGTTTCAGGAAATTGAAGCGGATGCCACGGATGCCCCGGTCGTGCAGCGCGTCCAGATCGCGCGCCGCGATCGCCGGGTCGACCACTGCCACGCCGCGCGCCCGGCCGTCGCTGCGGGCGATGGCGTCGAGCGTTGCGGCGTTGTCGGTGCCGTGGCAGCTCGCCTGCACGATGACGTTGCGCTCGAACCCCAACCGGTCGCGCAGCGCGAACAGCGCGTCCGGGCCGGCGTCCTGCGGCAGATACTTGGCCTTCGCGCTGAAGGGGAAGCGGTCGGCGGGACCGAAGACGTGGCAATGCGCGTCGACCGCGCCGGGGGGCGGGATGTAGCTTGGCCGGGACGGGGCGAGCGTCCAGCTGCGGATGCGTCCGTGCGCGTCGGTGCTCATGCGAAGACCCTTCCGTCCATCAGCTTGCGCGCGGTGCGCAGCATCCCCGCCTCGACCGGCGCGCCGGCATCGTCGACGGTTACGACACATTCGGTGACGCCCGTCGGATGTTCGACGCCCAGCGTCTTGCTGCGCCCCTCCGCGATGGTCGCCAGCGCGGCGGCAGGCGTGCCGTCGATCAGGCAGGCCGTGGCGACGCTGACCGCGCCGAGCACCCCGATCGAGGCATGGACGCGATGCGGGATCAGCGATCTTACCGCGATCGCGCCGCCATCGCGCGGGGTGGATACCAGCATCATCTTGGGTACCGACTTCTCGCGCACGTCGCCCAGGTTCATCATCGGTCCGGCCTGCAACCGGATCGCCTCCACCCGTGCCTTCATCGCATCGTTGGCGTCGAGCGTCTCGCGATCCTCGTGGCCCTCTATGCCGACGTCGGCGGCAGCGATGACGACGCAGGGCATGCCGTTGTCGATGAGGGTGCAGGCGACACCGTCGATCGTGTCGACCGCGTGGCCCGTCGGCAGCAATGCGCCGCACGACGACCCCGCCGTGTCGCGGAACGCGAGCGGGACGGCGGCTGCGGTGCCCGGCACGCCGCTGATCGCCGCATCGCCGGCATAGGTCACCGCGCCGCCGGGCGTGGCAACGGTCGCGACCGCCACCTGGCGCGTGTTCTCCATGAAGATCGCGACGCGGGTGACGTCGCCCGTCGCCGCGATCAGCCCGCGTTCGATCGCGAAGGGGCCGACCCCGGCCAGCATGTTGCCGCAGTTCTGGCCGTCGGTGACGATCGCCTGATCGACGAAGACCTGGAGGAACAAATAGTCGACATCGACGCCTGTGCGATCCGAAGCGCGGACCACCGCGACCTTCGACGTCAGCGGATCGGCGCCGCCCATCCCGTCGATCTGGCGGGGATCGGGGGAGCCCATGATCCTGAGCAGGAACGTATCGCGCGCCGCGGGATCGGCGGGCAAATCGTCGGCCAGGAAGAACGCGCCCTTCGATGTGCCGCCGCGCATCCACATGCAGGCCGTGCCGTCATTCATAGCGCAGGCCCATCGCCGCCAGCTTGCCCCGCATGTCATAGATATCGAGGCCGAGTTCGCCCGCCGCGAGCCGCCCGCGCTTCGACTGTTCGGCCGCTTCGCGGGCGCGGGACTTTTCGGCGACGGCCGCGGCGTCGCTGCGCCTGACGACGCAGACGCCGTCGTCGTCGGCGACGATCACGTCGCCCGGGTCGATCGCGGCGCCGGCGCAGACGACGGGTACGTTGACGCTGCCGATCGTGTTCTTGACCGTGCCTTGCGCGAACACCGCCTTCGACCAGACGGGAAAGCCCATCTCGGTCAGGTCGCGGACGTCGCGCACGCCGGCATCGATGACGAGGCCGCGACAGCCGCGCGCCATCGCCGATGTCGCCAGCAGGTCGCCGAAATAGCCATCCTCGCACGGGGAAGTGGGAGCAAGGACGAGGATGTCGCCGTCGCGCAGCTGCTCGATCGCGACATGGACCATCCAGTTGTCGCCCGGCGGCGCGGAGATGGTGACCGCCGATCCCGCGATCCGCGCGCCCGGATAGATCGGGCGCATCCGGCTGGCGAGCAGGCCGATCCGCCCCTGCGCCTCGTGCACCGTGGCGACGCCGGCTCCGGCGAGGATATCGATCACCGCAGCATCCGCCCGTTCGATGTTGCGCACGACCCGACCCGACATGTTCGCTCTCCTTCGCGCTCCGCGATGGCAGGCGGCGGCCGGCGCGGGCAATGTCGAAAAGATGACATGCCATAAGTTTTTGCTATAGGAGAATGGATGACGGACCCGTTCGACCTCAACCTGCGCCATCTGCGCGCGATACCGCTGATCGCCGAGCGGGGCAGCATGAGTGCGGCGGCGGAAGGGGTGAGCCTGTCGCAGCCGGCACTGACGCAGGGGCTCGCGAAGGTGGAGCGCCAGCTGGGTGTCGCGCTGTTTGAACGGCACCCGGACGGGATGACGACGACCGAGGAGGGGCGTGTGTTCGTCGCTCGGATCGATGCCGCCTTCGCCCAGCTGGCGCAGGCGACGCGCGGCGGCGGACGGGGCGGTCGCGGCTTCGCCCGACCGGAACGGCTGATGACGGCGACGCAATTGCGCGCCTTCCTGACGCTCGCCGACGCGGGCAGCTTCGTTGAAGGTGCGCGCGCGACCGGCTGGTCGCAGCCGGCACTGCACCGTGCGGTAAGGGAACTGGAGCAACTGGTGGCGGTGCCGCTGCTCGAAAGGCGCGGACGCGGCGTCGCGCTGACGGCACAGGGGCGGCGGCTGGCGCGGGGTGTACGGCTCGCCGCGGCGGAGGTCGCGGCCGCCATCGCCGAAACCGGCACGGGTGCGGGAGACGGAACGCCGCTGGTGATCGGTGCGATGCCGCTATCGCGCGCGCGCGTGCTGCCCAACGCCATCGCCGCGCTGATCGATGCCGCGCCCAGGGCGACGGTGAAGGTCGTCGAGGGATCGTGGCGCGAACTGGTCGAGCCGCTGCGCGATGGCGTCATCGACCTGATGATCGGCGCGGTGCGCGAGGATACGCCCGCGGGGCTGAAGCAGGTGGCGCTGTTCGAGGATCGGCTGGCGGTGATCGCGCGGCGGGAGCATCCGCTGGCCGCGGCGCCGGATCCGACGCCCGCGATGCTCGCGGCCTATCCGTGGATCGTCGGATCGCGACAGACGCCGCTGCGCGCGCAGTGGCAGGCGTTGTTTCCCGAGGCCGCGCCGGCGGCGCCGATCGAATGCGGATCGGTGATGACCATCCGCGGCATATTGTTGCACAGCGACTGCCTGACGCTGCTGTCACCGGATCAGGTCGCCCTGGAGATCCAGGCGGGGCTGCTGACGGTGATCGGACGTCCGCGCGCGGACATGGTGCGCACGATCGGCATTACCACGCGTGACCCGTGGCGTCCGACCGCGCTGCAATCCCGGTTCCTGGAGCTGCTGGGATCGGCATAATTCCAGAAAAGTGATGGCTGGTCGCCGCTTCCGATTGGCGTCGCCCGGCCCGGTCGGACGATGACGCCGGTATGGAGAGGCGACTGGCCCTTATCGGTTTCGGCGAAGCGGCGCGCGCGTTCGTGCCCGGCCTGAATGCGGCGCTGTCGGCCTATGACCTGCGCCTCGACGATGCCGGCATGCGCGATGCGATGGCGGTCGATGGCGTCGCCGCCTGCGAAACCCCGGCCGAGGCGCTCGCCGGGGCCGGCGCCGTGCTGTCGCTCGTCACCGCGGATCAGGCGTTGGCCGCCGCCGAGGCTGCGGACGGGCTGGAGCCGGGGGCCTTCTGGTTCGACATGAACAGCGTGGCGCCCGACACCAAGCGGGCCGCCGCCGCCGCCATCGAGCGTCGGGCCGGTCGCTACGTCGATGTCGCGGTGATGGCGCCGGTCATTCCGAAGCGCTGCGCGGTGCCGCTGCTGCTCGGCGGGCCTGACGCTGCGGACGGCGCGGCGATGCTGCGCGCGCTCGGCTTTTCGACCGTGGCGCTCGTCGATGGCCCGGTCGGGTCGGCGTCGGCGATCAAGATGATCCGTTCGGTAATGGTGAAGGGTATCGAGGCGCTCTCCGCCGAATGCGCGCTGGCGGCCGATGCCGCCGGGGTGCTGGACGCGTTGATCGCGTCGCTCGAGGCCAGCTGGCCGGGTGCCGGCTGGCCCGAGCGGTTCGATTACAACCTGGAGCGCATGATGGCGCACGGCACCCGCCGCGCGGCCGAGATGGAGGAAGTCACGCGGACACTCGACGCGCTCGGCACGGACGCATCGATGAGCCGCGCGACCGCCGCGCGCCAGCGGGCGATCGGCGATCGGCGCCTGGCCGCGCCGCATGGATTGACCGCGAAGCTGAAGGTGCTGACTGCATGACGCTCGTCATCGATTGCCACGGCCATTACACGACCGCGCCGGCCGCGCACAACGAGTGGCGCGAAGCACAGAAGGCGGCGTTCAAGGCGGGCGGCACCGCGCCCGCCTATCCGTCGATCGGCGAGGACGAGATCCGCGAGACGCTGGAGGCGAACCAGCTGCGCCTGTTGCGCGAACGCGGCGCCGACATGACGATCTTCTCGCCCCGCGCCTCGGCCATGGCGCCGCATGTCGGAGACGAGGGGGTGGCGATCGCGTGGGCGAGGGCCAACAACAACCTGATCGCGCGCTGCGTCGGCCTGTATCCCGAAACCTTCGCCGGCGTGTGCATGTTGCCGCAGTCGCCGAGGGCCGACATGGCCGGGTCGATAACGGAACTGCGGCGATGCGTCGAGGAATTGGGCTTCATCGGCTGCAACCTGAACCCCGATCCGGGCGGCGGCAGGTTCGAGCATCCGCCGCTGACCGACCGGTACTGGTATCCCTTCTACGAGGCGATGGTCGAGCTGGACGTGCCGGCGATGATCCACGTCTCGGGCAGCTGCAACCCGGCGATGCACGCGACCGGCGCCTATTACATCGCGGCGGACACGATCGCGTTCATGCAGCTGATCGAGGGTGATCTGTTTGCCGATTTCCCGGGCCTGCGCTTCATCATTCCGCACGGCGGCGGGTCGGTCCCCTATCACTGGGGGCGCTATCGCGGTCTTGCCGACATGCTGAAGAAGCCGGCGCTTGACGGGCATGTCATGAACAATGTGTTCTTCGACACCTGCGTCTATCATCAGCCGGGCATCGACCTGCTTGCCGACGTCATCGATACCAAGAACATCCTGTTCGGCAGCGAGATGGTGGGTGCCGTGCGCGGCATCGATCCACAGACCGGATGCTATTTCGACGATACCAAGCGCTATGTCGATGCGCTGCCGATCACCGCGGATCAGCGCCATGCGATCTACGAGGGCAATGCGCGGCGGGTTTTCCCGCGGCTGGATGCGAAACTGAAGGAGAGGGGGCTGTGACCAGTCCGAACGACACAAGGGTCGGCGATATCCACGAGTATCTCGCCGAGTTCGAGGACATTCCGGGCACCCGCGTCTTCACCGCGAAGCGCGCACGGGCGGGCTATCACATGAATCAGTTCGCCATGAGCCTGATGAAGGCGGAGAACCGCGAGCGGTTCAAGGCGGACGAGCGCGCCTACATGGACGAATGGCCGCTGTCCGACGAGCAGAAGCAGGCGCTGCTTGACCGCGACTACAACCGCTGCCTCGATCTGGGCGGCAACGTCTATTTCCTCGCCAAGCTGTTCTCGACCGACGGCATCCCGTTCGCGCAGGCGGTATCGACGATGACCGACATGAATTTCGAGGACTATACCAGGATGATGGTCGCGGGCGGGCGCAGCCCTGAGGGCGCGCGCAGCCTGAAGGCGAATGCGGCGGCGCTGGAGGCGGCCGACGCCGAGCGCGATGCGGCCAGGGAGGGTTGCTGACATGGCACGGATCACCGCGGGCGTCGCCTGCAGTCACGTTCCCCTGCTGGGCGTGGCATCCGATTTCAACAAGGACGCCGACGACTATTTCAGCCCGATCTTCGACGGGTTCGAATGGACGCGCGCATGGGAGAAGGCGGAGAAGCCGGACGTCATCGTGCTGGTCTACAACGATCATGCATCGGCGTTCGACATGAAGATCATCCCGACCTTCGCGATCGGGTGCGGCGAGCGGTACAAGCCGGCCGACGAGGGCTGGGGGCCGCGCGCGGTGCCAGAGGTGGAAGGGCATCCCGATCTTGCCTGGCACATCGCGCAGAGCCTGATCCTCGACGAATTCGACATGACCATCATCAACGAGATGGAGGTCGATCACGGCCTGACCGTGCCGCTGACGATGATGTACGGCAAGGCACAGGAATGGCCGGTGAAGGTCGTGCCGCTGGCGGTCAACGTCGTCACCTATCCCCCGCCCTCGGGCAACCGCTGCTGGGCGCTGGGCGAGGCGATCGCCCGGGCGGTGGCGGACTTCCCGGAGGATCTGAACGTCCAGGTCTGGGGCACCGGCGGCATGAGCCACCAGTTGCAGGGGCCACGCGCCGGGCTCATCAACCAGGAGTGGGACAACCGCTTCATCGACGGGCTGATCGGCGAGAGCGATCACCTGCGTCGCATCCCGCATATCGAGTATCTGCGCGAGACGGGGTCCGAAGGCATCGAGATGGTGATGTGGCTGGTGATGCGTGGCGCGATGGGCAAGGCGACGCGCGAGTTGCACCGGCATTACCACGTGCCGTGTTCGAACACCGCGATCGGCCATGTCGTGCTGCGCCCCGACAACGGCGAAGGCTATGACATGACGGGCAGCGACGTGATCGCGGCCGCGGCCGAGTAAGCAGCCTTCCTCTCCCTGAACGAGGGAAGGGGGGTGTTCGTACTGCCCGACCCGATAGCCGCCCACCCAAACAGCCCCTCCCTTTTCGGGGAGGGCGGAGATAATTTATGACGATCCGCATTGCCCTCGCCGGCGCCGGTGCCTTCGGCGAGAAGCACCTTGATGGCCTGAAGAACATCGACGGCGTCGAGGTGACGAGCCTTGTCGGTCGACGCCTGGAGCCGACGCAGGCGATCGCCGCGAAATACGGCATCGGCCATGCCTGCACCGACCTCGCCGAGACGCTGGCACGCGACGACGTCGATGCCGTGATCCTGTGCACACCGACGCAGATGCATGCGGCGCAGGCGATCCGGTGCCTGGAGGCGGGCAAGCATGTGCAGATCGAGATCCCGCTGGCGGACAGCCTGGCCGATGCGGAGGCGGTGCTCGCCAAGCAGCAGGAAACCGGGCTGGTCGCGATGGTCGGCCACACGCGGCGGTTCAACCCCAGCCACCAGTACCTTCATCGCAAGTTCGAAAGTGGCGAGGCGAGCATCCAGCAGATGGACGTGCAGACCTTCTTCTTTCGCCGCAAGAACATGAACGCGAAGGGCGAGGCACGGTCGTGGACCGATCACCTGCTGTGGCACCACGCCGCGCACACGGTCGATCTGTTCGCCTATCAGGCCGGACCGATCGTGCAGGCCAATGCGGTCCAGGGGCCGATCCACCCCGAGCTCGGCATCGCGATGGACATGTCGATCCAGCTCAAGGCGGAGAGCGGCGCGATCTGCACGCTGAGCCTGTCATTCAACAACGACGGGCCGCTCGGCACCTTCTTCCGGTACATCTGCGATACCGGCACATGGATCGCCCGCTACGACGATCTCGTCACCGGCAGGGAGGAACCGGTTAACTTGTCCGGCGTCGCCGTGTCGTCGAACGGCATCGAGTTGCAGGACCGCGAGTTCATCGCCTCGATCCGCGAAGGGCGCGAACCCAACAGCTCTGTCGCACAGGTCCTGCCGTGCTACCGCGTGCTCGACGCGCTGGACCGGCAGCTTTCGGCATGATGCGCGTTGATGTCGCGATCGTCGGGGCAGGGCCGGCGGGGCTGATGCTCGGCCATCTGCTGGCGATGGAGGGCGTGCGCGTCCAGCTGGTGGAGCGCGCGAGTGCGGCGCGTGTGGTGGAGCGTATCCGTGCCGGCGTGCTTGAGCGGACGACGACCGATCTGATGGCGCGGCTCGGACTCGATACGCGGCTGAAGGCGGAAGGTATTCCGCATGACAGCGTGGCCCTGGCCGATGGCGAGCGGCTGATCCGCATCCCGCTGACGGAGACGGTCGGCCATCACGTCACGGTATATGGCCAGACCGAGGTCACCCGCGACCTGATGGAGGCGGCCGGATCCCGGGGCGTGGCGATCGATTACGAGGCCGAGGAAGTCGCGCTCCACCATATCGAAAGCGATACGCCTTATCTGACGTACCGGGTGGATGGTGCGCCGCGGCGGATCGACGCGCGCTTCATCGTCGGCTGCGACGGATTTCACGGGCCGTCACGGCGGGCCATCCCGCAGGCGGCGCAGCGGATTTACGAGAAGGTCTATCCGTTCGGCTGGCTCGGCATCCTGGCCGACGTGCCGCCGTGCAGCGACGATCTGATCTATGCCAATCACGATCGCGGCTTCGCGCTGGCGTCGATGCGATCGCCGACGCGCAGCCGCTATTATATCCAGGTGCCGGCCGACGAGCCGCTATCCGAATGGCCGGACGATCGCTTGTGGGACGAACTCGCGGTCCGGCTCGGGCCGCAGGCGGCGGCGGGACTGGTCCGCGGGCCGGCGCTGGAGAAATCGATCGCGCCGCTGCGTTCGTTCGTTTCGGAGCCGATGCGCCACAAATCGCTCATGCTGGCCGGCGACGCTGCGCACATCGTGCCGCCGACGGGCGCGAAGGGGCTGAACCTGGCGGCGGCGGACGTGTCGGTGTGTGCCGAGGCGCTGGTGCGCTATTTCAAGCGCGGCGACAACGACGGTGTCGGCGACTATTCGCGCCGCGCGCTGGAACGCGTGTGGAAGGTCGAGCGCTTTTCGTGGCAGTTGACGACGCTGATGCACCGCTTTCCAGACCAGACACGGTTCGATCGGCAGATGCAGCTGGCCGAACTCGACTATATCGCCGGCAGCCGCGCGGCGCAGACCGCAATCGCAGAAAACTATGTGGGGCTGCCGCTGTAGTTCGGCGCGTCAGGCGATCGCCATCGGTCCGCCGCCGCCCGGCACCGGCGTCGCCGCGCGGGCGTGACGGCCGGCCCCGGCGTGCGACCGGCGGCGGTCGGCGTCGCAACGCCCGCCGCCGTCTGTCGCGACACGGCCGCAGCCATCGCGACCCCGTCGACCGGGACCGTCAGCGGAAGACGACGGTGCGCGATCCGTTGAGCAGCACACGATCCTGAAGATGGTCGGCAACCGCCTGCGCCAGGACGCGGCGTTCGATGTCGCGGCCCTTGCGCACCAGGTCGTCGGGCGTGTCGGCATGGCTGATCGGCTCGACATCCTGCGCGATGATCGGGCCTTCGTCGAGGTCGGCGGTGACGTAATGGGCCGTGGCCCCGATCATCTTCACGCCGCGGTCGTGCGCCTGGTGATAGGGCTTCGCGCCCTTGAATCCGGGCAGGAAACTGTGATGGATGTTGATGCAGCGGCCCGACAGGAAGGCGGCGAGGTCGTCCGACAGGATCTGCATATAGCGCGCCAGCACGACGAGATCGGCGCCCGTCTCCGTGACGATCCGCTTGATCGCGGCCTCCTGCTGCGGCTTCGTCTCCTTCGTGACGGGCAAATGGTGATAGGGGATGTCGCCCACCATCGTCGTGTTCAGCGCGGACAGGGGGTGGTTGGACACGATGCCGACGACATGCATCGGCAGTTCGCCGATGCGGCGGCGGTAGAGCAGGTCGCCGAGGCAGTGATCGAACTTCGACACCATCAGCAGCACGCGCTGGCGCGTACCGGTGGCGCGCACCGACCAGATCGCGCCCATTGCCGTGGCGACGGGGGCGAAGGCGGCGGCGATGGCCGCGGCATCGCCATCGGCCATGCGGAACACGACGCGCATGAAGAAGCGGCCGGTGCCGCTGTCGTCGAACTGCTGCGCCTCGGTGATGTTGCCACCGCGTGTCGCGATGAACTGTGCGACCTGCGCGACCAGGCCGGCCCGGTCGTCGCACGACAGGCGTAATACGTAGCTGTTCTCCATGGCTCTCCCTTGATGCCGTTATCGGCGCGCGGCGGCGCTGCGGGCGTCGATCCACTCGACCGTGCGCGCCAGGCCGCCGAACGGATAGAAATGCAGCCGAACCGGGCCGTGCGCTGGCGTCAGCCCAGCCTCCAGCGCGTCGACCAGCTTGTCTGGCCCGGCCGTTCCCAGAAGTTTCGTCACTGACACACCGTATTTCGTCATCACCGACGCCGTCGCCCCGACGCCGCAATGGGCGGCGAAGCGCAGCAGCGTCTTGATCCCCGCCGGCCCGGGCACGCCGATGCGGACCGGTGCGTCGATGCCCTGCGCGCGCAACTCGACCAGCCAATCGAGGAACGGCTGCGCATCGAAGCCGAACTGCGTCACGATCAGCGGCGCCATGCCGCGTTCCCCGATCGCGTCGCACTTGCGGTGCAGCCACGACCACCGCGCCCGCGCGTCCATCGCGGGGTGGCTTTCAGGATGGCCGGCAACGCCGATCGCGCGGATGCCGTTCGTTTCGAACAGGCCGGTTTCGAGCAGCGACATGGTGTCCGGGAACGGACCTGCCGGCACCGGCGGGTCGCCCGCGACCAGGAAGAAGCGGCGCGCGCCCGCCTCCGCCGTCGTCCGCTGCACGATCGCCGCCAGCTCGTTGGGCGACTCGATCCGCCGGGCGGACAGGTGCGGCATCGGCTCGAAACCCAGATCGCGCACCGCGACCGCCGCCGCGATGCGGGCGTCCATCGTCTCTCCGGGAAGAAAGGTGATCGCGACGGGCGTGTCGGCGGCGATGTTCGGCGCCGCATCGATCAGCGCGGGCACGTCTTTCGCTGTGATTTCCAGCGAATAGCCCTCCGTAAAGTGCAGCGGCGCGCGCTGCCATGCGGGATGGATGGCCGATGCGTTCACGCAAACCTCTCCTCGTGCGACGCCCTGGAAGTGCATTTGCTCTAGCAGTTGGTTTGAATTCCGTATAGGTGAAAGCTTCATGAGTGCGAATGAATCTATCGTGGAGAGCGACGGCGGCCCGATCCTGGTGCTGCCCGGCCTCATGTGCGATTTCTCGATGTTCGCCGATCTCGCCGATCGCGTGCCTGCGCTGGTCGCGGTGCCTGACTATGGCGCGTGCGACGCGATCGGCGCGATGGCCGATCATGTCCTCGCGGATGCTCCCGCCACGTTCGGACTGTTCGGTCATTCGATGGGCGCCCGTGTCGCGCTGGAGGTTTACCGCCGCGTGCCGGACCGCGTCACGCGGCTGGCTCTGGTCAGTACCGGCGTCCACCCCGTGCAGCCCGGCGAGGCGTACAAGCGATATGCGCTGGGCGACCTCGGCCACACGTCGGGCATGGCCGCGCTCGTCGACAGCTGGCTGCCGCCGATGGTGGCGGCCGGCGCGCGGAACGACACCGATCTGATGGGGCGGCTGCGCGCGATGTGCGTTGGCGCCGGGCTGGATCGATATCGTGGGCAGGTGCGCGCGCTGCTGGCGCGGCCGGAGGTCAAGACGCTGCTGCCTGGCATCACCTGCCCCGTGCTGGTCGCGTGCGGCGACGCCGATCTCTGGAGCCCGCCTGACCAGCATCGTGCGATCGCCGCCGCCATACCCGGCGCGCGACTCGCGATCGTGCCGGGCGCCGGCCACATGCTTCCCGCCGAAGCGCCGGAGGCGCTGTCGGCGATCCTGCGCGACTGGATTACCGCCACCACCCCCATTCGATCCCAAGCTTGAGAAGGAGAGGCTTCATGACCGACCAGACGTTGCAGCAACTGCTCGACCAGAGCGGTGATACCGTGGCCTTCCTGCGCAACCAGCAGGTTGGGCCGAATGCCTATCCCGGCGTGCCGGCCGAATATTCGAACTGGCGGTCCGAGCAGAAGGCGTGGCAGGAAACGGCCGTGCTGTTCAACCAGTCGTACCACATGGTCGATCTCGGCGTCGAAGGCCCGGATGCCTTCGCGATGCTCAACCATCTCGGCATCAACAGCTTCAAGGGCTTCGTACCCGATCGCGCGAAGCAGTTCGTGCCGGTGACGCCCGAGGGGTATGTGATCGGCGACGTCATCCTGTTCTACCTGGCCGAGAACAGTTTCAACCTCGTCGGCCGCGCGCCGGCGATTGAATGGGTCGAATATCACGCCGCGACCGGCGACTGGAACGTCACCGTGTCGCGCGACGAGCGGACGGCCGTGCGCCCGGACCCGGAGAACCGCCGCCACTACCGCTTCCAGCTGCAGGGCCCGAACGCCATGAAGGTGCTGGAGCGCGCAATGGGCCGGACGCCGCCCGATCTGAAGTTCTTCCACATGACGACGCTGGATATCGGCGGCAGGCAGGTGCGTGCACTGCGTCACGGGATGGCGGGCCAACCGGGCTATGAGCTGTTCGGCCCGTGGGCGGAGGGCGAGGATGTGCGCCAGTCGCTGATCGCCGCGGGCAAGGACTTCGGGCTGACGCTGGTCGGCGGGCGGACCTATTCGTCGAACACGCTGGAATCGGGCTGGATCCCGTCGCCGCTGCCCGCGACCTATTCCGGCGAGGGCTCGAAGGCATACCGTGAGTGGCAGAGCGCCAACAGCTATGAAGGCAAGGCGTCGATCGGCGGCAGCTACGTCCCCGACAGCATCGACGGCTATTACCTCACGCCATGGGATCTGGGCTACGGCCCGTTCGTGAAGTTCGACCACGACTTTATCGGCCGCGAGGCGCTGGAGCGCATGGCGGGGCAGCCGCACCGCAAGAAGGTGACGCTGGCGCTAGACAACGAGGACGTCGTTCGCGTCATCAGTTCGCAGTTCACCAAGGGCGAGCGCGCAAAATACTTCGAATTTCCGAGCGCGGTGTACGCGATGCACCCGTACGACCAGGTGCTGAAGGACGGCAAGCCGGTCGGGATCTCGACATGGGTCGGCTACAGCGCGAACGAAGGCCGGATGCTGACGCTGGCAATGGTGGATGCGGACGTGGCGGAGCCCGGCACCGAAGTGACGTTGCTGTGGGGCGAGCCTGACGGCGGTACGAACAAGCCGACGGTCGAGAAGCACGTCCAGATCGAGATCAAGGCCGTAGTCGCGCCGACGCCCTATTCGGAGGTCGCACGTGACAGTTACGCGGAGAGCTGGCGGACGCGTCAGCCGGCGTGAGGTGATGGGGCGGTTCCGAAGGGGGCCGCGCCGCCGACGCGCTCCCGCGCGGGCGGGAACCTGGGGTCACGGGCGACAGCCTCTCTGGCTCCGGGCTATCGTCCGCGCGGGAGCGCGAGCATTTCAGACGACGGCTATTCCGCCTCCAGCAAGGCGGCCGTCCGTCGCAGCAGTTCCGCCGCGCGATCCGCCATTCTGCGATCGTAGCGGACGATGGGGATCGCCAGGCTGAATGCGCCGATCACCTTGCCGCCCGCGACGACCGCGCGGCTGATGCCGTGGATGCCGGGCGTATGTTCCTCATGCGTGTGGGCGATGCCGGTGCGACGGATCTCGGCGATCTCGCGACGCAGCGCGTCGGCATCGGTAATCGTCGCCGGGGTGTAGGCGGGACGATCGGTTTCCGCGAGGTAGGTGTCGACCTGATCGTCCGGCAGGGCGGCGAGGATCGCCTTGCCCGCGGCGAACCCATGCATCGGGGTCATCGTGCCCATGCTGACCGCGTAGCGTAGCGCATGTTCGCTGGTTTCGGTCACCATCGCTTCGACCTGCCAGTCGCGCGGCACGAAGAATGAGGCGGTTTCGCCCAGCGCCACGCGCAGCGAGCGGACCAGCGGCGCGACCCGTTCGGCGAGCGAGAAGCTGCGATCCTCCGCCTGCAATCGCGCCAGGCCGGCGCCGGCGGTGTAGCGCCGCCCGTCGCGGGCCAGATAGCGGCGATCGACCAGCGTGTTAAGCAGGTAGGACAGGCTGCTGACCGGGATCGACAATGCGG
This sequence comes from Sphingomonas sp. TX0543, assembly GCF_048565505.1. NCBI lineage: Bacteria > Pseudomonadati > Pseudomonadota > Alphaproteobacteria > Sphingomonadales > Sphingomonadaceae > Sphingomonas > Sphingomonas sp. TX0543. Next base: position 1,641,594 of record NZ_JBLZUS010000002.1, read on the forward strand.
TCGCGATTTCCCCCGCGACGACGGGGCGCTCACTTGCCACGACATATTCGATGATGTCGAGCGTGCGCATGGCGGATTTGACGGGCGGGGTGTCAGCCATCGATCAGGCTATAGCGGATAGGGGCGGACGTGCCAGTCCGATTGTCGTGTTCCCGCACGGACAGAAGGTGATCGCCGCAGGCGCCGGTGCTCCCGCCGCGGGATCACGGGCGCGTCATAGACGCGAATCCGCCAGGTCGGCGCCTTCGCGCAGGTTTGCGAGCTTCTTCCACGCGACGGCGGGATCGATCTTGCCATAGCCGGCGAAGGTGCCGAAGCCGCAGTCGGTGCTGCCGATGACGCGGTCCTTGCCGACGATGCCCGCGAAGCGCTCGATCCGTTGCGCGATCAGTTCGGGATGCTCGAGATAGTTGGAGCAACTGTCGATCAGCCCCGGCGCCAGGATTTTGTCGTCGGGCACGCTCGCGTCGCGCCAGACGATCCATTCGTGCTCATGCCGCGGGTTGGCCGCTTCGAACAGGATCGTCGCTGGCCGCGCCTTCAGGACGATCTGGATGATCCGCTCCAGCGGGATGTCGTGGTCGTGCGGCCCCTCGTAATTCCCCCAGCAGACGTGCATCCTGAGCTTGTCTGGGGGCAGGTTGGCGGTGGCGGCGTTCAACGCTTCGACGTTCGCCTCGATCACCTTCAGGAAATCGTCCTCCGCCATGTCCTGATACCCGGTGTGGCGCGACATGGCGAGGTCGGGGCAATCGAGCTGCAGGTCGAAACCGGCCGCGACGATCGCCTCGTATTCCGGCGTCATCGCGGTGACGAGGTCCGCGAGATAGGCCTCGTGGCTTGGATAGAAAGCGTTCTTCTGGAACGCGGTGATCAGGCCAGGCGAGGCGGCGTTCATGAAGGCGCGCACGGCGTTGCCATTATCGTTCAGCGCCGTCTGGAATCGGCGGATGTCGTCGTGGAGCGGGGCGAGCGTGACCAGCCTTACCGCGTCGATGCATGAGGCGCGGACGAAATCCTGCGACCCCATCATGTGCGCGAGCTTTGCGCGCAGGTCGGGCAGGGGGGCAAGGTCCCTTGCCGGCATCCGGTCGGTATGTCCGCCGAAGCCAGACAGCCGCTCGATCATGTAGGTCGAATAGCCGACCTTGCCGAGTTCGCCATCGCTGACGACCGTGACGCCCGCCGCGACCTGATTGGAGACGGCTTGCGTGACGGCCGCCTGAACCACGGTGTCGAATGCCTCGGCGTCGTAGGGCTCGCCCTTGTCGCGCGCCAGCAGGAGCGGGGTAAGCTCTGGGCCGCGCGGCAGGCTGCCGACATGCGTCGTCGCGATGGTCATGATGGCCCTATCCGAAAAGCGTCGTTCGTATCGGCGTAGCAATCACGCATGTGAACGACAAGGTCGGCCTGCTCACATCATGGCACCACCAGCACCGGCGTGATGAGCGCTCCGCTCTCGGAATCCGCGATGGCGCAGGCGGCATCGGCGCGTGGGCACGCGCCCGCGAGTGCGAGCGTAGATTGCGCCAGCAGTTGCGGCGCCGTGCCGGGGGCAGGGAAAGAGAACGGCTCCATCGCCGCTGCCCCCCGTCGCTCCGCCTCGTCAGACCTACGCGTCTTCCAGCGCGACGGCGTTGATGATGTGCGCCTGCGTATATTCGTGCAGCCCGGCTTCGCCCAGTTCCCCGCCCAGGCCGGATTGCTTCGTCCCGCGGAACGGGATGTTCGCGTCGATCGCGAGATACTGGTTCACCCAGACGGTGCCGGTGTCGATCCGCTTGGCGATCTCGGTCGCGCGGGCGACGTCCTTGCCCCAGATCGTGCCGCCAAGGCCGTATTCACTGTCGTTCGCGCGGGCAACGACGTCGTCGATGTCATCGTATTTCAGCACCGGCAGGACCGGGCCGAACTGTTCCTCGCGCACCAGGGGCGCGTCGTCATCCAGATCGCGGACGATCGTCGGCGGGATGAAATAGCCCGGCCGGTCGAGCGGCTCGCCTCCGGCCAGCACGGTGCCGCGGCCTTTCGCATCTGCCAGCAAGGCGCGGACCTTCTCGAACTGCATCCGGTTCTGGATCGGTCCGATGGTCGTGCCCTGCTTGGATCCGTCGTCGACGACCGCAGCCTTGGCGAGCTTTGCCAACTCGTCGCAGAATTCGTCGTACATCGATGACGGGACGTAGGCCCGCTTGATCGCCACGCAGATCTGCCCCGCGTTGGTCATGGCGCCGCCATAGACCTTTTTCGCAACGGCGCGCGGATCGACGTCGTCGAGGACGATCGCCGCATCGTTGCCGCCCAGTTCGAGTGTGACGCGCTTAACCCCTTCCGATGCGCTCGCCATCACCTTCTTGCCGGTCGCCGTGGAGCCGGTGAAGGCGACCTTTGCGACGTCTGGATGACCGCTAAGTTGCGCCCCAAGGTCGTTCTGGTCGCAGATGACGTTGACGACGCCCGGCGGCAGGATGTCAGCGCACAGTTCGCCGAACAGCAGCGTCGTGAGCGGGGTGGTCGGTGCGGGCTTTATGACCATCGTATTGCCGGTCACCAGGGCCGGGCCTGCCTTGTTCATCACGAGGATGACCGGGAAGTTCCACGGCGTGATGGCCGCGACCACGCCGAGCGGGGTGCGGTGCTCGATCACGGTCTGGCCGGGGTGGCCGGGCAATTCGCGTGGTTCGATCCGCATCGCGGTGAAGGCGCGCAGCGTGAAGACGCTGCCCATGATCTCGTTCATGGCTTGGTCGATGGGCTTGCCCTGTTCGGCGGTCAGCAGGCTGGCGAATTCACCGGCGCGCGCCTCCAGCGCGTCGGCCAGCTTGCCGACGAGCGCCGCACGATCCTCTATCGAGCGGGCGGCCCAGGCGGGAAACGCCCGCTTGGCGGCGGCCACCGCATCATCGAGGATTGCCGAATCGGCGCGCGGGCATTTGGCGAAGGGCTCGCCAGTCGCCGGGTTCGTGACGTCGAACGTGCCGCTGCCGGAAATCAGGGTGCCGTCCACTACCATGCGATATTCGCGATCCACCACCACCACTCTCCATCAATAGGGTCGATGCCGACCCGGTCTGTCGCCGGCGGCTCTCGACACTATAAGGCGATCGTGTCGATACCGCTCACGGCATATTGTGTTCCAGGCGTACAATCTTTGCAAGATGGTGAATGATGAAGTCCGATCCCGTTCTCGATCATCTGTTGGGATATCGGTTAAAGCGTGTGGCGATCGCGACCGATCAGGAGGCGCGGGGCGTACTGGAGCCGTTTGGCGTTACGCCGGCACGCCTGACGACGCTGCTGCTCGTCCGAACGAATCCGGGCTGCGACCAGACCGCGCTCGGCCGTGCGCTGTCGATTAACCGATCCAGCGCGATGAAACTGGTCAACGTGCTGAGCGAGCGCGGGCTGATCGAGCGTCGCCCTGGCCGCGATGCCCGCACCAACGCGCTGTACCTGACTAAAGAGGGCGGCGCGCGCCTGGACGAGATGGTCGCCGCGATCGAGCGATCAGACCAGGCGCTTGCCGACCGCCTGACGGCGGACGAACAGGCGGAGCTCGCCCGACTGCTCGACAAGCTGGTGTCGCAAACTACGGGCGATTGAAGCGACGACCAGCGAGATCAAAACAGCATTTGCAATATTGTTTGCCTAGGATACAATAACCCTCGGCGGCCGGCAGAGTTGCGACGTGGAGGAGGCCATGATGAGGCAGGGGGTATACGCATACGCTGCCGCCAGCGCGCTGGCATCGCTCATGGTCGCAGGCCAGGCGCTGGCGCAGACGGCGCACGCGACCACCGTCGAAGGTCCGCCGGACGCCGCGGTACCGGCCGGGCCGGTGGCCTGGTTCGATGCCAAGCTGTCGTTCGGCTGGCCGGATGCGAAGTATGACGAGGTTGGGGCCGGGCTGGCGCCGAGGCGGACCCTGCCGATCACGCTGGCATCGCGGTTCGCGAAGGCGCCCGAGTGGACGGTCCGCACCGGCGCCGAGGTGCGCCACAACTTTTCCGGCGGCGGTCGGGCGGCGTTCGGCGTCGACTGTACGCGGTACAGCCGCATCTTCCACGACGTCGCTAATTCGCCGATCATCGCCGACGACGGCTATCGCCTGTTGAACGCGCGGGTGAACTATACGCTGCCGAACGATCAAGTGACGCTGTCGCTGTTCGGCACCGACCTGACGAAGACGCTCTATCTCGTTTCCGGCAACGTCTTGCCCGCCTTCGGCGTGGCAGAGGCGAGCTATGGCCGTTCGCGCGAATGGGGTGTGAGTGCCGCCTAGAAGTTCTGATGGAGAGCCGATTGACCGACGCCGCCCCACCGCTTGCCCTCGACCGCCTCTTGCGTCCGCGATCGGTCGCCATCGTCGGTGCGTCCGACAAGCCGGGGTCGTTGGGGGCGTCGGTCCTCGCCAACCTGCTGCGGGACGGATATGACGGGGACATCTACCTGGTGAACCCGAAACGCGCGGAGATCGGCGGCCGGGCGTGCGTCGCAACCGTCGACGACCTGCCGCAGGGCGTTGACGCCGCAGTGCTCGCGATCCCCCGTGCGGGGGTGCTCGAAGCCGTGCGCGGGCTTGCTGCGCGCGGGGCTGGGTCTGCGGTCATTTTCTCCGCGGGCTTTGCCGAGGACGGGGCGGAGGGTCTGGCCGAACAGCAGGAGATCGCCCGTATCGCCCGGGCGAGCGGGATGGTGATCGAGGGGCCAAACTGCCTCGGGCTGGTCAATTTCGCCGACGGGATCGCGCTGTCCTTCGTCGAGATGCCCAGGGTGACCGCGATCGGCGTTCCGCGCGTCGGCATTGTGTCGCAATCGGGCGCGATGGCGGCGGTGCTTGCGACGACGATGATCGCGCGGCAGGTGCCGCTGGGTGCCTTCGTTTCCACGGGGAACGAGGCCGCGAGCGGGATCGAGGATTATCTGGCGCACATGGCTGCCGATCCCGGGACGACGGTGATCGGCCTGATCGCGGAGCACATTCGCCGGCCGCGCGCGTTCCTGTCTGCCGCACGGGCCGCACGGGCAGCCGGCAAGACGGTCGTGCTGCTGCATCCGGGTTCCAGCGAGGCAGGCAGGGCAAGCGCCGCGACCCATACCGGCGCGCTCGCGGGCGACCACGACGTCATGCGCGCGCATGTCGCGGCGGCGGGCGTCCTGCTGGTCGATACGCTGGAGGCGCTGGGCGACGTCGTCGAGATCGCGCTGCGCTGCCCCGGCATCACGGCTCGCGCGGTCGGGATGGTCGCGGAATCGGGCGCGTACAAGGCGCTGACCCTCGACCTTTCCGAGCGTGTCGGGCTGGCGCTGCCGGTGTTGACGGATGCCGATAGCCCCGCCCTGCGCGCGGCTATCCCGCCGTTCGTTCCGGTCAGCAACCCGGTGGACGTGACCGCGCAAGGTCTGGTCGATCCGTCGCTCTACGGCCGGACCATCTCGGCGCTGGCGGGCGACGTGCGCATCGATTCGATCATCGTTACGCTGATCCAGACCGATACGCACACGTCACACGTCAAGTTCGCCGCCGTCGCCGAGGCGGTGGAGATGCTGGGCACTGCCAAGCCGCTGATCGTCGCCGGTGTGGACGAGGGCGGCGGGGTGTTACCCGAAGACATCGCCGCCCTGCGCGCGGCGGGTGTCCCCTACCTGCCGACGGCCGAGCGGGTGGTACGCGCGCTGGCGGCGATCGGCGCGGGATTGGATGTGGTCGATGGCGCCTCTGCCATGGCCACCGGACTGACAGATGTGCAACCGGGCGCGACCATTCCAGAATACCGGTCGAAGGCGTTGCTGGGCGCGCACGGCATCGCCTTTCCACCGCACGACCTCGCGACTTCGATCGCCGGTGCTACAGCCGTTGCGAACCGGCTGGGCTATCCAGTCGTATTGAAGGCGCAGGCGGCGGCGCTGTCGCACAAAAGCGACGCTGGCGGCGTCATCGTCGGAATCGCTGACGACGCTGCCCTGGCTGCGGCCTGGGAGCGTATGCACCGCGATGTCGCGAGCGCACGCCCAGGGCTGGTGCTCGATGGCCTGCTGGTGGAAAAAATGGGCGCGCGCGGGGTCGAGTTGATCCTCGGCGCGCGCAACGATCCCGAATGGGGCGCGACGGTCCTCGTCGGGTTTGGCGGCGTGGCGGCCGAATTGCTGGAGGATGTCGTCCTCCTGCCGCCCGGCCTGTCGATCGAGGCCATCGAGGCGCGGATCGATACCCTGCGGATGGCGCCGCTGCTGCGCGGGTTCAGGGGTGCGGTGCCGGCCGATGTGCGCGCGGTTGCCGTCATGGCGCAGCGGCTCGGGGCAATCGTCGCGGCGACCCCGAACATCCGGGAGGTCGACCTGAACCCGGTGATCGCTCTGCCCGAGGGGCAGGGAGCGGTCGCGTTGGATGCGCTGATCTCAGGATGAGGCGAAGCTCGTCACGGCACGCGAGGTAAAGTCCCGCGTTAGTCGCGCGGGTTCATGTTGGCCGGATGATGGCTGCGGCGGGAAATGGACGGCTGCAGCGGGTTGGGGGGGCACTGAACCCACCCCCCCTTTTCCGTTATCGTGGGGATGGAGCGCTCAGCGTCCCGCCTTGCTCTTGTCGTACGCACCAAGCCCGGGCTTGTAGCTTTTCTCGTCGATGAACTGGCGGATGCCTTCCCGGCGGCCGTCGGTCTTGTCGTGAAAATTCGCAGCTTCCTGCATCCGCACCAGATAGTCCTCAGCCTCGTCATAGGTCATGGTCTTGACGCGGCGGACGGCGTCCTTCGCAAACTTCAGCGCGACCGGGTTCTTGTCGAGCAGCTTCGCCGCGACCTCCCGCACCCGAGCCTCCAGCGCGGCAAGCGGGACGCTTTCGTTGACCAGCCGCATCGTCGCAGCCTGCTGGCCATCGATCAGGTCGCCGGTCAGCGTCAGCCACATTGCGTCGCGCATCGGCAGCAGGTCGACGACGACCTTCGTGACGCCGCCGCCGGGCAGGATGCCCCAGTTGATTTCGCTCAGGCCGAATTTGGCTTCGTCAGCGCAGATCGCCAGATCGCAGGCGAACAGCGGACCGAAGCCGCCGCCGAAGCACCAGCCGTTCACCATCGCGATCGTCGGCTTCTGGAACCAGCGCAGGCGGCGAAACCATCCGTAGCTCTCCCGCTGCGACTTGCGCACGCCGCGCAGACCCTGCGCCTCGGTTTCGCGGAAATACTCCTTCAGATCCATACCAGCCGACCAGGCCGTTCCTTCACCTCCAAGCACCAGCACGCCGACATCGTCGCGGAACTCGATCTCGTCCAGCACGTCCATCATCCGGCGGTTGAGCGTGGGGCTCATGGCGTTGCGCTTTTCCGGTCGTGCGAAATTGACCCAGGCAATCCCGTCCGCGATCCGGACCGAGACGACGTCCTGCTCCTCACCCTGTGTCATGCATCCTCCTTGAATGTATCCTAGGGATACAATAACGAGCCGTCGAAAAAATGCAAGAGGTGCCCGGTCGGCGAATTTGGCGATTGCGGGGGCTTTCCGAAACAGATATTCCATCAATCAGCGGAAATATTCGCATATGAGAAGGGAGGATATTCGGGTGGATGTGAGCCTCCGTTCGTGACGGCACGTTGCCTCCATGTCGCGGCACGTCCGGTCGCTGACGACGGAACCGTCCGCCACGCCGTAACGTCCTTCCTGCGCGACATCGGTCTGACGACGATCTTCGGCAATCCCGGTTCGACCGAAATGCCGCTGCTGTTGGTCGGTCCGTTCCTGTTCGCCGAGCGACCGACCGGATCGCCGCAGCCGTTCGGCAAATGGGCGTGTGAGCCCGCGCGGGCGCAGGATGTTCCGGCGGCGATCGCGCGCGAGATCGAAAGCTCGCGGCCCTGTGCGATGGTCCACACGGTGATCAGCTACACCACGCAGGGCCGCAAGCTGAAGGCCGGCCCGTTCATGAAGAAGAGGTCGACGTTTTCCGACCGAGCCGCGCGTTCGCGCTGGCGACGGGACGGCGGATCGGCGGATCGGCGTCACCCGCCTGCCGCCGCGCACCTATGGTTTCGCAGTGGGATCGCGTTTTGATGATGGTGGGTGAATCGGACCGGATCGCGATAGAATGGGCCTGCACGACGCTCATCAACCGCTACGCCCTGTTGAACGACGCGGCGCGGTGGGAAGAGGTGGCCGCGATGTATGCGCAGGACGGGTCGATGACCCGTCCGACCGCGCCCGACGCGCCCATCGTCGGGCGCTCGGCGATACTGGCCGCGTTTCAGGCGCGTCCGCCTCGTACGACGCGACACGTCGTCGCCAACGTCGTGGTCGACGTGATCGACGAGACGCACGCCACCGCGTCCAGCGCGATGCTGCTGTTCACCGCGCCTGACGCGGCCCCGCTGGTCGGCGGCTTCGAAGACCGGTTGGTACTGACCCACGAGGGTTGGCGCTTCGCCGAGCGGCGCGGCACGCTGACCTTCCAACCCTGATGCGAGGATCCGTTCGATGAGCAATGCCGCCTGCCTATCCGCAGGACAGATGGGGTGGCGGCAGGTCGTCGCCGTCACCGTCGCGGTGCTTTTGAATGCGCTCGATGGATTCGATGTGCTTGCGATCACCTTTGCCGCGCCTGTCATCGCGCGCGAATGGGGGATCGACAATATCGCGCTGGGGGCGGCGATCTCCGCCGGGCTGGTGGGCATGACGATCGGATCGCTGCTGCTCGCTCCGGCAGGGGACAGGTTGGGACGACGCCCGCTCGTATTGTTCTGCGTCGCGATCATGGGTGCGGGGATGATGCTCACCGCCACTGCCACAACCGTCACCATGCTGTGCGTCTGGCGGGTTGTGACTGGTATCGGGATCGGCGGTATGCTGGCGGCGATCAACGCCGTCGTGGCCGAATTCTCCAACGAGCGACGGCGCGACTTCGCGATCGCGTTGATGACCGTCGGCTATCCGATCGGGGGGCTGGTCGGCGGGTTCGCATCGGCGGCGCTGGTCGCGGACGGGTGGCAGGCGATCTTCATCGCAGGCGGGGCGCTGACGCTGATCATGCTCCCGGTCGTCTGGCTCGCGATGCCAGAGTCCATCGCGCTGCTGGAACAGCGCGGGCGACCTGGCGATCGTGACCTCGCCGAGCGGCTGATGCGACGGCTGGGACACGAACCGTCGCGAGAAGTCGTCACACCCAAACCGGTCGCGCGACTGGCCACGATCGAGCTTTTCGCGGCAAGGCACCGCGCGCTGACGCTATGCCTGATCGTCAGCTATTTCCTGCACATCGTAACCTTCTATTTCTTCTCGGGCTGGTTGCCGAAGCTGATGACCGACCTCGGCTTCGCGACCCCCGATGCGATCCGCACGTCCGCGATCATGAGTATCGGCGGCGTCATCGGCGGCAGCCTGCTGGGCTGGTCGGCGCCGCGGTTCGGGCTGGGGCGGCTCGTCCCGCTGGTCATGGTCGGGACGACGATCACGATGGCTACTTTCGCGCAACTGAGCACGCTGGCGGCGTTGCAGATCGCGGCCTTTGCGACCGGGACGTGCGTTTTCGCCGGGATCGTCGGGCTTTACGCTCTGCTCGCCCGTGGCTTCCCGCCAGATCTGCGCGTTACCGGCACCGGGGTTGTCGTGGGCTTCGGGCGCGGCGGTGCGATCGTCGGGCCAGTGATCGGCGGCTTCCTGCTGCAGAGCGGCGTATCTCTCGGCACCTGCATCACCGTCGTCGGCCTGTTGTCGCTCGGCGCCGCGATTGCGGTGCGGGGGGCGGTCGCCCGCGTCTAGGGCGCGAATCTCCGGTTCAGGCTTGCTCCGCGGGCTCGCGACCCCGCTTCTAGTGACGCGCTGTTGCCTTGATGGCGCGTGTTCGCTGACCGTCGTCGCGCCTACCAACCAGCATATAAAGATATCTTTATATCATTATTGACAACCTCTGGCCGATGGTGTTGAACGGCCACGTCGAGGTTCCCCATCCCAGGCATGGCGATGGGGCTAAGACGGGAAGCCGGTGATGTCCTTCGGGGCAGAATCCGGCGCTGCCCCCGCAACTGTAAGCGGCGAGCGGCGGCTCCAATTCGTGTCACTGGGTTCCCGCAAGGAGCCTGGGAAGGCCGGAGCCACCGCGTTGACCCGTGAGCCAGGAGACCTGCCTTTCGACGCCATAACGTTCCTCGGACGGGGGTTCCTCCGGTGGATCGCGCTTGATGCGACGGTCCGTGGCTTGCCGCCATCCGGGCCTGTTCACGCCTTGAGCGCTTTCGCCTGACCTCCCCGCCCGCAAAGCCTGGGTGAGTCATGACGAATAGCGGGTTCACATTCTCGATCAGCAGCATCCCGTTCGACGAGGATTATCGTCCGGCCGACAACACGCGCATCACCACCAACTTCGCCAATCTCGCGCGCGGGGAAAGCCGCCAGGAGAATTTGCGCAACACGCTGGTGATGATCGACCACCGCTTCAACGCTCTGATGCACTGGGACAATCCCAGGGGCGATCGCTACACGCTGGAGCTGAAGATCGTCTCGGCCGCGCTCACGCTCGGAGATGGCGCGGACGACGAAGCATTTCCGCTGATCGAGATCCTGCACACCACCGTCACCGACCGGATCAGCGGCGAGCGCAGCGACGGGATGATCGGCAACAACTTCTCGTCCTATGTGCGCGATTACGATTTCAGCGTCGTCCTGCCGGATCACCTGCAGGCCGGTGGTGGCGGCGCGCCGGAGGGCTTCGGCGATCTGCACGGCAACCTGTTCAAGCATTTCCTCGGATCGAGCGCCTACCGCGACAATTTCAGCAAGCCCCCGGTCATCTGCCTCAGCGTATCGAGCAAGGAGGTGTATCGCCGGACCGCCAACGTGCATCCGATCCTCGGCGCCGAGTATCGCACCGACAAATTCTCGCCCACCGACCAGTATTTCGCAAAGATGGGCATGAAGGTGCGGTATTTCATGCCGCCGCACAGCGTCGCGCCGTTCGCCTTCTACCACACCGGCGATCTGGTCAGCGACTACACCAACCTCGAACTTGCCAGCACCATCGCCACGATGGAGACGTTCCAGAAAATCTATCGTCCGGAAATCTACAACGCGAATTCGGTCGCGGCGGAGCATTATCAGCCGAGCCTGAAGTATCAGGACTATTCGCTGACGCGCATCGTTTACGATCGCGAGGAGCGCAGCCGCCTCGCCGCCCAGCAGGGCAAGTTTGCCGAAGAGCATTTCATCAAGCCGCACTGGCCCACGCTCCAGCGCTGGTCCGCGACCTGCGGCCGCTGATCCCCACCCACACGACAGGTATTTGCATCATGACGACATTGTTGCCGACGACGACCGCGGGCAGCCTGCCCAAGCCATCCTGGCTGGCCCAGCCCGAGACCCTGTGGTCGCCCTGGAAGCTGGAGGGCGAGGAACTGGTCGCGGGGAAGCAGGATGCGCTGCGCCTGGCGGTCGACGATCAGCGGCAGGCCGGTATCGACATACTCGGCGACGGCGAACAGACCCGCCAGCATTTCGTCACGACGTTCATCGAGCATCTGGACGGCGTCGATTTCGAGAAGCGCGAGACGGTGCGTATCCGCAACCGCTATGACGCCAGCGTGCCGACCATCGCCGGCGCCGTCTCGCGCCCGACGTCGGTGTTCGTCGACGACGCCCGCTTCCTGCGCGCCCAGACCGATCAGCCGATCAAATGGACGCTGCCTGGGCCGATGACGATGATCGACACCCTGTACGACGCGCATTACCGGAGCCGCGAGAAGCTGGCATGGGAGTTCGCCTGCATCCTCAACGAGGAAGCGCGCGAGCTGGAGGCCGTCGGGGTCGACATCATCCAGTTCGACGAACCCGCCTTCAACGTGTTTTTCGACGAAGCGAACGACTGGGGCATCGCCACGCTGGAGCGCGCGGCCGAAGGGCTGAAGGCCGAGACCGCCGTCCACATCTGCTACGGCTATGGCATCAAGGCCAATACCGACTGGAAGAAGACGCTCGGCTCCGAATGGCGCCAGTATGAGGAAACCTTCCCGAACCTCCAGAAGTCGAAGATCGATATCATCTCGCTCGAATGTCAGAACTCGCGCGTGCCGATGGACCTGATCGAGCTGATCCGCGGCAAGAAGGTGATGGTCGGCGCCATCGACGTCTCGACGGACACGATCGAGACGCCGGAGCAGGTCGCCGACACGCTGCGCAACGCGTTGCGCTTCGTCGATGCCGACAAGCTCTACCCGGCCACCAACTGCGGCATGGCGCCGCTGTCGCGCGCCATCGCACGGGGAAAGCTGCAGGCGCTGGGTGCCGGTGCCGAAATCATGCGAAAGGAACTGGCGGCCTGAGCGACGGCCGACATCGTCCGGCGCGAACGATGCCGTGCCTTGCCTGAGGGTTTGCCCGGTGCCGTTGATCCCGCCCGCTCATGATGATGAGGGGCGGGATCAACGGCACGGGGAAATCGATGCACAAGCGGTTCGCACGCGCCTGCGCGTCACGGTGACCGCCAGGCCGGGTTATCGTCTGTGAAGGTCACATCGTTAGCCGGGCGCGGATCGACGCCCACATCCTCGCGATTGTCGGGATGGTGGTGATCGCCGCGATCGTCCACGTCCCGGCGCGCTGCGAAGGACGTGCTCGGCATCGTGGTGCGCGCTGCCATCGCGCTCCTCTTCTTCATCTACGGCGCGCGGATGTCTCGACCGGCGATCTGGACGGGCGTCCTCCACCGGCGGCAGCGCTCGCTGGTGTTCGCGACGATATACGTCCGACGCTTCAGCCGCTCTGGTAAGACGGGACGCCACTCGATCGGATCTCAAACAAGGTCTGCTCCCAATTCAGCAGCCCAGTCCCGCACCTACGTGCAAGCTTCTCACCAAAAGGAGTGAACCGCTCCGGGTTTGCCGGAGGCCATGCGGCATGGTTGGGAGCCCGCGAAGCATTCGCTTCCGAAAAGATCGCTAAAAATGGAACTGGATATCGGTTTGAGTGTGGCTCCCTCCGTCTCCGCCATTATTGCCGGTCGCCGCTTGCCGACAATCACACCGGTGCGGGCTGTGGCGTGGCGCGCATTTCCGGGGCACAACGGCTTCTGCGTTACGAAACATCAGGAGAGGTTGCATGCTCGTGGTCCATCATCTCGGGCTTTCGCAGTCCGAACGGATCGTCTGGCTCTGCGAGGAGCTCGGGTTGGAATATGAGCTGAAGCGGTACGATCGCCGCGCGGACAACCGGCTCGCCCCTGATTCCTACAAGGCGCTTCATCCGATGGGGATCGCCCCGGTAATCTCCGACGGCGATCTGGTGCTCGGTGAAAGCGCCGCGATCTGTGACTATATCAACGCGCGCTACGGTGGCGGGCGGCTGAGCCCCAGGCCGGACGACGCGGATTTCGCGGACTATCTGTTCTGGTTCCACTGGTCGAACGCCACATACATGGCGACCAAGATGATCGCCATGGGGATAGCGTTCAGTGGTGGCGACGCCGCGAAAGTGCCGTTCGTTGCGGAACGCGCGCAGCGAAGCGAGGAATTGCTAGAACGGCGGCTCGGCGAGGCACCTTTCCTCGCCGGTGAGCGGCTGTCGCTGGCCGACATCATGATGGTCTACAGTCTCACGACATCGCGCGCGTTCGGAGCGGCGCCGCTGACCGGCCTGGACAACACCCAGGCTTATCTTCGCCGCATCGCCGATCGGCCGGCATACCAGCAGGCGATGGCCAAGGCGGAGCCGGGAATGCGGCCGATGATCGACTGACGTCGCCATCGCGCCCGCCGCGCGGGATCAGGGGCTCGCGTGACCTGCCGTCGACTCACGCGAGACCAGGCGGCGGGGCCAGCGATATGACGGCAGCAATCCCGTTCAGCCCGGACGGCCGCTCACAATTCCCGTAGCGCTTCGGCAGGGCGCGCGCGCAGGGCTGGCAGGCTTCCCGCCACGCCGGTGCCGAGCGTCACCGCCATCGCCGCGACAAGCGTCGCCGCGACGGTATCCCAGCGCGGCGCCCAGCCGATCGCGAACACCTGCGTGACAACGTACCATCCGGCACCCGCGCCGATCGTCAGCGCGACGACGGCGAGAAGCAGCGACAGGATCGCATATTCGATCGCCTGCGCGCCAAGCACCTGCGCCCGGCTGCCACCGAGCAGCTTGAGGATCACCGCGTCGTAACGTCGCGCGCGGCCCGACGCCGAGACCGCACCGATCAGCACCGCGATTCCCGCCGCCACCGTCACGGCCGCCGCCGCGCGGATCGCGACCGCGACCTGGCCGAGCACCGCGCCGAGCTGACCGATGACGTCGCCGACGCGGATCAACGTGACAGATGGCAGCGCCGCCGCCACGCTCCGAGCGACCGCGCCGTCGTGTGCGGGCGCGGCATAGACACTGGCGAGCAGCCCGTGCGGCGCCTCCTCGATATAACCGGGGGAGAAGATGATCGCGAAATTCAGGCCCAGCCCGCCCCAGTCGATCTTGCGCAGTGCGGCGATGCGGGCGGGCACGTCCACACCGAGCACGGATATCGTGACGCTGTCGCCGATCTTGAGGCCAAGCGCGCTGGCGGCCTTGTCCTCCAGCGATACGAGCGGCGGGCCGCGATAATTCGATGGCCACCACTGGCCTGCGACGATGGCGTTGCGCGGCGGCAGCGTCGCCGACCAGGTGATCGTGCGGTCGCCGCGCAATACCCACGCGCCTTCCGGCAGCGTCTTCATGTCCGCCACGCGCTGCCCGCGCAATGCCACGATCGAACCGCGCAGCGACGGCAGCGTCTCGATCGTCGCGCCCGGCGCCGCGCGATCGACCGCCCGCCTGAAAGCCACGGCATCATCGGGCTGGAGATCGATCGCAAAGAAGCGCGGGGCTTTGGCCGGCGCGGCGTTTCGCAGTTCGGACGACAGGCTGGAATCGATCACGGCCAGCGCGACGAACAGCGAAAAGCCCAGCCCCAGCGCCACCACCAGCCGGTCGGTCTGTGCGCCGGGCCGGTGGAGGTTGGCGATCGCCAGCCGGATCAGCGGCGCTTTCGGGCGTGGCAAGCGCGATGCCAGGAAGCGCAGCGAAATGCCGACAAGCCAAAGCAACACGATCAACGCGCCGACAGCGCCGACGAAGCCGAGCGCGAGCAGCCGGTCCGATGCTGTCAGCACCGCCAGCGCGACCAGCGCGGCGGCCAAGGCCGCCATCAGCGCGATGATAACAGGCGCAGGCCAGCGGCGCGGCGCCAGTGCATCCCGCAGCAACGTGGCGGCGGGCACGTCGCGCGCACGCGCCAGCGCGGGGATCGCAAACAGCAGCGCAACCAGCACCGCCAGCAGCGCGGCGGTCGCCAGCGGCACTGGATAAAGCGCCAGCCGTGGCGGCACCGGCAGCGCAGCGCCGGCCACGGCCGTGATGATCCACGGCACCGCCGCACCGACCGCAAGGCCACCCGTCACGCCCACCGCCGCGACGATGCCGAGCTGCGCCAGGAAAATCCCCGCGATCGTTTGCGAGCGTGCGCCGAGCACTTTCAGCGTCGCGATGATCCGCGTCTTGCCGGCAAGGTACGCCGCAACCCCGCTGCCGACCCCGACGCCGGCGATCGCCAGCGCTGCCAGCCCGACCAGCAGAAGGAACTGCCCGAACTGATCGATGCCGCGCCGCAGGCCGCCCGCGGCGCGGTCGCTGGTCCTGGCGGTCCACCCCGCGCCCGCAAGCCGCTTGAGCAACCGGTCGCGCACGATGCCCGCGCTGGCGGGATCGGGCAGGGCGATACGGTAGCGGCTTTCGTAGAGGCTGCCGGGCTGGACGAGCGCCGTAGCCTCCAGCCCCGCGATGTCGATGATCGCGGGCGGCCCCAGCGCGAATCCCGCGCCAAGCCGGTCGGGCTCGTCGGCGATCAGCCCGATCACGCGCAGGCGCGCCGCTCCGACGCGCAAGCTATCGCCCGGCTTGACGCCCAGCCGCTCGGCCAGCGCAGGGGCGATCGCGATCTCGCGGCCTCGCGGTCGATCCGACAGGGCGCCAGCCGCCAGCCGGAATCGCCCCACCAGCGGCCATGCCGCATCCGTGCCGCGTAGATCGACAAGCGTCGCCGGCCCGCCCGCATCCGCCATCGCGCGCATTGATATTGCTTCGGAGACACGGCCGGCCGACGCGAACGCCGCCAGCTCTTCCACCGTCGCGCGGCGCTGCGATACGAGCAACTCCACGTCGCCGCCCAGGATCTGCCGTCCGTTCGCATCGAGCGCCGCCACCATGCTGGCGGCAAGGCTGCCGATCCCCGCCAGCGCCGCCGTGCCAAGGAACAGGCACACCGCAAGAAGCAGCAACCCGCGCCCGCCGCGCCGCAGATCGCGCAATGCCAGCCGCCAGACGGTGCTCAAGCGGTGCGCCGATCGTCGATGATCCGGCCATCCGCCAGATCGATCACGCGGGCGCAGCGCGCCGCCAGCGCCGGATCGTGGGTGATGATGAACAGGGTCGTGCCGCTCGCGGCGTGGCGCGCGAACAGCAGATCCATGATCGCGGCGCCCGTGGCGGTGTCGAGGTTGCCGGTCGGCTCGTCGGCGAAGATCAGCGCGGGCCGCGAGACGAGGGCGCGGGCGATCGCGACCCGCTGCTGCTCGCCGCCTGAAAGCTGCGCGGGATAATGATCGATGCGATGCGCCAGCCCGACAGCGGCAAGCTCGGCCGTGGCGCGCGCGAACGCCTCCGGCTCGCCGGCGAGTTCGAGCGGCACCGCCACATTCTCAAGCGCCGTCATCGTCGGCAACAGGTGAAATGCCTGGAGCACGATGCCAATCCGCCCTCGCCGCGCAATGGCCAGGGCATCCTCGTCCAGGGCCGAGAAATCCAGATCCGCCACGCGCACCGTGCCGCCGCTCGGCCGCTCCAGCCCGGCAAGGATCGCCATCAGCGATGATTTGCCCGATCCTGACGGGCCGAGCAGCGCGACGCTCTCGCCGGCTTCGACGCGCAGATCGATCGCGCGCAGGATTTCCACCCGCGCGGGCGCGCGGCCGAGCGCAAGGGATACGTTGCGCGCTTCGATCAGCGCGCTATCGGGGAGGGATGATCGGGTCACGGTTCAAGCGATATGGACGGCGATGGGCAATTGTCCATCTCGCATTGCTGTTGTTCGCCGGTATCGTGCCGGCCGCGCAGGCCGCGCCGCGCGCGCCGCTGATCTGGGCGTTCGGCGACAGCCTGAGCGCAGGCTATGGCCTGCCCCCCGCGCAGGGCTTTACCGCGCAGTTGCAGGCGGCGCTCCGCCGCGCCGGTGTAGCCGCCACGGTGCGCAACGGCGGTGTCGCCGGGGATACGGCCGCGCAGGCCCGCGCGCGCCTGCGATGGGGCCTGCGGGGCTTGGGAGCGACGCCTGATCTGGTGATCGTCGAGCTTGGCGCGAACGATATGCTGCGCGGCCTGCCGGTGGCGCAGGCGCGCGCGAATCTCGATGCGATCCTGATCGAGCTGCGCAACCGCCGCATCCCGGTGCTGCTCGCCGGGATGCGCGCCGCGCCAAATCTCGGCCCCGATTACGTCCGGGCGTTCGACGGCATGTATCCTGCACTGGCCAGGGCGCATCGCACGCCGCTCTATCCGTTCTTTCTCGATGGTGTGGCGGCGAATCCGCGCCTGCTTCAGCCCGACGGGCTGCATCCCAACGCCCGAGGCGTGACGATCATCGTCGCGCGCCTGCTGCCAAGCGTGCGTCGAGCGCTGTCAACGGGATAGCGCGACGGGCCTTGCTGCCGCTAAATTGTTGCAGCTGGGCGAAAAGAGTAAAGCTTTGCCAACCCTTTCGTGCCACAGGCGCGGTCATGAGGGCGTTCGCAAAACGGCGGGTGACTATATCGTGCCGGTTGGCGCTGGCGCTTCTCGCGTTGCTCTGCGGCCTCTCCGCCGAGGCACGCGCGGTGAACGCCAAGCCCGCGTCATGCTACGCCGTCACCGATCGCGCGGCGGCGGACAGCATCCTGTCGTCATTGCGCTTTTCGTGCACCGGTACGCCGCGCGACTATCAGCGCGGGAGCCTGTGGATCACGGTGCGGCTGGATCGTCTGCCGCTCGACCCGCGCGATCTTGCGTTGCTGATCCACCAGTCGCGCTTCGATCGCCTCGCGGTGGGATTCACCTACGCTGACGGGACCATGCGCTGGCAGGAGGTGAGGGGGGGCCGTTTCGGCGCCCACTGGCGCGCCGGTGGCCAGATCCTGTTCGAAGCACCGGAGGAGGCAACGCCGGTCACCGCCGTGACGATGCGACTGGACCGGCTGGCCGCATACGAACTCGTGCACGCGCGCCTCATGCCCAGGGGCGAAGCGGCGATGCAGGCGATGGGGCTGGCCGCCGCCGTCGGTGCGGCGCTGATGCTGTTGCTGATCGGCGCCGTCTACACATTGTCGCTCGCGATCGCGGTGCGTCGTCCGTATCTTGGCTGGCACGGCGCATGGGCGGTGTGCATGTTGCTGTGGGGGTTGGTCTGGTCGCAGTTTCATCTCTTGCTGCTGCCCGGCATGGCGGGCAGTGCTTCCGCGCAACTCTGTACCTTTCTTTCCTGCCTCGCCGTCACGCTGGCGACGATGAGCGCGCTGACGTCCTTCGCGACGGGGCTGGTGCCACGCGCGTTGAAGCGGGCGACGCTCGTGCTCGGCGGCGCGGTGGCGATCGCAGGAGTGCCGATCGCCTTGGTGCGTGGCGGCGATCTGATGATGCTCGGCGCCGCGCTCGGCTATCTTATAGTTGCCGATCTGCTGGCGGTTTCGGCATGCGTTGCGCTGGCGTGGCGACGCGGGGCGCGCGAGGCGCGCGATTTCGCGGCGGCGTGGTCCGTGCCGATGGCGACGTTGGCGTCGATCCAGTTCGTCGATATCGACGACAGTTTCTGGGGGGGCGGTTCGAAGCTGGTGATCCTGCTCGCCGCGACGTGGCAGACGCTATGGCTGGTCATCGCGGTGACGCGGCGGCTGGGCCGGCTGCGGATCGAACGCGATCGCGCCCGCGCCGGCGAGGTTCAGGCCTATGAGCTGGCGCGGCGCGATTCATTGACCGGGTTGCGCAACCGGCGCGGCTTTGTGGAAAGCGTCGCCCCGCTGCTCAATCGCGCGCGCGCCGACGGGCTGCCGGCAGCATTGCTGCTGGTCGATATCGATCGCTTCAAATCGATCAACGACATGCACGGTCATGAGGCCGGGGACGCGGTGTTGAACCGGGTCGGCCGGCGTATCGCATCGTGGGAGGGGGCGATGTGCACCGTGGGCCGGATCGGCGGGGAGGAGTTCGCCCTGCTCAGTATCGGCCTGGAGGGCGCGGTGCTTGAGCGTTTCGCGGAGAGCGTGCGCGCCGGGATCGCCGATTGCGATCACAGCGACCGGATCGGCGGAAAAGCAGTTACCGCCAGCATCGGCGTGGCGGAAACGCATCCGGCCGCCGAATTCGGGCTGCTGTTCAAGCTATCCGACGAGGCGCTTTATGATGCCAAGCGCGGCGGCCGCAATCAGGTGGTATTGCGCCGGCTGCTGCTGGAAGAACCGGCGCGGCCAGAGCGGCGCGGAAGCGGACGTCCGTTCGCCGGCCGGCGTTGATCGTGCCTCCCGCCCAGTCGAAAGGCTGCGCGCGGTGCGCCGTCAGCGCACCGGCCAGCGGCGGAACTCCATCCCAGTGCGGCCGGCGGGCAGGCTGAAGACCATGCCGTCCTCACCCACGGTGATCGTCCCGCCGAAGCGTTGTCGCGCGCTGCCGAGGAAAGCGGGGTACATCACCCGTGACGGGAGCGGTGGAATGTTGTGGCTGAAGACGAGGTTCCTCACCCCGGCCGCCTGCGCTTCCGCAGCGGCATCCTCCGGCGAGGTGTGATAGTTCAGGATATCCCGCGTGATCTTGGTCAGCCCCGGCTGGCCGCGTCGTGCCAGCGCCTCCGTCATCAACCCCACGAGGCGGGGTTGCAGCCCTTCATGCACGAGCAGGTCAGCGCCCTGCGCGTTGCGGGCGATCGATCGGGTGGCGCTGGTATCGCCGCTGAAAACGATCGAGCGCCCCTTGTACGTGAAGCGGTAGCCGACGGCCGGCTCGACCGGCCCGTGATCGACGCGAAAGGCGGTGACGGTGAGGCCGTCGCCTTCGAAAACTTTCACGGGTGACCAGTCGCCACGAGGGGGCAGCGCAAATGGCAATCCCCGTCCGCCAGCGCCGGACGGCGGGGCGACTCCTGCGCCATGGTGCGCGGTGCGGAAGCCCGAATCGATCGCATAGGCCCGATCGAAGCCGGCGACGACGCTATCGGTGCCGGCTGGCCCGTGCACGGGTAGCGGGCGCGTGCGCGCCGCGCCAGTCCAGGCATAGAGCATCATTGGCCCGAGGCCATCGATATGATCGGAATGGAGATGCGTCAGGAACACCGCCTCGATCCTGCCAGTGGGAATGCCCATCAGCATGATGTTGCGCGCGCCTCCTTCGCCCGCGTCGACGGCGAAGACATGTCGGCCCGCGATCAAGACGCTGCATGTTCCGGCGCGGGTCGGGTCCGGCATCGGGGAGCCGGAGCCGCACAACGCCACGTGGAGGCCATCGGGCAGCTCTCGCGTGACGTCCACGCCGGCACGGGCATCGATCGCGGCGCGCGCGGCGCCCCGGCCGACCGCGCCGGGAAACGCTGCCACAGCAAGGGTCAGCGCGAGCGCCACGCCGCCGCCCACCCATCCGATCGCGCGCATCATCCTGCCCTCCGACAATTACCTGAACGACAGGATACGCGATATTATGGCATTATCAATGCCGATACCTTGCGGATCGCACCGCGCGTGTTAGGATTGCGTCGAAGACGAACGGGGAGGATGAAATGATGACTCAGCTATCGCGGGTGCTGGTGGCGCTGGTCGGCTTGTTCAACGTCATCTTGGGGCTTGGCTTCCTGCTCGATCCGGCGGGCTCGGCGCTGCGCTTCTTCCTGTCGCCGCTCGGGACGCAGGGGATGGCGACCCTGCGCGCCGACTTCACCGCGTTCTTCGTGGTCGGCGGCGTGTTTGCGGTAATCGGCGCCTGGCGGCGCGAGGGTGGGCCGCTGCTGGTGCCGATCGCGTTGCTCGCCGTGGCCATCACGGGGCGAGCGGTCAGCCTGATCGCGGACGGCGCGGCCGCGACGGCTTTTCCGCCGATGGTGGTGGAAGCGCTGATGATTGCGCTGCTGCTTTTCGGGCGCCGCGCTTTTGCGGGCGCGCGGCCATGAAGCGCTGGAAGAAGATCGCGCTCGGCACCGTCGGCGCGGCGGCGGTCGCCGGGTTTGCGGCGAAAGATTATGTGCTGCTGCATCTGCCCGGCTGGCTCGCGCCGCGTGTGCATCCGTTCCGCGAGATCGCCTGGCAACCTGGGCCGGCAAGGCCATTGCTGCCGCCCGCGCAACGGCCGCCCAACATCGTGCTGATCGTGGCGGATGACCTTGGATACAACGATATCAGCTTCAACGGCGGAGGCGTGGCGCGGGGATTGCTCAAGACGCCGAACATTGACGCGATCGGGCAGCAGGGCGCCAGCTTCGCGCAAGGCTATGCCGGGAACGCCACCTGCGCGCCATCGCGCGCGGCCTTGTTGACCGGGCGTTATCCGACGCGCTTCGGATTTGAGTTCACGCCGACCGATACGCGCTTTGCCAAGACGATCGCGGGCTTTCCGAGCAAATGGCAGTACAAGACGATTCTCGATCAGGCGGCGGTTGACCATGATCCCCCGCCTGATGCGAAGGGTATCCCGACCAGCGAGCGCACGATCGCCGACATGTTGCGTGGCGGCGGCTATCACAGCATCCATCTCGGCAAATGGCATTTGGGTGGAGAGCGCGGGATGCGCCCGGAGCAGCGCGGCTTCGACGAGAGCCTCGGTTTCATCATCGGCGCGCAGATGTTCATGGATCAGCGCGATCCGAACGTCGTGAATGCGCAGCAGGATTTCGATCCGATCGACAAATACCTTTGGGCGAACCTGCCGTTCAGCGTGCAATATAACGGCGGCGAGCGCTTTCATCCCGATCGCTATATGACCGATTATCTGACGCATCAGGCGATCCGCGCGATCGACGCAAATCGCAACCGGCCGTTCTTCCTCTATCTCGCCTATAACGCGCCGCACACGCCGCTTCAGGCGCTGAAGAGCGATTATGACGCGCTATCGGCGATCCCCGATCACCGCACGCGCGTCTATGCCGCGATGATCCGCGCGCTCGATCGCGGGGTGGGGCAGGTGATGCAGGCGCTGAAGGCGCGCGGGCTGGACGATAACACGCTGGTGATCTTCACCAGCGACAACGGCGGCGCACATTACATCGGGCTGCCCGAGATCAACCGACCGTATCGAGGCTGGAAGGCGACCTTCTTCGAGGGTGGAATCCGCGTGCCGTTCTTCATGCGCTGGCCGGCGAAGATCGCGCCGGGCACGCGGGTGAACGGCCCGGTCAGCCATTTCGATGTCTTCGCCACCGCCACCGCCGCTGCCGGCATGAAGCCACCAGCGGATCGCGTGATCGACGGGATCGACCTCGCGCCCTATGTCGATGCGCGCCACCAGCCGATGCCGCGGCGTACCCTGTTCTGGAAGAGTGGCGCCTATCAGGCGGTGCGCGATGGCGATGCCAAGTTGCAGCTGCTCGATATCCCGCGCCAGTCGCTGCTCTATGAGCTGAAGGGCGACCCGACCGAACAGCGCGACGTTGCCGCCGCCAATCCGGCGGAGGTGAGGCGACTGACCGCGCTGGTCCGCGCGCATGATGCCGAACAGGTAAAGCCTTCCTGGCCGGCGCTGATCCGCTCGCCGATCGCGATCGATCGGCCGTTGGGCACGCCACCGCGCAATGGCGAAACCTATATCTACTGGTCGAACTGATGGCGGCGGAGGATGGGCGGCACAAGCGATCGGAGGCAAGCCGGCGCAAGATCATCGCGGCGATGGTCGCGCTGGTGGGCGAGGGTGATCCCGCGCCCGCCGCCGAGAAGATCGCTGCTCGCGCCGGCGTGGGGCTGCGCACGGTTTTCCGCCAGTTTGCGGACATGGAGGCGATCTACGCGGGCATGGCCGAGCGGCTGGCGGACGAATATCGGAACTGGCTGGACCCGTTCACCGCGACTGACTGGCGCGGTCAGCTGGCCGAAATGATCGAGCGCCGGCTCGAAACCTATGAGCGGCTGATGCCGTACAAGCGCGCCGCCGACGCGCATCGTCATGCCTCCGCGACGATCCAGCAGCGACATGCCGTCGTGGTGGCGACGATGCGCGCCCGCTTGCAGGGATTGTTGCCGCCGGCGATCGCCGGTGATGAGATCGGGCTCGAGACGATCGACCTGATGCTGAGCTTCGAAACCTGGCAGCGGCTGCGGCTGGATCAGGGCCTTCCGGTGCCGCGTGCGCGGATGGTGGTGGAAAGCGCGGTCGCACGGGTGCTCGCTTCGCACCAAGAGGAACCTGCGGCATGACGCTGGATTATGAGTGTTTCTGGTCGTTCCGATCGCCCTACAGCTATTTCGTCACGCCGCGACTGGTGGCACTGGAGCGGGATTTCGATGTGCGTTGCAATCTGCGTGTCGTGCGTCCGATTGCGGTGCGTCAGCCGGAATTCTTCAGCAACGGCGATCCCCTCTGGGTAAGCTATCTGATGCGCGATACCGTGCGGACGGCAGCCTTTCTGGGCCTGCCTTATCGCTGGCCGCGCCCGGATCCGGTCGTCATGGACATGGCGACGCGCAGTTACCCGCAGGAGCAGCCCTATATCCACCGCCTCAGCCGGCTGGGTCAGCTTGCGGCGGAGCGCGGACGCGGCTTGCCATTCGTCGCGGCGGTCAGCCACCTGATCTGGAGCGGCATTGTCGACAATTGGCATGAGGGCGATCATCTGGCGCGCGCGATCGCAGGCGCGGGCCTGGACCTCGCCGAAATGGACCGGGTGGTAACCGCGGAAGGCGGCCGGCTCGCCGCAGCGATCGAGGCGAACGAGGCCGATCAGCGCGCTGCCGGCCATTATGGCGTCCCACTGATGGCGTTCGGCGGAGAGCCGTTCTTCGGGCAGGACCGTTTCGATCAGCTCGTCTGGCGGATGAAGCAGGCCGGGCTGGAGGCGCGGGGCGGGCGATGAGGTCTGCCCCGGTGTAACGCCACCTGCCCCTTGCGTTATCCCCGCGAACGGTTTCTTGTGGTGCGAAACAGAGAACGGCGAGTGGGGGGACGGCATGGGCATGGCTGGACGGATTCTGGCGGGCGTTGCGCTCGCGGCGATGGCGGCGGGCGGCCTCGCGCAGAGCGCGCCCACCGACAGCAAGGCGATCGAGGCAAGGTTCGATCAGCAAGTCAGCAGCGCCGACCAGCTGGCGTGGCTGAAGGAGATGGCGTCCGAGCCCAATCATGTCGGCTCCCCGCACGACAAGGCCAATGCCGAGGCGTCGCTCGCCAAGTTCAGGCAATGGGGATGGGACGCGCGCATCGAAACCTTCCATGTCCTTTATCCCACGCCGGTTTCCACGACGGTGGAGATGGTGTCGCCTGAGAAGATCGTGCTTGGCGGGCAGGAGCCGCCGATCGCCGGCGACGATACCTCCGCGAACACCGCACATGCGCTGCCACCCTATGTCGCGTTTCAGGGTGACGGCGATGTCACCGGCGATCTCGTTTACGTGAACTATGGAATGCCCGGGGATTACCAGGATCTCGCGCGGCGCGGGATCGACGTGAAGGGCAAGATAGTCATTGCGCGCTACGGCACCGGCTGGCGCGGGCTGAAGCCGAAGCTCGCGCAGGATCACGGCGCGATCGGCTGCATCATCTATTCCGATCCGGCCGATGACGGTTATGGTCAGAGCGACGTATATCCGGTCGGCGGCGCGCGGCCCGCGGGCGGCGTGCAGCGCGGCTCCGTGGCGGATATGCCGCTTTATCCCGGCGATCCGCTGACGCCCGGCGTAGGCGCGACACTGAACGCCAAGAGGCTGAAGCGAGAGGATGCGAAGACGATCCTCAAGATCCCGGTATTGCCGATGTCTTACGGCGATGCGCAGAAGCTGCTCGCCCGGCTTGGTGGGCCGGTGGCGCCCGAGCCTTGGCGTGGCGGCCTGCCGGTCACTTATCACATGGGCGGCAACAACGGCGTTTCCGTTCATCTCGCGGTGAAGTCGGACTGGAAGCTGACCCCGGTCTATGATGTGATCGCGACGCTGAAGGGCGCGCGCTACCCCGATCAATGGGTGATCCGCGGCAACCACCACGATGGCTGGGTGTTCGGCGCGTCCGATCCGCTTTCAGGCAATGTCGCGATGCTTTCCGAGGCGAAAGCGCTGGGCGAGCTTTATCGTCAGGGCTGGAGACCGGCGCGGACGATCGTCTACACGAGCTGGGACGCGGAAGAGCCGATGTTGCTCGGCTCCACCGAATGGGCCGAGCAGCATGCCGACGAGCTGAAGAAAAAGGCCGTGATCTATATCAACACGGACAACAACGGGCGCGGCACCTTCTATGCGCAGGGCAGCCATCCGTTTCAGCATCTCGTCAATGGCGCCGCCGCCGATGTGACGGACCCTGAGACCGGTGCGACTGTAGCGGCGCGCGCGCGTGCTTCCGTGCTGGTGGGGGCGTTCGAGGGCAAAGAGCATCCGGGCGAAGCGACGCTGGAGGCCGCGCGGAACGGCGGCGATCTGCCGCTCGGCGCACTGGGATCGGGATCGGATTATTCCGCCTATCTCCAGCATCTCGGCCTGCCGGCGCTGAATATCGGATTTGGCGGCGAGGATGAATCGGGCGGCGTCTATCATTCGGTCTACGACAGCTTTCATCACATGACGACGTTCGATGATCCGGGCCTGAAATATGGCGCGGCCTTATCGAAGGTCGTGGGCCGGCTGGTGCTGCGACTGGCCGATGCCGATCTGCCGGTGCAGCGCTATGGCGATTTCGCCGATACGGTATCGACCTATCTCGGCGAGGTGAAGAAACTCGCCGCCGATCGCCGCGCGCAGGACGAGCAGCGCGATCGATTGCTTAGCGACGGCGCGTTTCGGCTGGCGAGCGATCCGCTAAAGCCGGTCGGCGCGCCGGCCGCCGAACCGATGACGCCGCATATCGAGCTTGCGGCGCTGGAAAATGCGGTCGATACGCTCAAGCAATCCGCTTCGGCGTTCGACAGTGCGCTGGCGGCGCGTGGCGCGGGGCTGACGCGGGCGCAGCGCGATCGGCTTGGCGCTCAACTCCGCGATATCGATCAGCTGCTGCTCGACGATCGCGGCCTGCCGGGTCGTCCGTGGTACAAGCATCTCATCTATGCGCCGGGCCGCTTCACCGGCTATGGCGCGAAAACGCTGCCGGGGGTGCGTGAAGCGATCGAGGAGCGGCGTTTCGACGACGCCAACGATTATGCCGCGCGGACGGCGAAAGTGCTGCGCGACTATGCGGCGCGGCTCGATATGGCGCGCCGGACGTTGGAAGAAAGATAGACCGTGTAAAGCGGAGACGGCGTGGCCGATGGCCGGCCGCCTGGAACGAAAGGAGCTGGATCGTTCCATGATGACATGGTTTCGCGAGCGCTATCTCGATCTGCTCGGGTCGATATATATCTATAACGAGCATCGCGGTTACAGGTCGATCGATCGGGTGCTGGAGGCGGTTCGCCGCCGCGCGCCCGACGATCACGCGCTGATCGCCGCGATCGAACAGCACCGTGCCGACGAGCGCAAACACTATGTCATGTTCAAGCGCTGGTTCGAATTGCGCGGCAGCATGCCGTATTTCATCGATCGCACCTGTGGCCATATCGACCGCTTCGTGGAGATCATGTTCCGTTCGACGATCGACGAACTCGATACCGATGCCATCGTCGCGCGCGACGATCTGTTCGAGCGGCTGTGCCGCGTCATCGCACTGACCGAGCAGCGTGGGCATCGCCAGGTGGAAATCCTGCTGCGGCATTCGCTGGTGCGGCATGATGCGGTGCTGATGCGGATCTTCCGGATCATCGAGCGCGACGAGCCGAGCCACTGGGCGCCCTACCAGGGCTGGCTCCACAGCCACGGGAAGCGTGATCCGAAATGGTGGGAGCGGGCGATCGATACGTTCATCCACTCCGAGCTGTTGTTCTTCAAACTGCCGGTGTTGTTCCTGCATCCGCGCCTTCTCCGCCGGACGCAATGGGCCGATGCGTCCGACCCGGCCGAGGCGCTGGCCTCCTCATTTTCCCTCGCCGTGCCGCGGTAGCCCGGCGGGCGGAAAAGCAGGAAGGCGCGTCGCCCAATGCCCGCGCTTGTTCAGCGATCATTGGCGGCGGGCGTGTTCAGGGAGCCGCGGTCATCCCCGGCAGCGTGCGGAACGCGGCGCGCAGGCGCTCACCCCATTCGCGTGAAATGGCGATGAAGCGCGGGTCATCGGCTTCGATCCGTTCTCGTGTCTGAAACGCGAAGCTGTCCGCGCGCATCACCGCCAGATCCAGCGGCATGCCCACCGAGAGGTTCGAATGGAGCGTTGAATCCATCGATACGCACACCGCCTTGACGACCTGTTCGAGCGGCATGTCGATCCTCAGAACCCGGTCGAGGATCGGCTTCCCGTATTTATGCTCGCCGATCTGGAAATAGGGCGTGTCGTCTGTCGCTTCGACGAAATTGCCAGCCGAATAAACCATGAACAGGCGATGCCGCCCGCCCGCGCGCTGCCCGGCGACAAGGATCATCGCGTCCGCCCCCGCGCCGCCGGCCTGGATCGACTCGCGATAGCGATCCTGCTGCGCCTGCATCGCCTCGCCCACCAGTTCCGCGATGCGATAGATGCTTTCGGCGTTCAGCACCGTTTCGATCTCTGGATCGTCGGCGGATTTCTCGATCGCCTTGTTCAGCCGGGTGATGACGCCCTGGGTGATCGAGAGATTGCCCGAGCACAGTATCCCGATCGCGCGCTCGCCCGAAACCTCCCAGGTGAACATCTTGGCGAAGCGCGAGATGTTGTCGATTCCCGCATTCGTTCGGGTATCGGATAGCAACACCAGCCCATCGGTCACGCGCACCGCGACGCAATAGGTCATGCGAACTCGTGCCCCCGTTTCATTGCTGCTGCTGCTGCTGCTGTTGCTGCATCGCTTCGATATCGCCTTCTCCGCGCGCGATCCTCACGTCGGCGGAAACGGTTCCCGGCCCCCCGCCGGTCACGATCCCGCGTAACGGGGCCGCGTCATTGGCGTCAAGACCAGTGCACAGGCGCACGTAGTGATCGGTCGGGCTCAGCCCGTTCGCGACGTCGAACCCGACCCAGCCGAGCCCAGCCACATGGGCTTCTGCCCAGGCATGGGTTTCGAGTTGCTGGTAGGCCTCGTCGCCGGCCAGCAGATAGCCGGTGACGTACCGCGCCGGCACGCCGCGCGCGCGGGCAGCGGCGATGAAGATATGCGAGTGGTCCTGGCATACGCCGCCGCCGCCCGCCAGCGCCGCGGCGGCGGGGGTGGCGCTGTCGGTCATCCCGCTGCGATAGGGCAGGGCGGCTCGCACCTCGGCGCTCAGCGCGTGCAGCCCCGGCAGCGCGCCGGCCCCCGGCTCCAGCCCGCCGCCAAGCGCGCGGATTGCCTCGTCAGGCTGCGTCAACGGCGTGTCGCGCAGGAAAACCTCCGGCGGGCACGCGCGCCGCAAGCCCTTGATGATCCCGGCGCGATCCTCCGTTTCGACGCGGCCGTGCGCCACGATCTCCAGCTCGTCGTGGTGACGGTGGCTCAGCCATTGTGCGAAACGCTCGCCATAGCCGCCCATGGTGCCGTGCGTAGTCTCCTCGCCGTCGATCTCGACGTGCCAGTCTATCACGCGCTGCCCGTCGAAGCTTGGCGGAAACAGTTTGAGGCGCAGCGCCAGCCCCGCCGCGCCGGCCGGATAACGCATATGGGTGAGGTGGCGGACGAGGAGCAGCATCAGTTGAAATGATAGGTCTGCGCGATCTCGCGCGACAGACGGTTGGTGACGTTGAGGGCATTCTGCACGAATTCGTGCAGCCCCTCCTCGAATATCTCGCCGCTCTCGCGGTCGCGCAGCTCGGCCAGCATCGCGGCGGCGGTGTCATGCGCCGCGCTGCGCCCGCCGTGCGACTGCGCCAGGCGATCGAGATGCCAGCCGATCTGGCCGAAGCAGAACGAAATCGAGCGCGGGAATTGCGGGTTGAGCACCAGGAGGTCGGTGATGCGCCAAGGGGAATAATCGCCGCCGCCATAGACGTGGTGATAGACCCGCGCGGCGGCCAGGGCATGCAGCACCGATGTCCACTGATAGTGATCGCGCACGCCGCCGACGACCGAGGTTTCGGGCAGCAGCACGTAATATTTCACGTCGAGCAGCCGCAGCGTCATCTCCGCGCGTTCGAGCGCGCCGCCGATCCGCAGGAAATCATGGCCTTCGTTGCGCAACTGCCCGGTTTCCACTGTGCCACGAAAGGTGGAGGCGCGGGTTTTCACCCAGTCGAGCAATTCGGGAAGGTTGCGCCGCGCGCTCGTCACGTCATATTGCTCCAGCCGGCGCCAGTCGTCGTTCAGCGCCTCCCACATGTCCTGCGTCAGCGCCGTGCGCACCGCCCGCCCGTTCGCGCGGGCCTGAAGCAAACAGGCGCGGATCGACGAGGGGTTGTTCTCGTCGAGCAGCAGCAGCCGGACGATATCCGCCTCCGCCACGGCACGATCGCCCTCGATCAGCCCGTCGGCGCCGGTGACGCGAAGCACGGAGCGCCATTCCTCGCGGTGGATCGGGCCGGGCAGGATCGTCATGCGCTGCCCCATCTGGATCAGCCGCGCGGTGCTTTCGGCGCGCTCGATATAGCGGGCCATCCAGAAGATGTTCTCGGCGGTGCGGCTCAGCATCTCAATCTTCCAGCACCCAGGTGTCCTTCACCCCGCCGCCCTGCGACGAATTCACCACCAGCGAGCCTTCGGTCAGCGCCACGCGGGTCAGTCCGCCCGGCACCAGTCGCATCCGCTTGCCGACAAGGCAGTAGGGACGAAAATCGACGTGACGGCCCACGATCTCGTTATGGCCGAGCACCGGCACGGTGGAGAGATCGAGCGTCGGCTGCGCGATGAAGTCGGCCGGGTCGGCGCGGATGCGCTCGGCATAGGCGGCCACCTCGGCGCGCGTCGCCTTCGGGCCGATCAGCATGCCGTAGCCGCCGGAGCCGTGGACCTCCTTTGCCACCATCTCGTCCAGATGATCGAGCACATAGGCGCGCTCTTCCGGCACGGCGCAGCGCCATGTCGGCACGTTTTCGAGGATCGGCGTTTCGGACAGGTAGAAGCGGATCATCTCCGGCACGAAGAGATAGATCGCCTTGTCATCCGCGATACCCGCGCCCGGCGCGGAGCACAGGTTCACCCCGCCCGCACGATAGGCGCCGAACAGCCCCGGCACTCCCAGCAGCGAATCCGGGCGGAACGTCAGCGGATCGATGAAATCGTCGTCGATGCGGCGATAGATGACGTCGACCTGCTTGGGGCCGCGCGTCGTTTTCATCCATACCTTGTCGTTATCGACATACAGGTCGAGCGGTTCGACCAGCTCGACGCCCATCAGATCCGCCAGGAAGCTGTGCTCGTAATAGGCGGAATTGAACGCGCCCGGCGTCAGCACCACCACGGTCGGATCGCTGCCGGCGCCCGCAGGGGCCACTTCCTTGAGCGTCGCGAGCAGATCGTTCGGATAGGAATCGACCGGTGCGACGTGGGTGGAAGCGAACAGCTCGGGAAACATGCGCTGCATGATCTCCCGGTTTTCCAGCATGTAGCTCACGCCGGATGGTGTGCGGCAATTGTCCTCCAGCACCTGGAAGCCGCCCTGGCCGGTGCGGATGATGTCGATCCCGACGATATGGCTGTAAACCCCGCCGGGCGGATCGAAGCCGATCATCTCCGGCAGGAAGGCGCGGTTGCGATAGATGAGGTCGCTCGGCACGATCCCGGCGCGGACGATCTCGCCGCGATGATAGACGTCGTAGAGAAAGGCGTTGAGCGCCTGAGCCCGCTGCCGGATGCCGCGCGCAAGCGTGCGCCATTCCGCGCCGGAAAACACGCGCGGCAGCAGATCGAAGGGTATGAGCCGTTCGGGATCGCCGCCTTCGCCATAGACCGCAAAGGTGATGCCGATCCGGCGAAATATCGTTTCGGCTTCCTTCAGCCGCGCGTTGAGCCTTTCGATCCCGACTTCATCGATCCAGCGCTGAACCTCGGCATAACAGGGCCGAACCGCAGCGTTCTGATCCGTCATCTCGAAAAAGGCCATTCGCTCTCCTTCGCTCGTCATTTGATGATGCGCTGCACAAGATTATTTGCAAGAGCGAAATTGCGCGCGACAAGCGGGCCGGGCCCTCGAACCGCCGATCGATCGTTTGAGTGACTGAGGTGCAGGCGCAGTCATTGATCGGCGCCTGATCGAGCAGCTCGCCGGTCATGCGCGAAATGACGGCGTCGGCACGCGCAATCCCCGCCTTCCGCCCAGTTGCCGCGCCGCCGCGATTGACCAGAAGAAGTGCGGCGGACGCGAGCGTAATGTGAGCGTTGTCAACATCTGCTTGCCCGCCCGGCATGGGCGGCGCTATGTGCGTGGATGGCAAAGGCTTATCACCATGGTGATCTCCGGGCGGCTCTGGTGGCGGAGGGCGTGTCGCTGCTCGAAAGCCAGGGAGCGGACGATCTGTCGTTACGTGAACTGGCGCGACGCGTCGGCGTGAGCGCGACGGCGTTGTATCGCCATTTTCCCGACAAGGCGGCGCTGATGGCCGCCGTCGCGCGTGAGGCATTGGCGAAGCTGGCGAGCGCGCAGCGCGAGGCGTCGGAGCGCGCTGGCGGCGGGGTGGCCGGGTTCAGCGCGACGGGCGCGGCATATGTGCGTTTCGCGCGCGACAATCCCGGCCTGTTCCGGCTGGTATTCGCGCATCCAGTGCCGCCGGGTTTCCACGACAAGGAAGACGATGCGATGGCGATGCTGAAAGCCACCGCAGCGGCGCTGGCGCCGCCGGGCACGGATGCGAACGCCTTTGCACTGCGGGCATGGTCGCTCGCCCACGGGCTGGCGATGCTCATGCTGGACGGTCAGGTATCGGTGGACGACGGGACGATCGATCGGGTGATCGACGTCTCCGCGATCCGCGGCGGCTGAGCGTCAGCCCTCGCGGACGGCGTTGATGATGGCGCGTCCGTAGGCGGTTTTGCTGAGCGCCTCGCCGCGTGCGAGTGCCTGTTCGGCGGTGATGAAGCCCCGGGTGAAAGCGATTTCCTCCAGGCAGGCGATCTGAATGCCCTGGCGGTGCTGGATGGTGCGGACGAATTCGGATGCTTCCAGCAGACTGTCATGCGTGCCGGTATCGAGCCACGCATAGCCGCGCCCCATCTGCTCGACGTATAGATCGCCGGTGTCCATGTAGAGGCGATTGAGATCGGTGATCTCCAGCTCCCCGCGCGCCGATGGCTTCAGATCGCGCGCGAGATCGATCACGCGATTGTCATAGAAATAGAGGCCGGTCACGGCGTGGTTCGATCTTGGGGTGGCCGGCTTCTCCTCCAGACTGATCGCGCGGCCGGTGTTGTCCAGCTCGACGACGCCGTAGCGCTCCGGATCATCGACACGATAGCTGAACACCGTTGCCCCTTCGGTGCGCGCGACGGCGCTCGCCAGCAAATTGGTCAAATGCGCGCCGAAGAAGATGTTGTCGCCCAGCACCAGCGCGACGCGATCGTCGCCAATGAAGTCACGCCCGATCGTGAAAGCCTGTGCGAGGCCCTCGGGGCGTGGTTGTTCGGCATAGGAAATGGAAAGGCCCCAGTCGCCGCCGGTGCCGAACATGCGCCGGTAATTGTCGATGAACTCGGGGCTGGAGATGATCAGGATATCGCGGATCCCCGCCATCATCAGCACGGACAGCGGATAATAGATCATCGGTTTGTCATAGACCGGCAGCAGCTGCTTGTTGATCGCCAGCGTCGCCGGATGCAGCCGGGTGCCGGACCCGCCGGCGAGTATGATGCCCTTCACGTGGGTGTTCCGATCAGTTCGTCGAGAATGTCGTCCAGCGCGTCCTGCCACGGGCGCGGGTCGATACCGTAAGCCGCGCGGATCGCGCCATGATCGAGCCGCGAGTTGGCCGGGCGCCGCGCCGGCGTGGGATAATCGGCGGTGGCGATCGGCTCCACCATCGGCGATGGGCCGCCCCGCCGCGCCGCGCCGGCGAAGATCGCGCGGGCGAAGCCGCACCACGTCGTCTCGCCGGCGTTGCTGAAGTGGAAGGTGCCGGTCGGCGCATCCGCGTCGTCCGCCATGCGCAGTGCGATCGTCGCGACCGCGGCGGCGAGATCGGCGGCGCTGGTCGGCGCGCCATGCTGGTCGTCCACCACGCGCATCGTGTCGCGCTCGGCGCCGACGCGCAGCATCGTCCGGATGAAGTTGTTGCCGTGCGCGCTCACCACCCATGAGGTGCGCACGATGGCATGCCGCGCGCTTCCGGTCGCCACCGCGAGATCGCCGCCGAGCTTCGACGCGCCATAGACGCCGAGCGGCCCGGTCTGGTCGTCGGGCGCCCAGCGGCCGTGCTTCGATCCATCGAATACATAATCGGTCGAGACATGGATCAGCGGGATATCCGCCGCCTTGCAGGCTTGCGCGAACGCGGCCGGAGCGAGCGCATTGACCGCCCAGGCGTTGACGCTGTCCTCCTCCGCCTTGTCGACCGCGGTGTAGGCGCCGCCCGAAATCACCGCCGCCCATGGCCGCGATGCGACCAGCGCCGCGATCGCCTGCGTATCGCGCAGGTCAAGCTCGTCGATATCGACCGCTACGATGCCCCAGCCGTCTGGCCACGGATAGCGTCGCAGCTCGGTGCCGAGCTGCCCGTTGCCGCCGGTGACGAGGATTTCCCTCACGCCGCAAGCCCGCGACGCTCGGAAGCCTTGGCCTGGACCAGCGCGCGCCACCACGGCTCGTTGGCGAGATACCAGCGCACCGTCTTTTCGATCCCGCTCTCGAACGTCTCCGCCGGCTCCCAGCCCAGCTCGTCGCGGATCCGCGATGCGTCGATGGCGTAGCGCGCGTCATGGCCGGGGCGATCGGCGACGAACGCGATCTGCTCCCGGTACGAACGCCCGTCGGCGCGCGGCCGCTCGCGATCGAGGATCGCACAGACGGTTTCCACAACCTCGATGTTCTTTTTCTCGTTATTGCCGCCGACATTGTAGGTACGCCCGGGCGCGCCGCGCTCGAACACCGCCTGCAGCGCGCGGACATGATCCTCGACATACAGCCAGTCCCGCACGTTGGTGCCCTGGCCGTAGACCGGCAGCGGCTCGCCGGCGAGCGCCTTGGCGATCATCAGCGGGATCAGCTTTTCCGGGAAGTGATACGGGCCATAGTTGTTCGAGCAATTGGTGATGAGCACCGGCAGCCCGAACGTATGGCCCCAGGCGCTGACCAGATGGTCGCTGCCGGCCTTGGACGCCGAATAGGGCGAGCGCGGATCATAGGACGTTTCTTCGGTGAACAGGCCGGTGTCGCCCAGCGAGCCGTAAACCTCGTCGGTGGAGATATGGTGGAAGCGGAAAGCCTGCTTCGTCATGCCCTCCAGCGATTGCCAGTAAGCCCGCGCCTCGGCCAGCATCGTGTAGGTGCCGACCAGGTTGGTCTGGATGAAAGCGTCTGGCGCGTCGATCGAACGATCGACATGGCTCTCGGCGGCGAGGTGCGTGATCACTTCGGGGCGGAAATCCGCGATCGCCGCGCGCACCGCGCCCGCGTCGCAGATGTCCCCCTGGACGAAGCGATAGCGGTTGCTGTGCGCCACTTCCTCGACGGTGGAGAGCGTGCCGGCATAGGTAAGCTTGTCGAAGTTCAGCACCTCGTGATCGCTATCGGCGATCAGATGGCGAATCAGCGCCGAGCCAATGAACCCGGCGCCGCCGGTGACGAAGATACGCATCGGATTACCTCAGGAAAGCGGCGCCAGCGGGCGGCCGTCATAAGGGAAGGGGCTGTCGAAATCGGCCAGTGCGGGCAGCTTCGCGTCCTTGGCTGAAAGCTCGGGCAGGGTGCCGGCCGGCAGCGACCAGTCGATTCCCGCGCTGTCCCAGCGAATGCCGCCATCGCAATCCGGCGCGTAATAATCGGATACCTTGTACGTCACCTCGCAATCCTCGGTCAGCGTGATGAAGCCATGCGCGAAACCGATCGGCACGAACAATTGCCGCCCGTTCGCCGCCGAAAGCTCCGCTGCGACATGCCGTCCCCAGGTTGGCGACCCGCGCCGCACGTCCACCGCTACATCGAGGATGCGCCCGCGAATGCAGCGCACCAGCTTGTCCTGGCCGTGCGGCGGCGTCTGGAAATGCAGGCCGCGCAGGGTAAACGCTGGCACGGAAAGCGAATGATTGTCCTGCACGAAACGGCAGTCGATCCCCCGCTCCGCGAAGCGCCGCTCGGTATAATATTCGGTGAACCATCCGCGTGCGTCGCCATGGCGCACCGGCTCGATCAGCTGGACTGGATTATCGTTCATCGAGGCGGTGCATAGACTGGCGGGCGTTCGCGGACAATTAAGATGCGGACAATCAGGATGCGGCGGCGGGTCAGTATCCGGCTTCCAGATCAGCGACATTCTGCATCGGCTTGCCGTTCAGAAAGGCGGCCAGATTGTGCAGGAAGAGCGCGCTGGCGCGCTGGAACATCTTGGGGCGGCCGCTGCGCCCGGACAGGTGCATGGTTATCATGCAGTTCGGTGCCGACCACAAGGGATGCTCGGCCGGCAGCGGCTCCGGGTTGGTCGGGTCGAGAAACGCGCCGCCGATCGTTCCGCCATGCAACGCGGCCAGCAGCGCCTCGTCGTCGATCATGTCTCCGCGCGCGATGTTGATGAGCCACGCGCTGCTCTTCATCGCCGCAAGCTCGGTCGCGCCGATCATCGCCTTGGTATCGGGTGTCGAGGGGGCCGCGAGCACCACCCAGTCGAAGTCGCCCAGCATTGCGCGCCATTGATCCGGCGTAAGCGAGCCGTCGCGCCCCGAACGGGTGACGCCGGTCACATCGACGCCAAACGCCTCCAGTTGTTTGGCGATCAGGCGACCGATCGCGCCAAGCCCCACCACCAGCGCTTTGGTGCCATATAATTCGGTCATGCCCGGCGCATCGAGCAGCCATTCGTGGCGGTCAGCGGCGCGGACGACCTCGTCGTAGCGCTTCGCCGCCGCCAACACGCCCATCACCGCATATTCCGCGACCGCGATCGCATTGATCCCCACGCCATTGGTGACGATCGCCCCCCGCTCGCGCAGCACGTCGAGCGGAAACGCATCCAGCCCGGCGTAGATCGTCGATACCCATTTGAGATTCGGGCCGGACGCGCGGATCGTTTCCGCGACGCTCGCGCTCTTCTCCATATCGACCCAGGCGATATCCGCATCGGCGATCATCGCCTTGGCATCCACGACGGATTTCCACCACGAAACAGATACTTCGCTGGGGATATGCGGTTCGAGCAACGGGCGCGCGTGCGCGGGCAGGACGGCTTTCATGGCATGACGATAGCGTCTTGAGCGGTCCGCGCCTATCGTGCGTGACGTGATAAAGTTTCGTTTTGCGGCTGCCTCCCTCCCGATCGCGCTGATCGCCGCCGCGCCTGCCGGTCTTTCGGTGGAGAGCCTTGAGGCGCTGCGGGCGATCGACCTGCGGCTCGGGACGATCGGCTATCGCCTCGCAACCGCCAACGCGGCACTCTGCGACCGGCAGTCCCGCACGACCGGGGCGCTGGTTCACGCGGTCACGCAATATGACCGTGCGAGCGAGGCGGCCGCAAGACAGGCATTCGGCTTCGCGCCGCCGGTGGCGGTGGAAGCGGTGGTTCCGGCTTCACCTGCCGCGCGCGCGGGGCTCCGGCCCAATGACGGCATCGTCGCGGTCGATGGCGTGGCGACTGTCGATCGGGCGATCGCCCCCTCGGTCGCGGATCGCGATGCCGTGCTGGCGCAGATCGCGCGCGGCACCGGAAAGGTGCGGTTCGATTTGCTGCGTGGCGGGGATCGGCGATCGGCGCAGGTCGATGCGGTTCAGGGATGCGAGGCAACCTTCGAGGTAGTGCTGGGCCCTGAATTGACGGCCCAGTCCGATGGCAAAGTGGTGCAGATCGGGGTGCGCTTCCTTGAGCGCTATAGCGACGCGGAAGTGGCCGTGATCGCCGCGCATGAGCTTTCGCACGTCATCCTGAAGCATCGCGCCCGGCTGGAAGCGGCGGGGGTGAAGGGCGGGCTGTTCGGTGAAATGGGCCGCAACGCCCGCCTGGCGCAACGCGCGGAGGAAGAGGCCGACCGGCTGAGCGTCCATCTGCTCTACAATGCGGGTTACGACACCGCCTCGGCGGCGGCATTCTGGCGCGCGCATGGGCGCGACGTGGACGGCGGCTTTTTCCGCAGCCGGACCCATCCATCGACCAGAGCGCGTGTCGCGGCGATCGAGGCGGAAGCAGCCACGCTGGCGGCGTCACCCGCGCGTCCGTCAATCCCGGCGCTCGTAGCGGAGCGGGAGCGGCCGATGCGGTGAGCGGCTAAGCCTCCACCCGCCAGTCCCACGCCAACGGATCACCGTCCATCACCTCCACGCCGGCGGCGATCAGTTCGTCGCGGATCGCGTCGGAGCGGCCGAAGTCCTTGGCCGCGCGCGCCTCGCGGCGCTCGGCGAGGCGGGCCGCGATCGTTGCCTCGTCGATCGTCGCGCTCGCCGGGCGGACGCGCAGATCCTCGCGGCGCAGGCGGGAAAGATCGAGCCCCAGCAGCGCATCGAAATCGGCCAGCGCAAGCAGGCGCTCCTGCGAGGCGATCTTGCGGTCCGCCAGCATCGCATCGAGCACCGGCAGCGCGCGCGGGGTGTTGAGATCGTCAGACAGCGCCGCATCCAGTTGTTCGCGATAGCCGTCGGCCGAGCTGGCCGATGGCGCGGGCGGGCGGGCACGCAGCCCCTCCACGGCCTGCACCAGCCGCTTCAGCCGCACCTGCGCCGCCGCCAGATTCTCCCACGAGAATTCCAGCTCGCTGCGATAATGCGCCTGCAGGCACAGCATCCGATAGGAAAGCGGGTGGAAGCCGCGATCGACCAGCGCGGCGAGCGTGAGGAACTCGCCCGATGATTTGCTCATCTTGCCCGCGCGTTCGACGAGGAAGTTGTTGTGCATCCACAGGGTGGCCCCGCTGTCGGTGCATTCGCAATGCGCCTGGTTCTGCGCGATCTCGTTGGGATGATGAATCTCGCGATGATCGATTCCGCCGGTGTGGATGTCGAAATGATCGCCAAGATATTTCTTGCTCATCACCGAGCATTCGAGGTGCCAGCCCGGCGCCCCCCGGCCCCACGGCGAATCCCATTCCATCTGCCGGTTCTCGCCGGGCGGGGAGGCGCGCCAGATCGCGAAATCCTGCGGATGGCGCTTGCCTGATACGGGATCGATCCGGCTCTCGCCCTCGTCGTCGCGCACACGCGCGAGCCGACCGTATTCGGGGACGGTGGAAACGTCGAAGTACAGGCCGCTTTCCAGCCGGTAGCAGTGTTTCGCCTCGATCTTCGCGGCGAAATCGATCATGTCCGCGATATGGTCGGTGGCCAGCGGAAAGCGCGCGGGGTCGCCGATGTTCAGGTCGCGCAGGTTCTGCTTGAAGGCCTGTGTGTAATGCGCGGCGATCGCCCAGATATCCTGCCCGGATTTCTTCGCCGCCGCCTCCATTTTGTCGTCCCCGGCATCGGCATCCGAGGTGAGATGGCCGACATCGGTGATGTTGATGATGTGGGTCAGGTCATAGCCCTTCCAGCGCAGCGTGCGCGCCAACGTGTCCGTGAAGACATAGGCGCGCAGATTGCCGACATGGGCATAGTTGTAGACGGTCGGGCCGCACGAATAGACGCCCACTTTCGGTGCGGCGATCGGACGGAACGCCTCGGGCTGACGGGTGAGGCTGTTATAGAGGGTGAGCGGGGCGCCGTGCATGGCTGCGCTCCTAGCGGGCAATGAAAGCCCCCGCCAGCCGGGAGTCTGGCGGGGGCGGGCATAGCGACGAGCGCCTTGCCGTTCGTGCTGGATGAGCCGGTCATCCGAAAGCGTTGAACGGCTATTCGATCCCGAACGTCACGCGCATATTTCAATGGCCTGCCGGAACATTTCAGATTGTTTCAGCGCGCCAGCGGCAGCGAGACGGTCGCGACCGCGCCGCCACCCTCGCGATTGGCGAGCGCCACGTGCCCCTCGTGCCGAATCACGATCGCCCGCGCGATGGCCAGGCCCAGCCCGGTGCCGCCGGTGGCGCGGTTGCGTGAAGGGTCGCCACGCACGAAGGGGTCGAACAGGCGATCGGCCTTCGCCGGATCGATGCCCGGTCCATCGTCCTCGATGCGGATGGTCGCTTCGCCACCGGCCACCGCCCAGTTCAGCCGGGCCGCATCGCCATAGCGGATCGCGTTCCCGATCAGATTGGCGAACACGCGGCGCAGCGCGCGGGGATCACCGCGCACCACCGCGCGGGG
Source organism: Sphingomonas sp. TX0543 (assembly GCF_048565505.1). Classification (NCBI taxonomy): domain Bacteria; kingdom Pseudomonadati; phylum Pseudomonadota; class Alphaproteobacteria; order Sphingomonadales; family Sphingomonadaceae; genus Sphingomonas; species Sphingomonas sp. TX0543. The sequence goes on from NZ_JBLZUS010000002.1 coordinate 1,681,049, forward strand.
GCCGGGCGTGAGCGAGACGGCCGCGCCGCCGACGCCCATGTCCTCCACAACGCTGTCCAGCAGGCTCCCCAGCTCGACGAGTGACGAATCGCGTTCGCCCGCCTCGTCACGCGCGAAATTCAGCGTGTCGGAAATCATCGCGCGCATCTCGTCGATATCCGCCGAAGCGCGGTCGCGCGCGCCCTCGGGCAATTGCTCGACCCAGAAGGCGAGGCGCGACAGCGGCGTGCCCATGTCGTGCGCGATCGCCGCCAGCATGTTCGTGCGCTGTTCGGCGTGGCGGGTCAGGCGATCGTGCATGTCCGCGACGGCAGTGGTCAGCGCGCGGACCTCGGCCGGGCCGCCGGCGGGAAAGACGGGGCGATCCGCGCCGGCGCGCGCCTGGTCTGCGGCGTTGGCCAATCGCCGCAGCGGGCCGGAGATGATGCGTGCGATCCACCACGCCGGAATCGACAGCAGCAATATCGTGATCGACATCGCGATCAGCGTGCGGCTGTGCCAGTTGCTGAAGCGCGGGCCGGGCCGCCCTTCCACGATCCGCCATCCCGCCGGCGTGCGCCAGCCGAAGGCGAACCCGCCGACGAACGCGCTGGGGATGCCGGGCGGGGTCCGCACGATCATCGCCACCACATCGCCATGCGGCACGTGCAGCGCATGGGCGAGGCGCTGCGCCGCGTCCGTATCGGCGTGTTCCGGCCCGAGCGGGATCGGCGGGCGATCCGCGGTATAGATGCGCAGCGGCGGCCCGGGATCGCCCGGTTGCCGCCCGGTGCGCAGTGCGAAGGCGATGCTCGCGATGCCGCGCGGCGGGTCTTTCGGCGGTGGCCCGTTGAACGTGACCGCGAACAGCACCACCGCCGTCAGCACGATCGCGCCCAGCACCAGCACCAGGATCGGCGCCGCGATGGAGCGTACCGGGCGATGCTCAGCGATGGTCGACATCGACCGTGAACATATAGCCTTCGTTGCGGACGGTGCGTATCAACTCGTCATCGTCGTCCCGGGCGAGCTTGCGGCGAAGACGACTTATCTGCACGTCGATCGCGCGATCGAAATGCTCGGCGTTCACCCCGCGCGAGAGGTCGAGAAGCTGGTCGCGGGTCAGCACGCGGCGGGGATGCTCGACGAACGCGAGCAGCAGCCGGAATTCCCCGTCGGACAGGTTGATGACCACCTCGTCGGGATCGATCAGCTGCCGCCCGACCGGATCGAGCCGCCAGCCGGCGAAGCGTTGATGCGGGCGCTCCCCCGGCACGGTGCGCGCGCCGCCCTGGTTGCGCCGCAACACCGAGCGGATACGCGCGAGCAACTCGCGCGGGTTGGCAGGCTTCGCGACATAATCGTCCGCCCCCATCTCCAGCCCGACGATCCGGTCGATCTCCTCGCCAATCACCGACAGGATGATGACCGCCGGTGAGCGCGCCCGATCGAGCGAGCGCAGGATCGACAGGCCATCCTCGCCCGGCATCATCACATCGAGCACGATCAGCGCATAACTCTCGCTCGCGAGCAGCCGGCGCATCTCGGCGCCGTCGGCGGCGGTATCGACGATGTAACCGTGCGTGGAAAGGAAGCCCGCGGTAAGCTCGCGGATGCCGGGATCGTCGTCTACGATCAGCAGGCGGGTTTCCATATCCATGTCGACAGCGGCATTTAGCATGGACGCAAGATTAGGCGAGCGATGTCTCGCGCAGGTTTCAGCGCCGCAATATTCGGCGGATCGCGCGCCGCCGTGACGATCTGGCAACAGGTCGGCACAACATCATGCCGTTAAACTTGCCTTCCCGGCCTCGCGCTGGTAGGGGCCCACCGTTCACGGCGCGGACATGGTTCGACGCCGGCCTAGCTATTTGGCCCGTACCAGCCGATTCGGAGAAGTTCGAGTTTATGCAGATCATCGTTCGCGACAACAACGTCGACCAGGCACTGCGCGCGCTCAAGAAGAAGCTGCAGCGTGAAGGCGTCTATCGCGAAATGAAGCTGCGCCGGCACTATGAGAAGCCGTCGGAAAAGCGCGCCCGCGAGCGTGCGGCGGCCGTCCGTCGCGCCCGCAAGCTCGATCGCAAGCGCGCCGAGCGCGACGGCGCGCGGTAATTACCGCGTTGGCGCGCCGCCTCCGATGGGGCGGCGGCGCCAATTCTGCCCGAATCGCGACCGGCTGAAAGTCGAGCGGTCCTGTTCGGCGCGGCCCAGCCTCTGCATCGAGGGAAATCATGTCGACCGTAACCGCCGTTCCGATTCCGCCCGTCAAGCGCAGCTATATCGTGTGGCTGGTGCTGGGCATCGTTGCCGTGCTGGTCGCGGCGGCCGCGCTCGCTTTCCAGGGTGACGATTTCCTTGCCCGGAACGCCCGCCAGAAGGGCGTGATGACCACCGCGTCGGGCTTGCAGTATCAGGTGCTAACGCCCGGCGCGGGCGCGAAGCCCACCGACACCGATGTCGTGCTGGTGAATTACGAGGGCAAGCTGCTCAACGGCACCACGTTCGACAAGTCGCAGCAGCCGACGCCGTTTCCGGTAACCGGCGTCGTGCCCGGCTTCAGCGAAGGGCTGAAGCTGATGCCGAAGGGCTCGAAGTATCGCTTCTGGATCAAGCCGTCGCTCGGCTACAAGGACAAGGCGACCGGCCCGATCCCGGCCAATTCGGTGCTGGTGTTCGATGTTGAACTGATCGATTTCCTGCCGGAAACCGTGCTTCGCCAGATGCAGATGCAGCAACAGATGCAACAGCAGAAGGGTGGCGCCGGCGCCGGCGCCGGCGCTCCTCCGGGTGCGCCCGCCGGCCCCGGAGGCCGCTGACACCAAGATTTTGCGCGACTAGAAAACCGGTCGGCTGTGATGCCGCCCGGTTTTCTGCTGTCCGAGACGTTTTAGTGGCTGGCCGCAGGCGCGCTTGATTCGAGCGTCCGTTGATCGCGCCCTTCCAGCACCAGCGCCGTCAGCCGCCCGGTGGCGAATGCACCGGTATCGATCCCGATGCGGTTATGGCGGAATTCCGGTGCGTCGCTGATCGTATGGCCGTGGACGACCACGCCATCGAAGCTGCCGTCGTGGCTCAGAAACTCGCGGCGAATCCAGCGCAGGTCCGCCTCCTTCTGCTCCTCGAAGGTGGCGCCGGGGCGCATCCCGGCATGGACGAAGCGATAGTCACCCAGCGAAACCCCGCTGCCGAACGAATCGAGAAACGCGAGATGCTCGGCCGGCACCAGGCGCTGGATCAGTGCCGCCAGTTGCTCGAAATCGCACGCGTCATAATCGTCCGGATCCGCGCCGTAGCTCAGCATCGTCTCGCGGCCGCCGGCCCGGTGAAACACCGTCAACGCATGCCGATCCCCTGCCGCGGCGTGGAGCAGCAATTCCTCGTGATTGCCTTTGATGAAATCGCAGTGCCGATCGGAAGCGGCGAGTTGCAACGCCCGCTCCACCACGCCACGCGAATCAGGCCCGCGGTCGATCAGGTCGCCGAGGAAGATCAGGCGAACCTGCGCGCCGATCCCGTCGCTGTCGCGGTCGATCGCGTCCAGCAATTCATCGAGACAGTCTGATCGCCCGTGAATGTCGCCGATCGCATATACGCGCACGCCGTCGGGCAGTGCGGGTGGTGGCGTGACGGGGGCGGGGGCGGATTTGCGGAAGAAACGCGAAATTACCATCTGCACTCTATAGCCGTGATGGCGATCGATATGGACCGCTTAATGCGGGTATCAAGCCATTCCGGCGAAGATGGATTTCGTCCGGGCGTGTTCAGGCCGCGCGGCGTTGCTCGCCGGTTCCGCTCCGCGCCAGATTCGCATCGCCCCAGATGCCGCGCGTGTCCAGCACGTGCTTGTCCGCACGTTCCTCGATCGGCACCGAGCGGAATATGTCATGATCGACCAGCACGATCATGATCGGGCAGTCCGCGATGGCGCTGTCGATGTCGATCAGTCGCGCTCCCGCCTCCACAAGGCCGTCGGGCAGGGTGGCGGCGTAGGGTTCGACCACGGCGATCCGCGGGCCGAAGCGCGCGGCCAGCGCCTCCGCCACCTTCAGCGCGGGGCTTTCGCGGAAATCGTCGATGTTCGGCTTGAACGCGAGGCCGAGGCAGGCGACCGGCAGGCCGGGCAACGCCTCCAGCAGCGCGGTGGCGCGCACGATCACCCAATCGGTCTTTCCGTCGTTCACCTCCCGCGCGGTGCGGATCAGCGGCGTCTGCTCGGGCGCGGCGTGGACCAGGAACCAGGGATCGACCGCGATGCAATGGCCGCCGACGCCTGGGCCGGGCTGGAGGATGTTGACGCGCGGATGCCGGTTGGCGAGCCGGATCACCTCCCACACATCGACGCCCATCTTCTCCGCAACGATGCTCAGCTCGTTGGCGAAGGCGATATTCACGTCGCGGAAGGCGTTTTCGGTCAGCTTGGTCATTTCCGCCGCGCGCGCGCTGGTGGTGACACAGGCGCCGCGCACGAACCGGCGATAGAAGGCCAGCGCCTTGCGCGCGCAGCGCGGCGTGATCCCGCCGATCACGCGATCGTTGTCGATCAGCTCCACCAGGATCCGCCCCGGCAGCACGCGCTCCGGGCAATAGGCGATGGCGATATCCGCCGCCTCGCCCGCGACGCCGGGCACCTTCAGATCGGGGCGCAGCCGCGCGAGGAGATCGCGCACCTGCTCCGTCGTGCCGACCGGAGATGTCGATTCGAGAATCACGGTATCGCCGGCCTTCAGCACCGCCGCGATCGTCGTGGCCGCGTTCAGCACATAGCCGATATTGGGCGCGTGACCGTCGGCAAAGGGGGTCGGCACCGCGATGACGAACACGTCGGCCGCCTCGATCTCCAGCGACGCGCGCAGGCTGCCCCGCGCGACGACGCCGGAAACCAGGCCGTCGAGATCGACCTCCTCGATATGCACGCGGCCGGAATTGATGGTCTCGACCACGGCGGGGGTAACGTCGATCCCGACGACCCTGGCGCCGCTGCGCGCGATCACGGCGGCGGTCGGCAGGCCGATATAGCCAAGCCCCAGGACGGCGACCTTCAGCTCGTTATCCGGCACCATCGGCAATAACCCCTGCAATCCGAACCGCCGCGTGGCCGTCGCCAAAAGGATTGTGGGCGCGCGCCATCGCGGAATAGGCGGCCTTGTCGTCGATAAGGGTGAAGACTTCGGAAACGATACGGTCCGCATCGGTGCCGACCAGCTTCGCGGTGCCGGCGGCGATGCCCTCGGGGCGCTCGGTAGTGTCGCGCATGACGAGCACCGGCTTGCCGAGCGCGGGCGCTTCCTCCTGCACCCCGCCCGAATCGGTAAGTGCGAGATGGCACATGCCCAGCGCGCGGATGAAATGCGGATAATCGAGCGGCTCGATCCGGGCGATATTGGGCCGATCGCCCAGAATCGCGTCCATGACCGCGCCGACATTCGGATTGGGATGCATCGGGAACAGCACGGCGGTGTCCGCGCGCGCCGCGATCCGCGCGATGGCGTTGGCGATATTTTCCATCCCGCCGCCGAAATTCTCGCGCCGATGCGTGGTGACGAGGATCAGCTTTCGCCCGGCGAACCGCGCCGCCACCTCGTCCAGCCCGGCCGCAAGCGAAGGATCGGCATCGATCCGCGCGCTCGTCCAGTGCAAGGCATCGATCACGGTATTGCCGGTGACGTGGACGCCTCCGCGGATATTCTCGCGGGCCAGCGCCTGCGCGGCGGTGGTGGTGGGGGCGAAATGCAGGTCCGCGATCGGCGCGACGATGCGGCGGTTCACCTCCTCCGGCCAGGGATGATAGATGTTGCCGGAGCGCAGGCCCGCCTCGACATGCGCGACCGGGATCTTGCGGTAATAAGCGGCGAGCGCGCCCGCCATCGCCGTGGCGGTGTCACCCTGGACGATCACGCGCGCGGGCTGTTCCCGATCCATGACCTCGCCCAGCCCGGTCAGCAATCGCGCGGTGAGCCGGTCGAGCGTTTGCCCCGGCTCCATGAGATCGAGATCGATATCCGGGGTGAGCCCCGCGATGGCCAGCACCTGATCGAGCAGGCCGCGATGCTGCGCCGTAACGCAGACGCGCGGCGTGATGCCGGGGATCGCCGCCAGAGCACGCACTACCGGGAACAGTTTGATCGCTTCGGGCCGCGTGCCAAATATCAGCAGAACTTTCATGCCGCCGGATTATCCGGATTGGCTTAAGGACGCGCTAAGCATCTGCCGCTAAGCAAATTGTCGATGCGACCATGCACCGATAAAGACGCTGGCGTCGCAACAGGGACGAATGAATGTCGATCAAGCCGCTTCGTAAAGCCGTATTTCCTGTCGCCGGGCTCGGCACCCGCTTCCTTCCCGCCACCAAGGCGATGCCGAAGGAAATGCTCACCGTCGTCGATAAGCCGCTGATCCAATATGCGGTGGAGGAGGCGATCGAGGCGGGGATCGAGCAGATCATCTTCGTCACCGGGCGCGGCAAATCCGCGCTCGAGGATCATTTCGACATTTCCTATGAGCTAGAGGCGACGCTTAAGGATCGCGGCAAGAGCCTGGCGGCGATCGAGGGCATCCGCCAGCGACCCGGCTCGCCGGTCTATGTCCGCCAGCAGGAGCCGCTCGGGCTGGGCCATGCGGTATGGTGCGCGCGCGAGATCGTGGGCGACGAGCCGTTCGCGGTGCTGCTGCCGGACGAATTGATGGCGGGGAAGCCCGGGCTGCTTGCGCAGATGTGCGAGGTTTATCAGCGCACGGGCGGCAATGTCATCGGGGCGCTGGAGATCGACGCCGATCAGACGGATAAATACGGAATCATCTCTCCCGGCGCGCGCGATGGCCGCGTGGTCGAGGTTGCCGCGCTGGTCGAAAAGCCGGCGTTGGGCACCGCGCCGTCCAATCTCATGATTCCGGGCCGCTATATCCTGCAACCCGAAGTCATGCGGATTCTCGATAATCCGGTGAGGGGAGCGGGGGGCGAAATCCAGCTCACCGATGCGATGGCGCAACTGATCGGGAAGCAGGCGTTCAACAGCGTGCTGTTCGATGGGCAGCGCTACGATTGCGGCGACAAGGCAGGGTATATTCAGGCGAACCTCGCGCTGGCGCTCGCGCGGGACGATATCGGGCCGGTGGTGCGCGAATTCGCGCGGAAGCTGGTCGGATGATCCTCGTCACCGGAATGGCCGGGTTCATCGGCCATGCGGTGGCGGCCGCGCTGGCGGCGCGGGGCGAGCGTGTGATCGGGATCGATAATCTCAACGATTATTACGATCCGGCGTTGAAGCGCGCGCGCCTCGCCGATCTATCGGCGCGTTTCGGTGATGCTATCGCGTTCGTCGAGGCTGATATCGCGGACGAGGCCGCGCTTGACGCGGTCGTCGCGGGGCGGGGCGTGGATCGCATCGTGCATCTCGCGGCGCAGGCCGGGGTGCGATACTCCTTGGAAAATCCGCGCGCCTATGTCCGTGCCAATCTGGCGGGGCATGTGAACATTCTTGAACTCGCCCGGGGGCTGGGTGTCCGCCACCTTGTCTATGCTTCATCCTCGTCGGTTTATGGCGGCAATGACAAGATGCCGTTCAGTGTCGAGGATCGGGTCGATCGGCCCGTATCGCTCTATGCGGCCACCAAGCGGGCGGACGAACTGCTCAGCGAAAGCTACGCGCATCTGTTTCGCATTCCGCAGACGGGGTTGCGCTTCTTCACGGTCTACGGCCCATGGGGGCGGCCCGATATGGCGCCGTGGCTGTTCACCGCCGCGATTCTGGAGGGGCGGCCGATCAAGCTGTTCAACAATGGCGTGATGCGGCGCGATTTCACCTATATCGACGATATCGTGGCGGGTGTGCTGGCCGCGCTCGACAGGCCGCCCGCCGACGATCGTGCCGAGAAGCCCGGCGGAAGTGTGACGCCGCATGCGCGTTACAACCTCGGCAACAACCAGGCCGAGGAGCTGGTGCGGCTGATCGATGCGATCGAGGCGGCATGTGGACGCGGCGCCGTGCGGGAGATGCATCCGATGCAGCCCGGCGACGTTTGCGCCACCTATGCGGATATTGGGGAGACGACGCGAGATCTCGGCTTCGTGCCCGTCACCCCGATCGCGCACGGCATCGCGCGGTTCGTCGACTGGTATCGCGGCTATTATCGCATCTAGCAACAGCCCCCAAGACCCACGCGCTATTTTCTCGGTGTTTGGCTCGCCGTCTGAGAGGAAACCAGCGCAGATCCCGCAAAAGAAAACAAAAAAATAGCGGCCCGGAGACCGCTATTTCTTCCGAATTCCCTACGAACTCAGTTGCTGCTCGAATTGTTGTTCGAGTCAGCGATCACGACGATACCGGCGATGACGGCGGCAGCGGCGAGGACGGCGATGAGAACACCACCGCCAGCGAGCTTTTCCTTCGAAGCCGACGGGGTCGCAGCGCGCGACTGACCCACCGACAGGCTGGACGCCGGGTTAGCCGGCGCGGCGATCGCCGGAGCGACGGCGAGCGACGCGGCAGCGGCGGCGGCGATATATTTGGCAAGACGCATGATAAACTCCCTTTCCGGTCCGGGGGCGTAATTGCATCAACCTCCGGTGTTTGCAAGCCTCTAAAGCCGGACGGTTAACAAAGTTCCGCTGGATTGAGTCACGAATTTGTAATTCTGCAACGACAGGCCGGGTCTTTTTGAAGTCGAACCGTTCGCATCCTGAAGTAGAGCAAATCAGCGATAAGCAATTCCCCGGCCGTATCGTGACCAAAAAACGAGATAGCACGAATCGCTTCCATAGCGGCCAGGCTTCCGATCATGCCTACCATCGGACCCATAACGCCGTCTTCAGCGCACGATACTGCCTCTCGCCCCGGCTCGTTACCTACCAGGCAGCGATAGCATGGCTTGTCGGATTCCCATCCGCGATAGACCGCAAGCTGCCCGTCGAATTGCCCGACCGCGGCAGACACCAGTGGAATATGTGCGGCGAAGGCCGCGTCCGCGACAGCGAGGCGCGTTGCGAAGCTGTCGCTGCCGTCGATCACTACCGTCGCGTCGGCTAGCAATTGCGCGGCATTGCCGGGGTCAAGGCGGGCGGCGCGCTCTTCTATTGCGATATGTGGATTGATCGCGCGCGCGGCATCTGCAGCCGCACTTACCTTTGTTCTACCGACATCGGCGGTACGGAAAATCGTCTGACGCTGAAGGTTCGACAACTCGACGCGATCGTCGTCGATAAGGATAAGACGCCCGATCCCTGCTGCTGCCAAGTACTGGATCGCTGGGGAACCGATCCCGCCCGCGCCCACGAGCGCGACCGACGCGCACTTGAGCCTTATTTGACCGACACCACCGATCTCTCGCAGCACGATGTGCCGCGCGTAACGTGCCAGCTCGTCCGCGCCGAGCGTCACTCGCTCCATGCGAAATCAATCGATGTGCGATACCAGGTGTCGGCACCGGGGGCAGCCAAGTTCGCCCGCGCCATCCGCGATGTCAGGCCGACCGCATATTGCTCGACCGTTGGGCAGCCGATAGCGCGTGGCATAATCTTACGCACATCGCCGTCTCGGTCGACCAGCACGCCAAGCTCGACGTGCAGCGAAAAGCCTCCTGGCTCGCGTACCGCAACAGCGCAGCGTCCGGCCGCCACTTCATCACGAACGAATTTCGACAGTTCCGGCGTAGGCTCGGTGCGTCGGATCAGCGGCAGCTCCGCCAGAGTCGACCATTCCGTCGCAGGCAGGTTGGCACTGGGCCGCTCGCTGCCGGCGAGCTGCAACATCATGAGCAATATGGCGGGGATCATCATGTCATCGCCCGGTCGATCCAAAGCCGCCCGCGCCGCGCACCGTCTCATCCAGTATCGCGACTTCTCCGAGCACGGCGTGCAAGACCGGCGCGGCGACGAGCTGTGCGATGCGCTGTCCGCGCTTCACCTCGAACGGCTCATTGCCAAGATTGGCGAGGATCACCTTCACCTCGCCGCGATAATCGCTGTCGATCGTTCCCGGCGTGTTGAGACAGGTGACGCCATGGTTGAGCGCCAGACCGGAGCGCGGGCGCACCTGCACTTCATAACCATCCGGTATCGCGATCGCGAAGCCGGTCGCGACAGCGTGCCGCGCACCGGGCGCGAGAGTCAGATCCTCGGCCGCGACGATATCCATCCCGGCCGCGCCAGCGGTTGCATAGACTGGCAGGGGAAGGCCGGCGCCGTTGGCCAGGCGCTGTATCTCGATCGTTATCTGGTCAGTCATCGCCCTTCATATAGTGGAAGCTGCGCGCGTCGCCACCGGAAGCGTTTGCGATCCGTGTCAGGCGAGCGCCTCGGCGATGCGCTGCGCCAGCCGCTCTGCGACGGCCAGTTTGGACAGCCGCTCCCAACTTTCAACCCCGGCTGCGGTGACGATGTGGATCGCGTTCGCGTCTCCGCCCATCACATCGCCCGACACATCATTTGCGACGATCCAGTCGGCGCCCTTGCGCGTGCGCTTGGCGACGGCGTGATCGACCACCTTTTCAGTCTCCGCAGCGAATCCGATGAGGAGGCGTGGTCGATGCGGACTGTGCGCCAGCGTCGCGAGGATGTCCGGATTTTCGGAGAGATGCAGCGTTGGGGTGCCTCCCTCGGTCTTCTTGATTTTCTGGGCAGCCGTCTGCTCTGCGCGCCAGTCCGCGACTGCCGCGACCATCAGGGCGGCATCGACGGGCAGCGCGCGATCGACGGCAGCGGCCATCTCGCGCGCAGTTTCAACATCGATGCGATCGACGCCGGCCGGCGTAGGCAGTGTGACGGGGCCGGCGATCAGCGTAACCCGCGCGCCGAGCTTGGCGAGCGCTCCGGCAAGAGCGAAGCCCTGCTTCCCGGAACTGCGGTTGGCGATATAGCGCACGGGATCGATCGACTCGTGCGTCGGCCCGGCGGTGAGCAATATGTGGCGGCCGGCCAGTGGTGTGGTGCGGGGCGCGAATTGCGCCTCGATCGCCTGGGCGATCGCCGCCGGTTCCGGCAAACGACCGGGGCCATATTCGCCGCATGCCATCGCGCCCTCGTCCGGCTCGAGCAGGAGCACGCCGTCCGCGCGAAGCTGCGCGACGTTGCGGCGGGTTGCGGCGTGCTGCCACATGCGAACGTTCATCGCGGGGGCGGCGAGCACCGGCTTGTCGGTGGCGAGCAGCAATGTGGTGGCGAGATCGTCGGCGATGCCCGCCGCCATCCGCGCGATCAGATCGGCTGTGGCGGGTGCGACGACGACCAGATCGGCTTCTCGGCTGAGCTGGATATGGCCCATTTCCGCCTCGTCCTTCAGATCCCAGAGGGTCGTGTAAACCTTGTCCTCCGAAAGCGCGGCGAGCGTCATCGGAGTGACGAAATGCGCTCCGCCTTCGGTCAAGACGCAGCGAACCCGGTGGCCCGCCTTGCGCAGCAGGCGAACCAGCTCACACGCCTTATAGGCCGCGATGCCGCCGCCCACGATCAAAAGGATGCGTTTCATCGTACGACTCTTGTCACGGTGATGCGGCGCGTGTCGAGCGCGGCGGCGAGCAGATCGCGCAGGCTATCCGGCACGAAGATCAGGCCGGTCAGCAGCAGGGGCGCTACCAGCAGCCCCCAGTAGAAGGTATCGGCGCGGCAGAAGCATGCGATCAGCGCGGCATAGACGAGCAGCGTCGCCAACATGCGTCCCGCGAAGGGGTCGCGCCACCCGGCCCAGCCGGCGACCGCCAGCACTACCAGCGGCGCGGCGAGGGCCAGCGGCAGCATGGTAAGCGCCGTCGACAGCGCCATCGTCCTTATGAAAAAGCCGACGCCCAGCATGCCTGACCAGCCGGGCGAGGCGGGATCGAAAGGGCGGACCACGGCTCCTACGGCATGAGCATGAGCCGCGACGGCAACCGCGAAGATCGTTGTGGCGATAAACCATCCAAGCGCCTCGCGCCGGTCGCCATTCGTCAGCGCGAGGACGAACATCGCGCCGACGTACAACGCCGCCGTCTCGCGGATGAGCATCGCCGCCAGACCGAAGGCGACGGATTCGATCCAGCGCCCCGGTCGCCATAATGCGACGCTCAACGCGATCAGCAGTCCGGCCCAGATCTCGTGAAAAACGAGAAGTTCCGGCTGGACGCAAACGGCCATCCCCCCCGCCAGCAGCAGCACGGCGATCACGACCGGCTGCCACCGCGCCATCGCCGGCCGTAGCCGTTCCCACCAGGCGACCGCGACCACGATGACCAGCGCATAGAGCAGCAGCGGGACGATCGCCGGCGGAAAGTGTGCCTGTACGAGGGCCAGCGTAGGTAGCCGAAAAGTGACAAAGGGACGGAGCGGATAATTGCCGGTGCGGAGCGCTTGCGCGGTAACGAGATAATAGTCGCCGCCGTGTCGCACCGAATCGACGATCGATTCGTAAAGAAGCACGTCGGCGCGATTCTCGCTCGCCGGGGCCTTGGGATCGACTGGTGGCGGCCCGGCGGCAACCAAGGCCGTGAACGAAAAAACCAGCAGCAGCGCGAGCACCGCCAGCGCGATCCTGGCGCGCTGGCGCGGCCAACCGGCGAAGCGCGTCGGTTGCGCCAGCCAGAGCGGCGATCGCGCCCGCCCGCCCGTCATCACCAGTGCAGCGCGCCCAGGGTCGCGGCAGCCCCGGCGAGCCCGGCTATCAGCGCGACGGCCGCATAGCGCCAGCCGCCGCCGATCCGCACCGTGGCGATCTCGCGCAGCGGCGGGGCGGGGGGCGCGCCGCCCGGCGCCGGGAACCGATCCTCGATGCGACGGACAAGGTCAGGCAGGCGCGTGAGCGTGCGAACGTCCGCGATCAGCCGGTCGGCTATCGCCGCTTCCGGGCCCAGCTCCGTCCTGATCCATTCCTCCACAACGGGCCCAGCCGTGTCCCACATGTTGATATCGGGATCGAGGCTGGTCGCCACGCCCTCCACCATTACCATCGTCTTCTGGAGCAGCAGCAGATGCGGCTGCGTGGCCATGTCGAAATCCCGGGTGATCGAGAACAGGCCATCGAGCATCATGCCGATCGACATGTCCTTCACGGGCAACCCGCGCATCGGCTCGCCCACCGCGCGCAGCGCCGTGGCGAATTCGGCGACGTTGTGATGCGGCGGCACATAGCCGGCCTCGAAATGGATTTCGGCGACGCGGCGATAGTTCCCGGTGATGAGACCGTAGAGAATCTCCGCGAGCCACACGCGCGCGCGCCGATCGATCCGGCCCATGATGCCGAAATCGATCGCGACAATGCGGTTGCCGGGGACTGCGAACAGGTTTCCCTGGTGCATGTCGGCGTGGAAGAAGCCCTCCGCGATCGCCTGCCGCAGGAAAGCGTGAACCAGCGCGCGCGCCAGGGCAGGAAGATCATAGCCCCGCGCGACCAGCGCCGCGCGATCGGAAAGCTTGACGCCATCGATCCATTCGATCGTTAGCACCTTGCCCGTGGTGCGCTGCCAGTCGACCGCGGGGACGCGATAGTCCGGCTCTGCTGCCATCGCTTCCGCGAGTTCGGACGCGGATGCCGCCTCGCGCCGCAGATCGAGCTCGCGCGCCGTCCAGCGCTTGAACGTCTCGATCACCAGCCGGGGCTGGAGGCGCGCGATCTCGCCCCCCATCGGCTCGATCTGCGCGGCGGCCCATTCATAGGTTTCGATCGCGCGCGCGAATTCCTCCTCGACGCCCGGGCGAAGCACCTTGACCGCAACGTCCCGCCCATCGGTGGTCACTGCGCGGTGGACCTGCGCGATCGAGGCGGCGCCGACCGGAACCTCGTCGATGCTCGCGAAGAGATGGTCGAGCGGGCGACCGAAGCTTGCCAGCAATTGCGGGCGGATTTCGGCGAAGGGCACCGGTGGCAGCGCATCCTGCAGCCGCATCAGATCGGCCGCCGCGGCCTCTCCGACCAGATCGGGTCGGGTAGCTAGCGTCTGGCCGAGCTTGACCGCAGCCGGCCCGATCGCTTGGAAAGCATCGGCGTAACGCGGCGTTGCCGGTGTCCGCGCTCCTAAGCGCGCGAGGCGAAGCAGGCGACGCAGGCGCGGCGGCGTGTTCGGATCGCGCTCAATTCCGCGCAGCGCGCCGTGCCGCGCGAGTATCCGGCCCCATTTCAGGAGCCGCCAGCCATGGACGACGGCGGAGGTCAAATCTTCCAGCCGCTGTGGATCGCCACCAGCCCGCCAAGCAGCGGCTCGACCTTCGTCTGGGTAAAGCCCGCCGCGCGGATCATGCCCTCGAACGCCGGCATATCCGGGAAGCGACGGATCGATTCGATCAGATAGCGATAGCTGTCTCGATCATGCGCCAGCAACTCGCCGATCCGCGGCACGAGATGATGCGAGTAGCTGTCGTATATCTCCTTGAAACCCGGCCACTGCGTCGTGGAAAATTCGAGACAGAAGAAACGCCCGCCCCGCCGCAGCACGCGATGGGCCTCGCGCAGCGCCGCTGGAATATCGGTGACGTTACGAATGCCGAAGGCGATCGTATAGGCATCGAAAAAGCGATCAGGGAAGGTCAGCGTCTCGGCATTCGCCTCCGTCCACACCAGCCCGTCGATGCCGCGCTGCTGGGCGCGCTGCATGCCCACCTCCAGCATCGCCGGATTGATATCCGCGACCGTGATGCTCGCGCCGGCGCGCTCCAGCCGGAAGGCGATATCACCGGTGCCGCCCGCCATGTCGAGGATCTGCTCGCCGGCGCGCGGTTTCACGCGGCGCACGAAGCGATCCTTCCACAGGCGGTGCATCCCCGCCGACATGGCATCGTTCATTACGTCATAGCGGGAGGCGACGCTGGTGAAGACGCCGCCGACGCGCGCGGTCTTTTCGTCGCGCGCGATATCCTCATAGCCGAAAGAGACGATTTCACTCATGGCACCCAGCCCTAGCGGGGGGCGTGGCCGGCGGCTAGAGGCAGTGTAATGCCGGAGCTTCCCGAGGTAGAAACCACCGTTCGCGGCCTGGCGGCCGTGCTGGAGGGCGCAACGATCGCGTCGATCGAGGCGCGCCGCGCCGATCTGCGGCGACCTTTCCCCGACGACCTGCGCCAGCGGCTTACCGGCGCGTGCATAGTCTCGCTCGACCGGCGGGCGAAATACGGGCTTATCGGGACCGATCGCGGAGATACGATGATCTTCCACCTGGGCATGTCCGGGCGGTGGCGGATCGATCCCGAAGATGTGCTGACGCACGATCACCTGCTGATCGAAACCGCGGCGGGGCGTCGGCTCGCGCTCAACGATCCCCGTCGATTCGGGTCGGTCGATTTATGGCGCAGTGAGGCCTTGGATGGTTTTCCCGCCTTTGCGGCGCTTGGACCGGAGCCGCTCGGGCCGGACCTTAACGCGGCGTATCTCGTTCGTGCGCTCGCTGGGCGGCGAATGTCGATTAAGCTCGCGCTTCTCGATCAGCGGATCGTCGCCGGGTTGGGCAACATCTATGTCTGCGAGGCGCTGCATCTGGCGCATATTTCGCCGCAGCGGGCAGCCGGCGAAATCTCGCGCGCCAGGCTGACGCGGCTGGTCGATGCGATTCGCGCCGTCCTGCGCTCCGCGATCGAGGCGGGCGGCTCGTCGCTCAGGGATTATGCGCGGCCGAATGGCGAACTGGGCTATTTCTCGAAGCAGTTCGCAGTTTATGGTCGCGAGGGCCTACCGTGCGGATGCGGTGGCGTCGTCGCGCGTTATGCGGAGGGCGGGCGCTCCACGTTCTGGTGCCCCACCTGCCAGCGCGGTTGACCCGGTGAGCATCGCGCGCTAAGGGGCACGCTTCCAGGGCGAAGGGGATACCCGGCGCCCTTTTTTCATCGATCAGATTTCGAGGACGTCAATGGCGAACACGCCGCAAGCGAAGAAGCGCATCCGTCGCAACCAGCGTCGGGCCGAAGTCAACGGTAACCGCGTGGGCCGTATCCGCACCTTCGTGAAGCGGGTCGAAGCCGCTCTCGCCGCCGGTGACAAGACCGCAGCCAGCGCCGCGCTCGCCGAGGCGCAGCCGGAAATGGCCCGGGGCGTTGCTCGCGGGGTGCTTCATCGCAACACCGCCAGCCGCAAGTTCTCCCGCCTGACGAAGCGGGTTGCCGCACTGGCCTGACGGCAGCTAACCGTTACGGCGACACGAACGCCCGTCGGGAATTTCCCGGCGGGCTTTTTGTCGTTGCGGTGCGGTGTAACCAAAGAGTCATGGATTTCCCGCGATTCGCATTCCAGTGACGCTGGGGCGTTCTGAAATACGCGTTACATTTCAACATATTGTGAGATTTTTGACGGATTTGCGCCGTCCGTGACGAGTCAACGTTTTTATTTCGAGATTGTGTCAGGCTGCGGCCTTGATCGACTCACCGGCTTGTTCCTAAACCTTGCCCCGTCGCAACGGCGTTCGCCGTGCGCTCAACGTTACAGCGTCGTATTCCGACCGTGGTGGGGACCACATCGGGGGGACTTTTTTGGCGGTTCAATAACAGGCTGCGACGCTGTGCGTCGCTGCCCCGGGAGAGTTGCGCGTGGCATCAGGCGGTGAGACTTCGGAGCAGTTGAGCGATGTGGCGCGCGCCTGGGCACGCGTCCGCTCCAATCTGCGCGAGTCGGCCGGTGCGCGGTTGTTCGAGCAGTGGCTGAAGCCGATCGAGTTGATCGAGAGCGGAGACGCAGACGCGATTCGTCTGACGTTGCCGTCCGCGTTCATGACGAATTGGGTGCGCAACCATTACGCCGATCGACTCGTGCACGAATTCCGCGCGCTGCTGCCTCGCGTCCGCACGGTCACGATCGACACAGCGCGGGCGGGGGCTGTTGCCGACGTGATCATGCCCGCCGCGCTTCCTGCGGCGCCGGTTGCGGAATCGGCACCAGCGCATGTGGTTGGGGAGCGTCCGCTGCTCGATCCGCGCCTTACCTTCGAACGCTTTGTCGTGGATGCCTCTAACAAGGTTGCCTACAACGCAGCCCGCGCGCTCGCCGCACCGGGCCCGGTGCGCTTCAGCCCGCTATTCCTCCACTCGGGGACGGGGCAGGGCAAGACGCATCTGATGCACGCGATCGCGCACGAATTCCTCGCTGCGCAGCCCGAGGCGCGCGTGATGATCATGTCCGCCGAGCGCTTCATGTTCGATTTCGTTTCTGCGCTCCGCGGACGCGACACCTTCTCGTTCAAGGCGCGGCTGCGCGGCTGTGATCTGTTGTTGATCGACGATCTTCAGTTCATCGCCGGCAAGGACGCGACGCAGGAGGAGTTCTTCCATACCGTCAACGAGATCATGGCGGCGGGCAAGAGGCTGGTGATTTCCGCCGATCGCTGTCCGCAGGCGCTTGATGGGATAGAGGCGCGCATCGTCGGCCGGATGGCGATCGGGCTGGTCGCTGATATCAAGGCACCGTCGCTAGAGCTGCGCCGCGCGATCCTGGATAGCAAGCTGGCCGATCTGCCGGAGGCGCGGGTGCCGCGCGAAGTGCTCGACATGCTCGCAGGGCGTATCCGCACCAACATTCGCGAGCTGGAAGGTGCGCTCAACCGCGTCGTCGCCTATGCGCAATTGACCGGCGACGCGATCGATCTGGAGTTCGCGATGACCGTGCTCGGCGATGTGCTGCGAGGCGGGCAGCGCCGCGTGACGATCGATGAGATCCAGAAGCTTGTATCGACGCATTTCGATCTGAAGCCGATCGATCTTGTTTCGGCGCGGCGCGCACGTGCAGTGGCTCGGCCACGGCAGATCGCGATGTATCTCGCGAAGCGCCTCACCACGCGATCGCTGCCAGAGATCGGGCGGAAGTTCGGCGGGCGCGATCATTCGACGGTGATCCATGCGGTACGCAGGATCGAGGAATTGCGCGACAGCGACAACGATATCGACAGTGCCGTCCGCGTCCTGATGCACCAACTCGAAAACTGACGCATCAGGGGGAGTTTCACGCAGCCTGCGAGAATACCGGAGCAGGAGTGTTGTTCTGTTCCGGTACTACGGGAGCGATATCGCCTGCGGGGGCGGTGTTCACCTGTGTTTTCTGCTTCGGCTCCGGCGCAAAGATTCGGCTCGCGATAACGATCGCTGCCATCGTGAGGTAGGCGATCGCCACCCCCTCGATGCTCCACACCAGGCCGACCGCCAGCGCGACGCGCAGGATGTTCGGATGGAAACCGAAATCCTCGCCCAGCCGGCGGCAAACGCCGAAAATTTCGTGCTTCGGAGTGCTGGCGTTGGCAGAGTTGGCGGACATTGACTGGCTCCATTTGGTCGGTGAAGCGATGCTTCACCTGATGCCTGATACACAGCAGGAGTCGTGCCAGTTTTGTGTGTTACTGAAATACAAGGATATTATCGGAAAGCAGCGTGGCGGTTAGTCGCGCTGCGGGAAGACCGCTGCCAACAGTTGGCAAATTACGCCAATAGCTGAAAATGCCGCCGCCCTGTCGCACACGATCGAACGACGGCCGGAATTTACGCGAGCAGCCCCATCGCTTCCTGCGTCGCGCGCAACACCGGCGCGGCGAGGCTGCGCGCCTTGTCAGCCCCGCGCGCGAGGATCGCGTCGATCGCGGCGGGATCGTTCAGCAAGCGCAGCATCTCATCGCGGATCGGGCCGAGCGTCGCCACGGCGAGGTCCGCGAGCGCGGGCTTGAACGCGCCGAAGCCCTTGCCGGCGAATTCAGTCACCACGTCGGCCGCCGCGCGATCTGCGAGGGCGGCGAAGATGGTCACGAGATTGCGCGCCTCCGGCCGCCCCTCCAGCGCCTCCCATGAATCGGGCAGCGCGTCCGGATCGGTTTTCGCCTTGCGAAACTTGTCGGCGATCACATCATCCGAATCGATCAGTTTCACCACCGATTGTACCGACGGATTCGATTTCGACATCTTTGCGGAGGCATCGCGCAACGACATGATGCGCGGCGCGGCCTTGCTCACCAGCGGCTCGGGCAGGGTGAAGAGATCGCGCTTGTAATCGAGATTGAACTTGGTCGCGATATCACGCGCAAGTTCCAGATGCTGCTTCTGATCTTCGCCGACCGGCACGTGGGTGGCGTTATAGAGCAATACGTCCGCCGCCATCAGCACCGGATAATCATATAAGCCGACCGACGCGCCCTCGCGGTTCTTGCCCGCCTTGTCCTTGAACTGCGTCATCCGGTTAAGCCAGCCGACGCGCGCGACGTTGTTCAACAGCCACGCCAGTTCGCTGTGCGCGGGTACGCGAGTCTGATTGAACAGGATCGAGCGTTCGGAATCGATGCCGGCGGCGACGAGCGTCGCGGTCATTTCGATCGTGTTGGCCCTTAGCTCCGCTGGCGCGATCCATTCGGTGAGCCCGTGCAGATCGGCGATGAAATACATCGTTTCGCCGCCCTTGGCCTGAATTTCGCCCTGCATCGCCACCCACTGCTTCACCGCGCCCAGATAATTGCCGAGGTGGAGATTGCCGGTGGGCTTGATGCCGGAAACGACGCGCATGATTTCCCTTGTCTGATCTATCGACGGACGAGCCTTCGCGCATCGGCCAGCCGGAAGGCGCCGAACAGGAAGGTCGCGGCGACGTAAACCAAGCCGCCCAGCGCTACCAGCACGAACATCGCGCCCCACCGCGCCAGGCTCGGGCCGGTCGTGTATGGCCGGAACAGATCGTTCGCGAAATACATGACCGCCCCCATCAGCAGCGCGGCGGCCGCCAGCCGCCACGCGCGGCGGCGAAGTTGCGCATCGGGTACGAAATGCTCGCGGCGGCGCAGTTCGCGCCAAAGCATCCACACGTTAACGGTGGAGGCGAGCGCGGTGGCCAGCGGTGGCCCCATATGGCCGAGCGGCAGGATGAAGGCGAGGTTGAGGACCAGGTTTACCGCGATCGAAATCGTCGCGAAGCGCACCGGCGTTTTGGTGTCCTGCCTCGCATAATAGCCTGGCGTCAGCACCTTGACGAGGATGTAGCTTGGCAAGCCCACGGAAAAGGCCGCGAGTGACTGCGCGGTCGCGACCGTATCGGCCGGGGTGAACTTGCCGTGCTGGAACAGCGCCGCCACGATCGGCTGGCCGCAGACGATCAACGCGATCGTGGCCGGCAGGGTGAAGAACAGCGCCAATTCCATGCCGCGGTTCTGCGTTTCCATCGCCGCCGCGTCCTCGCCCTTCCCAAGGTGTGAGGAGATGGTGGGGAGCAGCACGGTGCCAAGCCCGATGCCGATAAGCCCGAGCGGGAGCTGATTCAGCCGGTCGGCGAAATAGATGTAGCTCACCGATCCCGCGGAAAGGAGGCTGGCGGCCAGCGCGGTGGAGATGACGAGATTGATCTGAACCGCGCCCGCGCCTGCCGCCGCTGGCCAGATCAGCGACAGGAGCCTCTTCACGTCCGGGTTGAGCGTCGGGCGGCGGATGCGCAGGCGCACCCCGGCGCGGCGACAGGCCCAGACCAGCCACAGCAATTGCAGCGCGCCTGATATCGTTACCGCGATCGCCTGATTGCGCGCTGTGAAAAGCGGCTCGTGATGGTGGAATAATAGCAGCGCGACGATCAGCGTAAGGTTCAGCAGGATCGGCGCGGCGGCGGCCACCCAGAAGCGGTGCAGCGAATTGAGGATGCCGCCCAGCAGCGAGACGAGGCTGATGAGCAGCAGATAAGGGAAGGTGAGTCGCGCAAGTTGCACCGCGAAGGCGAACTGATCGGGCGAGGCGTCGTGAAAGCCGCCGGAAAGCAGCCACGTAACCGGCCACGCTGCGATCTCCATGAGCACGGTCATGCCGATCAGCACCGGCAGCACCACCGACAGGGCATTTTCCGCGAAGGTCACGCCGTCATCCAGGCCACGCCCCCGGGGATCGGCGACCTTGTGGTTGAACATCGGGATAAATGCCGCGGAAAACGCGCCCTCCGCGAATAGCGCGCGGAACATGTTCGGCAGCCGGAATGCAATCAGGAAGGCGTCAGAGGCGAAGCCTGCGCCCACGAACCGCGCGAACAGCGAATCTCGCACCAGCCCGAGCACGCGGCTCGCCAGCGTGAGGCCGCCGACCGAGCCGAGCGCGCGGGTCAGGTTCATGATATCAGGCTTGGCGCAAGGGCGTCAGGCGTTGCCAACCGTACCCGCTTCGCCTTGCGCGCGCGCCTCGGCCTGCTGCTGATAAAGGCCGTTGAAGTCGATCGGCTCGAGCAGCAGCGGCGGAAAGCCGCCGTCCCGCACCGCATCGGCGACCACGCGGCGCGCGAACGGGAACAACAGGCGGGGGCCTTCGCCCAGCAGAAACGGCTGCACCGTTTCCAGCGGGATATTGCGCAGCCCGAACAGCCCGGCATAGGAAAGCTCGACGATGAAGGCGACGGTGCCGGCGCTCTCGGCGCGGATTTCAACCTTCAGCACCACCTCGTGTACCTCATCCGCCACCTGGCTGGAGCCGATGTCGAACTGCACGTTGATCTCTGGCGCCTGCTGGCTCTGATAGATCGCCGGGGCGTTGGGATTCTCAAACGAGAGATCCTTCACATATTGCGAGATAAGCCCGACCTGCGGCAGCGTATCGGCGCCATTGGGCAGCGCAGCGCCGCCAGTCGTCACGCCATTATCCTGTTCGGCCATCTCGTATCATTCCCCAAAACGTGCGAAGGAGGGCGCGCTGAACGCCCGAAAACTACTGAACCGGCGCCTAGCAGGGGCAATGCGCCGATTCAACGCCGCGAAAAATTGAATCGCGGGCGCATCGGGACTATGTTGTGCGTTCAGCGTATCGGAGGCCGGGTGTTCTATATTGTCCTTCTCGCGATGGTTGCCGGGTTCCTGGCATTGCGTCTCTACTCCGTGCTCGGCAAGCGCACGGGACACGAGCAGCCGTTGCCCAAGCCGGCCGACGACCGCGTTGCGCCCGGATCTATCCCGCGCACGATCGACGTGACCCCGGAGGTGCGTGAGTCGACCGTGCGCCCCATCGAGGGCGGCGCGGAGAGCGGGCTGCGTGCGATCGTGGCTGGTGAACCGGGTTTCGACGTGCCGCGCTTTCTCGAAGGATCGCAGGCCGCGTATCGGATGATCCTCGAAGCCTTCTGGCGCGGCGATGAGAAGACGCTGGCCGATTTGGTCGAGCCTGAAGTCGCCAGCGCTTTTGCCGAGTCGATCGCCGCGCGCGCGGCCGCGGGTGAAGTGCTGGAAAACCGCCTCGTCTCGATCGAACACGCCACGATCGTCGGTGCGACGCTCAATGGCCGCGACGCGCGAATCACTGTTCGTTTCGATGCCGATATCGCCGCCGTCACTCGCGACGCCGAGGGGCAGGTGGTCGCGGGATCGACCAGCGATGCGGTGGAGACCCACGACGTGTGGACCTTCGCGCGCACGCTCAAGAGCAGCGATCCGAACTGGAAACTCGCCGACACCGACGAAGCCTGAACGTGCTCGACCAAAAGGGGGAAGCCGCATGATTCGTCGTGGGGGATTGGCGCTGGCGGTCGCGACCTTGCTATCCGCCTGCGTGGGCGGTGTGGCGCCTCCGCCGCGACCGGGCAGCGCAGGCGCTGCGCAAGTGCCGCGCGACTATGATGTACCGGTGCGTCAGCCGACGCCCGCGACGCCGCTTTCACCCGTCGCGCAGGCCACGCTTCCCGGCGCGTCGACCGCCGCCACCGCGGGCCTTGTACGCGGTCCCGATATCTCGACGCTCCCGCTGACGAGCGATGGCGCCGCGGCGGCGCTGGCGGCATTCAGGCTCAGTTGCCCCTCGCTGGTGCGCCGCACCGACGTGTCCGGCCTGACGAACGGCGCGGATTGGCAGCCAGCCTGCGCCGCCGCCGCGGCGACCGTGCCGGGGGCTGCAGCGTCGTTCTTCGCGCGCTGGTTCGAAACGGTGCAGGTTGGCGACGGCCGTGCCTATGCGACGGGATATTACATCCCGGAAATCGCCGGATCGCCGACCTATCGCGAAGGCTATGCGCCGATCTACGCGCGGCCAGACGATCTGGTCGATGTCGATCTCGGGCAGTTCTCTGCCGATCTCAAGGGCAAGAGCATTCGCGGCCGCGTCGACGGCAACAAGTTCGTGCCTTATTACGATCGCACCGCGATCGAGCAGGGGGCGCTGAACCGCAAGGCTCGCATCCTTGGTTACGCTGTCGATCCGGTCGAGTTCTTCTTCCTGCAGGTGCAGGGTTCGGGGCTGGTGCGAATGCCCGACGGCAGCGTGTTGCGCATCGGCTATGATTCGCAGAACGGCCGCGATTATACCGGCATCGGATCGCTGATGCGGCAACGCGGCCTGCTCGGCCCGAACCAGCTTTCGATGCAGGGGATCGTGGGCTGGCTGCGGGCCAATCCCGATCAGGGGCGTGCGATCATGCGGGAGAACAAGAGCTTCGTTTTCTTCCGCGTGCTCGATGGGCCGCCGGTGGGCGCGCTCGGCCTAGCGGTGGCCGGCGGGACGACGGTGGCCGCCGATCCGCGTTTCATCCCGCTGGGCGCACCGGTTTTCCTGTCGATGGATCGGACCGATGCCACCGGGCTGTGGGTGGCGCAGGATACCGGCGGTGCGATCAAGGGCGCGAACCGCTTTGATACATTCTGGGGATCGGGCCGGGATGCGCGCGCGATCGCCGGCGGGATGAGCGCACGCGGCACCGCTTTTCTGCTGCTACCGGTCGGCACGCTCGAACGCCTGCAAGGAGGCGCGAGCGGTGGTTCGGCGACGCCTCGACGCTGAGGAAATAGCGCTGTGGGCGCGGGTGAAAGCCAGCGTGCACCCGCTACACCCCGTACGACGCAAGACGGCCGAACCGCCACTGCTACCGCCACAGCCACTGCCTGACCCGCCCGTCACGCCGCCACGAGCGAAAGGCCGAACGCCGACGATCCCGCCGGCGCGCGCAACGGCGCCGGTGCAGATACCGCTCGCTGCGACGACGCTCGATGGCGGCTGGGACCGCCGGATCGTGCGCGGCGCTGTCCAGCCAGATGCGACGCTCGACCTCCACGGGCATACGCTGCGCTCGGCGCACGCGATGCTGGACGCGGGGCTGGAAAGATCAATCGCGCGCGGCGATCGTGTGCTGTTGCTCATCACCGGGAAGCCACCGCGACCGGAAAGCGAGCGTCCGCACGCGCGCGGCGCGATCCGCGCGGCCGTAGCGGACTGGATCGCCGCTTCGCGCCACGCAAGTAACGTCGCGGCGTTGCGTAATGCTCATCCGCGCCACGGCGGCAATGGCGCATTGTACGTAATTTTCCGCCGAACTCGATCCAAACATTAACCTTTATGTGTCACCAGTAACCCTCTGCGGTTTGACTATCGGACCGCGCCGGCGGAGATCGAGCAACCATAATGGGGGAGCGTGTGACGCTTAGGAGTAAGGCGGTGTCGTTCGCATTTTACGCAGGCGGCGTCGCGTTCTTCCTGGCTTTGCTTGTTACCGCGCGCGATGGCTTCACCGCCGATTCCTATACCACCGCCTTTATCCCGGCGATCGTTTGCGCGGTAATGTGCTGGGCCTCCACCCAGCGCATCGTCGCGAACACGGCCGAGGCGATCGACAAGGCGGTGGATCGGCTGGCGGACGCCGCCGATGGCGAGATCGGGCAGTGTGTGCCCGACGAAATACGCACCGCCGTTCCGCAACTGGCGACCGCGATGGACCGCCTGTTCGCGCAGCTTACGGACAATATGGATAACATCCAGCGGCTTGCGCTGTTCGATCCGATAACCGGCCTTGCCAACCGCACCAATTTCCGCACCAGCGCCGAGCGATTGCTTGCCGAAACGGCGCCGCAGGTCGGGGCATTGTTCTTCATCGATCTCGATCGCTTCAAGACGGTCAACGATACGCATGGCCATGCCTGTGGCGACATGCTGCTGGCGATGGTCGCCGACCGTCTGCGGGTGGTTTCGGATCGCGCGGTCGCCGAGGAGGATATATATCCGCCGCTTATCGGGCGGCTGGCCGGCGATGAATTCACGATGCTGTTCCCCGTGCTGGCCGATCCGCGCGAGGCGGGATGGGTGGCGACGCAGATACTGGAAGCGCTCGCGACGCCTTTTCCGCTGATGAATGGCGAAGCGACGATCGGCGCCTCGATCGGTATCGCGCTGCGGCCCGATCATGGGCTTACACTGCATGATCTCATGCGCTGCGCGGATGCCGCGATGTATTGCGCCAAATCGGATGGCCGGGGCCGGTTCGAGCTATATAGCGAGGCACTAGCCGAGGAGATGGCGAGCCGCACGCGGCTGGATGCCGAATTGCGCGACGCCATCGATCATGATGAATTCACCCTGGTGTTCCAGCCGGAAGTATCGCTCTCCAGCGGCAATGTCGTCGCGGCGGAGGCGTTGCTGCGCTGGCGCCATCCGGTCGACGGGCTTCGATTGCCCGGCACCTTCATCGGGCGTGCCGAGGACAGCGGCCTGATGGTCGAGATTGGCGATTGGGTGCTCGCTCGCGTCGCGCGGACGATCGCGCACTGGGGATTGCTTGGCTTCGAGGGGCGGCTGGCGATCAACGTCAGCCCGCGCCAGATCGATCGCGCCGATTTCTTCGCGCGGCTGCGGGCGGCGATGCGCGAGGCGGGCGCACCGCCGCGATTGCTCGAACTTGAAATCAACGAAACGGTGGCGGCGCACGCACGTGGCGACGCAATCGCCGCGCTGGCGCAGTTGCGTGACG
This sequence comes from Sphingomonas sp. TX0543, assembly GCF_048565505.1. NCBI lineage: Bacteria > Pseudomonadati > Pseudomonadota > Alphaproteobacteria > Sphingomonadales > Sphingomonadaceae > Sphingomonas > Sphingomonas sp. TX0543. The sequence continues at coordinate 1,706,620 of NZ_JBLZUS010000002.1, forward strand.
AGGGCGCCAAGATCGCGATCGACGGCTTCGGCACGGGGCTTTCGAGCGTCGCGCGGCTGCGGCAGTTGCCGATCGATCGCATCAAGCTCGATCGCGGGCTGATCGGCGTGATCGAGGAGGATCGGCAGGCGCGGCTCATCACCGCGGCGCTTATCGGGCTGATCCACGGCCTTGGTTGCGAAGCCGTTGCCGAGGGGGTGGAAACCCCTGCGCAGGCCGAACTCTTGCGTATTGCCGGGTGCAACGCGATCCAGGGCTATGGCGTAGCCCGCCCGATGGCGGAGGAGGATTTCCTGGCCTGGTCCGCCGCGCTCGATGATCTGGAGCCGAATTTCAGGAATGTGTCGATCGGGTGATAAGATCGGCGTAGATATCGGCAAGGGTCGCGAGATCCTCTACCGCCACCGCCTCGTCAAGCTTGTGCATCGTCGCATTGACGAGGCCGAATTCCACCACCGGGCAGATCGCGGCGATGAAGCGCGCATCCGATGTGCCGCCGGTAGTGGAGAGCGACGGCGTCAATCCGGTCCGCGCGGTGATCGCATCGCACACCATGGCTGAAAACCGCCCAGGCTCGGTCAGGAACGCCTCCCCCGAAATCCGTGCATCCACTTTCGCCTCGGGCGCATGGGCGTGGATGATCGCCTCGATCCGAGCGGCGAGATCGGGGCCGTTCTGTTCGTCGTTGAAACGGATCGACAGGCGCGCGGTGGCGCGGGCAGGGATCACATTGGTGGCGGGGTTGCCGACCGTGATATCCGTGACCTCGATGTTCGACGGCTGGAACCAGGCATTGCCCGCGTCGAGCGTGATTGCCTCGATCTCCGAAAGCGCGGCGACCAGCTTGGGAATCGGATTGTCGGCGAGATGGGGGTAGGCGACGTGGCCCTGTTTGCCCGGCACGTCGATCCAGATGTTCACCGAGCCGCGCCGCCCGATCTTTATCATGTCGCCCAGCCGCTCGACCGAGGTAGGCTCGCCGACGAGGCACAGATCCGGCTTCAACCCGCGCGCCGCCATGCGATCAAGGATGGCGCGCGTGCCATAGATCGCGGGGCCTTCCTCGTCACCGGTGAGCAGCAGGCTGACGGTGCCGGTAGCGGGCACCCGCGACGCGGCGGCGATGAAGGCAGCGATCGCGCCTTTCATGTCGACCGCGCCGCGCCCGTATAGCAGGTCGCCGCGCACCTCGGGGGCAAACGCGCCGGAGGCCCAGCCGTCGCCGGGCGGCACGACGTCGAGATGGCCGGCGAAGGCAAAATGCGGGCCGGCTTCACCGCGCACCGCGATCATATTCTCGACAGGGCCGTCGGGCGCTTCACCAACGGTGAAACGATCGACCGCGAAGCCGAGCGGCCTCAGCAACGCCTCCACCACATCGAACACCCGGCCGCTTGCCGGGGTGACGCTTTCGCAGCCGATCAGCTTCTCGGCGAGCGCCAGCGCGTCCAGCGTCACGCCTGGCCCGCCGGCTGCTCGTATTTCTCGATCACCCACTCCTCCTCCTGCGCGGCGGCGATCCAGTCCTGCATGAAGGGATGGTTGAGCACCGCCTCGACATAGCCGGTGGCGAAGCGCGCGACCGGCAGCGAATAGGTGACGATGCGGGTGCAGACCGGCGCGAACATGATGTCCGCCGCGCCGAACGTGCCGAACAGGAAATCCCCGTTGCCGCCGAAGCGGGCACGCGCCTGCGCCCACAATTCCATGATCCGCGTGAGATCGGCGATCACTTCGTCAGACGGGCGCCTGGGCGGATAGACCTGCCGGGTGTTCATCCCGCATTCGCGGCGCAGCGCGGCGAAGCTGGAGTGCATTTCCGCCGCCATCGAGCGCGCCATGGCGCGCGCGGCTTCATCCTCCGGCCAGAATTTATCGCGGCCGACCTTGTCGACGAGATATTCGACGATCGCGAGGCTGTCCCACACCACGATGTCATCGTCCCACAGAATCGGCACCTTGCCGGAGGAGGGCGCGAATTCGTCGCCCTCGCGGCGCTTGTCCCAATCCTGATCGTACAGCGGGACGACCACCTCATCGAATGGCAGGCCGGACTGACGGCAGGCGAGCCAGCCGCGCAGCGACCAGGAGGAATAGGCCTTGTTGCCGATGATAAGCTTCATGCGTGGCTGCCCGCGTTGGTGGATGAGTGCGGACAAGCGATAGCGGATTTTTGCCGCGCCGCGAGGGGGGAGGTGCGCAAAAAGCGGCTAGCGGATCGCCTCGATCACGGCCGCGCGCAGCTCGGCAATGCCGAGACCGCCTTCGGATGAGGTGGCGATGATATCGGGATGCGCAGCGGGACGCTTGCGAGCTTCCTCGGCGGTTTGCTCGGCGATCGCGGCCAGATCGGTCGCCTTCACCTTGTCCGCCTTGGTCAGGACGAGCCGGTAGCTGACCGCCGCCCGATCCAGCATCTCCAGTATCTCGCGATCGACATCCTTGATGCCATGGCGGCTGTCGATCAGCACCAACGCGCGCTTCAACTCCTGCCGCCCGCGCAGATAATCGTTAACGAGGAAGCGCCACTTCTTCACCATGTCCTTCGGCGCCTTGGCGAAACCGTAGCCGGGCATATCGACCAGCCGGAACGCAAGCGGAGATCCGACATCGAAGAAGTTCAGCTCCTGCGTGCGGCCCGGCGTGACGGAGGTACGCGCGAGTGCCTTGCGCCCGGCAAGCGCGTTGAGCAGCGATGACTTGCCCACGTTCGATCGGCCGGCGAAAGCGACTTCCGGCACGATCGGCGCCGGCAGGAACTGCAGCGCGGGGGCCGATTTGAGGAATTCGATCGGGCCGGCGAAAAGTTTCCGCGCGGCCTCGATCGTGTCGTCGTCGAACGTCACTTCGATGTGGCCTCAAGCAATGCCGGGTGGCGGGCGTAGAGCACGCGCTGCTGGATGATCGTGATGACGTTGGTGGTAATCCAGTAAACCTGGAGCCCAACCGCGAACGGTGCCATCACGAACATCAGCACCCATGGCATCAGCGCGAACACCTGCTTCTGCGTATCATCCATCGGCGTCGGATTCAGCTTGAACTGGAAGTACATGCTGATGCCAAGGATGATCGGTACGACGCCGATCGCGATGAAATGCGGCGGCGTGAAATTGAGCAGGCCGAACAGGTTCACCGGCGTGAGCGGATCGGGTGCCGAGAGATCCTTGATCCACGCAACGAACGGCTGGTGCCGCATCTCGATCGTCAGCATCAGCGCCTTGTACAGTGCGTAGAAAATCGGGATCTGGATCAGCGTGGGCAGACAGCCGGCAAGCGGATTGACCTTCTCCGCCTTGTACAATGCCATGACTTCCTGCTGCTGGCGCTGCTTGTCATCCTTGTAGCGTTCCTGGAGCGCCTTCATCTTGGGCTGGATCGCGCGCATATGCGCCATCGAGGCATATTGCCGCTGCGCGATCGGGAAAACGAGTGCGCGGATCGTGAGCGTCAGGATGATGATCGCCACGCCGAAATTGCCGACCATGCGGAAAAGCCAGTCCAGATAATAGAAGATCGGCTTTTCGATCAGGCGGAACCAGCCCCAGTCCAGCGCATAATCGAGCTTCGTCGCGCCTTCCTTGTCGGTGTAGCGATCGAGCAGTTTCACCTCCTTCGCGCCGGCGAAGAAGCGGCTGGTCTGCGTCACCTGGCGGCCGGGAGGCAGCAATTGCGGCGCGGCGGTGTAATCCGCCTGATAGGTGTTGTTCGCACCGGCGCGGAACTGACCGTCGAAGCTGCGCGCCTGATCGGGCAGCAGCGCGGTAAGCCAGTATTTGTCGGTGAAGCCGAGCCATCCGCCGGTGGTGGTGAACTTCTCCGGCGCCTTGTCGATATCCTTGAAATTCGGCGAATAATTGGCGGCACCGTTGTTGACCGACATCGGGCCGGTATGGATCGTCCAGCTCGCCGGATCTTTCGACACGCCTGCCCGGTTGACGAGGCCGAACGCCGCGACCGGAACCGGCCGCTGCCCGCCGTTCGCGACCGTCTGCCTGACCGTGAACATATAGTCCTTGTCCACCGACAGCACGATCTGGAAACGCTGGCCATTGGCGTTGGCGGCGGAGAGCGTTACCGGCTGTTCCGGCGTGAGCGTGTCGGACGAGGCAGTCCACACCGCGTCCGCCGCGGGCGGCGCGAGGCCGTCGTCCCGCCAGCCGAAGCCGGCGAAATTGGCATCGGTGGTGCCCGCGGGGGAGAGGAGGCGGATCGGCGGCGAATCCTTCGCGATCGTCTCCTTGTAGTTGGTCAGCACCAGATCGTCGATCCGCGCGCCCTTCAGGTTGATCGAGCCCTGCATGGTTGGCGTCGCGATTTTCACGCGCGGCGTTTCGGCGAGGACGAGCTTGCGATCGCGCACCGTGCCGGGGGCATCGGCGGTCGCGGCGACCTTGCCCTCGACCACCTTGGTCTTGCCGCCCTCAATCTTTGTCACCGGCGGGTTGGCGGCCGGGAAGAACCTGTTCTGGATCACCGGCCAGCCGAACAGGATCAGCGCCGCGATCACCGCGAACAGCACGAAATTCTTGTTTTCTTCGCTCACGTCAGATCCTGTCTTACGGCAACCACATTACGGCACCGGGTCATAGCCATGACCGCCCCACGGATGGCAGCGCGCGATACGCCGCGCTGCAAGCCAACTCCCGCGCGCTGCCCCATAGCGGCGAAGCGCCTCGATTGCATAGGCGGAACACGAAGGTTGATAGCGGCAGGTGGGCGGCAGCATCACGGATGGGCCGAGCTGCCACGCGCGCACCAGCAGCACGAGCAGCCGGGAGATCATCGGCGTTTCGCCTTTTCCAGCGCCTTGGCCAGTTCGGCGCGCAACGTGGCGTAATCCCGCTCCTTGCCGGTCTGGCGGCCGATCAGCACATGATCCGCGCCGGCGATACCCTGTTCGGGCATCAGGTCGCGGGCGAGTGCACGCAGCCGGCGCTTCATGCGATTGCGCACCACGGCGTTGCCGATCTTCTTGGTGACGGTGAAGCCGACCCGAATCGTCTCGTCATCGTCGCTGCGCGGATGCACAAGCAGCACAAAGCCGGGCATCGGCACCCGACGCCCGGCGTTCGCGGCTAGAAATTCCGATCGCCTCGTCAGCCGCGCAAGCGGCCGGCGACTCAGGCCGACAGCTTCTTGCGGCCGCGCGCGCGACGCGCCCGGATCACCGCACGACCGCCCACCGTCGCCATCCGCGAACGGAAGCCGTGACGGCGTGCCCGCACCAGGTTGCTCGGCTGAAAGGTCCGCTTCATCGCTCATTCCCGAATCTGAAAAACTAAAGGCCGTCACGCAAGGACGGCCCGATTGGTGCGCCGCATAAGCCAATGACGGTTTCAAGTCAACGCGATCGCGTTTGCGGGTCACGGGCCTGCTGCGCGGCGCGGTTGCGGGCGTGGCGGCGCAGCGCGCTCGGCCGGCGCATCGCGCGGTCGACGAGATGCCCCGTGCGCGGCCATCGGCGCTTCAGCCGCGCCCAGCGCACCTGCGCCCAGCGCGAATTGCGCAGGATCAGGATCATTCCGCCCGCGAACAGGAAGACGCCGCCGGGCCCCGGCAGCGGCCCCAGCACCGCCGCGCCGATCAACAACAAGCCGCCAAGCGTAAGCTGGATAATCCGGGAGACGGGGTGGCGCTGTGGCATGGCGGGCATTTGGGGCAGGTCCGCCAAGAGCGCAAGCCGGTGGAAGGGAGGTTTTCGTTCGTGCGGAACCCGTTATGAGTGATGGCTTACGGGGGTAAGATGGCAGCATTGGTCGCGACGGTGGCGTATCTCGGGCTGGAGCGCGGGGAGTGGAGGTGCAGGTGCAGCTCATCCCGGGCCTGCCGGCGTTCAATCTCGTGGGATTGGCCGACAAGGCGGTAGGTGAAAGCCGCGAACGGGTGAGGGGGGCGATCGCCGCGATGGGACTGGCGCTGCCGCCCAAGCGGATCGCGGTTAACCTGTCGCCCGCCGATCTGCCCAAGGAAGGCTCGCACTTCGATCTGCCGATCGCGCTGGGGCTGCTCGCCGCGATGGGCGTGGTCGATGCGGAGGCGCTGGCGGATTATGTGATCGTCGGCGAACTCACGCTCGACGGTCGCCTCGCGCCGTCGCCCGGCGTGTTGCTTGCGGCGCTCCACGCGGCGGAGACGGGGAAGGGGCTGATCTGCCCCGCCGCGCAGGGGCCGGAAGCGGCGTGGAGCGGATCGATCGAGGTAATCGCCGCGACAGACCTCATCTCGCTTATCAATCATCTGAAGGGTCACCAGTTGCTGGCGGCGCCCGCGCCCGGCGACGTTGCCGAGGCGCGGCACGGGCCTGATCTGCGACAGGTGAAGGGGCAGGAAACGGCCAAGCGCGCGCTGGAGATCGCGGCGGCGGGCGGCCACAATCTGCTGTTCGTCGGCCCGCCGGGCGCTGGCAAGTCGCTGATGGCGGCGTGCCTGCCGGGTATCCTGCCGCCGCTCGATGCGGCCGAGGCGCTGGAGGTGAGCATGGTTCAGTCGGTGGCGGGCACGCTCACCGGCGGCAAACTGACCCGGATGCGTCCGTTCCGAAGCCCGCATCACAGCGCCTCGATGGCGGCGCTTACCGGCGGCGGGCTGCGCGTGAAGCCTGGGGAGGTGAGCCTCGCGCATCTCGGCGTGCTGTTTCTCGACGAACTGCCGGAGTTCCAGCGCGCGGTGCTCGATTCATTGCGGCAGCCGCTCGAATCGGGCACGGTCAGCGTCGCCCGCGCCAATGCGCACGTCACCTTTCCGGCCCGGGTTCAGCTTGTCGCGGCGATGAACCCGTGTCGCTGCGGTCATCTGGGCGACGCGAGCCTCGCTTGCGCCCGCGCGCCGAAATGCGCGGCGGATTATCAGGCGAAGGTTTCCGGCCCGCTGCTCGATCGCATCGATCTCCATGTCGAGGTTCAGGCGCTCACCGCGGCCGATCTCGTGATGCCCGCGCCGGCGGAAGGGTCGGCGGAGGTCGCCGGGCGCGTTGCCGCCGCGCGCGCAGTGCAGGCGGCGCGCTATCGCGAGGATGCGGCGCGCACCAATGCCGACGCTGACGGCGCGCCGCTGGACCTTCATGCGACGCCCGATGACGCGGGACGGGCGCTGCTCGCGCAGGCGGCGGAATCGATGCGGCTTTCCGCGCGCGGCTACACGCGCGTGCTGCGCGTGGCGCGGACGATCGCGGATCTTGCGGGCGCCGAGCAGGTGGGCCGCACGCATGTCGCGGAAGCGCTGAGCTATCGGCGGCGCGCGCCGGTGAACTGAGGCGTCAGGCGGCCGTTACCGGCTTGCCAACGCCCAGCTTCTCGCCGTGGGTGACGATCACCGTGTCACCAAGTTTGACGGCGTCGAACAGCTTTTTCGCAAACGGCCTGGGCACGCCGATGCAGCCATGGGTCATATAGCCATCGCGCACCTCGCTGGCATGGATCGAGATGCCGTCGTTGGTCAGGCGAAGCATATATGGCATCGGCGCATCATAGATGTTTGATACGTGATCTGCGTCTTTCTGCGTGATCGGATAGACGCCGGTTGGAGTCGGCTTGGCGTCGGCGCCGTAGAGCACGGCCGCGGTGCCGATTTCATAACCGTCGCGAAAGATGCTGATGACCTGTGCGACGAGATCGACCGTGATGACGATCCGCCCGTCCCTGGGCGCGCCGCTTTCGTCCCAGTGGAAATCGCCCATGCGCATCGCGCCCTTGATCGGCAGGACGTGCTTGATCGTATAGGCGGCTGGATCGCGCGACCGATCGGGCAGCGGCGCGATCGGCGGCACCGCCTGCGATATCAATATCCGCGGCGCCGGCGCGCGGGTTGTCGCCAGTGTCACCGACGTAGCGGCGCAGACCGCTGCAACACCGAGCGCGATATAGGAGGGGTGAACCATCGCGCCCGCCTTATCGCACAGGGGTTTCCATTCCGCTACCAGGGGCGAGGCGCGTCACGCCCCGGCGTTGGTGAGAAGGGCGAGCTGATCGGCCGAAAGCGCCAGCGTCGTCGCCGGCAACAGCTCGTTCAGTTGCGCGAGGTTTCGTGCGCTGGCGATCGGCGCGGTGACGCCCGGTTGCGCCATCAGCCACGCCAATGCGATCTGCGCGAGATTGGCGCCGGTTTCCGTCGCCACCGTATCCATCGCGGCAAGGACGGTCGCGCCTTTACCGTCAAGCAGGTCGCCCATGCGTCCGCCGCGCACGCTTTTGCCCAGATCGTCGCGCGTACGGTATTTGCCCGTCAGAAAGCCCGATGCGAGCCCGTAATAAGGCGTGACGCCGATATTGTGCTCGATGCAATAATCCTGAAGCTCGCCTTCAAACCTGTGGCGGCTGACGAGATTATATTCCGGCTCGAGCACGTGATAACGCGGCAATCCCGCTTCTGCCGCCGCCTCGTTTGCGGATTTCAGTCGCGCGGCCTGGAAATTGGATGCCCCGATCACCCGCACCTTGCCGGCGTCGACGAGCTTGCCGAAAGCCTCCATCACCGCAGCCTGCGGGGTCGCCTCATCGTCGCGATGCGCGAAATAAAGGTCGATGCGATCGGTGCCGAGCCGCTTCAGCGATGCCTCGCACGCGGCGACGATCCGAGCAGGAGCGAGCTTCTCGCCGCCCTCGCCCGAGAGCATGCCCACTTTCGTGGCTATCAATATGCGATCACGCTTGCCGCTGGCGCGCAACCAATCGCCGATAACCGTCTCGGATTCCCCTCCGACGTGGCCCGGCGCCCAGGCGGAGTAGGCGTCCGCCGTATCTATCATCGTGCCGCCCGCATCCACGAACGCGTCGAGCACTGCAAAGCTGGCCGTGCGATCCGCCGTCCAGCCAAACACGTTTCCGCCTAGCACCAGCGGAATGGTCTCAAGATCAGTCGAGCCGAGGCGACGTGGGGTCATTGTTGCCGATCCTCATTGCGGGCGACTTCCGCCGCACTGACGCTGTTAGCATCGAGCATCGCTGCTGCCTCATTCAACTGACGGTCTTCATCGATGCTCACCGCGCCGGGTGGGGCGGGTTGAGAGGAACAGGCGGCGAGCAACGCAAGCAGCGCGCCCGCCGCGAGCCGATCGATCATTGCTTCTCGATCGCGTTGCCAGCGTCCTTCAGCGCCTTGCCAGTGGCATCACGCGCTTTGTCGGCACCGTTCTCGATCGAATCGCCGGCCTTGTCGAGCTTGTGATCGAGCGAATGATCGGCCTTTTCAGCGCCGGCCTTCATCCTGTCACCGGCATTGTCCAGCGTGGCGCCCGCGCTGTCGAGCGCGTGATCGGTGGCGGCCTGCACGTCATCCACCGCGTTTCGCGTGGTGGCGGAAATATCCGCGCCAATCGCATTGGCGGCGTCCGCGCTTTGATCCTGCGCATTCTTGCTGCAGGCGCCGAGGCTCATGGCCATGCCGAGCGCGACCGCGCCTGAAAAGATAGTTTTCATGTGGTCATTCCCTTTCCCGGATCTGGAGCGGTAAACGTGGCGCAGCCTTCTTTGCTCCGCAAGACGGCTAAAACTGATCGTGCGTTGACCTGATATAAAGATATCTTTATATCTTAATCTCGATGATGGACGCACTCGAAATATTCCGTGCTCTGGCTGATTCCTCTCGGCTTCGTATCGTGCGGCTGTTGCGCACGATGGAGCTTTCCGTGGGCGAGCTGGCGCAGGTGCTGGGGCAGAGCCAGCCGCGTGTTTCGCGCCATGTGAAGATCCTGTGTGATGCGGGCCTTGCTGAACGTCGCAAGGAGGGAAGCTGGGTGTTCGTCGCGCTTGGCGCGGCGCAGGCGGTGGCGCCGATCGCGGCGGCACTGGACGCCTGGGAAGCGGCCAGCCCTGACCGGCAGACGGCGGCGGACGTGGCCCGGCTGGCCGCGGTGCGCGCGGATCGCGCGGCATCGGCGGCAGCGTGGTTCGAGGCGAATGCCGGGCAATGGGATGCGATCCGTTCGCTCCATGTCGCGGAGGAGCAGGTGGAGGCCGCGATGCTCGCCGCGCTCGAAGATGCGCCGATGCGGCGGCTCATCGATATCGGCACCGGGACCGGTCGGATGATCGAACTGTTCGCGCCGCGTGCCAAAACCGCGCTCGGCATCGATCGAAGCTCGGAAATGTTGCGGCTCGCCCGCGCCAAGCTGGGCGAGCAGGGGCTGGCCAATATCGAGCTGCGCCAGGCGGACCTGTATGCGTTGCCGATGGGCGATGGGGAGGCGGACGTCGCGATCGTTCATCACGTTCTCCATTTCGCGCAGCAGCCCGGGGCCGCCATCGCCGAGGCGGCGCGGGTGCTCGCGCCGGGCGGGCGGCTGCTGATCGCGGATTTCGCGCCACACGATCGCGAGGAGTTGCGGGCGCGGGATGCGCACACCCGCCTTGGCTTCTCCGACGCGCAGATCGAGCGCTGGTTCGCCGCAGCGGGATTGACGATGGCACGGATCGAGACGCTCGCGGGGGGTGAACTGACCGTGAAATTATGGCTCGGTGTCCGTCAGGGCGCGGCGTTACGTGAGGTGAAGGCGGCATGACTCTATCGCTCAACCAGCTCGAGGAGGCGCGCCGCGCGCTGGATGGCCCACTTTATGCCGATGTGGCGGGCGATATCGATGTGAGCTTCGAATTCTTCCCGCCCAAGACGGAAAAGATGGAGGAGACGCTGTGGCGATCGATCGATACGCTCGCGCCGCTCGGCCCGCGTTTCGTTTCGGTAACCTATGGCGCGGGCGGCTCTACCAGGGAGCGCACGCATGCCACCGTCGCGAGGATCGCGCGCGAAACGACTATTCCGGCGGCCGCGCATCTTACCTGTGTCGAGGCGACGCGCGAGGAGATCGATGCGGTAGCGCGGGAATATTGGGCGGCGGGCGTGCGTCATATCGTCGCGCTGCGCGGCGATCCGCCGGTGCAGGGCGCGCACTATCAGGCGCATCCGGGCGGCTATGAGAATGCCGCCGCACTGGTCGCCGGGCTGCGGCGATTGCATCCGTTCGAGCTGTCGGTGGCGGCTTATCCCGAAAGCCATCCCGATTCGGCCGATCCGGTCGCCGATCTCGACAATTTGAAGCGCAAGGTGGATGCCGGCGCGACGCGGGCGATCACGCAATTCTTCTTCGAGCCCGAGACGTTCTTCCGCTACCGCGACCGCGTGGCGGCGGCGGGGATTGGCGCGGAGATCGTGCCCGGCATCATGCCGGTGTCCAATTTCGCCGCAGTGCAGCGGATGAGCGCGCTGTGCGGCACCGAGGTGCCGCCATGGATGGGGCGCCTGTTCGCGGGGCTGGACGATCTGCCGGAGGCGCGCCAGCTCGTCGCCGCTACGCTGACGGCGGAGTTGTGCCGCAAGCTTTACGCGGGCGGGGTGAAGCAATTCCACTTCTACACGCTCAACCGCGCCGAACTCTCCTTCGCGATCTGCCATCTGCTCGGAGTACGTGCGAGAAATGATGCGCAAGCCGTTGCGGCATAGGGAATCGTCATGAACATCCGCGAAATCTTCAATGCCGAAGCCGCCAAACGAATCCTGATAACGGATGGCGCATTCGGCACCGAAATCCAGAGCTGGAAACTGTCCGAGGCGGATTACGCCGGCGATCTTGGCCTCGCCCGCGATCAGAAGGGCAACAACGACATCTTGGCGCTGACCAAGCCTGAAGTGCCCGAATCGATTCATCGCGCCTATTTCGCGGCCGGCGCGGATATCGCGGAGACCAACACCTTTTCCGCCAACCGCATCAGTCAGGCCGATTATGCCGCGGAGCATCTGGTGCGCGAGATCAATGTCGAAAGCGCGAAGATGGCGCGCCGTGTCGCGGACGAGTTTCAGGCGAAGGACGGGCGCCCGCGCTTCGTCGCCGGGGCGATCGGGCCGACCAACAAGACGCTCTCACTCAGCCCGGACGTCAACGACCCCGGCTATCGGGAGATCGACTTCGATCACCTTAAAGACGTGTATCGTGAGCAGATCGATGCACTGGTCGACGGCGGCGTGGACTTCGTACTGATCGAAACCGTGTTCGACACGCTCAACGCGAAGGCCGGGATCATGGCCGCGATCGAGGCGGGGGAAGCGCTTGGACGCGATCTGCCGGTCATGCTGTCGATGACGCTGACCGATCTGTCGGGGCGTAACCTGTCCGGCCACACGGTCGAGGCGTTCTGGCATGCGGTGCGCCACGCCAAGCCGATCACGATCGGGCTGAACTGTTCATTCGGGGCTGAGCAATTACGACCGCATGTCAAATCGTTGAGCGAGATAGCTGATACGCTTATCATGGTTTATCCCAATGCCGGGCTGCCCAACGAACTCGGCGCATATGACGAGGCGCCGATGACCACCGCCGGCCTGGTCGGCGAATGGGCGAATGCGGGGCAGGTCAACGTGCTGGGCGGCTGTTGCGGATCGACCCCGGCGCACATCAAGGCGATCGCGGATGCGGTCCACGGGCTCCCCGCGCGCGTGATCCCCACCCCGGCCGTGCGCACCAGGCTCGCCGGCCTTGAGCCGTTCACGATGGCCGCATGATGCCGGCCGCTCCCCCTCTTTCCAGTTCGGAACTTTCGTGACCACTCCATCCTCCACCTTCTTCGTCAACGTCGGCGAGCGTACGAACGTCACCGGGTCGGCGGCGTTCAAGAAACTCATCATGGCGGGCGACTACACTCGCGCCGTCGAGGTTGCGCGCCAGCAGGTGGAGAACGGGGCGCAGGTGATCGACGTCAACATGGACGAGGGTCTGCTTGACGCCGTGGAGGCCATGACGACCTTCCTCAAACTGATCGCCGCCGAGCCGGATATCGCGCGCGTGCCGATCATGATCGACAGCTCGAAATGGGAAGTGATCGAGGCCGGTCTGAAATGTGTCTCCGGCAAGCCGATCGTCAATTCGATCAGCATGAAGGAGGGGGAGGAGCCGTTCCTCGCCCATGCGCGCAAATGCATGGCTTATGGCGCGGCTGTCGTCGTGATGGCCTTCGACGAAAAAGGGCAGGCCGATACGCAGGCGCGCAAGATCGAGATCTGCGAGCGCGCGTATAAGCTGTTGACCGGGATCGGCTTCCCGCCCGAAGATATCATATTCGATCCCAATGTGTTCGCGGTGGCGACGGGGATCGAGGAGCACAACAATTACGGCGTCGATTTCATTGAGGCTACGCGCGAGATCAGGCGGCGCTGCCCGCACGTTCATATTTCGGGTGGCCTCTCAAACCTGAGCTTCTCGTTTCGCGGCAACGAGCCGGTGCGACGCGCGATGCATTCGGTCTTTCTGTACCATGCCATTCCGGCGGGGATGGACATGGCGATCGTGAACGCCGGACAGCTGGACGTTTACGATACGATAGACCCCGAACTTCGCACGGCATGTGAGGATGTGGTGCTCAACCGCGATCCCGATGCCGGGGATCGGCTGGTCACGCTGGCGGAGCGTTTTCGCGGCACCGATGCGGCGGCGGAAAAGGCGGCGGAGGAATGGCGCGGCTGGTCCGTCACCAAGCGGCTGGAACATGCGCTGGTGAAGGGCATCGACGCTTATGTGGTCGAGGATACGGAGGAAGCACGGCTTGCCGTCTCCCGCCCGATCGAGGTGATCGAAGGCCCGCTGATGGACGGGATGAACGTCGTCGGCGACCTCTTCGGATCCGGCAAGATGTTCTTGCCACAGGTGGTCAAATCCGCGCGCGTGATGAAGAAGGCGGTGGCACACCTCCTCCCTTTCATCGAGGCCGCGAAGGAGCCGGGAGCGAAGGGCAAGGGCAAGATCATCATGGCGACCGTGAAGGGCGACGTGCATGATATCGGAAAGAACATCGTCGGCGTCGTGCTTCAGTGCAACGGGTTCGAGGTGGTGGACCTTGGCGTGATGGTGCCCTGGTCGACCATTCTTCAGGCCGCGAATGAGAATGATGCGGACATGATCGGCCTGTCCGGGCTCATCACCCCCAGCCTGGACGAGATGGTGACGGTGGGCGAGGAAATGGAGCGGGCCGGCATGAAGATGCCGCTGCTGATCGGCGGCGCGACCACCTCGAAGGTCCACACCGCGCTGCGCATCGCCCCGGCCTATTCCGGGCCCGTGGTGCATGTGCTCGATGCGAGCCGGGCGGTGGGTGTCGCGACCACGCTGGTGAGCGATACGCAACGCGACGATTATGTGACGAAGATGGCCGACGAATATGCCGCCGTCCGCGCCGCGCGAGAGGGCAAGGGGCAGAATGATCTACTCCCGCTTGAAAAGGCGCGCGCCAACGAATTCAAGGCGGATATGGCGTTGAAACCGGCAACTCCGGTGAAACCGGGGGTCCATGTATTCCGCGACTGGGACCTGGCGGCGCTGCGCGACTATATCGACTGGACGCCGTTCTTCCGGGCCTGGGAACTGGCGGGCAATTTTCCCGCGATCCTGAACGATGAAGTGGTGGGCGAAAGCGCGCGTTCGCTTTATGACGACGCGCAGAAGATGCTCGATCGCATCGTCGCGGAGAAGTGGCTCTCCGCGCGCGCTGTCACCGGCCTGTGGTCATGCGCGCGAAACGAGGATGATGTGATCGTCGATCTGAAGGGCGATTTCAACGCGGAGGAATTGCGCGGGCTCGATCTTCTTGACCTTGTGGAGGGGACGGACGTGGTACGCCTGCCGTTCCTGCGCCAGCAGATCGTCAAGCGTGAGGGGAGGCCGAATATGTGCCTTGCCGATTTCGTCGATCCGAAGGGCGACTGGATCGGCGGTTTCGCCGTATCGATTCACGGGATCGAGCCGCATCTCGCGCGGTTCAAGGCGGCGATCGACGATTACAGCGATATCCTGCTCAAGGCGCTGGCAGATCGGCTGGCCGAGGCGCTCGCGGAGGCGCTGCACAAGCACGTCCGCACCACGTTATGGGGCTATGCGCCCGACGAGCAACTCGACAATGAGGCGCTGATCCGCGAAAAGTATCGCGGCATTCGCCCCGCGCCGGGCTATCCGGCCTGCCCGGAACACAGCCTCAAGACGCAATTGTTCGAGATGCTCGACGCGCACCGCGCGACCGGGATCAGCCTGACCGAAAGCTTCGCGATGCTCCCGACGGCGGCTGTATCGGGCTTCTATTTCGGGCATCCGCAGGCCGAATATTTCGGCGTGGCACGGATCGGGGACGATCAGGTCGCGGATTACGCAACGCGGCGCGGCGTCGACCTTGAACGGGCAAGGCGATTGCTGCGACCAAATCTGGACTAGATCAGCCCCTTCGAGCGCAGGCTCACATGCCCGCTCGCGCCAATGACGATATGATCGTGAACCGTGATCCCAAGCCCGCGGGCGGCGGAAGCGATCGCGCGCGTGATCTCAATATCGGCGCGGCTGGGCGAGGGATCGCCGGAAGGGTGGTTGTGGACGAGGATGATGGAGGCGGAGCCAAGGTCGATCGCGCGGCGGATCACCTCGCGCACATGCACCGGGGCGGTGTCGATCGACCCCTCGCTCATTACTTCGTCGCGGATCAGCATGTTTCGCGTGTTGAGATGCAGCACTCGAAACCGCTCGATCACATGATGCGTCATGTCGGCGTGAAGATAATCGAGCAACGCCTGCCAGTTCGCTAATACCGGGCGCGCGTTCACCTCGGCCTGGAGCAGGCGCAGCGCGGCGGCATGGGCGATCTTTATCGCGGCGGCGGAGGTTTCGCCCATGCCGGGCACGCGCGTCAGCGCCTCGGCGTCGGCGGTCAGCAAACCACCGATCCCGCCGAACTCTCTCAACAACGCCTTTGCCAGCGGCTTGGTGTCGCGGCGCGGAATGGCGAGCGTCAGAAGATATTCGATCAGTTCGTGATCGAGCAGGGCATCCCCGCCGCCGCGCGCCAGCAGCCGGCCGCGCAGGCGCGCGCGGTGGCCGGCGGCATCGGAAGCGGGAGGGTCGCCGTCGGCCATTGTGATCGAGCGTAAGGCCGCGCACGGCTCCATGCAATTGCTTGCGCGTTGTATCGGCGGCTATGGATCAACCATCGAACGAATGGAAAGGGTTGCGGGCGGCGGTGGAGGAAGGTGAAGCGCCACCCCCGCGCGCGTTGCGCGGCCGCAGCGTACGCCGCGTCGGCATCGCGCTGGGCGCGCTTGGCGTCACTCTGACGGGCGTTGTGTGGCTGGAACGCGTGCCGATCGCGACCGACTTCATCGATCGGGAATTAGCCCGCAGGAATGTTGCGGCAAGCTACCGGATCGCCGATCTGGGGCCGCGCACGCAGCGGCTGACGCATGTGGTGATCGGTGATCCGGCGAAGCCGGATCTCGTCGCCGACTGGGTGGAGACGCGGATCGCCGTCGGCATCGCGGGGCCGTATATTGCAGGGATTCGTGCTGGCCGGGTTCGAATGCGCGCGCGGCTGGCTGACGGCACATTCTCGCTGGGCGCGATCGATCGCTTGCTGCCGAGCGGGTCTGGCGGCGAAAAATTCGCGCTGCCTGACATCGATGCCCAAATCGAAGATGCGCGTGTCCGTCTGGAAACCGATCATGGCGTAATCGCCGCGAAGATCAGCGGAAACGGGAGGCTTAGCAATGGCTTCCGTGGAACTGTTGCCGCGCTTGGCGAAGAGATCTCTGCCAACGGCTGCGCGCTGACGCGCCCTACCGCCTTTGTGAAAATCGCGATCGGGCGCGCGGGGCCACGGTTCACCGGGCCGGTGCGGATCGCCCGGGCGCGTTGCGGTCCGGCGACCTTCAACCTGGCGCGCGCCAACGTCGATATGCTGCTGGGGCCATCGTTCGATCGCTGGTCTGGCCGCGTAGCCGTGCTCGTGGGCGCCGCCAGCGGTGCGGGCGTACATATCGCAAACCTTGGCGGAAACCTCGATTTTGCCGGCACCGCCCGCCGGACCGAGGGGC
This sequence comes from Sphingomonas sp. TX0543, assembly GCF_048565505.1. Classification (NCBI taxonomy): domain Bacteria; kingdom Pseudomonadati; phylum Pseudomonadota; class Alphaproteobacteria; order Sphingomonadales; family Sphingomonadaceae; genus Sphingomonas; species Sphingomonas sp. TX0543. The sequence continues at coordinate 1,723,447 of NZ_JBLZUS010000002.1, forward strand.
GTGCCGACCTGGCCAGCAGCGCATTTTCTTTGCCTTCGGCGATGGGGGAGCGGCTTGGCTTCAAGGGAAATTGGCGGATCGTCGATGGCCGGCCGGTAATTGCAGGCTCGGCCCAGGCGCGGGGGATGGCGCTGGATCGCGTGATGCTTACCCGGATTGCGAGCGGCGCTGCGGCGGCGAACGGCACGCCGCTCGGCCCGATCGCGCAAGCTCTGGCGTACGCGGGTGAGGTTGCGGCGCAGCGTTTTGATGTGAGGGCGGAGGCAGGGCTGGCGGGCGATGGCCTGCTGACGCTATCCAGTCTCGATGCGGAGGCGGCAAGCGGGGCGCGGCTGACGTTCGGGGATGGCGCCGGGATCGTACTGGGCGCTCCCGCCGGCATGCTGATCGACGGCGTGGCGAGCATTTCGGGCGGTGGTTTCCCCGCGATGCGGATCGCGGCGCGGCAGCAAGCTGCTGGCGCGACACTGACGGGCGACGCGACGATGGCGCCCTACGCCACGCGCGACGCGCGGCTGTCTGTCACCCCGATTGCGTTCACGCGGAGACGTGGCGGCCCGATCTCGATCCGCACGATCGCCACGCTCTCCGGCCCGCTGGGTGATGGGCGAGTGGAGAACCTGCGCATCCCACTGACAGCGCTCGTCAGCGCTGGGGACGTGGCTCTCAACCCGGACTGCTCCCCGCTTGCATTCGATCGACTTTCGACGGGCGGGCTGGCGCTCAACCAGACGCGGCTGACCTTGTGCCCAACCGGTACGGCGCTGTTCCGCTCGATTGGCGGGCGCGCCGCTTATGGTGCACGGATCGTCACCCCCCGGCTCGTGGGGCGCCTCGGCTCCAGCCCACTCGACCTGTCCGCGTCCGCGCTGACCGCAGGCACGACCGGCTTCGCGGCCGAAACGGTGCGAGTGAGGCTGGGTGAACCATCTGGCCAGACGACGCTGAATTTGGGCAGGCTGGCTGGCGGGTTCGCCGGAGGCGACTTTGCCGGCAGTTTCGCCAGCGGTAGCGGGCAGATCGGGAATGTCCCGCTGCGACTGACCGACGCGGTGGGCCGCTGGCGATTCGGCGGGAGCGTGCTGAATATAGCCGGGGGGCTGACGGTAAGTGACGAGGCGGCGAACGCTCGTTTCCGGCCGCTCGCCGCGCGCGACGTGGCGTTGCGGCTGGCCGACGGGGTTATCACCGCCACCGGTGCGCTGCGCGAACCGAAGAAGGGCGTGAAGGTCGCGGATGTGGCGATTCGCCACGTGCTGTCGAGTGGCGCCGGCGACGCTCGGCTGGTCGTGCCGGGGATCACTTTCGGCAAGGAGTTCCAACCGGAGGAACTCACACCGCTGACGTTCGGCGTGATCGCGGACGTGAACGGCGCGGTCAGCGGCGAGGGCGATATTTCGTGGAATGCCGGGGGCGTGGCGTCCACCGGAACCTTCCGCACGGCCGGAATCGATCTTGCCGCGGCGTTCGGTCCCGTCACGGGCATCAAAGGCGAAATCCGCTTTACGGATCTGCTCGCGCTGGAAAGCGCGCCGGGGCAGGTGATGACAGTGGCGTCGATCAATCCGGGCGTGCCGGTCAACGACGGGCGCGTCACCTATCAGACGCTCGCAAACACGCGCGTACGAATCGAGGGCGCGCGCTGGCCTTTCGCAGGCGGCGAACTGACGCTCGATCCCGGCCTGCTCGATTTTGCGGCGCCCGAGGCTCATCGCCTTACCTTTCGGGTGAAGGGCGCGGAGGCGGCGCAGTTTCTCCAGCAGTTCGATTTCAAGAACCTCGACGCGAGCGGCGTTTTCGACGGGGTGTTGCCGATCGCGTTCGACCAGTCCGGCGGCCGGATCGAGGGCGGGAAGCTCGTGGTGCGCGAGGGCGGCGGCGGTATCGCCTATGTCGGTGAACTGACCGAGAAGGATCTTGGCACCTGGGGAAATATCGCGTTCCAGGCGCTGAAATCGCTGCGCTACCGCAACCTCGATATCGTGATGAACGGCCCGCTCGCCGGCGAGATGGTGACCGAGGTGCGCTTCGCCGGGGTATCGCAGGGGCAGGGGGCGAAATCCAACTTCCTCGTCCGCCGTCTCCAAAAGCTGCCGTTCGTGTTCAACATCCACATCAAGGCGCCGTTCCGGGGATTGCTCGATTCGGTATCGTCCTTCTACGATCCCCGGCGGCTGATCGAACGCAACCTGCCCACCCTGCTCGAGGAACAGAAGAAACGCGCCAAACCGCCCATGCCCGTTCAGCCCCCCGCAAGCGAGAAACTGCCATGACGATGATGGAACTGACGAAGCAAAAGAGGCAATCGCGCTGGCGCACGATGAAGAGAGTGACGGTGATCCTGCTGGCCGGCGGCACCTGTGCGTGCGTCAATGTGTCCGCGCCGGACAAGCCGATCGTGATAAATCTGAACATCAATGTGACGCAGGAAGTGGTATATCGCCTCGATGGTGAGGCGAAATCACTCATTAAGCAGAATCCGGGGATATTCTGACCATGACCAAAATGGCTTTGCTGATGGTTGCCGGCGCACTTGCGCTGACCGGGTTTTCAGCGACCGCGTTCGCGCAGCGCGACCCCGCCTATGCTGCTGCTCGCGCCGCCGGGAAGGTGGGCGAACAGCCGGATGGCTATCTGGGCGTCGTGGGGGCCGGGACGCCGGATTTGCGGGCGCTGGTCAACTCCATCAACATCCAGCGCAAGGCGGCATACACGCAAAAGGCGCAGGCTTCCGGCGCCACCGTTGAGCAGATGGCGTTTACCTCGGGCTGCAATCTGATCCTGCAAACCTCCGCCGGGGAAAAGTACAGGACACCCGGCGGCGCCTGGGAGACGCGCGGATCCGGCGCACCCCAACGCGATTCTCGCTGCATCTGAATGCACAAGTGGTCGATGGTTCACATTGCCGGGGGCGTGACGAAGTGTTGACACCCCCGGACCCCCCGGCTAACCGGACCCGGCCTTGGCGGGCTCGCCTTTTGGCCTGACAGCGCCTGCCCGTCGCACGGGAGAGCGCAAATGGCCGAAAACGATTCCGCACCGGAAAACCTCGGCGAAGATGCACGCCTAAGGTCGCTCGACGAGCGGCTTCGAGCAGCGCGGAACGACGAGGCGCTTCGGACAGGGGCGGGCAAGGCGACGGCGACGAACGATGCGGGCTACCGTCTCGGCAATCGTGTGCTCGCCGAGCTTGTTGGGGGTATGGCGGGCGGCGCCTTGATCGGTTGGGTGATCGATCGGTTCGCCGGCACTTCCCCTTGGGCCCTGCTGGTGATGCTCGCCCTCGGGACGATCGTTGCCTTCAGGAACATCATTTGGATTTCACAGCGCCCGAAGTGACTTCGGGCGCTTTGTTCAAGGATTGAGCGTAGTGGCAGCCGGCGGCAAGATCGATCCGATGCACCAGTTTCTGGTGGAGCCGTTGTTCGGAACCCAGGACTGGTCGATCGCGGGCTACAATGTGGCCTTTACCAATTCTGCGGCGTGGATGTGCGTCGCGGTGGTGGCGCTGATCGCGTTCATGTCGATGGGTACGCGCGGCGCAATGATCCCGGGCCGCGGTCAGGTGATGGTGGAGGGCTTCGTGCGCTTCATCGATAACATGCTGTCGGCCAACGTCGGGCCGGAGGGGAAGCGTTACGTGCCGTACGTTTTCTCGCTGTTCATGTTCATCCTGTTCGCGAACGTGCTCGGCCTGTTGCCGCTTGGCCTGTTCGGCATCCATCCGTTCACGTTCACCAGTCATTTCACGATCACCGGCGTGCTGGCGATCATGAGCTTCTCGATCGTGCTGATCGTGGGCTTCTGGCGGCATGGTCTCCATTTCTTCAGCCTGTTCGTGCCGCACGGCACACCGATCTGGCTGCTGCCGCTGATCCCACTGATCGAGTTCGTCTCGTTCATGGTGCGTCCGTTCAGCCTCGGGCTGCGACTTTTCGTGGCGATGACGGCAGGCCACGTCCTCCTGAAGGTGCTGGCGGGCTTCATCATCAATTCCGGCACGGCGGGGCTGGCGCCCGGCCTGTTCGTCGGCATCCCGTCGTTCGTGCTGATGATCGGCATATCCGCGCTGGAGCTGCTGGTGGCCGGAATCCAGGCCTATGTTTTTGCGCTGCTGACCTCGCTCTACATCAATGACGCGGTCAACCTGCACTGAGTTTTCGTATAGTTATCAACCATTTCAAAACTGGAGTTAAAACTATGGATCCCGCAGCCGCCAAGCTCATCGGTGCTGGTCTCGCCGCAATCGGCGCCGGCATGGCCGCCATCGGCGTCGGCAACGTCTTCGGCTCATTCCTTGAGGGCGCGCTGCGCAATCCGGGCGCTGCCGACGGCCAGCAAGGCCGTCTGTTCATCGGCTTCGCCGCCGCCGAGCTTCTGGGCCTGCTGTCGTTCGTCGTCGCGATGATTCTGATCTTCGTCGCGTAACGAACCGGCTTTTCCTTGGGCGGCCCGGCGCGTTGTCTCACACGCGCCGGCCCGCCGAGGCAGGAAGAACATGCCACAGATATCCCAGCTCGCCGCTACATACGCATCACAGATCTTCTGGCTGTTGCTGACGTTCGGCATCATCTTCTTCGTCGTCGGTCGCGGAATGCTGCCGAAGGTGCAGAAGACGATCGACTCGCGCGACCGGTCGGTCGCTGACGATCTCGCCGCCGCGTCCCGTGCGCGTGACGAGGCCGACAAAGCGGAAGAAGCATGGCGCCAGCGCGACCATGCGAACCGTGAGAAAGCGCAGGCGCTCGTCGCCGAGGCGCGTGGCCGGGCCGCAAAGGCGACCGAGGCGACGCTCCATGCCGCCAATGCCGAGCAGGCGACGAGAATCGCGTCCGGCGAGGCCGACATCCGCGCAGCCACGGCGCGCGCGCTCGGGGAGATCGAGGCCGTCGCGGCCGAGGCCGCGCAGGAAATCGTCACCCGAGTGTCGGGCGCAAGTGTTACGGTGGACGAGGCGAAGGGGGCCGTGAAGACGGTGATGGCGAATGGCTGATCTGGTTCTTCTATCCGCCGCCGCAGCCGAAGGCGCCGAGCATGCTGCTGATCCGGCGCTGTTCGGCGTGCTGAACAGCACCGTGTGGGTTTCGATCGCGATGGCAGTGTTCATCGCCATCGTTCTTTGGAAGGGCGGCGCGCGCGTCGTGGTGGCGATGCTCGATCGGCAGATCGCCGAGATCCGCAAACAGCTTGCGGAAGCAAAGAAACTGCGCGCCGAGGCCGAGGCGTTGCGCGACGAATATGCCCGCAAGATCACCGATGCGGAGAAGAGCGCGGCGGAGATGGCGACGCAGGCCGAGCACGAGGCCGAGGCTCTCGTCAGCCAGGCCCGGGCCGATGCCGCCGAACTGGTGCAACGCCGCGCGAAGATGGCCGAGGACAAGATCGCCGCGGCAGAGCGCGCGGCGATCGCCGAGGTGCGCGCCAAGACCGCCGATGCGGCGGCAAAGGCAGCCGCAGCGCTGATCGCCCAGCGCCATGGCGCGGATACCGACAAGGCGCTCGTCGATCGGACGATCGCGGGACTTGGCCGGCCGCACTGAGCGCCACGGCCGGGCTGGATATGAATGCGGGGCGGCCTTGCTGGTCGCCCCGTGTCGTTTGGGCGAGCTTGGACCGGTAAGGACACCCCCATCGGATGAGGTTCCGGGCCAAGCCTGTGCATGCGCTACGCACGGCGCTAGACGGGGTGCATGACAGACCCACGCGAATCGGGCCTTGCCTTTGATCCGAAATATGATGGCAACGGGCTGGTCACGGCGCTTGTCACCGATCGTGTCAGCGGCGACGTGTTGATGGTCGGCCATATGAATGCCGAAGCGCTGGCAGCGACGCTGGCCAGTGGGGAAGCGACCTTCTGGTCGCGCAGCCGCGGCCGGCTGTGGAAAAAGGGCGAGACGTCCGGAAACGTGCTTCGCGTTGTCGAAATGCGGGTCGATTGCGATCAGGACGCGCTATGGCTGATCGCCGATCCGGCCGGGCCAGCCTGTCATACGGGCGCGACGAGTTGCTTCTATCGTCGTGTCGCGGGCGGTGCACTGGAGCGGATCGATTGAGACGGTCTGCGATGGTGCTGCTTTCGGCCTTTGCGATGCTGGGGTGTGGCCGCGCGAGGGATGAAGTTACAAGCGATCGCAACAGCGCGGGCGCTCGCCTCGAACAGGCGGCGGCTGCGGCTGGGATAGTGGCCGACCCGCAGCGGATCGATCCGGTTGGCGCTTATGGCTCCGAGACGGATCGCGCGTGCATTGTGCGCGCTGGCGCCGGTTATCGGATCGGGGCCAGCGTGGATTATGGCGAAGGCCATGGTTGTACCGCCCGGGGTATCGCGAAGGGTGCGGGAAGGCTCAAGGTGTCGCTTGGCCAAGGCTGCCGGTTCGAGGCCCGATCCGATGGCGGAAAGCTCGTCTTCCCGCCGATACTGCCCGATGGCTGCGACCGGATGTGCACCGGGCGCGCGTCGCTCACGGCGCTGGTGGCGGAACGGCTGAGCGGGGCTGAATCCGAGGCCGCTGCGCTGCGCGGACTGGATGGGAGACCATTGTGTTCGTGATTTGCCCAGTTGACGTTAACGTAAGGCGATTGTAGTTTCGCTCAATGTCGAGCGTTGCCGCCTATGCCACGATTCCGTCACTGCCCGATCGCACCAGCTTTACCATCGCCGATCTTGCGAGTGAATTCGACGTTACCGCGCGGGCACTCCGTTTTTACGAGGACGAAGGGCTGATTTCGCCGGAACGGCGCGGCACAGCGCGCATCTATTCGCATCGCGATCGTGCCCGGCTGGCGTGGATATTGCGCGGCAAGCGCGTGGGCTTCAGCCTGGGCGAAATCCGCGAGATGATCGACCTCTATGATATCGGCGACGGCCGTCACACGCAGCGCGCCGTCACCATCGAGCGTTGCCGTGCGCGAATGGCAGCGCTGGACGCGCAGAAAAAAGATATCGACGCAGCGATCGAGGAACTGGGCGAATTCGTTAGCCTGCTCGAATCGGGCGAAACCAAGGAAGCCTGAACAATGCCACAATATGTGCCCCCGGTGCGCGACACGCGCTTCGTGCTCGATCATGTCGTGAAGCTTAACGGCTACACCAATCTGCCCGGTTTCGAGGCTGCGACCCCTGATATGGTCGATGCAGTGCTGGAAGAAGGCGGCCGCTTTGTCGCCGAGGTGCTTTTCCCGATCAACCAGTCCGGCGATCTGGAAGGCTGCACCCGCCATCCGGACGGGTCGGTGACGACGCCGAAGGGTTTCAAGGAAGCCTATGCCAAGTTCGTGGAATCCGGCTGGGGCACGCTCGCCGCGCCGGGGGAGTTTGGCGGGCAGAATATGCCGCACGTCGTTTCCACCACGTTCCAGGAGTATATGATCTCCTCGAACATGGCTTTCGCGATGTATCCCGGGCTGGCGCACGGTGCGATCGCGGCGTTGCTGGTGAAAGGCTCGCCCGAGCAACAGCGGACCTATCTGCCGAAGATGATCGCCGGCGAGTGGGGCGGGACGATGAACCTGACGGAGCCGCAGTGCGGCACCGATCTCGGCCTCATCAAGACGAAGGCCGAGCCACAGGCAGACGGGTCGTACAGCATCACCGGCACGAAGATTTTCATCTCCGCAGGCGAGCATGACCTGACCGACAACATCATCCACCTCGTCCTGGCCAAGACGCCGGGCGCCCCGGACAGTTCGAAGGGCATCTCGCTGTTCGTGGTTCCCAAGGTTCTGGTCAACGCGGACGGCTCCCTCGGCGACCGCAACGCGGTGTCGTGCGGATCGATCGAGCACAAGATGGGCATCCACGCCAACGCCACGTGCGTGATGAATTATGACGGCGCGAAAGGCTGGCTGGTCGGCGAGGAGATGAAGGGCCTGGCCGCGATGTTCATCATGATGAACGCCGCGCGGCTGGGCGTGGGGCTGCAGGGCCTGGCGGTGGCCGAAACCGCTTATCAGAACGCGGTGCAATACGCTGCCGACCGCCGACAGGGTCGCGCGCTGACCGGTGCGGCCGAGCCGAGCGAGAAGGCTGATCCGCTTTTCGTCCACCCCGATGTTCGCCGGATGCTCATGCATGCCAAGGCCTGGACCGAGGGGCTGCGTGCGCTTTGTCTGTGGGGCGGCCTCCAGGTCGATCTGGAACATGCCGCGGGCACGGAGGAGGAGCGCCAGTCCGCCGCCGATCTGATCGGGCTGCTCACCCCCGTCATCAAGGGTGTCGGCACCGACAAGGGTTATGAAATCGCCACCAACGCGCAGCAGGTCTATGGCGGGCACGGCTACATCCAGGAATGGGGGATGGAGCAATATGTCCGCGATGCGCGGATTGCGATGATCTACGAAGGCACCAACGGCGTCCAGGCGATGGATCTCGTCGGTCGCAAGCTGGCGTCGAACGGGGGGCGCGCGGTGCAGGCCTTCTTCGCGCTGGTCGCGGGCGAGTGTGCGGCGGCGAAGGGGGATGCCGCTACCGCCGAATTCGCAACCCGGCTGGAAAAGGCGCTGGGCGAACTTCAGGCGGCGACGATGTGGTTCATGGGCAACCTCGCCAACCCGAACAACATCGGCGCGGGGGCGGTGCCCTATATGCACCTCACCGGGCTTGTCGCGGTCGGGTTGATGTGGCTGCGCATGGCGACCGCGGCGAGCGAGCTGAAGACGGCCGGGGAGGGCGACGCGGCGTTCCTCGACGCCAAGCTGGTTACCGCGCGATTCTTCGCGGAGCGCATGCTGCCTGAGGCTGGCTCGCTTCGCCGCCAGATCGAGGGCGGCGCGGACGCGGTGATGGCGTTGCCGCCGGAAATGTTCCGCGCGGCGTGAGTGCTGTGGCAAGAGGCGGCCGCTCTGCGGCTGCCTCCTGCCCAATGGTCGATGCACCGCGACCGGGTCGCAGGCATTATTTGCGCCCCGGCAGGTCAGCCGTTGTGTATCGATGCATGGCTTGTCATGCCTCGCGATGACGCGCGCCAACGTGTCACGCCACTCGCGCACGGCGTGGTGCCGGGGACGGGCAATTTTTCCAGCGTTTTCGTTCTCATGCGCGTCAGATGAGGCGCGTATCGTTTACCGTTATGCAGGATCGGCTGGCGCGTCCTTCACTTGGTCAAGCGGCACGAGCAGGGGCTTCCCACCCGCCGTTCCCCGCCATGCTGTAATGCCGTAAACCTTGGCCAGCATCGCATCGGTCAGGACATCGGCGGGTCGCCCGTCGCCGATCAGCCGCCCGTGATCGATCATCAGCAGCCGGTCGCAGAAGCGCGCCGCAACGCTCAGATCGTGGAGGACGACGATCACAAGCGCGCCGCTTTCGGCATGCGCGCGCAGAAGCGCCATGATCTCGAGCTGATGGCTGGGATCCAGCGAGGTCAGCGGCTCGTCCGCGATCAGCGCCTTCGCTTCCGTCGATAACGCCCGGGCCAGCATCACGCGGGCCAGTTCTCCGCCGGAAAGCTCGGTCGCCGTGCGGTTTGCCAGATGGGTCGTGCCGGTGTCTCGCATCGCCTGCTCGATCGCGGCCCGGTCGATTGCGGTGATCCTCGAGAAAGGGCCAAGATGGGGCAGCCGTCCCAGCCCGACCAGACGCGCCACCGTGATCGGCCAGTGGACGGCATAAGCTTGCGGAACGTAAGCTATTCGGCGGGCGAGGGCCGCGGCGGGGATGCCCTCGATATCCTGCGCATCGAGCGTCACGCGGCCGGCGGCGCGGGGAACGAGACCCACCAGCGACCGGGCGAACGTGGATTTGCCTGCGCCGTTGGGGCCGAGGACACCGATCATTTCGCCCCCCGTCATCGACAGGGTGATCCCCTCGATGACCGAAACGCCGCCAAGTCTTACAGACAGCCCCTCCGCCGTCAGCATCACCACAGCCTGCGCTCCCGCAGCAGATGATGAACGAAAACGGGCACGCCGAGAAAGGCCGTCAGTACGCCGAGCTTGAGTGGTGTCGCGGACGGGATGGTGCGGGTGCCGAGATCGGCAACAGTCAGAAGGACTGCTCCCGCCAGCGCAGACGGGATCAATATCGCCGACGGGCTGCGATCTGTAAGCGGACGGATCAGGTGCGGAACGATCAGCCCGACGAAACCGATGCTGCCCGCCACCGCCACCGCCCCGCCGATGCCGATAGCGATCCCCAGCATCAGACGTAGGCGCGTCCGCGCCAGATCGACGCCGAGCGTTTGCGCGGCATCCTCACCCAGAGACAGAGCGTCGAGCGCGCGGCCGTCCCACAACAGCAACGCGAGGCCCAAGATGACGCATGGCAAGGCGATCCACACATCTGCGTAGGACCGATCTTCAAGGCTGCCAAGCAGCCAGGTCGTGATCTCCATGGCGGCAAACGGATTGGGGGCAAGGTTCAGCGCCAGGCTGATCCCGGCGCTGCCCAGCGTACCCACCGCGACCCCGGCCAGAACAAGACTGAGCGTGCTTTCCCCGCGTCGAGACAACCAGGCCAGCGGGAGGAGCGCGATCAGCGCGCCCGCGATCGCGATCATTGGCAGCACGAGCGGGTGCGCGTCCGCAAGCCGCCAGTAGATCACGATCACCGCGCCCAGCGCTGCGACACTCGACACGCCGAGCACACCGGGATCCGCCAGGGGATTGCGGAGATAGCCCTGCATGGCGCCACCACTTGCCCCCAGCATCGCGCCGATCAGCAGCCCGAGCAGCGCGCGCGGCATGCGGAGTTGCAACAGGATCGCGCGGACGACCGGATCGCCGTGCCCGGTCAGGCCTGCCCACAAAGCCGTTGCGGAAAGGTGCGCCGGGCCGAACAGCAGCGAGAGAATTCCTGAGACGATCGTCGCTGCGATCAGCATGGGGATCAGCCACGCCGGATTGCGCGCAGGCGTCTGGTCGGGCACGTGCGGCCTCGTAAGATCGGTCATGCCCGTCACGTTCGTGTCCCGGGCGCATGAGCGAGCCGTAGCGGCGTTGCCGAAGGAAGCCTAGTGCGCATTGCCCATGTCCTGATCGCTGTCGGAGGCCTTGTCTCGATTGGTGCCGGCGCCCCGGCGCCAGTGCCCCAGCGCATCGTTTCGCTCAACATGTGTGCTGACCAGCTGCTGGTCGCACTTGCCGATCCGGGGCAGATCGCCGGTCTCACGGAATGGGCGCGCGATCCGGAGCTTTCGGCGGTCGCCGCGCAAGCCCGGTCGCTGCCGTTCACGCGCCACAGCGCGGAAGAGGTGATGGCGTTGCATCCCGATCTCGTCATCGGCGCGCCATTTCGCATCAAGGCCATTCTGTCTCCAGCGAAGGGGCGTGGCATCAGGATGGTGGAGTTCCCACAGACCGAGCAGGTCGGTGAGATCGAGGCGGCGATCCGTATCATCGCCGACGCCGTGGGCCATCCACAGCGAGGCGCGAGGCTGATCGCACAGATGCGTCGCGATCTTGCCGCGATCGGGCCGCCGCCCGGGCGCGGTCGTGTGGCGGCTTATTACCAGCGACAGGGTTATCTTACCGGAACCGGCACTCTCGTGGATGACATGATGCGACGCGTCGGCCTGGTCAATCTTGCCGGCAGGCTCGGGCGTCCGGCCCTGTCGAGATTGTCGCTTGAGGAATTGGTGCTCGCCAAGCCGGCGTTCGTCATCATGGATAGCGGCACCGGCGTTGCTGCCGACCGCGGTTCGGCTGCGTTGCATCATCCGTTGCTCAACGCTGCGATCCCCGCCGGGCGACGGCTGCACATCCCCGAGGCGTTGATCGTGTGCGGCGGACCGGCATACCCGCGCGCCGTCGCCTTGCTTGCCAGGCAGGTACGGGCTGCCGACCAGCTCGCTCGATGAGGTGAACGACAACGAAAGTCACGCGGGGCGAGCGCGGCAGGCATGATGACATGCATAACGCGACATCCAGAAAACGTGGCCGACCATGCAATCGCAAAAATGGTCGGCCACTGGGGGATCAGAAACGCACCTTCACGCCGCCGTATGCCGCACGGCGCGAGGCGTTGAACGTGAACACCTCCTGGTATTTCGTGTCGAGCAGGTTCTCGACCCGCCCGAACACCTGGATGTGGCTGTTCAGATCATAAGCAGCGTTGAAGTTGACCAGCGTGAACGCCTTCATCGATACCAGCAGCCGGCTGTAATTCGCGTTGAACGCATAGTCGCGCTGACTGCCATTATAACGCACCGTGAGCGTCGCCGTCAGTGGCAGGGCTTCCGGGGCATAGCTGACGTTGACCGAGGCGGTGTTCTTCGGCCGCCGAACCGCCTGCGTGGTAATCGGCACGGGCGATTGGAAGCCGCCGTTGGCGGGCGCCGGCCCGGCAAGCGCATTGATCGTCTGGGGCGCGTTCAGATATGTGTAAGCCGCATCTAAGCGGAAGTCGCGGACCCTGGCCGTGGCGTAAACCTCGACCCCCTCCTGCGTCGTCCTGACGTTATTGTTGTAGCTTTGCTGCAGATAGGCGCCCGTCGCCTGGACGAAAACATAAGTGGTGTCGATTTGATCGATGAAGCGGTTGCGGAAGTATGTGGCTCCGATTTTAGCCGCCGAACCGATAAAGCTCTGCTCGACGCCCGCCTCCCAGCCTTCGGATTTTTCAGGCCGGAGATTGGCATTGCCGATATAGATGCCGTCGGAATAGCCGAACAGTTCCGCCGCAGTCGGCGCCTTGATGCCGGTTCCGTACGCGCCGTGAAGGCGTGTTCCGGTGGGCAGAAGATAGCTGGCGGTGGCACGATAGGTCGCGGCATCCTGGAACAGGCTGTAATGATCGATGCGGGCCGATGCGCCCAGCGCGAGCCGCTCATCGATCGTGACATCATATTGCGCTACATAGCCGGTCGTATCCAGCGTGTGCTTGCTGTTATCGGAAAAGCCGCCCGGCGTCGTATTGCGGAATTCCTGCCGCTCCCAGTCGGCCGCCAGCGTGAAGCGGTTCTTCACCCGCTCATTGCCGAAGCGCACCGTGCTGTTGAACGAGGCGCGATACCGCCGGCCGACATCGCCAAAGGCACGACCGGAAAGTCCGTAGCTGTCTCGCGTGGTGTCGCTCAGCGCGCCGGAGAGTGAATTGCTCCATGCGTCGTCAAACAGCGACCAGCTCGCGCCGACCAATCCGTACCAGCCTTTGTTGCGATATCGGTTCCCCGGCGTGTCAACCGCGGTAATGACCGGATATCCCTGCACGATCGGGGAGGTGGGCGCAATCGCCTGATCATCCAGATCGGCTCTGGTGAGGCTATAACGGCCCACCGCCGTCAATTTGAAATTCGGTGCCGGGGTCCAGTTCACCTTGCCGGTTGCGCCAAGGCTGTCGGAGCCGAGATCGCGGTTGCCTCCGGGCGCGACAGGATAGCCGTCGGTTCGATAATAGGACGAGGATAGCGCATAATCGACGGTGTCACCGACGATTCCCGCAGCGCGACCGCCCGCGGAAATCGTCCCCATCGATCCCCCCTCAATGCGCGCGACGTAACCCGGCCTCTCGCGCCCGGAAAGAGTAGTGTAGCTGATGACGCCGCCGATCGCGTCCGATCCGTAGAGCGAACTCTGCTGGCCGCGCAGCACCTCGATGCGGGCGGCCTCGTCGTTCAGCAGCGTGCCGAAATCATATTCGCCGCTATATGGATCGTCCGCCTTGATCCCGTCGATGAAGACGAGCGTGTGATTGCTTTCCGCGCCCCGAATGCGGACCTGCGTGAGGCCGCCCACGGCGCCGTTGCGGTTAACCGCGACCCCGGGCACGTCGCGCAGTGCATCTGACAGGATCCGGGTTTGCCGGGCCTGCAGATCTGCATCGGTGATGACCGTGACGGACGAGCCGACAAGATCGAGCGGAATGGCATCGCCGGAGCGCGTTGCCGTCACTACGACATCGCCATCGCGCGTTATCGTATCGGTGGTGGAGCCTGCCGCATTATCGTCGGCTGGTGGCGTCTGTCCGCTCTGGGCGTTGGCCTGACCCGCGATGGCGAGCGCGAGCATGGAAACAAGAATGATCTTCATAGGATACCCCCGCGTCGAATTGGCGACGCGGCGGGGCCGTTCTCGCATGCGCGAACGCCGACGAACGCAGGGCGAACGGACGCTCTGTCCGACCTGCGCGCGCCGTTGCGGCCCCAGCCGCACGGTTCGTCGCTCGAACGGAGTAACATCCGTGCTCTGGCCAAACCTTGGACCACAGCATGAGCGACAGCGCCGGAAGGTCTCCTGGCTTGCGGGTCACCGCGCGATGCACGCCTTCCCAGGCTCGAAACCAGCCCAGTGGCTGTCCGGCATCGGCCGGACATGTGCGTCGCGCTATCCGCTCACAGTTGCAAGGACAGCCACGGATTTGGATGGCAGGCCACCCGCACCGCGTTCCGCTTTTTCAGCCTCTTTCAAGGCACCGGCGCGATCTCGGAAACCAGGCTTTCGCCGGGCTTCCGGGGCGCGCACTATCCTAATAGACAACGGGTGCCAATCGATTTCGCGGAAGGGCGCCGATCACGCGTGCAGCGCGATACGCCCGGCATCCGGCCCATCCTCAATAACTACGTGGAAGGCCCAGGACGTGTTCCGCCAGGAACGACAGGATGAGGTTCGTCGAGATCGGCGCGACCTGATAGAGACGCGTTTCGCGGAATTTGCGCTCCACGTCATATTCCTCGGCGAAGCCGAAGCCGCCGTGCGTCTGGATGCAGACGTTCCCCGCCTCGACCGAGGCATCGGCGGCGAGCATCTTCGCCATGTTCGCCTCCGCGCCGTTGGGCTTGCCCGCCTCGTACAGTCGCGCGGCCTCATGCACCATCAGCTCGGCCGCGCGCATGTTGGCATAGGCGCGCGCGATCGGGAAGGAGATGCCCTGGTTCTTGCCGATCGCGCGGCCGAACACATGCCGTTCGCCGGCATAATCGACCGATCTCGTCGTGAACCATTTCGCATCGCCGACGCATTCCGCCGCGATCAGCACGCGCTCCGCGTTCATGCCCGAGAGGATATAGCGAAATCCCTTGCCCTCCTCGCCGAGCAGATTGGCGGCCGGAATGCGCATATTGTCGAAGAACACTTCGGTCGTGGCGTGGTTCATCATCGTGCGGATCGGGCGGATGGTGAGCGATTTGCCGACCACCTCGCGCATGTCGACGATGAAGGTGGAGAGGCCGTCAGTTTTCTTGGCCACCTGATCGCGCGGCGTGGTGCGCGCCAGAAGCAGCATCAGATCGGAATGCTCGGCGCGGCTCGTCCAGATCTTCTGGCCGTTGACGATATACTCATCGCCGTCGCGCACCGCCGTGGTGCGCAGCGCGGTGGTGTCGGTTCCGCTGGTCGGCTCCGTCACCCCGAACGCCTGCAGGCGCAGCTCGCCGGTGGCGATCCTGGGGAGATAGGCGCGTTTCTGCTCCTCCGATCCATGGCGCAAAATCGTGCCCATCGTGTACATCTGCGCATGGCACGCGCCCCCGTTGCAGCCGGCGGCCTGAATCGTCTCCAGGATCGCCGCCGCTGCCGACAGTCCCAATCCGGAGCCGCCATATTCCTCCGGGATCAGCACCGAGAGATAGCCCGCCTCCGTCAGCGCGCGGACGAAGGCGGTCGGATATTCGCGCTTCTCGTCCAGCCCGCGCCAGTATTCGCCGGGAAAATCGGCGCAGAGCTTGCGGACGCCTTCGCGGATCTCAGGGAAGTTCTCTTCGTCAAAGGGGCTTAGGATCATGTGGCGTTATGGCTTTACGAACTTGTAGATGAACTGATCGGTCTTGCCGCGGATCGCGGGATCGAACACCGTCGCGGTGTGCGGATCGGCCGGATTGGCATAGAGCGAACTGCTGGCGGCGAGCCGGAAACCGACGCCGGTGATTTCCTTCTTCGTTGCCTCGGCATCGCCGCGATGCAGCGCTTCGGCAGCGGAGAACGGCGTCTTGCCCGCGCTGCCCACGTGATCCACCACGAGCAGCACCCCGCCTGGCTTCAACGCGTCGAAGAGTTTCTTCGCGATCGTCGCGCCGGCGCCGGCCGGCGATTTGGCAAGATGCAGATCGTGCCAGTTCTCGACGGTGATGATGGCGTCCAGATCCCTCGGAAGTGTAAAGCTCGCCAGCGACTCGCGCACCGCCACAGCATTGGCATAAGGCTTGACCGCGGCATCCTGATCGGTGCCGTAAGCCGCTTTGTAGGCGATGAATTCAGTGGGCTGATAGGCATAGACCTTGCCCTTATCGCCAACCGTCTTCGCCAGGATGCGGGTCCAGTAGCCGCCGCCCATGATGAAATCGGCCACCTTGTCGCCGGGCTTTATGCCCGTGAAGGCGAGCAGTTCGGCGGGATGGCGAGCGGCATCGCGCTCCACATCCTTGGCGGGCCGCGCGGGATCGGCGAGCGCGGCGTGCACCGCGTGATCGCCCATGTTGTGCGTCTCGTGCTGGGCGAAAGCGGGCGCGGCGAGCAGCAGCGCGGCGCAAGCGGTGGCAGTGGCGAATCGCATCGGGATTATCCTCTCCTGTCCTGAGCCCGCTCTATCACATTGCTGGCGACGGCAAGCGCCCCTAGATTCGGTGCGATGTCTTCTTATGGCCCCCCCGATCGCTTCAATGAGGAAAAGGCGACCTACGCCGTTCGCGGCGCGGATGCGCCCGATCTGGAGGGCGGCGTCGCGGCGATACGCAATGTGGTGCAGACGCTGCCGCAGAAATCCGGCGTCTATCGGATGCATGATGCGCGCGGCGACGTGCTCTACGTGGGCAAGGCCCGTGCGCTGAAGAACCGCGTGTCCAACTATACGCAGGTCGAGCGGCTGCCGCGCCGGTTGCAGCGGATGGTCGCGCTCACCCGGTCGATGACGATCGTGACCACGAATAACGAGGCTGAGGCGCTGCTGCTCGAGGCGCAGCTCATCAAGCGGTATCGCCCGGCCTATAACGTGCTGTTGCGCGACGATAAATCATTCCCGTTCATCCTTTTGCGTGCCGATCATGAGTTTCCGCGCATCCAGAAGCATCGCGGTGCGCGGCGCGCGAAGGGGGATTATTACGGCCCGTTCGCCAGCGCCGGCAGCGTCAACAACACGCTCAACGCGCTCCAGAAGTTGTTCCTTCTGCGAAGCTGCACCGACGGCTTCTTCAAGACGCGCGACCGTCCATGCCTCCTCTATCAGATCAAGCGCTGCTCGGCGCCGTGCGTGGGGCGGATCGATCCAGCAGGTTACGCCGAGCTGATGGCGGATGCGAAGAAGTTTCTCTCCGGCAAGACAACCGACGTTCAGGCCAAGCTCGGCGCGCAGATGACGGCCGCAGCGGAGGCGATGGACTTCGAGCAGGCCGCTGTACTGCGCGATCGGCTGAAGGCGCTTACCTTCATTCAGGGCAGCCAGTTCATCAACGCCGAGGGGGTGGGCGACGCGGATATATTCGCGTTAGCCAGTCATGAGGGGGTGATCGGCATCCAGGCGTTCTTCATTCGTGGCGGGCAGAACTGGGGCCACCGCAGTTTCTTCCCCACGCATACTGCCGACGTGCCCGAAGACGAGGTTCTCCAGCAGTTCCTGATGCAATTCTATGAGGAGGTGCCCCCGGCGCGCAATGTTCTGGTCGACCGGGCGGTGCCGGAAGCGGCACTCCTGGCGGAGGCGCTGACCGACGTCGCCGGCCGCAAGGTGGTGATCGAGGTGCCGCAGCGCGGCACCCGGCGACGGCTCATGGACCAGGCGAAGCGAAATGCGGAGGAGGCGCTCGAACGCCGGCTCGCGGAGAGCACGACGCAGGCGAAGCTCAACCGCGAGGTCGCCGAGCTGTTCGGGCTGGCCGAGCCGCCGCAGCGCATCGAGATCTACGATAACAGTCATATCCAGGGCACGAACGCGCTGGGCGCGATGGTGGTCGCGGGCCCGGAAGGCTTCCGCAAGGGGCAGTATCGCAAGTTCAACATCCGCGACAAGAATACCGTCCCCGGCGACGATTTCGCGATGATGCGCGAGGTGCTGACACGCCGCTTCGCCCGCGCGCTGGAGGAAGATCCCGATCGGGACGGCGAAACCTGGCCGGATCTCGTGCTGCTCGATGGCGGGCGCGGGCAACTCAATGCGGCGAAGGCGGTGCTGGAGGAACTCGGAATCGAGGATATCTGCATGGTCGGCATCGCCAAGGGGCCGCATCACGGGCGGGAGGGGCGCGAGGTTTTCCATCTTATGGACGGCCGGGAATTCACCCTGCCGGTGAATGCGCCGGTGCTATTCTATCTCCAGCGTCTCCGCGACGAGGTGCACCGTTTCGCGATCGGCGCACATCGCGAAAAACGCGCAAAGGCAATGGGCGCGAGCCCGTTGGATGAGGTGCCGGGCATCGGCCCGGCGCGGAAGAAGGCGCTGCTGATGCATTTCGGCACCGGGCGGGCCGTGCGCAACGCGAGCCTTGAGGATCTTCAGAAGGCGCCTGGTGTGTCAGCTGCCGTGGCGAGGCAGGTATATGATTTCTATCATGCGAAATAGCGCCGCCGCTGGCCACGCCATTGGGCCGGTGTGCACCTTTGCGGTTTGTTCATCCCCGGAACATATATCCCGCGCAGATGCACGTTTTCCTGACGATCGACACCGAGTTGAGCTGGCGGCATCACGCCGCCGGGCTATCGGCTGCCGGCGTCGTGATGCGCTCGCTCGAACCCGCCGATGTAGGCATCACGCACCAGCTCGATGTGCTGGCGCGGCACCGGCTGAAGGCGACATTCTTTGTCGATCCGATGCCGGCGCTGGTCTATGGCATCGAGCCAATCCGCACGGTGGTGAAGACGATCCTCGCCGCCGGGCAGGAAGTGCAGCTTCATCTTCACCCTAACTGGCGCGGCGCCTCGCTCGACGATCGTGAGCGGCACGGCGGCTTCGAGTTGAGTGGCTTTTCCCGCGAGGAGCAGCGCGCCCTGATTGTCCGCGCGATGGCGCTGCTGGTCGAGGCCGGCGCGCCGATGCCGATCGCCTTTCGTGGCGGCAGCTACGCCGCGAATGACAATACACTGGCGGCGCTGGCGTCCCTCGGGTTCGCTTATGACAGCAGCCACAATGGTGCCGAGCATCCGTGGCCAAGTGCGATCGATCTTCCGCCGATCCAGATCGCGCCGGTCGCCCGGCTCGGTATTGTCGAGGTGCCCGTCACGGTGATCGAGGATCAGCCGGATCAGCGCCGCCCGTTTCAGGTGTGTGCGCTGTCGATCCGCGAGCAGACCGCCGCGCTCGATCATGCGGTGGCGGCCGGGCATGTCGCCACAACCATCGTCGGCCATAGTTTCGAACTCGCGGTGCGCAATGGCACGCGGCCAAACATGATCCATGCGCGCCGGTTCGCGCAATTGTGCGAACTGCTGGATGCGCGCCGTTTGGAGGCGCCGACGGTGCATTTCCGTGATCGTCCTGACATGCCGCTCGGCCGGCCGGATCAGCCGCTTCCCCCGCATTACAGCCGTCGTCGCCTGCGACAGGTGGAGCAGGCGTGGTCGAACATCATCGAGGAGCGCGCGGTGTGAGCGCCAGTGCGCTCCGGCTCCAGATCGGTGCCCGCACCATTGCCGAAGTGCCGCGACGCTTGCGCCGGGTGGCGCTGTCGCTCGATCAGGCGCTCGGGGCGGAGCTGCCCGAACTTCCGCCGCTTGATAGCGCCGAGCATGGTTATCTGCTCACCTCACTGCCGGATGCGCTGTCACCTTCGTGGCCGGGCATCGCGTTCGTCCGCCAGCGCTACATCCGCTATTTTGTCGATCTCCGGGCGGGCGAGGCGGCGTGGCTGGCGGGACTGTCCGGCAACGCCCGCGCGACGATGAAGCGCAAGGAAAAGAAGCTCGCGGCCGCGAACGGCGGAACGCTGGACGTGCGCCGCTACCGTACGCCTGCCGAGCTGGCCGAATGTCATCCACTGGCGCGAGCCGTGTCCGAAACGACTTATCAGGAACGGTTGCTCGGTTCCGGGCTGCCCGCCGATCCGGCGCACGGGCAGGCGCTGGCGGCCGAAGACGGGGTCCGCGCGTGGCTGCTGTTCCTGCGTGACGTACCGATCGCGTATCTCTGGTGCGGCGCGGATGGGAATACGTTGCGCTACGATCATGTTGGGCACGATCCGGTGCACGGCGCACTTTCTCCCGGCAGCGTGCTGATGGCGGTCGCGCTGGCGGATCTGTTCGGCGATCGCTTCCGCCGGTTCGACTTCACCGAGGGCGAGGGGCAGCACAAGCGCGCGTTCGCGAGCGGCGGCATCCGCTGCCGCGATCTGCTGCTGCTGCGACCCACGCTCGCCAATCGCGCGGTGGTCGCAGCGGTTAGCGGGTTCGACACCACGATGCGGCTCGCCGCGCGCGCCGCGCGGACGCCGGCACTCGCCAGGATCGCGCGCCGCCTCCGACGCGCCTGAGCGATGGCGCGGTGCGCCGCGCCGTCTTACATATCGCTGATGCACCTGGTTGCCGATGCCATCGTTCTCGCCGTTCGTGCTCATGGCGAACATGGTGCGGTCGTACGTGCGCTCACCGCGTCGGATGGGGTTCAGCCCGGCTATGTGCGCGGCGGGCGCTCGCGGCGGATCGGGCCGGTGCTCCAGCCGGCGAACCTGATCCGTGGCGAATGGCGCGCGCGCAGCGATGACCAGCTTGCCGCGCTGACCGTGGAACTGCTGCACAGCCGCGCCGGATTGTTCGCCGCGCCGCTGCCCGCCGCCGCGATCGAGTGGCTGAGTGCGTTAACTGCGGTGACGCTGCCTGAGGCGCAACCCTTTCCCCGTCTTCACGATGCGCTTGCCGGGGTATTGGACGCGATCGAGGCGGCCCCGGCCGCGCGCGGTTGGGCGGGGAGCGTTGCACGGTATGAGCTATTGCTCCTCGCCGAGCTCGGCTTCGGCCTGGATCTCTATCGGTGCGCGGTGACGGGGGAGGCGGGTGATCTCGCCTTCGTCAGCCCGAAAAGCGGCGCGGCGGTGAGTCGTGCGGCGGCGACCGGCTACGAATCGCGGCTGTTCGCGCTGCCGCCATTTCTCCGCGAGGGCGGCGAGGCAGGGTGGAGCGATGTGCTCGCGGCACTTGACCTGACCGGCCATTTTCTGGCGCGCGACATTCTCGTCGATCGCCGCGCCGAGCTCCTCGTCGCACGCGGGCGCCTGCTCGATCGGCTGAAAAGGGTGGTTGCCTGATCGCACGCAGCGCCTAAGAGCACGCGCGAACGAAAGGGACATTCATGGCAGTGATCGCGATCCTCGCCGGCGACGGCATCGGCCCCGAAGTGACCATCGAGGCGAGGCGGGTGATCGAGGCACTCGGGCTCGGGCTTTCGTTTGAAGAGGCGCTGGTGGGCGGTGCCGCCTATCATGCGACCGGCCATCCGTTGCCGTCCGAAACGCTGGCGGTGGCGCGGCGCGCGGACGCGATCCTGTTCGGCGCGGTCGGCGATCCCGGCTGCGACGGGCTGGAACGTCATCTGCGCCCTGAACAGGCGATCCTCGGGCTGCGCAAGGAGCTCGCCCTGTTCGCCAATCTGCGCCCCGCCAAGCTGTTCGCCGGGCTGGAGGATGCGTCCGCGCTCCGCCCGGAAGTGGCGCGGGCGATCGATCTGCTGATCGTTCGCGAACTGAACGGCGATGTATATTTCGGCGAGAAGGGCATGCGCACCACGTCGGCCGGCCTGCGCCAGGGATATGACGTGATGAGTTACGACGAGGCAGAGGTGCGCCGTATCGCGATCGCGGGATTTGAAGCGGCGCGCCGGCGGCGCAACAGATTGTGCTCGGTGGACAAGGCCAATGTGCTCGAAACGTCGCAGCTCTGGCGCGATGTGGTGATCGAGACGGCGGCGGATTACGCGGATGTCGAGCTGACGCACATGTATGTCGATAACGCGGCGATGCAGCTTGTGCGCAATCCCGGACAGTTCGACGTGATCGTCACCGGCAACCTCTTTGGTGATATCCTGTCCGATCAGGCATCGATGTGCGTGGGGTCGATCGGGCTGCTGCCGTCGGCCTCCCTCGATGCAGCCGGCAAGGGGCTGTACGAGCCGATTCATGGCTCCGCGCCGGATATCGCGGGGCAGGGGAAGGCGAACCCCTGCGCGGCGATCCTTTCCGCCGCGATGATGCTGAGGCACTCGCTCAAACTGGCGGATGCGGCCGATCGCGTCGAGGCGGCGGTGGCGAAAGCGCTGGCGGCTGGCAAGCGCACCGGGGATATCGGGGGCGCCTGCTCCACGCGCGAAATGGGCGATGCGGTCGTGGCGGCGCTGTAACCGGGGTCAGATCCAGGACGGCAGCCATGTCCAGTAATGGAAGGCCGCCGGGCCGCTGAGCGCCGTCGCCGATAGCACGGGAAAGAAATAGACCGCCATCGCGAGCGCCGCCATTGCAAAACGCCGGTCCCACCGCGCGCGCTGCGATCGCCAGTGATCGAAGGCGGCGGCGATGGCGATGACGATGAAGATGCTCGAAGGGTAATAATAATAATAGAAGCCCAGCGATTTGGGAATGATCGCGAAGATCCCGACGCTAGCCACCCACAACGCGAAAGCGGCGAGCAGCCGGGTGTCACGCTTTTTCATCCAGCCCCACAGGCATGCCGCCACCGCGACCAGGCCGCCCCACATCACCACCGGATTGCCGATCATCAGGATGCCACGCTGCGCGCCATCTACCGGTTCGTAAAGATACCAGATCGGGCGGATCAACAGCGGCCACGTCCACCAGCTCGACTGGTATATGTGCGAAGGCAACACCTGAACCTGCTGCGCAAACATGTATTTCTGAAGCGGTAGCAGACCTCGCCACGACAGCGGCTCCACGGCGAAGTGGAAGAGCGGCAGGAAGGTCGCGAAATAAATGACGACCGAAATCGCGCCGAGCGTCGCGAGCGCGGGCAGCGCATGGAGCCCCGGCCAGCGCCGCGCATCCCCCCGCTTCAGCACCAGGAAAGCGATGCCGGCGAACGCGACATAGGGCGCAGCGGCCCATTTGCATGCGGTCGCCGCACCCAGCAGCGCGCTTCCCGCCATCCACTTTCCCCAGCCGCCGCGCCGCATCGCCCAAGCGATCATGGCGATCGCGGCGGTCAGAAATGCCGCCATGAAGCCGTCCAGCGTGGCGACTCTGGCCTGCACGAAGATGGTGAAGTTCAGCAGCGCCAGCACGCCTGCGAACAGGCTGGCACGCAGCCGTCCCGTCATCAACTGGACGATCGCGAAGACCGCCACCACCGTCGCCGTGCCGGCAAATGTGGACATGAAACGCCACCCGACCGGCGTATCGCCCAGCATGTGGATGCCGAGCGCGATCAGTTCCTTTGCGAGCGGCGGATGCTCCAAATTGAGCAAGCGCGACTGTTCGAGGAACGTCCGAGCCGCCGGCACATAATAGATTTCGTCGAACACCATCTTGTGCGGCACCGCGACACGCACGAGGAACAGCGCCTCCGCGACGGCGCCGAGCAGGATGGCGACCGGCACGGGGCTTCGGGGAAACCACGAAGGGCTTGCACTGCGGTTTTCGCTCATCGGCGCCGGTCTAACGCCGTGTATCGCATCGGCAAGCCCGTGGACCTTGCGGTGGCCAATGGTTGTCGGGCAAAGGGCTGGCCATGAAACGCCGCTCCGGACAAGACCGCTCGATCACCGCCAACTGGCGCCCCGCTACTCGCGCGATCCGTGGCGGCACGATGCGTTCGGAATTCGGCGAGACATCCGAAGCCTTGTTCCTCACCTCCGGCTACGCTTATGACTGCGCCGGGGATGCCGCCGCGCGTTTCGCCGGCGAGCAGGAGGGGATGACCTATTCCCGCTTGCAGAATCCCACCGTGCAGATGCTCGAAGAGCGCATCGCGCTGCTGGAAGGGGCAGAGGCGTGCCGCACGATGGCGACGGGCATGGCCGCGATGACGGCCGTTCTGCTCTGCCAGCTTCAGACCGGCGATCATGTCGTGGCCGGTCGGGCTGCGTTCGGCTCGTGCCGCTGGCTTGTCGATTCGCTCCTGCCGAAATTCGGCATCGCGACCACGGTGGTGGATGCGCGTGATCCGCAGGCGTTCGTCGATGCGGTGCGCCCGGAGACCAAGCTGTTCTTCTTCGAGACGCCCGCCAATCCGACAATGGATATCGTGGATCTGCGCGCGGTGTGCGGGATTGCGCGCGAAAGGGGGATCACCTCGGTGGTCGACAACGCTTTCGCCACTCCGGCGCTCCAGCGGCCGATGGAGTTCGGCGCGGACATCACCGCCTACTCCGCTACCAAGATGATGGATGGGCAGGGCCGCGTCCTGGCGGGTGCGGTATGCGGGACGAAGGATTTCGTCGAGAATACGCTGCTGTCCTTCACCCGCAACACGGGGCCGACGCTCTCCCCGTTCAACGCCTGGGTGGTATTGAAGGGGCTTGAGACGCTCGATCTGCGTATTCATCGCCAGTCCGAAAGCGCGGTGAAGGTTGGACGTTTCATGGAAGGGCGTGTGCCGCGTGTCCTGCATCCGGGGCTGAACAGTCACCCGCAGCATGATCTCGCCATGTCGCAGATGGACGCGACCGGCCCGATATTCGCGTTCGAGGTCGATGGCGGCCGCAAGCAGGCGCATGCCCTGCTGGATGCGCTGCAACTGATCGACATCTCGAACAACATCGGCGATTCGCGCTCGCTGATGACCCATCCGGCCTCGACCACGCACAGCGGCCTCGCTGAGGATCGCCGGGTGGAGATGGGCGTGACGGAAGGGATGCTCCGCGTGAATGTCGGGCTGGAGGATGTGGACGATCTGATCGAGGATCTCGATCAGGCGCTGAGAGCGGCCGGCCTGTGAAAGCGCTATTTCCCCATGACGAGACGACCGATGGGGTGACAGTGCGTGTCGCCGTCAGCTATCTGCCCGAACAGTCGGAGCCGTCGCGGGGGCGCTGGTTCTGGGCGTATCACATCCGCATCGAAAATGCCGGCGGGCGAAACGTGCAGCTTCTGTCGCGCCACTGGGTCATCACCGATGCGCGCGGCGCGCGCCACTCGGTTGAGGGGGAGGGTGTGGTCGGGGAGAAACCGGTGATCGCTCCCGGCGCCAGTTATAATTATGTCTCCGGCTGCCCGCTGGCCACCTCGTCTGGGGCGATGCAGGGCAGTTACCGTATGATCGGGGAGGATGGCGTGATGTTCGATGTCGCGATCCCGAAATTTGCGCTGCTGGCGCCGGCGGTGGGCGCATGAAGCGGACGCATCTGCCGTTGAACGGGCTGCGCGTGCTCGATGCGGCGGCGCGCCATCTGTCTTTCACCCGTGCGGCGGATGAACTCGCGGTCACGCCGGCGGCGGTAGGCCAGCAGATACGTGCGCTGGAGGATACGCTCGGCGTCGTCCTCTTCCGCCGCACCACCAAGGGCCTCGAACTCACCCCGGAGGGCGAGGCAGGGCTGGTGGCGCTGCGCGACGGCTTCCTCCATTTCGAGGAATCGGTGCGCGCGATGCAGGCGGGCCAATCGTCCAAATCGCTCACGATTGCCGCGCCACGCGACGTGACGCAGAAGTGGCTGATGCCGCGCCTTGCTGAAATCGCACGGAGCGATGGCGAGATGCGCTTTATCCTCGTCGCCGCCGATGATGTGATCGATTTCACCGAAGCCAATCTCGATCTCGCGGTGCGTTGGGGGGAAGGCCCCGGCGCGCATGAGGGAGAAGCGCTCGAAAGCGAAGGGATGATTACGGTCGAGCGTCCCGGCGGCGCGGCCAGTGATGTGCGTATCGGCTGGGCGGGCTGCGGCGCGGAGGATGCCTCCTCCCCGGTTCGCGTCGCTGATGCCGGGCTGGCGATCGATGCCGCCGCCGAGGGGCTGGGCCGTGCGACCGTGCCGGAATTGCTCGCGGCGCGGGATCTCGCCGCCGGGCGCGTGGTACGCGTGGGCGAGGCCAGATTGTCGCGGCTTGGTTATTGGCTCGTCGCGCCGTTGCCCCAATGGCGGCAGAGGAAGGTGCAGGCGCTCGTCGACGCGCTCACCGCCTGATGACCCCTCAAATTTGAAGCCGGCGCCGCGTTGGGCTATCGCGCGGGCAAACCCGGCACCTGAACGGATACCATGACACTTTATTCCCGCTTTGCCGCTCATATTGATGCGGCGCTCGACGCTTTGGTTGCTGCCGGCGCGTTGCCGGCCGATCTCGATCGCCGCAACGTGACCGTCGAGCCGCCCCGCGATCCCGGCCACGGCGATCTCGCGACCAATGCGGCGATGGTATTGGCCAAGGCCGCCACGGCAAATCCGCGCGCGCTGGCCGAGCGGATCGCGGGCGAATTGCGCCGGCTGGATGAAGTGGCGGCGGTCGAAATCGCCGGCCCCGGCTTCATCAATATGCGGCTTACCGACGACACGTGGCGCGCGGAGCTTTCCGCGATCCGCGATGCGGGTGGCGATTACGGCCGCTCGCAGCGCGGGCACGGCACGCGCGTCAACGTCGAGTATGTTTCCGCCAACCCTACCGGGCCGATGCACATGGGGCATTGCCGTGGCGCCGTGGTGGGCGACGCGCTGGCCGCGCTGCTGGAGTTCGCCGGTCACGAGGTGACGCGCGAATATTATGTCAACGACGCCGGCGGCCAGGTCGACGTGCTCGCCCGGTCCGCGCACCTGCGTTATCGCGAGGCGCTGGGCGAGGAGATCGGCGCGATCCCCGAGGGGCTGTATCCGGGCGATTATCTCATTCCGGTCGGGCGCAAATTGGCCGACGAATTCGGCGATCGTTTTGTAAACGCGCCGGAAAGCGACTGGCTGGCGTTGTTCCGCACCCGTGCGGTCGATGCGATGATGGCGCTCATCAAGGCGGATCTCGCGCTGCTCGGCATTCATCACGCGGTTTTCGCCTCCGAGGCGGCGTTGCAGGCGGCTGGCAAGCCGGAGGCGGCCGAGCAATGGCTGCGGGAACGCGATCTTGTTTACGACGGGGTGCTGGAAGCGCCGAAGGGCGAGACGCCGGAGGATTGGGAGCCGGTGGAACTGCCGCTGTTCCGCTCCTCGAAATTCGGCGACGATCAGGATCGCCCCATCAAGAAGTCGAATGGCCAATGGACTTATTTCGGTGCCGATCTCGCCTATCATTTCCAGAAGGCGCAATCGGCGGACGAACTGATTGACATCTGGGGCGCGGATCATGCTGGCACAGTCAAGCGGATCACCGCCGCCGTCGCTGCGCTTACCGAGGGCAAGACGCGCTTCGACGTGAAGCTCGTTCAAATGGTGCGCCTGTTGCGTGGCGGCGAGCCGGTGAAGATGTCCAAGCGCGCCGGAAATTTCGTAACGCTGGCGGATGTCGTGCGCGAGGTCGGGCGCGACGTCGTGCGGTTTACCATGCTCACGCGGCGTTCCGACGCGCAGATGGACTTCGATTTCGCCAAGGTGGTGGAAGCATCGAAGGACAATCCGGTCTTTTATGTCCAGTACGCCCATGCCCGGATCGCTTCGCTGCATCGCCGGGCGGCGGAAGCGGGGATCGACGCGTCCAGCCCCGATCTGTCCCGTCTTGATACGGAAGAGCTGGCCCTCGTGAAGCTGGCGGCCCAGTTTCCGCGCGTTGTGGAAACGGCGGCAACGGCGCGGGAACCGCACCGTGTTGCCTTCTATCTCTATGATTTGGCGGCCGCTTTCCATTCATTGTGGAATGTTGGTAATGATCGGCCCGATCGCCGCTTTCTCGTCCCGGAAGATGCGGAATCGAGCGCTGCACGACTGCTCTTGGCGGACGGGTGTGCGCAAATTATCCGGAACGGGTTGTCCATCATGGGGGTGGAGGCAGTCGCGGAGATGTAGGCCATGACGGGCATTGAGAAGGTCGATCACAGCAATCTCGATCGACTGCCATGGTTGGAGTCGGCAGAGCTTGAGGATGACGGTGGCCCGGGAGCTGTGCGGACCATCGGGTACGTCGCCCTGGGTCTTGTGCTGCTCGCGGCGCTGATCTTCGGCGTGTACAAGGTGCAGCATCGCGCAGCATCCGTTGATGGCAATGGCGCTCTCATCAAGGCCCCGGTCGGCGATTACAAAATCAAGCCGGAGGAGCCGGGTGGCCTGAAGGTGAGCGGCGAGGGCGATTCGGCGATTGCCACCAGCGCCGGCGCGAATTCGTCCGCGGCGATCGATCTGAAGGCTGTGCCCGAAACGCCGATCGATGGGCACCGGACCGAGGCCAGGCCCGTACCGGAATCGACTGGCGGCGCGCGCAAGATCGCCAGCGAGATTCCACGTTCCGCGCCGAAACTGAAAGCGGCCGAGCCGGTCTCGGCGCCGCGGGCCGCAGTGCCGGGCGAGGGTTCGGGCGGGGCGCTTGTCCAGCTGGGCGCTTTCCCGAGTGAGGCCGTGGCGAATGCGGCCTGGAGCGCGCTCGCCAAGCGGTTCGGCTATCTCGCGACGCTTGGCAAGTCGGTGCAGGCTGCGGATGTGAACGGGCGGAAGGTATACCGGCTGCGCGTCAACGCCGGCAGTGCGGATGCCGCTTCCGATATCTGCGGCCGGCTCAAGGTAGCGGGTGAGCGCTGTTTTGTGACGAGCTGAGGCGGGGTCGGCGCTATCGCCGCTTCCCCGGCACGGGTGGCGGCGGTATCGATCCATTATGAAGCCTGTGATCTTCGGCCTTTCAGGGCCGACCCTGACCGATGACGAGCGCGCCTTCTTCCGTGAGGCGCAGCCCGCCGGCTACATCCTGTTCAAGCGCAATGTGGTCGACCGACAGCAGCTGCGTGCGTTGACCGATTCGCTGCGCGGCCTGGAAGGGCGCGGCGATGTCGCAATTCTCGTCGATCAGGAGGGCGGCCGTGTCGCCCGGCTCGGCCCGCCGGAATGGCCGGCATTTCCCGCCGGGCCGCTGTTCGACGCGCTTTACGAGCGGGCGCCGATCTCCGCGATAGAGGCGGCGCGCGCCAATGCGCATGCGATCGGATTGATGCTGGCCGAAGTGGGGATCACCGTCGATTGCCTGCCGCTGCTTGATATCGCGCGTCAGGGGACGACGGAGGCGATCGCGTCGCGCGCCTATGGCCATGAGCCCAAGCGGGTCGCAGCGATGGGGCGCGCGACGCTGGAGGGGCTGGCGGCCGGCGGCGTCGTCGGTGTCGTCAAGCACATGCCGGGCCACGGGCGCGCGATCGTTGATTCGCATTATGATCTCCCGCGGGTCGCCGCGAGCGATGCAGAACTCGATGAGGATCTAGCCCCTTTTCGCGCGCTGGCCGGTGCGCCGATGGGGATGACCAGCCATATTGTGTTCGACGCATGGGATCACGAACGCCCGGCGACGCTTTCGCCGATCGTCATCGAAGAGGTTATCCGTCGCCGCATCGGCTTCGACGGGCTGCTGATGACCGACGATATCGATATGAAAGCGCTCTCCGGCACGGCGGCCGACAAGGCCGCGGGGGCGATCGCGGCGGGATGCGATATCGTGCTCGATTGCTGGGCGCGAATGGATGAAATGGTCGATATCGCCGGCCGGCTCGGCGAGATCGCGGACTCGTCACGCATCCGGCTAGACCGGGCTATGGCCAGCGTCGGAAGCGCTGAGGGCGACATACCGACGCTGCTGGCCAAGCGCGACGCATTGCTGGAAATCCTCGGCGCGGCGTAACGGCACGCGCCGTCGGTCAGATCGCTCCCGAGAACGTATCGCATTGCGCCGGATCGCCTGAATCCAGACCCCGCTTCAGCCAGGCCTGGCGTTGCGCGGACGTGCCGTGGGTGAAGCTGTCTGGCATCACGCGGCCTTGCGCTTCCTTTTGCAGCGTATCGTCACCGATCGCCTGCGCGGCCGTCATGCCTTCCTGCACGTCGCCGGGATCGAGCCGGTCGCGATTTTGCGCGGCCCACACGCCGGCATAGCAATCCGCCTGCAATTCAAGCCGAACCGACAGGCGGTTACCCTCCACGTCGCTCGCGCGCGCTTGCTGCTGGCGAACTTGCTCGGATGTGCCGAGCAATTTCTGGATATGGTGGCCAAATTCATGGGCGATCACATAATCCTGCGCGAAATCGCCCGCCGCGTGAAAGCGATCCTGCAATTCGCGGAAGAAGCTGGTGTCGAGGTAGATGCCCTGATCGGTCGGGCAGTAGAAAGGGCCCATCGCCGATTGCGCGGCCCCGCAGCCCGATTGGCCACGCCCCGAATAGAAGACCAGCGTGGGCTGCTGGAAACGCTCACCGGAGCGCGAGAAGATCGCCGCCCAGGTCTTGTCCGCCGAACTGAAGGCGTTGCAAGCCGAGCGGCTCGATTCGTCGAGCGAGCAGGCTGTGGTCGCGCTTCCCGAGCCGGAAGAGCGCGCGCCTGTCTGTATCTGGGCTGTGCCGCCGACCCCGCCGCCCAGCATCGAGCCGAGGTTGCCCAGCCCGCCAAACACCGCAAGCAGCAGCAGCACGACGACGATGCCGCCGCACCCGAAGCGGCTGCCGATCAGCGGCAGCAACCCCAGCAGCAGCCCGCCACCGCTACCGCCTCCGCCGCCGAAGCTCTGGCCGCGCTGATCCTCGACATTGATGTTCGGATCGAAATCGTCGAGCCGCATCGCGCCTTCCCCTTTTGTTTCGGCCTTCCGCGACCATGAATGCGCGAGATGGACGGGCGGTTGCAAGCGTCGCGCTTGATCGCGGGCGCGGGGCCGTGCAGGAACGTGGCATGGCCGATATGGAATCCCGCCGGCGCCGCGCGCGGGCATTGCCGCTGCCCGATACGGTGGCGCTGGTGCTTCAGGGCGGCGGCGCGCTCGGCAGCTATCAGGCCGGGGTGATCGAGGCCCTGTCCGCCGCCCAGATCGAGCCGGACTGGATCGCCGGTATCTCGATAGGCGCGGTTAACGCGGCGATCGTCGCGGGCAACCCGCCCGAACGGCGGGTGGAGCGGCTGCGGCAGTTCTGGGATCAGGCTACGAGCTGGCTGCCCAGTTTTCCGATCCTGCCCGATGACATGGTACGCGAGTTGATTCACGAATGGTCGGCCGGCTTCGTGGCGATGGCGGGCGTGCCGGGCTTTTTCGGCCCGCGCTTCCTGCCGCCCTTCATGGCGGTGCCAGGAACGCCGGAGGGGATGAGCTTCTACGATTCGACCCCGCTGAGGGACACGCTCGACGCGCTGGTCGATTGGGAACGCCTGAACGACGGCCCGATCCGGCTATCGGTGGGCGCGGTCGATGTTGAGAGCGGCAATTTCCGCTACTTCGACACGGAGGATGAGCGGCTCGACGCGCGTCACATAATGGCATCGGGCGCGTTGCCGCCGGGGTTGCCCCCCGTCGAGATCGACGGGCGCTGGTATTGGGATGGGGGCCTCGTATCGAATACTCCGCTTCAGCACGTGCTCGATAACCAGCGTGAGGAGATGGTCGTCTTTCAGGTCGATCTCTTTTCCGCTGCCGATAAACGGCCGCGCACCATCATGGATGTGCTCGCGCGCGCCAAGGAGATCACCTTCTCCAGCCGCACCCGCCAGATCACCGATCAGCTGATGAAGCTGCGCAAGGAACGCGAGCTGGTGCGGCGCGTGCTCGCCAAGCTGCCGGCGGAGCTGCGCGACGATGCCGAGGTGGAGGCGCTGACGGTGATGGCGGCCGAGCAGCCGGTGAGCCTCGTCCACCTGATCTATCGCGCGAATGCCTGGGAGGGCGGGGCGCGCGATTTTGAATTTTCCACCCGCACGATGCGCGAGCACTGGGCGGCGGGGCAGGCGGCAGTAGAGGCGACGATGGCCAATGCAGAGCTGGTCGCCGAGAACATTCTTACCGGCCGAACGGCGGCCTTCGATCTGGCGAGATAGGAGTAATCATGTTTCTGAAGGGCAAGAGCGCGATCGTCACCGGATCGACATCCGGCATCGGCCTCGCGATCGCCAAGGCGCTCGCGGGTGAGGGGGCAGCCGTGGTCATCAACGGTTTTGGTGATGCGGCGGCGATCGAGAAGGAGCGCGCCGGCCTGGAAGCGATCAGCGGTGCGCAGGCGCTCTACGACGCGGCCGACATGACAAAGCCCGACCAGATCGAGGCGATGATCCAGCGCGCGCATGAAAAGCTTGGCGGCCCGGACATCGTCGTCAACAATGCAGGCATCCAGCATGTCGCGCCGGTCGATGAGTTTCCGATCGAGAAATGGGATGCGATCATCGCGATCAACCTGACCAGCGCGTTTCACATGATGCGTGTTGCGGTGCCCCTCATGCGCGCAAGGAAATGGGGGCGGATCATCTCAACCGCATCGGCGCACAGCAAGGTCGCCAGCCCCAACAAGTCGGCCTATGTCGCCGCCAAGCACGGCATCGACGGGCTCACCAAGACGGTGGCGCTGGAAACCGCGACCAGCGGCATCACCGTCAATTGCATCTCCCCCGGCTATGTCTGGACCCCGCTGGTGGAAAACCAGATCCCCGATACGATGAAGGCGCGGAACATGACGCGTGAGCAGGTGATGAACGATGTGCTGCTTGCCGCTCAGCCGACCAAGCAATTCGTCACGCCCGAGCAGGTCGGCGCATTCGCGTTGTTTCTGTGTCGCGAAGAGGCCGCGCAGATAACCGGCGCGAACCTGTCGATCGACGGCGGCTGGACGGCGGCCTGAACAATGGGATTGCTGGTCGCTCTAGCTGCCGTCGCGGCTTGCCAAGCCGGTGCCGTCGGCGCGGTGCAAATCCCGCCGCAAGAAGCCGAAGCGGTAGTGCGGGAACATACCCTTCCCGATCGCGCTGCCAAGTGCGGAGGCGTGGAATCCGCCTGGCGGCAAGCATCGACGCAGCGCGATCGTGAGCGGCTGCGCAACTGGCGCACCACCTGGCTCGATGCGGTGGCACGCGCCAAAGCCGGTGGCGGGGGCGAGGCGATCGCGCGCGATGAAATGCTCTACGATCCGGATCGCGCGCTCGACAACCCGATCATCCCCGCCGGAAATTATCGTTGCCGCATCATAAAGCTTGGCGCGAAGCGGCCGGTGAACCGGAATTTCGTGGAGCTGCCAGCCGCACGTTGCACGGTTGGACAGGATGACGGCGAGACCTGGTTCACCGTCAATGATGGCACGCAGCGGCCGATCGGGCGCTTCTTCGCCGGGCCGCCCGGACGCGGCGTTTTCCTGGGCACGCTTGAGCTAGGCGACGAACGCCTGCCGCTCGAATATGGCGTCGATGCGAAACGCAACATGATCGCGTATCTCGATCGCATCGGCGAGGCGCGCTGGCGCCTGATCGTGCCGGAGCCGCAATTCGACGCAGTGGCCGAACTGGTGGAGATCACCCCGGAACGCTGAGCGATCGTGCCGCCGCCTGATCGGTGGCGGCGCGCTATTGCCCGAACCCGGCGGCGCTCGCCTCGGCGATCGCCTCGCGCGCGGCGGCGATCAGCGCGCCCGCCTTCGCCTCGCACTCGCGCTGCTCATAAACCGGATCGGAATCGGCGACGATCCCGGCACCAGCCTGCATGTGGATCGTCCCGTCCTTCACCACCGCCGTGCGTAGCACGATGCAGGAATCCATCGATCCGTCGGGGGAAAAATAGCCGACGCCACCGGCATAGGCGCCGCGCTTTTCCTGTTCCAATTCGGCGATGATCTGGCATGCGCGCACCTTGGGCGCGCCGCTGACCGTGCCGGCGGGAAAGCCGGCGAGCAACGCGTCGATCGCGTCATGCGCCGGATCGAGCCGGCCGACGACGTTCGAAACGATGTGCATCACATGGCTGTAGAACTCGACCATGTAGCTGTCGGTCACCGTCACGCTGCCGGCGGAGGCGACGCGGCCGACATCGTTGCGTCCCAGATCCAGCAACATCAGATGCTCGGCGCGTTCCTTGGGATCGGCGAGAAGGCCGGTGCGGTTCGCCTCGTCCTCACTCGCCGTCTTGCCGCGCGGTCGCGTGCCGGCGATCGGACGGATCGTGACCTCCCCGTCGCGTGCGCGGACAAGAATTTCCGGGCTTGATCCGGTCAGCGCGAAACCTGGCAGGTCGAGGTGATAGAGGAAGGGCGACGGATTGATCCGCCGGAGCGCGCGATAAAGCTCGAACGGCGGCAGCGCGAAGGGCGCCGTGAAGCGCTGCGCGAGCACGACCTGAAAGATGTCGCCCGCTGCGATATAATCCTTCGCGCGCGCCACCATCTCCCCATAGCGGCCCGGCGCGAGCACGGGGTTGAGCGCGATCGCCATCGGCTCGCCCGTCGCCCGCGCCGGCAGGGCGGCGGTGGACAGGCTCGCCTCCACCGCGTCGAGCCGTTCCTCTGCTTCCGCAATCAGCGTGGGAGCATCTCGGCTCGCATCTGGCCATACGGGGGCGACGAAGAACAGCGCATCGGCCAGTCGGTCGAACACCAGGATCACCGTCGGCCGCACGAACATCATGTCCGGTAGGCCGAGCGGATCGGCCTGGGGCACCGGCAGGTTTTCCGCCAGCGCCATCGTTTCATAACCAAAATAGCCGACCAGGCATGCCAGCGCGCGCGGAAGTTCGGCCGGCACTTCCGCACGACATTCCGCCACCAGTTTGCGCAACGCCGCCAGCGTCGGCTCAGCGCATGGCGTGAAGGCTTCCCGATCGGTCAGCCACTGCGCGTTGATCGCGGCGCGGTGGCCCTCTGCGCGAAAGACCAGATCGGGAGCGAGGCCGATCAGGCTGTGGCGCCCGCGAACGGAGCCGCCCTCGACCGACTCGAGCAGAAAATCGCCGCGCCCCGGCTCGATCAGCTTCAGCGCAGCGGCGACCGGCGTTTCGGTATCCGCGACGCGCCGACGCCATAGCAGCGCGGGGCGCCCGGCAGCGAGCGCGCTTTCGGCGGCGTTACTGATTTGACGCATCCTTGCCCAGAAGATCGGCCTTCACCCGCGCGATATCGGCCGCGTTGCGCTGCACCTTAAGCTCAGCCTTCACCGCGTTGGTGAACTGCATGGCATATTCGCGACCGACCAGCGTGCCCAGCTCTCGTTTTGTGGAGGCGACCAGCGGCGGCACCTTGCCGGCATCGCCCGCGGTGATCGTGGCGACCTTCACCACTATCCAGCCGGTGTTGTTCGCCGCCTCCAGCATCCGGGCCGCGCCTCCGGGCAGGCTGAACATCAGCGCCAGCGCCGGATCGGCGCCACGCTGCTGCGCGATCTGCCCGCGTACGCCGGCGAGCGGGCGGATCGCGACGCCGTTCACGCCGGCTGCAGCCTGTGCGAGCGGCGTGCCCTTCTGCACCTTGGCCAGCACTGCCGCCGCTGCCTGACGCGCTGCCTTGCGTGCGCGATCGGCGATAAAGTCCTTGGCCACAGCCTCGCGCACCTGCGTCAGCGGGCGCGGCGCGCTGTGGACGATGCGATCGAGCGCGACCAGCGCGAAGCTGCCGTCCGCCGCCGTCTGCACCAGCGTCGGCGAATCGCCTTCCTCGGCCGCGAAGCCGGCCTTGACGATCTCGGCCAGCGCGGGATCGGCTTTGGATGCGGGGTCGTCCGGATTGATGCCGGTGGCGGCCAGCGCGGGGCTTGTTTCCGCCGTCAGCTTGTTATCGGCTACCAGTTCGCTGAAATTGGCGTTCTCGGCGCTGGCGTCATCGAGCTTGTCATGGATCGAGCTCATCGCGGCGGTGGTCTTCTGAACGGTCAGCGCCTTGGCAATCTCATCGTGCACCTGCGCGAGCGTCTTGGCCGGCACCTGCTCGATCGCATCGACCTTGACGACGACAAAGCCGACACCACCCTTGATCGGGCCCACTACCGCGCCTTTGACCGCGCCGAACGCGGCGTCCGCGGCGGCGGCGGAGGTCTGCGTGGCATAGGCCGACTTCTCGACGCTGCTCAACGTGCGCGGTTCGAGCCCGGCGGCTCGCGCGGCGTCCGCGATCGAGCCGGATCTGGCCTTGGCGACGAGCGCGTCGGCCGCTTTCCGGTCAAGCACCACCACCTGGGTGAGCGAGCGCTTCTCCTTCGCCGCATATTTGGCCCGGTCCGCATTATAGGCCTGGGCAATCTCCGCCTCGGTCGGCTGCGCCTGCGCCTTCACCATTTCCGGGTTGACGCGCGCATAGCGGATCACGCGGCGCTCCGGCACGGTGTAGCGCGCGACGTTACGCTTGTAGAAATCGGCGAGTTCAGCGTCCGTTGGCGCCGGACCGGCGGCCGTCGCGGCGGCGGGAATGAACGCCGCCTCGCCGGTGCGTCGCTCGAGCAGCAGCGAGGCATAAGGCAGCGCCACCGAATCCGCCACCTGCGCCGCGCCCACCGTCGCGCCCAGCAGGAAGCGCGCCATCGCCTGCTGCGCGATCTCGGCCTGCACCTGCTTGTCGGTCATGCGGCGCTGCTGGAGGATGCGCTCATAGATTGCCTGATCGAACTTGCCGGTCGGCCCAATCAGCGCGGGGATGCTCTGCAACTCGCTGCCGACCAGCGCGCGGCTCACCGACATACCCTGATCCTGCCCGAACTTCTCCAGCGCGATGCCGCTGATAAGCTGGTCGAGAATACTCTCCACCCCGCCGTCCGCGATCAGCGTTGGCATGTCGATCGCCGGGTTCTGCTGGCGGATCTCATTGAGCTGATCGGTGACGCGCTGCTTGAGCTGCGCCTCACCGATTGCGGTGTTGCCGATGCGCGCGACCGTCGTCTTCGTCATGCCGCCGCTGCCCGAGCGCAGGCCGGTAACGTCCCCCGCGGCAAAGGCCAGCGCGATCATGCCCAGTATGACGAAGGTGATGACGAGCCCGACCTTGGAATTGATGAGCCGCCGAAAGAAACCGAGCATGCGCGTGAAAACCCGTAATGTTGCAGCGGAGGCTTTAGGGTCGGCTTCGGGTGGCATCAAGCGCCGAGCGCGGCTAACGAGCGGGCGGATGGAGATTGTTGCCGCCAAGGGGAGGAATATGCGTCGCAAGCTTGTTGCCGGAAACTGGAAGATGAACGGTTCGCTTGCGAGCCTCGCCGAGCTCGACGGGATCGGTGCGGCGCTCGATCCGCGCGTCGATGTCGCGATCGCGCTGCCCGCGACGCTGATCGCCCCGGCGGCGGCCCGCGCCGCCTTTCCGATCGGGGCGGAGGATGTGCATGCCGCGGACAGCGGCGCGCATACTGGCTGTATCTCGGCCACGATGGCCAGGGAGGCCGGTGCCACCTTCTCGATCGTCGGCCATTCGGAGCGCCGCCAGGGCCAGTGCGAAAGCGATGCGGATGTGAAGGCGAAGGCCGGGGCGCTGCGGCGCCATGGCATGGACGCGATCCTGTGCGTCGGCGAGACGCTGGAACAGCGCGAGGCCGGTAATGCCGAGGCGGTGGTGACGTCGCAGATTCGCGCTTCGCTGCCCGAAGGCGCGGCGGGGGACTGGCTCGCGATCGCCTATGAGCCGATCTGGGCGATCGGCACGGGCCGCACCGCGACGGTTGCGGACGTGGAAGCGATGCACGGCGCGATCCGCGCGACGCTGGCGGCGGTGCTGGGAGCCGAGGCGGCGGCAGCCGTGCGGTTGCTTTACGGGGGATCGGTGACGGCGGAGAATGCCGCCGCGCTGCTCCACGCGCGTGATGTCGATGGCGCGCTGGTCGGCGGCGCGAGCCTGACGGCGGCGAAGTTCGCGCCGATTATCGCCGCGGGTGCCTGAGCGCCCGCTCGGCGCACCGGGACCGATAGCGTGAGTTGCGTGATCTCGCCGGTCGCCGCGCCGGTTTTCTCACGCACCGCATTGCTGATTGGCACGAGATAGCCGCCGTCGCGCGGGAATAGCGAGGTAGTGAATGTGACGTCGCCTGGCGCCACGTTGACCGGGACGCCGCCACAGCTCGCGGTGCGTGCCGCGGATCGCGTCCGCATATTTCTCGGGCACCGGCGCGAAGAAGAAAGGTGCCGGCCCGCCCATTGGATGACCACCGCCGCGAAAGTGATTTCCACCGGCGGCGGGTCGCTCATGAATAGCGCGCCTTCAGCACCTCCCACGCCGCCCGCAGGCCGAGCGCGTCGCCGCCCTTGGGGCGCCCCGCCTTCGCCGCCGGCCGCCAGGCGAAGGTATCGACATGCGCCCACGGGATCGCTGCCGGCACGAAGCGCCGCAGGAACAACGCGGCTGTCACCGCGCCGGCGAACCCGCTGTCGGGCGCATTGACGATGTCGGCCACATCGGATTTCAGCATCTCGTCATATCCATCCCACAAGGGCATCCGCCACAGGGGGTCGCCGACGCGCGCCGCAGCCGACAGAAGCTCTTCCGCGAGCGGCTCGTCGTTGGCGAACAGCGGCGGCAGATCAGGCCCAAGTGCCACTCGCGCGGCGCCGGTGAGCGTGGCGAAATCGAGGATCAGCGCCGGTTCCCCCTCGACCGCCCTCGCCAGCGCGTCGCCAAGGATCAGCCGGCCCTCCGCGTCGGTGTTGGTGTTCTCGACCGTCAGGCCAAGCCGTGTCCTCAGCACGTCGCCGGGGCGGAACGCGTTGCCCGCGATGGCATTTTCGACGGCCGGGATCAGCAGGTGAAGCCGAACCTTGAGCCGTGCGCCCATCACCAGCCCCGCCAGTGCGAGCATGTGCGCTGCGCCGCCCATGTCCTTCTTCATCAGCCGCATCCCGGCGGCAGGCTTGATATCGAGACCGCCGGAATCGAAGCATACGCCCTTGCCGACGAGCGCGACGCGCGGATGCGTCGGGTCGCCCCATTCCAGCTCGATGAGGCGCGGGGCATTCTCCTTCGCCGCCGCCTGCCCGACCGCGTGGATCATCGGATAGCCGATCGCGAGCGCGTCGCCGCGCGTCACGCTGAAAAGCGCGCCGTGTTTCTTCGCCAGCGCCTCGGCGATGTCCTCGAGCTGCGCCGGGCCAAGATCGGATGCGCCGGTGTTCACGAGATCGCGCACCAGCGCGGTCGCCTCGGCAACGCGCAGCGCTTCCTCGATCTTCGCCGGTTCGCCGGATAGCAGCACGCGCGGCTCGCCAGGGTCGGCGCGGTACCGCTCGAAACGATATTGTCCCAGCAGCCAGCCGAGCATCGCCGCC
Source organism: Sphingomonas sp. TX0543 (assembly GCF_048565505.1). NCBI lineage: Bacteria > Pseudomonadati > Pseudomonadota > Alphaproteobacteria > Sphingomonadales > Sphingomonadaceae > Sphingomonas > Sphingomonas sp. TX0543. The sequence goes on from NZ_JBLZUS010000002.1 coordinate 1,762,312, forward strand.
CCCGGCTCGCCGGAGGCGAGCCGGTATGTGCCTTCCGGCAGCGAAGTGCCGAGCGAGGCGATCCGCCACGGCGAGCTTTCCGCTTCGTTGCATACCAAAAGGTACGACCAGTCCTCCGCCGCATCGCCCGGCAGCACCGCCCGCTCGCCCGCCTTGCCCGCGACCCTGTTGGCCGCAACGGCGCTCCGCACGCGCGGCGGCTGGCCGGCGAGCCAGTCCGTGAAGGCATCGGGATGGATGACATGGATCGCACGCGCCGTCTGCCCGCGATCGGGCTGCAACATGGGGGTAAAGTCCGTCATGCCGCCACCAAAGCAGGAGTTGCGCGTCCACGCAACGCGGGCGGTTTGCAACTGTCGAACGGCGTTCTACATCGCCGATATGACCACGCACACTACTCGCATGCTGATTCTCGGCTCTGGCCCGGCGGGCCTTTCGGCGGCCATTTATGGCGCGCGCGCCGGGATGCAGCCGATCGTCGTCCAGGGCATCCAGCCCGGCGGCCAGCTCACCATCACCACCGATGTGGAAAATTACCCCGGCTTCGCGGATGTGATCCAGGGCCCCTGGCTGATGGAGCAGATGCAGAAGCAGGCCGAGCATGTCGGCACGCGGCTGATGTGGGATACGATCGTCGAGGTGGACCTGACGAAGCGCCCGTTCCGGCTCGTCGGGGATGGCGGCGATATCTACGAGGGCGAGGTGCTGGTGATCGCGACCGGCGCGCAGGCCAAATGGCTCGGCATCGACAGCGAGGAGCCGATGAAGGGCAAGGGCGTCAGTGCCTGCGCCACGTGCGACGGCTTCTTCTATCGCGGCAAGCAGGTGGCGGTGATCGGCGGCGGCAATACCGCCGTGGAGGAGGCGCTGTACCTCACCAATCATTCCGATGACGTCACGCTGATCCACCGCCGCGATTCGCTACGCGCCGAGAAGATCCTGCAGGAGCGGCTCTTCGCCCATCCCAGCATCAAGGTGTTGTGGAACAAGGAAGTGCGCGAGTTTGTCGACGGCGGCGGCGCCGCCGGGCTGGTCGCGCTCGATCTGCGCGATACGGTGACGGGGGAGGCGTCGCGGCTCGACGTGCAGGGCGGTTTCGTCGCGATCGGGCATCACCCGGCGACCGAATTGTTCCGTGGGCATCTGGAGCTGGACGCCGACGGCTATGTCGCGGTGCACGCGGGATCGACACGCACCAGCGTGCCGGGCGTGTTCGCGTGCGGCGATGTGATGGACAAGGTCTATCGCCAGGCGGTGACAGCGGCCGGCACTGGCTGCATGGCCGCGCTGGACGCGGAACGCTTCCTTGCCGAGGCCGATTTCGAGAAGATCGCGGAAGCCGCCGAGTAGGGTTGCATGGCCCCCCTTCGTGGCGCAAACGTCTCGCCGGAAAGCCATAATTTGGGGGGAATGATGAAATTTCGGATCGCACTCGCTCTGTCTGCGGCGGGCATCATGCTGGCCGCGCCTGCCATCGCGCAGGACAGGAAGGGCGAGGAAAAGCCGCCGGTGGAAAAGGGCGGCGATCCGGCGATTCCTCCCCCGGTCGTCTCGGTCACGCATCATAACGGCACGTTCGGTGGCACGAAGATAGCGTTTCGTGCGGTCGCCGGTGACACCTATCTGAAAGACAAGGACGGCAAGCCGCTCGCCTCGATCACGTCATACAGCTACATCAAGGAAGGGCCGACCGATCCCAACCGCCCGGTGACGTTCCTGTGGAATGGCGGGCCGGGTTCGGGTTCGCTGTGGCTGCAGATGGGGGCGTTCGGGCCGAAACGCGTGGTGCTGCCGGATGCCAAGGATGATGGCGCGCCACCCTATCGGATCATCGACAACAATGCCTCGCTGCTGGACGTGACCGATCTGGTCTTCATCGATCCGGTCGGCACCGGATTCAGCCGCGCGCTCGGCAAGACCGATCCGAAGGATTATTGGGGCGTCACCGCCGACGCCAAATCGATGGCGCGCTTCATCCGGCTGTGGCTTGACGCAAACGGCCGCTGGAACGCGCCCAAGTTCATCGGTGGCGAAAGCTACGGCACCACGCGCTCTGCGGCGGTCATCAACGAGCTTGAGGGCAGCTACACCGATGTCGCGGTCAACGGGATCATCCTGATTTCCTCGATCATGGATTTCAGCCAGGCGGCGGAGGCGCCGGGCAACGAGCTTGGCTATGTCACCAACCTGCCGTCGATGGCGGCGACCGCCTGGTATCACGACAAGGTGCCGAACAAGCCGGCGACCGTGGAGGAATTCGTCGCGCAGGCCCGCGCCTTCGCGATCGGTCCCTATGCTTCGGCGCTGTTGAAGGGCAATGCGCTTACCGTTCAGGAGCGCGCGCAGATCCTGCCGCAGCTTTCCCGCTTCACCGGCGTATCGCAGACGTTTCTTCAGAACGCCGATCTTCGCCTGTCGCCGGGCCGGTTCTACAAGGAATTGTTGCGTGATCGCGGGCTGACGATCGGGCGGCTCGACACTCGCTACACCGGCAGGGACTATGACGCCGCCGGGGAAGAGCCGGATAACGATCCGAGCTTCTACGGCATCGACGGCTCCTATACGTCGGCGATGAACTGGTGGGCGCGAGAGGGTCTGAAATATTCGCCGGAGCTGGTCTATTCCTCGATCGGCGCCGTGCGTGACTGGGACTGGAAGATTCCCGGGCCCCGTGGCGGCGACATCTATGTCAATGTCGCGCCCTATATCGGCCGGGCGCTGCGCGAGAACAGCGGGCTGCGCGTGTTCGCGGGTCAGGGCTATTATGATTTCGCCACGCCGTTCTTCGGGGCGGAATATTCCTTTTCACGCACCGGAATGCCGACGGATGGCAGGATCGAGTGGCATTACTATCATGCCGGGCACATGATGTACGTGCGCGACGAGGATTTGCAGAAACTTTCGAACGATATCCGGGCGTTTATTCGCAAGCGGTGACAAGATCGCGGATCGCCGCCGTCAGCGCGGCGGCGTCCGCCGATCGCGCGAAGCTGTGTGAGGCGGTGGGGATCGTGATCGTGCGCGGCGCGATTCCAGCCCGCCGCGCCGCATCGGCATAGGCGATCGCGGTCGCATCCCGCGCGGCGAGCATGATGGTCACGTCAGCACCCCAGCGTGCGATCGCCGCCAACACGTCGTTGGCAAGGGTGTCCGTTTGGGGTTTTGGTAGAGATATGCGCCGCAAGCCACGGAGAAGCTTAGGGAACGAAACGCCTCCTCGTATCATGCGGCGCCACGTCGCCGGATCGCGGAGGCGCGCCGCGTAATGCGCGCGGATCGCCGCGGGCGGGGGAAGCTCGTCGGCCCGCGCTACGGTCCAGGGATTGGCGAGCATCGCCCGCTCGATCCCTGCGTCGCGGCCGTGGATCGCGATCGTCGTCGCCGCGTCGCAGTTCCCGAATGCCACGATTCGCGTCAGGTGCGGCGTGTGGGTCCGAAACGCAGCGCACGCCGCGATCAGATCATCGCGTGCCTCAAGAAACTGGCGATTGACCCCGCCAGAATCGCCGATCCCGCGGCGATCGTAGCGAAATACCGGCACTCCTTCGCTCGCCAGCGTCGCCGCCAGCGCCGCCATCCCGCGATGCGCGCCTGCGCGGATCTCGTTACCGCCCGATACTATCAGCAACCCGATCGCCCCGGCCGCCTCGTCCAGCGATCCAATCAGCGTATCGCCATCACAAGGGAAAGCGATCAGCCGGCGCATGTCGCGATCCATTGTAGAATATCGGATGCCACCGCTTCCTGTAGCACCGCGTCGACGGCCGGCTCGCTGCCACGCCATAATGCCCGGCCCGGCAGCCGGACGACGGCGTCGCGCGGATCGTCAGCCAGCCGGGCGGTGCGAACCATTCCGCGTGTCGATGGCAGCGCCGTGCCCAGCTCATCGACAAATGTCGGCGACAGGCGATTGCCGGCATAATCCTCGCCACCGCCAAGCTGGCGAACGCGCATCAGTTCGCGATGCTGTGCCGCGCCGCTCACGGGCGACAGGTGCCACCGCGCGGCAAGCGCCGCATCGCCATCGATCAGCGCGCCGCCGCGCCAGGCCATTGCGAACACCGCCTCGGGGAGTGTCGCGGCAGCGGCGGCGAACGCCGCCCGCCAGTCCGCGAGCGTGGCCTCTTCCGTCGGCACCAGGCTTTCATTCGTGCCGGGCAGATCGGGCAGCGCGCCGCCGATCCCCCGCGCCGCCAGCCGGCGCAGCACATCGACCATCGCGGCACGCGTGCGATTGGCCTCCTCGAACAGCGGTGCCGCCGCAATGACGACCGGGCCGTGATCCGGCCCGAAACGCAGCATCGCCTCGCGGCCGCCGCGCCATTCGTAATCGGTGACGCGCGGGGCGCTCAGGCAGCCACCTTTTCCGCCGCGAAGCGGGTGAGCGCGCCGAATGTCTCGAGAATGTCGCCATCCACATCATCATCGTCGATGGTGATGCCCAGGCGATCCTCCAATTCGGTCAGCATGCCCGCCACTGCCATCGAATCGAGCTCGGGCAGCGCACCGAACAGCGGGGTTTCGGCGTCAAAGCTCGCCACCTGCGCCTCCGGCAGCCCCAAAGCGTCACGCAAAACCTCGCGCACCGCGTGCTCGATCTCGTCCGTGCCTTCCCGGTTCATGCGCGATCCCTGTGCCTGCCTGCGACGCGCGTTAAGACGGGGGGATGAAATCCGCAACGGCTTCGGTCATGGAGGGGCATGGTTCCGCTCGATCCCGCCCCGCAACCGATCGATCATGTTCTCGCCGGGAATGGCGAGGCGCCCGCGCTGATCGAGCGGGGTGCAACGCTCACCTATCGCGAACTGGAGCAGGCGGTGGCGCGGCTGGCGGGCTGGCTTGCGGCATTCGGTTTCGCCCGCGGAGCGCGCGTCGCGAGCTGGTTGCCCAAAACGCGTATCGCCTGCCTGATGCCGCTTGCCGCCCCGCGCGCCGGATTGGTGCACGTGCCCATCAACCCGCTGCTGAAGCGCGCGCAGGTGGCCCACATCCTTGCCGATAGCGGCGCGCGGCTGTTGCTCACCCAGCCGCCCCGTGCCGCCACGCTGGAGCCGGGCGATCTCCCCGCCGGGGTGCGGCTGGAACTGGAAGCTGGCGATGGCGACGCGCTGGCCCCTTCGACGGCGGCGCCGGATGCACTGGCGGCGATCCTCTATACTTCGGGCTCGACGGGCCGGCCGAAAGGCGTGATGTTGAGCCACGCCAATCTCTGGCTTGGTGCGAACTCCGTTGGGCATTATCTTGAGATCGAACCGGAAGATCGCGTGCTGGGCGTATTGCCGCTGAGCTTCGATTATGGCCAGAGCCAGCTGCTGTCGACGTGGGCGGCCGGGGCTGCGGTCGCGCCGCTTGATTATCTCACCGCGCGCGATGTGGTGAAGGCGGTGGATCGTGTCGGCGCGACCACGCTCGCCGGGGTGCCGCCGCTGTGGGTGCAGCTTGTCGAGGCGGAATGGCCGGCGGAGACGGCCGCCCGGCTCAGCCGGATTACCAATTCCGGCGGCGCGCTGACGCCGCGGCTCGTGCGTGCGCTGCGGACGACTTTCCCGGCGGCGCGGCTTTACCCGATGTACGGGTTGACCGAGGCATTCCGCTCGACCTTTCTCGATCCCTCGCTCGTGGATAGCCACCCGGAGTCGATGGGCAGCGCCATTCCTCATGCGGAAGTGCTTGTGGTTCGTCCTGACGGCGCGCGTGCGGGAGCAGGAGAGGCCGGCGAACTCGTCCACGCCGGTCCGCTCGTCGCGCAGGGCTATTGGCGCGATGCGGTTCGGACAGCGCAGCGGTTTCGTCCTGCGCCGGCGTTTTCGCGCTATGGCGGAACGGCGGTATGGTCCGGCGATACGGTGGTGGCGGATGCGGAGGGGTTGCTGCGGTTTGTGGGGCGCAACGACGAGATGATCAAGAGCGCCGGTAACCGCATCAGCCCGGCGGAGCTCGAGGAAGCGGCGGTCGCCGGCGGCGAGGCACAGGAGGCGGTGGCGATCGGCGTGCCCGATGCGCGGCTGGGGCAGGCGATCGTGCTCGTCGTGCGCGGCGATTATGCGCGAGAGGCCGCGCTGCGCGAGCGGTTGAAGCGTGATCTGCCCAATTTCATGCAGCCGGCGCGGATCGAGTGGCGCGACGATCTGCCGCGCAATCCCAACGGAAAGCTTGATCGCGCGCGTCTCCGTGCGGAGTTGACGCCATGAAGCCGATGGGGCCGATCCCGCCTGAATTCGCCGGGCAGCACGGGCCGCTCACGATCGCGGGGCGCACCGCCGATATGTGGATCCGGGAGGCAGGCTCGCCCTGTTTCATATACGATCCGGCGATCGTGGCGTCGCGCATCGCGCGGTTCCGGGCCGGGCTGCCGGGGATCGATCTTCATTATGCGATGAAGGCGAATCCCAATCCGGCGATGCTGGCCGCGATTTCGCCGCTGGTGGATGGCATCGACGTCGCCTCCGCCGGCGAATTGTCGATGGCGCTGAAGGAGATGCCCGCCGCGCGCATCAGCTTCGCGGGACCGGGCAAGCGTGATGCCGAATTGCAGGCGGCGATCGCAGCCTGCGCCACGATCAACGTGGAATCGATCGGCGAGGCGCATCGCGCCCTCGCGATCGGCGACCGGCTTGGCATCCGCCCGCGCCTGGCGGTGCGGGTGAACCCGGATCTCGAGCTCAAAGGATCCGGCATGAAGATGGGCGGTCGGCCGTCCCCGTTCGGCATCGATGCGGAGCAGGCGGCGGCGGTGGTAAGGCTTATTCGCGATGCCGGGGCGGATTGGCGCGGCTTCCACATCTTCGCCGGCTCGCAGGCGCTTGATCCGGCCGCGATCATCGAGACGCAGGCCGCCACCATCGCGCTGGCAGCGCGATTGGCTGAAGAGGCGCAGGCTGCCCCGCCGCTCGTCAATCTGGGCGGGGGCTTCGGCGTGCCGTATTTCGCCGGAGACAGCCCGCTGGATATCGAACGGATCGGCGCGGCGCTGGGCGAGGCGCTGGCGCGGCGCCCCGCTATTCTCGCGTCCGCCCGCTTCGCGATCGAACTGGGCCGATGGCTGGTGGCGGAGGCGGGCGTTTACCTCACGCGCGTGATCGACCGGAAAGAGAGCCGCGGCGAGACGTTCCTGGTGGTCGATGGCGGGCTGCACCATCAACTGGCGGCAAGCGGCAATTTCGGCACGGTCGTGCGCCGGAACTATCCGATCGCGGTGGCGGGCGACATGGGGGCGTCGGAGACGGAGGCGGAGACGGTCTCGGTGGTCGGTTGCCTGTGCACCCCGCTGGATCGCCTGGCCGACCGGGTCGCATTGACGCATACGCAGCCCGGAGACATCATCGCGATCTTCCTCGCCGGTGCCTATGGGCTCACCGCGAGCCCCACGGCATTCCTCGGTCATCCCGCTCCGGCGGAGCGTGTCGCGAGTCTTTCCTAACGCTATCTTCACCTCTTCGCCTCATAGGCCGAAGGCAAGTGTCCTCGACGGGAAAGACGTTTCCTGCCGGTTCGGGCGCGCCAAGGAGATTATTATGCGTTTCGGCAATGGTTCCCGTGGCTTGGTGGCGGCAGCGATCGTATCGATGCTGCTCGCCGGATGCGCGGGAGACAAGGCGCGGCCCGCCGCGCTGCCGCCCGCCGCGTTTGTCGCCAAGGCGGAACAGCCGGGCGAGGAATATGTCATCGGCCCGCTCGATTCGCTCCAGATCTTCGTCTGGCGCAACCCGGAGCTGTCGGCGAAGGTGCAGGTGCGCCCGGACGGCCGCATCACCACGCCGCTCATCAACGACATGCCGGCGGTGGGCAAGACGCCCGCGAAGCTCGCCGACGACATGAAGGCGGCGCTGGGCGAATATATCAAGGATCCGATCGTCTCGGTGATCGTGGAGAATTTCTCCGGCACCTACAGCCAGCAGGTGCGCATCGTCGGTGCGACCGAAAAGCCGGCCTCCCTGCCGTTCCGGGCGAATATGACACTGCTTGATGCGATGATCGCGGTCGGCGGCCTGTCGCAATATGCCGCCGGCAACCGCGCGCGGCTGATCCGCTACGATCGGGCGACCGGCAAGCAGCACGAATATCAGCTCAAGATCAATCGCCTGCTCAAGAGCGGCGATCCTTCCGCGAACGTCAAGCTGGAGCCCGGCGACGTTATCATCATCCCCGAGAGCATGTTCTGAGGGCGCGGCGTGTCGGGATTGCTCGAAGAGATACGCATCGCCGCGCACATGATGTGGACCCGCCGCTGGCTTGCGCTGGCGGTGGCGTGGGGCATCTGCGTGATCGGCTGGCTGTTCGTCAGCCAGATACCGAGCCGCTATGAGAGCCACGCCCGCATTTTCGTGCAGGTGCGGCAGGTGTTGCCTACGGGCGCGAATGGCGGGGGCGCGGGCGATCAGGCGCGCGACATAGACACGGTGCGCCAGACGCTCACATCGGCGGTCAATCTCGAAAAGGTGGTGCGCGGCACCGATCTGGCGCAGGGTGCGACCACCGATCGCGCCGTCGCCGATCGGGTCGCGGGTTTGCAGAACGCGATCAAGATCACCGCGCAGCAGGACAATCTGTTCGAAATCGCCACCACCGCTTCTTCTCCGCGCACCGCGCGGCAGGTCACGCAGAAGCTGATCGACCTGTTTGTCGAGCAGAATTTGTCGGATGATCGCAGCCAGAGTTCGCAAACGCTGCAATTCCTCGATTCCCAGCTTCAGGCGCTTGGCGCGAAGCTGCAGGATTCGGAGGGCAAGCGCGCGGATTTCCAGAACCGCTATCTCGGGTCGCTGCCGGGCACCGGATCGGTGAGCGATCGCATCGGCGCGGCGCGTGCCCAGATGGGCCAGGTGGATAGCGATCTTGCCGCGGCGCAGGCGAACCTTGCCGCGCTCAACGGCCAGATGGCGGGCGTGCCGCGCAATGTTCCGGGTGCCGGGCCGGTGCCGGGAATGGGGCCGGCCCGCGCGCGGCTGGCGGCGATCCAGGGCCAGCTCGCCGATGCGCGAGCGCGCGGATATACCGACAACCACCCCGATGTCGTCGCCCTGCGCGCGCAACTCGCACAGGCACAGGCGGATGCCCGCAGCGAGCCGGCCGCCAGCGCCGCGACGGCTGACAACCCGGCGTTCCTCTCGCTCCAGTCGACGCGCGCGGATCGCCAGGCAGCGGTGACGGCGCTGCTGGTGCGCAAGCGCCAGCTGCAGGGTGATCTCGATACCTTGAATGCCAAGCTGGCGCAGGATCCGGCGGTCGCGGCGGAGCAGGGCGGGATCGATCGCAACTACAGCGTGCTCAAGGATCAGTACGACCAGCTTCTCGCCCAGCGCGAGCAGGTCGCGCTCCACAGCCAGGCGCAGACGCAGACCGATGCGGTGAAGTTCAGCGTGATCGATCCGCCGACCAGCCCACGCACGCCGACCGCTCCCAACCGCCCGCTGCTGTTGACGGGGGTGCTCGCTGCCGGCCTGCTTGGCGGGCTCGGCGCGGCCTTTGCGCTGGGGCAGGTGCAGGCGACATTCCCGACCGGGCAGCGGCTCGAAAAAGCCTCGGGCATGCCGGTGATCGGGTCGATCGGCGAGATGGTGACCCGCGTACAGGCAGAGGATCGCAGCAGAAAGCTGAAATGGCTGGCGGGGGGCACGGCGGCGCTGCTCGCGAGCTATGTGATCCTCCTGGGGGTCGAGATGCTGCAACGGGGGATGGCGGCATGACCAAGGCGCCCGTCTCCCGCGACGAATCGCTGATCGAGCGCGCCGCGCAGATCTATGATTTCGACGCGCAGTTCCGCGTGCGACGCGCCGCGTCGATCATCGCGCGGCCCGAAGGTGACGATCCGGCGCCGGCGCGCCTGCCGCCTGTCGAGGCGATGTCGCCGGAAGTGGCGGCGACGCTGGCGGCCATCCCGCTCGAACTGCGTGATTTCGCGGTATCTTCCGATGGTGAGGACGATCGGGGCGCGCCGGCGGGGATAGCGCATCTCGATCGCGCCATGCTCGCCGAGAAGGGCATGCTGGTGCCCGGCGCCCCGATCGGGGCGCTTGCGGAGGAATTCCGGCTGGTGAAGCGGCAGTTGCTGCTCAACGCGCGCGCCATCGCCGCCGGCACGCCGGAGCGCCGCGCGCGCACCGTATTGGTCGGATCGGGCAAGCCCGGCGAGGGCAAGACGTGGTGCGCGATCAATCTCGCGATCAGCCTCGCCGCCGAGAAGGACGTCGAGGTGCTGCTGGTCGATGCGGATTTCGCCAAGCCCGATGTGATGGCCTCGCTGGGGCTGGAGGATGCGACCGGGTTGCTCGATATCCTCGGCGATCATTCGATCGATCCGGAACTGTGCGTCATCAAAACCGATGTGCCGCAGCTGTCGTTGCTCCCGGCCGGCGCGCGCACGCATGCCGATACGGAGCTGCTGGCCAGCGCGCGCACCGCGCATGTCCTCGATCGCCTGCTCGCGGCCGACCCGCGCCGCATCATCGTGTTCGATTCGCCGCCCGCGCTCGCGGCGTCGCCCGCATCGGTGCTGGCGCTGCTGGTGGCGCAGGTGATGCTGGTGGTGCGCGCGGATCGCACGACCGAGCATGACGTGCGCGAAGCGGTGGCGCTGCTGGACGGCTGCGAACATATCAGTCTCGTGCTCAACGCCGTATCCTATGAGCCGCATCGCGGTCGGTTCGGCAGCTATTACGGTCAGGGGGACCGTCGATGAGGACAGTGATGTTCACCGCCGCGCTGGCGGGCGGGGCGCTCGCCGCCGCACCCGCGCTGGCCGATACGCGCTATGTCGCGCCCTATATCGAACTGGGGCAGGCGATCGGCGCCGATCTGACGCATGACGATGTGGTGACCTGGACGCAGGTGGCGGTCGGCGTGGATGCGGGCGTGTCCAACGGGCGGGCCGAAGGGCAGATCAGCGCGCGTTACGAGCGGCGCATCCCGTGGAACGGCTCACTGGCCGACGTGGACATGATTTCCGGTCTCGCGCGCGGCTCGGTGAAGCTGACGCCAAACTTCTCGATCGACGCGGGCGGCCTGGCGACGCGCACGCGTGCCGACATCAACGGCCCGGCGCCGGGGCTGTTCAGCGACAATTCCGCGAACGTCTCGAACGTCTATTCCGCCTATATCGGGCCGCAGTTCGCCGCCAATGCCGGGCCGGCTCAGGTGAGCGCCGCCTATCGCTTCGGCTACACGAAGGTCAGCGTTCCGGGTTTCTCCAGCCTCGCGCCCGGCGCACCGCGGCAGGATTATTTCGACGATTCCACCAGCCATCTCGCGATGGCCTCGATCGGGGTTGGCGCGGGCCGCATCGCGCCATTCGGCATCACGGTGAGCGGCGCGTTCGAGCGCGATTTCGCCAGCCAGCTTTCGCAGCGCTACGAGGGCGAGTTCGCCCGCGTCGACGTGATCCAGCCGGTCAGCCGCACCGTCGCGGTCCGCGCTGGGGTGGGCTATGAGAAGATCAGGGCGACTCAGCGCGATCCGCTGATCGACGGGAATGGCAATCCGGTGCTGGACGGGAATGGCCGGTTCGTCACCGATCCGAATTCACCGCGCCGGATCGCCTACAATACCGATGGCCTGATCTACGACGCGGGCGTGGTATGGCGCCCGTCGCCGCGGCTGGAGCTTCAGGCGAGTGCCGGCTATCGCTACGGCGGCGAGACGTACTTTGGCTCGCTCTCGTGGCGCCTGTCGCCCACCAGCGCGGTGCGCGCGGTCGTCTATGATGGCGTCACCACCTTCGGTCGTCAGCTTCGCGACGGCCTCTCGACACTGCCGACGAGCTTCCAGACGCAGAACGACGGCTTCGGCCAGCAGTTCGCCGGTTGTGTCTTTGCCGCGCAACCCGCGACCGGCGGGGCGGGCGGCTGCCTCAACAGCGCGTTCCAGTCGGTCAGCACCGCCGTCTATCGCACGCGCGGCATCGACGTGGTCTATAGCGAGACGCAGGGGCGCTCGCGCGTCGGGCTGGGCTTCGGCTATGCCAACCGCAGGCTTTATGCGCCGCCGGCCGCGCCGGGCATCGCCATCCTCGGCACCAACGATGAAAGCTATTACGCCCAGATATTCTACGCCCGCGCGCTTAGCCGCGTGTCGGAGGTCGATGCCAATCTGTTCGTGAACTATTACGACGGCGGTGTGCCGGGTGCGCAGGGCGTGCTTGGTGCGGGGTTGACGGGCAGTTACCAGCATCGCTTCGGCCGTCTGGGCACCATCGCGTCACTCGGCATCTACACCTATGATCAGCGCGGATTCGACAGCACCTGGTCCGCGCAGGGGCTCCTTGGCGCGAGGTATACGTTCCAGTGACGAGGCGGTGTGAAAGACAAGGGACATCGCAAGATGTATGAGGATCATTTCGGGTTGAGCGAGCGACCGTTCCAGCTCACGCCCGACCCGAAATACTGGTTCGACAGCGCCACGCATCGCAAGGCGATGGCGTATCTCGGCTATGGGCTGGCGCAGGGCGAGGGCTTCATCGTCATCACCGGCGATATCGGCGCGGGCAAGACGACGCTGGTGGGCCATCTCACCTCGCGCATCGATCCGGCGAACCTCAACGTGATCTCGCTCGTCTCCAGCGCGATCGAGGCGGACGATCTGCTGCGCATCGTGGCGAGCGGCCTGGGCGTCGCCGATGCGCCGCGCAACAAGGCGGAACTGCTCACCGTGATCGAGCGCGGGCTGAACGCCGTCGCGCGCACCGGGCGCCGCACGTTGTTGATCGTCGATGAGGCGCAGGCGCTGGATATCTCCGCGGTCGAAGAATTGCGGATGCTGTCCAATTTCCAGTCGGGCGGGCGGGCGCTGCTCCAGATTTTCCTGCTCGGCCAGCCCGAGTTCCGCGAACGGCTGCACGGTTCGCAAGCGCTGGAGCAATTGCGCCAGCGCGTGATCGCGATCCACCACCTCGATCCGATGGGGGAGGATGAGATCGCGGAATATGTCGGCCACCGCCTTCAGGTCGCCGGCTGGCAGGGAAAGCCCGATTTCGCCGAGGACGCGTTTCCCCTGCTTCACCGCATCACGAACGGGCTGCCGCGTCGTGTGAACCAGCTCATGGGCCGCGTCATGCTGCACGCCGCGATCGTCGGCGCGACGCTGATCGATGCGGCGCTCATCAACGATGTGCAGGCGGATGCGGTGCGTGATCTGCCGACCGCCTCGCCATCCGCCGCGACAGCGGCGATCACCGGCACGGACGCGGCGGCGCTGGCGCAACGCATCGCCGCGCTGGAGGCGCGGATCGAGGAGCAGGATGCGGCGCTGCGACGCGTGCTGACCTTGCTGGTCGACTGGGTGGAAAATGAGGTCGGCCCGCCGTCCTCGCGGCTGGAGGCGGTGCGCGGCGCCGCTGCCTGAGCCATGGCTGTGCTGAACGGCCTGTCGGTCGATATCGAGGAATGGTTCCAGGTCGGCGCGTTCGAGAAGACGATCGTTCGCGGCGATTGGGATGCGCTCCAATCGCGCGTCGAGCGCAACACCGGCATCGTGCTGGATCTCTTCGCGGAGGCAGCGGTGAAGGCGACGTTCTTCACCCTTGGCTGGGTCGCGGCGCGTCATCCCGCGCTGATCCGCCGCATCGTGGCGGAGGGGCATGAGCTGGCCAGCCACGGCTGGGATCACGCGCGCGTCTTCACGCTGGACGCGGCCGCCTTTCGCGATGATCTGCGCCGCACGCGCGCCACGCTGGAGGATGCCGGGGGCGTCGCCGTCACCGGCTATCGCGCGCCGAGCTTTTCGATCGACGCGCGCACGCCCTGGGCGCATCAGGTGCTGGCGGAGGAGGGCTATGCCTATTCCTCCAGCGTCGCGCCGATCGCGCACGATCATTATGGCTGGCGCGAAAGCCCGCGCTATGCCTGGCATCCGCTGAAGGACGCCGCGCTGGTCGAATTGCCGGTAACGGTCGCGCAGGTCGGCGGCCGCAGGCTGGCAACCGGCGGCGGCTTCTTTCGTCTCTTGCCCGCCGCGCTCACCGATTTCGCGGTGCGACAGGTCAACGCAGCCGGGCAGCCGGCGATCTTCTATTTTCATCCGTGGGAGGTCGATCCCGGCCAGCCGCGGGTCGCGAGCGCGCCGCTCCGCTCGAAATTGCGGCACTACAGCAGGCTTGGCGCGATGGCGGGCAAGCTGAGGGGGCTGGTCGGGCGTCACCAATGGGGGCGGATCGACGCGATCGCGGCAGGCCGATGAGCTGCGTCGTCGCGCGTCAGGCCGCGCGGTCGGATGATGCGGCGATCGCGGCATTCGTCCATGCGCAACCGGGGGCGACGCCGTTTCATCTCCCGGCCTGGAGCCGTGCGGTCGAGCGCGGCTGCGGCCAGCGCGCGCGTTATCTCGTGGCGCAGCGCGGCGACGCGATCGTCGGCCTGCTTCCGCTAACCGAGATGCGCTCGCCGCTGTTCGGCAATGCACTGGTCTCGGCCGGGTTTGCGGTCGATGGCGGATTGCTCGGCGAAGGGGCGGACGTTCTGATCGCGGCGGCGCGGTCGTTCGGCCTGCCGTCGATCGAATTGCGTGGCGGCCCGGCGCCCGATGGCTGGGCGATCGACGACACCACGTACCTCGGCTTCGTCCGCCCGCTCGCCAGTGACGATGATGCCGAACTCGCGGCGATTCCACGCAAGCAGCGCGCGGAAGTGCGCAGGGCGCTGGCGAACGATCTGCAAATCGCAAGCGGCGGCATCGAGTGCGCGGACGAGCATTATGCGGTCTATGCCGAATCGGTCCGCAATCTCGGCACCCCCGTATTCCCGCGCGCGCTATTCCGCGCGGTTCTGGAAACGATGGATGCCGACGTGGTGACCGTGCGCCACAAGGGGCGCCCCGTTGCCAGCGTTCTCAGCCTTTATCTCAACGATACGGTCTATCCTTACTGGGGTGGCGGCACCGTGGCGGCGAGAGACCTGCGCGCCAACGACCGAATGTATTTCGCGCTGATGTCGCACGCGCGCGCGCGCGGCTGCACCCGCTTCGATTTCGGCCGGTCGAAGGCGGGGACGGGCGCGGCGGCGTTCAAGCGGAACTGGGGCTTTGCGGGGGTGCCGCTGGTTTACGCGCGGTGGAGCGAGGGCGCGGCACGCGCGGTCAATCCGCTCAATCCGAAATATGCGCTGATGGTGCGGACGTGGCGGCGATTGCCATTGCCGCTCGCCAATCTGATCGGGCCATGGATCAGCCGGGGCCTGGGATGAGCGAGATATTGTTCCTGGCCCATCGCGTGCCGTTTCCGCCGGATCGCGGCGACAAGATCCGCAGCTTTCATGTGCTGCGTCATCTGGCGGCGCGCGCACGGGTGCATCTGGTGGCGTTCGCCGATGATCCGCGCGATCTGGCGCCCGCCCCGCCGCATCGCGCGCTGGTGGATGAATGCGTCATCGTCCCGCGCACCAAATCGCGGATCCGCGCGTCGGTAGAGGCGCTCGCGACCGCGCAGCCGGTGTCGCTGGCCGCCTTCGCGCATCCGCAGGTCGAACGCGCGGTGCGCGATATCCTCGCGCGGCGGCCGATCGACGCCATCTACGTCTTTTCCGGGCAGATGGCGCAGTATCTCCCCGTGTCCGGGCCGCGCACGATCATGGATTTCGTCGATCTCGATTCCGCGAAGTTCGCCGCCTACGCGCAGGATGCCGGCGGCGTGACGCGGCATATGATGCAACGCGAGGCCCGGTTGCTCGCCACGTTCGAGCGAGAGGTGGCGGGGCGTGTCGATGCCAGCCTGTTCGTGAGCGGTGCGGAGGCGGCGCTGCTGCCCGGCAGCCTCGCGGTCGAGAACGGCATCGATACCAAACGTTATGATCCCGCCGTGCCGCATGTGCCGGTGGTGGGGCAGGGGCCGCTGGTCGTCTTTACCGGGCAGATGGATTATCGGCCCAATATCGAGGCGGTATTGTGGTTCGCGCGCGAGATGCTGCCGCGCATCCCGGATGTGCGCTTCGCGATCGTCGGCCGCGCGCCGGATGCGGAGGTGCGCGCTCTGGCGCGCGATCGCGTGATCGTCACCGGCGAGGTGGCGGACGTGCGCGGCTGGCTTGCCGCGGCGAGCGTGGTGGTGGCGCCGCTGAAGCTCGCGCGCGGCGTGCAGAACAAGGTGCTGGAGGCGATGGCGATGGCCCGTCCGGTCGTCGCTTCCTCGGCGGCGGCGGAGGGCATCGATCATGACGGCACCATCCGCGTTGCAAGCGATGCCGATGCGTTCGTCGCGGCGGTGAATGCGCTGCTTACCGATCCGGCCGCCGCGCGCGCGCTGGGGGATGCCGCGCGCGCGCGGGTGATCGCCCGATACGATTGGGGCGCCGCGCTGGCGCCGCTCGATCGCCTGCTCGGCCTTTCGCCGGAGACGCGGGCGGCGGCATGATGCTGGCGCTCGCCCCAGCCGCCGCGCCGCGATCGGCCACGCCGGAATGGCGGCGATCATTGCTCGCGCTGGGATTGGTGACGGCGCTGATACTTGCGACCTTTCATCACGATCTGTTCCACCTCGTGTCGATCTGGTGGACCAGCACCACCTTCGGCCATTGCCTGTTCATCGGCCCGGTCATCGGCTGGCTGGTGTGGATCCGGCGGCGCGAGCTGGCGGCGTTGCAACCGCATGCCTGGTGGCCCGGGCTGGCGATCGTCGCGGCGGGCGGCTTCGGCTGGCTGGTCGGCGACGCGGCGGGTGTGGCGTTCGCGCGGCAATTCGGGCTGGTGATGATGCTGCAGGGCGCGGTCGTTACGCTGCTGGGCGCCAATGTCGCGCGCGGGCTGATGTTTCCCTTGTGCTACGCCCTGTTCCTCGTGCCGTTCGGCGAGATGCTGGAGCCGCCATTGCAGCGTGTGACGGTGGCGATCACCTTGCCGCTGCTCCATCTGGTCGGCGTGCCGGCGGTAGTCGACGGCGTGCTGATCCACGCCGGCCGCTATTACTTCGAGGTAGCGGAAGCCTGCTCCGGCGCTAAATTTGTTATCGCGATGCTCGCTTATGGCGTGCTGGTGGCCAACCTGTGCTTCACCGCGTGGCGGCGGCGGGCGATGTTTCTCATGGTCTGCATCATCGTACCGGTGATCGCCAACGGTGTCCGCGCATTCGGCACGATCTATGCCGCGAATCTCACATCGGTGGAGCGGGCGACGGGGTTCGATCACATCGTCTATGGCTGGTTGTTTTTCGGCGCGGTGATGGCCGTTGTGATGGCGATCGGCTGGCGGTGGTTCGATCGTGCGCCGGATGACCCCGCGTTCGATCCGGCCGCATTGTCGCACGCGTTCGGCCACAGGCTTGCGCTCGTTCCGGCGGCAGCGCTGGTATTGGCGACAGCGGGGCTGTTCGCGGGGTGGAGCGCCGCGATCGCTGCTCGCGCCGCGCCGCTTCCGGGCCGGATCACGCTTCCGCAGGTGCCGGGCTGGCAGCGCGCGCCGCTCAGCGTGGCGGCGCCGTGGCAACCTTATTATCCCGCTGCCGATCATTACCTTTTCGGCCGTTATGCAAACGGTGCCGGGGAGGTGGTGGACATGGCGGTCGCCGTCTTTGCGAGCCAGCGCGAAGGGCACAAGCTCGCCGCGTTCGGCACCGGCCCGCTGCGCGAGAATGATGTGTGGGTGCGCGTGTCGGACGAGCCGGCCGTGGCGGGCGGCAGCACGATGCGGATCACGGCGCCCGGCCCGGTGGAGCGGATGGTGGCGTCATGGTATCGCGCCGGCGGCATGGTCACCGGGGAAGAGACAATCGTGAAATTCGCCACGTTGAAGGCGCGGATGCTGGGCGGCGATCAGGCGGCGGTCGCGATTCATCTGTCGGCGGAGGGGCCGAACGCGCGCGCCGCGATCGAGCGCTTCCGTGCGGCGCTCGGCCCGATCGATGGGGTCGCCGATCGCGTGACGGCGCCGCGCTGATGTGCGGCATCGCCGGGCTCTACTATTCGGGTACGCCGAAGCCGGTTGATCCCGCCCGTGTGCGCGCGATGGCCGATGCGATGACACACCGCGGGCCGGATGGAGCTGGCGTGTGGACTGCGCCGGGCGTCGGTCTCGGCCATCGCCGGCTGTCGATCATTGATGTCGCGGGCTCGCCCCAGCCGATGGCGAGCGCAGACGGCGCGCTGACGATCAGCTTCAACGGCGAGATCTACAATTACCGCGAGCTTCGTCGCGAACTGGCCGCACGCGGCTGGGCCTTCCGCAGCGACGGGGATACCGAGGTGCTGCTCGCTGCCTGGGAGGCCTGGGGGCCGGCGATGCTCGATCGCCTGGTCGGCATGTTCGTCTTCGCGCTCCACGATGCGCGCGCGAACACGCTGTTCCTTGCGCGGGACCGGCTCGGCGTAAAGCCGCTTCACTATGCCGAACTGGCCGATGGGGCGCTGGCCTTTGCATCGGAATTGAAGGGGTTGCTCGCGCATCCGTTGGTGCGGCGCGTGCCGGATGTGCGCGCGGTCGAGGATTATCTGGCATTCGGCTATGTCCCGGATGATGCCTGCATCGTCGCCGGCGTGAAGAAGATGCCGGCGGGCCATTACCTGCTCGTCGAGCGCGGCAAGCCGGTGCCCGCCCCGCGCCGCTGGTGGGATATCTCCTTCGCCGATCGCGTGCCGGGCAACGCTGACGCGCTGGGGGCGCAATTGCTCGCGCACATGCGGGAGGGGGTTCGCTCGCGGATGGTGGCGGATGTGCCGCTAGGCGCTTTCCTGTCGGGCGGTGTCGATAGTTCCGCTGTCGTCGCGCTGATGGCAGAGGAGTCGCCGCACGCGGTGAAGACCTGCACGATCGGCTTCGACGCTTCCGACTATGACGAGCGTGCCCATGCGGCTGCCGTCGCCACGCGCTTCGCGACCGATCATCGCGAGCGGATCGTCGACGCGAATGATTTCGGCCTGATCGATACGCTCGCCCACGCTTTCGACGAGCCGTTCGCCGATGCGTCGGCGCTTGCGACGTGGCAGGTGTGCTCGCTGGCGCGGGAGCAGGTGACGGTCGCGCTGTCCGGCGACGGGGCTGATGAGGCGCTGGCCGGCTATCGTCGCTATCGGTTTCATGCCGCCGAGGAACGGGTGAGGGGGATGCTGCCGGCCGGGCTGCGCGCGGGCCTGTTCGGATCGCTGGGGCGGATGTATCCCAAGGCGGATTGGGCGCCCCGGCCGCTGCGCGCCAAGGCAACCCTGCTCGAGCTGGCGGCGGACGGGGGCGAGGCTTACGCCCGCGCCGTAGGCGTGACGACGCCCGAGTTGCGCGGCGCCTTGTTCAGCGACGTGGCGCGGCGCGCGCTGGCCGGTCATCGGGCGGAGGATCGCTATGTCATCGCGATGCGGGATGCACCTGCGCGTGACGGGCTGGATCGTGCGCAATATGCCGACATGAAGATCTGGCTGCCCGGCGATATCCTCACCAAGAGCGATCGCACCAGCATGGCGGTGAGCCTGGAGGTGCGAGAGCCGCTGCTCGATCACCGGCTGGTGGAATTCGCCGCCCGGCTGCCGGGCTCGATGCGGTTGCGGCACGGGCAGGGCAAATGGCTGATGAAGAGGGCGCTGGAGCGCTATTTGCCGCAGGATATACTCTATCGCCCGAAGATGGGCTTCGTCACGCCGGTCGGCGCGTGGTTTCGCGGCCCGCTGGCGGCGCAGGCGGCGGCGCTCGCCAGGTCACGCACGCTGTCCGATACCGGATGGTTCGATCTCGATCGCATCGCGCGGCTGGCGGAGGCGCACCGGGTCGGCCGTGAGGAACACGGCCGGACACTGTGGCAGTTCGTGATGCTGGAAAAAAGCCTGACGCGGCTGTTCGGCTGAGCGGAACGATATCCATCATTCCGCTCAGCCGATCGAATCAGGCGAACGACACCTTCGCCTTGCGATGGCGCATAGATCCGGCGATTCCGGCAAAACCGAAGATCAGCATGGCCCAGGTCGCCGGTTCGGGCACGGCGCCGCCCGCGACCACGGGCACGTAGGGAGCCTGATCGGTCACGGCGTTATTGCCGATGTTGATGTAGCCATTGACCAGGCTGTTGAAGCCGGGATTGCCCTGATTATCGAGCGCCACGACGGAAATACTGCCGCCCTGGATCTGCAACTGGTAATTCGCGCCCTGGAAGGCGAAATCGGAAATGTAGAAGAAGCCGTTGAAATTGCCGTTGTTATACTGAACGGCGGCCGGCGACGCTGCGTTGGCGGCGTTGAATGTCAACGGTCCGAAATTGAACGTGAACAGGTCCGCGGCGGGAATGTTTGCATAGTCCGGGAAACTGTTTCCGAAAACATTGACATAGCCCGAACCCGCGGCCGGAATAAGATTGTTGTCGAACACGAAGCTGCCGCTGAACGTCTGACCGGGAAAAAACCCGTTGCCGCTGAAGGGAGACTGGACGTTTGCGCCGCCCCCGAAAGTGCCGCCCGAGAAACTGGCTTTGGTATAGGTGTCGGCAAGGGCTGGCGTCGCGGCAGCAAGCGCGGCGATCGCGATGGATGGTGTCAACATGCGCAGCATTTCTATTCTCCCGGATCAGATTTATCAGTTTTACCTTCTGTCCCGGTAGTAGCTTTTGATTACAATATAAAGGTGAATGCCCGCCTGCCGACGGATGCCATCCCGTTTTGGAACAGCACCCGCCGGCTTTTGCCGGTTCAGGCGAAGAGCTTCGCCCAGCGGCGCTCCGGCCGATCCTTCCAGTGCCCGCGATGATAGGCGTCGGATGCGAGCAGCGGCATTACCGATCCGGCTTCGGCGAACACCATCTGTTCGATGCCGGTGTTCACCTTGCCCCAGCTCGCCGCCTCCTGCAGCGTTGAGGAGGAGCAGGCGCCGTCGCGCACATCGGCGACGGTGATCTGCACGGCGTATTTATGCACCTCGACATCCTCGTGGCCGAGGATTTCCGCGCACACCACGGTGTCCTGGATGAAATTCTTGGGCACGCCGCCGCCGATCATCAGCAGGCCGGTGGTACCGGCCTGGATCTTGATCTCGGTAAGTTCGCGGAAATCGGCCACCGCGTCGATCATCAGATAGGGCTTGCCGGCCCTGGCATTGTCCACTTGGTGCTTGACGAGGCCGAAGCCCGCCGACGAATCCACGAAAGCGGGGCAGAAGATCGGCACGTCATGCTCATAGGCGAGCTTGACGAGGCTGTTCTCCTTCTTGCCGTGCTCGGCGAGATACTTGCCCATCTCGCGGATGAAGGCCCGGCTCGAATATGCCTTCGGCTCCAGTTCGTTGGCGATCTTGTTGATCGTGAAGTCGCAATCCTGAAGCTGCTCCTCGTCGATATAGGTATCGTAGATGCGATCGATGTAGAGCGAGCGCAGCGTGTCGTCGTCGGGGATTTCCTGCGCCTGATAATGCTTGTGGCCGAGGCCTTCGAAGAAATCCATGTCCACGATCGTCGCCCCGGTGGCGACCACCACATCGACCATCTTGTTGCGGATCAGCTCCGCATACAGATCCATGCAGCCGCCCGCGGAGGTGGAGCCGGCGATCACGAGGCAGACGGTGCAATCCTTGTCCGCGAGCATCTCGTTGTAGATCTTGGTGGCGCGGCCGAGATCGCGGCTGGTGAAGCTCATATCGGCCATCGCGTCGACGATCGGGCGCGCGTCGAAGCTCTTGATGTCGATATGCTTCACCTGCTTCGAGAGCAGTTCCGCCTTGCGGGTGTCGTTGATCGGCGCGTTTGCCGCGGCGGTTTTGTTGAGTGTGTCGGTCATGGGAAACTCCCGCATGCGATACCGTCGTCATTGAAGGGGACGCGGAAACCCCAAGGGCGGCGGCGCGCCAAAAGCGCGCTGCCGCCCGAAACCCTGCCCTGCGGCTGTTACAGCGTTACGACGTTGTTCGCGACCTGCGGCTCGGCGAGCGTGTAGAGCGATACCATCGGCTCATCGAGCGCGACGATCGTCTCGTCCGATCCGAAGCCGTTGAACGCGGTGCGCATCGCCGCGCCATAGGCGCCGAGCATTCCGATCTCGATATAATCCCCGGCCTGCACGTCCGCCGGCAGCAGGAATGGCCCCGCCATATGATCCAGATCGTCACAGGTCGGGCCGTAGAAGGAGAACGGGTGATCGCGCACGGTCGATTCCGGCTCGCGCAGCAATATGACCGGAAAGCGCCAGCCGATATGCGCCGCGTCGAACAACGCGCCGTAAGCGCCGTCGTTGACATACAGCTCGTTGCCGCGACGCTTTTCCACGCGCACCACGACGGAGCTGTATTCGGCGCACAGCGCACGACCAGGCTCCGCCCACAGTTCCGCCGAATAGCTGATCGGCAGGCTTTCGAAGGCACGGTGAATCGTCTCGAAGAATCGCTCCAGCGGCGGCGGTTCCATTCCCGGATAGGAAGAGGGGAAACCCCCGCCCACATCCACCACGTCGACGGTGACCGCCGCATCGACGATCGCCTGCCGAACGCGTTCCATCGCCTCGGCATAGGCTTCCGGCGTCATCGCCTGGCTGCCGACATGGAAGCAGATGCCCAGCGCATCCGCCGCCTGCCGCGCTGCCATCAGCAGCGGCTTCGCTTCGTGCGCCGGCACGCCGAATTTCGATGCGAGGCTGAGCTTGGAATGTTCGGATGACACGCGCAGGCGCACGCACAGCGTGAGATCGCTTGCATTGCGGGTCGCGCGGGTGATCTTGTCCAGCTCTTCCAGGCTGTCCAGGCTGAATACGCGCACGCCATGCGTGAAATACGCCTCGGCGATCGCCTCCTCCGCCTTCACCGGATGCATGAAGCACAAGGTGGCATCGGGCGCGACACGGGCGACCAGCCGCACCTCGGCGATCGAGGCGACATCGAAATGCGTAATGCCGTTTTCGAACAGCGTTGCGATCAGCTCGGGGCTGGGGTTCGCCTTCACCGCATACATCGAGCGGCCCGGAAACTTCTCCGAAAAGAAGCGGGCGGCCCGCGCGGCGGCGTGCGGACGGATCAGCGTCACCGGCTGAACCGGCTTCCGCTTCGCAATGTCAATGGCTCCGCCGACGATGGTGGCGGAAACTATCGAGGGGGCAGCTAGCCCCAGCGCGCTATGATGCTGGTGCAACTCAAGGGACCTCCAATTGCCTTGCGGCGTCGAGCGAAAAAAGCTGCCTTGCGGTTGGAAGTCCCATGGGGCAGCGGACGGGCGAGTTAGGATCGCTGGCCCCGATTGTAAAGTGGATTTAGACAATGAGAGATCGATTGTGACGATTGTGCGACAGCCCACTCGGGCGGGGGTGCGCGATGCCGCCGCAAAGATCGCCGCGATCCTGCCGCCGACGCCGCTTTTCGTTCATGAAATCAATGGTGTGCCCGTTGCCTTCAAGGCCGAGTCGTTGCAGCCGATCGGCGCCTTCAAGATCCGCGGGGCATGGCACCGGCTGACGGCGCTGGATGCGGATTCGCGCGCGCGGGGGGTGGTGGCCTTTTCGTCCGGCAATCACGCGCAGGGAATCGCCTGGGCGGCACGGCGCCTCGGCATCGCCGCGACGATCGTGATGCCGGCCGATGCGCCGCGAGCGAAGCGCGAATCGACCCTCGCGCTGGGTGCGGAAGTGGTGGATTACGACCGCGCCACCGAAAGCCGCGAACTGATCGCCGCCCGCCTTGCCGAGGCGCGAGGCGCGACCTTGGTGCCCAGCTTCGATGATCCCTGGGTGATCGAGGGGCAGGGGAGCGCCGCGATCGAGGCTGTCAGGCAGATGGCGGAAGCAGGGCTGGGATCGCCTTCCCACGCGGTCATTCCGTGCGGGGGCGGGGGATTGGCGGCCGGGATCGCGCTCGCGCTGCCCGATGCGCGCATCACCATCGTGGAGCCGCAGGGGTGGGACGATATGGCGCGGAGCCTCGAGTCGAGCTGGATCGAGCCGGTCGGCCCCAATCCACCGCCGACTGCATGCGATGCGCTTCAGACGAAACAGGTGTCGTCGCTCACCTTCGACGTGCTGGCCCGCCGCGATGCGAAGGGGATCGCCGTCAGCGAGGAGGAGGTCGCGGCGGCGCAGCGCTGGGCGGCGGAGCGGTTGCGCCTGGTGGTCGAGCCGGGTGGCGCGGTGGCGCTGGCGGCGCTGCTGGCCGGGCGGGTCGCGGTCGAAGCCGGGATGCTCGTGATCCTCTCGGGCGGCAACGTCGATGTCGCGGCTTTCGGCGCGGTGCTTGCCCGCGGATAGAGAAAGGGCGACGAACCGATGGTTCGCCGCCCCTTCCGCTATTGAAGAACCTGAAGGATCAGGTGGCCTTCATGTTGCTCGACACGTTGTTGAACGTCGTCGTCAGCTTGTTGCCCAGCGCGCCCATCGCGCTGATGGCTGCAACGGCGATGAGCGCGGCGATCAGGCCGTATTCGATCGCGGTCGCGCCCTTCGAATTCTTCAGAAAGGTACGAATCTTCTGCATCTTCGATCTCCAGTGGTAGCCAAAGCTTCAGTCACCCGACTGGATCGAGGGTCCCCCTATCCAGTGAGCGAATCGATAGACTGGTCAGGTTGAGGAATGTTTAAGGACGGAATTTCTTTGCCGCCGGTCGCGGGCCGGTTATTGCGCGTTGACGACTTTCGACGCCACGTTGTTCCACATGCCGGTCGTCGTCGACGCGACTTCCACGATGCTGACGATCATCACCACCACGATCAGCGCGGCGATCAGGCCGTATTCGACCGCCGTCGCCCCGCGCCGGTCACGCCGCAGCCTCGCGCCGAACGCGCGAAATCCTGGCAGGCGAGATGGTCGCTGTCGGAACATGAGCCAAAAATGGCAGGACAGGTTTAACGAATTGTCGACATGACCATCCAGATCGAACTTTTTCCGGTTGTCGCCGTGGCGCTCACCGATCCGGCCGGTCGCGTGCTCATGCAGCGCCGGCCGGCCGGGAAGGCGCTGGCAGGGCTGTGGGAGTTTCCCGGCGGCAAGATCGAGCGCGGCGAATCGCCGGAGGACGCCTTGTGCCGGGAGCTGAAGGAGGAACTGGGCATCGTCGTGCACCCGGCCGATCTCGCGCCGGTGACCTTTGCGAGCCAGCGGCTCGATGCACGGCATCTTGTATTGATGCTGTTCCGCTGCCGTCGCTGGAGCGGCGAGCCGGATGCGCTGGAAGCCGCGGAATTGCGCTGGGCCGACGTGGAAGCGCTATCGGCGCTGCCAATGCCTGCCGCCGATGAGCCGCTGCTGGCTGCATTGCGGGCGGAGCAGGCTCGCTAGCGGGTTTCAGCCGCTCGTGAGGAGTCGGCGTCGTGCGCGGCCATGGGAAAATGCAGCGTCGCGATCGTCTGCCCGTCGCGGCGCGCCATCGCGATGTCCCCGCCCAGTTGCGAGGCGAGCGCCGCGATCAGGCGATGGCCCAGATGCGTGCCGTTGTCAGCCGCTGGCGTGAAGCCGACGCCGTCGTCGCTGACCGTCAGTTGCATCGCATCGGTTCGGAACGGATGTGGCCGCAGTTGCACGCTCACGTTACCCGGCCGATCGTCGGGATAGGAATGTTTGGAGATGTTGGTGAGCAGCTCGTTCGTGATCAGGCCCAGGATCACCGCCTGTGCGAGCGGAACCGCGCATCGATCAACATCGACCTTCAGCGAGATCGGCCGCATGCTGAAGCGGGTCTGCTGCATATCGTTGCAAAGGCTGCCCAGGAATGTGCTCAGTTCGACCTGCTCGCTGGTGGCTTCATCCACGCGCAGGCGCTGATAGACCCGGCTAAGCACGATGAGGCGAGACATCAGGCTCTCCATCGCGGTGACGGTTTCGGGATTGCTGGATTGGCGCGAAGCCAGCGAGGCGGTGGAAACCAGCATCGCGAGATCGTTGGCCAGCCGATGCGAAAGTTCGCGCAGCAGGGCGGTGGCGCGATCGCGGTCCGCCGTCGTTTTCTCGAGCTCCGCCGCAAGCAACTCGTAGCGTCTGGCCGAACGCGCGGCGAACCACACGACGAGCAAGCCAAGCGCCACCGTGGCGACCAGCGCTAGCGCATCATCGGGGTTCAGCACGGCCAGACCCTCACCCGGCAGCGCGAACGCTAGCGCAAGCGCCCCGAGGCCGACGCTCGCGAACCCCGCGTTTCGACCAGCCGTGATCGCGATGACGACGAAGCTCAGCGCCATGAAAACGAACAGGAGCCACGGGCGATCCGGCCACAGATGAAGCGACGCTGCGGTGACGCCCGCGATCAACAGAAAACAGCCGAGCAGCGAGGCGGCAGCGCGAGGGAGGGATGGAGACACGTCAGGCTTCTCCCGCCCGCGCGGGATACGGTGATGCGGGCCGATCGTGGGCATCGTGCGCATCGTTGCTTACGTCGGCCTTACTGCCGGATCGGTGCTATCCGCGCGTGGTGCTTAACGTAATGTCCATGTAAGCGACGTGGAATAGAGCGCGCCAATTAGGCTCGCCAATCCGGGGGGCGTGGCACCAGCTGGCTGCGGGTAGAGCATTTTGACCGACCATTCAGTTTCTCACTCACCATTGCCGCCGGCGCGCAAAATCGGCCGCGGCGGGCAGATCAGGCTTGTCGCGCTGGTGGCGGCGGCGGTGATCGCGATCCTGTTGCTGATCGCCGGCGTGCGTGCGCTGTTCACGACCACGCCGCCGCCTGCGGCCAGGTTGCCAGCCGGCGCTTTCCGGCCGACCCGCGAGCAGCTCGCGCAGCTCACGATCGCGCCGGTGACGGCCGGGGCGGACGCGCAGCTCGTCCGCGCGAGCGGCGCGATCGCGGTCGATGGCGATCGCAGCGCGCCGGTCCTGTTGCCTTTCTCCGGGCAGGTGCTGGCCGTCTATGTCGAGCCGGGGCAGCGCGTCGCGAAGGGGCAGCCGCTGCTCCGCATCGCCTCGCCGGAAATGGTGGACGCGCGCAACGCGCTGCTGACGGCCAGCGCACAGCGCGCGACCGCCGCCGAATCGCTCAGGGTGGCGCAGGCCAATGCTACGCGGCAGAAGGCGATCTACGAAACCGCCGGCGGCGCGCTGAAGGATTTCTCGCAGGCGCAGGCCGATCTGGTTGCGGCGCAATCGACGTTGCGTACCGCGGAATCGTCCGTGCGGGCGGCGCAGAATCATCTGGCGATCTTCGGCCGGCGCGGCGACGGAGACGGGCGGCCGGGGCAGCCCGCAACCGTCTATCGCGCGCCGGTCGCGGGGCTGATCGCAGACCGCAGCGTCGCGCCGGGGCAATACATTGCCGCCGGCAGCGGCACGCCCTTGATGACGATCACCGATCCAACCCGAGTGTGGCTGGTCGCCCAGGTGGCGGAAAGCGATGCCGCCGCCGTGCACGTCGGCGATCAGGTGCAGGTGACGACGCCGGCGCTCCCGGGCCGCAGTTTCGATGCGCGGATCGAGAATGTCGGCGCGGCGCTCGATCCGAACAGCCATCGGCTGCCGGTGCGCGCCTCGATCAGCAACCCCGATGGCGCGCTTAAGCCACAGATGTTCGCCTCGTTCACGATCCGCCGGCAACTCAGCGGTGACAATGCCGTGCTGGTGCCGGGATCGGCGATAATCCACGAGGGGGATAACGCCCGCGTCTGGGTGCTCGGTCGAGACGGGCTGCTGTATGCCCGGGCCGTGCGCGCCGGTGCCAGCGATGGCGGTTTTACTCGTATCCTTCAGGGGCTGAAGGCGGGCGATCGTGTGGTCACCCGGGGCGCGCTGTTCGTGAACGAGGCGGGTCTCGATCAATGAACCGGCTGGTGGAGCTGGCGCTGCGCCAGCGGATGCTTGTCCTCACGCTCCTGATCGGCCTTGTCATGGCGGGGGCGGTCGGCTTCGCGAACCTCAATATCGAGGCGTATCCGGATCCCGTGCCCCCGATGGTGGAGGTGTTGACGCAGAGCGACGGCACCTCGGCCGAGGAAATGGAACGCAATGTCACCACCCCGATCGAGGTGGCGATCGCGGGGCTGCCGCATGTGACGGCGGTGCGCTCGATCTCGTTGTTCGGCCTGTCCGACGTGAAGATCCAGTTCACCTACGACGTGACGTTCCGGGAGGCGGAGCAGCTCGTGCTCGGTCGCCTCTCCCAGATTCCGCCGATGCCGAATGGCGCGCAACCCACGCTGTCACCGACCAGCCCGATCGGCGAAATCTACCGCTACCAGGTGGTCGGGCCGCCCGGCTATTCGGTGATGGACCTCAAGACCCTTCAGGACTGGGTGCTCCAGCGCCGCTTCAAGCGCCTGCCGGGCGTCGTGGACGTTACCGGCTGGGGCGGGAAGCTGCGTACCTATGAGGTGCAGCTCGATCGAGACCGGCTGGTCGCGCACGGCGTGACGGTGCCGGCGGTGCTGGCGGCGCTCGGCAAGAGCGACGGCAATGTCGGCGGCCAGACGGTGAATTTCGGTGAGCAGGCGGCGATCGTGCGCGGCGTCGGGCTGATCCACTCGGTCGATGCGATCCGCGACACGATGGTCGGCATGGCCGGTTCGACGCCGGTGCTGTTGCGCGATGTGGGCACGGTGAAGATCGGCAACATGCCGCGCCTGGGCATCGCCGGGGATGGGGCCGACGACGATATCGTCATGGGCATCGTGCTGATGCAACGCGGCGCACAATCCATGCCGGCGATCCGCGCGGTCGAGCAGGAGGTGGAGACGATCAACGCGGGCGGCGTGCTGCCGCCGGGCGTCCACCTCGAACGCATCTACGACCGTTCGAACCTGATCGGCGTGACGACGCATACCGTGATGCACAACCTCGTCATGGGCGTGCTGCTGATCTTCGCCCTGCAATGGCTTTTCCTCGGCAATCTGCGCAGCGCGCTGATCGTGGCGGTGACGATCCCGTTCGCGCTGTCGGTCGCCGTGCTGGTGCTGATCCTGCAAGGGGAATCGGCGAACCTGCTGTCGCTGGGCGCGCTCGATTTCGGGCTGATCGTCGATGCCGCGGTCATCATGGTGGAGGCGATCTATCGCCGCATGGCCGAGCGTTCGCATGCGATCGGCAGCGGGCGGATCAACGCCAGCACGGCAAACCGCTTTTCCGCGATCCTCCATGCCTCCACCGATGTCAGCCGGGGCATCTTCTTCGCCGCGGCGATCATCATCGCCAGCTTCCTGCCGCTGTTCACGCTGACGGGGGTGGAGGGGCACATCTTCGGCCCGATGGCCAAGACCTATGCCTATGCCATCGCCGGCGGGCTGGTGGCGGCCTTTACCGTGGCGCCGGTGCTGTCGGCGTTGCTGCTGCCGGACAAGCTTGCCGAGGTCGATACCTGGGTGGTGCGGCAATTGCGGCGCGCATCCGAGCCGGCGGTGTCGTTCGCGCTGGCGAACCGCGTGCTGACGCTGGGGTTGACGGGCATCGCGCTGGCGGTGTCGCTGTTCGCGGTGCGTGCGCTTGGCGTGGAATTCCTGCCGCATCTGGAGGAGGGCAATCTCTATATCCGCGCGTCCCTCCCGGCGTCGATCTCGCTGGAGGCGGGCCAGCCGGTGGTGAACGGCATTCGCCGCATCGTCGCCGAGCGGCCGGAGGTGGAGCGCGTCGTCTCGACCCACGGCCGCCCCGATGACGGGACAGACGCGACCGGCTTCTTCAACGCCGAATTCTATGCGCCGCTGAAGCCTGCGGAGGATTGGCCCGCCGGGGCGAGCAAGGAGAAGCTCACCGCCGAACTGCAACAGAAACTGCAGGCGAAATATCCCGGCGTGGATTTCGAATTCTCGCAATATATCCAGGACAATGTCGACGAGGCGTCGTCGGGCGTGAAGGGGGCGAACTCGGTCAAGGTGTTCGGCAGCGATCTGGAGACGCTGGAAAAGGTGGCCGCCGAGATCAAGGCGCAGATGGCGCAGGTGCGCGGCATCGCCGATCTCGGCGTATCGGACTCGCTGGGCCAGCCGACCGTCCGCATCGATATCGATCGCAAGGCGGCGGCGCGCTATGGCCTCGCGCCGGACGACATCAATCAGACGATCGCGGCGGCGATCGGCGGTGGCTCCGTGGCGAACCTCTACGAAAAGGATACCGACCGCTATTTCCCGATCGTCGTCCGCCTCGATCCCGCGCAGCGCGGCGATATCGAGGCGCTGCGACGCATCACGGTGGGAGCGCCGTCGCCGGGTGGCAACGGGCTGGTCCAGGTGCCGCTGTCTGAGGTCGCGACGATCCGGCTGACGTCCGGCGCCTCCTTCATCTATCGCGAGCATCAGGAACGCTACGTCCCGATCAAGTTCAGCGTGCGCGGCCGCGATCTGGGAAGTACCGTGGACGAGGTGAAAGCCCGGATTGCCAGGCATGTCGTGCTGCCGCCCGGCTATCATCTCGAATGGGCGGGCGAGTTGGGCAACCTTGCCAATGCGGTGGCGCGGTTGCAGATCGTGGTGCCGATCAGCCTGTTGCTCATCATCGTGCTGCTGTTCGCGAATTTCGGTTCGATCCGCGATACGCTGCTGGCGTTCAGTGTGATTCCGATGGCGCTGATCGGTGGCGTGCTGGCGCTGGCGCTGACGGCAACGCCGTTCAGCATCTCCGCGGCGATCGGCTTTGTCGCGCTGTTCGGCATCGCGGTGATGGACGGCATTCTCGTCGTCGCGACGTTCAACAGCCACGTCAACGAAGGCTACGGGCATGAAGAGGCGATCGCGATCACGGTGCGCAATTGCCTGCGTCCGGTGGTGATGACGTGCCTTGCCGCCGCGATCGGGCTGCTGCCGGCCGCGATCTCCACCGGCATCGGCAGCCAGGTGCAAAAGCCGCTCGCGCTGGTGGTGGTGGGCGGCATGACGCTCGCGCCGGTGCTGATCCTGCTGGTGCTGCCGGTGCTCATCATGCGCTTCTCGCGTCACGAAAGCCTCGCCACGCGCGGGCCGTCGGCTGAGAGCCGGGGAGAGCCGGCATGACGCGCAACCTGTCCATTGCGGCATGCGCCGCGCTGCTCGTCGGCTGCACGGTTTCGCCGCGCCATCCATCTACCGAGGCCGCGCTGCCGCCCGCGCGCGCACAGGAAACGATCGTCTCGAACAGCGGCACCGCGCAGCGGCTGGATGTGGGCGCGCCCGCGCTCGCGGACTGGTGGCGCGCGTTCGGCAGCGTGAAGCTCGATGCGTTGGTGCAGATCGCGCTTGCGCATAACGAGGATCTCGCCAGCGCCGATGCCAGTCTCCGCCAGGCACGCGAACTCGCGCGCGCCGCGGCTGGCGCACAGGGGCCGCAGGTCGACGCCAACTATCAGGCGCAGCGCGCGCGCGTGTCCAATGCGTTGCAGACGCCGCTGAACGATCAGGGGCTGAATCCCTACACGCTGCATACCGCGCAGGTCACGGTGGCATATCCGCTCGATCTGTTCGGCGCAGGGCGAAACGCGGTTCGCTCCGCGCGGGCGGCGGCCGAGGTCGCGGCGCATCGGCTGGACGCGGCGCGCATCACCGCGGTTTCCAGCCTGGTCGTGGCCGTGATCCAGCATGCTGCGCTTGAAGCGCAGGTCGCCGCGACGCAAAAAGCGATCGCCGACAATCGCGCGCTCGTCGCGATGCTCGAACGCCGGCGCGCGCTCGGCGATGTGGGGCTGGTTGATGTCGCCGCGCAGCAGACCGTGCTCGCCAATGTCGAGGCGACGCTTCCGGGGCTGGAGCGCCAGCGCGATCATCAGGCGGGGTCGATCCTGTCGCTGATCGGCCGCCCTGCGGGGTCTGCGCTGCCCGATCTCCCCACGATCGACGAACTGCGCCTGCCGGCCGATCTGCCTGTGTCGCTACCCGCCGATATCGTTGCGCACCGCCCCGATGTCCGTGCGGCCGAGGCGCAGGTGCGCGGTGCGGCGGCGGACGTGGGCGCGGCGATCGCGGCGCGGCTGCCCTCGATCACGCTCAGCGGCAACGCCGGCGGCTCCGCCACGCGCTTCCTGGATATGTTCGCGAGCGGCAATCCGTTCTTCACGCTGCTCGGCAGCATCACCCAGCCGATCTTCCACTCCGGCGAATTGCGTCATCGCCAGCGCGCGGCAGAGGCAGCGCTGGACGCGGCCAAGGCGCAGTATCGCGCGGCCGCGCTCCAGGCGTTTCTCGATGTGGACGACGCCTTGTCGGGCCTGCGCACCGATGCCGCGGCGCTGGACGCCGCGACGCGTGCGGATACCGCCGCCAGCAGCACGCTGGCCATGACCCGGCGGCAGCTGGAGCTCGGCGCGGTCGGCACGCTGGGGCTGCTCAACGCCTCGTCTGCAGCATCGCAGGCACGCGCGCAGCGCATCCAGGCGGCGGCCGCGCGGCTTACCGATACGGTGGCGCTGTTCCAGGCATGCGGCACGCCGGTGACGGCGCGCTGATACCGGCTCACCGGGTCTGCAGCATGTAACCGACGCCGCGCACCGTTTGCACGGTCAGCGCCAGCCCGGCCTCTTTAAGATGCTTGCGGATACGGTGGATATAGACTTCCACCGCGTTCGATCCGAGCGTGTCGCCCGCGCCGAAAAGCTGATCTTCCAGCACGCGCTTCGGCACGACGCGATCGAGCTGGCGCATCAGCAGCTCCACCAGCTCTCCCTCACGGACGGAGAATTCCACCGGCGCGCCATCGACGCGAAACTGTCTCGCCTCCGTATCCAGCTCCAGCGCTCCGGCGCGCAAGAGGCGATCCTTGTAGCCGGATTCGCGCCGCAGGATCGCCAATACGCGCGCGTGCAGCTCGTCGAAGTGGAAGGGCTTCGACATGTAATCGTCGGCCCCGGCGCTCAGGCCGAGGATGCGGTTCTCCACCTCGCCGCGCGCCGTGACGACGAGGATCGGTTCGTTATGTCGCGCCGAACGCAGCCGCCGCAACAGATCGATCCCGTCTTCGTCGGGAAGCCCGAGATCGAGAATGACCAGTGCATAACGCGTCGTGCGGATCAGTATTTCCGCATCGCCCGCGTCATGCGCGATGTCGCAGTGCAGATGGCGCCGGCCGAACGCCTCGCTCATCGCCTCCGCAAGCTCGGCATTGTCCTCGACGATCAGCAATCTCATCGCGGTGCCATGGGGCGGGCGAGCCGTCGGTTCAACGCCGTTCAGCCATGCGGCCCTGCATATCCCGGCAGATAGGCGGCGTCGGCCCCGTGCGCGATCTTCAGCGCCCGTTCCACCGCGGTATCGAAATCCTTGTCGAGCAGCGCCGGCTTGAGCCGGGTGCGCAGGAAATCAGCCCACAGAAATTCGGAGAACGGCGTGTCGCTCTTGGCATAGCCGCCCGCCCGGCGCAGCTCCCCGGCCAGCGAACGGTAGGGGTCATCCGCCAGCTTGGTGATCTTTTTCGGCAGGTCGTCGATCGACTGCCGCGTGCCCCTCGCGTCATAGGGATGGAGCCAGTTGCGATTGTCCATGAACGTCAGGAAGGATTTCGGTGCGAGGTGGCTGAGATCGGCGACGACGCGCACCAGTACGCTTTCCTGACCCGCCTCGTGAAGCGCGAGCGCGAGATGATGGTTGTCGATCAGCCACGGGCGCTTTTTCGGGCCGATCACGGCGGGAACGAGATGATGCGACAGGAAATGCGCGTCCGCGTCCTTGGGGCGCTCCTGCCAGTCACGGCGCTTCCGCGCGACCTCTCGGTAGCCGACCGTCATCTGCGTCGGCCGCAGGTCCAGGATCGGGGTGGGTTGAAGCGCGGGGGTAAAATCCTGCATCGCCATTTCCTCTTATCGTCGCCACCGCATCCGCGACGCTGAAGCTGCTGCGCGCCACGAGCCTGTCCTGTCCCGCACGCAGGAACAGATCGCGGATATGATCGTGAACGCGCGCGAGTTGCAACCGGATGCCGTCGCGCGTCAGCCGGTCGTCGAATTCGATCAGGCAATCGAGCGCGGTACTGTCGAGGTCGGAGCTTTCCTCAAGACTGAGTACCAGCGCGTGATCGCCGTTCAGCCGCTTCGCGACATCGCCGAACACGCGCTCCGCATTGCCGAAGAACAGCGTCTGGGCGGGCCGCAGGATCGTCACGCCCGGCACGGGCCTTGCGTCCGGGTGGCGCCTCATATCGACGAAATCGTGCCCGCCGTCGAGCTGTCCGAGGTTCGCGATGTTCGGCGCGGCCATGCGCTGGATCAGCGCCGCGAGCGACAGGCCGATCGCGATCAGCATCCCATCCAGCACCCCGAACATCAGCACTGCCGCGGCGGCGGCGAAAGCGATGATCTCGTCACGACCGATCTTCCACAGATGCACGAATGGCGCGGGCGATAGCGCGTGGGTCAATGCGGCGATCACCACCGCCGCCAGCACCGCATCGGGCAGGTGCGCGATCGCCGGACGCCCGAACCATGCCAGCAATGCCAGCGCTACGCCCGCGACGACGGAGGTCCAGCGGGATGTGGCGCCCGCCGCCTCGCTTGCCGAGCCGCCCGAGAAACCCGCGCCCACCGGCATGCCCTGTACGAGCGCGGCGGCGAGATTCGCGCCGCCGATCGCCGCCAGCTCGCGATCGGGGTCGATCATATCGCCATGCCGCAGCGCGAGCGCGCGCATCGTGCCCCAGCTTTCCGCAAACAGGATCAGCGCCAGCGGCACGACAAGCTGGGCCAGCCGGGATGCCTGTCCGAACGAGAGGTTCGGCACCGTCGGCAGGCGCGGCGCCAGCGCAATGTCGCCGACGGTCTTTACGCCGTGTGCCGGCAGATCGAGCAGCACCGATGCCGCGATGCCGAGCGCCAGCACGACGAAGGCAACGGGCAGGCCGTGGAATCGCCGCAGCCCCAGCAGCAGCGCCAGCGCGAGCGCTCCCGCCGCCACGCTTGCGCCGTGCCATGCGCCGATATTGCCGCCGAGCGTGGTTATCAGCTTCAGCAGGTTGCCACCCGGCACCGCGATGCCGGTGATCGCCGGCAATTGTCGCAGGATGATCGTGATCGCCAGCCCGAGCGCGAAGCCGCGCAGCACGGGGCGGGCGATGAAGTTTGTCAGTGCGCCCAGCCGCAAGGCAGCGGCGGCGAGGAACACTATCCCCGCGAACGCCACCGCGATCGTTGTCAGCATCGCGCGGGTTGCGGCATCGCCGGGCATCGCGGCCAGCGCCGCGGCGAGGATCGCGGCGGAGGACGAAGTTGGCGATACGATCGCGAAACGGCTTCGCCCGATCGCGGCATAGGCGAGGCAGCCGGCGACGGCAGCGGTGATCGCGCGGGCAGGCTCCAGCCCGGCGATACTGGCATAGGCTACCGCCTCGGGCAGCAGCAGCCCGGCCACCGATATCCCTGCGACGATGTCCGCCCGCGCCATGTGCCGAACGCTACGCGCTTTCGCGCGCGGGGCAAGCCGCATCCGTCTGGATGTCAGCGCTGTTCGACCAGCGCCGCGATCGATTTCGCGATATGGGAAAGCGTGGCGTCGCGAGACCACATCGCGTGCGGGCGTGAATGATCCGCCAGTTCATTCTCTCGCGCGGCCATGATGCCGCCCAGCGCCGCGCCCATGAATACGAGGCGCTGGTTGAGCGATGCCGGGGAGACGTCGGCCATCAGCCGGCGAATATGCCGCAGGCACCGCTGATAGCCGGAATTCCACCGGTCGCCGAGCGCATCGGTCAGGATGTTGCGGTTCGACATCTGCACGCCGATCAGGAAGCGGTTATAGCATTCGCTGCACGTCGGCGCATCGAGCGAGACGGAGGTGCGGACGAGGCATTCCATTACTTCCAGCACCGTGCGGGGGCCGCCGCCCGCCTCCGCCTGATCGAGCCACGCGTTGCGGCGATCGTCGATCGCGCGCGCGCCATCGACGATCAGTTCGCGGATCAGCCGGTCCTTCGATCCGAAATGATAGGTGAGGGCGGCATGGTTCTTCTGCCCGGCGGCGGTCGCGATCTCGCGAACCGAAACGCCGTCGATCCCGCGTTCCGCGAACAGTTTCAGCGCGACCGCCTTGATCTGCGCGGCCGGCTCCGCGCGACCTGGTGTCACCGGGGTTTTCATCGCTGGCGGCGTGGCATTGACAGCCGACCGAGTCAAATGCTCTTATCCATATGGATAACCATGATGACGTGGGATAACCGGCGGCGCACGCGCCATCCCGGCAATGCCTTCGGGAGGGCTAGAGGATGAATTTCGAGTTTACCGAAAAGGTGGCCGATCTGCTGGCGCGGCTCGATTCCTTCATGGACGAGCATATCTATCCCAACGAGCGTGCCTATTACGATTTCGTCCACGACCAGGCGAACCTGTGGAAGGAATGGCCGGGGATGGAGGCGCTGAAGGCCAAGGCGCGCGAACAGGGCCTGTGGAACCTGTTCCTGCCGCACGAATATGGCGCGTTCTCGCCCGGGTTGTCCAATCTCGAATATGCGCCGCTGGCGGAGGCGATGGGGCGGGTGCCGTGGTCGAGCCAGGTGTTCAACTGTTCCGCGCCTGACACCGGGAACATGGAGGTGCTCGCCAGGTTCGGTTCGGCCGAGCAGCAGGAGCGATGGCTGAAGCCGCTGCTCGCGGGCGAGATTCGCTCGGCGTATGTGATGACCGAGCCGCAGGTCGCCTCCTCCGACGCCACCAATCTGGAGCTGTCGATCATCCCCGACGGCGGCTATTACCTCATAAACGGCCGCAAATGGTGGATCTCGAATGCGATGCACCCGCGGTGCGACATTTTCATCGTGATGGGCAAGACCCATTTCGACGCACCGCGCCACGCACAGCATTCGCAGATCCTCGTTCCGCGTGGCACCCCGGGCGTTGAGGTGGTGCGGCATCTCACCGTATTCGGCTCGCATAATTCACCGGGTGGCGAGGTGGAGCTGCGTTTTGACAACGTCCGCGTACCCAAGGAGAATCTTATCCTCGGCGAGGGTCGCGGGTTCGAGATCGCGCAGGGGCGGCTCGGGCCAGGCCGCATCCATCACTGCATGCGCTCGATCGGGCAGGCGCAGCGCGCGCTGGAATATATGGCGCGCCGCGTCGACAGCCGGGTCGCATTCGGCAAGAAGCTGGCCGATCAAAGCAGCATCCGTCAGGATGTGGCGCGCAGTTTCTGCGAGGTCGAGATGGCTCGATTGCTTACGCTGAAGGCAGCCGATGCGATGGATCGATATGGCAACAGGCGGGCGAAGGATCTGATTGCGGCCATCAAGGTGATTGCGCCGAAAATGGCGCAGACCGTTTCCGATCGCGCGATTCAGGCGCACGGCGGGATGGGAGTCAGTGACGACACGCCGATCGCATATTTCTTCACACTGAATCGTTACGTGCGGCTGACCGATGGGCCGGAAGAGGTGCATATGTCGCAGCTCGGCAAGCAGAAGATCGCCGAATATGTCGCCGCGAACGTGCGGTAAGCGTGCAGGGAGGTACGCGGGATGAAGGCTCTTCGCTATTACGGTGCGCGCGATGTCCGTTACGAGGGAATGGACGATCCCATCCCGCAATCGGATCGTGACGCCATCATCAAGGTGGAAGCGTGCTCAATCTGCGGCAGCGATCTTCATATCTACCATGGCCACGGCTTTTCCGAGGATATCGGCTTCTGCGTCGGTCACGAGGCGGTGGGCGAGGTGGTGGAAACAGGACGCGCGGTGAACCGGCTGAAGATTGGCGACAAGGTCATGATCCCGGCGGCGGCCGGTTGCGGCGCGTGCCGCTATTGCCTTGCAGGCGTGGTCAATCGCTGCGAGTTCGGGCTAGGCGGCTGCTACGGCTTGTCGGCGCGACTGCAGGGTTCTCAGGCGGAGGCGGTGCGGGTGCCCGCTGCCGACATGAACGCGGTGATAATCCCCGATGGCGTGTCTGCGGAACAGGCGCTGATGATGACTGATGCGATGGCGACGGCTTGGTTCGGCGCGCGCAACGCCGATATCGTGCCCGGTAGCAGTGTGGCGGTGATCGGGCTGGGGCCGATCGGGCTGATGACCGTGGACAGTGCCTTCGTCATGGGCGCGCATATCGTCTATGCAATCGATCCCGTGCCTGAGCGGCGCGCGCTCGCGGCGGACGCGGGCGCGATCGCGCTCCATCCGGAAGAGGCGTTGGAGAAAATTCGGGATGCCACCGCAGGTCGCAAGCTCGATTGCGCAGTCGAGGTGGTCGGCAGCGATGCGACGGTCGATCTGGCGCTTCGGCTGGTGCGCCCGCGCGGCACCGTCTCTGTGATCGGGGTACAGCAGTCGCGGCGTTTTCCCTTTCCGCTGGAGCGGGCGTTCGCGGCTGGGCTCACCTTCCGCACGGGAACCTGCTCGGTGCCGGAAGAACTGCCGGTGCTGTTTCCGCTAGTCCAATCTGGCCGTTTGCGACCGGAGAAATATATCACCCACCGCCTCCCGCTAAGTGAAGGCGCGGAGGCCTATGCGCTGTTCGAGCGGCGCGAGGCAGGCGCATTGAAGATGGTGCTTACGC
The DNA here is from genome assembly GCF_048565505.1 of Sphingomonas sp. TX0543. Taxonomy (NCBI): domain Bacteria; kingdom Pseudomonadati; phylum Pseudomonadota; class Alphaproteobacteria; order Sphingomonadales; family Sphingomonadaceae; genus Sphingomonas; species Sphingomonas sp. TX0543. The sequence goes on from NZ_JBLZUS010000002.1 coordinate 1,800,512, forward strand.
CTGGTTAGAAGTGTCATAGCGATCCGCGCTTGGCTCAGCTACAGTATCGCATGGCCGAACGCTTTGAACGACACCGCCAGCCGTGGCGCCAAGACGAAATTCAGAAGCTCCACACGCTCGCCAAGAAGGGCATGGCGCTGAAGGCGATCGCCAAGGCGATGACACGCAGCGAGGAATCGGTGAAGGAGCGGGCGAAGCTCGATGGCCTTTCGATCGCCAAACTACACTGATCGATCCTGATGCCTAACAGAAGTTATGACGCGATCGTGCTTGGCGCGGGGGCGGCGGGGTTGATGTGTGCGGCGACGGCCGGGCAGCGCGGCCGGCGCGTGCTGCTGATCGACCATGCGGATCGGCCGGGCAAGAAAATCCTTATCTCCGGCGGCGGTCGCTGCAACTTCACCAATCTCGGAACGGCGCCCGATCGCTTCATTTCCGCGAACCCACATTTCGCGCGCTCGGCGCTGGCGCGTTATGGCCCGGCGGATTTTCTGGAGCTGGTCGGGCGGCATCGCATCGCATGGCATGAAAAGACGCTCGGGCAGCTTTTCTGCGATGGCTCCGCGCGGCAGATCGTCGACATGCTGCTAGAGGAATGTGATCGCGGCGCGGTCGACCTCACGCTGGGCGACAAGGTAGCTGGCATCGATCACGCCGATGCGCGTTTTTGCGTCAGCTTGGGGGAGCAGACGGCAAGCGCGCCAGCTCTGGTGATTGCGACGGGTGGTCCATCCATTCCTAAGATGGGCGCAACGGGCTTCGCCTATGACGTGGCGCGCCGATTTCGCCTGAAAGTGGTGGAGCCGCGCCCGGCGCTTGTACCGCTGACGCTGGGTGAGAACGAGCAATTGTTCCGCACGCTTTCCGGGGTGTCCGCCGATATCGTTGCGAAGGCTGGCAGGGCAGCCTTCCGGGAGGCGGCGCTGTTCACGCATCGGGGCCTCTCCGGTCCTGCGATTCTGCAGACGTCTTCCTATTGGCGGCATGGCGACGCGGTGGCGATCGATTTCCTGCCCGATCACGCGGCGGGCTGGCTCAAGCAAGCAAAGCGAACCTCGCCGCGAATGACGCTAGGCAAGACGCTGGCAGGCGTCTTGCCGGACCGGCTTGCGGCCACATTATCGGATCGGATCGGGCTGACCGGCGAGCTGGCCAACATTCCCGACGCCCGGCTGAACGATGCCGAGCAGATGCTCGCCGGATGGCGCTTCACACCCAACGGCACCGAAGGGTTCGCAAAGGCGGAGGTGACCGCTGGCGGCGTCAGCACGGCTGAGCTTTCATCGCAGACCATGGGAGCGCGCAGGATCCCCGGCCTGCATTTCATCGGTGAAGCGGTGGATGTGACGGGCTGGCTTGGCGGTTACAACTTCCAATGGGCGTGGGCGAGCGGCTGGGCGGCGGCACAGGCTTTGTAGCCCATCAACGCGAGCGGCCACGCGCAGAAACTGGCCAGATATCCACCAATGTATTGCCGCTTACCACATGATAGAAATCATATAGGTTGACGGTAGGATCACAATGCGGGGCGCCCAGCGTCACCGTGTCTCCAAGCTTCGGCAGAGCGCCATTGGGGTTTATAAGCGCGCCCTGCTCGTCTCCCATGAAGAAATAGACGGTTCCTTCCGCCACGCCGCCAACGGGAAGCGGCGGTCTCGCGTCGGTAGCCATGGATTTAATTCCGGCATCCAGCGTCACTAGCCCCTTTGTGTTGGCGCTGATGACGCGTGTGTCGATCAGCAGCGATGTCTCAAACGGTATTTCTCCCTCGTCTGGAGTCAGCGCGCAGGCCCGGTACTGATCGTCCATGAAAACATACGACCCGACCTGAAGCTCGGTGAACAGGTCCAGCGTCGCATCGATACGGTGCGTTCCGGTGCCGCCGCCCGAGACGATCGACGGTTTTCCTCCGGACGCGTCTAGCGCGGAGATGACGGTACGGAGATATGCGGCGCGATCGCGCATCGCGGCCTCTCGCTCAGCATAGCTTTCGATATGCTGCTGCGAGCCGCAATAATATTGAATGCCGGCGTAAACGAGTTCGGGTAAGCTCGCGATCGCGCGGTACAGCTCGGTCGCAGCTTCGCGTGTCGCAACCCCGGTCCGGTGAATGCCGGGATCGACGTCGATCAGCACGGTCAGCGGTTTCCCGCTCCGTGCATTGATCGCCGCCGCAATCGACCGCACGACATCTGGGTTGTCGACCGTGCACATCAGCCCGTCCGCTCGTTCGTTCAGCGCAACGAGTCGCGCGATCCCGGGCGCGGAAACCACCGGCGAGGTGATGAGCAACCCGGCGATTCCGAAATCCGCAAGCGCCTCCGCCTCGCCCAGCTTCGCGCAGCATTGCCCCACGGCACCGGCGGCGATCTGGCGCCGTGCGACATCGGCGCTCTTGTGCGTCTTCGCATGCGGGCGAAGCTTCAGCCCGTTGGCAGTTGTGAAAGCGGCCATCCGCGCAATGTTACGATCGAGCGCATCGCGATCGATCAGCAGCACGGGCGTGTTGAGATCGCGGCGCGATCCTTGCCGGCCAACCAGATGGCGATGGAGTTGTTCGTCGTTCATTATCCCAACTTTCTATGACGAACAGTCGGGCGAGATCGGCGTCGCGAGCAATGTGCCGGAGAACCATGCGCCCACGATTGCCGCCTCGCGGATCACCCGTCATCCCTCTGTTTTTGCGCCGTCAACCAACTGCCAAGTCGGCCGACGGCTTCCTCCAACATTTCATCTGGCTTCGCAAAACATAGGCGGATCAGACCGACGGGCGGCGGGCCGCGCATATAGAAGGGTGAGAATGGAATGCTGGCCACCCCCGCTTCGCTCAAGATGCGCCGAGCGAGGACGCCATCGTTACCGGATACACCAGAGGCGGCGAGGTCGACGGTTACAAAGTACGTGCCCTCGCTGGCCAACGTCGTGAATCCTGTCTTGGCCAAAAGATCCACGAGGCGGTCGCGCGAATGCTCCAGTGCAGCCTGCATGGTGGCGAAAAAGCCGTCGTCGAGTCCAAGACCGTGCGCGACGGCGATCTGGAGATTTGGCGGGGTGGTGAAGGTTAGAAATTGGTGCGCGCGACCAATCGCCTGCAGGAGGCTCGGCGCGGCAATGGCGAACCCGACCTTCCAGCCGGTGAGGCCGAAGATCTTGCCCGCTGATCCTATCTTGATCGCGCGCTCCGCCATGCCTGGCAGCGCGATCATCGGGACATGCGCGCTGCCGTCAAAAACGACATGTTCCCAGACCTCGTCGCAGACTGCGATCAGATCGCGTTCCACGCATATAATCGCAAGCGCCGCGAGTTCCTCATGCGAGAATACGCGCGCTGCCGGATTGTTCGGATTGTTTAGGACGATCGCGCGGGTGCGCGGCCCGATCGCGGCGGCAACTTCATCGATCGGAAGCCGCCAGTGCGGCGGCCTCAGCGTTACCGGTCGTGGCACGCCGCCTGCGCGCTGGATCAGTGGCGAATACGCATCGTACATCGGCTCGAACACGATCACCTCGTCGCCCTCGGAAATTACGGCGAGAAAAGCAGCGGCGATCGCTTCCGTCGCGCCCGAGGTGACGAGCACGTTGGCAAAGCCAATGTCGAGCGATTGGAAGCGACGATAGTGCGCGGCCACGGCCTCACGCAGCACAGGCAAGCCGACCGAAGGAGGGTATTGATTAGGCCCGGTCAGCACGGCATCGGCCGCTGCGCCTAACAACTCGGGTGGCCCGATCGTATCAGGAAAGCCCTGTCCGAGATTGATCGCCCCGCTCTCTCTGGCAAGGCCTGACATTTCCTCGAAAATCGTGGTCCTCATCGTGGCAAAGATGGGGTTCACTTGGGAGATCCTCGATGCGAGGGAGGGAGACTGTTGCGGGTCAGGCGTGGCCGAACAACGGCGCGAGTCGCGCCCGGATACGCTCGAGTACCGTTGCGCCTTCAAGGTCGGGGTCGAATATCCGACCGGTGATCGTCTCGAACGCGGTTACGTAGGTTTCCGTAGTACCTAGGATCAGTTCCGGTGGTATTTCGGGAATTGCATCCCTGTATGGATCGCAGCGGGCGGCGACCCATGAGCGGATGAAATCCTTGTCGAAGCTATCGGGTCGCTCTCCCGCCTCGAACCGCGTTTCATAAGTCGATTTCAGCCAATAGCGGCTGCTGTCGGGCGTGTGGATCTCGTCGGCGAGAACGATCTTGCCGTCGGTATCGATGCCGAATTCATACTTGGTATCTGCCAGGATCAGTCCGCGTTGTTCCGCGATCTTCTGCCCGCGCGCAAACAGCGCGAGTGCGACGGCGCTTACCTCTTCCCACTGCGCCGGGGTGAGCAGTTCGCGATCGAGTATCTCCGCAGGGGTGAGTGGCTCGTCATGTCCCCCATCGAACTCCTTGCTCGTTGGGGTGATGACAGGCGCGGTCAGACGCTGGTTATCGCGCATTCCGTCAGGCAAGGTAATGCCGTACATCTCGCGCTGCCCCGCCTTGTAGCGTTTGAGGATCGATGTATCGGTCGTTCCGGCAAGATAGGCGCGAACGACGATCTCCACTGGCAAAATGTCCAGGCGTCGGCAGATCAGAACGTTCGGGTCCGGATATTCCAGAACGTGATTGGTGCAGATATCGGCGGTTGCCTCGAACCAGAAACGCGCCGTCTGGGTAAGAAGTTCGCCCTTTAAAGGCACGGCGCACAGAATGCGATCGAACGCACTCAGCCGGTCCGACGCGATGATAATGCGCCGGCCGTCAAGCAAATCGTAATTGTCGCGTACCTTGCCGCGATAATGGTGCGGCAGCTCCGCAATCGTTGCGTCATTCAGCGTTCGCGAAGAGTAGCGAGAATAGTCGCGATCGGCCATACGCAAGTCCCTAATCGGCGAAAGACGCGCCTGATAGCCCGCGCGGCCGCCGCTGTCAGGAGCACATTCGCTTTTTCCGACAATCCGTGATCAGGCTGAATGCTATTATTCAGGCGTCCCCGGCCCGAGCGTCGAAGCGCCCGGACCGGGGCGATGTTAACTATCGGCAGCGGACCTGACCGCGATCGACCGACCGACCAAGCAGCGCGCCACCTGCGCCGCCCACAAGCGTACCAAGAGTGCTACCCGTCAGCGCATTGCCAAGTAACCCGCCAGCAACCCCGCCAATCACGAGGCCGGTGGTGCCGTCGTTGCGCTTGCAATAATAGCGGCCGTCGCGACCACGATAGATGCGATCGTCGCGGCTGAGCTGCCGTTCGCGATACCGCCCGGCGCGATACGAGCGCGACGCATCCCAATTGTCCCGATCACCGTTCCACCGATAGTCACGGTGCTGCGCCACCGCGGGCGCGGGCATCGCGACCGGCAGGGCGACGGCGGCCATGAGCATGGCGCTGGCTAGTTTCATACGCATCAACAATCTCCTTTTGCCGAGGCGAGAACACTTTCGAGGGGGATTTCGTTCAATCCCCCGCGTACGAGCGCCTATCTGCGCGCGATCCAGATGATATGCCGCGCGCCCTTTCCGCTGGCGCGCGCGCGGATCACCTCCTCCTCGACACCGAAGCCGGCGCGCACCAGCGCGCGCGCGAACGCCGGATCGGGCGCGGCGGACCAGATCGCGAGCAGCCCGCCGGGCCGCAACGCCGCTTTCGCCGCCGCCAGCCCCGCCGCCGAATAGAGACGGTCGTTACCCGCCCGCGTCAGCCCGTCCGGGCCATTGTCCACATCGAGCAATATCGCGTCGAACGTGCCGGGCGAGGCGGCGATCACCGCGCCGACATCGTCGAGCACCACATCGACGCGCGGATCGGCGAGACAGCCGGCGGCAACCTCTGCCATCGGCCCGTTGGCCCAGTCGATCACCGCCGGCACCAGCTCTGCCACCGTCACCCGCGCATCCGGCGCCAGCCGCGCCAGCGCGGCACGCAGCGTGAAGCCCATGCCATAGCCACCGATCAGCAGCCGGGCGTCGCCGCGCACGCGATCGCAGGCGAGCGTCGCCAGCGCCTCTTCCGATCCGCTCATGCGGCTGCTCATCAGCTCCTCGCGCCCCAGCATGATGAACCAGTCGCGTCCGCGCTGCACCAGCCGCATCTCGGCCCCGCCGGGCACGAGGGTCGTGTCGATCGTAATGCGCGGGAGCATCGAGGTTCCTTCTGCGACCAGGGCCGGATCGGCGGCGCGATAGGCGGAACCGTGAATTTCCGCAAACCGGGGCGGGGCGCGGGCCGGCCCGAGCGATATTCGCCTGACGCAATCCGCTTGCCCCCGCGTCCGTGCATTGCCATCGGACGGCGGATGACTGCCAAGATCGACATGGGATTCGATGGATCGGGGCGCCCGGTCGAGCTGGACCTGGAGGAACTGCTCGCCACGCGCCTGCTCGTTCAGGGCAATTCCGGCTCGGGCAAGTCGCATCTCCTGCGCCGCCTGCTCGAAGGGAGCGCCGGGCTGGTGCAGCAGGTCGTCATCGATCCCGAGGGCGATTTCGTCTCGCTGGCGGATTCGTTCAGCCATGTCGCCGTGGATGCCGCGCACTACAGCCTGATCGAGATCGAGCGGCTTGCGGCCCGCGCGCGTGAGCATCGTGCCTCGATCGTGCTCAACCTCGACGGGCTGGAGGTGGACGATCAACTGCGTTGCACGGCGGGCTTTCTGTCCACGCTGTTCGATGCGCCGCGCGAACAATGGTATCCGATCCTCGTGGTGGTCGATGAGGCGCAGCTTTTCGCGCCTGCCGCCGCGGGGGAGGTGGGCGAGGAAGCGCGCCGCGCCTCGCTGGCGGCGATGACGAACCTCATGTGCCGTGGCCGCAAGCGCGGGCTGGCCGGGGTGATCGCCACGCAGCGGCTGGCGAAACTGGCGAAGAATGTCGCGGCGGAGGCATCCAATTTCCTGATGGGGCGGACCTTCCTCGATATCGACATGGCGCGCGCCGCCGATCTGCTGGGGATGGAGCGGCGGCAGGCCGATCAGATCCGCGATCTGACGCGCGGCGAATTTCTCGCGCTCGGCCCGGCGATCTCGCGCCGCCCGATCAGCGTGAGGATCGGCAGCGTCACCACCTCGGCGCGCAACGTCAGCCCCAAGCTGATGCCGCTGCCGGAAGCGGATGTGGACGGCCTGCGCGAACGACTGTTCACCGCCGGCGCCGATGACGCGCCGCCGCCGCTTCCCGCGCCCCCGCCGCCGTCGATCTCGGAACTGATGCAAAGCGCGATGGCCGCGCCGGATCCGGTGGCCGTGCCCGATCTGCCCGAGCTGGACGAAGCGGCGCAGGAAGCCGTGCGCGCGGACGTGATGGCGCAGATGGCGGGGGAGGGGGCGCGGATGCCGCTGCCGCAACTGTATCAGGATTATCAGGTGCGCTGCCGGATGCGCGGCGTGATCGCGAACGAGCCGCTGGACCGTTTCCGCCGGCAGTTCGCGATCGCGCGCGCGGGGCTGGGCCCGGACGAGGACTGGGCCGATGTGCTGGCGCTCGGCGACGCGCTGCCGGAGGAGATGCTCGCGCCGTTCCTCGGGCTGGCGCGCGCGGCGCGCGCGGAGGAGCCATGCCCGGACAACGCGGCGCTCGCCATCCTCTACGACACGGCCTCGCCCAGCAGAGCCAGGCGGATGCTCGATTTCATCGAGGAGAAGGGTCTGATCGTCGTGCGTGTCGATCTGGTCGGCAAAAGATCGATCACCCTGCCGCATTTCGGATGGACCACGCGGCCGGCGATTCCCGAACCGCCACGCGCGCATGTGCCGCGCCGCGTCGCCACGACGCGGCGGCGGGCGTAGTCCGGCCGGGCGCCACTTCGGCACGCTTCCAAGGTCGTACGCCAGGCGCAGCGCCGCTCCCGGCCAGGTGCTCACCGTCTAGGAACCGGGCGTTCGGCCGGCCGGATCTCTTGAACGCCCTGGTCATTGTTCGCGCGGCGAGGCGGGCCGCCGTCGCGAGGGATTTTCCCGTCGCATCACGCTGGACAGCGCTCGCCGCCGGTCGCTATCCGCCCGCGATGCCGATCATCGCCACCATCATGAATTCGACCACCGGGCAGCCGATCCAGCGCTTCACGTTCGGCCGCGTGCCCAAGCCGTGGGTTTCATTCACGCTCGAAACCGGCGAACTGGTGACAGCGGATCGCGTCGATATCGGCAAGCCCGCGCCGGGCAAGGTCGTCGTGCCCGTTTCGGTCTGGGTCACGCCGAAACAATGAGCCGCGACGACGCGCTATATTGAGCGACGGACTGGCGCTGCCGCCGCGCGACCCTATCTACAGGTTCGACTATCCTGGAGGACCGCATGGCAGACGCCGACGACGCCGCTAACAACCAGCCGGCAGGCTATGTGCCACCCCGCGTGTGGACGTGGGACAAGGAAAGCGGCGGTCGGTTCGCCAATATCAACCGGCCGATCTCCGGCGCCACGCACGACAAGGAACTGCCGGTCGGCAAGCATCCGTTGCAGCTCTATTCGCTCGGCACGCCCAACGGGCAGAAGGTCACGATCCTGCTCGAAGAGCTGCTCGCCGCAGGCCATGCCGGCGCCGAATATGATGCGTGGCTGGTCGATATCGGGCAGGGCGATCAGTTCGGCAGCGGCTTTGTCGCGATCAATCCCAATTCGAAGATTCCCGCGCTTGCCGATCATTCCACCGATCCGGTCACGCATCTGTTCGAGAGCGGCTCGATCCTGTTCTATCTGGCGGAGAAGTTCGGGGCGTTCCTGCCGACCGAGCATCACGCACGGGCGCAGACGATGAACTGGCTGATGTGGCAGATGGGCTCGGCACCGTTCGTGGGCGGCGGCTTCGGCCATTTCTACGCCTATGCGCCGCTGAAGATCGAATATGCGATCAACCGCTATGCGATGGAAGCGAAGCGCCAGCTCCATGTGCTCGATACCCATCTCGCGACGCACGAATATCTGGCCGGAGACGTCTACACGATCGCCGATATGGCGGTGTGGCCGTGGTATGGCGGGCTGCTGACGGGAACTTACGACGCGAAGGAATTCCTGTCGGTTGACGAATATCCGCATCTGCGTCGCTGGGCGGAGCTGCTCGGCGCCCGTGAGGCGGTGCAGCGCGGGCGGATCGTCAATCGCACCTTTGGCGAGCGGCAATTGCGCGAGCGCCACGATGCCGCCGATTTTGAAGCTGGCGACGATCGATCCGACGGCGATTGACAGGATCGAGGCGGATCAGTCGCGCCTGGTCGCCAGCCAGATTACATGCGGCGCCTCGTCATCGCCGCCACCGGTCGGCTCCCGGACTTCTTCCACGTCAAATCCGGCGCCGGCCAGCCGTTCGGCAAACTCGTCGTCCCGGAATGCGGACCATATCGCCAGCACGCCACCGGGGCGCAGCGCGCGGTGCGATGCCTTCAGCCCCCAGTTGCAGTAGAGCCGCTCGTTGGCGAGGCTCACAAGCCCCTCCGGGCCATTGTCAACGTCGAGCAGGATCGCGTCGAACTCACCGCGCCGCTCAACGATAAGGTCATGAACGTCGCGGATTTCGATCGTGACACGCGGATCGGCGAGTGAATCCCCGAAGATGTGCGCAAGGTGGCCACGCGCCCAGGCTTCCACCTTGGGCACCAGCTCCGCCACGACGATCGTGGCGGCGGGCGATAGCGCGGCGCGGGCGGCGGCGAGGGTAAAACCCATGCCCAGCCCGCCGATCAGGACACTATTGGCACGCTCGCCAAGCCTGTCGACCACCAGCGTGGCGAGCGCCTTTTCCGAGCGATACGCCCAACTGCCCATCAATTGCTCTTCGCCGAACAGGATCTCATAATCCTGTTCGTGGCGATAGAGATGAAGGTGGCCACCGCCGGGGATGGCGGCTGAATCCAGAAGAGTGCCGAAGGGCCAGCAGTCATCCTCGCCGACGGCCTTGGTCGCAAGACCGGGCGCGCTCAAACGCCGGCCCCTGGATCAGATCGCGGATTGCAGGCGCCGCGCAACAACAGGTCGATAATGCCGGCCACCTCGTACAAACGAATTTTCTGTTCAAGCGCAGGGAGGATCCCCGGCGCCGACCGTTCAGGTCGCGGCGTGATTCAGTTCGGCGCCGTCACCGAGCCCGGCAAGCAGCTTTTCAGCGGCCGTTCGTATGCGGGAATTTTCCGCACGCTCGCTGCGGGCGGCCAACGCCGCCCAGGCATTGGATGCGCGCTGGCAGCGCTCACGCACATTATCAAGCGTTGCAGCATCCGCTGCCGCCTGCTGTTGCGCGGCCTGCTCGCGATAGAAGAACAGGGTGGACATGGCATTCTCCTGAAACGCGAGGAAACTGGCGGGGATCATCGACCCCCGCCCTTCAACCTGCTTCAGGCAGCCTGAAGATTGACCGCCGAGGTCTTTCCGCGACGATCGGTTTCAAGCTCGTACGTGACGCGCTGGTCCTTATCGAGCGTGCGCATCCCGGCGCGCTCGACCGCGGTCACATGCACAAAGGCATCGCCGCTGCCGTCTTCCGGCGCGATGAAGCCATAACCCTTGTCGGCGTTGAAAAATTTTACGGTTCCGGTGATCATATGGAATTCCTTGTCCCAATATGTGACGGGCATGCGCCAAAAGCAGCGCATCCCGGCGTCGTGAGGCTAGAAAGGGACAAAGGGGAGCATGAGTGCCCGATATCCGTCGCAGGCGACGTCAGCCCCAGGAACATAGGGGTTCCCGCGAGGAAAGATAGTGCCGCCCCGGCGAATTATCGGCCGCGCCGGGTAAATAGGGCGTGAATCCGTCAACCGCGGTAGCCGGGCGCGGGCGTGTCACCAGAAGGCGACGTGGAGCATTAGCCAGATCACTCCACCGAAATAGGGCCTAGAGCGTCGAAGACGGCGGAAAAAGAAACCGCCGCCCGGCATCCCGGGCGGCGGTTCCTCGTGTCACGAAGGATCCGTCGATCAGTCGTTCAGATACTCGCCCGCAGCTTCGTCGCTGCCGTCGCCGGAGGCGACTACCGCGGCGAGCGGATCGGGCCCGGTGCCCTGCGAATCACGCGCGGAGCGGGCCATTTCGGCGGCATGCTCCTGCGCCGCACTGGTCGGCGCGGTGATCGCCATCGCTTCCGACAGCTTGCGCTGCTGGACGCGGAGCGCCGCATCGCGACTGGAGGCCGCGACGCGCAGGCGGTTCATGCCTGCGCCTGTGCCAGCCGGGATCAGGCGGCCGACGATCACATTCTCCTTCAGGCCCATCAGCGTATCCTGCTTGCCCTGGACGGCCGCCTCGGTGAGGACGCGGGTCGTTTCCTGGAACGACGCGGCCGAGATGAACGACCGGGTCTGCAGGCTTGCCTTGGTGATGCCGAGCAGGACAGGCTTGCCCTGCGCGGGCGCCTGGTTCTTTTCCAGCCGGTCGTTCGTCGCGTCCATCTCCTCGCGATCGACCTGCTCGCCCTTGAGCAACGTCGTATCGCCGCCGTCGGTGATTTCCACCTTCTGCAGCATCTGGCGAACGATCGTCTCGATGTGCTTGTCGTTGATCTTCACGCCCTGGAGACGATAGACCTCCTGGATTTCCGAGACGAGATATTCGGCCAGCGGCTCGATCCCCATCGTTTCCAGAATGTCGTGCGGATTGGGCGAACCGCCGATCAGGTTGTCGCCACGCTTGACGTAGTCGCCTTCCTGAACGTCGATAACCTTGGACTTCGGCACGAGATATTCGACGACCTCGCCGCCATCCTCCGGCTGGATGCCGATCTTGCGCTTCGCCTTGTAATCCTTGCCGAACACGACCCGGCCGGAAACCTTGGCGATGATCGCCGCTTCCTTGGGAATACGCGCCTCGAACAGTTCGGCGACACGCGGCAGACCGCCGGTGATGTCACGCGTCTTGGCGCTTTCGCGCGCGACACGCGCCAGCACGTCACCAGCCTGCACAGTGGCGCCATCCTCGACCGAGAGCACCGCGCCCGGCGCCAGCATGTAGCGCGCGGACTCGCCCGAGCCTTCGTCGAGCAGGGTGATGCGCGGACGCAGATCCTCCTTCGACTTGGTTCCGGCGCGGAATTCGGTGACGACGCGCTGGGTGATGCCCGTCGCCTCGTCCACCTGCTCCGCGAGCGTCTTGTTCTCGACGAGATCCTGGAATTTCACCGAGCCGCCGGTTTCCGTAATCACCGGCATGGTGAACGGATCCCATTCGGCCATGCGATCGCCCTTGGAGACGATATGGCCGTCGTCGAACATCACATAGGCGCCATAAGGGATGCGATCGACCGCCAGTTCACGGCCGTCCATATCCTTGATGACCATCTCGCCCGACCGGCTCAGCACGACGCGACGGCCGCGCTGATCCTCGATCACGCGCAGATCGCGGAATTCCACCGTGCCGTCGGCGTGCGCCTCGAGGTTCGATGTCTCGTTGAGCTGCGCCGCGCCGCCGATGTGGAAGGTACGCATCGTGAGCTGCGTGCCCGGTTCGCCGATCGACTGCGCCGCGATCACGCCGACCGCCTCGCCGATGTTGACCGGCGTGCCGCGCGCCAGATCACGCCCGTAGCACTTGCCACAGACGCCGACCTTGGATTCGCAGACCAGCGGGCTGCGGATCTTGACCGATTGCGTGCCGATGCCCTCGATCAGCGCGACCGTCGGCTCGTCCAGCAGCGTGCCGGTCGGGACGACGACATCGTTGGTCTTGGCATCGACGATATCCTCCGCCGTGGTGCGGCCGAGGATGCGCTCGCCCAGCGACGCGATCACCGTGCCGCCCTGCACGATCGCCTTCATCTCCAGCGCGCGCTCCGTGCCGCAATCCTCTTCGACGATCACGCAATCCTGCGACACGTCGACGAGGCGGCGGGTGAGATACCCCGAGTTCGCGGTCTTCAACGCCGTATCCGCGAGACCCTTGCGGGCGCCGTGGGTGGAGTTGAAATATTCAAGAACGGTCAGGCCTTCCTTGAAGTTCGAGATGATCGGCGTTTCGATGATCTCGCCCGACGGCTTGGCCATCAGGCCGCGCATGCCCGCAAGCTGCTTGATCTGCGCCTGCGAACCACGCGCACCGGAATGCGCCATCATGTAGATCGAGTTGATCGGCTTCTCGCGACCCGTCTCGGGATCGACCTTTACCGCCTTGATCTCGTTCATCATCGAGTTCGCGACCTGATCGCCGCAACGGCTCCAGGCGTCGATCACCTTGTTGTACTTCTCCTGCTGCGTGATCAGGCCGTCCTGATACTGCTGCTCGAAGTCCTTCACCTGGTCGCGCGTCTCGTCGACAAGCTTCTCCTTGTCGCCGGGGATGACCATGTCGTCCTTGCCGAACGAGATGCCGGCGCGGAACGCATGACGGAAGCCAAGCGCCATGATCGCATCGGCGAACAGCACGGTCTCCTTCTGCCCGGTGTGACGATAGACCTCGTCGATAACGTCGGTGACGTCCTTCTTGGTCAGCAGCCGGTTGACCGTTTCGAACGGCACCTTGTGGCTCCGGGGCAGGCACTCGCCGAGCAGCATGCGGCCCGGGGTCGTTTCATATCGCTTGAGATACTGGTTGCCGGCTTCGTCGGTCTGCGGAACGCGGCTGATGATCTTCGTGTGCAGGGTCACCGCGCCGGCATTCAGCGCCTGATGCACCTCCGACATGTCGGAGATCATCATGCCTTCGCCCGGCTCGTTTTCCTTGAGCATCGACAGATAATACAGGCCAAGCACCATGTCCTGCGACGGCACGATGATCGGCTTGCCGTTCGCCGGGGACAGGATGTTGTTGGTCGACATCATCAGGACGCGCGCTTCCAGCTGCGCCTCGAGGCTCAGCGGGACGTGCACGGCCATCTGGTCACCGTCGAAGTCGGCGTTGAATGCCGAGCAGACGAGCGGGTGAAGCTGGATCGCCTTCCCCTCGATCAGCACCGGCTCGAACGCCTGGATGCCGAGGCGGTGGAGCGTCGGCGCGCGGTTCAGCAGCACCGGATGCTCGCGGATCACCTCGTCAAGGATGTCCCAGACTTCCTTGCGCTCCTTCTCGACCCACTTCTTCGCCTGCTTCAGGGTCATGGAAAGACCCTTGGCGTCGAGACGGGCGTAGATGAACGGCTTGAACAGCTCGAGCGCCATCTTCTTCGGCAGGCCGCACTGGTGCAGCTTGAGTTCCGGCCCGGTCACGATGACCGAGCGGCCCGAATAATCGACGCGCTTGCCGAGCAGGTTCTGGCGGAAGCGGCCCTGCTTGCCCTTGAGCATGTCGGACAGCGACTTGAGCGGGCGCTTGTTCGCGCCGGTGATCGTGCGGCCGCGGCGGCCGTTGTCGAACAGCGCATCGACGGCTTCCTGCAACATGCGCTTTTCGTTGCGGACGATGATGTCCGGCGCGCGCAGCTCCATCAGCCGCTTGAGGCGGTTGTTGCGGTTGATGACGCGGCGATACAGATCGTTCAGATCCGACGTCGCGAAGCGGCCGCCGTCCAGCGGCACCAGCGGGCGCAGCTCGGGCGGGATGACCGGGATCACCTCGAGGATCATCCACTCCGGCCGGTTGCCGGATTCAAGGAAGCTTTCGACGACCTTCAGGCGCTTGATGATCTTCTTCGGCTTCAGCTCGGACTTGGTGGTGGCAAGCTCTTCCAGAAGCTGGGTCTTCTCGCCCTCCAGATCGAGGCTTTCGAGCATGATGCGCACGGCTTCCGCGCCGATCCCGGCGGAGAAGGCGTCCTCGCCATATTCGTCCTGCGCCTCGAGCAGCTCGTCCTCGGTGAGGAGCTGATATTTCTCAAGCGGGGTCAGGCCCGGCTCGATGACGATATAGGCTTCGAAATACAGCACGCGCTCGAGCTGCTTGAGCTGCATGTCGAGCAGCAGGCCGATGCGGCTCGGCAGCGACTTCAGGAACCAGATGTGCGCGACCGGGGCGGCCAGCTCGATATGGCCCATGCGCTCGCGGCGGACCTTGGAGACGGTAACCTCCACGCCGCACTTCTCGCAGACGATGCCCTTGTATTTCATGCGCTTGTACTTGCCGCACAAGCATTCGTAATCCTTGATCGGGCCGAAGATGCGCGCGCAGAACAGGCCGTCACGCTCGGGCTTGAACGTGCGGTAGTTGATCGTCTCGGGCTTCTTGATCTCGCCGAACGACCAGGAGCGGATGCGATCCGGGGAGGCAATGCCGATCTGGATCTGGTCGAAGGTTTCGGGCTTCGCGATCGGGTTCGCGAAAGGTGTCATCTCGTTCATATCTTCATCCCTCTAGAGGGTAAATCTGCTGGGTGGAGAGGGGGCAGGGCGCCGCCATCGACGGCGCCCGTTCCCTGTTACTCCGCCGCTTCGGCGAGACCGTCGTCCTCGTCCATCGACTTCAGATCGACGTTGAGGCCGAGCGAGCGCATTTCCTTGACGAGCACGTTGAAGCTCTCCGGGATGCCGGCCTCGAACGTATCGTCACCCTTGACGATCGCCTCATAGACCTTGGTGCGGCCGACCACGTCGTCGGACTTCACCGTCAGCATTTCCTGGAGCGTGTATGCCGCGCCATAAGCCTGCAGCGCCCACACTTCCATTTCGCCGAAGCGCTGGCCACCGAACTGGGCCTTGCCGCCGAGCGGCTGCTGGGTGACGAGGCTGTACGGGCCGATCGAACGCGCGTGGATCTTGTCGTCAACAAGATGGTGGAGCTTCAGCATGTAGATGATGCCCACGGTCACCTTGCGATCGAACTGATCGCCGGTGCGCCCGTCGAACAGGTCCGACTGGCCGGACGAATCCAGACCCGCCAGCGCCAGCATATCGGCGACGTCGGCTTCCACCGCGCCGTCGAACACCGGGGTGCCCATCGGAACACCGGCTTTCAGGTTCTGCGCCAGCTCGACGATCCCGTCGCCATCGCGTGAATCGATGTCGGCAAGATAATGCTCGCCATAGATCGTCTTGAGGCGTTCCTTCACCGCTTCCGGCATTGCACCGGCCTTGGCATCGGGATTTGCCTCGCGCCAATCCTCCAGCGCCTGCGAAACCTGCTGGCCAAGGCCGCGCGCGGCCCAGCCGAGATGCGTTTCGAAGATCTGCCCGACGTTCATGCGCGAAGGCACGCCCAGCGGATTGAGCACCAGATCAACCGGCGTGCCGTCGGCGAGGAACGGCATATCCTCCACCGGCAGGATGCGGCTGATGACGCCCTTGTTGCCGTGGCGGCCGGCCATCTTGTCGCCCGGCTGCAGCTTGCGCTTCACCGCGACGAACACCTTGACCATCTTCAGCACGCCCGGCGGCAGCTCGTCGCCACGTTCCAGCTTCTCGCGCCGGTCGTGGAACTTGTCGGTGATCCGCTTTGCGGCCTCGTCATACTGTGCCTTGACGGTCTCCAGGTCGCCCTGGACCTTGTCGTCCTGCACGGCGAACTTCCACCATTCGTGGCGGTCCACCGAATCGAGCAGGTCGGCGTCGATGGTCACACCCTTCTTGATGCCCTTGGGGGCCGCGGTGGCGACCTGATCCAGCAGCATCTCGCGCAGGCGGCTCCAGGTCGCCCGGTTGAGGATCGTGCGCTCGTCGTCCGAGTCCTTCTTCAGGCGCTCGATCTCCTCGCGCTCGATCGCCATCGCGCGCTCGTCCTTGTCGATGCCGTGGCGATTGAAGACGCGAACGTCCACGATCGTGCCGGCAACGCCCGGCGGCAGACGCAGCGACGTATCGCGCACGTCCGATGCCTTCTCGCCGAAGATGGCGCGCAGCAGCTTCTCTTCCGGCGTCATCGGCGATTCACCCTTGGGGGTGATCTTCCCGACCAGGATGTCGCCCGGTTCCACCTCGGCACCGATATAGACGATGCCCGCCTCGTCGAGGTTGCGCAGCGCTTCCTCGCCGACGTTCGGGATGTCGCGGGTGATATCCTCCGGCCCAAGCTTCGTGTCGCGGGCGGCCACTTCGAACTCGTCGATGTGGATCGACGTGAACACGTCGTCCTTCACGATCCGCTCGGAGATGAGGATCGAATCCTCGTAATTGTAGCCGTTCCACGGCATGAACGCGACGAGCGCATTGCGGCCCAGCGCCAGCTCGCCGAATTCGGTCGACGGGCCGTCCGCGATGATGTCGCCGGCGCGCACCACGTCGCCCACCTTCACCAGCGGGCGCTGGTTGATGCAGGTCGACTGGTTGGAGCGCTGGAACTTCATCAGCGTGTAGATGTCGACACCCGATTCCTCGGCCGAAACCTCGCCCGTAGCGCGGATGACGATGCGGCTGGCATCAACCTGATCGATGATGCCGGCGCGCTTGGCGGCGATCGCGGCGCCCGAATCGCGCGCCACGGTCTCCTCCATGCCGGTGCCGACGAACGGCGCCTCCGCCTTCACCAGCGGAACGGCCTGCCGCTGCATGTTCGAACCCATCAAAGCGCGGTTCGCGTCGTCGTTCTCCAGGAACGGGATGAGCGAGGCGGCGACGGATACGAGCTGCTTGGGCGAGACGTCCATCAGCGTGATCTGATCGGGCAACGCCATCAGGAACTCGCCCGCCTGACGCGAGGAAACAAGCTCCTCGGTGAAGCGGTTGTCCGCGTCCAGATCGGCGGAGGCCTGCGCGATCGTGTGCTTGGCCTCCTCCATCGCCGACAGATAGACGACCTCGTTGGTCACCTTGCCATCGATGATCTTGCGGTACGGGGTTTCGATAAAGCCGTATTTGTTGACGCGGCTGAACGAGGCCAGGCTGTTGATGAGGCCGATGTTCGGGCCTTCCGGCGTCTCGATCGGGCAGATGCGGCCATAGTGCGTCGGGTGAACGTCGCGGACTTCGAAGCCCGCGCGCTCGCGGGTGAGACCGCCCGGCCCGAGCGCCGAAACGCGGCGCTTGTGCGTCACTTCGGAGAGCGGGTTGGTCTGGTCCATGAACTGCGAGAGCTGCGACGAACCGAAGAACTCGCGCACCGCGGCCACCGCCGGCTTCGCGTTGATAAGGTCGTTCGGCATCACCGTCGACACGTCGACCGATGACATACGCTCCTTAACCGCGCGCTCCATGCGGAGCAGGCCGACGCGATACTGGTTCTCCAGAAGCTCGCCCACCGAACGGACGCGGCGGTTGCCGAGATTGTCGATATCGTCGATCTCGCCCTTGCCGTCCTTCAGATCGACGAGCGTTTTGACGACCGCGAGAATATCCTCGGTGCGCAGCGTGGTCACCGTGTCCTCGGCGTCCAGCTCCAGTCGCATGTTGAGCTTCACGCGGCCGACGGCGCTAAGATCATAGCGGTCGGGATCGAAGAACAGGCCGCCGAACAGCGCCTCCGCCGTTTCCAGCGTCGGCGGCTCGCCCGGGCGCATCACGCGATAGATGTCGCTCAGCGCCTGCTCGCGCTCCTCGGCCTTGTCGGCCTTCAGCGTGTTGCGAATCCACGGACCGGTCGTGACGTGGTCGATATCGAGCAGCTCGATGCGCTCGATGCCAGCCTTGTCCAGCTTTTCGAGGTTTTCGGGCGAAATCTCATCGCCCGCCTCGACATAGATTTCGCCGGTGGTCTCGTTGATGAGATCGAACGCGGAATAGCGGCCGAAGATTTCCTCGGTCGGGATCAGCAGATCGGTCAGGCCGTCCTTCGCCGCCTTGTTCGCGGCGCGCGGGCTGATCTTCTGGCCGGCGGGGAACACCACCTCGCCGGAATTGCCGTCGACGATGTCGAACATCGGCTTCACGCCGCGCCAGCTTTCCGCCTGGAACGGAATCTTCCAGCCGCCATCGCCACGCACGAAGGTGAGACGGTTGTAGAAGTGGTTGAGGATCTCTTCCGAATTGAGGCCGAGCGCATAGAGCAGCGCCGTGACCGGCAGCTTGCGCTTACGGTCGATACGGACGTTGACGATATCCTTCGCGTCGAACTCGAAATCGAGCCACGAGCCGCGATACGGGATCACGCGCGCGGCGAAGAGATACTTGCCGCTCGCATGGGTCTTGCCGCGATCGTGATCGAACAGCACGCCTGGCGACCGGTGCATCTGGCTGACGATGACGCGCTCGGTGCCGTTGATGAAGAAGGTGCCGTTCTCGGTCATGAGCGGCATGTCGCCCATGTACACGTCCTGCTCCTTGATATCGAGCACGGAGCGGGTTTCCGTATCGGGATCCACCTCGAACACGATCAGGCGCAGCGTGACGCGCATCGGCGCGGCATAGGTGATGCCACGCTGGCGGCATTCCTCGACGTCGAACTTGGGATGCTCAAGCTCGTAATTCACGAAATCAAGCTCGGCGGTGCCGGCGAAATCGCGGATCGGGAAAACGCTGCGCAGCGTCTTTTCCAGGCCGGAGACATAGCCGATCGACGGATCGGAGCGCAGGAACTGTTCGTAGCTTTCGCGCTGAACCTCGATGAGGTTCGGCATCTGCACCACTTCGTGGATATTGCCGAACACCTTGCGGATGCGCCGCTTGGGCGTGGTCGCGCCCTCGATCGCCTTGGATGCCATGTAGCTGTCAGCCCTCAGTAAAAAACATTAGAGCGCGATAAAGACGCGAAAAGGCCGCGATCATCCCCACGATCGGAGCGATTGCAGCCTGAAGCGTCTTATGAACCGGAAGCCTCCATTCGTGCGATACGGTGCGCGACGCCGCATCATGTCCCGAAGCTCCAGCGAAGACGGCGATATAGGAGCCATGTCCGGCAACGTCAATCTACGAGGGACAGGTTGATCGACGCGCGCCACTGCGCATAACGGGCAACAGTCAAACAGGAATATTCATGACCCGCAAGACGCTTGCCCTGGCCTGCCTCGCACTGTCCGCCGCTCCGCTCGCCGCGCAAGAGCAGGGAGTCGTGCGACCCGGGGGCGATATTCCGGCGCACTTCGCCTATTCCACCGACGCGAATGACTATGTGCGGCGCGAGGTGATGATCCCGATGCGCGACGGGGCGAGGCTCCACACCGTCATCGTCATCCCGAAGGGCGCCAGGAATGCGCCGATCCTGCTGACCCGAACGCCCTACAATGCGTCTGGCCGGGTGGCGCGAATGGCGAGCCCGAAAATGCTCTCGATCCTGCCGCAGGGCGACGAACCGTTCGTGCGCGCCGGATATATTCGCGTGTTTCAGGATATCCGGGGCAAATATGGCTCGGAAGGGGAGTATGTCGTCACCCGGCCAGTGATCGGCCCGCTGAACCCGACCAAGGTAGATCACACCACCGATGCGTGGGACACGATCGACTGGCTGGTGAAGAAGGCGAACCTGCCCGAATCGAACGGTCGCGTCGGCATGCTCGGCTCCTCTTACGAGGGGTTCACGGTCGTGATGGCGCTGCTGCACCCGCACCCTGCGCTGAAGGTCGCTGCGCCGGAAAGCCCGATGATCGACGGCTGGATGGGGGACGACTGGTTCCATTACGGCGCGTTCCGGCTTGCGAACATCGGCTGGCTCGGCGAACAGACCGGCTTCAAGGCGGCGGGCGACGAGCCGGCTTCCGGGTTCTACGACGATTACGAGCAGTTCAGGCGCGTCGGCTCGGCAGGCGCCTGGGCGGAGAAATCCGGCTATGCCGCCTTACCTTTTTGGCAGCGCATGGCCGCGCATCCCGCTTATGACGCTTTCTGGCAGGGGCAGGCACTCGACAAGCTGGTCGCCGCCAATCCCTCGAACGTGCCGACGATGTGGGAGCAGGGGCTGTGGGATCAGGAGGACATGTATGGCGCGATCCACGCCTGGGAGGCGCTGAAGGCAAAAGGCAAACTGGCCAGCAATTTCCTCGTCATGGGCCCGTGGCGCCATAGCCAGGCGAATTACGACGGCTCTTCGCTGGGTGACTTCAAGTGGAACGGCGACACCGCCACGCAATGGCGCGACAAATATCTGTTTCCGTTCTTCGATCAGTATCTGCGCGATGGCCGGCCGGCGTTCACCCCGCCGCAGGCGCTGATCTACAACACCGGCGCGAACCATTGGGACAGCTTGGCGCAATGGCCGATGGCGTGCGAGGCGGGATGCGCCGCGCCGCTGAAGCCGATCTATCTGGAAGCCGACGGCGGGCTCGGCTTCGACAAGGGCGGGGAGGGGGGTGACAGCTACGTCTCCGATCCCGCAAAGCCGGTGCCGCATCTGCCGCGCCCGGTTAATTTCGGCGATGACGAGCGCTGGAAGACGTGGCTGGTGCAGGATCAGCGCTTTGTCGATGGTCGGCCGGATGTGATGACCTATCAGACCGCGCCCTTGACGCAGCCGATGCGTGTTTCCGGCGCGCCCATCGCGGACCTGTTCGCCAAGACCACCGGCACGGATGGCGATTTCGTGGTGAAAGTGATCGATGTCTATCCCGATCAAATTGCGAACGATCCGAAGAAAGGCGGCTATCAGCTTTCGATCAGCCAGGACATTTTCCGGGGACGGTATCGCGACGGCTTCGACAAGCCGGCCGCCATCCCGGCGAACAGTGTTCAGCGCTATCGTTTTCGGCTGCCGACCGTGAACCATGTATTTCAGCCAGGGCATCGCATCATGGTGCAGGTGCAGTCGTCGCAATTCCCGCTCTACGATCGCAACCCGCAGAAATATGTCCCCAATATCTTCTTCGCGAAGCCCGAGGATTATCAGAAGGCGACGATCACGCTCGTGCGAGGGGGAACGAAGGCGAGCGCTGTATGGCTGCCAGTCGTGCCGGCGACGGGCCCGGCCGAGCAGTGACGATAGGGTGCGGTTCAGCTTCGACGGGATAACGCGCAGGGAATGAAAATAGGCATCACAGGGCTGACGCTGGCCGGGGCGGCGTTGGCCGGAGGATCGGGAATCGCGCAGACGATCCCGAAAACAGCACCGGAAGATCTGACGCCGGCGCCGATCATCGCGCCGACGCCGACCGCGACGAATGCCGCGCTGCCGGCCAGCGAGCAGCCGATCGCGCTGATCCCGGTAGAGCCGTCCAGCGCGCCACAGGCCGCGCCGCGCGCGCGCTCGACCCCGCGCGCAATTTCGCTGCCGGCGGTGCCGGGACCGCAACCGCGCCCCTCATCATCGCCTTCCGCCCGCGTCACGCCAGTGCCTGTCGTGGCGGCGCCAGCACCCGCGCCCGCACCCGCACCCGCACCCGCGCCCACAGGGTCGCCCTCGACGCCGGTGGCCAGCCCGGTTCCTGTTGCCGCGACGCCCGCGTCGTCGCCGGACGTTGGCGAAGGTTTGCCTGGCTGGCTGGTGCCGGCAGGGCTTGGCGGGCTTGCTGCGCTCGCGGCCGGCTTCGTGGCGTGGCGGCGGCGGTTGCTGCCGGGCGAGGATCGCGGCACGGACGAGCCGATCGAGAATGTTTCACTGCCGGCGGCAGCGCCCGATCCGCCGGTCGCGCGGAGCGCTACCGGTGCAGCACCGCCTGCGCCGGAGCCGCCGCAATTTCTCGAACGCCCTGCGCCGAGCGAGCGCGCCTGGATCGATGTTGCCCTGCCGGTGGTGCATCGCGCGGGCATCAACCTTGTCACCGCCACCGCCGATGTGGGGCTGACGGTGCGCAATGAAGGGATCGCGATCGCACGCGGGGTGCGCGTCGCGATCCGGCTCACGAGTGCGCAGCAGGGTCAGGATACGGTGCTCGCCGGCCTTTATGCGGAGCCGGTCGACCGGCCGGTCGTGCCCCCGTTCGATCTCGCGCCTGGTGAGGAGCGGCCGGTGCGCGGGATCGCGACGCTGCGGCGGGAGGATATTGTCGCGCTGGAGGCGGCCGGTCGCCCGATGTTCGTGCCCGTGGTGGCGCTCAACCTGCTGTATGACGCGGCCGCGGGATCGCCGGGGCAGACGACTGCGGCTTTCGCGGTTGGCGTGGATCGCGGCGACGGCGGCAAGCTGGGCCCGATGTGGCTGGACGAACCCGCCCGGATGCACGATGCGATCGCTATCCGCGCGCACGGGGCCACGGTGAAACGGTAACAGCAAAAAAAAGAGGCGGCTCCCACGCGGAAGCCGCCTCCTTCTGTTTTGCTCGCGCCACCACTGACAGGCTTGTTAAAGCTGGCCGCGGAGGCGGGATCGAGCGCGGATCATGCCCGCGCTCGACGTGAGGCTTACTTGAGTTCGACGGTCGCGCCGGCTTCTTCAAGCTGCTTCTTGACCTTCTCGGCCTCGTCCTTCGACACGCCTTCCTTGACGGCCTTCGGAGCGGACTCGACGAGCGCCTTGGCTTCGGTCAGGCCGAGGCCGGTGATCGCGCGGACCTCCTTGATGACGTTGATCTTCTTGCCACCGTCGCCGGTGAGGATCACGTCGAACTCGGTCTTCTCTTCGGCGGCCGGAGCCGCTGCACCGGCGCCGCCGGCTGCAGGAGCCGCAACCGCCGCAGCGGCCGAAACGCCCCACTTCTCTTCGAGAAGCTTCGAAAGCTCAGCCGCCTCGAGGACGGTCAGTTCGGAAAGCTGGTCAACCAGCGCGTTCAGGTCTGCCATTGTTACTTCCTTCAAATCGCAAGCCCCGGTGGGGCTTTGAGTTTCGTTTGATAAAACCGCCGGAAATCAGGCGGCTTCCTTCTCCGAATATGCCTTGAGCGCGCGGGCAAGCTGCCCGGCGGGCGCCTGGGTGATGGTCGCCAGCTTCGTGGCGGGTGCCACGATAAGGCCGACGATCTTCGCCCGGAGCTCGTCCAGCGACGGCAGCGTGGCGAGCGCCTTCACGCCCTCCACGTCGAGCGCATTCGCGCCCATCGCCCCGCCCACGATTTCGAACTTGTCGTTCGTCTTCGCGAATTCGACCGCCACCTTCGCCGCAGCGACGGGATCGATCGAAGAGGCGAGACCGACCGGACCCGTGAGCAGATCGCCCAGCGAGAGATAGTCGGTGCCGTCGAGCGCGATCTTGGCAAGCTTGTTCTTCGAGACCTTGTAGCTCGCGCCGGCTTCCCGCATCTTGTTGCGCAGCTGGGTTGACTGCGCGACGGTCATTCCGCGGTTACGGGTGACAATCACCACGCCGACCTCGGAAAAATTGCGGTTGAGCTCGGCGACGGCCGCGGCCTTTTGAGCACGATCCATGCCATTCTCCACGTTCTGGGCATGAGCCGAAGCGCATGCCCGGTTGCATTTCCCCACACGCCTTGCGAGCGGATGGGTTGTCCAGCGATGGGGAATGGGAAGCAGACGCAGCCACGCTCAATCGCGGACCGCGGCAGACCGGCGCGTCACATCGATGACCAGCCGGCAAAATCCTGTCCCCGCCTCGGTAGGAAATTAAGCCGGCATTCCGGCACCTACTGTCTCGGACGGTGCCCGGCGGCACGAAGCTGCCGGGCGAGCGCGGGCCAATACAGGCTTGCGCGTGAAAGTCAATCTATCGGTCGGTCCGCCTCGCGCCCTCCGCGCGAACCGCCGCCAGATCGGGATAACCGTTCACGGCCATCAGCAGATCCGCTTCGGCGAGGATCGATTTCAACACATGCGCCGCGCCCTCCGCGCCGCCAAGCGCGAGTCCGTAGGTATAGGGGCGGCCGATCCCCACCGCATCCGCGCCCAGCGCGATCGCCTTGATCACGTCGCTGCCGGATCGAATGCCTGAATCGAACAGCACCGGCACACGGCCATCCACCGCCGCCGCCACGCCCGGCAACATGTCGATCGCGGCGATCCCGCCATTGGCCTGCCGGCCGCCGTGGTTCGAGACGTAAATGCCGTCCGCGCCGCCATCCAGCGCGCGCCGCGCATCATCGGGATGACAGATGCCCTTCAACACGATCGGCAGCTTCGTGAGCGATTTGAGCCATGGCAGATCGTCCCAGGTCAGCACCTTGCCGAAGGTCGCGCTCCACGTGTTGATCGCCGCGCGCAGATCCTCCTCCGCCGGCTTCGCCAGCAAGGCGCGGAAGGCAGGATCGACGAAATAGTTGGTCAATACGTGCCCGCGCAGCTGCGGAAAGTTCGACACGTTCAGGTCACGAGGCCGCCAGCCCGTTACCCACGTGTCGAGCGTTACCACGATCGCCCTGTATCCGGCCGCCTCCGCGCGGCTGACCAGACTGGCGGCGACATCCTTGTTGCGCGGAGTATAGAGCTGGAACATCGCCGGCGTCGTGCCGCTCGCGTGGAGCACGTCCTCCAGCGGATCGTTCGCCA
This sequence comes from Sphingomonas sp. TX0543, assembly GCF_048565505.1. Classification (NCBI taxonomy): domain Bacteria; kingdom Pseudomonadati; phylum Pseudomonadota; class Alphaproteobacteria; order Sphingomonadales; family Sphingomonadaceae; genus Sphingomonas; species Sphingomonas sp. TX0543. The sequence continues at coordinate 1,825,499 of NZ_JBLZUS010000002.1, forward strand.
ATGTCGATGCGCACAGCGGCACGCCAGTGGTGGCTGCGGCGCGCGCGGCGGCCAGATCGCCGTGCTGGTCCTGAGTTACAATCCCGGTCACGCCGATCGGCGCCATGAAGAGCGGGGAGGGGAGCTTATTGCCGAACAGGTCGATCGACAGGTCTCGGCTCGTGCAATCGACCATCATGCGCGGCACCATGCCCCAGTGCCGGAAGGCCCGGGCATTTTCGTCCTGTGTGAATTCGTCGCCGCATCCGCCCTGTACATAATTGAGCACCGAGGGCGGCATCGCTGCCTCCGCCCGCGCTTTCAGCGTCGCGAAATCTACCGGAAGCGTCGGCTGCACGCCGGTGAGGCCGGCGCCGTAGATCGAATTCTGGAAATCGCCGTAATGCGGCATCCGCTGCCTCCCCCAGTCACAATTGCGTGCGGGGTTTTCGGCAGCCTTGGCGACGGCGTCAAGGAACGTTGGCATCGGCTGCCCGCCTGCAAACAAAAAGGGCCGGGATCGCTCCCGGCCCTTTTCGGCATTGATGTGTCGTAAAATCAGGCGCCGGCGACTTCCGCCACGTCCACCTTGATGCCCGCGCCCATCGTCGAGCTGACGGCCACCTTGCGAACGTACTTGCCCTTCGCACCCGATGGCTTGGCTTTCACCACGGCATCGACCAGCGCATCGAAATTGCGACGCAGGTCTTCCTGGCTGAAAGATGCCTTGCCGATGCCGGAGTGGATGATGCCGGCCTTCTCGACGCGGTACTCCACCTGGCCGCCCTTGGCCGCCTTCACCGCCTCGGCGACGTTCATCGTGACGGTGCCGAGCTTCGGGTTCGGCATCAGCCCCTTGGGACCGAGCACCTTGCCGAGCCGGCCGACGATGCCCATCATGTCCGGGGTCGCGATGCAGCGATCGAAATCGATCGTGCCACCCTGGATCGTTTCCATCAGGTCTTCCGCACCGACGACATCGGCGCCCGCTTCGCGCGCCTCGTCCGCCTTCGCACCCTTGGCGAACACGCCGACGCGCACCGTCTTGCCGGTGCCGGCCGGGAGCGTGACGACGCCGCGCACCATCTGATCGGCGTGGCGCGGATCGACGCCGAGGTTCAGCGCGACTTCGATCGTCTCGTCGAACTTAGCGGTGGCGCCCGCCTTGGCCAGCGCGATCGCCTCGTCCACGTTGTGCAGCTTCTCGCCATCGACCTGGTTGGCCTTCTGCTTCTTGGTCAGCTTAGCCATGTTCAGCCCTCCACCACTTCGAGGCCCATGGCCCGCGCGCTGCCTTCGATGATCTTCGTCGCGGCTTCGATATCGTTCGCGTTCAGATCCTTCATCTTCACCTGCGCGATTTCCGAAAGCTGCGAGCGCTTGATCTTGCCCGCGACCACCTTGCCGGGCTCCTTCGAGCCGGACTTCAGGTTCATGGCCTTCTTGATGAGGAAGGTCGCCGGCGGGGTCTTCGTCTCGAACGAGAACGAGCGATCGGCATAGACGGTGATGACCGTGGGGAGCGGCGCGCCCTTTTCCATGTCCTGCGTCTGCGCGTTGAACGCCTTGCAGAATTCCATGATGTTCACACCGCGCTGACCGAGCGCGGGGCCGATCGGCGGCGAGGGATTGGCGGCGCCCGCAGGCACCTGCAACTTGATGTAACCCGTAATCTTCTTTGCCATGTCACTCTCTCAATCCGGCCGCGCCCACGGGAGACGGCCTGGTTTCAAGTTTAGCGGTTCGATCGGGCCAGAGCCCTCCCGCAAGCATTTCCGTCGCTGTCACGAGGAAGGTGGGGCCGTTAGCCGAAACGGCGCCCGGTTGCAACCGCGCCGGTCAGACGACGCGGAACGTGTAGGTGTAGCTGGTTTGCGGCGCGCCGGAAACGCCGCTTATCTTCACCGTATAGGATGTTCCGGCCTGCAGGCCGGTCACACGCCACTGGATGCTGTTCGGCACGCCATAGCCCTGATTGTCGGTGCTGATATCGGTCACGGTCATCGCGCCGGCGGGACCGGTCACGGTGATCGTTGCGCTGGCGAAGCTGACCGCCTGATTGGCCCATGAGCTGCTGGTGCTGCTGATCGCGGTAAACGACAGATAATTGCCGAGGCCGAAATAGCGCTGCGGATAATCACCGTAGGGATAGGCGACGAAGGGGGGGATGCCGCTCGGCACCGCGGGGCTGGTATGAAAGTTAAACACCCGCATCGACGCAGCGCTCGCGCGCGATCCGTCCGCCAGCACCACAGCGACGCGACCGTAGGAGGTCTTGCCGAGGAACGGGCTCAGGATCCAGCGGCGGTGGCCGATATCGGCGGAACCGTTCTCGGTGAGCCACAGGCCGAGATAATCGTCCTCGCTGTTGAACGGCAGGCCGGTGCCCCAGCCGCCGACAAGGTTGCTCGATCCCGCGCCCGCCGCGCCGCTCGAACTGTAGCATGGCCAGGTCGTCGCCGGCGTGTGGCTGAGCTGCTTCGCCACCGCCATCATCAGCGAGGTATCCTGCTCCTGGCTGTCCTCCTCATTCGAATAGGCGACTGCCGGCAGATTGTGCAGCGCGCGGATCGTGTTGAGCTGTGCAAGGAACGTGGCCTTCACGGAGTCTTTCAACGTGCCGGAAGTGCAGGCGGTGGCATCGGGCTGCACATCATACATCGCCGCTGCCTGGCCAGCCCAGGTCGTTGAGGTGGGCGTACCGGTCGGTGTACCGGTCGGCGTTGCCGTGGGGCTGGCAGTCGGGGTTCCGGTCGGGCTCGCGGTAGGCGATGTGGAGGGGCTGGCGACGGGGGCGGCGCTGCCACTCGAGCCGGTTCCGTCCGAACCGCCGCAGCCGGAAACAAGCGTGGCAAGGGCAAGAGCGGCGAACGATCGTGAGGAGATACGCATGGGAGACGATTACCGGTAAAATACTGCGAATTCGCAAAGACCTTCGGTCAGTTCGTCGATTCGTTCGGGCGGCTCATCGCGCGGGCAGCGTAACTATCGCCTCCAGCCCTCCGCCCGCGCGATTGGCGAGCGAGAGTTCGCCCCCGGCCTCGCGCACGATCGCGCGGGCGATCGCCAGCCCAAGCCCGCTCCCCCCGGTATCGCGATTGCGGGAGGTTTCCAGCCGGACGAAAGGCTCGAACACATCGGCGAGGCGCTCGGGCGGAATGCCCGGCCCGCGATCGGCTACCGCGATCGCCACTGAAGCTGTGCCGGGCTGTATCGAAACCTCCGCCGCGCCGGCATATTTAACCGCATTCTCGATCAGGTTGCGCACCGCGCGGCGGATCAGCGACGGGCGAATATGCACCGGCAGCCGCACGGCATCGGCGAAGCTTACCGCATGACCCAGATCGCGGAAATCCTCGACCACGGCATCGACCAGCGCGGCGAGATCAACTTCGGTGACCGGCTCACTGGGGCGACCCAGCCGGGCAAGGCTCAATATATCGTCGAGCGTGCGGTTCATCTCCGCGATCGTATCGGCCATCCGGACCCGGTCGTTTTCATCGTCGACCGATTCGATACGGACACGCAGCGCCGCCAGGGGTGTGCGAAGATCATGCCCGATCGCACCCAGCATCCGGTCCTTCTCGTCGAGCATCGCGCGCACGCGCACGCGCAGCGCATTATAGGCGGCAATCACCGCGCGCACGTCCGCCGGGCCGGCCTCCGGCACAGGCGTCGTCTTGCCCTCCAGGGAGACTCGGCTGGCGTCCTGTGCCAGCGCGTTCAAGGGACGTGAGATGCGCCGCGCGAGCCAAAGCACCGGCGCCAGCACCATGATGTAGAGGAAAAGCGTCTGGGCGATCAGCCGCCACAGGATCGCGGGGCCGGGAGAGGGCCACGCCGCGCGAGTCACCAGCCAGCCTTGCCCGGGCAGCTCCACCGCGATCAGGATTGCGCGCCGTGGTCCGCGCTCCACGCCGCCCCGCAGGCGGCGACGGCGCATGTCGGGCGCAGGCGTGTCCTTGGGGCCGTCAAGGATTGCAGCGTCCACCTTGCCGCTCGCGATGCTCATCCGCGCGAGATTGGCGCGGACGGCCTCGGCCACGTCATCGCGGCGTGGCAGCGAGTCAGGGATCGGATTGCTCGCGACGTGTCGCACTCTCCCGCGATCGGACGAGATTGGCCGTCCGCCCACTTCCCGGTCCAGCGCTTCGGCGATACGCAGCGCCGGAAGCGCGGCCGCTTGCTGGATCCGGTTTGCCGTGCGATCGCGGACGATCAGCGCGAAATTCACCGCCTGGGCCGCGAAAAGCGCGATCGCCACGAGCAGCGCCATCTGCCCGGCCAGGCTGCGCGGCCAGCCGAGCTTCGGTGTCACAGGCGGGTTACGTCGGCGGTGAAGGAATAGCCGCCGCCCCATATGGTCTTGATGATTTCCGGCGATTTGGGATCGGCCTCGATCTTTCGCCGCAGCCGGCTCACCTGATTGTCGATCGACCGATCGAATGCCGCCGCCTCGCGCCCCTGGGTCAGATCAAGAAACTGATCCCGCGTCAGCACATGGCGCGGCCGGGTGACGAGGGCGAGCAGCAGGTTATATTCGCCGGTCGAAAGCGGAACGGACACGCCGTCGCGATCCACCAGCGTGCGCTCGCCCGTCTTGAGCACACGGCCGGCGAAAGCATAGGCACCGCTTTCCGGCGGGAGCTGGCGCGCGCCGCCGGCGTGCACGCGGCGCAGCACCACCTTGATCCGGGCGGACAACTCACGCGGAGAAAATGGTTTCACGACATAATCGTCGGCGCCCATCTCCAGCCCGACGATCCGGTCGGTTTCCTCCGTCCGCGCGGTGAGCAGGATGACGGGCAGCTCGCCGGTTTCGCGGATGTGGCGGCATAGCGACAGGCCGTCCTCGCCGGGCATCATGATATCGAGCACAACGAGATCGATGGCATAAGCGGCAAGCCGCGCCCGCGCCTGTTCCGCATCGGCGGCCTGCGTCACGCGGAAGCCCTGCTTCGTCAGATAGGCGGCGAGCGGTTCGCGGATCGAACGCTCGTCATCGACAAGCAGCAGGTGCGGCGTTTCCCCCATCGCATCGGCATGTAGCACGTCATCACTCCAGGAAAAGCGCCGTCGGGATAAAGGCGTCGGGTGGCCGGAGGATGCCACCCGACGCCGCCGGCCAACGCCGGTCAGTTGGTGCGCGGTGCAGGGGCAGGGGCTGGCGCCGGCGCCGGGGCGCCATCGGCCGGCGGCGGCCCGCGACGATCGCGGCGCATTTCCATCCGCTCGCGGAATTTCTCTCGCATCGCCTGATGGGCTGCCTTGCGCTCATCGGGGGTGATGCGGCCGTCGTGGTTCACATCGACGCGATCGAACCGCGCGGCCGCCTTCTGCCGCCATTCCTCGCGCGTGATGACGCGGTTCGGATCGCCGCCGCCGCGCTTGCCCATGCCGTCCCGACGGTGATCGCCGCGACCGCCCCATTTGCCGCCATCGGCGCCGGGCGCGGGCTGCGCCTGATCGGGGTGACGCGCCTGCCAGCGGGCACGCATCTTGTCCCGGCGCTGTTCGCGTGCGACCCGCATTTCGTCAGCGGTGATCCTGCCGTCGTGATTGGTGTCGACGGCATCGAACTTCCGGTCCGCCCTGGCGAGCGCCTCGTCGCGGGTGACGATGCGGTTGGGGTCGTGCGCTGCGTGTGACGCGCCCGGCGGCGGGGCGGGCGGGGTTTGCGCGAACGTCGGGCCAGCGAGCGTGGTTGATCCCATTGCAAGCGCGAGCAACAGCTTCTTCATCATGCGATCCTCGTGGTGCGGCGGAAGGATTTTCCCGCCGTTGCTCACCGATCTAGAAGCGTCTTGTCGCGCAGGTTTGTCGGCGCGTCTGAAGAATTGTCGCAAATTGTCGCGGCGGCCGTCACGCGAACAGCGCGACCGACTGCATCTGCTCCGCCACCATTTCCCCGGCCGCGTTCCAGATCCCCATCTGCTGCGAGGAACTGCCCGCGCGCACATAGTCAGCGTTCGAGCGCAGCAGCCACCAGCCATCGTCAGTGCGCGGCAGCGGGCCGAGCAGGTTGAGTATCCACGTCATCGAACTAATCGGCACGTTGCGGCCAAGCAGGCGCAACGCCGCGGGAGGCAGACAATCGCCGATCGCGATCAGCTCCACCATCGGATCGAGCCCCTCGCGATCGTTGAGCCGGGTCCAGCGCAGCCATTCCGCGGGCTTCAGCCCCGGCCCCTCGCGCCGATCGAGGAATTCGAAATTCTGCGTGAAGGCGACGTGCGGATTGCCCTTGTACGTCGTTTCGTCCGGCCCGGGCTGCGGGAACGCGGGGAGGGTGGTGGTCTGGTAGTCAACCTCGCTCTCGATCGCGCGCATGAACACGAAGGTGCAGCGCAGCCCCAGCCCCGCCTCGCTTTCGATATCGGCCTGGATGAACGCCGCGTTCTTTCCGCGTCGCAGCTTGTGCGCCGTCACCATGATCGGGCCGGCGAGCGGGCCGATGAACGATACCTGCGCCGAACGGAGCGGCGGCAGATCCGGCTCCGACTGCATCGCGCAATGCAACGCGATCGCGGCGGAAAGCCCGCCATAGGCCGTGCGCCCCTGAAGCCAGTTATCCGGGATCGTGCCGCGCCAGGCGGGAGCATCGGGCATCGGTTCAAGTGTTTCGAGAAGCTGTTTAAGGCTGGTCATGCAAATTCCCCCGCTGCGAGCCGATCGCGCAGCTCGCGTTTCAATACCTTGCCGATCGCGCTGCGCGGCAGCTCGGCCGCGACATGCAGCGCCGACAGCCGCTGCGTCTTGCCGAGCCGTGCGTTCACCCACTGGCGGATTTCCTCCGCCGGCGCCGCCGACCCCGCGCGCGGCACGAAGAAGCCGATCGGCGTCTCCCCCCATTCCTCGCTCGCGACCCCCACCACGGTGCAGTCGGCGACCGCCGGATGCTGGGCCAGTACCGCCTCGAGATCGGAGGGGTAGATGTTGAACCCGCCGGAGATAATCATGTCCTTCTTGCGGTCCATCAGCGTGAGGAAGCCGTCCTCGTCGAACCGGCCGACATCGCCGTGGCGCAGCCAGCGATTGCCCTGCGCGTCGAACCATTCGGCATCGCGGGTCGCCTGATCGCGGCCGTGATAGCCGTTCATCATCGCGGGTGAGCGGCCGACGATCTCGCCGATGCCCCCGGGGGCCACTTCGTTGCCCGCCTCGTCGAGCAGCTTCGCCTGATGCCCCGGCGCGAGGCGGCCGACGGTGTGCAGCTTGTCGGGAAACTCGTCCGCGATCAGGACGAACGACGCGCCGCCCTCTGTCATCCCGTAATATTCCACCAGCTTGCCGGGCCAGCGATCGAGCACGTCGCGCTTCAGCTCGGCCTTGAACGGCGCGGACGTGCACGTCTTGAAGCGGAAGGCCGACAGGTCGAAGCGGTCGAAATCCGGCACCGCCATGATCCGTTGATATTGCACCGGCACCAGCATGGTGTGCGTCGCGCGATATCTTTCCGCCAGCTCGAGGAAGCGATGCGCCTCGAACTTCTTCATCAGCACCACCGATCCGCCCCACGCGAGCGTCGGCAGGAAGCTGACCAGCGTGGTATTGGAATAGAGCGGTGTGGACAGCAGCGTGACGGCCGTGTCGTATCCCGCACCGGCGTTACGCGAGAAATGCTGCCAACGCATCGCATGGCTCTGCACGATCCCCTTCGGAATGCCGGTGGTGCCGGATGAATAGATGATGTTGAAGCCATCCTCCGGCGCGATCTTGACCGGGGCGGGCCGCGCCCCTTGGGGTGCGACCCATTCTTCCAGTTCCTCCAGCCGGATGATGCGCGCGGACAGCGCCTGATCGCGCAGGGCCCCGGCATTGGCGGCATCGAGGAAGACGAGGTTCGCGCCGCTGTCCCTGATCATGCCGGCGATCTGCTCGGGCGTGGCGGAAGGCTGGATCGGGGCGGCGATGCTGCCGGCGCGGAGCGCGCCGAGAAAAACGATTGCCTGCTCCACCGATGGATAGGCCACCATCGCCGCCGCCTGCCGCTGTGCAGTGCCGTCGCGTTGCAGCGCGGTGGCGACGCGATCCATCGCGCGATCCAGTTCGGCGTAGCTGATCTGCGTATCGCCGTCGGCGATCGCGAGCTTCTCCGGCTGGCTTCGGGCGTGGTGGCGAATGAGGTCCGGCAATAGCCCGAACGGCTCGGCGAGCATCGCGGCAGTGTCGATCATGGCTGAAGCCGCTAGGCGATGCGATCGGGGAATGCCATACGCGATTTTCGAAAACGAGCTGGAGAGCGTGATGAAGGGATCGGTGGCGATCGTGACGGGCGGGGGCACGGGCATCGGCGCGGCGGTGGTGCGTCGACTCGCGCGGCGCGGCGTATCCTGTGTCATCAACTATGCGCACAGCCAGGCCGAGGCGGAGGCGCTGGCCGACGAGGTGGGTGAGGGGGCGATCGCGGTGCAGGCGGATATCGTCGAGGATGCGGCATGCCGGGCGCTGGCGGCCGCCGCGCAGGAGCGGTTCGGGCGGATCGACTTCCTCGTCAACAACGCCGGGCGGACGAAGCACGTGGCGCATGAGCGGCTCGACGGGCTGGAGGCCGAGGACTTCATCGATATCTACCGGCTGAACACGATCGCCGCCTTTCAGATGACACGCGCGGCGGCAGCGGCGATGGCCGAAAGCCCGCACGGCGCCGTCGTGAATGTCGCCTCGGTCGCGGGGCTGCACGGGATCGGCTCCTCGATCGCTTATGCCGCGTCGAAGGGCGCGATGCTGACGATGACGCAGAGCCTGGCACGCGTGCTTGCGCCGCGCATTCGCGTCAACGCGGTCGCGCCTGGCTACGTCGGCACCGGATGGTTCGAAAAGGCGCTTGGCGCGGAGGGCAAGGCCGCGCTCGATTCGCGCATCGCGAGCATGACCCCGCTGGCGCTCGCTCCGCAGGCCGAAGAGATCGCCGGCCCGATCGAGATGCTGCTCGATCCGGCGACGCGCGCGATCACCGGCGAAGTGTGGCGGGTCGATGCCGGCGCGCATCTGGACGTGGGGCTAAGCCGCCGACCTGGCCGGGACATGGGGTGACGGAAAGGGGCTATAGACGGGTGGATAGCCGACGATCTTCAGACTGACGGCCATTCATTTCACGGTGCCAGGGGGTAGTGACCAACTTGCTGAGAGTGTTCCGAGCGCGCGCAGCCCGGCCGCTCGCGAACGCCATTACGCCAACGCCCCACGCCGCCGCACGACGCCCAGCCAGATCGTTACAAGCGCCAGCCCCGCCAGCGCCCCCGCGAGGAGGAAGGCCGCGCCCGGCAATCCGCGGTCGGCGCCGAACGCCAGCGATTGCGTCATCACGAGCGGGCCGACGATCGCGGCGATGCTGGAAAGGCTCGCCATGCCGCCCTGCAGCGCGCCTTGATGCGTTGCATCGACCCGGCTGGACAGGATCGCGTTGATCGACGGGAAAACCAGCCCCGCCAGCGCGCCGAACAGGATCAGGGTGTAAACCTCCCAGCCCCTGGTGGCGAACGCGATCAGGCAGAATTCCACCATGCCGACCGCAAGGCCGATCAACACCGTACGCTCCTCGCCGAAGCGCTTTATCGCGCGGCCGATCAGGAAGATCTGCACCAGCATCATCGCCGCGCCCGTCGCCGCCAGCGACCAGCCGATCGCCCGCCCGTCCCAGCCGAGCGCGATCTCGGCGTAAAACGCCCATGTCGCGGGATAGACCATGTGCGCGATCTGCCACAAAAGCGCGGCGGCCAGCAGCGGCGTGGCGCCGCCGGCGCGCAGCAGGGGGGCGAAGGCGCCGAACACATTGGCGCGCTTCCAGTCGAACGGCCTGCGGCGTTCCGGCGGCAGCGTTTCCGGCATGATGAACGCGATGGTCGTCGCATTGGCGAGCGCGAGGCAGGCTGCGGCGACGAACGGCGCGCGCGGCCCCAGTGTCGATAGCAGCCCCCCGATCGCGGGGCCGAGGATGAAGCCTGCGCCGAACGCCGCGCCGACCAGCCCGAACGTCGCGCCGCGCTTTTCAGGCGGCGTCACATCCGCGATCACGGCGTTGACCGGGCCATAGGTGGCGCCGGTGATGCCGGCGATGATACGACCCAGGAACAGCCAGCCGATCGTCGGCGCGAGCGCCATCAGCGCGTAATCGGCGGCGAAGGCGGTCATCGCCGACAGCAGCACCGCGCGCCGGCCGAACCGGTCGCCGAGATTGCCCAGGATCGGCCCGGCAAAGAATTGCGCCACCGCAAAGGCGATCAGCATGTAGCCGCCGATGCGCGTCGCCTGTGGCAGATCGACGCGCGCGAGATGAACGATCAGCGTCGGCAGCACGGGGATGACGATGCCGAAACCGATCGTGTCGATCAGGATCGCGGCAAGCGCGATCGGCACCGCGCGGTGGTGGAAACGCATCGAAACCCCTCTTGCGACGGCTCTGCACGGCCGCTTTCGTGATCGATCCGCACCATTCTAACGGCTGGCGGACGCGTTGTCCCTTTGCATATTGGATCGAGTCGTGCGATGCGGGCCGCCATACCCGATCTTCAGATTCGAACTTGTGGGAGTGATGTCGATGGCGACCGCCGCGAACCTGGACCGACCGTCAGACAGCCTGGAGAGCTTCCGACAGGAAGCGCGCGCATGGCTCGAGGCGAATTTCACGCCCGAACTGCGCGGCGCGGATAATGCCATGTCCGCCGTCGAGGGCCCTAGCGAAGAAACGCCGGCGCAGAGGAAATGGCGCGAGGCGATGGGCGATAAGGGCTGGGGCGTGCCGACCTGGCCGAAGGAATATGGCGGCGGCGGCCTTTCGCGCGAGGAAGCGCGCGTTCTGCAGGAGGAAATGGCGCGGATCGGGGCATGGAACCCGATCGGCGGCATGGGCGTGATGATGTTCGGCCCGACCTTGCTGGAATATGGCAACGAGGCGCAGAAGCGCGAACACATTCCCGGCATCGTGCGCGGCGAGGTGCGCTGGTGCCAGGGATATTCCGAACCGGGCGCCGGCTCTGACCTTGCCAGCCTGCAGACCTTCGCGGAGGACAAGGGCGATCACTATCTGGTCAACGGCCAGAAGACGTGGACGTCGGGCGGCCAGTGGGCGGATAAATGCTTCGCGCTCGTCCGCACCGACAAGTCACAGAAGCATGCGGGCATCAGCTTCCTGCTGATCGACATGACGAGCGACGGCGTGGAGACGCGCCCGATCCGCCTGATCTCCGGCTCGTCGCCGTTCTGCGAAACCTTCTTCACCAACGTGAAGGTGCCGAAGGAGAATCTCGTCGGCCGTGAAGGGCAGGGCTGGGAAATCGGCACGCGCCTGTTGCAGCATGAACGCAATTCGCTGTCGGGCGGCGGCGGTTCGGCCGGGCGGATGAGCCAGGGCACCAGCGTGCCGGAAATCGCCCGGAAATATCGCGGCACCGATGCGGAGGGGCGGCTCGATGACGCCGATCTGCGCACCCGCATCATCAAGCACGAAATGGATCAGCGGGCATTCGCGCTCACCTTGCGCCGCGCCGCGCGGGAGGCGAAGGGCAATGGCGGGCCATCCGCCGCGACCAGCGTGATGAAGAATGTCGGCGCGCGCATCATACAGGATCGTGCGGAGATCAACGTGGAGATCATGGGGATGCAGGGCCTGGGCTGGGAAGGCGAAGGCTTCTCAAGTGAGGAGCTTGAGCAGACGCGCACGTGGCTGATGGGCAAGGCGGTGTCGATTTACGGCGGCTCCAGCGAGATCCAGAACAACGTGATCGCCAAGCGCATCCTCGGAATGCTCGATCACCAGTAAATTCCTGCAATGATTCCGTTTGGGCGCATCGGGCGGAACCGGGCGCCCGGAAAGGGCAGGCGGGAGGAGAGCGCGTCAAGCGCTTTCCTCCGCGATAAAATCCGAAAGGCAAGACGATAATGGCCGCGTTGAACGAAGAACAAGTGATGCTGCGCGATATGGCGCGCGAATGGTCCGACAACGAAAGCCCGATCGCCGCATTCCGCAAACTGCGCGACAGCGGGGCCGGCAAGGGCTTCGATCCCGGGGCGTGGCAGGCGATCGGCGGGATGGGCTGGGCCGGAATCGTCATTCCCGAGGAGTTCGGCGGATCGGCGTTCGGTTATCTCTCGCTCGGGCTTGTCGTCGAGCAGCTTGGGCGCAACCTCGCCGCCTCGCCGCTCGCCTCGACGGCGGTCGCGGCCAGCGCGATCGTGATGGGTGGGTCGGACAGGGCGAAGAGCGAGTGGCTGCCCAAGCTTGCGTCAGGCGAGACGATCGCAACGCTCGCGATCGACGAGGGGGGCCACCATGATCTGAAGTTGGCGACCAGCGTTTCCGATGGAAAACTGAGCGGCGCGAAGAAATTCGTCGCGGAAGGGGACGGGGCGGACGTGTTTGTCGTCGCGGCCACCGACGGGCTTTATCTCGTCGCGAAGGGCGAGGGCGTGACCGTCGCGACGCGCCGGATGGCGGATAGCCGCAGCCATGCGGACGTGACGTTCACGAATGCGCCAGCCGAGAAACTGGGGGACACGGCGCTGACCCAGGCGATCGCCGATCGCGCCACCGCCGTCACCGCCGCCGAGATGCTGGGCATGGCGGAAAGCGCCTTCGGCCAGACGCTCGATTATCTCAAGCAGCGCGTGCAGTTCGGGCAGGTGCTGTCGACGTTCCAGGCCTTGCAGCATCGCATGGCGAAAATGCTCACCGAACTGGAACTGATGCGCTCGGCGGTCGAAGGCGCGCTGGAGGCGATCGACGCGGGCCGCTCCGATATCGATCAGGCCGTCAGCCTCGCCAAGGCTGTCGCCAACGATACGCTGCGCCTCGCCAGTCGCGAGATGGTGCAGCTTCATGGCGGTGTCGGGATGACCGACGAATATGCCGCCGGGCTTTATCTGAAACGCGCCGCGACGCTGGAGGCGATGTGGGGCACCGCATCATATCATCGCGATCGTTTCGGACGGCTCAACGGTTATTGAGAGGCGCAAGGCGGAGCAAATAAAACATAATGTTGCTCCGCGTTTTTAAGGTCGTGATTCAAGTTTCGGCACGATAACCTCGATCGGGAACGAGGAGAGGGCCGATGGAGAGGTCGACTGCCCCGCGCATCGCGGATGCGCGGGCCCTGGCATCGCGGCGGCGCGGGCTGACGCTCGCGTTGCTGACGATCACTTATTTCTTCAGCTTCATGGATCGGCAGATACTCGCCATCCTGCTCGAGCCGATCAAGGCGGATCTGAAGCTCAGCGACACGCAACTGGGCCTGCTTTCCGGGCTCGTCTTCGCGATTTTCTACGCAACGCTTGGCATCCCGGTGGCGCGCGTTGCGGATCGCGCGAACCGGCGCAACATCATCGCGATAAGCCTCGCATTGTGGAGCGGGGCGACCGCCGCTTGCGGACTGGCGCAGAATTTCGCGCAGCTGATGCTGGCGCGGATCGGCGTTGGCGTGGGCGAGGCGGGATCCGGGCCGCCGAGCCACTCGATCATCGCCGATCTTTATCCGCCGGAAAAGCGGGCCAGCGCGATGTCGATCTATTCGCTCGGCGTGCTGCTGGGCGGAGGCATGGGCATGGCGATCGGTGGCATCATCGCCAGCGCGCATGGCTGGCGCGCGGCGATGTTTGTCGTCGGGCTGCCGGGATTGCTGCTCGCGCTGATCGTGCGGCTGCTGGTGGTGGAGCCTCCACGCGGCCTCTCCGACGGGGGTGCGGTGCCCGAGCGCCATGCCGCGCCATCTCTTTTTCAGGGCATCACGTCGATCTGGCGTGATGCGGCGGCGAGGCACCTGATCGCCGGCATGACCGTCACCTCGCTGGTCGGTTACGCGGTGACGGGCTGGGGGCCGAGTTATATGCAGCGTTCGCTCGGTTTCTCGTTGCTCGATATATCGCGCTACGTTGCGCTCCCGGCCGCGCTGGTCGGTTCGGCCTCCGCCCTGATCGGCGGGTTCCTCGCCGACCGTGCCGCGCGGCGCTCCGGTATCTGGGCGCAAAGCCGCGTGGTCGCGGGGATGAAGGTGATCGCCTTCCCGTTCAGCATCGCGTTCTATTTCGTCGAGGATGCGTCGCTCGCGATCGGCTGCTATTTCGCGTCCTACATATTCGCCGGCGCCTACATCGGGCCGACTTTCTCGATGATCCAGCATCTCGCTCCACTGCGGCAGCGGGCGACCTGGGCGGCGCTGTCATTGCTGACAATCAATCTGCTTGGTCTGGGTATAGGGCCGCTCGCGGTCGGGCAGATCAGTGACTGGCTGCGGCCAGCCTATGGCGCCGAATCGCTGCGCTACGCGATGCTGGGCGTCTCGCTGCTGACGCCGTGGGCCGTTTACCATTATTGGCGGGCAGGCCATTTGATGCGTAAAATGTCCGAACAGCCTGTATAATTGTAAGAAACTCCTACCTTGGGCACTTGTTTTTAATGCTACCGCATCCTCGTTGATCGAGGGGCGGAATGGCGGATTCGGATGACGCGCCGGTCACTTTCTGGCGGGCAAGTGAAAGGTTTGCAGGACTAGTAACGGGGTTCCATCGCTTTCGTCTTGGATTACCCGTCGGCTCGGTTTTTCGTGACGTATTCTTTCCAAGCCTCGCTACCATTCGCTTCGGGATCGAGGGGCCGCAGCCTTGGTCGATGCGTCTGGGCGCACGCAAATTCGATATGCCGCTCGCCTCCTTCACCGGGCCGACCAGCGTGGCCGGCTGGATCGAGGCGACCGGGGGGACGGTCGTCGGCATCGGGATTCACGCGCAGGGGTGGGCGCGGCTGTTCGGCGGCGATCTTTCGGTTTATGCCAACCGCGTGGTCCCGCTCGCCAACCTGGACGGTTCCGCGCAGCGACTATTGGAGGCGCTCGATGGTGGCGAGCATCCGCCGATCGCGTTCGAGCGCTGGCTCGATCGCAGGCTCGCAACCGATCGCGCGCCTGACCCCTTGCTTGAACGGCTCGAAGCGATGATCGCGGACGTCGCCGTTATGCGAATTGAAACGCTGGCCGAGGAACTGCAGCTCACCTCCCGTCAGCTTTCCGTGCTGACGCGGCAGAATTTCGGGTTTACCCCCAAGCTGCTTTTGCGTCGCCGACGCTTTCTTCGCGCGCTCAGTGCGACGCTGGACGCGTCGCCCGAGGAATCCGGCGCGCTGCTGGCGGCGGCTGGCTATTGGGATCGCTCGCACTTTCTGCGCGACGCACACCTGTTTCTAGGGTGTTCGATCCGTGAATTTCGCCAGCGCCGCGGGCCGCTCAACGCGCTGGTAATGCGGACGCGCGCGGATGTGCTGGGCGCGGCGGTCTAGCCTTCGATCAAGCGATCGTCGAAAAGCCCGAAGGTGAGTGTGGAGGCATAAAGCGCGATGGCGCGTTCTCGCGGCATCGACCATGCCCATTTGCGCATATCAAACGCGGCGTTGAGAAACGCCATCAGCGCCTGCGCCGCTATCAACGAATCGACCGGGCGGATCGTCCCTTCCGCGATCCCATCGGAGATCGTGCCGGCGAAACGGCGTGCGATGCGGTTCGATCGCTCCACCATTACCTGCCGCACGCCGATCGGCAGCGCGGTTAGCGCCGTGGTGCGCAGCAGCGGCCCAAGCTCCGAGAATTGCACGTCAAGCAGCGTCGCAATCGTTCCCGCCAGGCGATCCCACTGGGTGCCGCCGCGTTCGTCAGCACGCTGCTGCGCGGTCGCGATCGTATCGAAGCTGCGCTTGTAACAAGCGACGACCAGATCGTCTTTGGCGTCAAGATGGTGATAGAAGCTGCCCTTGGTGACATTCAGCTCCGATGCGATCCGCTGCACCGAGGCGCCGCGATAGCCGAGTTCGTTGATGAGCCGCGTCGCCGCCAGCAGGAAGGCCTCGCGCCCGGGCACGGCCTCGTCATGCGGCAAGTCGACCGGAGCCGGGTTCCACACCGCACCGGAACCGGCGATGCCGTGGCGGAATACGTCCATCAGCCGCGCTTCGGCGCGTGCATATTGATCGGGATCGTACCGCACGAGCCACACCGGCAACCAGAAGGTGTTCTCCAGCAACACATGCGCGCGTGCGCCGTTCAGATCGGTCGTGCCGCGCGTGTCGGACGGCCCCCACAACAGCCGCGTACGGCGGAACACTTCCCGCCATTGTGCCATCAGGCGGGAGCGCACGGGCTCGTCCGTGGCACGCAGATCTGAGAGGCCGGCCATCTGCCGCTCCTCGCCTCGCTGCACCCGTGCAAGCCGTGCCATGTTCAGCACAAGATAACGCTCGACGCGCGCTTCCGGCGTCGATTCGAGCATCGATTCCTCGAGCATCTGAAGCAGATAGTCGAGCGTATGCTCGAACGCGGCTGCCGCCAGATCCTCCTTGCGCTTGAAATAATAGGTGACGCTGGTGGTGTTCAGGCCTACGCGTCGGGCAACGTCCGCGAAAGTCATGCCTTTCGCGCTTTGTTCGTTGATCGCGTCTGCGGCCGCGGCAAGGATCGCATCACGCTTCGCCCGGAAGCGCCGCGTGCTCGTATCCTCTCCTTGGCCGGTATCCCCCGTGCCGTGCATCCGAATACTCTTAGCATCTACATTTCGAAGAAACAGTCCTCTTTTCGTCAGCGCGCGACCGGCCGTTTCCGTTGGGGCAAAATGATGATTCATACGCTTTACCGAAAGATGGGTACGGTTTAGAGCCACTGCGAAACAGGCTTTGGAGGGATGTGATGGACTTCACGCTGAGCGAGCGCGAAACCTATTTCCGGGACCGGGTACGCGATTTCATTGATCAGCATATCCGCCCGCGGCAGGCCGAGTACGATCGCCAGCATCATGAAGGCGATCCGTGGAAGGTGATCCCGGTAATCGAGGAAGTGAAGGCCAAGGCCAAGGAGGCCGGCCTGTGGAATTTCTTCATGCCGCCGCATTCCGGCCAGCATCATGTTGACGACACGTTCGAGTTCGAGGGGACGCAGCTCACCAATCTCGAATATGCGCTGTGCGCCGAGGAGATGGGCAAGATCGGCTGGGCGAGCGAATGCTTCAATTGCTCGGCGCCCGATACCGGCAACATGGAAGTTCTTCACCGCTACGGCACGCGCGAGCAGAAGGAGCAGTGGCTCCGCCCGCTGATGAACGGTGAAATACGGTCCGTCTTCCTGATGACCGAGCCGCAGGTCGCCTCTTCCGACGCCACCAATATCGAGACCCGGATCGAGCGCGACGGCGATCATTATGTCATCAACGGCCGCAAATGGTGGTCTTCAGGCGTCGGCGATCCGCGTTGCAAGATCGGCATTCTGATGGGCAAGACCAGTTTCGAGGGTTCGCGCCACCAGCAGCAGAGCCAGATTCTCGTGCCGATGGACACGCCGGGTGTGAAGATCGAGCGGATGCTGTCCGTCTATGGCTATGACCATGCGCCGCACGGCCACGGCGAAGTGACGTTCACCAACGTCCGCGTGCCGGTGGAGAACCTGTTGCTGGGCGAGGGGCGCGGGTTCGAGATCGCGCAGGGCCGGCTCGGGCCGGGGCGTATCCACCATTGCATGCGCTCGATCGGCGTCGCCGAAGTCGGCATCGAGAAGATGGCCAGGCGGCTCGTGAGCCGGGTCGCATTCGGCAAGCGATTGTCGGATCACAGCGTATGGGAACAGCGCGTCGCCCGCGCCCGCATCGATATTGAGATGACGCGCCTGCTGTGCCTCAAGGCCGCCGACATGATGGACAAGGCAGGCAACAAGGCTGCGAAGCTGGAGATCGCGATGATCAAGGTTTATGCGCCCAACATGGCGTTGCAGATCCTGGACGATGCGGTGCAGGCCCATGGCGGCGGCGGCGTGGCGGAGGATTTCGGGTTGGCTCATGCCTGGGCCGCGATGCGCACCTTGCGGCTCGCGGACGGGCCGGATGAGGTGCACGCCCGCACGATCGCCCGCGACGAGTTCGGCAAATATGCCGACTGGAAAGCGGAGCGCCCGGCGGCGCATGGCGGCAGCGAGGTATCGAGTGGGGATATCGGCGTTTCGCGCTGATCGGCCGCATAAATGATGAAATGTAACGCCCCGGTCGCGGCCGGGGCGACGGAACCAGACAGGAGAGGCGCATGAAGGCCGCCGTATTGTTCGAAGCAAAGAAGCCGCTGGAAGTGACCGATGTGGTCGTTTCCAAACCTGGCGCGCACGAGGTGTTGATCCGCACCCTGGCGTGCGGCGTGTGCCGCTCCGATCTGCATTTCGTCGATGGCGCCTATCCGCATCCGCTGCCCGGCGTTCCGGGCCATGAGGCGGCAGGTATCGTCGAGGCGGTGGGTGACGAAGTGCGAACGGTGAAGCCGGGCGATCATGTCGTAACCTGCTTGTCGGTGTTCTGCGGACATTGCGAATTCTGCGTGACGGGGCGGATGTACCTCTGTCTTGGTGCAGAGACGCGTCGTGCTGCTGGATCGGAGCCGCGGCTGCGGCTGGCGAATGGCGACCCGGTCAATCAGATGCTCAACCTTTCGGCCTATGCCGAGATGATGCTGGTGCACGAGCATGCCTGTGTCGCGATCGATCGGGACATGCCGCTCGATCGCGCCGCGCTGATCGGCTGCGCGGTGACGACCGGGGCGGGCGCGGTGTTCAACACGACGGATGTATCGCCGGGCGAGACCGTATGCGTCGTCGGGTGCGGCGGCATTGGCCTGGCAGCGGTGAATGCCGCGAAGATCGCCGGCGCGGGCAAGATCATCGCGCTCGATCCCGTGCCGGAAAAGCGCGCCATCGCGGAGAAGCTGGGCGCCACGCACAGCTATGACCCGCTCGCGGACAATACGGTCGCCGAGGTGATCGAGCTGACAAAGGGCGGCGTCCACCATGCAATCGAGGCGGTTGGCCGCCCGCAATCGGCGGAAACCTCGGTGAAGGTGCTGCGGCGTGGTGGCACCGCGACTATCCTTGGCATGATGCCGCTCGGCGACAAGGTCGGCCTGTCGGCGATGGACTTGCTGTCGGGCAAGCGCCTGCAAGGTGGGATCATGGGATACAACCGCTTCCCGGTCGATATTCCGCGTCTGGTGAATTTCTACCAGCGCGGCCTGCTCGATCTCGACACGATCATCGCCGAGCGGCTGCCGCTCGCGCGGATTAACGACGCATTCGACGAACTCCGCAAGGGCGATTCCACCCGCAGCGTGATCGTGTTCGACCAGTGAGTGACGCGAGCCTGCAGGAAGAGATCGCCGATCGAGATCGCCTTGATACCGGTCGCCTCTCCGTTTGGATGGCCGACAACGTGCCGGATTACGCTGGCCCGCTGAGCTATGCCAAGTTTGCGGGCGGCCAGTCGAACCCCACCTACAAGCTTTCCACGCCGGGGCGCGATTATGTGTTGCGGCGCAAGCCGATGGGGGATCTGCTTCCTTCGGCGCATGCGGTGGACCGCGAATATCGCGTCATCGCGGGGCTTCACCCCACCGGCTTTCCGGTGCCGCGCCCGTTCGGCCTTTGCGAAGACGATGCGGTGATCGGATCGGCCTTTTACGTCATGGAAATGGTCGAGGGGCGGACGATCTGGGACGGCGCGTTCCCCGGCATGGATTCCGACACGCGGCGCGCGCATTACAACGCGATGATCGATACGCTGGCGGCGCTGCACAACGTCGATCACGTCGCCGCGGGGCTCGAGACCTTCGGACGCCCCGGCAATTACTTTGAGCGGCAGGTGTCGCGCTGGACCAAGCAATATCGCGGCGCTGAAACCGAGCATATGCAATCGATGGAGCAGCTGATCGAATTTCTGCCCCGCACGTTGCCGCCGCAGACGCGCACGTCGATCGTGCACGGCGACTATCGTTGCGATAACATGAAGTTCGCGCCTGGGCTGGAGCCACGCGTGACAGCTGTGCTGGATTGGGAGCTGTGCACCTTGGGGGATCCGATCGCGGACCTCTCCTATTTCCTCATCTCCTGGGTAACGGAGCCAGAGGGGCGCTCCGGCGTGATGGGGCTGACAGGGGAGGCGACGGGGATCCCGACCATCGAAGAGGTTGTCGCACGCTATTGTGAAAAGACCGGGCGACCAGAGGGATTGCCGGACCTTAACTGGTATATCGCGTTCAATCTCTTCCGCCTTGCCTCGATCGTGCAGGGGATCAAGAAGCGCTTCCTGATCGGTACAGCCTCCAATGCGAATGCAGAGGCGTCCAGCGCGCGGGTGCCGCTGCTGGCCGATGCCGCCTGGGCGTTCGCAGTCAAGGCCGGGGCATAATTGGAGGTACTGAGATGTCGCTGTTCGATCTGACCGGCAAGGTCGTGCTCATCACCGGTTCCTCGCGCGGGATCGGCAAGGCGTCCGCCATCGCCTGTGCTGAGCAGGGGGCCAAGGTGGTGATATCCAGCCGCAAGCAGGATGCCTGCGATGCGGTAGCGTCCGAGATCGACGCGCGTTTCGGCGCGGGCACGGCGATCGCGGTCGCCGCCAACATCTCCGACAAGGCGGGGCTCCAGCATCTGGTTGACGAGACGCGGCGCGCTTTCGGGCGGATCGACTGCCTGGTCTGCAACGCCGCGTCCAATCCCTATTACGGGCCGCAGGAAGGGATCGCGGACGAACAGTTCCGCAAGATCCTGGACAACAACATCGTGTCGAATCACTGGCTCATCACCATGGTCGCGCCCGAAATGAAGGAGCGGGGCGCCAGAGGTGACGAGGGGGGGTCGATCGTGATCGTCTCGTCTATCGGCGGGCTGCGCGGATCACCGATCATCGGTGCTTACTGCATCTCAAAGGCAGCCGATATGCAGCTCGCGCGCAATCTGGCGCATGAATACGGCAAGCACGGCATCCGCGTGAACTGCATCGCGCCGGGCCTTATCAAAACCGATTTCGCCAAGGCGCTGTGGGAGGATGAGGCGGCAGTGGCGGAGCGCAATCGCACCACGCCGCTACGCCGTATCGGCGAGCCGGAAGAGATCGCGGGCGCGGTCGTCTATCTCGCGTCGAAGGCGAGCGGCTTCATGACCGGGCAGGTGATGGTAATCGACGGCGGCGTTACGATTTAAGAGGAGAGTGCGGGGATGAGCAGGTTCACCGGCAAGTCGATCATCGTCACCGGCGCGGGCTCCGGCATCGGCCGCGCAGCCGCGACATTGTTTGCGGCGGAAGGCGGCAAGGTGATCGTCGCGGACGTGTCTGACAGCGTCGAGGAAACCGCGCGGGCGATTTGCGATGCGGGCGGGATGGCGGAGGCGATCCGTATGGACGCAGGGGCCGAGGACGATGTGATCCGGACGATCGCGCTCGCTGTCGATCGCTATGGCGGGCTCGACGTAATGTTCGCCAATGCCGGCATCTCGGGAGGGATGGCGAATATCTTCGACACAGATGTGTCGCTCATCACCGAGGTGTTGCGCGTCAATCTGATCGGCCCGTATCTGGCGATAAAGCATGCCGCACCCCGCATCGCCGAACGCGGCAGGGGCGCTATCGTCCTCACCGCCAGCGTGGCCGGCATCCGCTCCGGCGCGGGATCGCCGGCCTATTCCGCGTCAAAGGCGGGTGTCATCAATCTCGCGCAGGTTTCCGCGCAGCAGCTTGCGGGATCGAACGTGCGGGTCAACGCGATCTGCCCCGGCCTTACCGAGACGGGCATGACCAAACCGACCTTCGATTATGCGCGCGATGCGGGAAAGATGGATCGCGTTGGCCGTCTGAACCCGTTGCGCCGCGGCGCGCAGCCGGATGAACTCGCGAAGGTGGCGCTGTTCCTCGCTTCCGATGACGCCAGTTACGTCAACGGGCAGGCGATCGCGGTGGATGGCGGCTTGTCTTCCAGCCATCCGGTTACCAAGCAGGAATATGGGCGGACGGCTGTTTAGGGCGGGCTGACCCGCCTGCCCGGATAACCCGAAACAGCGTCGATGGCGGTCTTGAGCGGCAGAAGCCCATAAAGTGCCGAAAATCCTGGACCAGTTCGTGCGCAAGGCTCTGAAGATGGCGAGCTTTTTTGCAACGTTGTTTTCTGTGTCGGCGATCCTCGCGTCGGCACCGGTCGGCGCGCAGGCCGATCACTCCTTGCGTTGTGATGGAGCGGACACGGAGAGTTGTGCTTTCCTTCTTGCCGCTACCAGGGCGTTCACAGACATGCTCACGACGGCGGACCCGGAACCCCTGCGGCGCAATCTCGATCGACGAGCACTTTGGGTGTCGTCCGATGGCAAAGTGCGGTCCGGCGCTGAGTTTATCGAAGCGGTCCGTCGCGATAGACGGCGTGCAACGGCAAGGCTCGATCGTGCGGAAGTCCGGTTTTTTGACAACACTGCGGTTGTTTCATGGCAGGAATCGTGGACCGATCCAGATGCGGCGGTGAAGGCTGGCCACCTGGCTGGCGTGGACACCTGGGTAAAACGAGGCCAGCGCTGGCGCGTTGTTTCCACGGTTGAAACACCTCCGGCACTGTAGCTCGGTATTTTGGAACGGCCGCAATCGAGCGTTTCGGCGGCTATCGCCCCCCGACCACCCTCTCGTCCACCTACACCGCCCAGCGATCCACCACCTTCGCCAGTACGCCTAGCGGCACGCCGCCCGTCTGCACCACCGCGTCGTTGAAACCGCGCACGTCGAAGCGCGTCCCCAGCTTGGCTCTGGCCGCGTCTCGCAGGCGGTTGATCTCGTTGTGGCCGGTCTTGTAGCCGAGCGCCTGCCCCGGCCAGGTGCAATAGCGGTTGAGCTCGGATCGCGCCTGGCTGGCAGTGAAGCCGGTGGTGGCCATGAACCATTGCATCGCCTGATCCATCGTCCAGCGTTTGTGGTGGAGCCCGGTATCAGCGACAAGCCGCGCGGCCCGGAAGTTCATGGACTGGAGATAGCCGATTCGACCGAGCGGATCGTCGGCGTAGAAGCCGGTCTCGTCCGCGATCTGCTCGGCGTAGAGCCCCCAGCCTTCGGAATAAGCGTTGAAGCTAAGCAATGTGCGGATCAGCGGCAGATCAAAAGTATATTCACCCTGCCAGATATGCCCTGGAATCCCCTCATGGAAGGTGAGCGTGGGCAGGGAATAACGCGGCCAGATGCCGGTGTCGCGCAAGTTGATATAGTAGGTGCCCGGGATCTTGCCGTCCATCGAACCGGCGCCGGCATAGCCGTTGGGCGCGCCATCCTGGATCGCGGGCGGCACGCGCTTGATGTTCAGGTTGCCGTGCACGAGCTTGCCGAACGCCTTGGGCATCAGCGGGCGCACCTTGGCGACGACGGTGTTGAGATAGGCGAGAAGCGCGGCGCGGCCGGCGTCGGTGTTCGCGAAAAGCAGGTCGGGCCGTTTTCCGAGTTGGGTGAGCCGCTCGCCGGCAGTCCCCTGCGTCAGACCCTGCGCGCGAAGCAGCGGGTCCATCTCCGCCGCAAGCGCCTTGCACTGTTCCAGCCCGGCGGCGTGGATTTCCTCTGGCGTACGCTTGGTGGTGGTGCCGGCCTCGGCAAGCCAGCCGTAGATGTTTTCCGCATCAGGAACCTGCCACATGCCCGCCACATCCGGTGCTTTCGGGCGGAGCGCGACGAGGGCGTCGGCCTGCGCGGCAAGTGCCGGGGCGATCTCCCGCTCCGCGATGCGCGCGGCGCGGGCGGCCCAATCGCCGCTTAGATGCGCGGCGCGTGCCTTCTCGCCAAGCCCCGTGACGATCGACCACGCACCGGGCTTCTCCGCGCCGGCGCGCAACTGACGCGCGGTGATGTCGTTGAGGAAGTCCGGCAGATAAACGCCCTTTGCCGCGTCGGCCTTCAGCCGCTCGGTCTCGTCGCGCAGCTCCTTGGCATAGGCGCGCATCCGGGCGAGATACGCTTCCGCATCGGCGATCGAGGCGACCTGATGCTTGTTTTCCAGCATATCCGGCACGTCGACGAATGCCCCATTGCCCTGACTGACGATATACGGTGTCGAGCGGAAGCCGTTGGCGGATAGGAACGCCATATCGCCCACCGGCATCCGCCGCCAGCCGTCGAGCGCGATCTCGTACGCGACGGTGGCGGTCTCGACATGCGTGGTGACGACGGGGGAGAGGCGGGTCTGATCGATGGCGCGCAGCTCGGCGAGGCGGCTGGTGGCATCCGCCCGGCGCTGCGCCTCAGCTGCTGCGCTGTGATCCGACAGCATGGATTTGAGCGGTGCACGCTTGCCGGTGTCGATACCCAGCATCGCCGCATTCTCGGGGTAGGCGAGCAATAGTTGTTCGGCGTGGCGACCCAGCAGGTCCATGGCGGGCGCGTCACCTGGCGCGGTTGCAGCGCCGGCGCGGACGGGAAGGGCGGCAGTTGCGCCGAGCGCGGCGGCGGCCGTGACGAAACCGCGACGATCGAGCTGCATAGGATGTCCTCTGTTGGCTTGGTAACTCACGCGCGGGGCGTGCGCTGGCGGATCAGCCCTTCCTGCGCGACGGTGGCGACCAGCCGGCCATCGCGCGTGAAGATCTGGCCACGGTTCATCCCTCGTGCATGGCCCGCCCACGGGCTGTCGGTTGCGTAAAGCAGCCAGTCATCGGCGCGGAAATCCTCGTGCAGCCAGATCGCGTGATCGAGGCTGGCGGTCTGGAAGCCCGGCGTCGTCCAGTTCACCCCATGCGGGAGCATACAGGTGCCAAGCAGCGACATATCCGACGCGTAGGAGAGGATCGCGCGATGCATCGCCTGATCGTCGCCGATCGGCGCGACGACACGGAACCAGCTATGCTGGATCGGCGCGGTTGGCGTCGGCTCGAACCATTTGCGGGGATAGGCTGGCCGAATCTCGATTGGGCGCGGACGAGTGAGCTGGCGACGAAACTTCTCGTCGATGTTCACGCTTTCGCGCGCACGGATCTGCGCTTCGCTTTCCAGCGATTCGGGTGGAGGAACGTCGGGCATCGCATCCTGATGATGGAAGCCCTGCTCCGGCACCTGGAAAGACGCCGCCATGTTCAGGATCGGCGCGCCGCGCTGCATTGCGATGACACGGCGGGTAGCGAAGCTGCGTCCCTCGAAATCGCGCACGACGCGATAGATGATAGGGTAATTCTCGTCGCCCGCGCGCATGAAATAGGCGTGGAGGGAGTGCGCCGTCTTGGGCGCATCGGTCGAGCGCTGCGCCGCCTGCAACGCCTGCGCGATCACCTGTCCGCCGAATACGCGGCCCACGCCGCCACGCGACCGGCGCCCGCGATAAAGGTCGGTATCGATTTCCTCGACATCCAGCAGATCGACGAGATCGGCGGTGAGTTCTTCTGCGGTGGGCGGGGGATTCTCTGACACGCTGTTCGGCTCCTGCCTTTTCATCGTTTCGGTAGAAGAAGCAGGAGCCCTTGGGCAAGGCCGGGATGCGCGCGCTACATCAATAGCCTGCGGCGCGTGCGATCAGATCGGCGTGGAAGTTGGCATCGCCGAACATCTCGGCGAGCACCCGTTGGCGCTTCATGTAGAAGCCGATGTCATATTCGTCGGTCATGCCGATGCCGCCATGCATCTGCACGCCTTCCTGTACGCTGAGCATCGTCGCGACACCCGTCATCGCCTTGGCGATCGAGACGGCGGTATCTGCCTTCGCGTCGCCCGCATCGAGCAGTTGCTGTGCCTTCAGCACGGCGGCGCGCGCCACCTCCATCTCGCTATACAGATGCGCTGCGCGATGCTGGAGCGCCTGGAAGCTGCCGATCAGCGTGCCGAACTGCTTGCGCTCCTTGAGATAGTTGACGGTCATATCCATCGCGCCCGCGCCGACCCCCAGCATCTCTGCGGCTGCGCCGGTGCGGCCGGCACGAAGCAGCCGATCGAGCGGCGCACGGCCGGCATCGACCTCGCCGATCACCGCATCGGCATCCAGTTCCAAACCATCCAAGTCGATTCGCGCGGCGATGCTCGAATCGGCCAGCCGCTCTGGCGTGACAGTCATTTTCGCGGCGTCCTTCGGCACCGCGAACAGGGTGACGCCGGCGTCGTCATTGGCCGATCCCGCGGTGCGTGCGGCGACGATCAAGAGGTCAGCGATGTGCCCGTGCGTGACGAACTGCTTCTTGCCCGTCAACCGGAAGCCGTTACCCGCGCGCTCCGCCTTCAGGCCGACGCTTGCGCGGTGTTTGGCGCCTTCATCGATCGCGAGTGCGGCGACGGTCTCGCCTTTCAGGATACCGGGATACCAGCGTTCGGCATGGCCGGTGCCCTTGAGCGCCTCAACGGCGGCGACGGCGGTGGACAGAAATGGTGACGGCGAGAGGTTGCGACCAATTTCCTCCAGCACCACACCCGCCTCGACATGACCGAGGCCAAGGCCGCCGCGATCCTCCTCGATGAGGATGCCGGTGAAGCCCATCTCGGCGAATTGTCGCCACAGATCGCGGCTGAATCCGGTCGTGTCCTTGGTATCGCGCAGCTTGCGCATGTGGCTGACAGGGGCATTCTCGGCGACGAAATCCTTCGCGGTGTCGCGCAGCATCGTCTGCTCGTCATTCAGGAAAAGCGGCATTTGATTCTCCCTCGTTCCGGCCTGGCCGGAATCGCTTGATGTCTTCTCGGCTTACGCGCCCGGCAGGTTCAGAATGCGCTTTGCGATGATGTTAAGCTGCACTTCGGACGTGCCGCCCTCGATCGAATTGGCCTTCGTGCGCAACCAGGCCCGCGCTTCATGGCCGTTCGAGGAGCGATCGCTTTCCCATTCCAGCTCGTCCGAGCCGCCCGCGGCCATCATCAGTTCATGCCGCGACTTGTTCAGCTCGGTCCCGTAATATTTCATCATCGACGGCTGGGCGGGATGCGCACGGCCGGCTTTCAGCTCGTCAATGAAACGTTCGGACTGTGCCGCGAACGCCTTGGCCCGTACCTCGAACAGCGCGATCTGCGCACGCAATAGCGGATCGGCGAGGCGGCCATCATGATCCAGGCCGATCGTCGCCAGCGCGCCCTCGATCAGCGGGTTCTTTCCGCCCGAGCCAAGGCCCATGCCCGATATCATCTCGCGTTCATGCCCGAGCAGATATTTCGCGACGTCCCAGCCCTTGTTGAGTTCGCCGACGAGATTTTCCTTCGGCACCTTCACATTGTCGAAGAAAGTTTCGCAGAACGGCGAGTAGCCGGAGATCAGCAGGATCGGCTTGGTCGACACGCCAGGCGTCCGCATGTCGAACAGGACGAAGCTGATCCCGTTATGCTTGTTCGCGGGATCGGTGCGCACCAGGCAGAAAATCCAGTCCGCCTTATCGGCGTAGCTGGTCCACACCTTCTGCCCGTTGACGAGGAAATGATCCCCCTTGTCCTCAGCCTTGGTGGCGAGGCTGGCGAGGTCCGACCCGGCGTTCGGCTCCGAATAGCCCTGGCACCAGCGGATTTCCCCGCGCGCGATCTTCGGGAGGTGCTCCTTCTTCTGCGCTTCATTGCCGTATTTGAGCAGCGCCGGCCCGAGCATCGAAATACCGAACGACGACAGCGGGTTGCGACAGCGCAGCTTCGCCATTTCCTCGCGCAGCACCTTGGTTTCGGCCGCGCTCAGGCCGCCGCCGCCATATTCCTTTGGCCAGTCCGGCACGGTCCAGCCGCGCGCGCCCATGCGGTCCATCCACTGCTTCTGCGCGGGCGTCATCTCACCCTGGTCTCGGCCGCCCCACACCGAATCCTTTTCGGTACGGATCGGCTCGCGCATTTCGGGCGGGCAGTTTGCTTCCAGCCACGTGCGCGTTTCCGCGCGGAACTCTTCTAGGTCGCTCATCACTTGCTCCAGACTAGATCATGCGCCGCGCGCGCGGCGGCGATCGAAAGATGGTCCTGATAACGGTCGGCGATCACCTGCACGCCGATCGGCAGCCCGCCCGCGCCCATCGCGACCGGCACGCTTGTGGCAGGCAAGTTCGGGAATGTGGCAAGGCCGGCCCAGGCGAATTGCGTCGCGAACGCGGTGTCGCGCCCGTCGATCTCCAGCCTGCGCCCTGGCAGGGGCGTGTCGTCGTGCGCAAAGGCAGTGGTGCCGAAGACCGGCGCGATAACCGCATCATAAGCACCGAATAGCTCGTGCCACTTGCGGACATTGCGCGCCTGATGATCGGCAAGATCAAACCATTCCGCGAGCGTCGGCGTGCCGCGCACCGGATCGGGCGCCCCGCGTGTCATCGCGATATTCAGCATGTGCATGTAGTGGCGATGCTGCGCCGACAGATCGGGCAACAGGCCGCTGCGATAATCCACGCTTGCGCCGACACGGGCAAACCCCGCGCCGATTTTCTCCAGCGCGGCGCGCATCTCCGTCGCGATGCTGGCTTCGGGATGATCGGCGAGAATGAGGATGCGCCACTCGTCTGGCCGGCGGGCAGGTGCTGGCGCCACGGGGTGGTCGGCGAGCACGTCAAGCGCGGCGGCCAGATCGTCAGCATCGCGCGCCATCGGGCCGCAGACGCTGAGCGCGACGCGCGCGCCATCCGTCCCGGGGAAATTGTGGCCGCTGGTGGACAGCAGCCCGAACGTAGGCTTCAATCCCCATACGCCGTTGAAGGCCGCCGGCGTGCGGATCGAGCCGCCGATGTCGGAGCCGATCTCCAGCGGCACCATGCCGGTCGCGAGCGCCACCGCGCTGCCGCCGGACGAGCCGCCGGCTACGCGGCCATGATCGCGCGGATTGACCGTCCGGCCATAGATCGGATTGGTCGACTGAACGTCCGCCAGGCCGACGGGCACGTTGGTCTTGCCAAGGATGATTGCGCCGGCGCGTTTCAGCCGCCGCACCAGCGCGGCATCGCGCGTCGCGGTGAAATCGCGATGCTCGGTGAAGCCCCATGTCGTCTTGAGGCCGGCCAGGTCATAGCTTTCCTTGATCGTCATCGGCACGCCGAGCAGCGGCGCGTCGAAGCCATGCTTGATCCGCTGGTCCAGTTCCGCCGCCGCATGGCGCGCGCGGTCGAAATCTCGCACCACCACCGCGTTGAGCGGTCCGTCGCGCGCCTCGATCCGGGCGATTGCCCCTTCGGTTTCGAGCAACGCGCCGGATTCGCCCGAGCGGACGGCGGCGGCGGTCTGGAGAGCGGAGCGCTCGGTCATTACAACGGGCTGCCGTTCTCGGCAGCTGCCTTGAGGCTTTCGGCGACCTTGAAGCCATGCTTCTCAAGGCCGGTTACAACCTTTTTCAGCCCCTCGGTCTGCGCCCAGAACATCGGGCCACCGCGATAGACCGGCCAGCCATAGCCATAGATCCATACCACGTCGATGTCCGACGCGCGCTGCGCCTTTCCCTCCTCCAGGATCAGCGCGCCTTCGTTGACCATTGGGTAGAGCGTGCGCTCAACGATTTCCTGATCCGTGATCTCGCGCTTCGCCAGGTTGGATTTCTGGCGGAATTCCTCGATGATCTCCGCGACCCGCGCAGAAGGGGTGGGGTTACGTTTCTCGTCGTAATCATAGAAGCCGGCCTGCTTCTTCTGCCCCCAGCGGCCCTCGGCGGCGAGCGCGTCCCGGATGCTCTCGATGCGGGTGGGGTCGCGGTGCCAGCCGATATCAACGCCCGCGAGATCGGCCATCTGGAATGGCCCCATCGGCATACCGAAATCGACATGTACCTTATCAATCTGCTGCGGCGTCGCGCCTTCCATCAGCAGTTTGTTCGCCTCGATCTGGCGCGGAGCTAGCATGCGGTTGCCGATGAAGCCGTGGCAGACGCCAGCGACCACCGCGACTTTCCGAATCTTCTTGGCGAGCGCCATGACGGTGGCGAGCACGTCTTTCGCGGTCTTGTCGCCGCGCACCACCTCCAGCAGCTTCATGACGTTGGCGGGGGAGAAGAAATGCATCCCCACCACATCTTCCGGCCTGCCGGTGGACGCGGCGATCTCGTTCACGTCGAGGTAGGACGTGTTCGACGCCAGGATCGCGCCGGGCTTTGCAATCTTGTCGAGCTTGCCGAATATGTCCTTCTTCACATCCATATTCTCATAGACCGCCTCGATAATGAGGTCGCAATCCTTGAGGTCTTCGAGCTTGAGCGTGGGGGTGAGCAGCGCCATCGCCTTTTCCGGCGCGTCGGGCTTGATGCGGCCCCTGGCAGCGGACGCCTCGTAATTCTTGCGCACGACGCCAATGCCGCGATCTAGCGCTTCCTGCTGCATCTCGACGATAGTGACCGGCACGCCGGCCGAGAGGAAATTCATGCTGATCCCGCCGCCCATCGTGCCCGCGCCGATCACGCCGACGCGGTTAATCGGGCGGAGCGGCGTCTTGGGATCGACGTCATCGATCTTCGCGGCCTGACGCTCGGCGAAGAAAATGTGGCGCTGCGCGGCGGACTGGACGCCGGTCATCAGCTTCATGAACTCTTCGCGTTCGTATTTCATGCCCTCGTCGAAGGGGCGGTCGGTCGACGCTTCCGCGCATCGAATATTGGCTTCGGGCGCGTCGAAGCCGCGGAACTTCCGGGCGTTGGCCTTGCGGAATTCGGCGATCGCCTCCGGGTCCGCCTTCGCCTGCTTGTCGCGGATACGCGGAATCGGGCGCTTCGATGCGACTTCACGGGCGAAGGCGATCGCGTCTGCCTCAAGGCTGTCCTCGCCGACGACGCGATCGATCAGTCCAAGTTCCGCGGCCTTCTTCGCCGGCACGGGATCGCCGATCGCGAGCATCGGGAGCGCAGCCTTCATGCCGATCAGGCGCGGCAGGCGCTGCGTCCCGCCCGCTCCGGGAAGCAGGCCGAGCTTCACCTCAGGCGTGCCGATCTGGGCGGAGGGCACGGCGACGCGATAATGGCAGGCGAGCGCCGTTTCACACCCGCCGCCGAGCGCCGTGCCGTGGATCGCCGCGACGATCGGCTTGGACGAGGCGTCCATCATATCGATCACCTCATGGAGCGATGCGCCCTTCGGCGGCTTGCCGAACTCGGTGATGTCGGCCCCCGCGAAGAAGGTGCGACCGTCGCAGCGCAACACCATCGCGACGATCGAGGCATCGGCAATTCCCTCCTTCACGCCCGCTTCCAGCCCGTCGCGCACGGCCGCACCCAGTGCGTTCACCGGCGGAGAATCGGAGATGATGACAAGGATATCGCCATGGCGTTCGGTGCGGACGGGTGATGTCATGGGAAAATACTCCAGTTTGGTGCATCCCCCGTCGCCGGGGGCGTCAATCGAAAGGGCGGGTGGCCGGTCACGTCAGCGCGGCATAGATCATCGTCTTCAGTTCACGGCGGATCGGGTAGATCATCGAGGGGGACAATTGCGTCATAAAAACCATCGACAGCCGCTCGACCGGGTCGATGAAGAAGGCGGTCGAGAACATGCCGCCCCAATAATATTCGCCCACCGATCCCGGCATCATCGATCGTGCGACGTCGATCGTCACGGCGAATCCAAGCCCGAAGCCGGTGCCGGCATTCTGCGTTTCGCTGAACAGCGAATCGGACATCGCGGCGAGGTCTGCGTTACCGGGCAGGTGGTTCCGGGTCATCAGGTCGATCGTCTTGAGACCAAGGATGCGCGCGCCGTCCAGTTCGCCGCCGTTGAGGCACATCTGGCAGAAGCGGTGATAGTCTAGCGCGGAAGATACGAGGCCGCCGCCGCCAGACATGAATTTGAACGGCGTGGACCACATGCTCTCGCTCGCGCGATCGAACATCTGGCGGCCCTTGCCGGGGACCAGCGTGTAGCAGTCCACCAGCCGATCGATCTTTTCAGCCGGCACGGTGAAGAAGGTGTCGTGCATCTTGAGCGGCTTGAATATTCTCTCCTCGAAGAAGCGCTCCAGCGGCATTCCCGACACGCGCTGGACGACCAACCCGAGCACGTCTGTCGCAACCGAATAGTTCCAGCGCGTGCCCGGGGAAAATTCCAGCGGCAGCTTGCCGAGTTCGCTTATGAACCCGTCCAGGTCGAAGCCACCGTGCCAGTTTTCCAGCTTCAGTTCACGATGGGCCGCATCGATATTGGATCGGTTCTGGAAGGAATACGTGAAGCCGGCAGTGTGTCGCAGCAGATCGACCATTCGCATCGGTTCGTCGGTCGGCCGGGTCATGAACGGCACACCCGCACCGCCGCCGGCGTAAACGCCAACCCTTTTCAGTTCCGGCAACACGTGGTGCACTGGTGTGTCGAGGGCAACCTTCGCCTCCTCCACCAGCATCATGAACGCAACGGAGGTGATCGGCTTGGTCATGGAAGCGATGCGGAAAAGCGACGTTTCGTCGATCGCTTTCCGCTCGCCCTCGCGCGCCGCTCCCTGCGACGAGAAATGCGCGATCTCGCCATCGCGTGCGATGAGCAATTGGGCGTGAGGAAACTCGCCCGGATCGAGATAGCGTTCTTTCAGCAGGCGGTCGATCGCGGCGAGCCGGCCTGAGTCAAAGCCCAGTTTTTCTGGCTTGGCGATCTTCATGCCTATCCATACCCCTATTTCAAATCGGGTTCATGCCCTATCGCTTGAGCGGCGCTGAAATCAATCCTAACCTCGCACCGGACAAACCCGTTTTTCTAGTAAGAGAGGATCGCCGTGGATAAACAGTCGACAGCGCTACCGGCATGGCCGGTCGTGTCGCTGGCGGAGGCGACGGCGATTCTCACCGCGCCGGGCAGTCGTTTTGAAATGCAGACCGTTGCGATTCGCGGCCTGCCCACCCGCGTATGGAAGAACGCGCCGCCGCATATGGCCGCACTGGTCCGGCTATCACGCGGGCACGGCGCGGCACTGGCGACGATCTATGAAGACGAGCGCGTCAGCTATGAAGCGCAGTTCCGTGCGATCGCGACGCTGGCGGCGGATCTGCGCGCGCATGGCGTGGAGAAGGGCGATCGGGTGGCGGTCGCGATGCGCAACCTGCCCGAATGGATCATCGGGTTCTTCGCGGCCGCGGTAATTGGCGCGATCGTGGTGCCACTCAACGCATGGTGGACGAGCGACGAGCTTGCCTATGGTCTGAGCGACTCGGGCGCGAAGGTGCTGATCGCCGACGACGAGCGCTGGGCGCGGGTCGCGCCGCATCGCGCCGCGCTTCCCGCGCTGCGACGTGTGCTCGTTAGCCGGGCGGCAGGGCCGTTGGCTGGCGCGGAGCGATTGGAGGTCGTGATCGGCACGCCCGGCGACTGGGCCACTCTCCCGGATCGCGATCTTCCCGAGGCCGATCTCATGCCCGACGATGATGCCTCGATTCTCTATACCAGCGGAACGACCGGCAATCCGAAAGGGGCACTCGGGACGCACCGCAATTTCATGACCAATATCCTCTCTACCGGCTTTGCGATGGCGCGGATGTTCATACGGCGCGGCGAACCGTTGCCGGAGCCCACCCGGAAGGTGGCGCTGACAGTGATTCCGTTGTTCCACGCCACCGCGCTCTCGGCCGGTCTCATGGGATCGATGGCGGCGGGAAACACCACGATCTACATGCGCAAGTTCGAGGCGCTGCGCGCGATGGAGATCATCGAACGCGAGCGGGTGAATTCCACCGGCGGCGTTCCCACGATCGCCTGGCAGTTGCTGGAGCACCCGGATCGACATCGCTTCGACCTCTCCAGCCTGGAGACGATCGGATATGGTGGCGCGCCATCCGCGCCCGAGCTGGTCCGCAAGATCGCCGCGGATTTGAAGGCGCTGCCCGCCAACGGCTGGGGCATGACCGAAACGACCGCCACCGTTACCACCCATGGCGCAGAGGACTATCTTAACCGGCCGGAAAGCTGCGGACCACCGGTGGCGGTCGCAGACCTGAAGGTGATGGACGCGGAAGCCGCGCGCGAACTGCCGACGGGAGAGATCGGCGAACTGTGGGCGCGCGGCCCGATGATCGTGAAAGGCTATTGGAACAAGCCGGAGGCGACCGCCGCGACTTTCGTGGACGGGTGGGTTCGCACCGGGGATCTTGCGCGGCTGGATGAAGAGGGGTTCTGCTTCATTGTCGATCGCGCGAAGGATATGGTGATCCGGGGCGGCGAGAACATTTATTCGAGCGAGGTTGAGAATGCGCTCTATGCCCACCCCGCCGTCACGGATTGCGCGGTGATCGGCCTGCCGCACCGCACGCTCGGCGAGGAGCCTGCGGCCGTCGTGCACCTCGCGCCCGGCGTTAGCGCGAGCGAGGCGGAGTTGCAGGCGTGGGTGCGTGCCCGGCTCGCCGCCTTCAAGGTGCCAGTGGCGATCCGCTTCACCGCGGAAACCTTGCCGCGCAACGCCAATGGCAAAATCATGAAGCGCGATTTGAAGGCGTTGTTCGAAGATTGTGCGGCTGCTTGAGAAAGAGCGGGGTGTTCCGCGGAACGGTTTCGAGGGCGAAACATTGAGGCTAACGGGAGCTTTATGACGTTCGGGGGAGCAATTGCGTGGACCGCATGACGGACTTTCTGCGCGGGCGGCGGCGCAGCGAATTGACGGTCGAGGAAAAAGCGGCGCTGGAAAATGTGATTTCAGAGGTGGTGGTCGTGCCGCCGCGTCATGTGATCGCACGTCGTGGGGACAGGCTGCACAACAGCACCTTGCTGATCGATGGCTTCATCTGCCGCTACATGGATGCGCGTGATGGCTATCGTCAGCTCGTTTCCTATCAGATCCCGGGCGATTTCGTCGATCTGCACGGCTATCCGACCAGGCACATCGATCACGATATCGCAAGCCTGACCGAAGCGCGAATCGCGCTGGTGCCGCATGAGCGACTCGACGCCGTCATGGCGACGATGCCGCACCTCGCGAAGCTTCTCTGGTTCAGCACTATTCTTGATGCCGCGCTCCATCGTGAATGGATTTTCCGGATTGGAAGGCTGGATGCGTTGGGACGGGTCGCGCACTTCCTGTGCGAAACGAATTTGCGGATGGCCTGCGTCGGCCGCGCGGTTGATGGTCGCTTCGCTCTTCCCTTGACGCAACAGGATCTGGGCGAGGCGTGCGGTTTGACGAGCGTGCATGTCAACCGCACGTTGCGCCGTCTGCGAGAGGAGGGCGTCGCGCAAGTCGCGCGGGGATATGCGCACGTTCAGGATTTCGCGCGACTGGCCCGCATCGGCGAGTTCGATCCCGATTATCTGTATCTGGAAGATGGGCCGTGGCACAAAGTCTGAGCGCGCCGGCCTGATCCTCGTACGAGGCTGGCGGTGTTCACGGTTTGTCGTTAAAGTCGTGATATGGCCGATCGGTCCCCTGATGCTTTCGACACGCCGGCCCCGCCGACGCCCTCGTCAAGTCCGAGCGAGGGGGCGTTCGGGCTTCCGCTGACGGCGAATGGTGTCGAGGATGCGCGAATAGCGCTTCGGCGAGACCGCCTGCTGGCTGCGTTGACGCTGCTTGCCGGTCTTGGTGTCGCGTTGGGCACGCCCTTCGCGCTGAAAGCGGGTGCGGAGTTCTTTCTGCCCACGACGGTTGCGCTGGTGGTCGGTATCGCGCTGATCCCATTGCTGGAATGGCTGGAGCGCCGGCGCGTTCCGTCCGCCCTTGCGGCGCTGATCTGCGTGCTGCTGTTCCTGCTGGCGGCGAATATCGTGGTCGCATCGATCGTTTTCCCGGCGATCGACTTCTTCCGGCTGCTGCCGAAGCGTATCGGGCGCATCCAGGAAAACCTCGCGCCGCTCCTCGATCTCTATTCGAACCTCGAACGTTACGCGAACCGCACGCTGCACCAGATCGCCTCCACCCCGACCCGCCCGACGCCTACCCCGACCTTGACCCAGCCAGGGTCAATTATCGAATTCTTCGCAAGTTCGGCACCTGCGGCGATCGTGCAATTGTTCTATGCAGTCCTCGTCGCTTTCTTCTTCCTGTCGGGATGGACGCGGCTTCGCGAACGCACCATCACCAGCCGCACCAGTTTTGGCGGTGCGATGGCCACGGCGCGGGTGATCCAGGACGTGGTGGATCACGTTTCGTCGTATCTCGGCACGATTACCGTTATCAACATCGCGCTAGGGCTGACGATCGCTGGCGCGCTCCACCTGATCGGTATGCCGTTTCCGCTCATGTGGGGCGGGATCGTCGCGATGCTCAACTACATCCCTTATTTCGGCCCGGTCGTGGCGGCGTTTTTGATCGCGATCGGCGCGCTCATGACGTTCGGCGATATATGGACCGCGCTTGCTGCTCCGGGAATCATGTATGGTTGTCATCTGATCGAGGCGAACGTGCTAACCCCTTTGATCGTCGGGCATCGGCTGACGATCAATCCGATCCTCATCCTCATCTCGATAAGTTTCTGGGGCTGGATCTGGGGTACACCGGGCGCGCTGTTGGCCGTGCCGTTGCTGGTCATCATTCAGACGGTCGTCAGCGCCGCGGGTAAGCCGGACATCGCCGGATTTCTTTTCGAGCACGGTACGCTGGTTCGCCCCGACCGCCGGCGGTCGCGCCGATTTGAAAAAGGTTCGTCGACGGCTGTTGACAGCCCCGGATCACCCGCCTAGTTGGCGCGCCTCACGCTTTCCAAGCGGGTGTAGCTCAGTTGGTTAGAGCGCCGGCCTGTCACGCCGGAGGTCGCGGGTTCGAGCCCCGTCACTCGCGCCATCCCTTTTGATGGAAGGCGTTTTCAAACATTAGTTGGGATTGACCGGTGGTGGTTGCCCTCCGGGATCGGCAGGCGCCGGCACGTCAATGTCGGGGCCCGGCGGCGCGATCTCCGGCGGCGGAGCGCTGGGCTCCGGCGGCTGGCTTGGTTGCGGCACGTCGGGCGGTGGCGCGGGTGGCGGGTTAGTTGCCATGATCGTTCCTTCCGACAGATAAACGCGGGACTTGGCACACGGTTGCCGCGTGCCGCTTGCCGAAGCGTGCCGGGCGGTATAGAGGCGCGCACTTCGGCGGTGTCCCAAGCGGGCGTGGCGGAACTGGTAGACGCGCTGGATTTAGGTTCCAGTATCGCAAGATGTGGGGGTTCGAGTCCCTTCGCCCGCACCAGTCACCCGCACGTTGCGGGGCGGCACCTCCTCCCGGATTATTTCCTTTACGAAGGCTGACGATGCAGACTGTCGAGACGTTGAACGAAGGGCTGAAGCGCGCCTACACGCTGACCATCACCGCAAAGGACATCGACAAGAAGGTCGATGCCGAGCTGAAGCGCGTCGCGCCGCAGATCCGCATGCCCGGCTTCCGCCCAGGCAAGGTTCCGGCAAATCTGGTGCGCAAGATGCACGGCCCGGCGCTGTTGCAGGATGCGCTCAACAATTCGATCCAGGAAGGCGTGCAGACGCTGATCGCCGACAAGCAGCTCCGCCCCGCGATGCAGCCGTCGGTCGAACTTGGCGAAGGCTATGAGCCGGGCAAGGATGCCGAGGTGAAGGTCGAGCTCGAGGTACTGCCGCAGGTGCCGACCCCGTCGATCGACGCGCTGAAGCTGGAGCGGCTGACCGTACCGGTATCCGACGAGGCGGTGGACGAGCAACTCAAGAAGTTCGCCGACCAGATGAAGCGGTGGGAAGACGCGAAGGCGACGTACAAGGCCAAAATCGGCGATCAGGTGACCGTGGATTTCGTCGGCAAGACCCTGGACGGCGTTGCATTCGAGGGCGGCACCGGCACCGACATGGCGATCGAGCTGGGCGAAGGTCGTCTGATCCCCGGCTTCGAGGATCAGGTCGTCGGCGTGAAGACCGGCGACGAGCGTCAGATCAAGGTGACGTTCCCGAATGACTATCCTGCGAAGGAACTGGCTGGCCAGGACGCGACCTTTGACCTGACAGTCAAGTCCGTGAAGACGGCCGCGGAAAGCAAGATTGACGAGGATCTTGCGAAGAACCTCGGCCTCGAGAGCCTCGAGCAGCTCAAGGGCCTGCTCAAGGGCCAGATCGAGCAGGAGCATAACGGGCTCACGCGCACCTATATGAAGCGCAAGCTGCTCGATCAGCTCGCCGCTGGCCATGATTTTGAAGTGCCACCGTCGATGGTCGAAGCGGAGTTCGCGCAGATCTGGCAGCAGCTTGAGCATGAAGCGACGCACGAGGCCGATCCAAAGGCCGCGCTGGAAGAGCTGGAAGGCGACCGCGACGATTACCGCAAGATCGCGGAGCGCCGCGTGCGTCTGGGCCTGCTGCTCTCCGAGATCGGGCAGGCGAATGGCGTCGATGTAACGCAGCAGGAAATGAACCGTCTGATTGCGCAGGCGGCACAGCAGTATCGCGGCGAAGATCAACAGCGCTTTATCCAATATATTCAGCAGGAGCCGATGGCCGCCGCCCAGCTCCGCGCGCCGCTTTACGAAGACAAGGTGGTCGACTTCCTGTTCGAAAAGGCTGAAGTGACCGATCGCGAAACCACCCGGGGGGAGCTGGAAGCGGCGATCGAAAGCGATGACGGTTTCTCGACCGGTACGCACACCCACGATCACGACGATCACAAGCCGCGCAAGAAGCCCGCTGCAAAGAAGGCCGATACCGGCGCGGATGCCGCCGAGAAGCCGGCCAAGAAGACGCCGGCGAAAAAGGCCGTGGTAACCGATGAGTCGCCGGCAGCGGAAGAAAAGGCCGCCAAGCCCGCCGCGAAGAAGGCACCGGCCAACAAGGCAGCGCCGGCGACCGATGAGGCGGATGCCAAGCCGGCTACGAAAAAGGCGCCGGCTAAGAAGGCCGCCGCGAAGAAGGAAGCGTGACGCTAGCGCCTAGGCACTGGTAGTTTCATTTTCACCGAGCCTGTCCGGGTTCCGCCTTTCCTGTTAGTGAGGGGCGGGGGCCGCGACAGGCTCGATGCGTTTTTGCCCAGGGGTGTCCGTGCCGACCCAACCGACGATCGCCGTACTGCTGCCATGCTATAATGAGGAAGCCGCGATCGCGCAGACGATCTCGGGGTTTCGCGCTGCGCTGCCGGCTGCCGCGATCTACGTCTATGACAACAATTCCAGCGATCGCACCATTGAGGTGGCGCGCGCCGCTGGCGCGATCGTGCGCAGCGAGCGGATTCAGGGCAAGGGCGCCGTGGTCCGCCGAATGTTTGCGGATGTGGATGCCGACATCTACGTGATGGCGGATGGCGACGCCACCTACGACGCGGCTTCCGCGCCGGCGCTGGTGGCGCGGGTACTGGACGAGCAACTCGACATGGTGGTTGGTAGCCGGATCGGCGAGGCAACCGAAGCCTATCGGCGTGGCCATCGGTTCGGCAACGCACTGCTGACGGGGATGCTGACGCGGCTGTTTGGGCGCAGCTTCACCGATATCCTATCCGGCTATCGCGTGTTCTCCCGCCGTTTCGCTAAAAGCTTTCCCGTGCTTTCCGCGGGGTTCGAGATCGAAACCGAGATCAGCGTACACGCGCTCGAACTGAAAATGCCGGTAGCCGAGGTGGAAACGGCCTATTTCGCGCGGCCGGAAGGCTCTACCTCGAAGCTGTCCACCTATCGTGATGGCTGGCGCATCCTGCGCACCATTCTGATGCTCTATCGCATCGAGCGGCCCCTGTGGTTCTTCGGGGCGGTGGGCGCATTGCTGTTGCTGCTGGCGCTCGTTCTCGCCGCGCCGCTGATCGTCACTTATGCGCAGACCGGGCTCGTGCCGCGTTTCCCCACCGCGATCGTGGTGACCGGGCTTATCATTCTCGCGGCGCTGAACGGTTTCGCGGGACTGATCCTCGATACCGTGGTGCGCGGGCGGCGCGAGGTTCGGCGGCTGGCATATCTTGCCTATCCCGCGCCATCGCGCGGGGCTTGAACAAGGCTCACGAAGCGCCGATGTTGGCGGTCCATCACGCAAAGAGAGTTTTCCATGCATAATCCGTTCGACACCGGTGATTTCGCGGGCAAGCTGGCCAGCGCGGGCCTTGGCCTGCAGCAGACCCAGGCGGGCCTCGTGCCAATCGTCATCGAGCAGTCGAACCGCGGCGAGCGCTCGTTCGACATCTTCTCGCGCCTGCTGCGTGAGCGAATCGTCTTCGTCACTGGCGGCGTGGAGGATGGCATGGCCAGCCTGATCACCGCGCAGCTGCTGTTCCTCGAATCGGAAAATCCGAAGAAGGACATCTTCATGTACATCAACTCGCCGGGCGGGGTCGTCACGGCGGGCATGGCGATACATGACACCATGCAATATATTCGTCCGCGCGTCGGCACCGTCTGCATCGGGCAAGCTGCGTCGATGGGCAGCTTCTTGCTCGCTTCGGGTGAGCCAAAGATGCGCGTGGCGCTCACCAACGCGCGAATCATGATTCACCAGCCTTCGGGCGGGGCGCAGGGAATGGCGGCGGACATCGAGATCCAGGCGCGCGAAATCCTGCGGATGCGTCACTTCCTGAACACTCTCTACGCTAAATATACGGGCAAGCAGCTCGAAGAGATCGAGAAAGCGATGGATCGTGACAAGTTCATGTCTGCCGATGAGGCCAAGGAATTTGGGCTGATCGACGAAGTTTTCGATAAACGGCCCGCTCCCGCGGACGACGTCCAGGCGGCGGCCTGAGTATTAGGCACTTTCAGGCATTGCCGTTTTATGACGGGCCG
Organism: Sphingomonas sp. TX0543; assembly: GCF_048565505.1. NCBI lineage: Bacteria > Pseudomonadati > Pseudomonadota > Alphaproteobacteria > Sphingomonadales > Sphingomonadaceae > Sphingomonas > Sphingomonas sp. TX0543. The sequence goes on from NZ_JBLZUS010000002.1 coordinate 1,865,760, forward strand.
GGTTACGGTGCCCGGCCCGAAAGTCGCTCTCATACTGGGAGCGCGAAAGGATCGATTGAATGACGAAGCTCTCCGGCGGCGACTCCAAGAGCACCCTCTACTGCTCGTTCTGCGGCAAATCGCAGCACGAGGTGCGCAAGCTTATCGCCGGCCCGACGGTCTTCATCTGCGACGAGTGCGTAGAGCTGTGCAACGACATCATTCGTGAAGAGACGAAATCCGCGCTCGTCTCCAAGAAGGATGGCGGCGTACCCACGCCGCAGGAAATATGCGACGTGCTCGACGATTACGTGATCGGTCAGAAGCAGGCGAAGCGCGTGCTTTCTGTCGCGGTGCACAATCACTACAAGCGACTCAATCACGGCGCAAAAGGCGCGGACGTCGAACTCGCCAAATCGAACATCCTGCTCGTCGGCCCGACCGGCTGTGGCAAGACGCTGCTGGCCCAGACGCTGGCGCGCATCCTCGACGTGCCGTTCACCATGGCCGATGCGACAACGCTGACCGAGGCCGGATATGTCGGCGAGGACGTCGAGAATATCATTCTCAAGCTGCTTCAGGCGTCCGACTATAATGTCGAGCGGGCGCAGCGCGGCATCGTCTATATCGACGAAATCGACAAGATCAGCCGCAAGGCCGAAAACCCCTCGATCACCCGCGACGTTTCAGGTGAAGGCGTTCAGCAGGCGTTGTTGAAGCTGATGGAAGGCACGACCGCGAGCGTGCCTCCGCAAGGCGGGCGCAAGCATCCACAGCAGGAATTCCTGCAGGTCGACACGACGAACATCCTGTTCATCTGTGGCGGCGCTTTCTCGGGGCTGGAAAAAATCATCGGCGACCGCCTGCAGGGCAAGTCGATCGGTTTTGGCGCTTACGTGGCTGCGCCGGAGGAAAGGCGCACCGGCGAGATGCTGCGCCAGACCGAGCCGGAGGATCTGCTCAAGTTTGGTCTGATCCCGGAATTCGTCGGCCGACTGCCGGTGATCGCGACACTCGAGGATCTCGATATCCCGGCGCTCGTCAAGATTCTTTCCGAGCCGAAGAATGCACTGGTAAAGCAGTATCAGAAGCTGTTCGAGATGGAGGAGGTGAAGCTTGGCTTCACCGACGACGCGCTCGTTTCGGCCGCCAAGAAGGCGATCGAACGCAAGACTGGCGCGCGTGGTCTCCGCTCGATCCTTGAGGCGATTTTGCTCGATACGATGTTCGACCTGCCAGGGATGGAAGGCGTCGACGAGGTGATGATCGACAAGGATGTGGTGGAAGGTCGCAAGGAGCCGATCCGCGTTTACGCGGAGAAGAAGAAAGCGGGCGATGCCGCCTGATAGTTTTCCAGTCTGAACACGAATAACGGGCGTCGCGATGAGCGGCGCCCGTTATTGTTCGGGGGGCGGCTTCGATCGCCCAATGCTGATCGCTATTCCATCGTCACACCTGCGACCCGCCATTCACCGTCCTCGCGTTCCAATGTCACGGTTTCAAGAACGTTTGCCTTGTTTGAGAAGGTGGTTCGGAATCTGACCACTTCATAACCGTTCGGAGGGGCGGCGAAATTCTCCTGACTGATTAGGGTGCGGGTGACAATCGCGCCAAGAGGCGCTCGCGCTCTTTCAGATGTCTCCTTCCATAGCTGGAGCGTATTCGCCTTGCGGAAGAAGCTATTTGTCGCCCGATAGCTATCGGACCATTGTCTTTGATCGATCGAGTTGAGCCAGTTCCGCGCGAATTCGACGACTTCGGCATCCGGCGTTCGATCCTGTGTCGCCGGTGACGGCAGCGAATTGAAGCCGACATTCGATATTCCCGCGAATGCCAGCAATCCAAGCGTAAGGGTCATGACAATAGCTCCTGCGATCAAGGGATAGCGGAATGACCGCTTCGCGCCGCGAACCGGCGCACCGCCCTGATCGGCTGGGGAGACGATCGTGCCATCCCCGAAAATCACGTGTCCAACTGATTTGGAGCTAATGCCGACACCATCCCCGATTTCCGCTTCAAGCAACAGTCGCGCTGCCTCACGACTGCTCGATACGGCCATCTTTCGCCGCGCGTCCCGAAGTCTCTCGTTGACCGTGTGCACCGACAGCCCGAGACTACGCGCCATCGATTTTGCGTCGTGCCCGCGGACGATCAGGCGGAGCGTCTGTTTCTCTTTTTCGGAAAGCGCCCAGAAATTTTCTTTGTCAGGCATATTCATACCGAGACGGAATTAAGATGCGCGGCTGAGCGCAGCTACCCCGAAAAATTTGTGCTTCGTCGGCGAGTTGCAGCGGGGTTCCTTCCGATCCTCCAACGGAGCTTCGGCTGCGAATTCGGCCGGCCCGGTCAAATGGGTGGAAAGATTCGCCCGCGTCATGCATTCGTTACCTGGACGCAGCGGGAGGATTGATGAGCGCCGAAGACAGCGCCTTGACAGAAGAACGAGGGTCGAAAGGTGGCGGGATCGACCTGCCCTGGTGGTCGATCGCGTTTCCGATCCTGGCCATTATTGCCGTGCCGCTTGGCCTGGCGAAGATGGGCACGATCGGCGTGGTGGTCGCGGCGATTGTGCTGATCGGCAGCGTATTGGCGGCTGTGCATCACGCTGAGGTGGTAGCGCACCGTGTTGGCGAACCGTTTGGCACACTCGTGCTCGCGGTCGCGGTGACGGTGATTGAGGTGTCGCTGATCGTCAGTCTGATGATGTCCGAAGCGGGCGATGCCTCGGCCCTCGCACGCGACACGGTATTTGCTGCGATCATGATCATCCTGAACGGCATTGTCGGCATTTGTCTGCTCGCGGGCGGTGTCCAGTTTCGCGAGCAGCGTTTCTCGCTGCGCGGCGTTTCCGCGGCGCTCAACGTACTGGTGGCGATGGCGGTTCTCACGCTGGTATTGCCTAACTATGTCGATAGCGCACCGGGGCCGACTTATGCGCCATCGCAACTCGTGTTTGTGGCGGTGGTCTCGCTGATCCTCTACGGCACGTTTGTCCTGGTGCAGACGGTTCGGCATCGCAGTTATTTCCTGCCGGAGGGCGACGCGGAAGAGGAGCACGTCGAACCTCCCGCGATGCGCACGGTGTGGACGGCTTTCGGCATCTTGCTTATCGCGCTTTGCGGCGTGGTGCTGCTGGCCAAGGGGCTGGCGGCGACGGTGGAGAAAGCGGTGCTGGAGGCCGGACTGCCGCTGGCCATGGTTGGCGTCGTAATCGCGGGTGTCGTACTCGCGCCCGAGAGCCTGGCAGCGTATCGCGCGGCGCGTCGGAATCGCCTGCAGACCAGCCTCAACCTCGCGCTCGGCTCGGCGCTGGCGACCATCGGACTGACGATCCCGAGTGTCGCAGTCGTGTCTCTATTGCTCGGCTTGCCACTGGCGCTGGGCATCGGGGTTAAGAGCCTGACGCTGCTGGTGCTGTCGCTGTTCTCGATCACGTTGTCGCTGGGCACTGGGCGCACCACGATCCTTGGCGGCGTGGTGCATCTCGTGATCTTTGCGGTTTATCTGTTCGTCACGGTGGTGCCATGACGATCTGCACGGCCGGTAACGCCGATCGGGACATGGTGGCCGCGATGCTGGCGCGTGCCTTTCAGGATGACCCGGCGACATCGTGGATACTGCCGGACCACGCTGATCGCGCACGCCGCCTGCCGCGATTGTTCCGCTTGCTGTTCGACGGAGACGCGGGCGGGATGCGGCTGATCACGCCGGGGGGAGAGGCGGCGACTTTGTGGCGCGGGCCGGGTCAGGCTGACATTTCGCTGTGGGAGATGGTGCGCAACGCGCCCGCATTGCTGCACGCGCTTGGCATGGCTGGCGCGCGACGTGCGTTGCTAGTGTCCGGTGCAATCGCGGCGCATCACCCGCCGGGTGATTACTGGTACCTGCATATCGCGGGCTGCGATCCGGCGATGCAAGGCAAGGGGCTCGGCGGCCTTGCGGTGCGGGCTGGCCTGCAGCGCGGTGCTGGACGTTTGCCAGCTTATCTTGAGACGGCGACGGAGCGTAACCTCGGATTCTATCGCGCGATCGGGTTCGAGATCGTGGACGAATGGAATGTGCCGAACGGTGGTCCGCGCTTCTGGTCGATGCTGCGTCCGGCGGGGTAGGGGCCAGTTTCAGCTTCTGCCGGCAATTGCTGCGCTTGGTCCGATATCGTTTAAATGCGCTTGAAGCATATGCGGTGGTGAAAGTTGACGCCAAGAGCATCGATCCATCAGCTGAGTGACCAGCGAATTTCCAACCTGCGAGAATTGGCGAAACGTGTTCGGGTGATCGAGGATGAACTGGGCGCGTCCTGGTAGCGGCGTTGCGAGATTGTTAAGTCTGCCTGGCATCAGGCAGCGTCTCTTTTTCTGGCGGCGACGCGACCACCGCGTTGGTGGCTAGCATCGTCGTCGGCCTGCGATACCCCACAGCAAGATTGATGCATCGCGCTGCATCACCATATAAGCCGAAAGAGCCGCCCTCATTCTGGCGGCTGTGGAGTATCCATGAGCCAGACCTATCCCGTTCTTCCGTTGCGCGACATCGTTGTGTTTCCGCAGATGATCGTGCCGCTGTTCGTCGGTCGCGACAAGTCGGTCGCCGCGCTTGAGGCGGCGATGGCGGGCGATAAGGAGATCTTCCTGGTCGCGCAGCTCGATCCCGCCCAGGACGATCCCAAGGAGGACGATCTTTACGATATCGGTGTCACCGCTACCGTGCTGCAACTGCTCAAGCTGCCCGACGGCACGGTTCGCGTTCTTGTCGAAGGCAAGACGCGCGGCCGGCTCGGCGGCCTTATTGAAGTGGACGGATATCTTACCACCCAATCCGTACCCGTCGAGGAGAAGGCGGCCGATGGCCTGGAAACGAGCGCGCTAATGCGCTCGGTAGTGGATCAGTTCGATAATTACGCGAAGCTAAACCGCAAGCTGCCGGCGGAAACATCCGTGCAGCTTGGCGAAATCGAGGAGGCCTCGCGGCTTGCCGATGCAGTTGCAGGCAATATCGCGATCAAGGTTGCCGACAAGCAGTCGCTGCTGGTGGAACTGGATCCGGTCAAGCGGCTGGAGATGGTCTACGCCTTTATGGAGGGCGAGCTCGGCGTTCTGCAGGTGGAACGCAAGATCAAGAGTCGCGTCAAGCGTCAGATGGAGAAAACGCAGCGCGAATATTATCTCAATGAACAGCTGAAGGCGATTCAGCGCGAACTCGGCAACGAAAGCGATGACGGCGATGGCGACGAGATCGCCGAGCTCACCCAGAAGATCGCGACGCTGAAGCTCTCCAAGGAAGCGCGGACCAAGGCTACCGCAGAGTTGAAGAAGCTCAAGACGATGGCGCCAATGTCAGCCGAGGCGACCGTCGTGCGAAACTATCTTGACGTGCTGCTCGGGCTGCCATGGGGCAAGAAATCCAAGCTGAAGAAAGATATCGCTGCGGCGCAGGCAATCCTGGACGAGGATCATTACGCGCTGGAGAAGGTGAAGGATCGTATTGTCGAATATCTCGCCGTGCAGGCGCGGACGAACAAGCTGAAAGGGCCGATTCTGTGTCTCGTCGGGCCGCCCGGCGTCGGCAAGACATCGCTGGGTAAGTCGATCGCCAAGGCGACCGGGCGCGAATTCATCCGTCAGTCGCTTGGCGGCGTTCGCGACGAGGCAGAGATCCGGGGGCATCGGCGCACGTACATCGGGTCGTTGCCGGGAAAGATCGTTACCAATCTTAAAAAGGCTGGTGCGTCGAACCCGCTGTTCCTGCTCGACGAGATCGACAAGCTTGGGCAGGATTTCCGTGGGGATCCCGCATCTGCGCTGCTCGAGGTTCTCGATCCCGAGCAGAACGGCAAGTTCAACGATCACTATCTGGAGATCGACATCGATTTGTCGGACGTGATGTTCGTCACCACGGCGAATACGCTGAATCTGCCGCAGCCGTTGCTGGATCGGATGGAGATCATCCGGCTGGAGGGCTATACCGAAGACGAGAAGGTAGAGATCGCCGAGCGTCATCTGATCGCGAAGCAGATTGAGGCGCATGGTTTGAAGGAAGGCGAGTTCGCGCTGACCAACGAGGGGCTCCGCGCGCTCATCCAGCGTTATACGCGTGAGGCGGGGGTTCGGACGCTGGAGCGCGAAATAGCGAAACTCGCCCGCAAGGCGTTGCGCCGTATTCTGGAGGGCAAGGCGGAATCGGTGACGATCACGCCTGATAATCTCCACGAATATGCTGGTGTGCAGAAATTCCGCCACGGCTTGTCCGAGCAGGAAGACCAGATCGGCGCCGTCACGGGTCTCGCCTGGACCGAGGTGGGCGGCGAATTGCTGACGATCGAGAGCCTCACGGTGCCGGGCAAGGGGGCGGTGAAGACCACCGGCAAGCTGGGCGACGTGATGAAAGAATCGGTGCAGGCCGCCTTCAGTTTCGTTCAGGCGCGCGCGCCGTCGTTCGGGATCAAACCGAGCCTGTTCCATCGAAAGGATATCCACATCCATTTGCCGGAGGGCGCGGTGCCGAAGGATGGGCCGTCGGCGGGCATCGGCATCGTTACGTCGATCGTCTCGACCTTGACCGGCATTCCAGTGCGGCGCGAGGTGGCGATGACCGGCGAGGTCACGCTGCGCGGTCGGGTGCTTCCGATCGGGGGGCTCAAGGAAAAGCTGCTGGCTGCGCTCCGCGGTGGCATCACGACGGTGCTGATCCCGGAGGAGAACGAGAAGGATCTGGCCGAAATCCCGCAAAACATTCTCGATGGGCTCAAGATCGTGCCAGTCGGGCATGTCGACGAGGTGCTCAAGCTCGCACTCTCAGCGCCGCTTGAAGCGATCGACTGGACGGATGCGGACGAGCTCGCCGCGTTACCACTTGCGCCGATCGCGCCGGCGGGCGGCGAGTTGCATCACTGAGCGGTACTGGCGCGGATGATCGATCGATCCGCCGTTTGGTGACGTCGCAGCGGATTCGTTTGACAGCGGCGAAACCACGCGCCTTACTGCGTCGATCGGCCGCGCGCCGCGAATCCATTATCAATTAATCCGTTTTTCCAGCCATTGGGGGGTCACTGGGCATGAACAAGCAGGAACTGATCGCGGCGGTGGCGAATGCCTCCGGCCTCGGCAAAGGCGATGCCGGCCGGGCCGTCGAAGCGGTATTCGATACCATCTCGGGCAGCCTGAAGAAGGGTGACGAAGTGCGTCTCGTCGGCTTCGGCACCTTTGCGGTGTCCAGGCGCAAGGCCTCCACCGGGCGCAATCCGCGCACCGGCGAGCCGATGACGATCAAGGCTTCCAGTCAGCCGAAATTCAAGGCCGGCAAGGTTCTGAAGGACTCGCTCAACTGAAATGATCTGACGGGCTGGACAGGCAGGATCGCCGCGCCTAAAGGCCCGCTTCCGGTTTAGTCGCTAGCGGCGGCCGGGCGCGTAGCTCAGCGGTAGAGCACACCCTTCACACGGGTGGGGTCACAGGTTCAATCCCTGTCGCGCCCACCATTTTAAGCCCGTCGGTCCCGCGACCGACGGGCTTTTTGCTGCAGTTGCGGCGATTTGTCCCAAATTGGGGCGTAGCGCTTTGGGGCGCCCGTAAAACGGTTAATTCTGTTGAAACATTTTGCGGGTCGGCTAGTTCTCGTGGGCAAGTGAAAAGCGAACTGGTCGCGAGTCGAAATTGGTCGAATAGGGAGGCCCTAATGCGTACATACCTGACGATTGCCGCTATCGCGGCTGCCGCCATGGCCGTCCCGGCCAATGCGGCGCCGGTTATCACGTCTGCCGCGGTAACGGGTCCTTCTGGAACCGTGTGGAACACCGCTGTTGACGGCTATTACACGCTGTTCGTTCAGCACCCGTACGGCACCACGCTCAACCCGAACGATAACTTCAGCTCCGCGCCTGTCGGTGCAGCAGGAGATTCGGATTACCAGGTGGCGGGCGATGGCTGGCCGCTGGGTGCCAAGTTCGGTAACTCGGACCCGTTCTATAACATAACGGTGGCTCTCACGGAGAACAATGTTACCAAGACGCTTACCGGCGTGTTCACCGAGGCAACGGGAACTTTTACCGCGATCAACGGCGTGGCGAGCTTCTCGAATGTTGATTACACGCTAACCGACTTCAACTGGGTGCGTGGTCTGTCGAACATTGTTGGTTCGTACAGCGTTGGCAGTGCGGTTTACGCCGGTCAGCCAATTGGTTCGAAGTCCGATTACCAGGGCGCGTTCACCATCAGTGCTTCCCCGGCGGTTCCAGAGCCTGCCACCTGGGCATTGATGATCGTTGGTTTTGGCGCGGTAGGTGCCACGATGCGTCGTCGCCGCTCGGTCGCTGCGATCGCCTAATCCTGGAATAGTATTGAGATTGAGCCGGCCGGTCGAAAGATCGGCCGGCTTTTTTGTTTTAATTCGACGAGGTCTGCAGTGGCGATTGCGCGCGCCCGATTTGCGCTGCGGACACCATAAGATCGCGTTTGAGCGTTTGCAGGACCGACGCACCCGTTGACGAGTGCCCGCTTCGGGCCGGATGACAGCTAGCTCGACAGAGAATTATTTACACGAGCGGGCCTTCGCGGGATAGGGTCATTTCTTCCGGCTGTGCGGGGAATGGTCACGCCACATGAAATTGACGTTTGACGCCCGCTCGCGAGCGATTTTGAGACGATTACCAGCCGTCAACATCTATTCGATGCTCGAAATCATTTTGCTCTTCGCTTTTGCCGTACAGGTTGCGCGGTTGGCGTGGGGGCTCGTCACACCTGTTGGCCCACTTGGTGAATGGCATCCTGCTAGTCCGACGATCCCGGCAGTCCCGATGGAAGCGCTTCGTGGTGCTGATCCGTTCTATCGGGCGGGTGGACAGGCTGATGGCGCACCGGCTGTGGTTACTTCTCTGCGCCTCACGCTGTTCGGGACCACGACCAACGAGGTTACCGGGCGAGGATCCGCGATCCTGTCCGGCCCGGACGGAGTGCAGAAAAGCGTAGCGGTTGGGGAAGAGGTTATTCCAGGGGTTCAGCTGAAAGAGGTGGCTTTCGATCATGTGACGATTGAGCGCGGAGGTGTGCGCGAGGATTTGTTCCTTGATCAGTCCGGCACTGCGGCTTCCCCCGGGGCGGTCTTCCCCCTGCTGCTGCGGTTGCGCCAAACGGCGCGCCGGGCGAGGCAATCAATATCCGTAAGTTTCAGTCCGAGGTCGGCTTTGTGCCCCGTATCGATGGCGGGCGGATAACCGGGCTTGTTGTGCGGCCACAAGGTTCCGGCGCGTCGTTTCGTGCCGCCGGGTTGAGAGAGGGCGATATTATTACCGCGATTGCAGGTCGGCCGGTAAACAGTCCGGCCGATTTCGATAGCATTGCAACGGGCCTTGCTGACGGCGGCACCCTGGCACTTACAGTGCAGCGAAACGGGCAGACCGAAACGATCTCCATTCCGGTGGCGGGCCGATGAGGCTGGTTTCTCTCGCAACCGCGCTTGCGCTGGCTTTGGCAGCACCGGTGTATGCCCAGACCACCCTTAATGTGCGCGATGCGGATATCCGCGCCTTCATCGCCGATGCTGCGAAGGTTACGGGGCGCGTCTTCATCATCGATGGGCGGGTGCAGGGCAAGGTTACGGTGGTTACGGACCGGCCGTTAAGCAGATCGGAATATTTCGAGGTATTCCTTTCGACGCTTCGCGCCAACGGGCTGGTCGCCGTGCCGACCAGCAACGGGGCTCTACGTGTACAGCCGCTGGACAACGCAGCGGCGCAGCCCGGCCGCGTCGGCCTCGCCGGGGCGGCGCGTAACCAGTTCGTCACCGAGATCGTCCGCCTACGTTCGATCGATGCGCAGAGCGCGGTGGACACGGTGCGTCCGCTGGTCAGTCCCCAAGGATCGGTGACCGCCAACCGAGGTGGCAATTCAATCGTCGTCGCGGATTTCGCGGATAATATCCGCCGCGTGCGGGAGGTTTTGCAGCGGATTGACAACGATAACGCCTCGACGCGCGTGATCGCGCTGAAGAATGCGGGCTCGCGCGATATCGCGACCGCGCTTCAGGGGCTGATCGGTACGCCGGCACAGGGCGGCGGCCAGCAGACGACGGTGGTCGCGGTCGAAGGGGCAAACTCGGTCGCGTTGCGCGGCGACCCCTCAACCGTGGCGCGGCTGTCGCAGATAGCGTTGGATCTTGACCAGAAAGCCAAGAGCGGCACTGAGATTCGCGTCGTTTTTCTCGAACATGCCGACGCGGCGCAACTGCTGCCGGTGCTGCAGCAACTCGTGGGACAGACACCGGATCAAATCCCGCAAACCACACTGACGCAATCGAATTTCGGCGCATCATCGTCGTCCACCTCCGGCCGCTCGGGCAGCAGTGCGCCTTTGGCATCGACTGGATCGCAGGGGCAGGCGGCGCCGGGGAGCGGTAATAGCGGCCAGGCGGCGATTTCGACGCAGGGCGGGCGGGCGCCGGCGGTGGTGACACGGTTCGTCGGCGCCAACGCGATCGTGATCGCCGCACCGGCGGACATCCAGCGACAGCTTTCGGAAGTCGTGCGACAGCTCGATACCCGCCGCGAGCAGGTGCTGGTGGAGGCGATCGTCGCCGAGGTTTCGGACACGACGGCCAACAAGCTGGGCTTCCAGTTCCTGATCGGCAGCCTGAAGGGCGGCGCGTTCGGCGCCACCAGCTTTTCCAATTCGGCGCCGAACCTGTTGACGATTGCGGGCGCGATCGGCGCGCGCCAGCTCGCGACGACGACAACGACCGTGAACGGCAGCACGACCGTTACCACCACCAACAACACGATCAGCGACGCGCTGGCGCAACAGGCGGTCAACTCGATCCTCGGCGCGGGCGGCGCGTTCGCCGGTTATGGCGGCCAGATCGGGGACACGATCTTCGGCTCCATCATCAACGCGGTGAAATCCGACACCACCTCGAACCTGCTCCAGTCGCCGAGCCTCATCACGCTCGACAATCAGGAGGCGCGCATCCTGGTGGGGCAGGAAATCCCGATCACGACCGGGCAGGCGCTGAGCCAGAATTTCGACAACGCCTTCCGCACCGTGCAGCGCGAGAATGTGGGCATCCAGCTCGAGGTGCGCCCACAGGTCAACTCGTCCGGCTCGATCAAGCTGTTCCTGCACCAGCAGGTCAGCTCGATCGCCGGGCCGGTATCCAGCGACAATTCCGACCTGATCCTCAACAAGCGCGAGGTGGAGACGACGCTGACGGTGGATGACGGGCAGATCGCGATCATCGGCGGCCTGCTGGACGATAACGAGCGCCGCACGATCGAGAAGATCCCCCTGCTCGGCGACATACCGGGGCTGGGGCAGCTCTTCCGCTCGAAGGCCAAGACCCGCACCAAGACCAATCTGATGGTGTTCATCCGCCCGACCATCCTGCGTTCGGCGGACGACAACCGCAAGGTGACGGAGCAACGCTATGGCTATCTGCGCCTGAAGCAGGGGATGCAGGACCCCGCGCGCGAGCCATCGATCGACGAACTGGTGCGCGACTATATGGGTGCCGCCCCGCCGATCCCGCCCGCGCCGGTGCCCGGCAACATCGAGGATCCGCGCGTCAACGTGCCGGTGCAGCGCAATTCGACGACGATCCTGAAGCGCGGGAAACCGAAATGAGCGACGCGGGCGGCCAGCCCGGGTTCGAGAGCGCCGAGGCCTCAGCGCCCGCACCGGCGGTGATCGCGCCCGTGCAGCTTCCCTATGGCTTCGCACGCCGCTTTGGCGTGATCCTCGACGGCGCCAGGGTGGCATTGCGCGAGGGCGCCGATCCGAGGGCGCTGATCGAGGTGCGCCGGGCGGTGGGGCATCCGTTCGATGTCGAACGGCTCGACCAGGCCGCCTTCGACCGGCTGCTCAGCGACAATTACGCGATGGACGGCCAGGCCACGGCCCTGGCGGCGGTGGGCATGGGCGATGAACTCGATCTGCTCGCGGACGGCATCCCCACCGCGGAGGATCTGCTCGACACCGCCGATGACGCCCCGGCGATCCGCCTCATCAACGGCGTGATCGCCGATGCGGCGCGGCATGGCGTGAGCGATATTCATGTCGAGCCCTACGAAACCGGCCTTGTCGTGCGGATGCGGATCGATGGCGTGCTGCGCGAAACGCTGCGCATGCCGCCGCATGTCGCGCCGGTGGTGGTCAGCCGCATCAAGGTGATGGCGCGGCTCGACATCGCGGAACGGCGCGTGCCGCAGGACGGGCGCATGGCGCTGACGCTGGGCGGCAAGCTGCTCGACGTGCGCGTCTCGACGCTGCCGAGCCGCGCGGGCGAACGCGTGGTGCTGCGTATCCTCGACAAGGACAATGCCGGGATCGACCTCGATTCGCTGGGCATGAGCAAGCGGATGCACGCGCTGATCGAAAATGCGATCCGCGAACCGAACGGCATCGTTCTCGTCACCGGGCCGACCGGCAGCGGCAAGACCACCTCGCTCTACGCCGCGCTGCGCATGCTGAACGACGGCAGCCGCAATATCCTGACGGTCGAAGACCCGGTCGAATATGCGGTGGACGGCGTGGGGCAGACGCAGGTGAACCCCAAGGTGGGGCTTACGTTCGCCGCCGGGCTGCGCGCGATCCTGCGGCAGGACCCCGACGTTGTGATGGTCGGCGAAATCCGCGATCGCGAAACGGCGGAGATCGCGGTGCAGGCATCGCTGACCGGGCATCTCGTGCTTTCCACCGTCCACACCAACGATGCGATCGGCGCGATCACGCGGATGCGCGACATGAAGGTGGAGCCGTTCCTCCTCGCGTCCACGTTGCGCGCCGTGGTGGCGCAGCGGCTGGTGCGGCGGCTGTGCCCTGCCTGCCGCGTGGCTGTCGAGGCGGACGATGTGGTCGCGCGGATGCTCGGCATCGCGCCGAAGTCCACCGTCTATGAAGCGCGTGGTTGCGAGGCGTGCGGGCATAGCGGCTACAAGGGCCGGATCGGCGTGTTCGAGGCGGTGCGGGTGGACGATACGATCCGCCGCCTCATCAACGAGGGCGCGGACGAGGCGGAGATCGCGCGCCACGCCTTCGCCGTGAGCGAAACGCTGGCAGACGCCGCGCGCGGGCTGGTCGAGCGCGGCATCACGACGCCGGAAGAGGCGGTGCGGGTGTCGCGGCATGACGCGATGGATGTGGCGGAGAGCATCGATGAATGATCGCCGCCGCCGGCCCGCCCGGCATGGCTGATTTCGACTATGTCGCGATCGACACGCGCGGAAACGAAACGCGCGGTCAGATCGCCGCCGTCGATGCGGACACCGCACGGGCGATGCTCGATCGTCGCCGGCTCTATGTCGTGCGGATCGATGCGGGAACCGCGCAGCCGGGCCGGGGAAGGCCGCTGTTCGGGTTGCAATTGCTGCGCGGCCGGATGTCGTCGAAGCAGCTTACGCTCTTCACGCGGCAGCTCGCGACGCTGAACCGGGTGGCGCCGCTGGAAGAATCGCTGCGCACGATCACGCGCCAGACGGAGCAGGAGAGCGTGCAGGCGATCGTCGCCAATGTCCATGCGGGCGTGGTCGAGGGCCGGCGGCTGGCGGACGCGATGGCGCGGGAGGAGCGCAGTTTTCCGATATTGTATCGCGCCATGGTATCGGCCGGCGAAAGCTCCGGCACGTTGCCGACGATACTCGACCGGCTGGCGATCCTGCTCGAACGGCAGGCGGAAATACGCGGCAAGATCCTGACGGCCATCACCTATCCGGCGATCCTGGCGATCGTTGCGATGGGGGTGGTGCTCGCGCTGATGGCGTTCGTCGTGCCGCAGGTGGTGGAACAGTTCGACACGGTCGGCCAGCAACTGCCGCTGCTCACGCGGATCGTGATCGGCCTGTCGAACCTGTTGGTCGGCTGGTGGTGGCTGATGCTGCTGGTGCTGGCGGGGCTGGCGGCGCTCGCATGGGCGGCGCTGCGCCAACCGGCGATCCGGCTGCGCTTCGACAGCTGGGTGTTGCGCGTGCCGTTGCTGGGCCGGCTGATCCGCGATCTCCATGCGGCGCGGATGGCGCGAACGCTCGCCACGATGGTGGCGAGCCGGCTGCCGCTGATGGAGGGGCTGGCGCTGACGACGGGGACGGTGCGCAACCGCCGGCTGCAACTCGCGACGGAGGAGATCACGATCGCGATCCGTGGGGGCGGCAGCCTTTCGGGCGCGATGCGGCGGAGCGGCGTGTTCCCGCCGCTGCTGACCTATCTCGCCGCATCGGGCGAGGCGGCGGGGCGGCTGGACGAGATGCTGGAGCGCGCGGCCGATTATCTGGAGCGCGAGTTCGATCGCTTCACCGCGACCGCGCTTTCGCTGCTCGAGCCTGCTATCATCGTCGCGATGGGCGGTGTGGTGGCGACGATCGTCCTGTCGATCCTGCTGCCGATTCTCCAGCTCAACACGCTCGCAGGCCAATGAGGAAGTCCATGATTACCAAGGAAGAACGCCGCCGCCGTCGCCGCGAGGAAGGCTTCACGCTGGTGGAGCTGATGGTGGTGATCGTCATCATCGGGCTGCTGGCCACGATCGTCGCGCTCAATGTACTGCCCTCGGGCGATACCGCCCGCATCCAGAAGGCCAAGGCCGACATCGCCAATATCGAGCAGGCGCTGGAATTGTACAAGCTCCAGATCGGCACCTATCCCACGACGACGCAGGGGCTGGGCGCGCTCGTTTCCGCCCCGCAGGGCGTGGACGCGGCGCGCTATCAGGCGGGCGGCTATCTGAAGAAGCTGCCCAACGATCCGTGGAATCGCGCCTATCTGTATGCGGCCCCGGGCAAGCATTCGGCCGCCGATGTCTGGAGCCTTGGCGCCGACGGCAAGGAAGGCGGCGAGGGCGTCGATGCCGATATCGGCTCCTGGGAATAGGGCCGCGAACCGCGCCAGCGCCCCGGCGACCGCACGGTCGTCTGCCGGACGCGGCGCAATCGCTGCGCCCGGTTCCGTCGAGCGGGGGGGCGCACCGCGCGGACGCTCCGCGCAACATGGCTTCACGCTGATCGAGCTGATGGTGGTGGTGCTGGTGATCGCGCTGGCATCGACGGCGGCGGTGCTGGCGATGCCGGATCCGCACGGCCGGGTGATCGACGAGGCGGCGCGATTTGCGCTGCGGGTGCGCGCGGCGCGCGACGGGGCGATCGTCACCGCTCAGCCGACCAGCGTATGGGTGACACCGGGCGGCTATGGCTTCGATCGCTGGGACGGCGGACGCTGGGTGGCGATGGACGACAAGCCGCTGAAGGTCGCGCAATGGGGGCGGGGCACCAGCGTGTCGATCGGCGACCGGGTGCGCGTGATCTTCGATACCACCGGCATGGCGGATCGCCCGCTGTCGATCCCGCTGCTGCGCGAGCGCGCCCGTGCCACCGTGACGATCGGCGCCACCGGGGCGGTGCAGGTCGATGGCTGAACGACGCACGGGAGACGGCTTCGCACCTTGGAAGCGCTCCGCCGAACACGGTTTCACGTTAATCGAGATAATGGTTGCGCTGGCGGTGTTCAGTCTCGCCATACTGGCGCTGATCCGGCTGGAGGGCGCGACGATCCGCTCGACCGGCACGCTCGATTCGACGCTGCTCGCGCAGACGGTCGCCCGCAATGTCGCGATCGATGCGGTAACGGACGGGCGGCCCCCGCTCGCCGGCAGAAGCGAAGGGAACGAACGGAACGGCGGGCGGGACTGGCATTGGGTGCGCGACGTGCGCGCGATCGGCGACGGGCAGGTGATGCGCATCGACGTGTCGGTGACCGATCGCGACGGTCGCGTGATCGGCCGCCTCATGATGGTGCGGCCGGAAGCGATCGCGGCGCCATGAGAGCGCTGCCTCCCCAGCGTTCCGCCGAACCCGGCTCCGGGCTTTTCGAGCGTTCCGCCGAACACGGCTTCACGCCTTTCGAGCGTTCCGCCGAACACGGCTTCACGCCTTTCGAGCGTTCCGCCGAACACGGCTTCACGCTTGTCGAGGTGATGATCGCGCTGCTGATCTTCGGCATGATCGCCGCCGCCGGAGTGGCGATGCTGTCCTTCAGCATTCGTGCGCAAGATGCGGCTGGCGCGCGGCTGGATGATATCGGCGCGATCGAGCGGCTGTCCTCGATCCTCGGCGCCGATCTGGCGCAGGCGATGGACCGGCCGACCCGCGACGAGCGCGGGCTGCGTCTGCCGTCGTTCGCGGGCAATGCCGGCGGGCTGCGGCTGGTGCGCGGCGGATGGAGCAATCTGGACGAGGCGCCGCGCCCATCGCTCCAGAAGGTGGAATACCGGCTCGACGGCGACACGATCGACCGGATCGGCTACCCGATGCTGGACGGGGCGGACCCCTATCCGCCCGGCGCGATGCTGGAGCGCGTGAAGGCGATCACGCTGCGCTATCGCTTCAACGGCGCATGGAGCGATCGCTGGGACGGCACGCAGGGGGCGCCGCTGCCCCATGCGGTGGAACTGGTGGTCACACGGCGTGACGGCACGTTGCTGCGCCAGCTGTTCCTGGTGGGCACCGGCTATGCGCCCAGGAAGAGTGGTGGCCGTGCCGGCTGAGCGCGAACGCGGCGCCGCGCTGCTCACGGTGTTGCTGCTGGTCGCGGTGATCGCGGTGATGGCCGCGACCGGGCTGGAGAAGCTGCGGCTCGCGACGCGGCTGGGAAGCAACGCGATCGCGCTCGATCAGGCGCGCGCTTATGCCCAGGCGGTGGAGGCGCTGGCGACGACGCGGGTGACGGCGCTGCTGAAGCAGGACGCGACCCGCGTTACGCTGGCGGGGGGGTGGAGCGGACGCCCCTTCGCGCTGCCGGTGCCGGAGGGGACGGCGGTGGCGATCGTCACGGATGGCGGCAATTGCTTCAATCTCAACAGCCTCGTCACGCCCGAGCCGGACGGACGCTATATCGCCAACCCATCCACGGTGGAGCAGTTCGGGCGGCTGCTGCGCCTGCTGAACCTTTCGAACAGCGCCGCGATCGCCGCCGCCGCCGCCGACTGGATCGACAGCGACGATACGCCGCTTCCGGGCGGCGCGGAGGATCCCGCGTATCTGGGCGGCCAGCCCGCCTATCGCACCGCGGGAACGCTGATGGCCGACCCGAGCGAGCTGCGCGCGGTCGCGGGCGTATCGGCGGAGGCTTATGCCAGGCTGCGTCCATGGATCTGCACAATCCCGCGCGCCGAACGATCGGTGATAAACGCCAATACGCTTTTGCCCGACCAGGCGCCGCTGCTCGCGATGCTGCTGCCGGAAGGAGCCGGCATGGCCGGCGCGCGCGCGATCCTGATGCGCCGGCCGCCGGCAGGATATGCGAACCGCGACGAGCTGTGGAAAGCCGCGGGGCTGGCCGCGGTCACGCCCGATCCGGCCGCGCGCGATCAGGCGGACGTCACCTCGCGCTGGTTCGCGCTGCGCGTCGACGTGGCGCTTCGCGGCACCACGTTGCGCGAACGCGGGCTGATCGACGCAAGCGCTCTTCCCGCGCGGCTCGTATCGCGGCAATGGGGGGAACAGTGACGATCGCGACGCTGCTCTTTCTGCCGCCCCGCATGGGGGAACCGTGGCGCTGGCTGCGGATCGAGGGCGATGTGGTCGCCGAGCGGGGCACCGGCGTGCCGGTGGCCGATGGCGCGCCGATCGTGGCGGTAGCGCCCGCCGATGCGGTGACGCTGCATTGGGCGAGCCTGCCGGATCGCTCGCTGGCGCAGGCGGCCGCTGCCGCGCGGATCGTGGTGAGCGAGGCGAGCGCGACCCCGCAGGAGGGGCTGCATGTCGCGGTAGGGGTGCCGGATGGCGGCGATCGCCCGATCGGCGTCGTCGCGATCGAACGGATGCGGGAGTGGCTCGATTCGCTGCGCGCGATCGGAATGGACCCGGCGGTGCTGCTTCCCGCGCCGCTGCTGCTGCCGCCGGTCGAGCAAGGGTTCGTGCGGGCCGACCTCGGCGGGCAGGGCGTGGTGCGCGGGCAGGCGGCCGGGTTCGCCGACGAAGCGGGGCTGACCGAATGGGTCACTGGCGGCATCGCGCCCATGCTCATCGCCGGTGAGACGCTTGAACATGCGCTGGCCCACGCTGCGGCCAATCCGTCGCTCAACCTGCGGCAGGGGGCGTTCGCGCGCCGCCGCCGGCACGCGATCGACTGGGCGATGGTGCGCCGGGCGGCGCTGCTTCTCGCGCTGCTGCTGCTCTCGACGCTGGCGATCGATCTGGTGACGATCGCGCGATATTCGCTGGCGGCAAGCCGCGTGGAGGCGCAGGCCGACGCGATCGCGCGACAGGCGTTGCCGCGCGGCGCGGCCGAACGCACCGATCCGGCCCAGGCGCTCGACGAGCGGCTTTCGCGCCTGCGTGGGCCGGGGCAGGGCTTCACGCGCACCACCGCCGCCGTGGTTTCGGCGGTGCGGGCGACCCAGGGCGTTGAGATTGCGGCGCTCGATTTCCAGCCGAACGGCGATCTTCTCGTTACCGTGACCGCGGATGGCGACGCGCAGACGAGCGCGCTTCAGGCGCGCTTGCGGGAGGCTGGTTTCGGGGTAAGCGGCGGCACGTTCGAAGCCGCCGGCGGCCGGCTGAAGGGGCAGATCACGGTGACTTCGCGATGACGGCGCTGCGGAGCTGGTTCGATTCGCGCGCACCGCGCGAGCGCTGGCTGATCCTCGTGATGATCGCGCTGTTCGCGCTGACGATCGTGTGGGCCGGCGTGATCCGTCCGGTGCGCGACGGGCTCGCGTCAGCGCACGAGCGATACAATGACGCGGTAATCCGGCGCGGCGAAACGCAGGCTCGCGCCAACGCGGTGCATGCGATTCTGCGCGGCCATCCGCAGCCGCTGGGCGCGCCGCTGCCCGATGCCGTGCGCGAACGCGCCGATGCGGCTGGCTTTACGCTCGGCACGGTCGATCCCGGCGGGGATAATGTGCGCGTCGTGATTCCCAGCGCCAAGGCCGCGCCGCTGCTCGGCTGGCTTGCCGGAATGGAGGGAGACGGCGTGCTGGTCGATGCCGCGACGATCACGGGCAATGGCGACGGCACGGTCGCCGCGCAGCTCACGCTGAAGGCGCGCCGGCCATGATGCGCATCCGCCTTTCCACCGGACGCGGTACGCTGTTTCTCGCGGCGCTTGTCGTGGCGCTGATCGCGCTGCTGCCGATGCGGCTGGCGCTGGCCTGGTTCGGCCTGGCGGAGGCGGGGATGAGCGCGCGCGAGGTGCGTGGCAGCATCTGGTCGGGCGCGCTGACGGAGGCGCGGTTCGGCGATATCGCGCTGGGCGATCTTTCCGCCCATGTCTCTCCCCTGCAACTGCTGCTCGGGCGCGCGCGGGTGTCGCTCGCGGCGCCGGACAGTACGGGCGCCGCCCGCGTGACCGGCGCAATCGACGTGACGCGCCACAGCGTGGGCCTGAACAACCTTACCGCCAGCCTGCCGGTCGGCAGCGCCTTCGCCCCGGTGCCGGTGCGAACGCTGGAGCTCGAGGGCGTGAACGTCGGCTTCACCGACGACAGCTGCACCCACGCCGACGGCCGCGTACGTGCGGTGCTGAGCGGCGATGTCGCGGGCCAGCCGATCCCCCCGTCGATGAGCGGCACCCCGCGATGTGACGCGGGCGCGCTCCTGCTGCCGCTCACCAGCCCGGCGGGTGAGGGCTCTACGATCCGCATCTGGCCCGATGGGCGCTATCACGCCGACCTCACGCTAGCGGGCGGCGATCCCGCGCGCGCGGCGCGCTTGCAGGCGTCGGGCTTCGTCGAAACGCAGCACGGCTGGCAGCTCGCGATCGAGGGACGGTTCTGAGCGACGCGGGCCGCGTGCAACCGCAATCGCATTCTGATAGCTTGACCAGATGCCCGCACCACCGCTAGGGGCGCGCATTCCTTGCGGCGATCGTAGCTCAGTTGGTTAGAGCATCGGTTTGTGGTACCGAGGGTCGCGGGTTCAAGTCCCGTCGATCGCCCCATTTTCCCTCATCATAGCGAATTGGCTGGCGTTTGGCCGTCCATAACTTTATTGCGCCCATCGGTGTTTTTCTTGCGCGCTAGGTGAGATTGCGATGACCATCGACTGGGGCTTTCCGGATTTTGACGCCCATGAGGGCGTTCACCTGTTCACCGATCCCGGCTCGGGCCTTCACGCGATCATCGCGATCCATTCCACCACGCTTGGCCCGGCGGCGGGCGGCGTTCGCTTCTGGCATTACGCCTCCACCGATGGCGCGATCACCGATGCGCTGCGCCTGTCGCGCGGGATGAGCTACAAGAATGCGATGGCCGATCTCGCGCTGGGCGGCGGGAAGGGCGTGGTGCTCGCCCCCGCGGCCGGCGCGACGATCAGCGAGGCGCAGCTCAAGGCGTTCGGCCGCGCGGTCGAATCGCTGGGCGGCCGCTACGTGACCGCCGAGGATGTCGGCATGTCCGAGGCGCGCATGAAGGTGATCGCCGGCGAGACGCGCTATGTCTCGGGCCTGCCGGTCGCGAGCGGCGCGGCGGGCGGCGATCCCGGGCCATACACGGCGATGGGCGTCTATCTCGGCGTCAAGGCGGCGGCGAAGCGCGGGCTTGGTGCCGGCGACATGAAGGGCGTGCGGATCGCGGTGCAGGGGGTAGGCTCCGTCGGCGGCGGTGTCGCGCGGCTGCTGGCGAACGACGGCGCGATCCTGACGATCGCGGACGTGGACCGGGCGCGCGCCGAGGCGCTGGCGGCGGAGATCGGCGCGAACGTCGCGTCAACGGATGAGATCCTGTCGCTCGATGTCGATCTGGTCAGCCCCAATGCGCTGGGCGCGATCCTCGACGAGGCATCGATCGCCGCGATGAAGGCCAAGGTGGTCGCCGGCGGGGCGAACAATCAGCTCGCCACCAGTGCCGACGGGCGGCGAATCCACGAACGGGGCATTCTCTATACCCCCGATTACGTCATCAACGCCGGCGGGATCATCAACGTCGGGCTGGAGTATCTCGGGCAGGGCGACGAGGCGGAGGTGCGCGCGCGGATCGCCCGCATCCCGGATCGGCTCAATCAGGTGTGGGACGAGAGCGAGGCGAGCGGGGCGCCCGCGTCCGAAGTGGCGGATCGGATCGCGCAACGGCTGATCGGGCGCGGCTGACCATCTCAGCCGATCGTCGGGGGGTGACGCCCGGGCGATCTTGCCATATTGGCCCAGCATCGTGCCCGCGCTCCACGCCTTTGCCAATCCAGCCCGCTTCCTGAAGCTGGCGCGACCGCTCACCCCGGTGGCGACCTGGCTGGGCGTGGCGCTGATCGCGATCGGCTGCTGGGCCGGGCTGACCCAGACCCCGCCCGACTATCTGCAGGGCGAGACGGTGCGCATCCTCTATATCCATGTGCCCGCCGCGTGGCTCGGCATGGGCGGGTGGAGCGGGATCGCGCTGTCGAGCACCGCCTTCCTCGTCTGGCGCCATCCGCTCGCGGACGTGGCGGCGCGGGCGATCGCGGTGCCCGGCGCCGCCTTCGCGCTGATCTGCCTCTTCACCGGGGCATTATGGGGGCGGCCTACCTGGGGCACCTATTGGCAATGGGACGGGCGGCTCACCTCGATGCTGCTGCTGTTCTTCGTCTATCTCGCCTATATCGCGCTCGCCCGCGCGGATCGCGAGCGCGGCGGCGACGGGCGGATTCCGGCACTGTTCGGGATAGCGGGCACCGTGCTGTTGCCGATCATCCGCTATTCGGTCGTCTGGTGGAACACGTTGCATCAGGGGCAGAGCATCGGGCTGACCGGCTCGAAGATCGCTCCCGAACTGCTATGGCCGCTGCCGATCATGCTGGCCGGCTTCAGCCTGCTTTTCATCGGCATCGTCCTGATGCGGATGCGCGCGATCCTGGCGACGGCCAAGGCGGAGGCGCGGCTGCGCCGGAAGGCGGCGGCATGAGCCCGTGGCCCTTCGTCATGGCCGCCTATGCCGTCACGCTGGGCGGCGCGGCGCTCGTCGCTTTGTGGAGCTGGCGGGCGATGCGGAAGGCGGAGAAGTGAAGGCCAAGCATCAGCGGCTGACGCTGGCGCTGCTGGCGCTCGCGGCGGTCGTCGGCGCGGCGTTGCTCGCGCTTTCCGCGCTCAAGGATCAGGCAGCGTTCTTCTACGCGCCGTCGGACGTCAGCGCGCAGACGCTGCCACTGGGAAGGGCGGTGCGGCTCGGGGGTATGGTGCAGAACGGCTCGATCAAGCGCGCGGGCGACGGGGTGACGATCCATTTCGTCGTAACCGACGGCAAGGCGACCACCCCGGTGACGTTCACCGGCATCGCACCCGATCTGTTCAAGGAAAATTCCGGCGTGGTGGCGGAAGGCGAGTTCCGCCCCGACGGCTCGTTCGTCGCGAGCAATCTGCTTGCCAAGCACGACGAGAAATACATGCCCCCGGAAGTGGCGGGCAAGATGCACGAAACGAAGACGCTGGAGCAATGAGCGGCTATCTCACCCTGGCGCTGTTCGGGCTGCTGGCATTTTCGGCACTTGTCATCTTCCGGTTGCCGCGCGTCCTGTGGTCGATCGCCGGCGCCGCGCTGTTCCTCGGTGCGGCGGGCTATGCGTGGCAGGGGCGGCCCGGACTCGCTGCGCATCCCGCCACGCCGACGACCGAGCCGATCGCGGTGGAGCCGGCCGTGATCGCCCTGCGTGACCGGATGATCGGGCGCTACACCGCCGACACCGCCTATGTGATGGCATCGGACGCGATGCTGCGCACCGGCGATACCGCCGCCGCCACCCAGGTCGTGCTTGGTGGCATTCGGGCGATTCCCGGCAGCTACATCCTGTGGACCCAGCTCGGCACCAATCTGGCGCTGCATGACGGCAACCAGATGTCTCCGCCCGCGCTGGCGGCGTTCCGGCAGGCGATTCGTCTCGCGCCGCGCCATCCGGCGCCGGTCTATTATATGGGGCTCGCCTATGTCCGCGCCGGGAATCTCCCGGCGGCGCGCCCGCTGTGGAAGCGGGCGGCGCTGCTGTCCGCGCCCGGATCGGACTATGGCAAAGAGATCGTGCGCCAGTTGATAATGCTCGATCGGGTGCTGGCATTGCCGCTACGGAATCCGGGTCAGCGCTGAACAGCTTGAAACCGGCGGCGACGGGCCCGGCCATCGCGGCCCGCCGCGCTGTTGCGGGCCCAATGGGGCCGTGCTAGGCGCGCCGCTTCAACAGGTGATTGCAGGCTATCTGCCGTGAATCCGGTTTCCGCGACTCTTTCGTGAGCACATCCCAAACCCCGGGCGTGCCGCACGGCCACGACCTGCGCCGCGACAGCCTTGCCAAGCTGGCGGTGGGAGCAATCGGCGTCGTCTACGGCGATATCGGCACCAGCCCGCTGTATTCGATGAAGGAAGTGTTCGTCGGCCACCACCCGCTGACGGTCGATCAGCTGCATATCTTCGGTGTCGTCAGCCTGATCTTCTGGTCACTCGTGCTGATCGTCACGTTCAAATATGTGATGGTGATCCTGCGCGCCGACAATGAAGGCGAAGGCGGCAGCCTCGCGCTGCTTGCGCTGATCCAGCGCCGCAGCGCGACGGGCAAGCGATGGGGCACGAGCCTCGTCATCCTCGGCGTGCTGGCGACCGCCCTGTTCTTCGGCGATTGCATGATTACCCCGGCGGTGTCGGTGCTGTCCGCCGTCGAAGGGCTTGCGACCGTGGAGCAGGGATTCGGCAGCTTCGTCATCCCGATCGCCGTCGCGATCCTGGTAGCGCTGTTCTATTTCCAGTCGGTCGGCACGGCCAAGGTCGGCAATCTGTTCGGGCCGATCATGGCGATCTATTTCGTCACGATCGCGGTGCTCGGCGTGATCCACATCCTGCACCAGCCGCAGATCCTGTTGTCGCTCGATCCACGCTGGGCGGTGCGGTTCGCGGCGAGCGATGGCCGGCTGGCGTTTCTGGCGCTTGGCTCGGTCGTGCTCGCGTTGACCGGGGCGGAGGCGCTGTACGCCGATATGGGGCATTTCGGCCGGCGCCCGATCGCCGTGGCGTGGCTGTGGTTCATCTTCCCCGCGCTGATGCTCAACTATCTCGGGCAGGGGGCGCTGTTGCTCGGCAATCCGGCCGCCGCCGAGAATCCGTTCTTCCTTATGGCCAGCGAGCAGTGGCGGCTGCCGCTCGTCATCCTGGCGACGGTGGCGACGGTGATCGCCAGCCAGGCAGTCATCACCGGATGCTATTCGGTCGTGCATCAGGCGATCCAGCTCGGCCTGATGCCGCGCCTGCGCATCAGCCATACCAGCGCATCGGAGGCGGGCCAGATCTACATCGCCTCGGTCAACTGGTCACTGATGGTGATGGTGCTGCTGCTGATTTTCGGTTTCCGCGAATCGTCCAACCTCGCGGCGGCCTATGGCATCGCGGTGACGGGGACGATGTTCATCTCGACCTGTATGGTCGGGGTGTTGATCTATCGCGTTTGGCGCTGGCCGCTGTGGACGGTGGCGCCGTTCGTCGGCGTGTTCGTGTTTATCGACGGCCTGTACTTCACCTCTAACCTGACCAAGATCTTCGACGGTGGCTGGTTCCCGTTGCTGGTCGCGGCCGTCTGTTTCGTGCTGCTTACGACCTGGGCCACGGGGCGCAAGCTGATGATCCACCGGATGCGCGAGGGCGCGATGCCGATCAAGGTGTTCATCGGCTCGGCCGCCAACTCTGCCACGCGCGTGCCCGGCACCGCGGTGTTCATGACCTCGACGCCGGAGGGCGTGCCGCATGCGTTGCTCCACAACCTCAAGCACAATCGCGTGCTGCACGAGCGGGTGATCCTGTTAACCGTGAAGGTCACCGACATGCCCTATTTCCCCGAGGATGATCGCTTCCTGCACGATGATCTCGGGCAGGGTTTCCACCGGGTCATCCTGCGCTATGGCTTCATGGAGGCGCCGGATGTGCCCGCCGCACTGAAGCGGTTCCATGGTTGTGGCGCGGATATCCGCATGATCGACACCAGCTTCTTCCTCTCGCGGCAGACCCTGCTGCCGTCCGAGCGACCGGGTATGATGATCTGGCGCGAGAAACTGTTCGCCTGGATGTTGCGCAACGCCGAAAGCGCGATGGAATTCTTCCACCTGCCGACGAACCGTGTGGTGGAACTGGGCACGCAGATCGAGATCTGACGCGGCGCGAGCGCGGGCAAGCCGATGTCGGGAAGCAACGATCGATAGGCGCAATCGGCAGGATAAACCGCCGATGGTGCGGCTGATCGACGGCGGATAGATCATCGTCCGCGGGGTCAGGCCGGACCGGGCTTCGGCCGCTCTGATCTTTCAGCCGCGCCTTTGAAACCGGTGCGCGTGTTCTGCCGCGATTGATATCCCGTCAGTCCGGGAATCACTCTTCCCGCCGGATCCCGATAAACCATCACGCCCTTGCGGATATGCGGGCGATAAAGCGTGCTGTCCCGGTTTCGGGATAACGCTCCCCGCAACGATCAAGGGCCCGCTCGCGCGTCTCCGGCGGTGAAAGCTTGCGCTTTCCGGGCAATCGAACGGACCGATTTCGGTGGCGGCCGTAGCGCCCGCCCGCCGTTCGGTGAAAATTGACATACAACTGAAATATGTGCATTAGCATACGATAATGCATTCAATATGCGCCGGGGGGATCATGGGAAGAACGAGGTTTATGGCGCGCGTGGCAGGCGCGACTCCAATTGCTGCCGTGCTGGCGCTGGTCGCTCCGGCGGCTGCGACGGGTCAGGTTCCGCTCGCGGCGGTCCCCATGTCGGACGTCGAGCAGCAAGCCCCGGCCCTTCCGCAAATCCTCCCGATCCGGGAGCGCGCCGCCCTCGAGAACCGCATCCTCGCCGACCGGCTCGACACGGTGGTGCCGCGTCTGATGCGCGATCAGAAAATCGCGATGTGGGTGCTGATGGCGCGCGAGTATTTCGAAGAGCCCGTGGTCGCGACCATGCTGAACGCGGAGAGCCTTCATGCACGGCGCCGCACGATCCTCATCTTTTTCGATCCCGGCGGCGGCAAGCCGATCGAGCGTCTGACGGTCAGCCGCTACGGATTGGGCGGCCTGTTCAAGCCAGCATGGAACCCCGATGCGCAGCCCGATCAATGGAAGGCCGTTGCGGACATCATCGCGGCGCGCAATCCCGGCTCGATCGCCATCAATACCTCCGCGCTCTCCGCCTTCGCCGACGGCATGACGCTGAGCCAATTTGGCGAGATGAAGGCGGCGTTGCCCGAACCCTATCGTTCGCGGATCGTTTCGGGCGAGAAGCTGGCGATCGGCTGGCTCGAAACGCGCACGCCGCAGGAAATGCAGATTTATCCGGGTATTCTGCGGATGGCGCATGCGGTCATCGGCGAAGCCTTTTCGCGAAAGGTCATCACGCCGGGCAAGACCACGACGGACGACGTGGTGTGGTGGTATCGCCAGCGGCTGAGCGATCTGGGGCTGAAGACGTGGTTCCAGCCCTCGGTCGCGGTGCTTCGCCAGGGGCAGAAGGAGATGCTGGAGGGCGATACCGTCATCCAGCCGGGCGACATGCTGTGGACCGATTTCGGCATCACCTATCTCCGCCTCAACACCGACACCCAGCATCTGGCCTATGTGCTGAAGCCGGGCGAGACGCGGGCGCCGGAGGGGTTGCGCGCCGGATTGCGGGCCGCCAACGGCGTGCAGGACGCGCTGCTCGCCTCCTTCCGCGAAGGCGCGACCGGCAACGAGGTGCTGGCCGCGGCGCGCGCGAAGGCGATCGCGGCGGGGCTGAAGCCGTCGATCTACTCACACCCGCTGGGCTATCACGGCCATGCGGCGGGCACCGCGATCGGGTTCTGGGACAATCAGAACGGCGACGAGCGGGGGCTCTATCCGATCCATGCCAATACGACGTGGTCGATCGAACTGGCCGCGTACGCTCCAGTCCCGGAATGGGGCGGGCAGGAGGTGCAGTTCCGGTCAGAGGAGAACGCTTATTTCGATGGGCGCAAGGTGCGCTTCCTCGACGGGCGACAGACCGAGATCACGCTCATCAAGGGCGACCAGTAACGGCTATTGCAGGGGGGTAAGGCCATGAACTGTGGGAAGTTCTTGTTATCGGCAGCGGCAGCGTCGCTTGCGCTGGGCGCCGTGCCGGCGATGGCGGAGACATTCAAGGTAACCGTGCCGGCGTCCGCCACGGACGCATCGTTTGATGGTCGGATCATGGTGATCCTGACCCCGGACGGCGAAACCGAGCCGCGCTTCCAGACCCGGCCGGACTATTTCGGCGCCCAGATGTTCGGCGTGACGGTGGACGGGCTCAAGCGCGGTGAAAGCGCCACCATCGGCGGCGACGTGCTCGGCTTTCCGGCCGAGGCGCTCGGCAAGGTTCCGGCCGGGCGCTATCATGCGCAGGCGGTGCTTCACCGCTACGACACCTATCGCCTGGCCAGCGGCAAGACGGTGAAGCTGCCCGCCCCGCGCGGCGCGGGCCAGAACTGGCGGCTCGAGCCGGGCAATCTGGTGAGCACCCCGCAGGTTATCGATTTCGACCCGGCGAAGCCCGGCGCGATCGAACTGACGCTGGACAAGGTAAATCCCGCGATCGCCGAGCCGAAGGACAGCGAGTTCATACGGCGCTTCAAGTTCCGCAGCGAGAAGCTGTCGAAGTTCTGGGGCCGCGACATCTATCTGCGTGGCCATGTGCTGGTGCCGAAGGACTTCGACAAGCATCCCGAGGCGCATTATCCGCTGATGATCTTCCACGGCCATTTCCCGGCCGATTTCGGCGGATTTCGCACCACGCCGCCCGATCCCGACCTGAAGTGCGAACCAAGCGAGCGCTTCAATCTGCCGTGCTACAACCGCACCGAGCAGGAAGAGGCCTATAACTTCTACAAACAGTGGGTTTCGGAAAAATTCCCCCGCTATCTGGTGGTCGAGATCGACCATTCCAATCCGTATTACGACGATTCCTATGCGGTAAATTCTGCCAATATCGGGCCGTATGGCGATGCCATCACGTACGAATTCATTCCCGCGCTGGAAAAGAAGTTCCGCGGCCTGGGCAAGAACTGGTCACGCTTCATGTACGGCGGGTCGACCGGCGGCTGGGAAGCGCTGGGCGTGCAGGTGAAATACCCGGATCAATACAATGGCGCATTCGCCGCCTGCCCGGATCCGATCGATTTCCGCCAGATGATGCTGACCAACATCTACAAGGACAAGAACGCATATTATCACGAGGGGCCGTTCACGAAGGTCGCCCGCGCCGGAAAGCGCGATTATCTCGACAACTCCCCCTACACGATGGAGATGGAGAACCGCTGGGAACTGGTGATGGGCGACAAGACCCGTTCCGGCGGACAGTGGGATATCTGGGAAGCGGTGTTCTCGCCGAATGGAGCGGACGGCTATCCTCAACGTATCTGGGACAAGCGCACCGGCGTGATCGATCCGAAGGTCGCGGATTACTGGCGCGAGAATTACGATCTTCGCCATATCCTTGAGCGTGACTGGAAGACGCTGGCGCCAAAGCTTCAGGGGAAGATCCATATCTATGTGGGGGATATGGATAATTTCTATCTGAACAACGCAGTCTATCTGATGGAGGATTTCCTGAAGAAGGCCGATCCGCCGTATCAGGGCGAGGTGGATTACGGGGATCGCGCGGAACATTGCTGGAGCGGCGACCACGCCAATCCGAATGCCATTTCGCGACTGCGGTACAACACATTCTATCTGCCGAAGATACTTAAGCGGATCGAGGCGTCTGCCCCGCCGGGGGCGGACCTCACAAGCTGGCGATATTGATCGGCGAAAGCACGGCAACCGCCAGCATTTTTTGAGCACGAGCAAGCAGACGGGTCGCCAGCCGGCGGCCCGAACCGGGAGACGCGTCGCGCGCGGCGCATGAGGGGAAGGGTTACCAATGACCACGACATTTCAACGAATGGCGCTTTTGACGGGCACGGCCGTCATCGGGATCGTGACCGCGCAGATCGCGCAGGCGCAGGAGGCATCCGCGCCCGTATCGCCTGCCAGCGCACCGCTTTCGGACACGGCTGATTCCGGCTCGGCCACTGGCGGTGATGTGGTCGTCACCGGCTCGCGTATCCGCTCCGCGAACCTGGAGAGCGTAAGCCCGGTCGTGCAGATCGGCGCGGCGGAATTCACCAGCCGCGGCGTGAGCCGCGCCGAGGATCTGGTGAACCAGTTGCCGCAGGTGTTCGCCGCGCAGGGCTCGGCCAACTCGAACGAGGCGACCGGCACCGCCCAGGTCGATCTTCGCGGCCTAAGCCCGTCGCGCACGCTGGTGCTCGTGAACGGCCGGCGGCTGCCCTACGGTTCGCCCAAGTCGACGCCATCGGACATCAACCAGGTGCCCGCGGCGCTGGTCCGCAATGTCGAGGTGCTCACCGGGGGCGCCTCCGCCGTTTATGGTTCCGACGCGATCGCGGGCGTCGTCAACTTCAACCTCATCGACGATTTCCAGGGCGTGAAGATCACCGCCAATGTCGGCGGCTATCAGCATGGCAACGGTGACAAGGGCCTGCGCAGCCTGCTCGATGCGAACAACGCGCTCGTGCCGGGCGCCTATCCCAAGCCGGACAAGAACGTCTGGAACGGCTTCACGCAGGATTATTCCGTCGTCATCGGCAGCAACATGGCGGACGGTCGCGGAAACGTGACCGCCTATGGCACCTATCGCAAGATCAATCCCATCCTGCAGGCCGACTATGATTACAGCGCCTGCGCGCTGGGCGCGACCGGGCAGAACGGCAGCCAGTATTCGTGCAGCGGCTCCGGCTACAACTTCCCGTCGAACTTCGCCAACACCGGCGGGCTGGTGAACGTGCCGACCCAGTTCCGGGCGGACAACAAGACGTTCGTGGCCGGGCGCCGCACATACAATTTCGCGCCGGCCAATTATTATCAGCGGCCGGACGAGCGCTACACGCTGGGCGCCATGGGGCATTATGAGATCAGCGAACACGTCGTTCCGTATTTCGAAGTCAGCTTCATGGATGACAAATCCACCGCGCAGATCGCGCCGGGCGTCATCGCCGGCGGCATCTTCGGCAGCGCTGGCGGCCTGAATTGCGACAACGCCTTCCTCAGCGCGCAGCAGTCGCAGTTCCTGTGCGGCGCCGCGGGGCTGTCGACGGCGAGCAACTATGACGCCAACGGCAATTATGTCGGCGCGGCCGCCATCGCCAACGGGCTCATCATCAATCGCCGCAATGTCGAGGGTGGCAATCGTCGCGACAGCATCCACCACAGCACCTTCCGCCTTGTCGGCGGCGTGCGCGGCAAGATCGACGAAGCGTTCAGCTACGACGTGTTCGGATCCTATTCGAAGGTAAGCTACAACAGCCGCTTCGTCGGCAATGTCAGCACCGCGCGACTGGGCAATGCGCTGAACGCGGTGATCGACCGCCGGACCGGATCGGCCCCCAACGGCCAGATCGTCTGCGCCATCAACGCCGACGCAAGCTCGCTCAACGACGATTCGCGCTGCGCCCCGCTGGATCTCATCAGCGGCAACCCGGCCAGCGCCGCATCCGTTGCCTATATCGCGCAGGATCAGCAGATCACCGGCGAAACCGCGCTGACCAACATCGTCGCGTCGGTGAACGGCGATCTGGGCAAATACGGCGTCGTGCTTCCCTGGGCGACGCATGGCGTGGGGATCGCGTTCGGCCTGGAATATCGCAAGAACACGCTGAGCCTCAATCCCGACGAGGCATATCAGACCTCGCCGGAACCGGAATATCCGGTGAGCGGCTCGACGGTGGCGAAGGAATTGTTCGCCGAGCTTAACGTGCCGCTGGTTGAGAGCCGACCGTTCTTTGAACTGCTCTCGTTCGAAGGCGCATATCGCTATTCGGACTATAGCACCGGTTTCAAGACGAACACCTATAAGCTGGGGCTGAACTGGTCGCCAGTTCACGCGCTGCGGCTGCGTGGCAGCTATCAGCGCGCCGTCCGCGCGCCGAACGTCGTGGAGTTGTTCGCTTCGCAGTCGATCTTCGAGGTGGAACTGACGGAGCTGGCGAACGGCAGCTACGATCCGTGCTCGGGCGCGACGCCGCTGGCGACGGCGGCGCAATGCGCCAACACCGGTGTGACGGCGGCGCAATATGGCAACATCATCGACAACCCCGCAGGGCAGTTCAACTCGCTGATCGGTGGCAATCGGAACCTGAAGCCGGAAAAGGCCGATACCTGGTCGCTTGGCGCGGTGTTCCAGCCGGATTTCATTCCGAGGTTCACCATGTCGGTCGATTACTTCAACATCACCGTCAACGACCTGATCGGCAGCGTGAATCCGAACCTTGCGCTCAAGAACTGCCTGTACAACGCCGATCCGCGTTCGTGCGCCGCGATCCGCCGCGGGCCCGGCGGCACACTGTTCCTGACGTCGCAGGGGTATTTCGAGCGCTTCAACGTCAACACCGGATCGCTCAAGACCAGCGGCATCGATTTCTCCGTCGACTATCGCCTGCCGCTGAATTCGATGGGTACGTTCAACTTCAACCTTGTCGGCACCTATCTGCGCAGCTTCCGCACCCAGCCGCTGCCCAGTTCGCCCGCGGCGGACATCTATGAGTGCGTCGGCCTGTACGGCGGGCTGTGCGGCCGCCCGCGTCCGGAATGGCGGCACAAGCTGCTGACCACGTGGTCGAGCCCGTTCGGCGTCGATGTCGGCCTTACCTGGCGCTACGTTTCTTCGGTGAAGATTTCGCAGACCAGCAATCAGGAAGCGCTCAACGGCAGTTTCGCCGACGTGAACCGCTCGCTGAACAGCCGGAGCTATTTCGACCTGTCGTTTGGTTACGACCTGCTCGAGAACGCGCGCCTCACGCTGGGTGTGAACAACATTCTCGACAAGTCGCCGCCGCTGACGACCACCTCGGCGATCGAGGATGGCGGCAACGGCAATACCTACCCGCAGTTCTACGACGCGACGGGGCGGTATCTGTTCGCCAGCGTATCGGTAAAGTTCTGACGGACGGCCCGGCCGCTCTCCCTTCAGGGGGGCGGCCGGTGCACATCAAAAGGATAGGATTGCCCTTGCCCAAGCCCTGGTCCCTCCTCTTGCTTGCGGCGAGTGCCGCGATCCCCGTTTCCACTCTGGCCGCCGCGCCGCCCCAGCGCTGGGAGGCGACCGACAAGGATCGCGCCGACGCGCGCGCGCTGCTGGAGGAGATCGTCGCGATTCCGACGGCGAAGGGGCGCGGGAACGTCCCCCGGCTGATTGACGTGCTGGCGGCGCGGCTGAAGGGGGCAGGCTTCAGCGATGCCGATATCATCCGCGTTCCCGTAACGATCGACGGCGAGGTGACCTCGGGGTTCGTGGTGCGATACGCAGGGCGTAACACGGCGCTTCGGCCGGTCGCGTTGCTTGCGCACATGGACGTGGTGGATGCGGTGGCGGAAAACTGGTCCACCGATCCCTACAAGCCGGTGGAGAAGGACGGCTATCTTTACGGCCGCGGCACGCAGGACGACAAGTTCGGCGTCGCGCTCCTGGTTTCCACCTTCGCCCGGCTGAAGCGCGCGGGCTGGGTGCCGGAACGCGATCTGCTGCTCGCTTTTTCCGGCGATGAGGAAACGGGCATGCTCTCGACCCGCGCGGTGATCGCCAATCCGCTGGTGCGGAAGGCGGAATTCGCGCTCAACGCCGATGCCGGCGGCGGCTCCGTGACGAGCGCAGGCGTGCCGCTCGATTTCGGCATGCAGGCGGCCGAGAAGACCAACGCGACGTTCGAGGTGACGGCGCTCAACAAGGGCGGCCACAGCTCGGCACCTCGCGACGACAATGCGATCTACGATCTCGCAGCGGCGCTGACGCGGATCAAGGCGCTGCGCTTCCCGGTCATCTTCAATCCGATCACCCGCGCGATGACCGAAAAACTGGCGGCGGAGAAGGGCGGAGAAACCGGCACCGCGCTGCGCGCGCTGCTTGCGGATCCCAAGGATGCCAACGCGCTGGCGGTCGTGCGCCGGGATCCGTCCGCCGGCAACTTCCTGTGGACGACATGCGTGGCGACGATGCTGCGCGCGGGGAATGCGCCGAACGCACTTGCGCAGAATGCTGTCGCGACCGTCAATTGCCGCATCCTGCCCGGCACGCGCGTGGCCGATGTGCAGGCAGAGATCGCCAAGGCGGCCGGCAATCCGGCGATCGCGGTAAAGCTGACCGGCGAGGCCGTCGAAAGCCCCGCGTCGCCGATCCGCAGCGACGTGATGGCGATGCTGCAACGCGCGCTCGATGCAAGCTGGCCGGGCGCGCGCCTGACGCCCAACATGTCGTCCGGCGGAACCGAGGGGCGCGAATATCGCCGCGCCGGAATTCCGACCTATGGCGCAGGAAGTCTCGGTCTGGTGATGCCGCAAGATGCGCGGGCGCACGGCACCGACGAACGTATCCCGCTGGCCTCCTATTACAAGGAACTGGGATATTGGGACACGCTCGTGCGGGAAGTGGGCGGCAAGGCGCGGTAGCACTGGCTGTGCGGGCGCTCGCTGAAATACGTGGCTGTAAGGTGGTTTGAGATGTCGTTGTTCCTTGCCTCCGGGCGTTCGCTGGCCGCATTCTTGCTGGTGGCGCCATTCGCGGCTTTGCCGCCAGCCGCAGCGGCGCAGGCTCGGTCCCATGACGCCCCGAAGCTTGCCGGCACGAGCCTGTCGATCGACGGGCTGTATCGCTACAAGAGCCTGGTCGGCATCCCGCCGGAAGGATATAGCTGGGCGCGCGACGGCAGAACCGTCCTGTTCCTGTGGAACGAGGATGGTTATTCGTTCCGCGACATCTGGGCCTATTCGCCCGTCACCGGCAAAAAGTCCCGGCTCACGTTTCTCGGCCGCGATGCGCGCCCGGAAGCGGAGCGGAAGGGCATCGCGCAGGCGGTTTTCCTCGATCGCGGCAGGGTGGCGTTCACGCTCGACGGCCAGCTCCGCATCCGCGAAGCCGACGGTCGCGTTATCGAGGTCGAGAACGACAAGCACGGCGTGCGCAACCTGTCCGTCTCGGCGGACGGCAGCAAACTGGCATTCGTCTCGGGGAACCCCGCCGATCCGCGCGAAAGCGACGCGCAAGGTGGAATATTGTGGGTGCGAGACACAGCAGCCGGCGGGGGAGACGCCGCCCGGCGCCTTGCCGGCACTGACGATCCGAGAGTGTATGTCGCAGATTTTCAATGGTCCGCCGACAGCAAAACGATCGCTTTCCAGCAGGCGGATGATCGCGCGATGCCGGCGCGCGACATCTTTTATTATGCCAGGGGCGGTCTTCAGAACAACCGCGTGATCCGCGCCTTCCCCGGCGACGAAACGGCGAAGGCGACAATCGGTGTAGTCGACGTCGCCTCTGGGGCGGTGCGCCTCTTCGAGCGACCGGATGCGAAGGATCCGATCTGGGGATACGGCCTGTCATCGGACGGGAGGCGGCTCTTCATCAGCGGTGCGGACATGGAGGCCAAGGAACATACCGTCTATGTCTTCGATGTCGCGAGCGGCGTGCGCGAGACATTCTATACATTGCGCGAGCCCCGGCATCTTCGTCCCGACTGGAAGGTGGCGTGGGCGCCCGGCGACGATGGCCTCATCATCCTCACCGATCGTGACGGGTGGCTGCAGCTTTACCATCAGCGCAGGGCCGCCGAAGCACCGCGCCAGATCACGCGCGGAAACTGGGAGATCGCCTCGTTCGAGGTGGATGCCAAGAACCGTCAACTCTATTTCGTGGCCAATGAGTCGGCGCTTTCGGATCGGCAGCTCTATCGCGTTTCCGTGGCGGGCGGCCCGATCGAGCGGATCAGCGGAGCGGCGGCGGGCACCCACGAGCCGGTATATTCACCCGATTTCCGCCGGATCGCCGACTGGTACAGCAACGACACGACGCCGCCGGAACTGCACCTGATCGACACAGCGAAACCGGGCAGGGCGGTGCAGGTCACCCGATCACCCCAGCCGGATTTCTACACGCAGACCTGGGCGGACGTCCGCTACGTGCAGTTTCCCAGTCATGTCGACGGGGTGAATCTGGTCGCGCGCGTCAGCCTGCCGGCGAACTACGATCCGGCGAGGCGCTATCCGGTGATCGTCGGCTCCGTTTATTCGGATTCCGTGCATAATCAGTGGGGTGGCCGCCGCGCGCACCCGACCTGGGGCATCGACCAATATTTCGTGGCGCAGGGCTATATCGTTCTCAACGTCAATGTCCGCGGATCATGGGGCCAGGGCCGCGACCACAACCAGACGCAGTATGAAAGCTATGGCGAAACCGACATCAACGATCTGGAGAGCGGGGTCCGCTATCTGATCGAGAAGGGCTATGCCGACCCGAAGCGCATCGGAATCTGGGGATCGAGCTACGGCGGGCTGATGACGATCATGTCCCTGTCGAAAAAGCCGGGGCTCTATGCGGCGGGCATCGCGGGGGCGCCAGCCACCAATGTGTGGCACGCCTATCCCGAGCAGATGTGGATCATGGGGCCGACCGAAGGCGCCGACATGCCCAAACGATACGAAGCGCAATCGGCGCTTTATCAGGCGCAGGGCATCCGTGACCCGCTGATGATTATCCACGGCACGCGGGACCCGGTCGTGCTCTATTCTGATACGATGGCGCTGGCGGAGGGGATGATCCGGCGCGAGCAGATGTTCGAGCTGGTTACCCTGCCCGGCGCCAACCATGCGTGGGCGAGCGACAATCTTCCGCAGGCGCGCTTCGCGTTCAAGAAGATGGTCGATTTCTTCGATCGCAATGTGAAGAACCGGAAGTAACATGCTGCGTAGCGCTATCGCCGGCATCATCGCCTGCGCCACGATGCTGGCGGCGCAGGCGGCCGCCGCACAACCGGCAATACAGAATCTCGGTGCGGAGTTCTGGGCCTGGCGAGCCGTCACCCAGCCGGCGAGCAGCGATGACATTCCGCGTATCGTGCGACCGGCGAAATGGGTGCCGGACTGGTCGCCGGCCTCGATCGCAGCCCAGCGGGCGACCCTTGCCGCGTTCGAGGCGCGGTGGCAGGCGCTGGCCGGCTCGCCCCGCACGGTGAGCGAAAGGGTAGATTATCGCTTGGTCGGTTCCGCGCTGGCGAGGGTGAGGTGGGAAATAGACCATGTCGCCGCGTGGCGTCGGCAACCGCATTTTTACACCGCCCAGGCGCTCAATCCCGTGTTCGAGGTGCTGTTGCCGCCACCGCCGTTGTCGCGCGAGCGGATCGAGGAGGTGATCCGCCTGCTTGAAAATGCGCCAGCCGTTCTGGTGGCCGGCCGCGCCAATCTCACCGACATGCGCGGACCGTTCGTCGATATCGCGCTGGCGCAGATCGCCGAGATTCCGCCGAGCCTGCGCGCCATGGCTACCGGGCTTGGCCCTTATGCCGATGCCGGACAGCGCCGGCGGCTGAAGAGCGCGGTGGAACGGAGTGTCGGCGCCTTCGCCGGTTATCGTTCCTTTCTGGAGGCGCACCGCGCGGGGCTGCCGACGACGACGGCGGTAGGGCGCGAGAGCTACCGGTATTTCCTCGGCAGCGTCGCGCTCTATCCCTACTCACCTGAAGAGCTTCTGGTGATGGGGCGACAGGAGTGGGCCCGCTCTGTCCTGTTCGAAACAATCGAACGGAACCGGAATACGGGCCAGCCAGAACTGCCCATCGGCTCGACGATCGGCGAAGTCACGGCGAGACTGGATGCGGAGGAGCTGAAGGTTCGGCGCTTCCTGACGGAGCACAATTTGCTGAGCGTGCCGGAATGGGCCGGTCATTATAACGCGCGTGCCTTCCCCGCCTATCTTGCGCCGATCGGCTGGCTTGGGCGGACATTCGATTTCACCAGCATCGCGCGGGTGGGGCAAAACGCCACCGTCTATCTGCCCGATCCGTCGCCGACGCTGGGCTATTTCAACCTGTCGCTGATGCGCGATCCGCGCCCTGTGATCGTCCACGAGGGCGTGCCGGGTCATTTCTTTCAGCTTACTTTGGGCTGGAAGCACCCCGATCCGCTGCGTCGCCATTATTATGACAGCGGCGCGAACGAAGGCACCGGCTTTTACGCCGAAGAGATGATGCTTCAGGCGGGGTTCTGGGCAGATGCGCCGCGAACGCGCGAGATCATCTATAATTTCGCGCGATTGCGCGCGCTGCGGGTCGAGGTCGATGTGAAGCTGGCCATGGGCGAATTCACCATAGCCCAGGCGGCCGACTATCTGGAGCGGATGGTGCCCATGGACCGGGCGACCGCGCGGGAGGAGGCCACGTTCTTCGCCGCCGCGCCGGGCCAGGCGATCAGCTATCAGATCGGCAAGATGCAAACGACGGAATTTCTCGCCGAGGCGCGCGTGCGCGAAGGAAAGTCATTCGATATCAAGCGCTTTCACGATTATCTCTGGCAGAACGGCAATGTGCCGATCGCGCTGCAGAAAGAAGAATATCTGTCGATGACGGCGGGCAAATAGGGGAGTGCTTTCGATGGACATGATCCGCTTTACGGAGCCCGCCTCGGGATTGTCCGCACGCTGCCGGTTACTGGTGGATGCGGCACCGCAATCCTGCGCGTTCCTGCGCGATCTCGCGTCCCGACGGGCCGCGTTCGAGGCGATGCATGCGATCTGGACCGGCCCGGAAATTTCGGTGCCGATGCCGTCGTCCGCGCTGCCCGAAGGCATCGCCACGCCAGCAATAGCCCCGGAGAATGCCACATCCTATCCCCGCGAGGGGGATGTGGTGCTCGCGTATCTGGCTGCCGGGAGCACGCATGGATTACCGCCCGGCCCATTTTATGACATCGGCATCTTTTACGGGGCGGGCGGCCGTCTGCTGATGCCGTTCGGCTGGATTCAGGCAAATGTGTGTGCCCGGATTATCGACGAGGATCTTCCCAAGGCAGTCGCTGATTGCCGCGCCATTCGCCGTGCCGGCGCCTGCACCATAACGGTCGAGCCGGTCTGAGGAGGCGTGGGCATGACTTACGCTGATCTGATGGCGATCCTGAGCCATTCCGTGCTTCCGGCATCGCTCGTCGCGATCATGACAGCGATGGGGCTTTCGCTCACCGCGGCCGACTTTCGCCAGGTGTTTCGCAACAAGCGTGCGCTGATCTTCGGCGTCTGCTCGATGCTGATCGTCCCGCCGCTGATCGGCCTGACGCTGGCGCTTACGGTCGCGCCGACGCCGGCGCTGGCGGTGGGTTTCGTGCTTCTGGCCACGACGCCCGGGGGGATGCTGTCCAATCTGTTCACTGACATGGCGAAGGGCGATCTGGCGCTGTCGATGTCGATGACGTTGATCCTGAGCATGACATATATCCTGCTGGTGCCGTTCTACGCCCATTTCGCGCTGCTGCATTTCATGGGCCTGGAAGCCGATGTGAATGTGCCGCTGGGCTCTTTCTTCTGGGACATATTTTCGATCACGGTGCTGCCGGCGGCGGCGGGTTTCGCTCTGCGGGCGCTGCGACCCAATATCGCGGGAACAGTGAGGAAGTACCTGAAGAAGGCCGCGACGATCGTATTGTTCACCGCGTTCGGCTTCATCCTGTTCGATCAAATGCCGGTGCTGCGCGAGAATCTTGGCGCGCTTTTCTGGATCACGGTGATCCTCAACCTCATCATGATCTGTGTCGTGATGCTGATCGTGCGCTTTGCCGGTTTCGCGCGCCGCGAGAACATCGCGATCGGGATCGAGCATCTGATGCGTCAGGAGGGTACCGCAATCTTCATCGCGGTGAGCATTGTCGGCAATAACGAGATGTCACTGCCGATGATCATGAACACACCGGTAGCGCTCTGCTTCGTCCTGCTGTTCGTCACGATCGCGCGGCGGGGCGAGCGCGGACGTGTCGCGCCTGCGGCAGTCGCCTGAAATTAGCCAATTATTGCCCACTTCGGGCGAACGAGAAAGTTCCAGAGTATATGAGAATCACCGAAGCCGCGCCGTTCGCGGCAGCCAGCGATCATACGCTTAAGATGGAGCGGTGATGCGGCGTCAGGCTAATTCCTGCCCGTCCACCCGTGCCGTGTGGGCGACTACTTCGGCGCCCGGGCCGGATCTTGGCGTATTGACGGCCAGCGTCGAGGCCGATGTGCTCGTCGTTGGTGGCGGGATCGCGGGCATGACGACCGCGCTCCATCTCGCAGAGGCGGGCGTGGACGCGGTGTTGCTGGAGGCCGGCGAGCCGGGCGATCGCTCTACCGGGTGGAGCGGCGGCATCGTCGCGCCCGATTACATCCGCCATACACCGGAAACCATCCGCCAGACGCTCGGGGCGGCGAGCGGCGAGCGGATGACGCGGATGATCGGCGGATCGGCGCGGGCGGTTTTTGATCTGATCGCCCGCCACGGGATCGATTGCGACGCGCGGCAGGACGGCTTCTACACCCCTGCGCACACCGACGCGCTGGTCGAGCAACAGCGCGGCTATGCCGCCCAATGGTGGTCGCGCGGTTATGACGTCACGTTTGTCGAGGGCGGGGAGACGCGGCGGCTGTTCGGAGTGGAGCGGTATCGCGGCGCGCTGCGGTTCGCGGAGGGCGGGGGCGTCAACCCGCTCGGCTATGTTCGTGGCATAGCGCGGGCCGCGCTGCGGCAGGGCGCGCGGCTATACGCCGAAAGCCCGGTAGCAGCGCTGGAACACGATGGCGCGCGCTGGTTGGCGCGCACGCCGGAAGGGGCTGTCGCAGCGCGACGTGTCGTGCTCGCGGCCAATGCCGGCAACGCCGCCCTTCACCCGGCGCTGCATCGCACCGTGCTGCCGCTGCATGTCGTTCAGTTCGCAAGCGCGCCACAAGAGGCCGCGCAGCGCGCCCTTCTGATGCCGGAAGGTGGCGCGCTGACGGACAAGGTTCCCTATCTCTTCACGGCGCGCCTCGATGGGTACGGACGCATGATTTCGGCCTTCCCGAAATCGTTTCTCCTATCCGGGCCGAAGGCGCATGTGCGGGAGGCAAGGCGTCGCCTGATCCGGCACTTCCCCGCCATGTCCGATCCGCAGATCGACTTCATGTGGGAGGGCGTGGCCTGTGTGAACACGTCGTTTCTGCCCGAACTCTATGATCTGGGGAATGGAGCGATCGCGATACAGGCTGATAACGGCCGCGGTATCGGCGTGAATACCCAGCTTGGCATCGAAGTCGCTGCGGCAATCGCGTCGAACAGCAACGAAATTTTATCCGTAACGCCGCGTCAGCCGCATCCGATCCGTTTTCACGCCGCGGCCACGCTGTTGCCCAAACTATTGATGACGATGGCCTATCTGTCGGACTGACATCTTCGACGCCATAAGCCGCGATCCACGCAGCGCCGGTGATCTTAAATCTTTCGGCAGCAATGCCTGGAGGGCGCCGTTCTCGGCCGGCCGGCCCGTTACTCTATCGGAAGCTTGCTGAGGTTCGCGCCGATCTTCTGCAGGGTCGCGAGCAATCGGGCGATGTCGCTATCGCTCACGCCGTCCATTGCCCGGTTGAACTGCCGCCCGACGATCGGCGTGAGCGTACGCAACGTTTCGTGGCCCGCCGGTGTCAGTGTTACCTCGGTGACCCGCTGATCGTCGGCATTGGGCGCGGTGCAAGCCAATCCCTGCTCGACCATGCGATCGATGATCCGGCTGATCGTCGATCGCTTGGTCAGCGCCGCCTCCGCAATCGCGCCGATGCTGGCCGGCTCGCGTTCGCGCAATACCGTCATCACGCGATAGATCGGTTTGGAAACACCATGCTTGTGCAGCACGATGTCCATATCCTCGTGATATTTGAAGTCTGCGTGGGCCATCAAATAGAATGGCGAATTTTCAAGACGGAAATCCGGGCTGCTCGGATCGTAGACACTGCGGTTACTCATCGAATCCTTCGCCCTTCCCGCCAGCTTTCCGGGTGCTCTGGTCGCCATGTTTCCCTCAACTATTACTCGGGATCAAGCGCAGGCTCGCCAGCGCTGGCACGTGCGGGGCAAATTCATCTGAAATCATATACTTCATACCTGTTACTGACAATTTGAGCCAAAGCGGAATGCGGGTGGGGGAGCGCCCGGCTGATCTCGGCATGTTGGGTTGAATT
The DNA here is from genome assembly GCF_048565505.1 of Sphingomonas sp. TX0543. Classification (NCBI taxonomy): domain Bacteria; kingdom Pseudomonadati; phylum Pseudomonadota; class Alphaproteobacteria; order Sphingomonadales; family Sphingomonadaceae; genus Sphingomonas; species Sphingomonas sp. TX0543. The sequence continues at coordinate 1,906,678 of NZ_JBLZUS010000002.1, forward strand.
AACGGGTTGATTGGCAACTGGCACGGGCGCCGCGTGTCTGAAACGGAAGCGGGATGCCGATTGTCATCCGATCGGAAAATGCAATCGGGTCGTAGTAAAATCAACGAAAATCGTGTGATAACTGTTGCTTCATCGCGTTGCGCGAACAACGCGGCTGATGCCCGGGCGTGACGCGAGCTGAAGGCGGTCTTCTGACCGTTCCACCTAACGGCAGAGGCTTGCGCACTTCAAGACTGATACTTCTGGAATTGATAGTATATATCACACGAATATTCACGTAATGTGGTTCATCTGGAGGTCGATGATGAAGTGGCCGGCACGGCGCCTGACAGGCGGATCGAGAAAAAGCTTCGGCATGTATGATGAGGCTGCCGCTATGGATGCAGCCGGCTTCGATCTGATCCACCTCGAATTTGGCCGGCCCCATGCGGATACGCCGGATCATATCAAAGCGGCGGCAAAGGCCGCGCTGGACGCGGGCATCGTCCATTACGGGGATTTCCGCGGCACACCGTCGTTCCGAAAGGCGCTGACGAGAAAATTGCGCGAATTCAACCGGCTCGACTATGCCATCGATGAAGTACTGGTATGCAACGGCCTCACCCACGCGTCGTTCGCGGCGATGATGGCGGCCATCGATCCGGGCGATGAGGTGATCCTGCTCGATCCCTATTACCCGCAGCACATCGGCAAGATCGAACTGGCCGGCGGCACCGTGGTGATCGCGGAGTTGGACAGCGCGAACAACTTCGCCATCTCGCGGGATAAGATCGCCGCGAAGATTACCGAACGGACCAGGATGATCGTTCTGGTGAACCCGGCCAATCCTACCGGGCGCGTCTATAGCCGGGATGAGCTTCAGCACATCGCCGCACTTGCGATCGAACACGATCTGCTGGTTCTTTCCGACGAAGTGTACGAGCATATCACTTATGGAAACGCGAAGCATGTGAGCATCGCCAGTCTGCCCGGCATGCGCGAGCGCACGATCACCTGCTTCGCGTTTACCAAGGCATATTCGATGGATGGCTGGCGCGTGGGATACCTTGCTGCCGACGCACGACTGATGCCGGCGATCCTGCGTATCGCCATGACCGACATCACCCACGTCAACGTGTTCGTCCAGGAAGGCGCCCGCGCGGCGATAGAAGGGCCGCAGGACGCGATGCTGGCGATGGTCGAGGCCGATCGGCGCAAGCGCGACATAGTTGTTCGGGCGCTGAACCAGATGCCGGGCGTCACATGCGCAGAACCCGAAGGTACGATTTACGCGTTCCCGGATATCCGGGGCACGGGGCTGTCATCGAACGAACTGGCGATGCGTATCCTGCACGACGCGCATGTCGTGGTCGAGGCCGGCAGCTTCTATGGCCCGGCGGGCGAGGGGCATCTGCGAATCTGCTTCGGATCTGAATCCGAAAAGCGCGTCGTCGAGGCGATGGAAAGGCTGACGCGGCTTTTCAACTCGTTGTGATGGAAGCGGGTCGTTGGCACGGATACGCCGGTGTCGTGAATAAGCGCGGGATCACGGTGAATTTTTGCGGTGGCGGATCACGACTATTTCTTCGGTCGGGTTCGCTCCCACGCCGCATCCAGCACCGTTGCCGATTTGCTTCGCGAAGTGAGTGCCAGCCCCGTCAGCACAAGCTTCCGCCCGCGCAGGAAGCGGCCCTCGGTGCGCCATAATATGTCGTAGAGGGCGGTTTCCGTATGGCTCCTGTCGCCGTCCCACCAGCTTACCGAGATCAGCACGGGAAGGCGTCCGTGATCCTTGTCGACGCCTTCAATCGCCTTCAACAACCCGGCGGCGAACCAGTCGCCGGCGATGCGCGGGCCGGGAAGCGCGTCCTGCGGAGCGACGCCAAGTGCCTTGGGGAAAGTGACGGTCGCGGCACTGAACACACGATCCCCGTCGCTCAGCGCGAGTGCGTCGCCGCCGCCGGATACTTTGCCCACGAGCGTTACGACACCGCGCGCATGCTCGGCGCTGGCCTCCTGCGCGGCGCGCGCAGCTTCGTCGGCGCGGCGGCCGGACCAGTTTAGGTACAGGGTTGCCGCGCCGATCAGCATGCCGACCACGGCAAGCAGTTCCGCCAGCGTGATCCAGCGGCGTCGCGTGGCGGCCTGGTCTGCGGTTTCGCTCATCGTCCGCCCATCTCCAGCAACCGGCGTGGCGCGACCAGCTCCCAACTCCGCGCGATCCGGTCGCCGACGCGATCCCAGTCCGTATCGGTGCGGTCCAGCCGCATCGCCACCCAGCCGGACGGGCCTAGATAGGCGGGGCGGAAATAGCAGTCGGGATCCATTTCGATCAGCATCGCCTGTTCATCACTATCCGCCGCCTTCACGATCACCACGGTTTCGCCGTCCCCGTGGTGATCGTGCCAGAAATAGGCGAAGAACTTGCCCTTTTCGAGATGGAATCCGGGCGAGCCGTGGCTAGGGCGCTCCATCGCAGCCGGCAGGGTGAGTGCGATCTCTCGCACCTTTTGCAGCAATGGAGCCGGATCGGTCGTCGTCACGGTGGCTCCTTCCACAAGATGCTGCGCGCACGGCGGACGCGTCAGCGCGCCAACCACTCGGCGAGGACGCGCGGGTAAAGGCGATGTTCCTCCGCCAGCACGCGCGCGGCAAGCGTTTCGGCGTCGTCCCCGGGCAGGATCGGTACGCGGGCCTGACCCAGCACCTCGCCGCCGTCGAGTTCCTCGGTGACGACATGTACCGAGCAGCCGGCTTCTGCATCGCCGGCCGCGATGGCGCGCGCATGGGTATCGAGGCCCTTGTACCTCGGCAGCAGCGAGGGATGGATATTGACGATGCGCCCGCGCCAGCCGGCGACGAATTCGTCCGACAGCAGCCTCATGTAGCCCGCGAGCGCGATATATTCCGCGCCCGCCCGCCGGAGCGCCGCGTCGAGCGCGGTCTCATAGGCCGCCTTGCCGATGTCCTTGGGCGAGAGCGCGAAAGTGGGGATACCACGCTCGCGCGCCCAGGCGAGACCGGCGGCGTCCGGCTTGTCGGAGGCGACGACGACGATCTCATAGGCGTCACCCGCCGCCGCGACCAACGATTGCATATTCGATCCGCGCCCCGAAACGAGGATCGCGACTTTGGCCGGGGAGTTCATGCGTTGTGCGTCGCCGTCCAGCCGGCCCGCGCGCTCCAGGTTTCGACCGAGCCGCGCACCGTGCAGCCTCGCTCCCCGGCGGCGATCGTTCCAATGCGGTGGGCGGTTTCGCCGGCGGCTTCGAGCGCGGCGATGACCGTGTCCGCGACATCGGGCGCGACGATCGCCGCCATGCCGATGCCACAGTTGAAGGTGCGCGCCATCTCTTCCGGCTCGATCGCGCCCTGCGCTTGCAAGAAGGCCATGAGGCGCGGCTGGGGCCATGCATCCGCATCGATCAGCGCATGACGCTCCGCAGGGAGCACACGTGGAATATTCTCCAGCAGTCCCCCGCCGGTGATATGAGCCAGCCCCTTGATCCGCCGGTCACGCACTAGCGGCAGCAGGCTTTTCACATAGATGCGCGTGGGGGCCATCAACGTATCGATCAGCAGGCGATCCTGATCGAACAGGGCGGGGCGATCAAGCCGCCATCCCTTGTCGGCGGCGAGCCGGCGAACGAGCGAAAAGCCGTTGGAGTGGACGCCCGACGAGGCGATGCCGAGGATCACGTCTCCCACCGCGATTTCCCGCCCGGTGAGCACTTCGTCCCGCTCGACCGCGCCGACGCAGAACCCGGCGAGATCGTAATCGCCATCGGCATACATCCCCGGCATTTCCGCCGTCTCGCCACCGATCAGTGCGCATCCGGCGATTTTGCACCCTTCCGCGATCGAGGCGACGACCTGTTCCGCAACCCCGTTATCGAGCCGGCCGGTCGCGTAATAATCGAGGAAGAACAGCGGCTCCGCGCCCTGGACGATCAGGTCGTTCGCGCACATCGCGACCAGATCGATCCCGACGCCCTCGTGCCGCTCGTGCTCGATCGCAAGCTTCAGCTTGGTGCCGACGCCGTCATTGGCGGCCACGAGCAGAGGATCTCTGAACCCTGCGGCGCGCAAATCGAAGAAGCCGCCGAATCCGCCGAGATCCGCATCCGCCCCCGCCCGGCGCGTCGCGCGGGCGAGGGGGGCTATTGCGCGGACCAGGGCATTTCCGCCGGCGATCGAAACGCCGGCATCGGCGTAGGTATAAGACGTATTGCGACTATCTGTGGTCATATGCTGTGCGACTAGCCATATCTCGCTTGGATTTCCACGCTTGCTTCGCCAAAAGGCGGGCAAGATGCGTCTTCGCCCGATTTTCCTCGCTCCCGCCATCGGCGTGATACTGCTTGGCAGCGGGATCGGCATCGCGCAGATCGAAGGCGGCGATCGCGGCGTCGCGCCGATCGACAGTTCGTCGGATTTTGAAGTCAGCGGCGTGGCTGTCGATGTGTCCGCCAAGGATGCCGATGCCGCGCGCTATGGCGGCTGGCGGCTGGCGCAGCGCAAGGCGTGGGTGCAACTGTCGAAGCGTCTGGGCGCCGGTGGCGGTCTCATTGCGGACGGCACGCTCGATTCGCTCGTGTCCGGCATCGTTGTCGAGAACGAGCAGATCGGTCCGAACCGCTATATCGCGAAGCTGGGTGTGCTTTTCGATCGCGCGCGGGCGAGTGCTGCACTCGGCGTCAGCAATTATGTCAGCCGCTCCGCGCCGATGGTCGTGATCCCGGTGATGTGGACCGGCGGCACGGCGACAGTATTCGAACAGCGCACACCGTGGCAGGAGGCCTGGGCACGCTTCCGCACCGGCGGCAGCACGGTGGATTACATTCGCCCCGTCGGCAACGGCGCGGACCCGCTGCTGCTCAATTATGGACAGACGCAGCGGCCGGGGCGTGGCTGGTGGCGATCGGTGCTCGATCAATATGGCGGCAGCGATGTGCTGATGCCCACCGTCAGTCTTTCCCGCCAATGGCCGGGTGGCCCGATCATCGGGGTGTTTCAGGCGCGGGGAGGACCAGATAACCGGCTGTTCGGCCAGTTCGCGCTGCGCGTCGGCTCGCCAGCCGGGCTTGGGCAGCTGCTCGACGTCGGTGTGAAGCGGCTCGATGATCTTTATCAAACAGCGCTGAACAGCGGGGCGCTGCGGCGGGATCCCGGCCTTGCCTATGTCGCGCCGGTGGCGGCGACCGCCGAAACGGCGGCACCGGACGACTCGCAGCCGGTCGACGGCCTTACAGTGGGCGGTACGACGATCTCCGTGCAGTTCGATTCGCCAGGGGCGGCGGCGGTGAATGGCACTGAGGCGGCAATGCGCGGCGTGCCCGGGGTTTCAAGCGCGGCAACGTCCAGCCTGGCGCTCGGCGGTGTATCGGTGATGACGATAACCTATGGCGGCACCCCCGACGCCTTCCGTGCCGCGCTCCAATCCCGCGGCTGGCAGGTGTTGGGCAACGGCACCACGCTCCGCATCCGCCGCGCGCCCCAATTGCTCCCGCCGGACGTGGCGGCGGACAACGCGACCGCCGGATGAACCAGATCGCGCTGCCGCTGGAGTGGCCCGCCGATCCCCGCGACGAGGAGTTTCTGGTCACACCCTCGAACGCGCGTGCGGCACATATGGTGGAACATTGGGGCGCGTGGCCGGTGATGACCGCGCTGCTCACCGGCCCGAGGAAATCGGGGCGCAGCCTGCTTGCCCGCATCTTCGCCTCGAAAAGTGGCGGCGCGATCATCGACGACGCGGAAAAGCGCTCCGAAACCGAACTTTTCCACGAATGGAACCGCGCACAAGCCGAGCGCAAGCCGCTGCTGATCGTTGCGGATGCCCCGCCACCCGAGTGGCGGATCAAGCTCCCAGACCTGCGGTCGCGTCTGGGCGCCTCGCCGGTGGCCACGATCGGCGCGCCAGACGACGAGTTGATGCGGGTGCTGCTGGGGCGGCAGTTCCTGCGGCGCGGGCTGGATGCGCGACCCGATCTGATCGACTGGCTGGTAACGCGGATCGAGCGTAGTCATATTGCTGTCATGCGAACGGTGGATGCGCTGGACCAGGAGGTGCTGGAGCGCCGCAAGCGGCTGTCGATCCCGCTGGCGCGCACCACACTTGCCGCCGCCGCCCTTATCCCGCTCCCGACGACGGATTACGAATGACCCGCCCAGCCCATATCGCCGCCAGCATCCGCGAAGACGACGATCCGTTCGAGCCGAGCACGTCGGGGCGTTATTTCAATCGCGAGCTTTCGTGGCTGGCGTTCAACCGGCGCGTGCTGGAGGAGGCGTGCAATCCTGCGCATCCGTTGCTGGAACGGTTGCGGTTCCTGTCCATTTCCGGCTCGAACCTCGACGAGTTCTTCATGGTTCGCGTCGCCGGGCTGAAGGGGCAACAGATTCTGGAGGTGGAGGCGCGCTCCGCGGACGGGCTGACGCCGACCCAGCAGCTGAACGCAATCACCGCGGCGGCGGACAAACTGCTGATGGATCAGGAGACCGTATGGCGCGATATCCGCCATGCGCTGGCTGATACCGGTCTTCAGGTGCTGGGCTCGAGCCGGGTCGATGCGGTGCTCTCGGCGGAGGAGATCGCATGGCTGGAAACGCATTTCCGCGAGCAGCTTCTGCCGATCCTGACGCCGCAGGCGCTCGATCCTGCGCATCCCTTCCCGTTCATGCCCAACAAGGGCCTGGCGGTGATGTTCGATCTGATGCGGCTCTCCGACGACGAGCCGATCCGTGAACTGGTGATGCTTTCCGCGTCGATGCGTCGTTTCGTCAGGCTGCCGGGTGAGCAGGCGCGCTACGTGGCGATCGAATCGATCGTCAAGCGGTTCTCGCACGTGCTGTTCCCCGGTTATCGTGTGCTCGGCGCGGCGGAATTTCGCGTGCTGCGCGATAGCGATATCGAAATCGAGGAAGAGGCGGAGGATCTTGTCCGCTACTTCGCCAATGCGATCAAGCGGCGGCGGCGCGGGCGGGTCATCCGTCTGGAGCTGGAAACCGGGATGCCAGATGCGCTGGAAAACGCGCTGCGCGGTGAACTGGGCGAGGCCGGCGCGCTGATTACCGAGAGCGGATCGTTCCTGGGAATCGGGGATCTCGATCAGCTTTACGAAGAAGATCGGCCAGATCTGAAATTTCCGCCATTCACACCGCGCTTTCCCGAACGCATCCGCGAGTTCGGCGGCGATTGCTTCGCCGCAATCCGCTCGAAGGACATCATCGTCCACCACCCTTACGAGACGTTCGACGTGGTGCTGGCCTTTCTGAAACAGGCTGCGAACGACCCGGACGTGGTGGCGATCAAGCAGACGCTGTATCGCGCCGGCAAGCAGTCCGCGGTCATCAACGCGCTGATCGCCGCTGCGGAGGCGGGCAAGTCCGTGACGGCGGTGGTCGAATTGAAGGCGCGCTTCGACGAGGAGCAGAACATGCTGTGGGCCAGCGCGCTCGAGCGCGCCGGCGTGCAGGTGGTCTATGGCTTCATCGACTGGAAGACCCATGCCAAGATATCGATGGTGGTGCGGCGCGAGGGCGGGCAGTTCCGCACTTACTGTCATTTCGGCACCGGCAATTATCACCCGATCACCGCACGCATCTATACCGATCTCAGTTTCTTCACCGCCGATCCGCGCATCGGGCGCGATGCGGCGCAGGTGTTCAATTACATCACCGGCTATGTCGAGCCGCAAGGGATGGAGCTTCTCGTCATCTCCCCGCGCGGTCTGCGTGACCGGCTGATCGAACTGATCGACGCAGAGATCGCCTTCGCACGTGCAGGCAAGCCTGCGGCAATCTGGGCGAAGATGAATTCGGTGGTCGATCCTGCGATCATCGAGAAGCTCTACGAGGCGAGCGGGGCCGGGGTGGAGATCGATCTGGTCGTGCGCGGCATCTGCTGCCTGCGCCCGAAGGTGCCGGGAATGTCGGATAACATCCGGGTGAAATCGGTGATCGGGCGCTTCCTTGAGCACAGCCGCATCGCGTGTTTCGGCAATGGGGCGGCATTGCCCAACGATGGGGCGCATGTGCTGATCTCATCGGCAGACTGGATGCCGCGCAATTTCGATCGCCGGGTCGAATATATGTTGCCGCTCATCAACGAGACGGTTCACGATCAGGTGCTCGATCAGGTAATGGTGGCGAACCTTATCGATGACGAGCAAAGCTGGGAGCTGGAGCCGGACGGCAGCTACGTTCGCCTGAAGCCCGGTGACAAACCATTCAACCTCCACCGTTATTTCATGACCAACCCGTCGCTTTCCGGGCGCGGCGCGGCGCTCGCCGAGGGCGGCGAGGTGCCGACCCTTTCGCTCCGCCGGCAGGGCTGAGGAACCCCGGTGGCGGCGCCGCGCACGGCGATCATCGATATCGGATCGAACTCGATCCGACTCGTCGTCTATCAGGGGCCGGCGCGGCTGCCGGCGATCCTCTTCAATGAAAAAGTGCTCGCGGGGCTGGGAAGAAGCCTGGCGCAGACCGGCGCGATCGATGCGGAAGCGATGGCGGCGGCGGAGATCGCGCTTGCCCGTTTCGAGGCGCTGACCCGGGAGATGCGGTGCGACACGGTTCGCACCGTCGCAACGGCGGCTGCACGAGATGCCGCCAACGGCGACGACTTGCTGGCGATCGCGGCGCAACACGGCCTGACCGTGGAACTGCTTTCCGGGGAGCAAGAGGCGCGGGCGGCAGGGTATGGCGTGATTTCCGCGATACCCGGTGCGGATGGAATCGTCGGCGATCTTGGCGGCGGCAGCCTCGAGCTTGTCCGCGTCAGGGACGGGGCGATATTGCAGCACGCATCCTTCCCGCTCGGCGTGCTGCGTATCGCGGCACTCCGCGAAAAGGGCGGTCTGGACCGGAGGGTCGGAAAATTGCTGCGCGATGCCGGATGGGGCGGGGCGGGCAAGGGGTTGCCGCTGTATCTCGTCGGCGGATCATGGCGCGGGCTGGCGCGGCTCGACATGGACCGGACCCATTATCCGCTGCCGATCATCCACGAATATGCGATGACCGCGGAAACGGTGACGCGGCTGGGGCGCACGATATCGCATCTTGCAAAGGGACGGCTGAAGGCAGTGCCTGGCCTGTCCACCGGCCGGATCCCGACCTTGGGCGATGCGGCGGCGGTGCTGACCTCATTGCTCAAGCACCTGAAAAGCCGGGGCACGATCGTTTCAGCTTACGGCCTGCGCGAGGGATTGCTCTATGGCGCGCTGGATGAGCGGACGCGCGCGCAGGACCCCTTGGTGGTCGCAACGCGCGACGAGGGGCGGCGGGCGGGCCGCTTCCCCGAACATGGCGATCTGCTTTACGAATGGATCGCGCCGCCGTTCGCCGGTGAATCCGGCGCGGATGCGCGGCTGCGCCATGCCGCCTGCCAGCTTGCCGATGTGGGCTGGCGCGCGAACCCGGAATTCCGCGCCGAGCGCGGAATGGAGATCGCCCTTCACGGCAATTGGGTCGGCGTCGATGCGCGCGGCCGTGCGATGATTGCGCAGGCGCTGTGGACCGGGCTTGGCGGGAGCACCGCGAGCGCGCCGCCACTGCCGCTGCTGGCCAGCGATCTCGATCTGCGACGCGCGGTTGGCTGGGGGCTTGCGATGCGGCTCGGCCAGCGGTTGTCCGGTGGGCTGGCGGGGCCATTGCAGCGCTCGCATCTGTCAATCGATGCCAAAACGCTCACGCTTGATCTGAATTCCGAGGATCAGGGCCTTTATGGCGAAGCGGTCGAGAAGCGGCACAATGCGCTGGCGGCGGCGCTGGGCCGCGCGCCGATCGTCACCGCGTGAAGATTGTCATCCGCAGTTGAGGCTGCGGATGATGTTGCGCTCGCCAACGTTGATGTTCAGCCGGTCCGCCCGAAAGTCCATTGTCGCCGCCTGACCGGGATAGAGCACGCGAACGCTACGGGCGCCGGCGGCGCGTTGTGCCTGGCGGACGAGCGCAGGGCGGAACGGGGCACCGACGAAGCGCTGCGCCGGGCCGGCGCGACATTCGCGTACCGGCCCCGGCATCCCGGGGCGGTCATCGACGCAGCCGGCGAGCGCAATCAGCGGCAGCGCGGCGAAAAGGGCCTTGGTCATGCGGCAGTCCCCTCTGTTCGTGTCATCTTGAGCTTGCCACTCTGGACCGCGAAGCCGAGCCTTCCCTCGACCAGATCGAGTGCGTCACGCCCGAACTGATCATAGCGCCAGCCGGTGAGAATCGCGAGGCCTTCACGCTGCCCGGCCGCCAGCGCCTCCAACTCTTCGCCGCGCGCGAGCAAGCGCGGCGCGACATCGATATCGCGCGCGCGAATCTTCAGCAGCAGTTTCAACAGATCGGCGACCAGCGAGCCTTCCTTGCCCAGCCCCGGCTTGCGATCGTCGCGCGGCGGCATCTCGCTGGCGGGCATCGGCGCAGCCTCGGCGATCGCGGTCATGAGGCGCTTGCCGATATCGTTCGAGGCCCAGGTTGCGGAAAGCCCGCGGACCTTCGACAGGTCGGCCTGTTTCTTCGGCGGATGGCCGGCGAGATCGGCCAGCGTTTCATCCTTCACGATGCGGCCGCGCGGCAGATCCTTGCTGCGGGCTTCCAGCTCGCGCCATTTGGCGATCGCCTTCAGCCGCCCCAGCACATCGGGCTTGCGACCGGATATCCGCACGCGCTTCCACGAAAGCTCGGGATCGTTCGCGTAGTTCGCCGGATCGGCGAGCCGCTCCATCTCCTGATCCAGCCACGCGCCACGCCCGGTCTTTTTCAGGCGTTCGAGCATCTTGGGGAAGATGTTCGAAAGGTGTGTCACGTCGCCGATCGCATAATCCACCTGCCGCTGATCGAGCGGGCGGCGCGACCAATCGGTGAAGCGCGCGCCCTTGTCGATCTGGATACCGAGCCAGCTATCAACCAGGTTCGAATAGCCGATCTGCTCCCCCTGACCGAGCGCCATCGCCGCCACCTGTGTGTCGAACAGCGGATAAGGAGTCTTGCCGGTCAGGTTGTAGATGATCTCGATATCCTGGCCGCCGGCGTGGAATACCTTCAGGACTTCCTCATTATCGACCAGCAGATCCAGCAACGGCGCCATATCGAGCCCCGGCGCCTTTGGATCAATGGCCGCTGCCTCTTCGGTATCGGCGATCTGGATCAGGCACAGCTCGGGCCAGTAGGTGCTTTCGCGCATGAATTCGGTATCGACGCAGATGAAGGGGGCGTCTGCGAGGCGCGCGCACAGATTGGCGAGCGTCGCATTGTCGGTGATCAGCGGGTGAACATGCATAAGCCGCCGCCCATAGCCCCACGCGCGCGCCTTGACAAAGCGTGGATGGAAGGGGAGGGCGCGGGCTTTCATTTACCCGCCATTCCGGCGGCCCCCGTTCCGACGGGGTGATGCCAGTCAGAGATCACAAGATGCACGCCTACCGCACCCATAATTGCGCCGCGCTGACCGCCGCGAATGTCGGCGACGCCGTTCGCCTTTCGGGCTGGGTTCATCGCAAGCGCGACCATGGCGGCGTATTGTTCGTCGATCTGCGCGACCATTACGGGCTGACCCAGATCGTGGCGGACAGCGATTCGCCCGCGCTGCCGGTGCTGGAATCGCTGCGCACCGAATCGGTCGTCACGATCGACGGCAATGTGAAGAAGCGTTCCGACGCGACGATCAATCCCAACCTCGCCACCGGTGAGATCGAGGTATTCGCAACCGCCGTGACCGTCCAGTCGGTGGCACAGGAACTGCCGATGCCGGTCGCGGGAGAGGCGGAATATCCGGAAGATATCCGCCTGCGCTATCGCTTCCTCGATCTGCGGCGCGAAAAGCTGCACGCCAATATCATGCTGCGGTCAGCGGTGATCGCCTCGATCCGCAAGCGGATGATCGACCAGGGCTTCACCGAGTTCCAGACGCCGATCCTGACCGCTTCCAGCCCCGAAGGCGCGCGCGACTATCTCGTTCCCAGCCGTGTGCACCCCGGCAAATTCTATGCGCTGCCGCAGGCCCCGCAGATGTTCAAGCAACTCCTGATGGTTGCCGGCTTCGATCGCTATTTCCAGATCGCGCCCTGCTTCCGCGACGAGGACGCGCGCGCCGATCGCTCGCCGGGAGAGTTCTATCAGCTCGATTTCGAGATGAGCTATGTCACGCAGGAAGACGTGTTCGCCGCGATCGAGCCAGTATTGCACGGCGTATTCACCGAATTCGCGGACTGGCAGGGCAAAGGGCGCACCGTCAGTGCCCTGCCGTTCCGCCAGATACCGTATCGCGAGTCGATGCTGAAATACGGCAACGACAAGCCGGACCTGCGCAACCCGATCCTGATTTCCGATGTCTCCGCGCATTTCGCCGGGTCCGGCTTCGGCCGCTTCGCCGCGATCGTCGAGGCCGGTGATGTAGTCCGCGCTATCCCCGCGCCGAAAACGGCGGAGAAATCGCGCAAGTTCTTCGACGATATGAATGCCTGGGCGCAGGCGGAAGGGTTCGCGGGGCTCGGCTATGCGACGCGCAAGGGCGGCGAATGGGGCGGCCCGATCGCGAAGAACCATGGCGAGGACAAAATGTCCGCGCTGGCCGACGAACTCGGGCTCGGCCCGGACGACGGCATCTTTTTCGCCGCTGGCAAGGAAGGACAGGCAGCGAAGCTCGCCGGCCTCGCCCGCACGCGCGTGGGCGAACAACTCGGCCTGATCGACGAAAGCCGCTTCGAATTCTGCTGGATCGTCGATTTCCCGATGTTCGAATATGACGAGGACAACAAGAAGATTGATTTCAGCCACAACCCGTTCAGCATGCCGCAGGGCGAACTGGACGCGCTGGAGACCAAAGACCCGCTCGATATCCTCGCCTATCAATATGACATCGTTTGCAACGGCGTAGAGCTGTCTTCCGGCGCGATCCGAAATCACCGGCCCGAAATCATGTACAAGGCGTTCGAGATTGCCGGGTATAGCCGCGAGGACGTCGATACGAACTTTGCGGGGATGATAAACGCGTTCAAATACGGCGCGCCGCCGCACGGCGGCTCCGCGCCCGGCATCGATCGCATCGTGATGCTGCTCGCCGATCAGCCCAACATCCGCGAGGTGATCGTCTTCCCGATGACGCAGAAGGCGGAAGACCTGATGATGGGGGCGCCCAGCTTCGTTTCGGCCAAGCAGCTTCGCGAACTCAATCTTCGCTCCACCGCCGATATCGCCAATGTGGACAAGGCGGTGGCACCGGGCGCCGGATGAGATCATGTCTGGCGTCAGGCGCGCTTTCACGGCAGGCTGGCGCAATGATCGATCTTGCCGATTATGAGAAGGGAAAACCCTACCGGGGTAATTACCGTCGCGATCTCGCCAAGCTGCAGCAGCGGCTGAGGAAGATACTGGTCGCCCATATCGAGCATGCGCGCCCCGCAGTCGTGATGCTGGAGGGCTGGGATGCGGCGGGGAAGGGCGGTATCATCCAGCGGCTCGTGAGCACCTGGGATCCCCGTCATTTCGAGGTCTATCCGATCTCAGCACCGACGCCAGAGGAAAAGGCGCATCCCTTCCTCTGGCGCTTTCGCAACAAACTGCCCGCACCGGGCGACGTCACGGTATTTGATCGCAGCTGGTACGGGCGCGTGCTGGTGGAGCGGGTCGAGGGCTTTGCGACCCGCGCGGAATGGAAACGCAGTTACGGCCAGATCAACGATTTCGAGACGCGGCTAGTCGATTCGGGCACGACGCTGGTGAAGCTGTTTGTCCATGTCGGGCAAAAGGAGCAGGACAAGCGCCTGCGCGAACGCATCGATGATCCCTGGAAACGCTGGAAAACCGGGTTGGAGGATTATCGCAACCGCGCCAAGCGCGCCGACTATCTGGAGGCGATGCACGAGATGTTCGAGCGCACCGATACCGGCGCCGCCCCGTGGCATGTGATCGACTGCAACCACAAGAAGGCTGGCCGGATAGCGGCGCTCACGGTGGTGGCGGACGTTTTGTCCGCCAACGTGCCGATGGATCCGCCCACGCTCGACCCGGAACTGGCCCGCATCGCGCACGAGGCGCTGGACGGGTAAACGGGCTGCCTCTCGCCGGGTCAGGCGGGCGCGAACTCGCCGTCCGCGCCCATGACCCACAGCACGCCGCCACGGATCGAGAACCATGCGCCGCGCAACGCAAGCTGCCCCGCGGCTTCCGCCTCGCGCACGCAAGGGAAACTGCGCAGGTTGGCGATGCTGACCCGTACGGTTTCAAGCTCAAGCTGGTGTGCGGCTTCCTCACCGTCTCCATATTGCGCGGCGACGCGATCCCGCGCTTCGTCCAGCATGTCGATCCAGCGCGCGATGAAGCCGCCTTCGCCCGGCTTCGCCTCTTCGAAGCGGCGGGTAAGCGACGCATGGACGCCCCCGCATGATCCGTGGCCCATGACGACCACTTCCTGCACCTTGAGCTGCGTCACCGCGAATTCCAGCGCGGCCGATACGCCGTGGCGACCGCCACCCAACTCGAACGGCGGCACGAGGTTTGCGACATTGCGCACGACGAAGATTTCGCCCGGGGACACGTCGAAAACGGTCGCCGGATCGGTGCGGCTGTCCGAACAGGCTATCACCATCACCTTGGGGCTCTGCCCCTCCGACAATTCGGCCCAGCGCTCGCGCTGTTCGATCCAGCCATGTTCGCGGAAACGCCGATATCCGGCGACGAGATCGGTAAAGTCGGTCATGACGCCGCTCTTAGCGCGTTGTCTCGCCCGTGTGCAGACGCTATCTGCGCTGTCATGAACGAGATGTCCCCCGTCACTGCGCCGCGCACCCGCAAGCCTGACTGGATCCGTGTGAAGGCGCCGACCTCGACCGGCTTCGCCGAGACCAGGCAACTCATGCGTCGCCTCAACCTGGCGACCGTATGCGAGGAAGCGGCCTGCCCGAACATCGGGGAATGCTGGACGAAGAAACACGCGACGGTGATGATCCTCGGCGATACGTGCACCCGCGCCTGCGCCTTCTGCAACGTCAAGACGGGTATGCCGCGGGCGGTCGATCCGCTCGAGCCGGAGCATGTCGCGGTCGCGGCGGCGGAGCTGGGGCTGGAGCATATCGTCATCACCTCGGTCGATCGCGACGATCTGCCGGATGGCGGCGCGTCGCAGTTCGTGAAGGTGATCGAGGCGCTGCGCCGCAACACGCCGAACACGACGATCGAGATTCTGACACCCGATTTCCGCAACAAAGCGGATCGCGCGGTCGAGTCCATCGTGGCGGCGCGGCCCGACGTGTATAATCACAACCTTGAAACCGTGCCGCGGCTTTACCCCACGATCCGGCCCGGCGCCCGCTATTACGCTTCGCTGCGGCTGTTGGAGAGCGTGAAGCGGCACGATCCGTCGATTTTCACGAAATCCGGCGTGATGGTGGGCCTCGGCGAAGAGCGGCTGGAAGTGCATCAGGTGATGGATGACATGCGCTCCGCCGACATCGATTTCCTGACGATGGGGCAATATCTCCAGCCGACGCCGCGCCACGCGAAGGTCGCAGATTTCGTCACGCCCAAGGCGTTCGATGCTTATGCCGCAATCGCCCGGGCCAAGGGCTTCCTGCTGGTAGCCGCTTCGCCGCTGACCCGATCCAGCTACCACGCCGGTGACGATTTCGCGAAGATGAAGGCGGCGCGAGAGGCGCAGTTTGCCAAAGCATAAGGAAACGCGCCGGCTGCCCTATACGAGCGAGCAGATGTTCGATCTGGTCGCCGATGTGGCCCGGTATGCGGAATTCCTGCCGTGGGTGATCGCGATGCGCGTGCGCAGCGATAGCGCGGAGGAGACGATCGCCGACATGATCGTCGGCTTCAAAGGGCTGCGCGAAACGTTTACCTCGCGCGTTGTGAAGCAGCGGCCAGGCAAATTGCATGTCGATTACGTCGACGGTCCACTCAAGTTCTTGCACAATGACTGGACGTTCCGACCCGACGGCGACGGGTGCTTCGTGGATTTTTCGGTAGACTTCGCGTTCAAGAACCGGGTGTTCGAAATGATGGCAGGTCAGGTCTTCGCGGCGGCACTGCGCCGGATGATCGGCGCGTTCGAGGATCGCGCCAGGGCGCTTTACGGCCCTGGAGCGTCGCCTGAGACCGGCATTAACAGATCGAGCGCGCACAACGCGGCCTGAAGCCGGATACCGCTACGGCCGATATCGCCGAACAGGTGCTTGTCCGCCACCACATCTGCCGGATCGCCGACCCGCTCCGCACGCGCAAAGACGACCGTCCCGACCGGCTTCTTTTCCGATCCGCCCCCGGGGCCGGCGATGCCTGTTATGGCGACAGCAACATCGGCATGCGTCACTTCCAGCGCGCCCTGCGCCATGCTCCACGCGACCGCGATCGATACCGCGCCGAACGTATCGATCACGTCGTTGCTGACGTGCAGCAGGGCGTGCTTGGCCTCGTTCGAATAAGTGACGAGGCTTGCCTCCAGCACATCGGACGAGCCGGGAATTTCGGTCAGCGCGGCGGCGACGAGCCCGCCGGTGCAGCTTTCCGCCACGGCGATGCGGCGGCCTGCCGCGCGATTGGCCTCGATCACCCGCGCTGCGGCCTCAACGAGTTCGGCTGGGAGGAAGCTGTCCGTCATTGTGATGAGGCCGCGCATACGGGAAGGTCGGGAACGGCGGCAACCTGCTTCCCGCGCGCCTTGCGGGTCTTGAGATATTGCAGCGTCGCCACGATGATCCCGGCGGTATTACGCGCGGGCAGCGGCTCGAGCAGAGTCACCAGCCGATCGATCGTGGGGCAGTCCGCGGACTGGACGTGACCGACAATCTGCGGCGCAAAGATCGAGGTTAGCAGCGGCCGCGCATAATCGGATTGGAGCAACAGATCGACCGCCGGGTCGCTCAGCTTGACGATCGCCGCACGAGCAGCGGGCCATGCCGAGTCGGCGGCGCTCTCATACCGGGCGAGAAACGCGCTCGTGGGCCTGCGAACAAGGCTGGCGGCGGGAAGGGCGGTGCAGACCCGGCCGGTTTCACGGATGATATCCGGCATCGCAACGAGCGCTATCGCTTCGGCGTCGGCTGCTGACAGGCATGGCGTCTGTGCCGCTGCGATACCCGGCAGCGTGGCGAGCGCCAGCGAGGCGGCGATACGGGCGATCATAAGGTCGTCGCCGGCAGGGACGCGGTGACGATCGCCTGAGCCGCGATACCCTCGCCCCGACCGGCGAAGCCCAGGCGTTCTGTGGTAGTTGCCTTCACGCTGACCCGATCGATCGACAGCGCGAGAAGTTCCGCGACACGTGCGCGGATCGCGTCCCGATGCGGGCCGATCTTCGGGGCCTCGCAGATCAGCGTGAGATCGACGAATGTCATCCGGCCGCCCCGGGCCGCAAGCAGCGATAGGGCGTGGCGCAGGAACTGCCCCGATTCGGCCCCGCGCCATTGCGGATCGCTCGGCGGGAAATGCATGCCGATATCGCCCGCCGCGATCGTTCCGAGCAGCGCATCGGTGATGGCGTGGAGCGCAACGTCGGCGTCGCTGTGCCCTGAAAGGCCCTGATGATGCGGGATCAGCACGCCGCCGAGCCAGAGCTCCTCACCATCTTCGAGCCGGTGAACATCGAACCCCAGCGCAGAGCGGGTTTCCACGCCCGTCCGCCCTTCCACCGCCGCGATATCGCCCGGATAGGTGATCTTTTCCAGCATCCGATCGCCCTGCACCAACGCCACCGATCCGCCAAGCGCACGGACCATCTGGGCGTCGTCGGTGGCCTCCCCGCCGCTCCACCGGCGGTGCGCTTCCGCGAGACGATCGAAGCGGAATGCCTGTGGCGTTTGTACGCGGTGCAGCGACTCGCGGGATACCGTGCGGCCGTCGTCGTGCACAAGCGTATCGGCAAGCGGCAGGACGGGCACGGCGCCGTCGTTCGAATCCAGCGCGGCGAGCACCCGATCGATAACCGCAGCGGGAAGGAACGGGCGCGCCGCGTCATGGACCAGCACGCGATCGGCTCCGGCGAGCGCGGCGATCCCGGCCGCAACCGATTCGCGCCGCGTCGCGGCGCCTGTCACGAAGCGCGCGTCGTGGAGTGCTTCCGTCAAAAGCGATTCCTGTCCCTCGCCAATCACCACCAGCACCTCGTCTATGCACGGATGGCTCCTGAGCGCATCATAACCCCAGGCGAGCATCGGACGACCGCGGATCGGCAAATATTGCTTGGGAAGCGTCGTGCCCGCCCGTTCTCCACGGCCGGCAGCCACGATGATTGCAACGGTCCTCATGGCGCGGCGCCTTAGGCCTGTCGAACGCGCCGGGCAATGGATGGTGGTGCCGGAGAAAATCCGGGGCGGCCAGACAGGGGGAACGGCCGCCCCGTAGTTCAGGGAACAGCCGGGAAAAGGGAGGGCCCGGCCATGTCGACGCCGAGGGGACGTCGTCGACGTTCCTAGCGCTAGAGGTGACATGTTGCGGGAATGTGTCCGCGGCGAACGATCGTGTTTCCGCCGCGAAATGTTGACGCGGGCTGGGGCAATGCGGAAGGAAGATGACATGACATCGGCCGCATCCACCCGCCGCATCCTGATCGCCAGCCTAGTGGGCACGACGGTCGAATTCTATGATTTCTATATTTATGCGACGGCCGCCGCGCTGGTTTTCGGCCCGCTGTTCTTTCCGGCGGAAAGCGCATCGGTACAACTGCTTTCCTCCTATGCCAGCCTCGCCGTTGCCTTTGTCGCACGGCCGGTCGGGGCATGGGTATTCGGGCACTACGGCGACCGGATCGGGCGGAAATCGACGCTTGTCGCCTCGCTGATGCTGATGGGCGGTTCGACGCTCGCGATCGCATTCCTTCCCACCTTCGCGACGATCGGATGGTGGGCGCCGATTTTGCTGTGCTTTTTGCGGTTCGGGCAGGGCTTTGGGCTGGGCGGCGAATGGGGCGGTGCGGCGCTGCTCGCTGTCGAGAATGCTCCGCCAGGATGGCGCGGGCGTTACGGCATGGTGCCGCAACTCGGCGCGCCGATCGGTTTTATCGCGGCGAATGGGCTGTTTCTGGTGCTCGGGCTGACGATGACGGCAGAGGACTTCATGGCATGGGGCTGGCGCGTGCCGTTCCTGCTCTCGATCGTGCTGGTCGGGCTTGGCCTGTGGGTGCGGCTGCGGATCGCGGAGACGCCGGCGTTTGCGAAAGTGCTGGAGGAAGGCGCGCCACCCGCCGTGCCGATGGGCGAACTGCTGCGCAATCACTGGCGGCCAGCGCTCGGCGGCACGTTTGGAGCGATCGCCTGTTTCGCGGTCTATTATATCGCGACGGCGTTTGCGCTCGGCTACGCGACCACGACACTCGGGATCGATCGCCAGACGTTCCTGGCGCTCCAGCTTGGCGCTATCCTGTTCATGGCGGTCGGCATCGTCCTGTCGGGTATCTGGGCTGACCGCACCTCGCCCGCGAACGTGCTGATCTGGGGATGTATCGGTGCGATCGTCGCGGGGTTCGTGCTGGTGCCCGGTCTCGGCTCAGGCACGCTGCCGACCATCTTCAGCGCGCTGTCGTTCGCGCTGCTGGTGATGGGCTTCGTCTATGGTCCGCTGGGTGCGTGGCTGCCGGGGCTTTTTCCGGCGCGGGTGCGCTATACCGGCGTCAGCCTTGCCTTCAACATGGCGGGGATCATCGGAGGAGGGCTGACGCCCGTGGTGGCGCAATGGCTTTCGCAGCGCGGCGGCGGGATCGCTTCGGTCGGTCTGTATCTCGCCGTGGCGGCGCTGCTCAGCCTGATCGCGCTGATTGCGTTGCGGCCGCGGCGCGGGGTGCTGCCGATGGTGGTCGAGGGTCCCTAGGCCAGGCGCAGGAGCGTCAGCCGCGCGCGCCCGTGCCTGCGATCCGCGTCGATCGTGAATCCGGTCACGTCGACCGGCTCGTTGTGCGCGGTCTCGATGCTCACCCAAGTCGCCGGTCCGATCCAGCCGAGCCGCGCCAGCCGGTCCAGCGCGACATTCCCAGCGCCGGTGGCATAGGGCGGGTCCATCATCACGACGTCCAGTGGCTGGTTCGACAGCGCGAGCGACAGAACGGAGGTAGCGCGTACTTCCGCGCCGGTCGCACCCATCTTGGCGATATTGGTGCGCAAGGCGTCCAGGGCGGGCTTGTCCTGCTCGACAAACACGCAACGTTCGGCGCCGCGTGACAGCGCTTCGAGGCCGAGCGCGCCTGATCCCGCGAACAGATCCGCCACCGCGAGCCCCTCGAAACTGCCAACGCGACTGGCGAGCATCGAGAACAATGCCTCACGCGTGCGATCGGCGGTCGGGCGGGTGGTGTCGCCCTTCGGCGCGACGAGCGGGCGTCCGCGCCACTGACCGGCGATGATCCTCATTTGCGTGGCTTTCCAGGCCCAGGCCGCGGCTTCGGCCTGGCCCAGCCGGCCTTGCGCTGCGGCGGCCGCGCAGGACGCGCGGCGGGCGTGGCGCCGGGCGGACTGCCGGGACGCGGCTTGCCGTCGGTCGCGGGCGCCGGTGCGGTAGCTGTTGAAACCGGGCGAGCGGGGCGCGGTCCGCCGGCGTCTGTCTTTCGTCGTGGGCGCGACGCGGGTGAGGAGGCGGATGCGGTCACGGCGATCGCGCCAAGCTGCAGCCCCTTGCGCTCGAGCGATTGGCGAAAGGCGACCAGATCGTTCTGTCGTATCTCACCGATCGCCCCGACCGGAAGGTCCGCCAGCACGAATGGGCCGTATCGAATGCGGATCAGGCGATTCACCTCCAGCCCGAGATGTTCGAGAACGCGGCGGACCTCGCGGTTCTTCCCTTCGGTAAGGATCATCTCGATCCACAGATTGGCACCGGTGCGACGCTCGATATTGGCATCGATCGAGCCATAGCGGATGCCATCGATCTCTACGCCCTCGATCAGCGATTCGAGCTGTTGCTGCGAAACCTGGCCGAAAGCGCGCGCCCGATAGGCGCGCTCAACGCCGGTAGCGGGTAACTCAAGCTGGCGCTTCAATCCGCCGTCGTTGGTCATCAGCAGCAGGCCCTCGGTATTATAATCGAGGCGACCGACCGGGACCAGGCGTGGAAGATCGCGTGGCAGACGGTCGTAGATCGTCGGCCGCCCGCGCGGATCGCGCTCGGTTGTGAGCACGCCCGATGGCTTGTGAAAGATGAAGAGACGGGGCGGCGGCGTTTCCGCCACCGGCTCGCCATCGACCGTCACGCCGTGAAGCGATGTGAGCAACGTTGCGGCGGTCGTGAGAGCCACGCCGTCCTTTGCGACGCGCCCCTCGGCGATCATCCGCTCCACCTCGCGGCGGGAGGCTATTCCGGCGCGCGCCAGGAGCTTTGCGATGCGGTGAGTGGGGCGCTGGTCTGAAGAACGGCTCGGCATGACGCGGCTGATACATTGCTTGCGTTGCGTGCGCGAAAAAATTTGCGTCGAATGTGAAATCGCCGCGTTAAGGCGAGAGGGCACAGCAGGCGGCATGATACACACGATGTTGTTCGGGCGTAAAAAGCGGCGGATCACGCGCCTTCTGCTGGTCGAGGACGAGCCGCTCGTCGCTTTCGACGCAGAGCATCTGCTAATCGATGAAGGGTATGAGATCGTCGCCACTGTCGATTCCGTCGGGCAGGCCGTGGCGATCATCGACCGCGAGAACGAGATCGATCTGGTGCTCGTCGATGTAGAGCTGGCGGACGGGAGCGGCCTGGATGTAGCGCGAGCCGCGAACGCGCGCGGCGTACAGGTGCTGTTCGTAACGGGTAATCTGCCCGCGGAAGCGCAAACCCTGGCGGCGGGCTGCCTCGCCAAGCCGTTTGCGCAGCGCGATCTGCTGGCGGCGATCCGCGCGATCGAGGCGCTGCTTGATGGTGCAGCGCCACGTCGGCTTCCGAATGGGCTTCGGCTCTTCGCTTCCGCCGCCTGAGACTAGCGAAAGACGGGGCGACCTTCATCGGCAAATGCGGCGGCAACCGCGGCGGCGCTGGCCAGCACGCTATCGGGACGACGAACACCGATCAGATCCGCGAGCAACAGGGCGGCCGTCTCCGGCGCGGTTTCGACCCGCGCGATAATCGTGAGCAGACTCGACTCGGCGATCGTCATCCGCGCGCAACAGCAAGGTGCGATCGCGATCGGCAGGGCAGCGTTTCCCGCCAGATCGGCCATCAGTGCGCGCAGCAACGTGAGCGGCCGGCGAAAGCGCTCCCGAAACAGCGTGAAGATCGCATGGGCGGCACGCGCGTCTGAAAGGCCATGCGCTCCCATCCGCCTGATCGCGAACAAGAGCGTGCGTGCATTCGCGCAAGGGGGCAGCGGATAGGGAAGCGCTGCCGAAGCTAGGGCGGTTGAAGGCAGGGACATATGGAGCGATTCCTCTCGCTCGCGATCCTGATATTTCCGCTACTGCAAGTCAATCGCAATTAAATCGATCAGTTCGGCAATTCGTCGTTTGCCGCCAGAACTTCACCGGCGAGATAGAGCGAACCGGCTATCAATACGGATTCACCGATACCCGATTGTGCCAGAAGCTCGACCGCATCGATTACGCTCGCCGCTATCCCCGCAGAGGCTGCGCCATATCGTTCTGCTATGCTGACCAAAGTGGCAGGCTGGTGACAGGCGTGGCCGGGTACGGGGATCGCAATCACGTGGCAGTCGGCCCGGTTGCCGATCAAATGGCTGAGCACGCCCTCCGCATCCTTGTTCGCAAGCATGCCGATGATGATGGTGGTCGGCGCGTCGGGACCCCACGATCCGGCGATCGCGGCGGCGGCGGATGGGTTGTGCGCGCCATCAAGCCACACGCCGTGGCGGCGCTGATTAGGTTGCAGACGATCGACCAGCGGGCCGTTGCCCAGCCGCTGCATCCGGGCTGGCCAGCCGGCGCCAGCAATACCGGCCGCGATGGCGGGGGTGTCAATCGTGAACAGGTGCTGGTGTCGCAGCATGGCGACCGCGAGGCCCGCGTTTGCCGATTGATAGGCCCCGACCAAGGCGGGTTGCGGAAGCGTGATGTCGCCGTTGCTATCACGATAGCGAAGCGTATCCCGTTCTTCCCTGATCTCCCATGCCACCCCGCGCGCGATAATCGGTGCGCGGCGTTCCTCAGCGACCGCCGCAATGCTCGCAGCCACGGACGGCGGATAATGCTGCGTTACGAGCGGCACGTTCGCTTTGGCGATTCCCGCTTTTTCGAAACCGATACGGTCAAGCGGCGCGGGAGGGGTGCCCTCTTCGGGCACAAGCAGGAAGGCTTCATGATCTATGCCGAGAGCCGCGATGCCGCAGACGAGCGGCGCCGGGATCACGTTGGTCGCGTCCAGGCGACCGCCCAGCCCGACTTCGATCACACAGACGTCCGCAGGAATGCGGGCGAAAGCAAGAAAAGCGGCGGCGGTAGTCACCTCGAAGAAGCTGGCGCCGAGATTTCCGCCGGCGTCCAGCACCTCCGCCAGCAGCCAGGCGAGCGCGGCGTCGTCAATCAACTGCCCCGCAAGCCGGATACGCTCGTTGAAGCGAACGAGGTGCGGGCTTGTATAGGCATGCACCTGCAAGCCCGAGGCCTCGAGCGCCGCCCGCAAGAAGGCGCAGGTCGATCCCTTGCCGTTGGTGCCGGCGACATGGAAAACCGGCGGCAAGCGCAAATGCGGATTGCCGATGCGATCCAGCAGCCGGGTGATCCGCTCCAGCCCGAGCACGTCCGCGCCAGGCGATAACGACCACAGGCGATCAAGCTGCGCCTGCACCGCCGGATCGGCCGAAATCGCATGATCGGCCATGACCGCGTTTCAGGCGGCGGCGCGCCGGTGGCAAAGATATGAAATGACGGTGGCCAGTTGTTCGCGCAGATGCTTGCGATGCACGACCATGTCGATCATGCCATGCTCGAGATAATATTCCGACGTCTGGAAATCGTCCGGGAGCTTCTCGCGGATGGTATTCTCGATCACGCGGCGACCGGTGAACGCCAGCGTCGCCTTGGGCTCGGCGATGTGGATGTCGCCCAGCATCGCGTAAGCGGCCATCACCCCGCCGGAGGTGGGATCGGTCAGTACGACGATATAGGGCAGGCCCGCGTCGTGCAGCATCTGGATCGCCACTGTCGAGCGCGGCATCTGCATCAGGCTGAGAATGCCTTCCTGCATCCGCGCGCCGCCCGATGCGGTGAAAACGATATAGGGCGCCTTGTCCGCAATCGCCGCCTCGACGCCCTGGATGAATGCCTCGCCCACGGCCTGGCCCATCGATCCGCCCATGAACGCGAAATCCTGCACGCCGATCACGACACGATGGTCTTCGATTGTGCCGCGAGCGTTGATGAAGGCGTCACTCTCGCCGGTGCTGGCGCGGGCTGCCTTCAGGCGATCGACGTAACGCTTGGAATCACGGAACTTCAATGGGTCTTCCGGGGTGCGCGGTGCATTGAGTTCGACGCAGCTCCCCTCATCAAGCAATTGCGCGAAGCGCTCCTTGGGGCCGATCCGCTCGTGATGATCGCATTTCGGGCAGACATAGAGGTTTTCCTCCATCTCCCGCGTGAAGACCATCTGCCCACAACCCTTGCACTTGTGCCATAGATTGTCGGGCGTGTCCTTTTTCGTGATGACCGAAGACAGCGCGTTGCGGACGCTCGAAAGCCAGCTCATTTCGTTTCCTTGCGGGCGGCGCGGATCGCGTCGCTCAACGTGCGTATATATGTGGTTATGGCTGCTGGCGCATCCACACCGTGTCTGCCCACCAGTTCGACGATCGCGGAGCCGACCACCACTCCATCGGCGACTCGCGCGATCGCCCCCGCCTGTTCGGGCGTACGGACACCGAAGCCGACCGCTACGGGAAGATCGGTGGCTGCCTTGAGGCGCGCGACCGCTTCCTCGATCGAGGCCTGCGCGGCTTGCTGCAAGCCGGTGATCCCGGCAACCGACACATAATAGAGAAAGCCGCCCGCGCCCGCCAGAACGGCCGGCAGGCGCGCCGCGTCGGTGGTCGGCGTGGCAAGCCGGATGAAATCTACGCCTGCTGTTCGCAACGCCGGGCCGATCGCGTCATCCTCCTCGGACGGCACATCGACGCAGATCACGCCATCCACCCCGGCGTCGGTCGCAGCGGCGGCGAACCAGTCCGCGCCGCGCCGCAGCATCGGATTGGCATAGCCCATCAGCACGAGCGGCACATCCGGGTGCCGCACGCGGAATGCGCGGGCGATATCCAGGATCGCGGCGGTCGTCGTTCCGGCGGCGAGACTGCGCAGGTTGGCGGCCTGGATCGCCGGACCATCGGCCATCGGATCGGTGAAGGGCATGCCGAGCTCGATCACGTCCGCGCCCCCGGCGACGAGCGCGTCGAGGATCGCACCGGTGGCGCCCGGCGTCGGATCGCCGGCCGTCACGAAGCAGATCAGGGCAGCGCGATCGGCCGTGAACGCACTGGCGAACCGGCTCATATCTTCACTCCCAGCGCCTCTGCGACGGTAAAGATGTCCTTGTCACCACGACCGCACAAATTGGCGAGTATGATTTGATCGGGCCGCATCGTGCGCGCCTCCCGCGCGACGGCGGCGATCGCGTGGCTTGGCTCAAGCGCGGGAATGATCCCCTCGGTCCGGCAGAGCAGCTGGAACGCGTCGAGCGCCTCCGTATCGGTTACGCTCTCATAACGGACCCGCCCGATATCCTTTAGCCACGAATGCTCCGGACCTATCCCCGGATAATCGAGCCCCGCCGAGATCGAGTGCGCTTCGGCGATCTGGCCATCCTCGTCCTGCAGCAGATAGGTCTTGTTACCGTGTAGAATTCCCGGGGAGCCGCCCGCCAGGCTGGCGGCATGCCGCAGGTCCAGCCCCTCGCCGGCCGCCTCGATACCGAGCATCTGGACTTCGGAATCGTCGAGAAAGGGATGGAACAGCCCGATCGCGTTCGATCCACCCCCGATCGCGGCGACCAGCAGATCTGGCAGCCGGCCGGTTCGATCGAGCATCTGCGCGCGTGCCTCGCGGCCAATCACGCTCTGAAAATCGCGGACGAGTTCCGGATAGGGGTGCGGGCCGGCGGCGGTGCCGATGATATAGAACGTATCATCGACATTCGCGACCCAATCGCGCAGCGCCTCGTTCATCGCATCCTTGAGCGTGTTGGCGCCAGAGGTGACCGCGCGCACCTCCGCGCCAAGCAGCTTCATGCGGAACACGTTGGGCTGCTGCCGCTCCACATCCTTCGCGCCCATGTAGATCACGCAAGGCAGGCCGAAGCGCGCGCAGACGGTAGCGGTGGCCACGCCGTGCTGGCCCGCGCCCGTCTCGGCGATGATCCGCGTCTTGCCCATGCGGATCGCAAGCAGGATCTGGCCGATGCAATTGTTGATCTTGTGTGCGCCGGTGTGGTTCAACTCGTCGCGCTTGAACCATATCTGCGCACCGCCGATCTCCGCGGTCAGCCTGGGGGCGAAATAAAGCGGGCTCGGGCGGCCGACATAATGTTCGAGCAGATCCTCGAATTCCGCCTTGAATGCGGGGTCGGTCTGCGCCGCGCGATATTCGCGCTCCAGGTCAAGGATCAGCGGCATCAGCGTCTCGGCGACATAGCGGCCGCCGAAATCGCCGAAATGCCCGCGTTCGTCAGGCTGGGCGCGAAAGGAATTGGGCGTGGTCATCGTGAAATCGCCTTAAGGAAAGCCGCGATCTTGTCCACGTCCTTCACGCCCGGTGTGATCTCCACGCCGGAACAGACGTCGACGAGCGGCGCGCCTGTGCGCCGTATTGCCTCCCCGACATTGCCGGCATCGAGTCCGCCCGAGAGCGCCCAGGGTAGCGGGTGGCGGAAGCCGTCGAGCAGCGACCAGTCGAAGCGGAGGCCCATGCCGGCGGGCAACATGGCCCCATCGGGCGTCTTGGCGTCGTAGAGGATACGCTGGGCCGAGCCGGCATAGTCGCGCGCCTGATCGAGATCGTCGCGCGTCTTGACCGCGACGACCGCCCAGGTTTCGAGGCCGGTGCGCCGCGCGACCTCGGCGATCCTGGCGGCACTGGTCTTGTGCAGTTGCAGCGCCTCCAGCCGGCCGGCCGCGACCGCCATCTCGACCAATGCGTCATCGGGATCGACGAATACGCCGACGCGGCGAACCTGCGTGGGCATGCGCATCGTCAACGCCGCCACGCGCTCCGGATCTACGTGACGCGGAGAAGGCGCGAAGAAATTGAAACCGATGTGGCTCGCCCCGCCGCCAATGGCGGCATCGAGTGTCTCGGGTGTGGTGATGCCACAGATTTTGACGGCCGAGGGCATGGTCGCGGTCCATATAAGAGTGGCGATGGACAATCGCATCCGCTCGGTTTCGGGCGCAGGGCAAATTGTCCGGTAATCTTGATCGAGGCGGCGTCAGAGCATCGCGCCGATCGCGCGCGCTGCTGCATCCGGGTCGTCTGCCTGCGTAATCGGGCGACCAATCACGAGGATCGACGCGCCGTCGTTCAGCGCTGCGCGCGGGGTGACCACACGCTTCTGGTCGCCCACGGCGCCATCGGCGGGCCGCACGCCCGGGACAACGAAAAAGCCCTTCGGCCACAATTTGTGTGCTGCTTTCACCTCTGCCCCAGAGCAGACGATGCCATCCACACCCGCGTTCATCGCCAGTTCCGTCAGTCGCAGCACCTGATCGTGTGGTGAACCGACGACGCCGGTCGCTTCGAGATCGCGCTGGTCGAGGCTGGTCAGCATCGTGACGGCCACCACCTTAGTACCGGTCGGCGCGGCCGCCTTCGCATCCTCCAGCATCGCGCGGCCGCCAGAGGCGTGGACGGTCAGGATCGCCGGCTCCAGCCCGCGCAGCGCTTGTACCGCCTTGGCGACGGTATTCGGAATGTCATGCAGCTTGAGATCGAGGAAGATCGGCAGCCCCAGTTCCGCCATATCGCGCACACCGCTGCGGCCGTTGGCGGCGAAGAACTCCAGACCCAGCTTGATCCCGCCGACATGGTGGCGAACCCGCTCCGCAAGGGCGCGGGCGCGGCCGATGTCCGGCGTATCGAGTGCGACATAGATTCTGCTGGTCACAGCGAGGCTACTCCAGCGGCGGGCGCGGCATCCACCGGCGTTGATACCGGGTTGGGCGTGGTAGCACGCAGATCGGCGAGCGCGCGTTCCGCATTGGTCAGCCGCAGCCGCAGCCGCCAGCGCATCGCGCGCTGGTAGAGCAGCGTCGGGAGGAATCCGATCAGGAAGGTCGCGAGCAGGAGCACCGGCAGATTCACCTCCGCGACGAGGTTGCCGAAGATCTGGATCGTCACCCATTTCCAGTTGCCGACGGTGAATACGGCCGCGACAAATGCGATCAGGCACCAGAAGAGTATTTTCAGGAATTGCATCGGTGTTCTCCCGCCTGTCGCGGGACTAACCGGCGGCGCGCACTTTTTCCAGTCTCAGCCGATTTCCCGGCGCAATGCCTCGATCAGCGCACTGGCGGTGTGGAGGCGGGGGGCTTCCTCGTCGAGAATGGCGATGAACGCCGCACGTTTGATGGCGGCAACGCGCCCAGGCCGAAGGCTTGCGTCGGCGGCAAGGGCGGAAACCGCGATATCGATCATCCGTTCGGCGCCGTGGAGACGTCCCCAAAGATAGTCGTTTTCACGATAGGCACGGCTGAAGAACGCGCCGAAGTTATTGAACTGAATGCCCTTGAGCGTGGCCTCGGCGCCGCCGCTGCGGATCGAGGGCGCGTCGTCGGGCGCGATGCGATCGACCTGGATCGGATCATATTCATCGATGCCCTCGCCCTGTAGCAGCGGCAGTGTCGCGACGTCGAAATAGGGAAAGCCCAGGTAGCGCAGCAGCATGTCGCGGCGCAGTTCCTTGGGCAGCCTGCCAAGTGCCTGCGCCAGCCGCGCGTCGGTTTCTGCATCGAGAGCGGTCAGCCCCATCGACTCCGCCAGTTGGTCAAGCACCGCCCCGGCGTTATTGCCCAGCGCGCGCACCTCGCCGCTCAATGCGCGGTGCGATCGCGGGTTCTGTCGATCAAGATAGGCGGAAAGCGATTCGTAGATTGCGTCGCGGATCGGCAGCAGCGTCTCGGTCGTCTCGCCCGCCTCAAGCTCCGTCAGCCGGCGCGACATCAGCCGCAGGCGCCGGATGCGGAAGCCGAGATCAAAGGTGCGCAGGAAGTCGATCGTCGTCGCGCTGCCCGCGACATCTGGCGACTTTTCATCATAGCCACGATCGACCAGCGCCGCTTCGATCCGGCGACGGATGCGCTGCCAGCGTTGCGGCCCCGGCTCGCCGCCAACGCCATGGAGCAGCACGGTAATTGATTCGATCACACCCACCAGCTTGAGATGTGCATAAGCGGCATAGCCATATCCCGCCTGCTCGACGGCCGCTATTTGCGCACGCCGCCGCCACGATGCGATACGCGCTCCGGTCGGGTGATCGAGGAAGAATGTGCGGCCGAACAGCGCCTCGACCTTTGCCTCCACTTCCGGCCGTACCGAATCCAGGATCGAACGCATCCTTTCGATCCGCGCGGAACGTCCCGCGATCGCCTCCAGATTGTCGCGAATCGGCTGCTGGCGCGGCAATTCGCTGATCGCGCCAAGGATCGTCTGGAAAAAGCCAGGTACGCCCTGGCTCTCTCCGGACAGGCGGAATTTGGTGCCGGGAGAAGGGTCGATATATACGAAGCGGCGATCCACCTGCCGTCGCGCGGGGCGCTGTCGCAGCGCATCGAGCGCTGGACGGAACGGCGCGTTGGCCAATACCGACCCGTCGATAAGTACTGCCTTTTCCGCAGCATTCGCCGCCGACTGGCGTGGGAGCACGCGACGGAGAAAAGCACTGCGCGATCGCCATTCGACGCCGCGTTCCTTCAATACGCCATCGAGCTCGCTCACCGTGAACGGCGGAAAGGCGCCGGGAAAGCTGGACGTTGCGCGGGCGGCGAACGCGAGTTCGGCCGCGGGAGCCAGCGTATCGTGCACCTCACCGTAATCGCTGAACGGGAAAACCAGGCGGTGCTCGGTTTCCACCACTTCGGGTGGCGAATGAAGTCGCAGCCGCTCGGGATGGCCCGTGAAGTCGGTGACGGTGACGAAAAGATCGAGCGGTTGACCCGGCGGCAAAAGCCTCGGTCCGCGCGGCGCGGCGGCCATCGCATCGAAAGCATCGAGCAACATTCCGGTGAACCCCGCGCCGCTGAAGGGCGGCTCGAACCAGCGCGAGCGAACAAAGAGCGACAGCTTGCTGCGCACCTCCTCCCGTGTGCCCTCGTCAATCGCCTCCAGTTTCTCGGCGCTGCGTCCCGCCGCCATCCATGCCAGCGGGAGTGCCCAAGCCTTTGAGAAGCGCGAGGCAGGTGCGGCATCCGAGTCGATAAGCGCCTCCACGTCGCCGCGCTCGAGCCACATGTCGGTGAGGGGATCGAGGGACTGGCCCGAGGAAATCGCCTGCGCCAGAAAGATGCCGTTTATTCCCCCCGCGCTCGCCCCGGCCAGAATATCGGGGAGGATGCGGAGGCGTAGCGCGCCTTCCGCCGCCATCTCGTCGAGCAACGCGCAGTAAACTCCGGCACTGCCGGCCAAAGGTTCGCCGTCATGGCTTGCCCGGCTGGCGCGGGCGAGGTGCCAAACCTCTTTGGTGATACCGTGCATGTATACCGCAAGGCTGATTCCGCCATAGCATACTAGCGCCAGCCGCAATTCCTTCTCATGCGGTCGCAACGTGCTCATGCCGCCGCGATATCCGCCCAGATCGGCAGATGGTCGCTCGCCTTGCGCGCCGCATAGGAGTGATGCACCCCGCAATCGAGCACGCGCAGCCCCGACGATACCATGATGCGGTCGAGCCGCCCGACTGGTCTGCGCGCGTGGAAGCTCGGTCCGGTTTCGGCGAACGAAAATTCGCGGTCGAAATCGCGCAGACATCCCGCAGCGCGCGTCCATTCGTTGAGGTCGCCCATCATCACGGTCGGATGTTGATGCAGGCTCGCGTTTATGTGCGCGAGGATCGCATGGGCTTGCCGTCGCCGCCACAAACCGGAAAGATCGAGGTGCATGCCCACGACGCGCAGCGTCCGTCCATTCAAGCGCAGATCGGCCATCACCGCCCCGCGCGGTTCTAGCGCGGGCAGGTGGATCACCTCGCAGTCGACGATTTCAGCGGACTTGGGCACCAGCAGCGCATTGCCATGCCATCCCATCGACCCGCTTCGCGTGCCAAAATCGACTGGCTTCCACGCGCTGTTCTCAGCGATGAGATGCGGAGACATTACAGCCGATTTGGTACCGAACCGGCGGTCGGCTTCCTGCAACGCCACAACGTCGGCATCGATTTCCCGCAACACTTCCAGCGTGCGATCGGGATTACGGCGCCGGTCGGTGCCGATGCCCTTTCGCATGTTATAACTGGCGACGCGGATCATTGATGGTTCGTAACGCTTCTGAGGGGCGTCGGGTTGCCTGGGGTCATTATAGTAAAATACGTCGTAAATTGGCCAGGTTGGCCGAAATTCCCGTCGGCGCGGAAATCTATGGTGCCGGTTGCAGGGATCGAACCCGCGGCCCCCTGATTACAAATCAGGTGCTCTACCATCTGAGCTAAACCGGCCCATGGAGCCTTGCGATTGGATGTGTCCATGCGTCAGATGGCGCCGAACGTCCAGCCCTCGCTTTGCGCGACAAGCGGGATCATGCGCTCCGGCTGCCAGAGTTCTCTGCGCGTAGAAGCGCGGCGAAGCCAGGCCGAGGCAAGAACGGCGTCGGTGGCGTGATCGTCGTAGCACGCAAGCGCCAGGTGCGGCGCAGACCCGAGCGCGGCGAGCGTCGCGTCCAGAGCCTGCCCGGTGCGCACCTTGCTCCGCCCCTTGCGCAAGCCCCCGGCGCGCGCGGCGATCGCGGTATAAATCTCCACGATCGTGGCGCCGCGGGATGGCACTGGATCGAACGGCCAGATCGCCACCCGGCCCGACAGGCGATGCAGCAGCCGCATCCCGGCGAAGCTCGCCTTCGCCACCTGCGCCGCCCCGATCGCGTCATAGACGCTGGAAGGCTTGGTCGAACCCTCCCCGCCGGTCTCGCATACCCGCCAGTGCAGGAAATCGCGCTTCACCCCATCGGCCGCCCCGAGATAGAAATGCCGCCCGCGCCGCGCCTCGAGAAAACTCGCCGCGCCGAGATCGATATCCTCGCTGTGCTCGTCGACATGACGCCACAGCGCCCGCGCATCGCTCGCCGTGGTCTCGCCAGGCAGATGCGCGCCGCGACCGACGTAAGGCGCGGAAAAGCTGAAATCGAACCCGATCAGGACAGGAGCTTCGGCGCGCGCGAGAATCCACTCAAGGACACCGGTGCGCGACCAGATGCCGCCGGGGGGCACGACCAGGGCCGGCGCCGCATCGCCAATCCCGCACTCCGCGATGGCGATCCCGCGATGGCGATCGCCCTTCGCGCCGGACCAGTCGATCGCGACGAACCGCTCGAACCGCTCAGGGCCGCGCACAGAACACCGCGCGCTGCGCTTTCTTCGCGCGATCCCACCACGCGCGCACGATGACGCTGCGCACCCGATCCTGATCGGGCGCGCCATAGCGGACGAGCAGGCCAGGCCAGCCCTCGTAATGCGCGGTCTGCCAGAAAGTGGCTGGATCGGTATGCAGCAGCAGCAGCGCCTTTTCCTCATGCGTCGCCATGACGTGAAAACTGTCTGCCTCGCGTCCGGGGGAAACGAACGCCTTGCCGTTAACCTTGGGGCAGGGCGTGCCGTAGAACGGCCTCATCTCCACATCGGGGAGCGAACGCGCGAACGCCACGACATCCGCCCAACCCCTCATTGCGTGGCCTGAATCACCTCGGCGGAGAAGCGCGCGATATCGAAACGCGCCGCGCCAGGATCCTCGCCGCGCCGGACGATCACCAGCCGGTGCTGCGGGATCACCATGACGGACTGGCCGCGATTGCCCTGCGCGGCGTAGCTGCCGGCGGGAAGACCCTGTTTCGGGCCGAACAGCCACATGGTCGCGCCATAGCCGGGGCCGTCGGCCGGCTGTGGTCCGCCCGGGGTCGTCATGTAGCGCATCCAGCCGGCGGGGAGGAGGCGGCGACCCTGCCACACGCCATCCTGCAACCAGAACTGTCCCAGCCGGGCGAGATCGCGGGCGGTGGTCCAGATCTGGCTGGAGAGGATGTAATTGCCCTGCCAGTCCGTGCCGGTAACCGTATGTTCCATCCCGAGCGGGCGAAACAGGCTGTCGTGCGGCAGGCTGGCGTAACGCGGCTCGCCCAGGGTCGCGCGCAGGCTCCGCACGGCGAGCATGATATCGTTGTTGGCATAGCGAAAGCGTGTGCCAGGCATCGCTTCCAGCGGCCATGCGGTGGCCTGCTCGGTAACGGCCGTGCCGCCGAAATAGATCGCGTCGGTGCGGTTGCCGGCGGTGTCGCTGTGAAGGCCGCTTGCCATTCGCAGGAGATTATCGAGCGTGATCGACGCGCGCGGATCGCCGGCGCGGCGCCATTCCGGGATCGTCGCGGGCCGGTGTGGATCGATCTTCGCCGTGGTCGAGGCGATGCCCACCAGCGTGCCAGCGATACTCTTGGCGACCGACCAGGTGCGGTTCGACACTAGCGGGCCGAAACCGGGCGCATATTGCTCCGCGACGATACGACCGTCCTTCACGATCACCACGCCTGTGGTCGTGCTTTCCTCGCCGAAGCTGGCGCGATCGAAGGCGCGGGCGAGCAAACCGGCGAGCGCGGGGGAAGGGCGGGGCGCGATGCCCGCATCCCCCATCGGCCACGGGCGCGGGTCGGCGGGGACGGGGACCGGCGCATCGGCAACGGGATTGGCGCGGGGCGTCGCCGTGCTGATCGGCGACAGATAACAGCCGTAGCGCGGGCGCCACATCGCGCGGCGCGGGGCAAGCCGCGCATCGAACGCGACGGTGACGGCACGCGTCTGCCGATCGACGCTGGCGGCCAGCATCGGCACGATCGCGTCATATTCGGGGTAGATGCCGCGCAGTTCGACCGCTGCGATCTGCGCCTCGCTGCGCCCGGCGTCGAATATCCCCTCGCACAGGGTCAGCGCCTTGTACCCGGCGGCGATCGCATGATTATAGGGCTGCAGCGAGCTGGGACGGATCTGTTGCGCCGAAACGGGAACGGCGAGCGCAAGCAGCGCAATGCTAATCGCTTTTTTCACGCCGCCGTTCGTCCCACCACGCCAGCCGCTCGGCAACCCTTTTTTCGTAGCCGCGACCTGTCGGTTCGTAGAAACGCTGCGCGGCCATGCCATCGGGCCAGTAATTCGCGCCCGAAAACGCGCCATCGGCATCGTGATCGTATTCATAGCCCTTGCCATAGCCGATGTCCTTCATCAGCCGTGTCGGCGCGTTGAGAATATTGGCGGGAGGCATCAGCGATCCGGTTTCACGCGCGATCCGCCATGCATCTTTCATCGCCCTGTATGACGCATTCGATTTGGGCGCAGTGGCAAGATACAGGCAGGCCTGCACGATCGCCAGTTCGCCTTCCGGTGAGCCGAGCAGCTCGTAGGCGTCCTTGGCGGCGATGCACTGCGGCAGCGCCTGGGGATCGGCCATGCCGATATCTTCGATCGCCATGCGCGTCAGGCGGCGCAGCGCATAGAGCGGCTCCTCGCCAGCGGTGAGCATACGGGCGAGATAATAGAGCGCCGCCTGCGGATCCGACCCGCGCACCGCTTTGTGCAGGGCGGAGATGATATTGTAATGGCCCTCGCGATCCTTGTCGTAAACCGCGACACGGCGCTGGAGAAAGGATGACAGCCCGGCCGGATCGAGCGGGTCGCCGATCTCCACCGAGAACAATGTCTCGGCCTGATTGAGCAGGAACCGGCCATCGCCATCCGCGCTCGCCACCAGCGCCTCGCGCGCAGCGGTCGTGAGGGGCAGGGGGCGGCCCATCTCCTCCACGGCGCGGTCGAGCAGCCTGTCGAGCGCCGCGCGATCGAGCCGGTGCAGGATCAGCACCTGCGCGCGGCTGAGCAGCGCGGCGTTCAGCTCGAACGAGGGATTCTCGGTCGTGGCGCCGATCAGCGTGACGGTGCCGTTCTCGACATAGGGCAGGAAGCCATCCTGTTGCGCGCGGTTGAAGCGGTGGATCTCGTCCACGAACAGCAGGGTGCGCCGTCCCGCCCGGGCATGATCGCGCGCTTCGGCAAAAGCCTTCTTCAGATCGGCGACGCCGGAGAAAACAGCGGAGATCGGCGCGAAGCGCAGGCCGACCGCGTCCGCCAGCAGCCGCGCGATCGTCGTCTTGCCGGTGCCGGGCGGGCCCCACAGGATCATCGAGGAGAGCCGCCCGGCCGCGACCATCCGC
This sequence comes from Sphingomonas sp. TX0543, assembly GCF_048565505.1. Lineage (NCBI taxonomy): Bacteria > Pseudomonadati > Pseudomonadota > Alphaproteobacteria > Sphingomonadales > Sphingomonadaceae > Sphingomonas > Sphingomonas sp. TX0543. The sequence goes on from NZ_JBLZUS010000002.1 coordinate 1,941,942, forward strand.
CCGATCGCGCCCTCCGGCCCGGTGAGATGCTCCTGGCCCACCACGTCGCCCAGCCGGCGCGGACGCAGCCGATCGGCCAGCGGCGCATCGGCGGCGGGCGTGTCGTCGGGGGAGGCGGGCTCATAGCCCGCGAACAGGTCGGCCATGGCCGCAAGATAGGGCGCGCGAAAGATTTTTGCAGCAGGACTTGCGAGCGATATAAAAAGATATATCTTAGAACGATCAAGATACGAAAGGACGAAGATGTTTCCAGGATTGCACAGCGGGAAGGGCCGCCATTGCGGGCCGCGCGGCGAATGGTCGCGCGGGCCATTCAGCGTCGAGTGGGATTTCAGGGGCAGGCGCGGCGGCCACGGTGGCGGCGGCGGGCGGGGCAAGCGGATGTTCGACGGCGGCGAACTCCGGCTCGTATTGCTCAAGCTGATCGCGGATGAACCGCGCCACGGCTATGAACTGATCCGCGCGGTGGAGGAGTTGACCGGGGGCGAGTATGCGCCCAGCCCCGGCATCGTCTATCCGACGCTGACGTTGCTCGACGAAATGGGCTTTATCGCCGATCAGGCGTCGGGCGACGAGAAGCGCAAGCGCTATGCCGCCACCGACGAGGGGCGCGCGCACCTCGAAGAGAACCGCGAACAGGTCGAGGCGCTGATCGAGCGGCTGGAGAATGTGGGCGAGCGGCGGCAGCGCACGGATGGTGCCCCGATCCGCCGCGCGATGGGCAATCTGCGCGTGGCGCTGGAGCACCGGCTAACCAAGGGCGATTTCTCGCAAGATACGCTGCACGATGTCGCCGCGCTGATCGATGAGGTGGCGCAGAAGATCGAGCGGCTGCGGTGAGCGTCTCGGTTGCCCGCGTGCCGACCGCATTGGCAAGCCGCTATCTCCAGCAACTCGCCAAGCACTGGAGCCACAAGATGACCGTCACCTTCTCGCCGGAGGAGGCGACGATCGAATTTCCCGACGGCAGCCGGCTCGATATGCGCGCCGATGCCGAGACGCTCGATCTCGCGCTGTCGGTGGTGGCGGGCGCGGATATCGATCGGATGCGCGCGGTGGTTTCCGGTCACCTCGATCGCTTCGCCTTTCGTGAAGCGCCGCTTACCTTCGACTGGCGTGAGGCCTAGGCGCGCAGCGCGAGATAGGCATCGAGCACCGCCTGGTTCGCGATATCCCAGCGATAGCCGGCTGCCTTGCGGTGGCCGGCTTCGCCCATCGCGTGGCGCAACGCAGGATCGGCGACAATCCGCGCGATCGCGTCCGCATAAGCGGCAATATCGCGGGGCGATGCGAGGAAGCCGTTCACGCCTTCCTCGACCAGATCGACAGCCCCGGTCGCCCGCGCCGCCACGACCGGCACCGCGCTGGCCATCGCCTCGGTGGTGACGTTGCCGAAGGTCTCGGTCACGCTCGGGTTGAAGAACACATCCATCGAGGCCACCGCGCGGCCGAGCGCATCGCCGGACTGGAAGCCGGTGAACACCGCATCCGGCACCCGCTCGGCGAACCATTCGCGCGCGGGCCCTTCGCCCACCACCAGGATCTTGTGCGCCACGCCGCGCCGCTTCAATTCGGCCGAGACGTCGGCAAAGATATCTAGGCCCTTTTCTTTCACCAGCCGCCCCAGAAAGCCGACGGCCATCTCGTGATCCGCGACGCCAAGCGAGCGCCGCCAGGCGAGATCGCGGCGCTCCGGGCGGAAGCGATCATGGTTGATCCCGCGCGACCAGATTCCCATCGGCGCCTTGACGCCCCATTCACCGAGCAGCTCGATCATGCTGTTGCTGGGCACCAGCACACGATCGAAGCGATTGTAGAAGCGGGTCATCAGCGCCTTCACCGCCGGCTCCAGGAAGCCGACGCCATAATAGCCGAAATATGTCTCGAACCGCGTGTGGAACGAGGCGACCGCGGGCACATGATTGGCCTTCGCCCAGCGCACGGCCGCATGACCGAGGAATTCCGGGGCGGAGACGTGCACGATGTTCGGGGCGAATGCCTCCAGGTCGGCGCGCGGCCTCGCGGGCAGGCCGCGGGCCAGCTTGTATTCTCCGCGCCCAGCGATCATCGGGATGGAGGGAACATCGACGAGATCGCCGACCGCCGGAAAGGCGGGTTGCGGCACGGTCGGCGAATAGACGCGCACTTTCACGCCACGCTCCAGCAAATAGCCGACCAGCAGATTGAGCGACTGATTGGCGCCGTCGCGGACGTAATTATAGTTGCCGCTGAACAGGGCTACGCGAAGGTCAGACGGCTGCATGACGTCGCCGTTAACCGCCGATCATGGCGAAAACTAGATGGCGCGCGATCAGCTCTCCGCCGCGATCTCGCTCTTGCGGCGAACGCGGCGAATGCGCGGCTCGCGGGTGAGCGCGGCCTCTCGCCGGATCATCTCGCGCATTTCGTCGCGCTTTTCATGGATCGAGGCAATCACCGGCCCCATCGCGACCCCGAGATCGACGAGCACCGCTTCGGATAGCTGAAGCGAGCTTTCGAGTGTTTCCGGCACTGCATCGGTCACCCCGGCGCGATACAGTTCGGCGGCGTGTCGCGTGTCGCGCGCGCGCGCGATGATCGGCAGCTCCGGAACCAGCGCGCGGATGCGACGGACGAGTTGCACGGTCAGCACCGGATCGTCCATCGTGAGGATCAGCGCGCGCGCCGCAGGCAGATCGAGCCGGTCGACAAGCTGCCCGCGCGCCACATCGCCGAACATCACCGGATAGCCGGCGATCCGCGCCTCCTTCACTGCATCTATATCCGCTTCCACCGCGATATAGGGCTGGGCATGCACCGCCAGCATGTCGGCGACCATCCGGCCGACACGGCCGAACCCGATCACGACCGTGCGGGCGCTGTCGCCGATTTCGGGCACGGCATGGTGGTCCGTCCGGTCGAGCCGGCGCGAAATCGCCGTGCCGGCCTTGGCGAGCAGCGGCGTGATCGTCAGTCCGATCGCGGTCACCGTTTGCCAGAAGGCGGCGGTGGATGCCTGGATCAACTGCGCCTGTGCCGCGGTCGCCAGCACGATCAGCGTGGTTTCGGACGGGCTGCCCATCAGCAGCCCGGTTTCCGCCGCCACGCCGTGGCGGGCATTCGCAACCCGCAGCAGCAGATAGGTGACGGCCGCCTTGATCGCGACCACCCCCGTCACCGCCAGCGCGAGGGCGACCCAATTCTCGACGATCGACGACAGGTTCACGCTCATGCCGACGGTGATGAGGAAGACGCCGAGCGCAAGGCCCTTGAACGGCGCGGTCATCACCTCGACCTCGGTGTGATATTCGGTTTCGGCGATCAGCAACCCGGCGAGCAGCGCGCCGACGATTGGCGACAGGCCGGCGGCGGTGGTGGCCACGCTGGCAACGATCACCACCAGCAGCGAGGCGGCGAGAAACAATTCGGGGCTCTTGGTGCGCGCCGCCTGCGAAAACAATCGCGGCAGCACCAGCCGGCCGCCGACATACATCGCCACCACCGTAAGCCCGCCGCGCAGCGCCACGCCGGCCAGGCCCTGCCAGCCGTCCGCCGTCGCGGTGGGCGCCATCGCCCCGAGCGCGAAGATGATCGGCACCAGCGCGATATCCTCGAACAGCAGCATCGCGAACGCGCCGCGGCCCACAGCGCTCGTCGTGCCGACCAGCGGCAGCACCAGCGCCGTGGAGGAAAGCGCCAGCGCCATGCCCAGGCCGATCGCGCCCGCCCAGTTCTGCCCCAGCAGATGCAGCGCCGCGCCGATCAGCAGCGCGGAACCGATCAGTTCCGCCGCGCCTGTGCCGAACACGAGCTGCCGCATCGCCCACAATCGCCGGAACGACAGCTCAAGCCCGATCGAGAACAGCAACAGGATGATGCCGAATTCCGCCAAGGGCTCGATCGCGTGCGGATTGGTGATCGTGAAATAATAGAGCCACGGCGCCTGATCGACCAACCCGCCGAGCCCCGCCGGGCCCACGAGCATTCCGACTAGGATGAAGCCGATCACCGGGCTGATCCTGAAACGCGCGAAGGCCGGGATCACCATGCCCGCCGCGCCCAGAATCACGAGCGTGTCACTGAAACCCTGATTGTCCAATCCGATCGCCATCGACGCACCCTAAACGGATGCGGTGGTGGCTGTCAGGACGCCGGCAATGAAAAAACATAAATCGGTCTGCGGCGCTGCGGCGCGCTGTTGGCGCGATAAGCGCCCGACAGCGCTTCCGCGCGGCCAACCGTCAGGCGCGATCCGGCTCGTTACCCCCCGCCGCGGGCGACCTGGCGGCGCTTTCGGCGGGGGACACCGGCAGACGGCCGGATCTGGCGATCAGGCCCAGTCGGCCATCTTGTTCTCAAGGTTCAGGCGAACCTTTTCGAAGAACTGCTCGGTCGTCATCCACTTCTGATCCGGGCCAATCAGGATCGCGAGATCCTTGGTCATGTCACCGGCCTCGACGGTTTCGATGCAGACCTGTTCCAGCGTTTCGGCAAAGCGCGTCACGTCCGGCGTACCGTCGAACTTGCCGCGATACTTGAGGCCGCCCGTCCACGCGAAGATCGACGCGATCGGATTGGTCGAGGTCGCCTTGCCCTGCTGATGCTGGCGATAGTGGCGCGTGACGGTTCCGTGAGCCGCTTCCGCCTCGATCGTCCGGCCATCCGGGGTCATCAGCACGCTCGTCATCAGGCCGAGGCTGCCAAAGCCCTGCGCGACCTGATCGGACTGCACGTCGCCGTCATAGTTCTTGCATGCCCAGACGAACTCGCCGTTCCACTTCAGCGCCGATGCAACCATGTCGTCGATCAGGCGATGCTCGTACACGATGCCCGCATCCGCGAACTTTGCCTTGAATTCGGACTCGAACACTTCGGCAAAGATATCCTTGAAACGGCCGTCATAGGCCTTGAGGATGGTGTTCTTGGTCGAAAGATACAGCGGCCAATTGCGGCCCAGCGCGTAATTCATGCTGGCATGGGCGAAATCGCGGATCGATTCGTCAAGGTTGTACATCCCCATCGCGACGCCGGCGGCGGGGAAATCATAGACGTCCTTCTCGATGACCGTCCCGTCCTCGCCCTCGAACTTCATCGTCAGCTTGCCCTTGCCGGGCACCTTGAAATCGGTCGCGCGATACTGATCGCCGAAGGCATGGCGGCCGACGACGATCGGGTGCGTCCAGCCCGGGATCAGACGGGGCACGTTGCGGATCACGATCGGCTCGCGGAAGATCACGCCGCCCAGGATGTTGCGGATCGTGCCGTTGGGCGATTTCCACATCTGCTTGAGGCCGAATTCCTCGACACGGGCCTCGTCGGGCGTGATCGTGGCGCATTTCACGGCGACGCCATACTTCTGTGTCGCCTTCGCGCTGTCCACCGTGACCTGATCGTCGGTGGCGTCGCGGTGCTCGATGCCGAGATCGTAATAGTCGAGCTCGATGTCGAGATAGGGCTTGATCAGGCGCTCGCGGATCCATTCCCAGATGATCCGCGTCATCTCGTCGCCATCGATCTCCACGACCGGCGTTTTCACCTTGATCTTCGCCATATCCATTTCCTTGAGAGGGGAGGTTTGGCGAGCGCGATAGGGGGAAGGGCGCGGAGGATCAACCTTTCGCCCGCCAAGACCCACGCGCGCAAAATGCGCAGCTGCGCGTTGTGTGTCACGAACCGTGCGGCTACATCATGCCGATGCCATCTCTAGATAAACCGGAAGGCCCGGGCCTTCCCGTCACCACTACCGTCAAGTGGCGCTTTCCCGCCGTGCATCCCGAGGGGCAGAAATTCGTCGCCATCGCTTTCGCGCTGACCCTGCTGCTCACCATCGCGTCGAACATATTCTTCTGGCCGATGCTCGGGCTTACGGTTTGGGTCGCCGCCTTCTTCCGCGATCCCGTGCGCACCACGCCGCGCGGGGATGATCTGGTCGTCGCGCCGGCGGACGGGCTCGTCACGATGATCGAGCGCGTGCCTGTGCCCCGTGAACTGACCGGCGAGCTGGGCAGCGATCCGATGGTGCGCGTGTCGATCTTCATGTCGGTGTTCGACGTGCATATAAATCGCGCGCCGATCGCCGGCACGATCAAGCAGGTCGTCTATATTTCGGGCAAGTTCCTCAATGCGGACCTCGACAAGGCATCGGAGGATAACGAGCGCCAGCATTTCGTTGTCGAGGGATATGATGGCCGCCGTGTGGGCTTCACGCAGATCGCGGGGCTGGTGGCGCGCCGTATCGTGGGTTTCGCCAAGGTCGGCGATATCGTCGCGGTGGGCCAGCGCGTTGGCCTGATCCGCTTCGGCAGCCGCGTGGACGTCTATCTTCCCGAAGGATGCACGCCGCAGGTCGCGCTCGGCCAGCGGTCGGTTGCAGGCGAGACGGTGATCGGGCGTTACGGCCAGCCCGCCGTCAGCGGCACCGCGCAGTGATCGCGCGACGGGGCGATTACCGGTGAGACAGCCGCAGCGCCGGCTGCGCGGACTGCCGCTGCGTGCGGTGCTGCCCAATGCGGTCACCGCGCTTGGGCTGTGTTCGGGGCTTTCCGGTGTGCGGTTTGCTGTTTCGGGGTGGTGGGAACTCGCCGTCGCGATGATCCTGCTCGCCGGGGTGCTGGACGGGCTGGATGGACGCATCGCGCGGATGCTGCGCGGCCAAAGCCGGTTTGGCGCGGAACTCGATTCGCTCGCCGACGCGATCTCGTTCGGCGTATCGCCCGCGCTGATCCTTTATCTGTGGTCCCTGTCAGCGCTGCCGCGATTCGGGTGGACCGCGGCGCTTATGCTGGCGGTGTTCTGCGCGCTCCGCCTCGCGCGGTTCAACGCCAACATCGACGTGACGGAGCAGCCGCACAAATCCGCCGGCTTCCTCACCGGCGTGCCTGCGCCTGCCGGTGCGGGCCTCGCGTTGCTGCCGATGTTCCTCTGGTTCTGGACGGGCGAGACCTGGCTGCGGTCCCCGTATCTTGTCGCGCCATGGACCGCGCTGGTGGCGTTGCTGATGATCTCCAGTCTCGCCACCTATTCCTGGGGTTCGCTCCGCCTCCGCAGGAACATTCGCTTCGAAGTGCTGGCGGGGGTGGTGGTGCTTGGCGCCGCCGCAGTGTCGACCCCATGGCACACCGCCACGGCATTATGCATCGCATACCTTCTCTCGATGCCGTTCAGCATCGCGAACTATGCGCGGATCAGGCGGCAGCGCGCAGCGGCGCTGTCGACCGAGGCTGCGGACCCGACCGGCGCCTGACCGCCGAGCGCTTTTCCAGGCGCGGCATTTCCGCGGCGAGCGCGGCGGCCAGCCGAGACTGCCCCAAGAGCGCGAATCTGATCTTCGCGATGTTGGGCGTCAGCGTGGCCAGCAGGGCATAAGCGGTGACGCCGGCAGCGGAGCCAAAAATCGCGATTGCCAGAAGAAACATCGTTTTCGCCTCCTGTAGCGTCACCGATCCGTTCCGGATCAAGACGCATATTGATGTCCAGAGGTTCCAAGCGACCGCTCGTTCCCGCTCTGTTCGGTTTTTCATGTTCCACGTTTGTTCCATTTCGTCAAGCGATTGCTTTTGGCAGCGAGGTGCGCTAACGCCGCGCCCTCAACTCCGCATGGGAAGCATCATCACCGGTGCGTCGGCTTGCAGCCGATCGTCATTCCGCTTCCCAGAGGCATAACCGGAAAGGAAATACCCTATGGCGGCACCTGTCGTCACGATGCAGCAGCTTATCGAGACCGGCGCGCATTTCGGCCACCAGACCCATCGCTGGAACCCGAAGATGAAGCCGTATATTTTCGGTGACCGCAACGGCGTCCACATCATCGATCTGTCGCAGACCGTGCCGCTCTTTGCGCGTGCGCTCGAGTTCGTGTCGTCCACCGTCGCGGCGGGCGGCAAGGTGCTGTTCGTCGGCACGAAGCGCCAGGCGCAGGAGCCGATCGCGGACGCGGCGCGCCGCGCGGGCCAGCATTTCGTCAACCATCGCTGGCTGGGCGGCATGCTCACCAACTGGAAGACGATCTCGAACTCGATCAAGCGCCTCAAGAGCCTCGAGGAGCAGCTTTCCGGGAATACCGCCGGTCTGACCAAGAAGGAGGTGCTCCAGCTCACCCGTGAGCGCGACAAGCTCGAGCTGTCGCTGGGCGGCATCCGCGACATGGGCGGCATCCCGGACGTGATGTTCGTGATCGACGCCAACAAGGAAGAGCTGGCTATCAAGGAAGCCAACACACTCGGCATTCCGGTCGTCGCGATCCTGGATTCGAACGTGTCGCCGGACGGCATCGCCTTCCCGGTGCCCGCGAACGACGACGCGAGCCGCGCGATCCGCCTGTATTGCGAGGCGGTGGCGATCGCCTCCACGCGCGGCAATCAGGAGCAGCAGCGGCGCGGCGGTGCGGATATCGGCGCGCTCGCCGAGCCGCCAGCCGAGGAAGCGCTGGCCGTCGAGGCAGAGCCCGCTGTGCAGGCTGACGCGTAACTGAAACACGGTCGGCCTACGGGCCGGCCTTCTCTTCCGATCGGCCGAGCTTGTCGGCGCTCTTCGCGACACCAGATTAAGCGGAGCGCGTTCCGGCGGGATCGGAACGAACCGATCAATAAATCGAGGACACGAACATGGCCGACATCACGGCTTCGATGGTCAAGGACCTGCGCGAGAAGAGCGGCGCGGGCATGATGGACTGCAAGAAGGCGCTCAACGAGACGAACGGCGATACCGACGCGGCGCTCGACTGGCTGCGCACCAAGGGCCTCGCGGCAGCCGCCAAGAAATCCAGCCGCACTGCGGCCGAGGGCCTTGTCGGTATCGAGGTTTCCGGCACGAAGGGCGCGGCGGTCGAGGTGAATTCCGAGACCGATTTCGTCGCGAAGAACGACCAGTTCCAGACCTTCGTGCGCGACGTCACTTCGGTGGCGCTCGAACTCGGCGACGATATCGCCACGATCAAGGCGGCGTCGCTGGCCGGCAAGACCGTCGAGGAAGTGCTGACCAACAACATCGCCACGATCGGCGAGAACCAGAACATTCGCCGTGCGAAGAAGCTGGAAGTCTCGCAGGGCGCGGTGGTCGGCTATGTCCATAACCAGCAGGCTCCGGGCCTCGGCAAGATCGGCGTTCTCGTCGCGCTGGAGAGCGACGCGTCGAACGACGTGCTCCAGGGGCTGGGCAAGCAGCTTGCGATGCACGTCGCGGCGGCTTTCCCGAAGGCGCTGAACGAGGACGACCTCGACGAGGAAGAGATCGAGCGCGAGCGCGCGATCGCGACCGAGAAGGCGGCCGAGAGCGGCAAGCCCGCCGAGATCATCGCCAAGATGGTCGAGGGATCGATCGCGAAATACCGCAAGGAGCATGCATTGGTCAGCCAGCTGTTCGTGATGGATGGCAAGACCAAGATCAGCGACGTGGTGGCGAAGGCGGCGAAGGACGCCGGCGCCGCGATCGTGCTGAAGGACTATGTGCGCTTCCAGCTGGGCGAAGGCATCGAAAAGGAGCAGTCCGATTTCGCCGCCGAAGTGGCCGCCGCATCCGGCGTGCCGCAGAAGCAGGCCGAGCCTGCCGCCTGATAATATCGGGGGAGGCCGGCCCTTCCTCGCAACAATCTCACCCCGGCGGGGATCGGGGCATTGGCCGTCGCGGCGATAGAGCGATCAGGCCGATGCCCGGACTCCCATGCCGGGGTGACGTTTATCAAACTACGGCTGATACGTGCGGGTATTCGATGGTTGCGGCCTCATGCCGCCCCGCCTAAGGTCCGGCGCCTTGTCTCCAACAGTTTCGGAACGCATGACCAACCCCCGCTACAAACGCATCCTCCTGAAACTTTCGGGCGAAGTCCTGATGGGCGAGGGGGGCAAGACGATCGACCCTGCAGTCACCGCGCGCGTGGCTGAGGAGATCGCCGGCGTGAAGGCCGAGGGCTATGAACTGTGCATTGTTGTTGGCGGCGGCAATATCTTCCGTGGTCTGGCGGCGGCGGCGCAGGGGTTCGAACGCGCGACCGCCGATTACATGGGCATGCTGGCGACGGTGATGAACGCGCTCGCAGTGCAGAACGCGCTCGAGCAGATCGGCGTCGATACGCGCGTGCAATCCGCGATCCCGATGCAATCGGTCTGCGAACCTTTCATTCGCCGCCGCGCCGCGCGGCATCTGGAAAAGGGACGCGTCGTGATCTTCGCGGCGGGCGTCGGCTCACCGTTCTTCACGACCGATAGCGGCGCGGCGCTGCGCGCGGCCGAAATGGGCTGTGACGCGTTGTTCAAGGGCACGTCGGTCGATGGCGTCTATGACGCGGATCCGAAGCAGGTGTCCACCGCGACGCGATATGAATCAGTAAGTTACGATACGGTTCTATCGAAGAATCTGAAGGTCATGGATGCGAGTGCCATCGCCTTGTGTCGTGACAGCAATATCCCGATCGTCGTCTTCAATATCCGCGAGCACGGCAATTTCGCTGCCGTCCTGCGCGGTGAAGGAGTGTCGACGGTCGTTCGCAACGAACAGGAGACCAAGTGATGGCGGCCTATGACAAGGCGGATCTGGAGCGCAGGATGCATGGCGCGGTGGAGTCGCTGAAAGGCGATCTGAGCGGGCTGCGCACCGGCCGTGCCTCCACCTCGCTGCTCGATCCGGTGACGGTCGAGGTTTATGGCGCGCACATGCCGCTCAACCAGGTCGCCACGGTATCGGCGCCGGAGCCGCGGATGCTGTCGGTTCAGGTGTGGGACAAGTCGAACGTGGGGCCGGTGGAAAAGGCGATCCGTTCTGCGGGGCTTGGCCTCAATCCGATCAATGACGGACAGACGTTGCGCCTGCCCATCCCCGATCTCACTGAGGAGCGTCGGAAGGAACTGGCGAAGCTTGCCGGCCAATATGCCGAGAAGGCGCGCGTCGCCGTGCGCAATGTGCGTCGTGACGGCATGGACGCGCTCAAGACCGACGAGAAGAAGGGCGTCTTTGGCGAGGACGAGCGCAAGCGGCACGAAACCGAAGTGCAGAAACTGACCGACAGCACGATCGCCGATCTCGATGCGGCGGCGGCGGCGAAGGAGAAGGAAATTCTCGGCAAGTGACCGCATCTCGCCGTCCGGTCTTGATATGGATGCGTCCATGAGTAGCGCGCCCGCTCTCGTGAGCGACGGCGGTAGCCTGCCGCGCCATGTCGCGATCATCATGGACGGGAACGGCCGCTGGGCGAAGAAGCGTTTCCTGCCGCGCGTCGCGGGGCATCGCGCCGGCGTGGAGGCGGTGCGCGCGGTAAGCCGCGCGGCGCGTGCGATGGGGATCGAGGCGCTGACGCTATATGCGTTCTCGAGCGAAAACTGGCGCCGGCCGGAGGAGGAGGTTGGCGACCTGATGGGTCTGCTACGCCTGTTCATCCGATCCGATCTGGCGGAGCTGGTCCGCGAAAATGTCCGTCTGCGCGTGATCGGGGATTTTCGTCGCTTTCCCGCCGACGTGGTGTCGCTGATCGACGATGCGATCGCACGCACCGTGGACAATAACGGCCCGCTGCTGGTGATCGCGCTCAATTATGGCGGACAAGCGGAATTGATCGCCGTCACTCAGCGGCTGGCTGCCCGCGCTGCGGCCGGCAATCTTGACCCGGCAGCGATCAACGCTGGCATGGTCGAGCGCGAACTTGAAACCCATGATCTCCCCCCGCTCGATTTGCTGATCCGCACCTCCGGCGAGCACCGTCTGTCCAATTTCCTGCTGTGGCAGGCCGCCTATGCCGAGCTGCTGTTCGTCGACACGCTATGGCCCGATTTCGGCGCGGCGGATCTGGAGGCGGCGGTGGCGGATTTCGGGCGGCGCCAGCGACGGTTCGGGGGCTTGTGACGGCGAAGGGCTCAGACCTGCAGAAACGCGTCGTGGCGGGCCTTGCAATGATCGGCATCGCGCTTGGCGCGCTGTGGCTTGGCGGCATCGCCTTCTGGCTTCTCGCGGTGGTCGGCGCGCTGGTGATGCTGCACGAATGGGGCGGCCTCGATCATGCTGGCGCGCGCGAGACGCGGCTGGCGCAATTCGCGCTTTCCGTGCCGCTCGCGGTGATGGCGCCGGCATCGCTGACGATCGTGCCGCACGATTTCTTTTCGCTCGGCCTCATCGGCGGCGCGGCTTTCTTCGTCGCGATCGTGTCGCGCCGGTCGCGCCTTGCGATAGGGGTCGTCTATTGCGGACTGCCCGTGCTCGCGCTCGTTTTCCTGCGCCGCCAGCATGAGGGGCTCGTGTTCACGCTGTGGGCGCTGGCGCTGGTTTGGGCATGCGATATCGGTGCCTATTTCGCCGGCCGCACCATCGGCGGACCGAAGCTCGCGCCGGCGATCAGCCCGAACAAGACGTGGGCGGGGCTGCTTGGCGGAGTAGCGGCGGCAAGCCTGTTCGGGATGTTCATGCACTGGCGCTTCGGCCTGCCGTGGCGGATGACGCTGGCGACACCGGCGCTGGCGGTGCTGTCTCAGGCCGGCGATCTCTATGAAAGCTGGCTGAAACGCCGCGCCGGGGTGAAGGATTCCGGCGCGCTCATCCCCGGACACGGCGGCGTAATGGATCGGCTCGACGGACTCGTGCCGGTCGCGCCGGTCGCGGCCTTTGTCGTCATCATCCCGCATTTCTATCCATCATGAAATCAGTAACTATCCTAGGCGCGACCGGCTCGGTCGGCACCTCGACCCTCGACCTTATCGAGCGTGCGCCGGAGCGCTTCCGCATCCGCGCGCTGACCGCCAACAGCGACGTGGCCAAGCTTGCTGCGGCCGCGATCCGCACGCGGGCGGAAGTGGCGGTGATCGCGGACGAAACCTTTCTACCCGCGCTGCGCACGCTGCTTGCCGGCTCCGGCATCGACGCAGCGGGCGGGGCGGACGCCGTGACAGCGGCGGCCGGAGCGGGCGCCGATGTGACGGTTGCGGCGATCGTCGGCTGTGCAGGGCTGCGCCCGGTGATGGCAGCGATCCGCGCCGGCGGCACGATCGCGCTCGCGAACAAGGAGGCGCTGGTTTCCGCGGGTGACGTCATGAAGGCGGCGGTGGCCGATCATGGCGCGACCCTGCTGCCGGTCGACAGCGAGCACAATGCGATTTTCCAGTGCCTCGACGCGCGGCTGACGAACCGTATCCGCCGCATCATCCTCACCGCCAGTGGCGGCCCGTTTCGCGATCGTTCGCTCGAGCAGATGGCCGATATAACGCCAGCGCAGGCGGTCGCGCATCCGAACTGGTCGATGGGCGCGAAGATCTCGGTCGATTCGGCGACCATGATGAACAAGGGGCTGGAGCTGATCGAGGCGTTTCACCTCTTTCCGCTCGGCGGCGATCAGATCGATATCGTCGTGCATCGCCAGTCTGTGATCCATTCGATGGTCGAATATGTCGATGGTTCGACGCTCGCGCAGCTCGGCACCCCCGATATGCGCACCCCGATCGCCTACGCGCTGGCCTGGCCTGATCGAATGGTGACGCCAAATGAGCCGCTTGACCTCGTGCGTATCGGCCGGCTCGATTTCGAGGCACCCGATCCGGTGCGCTTTCCTGCGCTAGCGCTTGCCCGCGCCGCGCTCGAGGCGGGCGGCGCGCGGCCGGCGATCCTTAACGCGGCGAACGAGGTCGCGGTGGCGGCGTTCCTGGGCGGTCGCGCGGGTTTCCTCGAAATTGCCGCAATCGTCGCCGATACGCTGGAGCGCTTCGACCCGCCCGCGCCTGAAACGCTCGATGCGGTGCTGGATATCGACCGTGAAGCGCGGCGATTGGCGGCGGAGCGTGTGAAGGAACGCGTCGCTTGATTCAGTCCCCGGGCCTTCTGCTGTCGTTGCTGGCATTCGTGCTGGTGATCGGCCCGCTCGTTTTCATTCACGAAATGGGCCACTATCTTGCCGCGCGCTTCTTTGGCGTTAAATGTGACGTTTTCTCAATTGGTTTTGGCCGCGAGCTTGCGGGCTGGACTGATCGGCGCGGCATGCGCTGGAAGATCGGCTGGGTTCCGCTTGGCGGCTATGTCCGCTTCGCCGGGGACATGAACGCGATAAGTCAGCCGTCGGCCGAATGGCTCGCGCTGCCGGCGGATGAGCGCCAGCGCACGTTTCAGGCCAAGCCGGTTTGGCAGCGCGCGATCATCGTCGCCGCCGGCCCGGTGGTGAATTTTCTCGCGGCGATATTGATTCTGGCGGGCTTCGCGCTGGCCTATGGCCAGAGCGTTACGCCAACCGTTGTCGGAGTGGTCGTGCCCAATTCGGCGGCCGCGCAGATCGGGCTTCGTCCCGGCGATCGCATCACCGCGCTTAACGGGCGCTCCGTCGAAACTTTCGATGACATGGCGCGCTATTCGCGGATCCGTCCTGAAGAGAGTGTGCGCATCGATTACGTGCGCAATGGCGCCCGGCTTGCCGGCACGACGATGATCGGTCTGCGGCTAGAGCGTGATCGCTTCGGCAACGAATATCGCGTCGGGCAGCTTGGGATCGGCGCCGCGACGCCGGTGCGACGGCAGATCGGCCCGCTGGAGGCTCCGTTGATCGCGGTGCGGCAGACCAGCCAGATCGTGTCAATGATGGTCGAGACGGTAGGGCAGGTGATTTCAGGTCGCCGTTCTGTCAAGGAACTGGGCGGGCCACTTTCAATCGCGAAGGTGTCCGGCGAGCAGATTTCGCTGGGTATGGAGGCGTTCGTCTTCCTGATCGCCTTGGTATCGATCAATCTCGGGTTCATCAATCTGCTGCCAGTTCCGACACTGGATGGTGGGCACCTGCTCTTTTATGCGATAGAAGCTCTCCGTCGCCGCCCGGTGGGACCGGAGGCGCAGGAATTGGCCTATCGTGGTGGGCTGGCCGCGATATTCGCTCTCATGCTGCTGGTGACGTTCAATGATCTTGGCAATTTCGGTTTGTGGCGCAGTCTGGCTGGCTTGATCGGGTGAGCAAGGTGGGGCAGGGCGCGCGACACGCGGTCGATATGTGTTTCTTCGGGGTGGATTGGTGAAGGCTTTGACGACAACTCTACGCCCGCAACCTGTGGCGCTGCTGCTCGCCGGGACCATGCTTGCCGGCGTGCCCCTGGCGGCCGCCGCGCAGTCCGCACCCAAGGCGCCGCCCGCAGCCAGGCAGCAGCAGGCGCCGGCGCAGGCTGCTCCCGTGGCGCCTGCCGTGGCGCCAGTGGTGCGCACGATCAAGACCCTGCGCGTCGATGGCTCGCAGCGGATCGAGCCGGAGACAGTGCTCAGCTACACCAAGCTGCGCCTTGGCGATCAATATACCAACGAAACGCTCGATCAGGCGATCAAGGATCTCTATGCGAGTGATCTGTTCGCCGATGTGACGGTCGCGGGTGCCGAGACGGGCGACATCGTGCTGCGCGTGCGCGAGAATCCGATCATCAACCGTGTGATCCTCGAGGGCAACAAGCGCCTCAAGGAAGACAAGATCACCAAGGAGATCAAGCTCAAGCCGCGCCAGATCTTCACCCGGTCGGCGGTGCGCGCGGATGTTGCGCGGATCATCGAGCTGTATCGGCGTCAGGGCCGGTTCGCAGCCAGCGTCGATCCGAAGATGGTCAATCTGGACCAGAATCGCGTCGATGTGGTCTTCGAGATCAGCGAAGGCCCCAAATCCAAGGTTCGGCAGATCAACATCATCGGCAACGAGGTGTTCCCGGATTCGAAGCTTCGCTCCACGATGGCGACCAAGCAATCGCGGTTCTTCCGCCTTATGTCGTCGAACACGTCCTACGATCAGGATCGGCTGGCCTATGACCAGCAGAAGCTGCGGCAGTTCTACCTCACCAACGGTTATGCCGATTTCCGCGTCACCAGCGCGGTGGCGGAGCTTACGCCGGATAAGCGTGATTTCATCATCACCTACGTGGTGGAGGAAGGTCCGCGCTACAAATTCGGCGATGTGAACGTCGACAGCGATATCCGCGATTTCGACAACAAGGGCATGGCCAAGACGCTCTCGATCAAGAAGGGCGACTGGTATGACGCGAAGAAGGTTGAGGATACCGTTGACAGCCTGAGCCAGACGGCTGGCCTGTTCGGCTATGCCTTCACCGATGTGAACCCGGAATTCCAGCGCGATCGCGATGCGCTGACGATGTCGATCAACTTCCACATCGGCCAGGCCCAGCGCACCTATGTCGAGCGGGTCGAGATCACCGGGAACACGCAGACGCAGGACAAGGTAATCCGCCGCGAAGTGCGCCTCGCCGAAGGCGACGCGTTCAACAGCTTTCAGGTGAAGCGATCGACCGATCGCATCAACAGCCTGGGCTATTTCCAGGACAAGTTCGAACTCAAGCAGACGCCGGGTTCGTCACCCGACCGCGTGGTGCTGGAGGCTAACGTCGAGGAAAAGGCGACCGGCCAGCTTCAGCTTTCGGCGGGTTATTCGAGCCTCGAACGCTTCATCATCCAGGCGAACATCACCCAATCGAATTTCCGCGGGAAGGCGCAGGAGCTTCGCGCGGGCGTCAATTACTCGGCCTATTCCAAGTCGGTGGAGCTTGGCTTTACCGAACCGTATCTGTTCGACAAGAACATCGCGCTGGGCGTCGATCTGTTCCGACGCGATTACAACGCGTTCAATTATGTCGGCACGGATCGCCAGACCACATACAGCCAGACATCGACCGGCTTCCAGATCCGCGCGGGCGTGCCGCTGAACGAATACTGGTCATTGTCGGGCCGCTACGGCCTCTCCTATGACGAGGTCGGGCTCGACAAGGCAACATATTACACGGATCTCAACGGCGACGGCATTCGTGGCAATAGCCCGGGTGACAAGTGCGATCCGCTGCAGGCCGGGCGTTATCTGTGCGATTCGCTTGGCAATCGCTGGACGTCATCGGTCGGCTATTCGTTAATCTACAACAGTTTGAACAGCCGCTTGCGGCCGACGGCTGGATCGCGCTTCTCGTTCAGCCAGGACTTCGCGGGGCTGGGCGGCGACGTGCGCTATATCCGGACGCGCGCGGAAGGCGCGAAATACTGGGGCGTCGGCAAGGGGTTTGTCCTGTCGGTGGTGGGTGAGGGCGGCTTCATCAAGTCGCTGGAGTCCAGCCGCGGGCCTGGCATCGATTCGGTGCGCATCACCGATCGCTTTTATCTGGGCGAGCCGCAATTCCGCGGCTTCGATATTCGCGGCGTCGGGCCGCGTGTGATCCGGCAATATTACACGACCGATTCTACCGGCAAGCAGGTGCTGATCACCGACAAGAACCAGATCGTCGACGACGCATTGGGCGGCAAGGCCTATTATCTCGGCCGCCTCGAGCTGGAAATTCCGCTCGGCTCGGGCGCGCGCGAGCTCGGGCTGCGGCCGTCAATCTATGTTCAGGCGGGCAGCCTGTGGAGCATCACCCGCCCGTTGCCGACAGCGGTTTTCCCGGTCGCAGCCGACGGAACGGTGCTTGCCCTGCCGAAAACCAACGAAAGCGGGCAACCGCTGTTCAGTTATACAAACGCCGCCGGTTTATCGGTCACGACGATTTGCGCGGCCGGCGTGCCCGACCCAAGCGGGAAGTGTAATGGCATCATCCCGAATACCGCGCTGATCGCGTCGCAGCCGTTCAAGGAAACCTTCTATGGCGGCACGGCCAGCCCGCGCCTTTCGGTTGGTTTCGGCGTGAATTGGACATCGCCGTTCGGCCCGCTGCGCATCGATATCGCCAAGGCATTGTTGACCCAGCCTGGCGACGACAAGAAGCTTGTAACTTTCAACGTAGGGACTCAGTTCTGATGAATAGCAAGAAGACCATGCTGATCGCCGCGGCGCTGCTTGCACCCGGCGCGCTGCTCGCGGGCGTTTCGCACGCCCAGGTCAACGGCATCGCCGTCGTTGATCCGGACGGTGCCGTTGCGGGCAGCAACGCCTGGAAGACCGCTGCCGGCCAGCTCCAGACAACGTACAAGGCGACCCTGGATCAGGCCGAGGCGCGCCGTCAGGCGATCGCCACCGAACTGCAGCCGCTCGTCGCAAAGCTTCAGAGCGACCAGAAGGCGAATGTGCCGCAGGCGCAGCTGCAGACGCAGGTCCAGTCGATCCAGGCCAAGGAGCAGGCAGGCAACGCCGAGCTGCAGCGGATGACGACGCCTTACGCGCGCGCACGCGGCTATGCGATCGAGCAGATCCAGCAGCAGCTGAAACCCGCGATCGACGCCGCGGCGACCCGGAAGCGTGCGAGCATCGTGCTCGGCCCGAACGACGTCGTCCACCTCGATCCGGCCGGTGACATCACTGCCGACGTCACCACGGAGCTCAATCGCCTCGTGCCAAGCGTGAACATCACGCCCCCGGCGAACTGGCAGCCCGGCCAGCAGGGTCAGCAGGGTCAGGCTCCCGCCCAGGCACCCGCGCAGCCCGCCACGAAGAAGCCACAGGGACGGTGAACGAGGCCGATACGACGAGCGGGTCGGTCGGCCCGCTCGATATTGCACGGGTGATGGCCGCGCTGCCGCATCGCTATCCGATGCTGCTGGTCGATCGGGTCGAGGAGCTTGTTCCTGACCGGTCGATCGCGGCGATCAAGGCGGTGACGATCAACGAAGGCTTCTTCCAGGGGCATTTCCCCGGCCGGCCGATCATGCCGGGCGTGCTCATCGTGGAGGCGCTGGCGCAGGCGGCAGGGGTACTTGCCGTGGAAAGCCTTGGCCTCGCCGGATCCGGAAAGCTGGTTTACTTCATGGCGATCGAGAATGCGAAGTTTCGCAAGCCGGTGGAACCCGGCGTGCTGCTTCGTCTCGAGGTCGAGTTCGTGCAGAAGCGCAGCAGCGTGTGCAAGTTCGCGGGCGTCGCCAGGATCGACGAACAGGTCGTGGCCGAAGCGAACTTCACCGCGATGATCGCCGACCCGCCCAAGGCGGCGTGAACAGCAAGCGATCGTTTTGACTTTACGGCGCGCCTGCGTTAGGCGCGCCGCTTCCTTTCGGGCTGGTCGGAAACCAGCCACATTCAAGGACGACGACGTGAAGAAAGACATTCATCCCGACTATCACACCATCAAGGTGCAGATGACCGACGGCACCGTGTTCGAAACCCGCTCCACCTGGGGCAAGGAAGGCGACACGATGCAGCTGGATATCGATCCGCTGGCGCATCCGGCATGGACCGGCGGCCGTGGCCAGATGCTCGACAGTGGCGGCCAGGTCGCGCGTTTCAACAAGCGTTTCGGTGGCGGGCTGACGCTCCGCAAGTGACGTCGTTAACGCGGCATTAGGCATGCCGGGCTAGGTTGCCCGGCATGTTTGCAGCGGAATTCGAACCAGCACCCAGCGATATCCGGCGCCGCGCTCAGCGCGCGCCGGTTTCGCTCGATTCACCCCTGAACTCCGGGGGGCTCGCGCGGGCGCTGTGCAAGGTGATCGACCTGTCGATCCACGGTGCGAAGCTCAACACCTATTCGGCGCTGCGCAAGGGCATGGCCATTTGGTTGACGCTGCCGGAGATCGGCCGCGTCGGCGCCGACGTGATGTGGGCGGACGATTTCGCGGCCGGTTGCCGCTTTCACGCGCCGCTCGATCCCACGATCTTCGAACAATTGCTCAAGCGCGAAGGCCATATCGCCGCGCACTGAGCGTAGCCGCGCCCGCCCGTTCTTAACGGATTAGGCGCCCGGGCCTCTCGGCCCGGACGCCCGCGACGCCTCGGAAAGGGAGCAAGGAGGCGTCGATCCGCGGTTCGGCTCTTACGCTGCCTTGGCGTCGCCGCTGTCGATTTCGACCGCAGCGAGCGGTGCGCCGGTCTTGATGGTGATGCTCTTCGGCTTCATCGCTTCCGGCACTTCGCGCACCAGATCGATCACGAGCAGGCCGTCGTTCAACCGGGCATCTTCCACGAAAACGAAGTCTGCCAGCTCGAAGCGACGCTCGAAGTTGCGGTTCGCGATCCCGACGTGCAGGAAATTGCCGTTATCCTGCGTCTCCGCCTTCTTGCCGGAAACGAGCAGCAGATTCTGCTGGGCGGTGATGTCGATCTCGTCGCGACCGAAACCGGCGATGGCCAGCGTGATCCGGTAACGATCCTCGGCAAGTCGTTCCAGATTGAAGGGCGGGTAATTGTCGGCAGCCGAGCGCGCGTTGGTCTCAAGCAGGTCGAAAAGCCGATCGAAGCCGATCGTCGAGCGGCGATAGGGAGTAAGATCCAGTCGCATATCAAATCCTCCAGTTGAGCGAATTGACGACATGAGATGCCCGAAAATCGCGGCATCCCGCGCGGCCCGATCAGTGGCGCCGCGCAACCGACAAATGGGAGGCGTGATGAAGTTTTCAAGCGGGTAGGCTCAAAACCTACTTTCTTGGTCGGCATTTATTCCCGCGGTACATCGTCGCCGACAATAGAATCGGATCAGGGAAAACTCATGTCGATCACGCTCGCATTACTTTCGATTGCCGCGCAATCCGCCCCGGCCGTCGAGCAGTCGGCCGTCCCCCCGGCGCCGGCACCCGCGCAATCGACTGACTCCCAGGAAGAACCCGGCCGCCTCGGGCCAGCGCAGCAGGGCGGGGGGGATATCGTCGTCACCGCGCGGCGCCGCGCTGAATCAGTCCAAAGCGTGCCGATCGCGATCTCGGTGATCGGCGGCAAGGCGCTTGCGGATACCGGCGCATATAACGTCAACCGGCTGACGCAGCTTCAACCATCGCTGCAGTTCTATTCGACCAACCCGCGTAACTCGGCCGCGAATATCCGTGGCCTCGGCGCGCCATTCGGCCTCACCAACGACGGGATCGAACAAGGCGTCGGCATCTATGTCGATCAGGTATATTACAGCCGTATCGCCTCCGCCACTTTCGATTTCACGGATACCGAGCGGATCGAGGTGCTGCGTGGGCCGCAGGGAACGCTCTATGGCAAGAACACCACCGCCGGTGCGATCAACATCACCACACGCAAGCCCAGCTTCGAGACCGAGGCGCGCTTCGAACTGACCGGCGGCAATTACGATTTTTTCCAGGGGAAGGGGTCGATTTCCGGCCCGCTGGTCGGCGATGTCGTGGCGGGGCGGCTCTCCGCATCCTTCACCACGCGCCGCGGCACGATCTGGAACACGACGCAGCAGCAGTGGCAGAACAGCCAGGATAACCTCAGCCTGCGCGGGCAGATGCTGTTCCAGGCGGCGCCGAACCTCGATATCACGCTATACGCGGACTATAACCGCCAGGCGCCGAATTGCTGCGTGCAATATTATGCGCGGGTCGCGCCGACCCAGCGCCCCACCAACCGGCAATATGCGGCACTAGCCGCCGCAGCGGGATACCGCGTCCCGTCGACCGACGCCTTCGATCGAGTGACCGATGTCGATACGCCGCTGCGCGCGGAGCAGCAATTAGGCGGGGCTTCCGCGGTGGTGAACTGGGATCTTGGGCCGGCGACGCTCACCTCGGTCACGGCGTGGCGGTTCTGGAACTGGAACCCGTCGAACGATCGTGACTTCATCGGGCTGCCGATCACCACTGTCTCGGCCAACCCCTCACAGCAGGATCAGTACAGCCAGGAGATTCGCCTTGGCTCGAACGGCACCCACGCGATCGACTACACGGTAGGCGTGTTCTATTTCCACCAGAAAATCGATACGCAGGGGCTTCAGGTGCAAGGTCCGGCGGCCAGCGCGTGGCTGCTCAATCCGACGAGCGCCAACGGCAAGAACCCGGCAGTGCTGAATGGCCTGACCGCGCGCAACACGATCGGTTTCAAGAACACGTCGGCAGCGTTGTTCGGCAAGCTGACCTGGCATGTCACGGACCGGTTCCAGATTTCTCCTGGCGCAAGGCTCAATTACGACAAGAAGGACGGATCGTATATCTCGACCGTCACAACCGGGGCGGGCCTAGTTCTTAGCTGCACCTCCGCGGCGCAGGCGGCAAGCAGCGTGGTGAAGGATCAGTGCTCGGTTCTGTCGCCGCAGCGCTATACGCCGAGCTTCGATAACTGGAATCTATCCGGCGATCTCACGGCGTCCTATCAGTTTTCGTCCGACATCCACAGTTACGCCACGATTGCGCGCAGTTACAAATCGGGCGGTATCAATCTCTCCGGTCTGCCGCTCGATCCGAATAATAGCCCGATCCTTTCAACCGCGACAGTGAAGCCGGAGAAGGTCAACCATTTCGAAATCGGGCTCAAGACGCAATTGCTCGATCGTCGGGCCACGATCAACTTCGCGGGATTCTGGACGGACATAACCGACTATCAGGCGACGGTGAACAATTTCCAGCTCTCGGTGTTGCGCGGCTATCTCGCGAACGCCGGAAAGGTGCGGACGCGCGGGTTCGAGGTCGATTCGGCATTCCGGCCTACCTCAGGCCTCAATCTCTATGCCAACGCAGCTTTCACCGACGCGAAATACGTTCGCTTCACGAACGCGCCATGTGCCCCGGAGTTGTCGGGCGGCACGGCGCTCCCGATCGTCAACGGTCAGATCGTCGGAACGCCGGCCCCGGCGGGAACGCCGGGAAGCAGCTTGCCGTATTGCGATATCTCCGGTCAGCGGCTGCCAGGCGTCTCCAAATGGGCGTTCAGCTATGGCGCTGAATACAACGTGCCGGTCGGTGAGGGGCAGGTGTATCTTGGCTATGACGGCAGCTATCGCTCCGATTTCTCGTCAAATCCGTCGCCGTCACCCTATACCGACGTCAAGGGCTATTCGCTTTCGAACTTCCGCCTGGGGTATCGCAAGGGGGACAAATTCAACGTGTTCGCCTGGGTGCGCAACGCGTTCGACCAGAATTACTACGAGGTTCTCGCGACGCAATCGGGCAGCACGGGCCTTATCGTCGGGCAGCCCGGTGATCCGCGAACCTTCGGTCTGACTTTGTCGGTCGGCGTCCGTTAAGGATCAGTCCGCAAATACAAACGCCCGGGTCGGTGATCCGACCCGGGCGCCTGCGTGACGATCGCTCGTCAGCCCCCTATCCAATCGCTGCCATCATGCTCCGGTTACGAAGCGAGGCGGCGAAATTCCCCGAACCACGGCCATTTGCCTGTGTGCCAGTGCCCGCAGTGGTACTGGCCAAGCATGTCGCGTGTCGATCAAAATGAACGCCAGCTAAACCGAATGTCCACCGCATGTGTTGATTCCGCCACAGCACCCGTTGCCAGCGGTGAAATCGGCGGATAGACGGCTGGGCATGATCCTGTCGCGCTATGAACGAATGATCGCGCGGCGCTATCTCCTTCCAGGCAAGGGCGAGCGGTTCATCGTTCTCGTCGCCGGTTTCAGCCTCGGCGCGGTGATGCTGGGCGTCGCGGCGCTCGTCATCGTCATGAGCGTGATGAACGGGTTTCGGGCCGAGCTTTTCGACAAGATCGTCGGGCTTAACGGCCATGCCGTGGTCCAGGGCGTCGACGGGCGCCTCGCCGACTGGCAGGAGATCGCGCGCTGGGCGAAGGATACGCCCGGCGTCACCAGCGCCGTGCCGCTTATCGAACAGCCGCTGATGTCCTCCTACAATGGCCGCGTGGAAGGCGTGCTGGTGCGTGGCATGCGCGTATCGGATATCCGCTCCAATATGACGATCGGGCAGAAGGTCGTCGCCGGCTCGCTGGCGGAGCTGAAGCCAGGCAGCAGCAACGTGGCGATCGGCGCACGGCTGGCGGAGGCGCTGGGCGCGACCGTCGGTTCGCAGATCACGCTGATAAACCCATCCGGCCAGTCGACGCCGTTCGGTACGGTGCCGCGCTATGTGAGCTATACGGTCGCCGCGATCTTCGAGATCGGGGTGTATGACTACGACAAGGCCTATGTCGTCATGCCGATGGAGGATGCGCAGACGCTGCTCCTGCTGGGCGACAAGGTCGGCATGATCGAGTTGCAAACGGACAATCCGGACAAGGTGGGCCAGATACTCGCGCCGCTGGCGCAGAAAGTCGGCCGGCTCGCGGTGATTTCGGACTGGCGACAGATGAACGCGCAGCTGTTCGATGCGCTCGCCGTCGAGCGGGTCGCGATGTTCACCGTGCTGTGCATCATCATCCTGGTGGCGGCGTTCAACATCGCCAGCTCGCTGATCATGCTGGTTCGCGCCAAGACCCGCGACATCGCGATCATGCGCACGATGGGCGCCACCCGCGGTGCGATGGTGCGCATCTTCATGACGGTCGGCGTGACGATCGGCGCGCTCGGGATCGTCGCAGGTCTCGTTCTCGGAGCGATCTTCCTGTTCTACCGGCAGGCGGTGGTGAATTTTGTCCAGCTCGTAACCGGGCAGAACCTGTGGGATCCCTCGATCCGCTATTTGACCGAGCTGCCATCGAAGCCCGATCCGGTGGAAATCATCGCGATCGTGCTGATTACCGCGCTGATGACCGTGCTGGCGACGCTTTACCCCGCGTTCAAGGCGGCAAGCACCGATCCGGTGCAGGTGCTGCGCTATGAATAGCGCCGTGCTTCAAACCACGGGTCTCGCGCGCAGCTTCACTCAGGGCGGCGAGACGATCGAGGTGCTGCGCCGCGTGAACCTGTCGGTCGCGCCGGGCGAGATCGTGGCATTGCTCGGGCCATCGGGCTCCGGCAAATCGACGCTGTTACAGGCGGTCGGGCTTCTCGAGGGCGGGTTCGAGGGCTCGATCCGGATCGCTGGCAAGGAAGCGGCGCAGCTCGACGCGCACGGGCGAACGATGGTGCGGCGCGATTTCCTGGGTTTCGTCTATCAGTTTCATCACCTGCTCCCGGATTTCGACGCGCGCGAGAATGTCGTGCTGCCGCAACTCATCCATGGCGCAACACAGCGGGATGCTGAAGCGCGGGCTGATGCTTTGTTGACCGCGCTCGGCCTCGGGCATCGGCTGACGCACCGGCCGAGCCAGCTTTCCGGCGGCGAGCAGCAGCGCGTCGCGGTGGCGCGGGCGCTCGCCAATCGGCCGGCGCTGGTGCTGGCGGACGAGCCGACCGGCAATCTGGACGAGCATACCGCCGATATCGTTCTGGCCGAATTCCTCCGCCTCGTGCGCGTCGAGGGATCGGCCGCGCTCGTCGCCACCCATAACGAGCGACTCGCCGCGAAAATGGACCGTGTGGTGCGATTGCAGGAGGGCGTGCTGCAATGAGCGCCTGGCGCGATCAGCCGGTGCTCCGCGGAAATCATGTGACATTGCGGCCGCTCGCGATGGCGGATCGCGATGCGCTGGTCGCGGCCGCGGCGGACGGCGATCTCACCGAACTTTTCTTCACCAACGTGTCCGGGCTCGCCGATCCCGATACTTTCATGGCGGCGACGTTTCGAGAGCGAGATTATGGTCGCGCGATGCCGTTCGCGGTGGAAACGCCGGATGGCAGCGTTGTGGGCCTCACGCGGTTCATGCGCATGAACGAGCCGAACCGGCGCGTGGAGATCGGCGGCACATTCTACGCGCGTTCCGTCCAGCGCAGCGGCGTCAATACCGAGGCAAAGAAGCTGCTGCTGACCCACGCCTTCGACGTATTGGGATGCAACGTGGTGCAAATCCGTACCGACTGGTTCAATCGTGATTCCCAGCGTGCGATCGAGCGGCTCGGTGCCAAGCGAGATGGCGTGCTGCGCTCGCATCAGCTGATGGACGGGCGGGTGCGCGATCTGGTCGTCTACTCGATCATCGCTTGCGAATGGCCGGGTGTGCGTGTCAATCTGGAGCATATGCTGGCGCGCCATCGGGGCTGAACAGAGGGGAGACGGGCAATGGGAGCGATCACCGATTTCGAGGTCAAGGCCGCGGACGGGGGCATCGCCTCGCTCGACACCTGGCGCGGCAAGGTGCTCCTGATCGTCAATACCGCCTCGAAGTGCGGGTTCACGCCTCAATATGAGGGGCTGGAGGCACTGCATCGCGAATATGCCGATCGCGGCTTCGAGGTGCTGGCCTTCCCTTGCAACCAGTTCGGCGCGCAGGAGCCGGGGGACGCGGAGGAAATCGCGAACTTCTGCTCGCTGACCTATGACGTCACGTTTCCCGTGTTCGCCAAGGTCGAGGTGAATGGGCCAAACGCCGACCCGCTGTTCGAACGGCTCAAGAGCGATGCACCGGGCCTGCTCGGATCGAAGGCGATCAAGTGGAACTTCACCAAGTTCCTGGTGAACCGCGACGGGCAGGTGGTGGAGCGGTATGCGCCCACGACCAAGCCGGCCGATATCGTCGCCGACATCGAGAAGCTGCTGTAGCGGTTCAGATGTCCAGCGCGACCCGCTCGCCTCGATGATCGAGCGCGAAAGTCGTCCACGTAGCGCCAGAGACGAGGAAGCTGATGCCTAGCACGATGCCGGGCAGCGTCAGCGCGGCAACCGGCATCGAATAAAGGATATATGCCGCGAGCAGCAGATTAAGCACGCCCAGGACGATCATCAATCCGCGCCGTCGGCGGAATCGGAATCCCCATACCAGTTCAAGCACGCCGCGCGCGATAAGCCACAGCGCGAGCAGCAAGGTTAGGGATACAGCGCCGGTCGCCGGCTCAAGAACCATGATCCCGCCGCCGATCAGCGAGACCAGGCCGAACAGGATCGCATAGCCGCGCCCCTCGTGCCCGCGTCCGAAAGCGCCGGCAAGCAACCCGAATATGCCGCCCGCGATCAGATATGCGCCCACCACCAGCGTTGCCGCGAACGTCGCCGGCACCGGCATGAAAATGGCCGCCGCCCCGAGGATGAGGCTGGCGATACCAAAGGCCAGGATCCAGCCCCAGCCGATGCCACGTGCCGCAAGCGTCATCACCCATCCTCCGTTTCACCAGCGAAACTATGGCGCGCGAACTTGGTTCCGGGACTGTGCGAATCGCGCGGTAGCGGCTAGCGTTTCGCGATGTCGCATTCCGGTTTCGTCCCGCTCCGTATCTTTTCGTCATATACGATGCTGGACGGGGCGATCGAGCCAAAGGCGATCGCGAAGCGGGCGGCGGCGCTCGGCTTTCCGGCGGCTGCGCTTACCGACCGCAACGGGCTTTACGCCGCGATGGCTTATTCGGATGCGGCGTGCGATGCGGGCGTTCAGCCGGTGATAGGCGTGATGCTGGGGGTTGCCCGCCCGGATCTGCCCGACGGGGTGGCGCCGATCATCGACTGGCTCGCGCTCTATGCGCAGGATGAGCGGGGCTATGACAATCTGTGTGCATTGGTCAGCATGGCGCATCTCGATCGCCCGATCGAGCAGGTGCCGCATGTCGATTTCGCGGCGCTGGCACGTCACGCGGAGGGGCTGATCGCGCTGACCGCCGGCGGCGAGGGCGGCCTGGCCCGACTTTTCGCGGAGGATCAGCCAGCGCGGGCGCACGCATATGCCGATCGCTTGCTGGGGTTGTTCCCGGATCGGCTCTACATAGAAGTGGTGCGCCGCCTGAACGAGGTGGAGGGGCGCGCGGAGCCGCATCTGCTCGATCTCGCTTATACCCGCGATCTGCCGCTGGTGGCGACCAATCCGTGCTGCTTCGCGGAACAGGATTTTCTCGACGCTCATGACGTGATGCTCTGCATCGCGAATTCGACCTATGTGGAGAGCGACGACCGGCCGCGCAGTTCGCCGGACGCCTGGATGAAGCCGGCGAACGAGATGCGGGCGCTGTTCGCCGATCTGCCGGAGGCGATCGCGAACACGCTCGTCGTCGCACGGCGCTGCGCGGTAGCCGCGCCCAGGCGCAAGCCGATCCTGCCCAGTCTCGCGGGCGATCGCGACGGCGAAGCGGCGATGCTCCGCCAAGATGCGGCGGCGGGGCTCGAACAGCGTCTGGAGCGCATCGCGCAGCTTGGGCAGGCAGATGGAGACGATTGGCGCGAGGCCTATCGCGATCGCCTGCAGTTCGAGCTCGACGTCATCATCCAGATGGGCTTTCCTGGATACTTCCTGATCGTCGCCGATTTCATCAAATGGGCAAAGGAACGCGACATTCCGGTCGGCCCGGGGCGTGGTTCGGGCGCCGGCTCGGTGGTGGCCTGGGCGCTGACGATCACCGATCTCGATCCGATCCGGCTGGGGCTGCTTTTCGAGCGCTTCCTCAATCCCGAGCGCGTTTCGATGCCGGATTTCGATATCGATTTCTGCGAAACGCGGCGCGTGGAAGTGATCCGCTATGTGCAGGAGAAATACGGCCGGGATCAGGTGGCGCAGATCATCACCTTCGGCAAGCTGAAGGCGCGCGCGGTGCTGAAAGATACCGGGCGTGTCCTTCAGATGAGCTACGGTCAGGTCGATCGCCTCGCAAAGCTGGTCCCGAATCACCCGACGGACCCGTGGACGCTGGAGCGAGCGCTGAATGGCGTATCCGAGCTCGCGCGCGAATATGCCAACGAGAACGATGTCCGGCGGCTGCTCGATCTGGCGATGAAGCTGGAGGGGCTGCCGCGGCACTCCTCCACGCACGCGGCGGGTGTGGTGATCGGGGATCGCCCGCTTGCGCAACTGGTGCCGCTCTATCGCGATCCGCGTTCGGACATGCCGGTCACCCAATTCGACATGAAGTACGTCGAGGGCGCCGGGCTGGTGAAGTTCGACTTTCTTGGTCTGAAAACGCTCTCTGTGCTCAAGAAAGCGGTGGAGATGCTGGCGAAGCGCGGCATCTCGATCGATCTCGATGCGCTGGGCTGGGATGATGTGGAAACCTATGAACTTCTACAGGCCGGCAACACCGTCGGCGTGTTTCAGGTGGAATCGGAGGGGATGCGGCGCACGCTGTCGGCGGTGAAGCCCACCGTTTTCGAAGACATCATCGCCCTTGGCGCGCTCTATCGCCCCGGCCCGATGGATAATATCCCGATGTTCGGCCGCCGAAAGAACGGGCAGGAGGATATTCTCTATCCGCATCCGCTGCTCGAAGGCATCCTCGCGGAAACCTATGGCATTTTCGTTTATCAGGAACAGGTGATGCAGGCGGCGCAGGTGCTCGCCGGCTACACCCTTGGTGGCGCGGACCTGTTGCGCCGCGCGATGGGCAAGAAGATCAAGGCGGAGATGGACGCGCAGCGCGCGATCTTCGTCGAGGGTTGCGCCACGACGAACAACATTCCCGCCGCAAAGGCTAACGAGCTCTTTGACTTGATCGATAAGTTCGCTGGCTATGGCTTCAACAAGAGCCACGCAGCGGCTTATGCGCTGCTCACCTATCAGACGGCGTGGCTGAAGGCGCATTACCCGCACGAATTCTTTGCGGCCTCAATGTGTTACGATATTCATCTCACCGACAAGCTCGCGGTGTTCGTCGACGATATGCGATGGATGGGCATCGAATTGCTTCCCCCCGATATCAATGCGAGCCAGGCGGAATTCGACGTTGAGGTCGATGATCACGGCCGCCCGGCCGTCCGCTATGCGCTTGCGGCGCTCAAATCGGTCGGCGAAGGGGCGATGGAGCGCCTCGTCGCCGAGCGTGAGGAGCGCGGGCGGTTCAAGAGCCTCGACGATCTCGCGCATCGCGTCGATCCCCGACTGGTCAACAAGCGGCAACTGGAAACGCTGGCAGCCGGCGGCGCGTTCGACGCTATGGAACCCAACCGGGCCGGCGTGTTTGCGATCGCCGAAACGATCCTGGCGGTAGCGGCGCGCACGCATGACCAGCGCACCAGCGGGCAGGGCGGGCTCTTCGGCGATTCAAGCCATGCGGGCGACACGATCAAGCTGCCGCGATCGGTCCACTGGACGATGGCGCAAAAGATGGAACAGGAGAAGGAGGCGTTTGGCTTCTATTTCTCTGCTCACCCGGTCGACCGCCACGCGCATCTCGCCAAGATGCATGGCGCGCGGCAGTTCGCGGCGCTGGGCGAGCTTTCGATTCCCGATGACGGCACGCGCGCCGGGGCGACGATGGCCGTGCTGGTCGAAGAGGCGCGATGGCGGACGTCCGCGCGCGGGCGGCGCTACATGATGGCGACGCTCTCCGACCAGAGTGGGCAATTCATCGCCACCTGCTTCGACGATCAGGTGGCGGCCGACCTGGAAGAGGCGGCGCGCGCTGGCGCCTGCGGCCTGGCCACCGTAGAACTGGATCGGCGGCCCGGAGAGGATCAGCCGCGTGTTTCGATCAAGCGCCTCCAGCCGTTCGAATCGCTCGCGTCGATCGCGCGCTTCGTGGCGGAGATCGTCGTGGACCGGGCGGACGCGGTCGCGGCGCTCGCCACTTTGCTGGAAGGGCAGCGCGGCGCGCGCGGCGAGGTGCGTCTCAAGATCAGGCTGCCGCATGGCGGGGAGGCGACGCTGCTGCTCGGCCGCGACTTCCTGCTGGATGCCGAGCTGATCGATCGCGCGAATCTCCTGCCCGGCGTGATCTCCGCCACGCTCGGTCGGGCGGAAACGATGCTGACGCTCGCGGGCTAAGGCGCGGGCGGGCCGCGCCGCACGGTCGTCACCTTGATGGTCGGTTCGAGCATCTGACCCTTCATCAAGCCCTCGCCACGCGTCGGTGAGGTGGGGGCATCAAGGATGTGGTGAATGATGTCCATGCCGCTGACGACGTGGCCGAAAACCGCATAGCCCGGCTCGGTCGCCGTTGCGTCCATCGTGCTGAGATCGCCGACGATGATGAAGAAATCGCCGGACGCCGTGCCCGGCTTGCCCATCGCCATTGAGATCGCGCCGTCCTTGTGGCTGAGGCCCGTCTTGCTGGTCGGCTCATGCGGGATCGGCGGGAGTGCGCGCTTGGGATCGTTAGCGGCACCGAACTGGACGAAGCCGTAGCCTGGTTGAATTTTTACTGCACGATAGAAGTTTACCCCATCGAGCCGCTTCTGATCGACATATCTCAGAAAATTCGCCGCCGTGATCGGGGCGTGTTCCTTGTCCACGGCTATGACGATCGGCCCGAGCGAGGTCGTAACCGTCACGTTGACGAGCGCTGTGGGCGTCGCTGCGGCTGGCTGCGCCGCCGGCGTGCCGGTCTGTGCGGTGGCGGTTGTGGCGGGCAACGCAAGCAGCGCTGCGAGAGGGAGGAAGATGCGCATAGGCCAGTATCTAGCATTGTCGTGGCCGCGCTGTCAGCCGCCGGAAACCGCATCTGTGCGATGCGTTGAGCATCTTGCCGCGAATGCGCGAGAGGTTCAGCATGCCGATCGCAGGCTGAAGCCAAGGAGAGGAACAATGGCTGCATCACGCAAGACCGCCGGAGATCGGGCCAAGGAAGCCACCGGGAAGATGCGCGAGGGCGCAGGAAAGGCGAAGCAGGCGTTTGAGGACCACGTCGTCGATCCGGCAAGGCGTGTGGGCGAGGCGGTAAAGGCATCGGGCGAAAAGGTCGCCGAGCAGAACAAGGCGGTCGGCCTGAAAATGATCGATCAGGCCGAAGCCAATGCGCGGGAGGCCTTTGCGGCGATGCGCGCTGCCGCCGTCGCGAAGGATCTTTCGGACGTGATGAAGATCCAGGGCGATTTCCTGCGTGAACAGAGCAATCGATCGATGGCGCACGCGCGCGAGGTCGGCGAGCTCATCATGCAGTTCGGACGGGATGCGGTCGGCACGATGAAGGGCAGCGCGGGGAAGGGGTGACTAGTCGCCAGTTCGGGCGATCCCGTACGGCACGTGCAGGAAATCATGACGGCTTGCGCTGATTTCGCGGCCTTGTCGCAATGGCCCGTTCGTTATTGTCGCGGGTCCTGCTGGCCAGAAAGCGTCGGTCCGGTCGGGGCGCTCTGGAGCAGCGAATCTCCGCCCAAGACACGGTACAGAGTGACCAGATTGGTGGCGCGGGTCAGCTTGGTCTGCACGAGGCCGCGCTGCGCGGTGTAAAGCGAACGCTGGGCGACCAGCGATGCAAGAAAGGTATCGATAGCCCCGCGATAGCGCGCGTCTGCCAGCCGGTAATTGTCCAGTGCGGCATCCACGTTTCGTTGATCCGCGCCAAGCTGATCAGCGATGGTTCCCTGTCGGGCGAGCGCATCGGCGACCTCGCTGAACGCCGTCTGGATCGCCTTTTCATAACTGGCGACCGCGGCGTCGCGCTGCGCCTCGGATTGAGCGACGCCGGCGCGCGCCGCGCCGCCGCTGAAAATGGGATAAGCAGCGTTCGCGCTTCCCGAATAACTGAACGCGCCGCTACTGAACAGCGAGGAGAGCGCGCCGCTGGCCAAACCTAGGAGGCCGGTGAGCGTGATCCGGGGAAACAGCGCGGCGCGAGCGGCGCCGATCTCGGCATTGGCCGCACGAAGCGTATATTCCGCACTCACTACATCGGGGCGGCGCAGCAAGACGCCCGAATCGAGCCCGGCTGGCAAGGCGGCGATGTTGCTGGCCGCTTCATCGATCGATCCGGGCAGCAGCGCGGGGTCGATCGGCGCGCCGACCAGTAGTTGAAGGGCGTTCACATCCTGCGCGAGCGCGGTCTTCTGCTGTGCGAGATCGGATTCAGCGCTCGCGAGCACCTGTTCCGCCTGCCGCAGATCGGTGCGAGGCGCGATGCCACCTTTCAGACGCGCATCGGTCAGCGATACGCTGCGGCGCGCGTTGGCTGCCGTTTCCTCTGCGATGCCGAGCAGGCTGCGATCCGCCGCATAACTCAGCCACGCACCGGCGATATCGCCGACGAGCGTCAGCCGGGTGGCGCGCGCGGTCGCTTCCTGCGCGAAATAGCGGTTCAGCGCGGCACTGGTCAGCGAGCGGACCCGGCCGAACAAGTCGATTTCGAAGCCGGTAATCCCGATTCCCGCGGAAAGAGAGTCCGTCGTGGCCGCGTTTCCGGCGGCCGGGCTATTGCTGTGACTGTAACTGTATGCGCCGTTGGCGGCGATCGTGGGAAACAGTTCGCCGCGCTGGATGCGATATTGCGCACGGGCGGCAGCGATATTCGCCGCCGCAATGCGCAAGTCGCGGTTATTGGCGAGCGCCTGATCGATGACGCGCTGGAGCCGCGTGTCCCGGAAGATATCGCGATAGGTGACACTGGGCAGCGCCGCCTCGCTTTGCCTCAGATACGCGTCGCCCACCGGCCATGACGAGGGAACGGGCAGATCCGGACGCACATATTTTGGCGTCATGCTGCACGCCGAAAGCGCGGCGCCGCCGGCCAGCAGAAATGCGCGACGCATCATGATTCACCGGCCTGCGATACGGGCGGGGACGGGCGATACCCTCTATGCTCGCCATGCAATCGCGCGAGCGTATCTCGGAAACCACGCCGCACCAGCACGAAGAACATCGGAATATAGAAGATCGCCAGGATTGTAGCGGTAAGCATCCCGCCGATCACGGCCGTGCCGATCGCGATGCGGCTGTTCGCCCCCGCGCCGGTGGAGATCGCCAGCGGCAGCACGCCGAAGATGAAGGCGAAGCTGGTCATCAGGATCGGGCGCAGGCGGATGCGTGCGGCCGCGAGCGCTGCTTCGATCACGCGCTTGCCCTTCTTTTCCTCCTGCTCCGCGAATTCGATCATGAGGATGGCGTTCTTGGCGGCTAGCCCCATCGTCGTCAGCAGGCCGATCTGGAGATAGACGTCATTGGTAAGCCCGCGCAGCGTTACGAACAGGATCGCTCCGACAAGCCCGAGCGGGATGACCAGCAGCACGGCAAGCGGGATCGACCAGCTTTCGTAAAGCGCGGCGAGGCAGAGGAACACCACGATGAGCGACAGGCCGTAAAGCAAAGGGGCCTGGCCGGACGACAAACGTTCCTGATAGGAGACGCCCGCCCATGCGATGCTGGTTCCCGGTATCTGCGCGGCGAGCGCGGCGATCCGGTTCATGGCGTCGCCCGAGCTTACCCCTTGTGGGCCATCACCCTGGAATTCGAAGCTCTGAACGCCATTGAAACGTGACAGCGTCGTCGGCGCCTGCGACCAGCTGGTGGAGGCGAAGGAAGAGAAGGGGGCCATCTGCCCGTTCGTGCCGCGTACGAACCATTGGCCAATATCCTCCGGCTTCGACCGGAACGGCGCATCGCCCTGAACATACACGCGCTTGACCCGGCCGCGATCCACGAAGTCGTTGACGTAACGGCCGCCCCATGCGGTGGAAAGCGTGGTGTTGACGTCATTCTGCGTCAGGCCCAGCGCAGCGATCTTCTGCGCATCGGTGTCAACCTGAAGCGTGCCGATATCGGGCAGTTCGGTAAGCCGGATGCCGCCGAGTTTCGTATCGGCCATCGCCATCGCCAGCAACTTGTCTCGCGCCGCCTCGAACTCCTGCAACGACAGGCCGCCGGTGTTCTGCAACTCCATCGTGAAGCCTTCGGACTGGCCGAGGCCGCGAATGGCCGGCGGGATCAGCGCGAAAACCTGCGCGTCGCGAAAACCGCTGAATGCGGCGGCTGCGCGGGCGACGATCGCGTCCGCGCCATTCTCTGTGCCCTTGCGCGCATCCCAGTCCGTGAAGGCGAGAAAGCCCTGTCCCGTGTTTTGACCGCTAACGCCGCCGCCGCCGCCGCCAGCGACCGTGAACAGTGTTTTCGTGTTGGCGCCCTCATGTTCCGCGAAATATTTCTCGATCTCGCGCTGGACCTGCGTAGTGCGGCCTAGCGTCGCGCCGGCCGGCAGGCGGAACTGGACGATCGCGCCACCCTGATCCTCGGTCGGCAAAAAGCCGGTCGGCAAGCGCAGGAACAATACGGCCAACAACGCCACGGTGACGGCGTAGATGCCCAGGAACAGCCATTTGCGCTCCACCACCCGGCCAACCGCGGCGGTATAGCGTTGCACGCCGCGATCGAAATTGTGATTGAACCACGTCTTGGCGCGATCGGCGCCCGAAATCAGCCATGGCGCGCGGCGACCAAGCCATGTTTCATCGGCGGGCCGCTCCTTGCTTTTCTGCTTCAGGAGATGCGAGGTGATTGCCGGTGACAAGATGATCGCCACCGCCACGGAAAGCATCATCGCGGAAATGATCGTCAGCGAGAACTGGCGATAGATCACGCCTGTCGATCCGCCGAAAAACGCCATCGGCAGGAACACCGCGGACAGCACCAGCGCGATCGCGACCAGCGCCACCGTGATCTCGTTCATCGATTCGATCGTCGCTTCCCGAGGCGTCATCTCGGGATTTTCCTCCATCAGCCGTTCGACATTCTCCACCACCACGATCGCATCATCGACGAGCAGCCCGATCGCCAGCACAAGGCCGAACAGCGTGAGCGTGTTGATCGTGAAGCCGACGATGTAGAAGATCGCGAACGTGCCGAGCAACACCACCGGCACCGCGATCGTGGGCACCAGCGTCGCGCGCCAGCTTTGCAGGAAAACGAACATGACGATCACGACGAGTATGATTGCCTCGATCAGCGTTTTCACCACCTCGTGGATCGACAGTTTGATAAAGTCCGTTGAATCGCTTGAATAGGCGATGCGCAGATTGGGTGGAAAGGTCTTGGCGACGCGCGCGATTTCAGCCTTGACGAGTTCCGCGGTCTTGAGCGCATCCGCGCCCGGCGCGAGCAACACGGCGATGCCCGCGCCGGGGTGGCGGTTCACGCGGCTGGTTGCCGCGTAGCTCTCCGCCCCCAGCTCGATCCGCGCCACATCCGCCAGCCGCACCGTTGCGCCCGAGGGCAGCGTCTTCAGGATGATCGCGCGGAACTGTTCGGGTGTCTGGAGCCGCGACTGCGCTGTGACGGTGGCGTTCAGCATCTGATCCTGCGGCATCGGCTGGCCGCCGATCTCGCCCGCCGCCACCTCGGTGTTCTGGTTGGTGATAGCGGTGATGACGTCACCCGGGATCAGCGAGAAACTGGCCAGCTTCGCCGGATCCAGCCAGATCCGCATCGCATATTGCGATCCGAACACGTTGGTGTCGCCCACGCCCTGAAGACGACCGAGCGGCTCCTGCAGGTTCGATACGAGATAATCCGACACATCCTGATTGGTCAGCTTGTCGGTGATGTCATAAACGCCGGCGATCAGCAGAAAGTCGGGGTTGGACTTGCGGACGACCAGCCCCTGTTGCTGCACCTGGGTGGGCAGGCGGCTGATCGCCTGCTGCACCTGGTTCTGCACCTGAACCTGCGCGATATCGGGGTCGGTGCCCTTGGCGAACGTGGCGGTGATCGACACCGAGCCGCGCGACGAGGAGGACGAGCTGAAATAGAGCAGACCGTCGATGCCGGTGAGCTGCTGCTCGATAATCTGCGTCACAGAATTCTGGATCGTCTGTGCGTTCGCGCCGGGATAGGTGGCGCGGATCGATACCTGCGGCGGCGCGACATCGGGATATTGCGCGATCGGCAACCCCATGATCGCGCCGATTCCCGCCATCATCACGATGATTGCGAGAACCCAGGCGAAGATCGGGCGATCGATGAAAATGCGCGACATGGTTCAGCCGGCTTTCTTGCCCTGAGACTGCTGCTGCGACGGCGGCGCGATGCGTTGCGGCGAATCGGCGGGCACCGGATTGATCGCCATGTTCGCCTGCAACTTCCCGGTTCCCTGCGTGATGACGCGATCGCCGGGCGCAAGGCCGCGCGTCACCACCCAGAACGAACCCTGCGTGCGATCGGCCACGATGCTCTTCTGCGTGGCCCTGTTATTGGGGCCGACCACCCAGACGGTGGCATTTCCCTTCGGATCGCGCGCCACCGCCGCCTGCGGCACAAGAATAGCGGTCGGATCGATCGCCTGCGCGAATATCGCGCGCACGAACATGCCGGGCAGCAACAGGCCGGTCGGATTGGGAAAGCGTGCGCGCAGCGTCACCGTGCCGGTGCTCGGATCGACGACGACTTCCGAAAACTCCACGCTCCCGGCAAGATCATATTCCCCGCCGTCCTCGAGCTTGAGCCGTACCGCAGCGCGCGTCGGCACCGCCCCGCCGGACGCGAGGCTGCGGCGCAACTGCAGAAGCGCCGCGGAAGATTGCTGGATGTCGACGTAGATCGGATCGAGCTGCTGGATCGTCGCCAACGGATCGGTCTGGCTGGTCGTGACGAGCGCGCCGACGGTGAACAGGGACCGTCCGATCCGCCCGGTGATCGGTGCGGGAACGGTGGTGAAGCGCAGGTTGGTTCGCGCGGTATCCAGCTGCGCCTTGTTTTGCAGGATCGATGCCTGTGCCTGCCGCTGGGCGGCGAGCGCATCGGTGTAATCCTGCTTGCTCACCGCCTCGATCTCGGCGAGCGGGCGATATCGATCCGCCTTGATCTTGGCGGCGGCGGCGGTCGCTTCAGCGCTGGCGAGATTGGCCGACGCCTGGTTGGTCGCGGCGCGATAGAGGCTGGGATCGATCTGATAGAGCGGCTGGCCCTGCTTGACGATCGATCCCTCGGTAAAGAAGCGGCGCTGGATTACCCCGCTCACCTGCGGCCGCACCTCGGAACTCTGGAACGCGACGGTGCGGCCGGGCAACTCGGCCGGGATCGGCACGCTTGCCGTGCGCGCAACGATGTAGCCGACCTGCACCGCGCCGTTGCTTGCCCGCTTCTTGCTGGAAGCGTCGGTCCCACCGCTTCCACATGCCGCCAGGATCAGCGCAAGCGAAATAATGGGCGTCAGTTCGCCGATCGTCCTCGTGCGCAAAATCCTGTTCCTGCCGAAGGTTTAAGCCGCGTTTCGGTCGGGAAAATGCCCGGTGCGGCGTTTCGATCCGTTCGATAATCGGATCGGACGCAAACGTGAAGCCTCAAGCGACGAACGATCGCACCGGCACAGGCGTTTATCGCCGGGTGAAGTTACCTGGGCGACGCTCCGCCACAGCCTTGATGCCCTCGCGAAAATCGCCCGTCGCCATCAATCGATCCTGCTCGGCGCGTTCATGCTGGGTCTGCCGCTCCACCGCCGCGGCGAGCTCTGCGCGTAATGTCGCGCGGGTCGCCTCCACGCCAAGCGGCGCCGCCGCCGCTATTTCCTCAGCGAGCCCCGCCGCCGCCGCGTCGAGGCGGTCTGCCGGCACAAGCTCATCGATCAGGCCGAAGGCGAGCGCCTCCTCCGCCTTCACGCGACGGCCGGTCAGCAGCATCAGCGATGCCTTCTGCACGCCGATCACGCGCGGCAGCGTATGCGAGATGCCGAAGCCGGCATGGAAACCGAGGCTGACGAAATTGGCGGAAAAACGCGCTTCGGGCGCGGCGACGCGAAAATCCGCGACCAGCGCAAGGCCGAGCCCGGCGCCGACCGCTGCACCCTGGATCGCGGCCACGATCGGCTTGCGCGTGGTGAACAATCGTACCGCATTGCGATAAAGGATCGGGGTTTCCGCCTCTCCGCTTTCGGTGACCAGCGGCTTGTCGCCCGAGAGGTCAGCGCCGCCGCAGAACACGCGCCCGGCCGTCTTCAACACGATCACGCGGCACTGATCGTTGCGATCGAGCTCCTCGAACGTGTCAGCGAGTGCGCCGATCAACGCGGCATTGACGTGATTATGCGGCTCACGATCGATAGTCACGACGGCGACATGGCCGGTCAGCGAAATCTCGATATGCTCTTTCACGGTGATCCTTCCGCCTTGCCGAGGAGCGGCTTCATCGCCGCCATTCGGGGCGATTGGCAAGCCCTTTGCCAACCCCGGTTCGACGAGCCGCATGAAACCGTTTGGGAAATCGCGCGTTTCCCCTGTCCGGGGAGAAGTTCAGACTCTATCGTGCGCCCGGAAGCAAAAGGGGATCGTGCGTGGGGTTTGCGGTTGTTCGTCTGAGTTGTGTGACGACCGCATTGCTGGTTGCTACCTCGCCCCCGGCCAACGCTCAGGCGCAGTCTGCCAATCCTGCTGCGGGCAAGTCGCAAGACGATAAGCCAATCGTGCCTGATGCGGAGTTTGACAAGGCTCTGCCGCCGCTGTCGGCTGACATGAACGCGCCGCTCGAGCCGATGCCGGTGGCGGAACAGCCGGCATCCGCATCCGCGCCCATCGCCCCATCGGGCACTTTGCCCCCGCCCGCATCCGAAGATCGCCGACTCGAACAGCCGCTGCCGCCTATCGCCAATTTTCAGACCGTGCCGCTGGAATCGGCAGCCGACGTCAAGGAAAAACCGGCACCCGAAATACGCTATCAGCTTGTCGTACGCGGGCTTGATGCGATCGATCTGGACAGCGAGTTCAAGTCCTTTTCTTCGTTGAAGAACGGCGGCGGCAAGGCCGCCAATGCCACGCAGATCTCGGCGCGCGCGCACGAGGACGAGGCATTGGCAGTGCGGCTGATGAAATCGCGCGGATATTATGATGGCGTCGCCCATTCGGTAATCGAGCCGGTGCCGGGGCAGGCGGGCAATGTCAGAGCGATCATCAGCGCCTCGCCCGGCAGGCTTTATCATCTCGGCGCGATCAACGTCGTATCGCCCCCGACCGTGCCGGTCGGGCTGGTGCGCGCGCAATTGCCGCTTAAGACAGGCGATCCGATCGATGCGGCGCGGATCGAGGCGGCGGAGGCGAACGTCAGCCTTGTGCTGCCGCAGCGCGGCTATCCGTTCGCGAAGGTGGGGCAGCGCGATATCCTGCTCGACGATCAGACCCTGATCGGGGACTATACACTTCCAGTGGAAACCGGCGCGCGCAGCAGCTTCGGCAAGTTGCGCACCACCGGCGATCCGGTATTCGGATTAAAGCATCTGAATGTCTTTCCGCGCTTCAAGCAGGGGGATCTGTATGACGCGCGCAAAACGGACGATCTGCGCCAGGCGCTGGCAGCTACCGGCCTGTTCAATTCGATCTCGGTGGAACCAGTCGCGACGGGAGAGCCGGGGCCCGACGGAACTGAACTGGTCGATCTGCTCATCAACCAGAGCCAGGGGAAGACGCGCAGCATCGCCGCCACCGCCGGCTATGGCACGGGCGAGGGGATCAAGCTGGAGGGGACATGGACCAGCCGCAACCTTTTCCCCCCCGAAGGTGCGCTGATCCTTTCCGCGATCGCGGGCACGCAGCAGCAGGGCGCCTCCGCGACCCTGCGCCGCGCCAATGCCGGGCAGCGCGATCGCACGTTCTCGATCATCGCGAGCGGCCTTCGCCAGAATTACGATGCGTTCAATGCGATCACAGGCACGCTCGCGGTGCGCTGGAGCTACGATTCCACGCCGCTGTGGCAGAAGAAGCTGACCTATGCCTACGGCGCGGAACTGACCGGCACGAACGAGAGCGTCTATGACTTCGCGCGCGGCGATCGCGTGCGGCGTACCTACGGCATCGCGGCAGTGCCGCTTCAGGCCATGTGGGATACTTCGGACAACCTTCTCAATCCGACGCGCGGCTATCGCGTGAAGCTGAACCTCAGCCCGGAAACGTCGGTTCAGGGCTCGGTCGATCCTTATGTCCGCATGATGGTCGAGGGAACATTCTATTACCCGGTTCTGGACAGTCTGGTGATCGCGGGGCGGGCACGAGCGGGATCGATCGTAGGGACTTCGCGCGATGAGCTTGCGCCCTCGCGGCGTTATTATGGCGGTGGCGGCGGATCGGTACGTGGCTATGGCTACCAGCGGCTGGGGCCGTTCGATCCGCAGGGCAACCCGGTGGGTGGGCGAAGCATCAACGAATTCTCGCTGGAGGCGCGTTATCGCTTCGGCAATTTCGGGATCGTGCCGTTCATCGATGCCGGCAACGCCTATGAAAGCGTTTTGCCCAAGGCTAGCGACCTGCGCTTTGGTGCTGGCATCGGCGGCCGCTTCTACACCAATTTCGGCCCGATGCGGCTAGACCTCGCTACCCCGCTCAACCCGCGCAAGGGCGATGGCAATATCGCGCTCTATATCTCGATCGGGCAGGCTTTCTGATGGCGGAGGATGGCGTTCCCGCTCACGTCGCTCGACCACTGTGGCAGCGTATCATGAAGTGGCTCGGTATCGCGATCTGCGCACTGGCTCTGTTGCTGCTGGTGATTGTGGCGGGGATCAACACCGATCCGGGCCGCCGCCTCGTCGCCGATCAGCTCGGCGCCTATAAGACCGCCACAGGCCTCAATATCCGCGTCGGAAGGATCGATGGCTCACTTTACGGGCGAATGACGCTTTCCGATGTGCAGGTCAGCGATCCGAAGGGCGTTTTCCTGACCTCGCCGCGTATCGACGTCGACTGGCGACCGTTCGCGTTCATCGGGAATCATGTCGATGTGCGCAGCCTGGAAAGCGCGCTCGTCACCCTGAGGCGCAATCCGGCGTTCACGCCGCAGCCCAGCGACCCCAACGCGCCGTTCCTGCCGGATCTCGATATCGATATCGGCCGCTTGCGGGTCGATCGGTTCGTGATGGAGCCGCCCGTCGCGGGAGCGCGGCATATCGGGAGGATCATCGGTGCGGCGCACATCGCCGACCGGCGCGCGAAGCTCGATGTGGATGCGGTGGCATTGCGCGGGCCGGGGATCGGCGGCGGGGATACGCTGCGTCTGCGGCTTGATGCGGTGCCGGATGAGGACAAGCTCGATCTGAATGCGCGGCTGTTTGCGCCGGCGGGTGGCGTGGTCTCCTCACTCGCGGGGACGAAAACGCCGCTGATCGCGACCATCGGCGGCAAGGGCAGCTGGAAGGCGTGGTCGGGAAAGATGCTGGCGTCGCTCGGCGGCGGACAGTTGGCCGATCTGGGCATTACCGCTCACACCGGGCATATCGAGGTACGCGGCTATACGAAGCCCGGGCTTTACCTCGAGGGGCCGGTTGAACGGCTCACCGCCCCGCGGCTGGATGTCGCCATCGATACGACTCTCGCGCAGCGCAGGGCCGATACGCGGATCAAGCTGAAGTCCGACGCTCTGGTGGTGGATGCGGGCGGTATCGTCGATCTCGCCAACAGCCGGTTCGGCAATTTCGCCGTCGATGCCCAGTTGCTCACCCCCGGCGCGATCGCACCGAATGTGCGCGGCCGTGACGTGTTGGCGCGGCTGGTGCTCAATGGCCCGTTCGCGATGCCCGTGGTCGATTACAAGATCCGCGCGAGCGCGCTGGGCTTCGCCGACACCATTGTCGAAAATCTTTACGCCGAGGGCCAGGCGCGGGTGGATGCGCATCGCATCCTCGTGCCGGTGCATGCGCGCGCGCGCCGGATTGGCGGGCTCAACGCGGCGGTAGGCGGCCTTACCAATAACGTCCGGATCGATGGCGACGTGGCAATCACGATGCCGTCAGTGCTGTCAGACAATCTGCGCATCCGCTCCGACAATATCGACGCCACAGCAATCATTGCCGCCAACATCAAGACGGGGCGTTACACCGGCGCGCTCAAAGGGCGTATCAACAACTACCGCATCGAGAGCATCGGCATCGTCAACCTCACGACGGATGCAAGGCTGGTGCCGGCCGCGCGCGGCGGCTTCGGCATAAGCGGCAGGATCGTCGCGCAGACGCGCCAGATATTCAATTCCGGTGCGCGCACCTTCCTGGGCGGCAATGCGGTGATGCGTGCCGATGTCGGCTATGCGCCGGAAGGTCTGGTTACTTTCACCAACCTGCGGCTCAACGCTCCGCAATTCCGGGTGACGCACGGGGAAGGGCGATATGAGCTGAACAATGGCCGACTGGCGGTTTCGGCGGCTGCCTATTCTACGCAATATGGGCCGTTGTTCGCGCGGGTGAGTGGGAGCGCCACCGATCCAATAGTGTTGCTGCGCGCACCCCGGCCCGGCGTGGGCGTGGGGCTCGTCGATCTCAATGCGCGGATTGTAGGCCGGAACGGCGCCTATGCCGTGACGGCGCAGGGCGGAACGACTTATGGACCGTTCAACGCCGACGTCCTTGTCCATTCTGGCAAGCAACTGGCGATCGATATCCGCAAGGTGATCTTTGCCGGCGTCACCGTCGCCGGCCGCGTCGTGCAGACTGCGGCGGGGCCGTTCGCGGGGCAGCTTCAGTTCGCCGGCTCCGGCCTTTCCGGCAACGCGCGTCTTGGCGCTGAGGGGCAATACCAGCGCGCCGACGTCAACGCGCGTGCCGATAACGCCAAGATACCGGGGGCGGTGGATTTCACGATCGGCCGCGCCCTGGTTACGGCAAGCATCGTGCTGCGCGAAAAGCCGCAGGTGATTGCCGACGTGCAAGTCGCCGACATGCGCTATGGCCCAACCGTGATCGACACGGCGCGCGCAAAGGTGAACTACGCCAATGGCAGGGGCACCGCGCAGGCCGTGCTGGCCGGTTCGAACAGCGTTCCCTTCCGCTTGGCGGCCAACGCCAGGCTTGCGCCAGATGATTACCTCGTGGCGCTGACCGGGCAGGCAAACGGAGTGGGTTTCAAAACCGGCAGCCCGGCGCACATCATCGCAACGCATGGCACCTACACGCTCCAGCCGACTCTGCTCATATTCGACAAGGGCAGGGCGCGGATTGCTGGCAGTTATGGGCCAAAGCTGGTGGCGCAAGCGCGCCTCGAAAGTCTCGACCTGTCGATCCTCAACGCCTTCGTCCCCGACATCGGGCTGGGCGGGCAGGCGACGGGGAGCCTCGATTTTACGCAGGCCAGCGCGAGTGCGTTCCCGCAAGCCGACGCGCGGATGACGATCACCGGGTTCACTCGCTCCAGCCTGGCGTCTGTATCCACCCCGGTGGATGTAGAGTTTGCCGGGCGGCTCGTCAGCGATGGCGGCGAAGCGCGTGCGATCGTTAAACGCGGAGCGACCACTGTTGGCCGGATGGCTGCCACGCTGCGGCCGTTGCCTTCCGGAGACGGATCATGGATGACGCGGCTGCTCCAGGCCCCGCTTGGTGGCGGCATTCGCTACAATGGGCCGGCCGCGGTGTTGTTCAGCTTTGCAGGGCTGGCCAATCAACAGCTCTCCGGCCCGATCGCTGTCGCCGCCGATTTCGGTGGCCGGGTTACGGCGCCGCAACTTAACGGCATCGCGCGCGCGGACAACCTTACCTACGACAACGAAACCTACGGAACGCGGCTGTCGCAGATGCAGCTTCGCGCGCGTTTCACAGCCGACCGGCTGGAGATAAACTCGCTGCAGGCGCGTGCCGGAGACGGCACGGTGCAGGCGAAGGGCTTCGTTAGCCTGGCCGCCGAGCAAGGCTATCCAATGAATTTGACAGCGACGCTCAACAATGCGCGGCTCGCCAAATCCGATAGCCTGGGGGCGACCGCCAGCGGCACGCTGAATATATCGAACGGCGCCGGTGGCGGCCTCATCAAAGCCGATCTTACCATCCCCAATGCGCGCTATGAGATCATCCGCCAGGGCGCGGCGGAAGTGCCGGAGCTTAGCGGCGTACGCTGGAAGCGGGACATTCGCGTTGCGCGGGCGACCGACCGGCCGGCTGCCCCCTCCGTCGGCCTGTTCAAGCTAGATATGCGTATCCGGGCCGCCAACCAGTTGTTCGTTTCCGGCATGGGGCTGGAGAGCGAATGGCAGATGGATATGCGGGTGAGCGGCACATCGACCGCGCCGATCATTACCGGCGGGCTGGATCTCGTTCGCGGCACCTATTCGTTCGCAGGGACGCGCTTCGACGTGACGCGCGGTCGTATCCGCTTCCAAGGCGGTGCGTTGACAGACCCGGATATCGATATTCAGGCGAACACCACCAAAGACAGCACGACGTTTAATATCAACATCGCGGGCACCGGGCAGAAGCCGCAGATCACGTTTACCTCAACACCATCGCTGCCACAGGATGAGGTGCTGAGCCGATTACTGTTCGGCACCAACCCGGAGAACCTTTCCGCGACAGAGGCGATACAATTGGCGGCTGCGCTCAATTCATTGCGCGGATCGGGCGGCGGGCTTAATCCGCTTGGTAAGCTTCGCTCCGCGACCGGATTCGATCGCCTGCGCGTGCTGGGTGCCGATCAGGCGACCGGACGCGGCACGGCGCTTGCTGCGGGCAAATACATCACGCGTAACATTTATATCGAGATCGTCACCGATGCGCGCGGCTTCACCGCGACGCAGCTTACCGTCGCGCTCACCAAATCGCTGAGCGTCCTGACGCAGGCGGGTTCGTTCGGCGGCTCAAATGCGACCGTGCGTTACTCGCGGGATTACTGACACTGCTGTAAACATATCTTCCCCGCGAGCCGAAAATCGAATATCGGGTATCGTGAGAGAGGATAGTGCATGACCGAGCATGTCGATGTAATCGTTGTTGGTGCCGGCCTGTCCGGGATCGGCGCCGGTTATCATCTTCAGACGCGCAGTCCGAAGAGCAGTTACCTGATCCTTGAGGGGAGGGAGGCGATCGGCGGAACCTGGGATCTGTTCCGCTATCCCGGAATCCGTTCGGATT
Organism: Sphingomonas sp. TX0543; assembly: GCF_048565505.1. Taxonomy (NCBI): domain Bacteria; kingdom Pseudomonadati; phylum Pseudomonadota; class Alphaproteobacteria; order Sphingomonadales; family Sphingomonadaceae; genus Sphingomonas; species Sphingomonas sp. TX0543. The sequence goes on from NZ_JBLZUS010000002.1 coordinate 1,986,905, forward strand.
CTGATATGCACACGCTTGGCTACAACTTCCGGCCATGGACCCAGGCGAAGGCAATCGCGGACGGCCCTTCGATACGTGAGTATATTGCCGATACGGCACGGACCTACGGCATCGATCGGCATATCCGGTTCGGTCATCGCGTCATCAGCGCGGCGTGGTCCACGCCGGAGGCCTGCTGGACGGTGCAGTGCGAAACGGGGGCGGGCGAAGCGCGTCGGTTTACCTGCAACTTCCTGTATATGTGCTCGGGCTATTACAATTACGCCACCGGACACGCGCCCGATTTCCCGGGTTCCGATGATTTCCGCGGCCGGATCGTCCATCCGCAATTCTGGCCGGAAGACCTGGATTATGCGGGAAAGAAGGTCGTGGTGATCGGCAGCGGGGCGACCGCCGTCACCCTCGTGCCTGAAATGGCGCGAACCGCATCGCATGTCACCATGCTCCAGCGCTCGCCTACCTACGTCGTTTCACGTCCGGCGGAGGATCGTTTCGCGAACTTCCTGCGGCGCAAGCTGCCGGAAAAAGCCGCCTATGGTATCACGCGCTGGAAAAATGTGCTGTTGCAGATGTTCTTCTTCCGCATGACGCGCAAGCGCCCGGAAAAGGCGAAGGAGCGGCTGATCGCGATGGTGCGGGAGCAGCTCGGCCCTGACTATGACATCGCGACCCACTTCACGCCGCGCTATAATCCGTGGGACCAGCGGCTCTGCCTGGTTCCCGACGCGGATCTGTTCGATGCAATCAAGGCGGGCAGTGCCTCGGTCGAAACCGGAACGATAGATACCTTCACCGACGGTGACATCCGCCTCAACAATGGCAAGACGATCGACGCCGACGTAATTGTCAGCGCGACGGGCTTGCAGATGCAATTACTGAGCGGGGTACCTTTCACCGTCGACGGAAAGCTTGTCGAGTTGTCCCGGACACTTAACTACAAAGGCATGATGTATTCCGATGTTCCGAACCTCGCTTCTTGTTTCGGCTATACCAACGCGTCCTGGACGCTGAAGGCGGACCTGACGTCGATGTACGTCTGTCGCTTGCTGGAGGCGATGCGCAGGCGAGGAATGCGGCAATGCACGCCGCGGATCGGGGCCGAAGTGATCGAGGAGGAGCCGTTCCTGAGCTTCACGTCCGGTTACGTGGAGCGCGCGTTGGAAAGCCTTCCAAAGCAAGGAAAGCGGAAACCCTGGAAATTGCACCAGAATTACGCGCTTGACGTCATGGCGCTACGGTTCGGTTCGTTGGATGACAGCATGGAGTTTTCCAATCCGGAGCATGTCCGCGCAAAGGTAGCCGCCTGACGAGCGGCTTTTGCGAGAAAAAATCGCGATCGGTAAATCCGCTGCGTCCCGAAACAGTGGGCGGCACACGCAACTCGGCATCGGGGGGGTAGCCCTCCCGTGGCAAGTTCGACTGGTCGAATGAAGAACGGCTCAGTCCGCGGCAGACCGCCCACCTTTCAAGCGCGTGGAAATCAGGCGCTGTAGGTCGATAAAGGCCGTAATCAAAAACGCCTTAACGCGTCGCAGACAACCATATCGAGGCGAAAACTACCGATCAGATCGCCTGGACAGGAGGTCGGTTTCGCAGATTTTCCGGCCCGAAATTCCGATAATCTGCGGAAAAACCAGCATATTATCAGAATGTTCGAGCCGGAATTACTGTTACCAGGGACGGATGTCCGTACCGTAGATAAGCGCAAGAATAAGAGCGAGCATGGCTTTCTCCCTTTATGGGCAACCCCAATGGGTTGCGAGTCACGCTTAACGAAATATCAACCAATCCGCAATGGGCTAAGCTCAGGCGCTCTGGGAGGTTCGTTGATTAATTATATCTTCAGCCATTCCGCATACCGCTGTTGATGATGGTACAGCACCGCTCAGAAATGCTTCCCCAGACGGCTCCGTCGACCGATGCCGAACCGGCGCCAGCCGTTCGGTCGTCGGCGAACGCGTGGCGGTTGGTTGTGCTCGCCGAAGTTGCCAATTTTGCATCGTTGCGCCGTTTGCTTGGCGCCGAACGCGCGGCGGCGCTGGTCGAGGTGACGGCGAAGCGGCTTGCGGCGGTCGTGTCGGATGGGACGGTGCGCGCAGTTGGGCGCGACCTGATTGAGATCGAGGCTGTCGCGGCGTCATGGGCAGAATATGAAGCGCTTCTCCCGCGGCTTCGGGCCGCCAGCGCGACTGGGATCGAAATGGGCGACCGGCGTTGTACGGTTACCCTGCGACTCGGCGGCGCCGCCATCAGGGAGGATGAACACGATTCCGTCACGCTGATCGAGCGCGCGGAAGCCGCTCTCGCGAACGCGCGCGGCAACGGTATTGATGGCAGCGTTCCAGAGCGGGGTGCGGTCGCCAGTGAACTCGCGACAGAATTGGAGCTGGCCATCGAGCGTGGCGAGCTGCTCATGCTCTATCAACCGAAATTCCATGTTCGGCGACAGAAAGTCACTTGTGCCGAGGCGCTAATTCGCTGGCGCCACCCGGAGCGCGGACTGATACCGCCGATCGAGTTCATTCCGGTTGCGGAAGAAGCGCATCTTATCGACAGACTGACGCTGTGGACGATCCGGCAGGTGATCGAAGACCAGCGGAAAATGCGCTCGCTCGGGCATGATCAGCGCCTTTTCGTCAATATTTCCGGGCAGTTGCTGGCCGATGCCGTTTTCGTCCGCGAGGCTTGCGCCCTTGTCGCCTCAAGCGGCGCGACATTGGGCTTTGAAGTTACCGAAACTTCAGTGATCCGGGATCCCGTCAGCGCGATCGCGAATCTGCAGGTGTTCGCAGATATCGGCATCACCATAGCAATCGACGATTACGGAGCGGGCCTGTCCAGTCTTGCTTATCTGAAGCAGCTTCCGGCCGTCGAACTGAAAATAGACAAGCTGTTCGTAACGCAATTGACCAGTTCGAACCGTGACCCGCTGATCGTGCGATCGACAATAGATCTCGCGCATGCCCTGGAGATGGAGGTGGTCGCGGAAGGCGTCGAGAGTCACGCCGCGCTGGCGCTGCTGACGGTGATGGGCTGCGATATGGTGCAGGGTTTTCTAATCAGCCGTCCGGTGTCCATCGACGCTCTGGTTGCCTTTCTCGATGACGAATCCTGGCATCAGGGTGGCCAGGAAAATCGCGGACCGTTCAATCGCCTGGCACCGACGTGGAAACGCGGCTGAAACGCCGGTTGCGCGCACTCCGTCTCATCCCGGCGTGCGGCATATTGCTGAGCACGCCGGTTGTAGCGGCGGGTCAGAGCGCTCAATTCGACACGATGATCGCGAGCGTGAAGGCGGCGATGATGGCGGATCCCGGTGAGGCGATCCGTCGCCGCAACAACGTGTTGCGCTTCGCGCAGGAGAAGCGCTCGGCAAACATGATCGCTACCGCGCAGTGGCTGCTCGGCGAGGCCTATCTTCGTATGAACGAGCCGCAAAAGGCTCTCACAATATTAAACGGTGCGCGGCGGACGCTGGCGGGCAGCGACAAAAACACCCATCTTCAGGCAGACATACTCCTGTCGCTAGGCGGCGCCAGGACCGCCACGGGAGAGGTGGCTGCGGCGTTAAGCAATTTGCACAGCGCCTATGTGATTTTTCATTCGCTAAGCGATGAAAGAAGCGAGGCTAAGGCGCTTATTTCTATCGCTCTTCTATATTATGGCGGCAACGATAATATTACCGCGCTACGCTATTTCGATCAAGCCAAAGACATCTATTCCAAGGATCCTAATTTCGCTCTCTCGATATATAACGGGAAAGGGAATGCCCTAAAAGAAATGGGGAGCTTTGCTGCGGCAGAGCAGCAATATGATCGGGCGCTCCAGCTCGCGCGCGGCATGTCGAGCGATCTCCTCGTGGCACAAGTGCTTAGCAATATCGCGCGCGTTCGGCTCAAGCAGAATGATTTGCCTCATGCCGATCGCGCCATTTCGGAAGGCCGGGCTCTCACCCGTCGCGACGGTGCGGCGCCATATCGTCCGCTGTTTCAGGTTCTTGCGGCCCAGTCGGCCTATCTTCATCATAGGCTGGATGACGCGCGAACCTTGATCGACGCCCGTTTCGACAATGTCGATCTGACAGCAACCGAGCTCAGCGATCGCGATGGCCACGACATCGCGTACCGGATTTACACTGCTCTTGGTGACGATCGCCTTGCGCTGGCGCACCTCGAGGCGTTGAAGCGGCTTGACGATCGAGCGACCGAACTGGCGCGCTCGAATAGCGCGGCATTGGCGGGCGCGCGGTTCGATTTCGCGAACCAGGAACTGCGGATCGCCACACTAAAGGCCAGCGACTTACAGAAAACGGTAGCGTTCGAGCGTGACAAGGCGCGCACGCAACGCTTTGTGTTTATCGGTGCGGGGTTGGTCACGGCGCTCGTAATTGCATTGTTGGCCTTCGGTGTCCTTACGCTCCGCCGCAGCCGTAACAGGCTGTCAGCCAGCAATACAGCGCTCGGCAAGGCGTTGGCCGCGAAGACGGAGTTCCTCGCTACCACAAGCCACGAAATCCGCACGCCGCTGAACGGCATTCTGGGCATGACGCAGGTCATGCTTGCCGACCAGCGGCTCGATACCGAGACGCGCGGGCGCCTTTCGGTGGTGCATGGCGCGGGCGTCAACATGCGCGCGCTGGTCGATGACATTCTTGACGTTGCCAAAATGGAAACGGGCAAGATGACTATAGAGGAAGCCGCTTTTGATCTGCGCCAGGTGGTTCGTGATGCCACCGGAATGTGGGCCGAGCAGGCGCGCGCCAAGAAGCTTTCGTTCGACGCCACGCTGGAAGACGGACCGGAATGGATCATCGGCGACAGCGCGAGGCTGAGGCAGATCGTTTTTAACCTGCTGTCGAACGCCGTAAAATTCACTCATACCGGCAGCATCGGCGTGACCACGGAAGTCGCGGGCGATCGTTGGCGGCTTTCCGTGGCAGATACCGGCATCGGTATTGCCCCGGCCAAGCATGAAGCCATCTTCGAGGCATTCCGCCAGGCTGATACGGGAACGACGCGACAATATGGCGGCACCGGTCTTGGGCTGGCGATCTGTCGCAACCTTGCGCGCGCGATGGGTGGAGACGTGTCGGTCCAAAGCGACCTGGATCAGGGCGCGACCTTCACCATCGATCTGCCGCTTCGGCGGGCGGAGGCGCCGGTCGCGTCGCATGAAGCCAAAGCCGATGGAATTCTGGTGGTAGATCGAAGCCCGATCACCCGCGCGATGTTCAAAACCCTGTTCGGGCCGCGTGCGGGTTCGGTTACATTTGCCGGATCGGTGGACGAAGCTGTCGGACTGATTGCTGATGGCGGCCCACGCACGATATTGATCGACGATGCGACGCTACGGCTCGCTGCCGACCCTTATTCCGCGCTCAAGATGATACGAGCGGCCGCGGCGGACGCCAGACTTGCGATCCTCGGTCCCGCCGCACTGGCCGGAGAAAGCGAAATGCTGGAACAGGCGGGGGTCGATCGCGTTATCCTGAAGCCGATTGCGAAAGATGCTTTGTTAACCGAACTATTCGACGAACCGAGCGCGCGCTCGCTTGTGTCGGCAGCGGCATAGCGCGATAAAGGTACGGAGATGAAACGACCGTCGCGCGATCTAGGCTCACGGCCATGAACGTATTGTTTATCGAAGACGACCGGATGAACCGGCGCGTGGTGAACGATATGCTTGAAGTGGCTGGCGCGTCGATGACCGGCGCCGAGAGCGCCGAAGAGGGGCTCGCGATCCTCGATCGAACCGATTTCGATATATTGCTGGTGGATCTGAGGATGCCGGGGATGGATGGCATCTCCGCAATCCGCGCAATCCGCGCGCGCACCGATGCCAAGGCGGGTGTGCCGGTGATCGTGGTTACTGCCGATACCGCGCCCGATCTGCGTGAACGCTGTCTCGCCGCAGGAGCGGATGACGTGATCTTCAAGCCGGTCGCAATGGATATTCTGTTCGAGGCGATGGGCCGCGTGCTCGCGGCAGGCGATGACGGGATGATCGCATAGCCTTTATCAGCGACGCGCCCGCCCGATCGTTTCGCAGCCTTTATTCCGGTGAGGAATTTTGCGTTATCCGATCGCCGCGCTTATTCTTGGCGGCGTCTCTTGCGAGAGAAACCGTCCGATGAAATTTGCAGCGCCTGTCACCTTGTCTCTACTGCTCACCGCCTGTTCCGGCGGCGCGGATCGCTCGGCGGCAACCGAGGCGACCAACCTGCAAGTTGTTTACAACGGTCCCGATATCGCCGCCGCCGTCGCGAAGCTGCCGGACGGTCAATTGCGCGGCGTGCTGTTCCGCGCGGTGCGCGACGCCGGGTTGCCGTGCCAGGATGTGACTCAAATCCAGCGCTTTCCTGACGAGCGCGGTGTCAAAAACTGGCGCGTTGAATGTGACGGCCGCAGCCAGCAGCTTGTCGAAATCAGGAAGGATGGCAATGCCAACGTGCTGTCCAGGCCGCAACGCTGACGCGCGCCTTGTCAGCATGATGCATCGCGGATAGATCGCGCCTTCGTCTGATACGCGGACGATCCCGCTGGCGTGCGACCCGGTATTGTTGACTTCTATTCCCGGCACCGCATGACCATGACCTCGACCGATACTCTTGCACCGCTGACCGGCACCGCATCCGCAACCGGCGGCGATGAACTGCGCGCGCTGATGCGGCTCGCCGGGCCATTGGTGGGCGCAAACCTGTTGCAGATGGCCGTCGCTGCCGTTGACGTGATCTTCGTGGCGCGATTGGGGACGGTGGAGCTTGCGGCGGCGACGCTCGGCGTCTTCCTGTTCAACGTGCTGATGTACGGAACGATTGGTCTGACGACCGCAGCGTCGCCCCTGATCGCGGCGGAACTTGGCCGACGCCAGCATGCGGTGCGCGAGGTGCGGCGCACTTTTCGCATGGCGTTGTGGGTCGGCATGGCGAGTGCGGTGGTGGTGGCGATCATCCTTGCGAACGGCGCGGCGCTATTGCGTCTTGCCGATCAGGATCCTGATGTGGTCCGGCGGTCCGGGCATTTCCTTGATATCATGCTGATCGGCATCTTCCCCGGCATCGCTTCGGCGGTGATGCGTGGCACCGCCGCAGCGCTCGGGCGGCCCGGCTGGGCGTTTGCAGTGACCGGTATGGGGTTGCTGCTCAGCATCGCCGCGAACTGGTGCCTGGTGTTTGGCAACCTCGGGTTTCCGCGTCTTGGGCTTGAGGGCTCGGCGCTTGCAAGCGTCATCAGCCTGACGGCGATGGCGATCGCCTATTGGCTAATCCTTCATTTCGATCGCCGTCTGCGCCGCTATCGACTGTTCGGACGCTGGTGGCGGACCGAGTGGTCGCGCTTCCGGGAGATCGTGAAGCTGGGCGCCCCCATCTCGCTCACGTGGATGGCGGAGGGCGCGCTGTTCGGTGGTGCGTCCTTGTTGATGGGCGTGCTTGGCGTGAGGGAAGTGGCGGCTCATGCCGTCGCCCTCAACATCGCCTCTATCACGTTTCAGGTGCCGCTTGGCGTGGCGCAGGCAGCGACCATTCGTGTCGGCATGGCCTATGGCGCACGTGATCCGGCGTGGATTGCGCGGGCGGGGAGGGTGGCGCTTGCCGTCGGCATCGCGTCGATGGTGGTGAGCGCGATCGCAATGTGGGCCGTGCCGCGTCTGCTCGTAAGCGGCTATCTCGACATCAATGACCCGGCGAACGCGATCGTGGTGCGGCTGGCGATCAGTTATCTGGCGGTGGCGGCGGTATTCCAGATAGTCGACGGGGCGCAGGTGGTGGCGGCAGCGATATTGCGCGGCCTGCAGGACACGCGCGTGCCGATGCTCGTGGCCTTGTTCGGATACTGGATCGTCGGCTTCGGTACTGCGATCGCGCTGGGGTTCCGAACGCCACTTGCCGGTGTCGGCATATGGATGGGGCTTGCTGCCGGATTGCTCGTCGTATCGATCCTGCTCCTGTGGCGCTGGAACGCACGCGAGCGGATCGGCCTGACCGGCTCCTGACGCGCGACCAAAAAATTCGGCCCCTCGCCATTGACGGTGCGCGGCGTCCCCCACATATGCCGGCTGCTGGCACTCGCATTCGCTGAGTGCCAAGAAATTGTCACATTGCCTTTAGAGAGGGTATAGCAATGAACTTTCGTCCGTTGCACGACCGTGTTCTCGTTCGCCGCGTTGAAGCGGAAGAGAAGACGGCCGGCGGGATCATCATTCCCGACACCGCCAAGGAAAAGCCGCAGGAAGGCGAAGTGGTCGCCGCCGGTGCGGGCGCCAAGGGCGAGGACGGCAAGGTTACGCCGCTCGACGTGAAGGCCGGCGATCGCATCCTGTTCGGAAAGTGGTCCGGCACCGAAGTCAAGGTGAACGGCGAAGACCTGCTCATCATGAAGGAAAGCGATATCCTCGGCATCGTCGAGGCCTGAGCTTTTCGGCCGTAATTTTCTCAACAATCGTCATTTGAAAGGGTAGCCACCATGGCAGCCAAGGACGTAAAATTCAGCCGCGACGCGCGTGAGCGCATCCTGCGCGGCGTGGACATTCTCGCCGATGCGGTGAAGGTCACGCTCGGGCCGAAGGGCCGCAACGTCGTGATCGACAAGTCGTTCGGCGCACCGCGCATCACCAAGGACGGCGTTTCCGTCGCCAAGGAAATCGAGCTTAAGGACAAGTTCGAGAATATGGGCGCGCAGATGGTCCGCGAGGTCGCCTCGAAGACCAACGACGTCGCCGGCGATGGCACCACCACCGCCACCGTACTGGCCCAGGCGATCGTTCGCGAGGGCATGAAGTCGGTCGCGGCCGGCATGAACCCGATGGACCTGAAGCGCGGCGTGGATCTCGCCGTCGGCAAGGTAGTCGAGGATATCAAGGCGCGCTCCAAGGCCGTTTCGGGCTCGAACGAGATCGCGCAGGTCGGCATCATCTCGGCTAACGGCGACAAGGAAGTGGGCCAGAAGATCGCCGAGGCGATGGAGAAGGTCGGCAAGGAAGGCGTCATCACGGTCGAAGAGGCCAAGGGTCTCGAATTCGAGCTGGACGTCGTCGAAGGTATGCAGTTCGACCGCGGCTATCTCTCGCCGTATTTCATCACGAATCCGGAAAAGATGTCGGTCGAACTCGCCGATCCTTACATCCTGATCCACGAGAAGAAGCTGTCGAACCTGCAGTCGATGCTTCCGGTGCTCGAGGCGGTCGTGCAGACGGGTCGCCCGCTGCTCATCATCGCCGAGGACATCGAGGGTGAGGCGCTCGCCACGCTGGTGGTCAACAAGCTGCGTGGCGGCCTGAAGGTGGCCGCCGTCAAGGCACCGGGCTTCGGCGATCGTCGCAAGGCGATGCTCGAGGATATCGCGATCCTCACCAAGGGCGAGGTCATCAGCGAGGATCTGGGCATCAAGCTCGAGACCGTCACGCTGGGCATGCTCGGCACCGCCAAGCGCGTGACGATCGACAAGGACAACACCACCATCGTCGATGGCGCCGGTGAAGAGTCCGCGATCAAGGGCCGCGTTGAGGCGATCCGCCAGCAGATCGACGTCACCACCAGCGACTATGATCGCGAGAAGCTCCAGGAGCGTCTGGCGAAGCTCGCTGGCGGCGTCGCCGTCATCAAGGTCGGCGGTGCGACCGAGGTTGAGGTCAAGGAGCGGAAGGATCGTGTCGACGACGCGCTTCACGCGACCCGCGCGGCGGTTGAAGAGGGCATCGTCCCGGGCGGCGGCACTGCGCTGCTGTACGCGACGAAGGCGCTCGACGGCCTGAAGGGCGAGAACGACGACCAGACCCGCGGCATCGATATCGTCCGCAAGTCGCTGACGTCGCTGGTTCGCCAGATCGCGGCCAACGCCGGCCAGGACGGCGCAGTCGTCTCGGGCAAGCTGCTCGATCAGTCGGACACGTCGTTCGGTTTCAACGCTGCAACCGACACCTATGAGAACCTGGTGCAGGCCGGCGTGATCGACCCGACCAAGGTGGTGCGTACCGCGCTGCAGAATGCGGCATCGGTTGCGGGCCTCCTCATCACCACCGAGGCGGCTGTTTCCGAATTGCCGGAAGACAAGCCCGCGATGCCGGCAATGCCGGGCGGCGGCATGGGCGGCATGGACTTCTGATTTTCAGCCGGGGCAGTGAATGCTGCCCCGGACGGAAAATCGGAACGGGCGGGCCGGGCGGCATAGCCGACCCGGTCTGGCCTGAGGCTGGCGGCCCTGCCGTCTCCAGTTCCGCATCAGGATTGGGCCGGGAGCTTGGCGTTCCCGGCCTTTTCTTTATCCGGCCACCCTCCTATCTGCCGCCGTCATGGCTGCCCCAATTCTCGCATACGAAGACCTTGGCCTTGTTCAGGGCGCCGGCTGGCTGTTTCGCCACCTCGATCTCTATATCCAGCCTCGCGACCGCCTTGCGCTGATCGGTCGCAATGGCGCGGGCAAGACCACGTTGCTGAAGCTGATCGCGGGGCGCATCGACGCGGATGAGGGCCGTCGCACGATTGTGCCCGGCACAAAGGCGATCTTGCTGGAACAGGAGCCTGATCTCACCGGCTTTGCGACGCTGGCGGATTATGTGCTGTCCGCCCCCGACGCCCCCGAGCATTACGAAGCGGAGGCGATCGCGGACCAGCTTGGCATCGACCTTACCCGTCAGTGCGGCACCGCCAGCGGCGGTGAGCGTCGTCGTGCCGCGATCGTCCGCGCGCTCGCACAGTCACCGGACGTGCTGCTGCTCGACGAGCCGACCAATCACCTCGATATCGCGGCGATCGAGTGGCTGGAGGATTGGCTCCAGCGTTTCAACGGCGCGTTCGTCGTCATCAGCCATGATCGCACGTTCCTGACGCGCCTGACGAAGCAGACGTTGTGGCTTGATCGCGGTACGCTGCGCCGCGCCGAAATTGGCTTCGGCGGGTTCGAGGCGTGGACCGATCAGGTCGCGGCGGAGGAGCAGCGCGCCGCCGAAAAGCTCGATGCCAAGCTGAAACTGGAGGAACACTGGCTCCAGCGCGGCGTCACCGGGCGCCGCCGCCGCAATCAGGGCCGCCTCACCAAGCTTAAGGATATGCGCGCCGAGCGTGCCGCTATGATGGGGACGCAGGGCACCGCAGCGCTCGCCATGGCCAATGATGACGCGCGATCGAAGGTGGTGATCGACGCGAAGCAGGTTTCCAAATCGTTCGGTGACCGCGCGATTATCCGAGACTTGACCTTCCGCGTCACGCGCGGCGACCGGATTGGCCTCGTCGGCCGCAACGGCGCGGGAAAATCTACCCTCCTCAAACTGCTTACCGGCGAGTTGGAGCCGGACAGCGGCAGCGTGAAGCTGGCCAAGACGCTGCAGGCGATCATCATCGATCAGCAGCGCAGCATGATGGCGCCGGAAAAGCGGGTGCGCGACGTGCTGGCAGACGGGGGGGACTGGATCGAGGTGCTGGGCGTGAAAAAGCACGTCCACGGCTACCTCAAGGAGTTCCTGTTCGATCCCTCGATCGCGGACGCTCGTATCGCGTCGCTCTCGGGCGGCGAGCGGTCGCGCGTCTTGCTGGCGCGGGAATTCGCACGGCCGTCAAACCTGCTGGTGCTCGACGAGCCCACCAACGATCTGGATCTCGAAACGCTCGATCTGCTTCAGGAAGTGATCGCGGACTATGATGGCACGGTGCTGATCGTCAGCCACGATCGCGACTTCCTGGATCGTACCGTGACCGTAACGCTTGGACTGGATGGCAGCGGCGCGGTGGATATCGTCGCCGGCGGATACGAGGATTGGGAGCGCCAGCGCAAACGTCGGCCAGAGACGAAAAAGCCTGCGCCCAAGGCCGATGTTGCGCCGCCACCGCCACGGCCGACGCGCGCCAAGCTCAGCTATAAGGATCAGCGCGATTTCGATCAGTTGCCCGCGCGGATCGATGCGCTCGATGCGCAGATCGCGCGCGACGAGGCCGCTATGGCGGACCCGGGGCTATATGCGCGCGATCCGGGCGGCTTCGATCGGCTGACCCGCGCGATCGCGGTCGCCCGCGAGGAAAAGGAAGCCGCCGAACTGCGCTGGCTCGAGCTGGCCGAACAGGTCGAAGCGCTGGGCTAGATCGCTTTACCGGCGCGACCCGCCAGATCAGTGACATATTGCCACGCCACCCGGCCAGACCGACTGCCACGCCGGGTGGCCCATTGTATCGCGTCGCTCGCGTCGAACGGAAGCCCGTAGCTTTCGGCGTAGCCGCGCACGATCGCCAGATAATGATCCTGATCCACGACGTGAAAGCCGATGCTCAGCCCGAAGCGATCCGCCAGCGCGAGATGGTCATCGACCGAATCGCGCGGATTGATCGCATTCTCCTGCTCGCGGATGTCGCGCGGCACGAGATGCCGGCGGTTCGAGGTGACGACCAGTCGCGCATTGGCTGGTCGCTCCTCCGCGCCACCCTGTAACAGCGAGCGCAGCGCGCGCGCATCGGCCGCGGCCTCGATTCCGAGATCGTCGAGGAACAGTACGAACGCGCGCGGCACATCCGCGATCGCGGCGAACAGCTCCGGCAAGGTCTCGAGGCGATCGGCCGCAACCTCCACCAGCGCGATTGCGCCGCCCTCGGCCTGAATCGCGGCCACGCTGGATTTGACCAACGCCGACTTGCCGGTGCCGCGCGCGCCCCACATCAGCACGTCCTGCGCGGCATGGCCCGCTGCAAGCCGCGCGAGATTGTCGTGCAGCATCTTCTTCTGCGCATCCACGCCCTGCAACAGTTCGATCGCGAGCGGCGCGAAGGTGCGGGTCGCGGTCAGCGTCCTTTCCCGCCAGACATAGGCAGGATGCGCGAGCGGGTCGGCCGACGTGGGCGGGGGCGGAGCCAGCCGCTCCAGCGCGGCGGCGATGCGGGCGAGCGTGTCTTCCATGACGAGCGGCTAGCGCAGCCGGACGTGCGGCGCAAAGGGTCAGTGCACTGACTGCACCGTTGCAAGATGGCCCTGTATATCGGCGCGTGCAGGCGCGAGCGTCACGGCCTTTCGCAACAGGATACGCGCTGTGGTCACATCGCCGTCCGCATAGGCCGCCCAGCCATAGGCGTCGACCGTCGTCGGGTTGGTCGGCGCGCGTTCATAGGCGCGGCGCCCGTAGCGCCGCGCGATCGCGCCATCGCCCGCGCCGGCATGGGCGTAGGCGAGTTGCGACAGAAGCAGCGTATCGCGCGGGCCTACCGTGCGGGCGAGCGTTTCGAGCGTGGCGATCGCCTCGTTCCATTGGCCCGCGCCAAGCTGGAGGTTTGCGAGGATGCGGCGCGCGGCGATGTCTTCGGGATTCTGGGCGCGATACAGCGCGACAGCGCGTGCGCCCTGCAGGGCGTTGCCGGATTGGGCCGCCGCCTCGGTCAGCCGCAGAAATCCGGGCTGGTCGAAGCGCAGGTCCGCCGCGCGCGCATAGGCCGCCAATGCCGGTGCATGACGACCGGCAATCGCCAGCGTGTCGCCAAGCAGCAACTGAGCGGCCGGCGCGCCTGGCGAGGCAGTTGCCAGCGCTTGCGCGCGGGAAAGGGCGCCGGTCCGGTCGCCTCCCTCAAGCATGGCTCGAACGAGCGGAACGATCGCGGTCGGATCACCCGGTGCGTCGGCAGCCTGGCCAGCGAGTACCTCGACGCTCGCGTCGCTGGCGAAAGGGGCGGGGGTGCCGAGGCTGGGGGTGGCGGCGCGATCCAGGAACCGGGCCGCCCAGTCGCGCTCGCCGCTCGCCTCGAACGCGCGGCCGACAAGCGCGAGCGTGTAGCTGTCCGCATCCTCGCGCAGCGCGGCGGGGCGAAGCACATCCAGCGCTCCGGGCAGGTCGCCCGACCGGATCAGCGCCGCGCCGAGCAGCCGTCGCGCGGCAAGGTTCATCGGCTGCCTTCCGATCAGCTCTCGCCATCGCGCGACGGCCTGTTCATAGTCGCCCGAGGCGTAAGCGATCGCGCCGCTCAGCAGCACCACGCCCGGCACGCCGTCGATCGCACCTTCCGTTTTTGCCAGCAACGCGCGCGCAAGCGCGATCCGACCCGCGCGCGCCGCCAATGCCGCCTGAAGATACAGCGCCTGTGGGCTTCCCGGCCGGGCGATCAGCGCACGGCGGGTGATGGCAAGCGTCTCGCGGTAACGGCCCAATTCACCCAGCGTCGCCGCATATTCGATCAGCGCCGGATGGTAATAAGCGTCACGCGCGAGCGCCGCCTCGAACCACGGCAGTGCAGCATTCAGGCCGTAACGGCTGCGCACGATCTCGCCGCGCAGGGTAAGCGCGATCGGGTCGGTCCGGGAAATTGAAAGCGCGCGTTGCGCGGCGATATCCGCATTTCCGATATCGCCGGCGTCCAGCCGGATACGTGCCAGCGTGATCCAGGCCGACGCATCATCGGGATGGGCGGCGAGCAACGCGGTAAGCGCGGCGGTCGCGCCGGTCACATCGCCGCTGGCGGCCAGCGCGCGGGCATGGATGCGGATCACGGCAGGACCGGCATCCTCGCCCGCGGTGGCGCGCAACGCGCGGTCTGTATCGCCCTGCCGCAGCCACGCCTCGGCGAGGAGCGGCCGGATGATTTCCTTCGCAACTCCAGCACGGTACGCACGGTTGAGCGCGCCCTCCGCCCGATCCGCGTCGCCTAGCGAGAGGTTTGCCCGGGCAAGCAGCATGAGCGCGTCCGGTCGTCGCGGCGAAACAGCAACGATCGCCTCCGCATGATGGCGCGCCGCGCTGTAATTGCCTGCCGCGAACGCGGCTCTGGCCGCCTTCGTTTCGGCGACCGGATCCGGCGCTGCGGCGTGCCGCGCGATCGCGATGATGCTGAGGACGATGACGACGCTGCCGGTGCAGATCGCCGCCAGCCGGATCCACAGTGCCCGCCGCCGTGCTCGCGGCGTCCGCCGTCGGCGTCGGCGCAACAACGGATAGGTCGCCGGCCCCTCAATCATGCAGATCGTAGCTCTTGAGCAGATCGTAAAGCGTCGGGCGGCTGATGCCGAGCAGGCGCGCGGTGCCCGAGATGTTGCCATCAGCGCGCGCCAGCGCACGACGGATCGCCATCCGGTCGGCTGTTTCGCGCGCGCTGCGCAGATTGATCGGGGCGTCATCCGGCCCGGCGAGATCGAGGTCGGCTGCGGTGACGAGCTTGCCATCGGCCATGATGACGGCGCGCTTCACGCGATTTTCCAGCTCGCGGACGTTGCCCGGCCAGCCCCAGCCGTCGATCGCGCCGCGCGCATCCGGGGCCAGCCCCGTCACTGCGGGGTTCATCGTCTTGGCATATTTGGTGACATAATGGCGAGCGAGCAGCGCGGCATCTCCAGGCCGTTCCGCCAAAGAGGGGATGCGGATCACGATTTCCGCCAACCGGTAATACAGGTCGTCCCGGAAGCTGGCGTCAGCCACCATCGCGTCGATGTCGCGATGGGTCGCGCAGACGATCCGCGTGTCGACCGCGATCGGGCGGCGGCCGCCGATCCGCTCGATCGTCCGCTCCTGAAGAAAGCGCAGCAGCTTCACCTGAAGCGGCAGCGGCACATCCCCGATTTCGTCGAGGAACAGCGTGCCGCCGTGCGCCTGCTCGATCTTGCCCTCGGTCGTCTTGACCGCGCCGGTGAACGCGCCTTTCTCGTGCCCGAACAGTTCGCTTTCGAGCAACGTTTCGGGGATCGCGGCGCAGTTGATCGCGACGAAGGCGCCTCCGCGACGCGGTGATGCGTCATGCAGCCCGCGGGCCAGCAACTCCTTCCCGGTGCCGCTTGCGCCAAGTAGCATCACCGAAACGTCGGCAGGGGCGACGCGCTCGATCGTGCGGATCACCTTGAGCATCTCTGGCGCGGCTGTGATCAGGCCGGCCATCGTCGCCCCGCGCGCGCTGGCCGCCAGCTGCCGGTTCTCGGCTTCCAGATCGTGAACGTGGAAAGCACGCGCGACGATCAGGCCCAATGTGTCGATGTCGATCGGCTTCTGGTAGAAATCCCACGCGCCATCGCCGATCGCGCGCAACGCGCTATCGCGCGCGCCGTGCCCGGAGGCGACGATCACCTTCGTGTCCGGTTTCAGCGCAAGTATGTCCGCCAGCGTTGCAAACCCCTCGCTCGTGCCGTCGGGATCGGGCGGCAGGCCCAGATCGAGCGTCACGACCGCCGGTTCGTGCAGGCGCAGCGCGTCGATCGCCTCGGCGCGATCGGTCGCAACGACTATCTCATATCCGTCATAGGCCCAGCGCAATTGTCGCTGGAGACCGATATCGTCCTCTATAATCAACAGTTTCGGACGATCGCTCATGCGGCCTGCTCCAATTCTCCCACCGCGCGCAACGTGACGCGGAAGCATGTGCCTTCACCGGGGCGGCTCTCCACCGAAACATTGCCGCCCATCGCCTCCGCAAGTTGCCGCGCTTCAAACGCGCCCAGCCCGAAGCCGCCTTCCTTGCTCGACACGAACGGCTTGAACAGGCGATCGCGAATGAACGCCGGCGACATGCCGCAGCCCCGATCGATCACCTCCACACTGACCCCGCTACCATCCGTGGCGGCCAGAATGTTGAGCGCCACCGGCGTGGTCGCGGCGCTCGCCTCGATCGCATTCTGGACGAGGTGACCCAGCAACGTTTCCAGCCCGGCCGGATCGGCGATCGCCGTCGCGCTGGCCAAGCCCGTCACCGCGATCGGGTGCTGGGCTCGGCGGGCGGCGGCGATCCGTTCCGCAAGTGCGCGAAGCGCGACCGGTCGCAGCGCTTCGCCGCGTCCGCCGTGATGTTGCGAAAGGCGGGCGAGCAACGTGTTCATCCGCTGTGACGAGTCGCGCAGCGTTTCCACCATGTCGGCGCGGAACGCGGGATTGTCCGCGTGGCGCTCCGCGTTGCGCGCCAGCAGCGTCAACTGGCTGACGAGATTTTTCAGATCGTGCATGATGAAGGCGAAGCGGCGATTGAATTCGTCGAAGCGCTGGGCGTCGGCCAAAGCGTCGTGCGCGCGATCCTCGGCGAGATAGCTCGCGACCTGTCGTCCGGCTACGCCGAGCAGATCGAAATCCTCCCAGTCCAGCGCGCGATCGAGCGGGGGACGCGCGAGCACCAGCGCGCCGGTCAAATGCTCGAAGTGAAGCAGCGGCACGATCGCCCATGCCTCAGGCCGCTCGATCAGCCACGTGGGGGTCGCCGCGCGGTCGCCTGCGATCGCGGTGTCACCGCGCACCGCGTCGAGCTCGATGATACGGCGTGTCTTGGCCAGATAGGCGTGCAGCGCCGCGTTGCTGTCGGTCGGATCATTGTCTTCGGCGGGCCAGTTCCAGTCTGCGCCGCGTTCAAGCGCCCCGTCACGAGCGACCAGCAGCAGTCCGCCCGGCGAATCGGTGACATCGGCCACCGCCTTCACGACGCGCACCGCCAGCGGCGCGGCGCTCTCGCCGGGAGTGCCAAGTGTATCGTTGAAGCGCAGCCACTCCGCGCGATAGTCGTAGCGATGCGAGAAGAGGTGCTTGGCGACCAGCACCTTGGCGGTCGCCCTTAACCAGGGCGTCGAAACGATCGTGAGCACGGCGGCCGCGGTGCCGAAGACGAAAACCGTCTGCACCATCCGCGCGCGGTCTCCACCCAATTCGGCGAGCAGGCCTGCGGTCAGCCCGGTGATTGCCAGATACGCGCCGAGCAGCAGCGCCGAGAGGGTCGCGAAAGCAAGTCTGCGGGAAACCTGCAGCGTCCATTCGCCGTCCCGATGGATCGCCATCCCGAAGAGCGGCGCAATCCCGACCAGACCAACCCCGCGAATCGCGCCGAGATCCCGCGCCCAGCCGGGATTCGTCATGCTGGTGATGTGGGTCAGCAGGTCGAGCGAGAACATGATCGCAAGCGCGAGTGCGACGATGCGCACGCCGCCCCGCGTGGCCGCGGCCTGGATGCGATAGACCAGCAGCAGCGTCGCCAGCGTGCCCAGCATGCGCATCGCCAGGCGGGTAGGGGCGATCACCGCTGCCGCCTGTGACAGTTCGCTCGCGGCCTCCGCCACCCCAAGCCCGGTCGCGAGCACCGTCAGCAGGGCGCATGCGACGTACAGGACAGCGCGCCAGCGTTGATTATCAGCCACGGTATGCCGCCGCGCGAGGATATACATGAAGGCGAGCCACGTCAGATTTCGCGCGCCATCCGCGATCCGCGTAGCCACGTCGCCAGATCCGATACCAGCCACCGAAAGCGCCCACAGCGCCGTTGCGCCCAGCGCCAGCACGAATGTCGCGCGCGGCAACGTGGCGCTGCCACGCCTGATTTGTGTCAGCGCGAGCGCGCCAAACAGCAGTGCCGCCAGCGCATGTGTCCAAAGCGTTACCGAAGGCGGCATGTCAGCGCGCGCCAGCGGGCCAGAGCACCACCCGCAATGTCTGCAGCAGGATCAACAGATCGAGGAAGGGCGAATAGTTCTTCGCGTAATAGAGGTCATATTCCAGCTTCTGGCGCGCATCGTCGACGGAGGCGCCATAAGGGTAGTTGATCTGTGCCCAGCCGGTGATCCCGGGTTTCACCATGTGGCGTTCGGCGTAATACGGCAGCTCGATTTCCAGATCGGCGACGAATTGGGGGCGTTCCGGGCGCGGGCCGACGAAACTCATCTCGCCTTTCAGCACGCTCCAGCATTGCGGCAATTCGTCGATCCGCACCTTGCGGATGATGCGACCGACGCGGGTGACGCGCGGATCGTGTTCCGCGGCCCATATCGCGGTGCCGGCGATTTCGGCGTCCTGCCGCATCGAGCGCAGCTTGGGGATGTAGAAGGGCTCGTTGTACAGCCCCACGCGTTGCTGGCGGTAGAAAGCCGGGCCCTTGCTCTCCAGCTTGATCGCCACCGCCGTGACGAGGATCAGCGGCAGCGCGAGCACGAGCAGGAGCAGGCTTGCAATGATATCGAATGCGCGCTTGAAGATTGTGGTCAGTATCAGGCCCGAGGAAAAGCCGTCGGAAAAGATCAGGGCGGACGGGTTCACGGTCTGCAGGTCGATCCGTCCGGTCTCGCGCTCGATGAACGCGGAGAAATCGTTGACCTGCACGCCGGTCGTCTTGATACGCAGCAGATCCTTGAGCGGCAGCGAATTTCGACGCTCCTCGATCGCGAGCACCACCTCGGCCGCCTTCAGCTTCACCACGTGATCGGCGAGGTTGTGGATCGCGGCGCGCGGGATCGCCTGCGGCACCAGCGTCTCCGGCTCTCCCATCGCGACATAGCCGACGATGACGAATGTCGATCCTGCCATTCTCTCAAGCCGCTCGAGGCGCGCCGCGCGCCCGCCCGATCCAAGCACGACGATACGGCGCTTGAACCGCTCGCTGCCCAGCGCCCCGCCGAACAACAGTCGCACGAGAACCAGACCAGGGGTCGCGAAGAGCATCGCGTAAAAAAGATTCGAGCGCCACAGGCTGACGGACGGCAGGGTGAAGAACAGGACCGACAGGAACAGGACGCCAAGCGACACCGCGACCATCAGCCGCATAGCCGCCTGCCGAATCGAAACAAGAACGTCGGATTGATAGGCGCCGACCGCCACCATCGCGATCATCAACGGCCCGGCAAAGCTTATCAACTGCGGCAGGCGGGGCCAGACCGGGCCGGTGTCGATGCCGATCTGCCACGCCCGCAGTTTCCAGCCGGATTCCGCGGCGGCCAGCAGCAGCAGAATGTCGAGCACCCCAAGCAGCAGCACCGCGTTCGGCACGTAATGCTTGAAAACCCTTATCATTCCGTCGCCATCCGATCGCGCGCGTGTAAGCTTCTCCGACACCTGATCGCAGGAAATGGCAAAGAAAGGCTGAAGGCAGCGAATAATCGCGGCGACGGATCGAACCATTGCCGTGCGCATTTGTCCTTGCGATGAAGAACCACAGACTTTGGAGTGCTGCATGACCCTTGCCTCGCCGATCGTTCCCGTCATCCTGTCCGGTGGATCGGGGACCCGGCTGTGGCCGATGTCGCGACCCGAAATGCCAAAGCAGATGCTCGCGCTGACCGCGGAGGAGACGATGCTTCAGCTCACCGTGTCGCGGATTCGGGCCGAGCGGTTCGCTGCGCCGGTCGTGGTGGCGAGCGCTGCCCATGCGGATCTGGTGGAAGCGCAGCTTGATGCCATGGGGCTGCCCGCCCAGGCGCTGATCCTGGAGCCCGCGGGACGCAATACCGCCCCCGCGATCGCGCTGGCGGCGCTGGCGGTGGAGGACAGGACGGCGCCGTTGCTCGTCATGCCGTCCGATCATGTCATCGCCGATGTGGCGGCATTCCACGAAGCGATCGCGCGCGCGATGCCGTTGGTGGATAAGGGGTGGCTGATAACGTTCGGCATCACGCCGGACGGGCCGGAAACCGGTTACGGCTATATCCAGGAGGGCGAGGCGATCGTGCCGGGTGTCCACCGGGTCGATCGCTTCGTTGAAAAGCCGCCGCTGGAAGCTGCGCAGAAGATGATCGCGAGCGGCGACCACGTATGGAACGGCGGCATCTTCCTGTTTCGCGCCGATGCCTATCTCGATGCGCTGGGCAATTTCGAGCCCGCGATGGTGGAAGCGACCACGCGCGCCATGGGCCTGGCGACGCGAGATGGCACGCGGATAACCCCGGACGCGGCGGCGTTTGCCAGCGCTCGCAGCCAATCGATCGATTATGCGGTGATGGAGCGTGCCGAGCGCGTTGCGGTGGTGCCCGTCGCGATGGGGTGGAGCGACGTGGGAAGCTGGGATGCGCTTCACGCGATCAGCGACCGGGATGGTGAGGGCAATGTCCTTAATGGCGAAGTGATCGCGCTCGATACGACGAACTGCCTGGTGCGCAGTGATCGCGCACGCGTCGCGATGGTCGGCGTGAGCGATCTCATCGTCGTGGCGAGCGGGGATGACATCCTCATTCTGCCGCGTGGCCGCGGGCAGGACGTCAAGCGGTTGCTGGAGGCGATGAAAGAGTGATCGCGTCGGGCCGGGCGGCCGCTGGTCATGTTCACGGGCTGTTCAATCCTTGCCGGCTATCCCGCTTGCCGAGATGAGGATCGGGACAGGTTCCATATTGCTGCTGCTCGTCGCCGGACCCGCGCTCGCGGGGCAGCCGGATCAGGGGCGCGAGGCGAGCGCGGCCTGGCAGGCGACGCGGCAGGGCAGGATTCTGCCGCTCAAGGAGATCGAGCGTCGCATCGTGCCGACGATGAAGGGGGCGCAATATATCGGCTTCGATCTCGAACTGCCGAGCGGCGTTTACACGCTGAAATTCCTGCGCGACGGCACCGTGATCTGGATCGATGTCGATGGCCGGACCGGGCAGGTGATCGGGCGTACCGGCCGCTGATTCAGCAAAGCGACAGGTGAATTCCCTCACGGCCGGTTCGGTGTTAACGCCATAGGCGTAACCCAGGGAGACAATATGCGCGTCCTGATCGTCGAAGACGAGCCGAACCTCGGCCAGCAACTCAAGAATACGCTGGAAGGCGCCGGCTATGCGATCGACCTCGCCACCGACGGGGAGGAGGGGCACTTCCTTGGCTCGACCGAAAATTATGACGCGATCGTTCTCGATCTCGGCCTGCCCGAGATCGACGGGCTGACCGTGCTCGATCGATGGCGCAAGGAGGGCAAGACGATGCCCGTGCTCGTGCTCACCGCGCGGGATAGCTGGTCGGACAAGGTCGCCGGGCTTGATGCGGGCGCCGATGATTATGTGGCCAAACCGTTCCAGACCGAGGAATTGATCGCGCGGCTCCGCGCGCTGATCCGCCGCGCCTCGGGCAATGCGTCGTCCGAGCTCACCGCCGGCGACGTCCGCCTCGACACCCGCTCCGGGAAGGTCACCCGCGCCGGCGAGCCGGTCAAGCTGACGGCGCAGGAATACAAGCTGTTGAGCTACCTGCTGCATCACAAGGG
Organism: Sphingomonas sp. TX0543; assembly: GCF_048565505.1. Lineage (NCBI taxonomy): Bacteria > Pseudomonadati > Pseudomonadota > Alphaproteobacteria > Sphingomonadales > Sphingomonadaceae > Sphingomonas > Sphingomonas sp. TX0543. The sequence continues at coordinate 2,008,758 of NZ_JBLZUS010000002.1, forward strand.
CAAGGTTGTCAGCCGCACCGAGCTGATCGAGCATATTTACGATCAGGATTTCGATCGCGATTCGAATACGATCGAGGTGTTCGTCACCCGCATCCGCAAGAAGCTCGGCCAAGATGTCATCACCACGATCCGTGGGCTGGGTTATAGTCTGGAAGAACCGGCGGCCTGACCGGCGCCGGCCGATGACCGGTCAGATGCCGGATTCCCTACGCCCGATTCGCAGTTCAGGATCGCTGACCCGGCGAATGATCCTGATCGCGGCGGCGTGGATATTGCTGCTGCTCGCCGGTGGCGGCTTTGCGCTCGATCGCGTGCTGGTGAACGCTGTCACGCGCAATTTCGACGATCAGCTCGAATATGTGCTGCAATCCTTGCTCGTTTCGGCCGAAATCGGGCCGGACGGCGAGGTGATGTTCAATCGCGAGCCGGCGGACCAGCGGTTTCTGGAGCCATATTCCGGCCTCTACTGGCAGGTTTCGGCGCGCGGGCGGGAGCCGTTTCCGTCGCGATCGCTGTGGGATCGTCAGCTTAGATATGGCGCGGATCACAACGATCGCAGCGTGCACACCTACGACAGTGCCCAGTTTCGCGATGAGAAGCTGCGCGTCGTCGAACGCGATGTCACGCTGCCGCGCTCGCCGGTACGCTGGCGCTTTCAGGTGGCGCAGAGTCGCGCGGGGCTGGACGCGCAGATCGATGTTCTGCGCCGCACGCTCGTGCGCAGCTTCCTGCTGCTCGGGCTGGGGCTGATCGTGCTGGCGGCGATACAGACCTTCTACGGGCTCCTTCCGTTGCGCAAATTGCGGCTGGAGATCGCGCGGATGCGCGGCGGCCGGATCAATCGCATTTCCGGCAAGCTGCCCGTGGAGATTGCGCCGCTGGTGCATGAACTCAACGCGCTCGTCGCGCATAACGAGGTGCAGGCGGAGGAGGCGCGGCGCCATGCCGGCAATCTTGCCCATGCGCTGAAAACGCCGCTCACCGTCATCATGAACGCGGCCACCGCCGATGCGGATGACCTTGCCGAAACCGTCGTGCGCGAGGCGCGGACGATGCGGCGCCAGGTCGACCATCATCTCGCGCGCGCGCGCGCTGTCGGCCGTCGCGGCTCGGCGCATAGTCGGGCGCAAGTCTGGCCGTCGATCGAATCCGTCGAGCGCGCGGTGCAGCGCCTTTATCCCCACGTCCGCATCGACATGGATGGCGACAAGACGCTCATTGCGCATATCGAGCGGCAGGATCTCGACGAAATCACGGGCAATCTGGTGGAGAATGCCGCAAAATACGGTGGCGGCAGCGTGTTCGTGACCGTCTCCGCGCAATCCGGGTTCGTCGAGATGATGGTCGAAGACGACGGTGCGGGCATTCCCGAGGAGGAGCGTATCCGCACCTTCGATCGCGGCGTGCGGCTGGACACGGGCAAGCCCGGCACCGGGCTGGGCCTCGCGATCGTCCGCGATGTCGTCGAGATATATGAAGGCACCGTCACGCTTGAAGAGAGCGAGGATCTCGGTGGTCTGCTCGTCCGTGTGCGCTTGCCGATGGCGCAGGGCGCGGGATAGCTATTAAGCTTTATGCCCGGCCGTTAAGTATTCGGTAGCCATCATCGGTTACCGATAAGCTTATGGGACGCGAGAGACTATCGGCCGCATTGAGCGCCGCCGTTCTATACTTCGTTCTGGCCAGCGGCACCGTTTGGCTATCCAGCGATCTTCACGAAGTTCCACCGATCTGGCCGGCCAACGCGGTCCTGCTCGCGATGCTGCTTCAGCCGAAACGCGTCGCGTGGAGCGACATGCTGCTCATTTCGGTTGTCGGCAATTTTCTGGCGAACCTTGTCGTGAGCGGCGCGCATGTCGTCCCGATCATCTGGGGCCTGATCGACGCGACCGAGGTAATGATCGCTGCCTATGCATTACGCCGGGCGATCGGGGCGGACGAGGTGCTGGGCGCTCCCGAGAACGTCGGTCGCTTTCTCCTCTGGGCCGGAATCATCGCGCCGATCGTCGGCGGGCTTGGCGGCGCGACGGTCACCTGGCTTTGGTACGATCGGGAATTCGTCTCGGCGTTTCGGCTGTCGTTCTTCAGCGATGCGCTGGGCATGCTCGTTTTCACGCCCTTCTTCACCTCGCTGTTGGGGGGCGAATATTGGCGCGCGCTTCGCAATCGCTCGAAGCGCGAATATTTCGAATGCATCGCGATCGTGCTGCTCGTGTCGGCAACGGCGGTGCTGGTGTTCATCGTCGCGCGCCGGCCGATAGCCTTCATCCTGTTCGCGCCGCTGATGCTCGCCGCCTTCCGGCTCGGGCGGCTCGGCACGCAGTTTGCCCTGCTGATCGTCGCGGTTGCCGGTTCGATCGGGGTTTATCGTCCGCAGACCACCTTCGCGATCTACGGCGAGCAGCCCGAATTGCGGCTGCATCTCGTGCAATTCTTCCTGGCCATGGTTCTGCTGACCTGCCTGCCGGTGGCGGCGAGCCTTTCGGCGCGAGCGCGCCTGTTGCGCCAATTGGCGGACAGCGAACGCAGGCTGCGCGCTCGCGAGGCCGATCTGATCCGGCTCGCCGGAACCGATCCGCTTACCGGCCTGATGCATCGCGGAGCGCTGAACGAGCGCATCGAGGCGGTGCATTACGAGGAGCGGATCGCCGTCGCCGTGCTGGATCTCGATCGCTTCAAGGATATCAACGACCGCTTCGGGCACGATGTGGGCGATCGCGCCCTGGTTCACTTTGCGCGCGTTATCGCGAACGGCGTTCGGCAGGGGGATGTCGTGGCGCGCATCGGTGGCGACGAGTTCATGATCTTCTTCCCCGCAACCGATCAGGGCATAGCTGCGTCGGTATGTGATCGGCTTGCGATGGTCCTGCGCGATCAGCCGTTGCCGATCGACAACGATGCATCGCTATTTCTCGCGATGAGCTGCGGCGTTGCCGAACGGCGCGATGATGAGACGGTGGAGGCGCTTATCAATCGGGCGGATCAGGCGCTCTATGCGGCGAAGGAAGCGGGCCGCTCGCGCGTGTTGCGCGCCGCCTGAACGCGGGTGCCGTCAGGCCGGCTCCAGCGCCTGCATCGCCTCCGCCGCGATCGCCAGCGAACGTTTGCGCGCATCGTGGTCGTAGATCATGCTGGTGAGCATCACCTCATTCACATCGGTGCGCCTGACGAATGCGTCTATCCCGCGCGCGACTTCATCGCGTGTGCCGATCGCGGTGCATTGCAGCACATGATCGAGAATCGCGGCATGTTGCGGCGGCAGGCTGCTGCGGTATCCGGCGACAGGCGGGGGCAATTGGCGCGGGTTGCCAGTGCGCAGCGCTACGAACGCCTGTTGCTGCGAACTGGCGAGAAATTCCGCTTCCTCATGGGTATCCGCGGCGAAAACGTTGAATCCTGCCATCGCATGCGGCTTGGCCAGCTGAGCGGAAGGCCTGAACTGGCTGCGATAGGCATCCAGCGCCTGATCGAGCGCATCCGGCGCGAAATGCGAGGCAAAGGCATAGGGCAAGCCGAGGATCGCGGCCAGCTGCGCGCCGAACAGGCTTGAGCCGAGAATCCACAGCTCCGGTTTAGCGCCCGCGCCGGGCGTCGCCGAGATGCCGGTGCGTCCGTCGTCGGCAAGATAGCTCTGCAATTCGACGACATCATTCGGGAAGGCGTTCGGATCGGTATCCAGCGTCCGCCGCAGCGCGCGCGCGACACGCTGGTCAGATCCCGGCGCCCGGCCGAGGCCCAGATCGATGCGGCCGGGAAACAGCGCGTCCAGCGTCCCGAATTGCTCCGCGATCTGCAGCGGCGCGTGATTGGGCAGCATGATGCCGCCTGCGCCGACGCGTATCGTCGATGTCGCCTGCGCGACATGCGCGATCACCACGGCGGTGGCGGCGGAGGCGATGCCGGCCATCCCGTGATGCTCGGCCACCCAGTAACGGTTGTAGCCATGGCGCTCGGCGTGGCGCGCGAGATCGGCGGCATTGGCAAGCGACTGGGCGACAGTGCCGCCCTGTACCACGGGAACGAGATCGAGCAGGGAATATCCAGTCATGCTGTCAGATGTGGCGTGATGGGTTGCGATCCGCAACCTCCCATGATGATCGCGCGCGGCGTTGTCCTTGCGATCTTACCGGCCTAAGGCCGCCGCGATGCCGCCCACGCTTGCTTCGATCCGAAACTGGATCTTCGATCTGGACAACACGCTCTATCCTGCGAGCGCCGATCTGTTCGCGCTGATCGACGTGAAGATGGCGGCCTATGTGTCCGATCTTCTCGGCGTCGATCTCCCCGAAGCGCGACGGATTCAGAAGGCTTATTTTCTCGGGCACGGCACCACGCTCGCTGGCCTGATGGCGGAGCATGAGATCGATCCTCACCATTATCTCGATTTCGTCCACGATATCGAGATGGACGTGCTGGAGAAGAATCTGCCGCTGGCGGCCGCGATCGCCAAGCTGCCGGGCCGCAAGATCGTGTTCACCAACGGCGACGGCCCCTATGCGCGGCGCGTCCTCGACCGGCTCGGGCTGGGCGCCTCCTTCGAGGCGGTGCACGATATCCACGCGATGGACCTGATGCCCAAGCCGGCGCCATCGGCCTATGCCGGGCTGTGCGCGGCGTTCGGGATAGACCCGCGCGAGTCGCTGTTCGTCGATGACATGGCGCGCAATCTGGCGCCGGCGAAGGCCATCGGCATGACGACCGTGTGGGTGGACAACGGCTCCGAGCAGGCGGCGGACAGCGACCGCAGCTTCATCGATCACGTCACCCACGATCTCACCCATTGGTTGCACGATATATTGGAGCGGGCATGAGCATTACCGAGCTTGAACAGACGATCGACGCCGCATGGGAAAATCGCGCGGAGATCGGCCTGGCCACCGTCGGCGAGGTGCGGGCAGCGGTCGATCGCGCGCTGGTGCTGCTTGATTCCGGTGCGGCGCGCGTCGCCGAGCCGGACGGCGAGGGAGGCTGGCGCGTCAACCAGTGGCTGAAGAAGGCGGTGCTGCTGTCGTTCCGGCTCAACGACAATGCGCTGATCGACAACGGGCCCGGGGCCGGCCACTGGTTTGACAAGGTGCCGTCGAAATTCTCCGGCTGGAGCGAAAGCGAGTTCCGCGAGGCCGGCTTCCGCGCCGTGCCCGGCAGCATCGTCCGGCGCGGCGCGTTCGTCGCCAGGGGCGCGATCCTGATGCCCAGCTTCGTCAACATCGGCGCGCATGTGGGCGAGGGGACGATGATCGATGCCTGGGCGACGGTCGGCAGCTGTGCGCAGATTGGCAGCAACGTCCATCTCTCCGGCGGCGCGGGCATCGGTGGTGTGCTCGAACCGCTGCAGGCGGACCCGGTCATCATCGGCGATGGCGCCTTCATCGGCGCGCGCGCCGAGGTGGCGGAAGGCGTGCGCGTGGGCGAGGGCGCGGTGCTCTCGATGGGCGTCTATCTCGGCGCCTCGACCAAGATCATCGATCGTGCCACCGGTGAGGTCTTCCGCGGGCACGTGCCGCCCTATTCGGTCGTGGTGCCAGGTTCGACCGGCGGCAACCTAGGCCTCTATTGTGCGGTTATCGTCAAGCGGGTCGATGCGCAGACGCGGTCCAAGACGAGCATCAACGAGCTTCTGCGCGATTGAAGAGCGGGGCGGGTGGTTGCGCGGATCGGCGCGCCGCCCCATTATAATCCCCGGAAAAGAATGGAGTAAGCACCGTGTACCACCGGATGAACAACGCCGACCGCTTCGTCTCATCCGCTTGCACGGTGCTTCATGACTTCGTTTCTGACGCTCGATTCAATTGCCGCCGCCACCCCTGATCGCCACCGGCTTTTCGACAATCTGACGCTTTCCCTCGGCGCCGAGCGCGTCGGGCTGGTAGGTCGCAACGGCGCGGGCAAGTCGACGTTGCTTGCGATCATCGCCGGCGCGACCGACCCCGCGGCCGGCACGATCGTGCGCGCGGGCACGATCGGCACGCTCGCGCAGGCATGTTCACCCGACGAAACCGTTGCAGATGCGCTGGGCGTCGCCGCGCCGCTTGCGCTGCTGGCGCGCGTACTGGCCGGTGAGGGGAGGGCGGACGATTTCGCGGCCGCCGACTGGGAACTTCACGCGCGTGTCGCGCAAGCCACTGCTGCGGTCGGGCTGCCGGATATCGCGCTCGATCGCCCGGTTGCGTCTCTGAGCGGCGGTGAGCGCGCCTGCGTCGGGATCGCGCGACTCAGGATTGCGGCCCCCGACGTTCTGCTGCTCGACGAGCCGACCAATAATATGGATATGGCGGGCCGCGCCGCGGTGAACGATCTTGTCACCGGCTGGCGCGGCGGGATGATCGTGGCGAGCCATGATCGCGCGCTGCTGGAAAAGATGGATCGCATCGTCGAGCTTACGCCGATCGGCATCCGCATCGTCGGCGGTGGCTGGAGCGAGTTCGCGGCCGCGCGCGATGCCGACCGCCAGCGCGCGGCGAGCGAGCTCGAACGTGGCGAGGCGCGGCTGCGTGCGGCCCGGCGCGAGGCGCAAGCGCGGCATGAGGCGCAGGAACGGCGCGACAAGGCCGGGCGCGCCTTCGCCGCGCGAAAATCGGAACCACGGATCCTGCTGGGCGCGATGGAGCGGCGGGCGGAAAACAGTGCCGCGCGCGGTCGGCGCATTGGCGAACGGCTGGTATCGGATGCGGGTGCCCGGGCGGATGAGGCACGAGCGCAGGTTGAGGTGTTGACGCCGCTGACGATTGCGCTCCCGCCCACCGGCCTGGCTGCCAACGCCGCGGTGCTCTCGATCGAGCGGGCGAGCGTGGCTTTTGGCGGCCGTGTCTTCGGCCCGTGGTCCCTGTCGATGCGGGGGCCGGAACGCGTTGCGATCATGGGGGCGAACGGCGCTGGCAAGACGACATTTCTGAAGCTTGCGAGCGGGGCGATCGCGCCTGATGGCGGCATTGTGCGGTGCACCGAGCGCGCGGTGATGCTCGATCAGCACGTGAGGTTGCTCGGCGACGGGGATACCGTCCTGGGCAATCTCCAGCGGCTCAATCCGGCGCTCGAAGAACGAGAGGCGCGGGCGGTGTGCGCGCGCTTCGCTTTTCGCAATCGCGGCGCGCTCAAGCCTGCGGGGGCGCTATCGGGGGGAGAGCGGCTGCGTGCGGGGTTGGCCTGCGCATTGGCGGGTGAGCGGCCGCCCTGGCTCCTGTTGCTCGACGAGCCGACCAATCATCTCGATCTGGATTCGATCGAGGTTCTTGAGCGTGCGCTGCTCGATTTCGACGGCGCGCTGCTGGTCGTCAGCCACGATCGGGCGTTTCTCGAGGCGATCGGGATCGAGCGCCGGATCTGGATCGACCAAACATCATCTCGACATTGATCCACGCGCCTCCTATCGGCGCGGGAAAGTCTCAAGGGGAATTCGATGCCCAAAGCCAGTCAGGTTCTCGATCGCGTTCTCGTGCTCGAAATGGTGCGTGTTACAGAAGCCGCCGCGATCGGCGCGTCCACGCTCGTTGGGCGCGGTGACGAGAAGGCGGCCGACGCCGCCGCCGTGGAGGCGATGCGGGAAGCGCTCAACAGCCTCGACATGGACGGCACCGTCGTGATCGGCGAAGGTGAGCGGGACGAGGCGCCGATGCTGTTCATCGGCGAAAAGGTGGGCAGCGGCACCGGGCCGAAGATCGATATCGCGCTCGATCCGCTCGAAGGCACCACGATCTGCGCCAAATCCGGGCCGAACAGCCTGGCGGTTCTGGCGATCGCGGAAGCCGGCGGCCTTCTCAACGCGCCGGATGTCTATATGGACAAGCTGGCTGTCGGACCGGGCTTCCCGGAGAATATCCTCGATCTCGACAAGTCGCCGACCGAAAACATCAAGGCGATCGCCGCCGCCAAGGGCGTGGAGCCGAACGAGATCATGGCCTGCGTGCTCGATCGCCCGCGTCACGAAAAGCTGATAGCGGAGCTGCGCGCGATCGGCTGCGGGATCGTGCTGATCGGCGACGGCGACGTGGCCGGTGTGATCGCCACCACCAATCCCGATACCACCATCGACGTCTACATGGGGTCTGGCGGCGCGCCGGAGGGCGTGCTGGCCTGTGCCGCGCTGCGCTGTGTCGGCGGGCAGTTCAAGGGGCGGCTGCTGTTCCGCAACGAGGATGAGCGCGCGCGCGCCCGCAAATGGGGCATCACCGATCTCGATCGCCAATATGATCTGAAGGATCTTGCCAAGGGCGATTGCATCTTCGCGGCGACCGGCGTGACCGATGGTTCGCTGCTGGAGGGCGTCAAGCGTCGTGGTGACAAGATGACGACCGAGAGCGTCGTGATGCGCGCCTCGTCCGGCACGGTGCGCTGGGTGAAGGGTGAGCATCGCATCGAGCGGTGACGTGATTGCAGCGCTGCTGCTCGTCGCGATGCTCGCGATGAGCTGGTATCTGCGGCGTCGTCTGAGGCTGGATTTCGGGCATGGGCGGTCAGGCGCCTATCTCGCCGTAACCGTCCGCCAGATTGCGGGTTTTGCATTGCCAGCGCTCCTTGCGCTGGCGCTCGCGGGCGAATGGCGCGCTTTGTGGGTGCTGCCGGCTTCCTTTCAGCGGCTTGCCAGGGAGGTCGGGGTCGCGGGCTGGATCGTTGCGAGCGATGGTTGGATGCTGCTGGTCGGCGCTGCGGGCGGCAGCACGATCGGCGGCGCGATCGCCTTCATTCGGTGGCGGCGGAAGGGGCTGCGCGGGCCGATGTTCGGCGAACTCGGCTGGCTTCTGCCGCGCGACCGTGCCGATCTTGGCTGGGGCGTGGTTCTGTCGATCGTGGCCGGGGTGGCGGAGAGCTGTATTTTCGCCTGACGCTGCCATTGCTGGTCGCGCTCGCAAGCGGAAGCGCGCTTGCCGGGTTCGTCGTTTCCTCGCTGATGTTCGCCGCCGCGCATCGTTATCAGGGGATCGCGGGAGTGGTCGCGACCGGGTTGACCGGTCTCGTCTTCGTCGCGTTCTACTTCGCAAGCGGGGCATTGTGGCTCGCGATCGCCGCACATATCATCGTCGATCTAAACAGCCTGGTCATCCGCCCCGCGGTTACGGGTGCATGGCGGCCGCGGCGGATATGATCGATCGACCGAAAGACAGGTCAGTCGCGCATCACGGCGCGCGCGCTGCCTCAGGCCCGCAGCCGCTCGTGGTGGCGGATCACCTCGTCGATGATGAAGCGCAGGAACTTCTCGCTGAATTCCGGGTCCAGCTCGGCATCCTCGGCGAGCTGGCGCAGCCGCGTGATCTGCGCCTCCTCACGGCCGGGATCGGCGGGGGGCATGCCCGAGGTCGCCTTGTGCCGGCCGACCGCCTGCGTGATCTTGAACCGCTCGGCAAGCAGGCAGACGAGCGCGGCATCGATATTGTCGATGCTCTTGCGATAACCCTTAAGCACGTCGTCCGGCATCTCGCCCCCCGAATCCGTCAGTCCCGCGCCTTTTGCGTGGGGAGCGGCGCGCGCGCAAGGCTCGGCCCGCAATAGCGCTTATTGCGTTTTCTTGGCCGTGGCCTAGAGCCTGCCAGCAGATGAGCGCCACCATTCACCGTCTGGCCGATCGGGCCCCCTCTCTCGAACCGATGATCGCGCTGGTCGCCGGTGACATGAACATGGTCAATGCGGCGATCCTCGATCGCATGCAGTCCCAGATCCCGCTGATCCCGGAGCTTGCCGGGCATCTGATCGCGGGCGGCGGCAAGCGGATGCGCCCCATGCTGACGCTCGCGAGCGCGCGGCTGCTGGGTTACATGGGCGCGCGGCATCATCGGCTGGCGGCGGCGGTGGAGTTCATCCACACGGCGACGCTGCTGCATGACGACGTGGTGGACGGCTCGGACCTGCGACGCGGCAAGCGCACGGCGAACCTGATCTGGGGTAATCCCGCGAGCGTGCTGGTGGGGGATTTTTTGTTCAGCCGTAGCTTCGAGCTGATGGTGGAGGACGGCAGCCTGAAGGTGCTGAAGATCCTGTCTAATGCCAGCGCCGTGATCGCGGAGGGCGAGGTTAATCAGCTCACCGCCGCGCGTCGGATCGATCTGGGCGAGGATCGCTATCTCGATATCATCAACGCGAAGACTGCTGCGCTGTTCGCGGCCGCCTGCCGTATTGCCGCTGTGGTGGCCGAGCGGCCCGAGAGCGAGGAAGCGGCGCTCGATGCCTATGGCCGCAATCTCGGCATCGCCTTCCAGCTTGTCGACGACGCGATCGATTATGTTTCCGATGCCGGCACGATGGGCAAGGACGCGGGCGACGATTTCCGCGAGGGCAAGATGACGCTTCCCGTGATCCTCGCTTATGCGCGCGGATCGGATGTGGACCGCCGGTTCTGGAAAGACGCGGTGGAGGGGCGGCGCGACAGCGATGCGGATTTCGCCCAGGCGGTCGAACTGGTGCGCGCCACCCGTGCGGTGGACGATACGCTGGCGCGCGCCCGCCACTATGGCCAGCGCGCGATCGATGCGCTCGGCCCGTTCGCCGCGGGCGAGGCGAAGGATGCGATGGTCGAGGCGGTGAAGTTCGCCGTGGCGCGAGCTTACTGATACGAACGGCTCGCACCGGCCTGTCTTCGATCGATCGTGAAGCCTTAACGCCCTTCCGCTAGATCACTGCGCGATGCTGCGCGTATTGACCCTTTCCTCGCTGTTCCCCGATGCGACGCGGCCGAATTTCGGCGTCTTCGTCGAGCGGCAGACATTGGGGCTCGCGGCGCATCCCTCGGTCGCGCTGACGATCGTCGCGCCGGTCGGGATTCCGCCGTGGCCGCTTTCTCGGCATCCGCGGTATCGCGCATTGGCGGCGTTGCCCGCGCGCGAGATGTGGAAAGGCGTTGAGCTGTTGAGGCCGCGCTTCATCGTCTTGCCGGGGACTGGCGGCCGGTTTCATGCGCCCGCGATGCTCCGCGCCGTGCGGCGCGCGATTGGCGGGCGCGCGTTCGATGTGATCGATGCCTCATTCTTCTTCCCGGACGGGCCGGCGGCGGTCGCACTGGGGCGGGAGCTCGGCATTCCGGTGTCGATCAAGGCGCGGGGGGCGGATATTCATCATTGGGGCCATGCCCGCGCCACCGCGCGACAGGTGGTGAGCGCAGGGCTGGCGGCGGACGGGCTGCTCGCCGTGTCACGGGCGATGGCTGCGGACATGGCGGCGATCGGCATTCCGGCGGAGAAAGTGCGGGTTCACCATACCGGCGTCGATCTGGCGCGGTTCGCGCCGGGCGACCGCGCGGCGGCGAAGGCGCGGCTGGGGGTGGCCGGGCCGCTTGTCGTGTCGGTCGGCGCATTGATACCGCGCAAGGGGCACGATGTGGTGATCGATGCGATTTCGCGGCTCGACGGGGTGACGCTGCTTGTCGCCGGCGCGGGGGAGGCTCACGGCGCGCTGGCGGCGCGGATCGAGCGGTCAGGTCTGGCGAACCGGGTCCGCCTGCTTGGCTCGGTGCCTCATGAGGAGCTTCCCGGCCTGATCGCGGCGGCGGACGTCATGGCGCTGGCGTCATCGTCGGAGGGGCTGGCGAACGCATGGGTCGAGGCGCTGGCGTGCGGAACTCCGATCGTCATCCCGCCCGCGGGTGGGGCGCATGAGGTGGTGACCGTTCCCGCCGCAGGGCGCGTGGTCGCGCGCGACGCGGATTCCTTCGCCGCCGCGATCGCCACGCTGCTCGCCGATCCGCCGTCATCGGAGGCGGTGCGCGCTCAGGCGCTCCCGTTCACATGGGAGGCGAATACCGCGGCGCTGCATGCGCACCTCGCGGGCCTGGTGGCGGCGCGTCAGGCGAGCGGATAGAGCGCGGCGGCGATCTGTCGCCCTTCACCGCGCAGCACGCCCCACGCACGCGCGGCGGCGCGGCTGTCCATCGCCTCGACGCCGATACCGCGATCTTCCAGCGAAGCAACCAGTGCGGATGGCGGTCGCGAAAGATCCCCGCCGGTGCCGATGAGGACGAATTCCGGGTTGCCCGCGAGCAATGGCGCCAGATGATCCGGCGACAGCTCGGCCAGCGGGGGCGGGCGCCATGCGGCGACCGCATCCACCGTCATCAGCAATGCGGCGAACGTGCCGTCATCGGTGCGGAAGCCCGCCGGGCCGATGCCCTTGACGATCGGCCCGGCAGGGTCGCGGGTACGTTCCAGTTCCACGTCAGCCTTCGCGCGGCCCCACGCGCTCCGCCCGCTCGACATCGCCGCGCGCCCCGGTCGGCTCGGCGCGCAGGCCGAGCGTGATGAGCAGCGAGGAGGAAACGTAGATCGACGAATAGGTGCCGACCACGATGCCCAGGATCATCGCCGCCGTGAAGCCGCGCAGCACATGGCCGCCGAGGAACAGCAACGCGAGCAGTGCGAGCAGGATCGTCACGGAGGTCATCACGGTACGCGGCAGCGTTTCGTTGACCGACAGGTTGATGATCTCGCGCATGTCCATCTTGCGATAGCGGCGCATGTTCTCGCGGATGCGGTCGTCGATGACGATCTTGTCGTTGATCGAATAGCCGATGATCGTCAGCACGGCGGCGACGATATTCAGATCGAATTCGAACTGCGTCAGCGCGAAGAAGCCCAGCGTCATCAACAGATCGTGCACGATCGCCACGATGGTCGAGACGCCGAACTGCCATTCGAAGCGAACGATCGCGAACAGGCCGATGCCCAGCACCGCCAGCACCACCGCCAGCACGCCGTTACGGATCAACTCGCCGGATACCTTGCCGGACACGGTGGAATAGCGGCTGAACGTCGCGCCCGGGAAGTTCTGGCCGAGCGCGACTTCCACCTTTTTGACGACGGCGTTGGTCGCGCCTTCGTCCGCGCCCTGCTGCACCGGCAGGCGGACGGTGATCGTCTTGGGGTCGCCGAACTGCTGGAGCGATGCATCGCCCACGCCGAGGGAATCGACCACCTTGCGGACGTGATCGAGATCGGGCGCGCTCGCGAACTTCTCCTCGATCATCAGGCCGCCCTCGAAATCGACGCCGAAGTTCAGCCCGCGTGCGAAGGTGAGGCCCACCGCAAGCAGGCTGAGCACCAGCGTTAGGGCGAACGCCCATTTGCGCAGGCGGACGAAGTCGATGTTCGTATCGTCGGGGACGAGCTTCAAAAGTTTCATGGTTCTCGCTCGCCTCAGATGTTGATCGTCTTGGGCTTGGCGCGGCGCAACCATTGCGCGACCAGCATCCGCGTGAAGGTGACGGCGGTGAACACCGAGGTGACGATGCCGATCAGCAATACCACCGCGAAGCCCTTTACCGGCCCCGAACCCAGCACGAACATGATGACGCCGGAGATGGCGTGCGTCATGTTCGCCTCGAAGATCGTGCGGCTCGCCTCCTTATAGCCCAGTTCCACCGCCTGTACGATCGATCGCCCGCGATGCCGCTCTTCGCGGATGCGCTCGTTGATGAGCACGTTGGCGTCCACCGCGGTGCCGATCGTCAGCACGAATCCGGCGATGCCCGGCAGGGTGAGCGTGCCGCCGATCAGTGCCAGGACGCCCACGATGACGAAGACGTTGATGACCACCGCGAGGTTCGCATAGAGGCCGAAGCGGCCGTAGGTGATGAACATGAACGCGACGACCAGCGCGACCGCGACGGCGGACGCAAGGATGCCGGCGCGGATCGAATCGGCGCCCAGATCGGGGCCGACGGTCGATTCCTCCACCACCTTCAGCGCGACGGGCAGTTTGCCCGAGCGCAGCGCGATGGCGAGCTGGTTGGCGCTTTCCACCGTGAAGCTGCCGGAGATCGATGCCCGGCCGCCCATGATCGGCTCGTTGATGTTCGGCGCGGAAATCACGCTGTTGTCGAGGATGATCGCGAACGGCTTGTTGACATTCTCCTGCGTCACCTTGGCGAAGCGACGCCCGCCCTGGCTGTCGAACGTGATCGCCACCTGTGGCTCGTTCGTCTGCGGCGAGAATTCCTGCCGCGCGTCGGTGAGCATGTCGCCGGTGATGATCACGGAGCGCTTCACGGCGATGAACGGCACGCCGCTGGGGTTGTTCGGATAGGGCAGGATCTGGCTGCCGATCGGCGCCTGCTTGTTGCGGAGCTGATCCGGGGTGGCGGTCGGGTCGACCAGCTTGAACTCAAGCTTGGCGGTCTTGCCGAGCAGATCCTTGAGCGCCTGCGGATTCTGGAGCCCCGGCACCTGAACGACGATGCGGCTGGAGCCCTGCCGGATGATCGTCGGCTCGCGCGTGCCGAGTTCGTCGATCCGCCGCCGAACCACCTCGGTAGCATCGCCCATCGCGCGATCGACGGCCTGAGCGAGGCCGGCGGCCGTCGGCGTGAGAACGAAGCGGCTCGTGTCGATTACGGCGATGTCCCATTCACGCTGGCCGGTCATCCCCGCGCCGCCGCCCGTGATCGACAGCAGGCGCTCGCGCGCCGCATCGACCTGCGTCGGATCACGCAGCAGGAAGGTCAGCTTGCCGTCGCGCGTCGAGATCTCGCCGATCTCGATCCGCGGGTTCTGGCGACGCATCTCCGTCTGCACCTGTTCGCGCATCTGCTCCAGCCGGCTCGACTGGAGGTCGCTCACATCCGCTTCGAGCAGCAGATAGCTGCCGCCGGCCAGATCGAGACCGAGGTTGATGCGCGGATGCGGAAAACGGCCCCATTGATCGGTGACGCGCTGCGGCAGCAGGCTTGGGATGGCGAGCGCCACCAGCACCGCGAGCAGCGCCCAGATCGAAAAGACCTTCCAGCGCGGGAAGTCCAGCATCTCAGTCGTTCGCCGGCTTGCCGCCGAGCGGCGTCACTTCGGCGAGCGTCGCCTTGACCACGCGAACGCGCGTGCTCGGCGCGATCTCCACCTCGACCACGGTTTCCTCGACCTTCGTCACCTTGCCGAGCAGGCCGCCGGCGGTGACGACCGAATCACCCTTCTTCACCGCGGAAACCGCGCTCTGCAGCGTCTTCATCCGCCGTTGTTGCGGGCGGATCATCAGGAAATAAAAGACGATGAAGACCAGGAACAGCGGCGCGAGACCAAGAAAGCCGGCGATCCCGCTCTGCTGCGCGGCGCCCCCGGCAACCTGGGCGTAAGCTGGAGAAATGAGCATTTTACCCGTTCATGATTATACGGCGGGCGAAAGGCCCGCGCGGAAGCCCCGGGCGCTATCATCGTAACGATATCGGTGCAACATGAGGCGGCGTGAAAGCAACGAGTCCGCAGGAGAGAGCGATGACGATATTGGTGATGGGGACTATCAAGCTGGCCGCCGGGGAAGGCGCCAAGGCGGCCGGGCTGCTGGCCGATCATGCCAGGAAGGTGCTGACGGAGGAGGGGTGCGACGAGTATAGTTTCGCGTTCGACGCCGCTGACCCGGATCTGATCCGCGTCGCTGAGCGCTGGGCCAGTGTCGAAGCGCTGGCGGCGCACGGAGCGGCGGATCACCAGAAGGCGTTCGGCCGGGCGCTGCGCGATCATTCGCCCCAGGCGATGGCCGTCGATGCGTGGGACGGGGCGCACTGGCGCAAACTGGTCTGAACCCGGCTTGCGTTGTCCGCGGGGGGCGCGTAGAGGCCGCCCTCCGGTCGGGGCGTAGCGCAGCCTGGTAGCGCATCACACTGGGGGTGTGGGGGTCGCAGGTTCGAATCCTGTCGCCCCGACCAATTTTACCGCAAACCAGCCGTCCCTTGGCGGCGACTTGCGGTTCATCCATTGGAAGATCGCGGAATTCCGGGGCTTCAATCCCGTTTGCCGATCGCCGCCGCCAATGAGGCGGTGGCGCTTCCTCGCCGCGCGGGTGTCGGCTGATCCGGGGATGGCGCCCAGCCGGTCAGATAGATGATCGCGAACCGCTCGGTGGTTCGCCCGTCGGCTTCCGCGCGCTGCGCGAATGCGGCGGCGGCGCGCGCCAGCACGTCCCTGCGCATCGCGCGGCGCCCGGCCAGGATGTTGCTGGCGCCCATGCCGCGCAGATCGTCGAGCAGGCGCCCGAAACTGGCATAGCGGACATCGAGCGTCTCGATATCGGCGACCGGCAACGCAAATCCCGCGCGCATCAGCAGATCGCCCGCGGCACGCACGTCGATTTGCGGGTGGAGGCGCGGCGCGGGGTTCTCCCCCTCCGCCTGGCGCAGCGCTGCACGCAATGTGGCGAGCGAGCCCGCACCGGTGAATGCGGCGAGGAACAGCCCGTCCGGCCTAAGCGCGCGCCGCACCAGCGCGAGCGCGCCGGGCAGATCGTTCACCGTGTCGAGCGAGCCCGCCGATACGACCAGGTCGAACGACGCGTCGCGGAACGGCAGCCGGTCCTCATCGGCCTGCACGCCGCCGGTGGCGGCGGCGAAACGCCGCCCCGGATCGAGCCGCGCGATCCGGGCACCCGGCAGGGCAAAGCTCCCGTCGAACGCGCCGAGATCCAAAACCTCGCGAAACTCGCGCTTCACGCTCGCCAGGCGATCGAGGAGGCCGTCGATCATCGCGTTGCGGAGGAAATCGTGATCGGCATAAGCGCCCGCGATCCGGTCGCGACGCAGTCGGCGGGCGGCACGGTCGAAAATTTCAGGCGGATGCATGGGATCGGTCCTGTGAACGTGCATGCCGGGGGGCGCGGCGATCGCGGCTTGTGCCCCCGGCCGATCGGCGGGACAAGGGGGATCCGGGGGGAGCCAGTATGCGTGAGGCGATGCGCCAGTTGCTGAAGGTTGCGCTGCCGCCTCGCTGCCCCGGGTGCGGGACGGTGACGGTGGCGGATCATCATTTCTGCGCGCCTTGCTGGGGGAGCCTGCGGTTCGTCGGTCCTCCGTGGTGCGCGGGGTGCAATGTGCCGTTCGATTATGCGCGCGGCGAGGAGGCGCGCTGCGCGGCATGTATTGTCGATGCGCCGCGCCATCGCGGGGTGCGCGCCGCCGTCGCTTATGGCGATGTCGCACGAACGCTGGCGCTGAAGCTCAAATACGCCGGCCGCACGGCCTATGCCGATACGGCGGCGCGGCAGATGATCCGGTTGATGCCGGCCGATGCCGATCTGCTGTTGCCGGTGCCGCTGCACCGATGGCGGCTGTGGCGACGTGGCTACAACCAGGCCGGGCTGCTCGCCGCCGCGCTTTCGCGCATGAGCACCGTGCCGGCGGACCACCGGATCCTTGAACGGTTCAGGGCTACACCGATGCTCCGCGGGCTGAGTGCGCGCGAGCGGCGGGCGGCTCTGCGGGGAGTATTTCGCGTGGCGCCGCGCGGGGCCGATCGCATGCGTGGCCGCAATGTGGTGCTCGTTGACGATGTGCATACCAGCGGCGCCACCGCAAATGCCGCGACCCAGGCGTTGCTGGCGGCGGGCGCCGCTTCGGTCACGATATTATGCTGGGCGCGGGTGCTCGATGAGGGCGACGCGGATTGACAAGCGGGCCATCGCCCCACACTTCCTACGGCATGGCAAAAGTTGAAATCTACACCAAAGCCTTCTGCCCCTATTGCGCGCGTGCGATGCGCCTGCTGGCGGAAAAGGGCGTCGAGCCGATCGAATATGATCTCACGATGGGCGGCCCGAAGCGGGCCGAGATGCTGGAGCGCGCCGGCGGCCGCACCAGCGTGCCGCAGGTGTTCATCGATGGTCGTCACATCGGCGGCTCCGATGATCTTGCCGCGCTCGATTCCGAGGGAAAGCTGGATGCGCTGCTTGGATCATGAAGGTAGCGCTCGCCCAGCTTAATACCGGGATCGATCCGTCGCGCAACGCGGCCGCGCTGGTGGAGGCGGTCCGGGCTGCCGGGCAGGGCGGGGCGGCGATGTTGTTCACGCCGGAAATGTCCGGGCTGCTCGATCGTGACCGGGAGCGTGCGGCAGCATCGATCGCGGCCGAGGAGGAGGACGCCGTCCTTGCTGCCGTTCGCGCGGCGGCGAGGGAGGCTGGAATCTGGGTCCAGCTGGGTTCGCTGGCGTTGCGCCGGCCGGACGGCCTGCTCGCCAATCGCAGCTTCGTGATCGATGCGGCCGGGAACGTGCGCGCGCGGTATGACAAGCTGCACCTGTTCGATGTCGATCTGCCGACTGGCGAGCGCTGGCGCGAGTCGGCCAGCTATACCGCCGGCGCCTCTGCGGTTGCTGTCGAAACGCCGATCGGACGCCTTGGTCTCAGCATCTGTTACGATCTGCGTTTCGCGGGGCTTTATGCCGCGCTCAGTGATGCGGGGGCGACCGTGCTGAGCATCCCGGCGGCCTTTACACGACCGACGGGCGCGGCGCACTGGCACGTGCTGATGCGCGCGCGTGCGATCGAGTCCGCCGCGTTTGTGATCGCGGCCGCGCAGACTGGCGAGCACGAGGATGGCCGCGAAACCTATGGGCACTCGCTGGTCGTCGATCCCTGGGGCGAGGTGCTGCTCGACATGGGGGAGGCGCCCGGCATCGGATTTATCGCGCTCGATCCGGCCGCGCTCGACGCCGTGCGCGCACGTATTCCGGTGTTGAAGCACCGTCGCGGGATTCCGCCGGTAGAGGTTTCGCGGTGATCGTATTCGATCTGCGGTGCCCGGATGACCACGTTTTCGAGACATGGTTCGCTTCTTCGGAGGCGTTCGAAGGGCAGCGTGCCGGCGGGCTGATCGCCTGCCCGTTGTGCGGCTCGACCGATATCACCAAGGCTGTGATGGCGCCGCGCGTCGCGCCAAAGGGAGAGCGCGCTGCCGCGGCTGCCGCGCCCGACCAGATGAAGCGCGCGCTTGAAGCGCTCGCGGCGGCGCAGGCGCGGGCGCTGGAGGGATCGCAGTGGGTCGGCAGCCGGTTCGCCGAGGAAGCCCGGTCGATGCATCTTGGCGAGCGCGAGCATGGCTCGATCCACGGACAGGCGACCCCCGCCGAGGCGAAGGCGCTGATCGACGAAGGGGTGCCGGTCGCGCCATTGCCACTGCCGGTTCGGCCGCCCGAATCTCTCAACTGACATGTCTATTTCGCGGCGCTGGAGAAGAACGCGCCGGCCCGTGCAATGGTACGGCCGCTGCGCGAGCAACTCGATTGACCGCTCCCGGTCCAGCCTCTAGGGCGATCGTGGCCGGTCCCCGTAGCTCAGCAGGATAGAGCAACGGTTTCCTAAACCGCAGGTCGGAGGTTCGAATCCTCTCGGGGACGCCAGATCTTGCGCCGCCGTTTACGGCTTCGCCCGAACTATCGCGATTGGAAAGTGCCGCGCCAACTGGCAGCGGTAAGCGATAAAGCGGCGCCGATCTTGCGCGACCGGCGCCGAAGCAGGCTTCAGGCCTTCACGTGCTGCGAGATATATTTGTTCATCTCGAACATCGTCACCTTGTCCCTGCCGAAAACCTTCTTGAGCTTTTCATCGGCAAGAATTTCGCGCTTGTTCTCGGGATTTTGCAGCTTGTGCGACTTTATGTAATCCCACACCTTGCTGATCACCTGGCTGCGCGGCAGCTTGTCGTTGCCGACGATCGCGCCCAGCTCCGGGGAGGGCTGGACGGGCGCGTGGATGCCGCCGCTCTTGGTAGTCGTAGCCATTGTATTCCTTCCTGTTGCGCCGGTTGACCGGCCTCTATCGGAATCACGCCTTCGTGAGCGCGCCACGCTTGTGCGCCGCCTTTTCGTCAATGTCACGCCTTAGCATGGCGATAGCGCCCGGTTTCGTCGCAGGGGCGAGCCTGGATGTCCGGCTGATTTGGGAAGGCCCCGGTTCCCCGAAGGAAACCGGGGCCACCCAGCATCAGAACTTGAACCCGGCAGCTACGCCATAGCGGCGGGGTTCGAGCGTGAAGATATTGGTGAACAGGCCGGATGACTGATCGGTCAGATACTCACCCGTGATGGCGTTGTTGTTGAAGATGTTCTGGATGAAGCCGCGCACGAACCAGCGGTTATCCGGGCCATTGAGCTGAATCTGCGCGTTGGCGACCTCATAGCCGGGGATGCGATTGACACGGCCGTTGAAGATATTGCCGTAGCTCTCGCCAGTGTAGGTGAGATCGGCGCGTGGCACGATGCTCATCCCATTGTCGAAGTTGAAGGTCTTTTCGATTCCGGCGGAAAATTTCACCACTGGCGCCTGCGGCAGTTCATTCCCCTTGATGCTTTGTGCAACGCCGTCCCCAAGCACCTCCACGCCATAAGCGGCACGCAAGGGCGCGAAAGCGGCGCCGGCGAGCGCGGAACAGACGCTGAATGCGCCGGTTGACTTGATCCCGCCGTCGGCAGGAAACGCTGTCGGCCCCTGCAGGGATGGGCTGATCAGGCCGTTGGCCACGGTAACGAAAGTATTAGTGGCAGTAGCGTTGCCTGCCACGGTCGGGATCACGGCGCAGTTGGATGCGTTGGTGATATCCTTGATGATTACGGCATCCGAACGTCCGCCGCCCGGGTCGCGCTGGTTTATATACAGCTTGGTGCTCGTCACCTTGGTGTGGAGGTAGCTCGCGCCCATGTTGATCGACCAGTCGGGCGCCGGACGGAAGAATGCTTCCGCTTCCACGCCATAGATATCAGCATCGATGTTGTCGTTAACCGAAGTACGCGCAACAATTCGGCTCAGCTGCAAACCCTTGTACTTATAATAGAAGCCAGTGAGGTTTAACGTGAAGCGACCGCCATCGAACGTATTCTTCGATCCGATTTCGAACGCGTCCACCTGCTCCGGCGCGAATGTCGACGAAACGACCAGATTTGGCACCTGAACCGGAGGATTGAATCCGCCCGACTTGTACCCGCGCGAATAGGAGGCGTAGAGCATATGATCTTTGCTGAATTTGTAATCGAGAACGGCTCGACCAGTTACGCGATCGAAGCCGGCGTTTTGAATATTGATGGGGGTGACACCCAACGGTGAATCGAAAGCGCTGCCGGTCTGGCTGTACGGAACCAGGAAGCTCGCCAGCGTCGATCGGGAAGCGACCGACTTCTTGTCGTTGTTATAGCGTACCCCTACGGTCAGCTTTAGCTTGTCGCTGAAATCATAGTATGTCTCGCCGAAAATGCCGTACGATTTCAGACCAAAGGAAATCGTGTTGTTATAAAAATACGGTGTTCCGAGATATGAAGGCGGAATAGGGGATGTCGGGGTAGATTTTCCAAGAGAAGAAAAGCTGCCAAGCAACCCTGAAATATAATCCAGCCCGAAGCCATTCACATAATAGTCACCGTTGCGGACCGTGGCATTCACGTAAATGCCGCCGAGCAGAAAATTGAACTTGCCGTCGAAGTTCGAAGAGATGATGCCTTCCACCGACCAGTCGTGCGTTTTCTGGTCGGACCTGTCGAACGCCAGCGGCACGTTGCTGCAATTCGCCTGTCCGCCGAAAACGCCCAGACCGTTCTCTACCGGCTGTGACGTGCACAGGGCTCCGGTTGGGCCGTTCGGGATCAGGGCATTTGCGAGCGGTGTCAGATAGGCGCCGACCGCGGGACCATAGGCGCCGGCGGCGGCAGCGGCGAGATTGTTCAGCGCTGGCTGGATCAGCGAGCGATTTTGCACGCCGAGGTTATAGTCCTGCGAGGAATCAACCATGGTTTCGTGATAGAAACCCGTCAATTGCGCCTTGATCGAGCCAAAGTTGTGCTCGATCCGCGCCTGCAGTTGCAACTCGTCGGTAACGTACGTCGGCGAATAAGCCGTATAGACCTGCCGTGGGTCGGTGAGGATCGGATTGCCCGTATAGCTGTCCGGGCCGTACACCGAGCCGAGCGCGAAGTTCTGCGGCGCAGGGATGCCGTTCACGCCCAGCAACTGCGAGCTGCCCAGCACGCCCGCCAAGGTGGCGTTGCTGTTGACCCGGCCCGAATCGAGCCGGTTGTTCAGACAGCCGAGGACGCCGGTCGGATCGGTCTGGCAGAGCTGCTTCTGGATGCGGAGCCGGTTGTCCTTCTCCTTGAAATAGCTGCCGACGAGATCGACCGTGGTGTCGATTGTCGGCTCCCACCGGATCGAGCCGCGGACGGACCACATATCGCGGCCGTCGAGCTTCTGCCCGTTATACACGTTGGTCGTATAACCATCGCGATTCAGATAGAAGCCGGCGAGGCGCACGGCGAGCGTGTCGGTGAGCGGCACGTTCACCATCGCTTTCACGCGCACCGAATTGTAATTGCCATATTCGGCCTCGCCGGAGGCTGCGAACTTGTCCGTGCGGGGTTTGGCCGTGATGAAATTTAACACGCCCGACGTGGCGTTACGGCCGAAGAGCGTGCCCTGCGGCCCGCGCAGCACTTCGACGCGCTCGAGATCGAAATATTCGGTTTCGAAGATGCGGGTGGCGAGCAGCGGGGTGCCGTTCAGATGGATCGCGGTCGCCGCGTCGCACGAGATGCCGACGCAAAGGTCGCCGATGCCGCGGATCGTGAAGCTCGATCCGGTGAAATTGCCCTTCGAGAAGGTGATGTTCGGCAAGGTCAGCTGGAGGTCGGAGGCGTTATCGATCTGCTGCTTTTCCAGCGATTCCGCCGTAAAGGCGGAAACGGCGATCGGCACGGCCTGCAGGGTTTGCGACTGGCGCTGCGCGGTAACGACGATATCCTGCGGCATCGTGCCGGTTGACGATCCCTGCTGCGCCCATGCGGGGCTGGCAACAGCGATCGTCAAAGCCGATGCGGCCAACAAAGTGGATTTGTTCATCTGCATCCCCCTCCTAAGGTCCGCGCCGTTCTGTTGCCGGTTTCGCGGGTTTGATGGTGCGGTATGGAGATTAGCGTTCGGGAATTTGCGAAGTCAAACCAAATCATATCCACGGTTGCACGGAGGGGTATCGGCTGTGTCCGAAAGGAAACAGTTGCATTGAGGGACTTAATGTCGTGGAGCGTTGGGAGAGGGTTTTCGCAAATGCGGTATGATCGATCAGGGAGAATTATGTGACCGAGCAAAATCCCGGCGAGCGCCGGGCGCCGGATGGCAAGGTGGAAGTGCCCGGCGACGTAGCGGAAGCCGTGCGAACGCTCATCCGCTGGGCTGGCGATGATCCCACGCGCGAAGGTCTGCTCGATACGCCGCAACGCGTCGCGCGTGCCTGGCGCGAATATTGCGCGGGTTACGGCGATGACCCTGCGAAGCATCTGTCGCGCGTGTTCGAGGAGGTCGGGGGATATGATGAGATCGTGCTGCTGAAGGATATTCCCTTCCAGTCGCATTGCGAGCACCATATGGCGCCGATCATCGGGAAGGCGCATATCGCCTATCTGCCCCGCAATCACGTGGTCGGCATTTCAAAGCTGGCGCGCGTTCTGCACGCCTTTGCCCGCCGTCTCCAGGTGCAGGAACGGCTGACTGCGGAAGTGGCGGATTGCATCTGGACCGGCCTGAAGCCGCAGGGGGTCGCCGTGGTGATCGAGGCCAGCCACGCCTGCATGACGGCGCGCGGGGTGCGCACGCCCGGCGTGGCGATGGTCACGAGCCGGATGATGGGCGTGTTCCGCGATGACGAGCGCAGCCGCAAGGAGGTGCTCGCGCTGATGGGCCAGAAGGGGTGACGCGCCGCCGCAACGTGCTGGTGACCGGCGGCGCAAAGCGGCTCGGCGCCGCGATCGCCCGCGCGATCGCCGCGGCGGGGCATCGGCCGGTGATCCATTATGGGACATCGCGTGCGGAGGCGGAGGCGCTGGCGCGCGCGACGGGCGGCGTGACGGTCGCCGGCGATCTGGCCGATTCGCGCGAGCTTCCGGCCATGTTCGCGCGCGCGGCGGCGGCGGCGGAAGGTATCGTCGACGGGCTCGTCAACAGCGCCTCGCTGTTCGAGTTCGATCGGCCGGAACGGATCGATGCCGCGCTCGCGTCGCGGCTGTACGCCGTCAACAGCCTCGCGCCGGCGATTCTCGCCCAGGCGCTGGCGAAGCAACCGGGGCTGGAGGACGGCGCGATCGTCAATCTGCTCGATCAGAAGCTCGCCAATCCGAACCCGGATTTCTTCTCCTACACGCTTTCCAAGCACGCCCTCGCCGGCGCGACGGAGATGATGGCGCTGGCGCTCGCGCCGCGTGTGCGCGTCAACGCGGTTTCACCCGGGCTGACGCTGCCCAGTGGCGATCAGACCGCCGGGGAATTCGATCGCGTTGCGCGCGCGAACCTGCTGGAGCGGCCGGTGGGGGCCGATCAGATCGCGCAGGCGGTCGTCTATCTGCTCGACGCGCGCAGCGTGACCGGCCAGAATTTATTCGTCGATTGCGGTCAGCGCTTCCTGAAACGTGATCGCGATGTGATGTTCGAAGGGCGTGATGGCTGAATATACGACGATTCTGGAGGGGCTCGAGGTTCGGATGCTGCTTGGCATCCATCCGCACGAGCAGGCGCCGCAACGTGTCCGTCTCACGGTGGAGATGACGGTCGACTATCCGTCCCCGCCGCGTTGCGATGCGATCAGCGAGGTGCTCGATTACGATTTCGTGCGCGAACGTATCCGCGCGCTGAGCGAAGCGCGCGGTTTCGCCCTGCAGGAAACGCTGTTGGATACGATCGCGGCGCTGTGCTTCGAGGATCCGCGCGTCCGGCGGGTGCGGGTGCGCTCCGTTAAGCCGGATATTTATCCCGATGCGGCGGTCGGCTGCGAGATCGTCCGCACGCGCTGAGCGGCGCGTAATTGCCAACCGGCCGGTGCGCGCCTACATGGCGCGAAAATCCAGCAGCCAAGATCTGATCGACGGAGCCACCGAACCGCCATGGCCGTGCAATATACCTATGTCATGAAAGGTCTGACCAAGACCTTCCCCGGCGCCAACAAGCCGGTGCTCAACAACATCCATCTCCAGTTCCTGCCGAGCGCGAAGATCGCGATCATCGGCCCGAACGGCTCCGGCAAATCCACCCTGATGAAGATCATGGGCGGCATCGACACCGAATTCCAGGGCGAGGCCTGGGCGGCGGAGGGCGTTCGCGTCGGCTATCTCCCGCAGGAGCCGACGCTCGATCCCACCAAGACGGTGATCGAGAACGTCCGCCTCGGCGCCGGCCCGGTCGTCGGCATGATCGAGCGATTCAACGCGATTTCCGCGGAAATGGGCGATCCGAAGGACGATACCGATTTCGACGCGCTGATGGAGGAAATGGGCGATCTTCAGGCGAAGATCGATGCGGCGGACGGCTGGAGCCTCGACAGCCAGCTCGAACAGGCGATGGAGGCGCTGCGCTGCCCGCCGTCCGACGCGCCCGTCACCAATCTTTCGGGGGGTGAGCGTCGTCGTGTGGCTTTGTGCCGGCTGCTGCTCGAAAAGCCGGATATCCTGCTGCTCGACGAGCCGACCAACCATCTCGACGCCGAAAGCGTCGGCTGGCTGGAGAATTTCCTCGCGGAATATACCGGCAACGTCATCCTCGTCACGCACGATCGCTACTTCCTCGACAACGTCGTCAACTGGGTGCTCGAGCTGGATCGCGGGCGTTATTACACCTACGAATCGAACTATTCCGGCTATCTGGAAAAGAAGGCCAAGCGGCTCGAGCAGGAAGAGCGCGACGAGGCGGGCAAGCAGAAGGCGATCGCCGACGAGCTGGCCTGGATGCGGCAAACCCCCAAGGCGCGTCAAACCAAGTCGAAGGCGCGTATCCGTGCGTTCGACGAGCTCATGGCCGCGCAGGAGAACCGCGCCGTCGGCAAGGCGCAGATCCTTATCCAGATCCCCGAACGGCTCGGCGGCAAGGTGATCGAGGCGAAGGGGCTGACCAAGGCCTATGGCGACAAATTGCTGTTTGAGAACCTCGATTTCACGCTGCCGCCCGGTGGCATCGTCGGGGTGATCGGGCCGAACGGCGCGGGCAAATCGACCCTGTTCAAGCTTATCACCGGCCAGGAACAGCCCGATGGCGGAACGATCGAGGTCGGCTCGACCGTGAAGCTCGGCTATGTCGATCAGAGCCGCGACGATCTCGATCCCAACAAGAACGTGTGGGAGGAGATTTCGGACGGCGTCGACATCTTCCGTTTCGGCAAGCAGGAACTGGGCACCCGCGCCTATGTCGGCGCGTTCAACTTTCGCGGGCCGGATCAGCAGAAGAAGGTCGGCCAGCTCTCCGGCGGCGAGCGCAACCGCGTCCACATGGCGAAGATGCTGAAGGAGGGCGGCAACGTCCTCCTGCTCGACGAGCCGACCAACGATCTCGACGTGGAAACGCTGCGCGCGCTGGAAGAGGCGCTGGAAAGCTTCGCGGGCTGCGCCGTGGTCATCAGCCACGATCGCTTCTTCCTCGATCGCCTCTGCACCCATATCCTCGCATTCGAGGGCGACAGCCATGTCGAATGGTTCGAGGGGAATTTCGAAAGCTATGAGGAAGACAAGCGCCGCCGCATGGGCGATGCCGCCGATCGCCCGACGCGGCTGGCGTACAAGAAGCTGACGCGGTGATGATGCGTACGGGCGCGGACGAAGCTGCCGCGCCCAAATACAGCCATGTCGAGCGGGAGCGGCGTTTTCTTGTTGAGCGGGCGTTGCTGCCCGCGCTGCCGCCCGCGCATGTGCTGATCGAGGATCGCTACATCACCGCCACGCGCGTGCGCCTGCGCCGCATGACCGACAGCGCGTCCGGCGAGATCGCGTACAAGCTCGCGAAAAAATACGAGGCGGATGATCCGCTCGCCCGCGCGATGGTCAACGCCTATCTCACCGCTGCCGAATATGAGGTCTTCGCCGCCTTGCCGGCGGCGCTGATCGTCAAGCGGCGACACGCGCTGCCGATGGGCGGCGCCGAATTCGCCGTGGACGTGTTCTCGCAGCGGCTTGAGGGGCTCGTGCTCGCCGAGATCGAGGCCGGCGACGCGGATGCGCTGGCCGCGATCCCGATCCCGCCCTGGGCAGCGCGCGAGGTGAACCATGATGCGCGCTATCAGGGCGGCGCGCTGGCGGCGCTGGATCGTGCGGCGGCGGCGCTGCTGATCGCGGCACGATAACGTCCGCCGCGCCGCACGGCGGAGGCTGACGCGGCTTATCTGCGCTCGGTCGCGCTCTGGTTGCGCACCGCCAGGAACTCGCTGCCCGCGCTCCAGCGCGGCCACACGCCGGCCTTCGACAATTGCCTGCCCATCGCGAAGAACAGGTCGACGTCCTGCGCCGCGCCCGTGAAGTTCCAGTCGGACGACCAGGCGTCGCAGGTCTTGTGATAGCAGGCCATATAGCCGTCCAGCCACTTCTGCCCCGCCTCGCGGCCGCCTGCCTTCAGGTCCGGCGCGCCGCCCAATGCCATCAGCAGCAGCGATGGCACGCCGCGCCGCACGACCGAGAAATGGTCCGCGCGGTAGAACAGCCCGCGCTCGCTCGCCGATTCGGGCGTGATGACGCGCCCCTGCGCCTTCGCGGCGTCGCCAAGCAGCGTATCGAGTGAGGAATTGCCCGCACCGACCAGCACCACATCCTTCGCCGGGCCGCCGGTCTGGAGGATGTCGAGCGTCAGGTTCGCGGCGGTCCTGGCCAGCGGATACAGCGGATGCGCGGCATAATATTCGGAGCCGAGCAGCCCGCGCTCCTCGCCTGTCCACAAGGCGAAGACGAGGGTGCGGTCGGGCCTGGGGGCGGCCTTGAACTGGCGTGCCAGCTCCAGCACGCCGGCGGTGCCGAGCGCATCGTCGTTCGCGCCGGGGCGCAGCGTCTTGCCGCTCGCGTCCGGCGGACCCTCGCCATAGGCGTCCCAATGCGCGCCGAACATCACCGTCTCGTCCGCCCGCTTCGCGCCGGGGATCCGCGCGATCACGTTCGCGCTCTCGATGCGCTCCGCCTTCACCGGCAGATCGGCGGAGAAGCGCGGCTTCAGCTCGATCGGGCGGAACGCCGCCGAGCGCGCCGCGACGCGCAACCGGGCAAGATCGAGCCCGGCGGAGGCGAACAGCCTGTCCGCCGCCTCGTGCGAGAGCCAGCCCTGAAGCGGCACCCGCGCATCGTCCGCCGCACGCACGATATCGTAATTCTCGCCGTTCGAGGCATTGGCGGTGGACCAGGGATAGCCCGCCGCATCGGTATCGTGGACGATCAGCGCGGCCGCCGCGCCGCGCCGCGCGGCCTCCTCGTATTTGTAGGTCCAGCGGCCGTAATAGGTCATGCGGTTGCCGCCGAACCGGCCCACGGCATCCTCGCCCGGCTGCGCCACGAAATCGGGATCGTTGACAAGGAAGACGACAACCTTCCCGCGCACGTCCACGCCCTTGAAATCGTCCCATTTCGCTTCGGGTGCGGAAACGCCGTAGCCCACGAACACGATCGGCGCGTCCTTGATCGCGATATGCGCATCCCCGCGCACCGTCGTCATCGACACGTCGGTGCCCTGTACCAGCGGCACGCCGCCGGCGCTGATCGTGCCCGCGCCGATCCGGGTGTGGATGAGCGGCACGCGCTGCACCCAGCTTCCGTCCGCCGCGCCCGGCTCCAGCCCGAGCTTTCTGAACGCACCCGACAGCCATTCGATCGTCGTTTTCTCGCCCGCGGTGCCTGGCGAGCGGCCCCCGAATTCGGGCGAGGCGAGGGTGCGAACCGTATCCGACAGGCGCTGCGGATCGGTCTGCGCGGCGGCGGGGGTGGCGAGCGCGGCGACGAGCGCGACGAGGGGAGGGAGGCGCATGAGAACTCCTAGCGAACGCGGCGCACGAAGACGCGGCCGTCGTCGCGACGCTCGGCTGCGAAATTGGGGACAGACTGGATCAGGTCCGACAGCCGCTTGAAACCGTAATTGCGCACGTCGAAGCTGGAGCGGTTTGCGGTGAGCTGCCCCATCTCCGACAGGCTGACGAAGCCGCGCTCGTCCCGCTTCACATTGTCATAGGCGTCGATCAGCAGCTTCACGAGTTCCGGGTCCACGTTAGATTTGCGCGCGGCGGTGGTGGTGGGCGTGGCGCTGCTGGCGGGGGTGGCGGGCGACGGGGCGGGCGTCTCTATCAGCTTGTCGACGTCGATGAAGCGGGTGCAGGCGTTCTGGAATGCCTGCGGCGTGCGGCTCGCGCCGAAGCCATAGACGTCATGACCGTCCTGCCGGATGCGCATCGCCAGCGGCATGAAATCGCTGTCGGATGACATGATGCCGAAGGCGCGCACGCGCCCGCGATAGAGCAGGTCCATCGCGTCGATCGTCATCTTCATGTCGGTGGCGTTCTTGCCTTTGGTCAGGTCGAACTGCTGTTGTGGCTCGATGCCGTATTTCACGGTCATGTCGTGCCATCCCTTCAGCTCCGGCTTGGTCCAGTTGCCATAGACCCGGCGGACGTTGACGCTGCCCAGCTCGGCGAGCACGGTGAGCACGGGGTCGATCGCATGCCACGATGCATTGTCCGCATCGATCAGCAGCGCGACGTTGAGATTGCGATTGTCGTCGGTCATGCCGCCTGATCGCCCCCGGCGCGTCGGCCGTCAACCGTGCGGATAAGTTATCGTCATCACTTCATATTCGCGTTCGCCGGCGGGAAGCGATACGCGGCGCAGATCGCCGACGGTCGCGCCGCGCAGCGCGCGCGCGATCGGGGCGTTCCAGCCGATCCGCCCGTTCCCGGCGTCCGCCTCGTCGTCGCCGACCAGCGTGAGCGTGCGATGATTGTCGTCCTCGTCCGCCACCGTCACGGTCGCCCCGAAGAACACGCGGCTGCGATCGGGGGACTGCGCGGGATCGACCACCTTGGCCGCCTTCATCCGTTTCGACAGCCAGCCGAGCCGCCGGTCGATCTCGCGCAGGCGCTTGCGGCCGTAGATATAGTCGCCGTTTTCGGAACGATCGCCGTTTCCCGCGGCCCACGCGATCGTATCGAGCAGCGCGGGGCGCTCCTTGCCGAACAGCGTTTCATATTCGGCGCGCAACGCCGCACAGCCGGCGGGCGTGATGTAATTGGGGCGGTCCACCGATCAGCCCCGTTTCGAGCGTCCGAGATACCAGCTCAGGTTCGCCGGGCCGCGGCTGCGCGCGCGTTGCGGGTTCATCAGGTCATAGACCACCGCATTCTCCAGCACGCGCTGCACATAGCTGCGCGTTTCGCTGAACGGGATCGCCTCGACCCAATCGACCCAGTCCACCGTGCCGGTGCGCGGATCGCCATTCGCGGCGAGCCATTTGTTCACGTTGCCCGGCCCGGCGTTATAGGCCGCGATCGCCAGCGGATAGCTGCCGAACTGCTTGAAGATCCGCTGGAAATAGGTCGATCCGAGCTGGACGTTATAGCCCGTGTCGCTGGTGAGCGCGCCGACGTTGTAGGCAAGGCCCATTTTGGCGGCCTGTTCGCGCGCGGTTCCCGGCATCAGCTGCATCAGCCCGCGCGCGCCCGCGCCGGAAACGGCCATCCGGTCGAAATTGCTCTCCTGCCGCGAGATCGCATGGATCATTGTCCATTCGTCCTCATAGCCGCCGGGGACCGGGACGGTGGGAAAGCCGGTCGCGACATATTCGGTCAGGCCGTTGATCATCGCCTTGCGCCCGACGAGCACCCCCAGATCGGGGCGGCCGAGCGCGCGCGACAGCTCATCGGCGAGCAGGTGATCGGTATCGCTGGTGGCATCGGCGGCGATCTGTTTCACGAACGCCGTCTGATCCTGCCAGTCGTTGATCGAGCCGAGGAACTGCGCGACGCGAACCACCTCGCGGCCGTAGAATGCGGCGCGCGCGGCCGGGCTGGCCGGGCTTGCGCTCACCGCCGGCGGCGGCACGAGCGTGCGCGCCAGATGCTCGTTGGCGAGCAGGCCGTAATATTGATCGCGGAAGCCCGCGGCGCGCTCGAAAAAGCCGCTCGCCTCGGTGGTGCGGCCGGCGGCCTCGGCGGCGCGCGCTGCCCAGTAGAAGCCTTTCGCGCGCGTTTGCGGCGCGATCGTGCCGCGACCGTAGCGATCGAACAGCGGCATCGCGTCGGCCGGGCGATTGAGCCTGTTGAGCGCGGCCTGCCCGGCCAGCCAGACGAGATTGGTATATTGATCGCGCTCGCCATAGGATTTGGTCGAGACATCGGTCCCGGCGGGATAGGCGTCGTCGACCTGCCGCGCGATGTCATAGGCGGTCTGCCACTGCCCGTCCGCCGCGGCGCCTTTCGCGGTGGCATAGAGCACGAGATAGAATTTCTCGGGATTGCCGGGGCGGTTGATCCCCGGCGCCCGCGTGCGCGCAAGCCAGGCGCGGGCGGCGAGCGGGTTGGTGCGGCCGAGCCAGGTGGCCTTGTCGGCGATATATCCCGCGTCGCGCTCGCCGATCGCGTCATATTGCGCGGCGAGGTCCGCGGCGTTCGCCGCCCCGCTGCGGAACGCCAGCCGCGCCTCGAGCAGCGGGCGTTGCGATGCGGAGACCAGCGTGATCTGGCGCGCCGCGACGCTGGTGGCGCCCTGCCACAGCAGCGTATCCATGCGGGCGTCGTGATCCTCGGTGCGCAGCGCGCCGCCGAATTGCTGGAGCAACGCCGCCTCGTCGCTGGCCGAAAGCGTGCCGCGCCGCCACGCCGCGCGCGCCTCGTCATTGGCCTGCGCGATCGCCCCGGTCGCCGCCAGCGCGCGTGCATAAGCCAGGCCGCCGGCCGCCGATTGCGGCGGGAAGCGGCGGAAATAGGCGATCAGCGCGGATGGCGAGGCGGTGCCCGTCGCGGCCTGCCTCTCCGCCGCCCGGCGATTGGCGCTTTCCCCGGGCCAGCCGGGATGCGCGAGCAGGAACGTGGCGTAGCTGTCGAACGGCAACGCATCGGTCTGCTGCAGCGTCTTCCACTGCGCGAACGATTGCGCCAACCCGTTCACATTCGCGGCGGGCACGACGCGAACCGGAGCGGCCGCCTGCGTCTCCGTCTGTTCGGCACGCGCATTCGCCATGCGCGTCACGTATGAATCGTCCCTGTCCTGCGCGAGCGCCAAAGCCGCGCCGGCCCCTGCGAGCAATCCGATCAACACACCTGCCTTCAATCCAGTCACCATGTGGACAGAGTAGCGGCTCTACCCGTATCTGTCCTGAACGAACCTACCATCTTCGCGCATTCAGGAACGCAAAATCATGTTTTCCGGCTCTATTCCGGCGCTTGTGACGCCATTCGACGCGCATGGCGCCTTTATCGAATCGGCGTATCGCGATCTCGTCGAGTGGCAGATCGCCGAAGGCTCCGCCGCACTGGTGCCATGCGGGACTACCGGGGAGGCGGCCACGCTGACCAAGGAGGAGCAGTTCGCGATCGTGCGCACCTGCGTCGATCAGGCGAAAGGCCGCGTGCCGGTGATCGCGGGCGCGGGATCGAACGATACCCGCGTCGCCGCCGCGAACCTGATCGCTGCGAAGGAGGCGGGGGCGGATGCGGCGCTGATGGTGCCGCCTTATTACAATCGCCCGTCGCAGGACGGCATCTACCAGCATTTCGCGGCGCTGGCGGCGAATGCCGCGCTGCCGATCGTGCTCTATAACGTGCCGGCACGCACCGTTACCGATATCCAGCCGGAAACGCTTATCCGCATCGTTTCCGATTTCCCGTCGGTGTTCGTGGCGGTGAAGGATGCGTCCGGGGTGCTCCAGCGGGTGTCGCAGCATCGCGCCGCGCTGGGCGATGGTTTCTGCCAGCTGTCGGGCAATGACGATCTCGCGCTTGCCTTCAACGCGATGGGCGGTGTGGGGTGCATCTCGGTCACCGCCAATGTCGCGCCGCGCCTGTGCGCGGATATGCAGAAGGCGTGCGCAGCGGGCGATTACGCCGCCGCGCTTGCGCTGCACGACCGGCTTTTCGCGCTGCATCTCGCGCTGTTCACCGATGCGTCGCCCGGCCCGGTGAAATATGCCATGACGAAGGTGCGCCCCGAGTTCCCCGCTGGCCTGCGCCTGCCGATGACCTGGCCGGGGGAGGCCTCGCGGGCGGCGGTGGACGCGGGGCTGGCGCGCGCGGCACTGTAACCTTACATCGCACCCAATATGTCGCGTCCCAAGCCCGCCACCTTCGACAAGAAGAAGATCGTCGCCGAAAACCGGCGCGCCCGGTTCGAATATTCGATCGAGGACAAGTTCGAGGCGGGGATCGTCCTCACCGGCACCGAGGTGAAGTCGCTGCGTTTCGGCGAAGGCTCGATCGCGGAAAGCTATGCCGAGGTGAACGAAGGCGGCGTCTGGCTGATTAATTCGAACGTGCCCGAATTCAGCCACGGCAACCGCTTCAATCATTCGCCGCGCCGCCCGCGCAAGCTGTTGCTGCACGAGCGCGAGATCAACAAGCTTCACGGCGCCGTCGCGCGTCAGGGCATGACGCTCGTGCCGCTGTCGGTCTATTTCAACGGGCAGGGCCGGGCGAAGGTCGAACTGGCGCTCGCCAAGGGGCGAAAGGATCACGACAAGCGCGCCGCCATCAAGGAGCGCGAGTGGAAGCGCGAGGCGGGGCGCGTGCTGCGCGAGCGCGGCTGATGGCATCAGAAAGGCGTGGGTTGTGGCAGCGGTTCGCCGCGTGGTGCGGTCGTAACCTGCCCACGCGCGAATCGATGGAGCAAAGCCGCCTGCTGCGCCCGGTGGCGCATCGCGTGCTGGCGCCGCATCTGTGGCGGTTCACGCGCCGGTCGGTGCCGCGCGGCGTGGCGCTGGGGATGGTGACGGGCATCCTCTTCCCGGTCGCGCAAATCCCGTTTTCCGCGCTGCTGGCGCTGCCGTTGCGCGCGAACATCCCGGCGGCAGCGCTCACCACCTTCATCACCAATCCGCTGACCACCCCGCCGCTGTGGGTCGGCGCTTACTGGATCGGGAAGTGGGCGCTGCACATCGATACGGCGCTGCCCGGTGATCCGGTGCGCGATGCGGTGGAATCGGGCTGGATGCAGTGGCTGATGTCGGATGCAGCCCCCGCCACCGCGATCGGGCTGCTGATCGTGAGCGCGTCGTTCGCGATCGGGGGCTATTTCCTGTCGATGGTCGGCTGGCGGGTGTGGATCGCGCGCAAGTGGCGAAATCGTCGCATTCGCAACTAAGATTGACGAGGCGTGTCATCGGCGTACATCACGGTCATCCCGCTTTGGTGTCATAGGATTACCCGTCGATGCGTTCGTTAATCATTGCCTCCCTGCTCCTTTCGGCTGGCGCTGCCGCGCTGGCGCAGACTGCCCCGCGATCGGCGCCGGTGGATCAGGATCGCCCCGCGATCGGCGATTTCGGGGTCGACATGGCGGGGCGCGACACCGCCGTGCCGCCCGGCCGGGATTTCTATGATTATGCCAATGGCGATTGGCAGAAGGTAACGCAGATCCCGGCGGACCGCGCCTCCTTCGGCATGTTCCACAAGCTGCAGGATCTCTCGCAGCGGCGCATGCACGATCTGCTTGAGGAGGTGTCGAAGCAGCCGGGCAACAAGTCTGGCGATTTCTATGCCAGCTTCATGGACGAGGCGGCGGTGAACGCGAAGGGCGCGGCGCCGGTGAAGCCGTGGCTCGCCGCGATCAGGGCGACGACGGACAAGCGCGCGCTGGCGGTCGAGGCTGGGCGGATGCAGCGGTATGGCGTGGCGGATCTGTTCAACGTCGGCGTTGGTCAGGATGACAAGGCCCCTGACACCTATATCGTCAATCTGTCGCAGGGCGGGCTGGGGCTGCCGGACCGCGATTATTATCTGAAGGACGATCCCAAGCTGGCCGAGACGCGCGCCGCGTATCAGGCGTATCTCGCGCGGATGCTGACGCTGGCTGGCGAACCGGACGCGGAACAGCGGGCGGCGGCGGTGTTCGCGTTCGAGAAGGAGCTGGCGGCCGCGCACTGGACCCGGATCGAGAGCCGCGATGCGGACAAGACCTACAACAAAATCGCCTTCACCGATCTGGCGGCGCGCGCACCTGGGTTCGATTGGGCGGCGTTCGCCAGGGCGGCCGGCATGCCCCTCGGCGGCTATTATCTCATAGCCCAACCAACCGCCCTCACCAAGGAAGCTAAAGTTTGGGCGGCGACGCCGATCGCGGTGCTGAAGGACCATTTGATGCTCCGCACTCTGAGTAGCTATGCCCGTTTCCTGTCGATCGATTTCGATAAGACGCGTTTTGAGTTCTACGGTACCACCTTATCGGGCACGCCGGAGCAGCCCGCACGGTGGAAGCGCGCTAGCGATCTCATCAAGGATGAGTTGGGCGAGGATATCGGTCGCGCCTATGTCGCAAAGTACTTTCCGCCCGAGGCGAAGGCGGCGGCCGACGAACTGGTGAAGAATTTGATCGGCGCAATGGGTGAGCGGCTCCGTAAGCTCGAATGGATGGCGCCGGAAACAAAGCAGAAAGCGCTCGCCAAGCTCGCCACCTTCCGTCCCAAGATCGGTTATCCTGAAAAGTGGCGTGATTATTCAAAACTGGTCGTCAAGCGTGGCGATTTGTTTGGGAACGTGGCGCGGGCGAATGAATTCGATTTCCAGCGAGACCTTAACAAGATCGGCAATCGGGTTGACCGCGACGAATGGTTTATGACGCCGATGGAGATCAACGCCTATTACAATCCGCCGATGAACGAGATTGTCTTCCCGGCGGCAATTCTCCAGCCGCCATTCTTCGATCCGAAGGCAGATCCTGCAGTGAACTACGGCGCGATCGGCGCAGTGATCGGTCATGAGATCAGCCATGGTTTTGACGATCAAGGTCGCAAATACGATGCCAGCGGAAAGCTGACCGACTGGTGGACCGCCCAGGACGCCACGCGCTTCAATAGCTTCACGGACAAGCTTGTCGCGCAATATGACGCCTACGAACCGCTACCGGGTCAGCATATTCAGGGCGGTTTGACGCTAGGCGAGAATATCGCTGACCTTGCCGGGCTGACGATTGCGATAGACGCTTATCACGCAACGCTTGGTGGTAAAGCAGCATCGGTGATCGACGGCACGAGCGGCGATCAGCGATTCTATCTGGGCTGGGCTCAGGTGTGGCGGATCAAACAACGCGAGCCGGCGTTGCGGCAGGCGCTTCTTTCGGATCCGCACTCGCCAGGGCATTATCGGGTGCTCACGGTCCGCAACCTCGATCCTTGGTATGCCGCCTACGGTGCGAAGGCGGGCGACCGACTTTACCTTGCTCCCGAAGCGCGCGTTCGTATCTGGTGATCGTACTCGCTGTCCCCCCGTGCTTGACGTCTGGCGGGTGGCAAAGGATCACCCGCAGTCATGGCTCCTAAACCGCTTACCTTTTCTGCCGGATTTACCCCGGGCGCTTCATTTTTGATAGCGGTGGGGGCGGGCTTGTCCGCCGCATTGCTGGTGCTCTGGCTGGTGGGAAACAAGGTTTTTGCGGCCGGTTTCGGCGGCACAGCGATCGTGTTCGGCGGCGCTGCGATCGCGTGGCGTTCGCTGAGTCGGCCGCGTGAGGATCGCGTGAGCGAACTGGATTTGAGCCTCGTTCGAGCCGTTGTTCAGACGGCACAGGACGCGATCGCAATTACTGATCGCACCGGGCGGCTGGTATGCGCCAACGATCGCTACGAGGCGATGTTCGGCGGTTTTCCGACGCCGCCCGAATTGTCGCTAGGTGATTCCGGAACGTCAACGTTGATCGCTGCAGGCCGCATTGCTTGGCGCGACGGGCAGGCGCAGGTGGGTCAGCTGAGGCTAGACGAGCAACCGGTAAGCGCAGAAATCGCCCGCGCGGGCGATCAGCAGGATATGCTGATCTGGCGCTTCGTCCGCGCCGCGCACTCGGATCGAATAGATCGGCTGACGGGCGCACTCGCCGGCGATCTCGGTAATCGCCTCGGCGCTGCCGGGATAATGGCCGCGATGATCGCCGCAGACGGGCGGATCCTTTCGGCTAACCCCGTATTCCGGCATCGCGCACTGGGCAATGGCGAAGGCGGCGTTGACGGCCTGGATTTCGCGAGCTTCCTGATTACCGACAGCCGCGGGCTGGTGCGGTTTGAGCGCGAGGGCCTGGACGGAAACCCTCTTCGGCTTGTTCAGGTGCCGTTTGCAGAGAATGACGGCGGACCAATCCTGATCGCGATGCTCGATGACGAGGAACTGCCGGTGGCCGATGGCCCAACCGCGTCGAGTTATATTAGCACGCTGGTTTCTTTGATGCCGGTGGGAATAGCGCTGGTCGATCGAGAAGGGCGGTTCCTTCAGATGAACGCCGCCTTTACCCGGGCCGCAGGGATCGATCCGGCTGCGCCGCCGCTCTATCCTGGTGACCTAGTCGTGCGCGAGGACAAAGCGGCAGTGGCCGATGCGGTCCGCCGTTTCGCCAACGGCGCCGCCCAATCGAGTGACATGGCAGTACGGCTGCGGGATCATCCGGACGAGCCGATCGCGTTGACGATCGCCGGCGCGCGTGGCCTTGGCCCGGCGGCGGTGGTGCTCAGCCTAAAGGACAATAGCGAGGAATCACGACTGAAGCGCGAGGTCGCGCAGGCAACGAAGATGCAGGCGGTGGGCCAGCTGGCCGGCGGTGTCGCGCACGATTTCAACAACATCCTGACCGCGATCCTGGGTCATTGCGACCTGATGTTGATGCGCCATTCGCCCGGCGACAGCGATTATGACGATATCCAGCAGGTACGCAGTAATTCAAACCGCGCAGCTGGCTTGACGCGGCAGTTGCTTGCCTTTTCGCGCCAGCAGACGTTGCGCCCACAGATATTGCAGTTGCCGGACGTTGTTTCGGAAGTGTCAAATCTTTTGAAACGACTGCTCGGCGAGACTGTCACGCTAAACGTAAGCCATGGTCGTGATCTGGGGCCGGTGCGCGCCGACCCGGGGCAGCTTGAGCAGGTGGTGGTAAATCTCGCAGTAAACGCTCGCGATGCAATGCTCTCCCGCAATCCGCATGGTGGGGGGACGCTGACGATTCGAACCCGCGCCGCGACAATCGCCGAGGTGCGCGACCGCGGCGACATCATGCCTGCGGCCGATTATACTACGCTTGAGATCTCGGACACCGGCACCGGCATCCCGCCGGAGGTTCTGCCCAAGATATTCGAGCCATTTTTCACTACCAAGGAAATCGGCAAGGGCACCGGGCTGGGGCTCTCTACCGTTTACGGGATCGTCAAACAGTCTGGCGGCTATATCTTCGCGGACTCACGGCCGGGGCAGGGAGCGACGTTCACTATTTACCTGCCGGTCCATAACGCCGCGACGGTTGCACCGACACGCATTCCGACCCGGCCAAAGCAGACCGACCTGTGGGGCACGGGTACCGTGCTGCTTGTTGAGGACGAGGCGATGGTGCGCGCTGTTGCTGAACGGGCCCTTTCGCGTCAGGGCTACACTGTCATGAGCGCCGAGAATGGCGAGGCCGCACTCGAACTGCTCGAAACCTGCCAGGCGCCGGACCTGTTGATTTCAGACGTGGTGATGCCGACGATGGACGGGCCGACGATGGCGCGCAAAGTGCGGGATCGTTTCCCCACCCTTCCGATTCTCTTCATGTCGGGCTATGCTGAGGAACAGTTGCGCAAGTCGATCGACATCGGAAATGTCTCCTTCCTGCCCAAACCTTTTTCGGTGCAGCAACTCGCTGAAGCCGCTCGGGAGGCGTTGACGCAAGGGTGACGGGGTTGCGTCGCTGTCCTGGCTTGATATGGCGGTAGGATGGCCGACCGAGTCCTGATCGTAGAAGATGAACCGCTGATCGCGATGATGCTGGAGGATTTCGTCGATGCGCTTGGCCGGGTCTGTGCCGGAACGGCGGATTGTGGGTCAGACGCGCTATCTCTGCTTGCGGCCGGCGCTGTCGACTGCGCTATCCTCGACGTGAACTTGCGGGGCGGAGAGAAGAGCTGGGCGATCGCCGATGCTTTGGAAGCCGCCGACATTCCATTCGTGTTCGCAACCGGGGGCGGTAATGATTCGATCATCGATCGGCATCGCAATCGCCCGCAATTGATGAAGCCGTTCACGATGGACGGTGTGGAGCGGGCGCTCGACAAGCTTTGTGGCTGACGGGAAGGGTTGCGCAGGTGGTCGGCGCGGCCTAGCGCAACGCACATGACGCAACAGTTCGACAAGTCTCGCTTGCCAAGCCGGCATGTTTCGGTTGGTCCCGAGCGTGCTCCACATCGCAGTTATTATTATGCGATGGGTCTGAGCGAAGAGGAAATCGCGCGCCCGTTCGTCGCGCTCGCATCTGCCGGCAACGATAGCGCGCCGTGCAACACCACGCTCGATGCTCAGGCGGATGCTGCGCGTCGAGGGGTTGAGCAGGGGGGCGGGATGCCGCGCCGCTTCAACACCATCACCGTTACCGATGGGATCGCGATGGGGCACCAGGGCATGAAGTCCAGCCTCGTCAGCCGTGAGGTAATTGCTGATTCAGTCGAGCTCTCAGTGCGCGGCCATTGCTATGACGCGCTGGTCGGCTTCGCGGGATGCGACAAGTCCCTGCCGGGCATGATGATGGCGATGCTACGGCTCAATGTGCCGTCGATCTTCGTTTATGGCGGGTCAATACTGCCCGGCCGCTATCAAGGGCGGGACGTCACGGTAGTAGACGTGTTCGAGGTGGTCGGAAAATACGCCGCGCACGCCTGCCCGATAGAGGAAGTTCACGCGCTCGAGAAAGTTGCCTGCCCCGGTCATGGCGCCTGCGGCGGCCAGTATACTGCCAACACTATGGCCTGCGTGGGCGAAGCGATCGGTCTCTCGTTGCCCAACAGCAATATGGTTCCGGCGCCCTACACCTCGCGAGAGCAGATCGCGGTGGCCGCTGGCGCGCAAGTGATGGAACTGTTGGCGCGAAACATCCGGCCGCGAGACATTTGCACACGTCAGGCTTTCGAAAATGCGGCGCGCATCGTCGCGGCGACAGGTGGCTCGACTAATGGCGCGCTTCACTTGCCTGCGATGGCGCATGAGGCGGGGATCAAGTTCGACCTGTTCGATGTGGCCGAGATATTCAAGACAACACCTTACTGCGCAGATCTGAAGCCCGGTGGTAGGTATGTCGCCAAGGACATGTATGAGGCCGGAGGCGTTTACATGCTTATGAAGACGCTG
The DNA here is from genome assembly GCF_048565505.1 of Sphingomonas sp. TX0543. Classification (NCBI taxonomy): domain Bacteria; kingdom Pseudomonadati; phylum Pseudomonadota; class Alphaproteobacteria; order Sphingomonadales; family Sphingomonadaceae; genus Sphingomonas; species Sphingomonas sp. TX0543. Next base: position 2,048,524 of record NZ_JBLZUS010000002.1, read on the forward strand.
TTGGCAGAAGGGCTGCTTCATGGCGACTGCCTCACCGTCACGGGGAGCACGCTTGGTGAGAACATTGACAAGGTAACGTGGAACCCAGCGCAGAAAGTGATCTACGAGGCCAGATCGCCAATCACGCCGACCGGCGGCGTAGTGGGGCTGAAGGGCAGCCTTGCCCCCGAGGGCGCGATCGTGAAAGTCGCAGGGATGCACCGACTGCAATTTGAAGGGCCGGCGCGCTGCTTCGATTGCGAGGAGGATGCGTTCCGCGCGGTCGAAAATCGTGCGATCCACGAGGGTGAAGTTGTGGTGATCCGTTACGAGGGGCCGAAGGGCGGCCCGGGAATGCGGGAGATGCTTTCCACCACCGCAGCGCTCTATGGCCTTGGCATGGGGGAGAAGGTGGCCCTCATCACAGACGGCCGCTTCTCTGGCGCGACGCGTGGCTTCTGCATTGGTCATGTCGGGCCGGAAGCGGCTGAATGCGGGCCGATCGCGCTGGTCGAGGACGGCGATACGATCCGCATCGATGCCGAGGCGGGCACGATCGATCTGCTGGTGGACGAGGCAGTGCTTGAGGCGCGTCGCGCTAAATGGACGCCGCCTGTCAACGATTACGGATCCGGCGCCTTGTGGCGCTATGCGCAAAATGTAGGCCCCGCCCGTAACGGTGCGGTGACACATCCTGGTGCGGCCGCCGAGCGGCATGTTTACGCGGATATCTGAACCCGTCTTAGCCGTTGTCGTGTGCGCAATGGTAGCGGCCGGGGCGCTTGCCGGATGTGAGGCGCGTGAGCGCGATCCGGGTGCTGCCGCGAAGGTGGGACAACGTAAGTTTGGCGGGCGCGGGGGCAACGTTGAATGCGCAACCGGCGATGCGGCAACCTTTTCGCGATCCTGCTCGCTTGATCAAACCGAAACGGCTCGCGGGCTGGTGCTAACGGTACACCACGGAGATGGCGGTTTTCGCCGTTTGCTGGTGACGAAGGACGGCCGAGGGGTAGTGCCGGCCGACGGCGCGGCAGGTGCGCATGTATCGATTATCGGCACGAACGAGATCGAAGTGGCGATAGATGGTGATCGATATCGGTTGCCCGCAGTTGTCGGTACTCGCTAATGATTATGCTCGACAACGAACCAATTCTCACTGCGTCCGCGATGAGTGCGGCCGAGCAAAGCGTGATCGCGAGCGGAACGAGTGTGGAGGTCCTGATGGACCGGGCCGGCAAGGCAGTGGCAGAGCAAATCCGCCGGCTTGCGGGCGATCAGGAAGTGCTGGTTCTGTGCGGGCCCGGCAATAACGGCGGGGATGGCTATGTGGCCGCGCGCGCGTTGGCGGAGGTCGGTCATCCGGTGCGCGTCGCGGCAACACATGAACCGCGCGGTAAGGCGGCCATGGCTGCTCGGCGTGGTTGGGCCGGCGCGATCGAGACGGCAGACGAGGCGCATGCCGCTCCGGTGCTCCTGGACGCTCTGTTCGGCACAGGTCTGACGCGGGGCCTGGATCAAAGCGCAACTGCGGCGCTATCGCGGCTTGCCGGGGCGGCACGACTGGTGATCGCCGTCGATTTACCTAGCGGCGCCTCCGCCGACGACGGGCGGTTGCTGTCGCATGTGCCCGATTATGATCTGACGTTGGCACTTGGTGCGCTAAAACCCGCCCATCTGTTGATCCCGGCGAGTGCCACATCGCGCAATGTGACAGTGCTCGATATCGGCGTGCCGGTAGCAAGCGACGTGGCCGTGCTAGCTCGCCCGAAATTATCCGTGCCATCGGCGGAGGCGCACAAATATAGCCGAGGTATGGTCGCAATTGTCGCGGGCACGATGCCCGGTGCGGCGGCACTTGCAGCGACGGCAGCGGCGAGTGGGGGCGCCGGTTATGTGATGCTGCTGGGTGGTGGGACCGATCGTATGCCGCATGCCGTCGTAAGGCGCCGGTTCGATACTCATCTGATCAACGACGGGCGGATCGGTGCGCTGCTGATTGGCCCAGGTCTCGGGCGGGACGACCGCGCGAGGGAAAAACTTGCCAGCGCACTCGCCTCCGATCGGCCGCTCGTTATCGATGGCGATGCATTGCACCTGGTATCGGCCGCAGAGCTTTTCGCGCGTGTTGCACCGACGATCTTGACGCCGCATCAGGGCGAGTTCGACGCGCTGTTCGGTAGAAGCGATGCCGGCAAGATTGAACGCGCTCGTGATGCTGCGAGGGCGACCGGCGCAGTGGTCGTCTTCAAGGGCGCGGACACAGTGATCGCTAGGCCAGATGGTACAGTGCGCGTGGCTGCCGCCGCCCCTTCGTGGCTTTCGACCGCAGGAACAGGTGATGTGCTTGCGGGGCTTGTCACTGCGCGAATAGCAGTTAGTGGCGACGCCTTCCTCGGAGCTGGAGAAGCGGTGTGGCTCCAGGCAGAGGCGGCGCGGCGCGCGGGCGCGGCTTTTGTTGCTGATGATCTGGCGCGGTATTTGTCGGAAGCCGTATCAACATGTCTTTAAACGAAATCGTCCGTATCGCTGCCCGTGGCGACGGTGTGACAGCGGACGGCAGACATGCGGCTTTCGCAGCGCCGGGCGATACGCTCAACCCTGACGGGACGATCACACCAGGAAGCCATCGCGCTACGCCGCCATGCCGCCATTTTCCGGCTTGCGGGGGATGCCAACTCCAGCATCTCGATGATGTCAGCTGGGCAGCGTATATTACGGATAGAGTGGAATCTGCACTTGCCGCGCAAGGACTCGCAACAGAAATCCGTCCGCCAGCGCTTTCCCCGCCACGTACCCGCCGGCGGGCGACGCTGCATTGGGAGCCAGCGGGGCGAATCGGTTTCACCGGCGAGAAGAGTCACGCAATCATCGATCTCGCCGAATGCCACGTCCTTGTGCCCGAACTGTTCACGATCATCGCGCCGCTCAAGCGCCTGCTGGGAAGATTGCGGATAAAACGAAGGCTTGATGTGCATCTGACGCTCGCCGATCAGGGCGTAGACATATTGATTTCCGGGATGCTTCCCGAAGGGCTGGAAGCCGCCGAAGCTATTACGGCTTTCGCTGAGCAGCACTCACTTGCCCGATTTGCATTCGACGAGGGCTTTGGCCCTGAGGTGCGGTGGGAGCCGGTCGGCGTCACCATCACCCTTGGCGGTGCTCCCGTACCACTGCCGTGTGCCGCCTTCCTCCAGGCGACGCGCGAGGGCGAAGCGGCGCTGGTGGCCGCGGTAAACGAAACAGTGAAGGATTCGCCGACCATAGCGGATCTATTCGCGGGGCTTGGAACGTTCGCGCTGGCGCTGCCGGCGAAGGTATATGCGGCCGAAGGCGCGCGTGAGGCAATTCTGTCGCTGAAAGCGGCTGCGGCGCGAGCGGGACGGCCAGTATTCGTCGAGCACCGCGATCTTTATCGCCGTCCGGTTACGACCGCCGAACTAAATCGCTTCTCTGCAGTGGTGATCGATCCGCCGCGTGCCGGCGCCCGCGAACAGGCCGAGGCGCTGGCCGGCAGCGATGTGCCCGTAATCGGCTATGTTTCATGTAATCCCAGCAGTTTCGCCCGCGATGCGAAAGTGCTGATTGGCGGGGGTTACAAGCTCGAATGGGTGCAGCCGGTAGGGCAATTCCGCTGGTCCACGCATGTCGAACTGGCGGCGAACTTCAGTCGCAGGAATAGTCCGCCCCGATGAAGTAAAGGCCGTCGGGCGGCGCATTGTAGCCGAGCGCCGTTCGGTCGCGCGCCTCCAGCGCGGCGGTTACGTCCTCCGGCGTCCATTTTCGCTGGCCGACAAGCGCTAGGCAACCGACCATCGAGCGCACCTGATGGTGGAGGAAAGAGCGGGCCGAGGCGAGCACCGCAATACGCTCGCCCTTCGCGATCACTTCCAGTCGGTCTAGCGTGCGAACAGGGCTGTCTGCTTGGCAATGTGCGGAGCGGAAGGTGGTGAAGTCATGGCGCCCGGTGAGACGTACCGCGGCCGCACGCATCGCTTCCGCGTCGAGTTGGGTAGCCACCCGCCAAGCGAGCCCGCGTTCGAAGGTGAGCGGGGGGCGGCGCTGGATTATCACGTAGCGATAATAGCGGCGGATGCAGGAGAAACGGGCGTGCCAATCGTCCGGCACCTCCTGCGCGGCCAGCACCGCGACCGGCGCGGGACGCACGCGCGAGTTCAGCGCCTCCATCAGCCGGAACGCGGTGAGCGGCTTCGCGATATCGACATGCGCGCGCATCGCGGTGGCATGTACCCCGGCATCGGTGCGCCCGGCGGCATGCACCACCGCTTCCTCGCCGGTGATCGCGAAGACAGCCTCTTCGAGCACCTGCTGCACACTGGGGCCGTGCGCCTGGCGTTGCCAGCCCATGAAGGGGCGACCGTCGAATTCGATCGTCAGCGCAAAGCGGGTCATAGCCGGGTGCCCGGCGCCATCGGGAAGCCGCGCATCAACTCCTCCGCGGCCATCACCCCGCGCCCGGCGCGCTGCACGACGGTCGGCCGGATCGCGCCGGACAGGCAGGCGATGGTCGGGCGCCCGTCCAGCACCACGCCCGGCGCCCCGCTCGCTTCCGCCTCGACGGCGGCGGCCAGCACGCGAACGCGCTCGCCATTCGCCTCGAACCACGCGCCGGGCGGATTGAACGCACGGACCTGTCGCTCGACCGCCGCCGCATCGAGGGCGAAATCGAGCCGTGTTTCCTCCTTGGCGATCTTGGCGGCATAGGTGACGCCGTCTTCCGGCTGCGGGACCGGAGGATGGGCGATCGGATCGGCCAGCACCCGCACCATCAGGCGCGCGCCCAGCGCCGCCAGCTCCTCGGCCAGTTCGCCCGCCGTCTTGCCGGCAATCGACGTGCGGCCTTCCAGCCGCACCGGGCCGGTATCCAGCCCGGCCTCCATCTGCATGATCCCGACGCCGGTTTCAGTGTCTCCGGCAAGGATCGCGCGCTGGATCGGCGCTGCCCCGCGCCAGCGCGGCAGCAGCGAGCCGTGCACGTTCAGGCAGCCGAGTCGCGGCGCCTCCAGCACGGCGCGCGGCAGGATAAGGCCATAAGCCGCGACCACGGCGACGTCCGCATCCAGCGCGGTGAACGCCGACTGTTCCCCGGGCAACTTGAGGCTGACGGGCGTTCGCACGGGAATTCCATATCCCTCCGCACGCCGCTGCACCGGCGATGGCACCAGTTCGCGTCCGCGCCGCCCGCCCGGGCGCGGCGGCTGGCTGTATGCCGCAACGATATCATGCCCGGCGTCCACGAGCGCATCGAGCGTCGGCACCGCGAAGGCGGGCGTTCCCATGAAGATGATCCGCATCCCGCGCTCTCGACACGCTGGCGGCGCGCGACGCAACCCCCTATCTGTTCCGCTTATGGCATCGCAGGAGATCGAGGCGCTGACGAGCGCGCTGGCGCGGCTTCCCGGCCTGGGGCCGCGTTCCGCGCGCCGCGCCGTGCTGCATCTGGTGAAAAAGCGCGAGACGGCGCTGATCCCGCTGCTCGCGGCGTTGACGCAGGTTGAGGAGCGGCTCGCGACCTGCGCGATATGCGGCAATGTCGATACGACCGACCCGTGCGCGATCTGCGCCGATCCGCGCCGCGATGCGCGTTCGCTGTGCGTGGTGGAGGAGGTGGCCGATCTGTGGGCGCTGGAACGATCGCGGCTGTTCCCGGGGCGTTTCCACGTGCTGGGCGGGCGGCTATCCGCGCTGGAAGGGGTGCGCCCGGAGGATCTGTCGATCGAATCGTTGCTCCGCCGGATCGAGGCGGGCGGCGTTGACGAGGTGGTGCTGGCGATGAACGCCACGCTGGAGGGGCAGACGACCGCGCATTATCTTGCCGAGCGGATCGAGCGGATGCCCGTCCGCGTCACGCAGCTTGCGCATGGCCTGCCGGTGGGGGGCGAGCTGGACTATCTGGACGAAGGAACGCTGGCGCAGGCGCTGCGCGCGCGACGCCCGGTCGCTTGACGCTCGCGGTTCGCGCTCCTAGCTCACGCTCATGTCTGTGCTGTCCATCGTCGAAATCCCCGATCCCCGCCTGCGTCTCGTCTGCGAGCCCGTGGAGGCGGTGGACGATGAGGTGCGCGCGCTCGTTTCCGATATGTTCGAGACGATGTATGCCGCGCACGGCATCGGCCTTGCCGCAAGCCAGGTCGGCGTGATCCGCCGTGTCATGGTGGTGGACCTGCAGGAGCGGGAGACCGAGGAGGAGGACGCCAAGCCCGAGGCGAAGCGCGAACCGCGCGCGTTCATCAATCCCGAGATCCTGTGGGTGAGCGAAGAAATCTCCACCTACAGCGAGGGGTGCCTTTCGATCCCGGAGCAATATGCCGAGGTCGAGCGGCCCGCGCGCTGCCGCGTGAAGTGGCTGGACGAGAACGGCGCCGCGCATGAGGACGAGTTCCACGGCCTGATGGCGACGTGCGTCCAGCACGAGATCGATCACCTGAACGGCGTGCTCTTCATCGATCATATCTCGCGCCTGAAGCGCCAGATGCTGCTCAAGAAGCTCGACAAGGCGCGCAAGACCGCCGCGTGATACTTGAGCGGCGCGTCATGCTCGCCTAAGTCGCGGGGATGACATCGACCAACGACATCCGCCGCGCGTTCCTGGACTATTTCGGCAGCAACGGCCACCAGATCGTGCCATCCGCGCCGCTGGTGCCGCAGAACGACCCGACGCTGATGTTCGTTAACGCGGGCATGGTGCCGTTCAAGAACGTGTTCACCGGGCTGGAGACGCGCCCCTATTCCACCGCGACCTCTTCGCAGAAATGCGTGCGCGCAGGGGGCAAGCACAACGATCTCGACAACGTCGGCTATACCGCGCGGCACCACACGTTCTTCGAGATGCTGGGGAATTTCTCCTTCGGCGATTATTTCAAGGAACAGGCGATCACCCACGCCTGGACGTTGCTGACCAGGGATTTCGGCCTGCCGGCCGAGCGCCTGCTGGTGACCGTCTATCATACCGACGATCAGGCTTTCGAGCTGTGGAGGAAGATCGCCGGGCTGCCCGATCACAAGATCATCCGCATCCCCACGAAGGACAATTTCTGGGCGATGGGCTCCGACGGCCCGTGCGGCCCGTGTTCCGAGATCTTCTACGATCATGGCGATCACATTCCCGGCGGCCCGCCCGGTTCGCCGGACGAGGACGGTGACCGCTTCGTCGAGATCTGGAACCTCGTCTTCATGCAGTTCGTGCAGGAGGCGGACCAGATCATCGGGGATCTGCCGAAGCCCTCGATCGACACCGGCATGGGGCTGGAGCGCATCGCGGCCGTGATGCAGGGCGTCCACGACAATTACGACACCGATACGTTCAAGGCGCTGATCGCAGCGTCCGGCGCGCTGACCCATACCGCCACCGACGGAGACGCGACCGCGAGCCATCGGGTGATCGCGGACCACCTCCGCTGTTCGGGCTTCCTGGTGGCGGATGGCGTGCTCCCCGCGAACGAGGGGCGCGGTTACGTGCTGCGCCGGATCATGCGGCGCGCGATGCGGCACGCGCACCTGCTCGGTGCGAAAGACCCGCTGATGCATCGGCTGGTGCCGGCGCTGGTGGCCGAAATGGGCGCGGCCTATCCCGAACTGGTGCGCGCGCAGCCGCTGATCGAGGCGACCTTGCAGCAGGAGGAAACACGTTTCCGCCAGACGCTCGACAAGGGGCTGAAACTGCTCGACGAAGCGACGGCGGGGATGAAACCGGGCGACGTGCTGGCGGGCGAGACGGCGTTCCGCCTCTATGACACCTACGGCTTCCCCTATGACCTGACGGAAGACGCGCTTCGTGCGCAGGATCTGGCGGTGGATCGTGCCGGGTTCGACAGTGCGATGGCCGAGCAGAAACGCGCCGCGCGCGCCGCGTGGAAGGGGTCCGGCGCCAAGGCATCGGATGAGCTGTGGTTCGATCTCGCCGAGGAACTGGGCGCGACGGAGTTCACCGGCTATGCGAACGACACCGGCGAAGGCGTTGTTCTGGCACTGATAAAGGATGGGGCGCGTGTCGATCGTGCGCGCGCGGGCGATGCGGTGGATATCATCGTCAACCAGACGCCTTTCTACGGCGAGAGTGGCGGCCAGGTCGGCGATACAGGAACGATAGCGGGCGAGCGCGGCTTCGGCGCGCGCGTTTCAGATACCTCGAAGCAGCTCGGCAAGCTGTTCGTCCATCATGCGACGGTCGACGCGGGTGAGGTCAAGATCGGCGATCCGGTGAAGCTGGCGATCGACGTGCGCCGCCGCGCGGCCATCCGCGCCAACCACTCCGCGACGCATCTGCTGCACGAGGCGCTGCGCCAGCGGCTCGGTACGCATGTGGCCCAGAAAGGATCGCTCGTCGCGCCCGACCGGCTCCGTTTCGACGTGTCGCACCCGGTGGCGATGACCGCGGCCGAAATCGCCGATGCCGAGGCGCAGGTGAACGCGATGATCCGCCAGAACGGCAGCGTCACCACCCGGCTGATGACGCCGGACGACGCGATCGCGATGGGAGCGATGGCGCTGTTCGGCGAGAAATACGGCGACGAGGTGCGGGTCGTGTCGATGGGCACCGATGAAGGCGACAAGATCTATTCGCTCGAGCTGTGCGGCGGCACGCATGTCAACGCGCTGGGCGATATCGGCTTGCTCAAGGTGATCAGCGAAGGCGCGGTTTCGTCCGGCGTTCGCCGTGTCGAGGCGCTGACCGGCGAGGCCGCGCGCGCCTGGTTCGTGCAGCGCGACGAGAAGCTGCGCGAGACGGCGTCCGCGCTGAAGACCACGCCGGACGAGGTGCCCGCGCGCGTCGCATCGCTGCTGGAGGACCGCAAGCGACTCGAACGCGAACTGGCGGAGGCGAAAAAGGCGCTCGCGATCGGTGGCGGTTCGGGCCCGGCCGCGCAGGCGCAGGAAATCGGCGGTGTCGCCTTCATCGGGCAGGTGCTCGACGGGTTCGAGGCCAAGGGATTACGTGGCGCAGTCGACGAGGCGAAGCAGCGGCTAGGCTCCGGTATCGCGGTGCTGGTCGCGATCAACGACGGGCGGGCATCGGTCGCCGTCGGGGTAAGCGATGATCTTGTGGCGCGGTTCAGCGCGGTCGAACTGGTGAAGCGCGCCGTCGCGGCGCTGGGCGGGCAGGGTGGCGGTGGCCGGCCCGATATGGCGCAGGGCGGTGGCCCCGATGCGGATAAGGCCGACGAGGCCGTCGCGGCGGTTCGCGCCGCGCTCGACGAGGCCCGCGCCGCTGTCTGAACGAATGCTCGCCCCGGGATGATACCGGGGCGAGCGATCGTTGTTACTTCTTCGGTGCAGCGTTGCTGATCGCCGCAGCAAGTTGTTCGGCGGTGAGGCCGATCGTTATCCCGTTGGTGCCGGGCGCGAAGCCCGTGATCGGCAAGCGTGCGTCGCCCTTCGCGGTGGTGACGGTTACGAACTGCGCATCGGCATCCTTGATCGTGCCGACCTGCGTGCCGCCCGCGCCATAGACAATCGCGCCCGGAACAAGCTTTGCCTTGAACTCCGCCGAGCCCGGCCCCGCTTGCGCCGCGGCCGCCTCAAGCTGGGCCTTAGTCAGGCCAAGCGTCGGGCCTTTCGGGCTGGTGCCGAAGGAACTGATGGCAAGTGCCGCCTTTACCGTGCCGGTATCGACCACCGCATTGGTGCCGTTTATCGCGGCGATCGTGCCGACGACCGCGCCCTGCGCGTCATAAACGGTCGCGCCCGCGGTAACGCCCGTTGAGGCGGGAGCGGCAGTGCCGGCGGGTGCCGCCGGTGTGGTCTGGGCAAAAGCCGGGGTGGCAAGCATCGCGCCAGTGGCGGCCAAGATGAACGCTTTACGATACATGTTGCTTTCTACTCCTCGGATAATTTCGAGGTAATAACGATCATTTTGCGAACTGGCTCCGCAACCGTTGCGCGGCGGGCGGAGACGGGCGGCGGATGAATCGGCGGTTGATCGCGGCACGCAGATGGTTACTCACGGGCAATCCCAAGCCGTATCAGGAGTGATCTCGATGAGCGATCTGACCGCGTTTCCGATCACCCGCCGCTGGCCTGCGACGCATCCTGACCGGATACAGCTTTATTCGCTGCCGACGCCGAATGGCGTGAAGGTATCGATCATGCTTGAGGAAACCGGCCTCGCCTATGAGCCGCATCTGGTAAGGTTCGCAGAGAACGATCAGAAAACCGCGGAATTCACGTCCCTTAATCCCAATGGAAAGATCCCCGCGATTATCGATCCGGATGGCCCGGGCGGCCGAGCGATCGGCCTGTTCGAGAGCGGCGCGATCCTGCTTTATCTGGCCGAGAAAACCGGCAAGTTCATGCCTTCAGACCCTGCCGCGCGGTGGCAGGCGATGGGCTGGCTGATGTTCCAGATGGGGGGCGTCGGGCCGATGTTTGGCCAGCTTGGCTTCTTCAACAAGTTCGCCGGCCGGGAGTGGGAGGACAAGCGGCCGCTACAGCGGTACGTCGATGAGGCGAAGCGTTTGCTTGGCGTGATGAACGGTGCGCTCGCGGAAAAGCCGTGGTTTGCCGGCGAGGATTATTCGATCGCCGACATCTCGATGCTCGGCTGGGTGCGCAATCTCATCACTTTCTACGAGGCGCGCGAGCTGGTGGAGTTCGATCGCTATGCCAATGTGGCGGCATGGCTGGAACGCGGCCTTGCGCGACCGGCGGTGCAGCGCGGGCTGACGATACCCGGCGCGGGGTGAATACGGCCGGGCGGACGCGTCACCGGCCGCCTAGCGCAAGAGCTGCTTCACGCCCTCCAGCGCGACCGCGCGATGCCCGACGCAGACCGGCGCGGCTGACAGACGGATCCGGCGCACCGGCTCGCCATTCGCGGGGGCGATATCGACATCGAGCGTGAAGCCGCGACGATGCGCGATCGCATGCGCGCGCAACTGCTCCATCGCGCAACGGGATTCGCCGACGTAACAGTCCACGGCGCTGCGACGTGAGAGCTGTTCGTGGGGCGGGAAGCCGAACAATTCGTATATGGCGCGATCCCAGGCCATCTCCCCGGTGGAAAGGTCGAACGACCAGCGGCCGCCGACAGTGTCCGCAGAAGGCATCCACGATTCGATTCGCTCGCGGCGCTCGGACAGCGCCCAGCTCGAGGCAAGCGGGAGGGGTTCGGGGAAGATCATCGCCGGCGCTTTTCGCATTGCAGTAGTTAACTTTATGCCACCACCGTTCCCCTATCGTTCCGCCGATGCTAGTGATCGCGCATGGCCAGAATCCAGAAGCGCTTTGTCTGCCAGTCGTGCGGCTCGGTCACGTCCAGATGGCAGGGACAATGCCTCGATTGTTCGGAATGGAACACGCTGGTCGAGGAAGCGCCGGCGATCGTCACCCCGTTTCATGCCAAGCATAACCTGCAGGGCGGCGGTCGGGCGATCACGTTGATCGGTCTGGATGCGGATGTCGCGTTGCCGGATCGGCTGGAGAGCGGGATCGCCGAACTCAACCGTGCGCTGGGTGGCGGCTTCGTGGAGGGGTCGGCCACCTTGATCGGCGGCGATCCGGGGATCGGCAAATCGACCTTGCTGTTGCAGGCAGCGGCCAGGATGGCGCTGGCGGGCGTGCGTGTCGCCTATGTCTCCGGCGAGGAAGCGGCCGATCAGGTGCGGCTGCGGGCGCGGCGGCTGGGGCTGGGGGCGGCGCCAGTGCAACTTGCCGCCGCGACCTCCGTTCGCGATATCCTGACGACGCTGAGCCAGGGGCAGCCGCCGGCGTTGCTCGTGATCGATTCGATCCAGACGATGCATTCGGACCTGATCGAGGGAGCGCCCGGCACCGTCAGCCAGGTGCGCGCATCCGCGCAGGAACTGATCCGCTTCGCCAAGGACCGCGGCACCGCGCTGGTGCTGGTCGGCCATGTGACCAAGGACGGAACGATCGCCGGTCCGCGCGTGCTGGAGCATATGGTCGATACCGTGCTCTCGTTCGAGGGCGAGCGCAGCCACCAGTATCGCATCCTGCGCGCGATCAAGAACCGCTTCGGCGGCACCGACGAAATCGGCGTGTTCGCCATGCAGGCGGAGGGACTGGCCGAAGTTTCAAACCCTTCCGCCCTGTTCCTCACCCAGCGTGAGGAGGGCGTGACGGGCACCACCGTCTTCCCGGCGCTCGAGGGGACACGCCCGGTGCTGGTGGAGATACAGGCGCTGGTCGTGCGGCTGGCGAGCGGCGCCACGCCGCGCCGCGCGGTAGTTGGCTGGGATTCGGGGCGGCTGGCGATGATCCTCGCCGTGCTGGAAGCGCGGTGCGGCCTCAGCTTCTCCTCCGCGGAAGTGTATCTCAACATCGCCGGCGGCTATCGCGTACAGGATCCGGCGGCTGACCTTGCCGTGGCGGCGGCGCTCGTGTCGGCGCTCAGCGAGCGGCCCGTGCCGGCCGATGCGGTGGCGTTCGGGGAGATCGCGCTTTCGGGTGAACTACGCCCCGTGGCGCATGGGGCCTTGCGGCTGAAGGAAGCGGGCAAACTGGGGTTCGAGCGCGCGATGGTGCCATCCGCGATCGCACGCGACAAAAGCGACCTGCGGCTTTCCGGCTTCCGCACGCTGGGGCAATTCGTTGACCATATGCTGGGGCGCGGGTAGCGCTTGAGCCGCGATCGCCCTTTCTCGAAACGGACCCGATGAACCTCAACGCCGTCGATATCCTTGTTCTGCTTGCGGTAGGGGGAGGCGCCCTGCTGGGGATCAAGCGCGGTTTCGTGACCGAGGTGCTGGCGCTGTTCGCCTGGGTCGCGATGATCTTCGCGCTGAAATTCTTCCACCTGCCGTTGGCGAAGGTGCTGACAGGCGTGATCGGCACGCAATCGGGCGCGGCAGTGCTGGCGTTCGCGGTGCTGGCGGGCATCACGTATTTTCTCGGCCGGCTTGTCGCGAACGCAATCGGCGCGCGGGTGCGCACCTCGGTGATCGGCCCGATCGACCGGGCGCTCGGTTTCGGTTTCGGCGCGCTGAAGGGACTGATCCTTTCAAGCCTGGCGTTTCTGCTGGTGGTGCTGGTGCTCGATACGATCGGTGGCGGCCCCACGCATCGCCCGGCGTGGCTGGCCGAGGCGCGCACCTATCGCCTGCTCAACGCCACCAGCGCCGGAATCGCCGATTTCGTCGACCGCCGCCGAAGGGGCGAGCCGGTGTTCGGCCCGCACACGACCATCCCGGCCAACTCCAGCGCAGGCACCGGCCAATGAGCGCCTCGCTCTATAACGAACGCATCCTGCGCCTGGCGACCGAGGTGCCCGATCGCAGGATCGAAACGCCGATGGCGTCGAGCGAGAAGCGATCGCCGATCTGCGGCAGCCGCGTGACGGTGGAAGTGAATCTCGATGCCGAAGGGCGGGTGAGCGAGATCGGCATGCTGGTCCGCGCCTGCGCGCTCGGGCAGGCATCGTCGGCGCTGTTCGCAGCCGATGCGCTGGGACGGTCTCCCGAGGAACTCGCGGCGGCTCGCGATGCCCTGACCGCTTGGCTGGCCGGCACCGGCCCGCTGCCCGACTGGCCCGGCATCGACGTGTTCGTGCCCGCGTTGACGCATAGCGCGCGGCATCCGTCGATCCGGCTGGCGTTCGAGGCAGCGGCCGAAGCTGCCGAGCAGGCGCGGGGAGCCGGCTGATGCACGAGGCCGGTGCCACCACCTCGATGTTGCGCGACGGATTTATCCTGCTTGGTGCGGGCCTCGCCTTCGTTCTGCTGTTCCGCCGCCTCGGGTTGGGGGCCACGCTCGGCTATCTGATTGCGGGCGCTGTCGTGGGGCCGCAGATCCTGGGGCTGGTCGGCGATGCCGAATCCAAGCTTGGTGTAGCGGAACTCGGCATCACGCTATTGTTGTTCGTCGTCGGACTGGAGCTGAACCCGTCTCGCCTGTGGCGGATGAAAGAGGATATCTTCGGGCTCGGGCTGATCCAGGTTGTCGCGTGCGGCGTGGCGATCAGCGCGATCATCGCGATATTCGCGCATTTCTCCCTTCCCGCCGCGTTCGCGCTCGGCCTGCCGCTGGCGCTTTCCTCCACCGCGCAGGTGCTGCCGATGCTTCAATCGGCGGGGCGGCTGCGGACTCCGTTCGGCGAGCGCGCCTTCTCGATCCTGCTGTTCCAGGATCTGTCGATCATCCCGCTCATCACCATCATCGCCGCGATGAGCCGCAATCCGGCCGATACCGGAGGGCCGCCCGGATGGCTGCTCGTGATCTACACGGTCGCGGCGATCGTCGGACTGATCCTTGCGGGCCGTTTCGTGCTGCGCCCGCTGTTTCGCGGCATCGGCAATCTGGGCGAGCGCGAGATGTTCGTTTTCGCCGCCCTGTTCACCGTGATCGCGAGCGCCGCGCTGATGGAGGCGCTCGGCCTGTCGACCGCGCTCGGCGCATTCGTCGCGGGCGTGATGCTGGCTGACAGCCCGTATCGGCACGAGCTGGAAACCGATGTGGAGCCGTTCCGCTCGATCCTGCTCGGGTTGTTCTTCCTCACCATCGGCATGATGCTCAACCTCCACGCCATCGCGGAGCGGCCGCTGTTCGTCCTGGCGATGGCGCTGGCGCTGATCGCGACCAAGGCGCTGGTGATCTTCCTGATCGGCGTTGCCTTTCGCATGAGCTGGCGGGGGGCGCTGGCGCTCGGCGTATTGCTGAGCCAGGGGGGCGAGTTCGGCTTCGTGCTGTTCGCACAGGCGCAGAACGCCTATCTGATCGCGCCGGATGCCGCCTCGTTGTTCGGGGCGATCATCACCTTGTCGATGGCCACCACGCCGTTCCTGATGATGGCGACGCGGAAGCTGCGCGAACAGCCGGCGGTGGTGGGCGAAGAGCGCGAAGGCCCCAATGCCGACGGGGCGAACGCGCTGGTCGTCGGCTATGGCCGGTTCGGGCAGACGGTTGGCCAGATCATGCTGGCGAGCGACATCCCGGTCACGCTGATCGATACCGATATCGAGATGATCGACATCGCCGCCGAATTCGGCGCGAAAGTCTATTATGGCGACGGCACGCGGATCGACGTGCTGCGGCAGGCCGGCGCGGCGGAGGCGGAACTGATCCTGTTCTGTATCGACGGCGATCAGATCACGCCGGACATCGTGGAAGGCGTGCACGAGGCATTCCCCGGCGCGGCGATCTATGTTCGCGCTTATGACCGCCGTGCGCTCGTGAAGCTGAAGAACGGGGCGGCGACGCTGGTTGTGCGCGAAGTGATGGAATCGGCAGTGAAGATGGCGCGCGCCGCCCTTGACGGGCTCGGCATCGACAAGGCGGAAATCAATCGCGCCGAGGAAATGTATCGCGCGCGCGACAAGGAGCGGCTGCGCATCCAGATCGAAGCCGGCGATATCCGGGCGGCGCGTGCGCTGACCGCGCAACAGGTGCCGTGGGGAGACGGGAAATGAACGTGCTGATAATTCTCGCAGCGCTTTCCGGCGCGATGGCGGTCGCCGCCGGCGCCTTCGGGGCGCATGGTGCGAGCGGCGCGGCGGCGGAGTGGCTGAAGACCGGCGCGCATTACCAGCTTGTCCATGCCGTCGCCGCGCTCGTCGCGCTCGGGCTGGAGGCGCGCGGACCGGCATGGCTGTTCATCGCGGGTGGCGCGCTGTTTGCTGCCACGCTTTACCTGATGGCGCTGGGCGCGCCGCGCTGGCTCGGTGCGATCACGCCGATCGGCGGCACGCTTCTGATCGCGGGGTGGCTGTGGCTCGCGTGGAGCGCGGCGCGCCGCTGAGACGACGCCAATTACCGCGCGGTGGCGAGAAACGCCTCCACCGCGCCGAGATCCACGTCACGATCAAGATAGGTCGCGCCGATCCCGCGCGCGAGCAGGAAGGGGATGCGGCCGGCGCTTGCCTTCTTGTCATGGCGCATATGCTCGATCAGCCGCGCAGCGGGGGCGTCGATCCCGGCGGCGGCGAGGCCATCCGGCAAGCCGTTCGCGCGCCAGTGGGTCGCGACGCGATCGGCGTCGATCGTGGGGCACAGGCCCTGTTGCGAGGAGAAACCGAATGCCAGCGCACAGCCCGCGGCGACGGCCTCGCCGTGGAGGAGGCGATCCGAGAAGCCCGCTTCCGCCTCGAGCGCGTGGCCGAACGTGTGGCCAAGATTGAGCAACGCGCGGCGGCCCGACGTCTCGAACTCGTCATCGCCGACGATCCGCGCCTTCGCCGCGACCGAATGGGTGATCGCCTGCACCCGGGCATCCGCATCGCCGGCCAGCAACCGCGCGCCATTGGCCTCGCACCAGGCGAAGAAGCCGGCATCGTCGATCAACCCGTATTTCACCACCTCCGCATAACCGGCGCGCAGCTGCCTCGCGGGGAGCGTATCGAGCACATCCGGGTCGATCAGCACCATCTTCGGCTGATGAAATGCGCCGATCAGGTTCTTGCCCGCGCGGGTGTTGATCCCCGTCTTGCCGCCAACCGACGAATCAACCTGCGCAAGCAGCGTCGTCGGCACCTGAACGAAGCCGCAGCCGCGCTTCAGGATCGCGGTGGCGAAGCCGACCAGATCGCCGATCACCCCGCCGCCGAGCGCCAGCACATGATCGCCGCGTTCCACACCTAGATCGAGCAGCCGGTCGCACAGCGCCTCCAGCGTCGGCCAGCTCTTCGATCCCTCGCCCGCGGGCAGCACGATCGACTCGCTCCGCAAACCCGCCGCGTCCAGTGAGGCGCGCAGCGTGGCAAGGTGTGTCGAGACGTTTTCGTCGGATACGATCACGATCGGGCGGCCGCGCGCGATCTCGCCGATATGCGCGCCTGCGCGCGCCAGCAGCCCGGATTCGATGACCACGGGATAGCTCCGTGCGCCCAGTTCGACCTTTACCACGCTCACTTGCCGATCGCCTCCATTATCGCGCGCACCGTCATCTCATGGGGCACGTTGTTGCTCGGCACCCGGACGGGGGCCTGCGCGTAAAGCGGGTTGCGCGCCGCAGCCAGTTCCCGCAGCACGACTTCCGGATCCTTGCCGACAAGCAGCGGCCGGTGGCTGCGCTTGCGCACCCGTTCCACCAGCACCTCGATCGCGGCATCGAGCCAGACGGCAAGCGCGTCGGAAAGGATCAGCGCGCGCGTCTCATCGTTGACGAATGCGCCGCCGCCGGTCGCGATCACCTTCGGCGCGCCGTCCATAAGCCTGGCGATCACCCGGCGCTCGCCATCGCGGAAATATTGCTCGCCATATTGGGCGAATATCTCCGCGATGTTCATGCCGGCGGCACGCTCGATCTCATTGTCGGCATCGACGAACGGCAGGCCCAACCGGATCGCCAGCCGCCGTCCGACCGTGGACTTTCCCGCGCCCATCAGCCCGACCAGCACGATCGGCTGACCGTTCCAGGTGGCCTGAAGGGAGGCGGGGCTTTGCAACATCGTTCGTGCGGCTATACAGCGCAGCGACGCGGTGACCATAGTTCACATGGTCGGGTTCCCGCGTCGGACAGGATAGGTGTATGTCTCGGTTGGTCGTCTCGCTCGTGGTGCTGCTGCTGATCGTGATCGGCGCGCTGTTTTTCTTCGCCGGGCGAGCGGGTGAAAAGCCGACGACGCGGATCGAAAAGGCGGTCGAGCTTGGCAATCTCGCGGGTTAAGATCGCGGCGGCCGCGCTGACGGCCGCTTCGCTTGCCGCCGCCGCGATCGCGCAGAACAGCAAGAACCCCGAATCGCTCCTGCCACCCGGCTTTGGCGAGCCGGTAGCGCAGCCTGGCGGGGCTGCGCCATCTGGCGCGCCGGCCGCCGTACCCACCGGCACTGTCCAGCAGCTGCCGTCGAACGTTGCGGATAACGCGCTTCTGCCCGCGCCGGAGCCGAGCGCGACGCCCACACCCGATGCGGCGACGCTGGCGCAATATGAAATGCCCCCGTTCGCGCGGCGCTCGCTCGATTTCGTCGGGCCGACCGGCGCCAGCGAGGGCGGGCTTGCGCCCGATGCGTGGGGCAGTGCCGACGGTCGCTTCCTCGAAACGCTGATGCGGCGGCTCTCCGCGCCGCTGCCATCACGCTGGCTGTCGATCGCGCTGCGCCGCGCACTTGTATCGCAAGTCAACACGCCGCGCGGGCTGAACGGCGCGGATTTCGCCGCCGAGCGCGCCTGGCTGCTGCTGCGCATGGGCGAATCGGTTTCGGCGCGTGCGCTCGCGCAGTCGGTCGATATCGGCAACGTCACGCCGAAGCTGCGTGATGTGTGGATGCAGACGGCGCTGGCGACGGCCGATCCCGCGGCGCTTTGCCCGCTGACCGATGCGGCGCTGCGCGACGACAGCGAACCGGGCTGGGTGCTGGCACAGGCGATGTGCGCGGCGCTGGTCGGCACGCCGGGAGAGGCGCAGCCGCTGATCGCCGAAGCACGCCGGGCGCGCGTGGCCAGCGGCGTTGATCTGCAACTGGCGCAGAAGGTGATCGGCGCGGGCGCGGACAGCCGCCAGGCGATCACGATCGAGTGGACGCCGGTCGTCCAGCTGAATGCGTGGCGCTTCGGCCTTGCCATCGCGACCGGAATCGCGGTGCCGGATTCGCTGTATCAAACGGTCGGCCCCCAGGTGACGGGCTGGCGCGCGCTGGCCCCGGCGATCCCGCTGGCCGATCGGATCGAGCCGGCGGAGCGGGCAGCGGCGATGGGGGTGATCTCCAATCTCGCGCTGGTCGATTTTTATGGCGCGCTCGACGCGATGGAGGATGCGCCGGCGGTGCTTTCGGCGACCGCCTCCGATCTGCGCAGCGCCTATGCCGGCGCGGATGTCGCGACCCGGATCGGCGCGCTGCGACAATTGTGGCAGGCGGGCACCGCGCCGCAGGCGAAATACGCCCGGCTGATCCTTACCGCGCGTGCCGCGGGCCGGGTGCGCCCCGGAGATGGCAAGGACGAGGCCGATCGCCTCATCGCCGCGATGCTTTCCGCCGGGATGGATCGCACCGCGATGCGCTGGCGCGATACGGCGCCGGCGGGCAGCGATGGCTGGGCGCTGCTGGCGCTGGCCGATCCCGATGCGACGGGCCGGCTCGGCTACAGCCAGGTTTCCGGCTACGCCGCCGCCAGAAAGCGGCAGCTCTTTTTTGCCGGCCTCGCGGGGCTGGGCCGACTTGCGCCGAACGATATCGAGCGCGGTGCGCAGGAACTGGATGTCAGGATCGGCACCGAGAACGCCTGGACCCGCGCGCTGGACCGCGCCACGCGCGAGCGCCAGCCTGCGACCGTGCTGCTGCTGGCCGCCGCGGGGATGCAGACCGGCGATTGGCGCGGGGTGCCGCCCGACATGCTCTATCGCATCATCACGGCCCTGCGTTTCGTCGGGCTGGGCGGCGACGCGCGGATGATCGCGGTAGAGGCGCTCACGCGCACCTGAGCGGGATCGCGATGAGCAATGATCGCGCCCTGATCGACCGCTTTCTGGAGATGATGGCGGCGCAGGTGGGCGCGGCGCGCAACACTATCGCCGCCTATCGCAGCGATCTGGCGCTCGCTTCCGACGCCCTCGGGGGCGCGTTGGCGAACGCCGACGAGGCTGCGCTCGCCAGGCTGGGCGAAAGCTGGCTGGACCTGTCGCGCTCCAGCGTGGCGCGCAAGGCGGCGGCGCTCCGGCGCTTCTACGCGTTCCTGATGGACGAGGGGCTGCGACGCGACGATCCGGGCCATGCGCTCCCCCGGCCGGGCGCGCGGCGCGCGCTGCCCAAAACCCTGTCGCATGCCGATATCGATCGTCTGTTCGCCACGATCACCGCGCGGCTTGCACGCGACCCTGTCGATCCGGGCGACCGGCGGATGGAGGCGCTGCTCGAACTGCTCTACGGCTCCGGCCTGCGCGCGACCGAACTGGTCTCGCTGCCGCGCAATGCGATCCAGCCGGATCGCCCGTTTCTGATTCTGCGCGGCAAGGGCGGGCGCGAGCGGCTGGTGCCGGTATCGGATCGCGCACGCGCGGCTGTCGCGAGGTGGCGCGAGCATGTGGCGGCCGACCGCGCCTTTCTGTTTCCGTCGGGGAAGGGGCATCTTTCGCGCGTCCGCCTCTATCAGCTCGTGCGCGCGCTGGCGGCGGCCGCGGGCATACCGCCAGACCGGATCAGCCCGCACGTGTTGCGCCATGCCTTCGCGACGCATCTGCTGGAAGGCGGCGCGGATCTGCGCGCGCTGCAATCGATGCTCGGCCATGCCGATATCGCGACGACCGAGATATATACGCACGTGGACAGCCGCCGCCTCGTTGAACTGGTCAACGAACGTCATCCACTCGTTGACGCGGGCAAGCGCTCGCCCTAGCGCACCACGATGCCGACTTTCCTCGATTTCGAGAAGCCGATCGCCGAGCTTCAGGCGCGTATCGACGACCTGCGTGAGACGGGCGCCGATGGCGGGGTCGATCTCCGTGCCGAGATCGCCAAACTTCAGGCCAAGTCCGACAAGCTGTTGCGCGACACTTTCGCGAAGCTCACGCCGTGGCAGAAAACGCAGATCGCGCGCCATCCGGAACGCCCCCATTTCAAGGATTATGTCGCGGGACTGTTCGACGAATTCGTGCCGCTCGCGGGCGATCGCGGCTTTGCCGACGATCAGGCGATCCTGGGCGGGTTCGCGACGTTTCGCGGGCAGCGCGTGCTCGTGCTGGGGCACGAGAAGGGCGATGACACCGCCTCGCGGCTGAAGCACAATTTCGGGATGGGCAAGCCGGAGGGCTATCGCAAGGCGGTGCGCCTGCTCGACCTTGCCGACCGGTTTGGATTGCCGGTCGTCACGCTGGTTGACACGTCGGGCGCGTTCCCCGGCCTGCAGGCGGAAGAGCGCGGGCAGGCCGAAGCGATCGCGCGCTCGACCGAGGCGAGTCTCGCGCTGGGCGTGCCGATGGTCGCGGCGGTGGTGGGCGAGGGCGGCTCGGGCGGCGCGATCGCGCTGGCGAGCGGCAACCGCGTGCTGATGTTCGAGCATGCCGTCTATTCCGTGATCTCGCCCGAAGGCTGCGCCTCGATCCTCTGGCGCACCGCCGACAAGGCAGCCGAGGCGGCGGAGGCGATGAAGGTGACGGCGCAGGATCTGAAGGCGCTGGGCGTGATCGATGCGATCGTTCCGGAGCCGGTGGGCGGCGCGCATCGCGAACCGGCCGTGGCGATCAGTGCGCTGGGCGATGCGATCGAGCGGTCGCTGGGTGAGCTTGCGGGCATGTCGCCAGAGGCGCTGCGCAAGGATCGCCGGGCGAAATTCCTCGCCATGGGCCGCGTGTGAACAGCATGCTGACCGGCATCGCTCAGGCGGCGCCGGCGATCGCGATGATCGGCGCCTTCGCCTGTCTGATCGGCGGACTCTATCTGGTGAGCAAGGGCCGGGATCGCCGAAAGGGCGCGCTGTTGCTCGTCATGGCGGCGGTGCTGGTGGCCAACGTGCTGATCTGGACCTTGCCGACGGCGTGAGAAAGGGGCGCCGGCAGCGCCCCTTCCCGTAGATCAGCGGATCGGCGAATCCGGCGCGAGACGCATGTCGAGATAATTGTCGACCGACCTCATCAGGTCGTCCATCTCATGCTCGAAGAAATGATTGGCGCGCGGGATCACGTCGTGGTGGATCGTGATGTGCCGCTGGGTGCGCAGCTTATCGACCAGCTTCTGGGTCGCGCCCGGCGTGGCCACCTCGTCCTGCTCGCCCTGGATGATGATGCCCGAAGAGGGGCACGGCGCCAGGAAGGTGAAATCATAGAGGTTCGCAGGCGGCGCGACCGAGATGAAGCCGCGAATCTCAGGGCGGCGCATCAGCAACTGCATGCCGATCCACGCGCCGAACGAGAAGCCGGCGATCCAGGTGGTGGATGCTTCCGGATGGAAGCTCTGCACCCAGTCAAGCGCGCTCGCCGCATCGGAAAGCTCGCCGATGCCGTTGTCGAACGTGCCCTGGCTTTTTCCGACGCCGCGGAAATTGAAGCGCAACGTGGCGAATCCGCGCCGCTGGAACGTCTTGTACAGCGATTGCACGATATGATTGTTCATCGTGCCGCCCGCATTCGGATGCGGATGCAGGATCATCGCGACGGGCGCGCGCGGCTTGGGAGCGGGGGCGAAACGCCCCTCGAGACGGCCCTCGGGGCCGGGGAAGATAACTTCAGGCATTGTTTCCCGTTCATTGGCGGCGCGGGTGTAGCGCCGGGCGTTGCGCGCTATATAGGAAATGTCACCGGATTTGGAACGAGTTTTGCCCGAACAAGCAGCGCCACCGCGTCTCTACCTCGATCACGCCGCCACCACCCCGATGACGGCGGACGCGATCGCTGCGGTCGCGCGCGGGCAGCGAATGTGGGCGAACCCCTCGTCGCCGCATCGCGAGGGGCGCGCCGCGCGCGCCGCGCTGGAGGAAGCGCGGGCGACGATCGCGGCGGCCTATGGCTGGAGGCATGAAACGCTGTTCACCAGCGGCGCGAGCGAATCATTGGCCCTGGCGCTGGGGCGATCGCTGATCGGGCGGCGCATCATTTCGGCGGTTGAGCATGATGCCGCGATCCGCGCGGCGGGGGTGGCGGAAACGGCTCCGGTGGACCGGGAAGGGGTGATCGATCCCGTCGCGCTGGCGGACCTGCTGGCGGCCGGCCCCGCACTCGTGTGCCTGCAATGGTGCAACAGCGAGACGGGGGTGCGGCAGCCGATCGCCGCCGTCGCGGAAATGGTGCATGCCGCCGGGGGGCTGTTGCTGGTCGATGCGGCGCAGATGCCTGCGGCTCGCGACCTGGCCGGTCACGCCGATTTCGTCGCGCTCTCGGCGCACAAGCGCGGCGGTCCGCCGGGCATCGGCGCGCTGCTGGTACGCGATCTCGCGACGCTGCGACCAAGCGGTGGGCAGGAACGCGGCTATCGGCCGGGGACGGAGAATTTGCCCGCCGTGCTGGGCTATGCCGCCGCGCTGGCGGAGCCGGAGCCGGATCACGGGGTGCTGCGCGACAAGCTCGACGATGCGATCCGACGCTCCGGGGGGCTCGTCGTCGCGGAGGGCGCACCGCGTCACCCCGCGATCGGCAGCTATCGCCTGCCGGGGCTGGCGGCGACCGCGCAACTGATCCGGCTGGACCTGGCCGGCATCGCCGTTTCGGCCGGAAGCGCCTGCGCGAGCGGCAGCATGAAGCCAAGCCACGTCCTGCGCGCGATGGGGTGGAACGAGGATGACACGCGCGAGGTGGTGCGGGTCAGCTTCGGCCGCACGACGAGCGAGGCCGACGTCGATCGCTTCGTCATCGCGTGGCGGGACATGGCGCGACAGGCGCGGCGGCTGGCGGCATGAGCTATCTCGATTATCAGGCGACGACACCGCTGGCGCCAGAGGTGTTCGAGGCGATGGTGCCGTGGCTGCGCGACGATTTTGCGAACCCGCATTCCGCCCACTCCGCCGGCCGAAAGGGCAGGGCGGCGATCGAGGTGGCGCGTGCCCGGATCGCGGCGTTGCTGCCGGATGGCGGGCGGGTCGTCTTCACCTCGGGCGCGACGGAGGCGCTGAACTGGGCGATCAAGGGCGTCGACGGCCCAGTCGTGACGATCGCTACCGAGCATGCCGCGGTGCTTGATACCGCCGGCGCGTCGAGCGGTGCGCGGATCGTTGCGGTAGATCGCGATGGCATGGTCGATCGCGCGGCGCTGGCCCCCGCTCTCTGCGGTGCGGGGCTGGTCGCGGCGATGCTCGTCAACAACGAGATCGGGGTGATCCATCCGGTCGCTGACATCGCGCGGGACGCGCGCGCTGCGGGGGCGCTGTTCCTGTGTGACGCGGTGCAGGGCTACGGCCGCGTCGCCATTCCCGACGGGTGCGACCTGATCGCGCTGTCCGCACACAAGATCCACGGGCCCAAGGGCGTGGGCGCGCTGTGGATACGCGACGGTGTGACGCTCCGGCCGCTGCTTCATGGCGGCGATCAGGAGGGCGGGCGTTCGGGCACGCTGAGCCCGGCGCTTTGCGTCGGATTCGGCGTCGCGGCGCGCCTGATGGCGGAGCGAGTCGAGCAGGATCACGCGCATGTCGAGCGATTGTGGTCGATCGCCGCCGATATGTTTGGCGGCTGGACGGTCAACGGCGCGACCGATCGACGCTATCACGGCAACCTCAACGTCCGGCGCGCAGGCCTGGACGTGAACCGGCTGGTGTCCGACTGCCGCGACATTGCCTTTTCGGCAGGCTCGGCCTGCGCGAGCGGGTCGGGCCGGCCGAGCCACGTGTTGAAGGCGATCGGCCTTACCGACGCGGAAGCGCGCAGTTCCATCCGCCTCGGGTTCGGGCGCTACACCAGCGAGGGCGAACTGGAGGCGGCGCTGGCCCGCATCCTCGCGGCGGCCGATGCGCAGAGGATAGCGGCATGAGCCTGAAAGTGCGTTTCATCGCCGTCGATGGCACGATCGCGGAGGCGCCAGCCAGCGCCGGCGAGAGCCTGCTCGATATCGGGCAGCGCGCCGGGCAGCCGCTCGAGGGAACCTGCGAGGGCCAGATGGCGTGCGCGACCTGCCATGTCATCGTGGATGACGCGGATTTCGATCGCATCCCGCCCGCGAGCGCGGACGAGGAGGATATGCTCGATCTGGCTTTCGGCGCGACGCGAACCAGCCGCCTCTCCTGCCAGATCGTGCTGAGTGAGGCGCTCGATGGCCTGACTGTACGATTACCATCGGGTTCACGGAACATGCAGGGGCGCTGAAGCAATGTCCTTCCCACAAGCAGGAGAAGGCATATGAAGAAGATGATCCTGGGCCTGGCCGGCGTGATGGCGGTCAGCGCGATGGCGCCGAGCGCGGCCGACGCGCAGCGCTGGAACGACGGCAACCGCGACCATCGCGAGTGGCGCGGCGATCGGGGCCACCATCGCGGCTGGGACCGTGGGCGCGGCTGGCATCGCGGGCCGCAGTGGCGGCGGGTCTGCGAATGGCGCGGGCGCTATAACCGCCATCGCGTATGCTATCGCGTCCGCGCCTGGTAAGATAGCTTGAACACGCCGCCCGGCTTCGCCATATGGCGCGCGGGAGTCGGGCGGACGTGGTCGTCGCCAACCTGGTCAGATCCTGACGGAAGCAGCCACAACGATTTCGCCTCGGGTCGTTCCGGCTCCCACCCGTCGGCGCGTGGCGATGCGCACATCTTCGCAAGCCGCACCATCATTTCCCCGCTGACGAATCCTCTGGCAGCGCCTATCTAGGGCGGGTGAATGAACTCTCGACCTCGCTCGGCCTAGACGAACCGCCCCAGCCACAGCGCGGTGCGGACGCCTATCGCGTCCTGGCCCGCAAATACCGGCCGCAGACCTTTTCCGAGTTGATCGGGCAGGAGGCAATGGTGCGAACGCTGGAGAACGCGATCAAGCGTGACCGGATCGCCCACGCCTTTCTGCTGACGGGCGTACGCGGCGTTGGCAAGACTTCCACCGCGCGGCTTATCGCCAAGGCGCTCAACTGCATCGGCGAGGACGGGCAGGGCGGGGCGACGATCGACCCGTGCGGCGTGTGCGAGCCGTGTCGCGCGATTGCCGAGGGGCGGCACATCGACGTGATCGAGATGGACGCCGCCAGCCACACCGGCATCGACGACATCCGCGAGATCATCGAGGCATCGCGATACGCCGCGGTTTCCGCGCGCTACAAGATATATATCATCGACGAGGTTCACATGCTGTCCAAGGCGGCCTTCAACGGGCTGCTCAAGACGCTTGAGGAGCCGCCCGCGCATGTGAAATTCCTGTTTGCCACGACGGAGGTGAACAAGGTGCCCGTCACGGTGCTGTCGCGTTGCCAGCGGTTCGACCTTCGGCGGATACCGGCGGAGATGCTGGCAAATCATTTCACCCGCGTGTGCGAACGCGAGGGCGCGCAAGCCGAGCCCGAGGCGCTGGCGCTGATCGCGCGTGCGGCGGAAGGATCGGCGCGCGATGGGCTGTCGATCCTCGATCAGGCGATCGCGCACGCCGATCTCGAAGGCGGTGGGGTGAGCGCCGCGGCGGTGCGCGAGATGCTGGGCCTGTCGGATCGCGGCGCGGTTCGCGATCTGCTCGGATTGCTGCTGGCGGGCGATGCGCCGGCCGCGCTGGCGGCGCTGCGGCGGCAATATGATCTAGGGGTCGATCCGCAATCGGTTTTCCGCGCGCTGCTGGAGGCGGTGCACGGCGTAACGCTGGCGAAAGTGGGTGCGCCTGACGATCCGGCCCAGCCCGAAGTCGAGCGCGCCGCCTATCGCGAATGGGCGACGAAGCTCTCGTTCGCGATGCTCCACCGGCTCTGGCAGTTGCTGCTCAAGGGGCATGACGAGGTTGCCCGTGCGGCGATGCCGATCGAGACGGCCGAGATGGCGTTGCTGCGTGTCGTCCACGCCTCCACCTTGCCCGATCCCGGCGAACTGGCGCGGCAGATCGCGGGCGGATCGATCCAGGTCAATGGCCCCGCAGCGGCTGCACCCGCGCCGGTGCAGCCCGCGCCGAACGAGTTTGCCGGCTTGATGGCGCTGCTCGAGGATCGCGGGCATCACGCGCTTTATCACCGGCTGCGCAGCGGCGGGCGGCTGGTGCGCATCGCGCATGGCGAGATCGCCTTCAGCGGTTCACGTCCGCTATCCGCCGACACGCTGAGCGAGTTCGCGCAGGTGCTGAAGGCGGAAACCGGGCGCGCGTGGAAGGTCGCCCTGGTGGACGAGCCGGGCGCGCCGACGATGAAGGAGGCGGATGATGCCGCCGAAGAAGCCGCGCGACAGGCGATTCTCGACACGCCGATCGTCGCGGCGGCGCGCATCGCCTTTCCCGACGCCGAACTTATCGAATGGCCCAAACGGAGCATGATGTGAAAGACTTGAACGACATTCTTGCCATGGCGCAGAACGTGCAGAACGAGCTGACCAAGGCACAGGAGAGCCTCGACACGATCGAGGTCGAGGGGGCTGCCGGTGGCGGGCTCGTCAAGGTGAAGGCATCGGCCAAGGGCCGTATCATCGCCGTGACGATCGATGAATCGCTGCTCCAGCCATCCGAAAAGCAGATGGTGGAAGATCTCGTCGCGGCCGCGCTCAACGACGCGCGTGCGAAGGCCGATGCGGCGTCGTCGGCTGAAATGTCGAAGATGACGAGCGGCCTGCCGCTGCCCCCGGGCTTCAAGCTGCCGTTCTGATATGGCTCATGACCGGCGCGGCGTGTGACATCGCCCGCGCCGGTCGATGACGATCAGCTTGCCGCGGGCGTGCAATCGCCGATGCGCGCGCCTTTTATCTTGGTCTTGGTGGTGATCGACTGATCCTGAATGTGCGCGCTGGTCTCGCTCACCAGATCGTAGCTCTTGCTGCCGAAATCGCCCGTGATCTTGCTCTGGATCTTGCTGGCCGGGCCTGCCGGGCCGCCCTGGCAGGTCATCTGCGCGTCGAGCTTGCCGCCCTTGATCGCGAAACTGTCGTAGCGGCAGGATTTCATGCCCTTGCCGCCAAGCAAATCTTCCGGCGGACGTTCGGCCTGCTCCTTCGTGACGCAACTTTCCGCCGTCTGCTTGCCCGTTGCCGACAGTTGCCGCTTCATCGCGTCGGCGACTTGCGCGGGGGCGTTGGCGATCTCGACCGAATCGACCGACACCTCGGTCCGCCATTTGCCGGGCTCCATGCGGATCATGCTGTTTGCCGCGCTCGCGACCTCGGCCACGGATGCATTTTCGGCTTTGAACTCCGGCTTCTTGTCGCACCCGGCGAGGATGAGCGGAATTAGCGCCGCCGCATAGAACAGTTTCATCGTATCCATCTCCCGCGTGTTCCCGACGTGGCTCGTTTGCTCGCCAGTCAGCCCTCAACGCGCGCGATCGGCCGGGTATCC
The DNA here is from genome assembly GCF_048565505.1 of Sphingomonas sp. TX0543. Classification (NCBI taxonomy): domain Bacteria; kingdom Pseudomonadati; phylum Pseudomonadota; class Alphaproteobacteria; order Sphingomonadales; family Sphingomonadaceae; genus Sphingomonas; species Sphingomonas sp. TX0543. The sequence goes on from NZ_JBLZUS010000002.1 coordinate 2,076,264, forward strand.
GTTCGGCTGATTTCAATTATCTCAGACAGCTATCTAGGCCATTGCGCCGCACGACTCCGACGTAGCGGGCGAGCGCATTGCCATGGCGCCGGACGAAGCCGCCGGGATCGACCGCCTCCCGCTTCTTCGGCAGCGGCAGTACGGCCGCGATCCGGGCGGCCTCCAGCGGGGTGAGATGGCTGGCGGAATGGTTGAAGTAACGCATCGCCCCGGCCTCCGCACCATAGGTGCCGATGCCCGTTTCAGCGACGTTGAGATACATTTCCATGATCCGCCGCTTGCCCCAGATCGCCTCGATCAGCGCGGTGAACCAGGCCTCGAACGCCTTGCGGACATAGCCGCCGCCTTGAATCAGGAAAACATTCTTCGCGGTCTGCTGGCTGATCGTCGATCCGCCGCGGATGCGACCGCCCTCCGCGTTGCGATAAGCGGCGCCGGCGATCGCCCGGAAATCGAAACCGTGGTGGGAACAGAAACGCGCATCCTCGCCCGCGATCGCGGCGCGCGCCATGTTGGGATCGATCCGGTCAAGCGAACGCCATTGCTTGCTGATCGAGTGGCCGGACAGCAGATCACCCAGCATCGTGAACGTGATCGGCGCCGGTACGAAGCGCAGGATGACCACCCAGAGCACGGATATGCCGACGAACCAGATAGCGATCTTGCCGCCGATGCGAAGGATGCGAGCGATCATATTCCCGTCGTTAGCCGAGCAACATGATCGCCAGCAATGCCCCGTCGCCGACCGGTCTCAGGCGGGGAGCAGACGCTTCTCGCCGGCCAGCCGCATCATCGCTTTCTGCAGCTTTTCGAAGGCGCGTACCTCGATCTGGCGCACGCGCTCGCGGCTGACGCCATAGACCTGCGAGAGTTCTTCCAGCGTCTTGGGATCGTCCGTAAGGCGGCGCTCGGTGAGGATGTACTTTTCGCGGTCGTTGAGGTCATCCATCGCCGAAACCAGCATATCGTGCCGCACATCCGCTTCCTGGGCGTCAGCCACCACCGTGTCCTGAAGCGGCGAATCGTCGGCAAGCCAATCCTGCCACTGGCCCTCGCCATCTTCGCGCATCGGCACGTTGAGGCTGGTGTCGCCGCCCATCGCCATGCGACGGTTCATGCTGACCACGTCCGCTTCGGACACGCCCAGATCAGTCGCGATCTTGGTCAGATCCTCAGGGCGAAGATCGCCATCCTCGAATGCATCGAGGCGGGCCTTCATCCGGCGCAGGTTGAAGAACAGCTTCTTCTGCGCGGCCGTCGTGCCCATCTTCACCAGGCTCCACGAGCGCAAGATGAATTCCTGGATCGAGGCCCTGATCCACCACATCGCATAGGTGGCGAGGCGGAACCCGCGATCGGGCTCGAACTTCTTCACGCCCTGCATCAGGCCGATATTGCCCTCCGAGATCAGCTCGCTGACGGGGAGGCCATAGCCGCGATAGCCCATCGCGATCTTAGCGACGAGGCGCAGATGCGACGTGACGAGCTGGGCAGCAGCCTCGGTATCGCCATGCTCCTGAAAACGCTTGGCGAGCATATATTCCTGCTCGGGGGCCAGAATGGGGAATTTCTTGATCTCGGCCAGATAGCGGTTGAGGCTCTGCTCCCCACCGAGCGCAGGGATCGTCGCTGGGACGTTGCTGCGGTTTGCCATGATCGTTACCCTTTCCCTTTCCCGGAAAGTCGCGGCCCCAAACGGGTGTCGCGTCGTTTCCCGAACTATACGTTGAGCTGAATGAACAGTTCCTGCATGTCAGCAGGCATTGCACTTTCGAACGACAAAGCGTTTCTTGTTATAGGATGAATGAACCCCAGGCGGGCCGCGTGCAAGGCCTGGCGGCGGAAACCGAGCGTTTCCAGGATCGCGCGATGCGCCTGTTTCGTCCGGCCATAGACGGGATCGCCGAGCAGCGCATGGCCCAGCGACGCCATATGCACGCGGACCTGATGCGTTCGCCCGGTTTCGAGGCGGCATTCCACCAGCGCGGCATCGCGGTTGAGGCGCTCGACCGTTCTGTAATGCGTCACCGCACGTTTGCCGCCGCTGACGATCGCGATCTTCTTGCGGTTCTGCGGGCTGCGCGCCAGCGGCGCATCGACGGTTCCGGCGGGCGGCATGGGTTGGCCCGAGACGATCGCGAGATAGCGGCGATCGATCGAATGGTCGGCGAACTGCTTCGCCAGCCCCTCGTGCGTCCGATCCGTCTTCGCGGCGACCATCAGGCCGGAGGTGTCCTTGTCGATCCGGTGGACAATGCCCGGCCGCGCTACCCCGCCGATCCCCGAGAGCGATCCCTTGCAGTGATGCAGCAATGCGTTGACCAACGTGCCGTCGAGATTGCCGGCGGCGGGATGGACGACCAGCCCGGCCGGCTTGTCGATGACGATTAGGTGTTCATCTTCGAACGTGACGACGAGCGGGATATCCTGCGCTTCATTATGCGCCGGCACGGGATCGGGAATGGTGATGGCGAACATCTCGCCAGCCGCGGCCTTTCGCGCCGGCTCGCGGACCAGTTGACCGTCGCGAGAAACCTTGCCGCCCGCGATCAGCACCTTCAGCCGCTCACGCGACAGGGTGGGAACAGCCTCCGCGAGTGCACGATCCAGGCGCCAGCCGGCTGCCGCCGCCGTGATCGTCGCTTGAATAACGGAAGTCCCCCGGTGCATTGTGTCTTAGATGGATAGTACGCTCATGATTTCAAGATCGCTGCTCGCACAACTCGCCGCGGAAGCGGGGGCGAGCGGCGAGGAAATATGCGGGCTTATCCTGCAACCGCGGAATGGCGGAATCAGCCTGCTGCGATGCGCGAACGTGCATCCACAACCGGCCGCCCGGTTCGAACTCGATCCTGTAGCGTTGCTGGCGGCGCATCGCGCGGCGCGGGCGAGCGGCGATGCAGTGATCGGCCACTATCATTCGCACCCGTCGGGTGACGCCATGCCATCGCTTACCGACGCGGCGAGCGCGGCGCCTGACGGGGCGGTCTGGCTGATCGTGGGGCGAGGTGGCGAGGCGCGGGCGTGGCGTGCCGTGCACGATGGAGCGGTGCATGGTCGCTTCGATCCGCTGGTGATCGTTGCGGACTAGACTTGCGCGCGAGTCCGCGCTTCGCCAATACGCGGGCGGCGGCACTTATGCGTGCCTGGAGGGGACCTATATGACGATCAGCCCGGTCGATTTCGCCAGCCTGCTCTGCTCGCGGCTGTGCCACGACCTGCTGTCGCCGGTAGGGGCGCTCAACAACGGCCTGGAATTGCTGGCGGACGAAACAGATCCGGCGATGCGCGAGCGCTGTCTGGAGCTGCTGAACGACAGCGCGCGGGCTTCTGCGAACAAGCTCAAATTCTTCCGGCTGGCGTTCGGCGCCGCCGGCGGTTTCGGGGATATGGTCGACACGCGCGAGGCGAAGGTCGCGATCGAGGGGCTGCTGGGGGACAACAAGCGGCTGGAGCTGCAATGGCTGGTCGAGGAAGCCGAACTACCCAAAACCGCGATCAAGGTGCTGCTGAACCTTGCGATGATCGCCGGCGACGCATTGGTGCGCGGCGGCACGCTGGCGATCGGCGGAGAGAATAACGCCGGGGTAATCGAGATCGTGCTGAAGGCGGAGGGGCCGCGCGTCATCCTTGACGACGAGCTGCGGCTGACATTGCTCGACGGCGCCGACGGGCGCGAGATCACGCCGCGCGGCGCGGCGGCCTATCTTGTCCATTCGCTCGTCACCGAAACCGGCGGGTCGGTGCAGGTGAGTGCGCCGTCGGAGAATGTGCTCCTGTTCGGCGCGGCGCTCAACGGCCGGTAAACGCTGATTTAACTGTCAGCGGTGCACAGCTACCGCGACATGGAAGACCTGCTGCCGGAATTCATCGCCGAAACCCGCGAATCGCTGGAAGCGATCGCGGGCGAGATCGTCGCGTGGGAAGCCGATCCGGCCGATAGCGCCCGGCTCGATTCGATCTTTCGCTTTGTGCACACCGTAAAGGGCAGTTGCGGTTTCCTGGATCTGCCCCGGGTCGGCCGCCTCAGCCATGCGGCGGAGGATGTGCTGGCGGCGGTCCGCTCGGGCGAGCGGTTGCCGGATCGCGGGCTGGTCAACGCCGTGCTCTCCATCGTCGATCGCATCGGCGAGATCGTGGAGGCGATCGATGCAGGCGTCGCGCTTGATGACAGCGGCGAGGACGCGCTGATCGCTGCGCTTGATGGGGGGGACGGGAATGGTGTGGACGATTTCGACGCGGACGGTGTCGCGCTGATCGCCCAACCCACGATGCTCGCCGCTCGCGGGCAGACCCGCAGCATCCGCCTGTCGGTCGATCTGCTCGACCGCATGATGAACGGTGTGTCGGAGATGGTGTTGGCGCGCAACGAACTGGCGCGCCGATTGCGGGACAGCGGGGAGGAACTGGTCGGTTCCACGCTCGATCGCCTGTCACAGACGGTGGCCGATCTGCGCGACACGGTGACGCGCACGCGGATGCAGACCGTCGATGCGCTGTTCTCGGCGCTCCCCCGCGTCGTGCGGGATACGGCCGCCGCACTTGGCAAGCAGGTGTCGCTGTCGATCGATGGCGGCGATGTGGAGCTGGATCGCGAGATGATCGAGCTGCTGCGCGATCCACTGGTTCACATGGTCCGCAACGCCCTGGATCACGGCCTCGAAACCCCCGCCGAGCGCCGCAGGGCAGGAAAGCGCGAGACCGGGCGGCTCACCGTCTCGGCGCGGCAATCGGGTAATCGCATCCTGGTGGAGATTGCGGACGATGGGCGCGGGATCGATACGAACCTGTTGCTGGCGCGCGCGCTGGCGAAGAACCCCTCGCGCGATGCGGAACTTCGCGCGCTGGGCGAGCGCGGGCGGCTTGATCTGATCTTCGAGCCGGGTTTGTCGAGCCGCGATGTCGTGACCGAAACCTCCGGGCGCGGCGTCGGCATGGATGTCGTGCGGACCAACGTGGAGCAGATCGGCGGGCGGATCGCGATTGCCAACAATCCCGGTCGCGGGCTGAGTATCACGCTTGAAGTGCCGCTGACGCTGGCGATCCTGTCGGCGGTGATTGTCGAGGCAGGCGGCCAGGCGTTCGCGCTGCCGCGTCAGGCCGTCGACGAGATCGTGTCCGCGCGCGCGAACGTGGTGCGGATCGATGCGATCGGCGAGGGGCGGGTCGCCACGATCCGCGAGCGTCAGTTGCCGCTGGTCGCGCTCGATCGGCTGCTCGGCCTGCCGCATCGCCCGCCCGCGCTGTTGATCGTGGTGGATGTGCCTGGCGGCGCCTACGCGCTTGCCGTCGATACGGTAATCGATACCGAGGAGCTCGTCATCAAGCCCGCAGCGCCCGCGGTGATGCGCGCAGGCGTCTATGCCGGACAGAGCCTGCCGGACAGTGGACGTCCGATGCTGCTGCTCGACGCTGCCGGCATCGCGACGGTTGCCGGGCTGCAGTTCTCCGCGATCGAGCGCGAAGAAGCGCTCGCCGCCGCTCCTCTCGGCGAGGAAGGTATCCAGGCCTTGCTGTTTCACGATATCGACGGACGGCGCCGCGCGATCGCCCTGGCGGCGGTCAACCGGATCGAGGCGCTGCCGCGCGAGGCGATCCACGAGGCGGCAGGCCAGTGGTGGATGACCGCCGGCGGCCAGGCGATCGGGCTGGTCTGCGCGGTTCCGCCCCGCGCGGCCGAACCGGGATGGTCGGCGCTGCGACTGAACGAGGAACTGGGTGCGCTCGCCTATCCCGTGCGCGAGGCGCTCGATATCGTCACGCTGCCGGCGGAGATTTCGCCGGCGTCGGTTCCCGGCGTGATCGCGGGTGTCGTGATGCTGGATGGCCAGCCGGTCGAACTGATCGACCCGCTGGTACTGACCGAGAGCGCCCTTAACGCGCGACGCGCGCCGATCTGCCTGCTGCGCGGGCCCGAAGCGGGCTGGATGGAAATATTCCTCAAGCCCTCGATCGAGGCGGCCGGTTATCGGGTCGTGCGCCGTCTGGTGGAGGGAGAAACACCCGACGTCATAGTCGCCATGGACGGTGACGAGGCGGCTGGCGGTGACGCTGCCCGCGTGCTTCGACTGGGCCGCACGCCGGCCGACCCGCTTTACCGTTATGATCGTGCCGCTCTGCTCACCGCGCTGGAGAAAGCCGCATGACCGACAGCGACCTCCACCTGATCGGCTATCTCGGCGGCCGTGGAGTATTGTTCAACGCGGCGCAGGTCGAGGCCGTGGTCGATGTGGGTGAGATCGTCCCGGCGCCCGGCGCGGCGCCTGCGGTGCGCGGATTGACTGCACTGCGCAGCCGGGTGGTGACGGTGATCGATACCTGGCAGGTGCTCGGGCTGCCCGCGCCGGTCGAACCGCGCAATCGCGCGGTGACGACCTCGGTAGACGGGCAGCTTTACGCGGTGCTGCTCGATGGCATGGAGGACGTCGCGCCGGTGGAGATCGCGCCGCTCGCGTCCGGCGTCGCGGTCGGCGATCACTGGGCTCAGGTGGCTGCCGGATCGGCCGTGCGTGACGGCGAACCGATGCTGGTGGTGGACTTGCCCCGCCTGGTTTCACGCGTCGTGTGATTAACCTTGCCGTTACCGCTCTCTGTCATGAACAAATATCTTTGCGTTCCAACAGGATTACCTCATGAAATCGTGCCTCGTCGTCGATGATTCCAAGGTTATCCGCAAAGTTGCGCGGCACATCCTGGAGGGAATGGATTTTTCGGTGACGGAAGCGGCGGACGGGCGTGAGGCGCTCGACCATTGCGTCGCGGCAGCGCCTGATGTTGTGCTGCTGGACTGGAACATGCCCGTGATGAGCGGGATGGAGTTTCTGCGCGCGCTGCGCGAGACGGCGCTCACGTCCCGGCCGAAGGTGGTGTTCTGCACCACCGAAAACGGCACCGCGCATATCCGCGCCGCGATCGAGGCGGGGGCCGACGAATATGTCATGAAGCCGTTTGATCGCGAGACGCTCGAAAGCAAGTTCCAGATCGTCGGCCTCGCCTGATCCGGGGCTGACGATGCAGGCAACGGCCAGCCATTCACTGGAACGATCACGGCCTGTTCCGCGGGTATTGATCGTCGACGATTCGGTTGTCGCGCGGGCCGTACTCGCGCGAATGACGGAGGAAGACGGGCAGTTCGTCGTCGCCGGCGCGGTGGCCGATATTTCCGGTGCACTCGCCTTTCTGGCGGGCGAGCCGGTGGATATCATCCTGCTCGATCTGGAGATGCCGGGCGTTGACGGGCTCACCGGGCTTCCAGACCTGCTGGCCATTTGCGGCACCGCCAAAGTGCTCGTCGTATCGTCAAGCTGCGATCAGGGAGCATCGGCAACCGTTCAGGCGCTGGCGCTTGGCGCTGCCGACACGCTGGTAAAACCGGGTGGTACAGGGTTCGCGGGTCGTTTCGCCGACAGCCTGCGCGAGCGCATGACGCGTCTTACCGAGCGCGAGGTGGCACCGGCATGGCGCTCGCACGGCCCCGGCGCGGCCGCGAGGCAATTCGACGTAGTGGCGATCGGCGCGTCGACCGGCGGGATACACGCTTTGTCCGCGCTGTTGCGAGCTATTCCGGCGGCGTTCGATCGGCCGATTCTTATCACCCAGCACCTGCCGGCGGCGTTTTCGCCGTATTTCGCCGCGCAGATGGCGGTGCTTGGCAACCGACCGTGCGATGTCGCCGGCGACCGGATGCGGCTCCAGCCGGGAAGGATCGTCGTGGCGCCGGGGGATGCTCACATGATCGGGGTTTCGATTGCCGAAGGGGTGGGCGCACTTCGGCTTTCCCGAGAGCCGGTCGCCAATGGCAACATGCCTTCGGTGGACCCGATGTTCGCCTCGCTCGCCGATATTTACGGCCCACGGCTCCTCGCGATCGTGCTGAGCGGTATGGGGCGAGACGGCCTTGAGGGAGCGGGCGAGGTTCGGCGTGCCGGCGGCACGGTGGTGGTGCAGGATGAAGCGTCGTCGGTCATCTGGGGAATGCCTGGCGCGGTTGCGGCGGCCGGTTATGCCGACGCGATGATGACGCCCGAGGAAATCGGCGCGATGATTGCCGCCCAGGCCAGTCCCCGGTGAGCGCGTTTGCGGAAACCGCCAGCGCCAGCGGCGTCTCGATCGGCGTACTTGCAGCGCTCCTTGAGGAGCGCACCGGGCAACGGCTTTCCTCGTCGCGAACCTGGCGGATCGATGTCGCCCTGAAGCCGCTCGTCGCGGAATGCGGTTTCGCAACGATCGACCAGCTCGTCCAGCGCTGGCGCGTCGGCAGGGATGCGGCGATGGGCGAACGGATCGTCGATGCGTTGCTGAATCAGGAAACCTCATTCTTCCGTGACCCCGGTGTCCTTGACGCATTTGCGGAGGCGGTGCTGGCGGGGGGCGGGGATCGTCCGCGCTTGTGGTCCGCGGGCTGCGCCTTCGGTCAGGAGCCGCTGTCGCTGGCGATGTCTTTCGCGGAGCGCGGCGCGGTGCCGGAAATCGTCGCGACTGATGTCTCACAGAATGCGCTGCTCCGCGCCCGCGCCGCGCGATACAGCCAGTTCGAGATACAACGCGGGCTCGCGGTCACGCGCATGTTGCGTTGGTTCGGGCAGGTGGGGAATGACTGGGTCGCCGCGCCCGAGCTGCGCTCGCTCATCACGTATCGCCGCAACAACCTTGTCGACGATCCTCCCCCGGCTGGCCGGTTCGACGGAATATTGTGTCGCAACGTGCTGTTTTACCTTGCTCCCGTTCTGCGCACGCGCATCCTGGGGCGACTGGCGGACGCGATGCGCCCCGGTGGTCTGCTGATGCTTGGTGCGGGCGAGACGGTGATCGGGCTTTCCGACCGTTTCATACCCAGCCAGCGCTTCCGCGGCTTTTACGAGCGGGCTCCCGACGCGAAGGTTAGACGACCGTTCCCGCAAGCCCTTGGTTCCGCCGCAACATCGGGCTAGCCATGGACGACAGGCAGCGAAGCACGCGCGCCGGCATGGGACTATGCAATGAAGATCATCGAGGCGCCGTCGCCCAATTTTGACGAGCGATCGCTGCCGGTCACGATGATCGTGCTGCACTATACGGGCATGCAGGACGGCGAATCCGCTATTGCCCGTCTGCGTGACCCGGAGGCCAAGGTCTCGTCGCATTATGTGGTTGCCGAGGATGGCACGGTCTTGCGGCTCGTCGACGAGGAAAGGCGAGCCTGGCATGCCGGAGCGTCGCACTGGCGCGATATCGAGGATGTGAACTCGGCCTCCGTGGGGATCGAGATCGTCAATCCGGGGCATGAATTCGGCTACCGCCCGTTCCCGGACGAGCAGGTCGAGGCGGTGATCCGCCTGGTCCACGATATCAAGGATCGCCACCAGATCACGCGCGGCAACATCGTCGGCCATTCCGATATCGCGCCCGCGCGCAAGCGCGACCCGGGGGAGCTGTTCCCGTGGGGAAAGCTCGCACGGCTCCGGCTGGCGCTGCCGCGCCCGACCAAGAATCTGGTGGATCCGATGTGGAGCCAGCCCGGCTTCCTGCTGGCGCTGGAGCGATTCGGCTATGACGTGAGCGACGCGATGGCGGCGATCATGGCATTCCAGCGGCGGTTTCGGCCGGAACTGGTCGATGGCGAGGTTGATGCAGAATGCCGCATGATCCTGCTCGCGCTGCTGCTTCCCAAACCGCAGGGAGACGACTAGAGCGGTGCCGCCAGAGGGCCGGGCGGCCGCGGCCCCCGCTTTCAGCGGGGGGCGAGGAAAGTCCGGGCTCCACGGAACAACGGTGGCGGGTAACGCCCGCCGGGGGTGACCCCAGGGAAAGTGCCACAGAGAGCAGACCGCCAAACGCCCGGCAACGGGCGCGGCAAGGGTGAAAGGGTGCGGCAAGAGCGCACCGCGCGGCTGGCAACAGCGGCGGCATGGCAAACCCCACCGGGAGCAAAACCGAATAGGGGCGGCATATCGGCGTGTTCCCGCCGGTCGCCCGGGTTGGTTGCTTGAGCCTGTCGGCAACGGCGGGCCTAGAGGAATGGTCGCCCAATCCCGGCTCGCCGGGATGGACAGAACCCGGCTTACAGGCCCTCTGGCTATTTTCATCCGGGCACCGGCTGCCGGGTTCGGGGCGACTGAGTGCGCGCCGACGGTTGCGTCGCCGCGCAATCGCCTTATGTCGCTTCGCGATGGCGCGATCGAGCAGGACCAATGATTGGGGTTTTCCACGCTGGCGGGGCTATGGCGCCGGGCGGGAGGCGCAGCAGGTGCGCATCTGCGATCGCCATGGCTGCGATGAGCCGGGCGATTGCCCGGCGCCCAAATCACCCAACAGCCCGGATCGCTGGTATTTCTGCGAGCGCCATGCCGCCGAATACAATCGTGGCTGGAACTATTTCGAGGGATTGAGCGCCGAGGAAGCCGCGGAGCGCGAGGCGGCGGAGCGGCGGGATGCCTCCGGTTTCGAACAGGCCAGGCATTATGGCTGGGGCGGCCCGGGCGATGGAACCCGATCCCGCGACGAGATGCGCGCGCTGGAGGTGCTGGAGCTCGAGTCCGACGCCGATTTCGACGCGGTGCGCGCGGCCTGGCGGCGGCTTGCGAAGGCCAATCATCCCGATGTGCGGCCCGGCGATACGGATGCCGCGACACGTTTTCAGGCGATTCAGGCTGCGTATGATGTGCTGCGTGTCGCCGAGGAAGCCAGAACCTGGCGCCCGGCATGAAGCACGCGCGGGCGCAGTGGCATGGTGCGGCGCTGGTGTGTGGCAAATGCACCCGCAAGATCGGTGGCGGTTTCGGGAAGAGCGGGCGCGGGGCGCTCGCGAAGGCGCTGCGCAAATTTCCCGGGCTGGGGAAGGGGCGCAAGGCCGAGGTTGGGGTGATCGAGACGAAGTGCCTTGGCCTCTGCCCCAAGAATGCCGTGACCGTCGTGGATACGCGTCGTCCGGGTGAGTGGCTGGTGATCGATCGCCATGACGATGTTGCCCTGCTGGCCGCCCGACTGCTGGCGCGTTTCTGATCCGATCAGGCGAGCCGCGCGGCGGTATCGCGGATCAACGCGATCATGTTCGGGATGCCCTGGGTCCGGTTCGAGCTGAGTTGCGCTTTCAATTCGAACGGCGCCAGCGCGGCGTCGATATCGGTGGCGCGCACCTCCGCCGGTGTGTGATCCTGCACGGTCGCGAGCACCAATGCGATAATTCCCTTGGTGATCGCCGCATTGCTGTCCGCCAGGAAATGCAGCGTCCCGTCCTCGCGCTGCTGGGGATAGACCCAGACCGCGGCCGAACAGCCGCGAACCAGGGTCGCATCCGTCTTGAGCGCGTCCGGCATCGGCTCCAGCCCCCGGCCAAGATCGATCAGCAGCCGGTAGCGATCGTCGGCATCGAGAAATTCATATTCGGCGTGGAGCTCGGCGATATCGGTGCGGTCGGCCATTGTCGCACCGCCTAGAGTTTCCCGGGCACGGTCGCAACCTCGACGCGCGAGGCGACGGTGCCCGGTTTCACGATTACAGATCGACGCCGGCGGCGATCGCCTCCAGCTTGCGGATGCGCTCCTTGAGATCGGCGATCTCGATTCGCGCGGTCGTGCTTGGCGCGCCGGGTGCGCGCAGGTCATTTTCCATGGCGATCTGGTTCTGCTTGAGTTGCAGCCAGCCGCGCCATCCCGAAAGCCCGGCGCCGATCAGCATTGCAAGACCGGCAAGCGCGGCGGACGCCATGGTGAGATAGAAGCTCGGGTCGGACATTGTTCGACTCCCTCGTCAGCGATCGCGCAGCTCGTCGATCTGACGGCTCAGATCGTGGCTGCCATGATTGTCGGTGATGACACGTTCAAGGACGGCGACACGATCCTTGAGCTGGCGGATCTCGTCCCGCGCGGCGATGAGGTCGGCCGGGGGAAGGAGCTGTTGCCCATCCTGCTCGCGGCCGAGCGCCTTGTAGCGTTCGGAGAAAATCTTGCCCAGCGTCGCGATCAGCACGATCGCAACCACCATTGAAAACGGACCCATCGTCCAGGCTCCCTTGCCCTAGTTTGTTTGTCAGCGTCGTTTGAACGACGTCAGTTCAACTGATGATCGTCGCGCAGTCGCTCGATTTCATGTGCAACTGCGATGCCTTTGTCAGTCACGATCCTCTCGAGCACCCGCACGCGTTGTTCGAGCCGATCGGTATGCGCCGCATATTGCGCCGCTTTCTCCGCGGCCTGCGCGTTGAGCGTGGCAGCCATCGTCTCCTTGTGACGCAGCCAGCGCTTGAACGTCTCGCCCCCGATGCCGAGTGTCACCGGCAGGCCGATCACGATCATGAAGAAGGCCAGAATGAACCACTCCTGCATGTTGAGTGCTCCTCAATTCGCCCGATCGCGCAGCGCTTCGATTTCGGCGGCGGTGCGGGTCGCGGGATCCGTTGCGATCCGTTCCAGCACGGCGAGGCGATCTTCGAGGCGACTGATCTGTCCGGTCAGCTTTTCGTTTTCGTTCGACAGCAGCATGATCTGCCGCTGATCGTCGAGGCTCGAAGCTCCGCGACGCCCCCGGCGAATGTCGTCCAGCGGGTATCCGTGCTTCGCCTGAACCCAGGTGCGGAAGGCGCGGCTGCCAAAAACGATCCCGACGATGGCGATCGGCACCAGGAAACCGAAGTCGTGCATGACAATTCTCTCCGTTGCCCGCTTATGCCCTTAGCGCAGGCTGTCGATCTCGTTGGCGAGTTGCGTGTTGCGGCTGGTGTAGTGCAGCTCGATATCGGCCAGCCGGCGATCCAGTTCGCGGAACTTGGAGCGGACCTCGCCGGTGGTGCGTTTCGGATTGGAGCGCACGCCCTGCCAGAATTTCTCTTCGTCGCGGCTGTTGTAGAGGCCGATCGGCTTCTTCGGCGTGACCCAGGCGATCACCATGTACGCGATGATGATCCACCATTGCTGCGCGATGAAGACCATCGCTGCGGTGCCCAGACGCACCCAGAGCGGATCGATCCCGGTATAATCGGCGATCCCGGCGCAGACGCCTTTCCACTTGGCATTCTGCTTGTCGAGATAGAACCTTGTCGGGCTGTCCTCGGCCATCAGTTCCTCCTCTGATGCTGGTCTTCCAGCCGATAGTCGCGATCGCGGCTGTAATCGGTGAGACCCGGTCGGAAATCGGGATTGTCGGCGGCGACCAGCCGCTCGACGGTTGTCACGCGGTCCTCAAGCCGGCGGGCGAGCGAGTGAAGCTCGTCGAGCAACTGCTCGTCCTCGGTCGTCATCGCGCCGGGGGCCTGCTTCCATTTCGTGACATAGTGCATGATCAGCCAGGGCAATCCGATGAACAGGATGCCGCAGACGAACACCGGGACGAGAACGTCCTCCATTTCAATTCCCCTTGCTCAGCCGCGCCTTCAGCGCAGCCAGTTCGGCGTCGATCCGGTCAGCGGATTTCAGCTCTGCTATCTCTTCGTCGAGCGTCTTGGGTTGTGCGCCCAGGCCCATTGCGTCTGCGCGCCCTTCGGCCTCGTCCACGCGGCGCTCCAGCATATCGAACCGGCTGAACGCCTCGTGCGTGCGAGGGCCGTTCCACATCTCGCGAAGCCGGGTGCGGTTGTTGGCGCTTTCCAGGCGGGTCGCGATATTGTTCTGCTTGGCACGCGCCTCGCGCAGCTTGCTCTGCAGCTTCGCGATGTCGTCCTCCGAAGACCGCAGCGAATCGTCCAAGACCTTCACCTCGGCGCGGAGCTGTTCCATCATGTCACTGGCGCGCTGCCGCTCCATCAGGGCGGCCTTCGCCAGATCCTCGCGATCCTTGGAAAGCGCCAGCTCCGCTTTCTCCGTCCAGTTCGCCTCAAGCGCTTCCAGTTTCGCGATGTGGCGGCGCATTTCCTTGCTGTCGGCGATCGTCCGTGCGGCTGACGCCCGGACCTCCACCAGCGTTTCCTCCATCTCGAGGATGATCATGCGGATCATCTTCGCGGGATCTTCCGCCTTTTCGAGCAGCTCTGCCATATTCGCGGCGACGATGTCGCGGGTGCGGGAAAAGATGCCCATTCACGAAACTCCAAATTTGCCCCCGCCGATATAAACGTTCCGCCGGGGTGGGGCGAGGGGGCGACGCATGCCCCGGCGGCGGCGACTTAAGCGATCGAACGATCGATCGCGGTCGCCTGAACTGCATTCCCCTGATTGGCCGGGCCGACCGCGGCGATCAGCATCGTCGCGCTGGCGAGGATGGTGAGGGCGAGGGCGGCAGCGTTGCGGCCGATGATGTCCAGCTTGGTCATGTCTTCCTCCGAGATTTTGATCTGTTGCTCCGTCGTTTGACGGTTGCCAATAGCTTTGCAGGAGGCGTGCCAATTCTGTTTTTGGCTGATTTCCGTCACTTTTGCCCAGCGCTGCCGAAAAGTTGCGATCACCCACTTGCCAAGCGTTGGGAAAATTCGCCAGTTATTGGTGATGGAGCGCAGCACGCAGGTTATCGGGCAGTCCGGCGTATTTCTCGACGTGCTGGAGCGTGCGAGCCGCGCGGCGGCGCTTGATCGCCCGGTGCTGGTGATCGGGGAACGCGGCACGGGCAAGGAATTGGTCGCTGAAAGGCTCCACCGGCTCAGCCCGCGCTGGGATCAGCCGCTGGTCGTCATGAACTGCGCGGCGCTGCCCGAAACGCTGATCGAGGCAGAGTTGTTCGGGCACGAGGCCGGCGCTTTCACCGGCGCGACCAAGGCGCGAGTCGGCCGATTCGAGGAGGCGGATCGCGGCACTTTGTTTCTCGACGAACTCGGCACCTTGTCTATGGGCGCGCAGGAACGGCTGCTGCGCGCGGTAGAATATGGCGAGGTGACGCGGATCGGCTCTTCGCGCCCGGTTCGGGTGGATGTCCGCATCGTCGCGGCCACCAACGAGCATTTGCCGGACAAGGTGGATCGCCACGAATTTCGCGCCGACCTGCTTGACCGGCTTTCGTTCGAGGTCGTGACCCTGCCCCCGCTTCGAGCGCGGCGCGGTGATATCCCCGTGCTGGCGGAATTCTTCGGGCGCCGGATGGCGGCGGAACTTGGCTGGGAAAGCTGGTCCGGCTTTGGCCCTGCGGCACTGGATGCGATGCTGGAATATCGCTGGCCGGGCAATGTGCGCGAGTTGCGCAACGTGGTGGAGCGCGCCGTTTATCGCTGGAATCTGACCGATCCGATCGACGTGATCGAATTCGATCCCTTCGCCTCGCCGTACCGTCCCGGCAGCAGCGGATCGCCATCGCCGGTCAACCCGGCTGCCGCGCAGTCTGCCGGTTCGAGCGATGGCGACGAGGTCGCCGCGTGCGACATGGGGCCATCGGATTTCAAGAGCCGGGTGGCGCGGTTCGAGAAGGAACTGCTGACGCGCGCGCTGGCGGAGAATCGCTTCAACCAGCGCTCCACCGCCGATGCGCTCGGCCTCAGCTATGACCAGCTTCGCCATGCACTCCGTCGGCACGATCTGGTCGGAGCGGTTGCGTAACGACGTTTCGGGAGCCATTTGGGCCGCGTCGCGTTTGCCTGCGCGAGACCTAAGGAGGATCTAATGGCTTTCGAACTCCCCCCGCTTCCCTATGCCTATGACGCGCTGGAGCCGGTCATCTCGAAGGAGACGATGACCTTTCACCATGACAAGCATCATGCTGCCTATACCGCCAAGCTGAACGAGGGCGTCGATGCCGATCCCAAACTGGCCGGCAAATCGATCGAACAGATCCTTGGCATGATCTCGCAACTCCCGCCGCTCGTGCGCAATAACGGCGGCGGTTATTGGAACCACGATTTCTTCTGGAAGATCATGGGGCCGGCTGGTTCGACCCAGCCGTCGGGCAAGCTCAAGGAAGCGATCGATGCCTATGGCGGGCTCGACAAGCTGAAGGAAGATTTCAACGGCAAGGGCGCCGGGCAGTTCGGCTCCGGCTGGGCCTGGGTGATCGCTGATTCGTCGGGCAAGCTGAAGGTCACGTCGACGCCCAATCAGGATAATCCGCTGATGGACGATGCGAAGGAACCGGGCACCCCGATCCTTGGCAACGACGTGTGGGAGCACGCCTATTACCTCACCTACAAGAACGATCGCCCCGGCTATCTGAAGTCCTGGTGGGACGTCGTGAACTGGGACGAGGCCGGCCGCCGTTATGACGCCGCGGTAGGCTGAGCGCGTTTCCGCAAAACCGGAAGGGAAGGGCGGTGCCGCTTTGGCGCCGCCCTTTTCGTATCACCCTTCCGGCGGGATCGTTTCGGGCGCGCTGCCAGCCTGCAGGCCGTGCTTCATCAGCATCGGCACATTGGCGAAAGCGAACACCAGCGTCAGTGGAATCGCGCCCCACAGCTTGAACCCTACCCAGAAATCGGTGGTGCTGTTGCGCCACACGGCCTCGTTGAGCACAGCCATGAATACGAAGAAGATCGCCCAATTGCGGGTAAGCTTGCGCCACCCCTGCTGATCCAGGCCGGGATACGCGGTTTCCAGCAGGCTCTGGAGCAGGGGCCGCCCGGTCGCAAGGCCGAAGCCAAGCACGGCGGCGAAGATCGCATAGACGAACGTCGGCTTCATCTTGATGAAGCGCTCGTCGTGAAAATAGATTGTCAGCCCGCCGAACACCAGCACCAGCGCCGCGGATATCAGCAGCATCGGCGAGACGCGCCCGGTTCTGAACCATGACATCGCCAGCGCCACGACCATCGCGATCATGAACGCGGCGGTCGCCGCGATGATACGGAAGATCGCTGCGCCGGGCGCCAGGAAATTTACCGCGAAAAACACGATCAGCGGCCCATAATCCAGCGCGAGGCGGAAGCCTGCGGATGCGTTGCGCTGCTCGCTCACTTGCGTGCTCCTTCGTCCACCCCGGCGATGATCCGGCTGACTTCGTTGGCATCGAAAGGTCTCAAATCGGTCATCCCCTCGCCCATGCCGATGGCGTGAATCGGCAGGCCGTAGCGCTCCGCGGCAGCGACCAGCACGCCGCCCCGCGCCGTGCCGTCCAATTTGGTCATCACCAGCCCGGTGACGCCCGCCACTTCCTTGAACACCTCGATCTGCGACAGCGCGTTCTGCCCGGTGGTTGCATCCAGAACCAGTACCACGTCATGCGGCGACGCCGGGTTGATGCGGCCCAACACGCGGCGAATTTTCGCCAGCTCGTCCATCAACTCGCGCTTGTTCTGGAGCCGGCCGGCAGTGTCGACGATCAGGACGTCGATGCCGGTCGCGGTCGCCTGCTTCACCGCGTCCCATACTACGCCAGCCGCATCGCCGCCCTCCGGCCCGGTTACGATCGGTACGCCAACGCGCTCGGCCCAGGTCGCAAGTTGCCCGATTGCGGCGGCACGGAACGTATCGCCCGCCGCGAGCATCACGCCATAATCCTGTTCGAGGAACAGGTGCGCGAGTTTGGCGATCGTGGTGGTCTTGCCCGAACCGTTGACGCCGATGACGAGGATCACCTGCGGGCGGGGAAAAGCATCCACCTCGATCGGCCTTGCGACCTGCGCCAGCACCTTCTCCACTTCCTCGGCGACGACCAGGCGGATACCCAGATCTTCCATGTTGCGCTCGAAGCTGCCTTCGGCAAGCCGCGCGCGGATTTTGCCGGCGGTTTCAGGCCCGAGATCGGACGCGATCAGCGCCTCCTCGATCTCGTCCAGCGTCGTATCGTCAAGCGGGGCGGTGCCGAGCCCGGTGAGATTGCCGATCAGCCGATCGGACGTACGGCGAAAGCCGCCGAGCAGCTTTTCGTGCCAGGATGGAGTGGTGCTCATATGGGTGTTCCGATGAGGTAATCGTCAGTCGCGCAGATGAAGCGCACCGACAGGAGTTCGCCGACCGCGGCAGTGGGCGTAGCTGTCAGCCGCGCGTCCGCGAAGCCGCCGGTGTGGCCGCGATCGCCGGGTTTTTCCAGCACAATGGCCTGCTCGGAGCCGATTTGCCCCGCAAGCCAGATGCGTTTCAGCCGCGCCGCCGCGTCACGCAACCGTGTGGCGCGTGCGCGGGCGATATCGGTCGGCACCTGCGGCATCCGCGCGGCGGGCGTGTTTTCGCGCGGCGAATAGGGGAATACATGCGCATGGACGATTGCGCATTCCTCGATCAGCGCCAGCGTATTGGCGAACATCGTCTCACTTTCCGTCGGGAAGCCGGCGATCAGGTCTGCTCCGATCGCGACGTCCCGCTTTGCCTTGATCCGTTCGATCATGCGCACTGCATCGCCGCGAAGATGGCGCCGCTTCATGCGCTTCAGGATGAGGTCGTCACCCGCCTGCAATGACAGATGGAGATGCGGCATGAGCCGCGCTTCGCCAGTGATGAGTTCGAACAGGCGATCGTCGATCTCGATCGTGTCGAGCGACGAGAGCCGGAGCCGGGGCAGAGCTGGAACGCCGACAAGAATGCGCTCCACCAGCCCGCCAAGCGTCACATCCCCGTCGGCATAACTGGGGAGATCGACCCCGGTCAGCACCACTTCGCGCGCGCCGGCCTCCACCAGTGCCGCGATACGCGCCACGATCTCACCGGCCCGGTCGCTTCTGCTCGGCCCGCGGCCCGCGGGGATGGCGCAGAAGGTGCACGCGTGGTCACAGCCGTTCTGCACGCCGACGAAAGCGCGGGCATGGCGACGCGGCGGGGCGCGATTGGGGAATCCGCTCCAGGTGGCGGGAAGCAACTTCGCCGTATTGCTCACCACCCGCGTTACGCCTGGAAGCGCGGCGAAGCTCTCGGGATCCATCTGTGCCGCGCAGCCGGTAGCGACGATCTCCGCCGTCGGACGAGCGCGGTGCGCGCGGCGAATCGCGGCACGGCTCTGTTTGACCGCTTCGTTGGTGACGCCGCAGGTATTGACCACGACGGCGTCGCGCGGGCCGATCAGGCCGCGGATCGTTTCGCTTTCGGAAAGATTCAGGCGACATCCCAGGGTCACGACGTCGGGTCGGGGCAGGGCGGTCATGCGGGGCGATCTAGGGAGGAGCGGCGCGGAAGTCCACGAAAACGCCGCGCGCGGCGGTTGTCTGCGCGCCTCAGCTTGCCAGTCGGTCGGGAACTACGGCCATGGGTATCAGTCGCTGCTCGGCCAGCATCCGGCGGGTCTGCATCAGATTCATCGGCTGGCCGAACACATAGCCCTGGCCGATCGTACAGCCCATGGCGCGCAGACGATCAGCGATTCGTGCGCTTTCCACTCCCTCGGCGACAACAGGCAGATGCAGGCTTTCGCCCAGTCGCAGGATGGCGTCGGCGATCGAGGCGCGGGCGGGATCGTCCACCATCCGGGTCACGATCGAGTGATCGATCTTGATTCGATCGAAAGGCAGTGCCCGCAGATGCGTGAGGCTGGAAACGCCGGTGCCGAAATCGTCGAGCGCGACGCGTACGCCCTGCGCCTTGAGGCTCTCGACGATCGACGGCGCGACCCCGTGCGGGTCCATCAACGCGCCTTCGGTAAGCTCGATCTCCAGCCGCGCGGGAGGATAGCCCAGTTCGGTCAGCAACCGGATCACTTTCTGGGCGAGCCACGGATCGCGCATCTGCGGCACCGCGAAATTGACGGACATTATCAGTCGCTCATCCCAGTCCCGCGCCGCGAACAGGGCCTGCCGCATAACGGAAAGGGTGAGATCCGCGATCGCGCTCGTCTCGCTGGCGATGTCGATGAAATGCGCTGGCGCGATAACGCCATGGACGGGATGCTCCCATCTGGCGAGCACCTCGAACCCGAGAAGATCGCCGCTCTGAAGATCCATCACCGGTTCGAAATACGGGATGATCGCGCCGCTTTCGATCGCATCCGGCAGGCTGTGCGCTACCGTATCGCGCGCGCGCCGCCGGGTGGCCATGCCCTCGTCGAACCACAGGCTGCGGACGCCCTCCGATCTGGCGGCCAGCGCGGCTGTCTCCGCCGCTTCAATCAATCTTTCCATCGAGGTGGCGTCGCGATCCGATCTGGCAAGGCCGATGGTCGCGCCTCGCGCCCCGAACTCACCTCGCTGCGACAGCAATGATCCGAGATGGCTCGCCACCTGATCTGGCCCGTCGGCCGCATAGGGATCGATGGTGATGGCGCACGCGAGCTGGGTCGGGTGGACGACGCCGATCAGTGCGTCGGTGGGAAGGATGGCGGCAATGACGGGCGCGAGATCGCCAATGGCACCGACAGGCGCATCCGGCCCGATCTCGATAAGTATCACAGCGATCGGGCGCGTGCCCGCGCGAGCCAACACCCTACCGCCGGCTTCGAGCAATCCCTGACGATTGCATAGTCCCGTTGCCGGGTCTCGCGGGATTGCGCGATTGATGCGTGAGCGCGGTGCGGACAGGCGCCGGCCGGGCAGGCGCGACAGTATAAGGAAGGCTACAACCAGCGCGGCCACGCTCAACAGAGAAATTATGGCGAGCGTTTCCATTGGCGACCTTGTCCTCCCGAGCCGGTATGGAATCGATCTCGCACAACGGGGTATAGAAGCCGTTAAGCGTGAACGGCTTGCCTCTATCTGTGCTTTGCGTTAGAGGCCGCGCCGCGTTCCGACGTTGAACGATAAGGAAAAGCGCCCATGTGGTGCACGCTGGCCGGCGAGGTTTCGCCCGCCGGCGCTTTTTCGTTTGGGCCGGATGAGAAGGGTTTTGGATGTTCGACAGCCTCAGTGATCGTCTTGGTGGTGTGTTCGATCGGCTGCGCGGCCGTGGCGCGCTGACCGAGGCCGACGTGCGCCAGGCGATGCGGGAGGTGCGCATCGCGCTGCTCGAGGCGGATGTGGCGCTGCCGGTCGCGCGCAAGTTCGTCGAGGATGCGACGGAAAAGGCGGTCGGGCAGAATGTGCTGCGCTCGATCACGCCGGGGCAGCAGGTCGTCAAGATCGTCAACGACGCGCTGGTCGAGATGCTCGGCGGCGCCAATCCGCAGGATGCCGCGCTCGATCTCAATGCGGCGCCGCCGGCTGTCATCATGATGGTGGGTCTGCAGGGCTCCGGCAAGACGACCACCACCGCTAAGATCGCCAGGTTGCTTGCGGGGAAGGAGCGCAAGAAGGTGCTGATGGCGTCGCTGGACGTCAATCGCCCGGCCGCGCAGGAGCAGCTGGCCACGCTCGGCAAGCAGATCGAGGTGCAGACGCTGCCAATCGTCGCCGGGCAGCAGCCGGTCGATATAGCGCGGCGGTCGTTGCAGGCGGCGAAGCTCCAGGGTTTCGACGTGCTGATGCTCGACACCGCCGGGCGCCTTCATGTCGATCAGGCGCTGATGGACGAGATGCAGGCCGTCGCGGAAATCGCGCGGCCGCAGGAAATCCTGCTCGTCGTCGATTCGCTGACCGGGCAGGATGCGGTCAACGTCGCGCAGAACTTCTCCCAGCAGGTGCCGCTGACGGGCGTGGTGCTGACCCGCATGGACGGCGATGCGCGTGGCGGCGCAGCACTGTCGATGCGGGCCGTTACCGGCAAGCCGATCAAGTTTGCAGGCACCGGCGAAAAGCTGGATGCGATCGAGCCTTTTCATCCCGAGCGTGTGGCCGGCCGCATCCTTGGCATGGGCGACGTGGTTTCGCTGGTTGAACGCGCGGCGGAGGCGATCCAGCAGGAAGACGCCGAGCGCATGGCGGCGCGGCTTTCCAAGGGCCAGTTCGACATGGACGATCTGCGTGGTCAGCTCGCCCAGATGCGCCGGATGGGCGGTCTTGGCGCGCTGGCGGGCATGATTCCGGGCATGAAGAAAGCGCAGCAGGCGATGGCCTCTGGCGCGGTCGACGAGAAGATCCTGCTGCGCATGGACGCGATGATAACCTCGATGACGCCAAAAGAGCGCGGCAAGCCCGAGCTTATCAACGCCAAGCGCAAGATCCGCATCGCCAAGGGCAGCGGGACGACCGTGCAGGACGTGAACAAGCTGCTCAAGATGCATCAGGAAATGTCCACCGCGATGAAGCGGATCAAGAAGATGGGCGGCCTCAAGGGCATGATGGCGATGCTCGGCAAGGGTGGCATGGGCGGCCTGGGCAACGCGCTCGGCGGCGCGGAACTGGGGGACATGCTGGGCAAGGCCGGTGCCGGCCTGCCGGGACTTCCCGGCGGTGCCGGAGGCCTTCCGCCAGGTTTCGGAAAATTCAAGAAGTAAGCATAACCAAGATAGTTGGAAGGAAGAAGTACCAATGGCTCTCAGCATTCGCCTGTCGCGTGGCGGCTCCAAGAAGCGTCCGTATTACCGCATCGTTGTTGCCGATGCGCGCAGCCCGCGTGACGGCAAGTTCATCGAGAAGATCGGTAATTATAACCCGCTGCTCGGGAAGGAAGACGAGAAGCGCGTCGTGCTCGACGCCGAGCGCGCGAAGCATTGGCTGGGCGTCGGCGCGCAGCCGACCGACCGGGTGGCGCGGTTCCTCGATGCGGCTGGCGTGCGTGAGCGCGCGGCGCGCAACAACCCGAACAAGGCCGAGCCGGGCGAGAAGGCCAAGGAGCGCGCCGAGGAGCGTGCCGAGAAGCTGAAGGCGGCGGAAGAAGCGGCGGCCGAGGCGGCCGCGGCACCCGCTCAGGAAGAGACGGCGGCTGAGGCCGAGGGCGTGGTCGCGGCAGAGGTCGAGGCTGCCACCGAGGAGCCGACCGCAGAGGCCGCGCAGGTCGCCGACGCGACGTCCGAGCAGTAAGCCCTGCAACGGATCGCGGCGGTCTCGTCGCGATCCGTCCGGCCAGCAAGATGAGCGAGAAACCGAAAACCGTATCGGAGCCTGATGTCGTGCTCGCCGTCATCATCGGCGCGCACGGAATTTCGGGAGAAGTGCGGCTAAAGGTATTCGCCGACGATCTGGATGCGCACCGGGCATTCAACGGCGGCACGCTGACGCTGAAATCCCTGCGGCACGGCTCGAATGGGGCGATCGCCCGCTTCGCCGAGGTGAATGACCGCAACCGCGCGGAGGCGCTCCGCGGCACGGAATTGTCCGTGCCGCGTTCGGCGCTCCCGCCGCTCGGCGAGGGCGAATATTATCACTGCGACCTGATCGGCCTTGCGGCGGTTTCCGCTGGCGGCGAGGCTCTAGGCCATGTGATCGCGATCGAGAATTTCGGTGCCGGCGACGTTATCGAGATCGAGCGCGACAACGGCAAGCGCTTCATGGTGCCGATGCGTGTGGACGCGGTGCCCGAATGGGATCATGAACGCCTGATCATCGCCCCGGCCTTCGTCGAAAGCTAGGCCATTGCCGCCGTCGCGGCGGCGCGCGATCAGATGCGCCGCCCAACGGAGTTCCTGCTGATGATTCGCCGTTCGATAGCTGCGCTCGCTCTTGTGACCAGCGCTGCCGTAGTGACCGCGCAGGAACGGCCCGCAAACCAGGCGGCGAAAGTAGCGACTCCCGGCGCGATCGATGCGATCGGGCCGCAACTGACCGCTTATTTCGACACGTGGATGAAGAACGCGCATGTGCCGGGGCTGGTGTTCGGGGTTGTCAGGGATGGCCGCCTCGTCGTGGTTCGCGGCCTCGGCGTACAGGATGTGGCCAGCGGTGTGCCGGTGACGGCGGACAGCAGCTTCCGTATTGCCTCGATGTCAAAGGCGTTCACCGCGCTCGCGATCCTCAAGCTGCGCGATGCAGGCAAGCTGTCGCTGGACGCGCCGGCGGAGCGTTACGTGCCGCAGATGGCCGGCTGGCGCTATCCGACCAAGGATTCGCCGCGCATCACCGTCGCAGATCTGCTCCACCACACCGCCGGCTTCGTCGAGGATAATCCCTGGGGCGACCGCCAACAGCCGCTTTCCGCTCAGGCGTTCACCTCAATGCTGAAAGCCGGTGTGCCGTTCGCGCGCGCGCCCGGCCTGAAGATGGAATATTCCAATTTCGGCTATGCCACGCTTGGCCGGATCGTCTCGAACGTCTCGGGTATGCCTTACGAGCGCTACATCCAGCGCGAGATTATGGCGCCGCTGGAGATGAAATCCACCGGCTATGACGTCATCAACATGCCGCAGCGGGGACGGGCGCTTGGCTATCGTTGGCAACAGGACGCAGCGGGACAAGGGGGCTGGGTGCGCGAGCCCGACATGGCAGACGGCGCGTTCGGCGCGATGGGCGGGGTGCAGACCAGCGCGCGAGACTATTGGCGCTGGGTTGCGTTTCTGCTGTCCGCGTGGCCGGCGCGGGACGATACGGATACCGGCCCGGTAAAGCGCGGCACGGTGCGGCAGATTGTCGAGGGCGCGAATTTCGTCGAGACGCGTGAGCGCCCGCCTTTTCTCGGCGCGCCGTGCCGGCAATCCTGGGCTTATGGCAAAGGCTGGTTCAATGTCGCCGACTGCGATCTCGGAAAGGTTCTGACTCACACCGGCGGGTATCCGGGATATGGATCCGTGGTTGCGCTTTTGCCGGAAGCGGGGGTGGGCGTGTTCGCCTTCGCCAACCGCACCTACGCTTCGCCCGTCCAACCGGCGTTTCAGGCGCTGATGACGCTACGCGCGGCCGGGCTGGCGAGCGATCGACCGTTGCAGGTTTCCGCCGGTCTCGCCCGTGCCTACGATGCGGCCAAGGCGAGCTGGCGCAGCGGCGATCCGGCCAGTGCACCGCTTGCCGTGAACGTGCCGCTCGATCGCGATCTCGCGCGTCGCCGCGCCGATATCGCGGCGTTGAAAGCCACAGTCGGCGCCTGCGCGATGAACGAGCCGATCGCGCCGCTCTCCGCGATGGAGGGTACATTCGTGTGGGCCTGCGCGAATGGCGCGGTGGCGGGCCGCGTCCAGCGCGCGCCGACCCCGGCGCTGAGCCTTCAGGTGCTGGAGTTCAAGCCCGCGCCATGACCTTCGATGCAACCGTCCTGACGCTCTATCCGGAGATGTTTCCCGGGCCGCTGGGCCAATCGCTGGCCGGGCGCGCGCTGGGCGAGGGGCGCTGGTCGCTGAATGCGGTCAACATCCGTGATTTCGCGACCGACCGGCACAAGTCGGTGGACGACACACCGGCCGGGGGCGGCGCGGGCATGGTGCTCCGCGCGGACGTGGTGGCGCGCGCGCTCGATCATGTCGCGGACGAGCGCCCCGTTCTGGCGATGACGCCGCGCGGCGCGCCGCTAACCCAGGCACGCGTACGCGCGCTCGCCGCCGGGCCGGGCGCGGTGATCCTCTGCGGCCGATTCGAGGGATTTGACGAGCGCTTGTTCGAGGCGCGGCCGATCGAGCAGGTCGCGATCGGCGATTACGTGCTGTCCGGCGGGGAGATGGGGGCGCTCGTTCTTCTCGATGCTTGCGTTCGGCTGCTTCCCGGCGTAATGGGCGCCGCTTCAAGCGGGGACGAGGAAAGCTTCGAAAGCGGCCTACTCGAATATCCGCATTATACCCGACCTTATGAATGGGAAGGGCGCAGGATCCCCGAAGTGCTGCGATCGGGGGATCATGCGAAGATCGCCGCCTGGCGGAAACGACGGGCGGAGGATGACACACGGCTAAGGCGGCCGGACCTTTGGGAACGTCACACTGGCGTTCGGGTCGGCCGCCCTCTGGCGCGCGGCGACGATTGAGGACGTTTCAGATGAATCTGATCCAGCAGCTCGAAGCCGAGCAGATCGAAAAGCTGACCGCGAAGCGCGCGATCCCCGAATTCCGCCCTGGCGATACGCTGAAGGTCGGTGTGAAGGTGATCGAGGGCGATCGCGCCCGTGTCCAGAATTACGAGGGCGTGTGCATCGCGCGCTCGAACAAGGGCATGGGTTCCAGCTTCACCGTGCGCAAGCTTTCGTTCGGTGAGGGCGTGGAGCGCGTTTTCCCGCTGTATTCGCCGAACATCGATTCGATCGAGGTGGTACGCAAGGGCGCGGTCCGTCGTGCCAAGCTGTATTACCTGCGTGGTCGCACCGGTAAGGCGGCGCGTATCGCCGAGCGTCGCGACAACCGTCAGGCCGCTGCGGCGGAGTGATTTCCACTTATCGCTGATGCGTCAGGGGCGCGGACGGGATGCCGTCCGCGCCTCTTTCTCGTTTTCCGGCCTTGTGTTTTCGCCTGCATCGCGCTTTCGCCGTTTCTTCAACGGAGAAAGATATGCGCGCATGGCCGCTTGCGATTGCCCTTGCCTGTTCCGCTGCCGCGCTGGCGTCCTCGGCCGTGGCTGAGACGATTGCCTCAGGCGGGCCGCTCACGCTGGAGCGCGTTTTCGGCAGCCCCGATCTGGCCGGCGCTCAGCCCCAGGCGCTGCGGCTCTCCCCTCAAGGCGACCTGCTCACAATGGTCCGCAACCGCCCGGACGAGCGAACCCGTTATGACCTGTGGGCGATCGACACGCGCACGGGCACGGAACGGATGCTGGTGGATTCCCGCAAGGTGGGCAGCGGCGCGGCGCTCTCCGAGGCGGAGAAGATGCAGCGCGAGCGTGATCGCAGCAAGACCGGCAAGACCGGCATTCTCGATTATGACTGGGCGCCGGACGGGCGCTCGCTGCTCGTGCCGATCGATGGCGAGTTGTTCCTGGCTGGCCTGGATGGCAGCGCTCGCCGGATCGAGGGAACGGCGGGAGCGCTCAATCCGCTGATCTCGCCACGCGGCGCTTTCCTGAGCTTCGTGCGCGATCAGAACCTGTGGGTGCAGCCGCTCGCCGGCGGCGCGGCGCGTGCGCTGACCAGCCGGGGCGGGGGTACCGTCCATTTCGGCGAGGCGGAGTTTGTCGCGCAGGAGGAGATGAACCGGCGCGCCGGCTATTGGTGGTCGCCCGACGAACGCCACATCGCGGTCGAACGCTTTGACGAGCAGCCGGTGAGGATCTTTACCCGCGCCGCGATCGGAGCGGCTGGCACCAGCATCGTCCAGCAACGCTATCCCGCCGCCGGCACGCCGAATGTGCTCGTCGAACTGTGGATAATGCGCGCCGACGGATCGGGGCGGGTGAAAGTTGATCTCGGGCGCGATCCCGACATCTATCTCGCGCGCGTGGACTGGACGCCGGACGGCTCGGCACTGCTCGTACAGCGCCAGAGCCGCGATCAGCGCACGCTCGATATGCTTCGCGTCGATCCGGCGACAGGCAAGGCGACAGTGATGTTCAGCGAAAAGGCTGGCGCAAAGAGCTGGGTCAACTTGTCCAGCGCCTATCGCGCGATGCCGGACGGCGGCCTGATCTGGCTGTCCGAACGCAGCGGCTTTGCGCATCTCTATCTTTGGAAAGCGGGCAAATGGACGCGGCTCACCAGCGGCGACTGGGTGGTGACCGGGCTGGTCGGGGTGGACGACGCTTCCGGGCGGATCTTCTTCACCGGCAATCGCGATGGCGTGCTGGAACAGCACCTCTACGCGCTCGATACCCGGACGCATGCGATCACACGCCTCACGCAGGCCGGCTGGTGGAACAGCGCCAGTGCCGACGGGGCCGCCTCGCGCTTCATCATCACGCGCTCCAACGCGGGCCAGCCGCCGCAAACCTATCTTGCCGACGCGACGGGCAAGCGGTTGTCATGGATCAACGAGAATGCGGTCGGCGGCGCGCACCCCTATGCCCCTTATCTTGCGGCGCAGCGACCGACCGAATTCGGCACGCTGAAGGCCGATGACGGAACGACACTCTACTGGAAGATGATCGCGCCGACGCTCGAACCAGGCAAAAAATATCCTGTGTTTTTCCAGCATTATGGCGGGCCGCACAGCCAGACCGTCTCGCGCGCCTGGAGCCCGCCACTGCTGCAATATCTCGCGCAACAGGGCTGGATCGTCTTCCAGCTCGATAATCGCGGCTCGCCCAATCGCGGCAAGAAGTTCGAGGATGCGATCTGGCACGCGATGGGCAGCGTGGAGGTTGCGGACCAGCTGGCCGGGGCGCGCTATCTCAAAACTTTGCCGTTCGTCGATGCTCAGAAGATCGCCACTTATGGCTGGTCTTATGGCGGCTATATGTCTTTGAAGATGCTGGAGAAGAATCCGGGCGTCTATGCTGCGGCCGTGGCTGGCGCTCCGGTTACAGACTGGGCGCTCTACGATACGCATTACACCGAGCGATACATGGGCGATCCAACGAAGGACGCCGCCGCCTATGCCGCGTCGAGCGCGCTGCCGGATGCGACGAAGATCCGCGATCCATTGCTGATCATGCATGGCATGGCGGACGACAACGTGTTCCTGGATAACACCACCGCACTGGCCGCGAAGCTGCAGGCGGCGGACATGAAGTTCGAGATGATGCTCTATCCGGGAAAGACGCACGGCGCGGTCCGGGACATCCATCCGTGGACGACGCTGCTCGAATTCCTCGACCGCGAGGTGAAGAACAAGCCGGCGCGATAACGGCGGCGCGATGCGATATCGCAGGAATCGGACGCGATCGTCGATCATCTCGCGCGCGTTCATTGCTGCGCACACGCCACCTGGCAGGCCAGCACGCACGATTAGAATAAGGTTGCTGGCGCGCGCGCAATCACTGTAGTGCCGCGCTGCAACAAGGAGTGAGTCATGGGTTATCGGGTGGTGGTTGCGGGTGCGACGGGCAATGTCGGGCGCGAGATGCTGAACATCCTCGCCGAGCGCGAATTCCCGGCGGACGAGATCGCGGTCGTCGCCAGTGCACGCTCCACCGGCGATCAGGTCGATTTCGGCGAGACCGGCCGCAAGCTGAAAGTCCAGAATATCGAGCATTTCGATCCCGCTGGCTGGGATATGGCGCTGTTCGCTATCGGCAGCGACGCCACCAGGATATATGCGCCGAAGTTCGCCGCGGCAGGGTGCACGGTGATCGACAATTCGTCGCTCTACCGCATGGACCCGGACGTGCCGCTGATCGTGCCTGAGGTAAATCCGCAGGCGATCGACGGCTACACCCGCAAGAACATCATCGCCAATCCCAACTGCTCGACTGCGCAGATGGTCGTCGCGCTGAAGCCGCTGCATGATGCCGCGACGATCAAGCGCGTCGTGGTCGCGACTTATCAGTCGGTGTCCGGCGCGGGCAAGGCGGGGATGGACGAGCTGTTCGAGCAGAGCCGCAACATCTTCGTGGGCGATCCGGCCGAGCCGAAGAAATTCACCAAGCAGATCGCGTTCAACGTGATTCCACACATCGACAGCTTCCTCGACGATGGCTCGACCAAGGAAGAGTGGAAGATGGTCGCGGAGACAAAGAAGATTTTGGATCCGAAGATCAAGGTGACGGCGACGTGCGTACGCGTGCCGGTGTTCGTCGGCCATTCGGAGGCGATCAACATCGAGTTCGCGAACGAGATTTCCGCTGTCGAGGCACAGAATATCCTGCGTGAGGCGCCGGGAGTGATGCTGATCGACAAGCGCGAGGATGGCGGGTACGTTACGCCGATCGAGTGCGTTGGTGACTACGCGACTTTCATCAGCCGCGTACGTGAGGATTCCACCGTGGATAACGGACTGTCGCTTTGGTGCGTCAGCGATAACCTGCGCAAGGGCGCGGCGTTGAACGCGGTGCAGATCGCCGAATTGCTCGGCCGTCGGCATCTGAAGAAGGCGGGATGACGATCACTGGCGGCTGTCGCTGCGGCGCCTGCCGCTACGAGCTCGCGCTCGATGCGCTGCCGCCGGTCTATGCCTGCCATTGTCATATCTGTCAGCGTGCGTCAGGCAGCGCTTTCAGCCTGCAGGCGCTCGTTCCCGAATCCGGTTTGCACGTCGCTGGGCCGATCGTTGTTCACGAGATCACGACCGAGGACCGGACCTCGATCCAGCGCTTTTGCGGCACCTGCCATTCGCGGATTTATAATACCAACACGCGCCGGCCCGGTGTCGCGGTGGTTCGCGCCGGCACACTCGATCGCTCCGAGGAGCTGGAGTGTCGCGCGCACATCTTCACGCATTATCGACAGGCCTGGGTGACGTTGCCCGGCGACGTTCCGCAATGGCCGGAGATGGCGCCGCCCGCCGAGTTCATGGCCGCGCTCACCGGCTGAGGCGACACCTTATTCGGAATGGATCACCTCAAGCCGGCCCTTGGGCTTCTTGAGCAGCAGCACGAGCGGAATGGCGGCAATGCTGATCCAGCTCATGAGATAGAAATCGTCGATATAGGCGATCATCGCTGCCTGCTTGTTTATCATCGCATCTGCGAACGCGAACACACTGTCGCCAAGGCTGCCCAACTGGTCGATCTCGCTCAGGTTGATTGCGGGCATCTTGTCCTGCGTCACATGCTGGACGAGATCGGCGTGGCTCACCTGGATATTGCGGGCGAGCATAACCGTCACCATCGAAATGCCGGCGGACTGGCCGATCGAGCGCATCAGGTTCAGCAGACTTGCGCCATCGGTACGGTAACGATTGTCGAGCGTGGCGAATGCCAGCGCGTTCATCGGCATGAACACCAGCCCCATGCCAAGGCCCTGGATAAATCCCGAAATGACGACAGGCCAAAAATCCATCTGCAGGGAATAGCCGGCCATCTGGCGCAGCGAGAGCGCGAATATCCCCAGCCCGAACATGATTACCAGGCGGGTATCGACCCGACCCATCAGCCGCCCCGCGAGCCACATGGTGAAGAGCACGCCCACGCCGCGCGGCGCCATCATCAGCCCCGTGTCGATCACGGGATAGCCGAAAAGCTGCTGGAGCATCGGCGGCAGCAGCGCCATCGGCGCCATTGTCGAAACGCCGATCACCACCATGAAGAACATGCCGGTGACCAGATTGCGATTGCCGAAGAGATGCCGGTCGAACAGCGGCTTCTTCGCAGTGGCGAGATGAACGATACCCATCCACGCGAACGCAGCGGCGATCATGCCTTCGGCCACGATTTCCCAGCTCGAAAACCAGTCCCGGTCCTGGCCGCGATCGAGCATGAGCTGGAACGAGGCGACGGCGATACCGATAAAGAGAAACCCGAGCCAGTCGAACGAGCGATGCGCGCGCGGGCGCGACGGCAGCAGGAACCACAATATTCCGAACGTCACCGCGCCAACCGGCACGTTGACGTAAAATACCCAGCGCCAGTTGTAGCTTTCGGTTAGCCAACCGCCGATCACCGGGCCCATGATCGGCCCTACCATCACGCCCATTCCCCAGACGCTCATCGCCTTCGCCGCATTTTCCGGCGAATTGATATCAAGCATGGACGTTTGCGACAGCGGGTTGATGAAGGCGGCGAAGATCCCCTGCAGGATGCGGAATACCACCATTTCCTCCAGGCTCACGGCGGTGCCGCATGCCATCGAGGCGAGGATGAACCCGCCGACCGCGATCAGGAACAGATTGCGGCTGCCCAATCGGTCGGAAAGCCAGCCGGTCGCTGGCAGCGCGATCGCGGTGGCGACGATGTAGCTCGTCAATACCCAGGTGACCGTATCGGCAGTCGCGCCGAGGCTGGTTTCCATATGCGGCAGCGCGACATTGGCGATGGTAGTGTCGAGGATCTGCATGATCATCGCCCCCATCACGCCGATGGTCAGGATACCGCGATGCCTGACGGGCAACAGCGGCTGACCGGGCGGGGTGGCGATCGGCGGGTTTCCGGCCGGAGCGGCGGCGGACGCCATCAGCGATCCTTCGTGTCGATCTTCACGTCAGTGGAAAGCCCGGCGATCATCGCGCGCGGCGGTTTTCCATCGATCGCGATCCGTACCGGTACGCGCTGTGTCACCTTCACCCAGTTGCCGGTCGCATTCTGCGCCGGCAGCACCGAAAACTCGCTCCCGGTGCCGGCGCCGATCGACTGCACCCGGCCCTTCACCTTGAGGCCGGGATAGGCATCGAACGACAGCTCGGCCGGCTGGCCGACGCGCATATGGTTCAGATCGGTTTCCTTGAAATTCGCCTCGACCCATGCCTGCTGACTGACGACCAGGCTCAGCGCCGGAACACCGGAGGGGGTGATATTGCCGACCTGCAAACGCCCCGTCTGGCTCACGACGCCGCTCTTCGGCGCGCGAACAACGCTCCGCTCGAGATCATATGCCGCCTTCTCGCGTTTCGCGAGCGCGACCTGGATCGCGGCCGGCTGACCCGATCCCCCGCCGGAGCCGAGTTGCTGGCGCGCGCGCGCCGCCGCCGCATCGGCCGTCGCCAGTTTCGCCTTCGCCGCCGCCACGCCCTGTGTAGCGGCGTCGAATGCCGCGCGTGTGGTGAAGCCCTGCTTCATCAACGCCGCCTGCCGTCCGTACGTCGCCTGCGCCAGCGTCAGTTCGGCACGGGCATTCTGGATATCGGCGGCTGCGCTGCCGGTATCGGTCGCCATCGTGGAAACCTGCACCCGCGCGGTAGCCAGATCGGCATCCGCTTGCGCCAGCGCGATACGATAGGGCTCGGGATCGATGCGGAACAGGATATCGCCGGCCTTCACCGGCTGGTTCTCGCGCACGTCGACCTCGACGATACGGCCGGATACGTCCGGGCTGATCGATATCATGTCCTGCCGAACATAGGCATTGTCGGTGGAAATATACCGGCCGGACGTGAGATAGAAATATCCGCCGATCGCGACGATCAGCAGCGGTATGCCGAGCATCAGCACCAGCCGAGGCAACCCGCGACGCTTCGCCGGAACATCCTGGTTTGCAAGAACCGACATTTCGCTGTCGGCCGCGAATGCGCGTTTGGGGTCTGCGTCAGCCATGAGCGACGCCTTTCTGTGGTTGCGGTGCGTCGGCAAGGTTCTCGCGAATCCGGTTCAGCACCTCGGAAAGCTGCGCGATAGTTTCTTCCGGGATGCCGCGCAGCGCCTGCGCGGTAAGCTCCGCACCGCGCCCGCGCAGCTCATCGAGAACAGGATGGGCCTTGTCCGTCAGGAACAATTGCCAGGCACGTCGATCGTTTGGATCTCGGCGGCGTTCGACCAGGCCGGATTCCTCCAACCGGTCGATCAGCCGGCACAATGTTATTGGCTCCACCTCAAGGATATCGGCAAGGCCGCCCTGATTGATGCCCTCCTGCCGACTGATGCCCAGCAACGCCTTCCACTGTGTCCGGGTTGCGCCGAGCGTCCGCGCGCGCTCGTCGAAACGGCGGCGCAACAGGCGAGAGGTGTCGCTGAGCAGGAAACCGAATGTCTCTGTCATGCCTCGCATATAATAAGCATGCTTATATAATGGAAGCGCGGGATCATGACAAAGTGGCAATATTTCTGCCGTTGTTTGCCCGGCTTGCGTTGCAGCCGCCGCGACGAATATCAAGCGACGATGTATCGATGGCCATCAGCAGGTGAAAATGCCCCCGAGTGAGACACGCTTTTTCGACAGTTTCGATGGCGTCCGCCTGGCATGGCGAGAGATGGGCGAGGGGCGGCCGGTTGTTCTGATCCACGGCTATTTTTCCGACGCCCAGACCAACTGGATCCGGTACGGCCAGGCGGCAGCGATCGCCGCGAGCGGTTTTCGCGTCATCATGCCGGATCTGAGGGCGCATGGCGAAAGCGCGAAGCCGCACGAAATCGGCGCCTATCCGCCTGATGCGTTGACGAAAGACGGGCATGCGCTGATCGCGCACCTGGGTCTTACCGATTACGACCTCGGGGGCTATTCGCTCGGCGCGCGCACCACCTCACGGATGCTTGCTACGGGGGCCACACCGCGCCGGATCGTCTTTGCTGGAATGGGGCTGGATGGTCTTACGTCTGCCGAGCGGCGCGCAGACCATTTCCGAAACATTCTCAATAACCTCGGCAAGCATCAGCGCGGAAGCGCCGAGTGGATGGCGGAGGCGTTTCTCAAAACCACCGGCGGCGATCCGATAGCGCTGCTCAATGTCATTGACACTTTTGTCAGCACCCCAGTCGAGGTGGTAAGTGGGTTCGCCTGGCCCGCGCTGTGCGTGAACGGGGTGGACGATCATGATAACGGGTCCGCCGCAGCATTGGCCAATGCCTTGCCCGACGCCAAGTACGTCGAGATTCCCGGCAACCACATGAGCGCCGTCACCAAACCGGAGCTTGGCCGCGCGATCGCCGGGTTTCTCGCCGCCTGATTTTCCGCTCAGCCCTTGTCAGGGATCGAATTCTCATCCGCGATCCCCGCGCGGAACGAGGCTGAGCTGTCGGTCCCGTCCGGGCTATGCGCGCCGCCGCTCGAATTCGCTTTCTTCGAGGTTGAGCCGCGCAGGGAAAGGAGCGCCGCGGTTGCCGCCGCACCGACCATGGCGAGGCTGCCGGCGATCGCGGCGGTGCCCCATTTGCCGCCAGCCTTCTCGCCGCCCTTGGAGTCGCGGCCGGCGCCACTCGATTTGCGGGCTTTCGGCGTCGCCGTCTTGCCGTTCGGCTTTGGCTTGGCGGCGGGTCTGGCGGCTTTGGCTGCGCCAGCGCCCGTTGCCTCGCCGCGCGATCTCGTAATCGATTTGGCCGCCGGTTTTGCAGCAGTTGCCGGCGCTTGCTTCGCTTTCGTCGACGTCGGCGTGGCGGCCGGCTTCGGCGCGCTCGTTTTGCGCGGCGCGCGCCGCGGCGTCGCAGCACGAGGAGCGGCGGCGGGTTTGGTTGTTTCCGGCGTGTCGGCCATGCGCATTCTCCCTGAAATCAATTCGTGGATCGATCAACGCACGGCCGCCCCGCTCGTTGCGTCAGCGGAAGGGCGGCTCGTTGAACGCCCGCAGCTTGCGGCTGTGCAACCGCGCGCCTTCGCGATGCAATTCTTCGCAGGTTTCGATCCCGATCCGCATATGCTCGCTGATCGCGCGCTCGTAGAAGCGGTTGGCCTGCCCCGGCAGCTTCAGCTCGCCGTGCAGGGGCTTGTCGGATACGCACAGCAACGTGCCATAGGGCACGCGGAAGCGATAACCTTGCGCCGCGATCGTGGCGGATTCCATATCGATCCCGACTGCCCGGCTGAGCGAGAAGCGCAGGGCCGAGCGGCTGTAGCGCAATTCCCAGTTGCGGTCGTCGGTGGTGACGATCGTGCCGGTCCGCAGCCGCCGCTTCAGCTCCTCGCCGGATTGCCCCGAAACCGATGCGGCGGCATGGGCGAGCGCAAGCTGGACCTCCGCGATCGCCGGCACCGGGATTTCGGGCGGGAGCACATCGTCCAGCACGTGATCGTCACGCAGATATGCGTGGGCGAGCACGTAATCGCCGATCCGCTGCGACGGGCGCAGGCCTCCGCAATGTCCGATCATCAGCCACGCATCGGGGCGCAATACCGCGAGGTGATCAGTGATCGTCTTGGCGTTCGACGGGCCGACGCCGATGTTGACAAGCGTGATTCCGCTGCGATCCGGCGCGATCAGGTGATAGGCCGGCATCTGGAGCCGCCGCCACGCGCTGTCGTCAAGCATCGCGGGGTCATCCCCGGGACGGAACATCACGCCGCCCGGCCCGGAGAGCGCGGTAAAGCGCGAATCGCCATCGACCTGCGCTACCGACCAGCGGACGAATTCGTCGACATAGCGGTGGTAGTTGGTGAACAGCACATAACGCTGCACATGTTCCGGCGGGGTGCCGGTGTAATGGCGCAGCCGCGCGAGGCTGAAATCGGTGCGCAGCCCGTCGAACAGGGCCAGCGGGCGCGTTTCGTCCGATGCCGTCCACAGGCCGTCCGCGATCTCGTCGCCGATGTGCGCCAGTTCGGTCGCCGGGAAGAAGCGCGCGAGCTCGGCGGCGGAAACCTCGTCCAGCCCCAGCGCGTGGCCGGGATCGAGCACATATGGGAACGGGATTTCCGTCCGCCCCGCGACCGCCTGCACATCGACGTCGTAATCCTCGAGCAACAAGGTAAGCTGCTCGGTGAGATAGTCGGCGAAGATCGCGGGCTTGGTCACGCTGATGCGATATTCGCCCGGCGTCACCAGCCGGCCGAACGAGCGCAGCGGGGTAGGCCGGTCGTCCTGCCCGCGATAGCGCAGGTGGATTTCGGGATAGGCGAACGATCCGTCCCGCCGCGCTTCCGGCGCGGGGGGCGTGCCGTCGGTGAGATACCGGGTCAGGGCCTGCTGCAGCCGGCTGACGGAAGCAGTGTAGAGCCGGTCGAGCTCGGAGACGATTTCTGATGCGATCATCACGAGCGGATAAAGCGTGGACGTTACCGTGGCAAGACGACGCCAGCTGGCGGGTTGCTCAAGCCGCCTGTACGCGCCCGGATCGCTCCAGCTTGCCCCAGCCGACCACCCAGCCGCCAATCGCCGAACTGATCGCGCGGAGCACCACCCAATACATGATCTGGCGATACACGAGGCGCTGCGCCACCAGCAGGAATGCCGGGTAGCGCGCCTTTCGCCCGTCGAGCCGGTAGGCGATCCAGCCGCAGATCACGTCGATCGTGGTGAAGCACAGCCAGTAAAGAGCCATCTTGCCGACATCACCGCTCGTCTGCGCCCAGCCGTGCTGTGCGACGCGCATGATCGTGCCGAGGATCGAGACGATCAGCGCAAGGTCGATCAGCGGCGAGATCGCGGCGAACGCGATCTGGAAAAGCCACGCCTGCGGCAGGCCGACATGGGCCAACCCCTTCGGCCTGCCGCTGGCAATGACACCGCGGTGCTTCCACAGGCATTGCAGCGTGCCGAATGCCCAACGATAACGCTGCTTGGCGAGGGAGCGGAAGGTCTCGGGCGCCTCGGTCCACGCCACCGCGCGCGGATCATAGGAGACGCGCCAGCCCGCGCGCTGGATAGCAATGGTCAGATCCTGATCCTCGGCGAGTGTATTCTCGGGATAGCCGCCGACCGATTCCAGCGCCGCGCGCCGCCACGCGCCGACTGCGCCCGGCACCACCGTCATGGCATCGAAACCGGCGAGCGCGCGGCGCTCCAGGTTCTGCGCGGTGATATATTCGATCGCCTGCCAGCGGGTGACGAGGTTCACGCGATTGCCCACGCGCGCGTCGCCCGCGACCGCGCCGATCGCCGGATCGGCGAACCAGCGGGTGAGCCGGGCGATCGTCTCAGGCTCGAACTGCGTATCGGCGTCGAGCGCGATCACCACTTCGCTGTTCGCCTGCGCGAGCGCGCGGTTGAGCGCCGCCGCCTTGCCGCCGTTCACGAGCGTCATCAGCGTCACGCGCGGATCATCGGCGAACGATTCCGCCACCAGCGCGCTGGTACGATCCTTCGAACCGTCATCGACGACGATCACTTCGATTCCCGGATAATCGCTGGCAAGCACGCGTCTGACGGAGGATACGATCACGCGCTCCTCGTTATACGCCGGGATGATAACGGAGACGCTGGGGTGGAAATCGGGCGGCACGGCGCGGCGGCGGCGCGTCTGGAGCCAGGCCAGCCCCGCCATTATCACCGCGCGCGCGATCCCGAGGAAGATCGCGACGTAGAACAGCCACGCCAGCGCCACTGACGCCAGCGCCAGCGCGATGAAGATGCCGACATCGGTTCGCACGGCGAGCAGATCGCGTCCCTTGACCTCCGGCATCGCGACCGATTGCGGAATGCCGACCAGTTGCGAGGCGGTGACGAAGCTGAATCCTCTGGCGCGCAGCCCGTCGATGATCTGCGGCAGGGCCTCGATCGTCTGCTCGCGGTTGCCGCCGCCGTCGTGGAGCAGCACGACATTGGCCGAGCGATCCGGGCTCGCCGCATCGGCCTGTTCGAGCACCTGCTGGACGATCGCCTGCGTTCCCGGCCGCTGCCAGTCGTTTGGATCGACGTGGAGGCCGACGACCGTATAGCCATGCTCTTGCGCGATCAGCGCCGGCCCGATCTCATCGGCGGTGGTAGGCTCTGCGTCCCCGAAATAGGGCGCGCGGAAGAGCGTCATCGATCGGCCGGTATAGGCTTGTACGAGGCGCTGCGTCGTATTGAGTTCGAGATCGACCGTGCGCTCGCCGCTCAGCGCGAGATTGGGGTGGGTATAGGTATGGTTTCCGATCTCCGATCCGCCCGCCACGATCCGGCGCAATATCTGCGGATGTTGCAGCGCATTCTCGCCAATCACGAAAAAGGTAGCGGGAACATGCTCGCGTTCCAGGATATCGAGTATCTTCGGCGTCCAGTCCGCGTCCGGCCCGTCGTCGAAGGTCAGGGCGATTTTCTTCGGCATCGCGCCCGCACGCTGCACGACATAGGGCGTCGGGAGCGAGATATATTCCTCCCGCCGGATCATGCCGTGTTTGTCATAGCCCATCTTGCGCTGGCCGTCGGTAGGGGAGGCGGTAATGCGCAATATCTCGCCCGATCCCTCGACATCGACGTCGAGGTTTGCCTGAAGCTTGTCGAGCACCGGCACCTTGTTCGGCAGCTTGGTCCGGAACGCGGCCAGCGCGTTCCAGAATCCCGGGTCCTCGCTGCCGATGCGCCACATCGCGACGTTCGCGATGCCGAGCTGGCGAAGCGCTACGAGCTGGTTCCAGCTTGTTGCGGCATCCAGCATCCAGATCTGATGCTGTGTCCCGTCCTGCATATATGCATAGCCGGCGTTGCCACTGGCCGGATCGAAGGTGACATTGGTGCCCGCGTTGCGCGCCGCGAGCCACGCCTCGCCTACGGAAGTCGCGTCGGCATCATTGTCATGCCAGTCGTAACCATAGCTGCCGAGCGCCACGATCAGCTTGTCATGACCAACCTGGTGCAGCGCATCCTCGACCACTTGTACGAACCACGGCTGGGACGCGATCGGCCCGGCCTTGCCGCTCTGCCAATGTTCGTCATAGGCCATCAGGATGACGTTATCGACGACGCGGGCGAAGTTGGCGAGGCGCCATTCCGGCTCGCCTGCCGGCACCGTGACGGCGAGCGTCGTCGCCTCCGGAAGCGCCGCGTTCAACTGCGCCAGGAACGAAACATACGCGGGCAGCACCTCGACCGGCATGTTCTCGTAATCCATCACCAGCCCGGCGGCGTGCTGATCGGAAACATAGGTAACGAGCTGCTGGATCAGCGCCTTGCGCTTCGCCCGGCTCTGCAGCATCGCCGCGACGCCTTTTCCGTCCCATTGCGCGTTGACGATGTTCTGCACCATCGGCAGCAGCTTCGGCGGTCGCTGCGCGGCGGCTATTACCTGAGCAAGCCGAGGCGCCCGCGTTTGTATAAGCTTGCCGGAGCCATCGGTGGTGAGCACTGCCGGCACGACCCAGTCCAGCGCGTTGATGTTGCGCTGGAGTGAGGCGATGCTGCCGTCGTTGCCGGAAACGTAAAAGCCGATTGTGACCGGCTTCCCGCCGGTGCCTTTCGTCGACTTTGGCGTACGTACGAGGCGCGGCAGCCATCGCGTCGATGTTTTCGCCGGTATGGCGTGGGGGTTGAAGCGCTCTGCCTGCCGGTGTGCGAACGGCAGCGGGAGTTCGGGCCCTGAGGGAACAACAACGAGCGTTGACGCAAAAGCGATCGCCACCAGCACAGTCAGCGCGATCAGCGCGGCAACCGATCGCCGTGCGCGCGTTCCGCGTCGGCCGCTGGGATCATAGAAGATCGGAGTATTCACGTCACATTTCCCGGATCACGCCGCTGCGATGCTGGCGGGGTCGCGCCCATATAGCACGGTGCCGCAAGAGTGCAGTGTGCGCGTTATTACGCTTTTGTCACGTCATTTTCGGCGGTTTCCGCGCGACTCGATGCCATGACGAGCCAGCACAAGGCAGGGATCGCCATCACTTGCCAGAGGATAAATCCCGTGCCCGGCGACCAGCCCCACCAATCGCTCGCAACGCTCCGCAACTGCCCGTTTATGAACGGAACAATGACCACCTCGCGCAACTGGAACGCCGCGCTTGGATTGCCGTAGATGTCAGTCGCCGCGAGGCACGCATTGATCCCGATCGAAAGTATGATGATTTCCGCGGGTAGATAACGGCCGACTCCGTGACCTCGCTTCGTCCATGCCATCGCGACACCAAGCGAAAGCACGCCAACGATCGGCACCGAATGGCGCGGGCCGGTGGAATAGCCGCCGTCCCAGTAGAAATAGCCCGCGTTCACGAGCAGGGTGATCGCCGTCACCGCCAGTATCACCAGTCCGAGATCACGTGTCCGCCGTTCGCGCATCATAAGCGCGATGCCCCATAGCCCAAGCAGAAGAACCGGTGCGAACCAGAACAGCCCGCGCTGCTGACCCAGCGTGATGCGCCATAGGACGCCGAGATCGGGAAAGCCGATACCGAACACTCCCTGGCTCATGCCATCGAACCCGACGACACCCTCGTACCCGAGCTGAAAAGGGTTGCCGAACGCAAAAAGATTATAGGCGAATAGCGGCAAGATGCCGATCAGCCCACCAAGAACCGCGAGCCCGAGAATAGTGTTGCGATCCGGGCGGCGCCACGCGCGCCATGCCGCCCATAGCGCAATGACGCTTCCCGCGATCACGGCAGGATATTCGATCACCACCGCCCAGCCAAGCGCGAGACCGAGCAGGAATGCGGCCCAGCGCCGCGTAGGCTCGTCAGTGGTGGCGCGCAACGCCGCCCACAATGCGACGATGTAGAGCGCCGCGAGCGGAGCGTGGCCGAGGATCGATGTCGACCATCCCCAGGCCGGCGTTCCCAGGCCGTAAGCGACGGCTGCAGCCAGCGCGGCGGCGGGACTGCCGGTCATGCCAAGCGCGATATCGAATAGCAGGACCGCAGCCATTGCGGTCAGCACCGCTGGCCCGGTCGCGACCGCCAGCCGAGTGCGCACGCGAATGAAGCGCGCGAAATCGCCACTGCCGGTGACTAGCTGATAATCGCTGCTCCGCGCGGGCGAGAGCACGTGCATCGCCGCGACGGCGGGAAGTGCCATCAGCGACGTGCCCGGCGCCTTGTCCAGATACAGATGCCTGCCGAACCTCGCTTTGTCGCTTGTTGCCGCATCGAACTGATCGATGGTCGCCTCGCCATGCTCGACGATCGCCAGCGTCGCATAAAGCCGGATCGCGTTGTTGGTGTTCATCTCCCAAGAGCCAAACCAACTGCAGCTTGCCCAGATAAGCAGAAACAGAACGATCCTGATCGGACGCAAACGTGCGTCACGCATAGGGGTCACACCGGGACGAAGGCGTTGGCAGCGCGATCCTTGCGCACCCGATCGGCCGGGAAGATCGTGCCGTTCATCGCGATCCACACGCCGGCTGGCGCGATCTGCGCGGTGGCGAACGCCATGCCGAGGTTGAAGGTCGCGTCGCTTTCCGCGAAACGCGCCGGCGCGAGCGCGCCGAAGAGGACGATCGTTTTGTCCTTGATGCCGGCCAGTGCCTTCGCCGTCTCGGTCATCGTGTCGGTGCCGTGGGTGATGATGATATGATTCTCCGGCGCCTCGGCGGTCGCCTTGACGATGCTCGCACGGTCCGCATCGTCAAGCTCGAGACTGTCTTTTCGCATCAAGCCCTGCACGCGAAAAGGCTTCTTCACACGCGCGATGGCGAGCAGGCGATCGACGACGCTGTCGCCGATCTTATATTCGCTCAGCGCGTCGAAATAGAGCTTGTCGATCGTGCCACCGGTGGTGAGCACCAAGATATCCGCCATCATATAACCCTTCGCTTCCGGTCGCCTCTAGCGCCCGCGCATCGGAAGCGCGAGTGCGAAGCGGCCGGACGCAATCCCGGCGCTACTTGCTGAGGTCGGTCAGCAACGATCGATAATAAGTGATTGCAAGCGGGACATTATCGATTGGCGTGCGCTCGTTCAGCCCGTGGCTGAAATCATCGCTTTCCTTGATGAAAACCGGGCTGATTCCGTAGCTGGGAATACCGGCTGCGCGAAAATGCATCGAATCGCTCGCGCCCGCAGACATCGCGGGAAACACCGGCACCCCGGGTCGCGCGAGGCTGAGCGCCTTCTTGACGGCGTTCATAAGATCTGGCCGCAACGGAGATGCATCGGTAGGATTGGATCCTTCGGTCACGTCGCTGAATTTGACGCTTGGATCGGCAGCGACCCTTTCCAGTTCCGCCATCACTGCCGCAGGCTTCACCCCAGGGAAGATGCGGCAGTTTATGTTGGCCGTCGCCCGCTGCGGCAGCGCATTGAGCGCATGACCACCCGACACCATCGTCGAAACGCAGGTGGTGCCGATCTGGCCGACATAAGCGGGGTTTCCGGCGAGTGTCTCGATCGCCCGCTTGTCCTGAGGGTTGGCGGCGAAAGCTTTCATAGCGGCGCCGATCTCGGAAGTTTGCAGCGGCGCGACGCCTTCAAAATAGCCTTTGGTGATCGGCGAAAGCTGTGGGGTGAAGCGATAATCACCGATCCGGACCAGCGCTGCCGAAAGTTCATTGATCGCGTTTACCTTGCGCGGGGCGGAAGAATGGCCGCCGGGATTGGTCACCTCCAGCTTGAAATCGGCATAGGTTTTCTCGGCCGCGCTCACCGACAGATATTCTGCCTTGCCGCTTTCGCTCAGCATCCCGCCACCGCCATCGATGTTCAGCACCATCTCCGTGCTGCCCTTAGCCTTGCTCGCGAGGATCGCGGACGTTTTCATCGCCGTTTCCTCATCGCCCGAGAACGCCAGGACGATATCGCGCCTCGGCTTGTATCCGGCGCGCTTCATATCGATCACGGTGGCGGTGACCAGCGCGAGATCGAGCTTCATATCGGTCGCGCCGCGCCCGAAGAGATAACCGTTCTCCACCACAGGGGTGAACGGATCACGTTGCCAGTCACTGGGCTTGGCCTCCACCACGTCCATGTGGCCGGAGATGGCAAGCGCCTTCGCCTTCGGATCGGTGCCGTGCCAGCGCAGCAGCAGATAAGCGGTGTCACCGACCGGCTCGACCGTCACGTCGGCCGCAGGGAAGCCGGCCTCGACGAACAATCGCTTCAAATAGGCGGCAAGCTGTGGCGTCTGATTGCCAGGGCCCTGAACGCTGCGGAAGGCGATCGCGCGTTTCGCGATCTCCAGCGCGTTGTCGGCCGCGCTTTCGGTTGGCGACGCCGCCTGTGCGGTGCTTGCCAGCAGGAGAGAAAGCGCTGCCGCGAATCCGTACTTGTTCATGCCCCACCCTTTATGAATTGTCTGGCGGGAGGCTAACGTCGCTTTGCGCCGGGGGAAAGCTGCAAGCTTACTAATTTAGCGGATATGAGAAGAGGTTGTCGAATGTCCCTCAAGAGACATCCGACAACCCCTAAACATGGTCAGCGGCCGGAACGTTCCAGCCCGGGAGACCATGCGGGCCTCCTCCACCTATGGATCACGCCGTTGACTGAAGGAGAATACCTTCCGGCGCGATCCGGCGGTGTTAGAAGCGCGTCCCCCGAACGAACTGAACCGACCCCATTGCTGAACCATGAGACATCGGATCACCTCCTTTCGCTGGTTAAAGACG
Source organism: Sphingomonas sp. TX0543 (assembly GCF_048565505.1). NCBI lineage: Bacteria > Pseudomonadati > Pseudomonadota > Alphaproteobacteria > Sphingomonadales > Sphingomonadaceae > Sphingomonas > Sphingomonas sp. TX0543. Next base: position 2,119,285 of record NZ_JBLZUS010000002.1, read on the forward strand.
TTTGTGGTTCAAGCCACGAACGCTATCTTGGCCTTGTTCGCGGTATAAACAAGTCTTGTTTTTCAGGCCTCTTTAGACGATCATCCTTCGCCGTTATCCGGTGCCACAAAGGCTCGCTCAGCCCCGGCAATCCTCTATAACGCGATCGATCTCGGCATATGGTGGCACGACGAGCACGGGTGCGTTCTGCTGTTCGATCGCGATGCGGCCGCGGCTGAACGCAATCGCATCGAGTAGCGAATCGTTGGGCGCAAGGGTCGCTGCGACATATGGCAACGCGCCACCTGTTGGCTGCACGGCCAACGCGCGAGTGGCGCTGCTGGTTCGAATCGTCAGCGGCGCGGTTATCGCCCCGGCGCGCGACAGATAAACCCGTCTTTCCGTTCGGTCACAGCGCAGCACGACCATCGCATCGCCATCGTCACCAAACATGGCACGCGTACCTCGACTGTCGGCTGCGTAGCGCCACGTTCCAGGCGTCACCGGCCAGTCGCTCCAGTCGCTCGCCAGTGGAGGCGGGGCCTTGAGCGGCGGCAAGGCCGGGGGCGGGGCATTCACCAGCGGCGGCTGCTTTGGCGGCGCGCTGACGCAAGAGGCGAGCGCAAGAACCGCCAGGGCGGAAACGGCGACAAGTGGCTGTGATCGCATGGCGCCGGGTATGGCCAAGGCGGCCGCGCTACTCAACTGGAACCGACGCAGGGGCGTAACGGTTTAGCGCAGACCAACAGGAGTTTCTCGAATGCAGACGGCACATGGGGAGGCGGCAACGCTCGCACTGGCGCAGGCGGATATTTCAGGGTCGCTGAAACTGGAAAGTCGCGATGGTGACAAGCTCGGCAGCGTTTCGGCCTTCATGGTTCACAAGCGCAGCGGCCGGGTCACTCATGCGGTGTTGAGCCTGGGTGGCTTCCTGGGGATGGGCAAGAGCTTTTATGCACTGCCGTTCGCATTGCTCCAGTTCGATCCCGTGCGCGATCTGTATGTCGTGACGATCGACCGGCGGATGCTGGAAGGCGGGCCAAGTTGGGCGAACAACGCGCCGGCATTCGATCAGGCATATGCGGATCGGGTTGCGGGCTATTATGGGGTCGACCGGGAGGATCTCGGTCTTGGTGGAGTGATGTGACGCGATGACCGATCTCAAAAAGAAAACCGCGCTTGAGGAAGCGATGGACGGGCTGATCGTCGATCCCGACTCTCCAGAAAATCATCCGTCCAAAAAATCGCCGCAGACGATAGAGAACGGAGACACGGACGAGGAAGAGTAATCGCCTTGGCGTCATTCCGGCAATCGCCCCGGGATGACGCCATTGGCTATCAGCGGCCCCGGCCGCCTCCGAATTTTCGCTGAGTCCGGCCGAAGCGCGTCTTCCGCGTGCCTGGCTTTCCTTCGTTTGCCCGGCCCATGACCGGTGCTTTGTGTTCGCCGACTGGCAATCCGAGCTCTTCCTGTTCGAGTGCGCGGATTTCGTCGCGCAAGCGCCCAGCTTCCTCGAATTCCAAATCGGATGCGGCCTTGCGCATCTTATTCTCGAGCTCCTCAATATAAGACCGCAGATTGTGGCCAACCATGTGAGGCCTTTCATCGTCGATATCGACGGTGACCTGATCCTTCGAGGCTACGTGCGCGATTATATCGCCAATGCTCTTGCGCACCGTCGCAGGGGTTATTCCGTGCTCGAGGTTATACGCTTCCTGCTTCTCGCGGCGGCGCGCGGTTTCGTTCATCGCACGCTCCATGCTGCCTGTGATCCGGTCGGCGTAGAGTATCACGCGGCCATCCACGTTGCGGGCGGCGCGGCCGATCGTCTGGATCAGTGAGGTTTCCGAGCGCAAGAAACCTTCCTTGTCGGCGTCCATTATGCAGACAAGGCCGCATTCCGGGATGTCGAGCCCTTCGCGCAACAGATTGATGCCGACCAGCACGTCATACACGCCGAGCCGTAGATCGCGGATCAATTCGATGCGTTCCAATGTCTCCACGTCAGAATGCATATAGCGGACCTTTACGCCCGCCTCGTGCATATATTCCGTCAGGTCTTCGGCCATACGCTTGGTCAGCGTCGTGACCAGCGTTCGATATCCGCTCTCGGCAGCCTTTCGGCATTCGACGATGCAATCCTGCACCTGCTCTTCGACCGGGCGGATTTCCACCGGTGGATCGATCAGTCCCGTTGGTCTGATGACCTGTTCCGAGAAAACGCCACCAGTCTGCTCCATTTCCCAATGGCCGGGAGTTGCAGAGACGCTGACCGTCTGCGGCCGCATCGCATCCCACTCGTTGAAGCGGAGCGGTCGATTATCGATACAGGAGGGAAGGCGAAAGCCATACTCGGCAAGCGTGATCTTCCGCCGATGGTCCCCGCGCGCCATTGCGCCGATCTGCGGCACTGTCTGATGGCTTTCGTCGACGAACAGCAGGGCGTTCTCGGGCAGATATTCGAACAAGGTGGGGGGCGGCTCGCCCGGCAGACGGCCGGTGAGGAAGCGCGAATAATTCTCGATTCCCGCGCAGCTCCCGGTCGCGGCGATCATCTCCAGGTCAAAGTTGGTGCGCTGCTCCAGCCGCTGCGCCTCCAGCAAATGGCCCTCGCCAACAAGCTCCTTAAGCCGTTCGCTCAGTTCATGCTTTATCGCCGCGGTCGCCTGCTTGAGTGTCGGCCCGGGCGTCACATAGTGGGAGTTGGCGTAGATGCGGACGTAATCGAGACTTGCCACCTTCCTTCCCGTCAGCGGGTCGAATTCGACGATTTCCTCAATGTCGTCGCCAAAGAAAGAGATGCGCCAGGCGCTGTCTTCGTAGTGTGAAGGGAAAATTTCGAGATTGTCGCCCTTCACACGGAAGTTTCCGCGCGCGAAGGCGACATCGTTCCGCTTGTATTGCAGCGCGACAAGCTTGCGCACGATCTCGCGCTGATCGACCGTCTGACCCTTCTTCAGATCAAAGATCATCGCAGAATAGGTCTCTACCGATCCGATTCCGTAAAGGCAGGACACAGACGCAACTATTATTACATCATCCCGCTCCAGCAGCGACCGCGTGGCCGAATGGCGCATCCGATCGATCGCCTCGTTCACGCTCGACTCCTTCTCGATATAAGTGTCGGAGCGCGGGACATAAGCTTCTGGTTGATAATAATCGTAATAGCTGACGAAATATTCGACCGCGTTTTCAGGGAAGAAGCTCTTGAACTCACCGTAAAGCTGCGCGGCCAGGATCTTGTTCGGCGCGAGTATCAGTGCGGGGCGCTGCAACGCCTCGATCACCTTCGCCATCGTAAATGTTTTGCCCGATCCGGTAACGCCGAGCAGCACCTGATCGCGCTCTCCTGCCGATGCCGCCGCCACCAGTTCCGCGATTGCAACGGGCTGATCGCCTGCCGGAGAATAATCGCTCACCAGCTTGAACGGCCGGCCGCCCTCCGCCTTTTCAGGTCGCTGCGGGCGATGGGGGATGAATGTCTCGCCGGTTTCGGGTTCGGCCAGGCTGGTGCGTATCTGGATCGCCATGTTCACTATATGGACCGGCAAGGCGCCCGGCGAAAGGGTGCGGCGCTAGAAGCCGTGGACGAACCCTAAAATAAGGCGTCAGAACAAGCCGAGCGCGGCAATTTCCTCAACACTGAGGTCAAGGCCGAACATCAGGCTCAGGCGCATGCGATAGACGCGCGGATCGATAATCTCGGCACTGGTCTCGCCCTCGCTCGAATATCGGCGATAGTTGCGATCCGCCAGCGCGGCGAAACCGCGCGGCAATACAAGCGATACAATTGCGGATTGGGTGAAGCGGCTATCTGGCGCGGTTGAGGCCCAGAGGTTGCCGATCGCGAGGTCATTCTCGTACACCGTACGCAGATCAAAGCTATATTGCCGCTGCCAGCCCTCGCCACCAGCGCGCCCGTCCGCGCCGACTGGTATGCCCTGTCGCAGCAGCATCCACCCGAACTCCCCGTCGCGCTCCAGCCGATGCAGTGCGCCATCCGGAGAGGCCGTCTCGACACCATCGACGAGCGGCATCACCGGCGCGAAACTTCCGCCGAACCCGGCGTCCGCGATCCACTCCTCGCCCTCGACCGACACCAGCGTCAGCGTATGAGTGAGCGGCTGCGGTTCGCTGACACCCAGCCAGACCCGCGCGAGAAGCGGACGGGAGGCGAAGCCCAGAGCGGTTAGTGCGTCGCCGAGCAGACGGTTCTGCTCGAAACAATAGCCGCCGCGCCCCCGCGTGACGAGCTTGTCGAACACCGAACCGGAGTCGATCGCGATGCCGCGCCCAAGCATCACGTCGAGATTCTCGAACGGGATAGCAAGGCGCTGAGCGCGCTGCACGGCGGCGAGACCATCGACATCGGCACCCGGCGTTTCGGGCAGATCAACGCGGGCGAGATAAGCAGCTAGATTGAACATCGCGCGAATAAGGGTAGCGTCCGTCGAAATCACACGATCGGCGTTGCGATCCGCCGATGTGCACGCTCGAATAGCGCTATCGTGTGCGCGTGAAGCTGATCGCCGATCGGCTTCGGCGTTAGCCCGGCACAGGCGCGGGCATGGCTCCCCTCCAGGATCGCACCAAGCTTGAAGCAGGCGAGCACGGCATACCAGCGCGCGTCCGTCGCGCTCCGGCCGGTGGCGGCGAGATAGCGTTCAACGATTTCCTCCAGCGAAGGAAAACCCTCCCACGGCGTCACCGCCACGCGCTGTTCGCCCTCTGCCGGATCGCGCCATGTCGCCGTCAGCCAGCCGAGATCGAGCAGCGGATCGCCGAGTGTCGCAAGCTCCCAATCGACGATCGCAGCAAGTTCAGGTGCATCGGGGCGAAACATCACGTTTGCGAGGTGAAAATCGCCATGGATTAGCCCCGGCTGCACTGTGCTGGGCCGGTTTGCATCGAGCCACGCGCAAATCCGCTCCACATCCGGCAGCACAGCCAGCCCGCTCCATCCCTCGAATTCCGCATAGCCATCGAGTTGCGCGCGCCAGCGCGGCGTCTGCCGCTCCACCCAGCCATCCAGCTTGCCGAGACCGGACAGGCCGACACGCTCGGGATCGATCCGCGACAGCGCAACCGCCGCATCGACCATCGCTTCGCCCATCAGTCTGCGCATCGCTGGATGGCTGGCGTGAAGCGGCGGCAGGCCGACGGTCGGGTTAAAGCCGTCGATCGGCTCCATCAGATAGAATGCGGTGCCTAGCACCCCGGGATCACCCTCTCCGGCGATGAACCGGGGGTGAGGAACCGCTGAGCTGGCAAGAGCGGAGAGAACCCTCATTTCGCGACGCATCACCTCGTCGCTTTCCGGTCGCGGGCGACGCGGCGGGCGACGCAGGACATAGCTTCGTCCATCGCGATCGAAGCGTAGCAGCACGTTCTGCGTGCCGCCACCGAGCGGCTCAGCGCGCTCGATCGCCGCGCCTTCGCCAAGGCCCTTGCGATCCATCCAGCAGGTGAGCGAGTCCAGATCGATCAGCTCACGCCATGCCTCGCGATCGTGCGCCAGCGCCACGGGCCTCTCCTCGTTTAAGTCGATCGAGTTAGTAAAAGGCCTTGCCTGGTCGGTCAATCGTGCGGCGGCGCTTGCCGAAGGGTGCGGTATATCCGATGGTGCGCGTGATGAACGCCAGTCGACCAATCACCGCCGGCCGTGGCGGCGTGACCCGCAATGAACTGAAGCGCGCCGCGCGCCGCTTGTTCGCCGAACGCGGCATTGCGGCCGTCGGGATGCGCGAAATCGTCGAGGCGGCGGGCCAGCGGAATGCGGCGGCAGTGCATTATTACTTCGGCGGCAAAGACGATCTGCTGCGCGAATTGCTCATCGACGGCGCGGATTTGATCGATGCGGAGCGGCAGGCGCTGCTAGAAGAGGCGGAACGCGGCGGCACGCCGAATCTTCGTTCGGTCGTGCGCGCGATGGTTGTGTCGAATGTCGATATTCCGGGTGATACCGGAGAGAACGAAACCTATTTCCGTTTCATGATGAACGTGCAGAACGAGCGACGGCAATTGTTCGTGGATACGGTGCCGGAGCATTCGGAAGCCTATGCACGGTGCCTTTCGCATATTCGGCGTCTGCTTGCGGATGTGCCCGAGCCGCTGGTGCGGCAGCGCATCCATTATGCCGGTTTGTCGCTGCGCGCTATGATCGCCGCTCGCGAGGCGGCGGTGGATGCCAGTGACGGCGGCTTTCACCCCTACTGGAGCGGGCAATCCGCGGTCGACGGGATGGTCGATGCGGTTGAAGCGATCCTTACCGGCCCCGCCACATCAGCTTGATCACTGGCGCCAGCCGCGATGGCAGGCCGGGGCGCAGCAACAGCCAGTCTCGGATCATGGGGCCTGGCGCCGCGCCGATCACGCTTTTGTAGCCGCTGTCACCGGCGCCCCAATCGATGACGTGCGTGCCGTTTTTCATCGCATTCGCCAAATTGCGGTAATATAACGATTTACCGGGCGAATGCTTCGCGAATGCGGGATCATAGCTGTTGGCGATAGCGTAGCGCAGCGCGCCCACTTCGAGATCGAAGGAGAAGGCAGCCGGCTTTCCCCCGATCGACAGTAACGCGCCGCGCATCATCTCCGCGAGCGCTGGGTCCTCGGCCAGTGCGCGCCAGAAAATGCCATGCCCGCTCGCCGTGAACTTCGCGTCCGCGCCGCTGGTCCGCTCGCTTATCCAGCTCGCGCGCTCGATGATCTCCAGCGTCTCGCAGGCATAGGGCCAATCGGATGCCGACAGAAACTTCCAGTCGAGCCTGCCCAGCGCGGCGAGCTGCTTCTCGTGATAACGGTTCTTGCGCAGCGTCGAGGCCCGCGGCCACGTGCGCTCAGCGCTCAGGGCCGCCATGTCCAGCAGGAAAGTCTGCGCGATGGTCCGTTCCAGCGCGACCCAGCCCTGCGCGCGCGCCGCCTCGATAAGGGGGCCAGCTGCCGGGTCATCGTCATAGACCGGTCCGATGCGCAGCGCGTTGACCTGGTTAGCCAGCATCGCCAGTGCGGCCTCCAGAACCTCGGCGCCAGCGGTTTCTGCGAGCGGAAAGCTCCTGAACGGCCAATAGCTGCCGGGCACCATCGCGAGACGCAGCCACGCCGGTCCGGCGGAGACTATAGGTAGCGCCAGCGCAGGCAACTGCTCCGCATTGACCAGTAGCGTCTGCGCCTGTCCGCCATAAGCTTTAAGTGCAGCGGCGAACCACTGATGCCGCAGGAAGCGGTGGGAGGGCGCCGCCACACCGGCGACTACGTCCAGCGCGCTCGCCAGCCCATCGACGATCTCGGCGCGCAGGAGGCGGGGCAGGCGGACAAACTGATCGAGCGGCATCGGCATGGTCATCGCGGAAACGACCTACGGCATCACAGTTACCAGCGCGTTGCCGCTTGCCTCCTATTGTCGCCGCGGGCATCCTTTTTCCGGTGCTGCAATATTCCCCCGCTGTTTCGACGATCGCGCAGACGATCCAGCTTTCCCTCAGTCCGGTGTTCATGCTTGCCGGCATCGGCGCGTTGCTCAACGTGCTGACCGGACGCCTTGCGCGAGTGATCGATCGAGCGCGCGTACTGGAGGAATTGCATCCCGGCTCGCGTGGGCCGGAGCATGATCGCCACGTCTGGGAGTTGCGGCTGCTCGGCCGGCGCATCATGATCATCAACCGGGCGCTGTTTCTTGCCGTCTCGTCGGCGGTGATGACCTGCACGGTAGTTGCGCTGCTGTTCATCGCGGAACTCGCGGGGCTTCATATCGGACAGTTCGTCGCGGTCGCCTTTGTGTTGGCTATGTTGCTGTTAATTGCGGCGCTCGTCTATTTTCTGATCGAGGTGCGGATGTCGCTGCGCGCGGTCGAAGTGCGCGAGGAACTTCTGCGGTAACAGGCGTTCGTGGAAGGCAGCCCTATCTCTGCGTGAGATTTCGGGTGGCCTGATCCGTATTGTGAAAATCGAGCGGACGGGGTGTTGCTATCGCGCAACGGCATTTACGCTAGAATGCCGGGCAGGTGCAGACCTTTGTCGCGCGCGCAATCGATGGCGATATCGTAACCCGCGTCAGCGTGTCGCATCACCCCGGTCGCGGGATCATTCCACAACACGCGTTCGAGCCGTCGCGCCGCTTCCGGCGTGCCGTCCGCGACTATTACCATTCCAGCGTGCTGCGAATAGCCCATGCCGACGCCGCCGCCGTGGTGCAGCGAAACCCAGGTCGCTCCGGACGCGGTGTTGAGCAGCGCGTTTAGCAGTGGCCAGTCCGATACCGCGTCGGATCCGTCGCGCATTGCCTCCGTTTCGCGATTCGGGGAGGCGACCGAACCTGAATCTAGATGATCGCGGCCGATCACCACCGGAGCCTTCAATTCGCCGCTCGCCACCATCTCGTTGAAGGCGAGGCCGAGCCGGTGGCGATCACCCAGCCCGACCCAGCAGATGCGCGCAGGCAGCCCCTGAAACCTGATCCGCTCGCGCGCCATGTCCAGCCAGCGGTGGAGCGGCTTGTTGTTGGGCAGCAGCTCCTTCACCTTTGCGTCGGTCTTGTAGATATCCTCAGCGTCCCCCGACAGGGCCACCCAGCGGAACGGGCCGATGCCGCGACAGAAGAGCGGTCGAATATAGGCCGGGACGAAGCCGGGGAAGGCAAAAGCGTCAGCCACCCCCTCATCCTTTGCCACCTGACGGATGTTATTGCCGTAATCGACCGTGGGCACGCCCGCGCGCTGGAACGCCAGCATCGCCTCGACATGCCGGGCCATTGACGCCCTGGCGGCTGCGGCGACCGTCGCAGGATCCTGCTCGCGCACGGCTATCCAGCGCTCCACGGTCCAGCCGGCGGGGAGATACCCATTGACTGGATCGTGCGCGCTCGTCTGGTCGGTCAGCAGATCGGGGAGGATGCCGCGCGCGTATATCGCCGGCAGCAGTTCGGCGGCGTTTCCCAGCAGACCGACCGAAATGGGTTTCTTTGCGCTGGTCACTATCTCAAGCGCCTCATCGAGCGTGGACGCGGCTTGATCGAGATAGCCGGTGCGCAGCCGCATATCGATGCGGCTTTGCTGGCATTCTATCGCCAGGCATGATGCCCCGGCCATGACTGCCGCGAGCGGCTGCGCGCCACCCATGCCGCCGAGGCCGGCAGTTAACAGCCATTTGCCGGACAGGTCGCCATCATAGTGCTGGCGGCCCATCTCGACGAAGGTCTCATAGGTGCCCTGCACAATGCCTTGCGTGCCGATGTAGATCCACGAGCCGGCTGTCATCTGGCCATACATCGCAAGGCCCTTGCGATCGAGCTCGTCGAAATGCTCCCAATTCGCCCATTTCGGCACAAGATTGCTGTTAGCGATCAGCACGCGCGGGGCGTCAGCATGCGTGCGGAACACGCCAACCGGTTTGCCGGACTGGATCAACAGCGTCTCGTCGCCGTCCAGCCTCCGTAGCGTTTCGACGATCCTGTCGTAACTCTCCCAGTCGCGCGCGGCGCGGCCGATGCCGCCATAGACCACCAGTTCCTCGGGCCGCTCCGCGACATCTGGGTGGAGGTTGTTCATCAGCATCCGCAACGCGGCTTCGGTCAACCAGCTTCTGGCGGAAAGCGTGGTGCCGGTAGCAGGCTTGATGACGCGAGAGGGATCAAGACGGGTCATTGCGCGAAATCCAGACAGGTGTTCAGTACGTTGCGCAGCGTCGCGACGAGCGGCGCGGCATAGGCGGGGTCGTATCGGGGCGGCCAGTTGGTCGCATCTGGCACGGACGGCTCGGCGGCATAACCACGTATCGCCAGTTCCATCTGGATCGCGTGAACGCCTTGCGCCGGTCGCCCGTAATGTCGCGTCGTCCAGCCGCCCTTGAAACGGCCGTTGACGATGTGATCGGCAGTGCATGCGGCGGAGACTGCGGCGGTCAGCTCGGGAGCACACGTCGCGTCATTATTGGTGCCAATGTTAAACTGCGGCAATTCGCCGTCGAACAGGCGTGGGATGCGGCTGCGGATCGAATGCGCGTCATAGAGAACGATGCGGGGATGGGCGGCGCGCAGGCGTTCGACCTCGGCGGCAAGTGCGAAGTGATAGGGATCGAAATAGGCGACGCGTCGTCGGGCGATCTCGGTGGCGTCAGGCGTGCCGGCGCGATAGAGCCGTTCGCCGTCGAACGTGGTCGTGGGGCAAAGCTCGGTCGTCGCCTGCCCCGGATAGAGCGACGCGCCACTGGGATCGCGGTTCACGTCGATTACGCTGCGCGAGATGGTCGTGCGGACGACCGCGGCGCCTAGATCCCGGGCGAAGCTGTAGAGTGTTTCGATGTGCCAGTCAGCGTCGCGCCGGGCCAGCCATGGAGAGGCAAAATGGTTGTCCAGTTCCGCAAGATCGACACCTGTATGAGGCATGGCCACGATCAGCGGAGCCGTGCCGTGATGGACATGAATCATTGCCTCCACCTCCGAAGGAAATGATTCATGCGACTACTCCCGGCAACGCGGAACCGATCGCCGCGACGAGTGCGCCGCTTGAAACCAGCGCCGTCGCAGTTTCCATATCCGGCGCGAAATAGCGATCCTCGGTGAGTGTCGGTACCTTGGCGCGGATCGTGGCGCGGGCGCCTTCCAGCTCTTTCGACGAGGCGAGCGGGGCGTGGAAATCACAACCCTGCGCGGCCGCGAGCGCCTCGATCCCAATGACGTTGGCGGCGTTCGCGGCCATTTCCAGCAGGCGGCGCGCGCCGTGCGCGGCCATCGAGACATGGTCCTCCTGATTGGCGGAGGTGGGAATAGAGTCCACCGATGCGGGATAGGCCCGTTGCTTGTTCTCGCTCACCAGCGCCGCCGCGGTCACCTGCGGGATCATGAAACCTGAGTTGAGGCCGGGGCGGGGGGTCAGGAAGGCGGGAAGGCCCGACAGTGCCGGATCTACCAGCATCGCCACGCGGCGTTCCGCTATGCTGCCGATCTCGCAGATAGCAAGCGCGATCATGTCGGCGGCGAAGGCAACCGGTTCGGCATGGAAATTGCCACCCGAAAGAGCCTCGTTGGTTTCCGGAAATATCAGCGGATTGTCCGATACGCCGTTCGCTTCGATCGTGAGTGTGCTCGCGGCCTGACGCAGCACGTCAAGCGCGGCACCCATCACCTGAGGCTGGCAGCGCAGACAATAAGGGTCCTGTACGCGGGCATCATTTTCCAGGTGGCTCGCCCGGATTTCGCTGCCGCTCATAAGCATGCGAAGCGTATCGGCGACCTCGATCTGGCCCCGGTGCCGACGCAGGGCGTGAATGCGCGCGTCGAAAGGCGTGTCGGATCCTTTTGCCGCCTCGGTGGACATGGCGCCGGTGACGAGCGCGGACCGGAACAACAACTCCGCCTCGAAAAGCCCTGCCAATGCATTGGCGGTGCTGAACTGGGTGCCGTTGAGCAGCGCCAGACCCTCTTTCGGCCCAAGTTCGATCGGCGCCAGCCCAACGCGCTCGAATGCCTCGATAGCTGGCAGAACGGCCTCACCGATCATGACCTGCCCGACGCCGATCATCGCTGCCGCCATATGCGCCAGCGGGGCCAGATCACCGCTTGCGCCCACCGACCCCTGAGACGGCACGAGTGGCGTGAGGCCGTGCTCAAGCATCCCCGCGAGCAATGCAACGGTGCCCGTGCGCACGCCCGAAGCGCCTTGCGCGAGGCTGGCGAGCTTCAGCGCCAGCATCAGCCGGATCACGGCAACCGGGGAGGAGGCACCAATGCCGGCGGCGTGACTGAGGACGATATTGCGCTGAAGCTTCGCGAGATCATTGTCACCGATCCGCACGCTGGCGAGCTTTCCAAAGCCCGTATTGATGCCGTAGATCGGGGCACCCTTCGCCAGGATCCGCTCAACCGCCGTCGCACTATCGGCGATGGCCGGCGCGCAGATCGGATCCAGGCGGACCGCTGCCCCATGGTAGACGGCGCGCCAGTCCGCCAGAGCGACCTGGCCCGGATTGAGGATCACGGTGTTCATCGTCCACTCCAGATGCGGGCATGGAGCGGGTTCAGCCCCATGCGGTAAACCAGTTCGGCGGGACGTCCGACATCCCAGATTGCCAAATCGCAGCGCTTGCCCGCTTCGAGAGTACCGATCACATCGAGGCGGCCCAAAGCGCGGGCGGCATTGACTGTGACACCGCGCAACGCCTCCTCCACCGTCAGGCCAAAGCACGTGGCGGCCATATTGAGCACCAGCAGGATCGAGGTGAGTGGTGAGGTGCCGGGGTTGCAATCCGTCGCGAGCGCAATCGGCACACCAGCATTGCGCAACGCCGCAATCGGTGGAAGCTTCGTCTCACGCGTCAAGTAAAAAGCGCCCGGCAACAATGTTGCGACCGTGCCGGATGCCGCCATCGCCGCTACGCCCGCATTGTCGAGATATTCCAGGTGATCGGCGGATAGCGCGTCATATTTTGCGGCGAGTGCGGCGCCATGCAGGTTGGACAGCTGCTCGGCGTGAAGCTTTACCGGCAGGCGCAATGCGCGGGCCGCTTCTAATACGCGCGCGGCCTGCGACGCGCTGAACCCGATGCCCTCGCAAAACGCATCTACTGCATCGACCAGTCCCTCGGCCGCAAGCGTTGGAAGCATGGTATCCGCGACCAGCGCGACATAGCCGTCAGGATCGCCAGCATATTCCGGCGGCACGGCGTGGGCGCCGAGGAAAGTGGAGATGATCTGCACGGGGCGCTGCGCCGCCAGCATTTGCGCCGCGCGGAGCATTTGCCGCTCACTTTCAAGGTTCAGACCGTAGCCAGACTTAATCTCGATCGTCGTAACCCCTTCGGCGATCAGTGCGTCCAGCCGGGGCAGTGCAGTCCGAACCAATTCGTCCTGGCTCGCTGCGCGAGTGGCACGCATCGTCGCAACGATCCCGCCGCCCGCCCGGGCGATCTCCTCGTAACTCGCTCCCCGCAGGCGGGCTTCGAACTCGCCGGATCGATCGCCGGCATGAATCAGATGAGTATGACAATCGATCAGACCCGGCGTAACCAACCGGCCTTCGCATTGGACAAGCTTGGCAGGCGCGAACGCTCTCGCATCCTCCGAGGGGCCGACGTGAATGATGCGCCCGGCGCGCGCCGCGATCATACCGTCATCAATCGCGCCAAGACCCGCGCCAATCATTGTGGCGAGCCGAGCGCCCATCCACACGGTATCGCACTCTGTGACGCCGGACATCGTTTCAGTCCCTCGTGGTTCCACCTCAGCGTCATTGCATCGTTTTTAGATTATGTATAGACATAAAAGTCGGTTTGCATGCTTTAGCCTACGGGGCACGGTGGCGGTGACGAGTTGGGGCCGGTGAGGGCTCAATAGGTCGTCACGACGTTTGGAGCCGAGCGGACAAGCTGATAGGCGATTGGCACGGAGGCGCGACCGGGGGAAACGGTTCGAGTTTGCGCCCCGCACCCGGAGAAACGATCGCGTGAGAATGTCACTCCACGAACTCATCCGATCGGATTATGAATCGCGCATCCTGAGCGGTTTGCTCGCGCCCGGCGAACGGCTGCCGACCGAACGGGCGTTAATGCAGGCTTATGGCTGTTCGCGGATGACCGTGAACAAGGCGTTATCTGCGCTGCTGTCCGCCGGTCTGATCGATCGTCGCAAGAAAGCCGGCACGTTCGTCGCCCAGCCCAAGGTCCATTCAATGGTGCTGGACGTGCCGGACATTGCGATGCTCTTGAAGGAGCGCGGACAAGCATACGAATATCGTCCAATGCGAAGGCTGGTGCGAGAAGCCGGCGAGGACGAGGATGAGCGTCTGCTGGCCGCGTCCGGCGCGCTTTTGCAAATCGATGGGGTTCATCTGGCAGACGGGTCGCCGCTTTGCGCCGAATTCCGTCTGGTTAGCGCAGTCGCCGTCCCCAAGATCATCCATGCCGATTTCGATGTCGATCCGCCGGGATCATGGCTGCTGCGACATGTTCCGTGGACGGAAGCGGAAACGCGGATATCGGCCGTCGGTGCTGCCGGTGTTGAGGCTGAATGGCTGGGGGTCGTTACCGGTTATCCCTGCCTTTGCGTCGATCGCCGGACCTGGAGGGGAAAGGAGCGAGTCACTTCCGTGCGACAGGTATTCATTGGGAACGGATACGATCTGGTCGCGCGATTTGGGCCGGGCGCGTCGAATGGCGGGTAGTCAGAGCCAGTGCAGATCGACAGGAAACGGGCCATTTATCCGGTCCATGACGGATTTGTCATGGCGCGCCCACGCGGTTTAAACCGTGGTTGTCGCATGGTTGGGCGTGGATATGCATCATGCCGCACCATTTGCTCTTCCCTCCGATCGGCCGTTGTCCGGGCATCCGGCTATGAATGGGCTGCGAATCGCGGGCTGGGCAGCGGTGGGGGCGGCGGCGCTCGGCGCGGGCGCGTTCGGGCTTCTGGCTGATAGCGTGCCTCCAGCGCCGACTCGCGGGGCGGTCGGCGGCGCGACCTATTCCCCGATACGGCAGTCCAGACACCAGGCACTCGTAGTCACGAGTTTAAGAACCGGGGCGGCAGAGGCGGTCGCGGGCCTGAAGGTTGGCGATACGCTGGAGGCGGTCAACGGTTATCCCGACGTGACGCTTGTCAATCTGCGCGCGGCCGAAGCACGTCGCGTTCCCGCGACGCTGAAAGTTCAGCGCAATGGTGACGTGTTCATGCTGACCTTGCTAAGGGAGGCGCCGGGAGGCGCATCTTGAGCAAGATCCTTTTGGTCGAAGACGATGATTCGACCGCAGACTATATCTCCAATGGCCTGAGTGAGGCGGGCTTCGTTGTAGATCGCGTGAACAATGGCCGTGACGGCCTGTTTCAGGCGACCGACGGCGGGTATGACTGCATCATCCTGGATCGGATGCTGCCCGGGTTGGATGGAATGGCCGTGCTGGCAGCCGTCCGCGCGGCCGGCGTATCGACGCCGGTATTGATATTGTCTGCGATGAGCACGCCGGAGGATCGGGTCGCAGGACTTACATCAGGGTCGGACGACTATCTTACCAAGCCTTTCGTATTCGCGGAGTTGCTCGCCCGCGTGCGACTTCTGGTGCGACGTGGCCAATCGGGCGGAAACTTGCCTGAGACGAAGCTGGTCTGCGACGATCTGGAAATGGATCTGCTCGCGCATCGCGTCAAACGCGCCGGCCAGCCGGTGGATCTGCAGCCGCGCGAATTCAGGCTGCTTGAATATCTACTGCGTCACGTTGATCAGGTGGTGACGCGCACAATGCTGCTTGAAGGGGTGTGGGACTATCACTTTGACCCTGGCACCAACGTAACCGACGTGCACATCAGCCGGCTGCGCAAGAAGATCGATGAAGGGTACAACCGGCCGTTGCTCCACACGGTGAGGGGCGCCGGCTACAAACTCGGCGTGGAGCGATAGCGCTGGGTTTCCTTCGCTCGACGACGCTGCGCTTTGCTGCGCTCGTTTTTGGATTGCAGCTGGCAGGCGCGGCAATCACCGTCGGCACTGTGCGGGAGATCACGCGCGGACAGATAACGGCAGTCGCGGAACAGGGGGCGGAGCGGGTACGGCACGGGTTGCTGGCGGTTTACCGACGTGGCGGCTCCGCTGCGGTCGGGGCGGAGGTCGCTCGACTGATCCGTGCACGGGGGCCGCAACTCGTGCTGCTGCTGGTGGATCGAGACGGGCAGTTCCTGGCCGGCAACGTGGCTGACTGGCCGCCGACAGTCGCAGTCGATGGCAGCGCGACGACAATCGAGATATTCCGCATCGACCGCGATCTTTCCGAACGGATGCGCGTGATCGCGACGCGACTGCCCGATGGCAGCAGGTTGCTGGCGGGGCACGTCATCGAAAGCGAGTTGCGCTTCGCTCGCGCAATGGAGGAGGCGATGCTGCTGGCGATGGCGGTGGCGTTGATCTTCGCGGGGCTGGCGGGGGTGATTGCGGCGAGAATGATTGAGCGTCGGCTCGGACGCACAGTGGCGACGGCGAATGCCGTTGCGGCTGGTGATCTCGCCCGGCGTGTGCCGCTCGGGGGCGGCAACGATGCATTCGAAGCACTGGCCGAAGCGATCAACGCGATGCTTGACCGGATCGCCGCGCTTGTCGGCGAACTAAAAGTGGCGACCGATGGACTCGCGCACGATCTGCGCGCGCCGCTCACCCGGTTGCGTGTCACGCTTGAACGCGCGCTCGCCGCGGCACCGGATGAAGCTGGCCGAGTCACGATCCTGCGTGCGATGGAAGAGGGGGATCGGTTGCTCGCCATGCTTGATACCGCGCTGCGCATCACCCGCGCGGAAGCTGGGTTAGGTCGCGAGGCGTTCGCGAAAGTAGAGATTGGGGCGATGCTGGCGGACGTCGCCGAGATGTTCGGCCCGCTGGCGGAAGATCGCGGAATGAGCATTACGGTCGATTCATTCGCGCCGATCACGGTCAATGCCAATCGTGAGATGCTCGCGCAGGCGGTCGTGAACCTTGTCGACAACGCGCTGAAATATGGCGCAGGTACGATCTTGCTAACTGCGGTAAAGGGTGCGCGCGAGGCAACCATCGCGGTCGCCGATGACGGCAGAGGTATTCCGGCGGAAGCGCGCGAGGATGCGCTGAAACGATTCGGTCGCCTGGACGCGGCACGTCAGGTGGGAGGCGCGGGGTTGGGCTTGTCGCTTGTCGCGGCGGTTGCCCATCTCCACGGCGGTAGTCTGACCCTGGGAGACAATCACCCTGGCCTTCTCGCGAGCATGACGATCGCGATCTAGCCAGGGCGTGATATTTTTCGGATCAGAGATTTTCGAGCAGATGCTCGGCGCTGCTCACCTTGAATTCGCCGGGTGCCTCGACGTTTAGCTGCTCGACCACGCCATCGTTGACGACCATCGAATAACGCTGGCTGCGGGTGCCGAGGCCAAATTTGGAACCGTCCATGGTGAGGCCGATCGCCTGCGCGAAATCGCCGTTGCCATCCGCCAGCATGGTTATGTCGGCGGCGTCGCTGGATTTTGCCCAGGCCCCCAGCACAAACGGATCGTTGACCGACGTGCACACGATTTCGTCGATGCCCTTGCTCTTGATCTGCTCTTCGTTGTCGACGAAGCCGGGAAGGTGCTTGGCCGAGCAAGTCGGCGTGAAAGCGCCGGGCACCGCGAAAAGTGCTACGCGCCGACCTTTGAAATATTCCTCGCTATCTACCGCTTCCGGTCCATTCGCGGTTGCCTTGACCAAAGTGGTCTTGGGAAGCTTGTCGCCGATGCTGATCGTCATCTGGGAATCTCCTGTCGCCGCGCGCATGCGGTCGGGCGCTACGTCGCAAGGGCGTGCGTGATTTTCAAGCGTGGTCTGTCCGACACGCGATCGCTATGTTGTTTTGAATGGAGTCCGCGACCTTTCTTTCGGGCCAGCTTTTGCTCGCGATGCCCGGTATCGGCGATCCGCGCTTCCACCAATCGGTGATCGCGATCTGCGCACACGATGGCGATGGGGCGATGGGGATCGATATTGGCACCGCAATAGACGGGCTGAGGCTCCACGAAGTCCTGCGACAGCTTGAAATCGACCCGGGCGAAGCACCCGACGTTGCCGTGCATTGCGGCGGTCCGGTTGAAGTGCGGCGCGGATTCGTTCTTCACAGTCGCGATTGGAGCGGTGCGGATACTATTGACGTTGCGGGTCGCTGGGCGCTGTCGAGCACGCTCGACGCCTTGCGGTCGATCGCTGACGGATGCGGACCGACGCATTGGTTGGTGGCGCTGGGTTACACAGGCTGGGGGCCCGGGCAGCTCGATGGCGAGATGACGCGCCATGGCTGGCTTAACGTTGACGCGCCTGACGAGGCAATCCTGTTTGACATGCCGCTTGATCGGCGATGGTCGGACGGCTTCGAGCGGACGGGGATCGATCCCCGGCTGCTCGCGAATGCCAGTGGGCACGCCTAGTCAAAGTAGCTCAGCGAGCGGACATAAAGATATCTTTATATTTGCATCGGGGCGCCGCGGCGGGTAATGGCGCCGCAATGCCGGCCGGCGTAATGCGCCTTGGCCGACCCAATTTTTCGGAGACTTCCGCCGTGGCCACCGTGCTCGATCGCCCGACCAACGATTATGTCATTAAGGACATTGCTCTCGCAGATTTCGGCCGCAAGGAAATCGAGATCGCCGAAACCGAAATGCCGGGCCTGATGGCGCTGCGCGAGGAGTTCGGCGCGTCGCAACCGCTCAAGGGCGCGCGTATCACCGGCTCGCTGCACATGACGATCCAGACCGCCGTGCTGATCGAGACGCTGACTGCGCTTGGTGCTGACGTACGCTGGGCCACCTGCAATATCTTTTCAACGCAGGATCACGCCGCCGCCGCGATCGCGGCGACCGGCGTGCCGGTATTCGCCGTGAAGGGTGAGAGCCTCGCCGAATATTGGGACTATGTCGGCTCGATCTTCAACTGGGGCGCCGATACCGATGGCACGACCGCCAACATCATCCTCGACGATGGCGGCGATGCGACGATGTTCGCCCTTTGGGGCGCGAAGCTCGAGGCCGGTCATTCGCTGGGCGACCCGGAGAATGACGAGGAAGTGGAGTTCCAGCGCGCGTTGAAGGCTTTCGTGGCGAAATATCCGGGCTACCTTACCGAGACCGTCAAGAACCTGAAGGGCGTTTCCGAGGAAACGACCACCGGCGTCCACCGGCTCTACGAGATCGCCAAGAAGGGCGAACTGCCGTTTCCGGCGATCAACGTGAACGATTCGGTTACCAAGTCGAAGTTCGACAATCTTTACGGCTGCAAGGAATCGCTCGTCGATGCGATCCGTCGCGCCACTGATGTGATGCTCGCGGGCAAGGTCGCCTGCGTCGCCGGTTTTGGCGATGTCGGCAAGGGCTCGGCGCAGTCGCTGCGCAATGGCGGCGCTCGGGTGTTGGTGACAGAGGTCGATCCGATCTGTGCGTTACAGGCGGCCATGGAAGGCTTCGAAGTGGTGACGATGGAGGAAGCGGTGACGCGCGCCGATATCTTCTGCACCGCGACCGGAAACGCCGATGTCATCACTGCAGATCACATGAAGGCGATGAAGCCGATGGCGATCGTTTGCAACATCGGCCACTTCGACAGCGAGATACAGATTGCGGCGCTCAGCAACTATGAGTGGACCGAAGTGAAGCCGGGCACCGATCTGGTGAAGTTCCCGGATGGCAAGCAGATCATCGTGCTGGCCAAGGGGCGTCTGGTGAATCTCGGTTGCGCCACAGGCCACCCGTCTTTCGTAATGTCTTCGTCTTTCACCAACCAGACGCTGGCGCAGATCGAGCTCTGGACCAAGGGTGAAAACTACCAGAATCAGGTCTATGTCCTGCCGAAGCATCTCGACGAGAAGGTAGCGGCACTTCATCTGGAAAAGCTTGGCGTGAAGCTTAGCAAGCTTAGCCAGAAGCAGGCGGACTATATCGGCGTTAAGGTCGAAGGGCCGTTCAAGCCCGATCACTACCGCTATTGATCGATAATGACGCACGAAACGAAGGGGGTCGCGACGCGGCCCCCTTTTTTCATGGAGCAACTCTGCTTATCACCGCTCGCATGACGATCCACCACGGGCGGGTGCGCCTGGCATGATCGAGATCTCGACCGCCGCCGCGCTTGCCGGCGGGGTGATCGTCGCGCTGTTGCTGATGGCAGGGATTTGGCTGCTGTTCACGGGGCTGAGCGCCGCAGCACGCGCGCGCGCCTCGGTTGGAGCTAACGACCGGTATGAGGCGCTGCTGGCCGCCGCGCCGGCCTCGCCGATGCTTGCCTATGCCGACGGCAGGATCGAAATGAACCGGACAGTGGCCGGCTGGCTTGGCGCGGAGGGCTTGCCAACGCGAATTGACGAGCTGGCGGGCGTCATCCCATCGGATACAATCGACGCGCTCAAGAACGATATCCTCGCCGCGCACCGATCCGGCCGCGGTTTCGCGCGTACGGTCACGCCAGCGGGTTCGTCACGCACGCTGATGTGGCGCGGCGAACGCGGACCGCGCCAGCTGGGTGCCGCCGTGGTCATCTGGGTGTTCGACGCTAGCGATAGCCAGCGGGAGATTGCCCGGCTTACCGAGCAGAAGGGCGAATTGCTCAACGCGTTCGAGGCGCTGACAGGTCTAATCGAAACGGCGCCGTTGCCGATGTGGTATCGTGGGCCGGACCTGAAACTGGCGATGGCAAATTCCGCCTATGTGGCGGCGGTCGAGGCACGCGACGCGGCCGATGTGGTGGCGCGCGGGGTCGAACTTGTCGAGGGTTCCGGGCAGGGCGGTCCACTTGGCGGAGCGGTCGCGGCGCGAGAGCAGGGGCGCCCGCAGGAACGGGTGCTTCCTGCGACCATCGCGGGCGAGCGCCGCTCACTCAGGCTTCATGATATTCCGCTCCCGGCGGGCGGAGTGGCCGGGTACGCGATCGATATCGAGGATCTCGAACAGGCGCATGCGCGCGAGCGGCGTTTCGCCGAGGCGCAGCGCGCGCTGCTCGATCGGCTCTCTGCCGGCGTGGCGCAATTCGGCCGCGACCGAGCGCTCACCTTCTGCAACCAGCCGTTCCGTCGCATGTTCGCGATGCGCAGCGAATGGCTGGCGGATCGCCCCGAATTCGATCGGGTGCTCGAACGCATGCGCGAGGCGAACCGCGTACCGGAGATGCGCGATTTTCCCGGCTGGAAGATCGAGCGGCGCGACTGGTTCACCCAGGCGAACAGCGCATTCGAGGAAACCTGGCTGCTGCCCGATGGCGCGCATATCCGCGTTCTGGCACAGCCGCTGCCCGACGGTGGCCTGTTGTTGATCTTCGAGGATCGAACGGAACAGGTGCAGCTGGCCTCCGCCCGCGATACACTGCTTCGCGTTCGCACCGCGACGTTCGACAATCTGTTCGAGGCGCTCGGCGTGTTTGCCTCTGATGGCAAATTGCAGCTTTGGAACAATCGCTTTCGCGCGCTCTGGGGATTGGAGGAGGAATTTCTCAGCGGTCATCCGCGTGTCGATGCGGTGGCGGAAAAGGTTGCACCGAAGCTCGCCAACCCGTCGCGCGCGAAGTTCATCAACGAACTGGTTCGCGCTGCCACGGTCGAGCGGCAGATGCGCAGCGGGCGCGTCGATCTCGCGGATGGCAGGCATTTCGAGTTTGCCGCTGTCCCGCTGCCGGATGGCAATGCGCTGTTCACCATGCTCGACATCACCGACAGCCGCCGCATCGAGCAGGCGCTGCGCGAGCGCACCGAAGCGCTGGAGAATGCGGACCGGATCAAGACGGCGTTCGTCGCCAGCATGAGTTACGAATTGCGCACGCCGCTTACCTCGATCAGCGGCTTCGCGGAGATGCTGCACGGGGGATATGCCGGCAAGCTGACCAAGCAGGCCGACGCCTATGTCGAGGCGATCCTCGAATCGGTCGAGCGGCTGGGCATCATGATCGACGATGTTCTTGATCTGACGCAGGCCGTCGGCGAGGGCGAGGGGCTGGATCGCGACGATGTTGATCTCGCCGCGGTCGCGCGTGCGGCGGCCGATCGGGTGGCGGCGCAGGCCAAGCGCGTCAAGATCGATTATGTAGTCGAAATCAGTCATTCCGTCGGCCGCATCACCGGCGATGCCCGTCGGATCCGCGAGGTCGTGGAGCATCTGCTGCGTCACGCGATAGATGCGGCGGGCGAGGGCGGGCGCGTCCTGCTCCATGCGGATGGCAATGCCAGGACAGCGAGGATCGTCATATCGGATGACGGGGCTGGTATGGACGCGGAGACTGTCGCTCATGCTTTCGATCGATTTGCGCGCCCCGGCATCGCCACAGGTGGCGAGCGCGCACTCGACCTGGGCTTGCCGCTAGCCAAGCAGTTCGTCGAGGCGCATCGCGGGACGATCTCGCTGGTCAGCGAGCCGGGTGAGGGCACGCTTGTAACGGTTGAGCTGCCGAGGCGATGATTCGGCTGGCCGATCCGCAGGAGACGGAGGCCTTGGGCGCTTCGCTCGCGGCGACGCTTTTGCCCGGCGATGTCATCATGCTCGACGGGCCGCTGGGTGCCGGCAAGACGAGTATCGCGCGCGGACTGCTCGCGGCGCTGGGCCTGAAGGGCGAGGCGCCTTCACCGAGCTTTGCGATCGTTCAGCCTTATGCGCCGCCGGAGGTGCGTGTGCCGGTGCTGCATGTCGATCTTTATCGCATCGACGATCCGCGCGAACTGGACGAACTGGGGCTGGACGAGGCGCGCCATGATTCGGCGCTGGTGATCGAATGGCCCGAACGCGCCGGGCCGGCGGTTTGGCCCGATGCTTTACGGTTGCGCCTGGAGATTTTGTCTGACGGTTCGCGCGGGTTGACTTGGCATGCGCCCCCGGCTTGGGAAGGACGATGGCGACCGATATGATTCCACCTCCCGCCGCCGCTGCCTTCCTCGCCGCGAACGGCTGGGCGGGGGCGGAAATCACGCCGCTGGCGGGAGACGCGTCCTTTCGCCGCTATTTCCGGGTGCGCAATGCCGATCGATGCGGGGTGTTGATGGATGCTCCGCCGCCGCACGAAGATCCGCGCCCGTTTATCTCGATCGCGAGATGGCTGGCGGACCGTGGCTTTGCCGCGCCTGCCATCCATGCAGCCGACGAGGCCGCCGGGCTGGTGTTGATCGAGGATTTTGGCGACGATCGGATGCGCGAGGCCATCGAGACAGATCCGGGTTCGGCGGTGCGCCTTTACAGCGCGGCAATCGACGTGCTCGTCGCATTGAGACGGCATGAGGCGATGGCAGGGCTGCGGCCATATGACCTTGCCGAACTGCAACGCGAAGCTGCCCTGCTGGTCGAATGGTATTGTCCCGCCATAGGGCTAGACGTCGATGAGGACGCGTATCGCGCAGCATGGTACGAGGTGCTGCCACTTGCGCTTGCGCAGCGCCCGGTGACGGTATTGCGTGACTACCACGTGGAGAATCTGATGCTGATCTCCGAAGGATTGGGGCTGCTCGACTTTCAGGACGCGCTGGCGGGGCACCCGGCTTACGATCTCGTCTCCCTGCTTCAGGATGCTCGGCGCGACGTGGAGCCGTCAATAGAAGAAGCCATGCTCGCGCGATATCGGACGGCGGCGGGCGAGGGCGATGCTTTCCTGGATGCGTATCACGTGCTCGGTGCACAGCGGAATGCCAAGATCATCGGCATTTTCACTCGGCTATGGAAGCGAGACGGGAAGCCCCGGTATCCCTCGCTATGTCCGCGCGTCTGGGCCTATCTCGAGCGCGACCTTTCCTACCCTGCGCTCGCGCCTGTCGCGGCGTGGTTCGATGCCAACATACCGCCGGAACTGCGCGGTGATCCGATGGTGCTGTCAGCGCGATGACACGACCCAAAGCGATCCGGCCTGACCCGGGCGGCAACGTGCCGAAGACCGCGATGGTAATGGCTGCCGGGCTCGGCAAGCGCATGCGCCCGCTGACAGCGACACGCCCGAAGCCTCTGGTCGAAGTCGCGGGCAAGGCGCTCATCGACCATGTCTTCGATCGTCTGAAGGCGGCTGGCGTGGAGCGCGCAGTCGTCAATGCCCATTATCTCGCCGACGCGCTGGAAGCGCATTTGCGCAACCGCGTGTCGGGAATCGAGATCGTCATTTCCGACGAGCGGGATCAACTCATGGAAACCGGCGGCGGGCTGGTGAAGGCGCGTGCGTTGCTGGGAGACGAGCCCTTCCTTTACGTCAATAGCGATAATCTGTGGGTCGATGGGCCGAGCGATGCGATCCGCCTGCTCGCGGCGCGATGGGACGATGCGGCGATGGATGCGCTGTTGCTGATGATCCCCTATGCCAACGCACACAATCATCGCGGGCAGGGGGATTTCCGCCTTGCCGCCGATGGCCGGATCACCGGACGGCGCGGGCGCGCGCCGGTTGCGCCATTCGTATGGACCGGGGTCCAGATCATGCATCCCCGCCTTATCGCCGATTGGCCGGAAGGGCCGTTCTCGACCAACCTGTTCTGGGATCGCGCGATTGCGGCGGGCCGTGCCTATGGCATGGTGCATCAGGGCATGTGGTTCGATGTCGGTACGCCAACCGCGATCGGGCGGACCGAGGCATTGCTTGCGGATGGCTGAGGGGCGGAGGCCGTCGCTCTATACAATTCCGGCGCACCGGGCCTTTTCGGACGCGCTCGTTGCCGGGCTGATGCGTCGACACGGCCGAGAGCCGCTCGATCTGGCGCGTGGGCTGGTGCTGGTGCCCAACAACCGTGCGAAGGTCGCGGTTACGGAGGCATTCGTGCGGGCCGCGGGCGGCGGACTTGTGCTGCCCCGGCTTGTGGCGATCGGGGCGGACGATCTGGGTGAAGCGATCGGCGCGGCGCTCGATCCGGGCGACGATGCCGCGCCGGTTCCGCCGGCGATCACTCCGCTTGCACGACGCATGATACTGGCGCGGCTGGTGCAGGAGGAGCGACCAGATCTCGGCGCGGCCGAAGCTGTGCGGCTGTCAGGGGATCTGGCGCGCACGCTGGATCAACTCATCATAGAAGAAGTGCCGCCTTCCCGACTTGCGGAACTGGATCTTGGACCGGAGCTTTCGGCGCATTGGCAACGGGCGTTGGCGGCGTTCCGGGTGGTGCTGGATCGGTGGCCGGGCGAGCTGGCAAAGCTGGGGCGCATCGATCTTGCGGAGCGACGGGCGCGGTTGCTGGATCGTCTCGGGGCACGGTGGCGGTCCGTGCCGCCGCCCGGCTTCGTCTGTGCGGCCGGCGTAAACGATTCCGCTCCCTCCGTCGCGCAACTGCTGCGTCATATCGCGGATTTGCCGCGCGGAATGGTGGTGCTTGCGAATGTCGATACCGCCATGCCCGATGAGGAGTGGGACGCGATCGGCCCGCATGGCGATGATGATGGGCGGCGCGCGATCGAGGTTCATCCGCAATACCATCTGAAGCTGTTGCTCGAGCGGATCGGCGTGGGCCGTGCCGAGGTTTCGATCTGGCGTGAAGGCAGCGAATATGATGCCGCCTCCTCACGCTCGCGAGCGATTGCGAATGCGCTGGCGCCGGCAGATTTTACGGGGAAATGGACGCAATTGACGTTGGCCGAGCGGCGGTTGACGGGTGTGCGCGCGGCCGAATTCGCGACGCCATCGGGAGAGGCGCAGGCCATCGCTCTGGCGCTGCGGGGGGCATTGGAAACGCCGGGGCGCACGGCTGCTCTCGTCACCCCCGATCGCGCGCTGGCGCGGCGGGTCGCAGCGCATTGCCGGCGCTGGAAAATCGATATTTTCGACACCGCCGGCCAGCCGCTGTCGGTTCTGCCGCCCGGTACCCTGCTGAGTGCGATTGCCGAGGCGGCGGCGCAGGATTTCGCGCCGCTGGCCTTGCTGACCCTGCTCAAGCATCCGCTGGTACGGGCGGGCGCGGAGCGGATCGAATGGCTTGAGGGAGTGCGGAGGCTGGATCGCGCGCTGCGAGGCCCAAGGCCAGCACCTGGGCTAGCCGGGATCGATGCGCAGATTAGCGACGATCAATGGTGGAGCAACGCTCGGCGGCTGCTGGAGCCGATTGCGGCGGCGCTTGGGCACGATGGGCAATCGCTGGCGCAGCGCGTCGCAGGGCTTCGCGATGCGGCTAATGCGCTGGCGGGAGATGAGGCATGGCGCGGGCCGGCTGGTCGGGCGGCGGCGGATTTGCTCGCAGCACTGGAGACGGAAGCGGATACAGGACCGCGCAGCGTCTCACGGGATGATTTTGTGCCGCTCATCCGCCTGCTCATGGACGAGGTGGCCGTGCGTCCCGCTCAGGGCGGCCACCCGCGTGTCGCGATCTACGGCCTGATCGAGGCCCGGCTCCAGACGGCCGACCTGATGATCCTCGGCGGTTTGAACGAGGGCGTCTGGCCAGGCATTCCCGCGCCCGATCCATGGCTTGCACCGCGCATCCGTGCGATGCTTGGCCTGCCGGGGCTGGAGCGGCGGATCGGCGTTGCCGCGCATGACTTCGGCCAGGGCCTGGGAGCACCCGAGGTGTTGCTGACGCGCGCGCGGCGGGACAGTCGCTCGCCGACGCTCGCCTCGCGCTTCTGGTTCCGGCTTGAGGCGATGGCAGGCAAGGATTTTGCACGCGCGCATGATCTCGAACATTGGGCGGAGGCGCTGGATCGGCCGACCGCCTATCGACCGGTGATCCGTCCCGCGCCTTCGCCGGCAAAGGCCATGCGGCCGCGCCAGATATCGGTCACCCAGGTCGATCGCCTGAAAGCCGATCCCTTCGCGTTCTACGCGCAGCGCATTCTGCGGCTCTCGTCGCTCGATCCGGTCGATGCCGATCCCACCGCCGCGTGGCGCGGCACCGCCGTGCACGACGTTCTCGAGAAATGGGCGCGCGAGGATGATTGTGCGATCGAGAAACTGCGCCCGCGCGCGCTGGCGATGCTCGATAGTCCGGCGGCGCATCCGCTGCTCCGCGCCTTGTGGCAACCCAGGTTGATCGCTGCGATCGACTGGATCGCAAACCGCCTGAATCAGCAGCGGGCGGAGGGCCGCATGGTGCTGCGTGTCGAGGAAAAGGGAGCAACCGAGATCGCGGGCGTGACCCTGTCGGGCAAATTCTACCGGATCGATCGTGCGGCCGACGGCAGCCTGGTGATCGTCGACTACAAAACCGGCAAAGCGCCGTCGCCCGCGGCGGTCAAGGCCGGCTTCTCGATGCAGCTAGGCCTGCTCGGCGCCATTGCGGAAGCGGACGGGTTCGCGGGCATCACAGGGACTGCGGGCGGCTTCGAATATTGGTCGCTCGCCAAATATCGCGATGAATTCGGCCAGGTCACTTCACCGGCCGATCCCGCGGGCAAGAACAATCGGATCGTGACGGGCGAGTTCGTCGCGGAGGCCCGCGCGGCCTTTGCAGAAGCCGCGGCGCGCTGGCTGACCGGGGACGAGCCGTTTATTGCCAAACTGCACCCCGAATACGCGCCCTATGCAGATTACGATCAGTTGATGCGCCGCGACGAATGGTATGGTCGTGACCGCTGAGGTGCTTACGCCGCTGCCCCCGTTGCGGGGCGAGCAGCGCACCGCGAGCCGCCCGGATAGCCACGTGTGGCTCTCAGCCTCCGCCGGCACCGGCAAGACCCAGGTGCTCGCCGCGCGGGTATTTCGTCTGCTGCTGCGGGGCGTATCGCCGGGCGCAATCCTGTGCCTGACCTTCACGAAAGCCGGAGCGGCGGAGATGTCGGGTCGTGTCAGCCAGCGGCTCGCCGCCTGGGTGCGCGCGCCGGATACCGCGCTAGCCAAGGATCTGATCGCGCTCGGCGAGGATCCGACACCGGAGCGCATCGCGCTCGCCCGCACCTTGTTTGCCAAGGTGCTCGATGCGCCGGGTGGTGGCCTGCGGATCCAGACCATCCACGGTTTCTGCCAGGGCCTGCTCGCAGCCTTTCCGGCGGAGGCCGGGTTGATTCCGGGTTTTCGCCCGATCGAGCCGCGCGAGGAAACGTTATTGATGCGGCAGGCGCTCGGCGATTTGCTGGTCGATGCGGAACGTGAGGGGCGAAATAAGCCGACGACTGTGATCGGCGCACTTTCGGTTCGACTGGGCGAGGAGAAAGCCGAGGCGTTCCTGCGCGATTGCGCGCGCGCCGGGCGCGTGCTGGAAGCGCTGCCAAGCGGGATTGGCGCATATGTAAGGCGGGCGCTGGATTTGCCCGAGGGCGATATCGAAGCAACCATTCGCGAGGCCTGTGCAGATCACATCGTCGATCGCCCCGCGCTCACCGAGATTGCGACGCTCAATCGGGAGTGGGGGACGAAGAACGGCATCGCGCGGGCCGATGCGATCGCGAACTGGTTGGCGGCGGACGCCGGGCATCGCGCCATTACTCTTGAAACCCTGCACGCGGTCTGGGCGAAGTCGGACGGCGACCCACGCTCATTCGGGAAAGGCCAGGCTCCACAACAGGCGGCCTATCCCGATCTCGCCATCGGGCTGTACGAGCATGTCGCCGGGTTGCTCTCGCTGCGCGTGCGCGGGGCCTTTTCGGATCTTCTTGCGGACGCACTGGCGGTGGGGCGCGAATATGCACGTGCCTATGCGTCCGCGAAGCGTCGGGCCGGAGCAGTCGATTTTGATGATCTGATCGCAGCAACGGTCGATCTGCTCGATCAGCCAGGGATCGGCGATTGGGTACGGTTCAAGCTGGACCAGATCACCGAGCACGTCCTGATCGACGAGGCGCAGGATACCAACGCCAGCCAATGGCGGATCGTGCGCGCGCTGGTGGACGAATATTTCGTTGGGCGCGGGGTGCATGCGCCCTCGACGCGCACGCTCTTCACGGTGGGGGATCACAAACAGGCGATCTTTGGCTTTCAGGGCACCGATCCGATCAACTTCATGGCCGCGGAACAGTATTTCGCCCAGCGCGCATCGGAGGTGACTGGCGATGCTTTCATGCCGGCTGACGAGCGCGGGTTGCCGTTCGAGAAGCTGTCGCTGGTGGCGTCTTTCCGTTCGACCCGGCCGGTGCTGGAATTCGTGGATGCGGCGATCGGGCTCCTCGGACACGGCGCGCTCGGCATGGCGGGGGAGATACCTTCCCATTCAAGTGAGGTGCCCGGGCCGGGCTTCGTCGAATTGTGGCCGCCGATCTGCTCCGGGCCGGGCGAGAATGACGACGGTGAAGAGCAATGGATCGACGATGCCGTGCGCGAAAATGCCGCGCGCATCGCCCGTCAGGTCAAGGCGTGGCTCGACGACGGCCTGATGCTGGAGAGCAAGGGCCGCCCGATCCGGCCGGAGGATATCATGATCCTCGTGAAAAGGCGGGGAGAACTTGCGCAACTGCTCGTTGCGCGCCTTTACACCGAGGGAGTGCCCGTTGCCGGCGTCGATCGGCTACGGCTGAACGCGCCGCTTGCTGTCCAGGATCTGCTCGCCACCATCCGCTTCGTGCTGCAACCGGAGGACGACCTGAGCCTGGCTAGCCTGCTGGTCTCGCCGCTGATCGGCTGGACCCAGGAGGAGTTGCTCGAACGCGCCATCCCGCGCAAGGGCAGCTTGTGGCGGCACCTTTCCGCGCATCACCGAGATCGGCTGGCGCCGCTCGATGCGATGCTGGCGCGCGCGGATTTCACCACGCCCTATCAATTTCTCGAGGAAATCCTATCCGGCCCGCTCGACGGGCGCCGCCGGCTGCTCGAGCGGCTCGGCGAGGAAGCGCGCGACCCGATCGAGGAACTGCTTTCGGCAGCGCTCGATTTCGAAACCAGTTCAACGCCCTCGCTGCAACGCTTTCTCGACTGGTTCGATCGCGGCGAGGTGGAGATCGTTCGCGATGCCGCTCAACCGCGTGACGCCGTCCGCGTGATGACGGCCCATGGCGCAAAGGGGCTTCAGGCGCCGCTAGTGATCCTCGCGGATGCCACCGCCGACCCGGACGCGGCGCTGCGATCGGCGCTGATGTGGAAGCCGCCCGGGCTGGCGGAGCCGCTTCCAGTATTCCGTCCGCGCAAGGAGGAACGCGCCGGCACGATCGATCACGAAGTCATCGCCGCCGATGAACGCGAACGGCAGGAGCATTGGCGGCTGTTCTATGTCGCGGCGACGCGCGCGGAAGAGCGGTTGGTGATCGCTGGTTCGCTCAGCGCCAAATGGCAGGGCGTGCCGCCGCCCGAGAGCTGGTATGGCGTTGCCGCCGGCACCTTCGACGCGCTGGGTGTGCCCACAGGCGATTATCGCAGCTTCTCCGGCACGACCCCGCCAACAGTGGCCAGGCCCAGGGTCGGCGCGCGGGCGGAAAAGCCAGAGCCTGCGGCATTGCCCGATTGGGCTCGCCAGCCCGCCCCGCAGGAGCAGCGGCCGCCGCGCCCGCTCGCGCCTTCATCGCTTGGCGAGGACGAGGTTGCCGATCCGCCGCCCACACCGGCGATGCGACTGGCAGCGGAACGCGGGCGGCTGATGCATGCGCTGTTCGAGCGGTTGCCAGCGGTGGCGCCCGCCGAACGCACCGCCGCCGCGAGCCGCTGGCTTGAGCAAATAGGCCAGGTGGCCGATGCCAACGAACGCGCATCGATCATCGAGGCGGCCCGGCGCGTGATCGAGAACCCGGTCAATGCAGCGATGTTCGGCCCGGATTCTTTGGCCGAAGCGCCGATCAGCGCAGTGCTCGAGGACGGGATCGTGGTGGCGGGAACGGTCGATCGGCTGCTAATCAACGACCATCTTGTCCGCATCGTCGATTTCAAGGCCGGCCGCCAGATTCCCCGCGATCTGGGCGATGTGCCGACGTATCACCTGCGGCAGATGGGGGCCTATGCCGCCGCCCTGGCCGTGATCTTTCCCGGCCGCGTGATCGAGGTCGCCCTGCTTTACACCAATGGCCCGACGCTGCTGCCGATCCCCGACGATCTGCTCGCGCAGCACAAGCCCCGCTATCGGCGCACGGAGTAAAGCTAGCAGGCTCCCGGTTGAGTGCGGACGCGTCGCGCCTTACTTTAATCGCAAAGGAGATTTGCGAATGGCTACGAAAGCGATCACCGACGCCAGCTTCAACGCCGACGTCATCCAGTCCGACAAGCCGGTGCTGGTGGATTTCTGGGCCGAATGGTGCGGCCCGTGCAAGATGATTGGCCCGAGCCTGGAGGAAATCTCCGAGGAACTGGGTGAACAGGTAACGATCGCGAAGATCAACATCGACGAGAACCCGGATGCGCCGGGCCGCTACGGCGTTCGCGGCATTCCGACGATGATCCTGTTCAAGGGCGGCAGTCCGGCCGCTACCAAGGTCGGCGCCGAGCCCAAGGGGCGGATCAAGGCTTGGCTTGAAGGCGAGTTGGCCTGACAATCAGGTAAGCGGGATCATGACCCGGCTCGCGTAGCCGGGTCGTTCCTGCAATCGACGATGCCAGTCGGCGAGATGGCACAGCTCTGGACGTTCGATCGGAAGCGCGAACCAGGTGTGGGCATACACGCCCATGGGGATATCGCCGATCCCGAAGCGCGACCCGGATAGCCACGGGTCGGCTGCGAGCGCGTCGTTGACGATTGTGAGTAGCCGGGCACATGCCGATACAGATCGCGCGACCGCCGCGGCATCCCGCTTGTCAGGCGCCTTTCGGACCAGATTAAGGAAAGCGTCCCGCTGCGCGTCGGCATAGCCGAATTGCCAGTCCATCCAGCGATCTGCCAGCGCACGCTGACGGGGCGATCCCGGCCACATGCCAGTATCGGGATGCGCGTCTGCGAGATAGCGCAGGATGGCGTTCGATTCCCACAAAATGAAGTCGCCGTCCTCGATCGTGGGGATCAGCCGGTTCGGGTTCTTCGCGACATAGGCGTGGTCCATCCCGAACGCGCCGCCAGTGTCGATACGCTCGTAGGGAAGCGCCAATTCATCCGCGAGCCACACCACCTTTTTTACATTGTGCGAATTGAGCCTGCCCCAGATACGCAGCATGTCAGCTCCGGTAATCGGCGTTGATCGATATATAGCCGTGCGTCAGATCGCAGGTCCACACCGTCGCGCCGCCGTCTCCCAGTCCGAGATCCACGCCGATCTCTACCACCTGGCCCTTCAGATGCGCGGCGACCGGGGCCTCGTCATAGCCTTCGACCGCGAGACCGGCGCTCGCCACCTGCGTCGTGCCGAACCGGATCGCCAGCCGGTCGCGCTCGGCTGGCTCGCCCGCCTTGCCGACCGCCATGACAACGCGGCCCCAATTGGCATCCTCACCGGCGATAGCGGTTTTCACGAGTGGCGAGTTGGCGATCGACATCGCGATACGGTGCGCGCTGCGGTCGCTTTCGGCGCCCTCTACGGTGATCTCGATCAGCTTCTGCGCCCCTTCGCCATCGCGGACCACCAACATCGCCAGTTGGCGGCACAAATCCGCCAGTGCCGCCCGAAACGCATCCGCGCCGGGGCTGTCGTCGCCTGACAGCGGGGCGTTGCCCGCCTCGCCGGTGGCGAAGGTGAGCACGGTGTCGCTGGTCGAGGTATCCCCATCGACCGTGATGCACGAGAACGTCCGCGCGTTCGCCGACGCCAGCGCCGCCTGCAAGAACGCCGGCTCTGCCGCCGCATCGGTGAAGATGAAGCCGAGCATGGTCGCCATGTCCGGCGCGATCATGCCCGATCCTTTGATGACGCCTACCATGGTGATTGTGCGGCCATCGACGACCGCAGTGACTTTCGCGCCCTTGGGATAGGTGTCCGTGGTGCCGATCGCCTCGGTCATCGCGCGCCAATCGCACGGCTGGGCGCTGAAGGCGGCGTCCAGCCCGGCCTCGGCCTTGTCGATCGGCAGCGGCACGCCGATCACGCCGGTGGAAGCCACGAACACGTCCGACGGGAGGCACCCGAGATGCCCGGCCGCCCGCGCGGCGATCGCCTCCACCGCCGCACGCCCGCGATTGCCCGTGAAGGCATTGGAGTTTCCGGCATTGACAACCAGCGCGCGCGCATTGCCGAGCACCAGCGCCTTCCGGCACCATTCCACCTCGGGCGAGGGACATTTCGATTGCGTGAACACGCCCGCAACCGCCGTGCCGGCGCGCAGCGTTACGAAGGTCAGGTCGCAGCGATCCCATGTCTTGTACCCGGCGCGCGCTACACGCGGTGTCGCGCCAGCAACGGCGGGCAGATCGGGAAAGGGCGTGGCGAGTGGCGAAATGGACGTGGACATGCCCCGCGCCATAGCCATCTGTCCCGTACGGCAAAAGGGGGCCGCGCGCATTGGGTGCGCCCGTCGTTTACGGGCTGGCGCGTGATCCACCGATGCTCGATGCAAAACGGTTGGACGTTTGGCTTGTCGCTCCCTATGTCTCGCTGCGCATGAACCTGCTTCTGCTACTTTCGGCCCTGCTATCCGCGCTGACGGGCGTCGGCGCGCGCGTGGTTGCGCCGCAAGCCGTGCCGACGATGACGCAGGAGCGCGTAGCGCGCAACGTTCCGGCCGCAGCGGTCGTAACGCGCGCCGTCCGGCCCGTCATGAAGCTGCCGACGCTCGTCAGCGTCGCTGGCGGAATCACGGTGACGATCTTTTCCGTTCGCTTTGCCCCGGCGTGGCTGGAGCGCCGGCGCGAATAACGCGCCCGACGCGATCCGCGTTCGCGCGCGACGCGTTCCCGTAACACTATACAAGCGTGCGTGCCGCACTTTGCCGGCGCGCTGCGTCAATCCCGATATACACAGGAACTCCGCATGTTTGCTGGCATTGCAAAGTCGCTTTTCGGCTCCTCGAACGATCGCTACGTCCGCTCGCTGAATCCCGTCCTGGCCAAGATCGCGTCGTTCGAGCCGGCGCTGGAGGCGATGGACGACGCGACGCTAGCCAACCAGACCACGCTGTTCCGTGAGCGGCTTGCGAACGGCGAGACGCTCGACCAGCTGCTGCCCGAAGCCTTCGCCACGGTTAGAGAAGCGGCGCGGCGCGTGCTTGGCCAGCGCCATTATGACGTGCAGATGGTAGGCGGCATCGTCCTCCATCGCGGAGAGATCGCCGAGATGCGCACCGGCGAGGGCAAGACGCTGGTTGCGACGCTGGCCACTTATCTCAATGCGCTGCCGGGCACGGGCGTCCACGTCGTTACCGTCAACGATTATCTCGCCAGCCGCGACGCGGACTGGATGGGGCGCGTCTATCGATTCCTGGGGCTGACGGTCGGCGTGATCGTGCCGAATCTAAGCGATGCGGAACGTCGCGAGGCTTACGCCGCCGATATCACTTACGGTACGAACAATGAGTTCGGCTTCGACTACCTGCGCGACAACATGAAGTACGAGCGCGATCAGATGGTACAGCGCGCGTTCGCCTATGCGATTGTCGACGAGGTGGACTCGATTCTGATCGACGAGGCGCGCACCCCGCTCATCATTTCCGGCCCGACCGACGACAAGTCCGATCTGTACATGCAGGTGGATGCGGTGGTGAAGCAGTTCACCGGCGAGGATTACGAAAAGGACGAGAAGCAGAAGTCGATCATCCTCACCGAAAGCGGCACCGAACGCGCGGAGCGCATGCTCGAGGCGGCGGGGCTGCTTCAGGGCAGCAATCTCTATGATTTCGAGAATACGCAGGTCGTCCACCATTTGAACCAGTCGCTTCGCGCGAACATGATGTTCAAGGCGGATACCGATTATATCGTGAAAGACGGCAAGGTCATCATCATCGACGAGTTCACCGGCCGCATGATGGACGGTCGCCGCTGGTCCGACGGTCTGCACCAGGCGGTCGAGGCGAAGGAGGGCGTTACGATCGAGCCCGAGAACCAGACGATGGCCTCGATCACCTTCCAGAACTACTTCCGTATGTATCCCAAGCTTTCCGGCATGACCGGCACGGCCGCGACCGAGGCGGCGGAATTCTACGACATCTACAAGATGAACGTCGTCACCATCCCGACCAACCTCAAGGTGCAGCGTGTCGATGAGGAAGACGAATTCTACAAGGACACGCACGACAAGTTCCGCGCGATCGCCCGCAAGATCCGCGAACATGCCGAAAAGGGTCAGCCGGTGCTGGTCGGTACGGTGTCGATCGAAAAATCGGAGCTGTTGAGCGAATTCCTCAATCAGGAGGGGGTCGATCACTCGGTCCTCAACGCGCGCTATCACGAACAGGAGGCGCATATCGTGGCGCAGGCCGGCCGGCTTGGCGCGGTGACGATCGCGACCAACATGGCCGGCCGCGGGACCGACATCCAGCTTGGCGGCAATCTCGAATTCCGCATGGAAGATGAGTTGGCCGGCGTGCCGGAAGGGCCGGCGCGTGACGCGGCCATCGCGGATATAAAGGCCGAGATCGCAGCGGAAAAACAGAAGGTGCTGGAAGCAGGCGGCCTGTTCGTGCTTGGCACCGAGCGCCATGAAAGCCGCCGTATCGATAACCAGCTTCGTGGCCGGTCGGGCCGTCAGGGTGATCCGGGGCTGAGCCGCTTCTACCTCAGCCTGGATGACGATCTGCTGCGCATCTTCGGCCCCGATACTTTGTTCGCGCGCATGATGCGCAGCAATATCGAGGACGGCGAGGCGATTGGCTCGAAGTGGCTGACCAAGGCGATCGAGACGGCACAGAAGAAGGTCGAAGCGCGCAATTACGACATTCGCAAACAGGTCGTCGAGTATGACGACGTGATGAACGACCAGCGCAAGGTGATTTACGAGCAGCGCGCCGACATCATGGACGCGGATACGGTCGGCGACGTGGTGACGGACATGCGCGCGGAAACTGTCAACGCGATCGTGGGCGAAGCGTGCCCACCGAATTCCTATCCCGAGCAATGGAATGTAACGGGAATGAAGGAGCGTGTCGTAGAATTACTCAACATCATGCCGCCGATCGACGACTGGCTGGCCGAGGAGGCGATCGATGCGGAACTGGTGACCGAGCGGCTGCTGGCGGAGGCTGACGCGGCTGTTGCGCAAAAGGCCGCCGATCTTGAGCCTGAGACGTGGACGCAGGTCGAGAAGTCAATCCTGCTCCAGAATCTTGATCATCACTGGAAGGAACATCTCGCAACGCTCGACGCTTTGCGACAGGTGGTTCACCTGCGCGCCTACGCGCAGAAGACGCCTATCAACGAGTATAAGCAGGAAGCGTTCGCGCTGTTTCAGCGAATGCTGGAAAACATTCGTGAGGATGTGACCCGCACGATTGCCTACGCGCAGTTTCAGATGCAGGCGCCGCCCACGCTGCCTGACCTGCCGGACTTCATCACGACGCATTTCGATCCGTTCTCCGGCGAAGACAATTCCGCGGATATCGACGCGGGATCGCTGGGGCTCATCTCAACCCAACTTCCACCGCTCCAGATTGCGCAGCCTAGTGGATCCGAGATCGGCGCCGATCCCGAAAGCTGGAAGGGTGTGGTGAGCCGCAACGCGCCGTGCCCATGCGGATCAGGACTCAAATACAAGCATTGCCACGGCGCGGTGTGAGATCACTGGCCGGGTCTACGCCTGGCGCTGAACGAGAAAAGGGACGGCGGATCGCTTTGATCGGCCGCCCCTTTTCATTTCTTCCCTAACGGATCAGGGCTTCGGCATCACCACCGTCGGCCCGATCCGGTCAGCGACATCACGTGCGTTGAACGCCCGCACCTCATCGCGCGCCGGTGTGCCCTTGCGCATCACGATTTCTGCCGAAGCCTCGTAACGGTCGACCGTGCGAACATCGATATTGTCGCCCCAGAACGGATCGCCGAACCACGGATCCCATGCACGCCAGCCGAAGCCGCGCCCGTAATAACGCCATGATGGCCCCCAGAAGCCGCCCATGCCGAAACGCGGCCCGGGTGTCGAATAGGTCTGCGCCTGGCGATCTGTCGTGCGATCGACCATCACGAAATAGTCATAGCCGTTTTGAAGTGTCAGCTCCGCCGCACGGAACAGAAGATAGCGCTCCACCGTGTCGCGATCGGTGACGGTGTTGCCGGCGAAAGTGACCAACCAGCGATTGGCCTCGATCTGTCGATCGCTATAGCCGGTGCGGTAGAACCCCTTGCCCGTCGCTGGGCGATAGGTGGTCTCCGTCGCACAGCCGCTGACCAGCAGAGCGCCCGATGCAATAGCAGCGATGAGCTTGCCGCGACCTTTGAGATGCTCGATCATCTTCTATCTCCATACCCGCCCGATCGACGGCCTCCCCATACATGGGGCCTGACGATGAAACGTGCGATGAACGCGTCGGGTTTCATCGTCGGAATCTGCCGGCAAGCGAAAAGTTTTTATGCGGTCGTGGCGAATAATTGCACCGTGACGGTGTCAACGGGTCGCGCGACCGGCGTCCGGCACATAGGCGTCGATCAGCGCGCCGACATAATCCGGGTTGCGCGCGGTCAATTCGGGGGAGGGGCGGCCCGGCGCATAGATGAAGCCGTTGACGGTATAGATCGTACCACCAAGCCCTTGGGAATCGCGATACCAGACCTTCACTTCGCTCCAGTCATTGTCGGGCGAGACATCATAGAGCGTCACGTCCTGCTCTGCATGACCGCGCGCACCATCGACGCGGGACCAATTGGCATGCGTGAGCATCAGCACGCGCCGCTCGACGATTCTGCTGACCACCGCAACGTGTCCCAGCGGCAACCGGCCCTGCCGGGCGAAGGCGATGACTGAGCCGACTTTAGGCTGGTGCCCGCGAGGATAACGGCCCTCCGCCTGATCCCACCACGTCCAGGCGTCGCCGAAGATCTGAATGCCTGATACGGCCCGCGCGAACGGCACGCACTGCCCGATATAATCGAGCAATGCTGCTTGCGCAGGCACCGACTGCGCCACCGCTGCAAAGGCCAGCAGGCCAAGGGAATATCGCTTCAACACCGCATCGCACTCTCAGTTCACACTGATGGCGGAATGGTTACCTTTTTCAGTTAACAAATAGTTAGCGAAGAAGCGGGTCGTCGTGAGATAGACTCGCTTCGGCGTGTTAGGACCGTTTTCAGGGGCGATTGGCCTGCCGCTTCGCCATAAATGCCAGCCGTTCGAACAGCATTACATCCTGCTCGTTCTTCAACAGGGCGCCGTGGAGCGGTGGGATCGCCTTGGTCGGATCCCGGTTCTGCAGCACGTCGAGCGGCATATCCTCGTGCAGCAGCAGCTTCAGCCAATCGAGCAGTTCGCTGGTCGAAGGCTTCTTTTTCAGGCCCGGCACCTCGCGCACCTCGTAGAATATGTCCATCGCCTTCGAAACGAGGATCTTCTGGATGCCAGGGAAGTGAACGTCGACGATCGCCTGCATCGTGTCCCGGTCGGGGAACTTGATGTAGTGGAAGAAGCAGCGGCGCAAAAACGCATCCGGCAACTCCTTTTCGTTGTTCGACGTGATGACGACGATCGGACGCTCGGCCGCGCGTACCGTCTCCTTCGTCTCGTAAACGTGGAATTCCATCCGATCGAGTTCCTGAAGCAGATCGTTCGGAAATTCGATATCGGCCTTGTCGATTTCGTCGATCAGCAGCACAGGCAATTCGGGCGACGTAAATGCCTCCCACAATTTGCCCCTGCGAATGTAATTCCCGATATCGTGGACGCGCTCGTCGCCGAGCTGTCCGTCACGGAGGCGGGCAACGGCATCATATTCGTACAGACCCTGCTGCGCCTTGGTGGTGGACTTCACGTTCCACTCGATCAGCGGCGCGCCGGTTGCCTTGGCGATCTCATAGGCGAGTACGGTCTTGCCGGTGCCGGGCTCGCCTTTCACCAGCAACGGGCGACGGAGCATCACCGCTGCATTGACGGCGACTTTCAGATCATCGGTCGCGACATAGCTTTGCGTGCCCTCGAAACGCTTCATGCCCTCATCCCGTTCAATTCAAAAACTCGGTACGGCGATAGCGGCAATAAACTGTCCCGCGCAAGACGCTATCCGCGCTGTGCGGCCAGTACCTGGTACGCCATCACGGCAGTCGCCACCGCTGCATTCAGGCTGTCCGCCTTGCCGAGCATCGGCAGCTTCACCAGCAGGTCGCACGCCGCCTCATAATCTTCGGGTAGCCCTTGCGCCTCGTTGCCGGTCAGCAGGAAAGTCGGGTCGGGGTAGGCTGGCGTGCGATAATCATGCTCGGTCTGAAGGCTCAGGCCCACGAGCGTGCCAGGTCCACCGCGCAGCCAGGCGAGGAACGCCTCCCACTCGCACCTTACGACAGGCACCGTGAAAAGTGCGCCCATGCTGGCCCGTACGGCCTCGACCGAGAAGTGATCTACACAATCGCCGATCAGAATCAGGCCGCCCGCGCCGACGGCGTCGCCAGTGCGCAGGATCGTCCCGAGATTGCCGGGGTCGCGCAGTCGCTCGGCGACTAGCCAGATGCCGGATGCGGAGCGATCCAGTGTATCGAGGGACGCGGAGAATTCGTCGAACACGCCGACGACTGCCTGCGGATTATCCTTTCCGGAAAGCTTGGAGAGGATATCGGCTGTCGTCTCGATCGCCTCGCCGTGACGCGATTCGACGGCGGCGATCAGACGCTCGACCAGAGGATGCCCGGCGCTGGCGGCGGTGAAGAACAGATAGCGCGGCAGGCGGCCGGTCTCCTGCGCCTCGGTTAGGATGCGCAGGCCTTCAGCAAGGAACCGTCGCGATTCGCGGCGATGGCGCTTGTCGCGCAGATCGCGCACCTGCTTGACGAGCGGGTTGGAAAAAGCGGTAATCTGGCGGGGCATCAATCCTCGCCGAACTTTCCCTCGACGAGCCCGCACATGGCGGCGACGACATGCTCGGCCTCATCGCCGGTCGCCGAGATGGTGATCGTGTCGCCCATCGCCGCTCCCAGCATCATCAGGCCCATGATCGAGGTGCCCGTCACGCTCGAACCGCCCCTCGCGACGTTAACGGGGATCGGCTGTTCCGCGGCGAGCGTCACGAATTTGGCGCTGGCGCGTGCATGAAGACCGCGCCGGTTGCTGATCCGCACCTCACGCGACACCGTCACGCAGCGGCCTCGCCCAGCACCTCGGACGCGACCGAGATATATTTGCGCCCGGCCTCCCGCGCGGCGGCGACCGCCGCCACGACCGTCATCGACTTACGGGCCGATTCGAGACGGATCAGCATGGGGAGATTGATCCCGGCGATCACCTCGACGCGGCCACGCTCCATCAGCGAGATGGCGAGGTTTGAGGGGGTGCCGCCAAACAGGTCTGTCAGCACGATGACCCCGCGTCCAGCGTCCACGGCGGTGATCGCCGCCCGGATGTCGGCGCGACGGGCCTCCATGTCATCGTCCGGGCCGATCGCGACGGTCTGCACCTGCTTCTGAGGCCCGACGACATGCTCCATCGCCGTGACAAATTCGTCGGCGAGACGCCCGTGCGTGACAAGAACCAGGCCGATCAATTGCTTGTTGAGGTCGTTCATTTCCCTGCCGGGTTTCCTTCAAGCGAATCCTGCGGCGCCGCCGCCAGATCGCGATGTGTAACCGTGGGCGAAAATCCCGCAGTAAGCAACCGCTCTGCCACCCGATCGGCGACGTGCACTGAGCGATGTCTCCCTCCGGTACAGCCAAAGGCGACGGTGACGTAAGATTTTCCCTCCGCGATATAACGCGGGATGAGAAGGAGGAGCAAATCCTCGATCTTGCGCACCGCGTCGGCATAGGCCGGATCGGCGGCGATATAAGCCGCGACCTCCGGATCGCGCCCGGTGCCGGGGCGCAGATCCGGCTCCCAGTGCGGATTGCGCAGGAAGCGCATGTCGAAAACCAGATCGGCATCGGTCGGCAGGCCGCGCGCAAAGCCGAACGACATGATCGAAACGATCGTGTCCCCGACACCAGATCGCGAAAAGGCCGCGCGCACCTGTTGCGCGAGAGCATGGGCATTGAAATGCGTCGTGTCGCTCAGCCGGTTGGACCATTGTCGCAGCGGAGCGAGCAATTGCCGCTCCCGCTCGATCCCGTCTCGCGCGGGGCGATCAAGCGCAAGCGGATGCCGCCGGCGCGTCTCATCATAGCGCCGCGCCAGCTCGTCAGATTCGCAGTCCAGGAACAGCGTGCCGATCTCATAGCCGCCCTTGGCGCGGAGACGTTCGACCTGAGCCACGACCTGCGCGGCGTCGAAATCCCGGGTGCGAGCGCCGATTCCGAGCGCGAGCGGGCGATGCATATCCTCCGTGCCCGCTGGCGGGAGCGCGTTCAGCAGCCGATCCAGCAGCGACAGCGGCAGATTGTCGACGACTTCCCAGCCAAGATCCTCGAGCGTCTTGAGCACCGTCGATTTGCCTGCGCCGGACATGCCGGTGACCAGCAATATTTCCGGGGGAGGGGTCACGATGGAATCCGGCGCATCACAAGCTCGATCTTGATCGGGGCAGACGCCTCGAAGGCGCTCAACGCGATAGCCGGAATGGCGCATCCGGCAAAGGTACAAGTGGCGGGTTCGGGCATCCGCTCCACACGGGCATCGAGGCAGACGACAAGCGCCACCGGCACCTCGTCCAGATGCGGCATATCGACGATGCCGATGCCGCGCACCTCCATCTGGCCGGCGATCGGCCGGGGCGCGGCTGCGAAGAGGATGCCGTCGCCGAGCGTCAATTCGGTATAATCGTCCGATACGAGCCGCGCGCCGCGGTCAATCAGCCGAAGCGCCAGATCTGATTTGCCGGACCCGGATGATCCGACGAGCATTACCGCCCGTCCGCCGATCGCGACCGTCGTGGCGTGCACCGCCTCCGTCGCTGACACTTCAACCACCGTCCGCGAGCGGCAACCGCACCACGAATCGGGCGCCTGTCAGCCTGTCCTCACGGCTCTGCACCTCGATCGTGCCCTGGTGCGCCTCCACGATAGTGCGCGCGATCGCGAGCCCGAGCCCCGAATGCTGCCCGAACGCTTCGCTGTGCGGGCGAATCGACTGGAAGCGGCGGAATACCGCCTCGCGGGCATCCTCCGGCACGCCCGGGCCCTCATCCTCCACGCCTATTTCAAGTGCACCGTCGGCCGCGCGGGCGGCGATCGCGATCAGGCCGCCATCAGGGGAGAAGGAGAGAGCGTTGTCGATCAGGTTTTCGAACACTCGCTCCAGTCGCGCGCCCTCACCGGATACCATCATGGGAATATGTTGCGAGCGGTCCAGCCGGATGCGGATCTCCCGCTCGATGCCGCGTTCCCGGCGCTGCGCGATCATCCCCTCAACCATCGCGCCTACATCGACGGGCTCGAATTTCGCCCGGCTCAGCTGCGCGTCCAGGCGCGACGCTTCCGAGATATCGGTGATAAGCCGGTCGAGACGATGGACATCCTCGCGAACGATGGAAAGCAGACGCTGTTGAAGCTCGAGATCCCTGACGTGCCCGAGCCCCTCGACCGCCGATCGAAGCGAAGCAAGCGGGTTCTTCATCTCGTGCGTCACGTCCGCCGCGAACGCCTCGGTCGCGTCGATCCGGGCGCGCAGGGCCAGGCTCATGTCGGATAAAGCGCGGGCCAGCATGCCGATCTCGTCCTTGCGGTCCGGCAGCCTCGGCACCACTACCTCCCGGGCACGCCCAAGCCGAACCCGCACCGCGGCGCGCGCGAGCCGGCGGAGCGGGCGCACGATCGTTCGCGCGAGAAATAGCGACAGCAGGATCGACACGACCGTCACCGTCAGCAACACCAGGCTGAGCCTGTAGCGCTCGACGCGCACCGTCTGGGTGATGTCGCGCGCGTTGACCGCCGTCATGACCGCGGCGCCGTCAAGGAGCGGGGCGGCAGCGGTGATCACCGGCGTTCGATCTGGCGCCCGCCATACCGTCGCGGCGGCATGACCCGACTGAGCGGTGCGCACATCGGGCCAGCTTCGTCCATCGTCATGCTCGCGATAGAGGGGCGGGCGGATCGCGCCCACCACCGTGTCGATACCGGCATCCAGAAAGCGTGCGATCCGCTGCCCGCGATCATCCTTGTCGGGATCGAGAAGCTGGAAGTTCCGCTTGCCGAGCGCGCGACTGTCCACGGTCAGCGCGCCGTTCGGAGCGAACAGCCGAATGCGCGTACCCGTATCCTGCGCAAGCTGGACGATCAGCGGATTGCGCAGCGTCGGGGTGACGGTCTGAAGGGCCTCCGCGATCAGGCGCGCTTCGCGCATCGCCTGCTCGGTACGGTTGTCGAGAATACGCGCGCGATACGAATCGAGATAAAAGAATCCGCCTGCGAGCAGCAAAAGTGCGAAGATGTTTACCGCCAGGATGCGTCTGGTTAGCGATACGCGACCCGACCAGCGGAGCGCGAGGTCGCTGCCTTCACTCTTCGGAGAAACGGTATCCGGCGCCATAGAGTGTCTCGATAGCGTCAAATTCGCCATCTACCTCGCGAAACTTTCGCCGAACCCGCTTGATGTGTGAGTCGATCGTGCGATCATCGACATAGATGTCGTCCTGATAGGCCGCATCCATCAGCTGGTTGCGGGTGCGCACGATGCCCGGCCGCTGGGCAAGCGTTTCCAGGATCAGAAATTCGGTAACGGTGAGGGTGACCGGCGTGCCGCCCCAGGTAACGCGGTGGCGAGCCGGGTCCATCACCAGCCGCCCCCGTTCGAGCGGACCCTGGGTTTCGGTTTCGGCGCCATCCGGGGCCTGGGTCAGTTCCGTCCGTCGCAGGATAGCGCGGACGCGCGCAATCAGCAGGCGCTGGCTGAACGGCTTGGCGATATAATCGTCGGCCCCCATCGCAAGGCCTAGCGCCTCGTCCAGTTCGTCGTCTTTGCTGGTGAGGAAGATCACCGGGATCTGGCTCTTCTCGCGTAGCCGCCGCAACAGCTCAAGCCCGTCCATGCGCGGCATCTTGATGTCAAAGATGGCAAGATCCGGCGCGTTCTCGATCAGCGCCTTCAGCGCAGTCTCTCCATCGGAATAGACGCGGGTGAGGAATCCCTCGGTCTGGAGCGCGATCGAAACCGAAGTCAGGATGTTCCGGTCGTCGTCCACGAGCGCGATCGTTGCGGTCATGGAATCGCGCCTAGTGCAAAGATGGGACGGGCTCAATGCCCGCGTCGTTTGACGGGCGGCGGCGCTGATTATATGCGCTCGGCATTTACCGGCCCGGATACGGTGCCGGCTGTAGTCTGTTTTTAGGGGATATGCCTGTGAGCGATCGTATTCCGGCGGCCGGCCTGGAGGCCCAGGGCATCGAGACCCGCGCTAATCTGCACTGGAATCTCGGCACGGCGCGCCTTGTCGAAAGCGCGGTCGCGCGTGGCGAGGGGAAGCTTGCGGCGGATGGCCCGCTGGTGGTCGAAACCGGGCCGCATACCGGACGGTCGGCGC
The DNA here is from genome assembly GCF_048565505.1 of Sphingomonas sp. TX0543. Classification (NCBI taxonomy): domain Bacteria; kingdom Pseudomonadati; phylum Pseudomonadota; class Alphaproteobacteria; order Sphingomonadales; family Sphingomonadaceae; genus Sphingomonas; species Sphingomonas sp. TX0543. The sequence goes on from NZ_JBLZUS010000002.1 coordinate 2,162,947, forward strand.
AGGACAAATTCATCGTGAAGGATGCCGAAACCGCCGATACGGTGTGGTGGGGCAAGACCAACAAGGCGATGACGCCAGAGCATTTTGCCGCGCTCAAGGCTGATTTCTTCGCAGCGCTTCGCGATAAGGATGATCTGTTCGTTCAGGATCTTTACGGCGGATCGCAGCCGTCGCATCGTGTTCGCGTGCGCGTCATCAACGAGCTGGCGTGGCATAACCTGTTCATCCGCACGATGCTGGTTCGCCCGGAAGTATCCGCGCTCAAGGGCTTCGACGCGGATTACACGATCATCGATCTGCCCAGCTTTCGCGCGGACCCGATGCGCCACGGCACCCGCTCGGAAACAGTGATCGCTGTCAATTTTTCCGAGAAGCTGATCCTGATCGGCGGGACCCGCTATGGCGGCGAAATGAAGAAATCGGTGTTCGGCCTGCTCAACTATCTGTTGCCGGTCGATGGCGTCATGCCGATGCACTGTTCGGCGAACATGGGCGCGGACGGTTCGACGGCGGTGTTCTTCGGGCTATCCGGCACGGGCAAGACGACCCTTTCGGCCGATGCGAGCCGCACCCTGATCGGCGACGACGAGCATGGCTGGTCCGACACTGCCGTCTTCAATTTCGAGGGCGGCTGCTACGCCAAGATGATCCGGCTGTCGGCTGAGGCCGAGCCCGAAATCTACGCCACGACCAAGCGGTTCGGCACCGTACTCGAAAATGTCGTGATGGACCCGGAAACCCGCGAGCTCGATCTGGATGATGCGACGCTCGCAGAGAACAGTCGCGGCGCTTATCCGATCGATTTCATCCCCAATGCCTCCGCCGAGAACATGGGAGGCGTGCCGAAGAATATCGTGATGTTGACGGCGGATGCCTATGGCGTTCTGCCACCGATCGCCAAGCTTACTCCAGATCAGGCGATGTACCACTTCCTGTCCGGCTACACCGCGCGTGTCGCGGGCACGGAGATCGGCGTGACCGAGCCGGACGCCACCTTCTCGACCTGCTTCGGCGCGCCGTTCATGCCGCGCCATCCGTCGGTTTACGGCAATCTGCTCAAGGAGCGGATCGCCAGGGGCGGGGTGGATTGCTGGCTGGTCAACACCGGCTGGACCGGCGGCAAATACGGCGTCGGCAGCCGTATGCCTATCAAAGCGACCCGTGCGTTGCTCAATGCCGCGCTCGATGGGAGCCTGAACGACGCCGAGTTCCGCACCGATCCCAATTTCGGGTTCAAGGTGCCGGTGAGTGTGCCGGGGGTGGATGCCAGCATCCTCGATCCCCGAGCGACGTGGCCGAATGCCGCCGAATATGACGCGACCGCAGCCAAGCTCGTTGATCTGTTCAACGAGAATTTCGCGCAGTTCGCCGATCATGTCGACGAGGGTGTTCGCCAGTCCGCACCGAAGGTTGCGCAACCCGCCTGATCGCGCTCGCACCGCCCGGCGACCACTGATACAGTGTGATCGCCGGGGGCTGCTTTTGCGAGGTTAGCGATGGGTATTTTCGATAGTTTGCTCGGCCAGATCGGCTCGAACGTGGACGTGGCTAATCTGGCCGCCAAGGTTGGCTTGTCGCAGGATCAGGTGGAACAGGCCATCTCCGCGCTAACCCAGTCGCATACCGAGCCCGGCGACACGGTCGACGGCGCGGCTCAGACCACCGGCCTCCCGGCGGACACATTGCAGGAGATCGTCGGCCACATCGGGGGCGAGGGGTCGCTCGGGCAGTTCGCCCAGATCATCGGGGCTACGGGCGGTGGGGACGGCGAGGGCGGCGCCGGCGGCCTGCTATCCGGGCTGGCCGGGAAGCTTTTCGGCAAGAGTTGATCCAAGCGGCTCGAGGCGGAGAATGCCGTTTTCCACGGCGAGTACCCGCATGCGCTCGCCGGCGGCGGCGTCTGGGCCCGTCGCCGGCCACGTGCTGTCGCCCAGCCGCGCACGACCGCGACCATCGACGATCGGCTCGGCGATCACCACCGTCGCCCCGATCGCGCGCGCTGCGCGATCGTTGAGCATGGGGTCGCTGGTTTCGAGCGGATAGTCGCGATACCACCGCCGCCCGATCATTACCGACACGACACTCCAGGCCGCGAAGCTGCCCGCCTGTGCCGCAAGCGGCAGATCGGGCAGCGCGAACAGCGCGACGCCGGTGATCGCCGCCGCGATCGCCAGGAAAACCAGGAATACGCCGGGGATCGCCAGTTCCGCTATGCCAAGCAAGACCGCCGCCGCGATCCAGGCCGCCGCCATATGCTGCACGAAATCGTCGAGGATCATTGCGGGGTAGAAGCCCCCTTGACGCGCGGCACGGAAGGCCCGGCTGAGGGCTGCTCGGACCTGGGCATCGCGCTTATGGCGTCGCGTGCCAGTTCGCCGATCCCGCCCAGCGTGCCCATGAGCTGCGTCGCCTCGACCGGAAACAGGATCGTCTTGGCGTTAGGGCTGGTCGCGAATTTGCCGATCGCCTCGACGTATTTCTGTGCGATGAAATAGTTGATCGCCTGCGTATTGCCGCCCTCGATCGCCTCTGAGACGGCCCGTGTAGCGCTCGCTTCGGCCTGGGCGGCGCGCTCGCGCGCCTCGGCGTCGCGGAACGCCGATTCCCTTCGACCCTCGGCTTCCAGGATGCGGGCCTGCTTCTGACCCTCGGCACGGAGGATTTCGGAGGCGCGAGTTCCCTCCGCGTCGAGGATATTGGCGCGCTTCTCGCGCTCCGCCTTCATCTGCCGGCCCATCGCGTTGACGATATCGGCGGGCGGGCGGATGTCCTTGATCTCGACGCGGGTGATCTTGACCCCCCATGGCGTCGTCGCGTGATCGACCACGGACAGCAGGCGCGCGTTGATCTCATCGCGCTTGGAGAGCGTTTCGTCGAGGTCCATCGAGCCCATCACCGTGCGCAGATTGGTCGTGGTGAGCTGGAGCAGCGCGACATACAGGTCCGACACCTCGTACGCGGCCTTGGCCGCATCGAGCACCTGGAAGAACACGACCCCGTCGGTCGAGATCATCGCATTGTCCTTGGTGATGATTTCCTGCCCCGGAATATCGATCACCTGCTCCATCATATTCACGCGCCTGCCGACGCGGTAGAAGAAGGCGGGATAGAAATTGAACCCCGGCGCCGCCGTCGTCGTGTAACGGCCGAAGTGTTCGATCGTATATTGATAGCCTTGGCGAACGATCTTGATGCTCGTCATCAGGTAGAAAAGCACCAGCGCCAGCAGCAGGGTTACGACGATCGCGACCATATCTCTCTCCCGAAGGTGCGTGCATCATAACTAACACACCAGCGGGGGCCTAGCGAAACCGCGTTCGCGCGGTTACATGGCCCGCCACCTCCTTCCCCCACGCAGGATTCGGCAAGCATATGGACATTCGCCTCGGCCTCACTTTCGACGATGTCCTTTTGGTGCCCGCTGAATCGCAGGTGCTGCCCAGCGGCGCAGACACGCGAACGCAGGTCACGCGCGGGATCGCCCTCAACATTCCGATCCTGTCGAGCGCGATGGACACGGTTACGGAAGCCGATATGGCGATCGTCATGGCGCAGCTTGGCGGCATCGGCGTTCTTCACCGGAACCTTACCGTTGAGGAGCAGGTCGCGGCAGTCCGGCAGGTTAAGCGGTTTGAAAGCGGCATGGTGGTGAATCCGATCACGATCGCGCCGAGCGCCACGCTGGCTGATGCGCAGGCCCTGATGACCCAGCACCGCATCAGCGGCATTCCGGTGGTGGAGAAGGACGGAAAGCTGGTCGGCATCCTCACCAACCGCGACGTGCGTTTCGCCGGGAACCCGAAACAGCCCGTCAGCGAATTGATGACCCACGAGAATCTCGCGACGGTGCAGACCGGCGTCGGCCAGGAGGAAGCGCGGCGCCTGCTCCACCAGCGCCGGATCGAGAAGCTGCTGGTGGTGGACGATGCCTACCGCTGCGTCGGCCTCATCACGGTAAAGGATATCGAAAAGGCCGTAACCTATCCCGACGCCACGAAGGACGGGGCAGGTCGGTTGCGCGTCGCGGGGGCGACGACGGTGGGCGACAAAGGCTTCGATCGAACCGAAGCGCTCGTGGACGCAGAGTGCGATCTGATCGTGATCGATACCGCGCATGGCCATAACCGCGATGTGGCGGCGGCGGTGGAGCGGGTGAAGAAGCTCTCGAACGCGGTGCAGGTCGTCGCCGGCAACGTCGCGACCGGGGAGGCGACTCGTGCGCTGATCGACGCGGGTGCCGACGGGATCAAGGTGGGTATCGGTCCGGGATCGATCTGCACGACGCGGATCGTCGCCGGCGTCGGCGTGCCGCAACTCACCGCCGTGATGGATTGCGCGGAGGCTGCGGCGAAAGCCGGCGTACCGGTTATCGCCGACGGTGGTCTCCGCACATCGGGGGATCTTGCGAAGGCGCTGGCGGCCGGCGCATCGACTTGCATGGTTGGCTCGTTGCTGGCGGGTACGGAAGAGGCGCCCGGAGAAACCTTTCTTTATCAGGGGCGTGCCTATAAATCCTATCGTGGGATGGGAAGCGTGGGTGCGATGGGGCGCGGGTCGGCGGACCGTTATTTCCAGGGCGATATCAAGGATCAGCTCAAGCTGGTGCCCGAGGGTATCGAGGGGCAGGTCGCGTTCAAGGGCCCGGCGCGTGATGTGATCCACCAGCTTGTCGGCGGGATCAAGGCCGCGATGGGCTATACTGGCGCTGCGACGATCGCCGATCTTCAGCGCCGCGCAAATTTCGTTCGAATCACTGGCGCGGGGCTGAAGGAAAGCCATGTGCATGACGTGACCATCACGCGAGAGGCGCCCAACTATCCCACGCGCTGATTTCAGGTCTGTCCGATGACGCCAGCCGCGCGCATTCAGGCGGCGATCGAGGTGCTGGATCTCGTGCTTGCGGCCGCCCGCGAGGGCGGTGCGGCGGCCGACACGATCGTCCAGCGCTATTTCTCCACCCGCCGCTACGCCGGCTCGAAGGATCGCCGGGCGGTGCGTGAGCTTGTGTTCGCGGCGATCCGGGCTTGCGGAGAAATGCCTGTGTCGGGCCGCGCGGCGATGCTGCTGTTGACGCGCGGGGACGAGAATCTCGTGCGCGGTTTCGACGGGTCTGTGCATGGGCCTGCACCGATCGATCCCGAGGAACCTGTCGCGACCGGTGGTACGGCTCCGGCCTGGCTTGCGGAGCGGATGCGGCAGTCAGGGCTCGACGAGGAGGAATTGGCCGCGCTGGTTGAGCGCGCGCCCCTCGACGTCCGCGTGAATACTTTGATTGCGGACGCCGAGGTGATGGCGAGCGAAATTCCGGGCGCCGCGCCTATAGCCGGCGTCCCTGGTGGGCTGCGTTTGCCCGCCGGTACCAATGTGGAGAGTTATGGCGGCCGGCTGGAGGTGCAAGACGCGGGCAGCCAGATCGTTGCCGGCGCAGCGCGGGTCGAACCGGGCATGACCGTGCTCGACCTTTGCGCTGGCGCGGGGGGCAAGACTCTCACGCTGGCGGCCGCGATGCATAATGAGGGGCGAATCGTTGCGGCGGACACCGATCGATCCAGGCTCGGCCGCCTTTCTCCGCGCGCCGTGCGGGCAGGCGTCACGATCGCGGAAACGGTGCTCCTCAATCCCGACCATGAACTGGCGGCACTGCAAGGCTTGCGAACTGCCGCGGATGTCGTGCTTATCGATGCGCCTTGCTCCGGAACTGGAACATGGCGGCGGAATCCTGAATCGAGATGGCGGATCACACCCGCAAGACTGGGGAGGTTGGTTGAAACCCAGCAGCGCCTGCTCGGCATAGGCGCCGCCCTGACGCGGCCGGGCGGCGCGCTGATCTATATTGTCTGCTCGCTGGTCGATGAGGAGGGGGCGGGGCAGGTGATGCCGTTTCTCGCGACGCACCCCGGCTGGACAGCTGAACCACCTACATTGGCACTTGGTCGTCGTCACCACGCCGGTGTCAGGCTCAGCCCCGCGCACGATGGGACAGACGGCTTTTTTGTCGCACGGCTGATCGCCCCATGCTAACCCGCCGCTCATAGTGTCGAAGTCGGAGCTGATCATGCGTTTTTCGTCCGTCGCCATCGCCGCTTCGCTGGCGCTGGTTTCGATTTCGACCTCGCTCCACGGCCAGCGCCCGGATGACCAGATCGATCCGCGCTCCATGGCGTTGCTCGCGCAGGGCCGCGCAGCAATGGCGGCGGGCAATCTCGACGGGGCTGGCGATGCACTGGAAAGTGCGGTTGCGGTCGATCCGCGCAACCGTCAGGCGTTCATCGTCATGGCCGAAGTCGCCGAGGCGCGGGGCTTGTCTGGCAAGGCGATCCGCTTCTATCGAGAGGCGCTTACATTGGAACCGAACGACCCGGTGGCTCTTAAAGGGCAGGGCGAGGCGTTGGTTTCCAAGGGCGCTATGGCGCGGGCGAAGGAGAATCTCGCCAAGCTGCGTACCGTTTGCAAGGGCGACTGCCCACAGGCGAACGCCCTTGCCGCGGTGATAGCGAAGGGGCCGCCGCCGATCGCCACCGCGCAAGCGGTGCCGGCCAAAACCGCGCCGGTTAAAGACTGACCGGCTTCAAGCTCGCGGAAAGCCGTCTGGCGAGATTAACAAATTCCGCGACCTTTACCGTTTCGGCGCGCCGCGTGGCATCGATCCCCTCGGCTGACAGCGCATCCAATGCGCTGGGCACGCCGCGCAAGCTCTGGCGCAACATCTTGCGCCGCTGCCCGAACGCGGCGGCGGTCAGGCGTTCCAGCACCGTCAATCGAACATCGGAGGGGGCCGCTGTGGGAACTACATGGACCACGGCCGACATTACTTTGGGCGGTGGAGTAAAGGCCGAACGATGCACCGGCATCGCGATCCGCGCCGACGCCCGCCACTGGGCTAGCACGGAAAGCCGGCCATAGGCGTCGCTTCCGGGGGCCGCGACTATCCGATCCGCGACCTCCCGCTGGAACATCAATGTCAGAGATTTCCACCATGGCTGCCAATCCGCCGATAGCCAGCCAACGAACAGTGCCGTCCCGACGTTATAGGGCAGATTGGAGACGATATGGGGGGCGGCATCGAAAAGGGCCTGTCCGTCAACTTCCAGCGCGTCGCCCTCAATAACACGCAATCTTTCGGGATAGGCCTCAGCCAATTCGGCAAGCGCGGGTAGGCAGCGTCGATCCCGCTCGATTGCGGTTACGCGCGCGCCCGCTGCAAGCAGTGCGCGCGTCAGACCGCCCGGCCCGGGGCCAATCTCCAGAACTTGTTCCTCATGGAGATCGCCGGGGATCGCCGCGATCCGCGCAAGCAACTGTGCATCGAACAGAAAATTCTGGCCCAAAGCCTTGGACGCCGACAGCCCATGCCGCGCGATCACTTCACGCAGCGGCGGAAGTTCGATCACGCGGTCGGCCACGCTGCGCGTCGCGCCGCAGCCTCTCCTGCCATTGCAATCGCCGCGATCATTGCGCCCGGCTCCGCCTGGTCACTACCCGCGATCGCGAATGCAGTGCCGTGATCGGGCGACGTCCGAACGATCGGCAGCCCCAGGGTCATATTAACCCCCTCGTCAAAATGAAGCGTTTTCAGGGGGATCAATGCCTGATCGTGATAACAGCACAAAACTGCGTCGTAATGAGCGCGGGCGCGCCCATGAAACAGCGTATCGGCGGCAAACGGCCCACGCGCGTCTATTCCCTCGTCGCGCAGGATTGCGATCGCCGGCTCGATCAAGTCTATTTCCTGGCGTCCGATCGCGCCGCCTTCGCCGGCATGCGGATTAAAGCCCGCGAATGCGAGACGGGGCTTTTCAATGCCAAAATTCCTGGCCAGTCCGCGCGCGGTCGCGCGCGCTTTGGCAACTATCAGATCGATCGTCAGCAACGAGGCGACGCGTTCGAGCGGAACGTGCGTGGTTATGGGTACGACGCGTAACGACGGCCCCGCCAACATCATGACCGCGTTTTGACCGGCGATGCCGCAACGCTCTGCGACGAACTCGGTTTGGCCGGGATGGGTGAAGCCGATCCCGTAAAGCCGAGCCTTTGAAACCGGGCCTGTGACAAGCGCACCGGCAACCCCCGATCGGGCAAGCCCGACCGCCAATTCTAGCGAATGAAGCGCGCAACGCGCTCCGTCGGCGTCCGGCGCGCCGGGTTCGATCTCGCCCGCGTCTTCAACCGTCAGCACGGGAAGGCCAGCTGCAAATGCTGACGTCACCTGGTCAAGTTCGCTGATCCGCGCGATCGGGCCACGCCATACGCGTTCGACGGCGCGCGCATCGCCAACTGCGACGAACGGCGGCAAGCCATGGGCCGAACGGGCATCCCAGGCTTTGGCGATGATCTCCGGGCCTATCCCTGCCGGATCACCCATCGAAACGGCTAGCGGCAGCATCATCCTTTCCTCAGCGATATTCTATCACCGCGTCACGCCGCAGATCGCGCAGGGCCTGCTGCGCACGAAGGTTTACGCGCTGCTGCTCGAGTTGGTTCTGAATTTGTTCGGCGCCAGGAAGTTTACCGGCCGACGCCTCATCCCGGCCGCAGAGAACGAGTGTGCGAACACCTTCAGTCGGCGAGCCAAATGGCGGACTGGATTGGCCAACCTGTAGCTGAAGCATGATATCCTGCAGCGCCGCCGGCAGATCGCGGATACGAATCGTATCGTTGTCGACGACTTCCGCCCCGATCTGAGCCGCCACCTTTTCGACCGAGCCGCAGCCTTGCAACGCGTGGGTGACATTGGCGAACTCGGCGGTGCGGGCTGTGGCCTGTGCCTGTGTCGTGCCCGGCGGAAACTTGATCGTCATCTGCTTAAGGCTGAGCCGCGCGTCACGTGGGTCGGCGGTAAGCACCTGTCGCTTGTCCACGAGGAACAGGATGGAGAAGCCCCCTGGCACCGCGATGGGTCCGGCTACCTGGCCGATCTTCATCTGCCCGGCCGCTTCCGCAAGAACGTCCGGCAATTGGGAACTGCGCACCCATCCGAGGTCGCCATTCACGCCGCGCGTGGAGGCTTCCGAGAAATTGCGCGCGAAATAGCCGAACGGGGCCTGGCCCTTGTGAATCTCGTCGATCAGCTGCCGCGCGTTGGCATAAACTTGCTCAGTGCGATCTGGCGTCGCGTTAAGATATATTTCGTTGAGGTGAAATTCCTCCGTGCCTTTCGCGGCCTCGAGCCTCGCCAAAATAGCCTTCACCTCGATATCGCCAACATTGACGAAAGGCTCCACGCGACGGCGAAGATACCTGCTCCACGCCAGTTCGGCCTCAATCTGCCGTCGGATCGAGCGATCGGACGAGCCGCTCTGACGCAGGAATGCCGAAAATTCTTTGGGGGTCTTACCGAAATTCTTGGCGACATTCGCAAAGCTTTGATCGATTTCGGCGGCGTCCACCTTCACGTCAGCGGTCTTGGCCTGCTGAATTTCCAGCACCTCATCGATCAACTGGCGGAGCACCTGCAATCGCAGGCGATCATACTCCTCGCCCTGCAACTTGATGTTGTTAGCGGCAATAATAAGCGCCGCACGCTGATCGACGTCGGTGCCGGTGATGACGCTGTCGTTGACGATCGCGGTCGCCTTGCGAATGTTCGGATCAAGCTTGCCAAATATTTGGAGGTTGGCCGGGATATCCAGCCCGGTATTGTCGGGCAGCGACTGATCCTGCACGGTCTGTTGTTGACCGAATGCCACCGTAGCTGCTGCCACCGCCAGCATTGCACCGATCAGGCGGCCATATCGCGTCGCCCCGTTCCGTCGCATGATCACTCTGATTGGATTCCTACTTTGCCGCAGCGTCGCGGGTCTGCTCCAGACTTACTGAACCGAGGCTTAGCGTCCGAGGTTCTTGAACGCCAGCGTCAACAGATAGCTGTTGCCCGCGCGCGCGTCCCCCGTGGTTTGATAATCGCGCCTCCACGTGGCACCCAGCACGAGACAATCGTCCTCATATGTGATGCCGAGCCGATGGCGGACGGGATTGAAATTGCTGCCCGTAGCGACCGGCAGCGGTATACTGGTGGCATTCGCGCTGTTCGTGAGATCGATCACCGTCGAGCCATAGGCCGACCAGAAACGCGAGAATTTGACCCGGCCACCGACGCGCAATTCCTCCTGATCCTGAAGATCTTCTATCGAGGTGATGTTCCGGTTGAGGCGCAGATAGCCGACCATGATATAGTTCGAGCGGGTGCCAACGGTTGCGTCGATCTCGTTCCGGCGAACCGCGAAATCGCTTTTGTCCACGCGATAGCGATGAATGATCGAAACAAAATCGCGGAAACGAAGCTCGGTGCGGCCCACAATGTCGGAGAAGCGGTCGCTCAGGCCGGTGCCGGGGGGAAGAATCGATGGTCTGTCGCTGAGGCGATAACTTTGCCCGATGACACTCGACAACGTGAAGCCCGGCAGGGTCAGCGCCCATTCCGCACCGTAAGTGGCGCGGCTCGAATCCTCCCACCGATCGTACCCGGAAAAGCGATTGAGCGCGAAAAGGTTCGAATCCTCCAGATCCACCGCACGGGCATCTTCGTTCGGTACGTCGAGGTTGTTGATTTTCGGCGACGCGACGATCTGGAACCTAGGGGTAAAACGCTGCGTGCCGCCGAACAATGGCCCGACGAACGGCCAGCGCACATCGACCGCCAGCGCCGCGATGCCGCGAGTGTGAAAACCGTCCAGCCCGCGATAGGAAGGCACCGTCGTCGCGGCGATGTCGCTGGTGTTATAAGCATCGACCCGACCGTAGGCGGTAAGCGTCACTTCCTGGCCAAGTGTGGTGATCCGGCGCAGATCCCAGCGCGCCGCCGCAAAAGCCCGCTGGGTGTCTTGCCCCTGCGCGCGGCTGATCGCGAGTGTGTTCAGCTGCAGCTGCACCGTCCCACCAAACAGCACATCGGTGATACGACGTCGGTAATCTATTTCGGGGAGGGCGACGGGCTGAAGCCCCTGCACGTCACCCACGCGCATCGTCTGAACCGCCCAGCCAGCTAGCGAGAAGTACGTGTCCCGATCTACGCGCTCCAGTGCCAATGTGGTCCGAAGTCGATCGTCGTTCGAGATATCGTACCGGCGCAGGAAGGTGCGATCGGTAACGAGTCGCAGCGAGCCCGACAGGCTCCAGTTTTGATCAAACTGGAAACGACCGACGCCATCGAGATACCCGCGCAATGCCATGCTGGTCGATGCACCGGGCCCAGCCGAGATGTCGTCGCTGCGTCGGCTGGACGTAATATAGCCGCTGAGACTGAACGCGCCGTTGCTTTCCAGCGCTTGATAATTGGCCTGCAGCATCGGCAGCACAGCAGTATAGACGTGCGGCGTAATGGTGAGTGACCGGTTGGGCGCCAGATCGAAATAGTAAGGGGTGGCGATTTCCAGGCCGTTGACCTGATCGACGCGCAGGATCGGGCTGAGCAGGCCGCTGGTGTTGCCGCTTCCCACCGGATGAGAGAAACGCGGCAACGGCACGCTGACGACATTGAAAACATGAATGCGCGCGCCGGTATAATATACGCGCTCACGATCTGGCCGGTATAGCACCTTGATCGCGGTGATCTTCCAGCTCGGCTCCTTTGGGCACCCATCCGAATCGGTTACCGAGCAGGCGGTATAGGCAGCATGGCGAAGAGAGATCGATCCGTCGTCATGCCGGGCGCCCTCGGTCGCAGCGAGGCGGCCGCCTTGGTCGAGCACGACCAGCATGTTGTGAACGACCCCATCACGCAGCGAATCAGTCAGCTCGATCGAATCGCCATACGCCACGTCGCCTTCTGGGTTGGTAATTGCGACATTGCCGTTGGCGGTAACTTGACCCGATTTGCGATTCCACACCACGCGCTCGGCGCGTAGACGTTGCCCCTGACGGAACATGCGCACATCGCCTGTCGCGGTGACAATATCTGCGTTGCTGTCATATTCGAGTGCATTGGCGCTGAATTGCACCTGATCGTCGGCGGCGGGCGGCGCAACGGACGATGGCGGCGGCGGCGGGACGGCGCGATCCTGAAGATCCTGCGCTTCGGCCACTCCCGCCATCAGCGCGAGCGGCAGAGCACAGCAGGCAAGACGATCGAAACGCAACGCGCGCAATTCCCGCAACTCGTCGGCGCGGCCGGAATGGCGGCGGACAAGCGCCCTATCGCATCGCTACGCGCTTGCTGCAACGCCTTGCCAGCCGGACCGGGAAAGCCCAGTGGCGAAGGCAAGTATTGAGGAATGTATGATGAAGATCGTTTTCGCCCCGACAAGATCCGAGAATGACGATGCGCTCGCTTTCATCGTGCGAAAGCGCGATGCGCCTGGGCTCGCATTGCCGGGTTTCGACGCCGCGGCTCGCGCGGTTCTTGCCGCCGCGGCCAGCGGTCAGCGCTTCGAGGGTGAGGCGGGCAGTGTCGCTGAAGCATTTGTGAGCATAGGTGAGAGCGTACGACGGGTTCTGCTGCTCGGCGTTGGCGACGGCGACGACACCGGTTATGAGCGCGCAGGCGGGGCACTCACGGCGAAACTCATCACCTCCGGCGTGACTGGCGTTACGCTCGATCTCGCCGAAAGCGGCGCTACCGCGTTGGCCACTGCCCGCTTTGCCGCGGGTTTTGCGCAGCGCGGGTGGCGGTTCGACGAATATCGCACACGCCTGCCCGAGAAGTCGAAAGTGACGCTCGCGACTTTGACGATCGTGAACGCCCCCGCCGGAAGTGAGGAGGCCTGGCAGAACCGCGACGCGGTGACCCAAGGGCTGGCGCTTACCCGGACGCTCGTGACGTTGCCCGCGAATATCCTCTACCCGGAAAGCTTCGTCGAGCGCGTGGTGGCGGACATCGACGGGCTCGGACTGGAAATCGAAGTGCTCGACGAAACGGCGATGCGCAAGCTTGGTATGGGCTCGCTGCTGGGTGTCGCACAGGGCTCGCGCCGCGCGCCTCGCCTACTGGCGATGCGCTGGAATGGCGCAGAGCCAGGCGATCCTGCTCTTGCCTTGATTGGCAAGGGCGTAACGTTCGACACTGGCGGCATCTCGATCAAGCCTGCGGCCGGGATGGAGGACATGAAGTGGGACATGGGCGGTGCTGGCGCGGTGGCTGGCGCCATGAAGGCGCTCGCGCTGCGCAAGGCGAAAGCGAATGTGATCGGCATTTGCGGGCTAGTCGAGAACATGCCCGATGGCAACGCCCAGCGCCCCGGGGACGTTGTTACCTCCATGTCCGGCCAGACAATTGAGGTCATCAACACGGACGCCGAGGGGCGGCTCGTTCTGTGCGATTGCATCACCTGGGCTCAGAAAACGCACAAGGTAAAGACGATCGTCGATCTCGCCACGTTGACCGGCGCGATGATTATCAGCCTCGGCAACGAGTATGGCGGTGTTTTTGCGAACGATGACGGGCTTGCCGACCAGTTGCTGGCTGCCGGCAGGGCGAGCGGCGACAAATTGTGGCGTTTCCCGCTCGGTGACGCCTACAACAAGCTGATCGACAGCCCCATCGCTGACATGAAAAACGTTGGCCCGCGCGGTGCCGGATCGATCACGGCGGCGCAGTTCATCCAGCGCTTCGTGGATGATGGTGTTAAGTGGGCGCACCTCGACATTGCCGGCATGGTTTGGGCCGATAAGGACGGCCCGACTTGGGGCAAAGGTGCGACCGGATATGGTGTGCGGTTGCTCGATCGCTTTGTCGCCGATAATTTCGAGCGCTGATGAAGGTCGATTTCTATCATCTGAACTTCACCCCGTTGGAGCGCGCGCTCCCGCAGGTTGCCGAGAAGGTGCTGGCTTCCGGCAATCGGCTGTTGATAGTGGCGGGCGGCGATAAGCAGCGCGCCGCGCTCGACCGATTGCTGTGGAGCTACGCACCGGATAGTTTCCTCCCGCACGCGCCGGCGGGTGCGGAAGACGATAGGGGGCAGGCGGTTTTGATTTCTGGTGAGGTAATAGCGGCCAACGGGGCGCGGCATGTGGCGCTGGTGGACGGCATCTGGCGGGAGGCGGCGCTGACGTTCGAGCGCGCGTTCCATTTCTTCGACGACGATTCGATCGAGGCCGCCCGTGCCGCGTGGCGAGAACTCCAGGCGCGCGAGGGCGTGGACCGTCGCTACTGGAAGCAGAACGAGGCGGGTCGCTGGGAACAGGTGGCCTAGCCACGGTTGCTCTTTCGCCGGACCAAGACTAGAGCGCCGCCAGTTTTCCCACATCAAACCTTGCCAAGGAGCCCGTGACCATCATGGCCGCGAACCGTACCTTTTCGATCATCAAGCCCGATGCCACCCGCCGCAATCTGACCGGCGCCGTCACCAAGATGCTGGAAGAGGCCGGCCTGCGTGTGGTCGCCTCCAAGCGCATCCAGATGACCAAGGAACAGGCCGAGGGCTTCTACGCGGTGCACAAGGAGCGCCCGTTCTTCAACGATCTGGTTTCCTTCATGATCTCCGGCCCGGTCGTCGTGCAGGTGCTCGAGGGCGAGAATGCCGTTCAGCGCAACCGCGACATCATGGGCGCCACCAACCCCGAGAACGCCGACGCCGGCACGATCCGCAAGGAACTGGCCGAATCGATCGAGGCAAATTCGGTGCATGGTTCGGATTCGGATGAGAATGCGGCGATCGAAATCGCCTATTTCTTCAAGGCCGAAGAAATCGTCGGCTGAATGGACTGGCGGCTGCGTCGCGCTGAAACCGCCGACGCGGCCGCCTGTGCCCTCGTCGCGGGGGCCACGTTTCTCGAAGCGTTCGCCGGTATCCTGGACGGGCCGGATATCGTCGCCCATGTCGGCGCGAAATCCGATCCGTCGAGCTTCCTCCGCCTGATTGAAGATCCTGCCAGCGTAGTGACGCTCGCAGAGGCGACGACCGGCGCGGCGCCGCTCGGCTACACGGCACTGAGCGAACCCGACCTCCCGCTGCCGACCGCGCCGGGCGATATCGAGCTGAAGCGCATCTACGCGCTTTTCCCCACTCATGGCACCGGCCTGGGCGCTGCTCTGATGGAGCGCGCTTTCCACGATGCCCGGGCGCTCGGCTGCCGCCGAATGCTCCTCGGCGTCTATGGCCGCAATCATCGTGCACAGCGGTTCTACACCAAGCACGGCTTCGCGATCGTCGGCGAGCGGCGGTTTCTCGTCGGCGCGACCTGGCACGACGACCTTATTTTCGGCCGCGCGCTCTAAGCTCCCGGCGCGTTCTCGCGCCAACGATCGACATGCAGCGATTTTGCGCGGTTGATTGTCATCAAAGCGTCATCAAAGCGCGAGAGAGCATGGTGCCATCATGGCAAGCAATGTTGTCGAGGCGGCCGAGCCGTCCACCACCGCCTCGTCACGCAGATTCGATCGCGCGCCGCATCCGATCGCGCGGGTGATCTTCCTGGCGCTGGTGGTGCTGGGGCTTCTTTATGCGGGCGTCAGCGTGCTGCTGGACACGCGCCAGGTGGGCGAGGAGATGGCGCTCGGGGTATTCCTGTTCCTCGGGCTGGCGCTGGTGATCGCGCTGGGCTTCGAATTCGTCAACGGCTTCCACGACACCGCGAACGCGGTCGCGACGGTGATCTACACCAATTCCATGCCGGCCAACCTCGCCGTCGTCTGGTCCGGCTTCTTCAATTTCCTCGGCGTCATGCTGTCATCCGGCGCGGTCGCCTATTCGATCGTCACGCTGTTGCCGGTCGATCTCATCCTCCACGTGGGCTCCGGCGCGGGATTCGCGATGATCTTCGCGCTGCTGCTGGCGGCGGTCGTGTGGAATCTCGCCACCTGGTATGTCGGATTGCCGAACAGTTCGAGCCACACATTGATCGGGTCAGTGCTGGGGGTTGGGCTCGCCAACCAGCTTCTGAGCGCGGGCCGCGCCGGGACGTCTGGGGTGGACTGGAGCCAGGCGACCAAGGTGTTGAGCGGCCTGTGGATGGCGCCGCTGATCGGTTTCGGCGCCTCCGTGCTGTTGCTGCTGGTGCTGCGCGCGACGCTGCGTAAGCCCAAGCTCTTCAAGGAGGCGCCCAAGGGCGATGCGCCGCCGCCGCGCGGCATCCGCGCGTTGCTGATCTTCACCTGCACCGCCGTTTCGTTCAGCCACGGCTCGAACGACGGGCAGAAGGGCATGGGGCTCATCATGCTTATCCTGATCGGCTGCGCCCCGACCGCCTACGCCTTGAATCGCACGCTGCCGGCCAGTGAAACGCGCGCCTTCGTCAGCAGCGCGCAGGCAGCGTCCGCCGCGCTCCAGGCGCATGGTGCGGTGCCGGTCGATGCGAAGGATGCACGACCCATTCTGATGAAGGCGCTGGAACGCCGCGATCCGAATGACCCGCGGGCGTACGGCGCCGTGGTCGAGGTTTCGCGGGAGCTTGGCGAGCAGGTGACCAGCTACGGCGCGCTATCCCGCATTCCCGCGCGGGCCGCGTCGAACATCCGCAACGACATGTATCTGGTTCTCGATGCGACGCGGCTGATAACGAAGAAAGAGAACACCATTTTCACGCCGGCACAGATCGGCACGCTGAAAGATTATCAGACGCGGCTGGAAGCGGGGACGCGGTATATCCCGCTGTGGGTGAAGATCGCGGTGGCGGTGGCGCTGGGGCTGGGCACGATGATCGGCTGGAAGCGCATCGTCGTCACGGTCGGCGAGAAGATCGGCAAGCAGCACATGACCTATGGCATGGGCGCGACGGCCGAACTGGTGGCAGCGGGCACGATCCTGGCCGCCGATCGCTTCGGGCTGCCGGTATCGACCACGCACATCCTTTCGTCCGGCGTGGCGGGCGCGTCGGTCGCCAGCGGCTTCGGCCTGCAGAAGAGGACGATCATCCACCTGGCGGCGGCATGGCTGCTGACCCTGCCGGTGGCGATGGCGCTTTCCGGCGGCCTCTATTGGGCGCTGCTGACCATCGTGCGGTTGAACGGCGGTTGACGGGGTGGTGGCGCGCAATAGCTTGCCAGCGCCCGGCGCTTGACCTACTTGCCTGTTTTTCAGGCAAACTCCGATGCAGACATTAAAGCCCATCCAGATCGGCCCGGTGCGGATCGACAGCCCCGTGGTGCTCGCGCCGATGACCGGCGTGACCGACCAGCCGTTTCGCACGCTCGTGCGACGGTACGGATCGGGGCTGAATGTGACCGAGATGATCGCCAGCCAGGCGGCGCTCCGCGAGACGCGACAATCGCTCCAGAAGGCGGCGTGGCACCTTTCGGAAGAGCCGGTGTCGATGCAGCTCGTCGGCTGCACGCCGTATGAGATGGGCGAGGCCGCGAAGCTCGCGGAGGACAAGGGCGCCGCGATCATCGACATCAACATGGGGTGCCCGGTGCGCAAGGTGACGAACGGCGATGCCGGATCGGCGCTGATGCGGGATCTCAAGCTGGCGGGCGCTATCGTCGCGGCGGTGGTGAAGGCGGTGAAGGCGCCGGTCACGCTCAAGATGCGGATGGGCTGGTGCCACGACAGCCTCAATGCACCGGAACTCGCGCGCATCGCCGAGGATCTGGGCTGCCGGATGATCACGGTTCATGGCCGCACCCGCAACCA
Organism: Sphingomonas sp. TX0543; assembly: GCF_048565505.1. Taxonomy (NCBI): domain Bacteria; kingdom Pseudomonadati; phylum Pseudomonadota; class Alphaproteobacteria; order Sphingomonadales; family Sphingomonadaceae; genus Sphingomonas; species Sphingomonas sp. TX0543. Next base: position 2,180,454 of record NZ_JBLZUS010000002.1, read on the forward strand.
AATGTACAAGGGCTCGGCGGACTGGCGGTTCGTGCGGCAGGTGAAGGACGCGGTATCGGTGCCGGTGATCGTCAACGGCGACATCTGTGGGATCGACGATGCGGAGCAGGCGCTGGCGCTGTCGGGCGCGGATGGCGTGATGATTGGCCGCGGCGCCTATGGGCGGCCCTGGCTGCTTGCGCACGTGATGGAGTGGTTCGCGACCGGGCGCCGCGTGGACGATCCGTCGATAGAAGAACAATATCTCGCCATCACAGAGCATTACGAGGCGATGCTCACCCATTACGGGACGATGACCGGCGTCAACATGGCGCGCAAGCATATCGGCTGGTATACCCGGGGGCTGCCTGGCTCGGCGGATTTCCGCAACAAGGTGAATCAGGAGCCGGACGCCAGGCGCGTCCAGGCGATGCTCGCCGAATTCTATGCGCCGTGGCGGAGCCGCGCGGCGGCCTGATGCCCATGCCGGACAGCCCGCATCCCGCGCCCGATCTGGCGGAGGTGCTCGCGGCGCTGCCGATCGCGCTCCTGCTGATCGATCCCGACAACCGGATCGTCCGCGCGAACGCCGAGTGCGAGCTGTTGCTCAACCGATCCGAGCGATCGATGATCGGGCGCCCGCTGCAGGCGGCGCTCGCGCTGCCCGACGAGGCGGAGGGGCAGGCCGGCAGGGGCTTCGCCGCGTTCGACGCGGTGGTCGATACGCGCGGCAACGGCCGCATCCGCGTCGATCTCGCGCAGGTCGAGCTGGCGGATCATCCCGGATGGCGGGTCATCACCCTCCAGAACGCGGCCACGTCGCGCAGGCTGGGCCATTCGGCGGACCGCGCGGCGGCGACGCGCTCCGCCGTAGGCGCCGCCGCGATGCTGGCGCATGAGATAAAGAACCCGCTTTCGAGCATCCGCGGGGCGGCGCAACTGATCGCGGACGGCGCCGCAGCGGACGAACTGACCCGCCTGATGATCGACGAGGTGGATCGCATCGCCATGCTGATCGACCGCATGGAGGATTTCACCGATACGCGCCCGCTCATCCTCGAGCCGCTCAACATCTATCCGCTCCTGGCCCATGCGCGCAGCGTCGCGCTCGCCGGATTCGCGCGCGGCGTGACGATCGAGGAACGCTTCGACCCCTCGCTGCCGCCGGCGCTCGCCAATCGCGACGCGCTGCTTCAGGTGCTGGTAAACCTGCTCAAGAACGCCGCCGAGGTGCTCGGGCCGCGCGGCGAGCGACGCATCGTCCTGGCCACTTCCTATAGACACGGCATGGCCGTGAGCCCCGGCGCGGGCCGACCGCGCCTTCCGCTGCCGATCGAGATCTGCGTCATGGATTCCGGCCCGGGCGCCCCGGACGACATCGCGGAGCATCTGTTCGATCCCTTCGTCTCCAGCCGCCCGGAGGGGAAGGGGCTGGGCCTGGCGCTGGTGGACAAGCTGGTGCGCGACATGGGCGGGATCGTCCAATATTCGCGAGAGGGAATACCGCACATGACCGTGTTTCGGATCCTGCTGCCAAGGGCGACGGCATGACGGCGGGCGAAGTGCTGCTGGTCGATGACGATAACGCGGTCCGTACCGTCGTGTCCCAGGCGCTGCGGCGCGCCGGCTATCGCGTCCGCACGGCGGCCAGCCTTGCCGACCTCGATCGCGAACTGAAGCTCGGCACGCCGGACGTGCTCGTCACCGATGTCGTCCTTCCCGACGGTGACGGGATCGAACACGCCACGCGGCTTGTCGCGGAGCGGCCGGACATGCCGGTGATCGTGCTTTCGGCGCGCAACACGCTGACCACCGCCGTCCGCGCCAACGAGGCCGGCGCCTATGATTACCTGCCCAAGCCGTTCGATCTCGATACGCTCAGCCGCACGGTTGCACGGGCACTGGCGCGACGCGGCCCCGTCGCGCCGCGACCGGAAGCCGACGAGGATCACGCGCTGCCGCTTATCGGGCGCTCGCCCGCGATGCAGGAGGTCTATCGCGTCATCGCCCGGCTCGTGTCGAATGATCTGACGGTGCTGGTTTCGGGGGAATCCGGCACCGGCAAGGAGCTGGTGGCGCGCGCGATCCACGATCTTGGGCCGCGGCAGCACGGGCCGTTCGTAGCGATCAACATGGCCGCGATCCCGCGCGAACTCATCGAGGCGGAATTGTTCGGGCACGAGCGCGGCGCCTTCACCGGGGCCGCCCAGCGCAACGCCGGCCGGTTCGAGCAGGCCGCCGGCGGCACCCTGTTCCTGGACGAGATCGGCGACATGCCGATCGAGGCGCAGACCCGACTGCTGCGCGTGTTGCAGCAGGGCGAGTTCACGACCGTGGGCGGCTCCCGCATGATCCGGGCCGATGTGCGCATCGTCGCGGCGACGAACCGCGATCTCCAGCAGGCGGTGACGCGCGGGGCGTTCCGCGAGGATCTTTACTACCGCCTCAATGTAGTGCCGGTCGTCCTGCCGGCGTTGCGGGAGCGGCGGCAGGATATCGGCGTGCTCGCGCGGCATTTCCTGGAACGGGCGGCGGCCGCCGGATTGCCGCGCAAACTGCTCGACGACGATGCGATCGACGCGCTGGAAGCACATGACTGGCCAGGCAATGTGCGGGAGCTGGAAAACCTGATGCGTCGGCTGGCGGCGCTGTCACGCGATGATCGCATCAATGCGGGCGAAATCCACGAGATGCTCGGGGCGCCGGCGGCAATCGCGCCGACGCTCGACCCCGCGATCGCGGCCTCCGTGCGCGCCTATATCGATCAGCTCGCCCGCACCGAGCCGCATGTGCTGACCGATGGCTCGCTGTACGATCGCGTGATCGCGGAGGTGGAGCGGCCACTGATCGAGACGATGCTCGCGCGGTTCGGCGGCAATCAGCTGCGCGCCGCGCGGGCGATGGGGCTCAATCGCAACACGTTACGCAAACGTCTCGACATGCTCGGGATCGATCCCGCGCCACGCTCGCCTGATCGCTGATGCAAGCGGGCTGGTCGATTATGTGTTCTCCCTGCAACACCTTTGTTGTACCACGGAGACGATGACTGCCAGCTTGGCGCCCAACGAACACGATTTAACGCCGACATGGCGGCTCGTTGTTACGCCAGTCGTCGAGATGGCGGTGCTGGCGGCGTTCGTTGCCGTGCTGGTCGCCAGCTATTTCGTCATCGAGCATGCGGGGCGGCCGCAGGGCCTGATCGCGCCGCCGCTGGTGGCTTTCCTGCTGATCGCAAACCTCGTCCCCGGCATCGCATTGCTGATGCTGCTGGGCCGGCGGATCGCGAACCGCCGGGCGCGGCGATCGCTGATCGGCGGGGAGGGGCGTCTCCATGTTCGGCTGGTCGCGATCTTCTCGATCGTGGCGGCCGTGCCGATGTTGCTGGTGACGATCGCGGCGTCGTTGCTGTTCCAGTACGGCGTCCAGTTCTGGTATTCGGATCGCGCGCGCGGCGTATTTGAGAATGCGACATCACTGACGCGTGCCTCGTACAACCAGTTCCTCCAGCGCTGGGAAGAGGCCACCGTCACGATGGCGCAGGATATCTCCGCCGAACTGAGCCAGCGACCGATCGACGATCCGCGATTCGGCTCGTTCCTTTTCCAGCAGACATTCTATCGCAGCCTGTCCGAAGCGTTGCTGTTTTCCGTTACGCCCAAGGGCGAATTGCAGACGCTCGCCTTCGTCAACCCGTATGACCTGAACCTGGCGCGACAGGTTTCGGCCGAGGCCGTTACCGAGCTGCGGCGCGGGCAGCGCAGCGTGGTTACCGTGACCGGCGATCGCATCCAGACGGTGACGCGCGTTCCGGGATCCAATATCTTCCTTTACGCAGCGCGCGTCACCGATCCGAAACAGATGACGACGCAGACCAGGCGCGCGGAGGATGCGCTCGCCAATTATCACGCGCTGCTGGTGAAGGCGCGGACGCTGCAGATCCGCTTCAACGTGGCGCTGCTGGTGCTGTCGCTGCTCATCGTCGGCGTGGCGGTGTGGATCGCGCTGGCGGTAGCGGATCGCCTGGTGCGCCCGGTGGCGGAACTGGTCAACGCGGCGCGCAGGGTCGAGGGCGGCGATCTTGCCGCGCGGGTGCCGAACACAACGGCGCGCGACGAGGTCGGCACGCTCGCCACCGCGTTCAACCGAATGACGGCCCAGCTCGAAGCGCAGAATACCGCGTTGATGACCGCCAACGCTCAGCTCGACAGTCGCCGGATGCTGATCGAGGCGGTGATGTCCGGCGTGTCCGCCGGGGTGATTTCCATTGGCAGCGATCGCAAGGTACGCCTGATCAACAGCTCGGCGGAGATGTTGCTCGGCGTATCGGAAGCGCCCGTCGGCAAATCGCTGGCAGCGGTCGCGCCGGAGCTTGACGGGCTGCTGGAGAGCAATGCGCGCGAGGCGATCGTGCAGATTGCCGTCAACGGCGAGCCGCGGACACTGGCGGTGCGGATCACGCGCGACGGCACGGGGCCGATCCTGACCTTCGACGATATCACCCAGCAACTGCTCGATCAGCGCCGCGCCGCCTGGGCCGACGTGGCGCGTCGCATCGCGCACGAGATCAAGAACCCGCTGACCCCGATCCAGCTCGCGGCGGAGCGCTTGCAGCGCCGCTACGGCAGCAAGGTGGAGGAGGGCGACACGACCTTCGGGCGGCTGACCGATACGATCGTTCGCCAGGTCGGCGACCTGCGGCGAATGGTTGACGAATTCTCGTCGTTCGCCCGCATGCCGAAGCCCGTGTTTCGCGCGGAATCCCTGGTCGATATCGCGCGCAACACCATGTTTCTGCACGAAGTTGCGCATGCCGGAGTCCGGTTCGAGCTGGTGCATGAGGAACCTGGCCCGTCGCTGATTTGCGACCGGCGACAGATCGGGCAGGCACTGACCAACATCGTCAAGAACGCCGTCGAAGCGATCGAAGCGAAGGGCGCAAGCGGCGGCGAGGTTCGCATGACGTTGAGCGAGACACCGGGACGGGTCACGGTGTCCGTGGCGGATACCGGCGTCGGCCTTCCGGTGGAAAGGGATCGTATCGTCGAACCCTATATGACGACGCGCGCGGGCGGCACCGGGCTCGGCCTCGCAATCGTCAAGAAGATCGTCGAAGAACACTTTGGAACCATATCGTTTTCCGACCATGACGGCGGGGGAACATTGGTGACGATGACGTTCGACACCACCACGCTCGCCAGTCTCGAAGCAGGAGATGACCTGGCGTCCAACGGCGACCTTGGCGGGATCGTCGAGCTTACTCGTAACCGGACAATCTGACATGGCGCTCGACATTCTCGTTGTTGATGACGAACTTGACATCCGTGAACTGGTCGCGGGCGTACTGGAGGACGAGGGCTACGAAACCCGCGTCGCCGCCGATAGCGATGCCACGCTGGAAGCGATCGCGACGCGACGGCCCAGCCTGGTGCTGCTGGACGTCTGGCTGCAAGGGTCGCGGCTTGACGGGCTCCAGCTGCTCGACGAAATCAAGAGACGCGATCCATCGATCCCGGTGCTGATGATTTCCGGCCATGGCAATCTCGACACCGCCGTGGCGGCGATCCGCGCGGGCGCGGTTGATTTCATCGAGAAGCCATTTCAGGCCGAGCGCCTGCTGCTGATGGTCGAGCGCGCGACGGAAACGGAAAGGTTGCGCCGCGAGGTCGCGTCGTTGCGCGCCTCGGCCGGCCACAATACCGATCTCACCGGAAATTCGAGCGCGATCAACGCCGTACGCGCGACACTTAAACGAGTAGCGGGGACGGGCAGCAGGATATTGATCACCGGCCCGGCCGGCGTGGGGAAGGAAATAGCGGCACGCCTGCTGCACGCCTGGAGCCAGCGCGCGAGCGCACCGTTCGTGATCGTCAGTGCGGCGCGCATGACCCCCGAACGGGTCGACGACGAGCTTTTCGGGGTGGAGGAGGGGGGCGATCTGGTTCGTCCCGGCCTGCTGGAGCAGGCCCATGGCGGCACCCTGTTTCTCGACGAGATCGCCGACATGCCCGTGGCGACGCAGGCGCGCATCCTCCGCGTGCTGACCGATCAGAGCTTCACGCGCGTCGGCGGTACCCGGCTGGTTAAGGTGGATGTGCGGGTCGTCTCCGCGACCGCCCGCGATCTGACCGCAGAGATCGCCGAAGGCCGGTTTCGCGAGGATCTCTATTATCGGCTCAATGTCGTGCCGGTGACGTTGCCGCCGCTGGCCGAGCGGCGCGAGGATATCCCGCCGCTGATCGAGCATTTCGTGGCCCATTACGCTTCGGAACGCCGCGTGCCGACGCCCGAGGTCGCGATCGATGCCATGGTGGCGCTGCAAAGTTACGACTGGCCGGGCAACGTCCGCCAATTACGCAATGTCGTGGAGCGGACGATCATCCTTGCGCCAGGCGACCGGATCGGACGCATCGATCTCGACCTGCTGCCCGCCGAGGTTCTGGGCGAGGGCGAGGGGAGCGCCGGGACCGCCGCGATCATGGGGGCGCCGTTGCGCGAGGCGCGGGAAACGTTCGAGCGGGAATATCTCCGTGTTCAGATACGGCGTTTTTCGGGAAATATCTCCCGCACCGCCACGTTCATCGGCATGGAGCGATCGGCGCTTCACCGGAAACTGAAGCTGCTGGGCATAACCGAAACCAAGGAAGACTGACGCCGGCGCCATTGCGATGGTTGCCGCGACGATCCGGCGCGCCTAGATTGGCGCCGTCGCCGGCATGGCGGCAACCCGACGCCGGGCACCGGCGCATCGCGGGGAAAACCCCGCCAAGAATCGAAGGATCGAGCCAATGGCCGAAAAGCAAACATCCCTGCAGGATCTCTTCCTCAACGCCCTTCGGAAATCAAAGACCCCGGTGACGATGTTCCTCGTCAAAGGCGTGAAGCTTCAGGGGATCGTCACCTGGTTCGACAATTTCTCGGTGCTGCTGCGCCGCGACGGGCAATCCCAGCTGATCTACAAACACGCCATTTCCACCATCATGCCCGGTGGCCATCTGGACGTTGCGGCCATCGTCGAGCAGATGGGCGAGAACGGGAAGAAGCAGCCCTTGTTGCAGGAGGTGTTTCTCAATGCAGTCCGCAAGGCGCAAGACCCCGTCACGATGTTTCTGGTGAACGGCGTGATGCTTCAGGGAAATATCGCCGCGTTTGACCTGTTCTGCATGTTGTTGCAGCGCGACGGCGCGTCGCAGCTTGTCTACAAGCACGCCGTATCGACGATCCAGCCTTCGCGCGCGCTGAACCTGGCCGAAGAAACGTCGGACTCGGAAGGCGATTGAGTACCGGATTCGAACGCGATCGCGATGAGTTCACGCGCGGCGCGCGCGCTGTAGTCGTCTATCCCGATCTGGGCGGCTCATCCCGCGATGCTGATGCTCGTCTGGAGGAAACCGCCGGACTGGCGGCGGCGATCGGCATCGACGTGGTCGCGCGTGAGGCTGTTCGCGTCCGCACCCCTCGTGCCGCGACGCTGATCGGCGCCGGGCAGGTGGAAGCCGTCGCGACGGTCGCCCGGATGGAAGACGCGGGGCTCGTGGTGTTCGACGCCAGCCTCACGCCGATCCAGCAGCGCAACCTGGAAACCCAGCTCGAAGCCAAGGTGATTGACCGGACCGGGCTGATTCTGGAGATATTCGGTGAACGTGCGGCCACCGCGGAAGGGCGGTTGCAGGTGGAGCTGGCCCATCTCGATTATCAGGCCGGGCGGCTGGTGCGAAGCTGGACCCATCTTGAGCGCCAGCGCGGCGGTTTCGGTTTTCTCGGCGGCCCGGGCGAAACGCAGATCGAGGCCGATCGCCGGTTGATCCGCGATCGCATGGCGCGGCTGCGACGCGAACTGGAACAGGTGACGCGCACGCGCGGGCTGCACCGCGACCGGCGGCAGCGGGCGCCGTGGCCGGTGATCGCGCTCGTCGGCTATACAAACGCCGGAAAGTCGACGCTTTTCAATCGCATGACCGGAAGTGACGTCATGGCGAAAGATCTGCTGTTCGCGACGCTCGATCCGACATTGCGGCAGATTTCACTGCCGGGCATCGACAAGGCGATATTGTCCGACACCGTCGGCTTTGTTTCGGAACTGCCGACGCAGTTGGTCGCAGCGTTCAAGGCGACGCTGGAGGAAGTTGTTTCGGCTGACCTGCTGATTCATGTTCGCGATCTTGCCCATCCGGATAGCGAGGCCCAGCGTGCGGACGTGGAGGCTGTCCTGACCGAGATCGGCGTGGCGGAGTCGACCACGCGGATCGAGGCATGGAACAAGGTCGACCGGCTTGAAGACGACGCCCGCGACGAATTGCTGGCGGAAGCCGCGCGTCGCGAGGATGTTGTGGCTATCTCGGCGCTGACCGGGCGAGGGGTGGATCATCTGATCGCCGCTGTCGCCAGTCACCTCACCGCCGGCCATCAACGCTACACGATTACGCTGGAGGCAGCGGACGGTGCGGGCGCTGCGTGGCTGCATCAATATGGCGACGTGCTGGATCGGGAAATGGACGGCGATCGAGCGATCTACGAGGTTCGAATGGCGCCCCGCGACTATGAACGGTTCATGACGCGCCGCGGAGCCTGAATGGCCACTCGGCAGCTTTGACGCGCTGCCACAGGCCCTCTTTCTCGTCGAGCGACAGGCCTGGGAATGCGCCGTCCGCGCGGCGCTCCATCGCACGAAAGCGCCGGTCGAACTTGGCATTGGCGGCACGCAGCGCGGTTTCCGGGTCGACCCCCAGATGGCGCGCCCAGTTCACCACCGCGAACAACAGGTCGCCGATTTCCTCCGCGACGGCCGGGCCGGTAGCGGCTTCAACCTCCGCGATTTCCTCATTGATCTTGGCGTGCGCGCCGCTCGGGTCCGGCCAGTCGAAGCCGACGCGTGCGGCGCGTTTCTGCAGCTTTTCCGCGCGAAGCAGCGCCGGCAGGCCGAGCGCAACCCCGGCGAGGGCGCTATCGTCGGCTTTGGCGGCGCGCTCCTCCGCCTTGATCTGCTCCCACAGGTGATGACCGCCAGCCGCGTGATCGCCGAATATGTGCGGGTGGCGTCGTTCCATCTTGTCGGCGATCGCTGTCGCAACCGCGTCGAAGTCGAACAGGCCGTTCTGTTCGGCAATCCGCGCGTGGAACACCACCTGAAGCAGCAGATCGCCGAGCTCATCCTTCAGTTCCGCCATGTCGCCACGCGCGATCGCGTCGGCAACCTCATAGGCTTCCTCGATCGTGTATGGCGCGATGGTTTCGAATGTCTGCGCAACGTCCCATGCGCAACCGCCGTCGGGATCACGCAAACGCACCATGATCTCGCGCAACCGATCGATAGGGGCCGTCGTCGGTTCAGGCATATATGTTCTCGCTAAGTAGAGAAGTCACAATCTGCGCCATATAGAAATGTCACAGGTTGGGGAACAGCAGGGGCTGCGTGGAGCCATCGACACAGCGCAGCGCAGACCCTGCTGATGCGCTGACCTTGGGGTAGTAGACCCATGGACCCGCTGCCCTGCAGTGGGCCCGGTCATATCCTCTGCAGGAAGCTGAGCGTACCGCGTTCGCGCAACGCCTCATCACTGAGCCTGGGACCGCGCTTGAGCTTCGAGCCACCCAGTTTGCGGCGGTCGATCTTTGGCGGCGGTTCCGGTTCGGGGAACAGATGCATGGGCTGGTCACGGCGGGCTGGGGCGTCGTTGTTGCGCTTGCGGTGATGCGGCATGATTGCCTGCATCTGTTTGGCCAGCAACAACGCCGCATCCAGATGCTTGTTCTCGACAATGGCAGGCTGGTTCACCTGCCGCATCTTGTCGAACTGACGATAGGGCAGGACATGACCCTCATGCTCGATCTCCAGTCGGCCGTCGGGATATTCACAAACCGTCACCCGCTTGCGCGCCAGATTCAGGCTGACATCGTTTGGCTCTAGAATGAACATCGCCTTGTTGTAATGCAGCGTCAGCGCCGCCGTCACGGTCCGCTGCTCACGCCAGACCATGATCGCGCGCAGATCGTCATGCGGGGCGAGGGGGCGGTGCAGATCGCGGGCATCGAAGGCTGGGCGGGCAAACCGCGCATTGTGCCTGGTCCTATAGCTATCGAGAAAGGCGTTGGCGTCCTCGATCGACGAGATACCCTCCAATCGCATCGCTTTCACCAGGCGGTCCTGTAAAGTGGCGTTGGCCCTCTCGACGCGGCCCTTGGCCTGCGGCGAGTTGGCGCAGATGATCTCGATGTTCAGCGCATCCAGCGCACGGCCAAAATGCGTCATGCCATCCCCGCGTGCCGCACTGGCTTTGGCATTACGGAAAACACTGTGCTTGTCGGAATAGAACGCCACCGGCTTGCCGTGTCGCTCGATGTACGCGCGGGTCGCCTCCATATAGGCAAAGGTGCTCTCGCTCTCGACCATCTGGAGGTGCATCAGCTCGCTGGTCGCGTCGTCAATATAGACGAGAAGCGTGCATTGCGGCCCGCGATCCTCAAACCACCAGTGCTTCGAGCCGTCGATCTGGATCAGTTCACCGCGACAGTCCCGGCGATAGCGCGGCTGATATGGGCGAGGACGGCGAGCCTGACGATCCTTCCAAATCCCGGCCTCGATCATCATCTGCCGCAGCTTCTCACGCGAGATCCGGAGATCATGCCGCTCGGCCAGATACTCCGCAGCCAGGGTAGGCCCAAAATCATGATAATGGGTCCGAACCAGTGCGACAATCTGATCTCTGATAGCATCATCCAAGCGCCGGTTGCTTGGTCGACCACGGCGGCGCGACAATAGCCCGGATGATCCATCGTCAAGGTAACGCGTCAACAGTCGATGGGCGTGGCGGCGGCTGACGCTCATCAGCCTCGCTGCCTCGGTAACGGTCATGCGACCTGAAACCACATGCATCAGCGTCTCAACCCGCGAAAGCTCCTCGGTACTCATACGCAACACCGCCATGCTCAATACCTCCGAACAGCCGGAGGGCACGGTAGCCCAAGTGAGACATCTCTACTTTGCGCGACTGTGACATTTGAACGTTGCTGCTACAATATAATTGACCGATAATATACATTATGTAAATCACGTGCGTGTTTTCGGATCGAGGATCAACGTTCTCCCCTCTACCCGCCACGACCGGAGCTGGGAGAGGAAATTCATGCCAAGCACGTCAGTTTGGCCGAATTCCGGCGCTACCACCACCGCCAGATCCCGTACGGTGATGGCGCCGACCTCGAGCCTGGCGATCCGGCCACGATCCGCCTGGACAGACCCGTTTGCAGTATCGATCGCCGTCGCAAACGGGCTCTCGGTGGTATCGACATTCGCTGCCTTGGCGGTCGCGACTGACAAGGCGGTGATCGTCGCGCCGCTGTCGATCAGCATGCGCCGTTCGACGCCGTCGATCCGAACGCTTGCCCAAAAATGACCATCCGGGGCCATCGCAATCCGCACGGCGGTTCCGGTGACGCGCTGGTCACGCCCAACCAGGGCGTCGCGCGCGCCATCCCAGATCGGCTCAAGCCGCTCGCGCTGACACGCGATCATGAGCCCGACCGCAAAGATCGCGATCCATGCGAGCGCCATCTTCATCGTGGTGCCGAGCGCCAGACGCCGGCTGAACAAGGCGGACAACGGAAGGAGCAGCATGAGCGCGTAAAGCGCGACCTCCGCGCCATTGGTCATACGGCGATTTCCATGCCGTCGTATCCGGGTTCAATCCCGGGAGGAAGCTCTTCGAGCAACGTGCGATAGTCCATCGACTGATCCATATGGACCAAGGCGGTGCGGCGCGGCTTCAGCTCCGCTACCCAGTCTATCACCTGCGAGAGATGCGGGTGCGAGGGATGCGGCCGCCGCCGCAGCGCGTCCACGATCCACGCGTCCAGTCCCGTGTACAAAGTGCGAAGATCGCTGGTTAAATTACTGAGATCGGTGGCGTATCCTATACGTTTGCCGCCGGCGGTTAACCGCAGGCCCGCCGAGGTGATCGACGCATGCGGCTGATCGACGACATCGATCCGGACTGAACCAATCGTCAGCGAGTCCGGCAGCATGGAAAGCGCAACGGCCGGCGGATATCCGTGATTTCCCGCGAAGATATAGTCGAACCGCCTGGCCAGACCGGCGTGCGTCGCTGCCCTGGCGTATCCCGGAACCGGGCGGCCCAACGCGTGAAAAACCTGTCGCAGGTCGTCGATGCCGAAAACGTGATCGGCATGTTCATGCGTCCAGATCACCGCGTCGACCGCGCCGACATCCGCCGCGAGCAACTGCGCGCGCATGTCGGGGCTGGTATCGACGAGGATCCGTGTCCCCTCATGTTCGATCAATATCGACGCGCGCGTGCGGCGGTTGCGCGGCTCGTCCGGGTCGCACGTGCCCCAGTCATTACCGATCCTCGGAACACCGGATGATGTGCCGGATCCGAGAATCCGCGCTCTCATGCGATGGTTTTGCTGAAAAGCGTGTGAAAGTTACGGGCCGTGGCTTCCTGCAAACTGTCCACCGATTGGCCTCGCAGCGCGGCCAGAAACGCACCCGTATCGGCAACAAAGGCCGGCTCGCCCGCTTTCCCGCGATGCGGCACGGGTGCCAGGAACGGAGCATCGGTTTCGATCAGCAGGCGCTCGATCGGCAGGCGCGCGGCGGTTTCCTGAAGATCTCGTGCGTTCTTGAAGGTGACGATACCCGAAATCGAAATGTAGAGCCCGAGGTCTAGCGCGATATCCGCGAACGCGCCGCTGCTGGTGAAGCAATGAATAACGCCAGTGAAGGCGCCCTTCGCCATTTCGTCGCGCAATATCGCTGCCGTATCATCCTCCGCGCTGCGCGTATGAACGACGATCGGCACCCCCGCCTCCCGCGCTGCGGCGATGTGCGCGCGGAAACTGTCCTGCTGCCGCGCGCGATCGGAATGATCGTAATAATAATCGAGACCGCTCTCCCCTATCCCCACAACACGCGGATGGGCTGCGCGGGCCACAAGCTTAGCGGTATCGACATTTGGATGCCTGTCAGCCTCGTGCGGATGGATGCCGACGGTCGCCCACACATCCGGCTCACGCTCGGCGGTGCCGATAATCTCGTCCCATTCGCTCTCGCGGGTCGCGATGTTGAGCATGGCCGTGACGCCGCGCGCACGCGCGCGCTCCAGCACCGCTTGCTGCTCCTCGACCAAGCCCTTGTAATTCAGATGACAATGGCTGTCGGCCAGCATCAGGCGGGCTCCGTCGGCAATTCCAGACGCGGAAACACCGGCGTGGGCGTGGCGATGCGAAAGCCGCTAGCCGCATGCCCGTCATACCAGCCGTCGTCATCGATCGCCGCGTGATCGCGTGCGTCGGCCCCAAGCTGATCCAGCACCTTGCCCGCCGCGACAGGAACCACCGGCAAGATCGTGATCGCCAGAATGTGGATCGCGCGGATCAACGTGCGCAGCACCGCATGCATCCGCTCGGGATCGGTCTTGCGCAGCGCCCATGGTGCCTGCGCGTCGATGTAGGCGTTGCACGCGAACACCCCGCGCAGCCAAGCCTCGACGCCCTGGCTCAGCATGAGATCACCAAACGCAGTCTTGAACCCGGCGGCGGCGACGATCACTTCCTCGATAAGCCTGCCATCCGCGTCGTCCGCCCGACCCGGCCCGGGGAACTCACCACCAAGATTCTTGGCGATGAACGAAAGCGTGCGCTGGGCCAGATTGCCGAAAGCATTCGCCAGCTCAGCGTTGACGCGCGTAACGATCGCCTCGGCCGAATAGCTGCCATCCTGCCCGAAACTGACTTCACGAAGCAGGAAATAACGCAATGCATCCACGCCGAATGCCGCAGTCAGATCGAGCGGATCGATCACGTTGCCGACGCTCTTCGACATCTTCTCGCCGCGATGCAGCACGAACCCGTGCCCGAACACCGATTTCGGCAGCGCGATACCCGCCGACATGAGAAAGGCGGGCCAGTAAACCGCATGAAAACGCACGATATCCTTGCCGATCAGATGAAGATCGGCCGGCCAGTGTTTCATCTCGTGATCGGGATAACCGGCGCCGGTCAGGTAATTGGTCAGCGCATCGACCCACACGTACATCACATGGCCGGGACTGTCTGGAACCGGCACGCCCCAGTCGAAGCTGGTGCGCGATACTGAAAGATCGGAGAGCCCACCCTCCACGAAGCGCATGATCTCGTTGCGCCTCGCCTCGGGCCGGACGAAATCGGGATTGTCGCGATAAAGATCGAGCAGCGGCTGCTGATATTTCGACAGACGAAAGAACCAGGTCTCCTCGGCCGTCCATTGCACCGGCGTGCCCTGCGGCGAGAGTTTCTCCCCCTCCCCGTCGATCAGTTCCTTCTCGTCATAGAAGGCTTCGTCACGCACGGAATACCAGCCTTCGTAGCGATCGAGATACAGATCGCCAGCATCGCGCATCGCCCGCCAGATCGCCTGGCTGGCACGGTAATGATCGCTGTCGGTGGTGCGGATGAAGCGATCATACGAAATGTTCAGATCGTCACACATCGCCTTGAACAAAAGCGACATTTCTCCCGCGAGATCGCGTACGTCGACGCCGCGCTCGCGAGCGGTCTGCACCATCTTGAGGCCGTGTTCGTCCGTTCCGGTCTGAAAGCGGACATCGCGCCCGGCCTGCCGGTTGAAACGCGCTATCGCATCGGCGGCGATCGCTTCGTAAGCATGGCCGATATGCGGCTTGCCATTGGGATAACTGATCGCGGTGGTGATGTAGAACGGGTCGCCCATGGCCATCCCCTACAGCCGTGACAGGCGCGCGACCACCCCCGCCAATTCGAATACTGTCGCCCCCGCATCCAGCGACAATCGCCGCGCGGCGCCGGCGATTCCCAATGCGTCTTCATAAGCATCGAGCGCGGTGCGCAGCTCTTCTCCACCACGCTGCGGCGCCTGCCCGGCGATGAATTCCGGCGCGCGATCGAGGAATGCTTCGTAACGCGGCTGGGCCGCCTTGGTGGAAAGCGCCTTGGCCAGCCTCGTCCGTTCAGCGTTGCTCCTGTCGCCACTGCGCGCGATCGTCGTGAGCGCCGTATCGATCGCGCCGAGATCAAGCCCGGCATATCGCAGCGCCCGCCCGGGTGATCCCGCTGCGGCACGCACCAGTGTGTCCAGTTCATCACCGCGCAGATCGGGAGCTTGCTCTCGCAGCACCTCGCGCACATCGCCGTCATCGAGCACGCCGAAACGCAGCGTACGGCAACGCGAGCGTATCGTTGGCAACAGGCGACCCGGAGCGTGGCTCACCAGCAGGAAGACCGTGCTCGGCGGCGGCTCCTCCAGGCTCTTGAGCAGCGCATTTGCGCCTTCCCGCTCAAGATCGTCGATCGCGTCGATCACGATCACGCGGCGCGGCCCGAGCGACGGCGTGGTCGCGAACAACGACTGCAGCGATCGCACCTGTGCGATCGTGATACTCCGCGCGAGCCGCTTGTCGCCTCGATCTTCCTTCGCCAGCCTCGTCAACTCGCGGTAATCAGGGTGAGAGCCGGCTTCGAGCAGCGCACGCGTTCGCTCACCGCTGTCGTCGCCCGCCGAATGCGCCAGCAGGCGGAAGGCGGCTTCCCGCACGAACGCCCCCTTCCCCACGCCCTGCGGCCCGGTGACGAGCCATGCGTGGTGCAGAGCACCGCTCTCCATCGCCGCGTCGAATGCGGCGCGGGCCTGGGCATTGCCGCGGATTGACGTCATGGCAGCAAGTCAGCCAACCCGTCGAACAAAGCCGCTGTCACCCGCTCTGGCAACTGGGTCGCATCGACGCGGCAAAAACGCTCCGGCTCGCTTTCGGCAAACCGATCGAAGGCGGCCGCCACCGCGAGGTGGAAATCCTCGCCCCGCATCGCGAACCGATCCGCGCCCGCGCCGTCGCGCCCGACAGCACGGCGCGCGCCCTCGACCGGGGGCAGTTCAAGCAGGAATGTTCTGTCCGGCAGCAACCCGCCCGCCCCGAAATGGTGCAGCGCGAGAACAGCCGCATCGTCTATGTCGCCGGCGACACCCTGATAGGCGCGGCTCGAATCGATATAGCGATCGGAAATCACCCAGATCCCCGCTTCGATCGCCGGCCGGATCGTTTTTTCGACATGATCGGCCCGCGCCGCCGCGAATAGCAGCGCCTCGGTTCGCGGGCTCCAGCGGTTCACGTCACCCTGCATCAGCAGCGCGCGGATCGCCTCGGCGCCGTCGCTGCCGCCCGGCTCACGCGTCACGAGCGTACGGATACCGCGCGCCGCCAGCGCAGCCGCGAGCGCCCGCGCCTGAGTCGACTTGCCGGCTCCCTCCCCGCCTTCGAGCGAGAGGAAGCGCCCCTTCATCCGAACAAGCCCGTCAGCCCGGCCCAGGCGCGACCGAAGAAGCCTGCCTCGCCGACATCCTTGTCCGCAACCAGCGGCAACGTCTGATCGGGAAGGCCGGGCGACGTGACGACCAGATCCGCGATATGGTCGCCAGCCTTGATCGGCGCCTTGATCGGCCCCTGATAGACAATTTTGCCGCTGAGCACCGGCACCGCCCCGGCAGGCAGGGCGACCTTCAGATCACGCGGAGCGATCAGGCCGATCCGGGAAGAACTTCCCATCTGAACGTCGGCGTCGGCAACCTTTCGGCCTTCCTTCACGATCGCCTTCGCCTGCCACGCGCGGAAGCCCCAATCCATGAAGCGCACCGATTCGCTCACGCGCTGATTGAAACTCGTCAGCCCGGCAAGAACCATCACCAGCCGGCGACCGTTCTGCTCCGCCGATCCAGTGAAACCATAGCCCGCCTCGTCGGTATGCCCCGTCTTCAGCCCGTCGGCGCCCTGCACCCGCCCCAGCAGCGGATCACGGTTCGCCTGCGTGATCGCCGCGCCGGAACCCAGCGTCTTGCCCCAGGTGAAATCAGGCCGCGAATAGAATTGCTTGTAGAGCTTGGGATGGTCGGTAATCGTCGCCGCCGCAAGCTTCGCCAGATCGCGCGCGGTAACATAGGTGACGCCACCGTCCGGCCACCCGTTCGACGTGCCGAAATGGCTGTTGTCGAGGCCAAGCCGCTTGGCTGCCTCGTTCATGCGCTGCACGAATGCACCCTCAGTGCCGGAAATGCCCTCCGCCAGCACGACGCAGGCATCGTTGCCTGAAAGCGTGACAATCCCGTAGAGCAGATTTGCGACCGAAACCTTCTCACCAGTGGACAGAAACATCGTGGAACCCGCTGCGGGGCCGTGCCATTTTTTCCAGGTTTCGGGCCGAACCTCGAATTCCTGATCGAGCTTAAGCTCGCCACGCTTCACAAGATCGAACGCGACGTAAACCGTCATCATCTTCGCCATCGAGGCGGGCGGCATGCGACGATCGGCATCCTTTTGATAGAGCACCGCGCCGGACGACAGATCCTCCATGAACGCCACTGGTGCGGGCGTATCGAACTGCGGCGCCGACGCGGCCGACGGATAGGCGATCGACAGGGCGATAGCGGGAGCGGCAAGAACGTATGGAAGCTTGGGCATGAACGATACTCAGGGCTGAACAATGATTGATGCATCGCCATAGCCGCGTCGCGCGGCGTCGTCACGCGCGCGCTGCGCTGCCTCCGCCGTGTCGAACGGACCAAGGCGGACCCGATGCCGCCCGTCATGCAGATCGGCACTGCCACGAAGCCGCTCCGCGAGCGACCTTGCCCGCGATCCGCTAACAAACGAAGCGACTTGCACGACATAATTGCCATGCGGTTGAAGCTTGATTGACGGTTGAGGCGTGGCCTGAAGCGCGATCGCCATCGCGCCATCTCGCGCGGGCAGGCGGCGTCGCAGGCTGGCGAGCATCTCAGGCGAGGCCACTTCCCTCGCCCCCGCCGCGTCACCGCGCGCCAGCGCCAGGCGATCCGGCTCGACAGCCGCGACGCTGCGGACCCGAACCGCCGCCTTCGCCCGCCGGCCGCTCCCGAGCAACGCCGCCGCACCGCGCGACAGATCGATCAGGCGATCGCGCTGGCCAGGGCCGCGATCGTTGATAAGCACCAATATCGTGCGCCCGGTATCGAGCGCGGTCACCTCTACATAGGATCCCAGTGGCAGCGTCCTGTGCGCGGCGGTGATGGCGGACGGGCGAAATGGCGCGCCCGATGCGGTTTTGGCGCCGGCCAGTTCCTCGCCATACCAGGTCGCGTAGCCAACTTCGTCGTAGCGCGCCGGCACCGCGCTCGACGCCGGTGACGGTGGCGCGTCGCGCGCCTGGCATACTGCCGCGATCGGCAGCGCCAGAAGCCAGAGATTAGCGCTCAACCGCATCGGCAAGCAGCCCGACCGAAAGCGCGTAGAAGTTCGAGCAATTGTAATCGAGGATCACGCGGTAATTTCCGGTAAGCAGATAGGCGGTCTTGCCCGGCCCATCCGGCTCGAGGAGCGTGGCGAGCACGCCATCACCCGGCCAGGGGCGATCCTGCGGCACGAGGCCGAGCGCGCGCCATTCCGCCATGGTGCGCCAGCCGCTGTGCCGCTCGAACACGCGGGGGCATCTCGGGGAGATCAGACGATTAACCTGTCCGGCGCGATCATAGGTTGCGGGCACGCTGACGGCGATGCCCCACGGTTGCCCCGGGCGCCAGCCGGCGTTGACGAAATAATTGCCGATCGAGGCAAGTGTGTCGGCAGAACTGTTCCAGATGTCGATCCTGCCGTCGCCATCGCCGTCTCGCGCAAGCCGGAGGTAAATCGACGGCAGAAACTGCGGATTGCCCGTCGCGCCGGCCCAGCTCCCCTTGAGTTGCTCACGTGGCACGCCGCGATCGAGCATCTTCAACGCAGCGATGAACTCGCCCGCGAAGAGGTTACGACGGCGCCCCTCATAGGCAAGGGTCGCAAGGCTGCGCAGCAGATCGAAATTTCCCGTGTAGCTGCCGTAATTCGTTTCATGACCCCATATCGCGACCATGATCGATTCGGGCACACCGGTCTGCGCCTCAACCGACGCGAGCCTGCTTCGGTTGGCGAGATACGTGGCGCGCCCACGCGTTATACGTGCAGTATCGACGTGCTGCGCACGATAGGGCGCGAACATCGAGACCGGCGCGTTGGGAGACCCGCCAGGTTGCTGGCGATCAAGATCGACCACACGCTGATTGAACGTGAGCGTAGGCATCACGGCATCCAGCGTTGACACTTTCACGCCGGCGGCGAGCGCCTGAGTGCGCAATGTCGGCAGATAGGCTTGGAATCCCGCTTCATCCTGCGCGATCGCTGGCGTTGCGGCCGCAGCGAGAACGACCGCGGCGAGCACGGAAACGGCGCGAATGATTATCCCCCTCATACGCGCCATCTTGCACGTCGGAAGACGATTATGAAACAGCCAGTCATCGTCGGGCTTGCACATACCGTCGCAGCACGCCACAGCGCGCGAACTGCTCGCGGAGAGGTGGCCGAGTGGTTTGAGGCAGCGGTCTTGAAAACTACTGGAGATTGCGACCAGTGCGCGGAAATAGGAGTTTTGTTACAAGGGGTTAGCGTCAGTCCGATTCGCCAGGTGTAATTACCCATAAGCCTGTCGTAAGCTGCGAGCCCCCGAAATGGCATGGAAGAGTGTCCGAGTGGTTTAAGGAACTGGTCTTGAAAACCAGCGACGGGGCAACCCGTCCGTGGGTTCGAATCCCACCTCTTCCGCCAATTTCAAAACTGAGCCTTCTGCTTCCGAAGATCCCAAGCGGATATTCCAACGACGGCAAGAACGGCGATCCCGATCACCACGTCAACCGCGCCGGCACCGATAGCAACGGCCACGACCAATCTAACTGCCATGATTCCAGCAATTACCATCGCGATCGTGGGCGCTCGCGCATTGCCAGAGGCAATCGCTCCAATCAGCAAGAGACCCAAGAAGATGTTCCAGCCCGCAACTGCGCCGTTCCCGTGATCAAATATGAACGGGATTGCGAGCAATATTAGGAGGCCAGCTGAGGCAAACGAGAGCCACTTGCCTATTCCAGTCCATTCGATGCTGCTTTCTGTCGTCATAGACCGAACGTGCATGAAATGAATCGTCAAAGCAACGCCTCGCACCATACGCAGGCTCGAGGCGTTGCACAACGTAAGGACAGAAGGAGTGTCGCCTATCCCCACTGCTGCGGATGTTCGATAACTTACGACAACCTACATAAAACGTCCAAGCGGCAAAATGCGCTTTCTGCCTGTGTATCGCTTGCTTATGAAAACCTGCGTAAACATACACAAACGTCGTTTACACTAAACTTGAAACCGCCGTAGGTTCACGCTTACCGTGGGTTCGAATCCCATCCTCTCCGCTATCATCTTTTACGCGACAGTTCGCGCATCGCATCGTCCAGCCCGCCGAGCGTCAGCGGAAACATGCGGTCGTTCATCAATTCCCGAATGATCTTCGTGGACTGCGAATAGCCCCACTGACCTTGGGCGACCGGGTTCAGCCATACAGCGGCCGGATAGGTCGTGGCCAGGCGATGCATCCACACCGCGCCAGATTCCTCGTTGAAATGCTCCACAGACCCGCCCGGATGCGTGATCTCATACGGGCTCATTGCCGCGTCGCCCACGAAGATGAGCTTATAATCGTGCGGAAATTTATGAAGCACGTCCCAGGTCGGCGTGCGTTCCGAAAAGCGGCGACGGTTGTCTTTCCACACGCCCTCATAAGGGCAGTTGTGAAAGTAGAAGAACTCAAGGTTCTTGAACTCGGTCGTGGCGGCGGAGAACAGTTCCTCGCACAGCTTGATGAACGGATCCATCGAGCCGCCGACATCCAGAAACAGCAACAATTTCACGGCATTGCGCCGTTCGGCACGCATATGGACGTCAAGCCAGCCTTGTCGCGCAGTGCCGTCGATCGTCGCATCGATGTCCAGTTCGTCCGCGGCACCTTCGCGTGCGAACTTGCGCAGGCGGCGCAGCGCGATCTTGATGTTGCGCGTACCGAGCTCACGGGTGCTGTCGAGGTTCTTGAACTCGCGCTGATCCCATACTTTCAGCGCACGCTTCTGCTTGCTCTCTCCACCGATCCGCACGCCTTCGGGATTATAGCCCGAGTTGCCGTAAGGCGATGTGCCGCCGGTGCCCACCCACTTGCTACCACCCTCGTGCCGCTTCTGCTGCTCTTCCAGACGCTTCTTGAGTGTCTCCATGATCTCGTCCCAGGAGCCGAGCGACTTTATCGCCTCCATCTCCTCCGCGGTGAGATATTTCTCGGCGACGGCCTTCAGCCAGTCCTCGGGAATTTCAGCGCCGGGCTGGGCGAAGCTGGTTTCAATGCCCTTGAATACCTTGGCGAAGACCTGGTCGAAGCGATCGAGCAGCCCCTCGTCCTTCACATAGACCGCCCTGCTCAAATAGTAGAAATCCTCCGGCGTCCGTTCGATCACATCCTTTTCGAGCGCTTCGAGCAGCAGCAAATGCTCTTTCATGCTTGCCGGAATCCCGGCGCTGCGCAGTTCATCAAGAAAGTTCAGGAACATGCGAGGCCTCCGATAATGTCCGGCACGCGGAAAGTTGCATTAGCGCCTGTCATAGGCCTTGGGCAAAGGCCCTTCGTTCGGCGTAAGATATCGATCGCGCAAGTCCGTCTGGCGCGAACGCATCGGTTGCGGCCGCCCATCGATCCACACCGCGACCGGCTGTGATTCGATCTCCAGCGGATCACCGTCCCAAAGCACGACGTCGGCACGGCGGCCGGATTTCAGCGAACCAAGCTCGCCCTCCATGGCAAGCGCGGCGGCGGGGCCGGAGGTTATTGCGGCGAGCGCCTGCCCCCATTCCAGGCCGGTCGCGCCGGGGACGCGGGTGATGGCAACCAGATTGCCCGCATATTGCCGAATATTGTGCTCCCCGCCCGAGGCGCCCGCAGCCGACAGCGCGACCTGCACTCCGGCAGCGCGCATCCGCCCGACATTGGATTCGGTCGCCGCCAACGCTTCGAAGCTCTCGGGCAGATCGGCCAGCGCAGCCGCTACAACCGGCACCTTCGCAGAGGCGATCTCGCGGGCGACCATCCAGCCCTCGCTGACGCCAGTCAGCACCAGCCGCAGCCTTGGATAATCACGCACCAGCCCGAGCACGGTCCGGATGTCGCTGGCGCGTTCGACGTGGACAACAAGCGGCACCTGACCGTCGATCACCTTGAGCAACGCGTCCGCATCGCCGCGCTTGATGAGAGACGCGCGCTCGCGGCCACCAAAGGCGGCTGGATTCCGACGGTAATCCTGCGCTTGCGACAAGGCGTCGCGGAACAGCGCATAAGCGGCCGGCCGGCTGCCGCCGGCATCGCGGGCGCCGCCCTCTCCGAGCTCGACATACTGGAACGCGCGCGGCCGGGTGACTGCATCGGGATCATCGCCCAGATCGATCACCGCCCCCTGCCCCGCGAATATCGATCCCGCCGTGCCGGGGGCGATCAGCGCGCGCGTTACGCCAGCAAGACGTTCATTGGCGATCTTCGCCCCGGCGGGATTGATCGCGGGCGAAACGTCGATGGCGGCGGCGAAGGGGCTGCTGCTTGCTGACGTGTCGTTACTTTCCTCTATTCCGCCAGCATCCTGCAGCCCGAGATCGGTGAAGCCCGCAATCAGCCCCGGCGACACCCATTTGCCGTTCGCGGCGATCACTTCCGCGCCCGCCGGAACCGCGACATTTTCGCCGGCAGCGACGATCCGGCCGTCGCGAAACACGACGGTGCCGTTCCTGATCGGCGCGCTGCCATCGCCGAGCGCGACCGTGGCGCCCGTGATGGCGACCGTCTGGGCGACTGCAGGAGCCGCGGTCAGCGCGGCTGCGGACAGGAGCAGGGCGCGGATCACTTCACATCTCCAGTACCGGGCTGGCCTAGCTCGAAATCGCTCACCGGGCGTCGTTTCGGGTCGTTGGCATCATACAGCATCGCGCCGTCGACCCACACTTTCTCGGGTCGGGTGTAAATGCTGAACGGATTGCCGTTCCACAACACCACGTCCGCCATCTTGCCGGGCTTGAGGCTGCCCGTCTTGTCATCGATCCCCAGCGCCTTGGCCGGATTGAGCGACAGCCACTTCCACGCCACCGCGTCAGGGATATCGATCCCCGCACGACGGCCGGAAGACAGCGCCTTCGCAACCTCCTGATTGAGCCGCTGGATCCCGTTCTGATCGTCGGAGTGGATCATCGCGCAGGCGCCGGCTTTCTCGAGCAGCGCAAGGTTGGCGCCGATCCCGTCATAGCTCTCCATCTTGAAGCCGTACCAGTCCGCCCACACAGCGGCGCAGGTGCCGCTCGCCTTCAGCAGATCGGCAATCTTGTAAGCTTCGACGGCGTGGTGAAAGGCCGTCACCTTGTAGCCGAACTCCTTGGCCATATCGAGGACGATGGCCATCTCGTCGGCCCGATAGCAGTGGTTCTGCACGCGGATTTCCCCCGCGAGCACCCCGCGCAACGTGTCCATCGCTATGTCGCGCTCCGGCGGATCGCCGCCATCCTTTTCGTATTTGTCCCATTTGCGCTTATATGCCTGCGCCTTCGCCCAGGTGGCGCGGTCAACCGCGATATTGCCCATCCGGGTGGAAGGCTCGCGGCCCTTGGAGCCATAGACGCGCTTCGGATTTTCCCCGCATGCCATCTTCAGCCCGTAAGGCGCACCCGGGAACTTCATCCCCTGAACAGTGCGCGAATAGACGTTCTTCAGCACGACGGAGCGGCCGCCGAACAGATTGGCGGACCCGGGCAGGATTTGCAGCGCGGTGACGCCGCCATTGGCAAGTGCACGGCTGAAGCCGGGATCCTGCGGCCATACGCTATGCTCCGCCCACACATCGGCAGTGACGGGCGAAGTCGCCTCATTGCCGTCCGACAGCGCTCGAATACCGGGGCTGGGATAATCGCCGAGATGGCTGTGAATATCGATGACGCCGGGCGTGATCCATTTGCCCTGCCCATCGATCACCCGTGCATTGGCGGGCGCATCGAGCGTCTGGCCGATGGCCACGATCTTCCCATCGGCGAACAGAACCGCGCCATTCTCGATCCGCCCGCCCTCGCCGTCGAACACCGTGACATTGCGCACCAGAGTCGGGACGCCGGGATAGGCATGATAAGTGGATGGAAAGGGATCACGCGAATATGGCTTGGCCGCCGCGCTCGATTTTGCCGGGCTGCTGGAGGGCGTTTTCGGGTGCTCCGCATCTGCGCCACATGCCGCCAGCGAAAGCGCGGCGGCGCCCATCAACAGGCGCAGGCCCTTCTTTTGAGCCGTGATTCCCATGAACCCCTCTTCTTGCACTTGAGCGCGAACTGATGGGCCGCGCGCACCGCAAAGACAATAGCGCGATCCACCGATCGCTCCATAACAAATGTCATGTTCCACTTGTCCGGTGCGGCCCGGCGCGATAGTCGGAGGCCAGATAACATAGGAGAGAGATGTCGTGAGCACCCCGCCCCTTGCCGGCATCCGCGTAGTCGAGTTCGCCGGGATCGGCCCCGGCCCGTTCGCCGGCATGATGCTGGCGGACCATGGCGCGGAGGTTATCCGCATCGATCGGCCGGTGCGCGGCGGCGGCCTGACCATCGACAACAAGGACGCGTTGTTGCGGAGCCGCAAGTCGATCGGCCTCGACCTGAAAGATCCCAAATCGATCGAGGCGGTGCGACGGATCGTCAAGTCCGCCGACGCGATCATAGAGGGGTTTCGCCCCGGGGTGATGGAGCGGCTGGGCCTGGGGCCGGACGTGCTGCTCGCCGACAATCCGAAGCTTGTCTACGGACGCATGACCGGCTGGGGCCAGACCGGGCCGATGGCACCCGAACCCGGCCACGACATTAATTATATCGCGATCTCCGGTGTCCTTCATGCGCTTGGGCGTAAGGGCGAGAAGCCCACCCCGCCGATCAACCTGGCGGGCGATTTCGGCGGTGGCGGCATGTTCCTGGTCTTCGGGATGCTCGCGGCCCTGCTGCATGCGCAGCGCACCGGCGAGGGCCAGGTGGTGGATGCGGCAATGACGGATGGCTCGGCCGTGCTGATGTCGATGATGTGGTCGTTCCGCGCGATGGGGCGCTGGAGCGACGAGCGCGGGACCAACCTGCTCGATACGGCCGCGCACTTCTACGATACCTACGAGACGCAGGACGGCAAGTTCATCTCGCTCGGCGCGATCGAGCCGCAATTCTATGCCGAATTCCGCGCGGTGATGGGCCTTTCCGACGACAAGTGGACAGCACAGATGGATGGGCGGCAGTGGCCGGCGCTCAAGGCCGAGCTGGCCGAGCGCTTCAAGGCGCGCACCCGCGACGATTGGGTCGAGGCCTTCAGGGGGCATGAAGTATGTTTTGCGCCGGTGCTGGGCTTCGACGAAGCCTGGAATGATCCGCACAATCGCGCCCGCGGCACGTTCGTCGAAGCGGCCGGCGTGCGCCAGCCGGCGCCAGCGCCGCGTTACTCGAAAAGCACCACGGTCACGCCGGTAATGGCGGGTGAACGTCACGATGCCGACGTTCTACGAGAACTTGGTTTCGACGAAGCGGAGGTCGCCGCGCTGGGTCTGTGACCTGACAGTCGTGCCTAGGCCGCCTCCAATTCCGGCGCGGGGTGGCGCGCGTAGATGCCATAGGCGAGGATCGCGGCGTAGCACAGCGCGGGCAGCAGCAGGGCAAAATGCAGGCTGCCGCTGATATCCGCCAGATGCCCCGTCAGCGGAGGTATCACCGCACCGCCGACGATCGCGGTTGCGATCACGCCCGACCCGTCTGCCGCGCGCTTGCCAAGCCCCTCGCTGGCGAGGCTGAAGATCGTCGGAAACATGATCGCGTTCATCAAACCGATCGTCAGCAGCGCCCAGCCCGAAACCATGCCGCTGGTGTTTGCGGATACCGCGATCAGCAATATCGCCCCTGCCGCAACTGCGGCCAGCACCTTGCCCGGCGACAGGCGTGTCAGCGCATAGGCACCGATGAAGCGCCCGATCAGCGCCCCGCCCCAGTAAAATGGCACGTGCTTGCCCGCAGCCTGATCGCTCAGCCCAAGCACGTCGGGTTGCATCAGGTAGCTCACGATTAGGGAGCCGATCGCCACCTCCGCACCGACATACAGGAAAATGCACAGGCAGCCGATTCCAAAGCGTGGGCGCGACAGCAGATGGAAAGCCTGGAAAATATTTCCGTGGACCTGTTCTTCCTTCAATCGATTGCGTCGCGACCAGACGACTGACGCCACCAGGGCCAGGACGGCCGCGAGGCACAGATAAGTCACCACGACGATGTGCGTTTCCTGGGCGCGATAGGTGTTCAACGCCGCGCCCGTCAGCGTCGTTACGTCCAGCCTGGCGAGGCTGCCCAGGATCACGATCGATCCGACATAGGGAAAAATCGTGGTGCCCAGGGAATTGAAAGCCTGCGCGAAGGTGAGCCGACTGTGCGCGCTCTTTGGCGGGCCCAGCAAGGAAATAAGCGGATTGGCCACCACCTGCACGATCGTGATGCCGCTGGCGAGCACGAAGAGCGCGAACAGAAACAGGCTGAATTTCGCGGATGCAGATGCCGGCACGAACAACAGGCATCCGGCCATCATGGCAACAAGGCCAATCGCGGCAGTGCGCATGTAGCCGACCCGCCGGACGATTGCTGCGGCCGGGATCGACATGATCGCATACGCCCCGAAAAACGATGACTGCACCAGCAGCGCCTGCGCGTAATTGAGCGTGAAGAGCTCTTTCAGCTTGGGAATGATGACATCGTTCAGGCTGGTGATGCCACCGAAGATGAAGAATAGCGCCAAGACGAAAACACGCAGGTCAGGTGCATCATAACCATGCTCGGCATCACCACTTGCCGGGCCGGAGGCGCCGTGGGCTTGCATGTCATTCTCCTAGTTTCGCTCACCGGCAAACATTCAAGCGGCGGACGGAAGGGTAAAGCAAGCCGATTGGTTGGCCCCTTCCGGTAAATTCCACAATCTTCGCCAAGTCGCTTGGCGAAGGCTGCGCGGTTAGCCTAGCATTCGGCCGTGCCCAAGATGACGGTAAACAACGAAGCGATCGAATATCGCATGGATCCGCAGACACCGCTCCTGTGGGCGTTGCGTGATGCGTCGAACCTGACCGGCACAAAATATGGGTGTGGCACCGGAAGCTGCGGCGCCTGCATCGTCGATGTCGACGGCAAGGCCATCAAATCCTGCCAAATTACGCTGGAGCAGGCGGAGGGAACCTTTGTCACCACGATCGAGGGGTTGTCGCGAGAGCGCTCCCACCCCGTGCAACTCGCGCTGATCGACGCGAACGTGCCGCAATGCGGCTATTGCATCCCCGGTATAACCATGGCGGCCGCCGTGCTCATCAAACGCAGCCGCAGCCCCAGCGATGCGGAGATCGCAGCCGGGATAGCCAATCTGTGCCGTTGCGGGATTTACCCTCGCCTGATCGACGCAATCCAGCGCGCCGCGCGGGCGATGCGCGGCGACGAGACGCTGCCGGCCGGCGCGCGGACCGGGATCGATCCGCGCGATGCAGCGCGCACCGTCCCGGCGTTCAATCCCGATCAGGCGCCGCGGCGTTGAGCATGCAATTGGCCCCTGCTGGTGAGAAATCGAGATGATCGAATTATGGCATTGCGCGGACGCGCGATCATTCCGAGCACTGTGGACGCTGGAAGAGATGGACCTGCCCTATCGCATGCATCTCATGCCGTTCCCCCCGCGTATCCGGCAGCCCGAGTATCTCGAACAGAACCCGTTGGGCACCATACCGCTGCTTGTGGACGGACAGACACGGATGAGCGAATCTGCAGCGATCATCGAGTATCTCGCGGTCCGGCATGGCCCAACCGCCATCGCGGTCACGGCTGATGACGCGCATTATGGCGCGTGGCTAAACTGGCTTCATTTCGGCGAGGCGACCCTCACCTTTCCGCAGACCCTGGTGCTGCGCTATCGCAGGCTGGAGGCACCCGAGCGACGATTGCCACAGGCTGCGGACGACTATGCGCAATGGTATCGCTCAAGGTTGCGCGCGGTCGATCGCGCGCTTGCCGACGGTCGGGAATGGCTGGTCGCAGACAGGTTCACCGGCGCGGATATTTCGGTTGGCTATGCCTTGCTGCTGGCCCGCACTCTCAAGCTGGATGACGACCTGCAACCCGCCATCGCTGCGTATTGGGAACGGCTGTCGGAACGGCCGGCGTACCTGCGGGCGCGTCAGGTCCAGAGTGAGGCAGTAAGCGTATTGCCCGAACCATACACTTCGCGCTAAGACGGAACTGAATAACGTGGGTAAAGATGACGATGAGCCTGGTACGCGGTGCATGGAAACTGCTGGTCGGTATCAAGGACGCGCTGGTGCTCGTCGCGATGCTGTTGTTCTTCGGGCTGCTGTTCGCCGCGCTTAACAGTCGGCCGACGGCCCGCGCGGTGCGCGATGGCGCGCTCGTCCTGAACATCAACGGATCGATCGTCGAACAACCATCGGAAACGCCGCCATTCGCGATGGTCACGGGCGAAAGCAACGCCCCGCGCCAGTATCGCCTGCGCGATGTCGTGCGGGCGATCGATGCAGCCAGGGACGACACACGCGTGAGGGCGATCGTGCTCGATCTCGATCATTTCGGCGGCGCCTATCCCGCTGTGCTCGGCGAAGTGGCAGATGCGCTGACCCGCGCCCGCACCGCCGGCAAACCGGTGCTCGCCTTCGCCACCGGCTACACGGACGGCGGCTATCGCCTCGCCTCGGCCGCGAGCGAAGTGTGGATGGATCCCATGGGAGGGACGATCTTCGCGGGGCCGGGCGGCAGCCAACTCTATTACAAGGGGCTGATCGACAAGCTGGGCGTCAATGCGCACGTCTATCGTGTCGGGAAGTACAAGTCTTTCGTCGAACCCTATACCCGCAGCGACCAGAGCCCCGAAGCCAAGGAGGCGGCAACCGTCCTGCAAAACGGATTGTTCGACCAGTGGAAAGAGGCGATCGCACGCGCACGCCCGAAGGCCAAAATCGCTGCGTGGCTCGTCACGCCAGAAAAGGTGGTGCAGGGCGCGCAGGGGGATATCGCCCAGGCAAACCTGGCCGACGGCATTGTTGACAAACTGGGCGATCGGGTGGCCTTCGGTCGTCGTGTCGCCGAACTGGCGGGCGGGGATTCCAAGAAGCCTGCGGGGTGGTTCAAGACGATCGATTATGATTCGTGGGTCGATGCGCATCCGCTGCCCAAGAACGGCGAGATCGGGGTGGTTACTGTCGCCGGCGACATAGTGGATGGCAAGGCCGGCCCAGGCACCGCGGGCGGCGATACTATTGCCAGGTTCATCTATGACGGGCTGGCCACGAAGAAGCTGAAGGCGCTGGTGTTGAGGGTCGATTCGCCGGGCGGATCGGTCACCGCATCCGAGCGCATCCGGTTGGCGCTGATGGAAGCCAAGAAGCAGGGTCTGCCGGTCGTTGTTTCTATGGGTGGTGTCGCGGCCTCGGGCGGGTATTGGGTTTCTACGCCCGGCGACGTGATTTTCGCAGAGCCCGCGACCATTACCGGTTCCATCGGCATTTTCGGGATCATTCCAACGTTCGAGAATACGCTGGCGAAGATCGGCGTCACCACCGATGGCGTCCGCACCACCCCGCTTTCCGGTCAACCGGATATCATGGGCGGCACAAATCCGGTGACCGACGCGGTGTTCCAGTCCGCGATCGAGCATGGCTATTCGCTGTTCCTGGCGCGCGTTTCCCAATCGCGCAGGATGCCCGCGGACAAGGTGAATGAGATCGCGCAGGGACGCGTGTGGATCGGGGGCACCGCTCGGCAGATTGGGCTCGTCGATCGCTTTGGCACGCTCAAAGATGCGGTGGCCGAGGCGGCGAAGCGGGCAAGGCTGGACCCTGCGACGGCCGAGGTGATCTATCTCGAAAAGAAGCCGGGATGGGCAACGGAAATTGCCCGTCAGTTCAATCGCGATGACGACGATGAGAGCGCCACGCCAGGCGATGTATTTGCTCGCGTAGCATTTGAAAGGCGCGCCCTGTTGGCGCGCGCGCTGGGCGATGTGAAGCGGCTGGTGACCGGAGGAGGCGTTCAGGCCGCCTGCCTGGAGTGCGGTGGCTTCGGGCCGAACGCCGGCGCGCCCTCTGACGCCCGTCTGCTCGACGTTCTGCTCGCGCGTTTCGGGCTTTAATCGTCGTCCCTGTCGGCTGTTGCGAGTCGGTAGCGCTTTTCGCAACAAGCTTTGCGCATTACATGGGGTATATGCCTCGCAAGATCGATCTCGAAGCCCTCTGCCACGAAAAGGGCCTGCGCATCACCGAACAGCGCCGCGTTATCGCGCGCGTCCTTTCGGAAGCGGAGGATCATCCCGATGTCGAACGGGTTTACGCCCGCGCCTCGTCGATCGATCCCGGAATCTCGATAGCGACGGTATATCGCACCGTGCGCCTGTTTGAAGAGGCCGGCATCCTCGATCGCCATGATTTCGGCGACGGACGCGCGCGCTACGAGCCGTCGCCTGAGGCGCATCACGACCATCTCATCGATGTCGAGACGGGCCGTGTGATCGAGTTTGTCGATCCCGAACTCGAACAATTGCAGAAGCAGATTGCGGAGAAGCTGGGGTTCCGGCTCGTTGATCATCGCATGGAGCTTTATGGCGTCAGTCTCAGCCGGAAGGATTGACGCGGTTCGCTTCTACTCGAGACTCGCGGCGATTATCGCCGTGCTGCTGCTGGCGGTGCCACTCCATCTATTCTGGCGTCTGCTGCGGCTCCCCTCACCTTGGCCAAGGTGGTTTCTCGGGTCGCTCGGTCGGATAATCGGCGCGCGCAGGCGGGTGACTGGCACCCCGCTCCGCCGCGATGTCATATTCCTGGCGAATCATCTCAGCTGGATGGACATCCCGATCATCGCCGGCGTGACCGGGAGCGCTTTCGTGGCAAAGGCGGATCTACGCGACGTTCCGCTGGTAGGCTGGCTCTGCACGTTGAACCGCACGTTGTTCGTCCGTCGCGACGACCGGCTCGGTATCGCCGGCCAGATCGACCAGCTCCGGGCGGCGCTCGCGGAAACATGGGCGATCACCATCTTCCCGGAAGGTACGACCGGCGACGGTTCGGGTCTTCTGCCGTTCAAGGCCGCGCTGCTTGCGGTGCTGGATCCGCCGCTGCCCGGCGTTCTCGTCCAGCCGGTGCGGATAGATTATGGTGTCGCGACGCGGGAACTGGCATGGATCGGCGACGAGCCGGGCCAGCATCACGCCCGTCGTGTGCTTGGCCGGGCAGGTACTTTCACCGCTACGCTGCACTTCTGCCATCCTTTCGATCCCCGGGACTTCCCTGGTCGCAAGGCGATCGCCGCCGAAGCACGCGCGCGTATCGCAGCAGCGGGTAGCGATCGTCCGCCGCCCCTAGTATAGGCGCGGCAATGACCAAAACCGCGCCCACAACCTTCCACGTCAAGTCGTTCGGTTGCCAGATGAACGTTTATGACGGCGAGAGGATGGCCGAACTCATGGCCGCCGATGGCCTCACGCCAACAGACGACGCCGCTGCCGCCGATCTGGTGGTGCTGAACACCTGCCACATTCGCGAAAAAGCGACGGAAAAGGTCTATTCGGATATCGGGCGTCTGCGGAAGCACGATCCTGACAAGATGATCGCAGTCGCGGGGTGTGTCGCCCAGGCCGAAGGCGAAGAGATAGTGCGCCGCGCGAAGGTGGATGTGGTTGTCGGGCCGCAGGCGTATCACAATCTGCCAAGGCTCGTCGCCGATGCGGTTGCCGGCGCCGCGGCTCTAAACACCGACATGCCGGTGCTGTCGAAATTCGGCGCATTGCCGGCCCGGCGCAAGGTCGGCCCGGCCGCGTTCCTGACGGTACAGGAGGGGTGCGACAAATTCTGCACGTATTGCGTCGTGCCCTATACGCGCGGCGCAGAGGTGAGCCGCCCGTTCCGAGATATCATCGATGAAGCGAAGGCCCTGGTGGACGCCGGCGCGCGAGAAATCACGCTGCTTGGGCAGAACGTCAACGCCTGGGCCGACGAAGGCGGCGAAGGGCTCCACGATCTGATCCGCTCGCTCGATCGGATCGAGGGCCTGGCGCGCATCCGCTATACCACCAGCCACCCCAATGACATGACCCAAGGCCTGATCGACGCGCACCGCGATGTGGAGAAACTGATGCCGTTCCTCCACCTTCCAGTCCAGTCTGGGAGTGATCGGGTGCTCAAGGCGATGAATCGTAGCCACAGTCGTGACAGCTACCTGCGCGTGCTTGACCGGGTGCGTGCAGCGCGGCCCGATATCGCGCTGTCGGGCGACTTCATCGTTGGTTTCCCCGGTGAGACCGAAGCCGACTTTGCCGATACGCTGAGCCTGGTGGCGGAAGTGCGCCACGCCATGGCGTTCAGCTTCAAATACAGCCCTCGCCCCGGCACGCCGGCGGCGACGATGGACGAGCAGATCGCTCCCGAAGTGATGGACGACCGCCTGCAACGATTGCAGGCTGCGCTCAACCGCGACCAACTCGCCTTCAATCAGCAATCGGTCGGCCGCCGATGCTCGGTGCTGATCGAGCGGAAGGGCAAACGGCCGGGCCAGATGCTGGGAAAATCTCCGTGGCTGCAATCGGTGTTGCTCGACACGGCCGCCCCTGTCGGCACGATGGTTCAGGTGGAGCTGCTTCAGGCGGGGCCAAATTCGATCACAGCTCGCGAGATTTCTTCCTCGCCCGCCGCTGCCGCAGCGGCTTGATGCCGCAGAGACACAGTAACGAAATCCTTTGCCTTTAGTGCTTGCGACAAGGCGGCCCCCGCCGCACCTTGAGCGCACGCCGTATTGGCGAGAATCGAAGGAGGCGCATGAGCCGTAAGCCCGTCCCCGCCCATTCTGGCGAACGCAGCCGAGTGGACGTGCTGTTCGACAAGCCACAGTTGCTTGCCCGGTTGTTCGGTCAATATGACCAGAATCTCGTGGCGCTTGAAAACAGGCTTGGGGTTTACATCACCGCGCGTGGCAACCGCATCGGGCTGGAGGGCACGGCCGAACAGGTCGCGATAGCGCGTGACGTGCTCAATGACCTGTATGCCCGCATCCAGCGTGGAGAGGACATAGACTCAGGGCTGGTCGATGCGTCGATCGCGATGGCGGCTGAGCCGACGCTGGACGGGATCATCTCGGCCGAGCGCGCGCAGGTGCCGTCGGTCATGATCCGCACGCGCAAGAAAACCATCGTGCCGCGCACGGCCGCGCAAGCGCACTATATGCGCGAACTGACGACCCACGACATGATCTTCGCCCTTGGGCCGGCGGGCACGGGAAAGACCTATATCGCGGTCGCGCAAGCAGTGGCGCAACTTATCACGGGGTCGGTCCAGCGACTGATCCTGTCGCGGCCCGCAGTAGAAGCGGGCGAACGGCTCGGCTTCCTGCCGGGTGACATGAAGGAGAAGGTCGATCCCTATCTCCGCCCGCTTTATGACGCGCTATACGATTGCCTGCCCGCCGAGCAGGTCGAGCGGCGCATCGCATCCGGTGAAATCGAGATCGCCCCGATCGCCTTCATGCGCGGACGAACTTTGGCCGACGCGTTCGTGATCCTGGACGAGGCGCAGAATACCACGCCGGCACAGATGAAGATGTTCCTCACCCGCTTCGGCCAGAATAGCCGAATGGTGGTCTGCGGCGACCCGAACCAGACCGATTTGCCAGGCGGCGTGGGCGCGTCCGGGCTCGCGGACGCCACGTTCAGGCTGGAAGGGATAGAGGGTATCTCGCTCTGCCGCTTCACCGCGGCTGACGTGGTTCGCCATCCGATCGTCGGGCGGATTGTCGCCGCCTATGAAGGCGACGACGGCGCAAAATGATCGAGATCGAGCTAAGCCGGGATGATCCATGGCCGGAGCGGGACTGGTCCGCGCTGGCGACGACCGCCGTACGGGCGGCGGTCCTCCGAACACCGCATGGCGCATTGCTTACCGCTCCGATGCTCGTCGAGGTAAGCGTTCGGCTTGCTTCCGACGACGATGTGCACGCGCTCAACCGCCAGTATCGCGGGAAGGATAAGGCAACCAATGTCCTGTCCTTTCCCATGGTGCAGGCTGATCTGATCGACACGGTCAGCCAGAATACGGACGATGGCGAATTGCTGCTTGGCGACATCGTGCTGGCCCACGGCGTGTGCGAACGCGAGGCGGCGGAGCGCGGCATAACGCCCGATGCGCACCTCACGCATTTGATCGTGCATGGTACGCTGCATCTGCTAGGCTACGATCATCTGACCGATGTCGAGGGCGATGCGATGGAGGCCATAGAGCGCGACGCACTTGCCGATCTCGGCATCGCGGACCCATATCATATTCAAGAGGACTGACTTGCCCGAAGACCGAAGTAGCGCCGACAACGGCGACTCCAATGAAAGCGGCATCTGGCGCGGCTTGCGCCACCTTATTTTCGGCGATCAGCACGAAGATACGTTGCGTGACCAACTCGAAGAGGCGATCGATCGCCACGAGCACGATCCGGCCCCCGATGCCAAGGGCGATCTGACGCTGCTTGAACGACAGATGGTGCGAAACCTGCTCCATTTTGGCGAGCGTGACGCCGGCGATGTTGGCGTTCCGAGAGCCGATATCATCGCGGTCGAAGAAAAGACCGGGTTCGACGATGTGGTCAGGGTGCTGGCCGAAGCAGGCGTCAGCCGCCTTCCCGTATATCGGGAAAAGCTCGATACGATCATCGGGATGGTACATATCAAGGACGTGTTCGCGACCCTGGCGGCCGGCGGAGCGCGACCAGACGGCATTGCGGGCCTGATCCGCCAGCCCCTGTTCGTGCCGATGTCGCGCGGCGCACTCGATCTGCTCGCCGATATGCGCCAGACCCGCGTGCATCTCGCGGTCGTGCTCGACGAATATTCCGGCACCGAGGGGCTGGTCACGATCGAGGATCTGATCGAGGAGATCGTCGGCGAGATCGAGGACGAGCATGACGATGCGCCCGAAACGCTGCTGGTTCCGCTGGATGGCGGCGCCTGGGAAGCAGATGCGCGTGCCGAGCTCGAGGATATCGGCGAAATTGTCGACTCCAGACTAGGGGCAGCCGAGAGCGATGTTGATACGATCGGCGGATTGACCGCGGTGCTCGCAGGACACGTCCCGGAAACCGGAACCTGCATCGATCACCCGAGTGGCTGGCGGATCGAGGTCGTGGACGCGGACGAACGACGCGTGAATCGCGTTCGGCTTCATCCCCCGCGCCCGTTGCCGGAACATGTCGAGGGCTGAGTCGACGATCAGCCCCTTCCGTCTCGCCGCGCGCCCGCCTATCGTCAGAAGATGCGCAAACATATTCTTATCGTCTCCGGCCTGATCGTGCTCGCCGTGATCGGCATAATCGCCTGGATCGCGTGGCCCGACACCGCACGCGTCGATATCGCCAACGTCGAGGGTCAGCGCCCGGAAATCACCGATCCGCGCGCTCAGTGGATTCCCACGATGAAGGTCGCGAAGGCGGTGGGGTGGCCGGATGGCGGCAAGCCGACGGCGGCGACTGGCTTGTCGGTCGCACCATATGTGACCGGGCTTGATCATCCGCGCTGGCTTTATCGCCTGCCCAACGGGGACATCCTTGTCGCCGAAACCAATTCACCGCCACGCGCGACGAGCGGGATCACTAACAAGGTGATGGGTTGGCTGATGGGTCGCGCCGGCGCGGGCGTGCCCTCCGCCAACCGGATTACCCTGCTCCGCGATGCCGATGGAAACGGCGTGCCGGAAGTGAAGTCGATATTCATGACCGGGCTGAATTCGCCGTTCGGCATGGTGCTGTTCGACGGCCAGCTTTATATCGCGAACACGGACACGCTGGTCCGGGTGCCTTACACCGACGGCATGACCAAGATCGACGCGAAGCCGGAACTGGTCATCAAGCTCAATGGTGGCGGCAATCACTGGGCGCGCAACGTCATCGCAGCGGAGGATGGCAAGACGCTGTACCTTTCCGTCGGGTCATCGTCGAACATCGCCGAGAACGGCATGAGCGCGGAGCGCTTTCGAGCGAATATCCTGCAGGTGTGGCCGAAGGAGAAGACCTATCGTGTCTATGCCGCCGGACTGCGCAATCCGAATGGCATGGCGCTCGAGCCTCACAGCCGTCAGCTTTGGACGGTGGTGAATGAGCGGGACATGATCGGCTCCGATCTCGCGCCGGATTATCTTACGGCAGTGGAACTCGGCGATCACTTCGGCTGGCCGTGGTACTATTGGGGTGGTTATCCCGATCGTCGGGTGGAGCCGGGGAATCCACAGCTGCAGCAATATTCAAAGCGGCCGGACTTTGCGCTTGGACCGCACGTAGCGGCGCTTGGATTGACCTTCGCGGCAGATGCGAAGCTGGGCGCGAACTTCACCAACGGCGCGTTCATCGGCGAGCACGGATCGTGGAACCGCAAGCCCCTGTCGGGCTATAAGGTGGTCTTCGTGCCGTTTGCCGATTCCGGCTGGCCGATGAAGGGGGCGAAACCTGTCGATGTGCTGACCGGCTTTCTCAACAAGGACGGCGAGGCGCAGGGCCGTCCAGTGGCGGTCATCACCGACAAGACTGGTGCGCTGCTGGTGGCGGACGACGTAGGCAATCGTATCTGGCGGGTAAGCGCAAGCTCCACGTCGACGAAGTAAACACTCTTTTGGGCGGCGGATGGGCTCCGCCGCCCGCTATTCGAGCAGCTTGGGCGCCTCACGCTCCAGCTTGGCGCGGATGCGATCGGCGAACATTGCAAGGAACGCGGGAAGCGTAAAAGTGCAATGGACGGTGGTATCGGTGACATCGAGTTGCGCGGTCACGCGCTGGCCAAGCCCCTCCACCGTAAAGTGCAGTGTATCCCCTGTCCAACGATGCTCGGTGATCGCACCGCCGGGCACGAAATCGGCGAACTTGCCGAAGCCGTTGCCGATACGCTCGCGGGCAGCGGCGGCGCCCAGCTTGTGGGGAACATCGACTTCGATCGGAGCGGTCATACGGCATTCTCCTTCTCGCCGGTCGCGAACAGCATCGCGTCGTCGGCAAACGCCTTGAACTCCAGCGCGTTGCCGGATGGATCGCGAAAAAACATCGTCGCCTGCTCCCCCGGCTGCCCGGCGAACCGGATATGCGGCGCGATGCCAAAGCGAACGCCTGCCGCCTCCACCCGCGCCGCCAGCGTACGCCAATCGTTCATCGTCAGCACGATTCCGAAATGCGGCACCGGCACCTCATGACCATCGACGGCGTTGCATGTTTCGGCCGGTCGCATCGATTCATCCAGATGCGCTACGATCTGATGCCCTCCCAGATCAAAATCGATCCAGCGATCGCTGGATCGTCCCTCACCACATCCAAGCACCCCGCCGTAGAAGGCACGGGCGGCGGTGAGATCGTGAACCGGAAAAGCGAGGTGAAATGGTCGAAGTGTCATGTTTCGATCATACACCTGCAGAGAATATTCTCCAGCCCCGGGCTTGAAGCGGCGCTGCGCCTCCCGCATGAACCGCGCGCGCGGGATATTGCGGCGCGTTTCGCCGGGGCGGGCCCTGGCACGACGAAGGATCGATGATGATGTCCCTCGCCCGTCGCCCTGCTCTGGGTGCCCTGCTGCTGGGCGCGCTGGCCGCGTGCGGCTTTGCGCCGCTGAACCTATGGCCGCTCACGCTTGCCTGCCTCGCCGCCTGGATCGGGCTGATCCATCGCGCGCCTACGCTGAAGTGCGCGCTGTGGCTGGGATGGGTCTTTGGCGTCGGCCATTTCACGATCAACAACAACTGGTTCCAGCACGCCTTTGACTTTCAGGACAAGATGCCACCCCTGCTGGGCTATGCAGCGCCAATCGCGCTGGCACTTTATCTTGCGGTCTATCCGGCGATCGCGGCAGGCGCCGGCTGGCTGATCCGCGGGCGAGGCAAGCCCGATCCTGCCTATGTCTTCGCCATCGCGGCGGCCTGGATCGCGACCGAGTGGCTGCGCAGCGTTGTGTTCACCGGCTACGCCTGGGATCCGCTCGGTGTGATCTGGGTGCCGGTGCAGCCGGTCGCGACCTTGGCGGCCACGGTTGGAACATATGCCCTTTCCGGCCTGACGGTGTTGCTGGCTGGCGCGTTACTGCTGATCCCGCGTCGCCCGCTTCCGGTCATCGCCGGCGTGGCGGCGCTTTCAGCGATGATCGCCGCACAAGCGCTCAGCTACGGCAGGCTCGTGACTCCTGCAGCGCCGCCAGAAAACGCGCCGCGGCTCGTCGTCGTGCAGCCCAACGTCTCGCAGGATCAGCGCGGTGAGAGTGACGGCGAACTGCTCTTACGCAAGCTGTCCGCCCTGTCGGGGACGGCGGGTGTGACGCCGCGCCTGATCGTCTGGCCAGAGGGAGTCGTCCGCGATTTCATTGAGGATGGCTATCCCGCGTACATATATGGCTTTCAACCCAGCCCCTATTATCTGCGACGGCGGTTGGCCGCGCTGCTCGGGCCGGCGGATATGCTGCTCGCCGGTGGAACTGCGCTTCAGTTCGACCGCAACGGAAATGTCATCAGCGCGCGCAATTCGGTGTTCGCGATCGATCCATCGG
This sequence comes from Sphingomonas sp. TX0543, assembly GCF_048565505.1. Classification (NCBI taxonomy): domain Bacteria; kingdom Pseudomonadati; phylum Pseudomonadota; class Alphaproteobacteria; order Sphingomonadales; family Sphingomonadaceae; genus Sphingomonas; species Sphingomonas sp. TX0543. Next base: position 2,218,944 of record NZ_JBLZUS010000002.1, read on the forward strand.
CACGAATCGTGTCGCGGTACGACAAGGCGCATCTTGTCCCTTATGGTGAGTATCTGCCGATGCCGTGGCTGCTCAAGCCGCTTGGCCTGGCGCGGCTGGTGCCCGGCGACGTGGATTTCGCCGACGGACCCGGGCCGCGCAGTCTGACGCTCCCCGGCTTTGGCGCGGTGGGGGTGCAGATCTGCTACGAGATCATTTTTTCGGGGCAGGTGATCGACCAGGCCCATCGCCCGCGCCTTCTGTTCAATCCGTCCAATGACGCATGGTTCGGTAAATGGGGGCCGCCGCAGCACCTGGCGCAGGCACGGATGCGCGCGATAGAAGAAGGCCTGCCGATCGTTCGCGCGACCCCCACGGGCATTTCTGCCGTGATCGCCGCCGATGGCCGCCTGATCGCGACCGTGCCGCATGAGAAGGCCGGCGCGATCGATGTCGCAATGCCGCAGCCTGCTCCGCCGACCCTATTCTCACGGATCGGAAACTGGGCCGCGCTGCTTGTCACGCTGTTTCTGACGGGTGTCGCGGTTGCCTTCCGGTGGCGGCGGCGCTAGGGCGATATAAAGCTATCTTTATATCGTTAAGTAATCGGAGCGATCATGCGTCAGTCGTTCATTTTCACCAGTGAGTCGGTCAGCGAAGGCCATCCGGACAAGGTTGCCGATCAGATTTCGGATTCGATCGTCGATCTGTTTCTGTCGAAGGATCCCGAGGCGCGTGTTGCGTGCGAGACGCTCACCACCACCAATATGGTCGTGCTGGCGGGCGAGATCCGCGGCAAGGGGATCATGGATACGGACGGCAACTGGGCGGTTGGGGTCGAGGACGAGATCGAGCGCACGGTGCGCGAAACGGTGAAGCGCATCGGCTATGAGCAGTCGGGCTTTCACTGGAAGACTTTTACCTTCTCTAACAACCTTCACCCGCAATCCGCGCATATCGCGATGGGCGTCGATGAGAGCGGCAACAAGGACGAAGGCGCCGGCGACCAGGGCATCATGTTCGGCTATGCGACTGACGAGACGCCGGGGCTGATGCCCGCTACCCTGTATTACAGTCACAAGATCCTGGAGCGGATGGCCGAGGATCGGCATTCGGGCAAGGCGCCGTTTCTGGAGCCGGACGCCAAGAGCCAGGTGACCCTGCAATATGAAAACGAGCGCCCGGTTCGCGCGACCGCGCTGGTCGTCTCGACGCAGCATTCCGCCGACCTTTCGAACGAGGCGGGCCAGGCAAAGCTGCGCGATTATGTCAAGGGCGTTTTCGCCGAGATTCTGCCGGAAGGCTGGCTGCCGGCCGAAGACAAGATTTATGTCAATCCGACCGGTCTTTTCGAGATCGGCGGGCCCGACGGCGATGCCGGCGTAACGGGTCGCAAGATCATCGTCGACACCTATGGCGGCGCGGCTCCGCACGGCGGCGGGGCGTTCAGCGGGAAGGATCCCACCAAGGTGGATCGCTCAGCCGCTTATGTCGCGCGCTATCTCGCCAAGAATGTGGTTGCCGCAGGTCTAGCGCGCCGCGTGACGATCCAACTCTCCTATGCGATCGGGATCGCTGAGCCGCTCTCGCTCTATGTCGATACCCACGGCACCGGCACAGTGCCGGAAGCAAAGCTTGAGGAAGTGCTGCCGAAGCTGGTGCGCCTGACCCCCAAGGGCATTCGTGAGCATCTGAAGCTTAACGCGCCGATCTATTCGCGTACCGCAGCCTACGGCCACTTCGGCCGCGATACAGACGGCAGGCACTTCACCTGGGAGGCGACCGATCTGGTCGATCAGCTCAAGGCCGCCGTCTCTGCCTGAGCGCCTGTCGCCGGGCGCCGTTTGTGCGCGCCCGGCGTGATCGTCTAGCGCAGCGCGGCCGTATAGGCACCGAACGCCTCGCGGACGATCGTGCGCGAGCCCTGTGTCACTTCCACTCCGCCCCCGGGGTGGGTCGGCTCCACCGAAACCATCACGCGATAGACGAAGCCCCGATTGGCAAATTCATAAGTGCGCCGGCCGCCGACCTGATCGACCAGTCTGCCGCCATCGATCGTGAGCGATGCCTGAGTATCCTGCCCTCCCCCGGGTTGCACGATCTCGGGCAGTTCGCTGTCAAAATTATAGCTGGTGTAGCGATAGCCATTGCGCTCGGTCCGCACGACCTGGATCGAGCGCCGGCCGGTTATCGCGAGTACCCGCGTTTGCGCGACGAAGCGGCAATTGGTCGTCTGCTTGCCCAGCGTGATCGAGACGACGGCAGGCGTGGTCGCGCCAGCCTCCACCATCCCCGGATTGATCGCGTGGACATTGCCGATCTGTCCGCCGGCAAGGTTAAGCAATGGATAGTAAATCTGCCCCGCACCGGGATCGCCCAACCCCAGGCGCACCACCATGCGCTGCGCCGTCAACGCGGGTTTGGCGAAGGCGATGAGGTCCATTTGCCCCCCCTGCCCCGGCGCACCCAGCACGATCGCGCGATCGCGGTTCGTCGAGTCACACAGCAAGGGTATACTCGTCCAGCGGCCGTCACGCTTTACGAAGGAAAGTGACTTCGCCGAATCAAGCTGCGCATCGCCCGCTGCCGGCAAAGCCGCAAGCGGCACTGCGAACGCCCACGCCCAACGCATCATCTTCTCCTGTTTCCCTCGGTCGAGCGCGGTTTACGATCGCGTGGATGAACGCGGCATTGCCCTTGATCGCGCAGCGCTTTAGGCGCGCGCCATCATGAACGACCCCACGAAGATCCGCCGCCTTTATGGCCGGCGCCAGGGCCATGCACTGCGCGCGGGCCAGGCTGCCCTGGTCGAGGACTTGCTGCCGCGCGTTTCAGTCCCCGAGAGCGGTCCGCTTGGCCCCCGTTCGCTATTCGGGGACGATCGCCCCCTTCAGATCGAGATCGGTTTCGGCGCGGGCGAGCACCTTGCCGGGCAGGCCGAGGCGGCGCCGGGCACAGGCTTCATCGGTTGCGAGCCGTTTCTCAATGGTGTGGTCGGCGCGCTCGGCCATATTCGCGACCGTGCGCTGGATAACATCCGCCTTCATATGGGCGATGCGCTGGATGTGATCGAGCGACTGCCGGATGCCAGCCTGAGCCGCGTCTACCTGCTGCATCCCGATCCCTGGCCAAAGGCGCGACACGCCAAACGCCGGATGGTAAACCACGGGCCGCTGGACCTGATCGCGGCAAAGCTGAAGCCGGGCTGCGAATTCCGGCTTGGCACTGACGATCCAACCTATTGCCGCTGGGCGATGATGATTCTCGATCAACGTCGTGATTTCGAATGGACGGCGCGCGAGCCGCGCGATTTCCTCACGCGCCCCGCCGACTGGCCCGAAACGCGCTACGAGCGCAAGGCGCGACGACAGGGGCACGAGGTGTGGTATATGACCTTTCGCCGCCGTTAACCCGCCAGAGCTCGCAGTTGCCGCCGTTCTTACTCTAAGCCACTACGATACTTAAAGATTTCAGCGAAACGCGTGATTGCCCGGTGATTACTTTTCTTCGGCTGGGTCATGAGGTCTTTTGCTTCCGTTCACGCGAGTGAATATTTTTGGCCGCCCGCGTTACTGGACAGCGAAATTGGACACATTGCCCGATCAAACGGCATCGAGCGAATGGCCGCACTTGCGAGCAGCCGACCAAACGTCGCACATGGTGCATCTCGCAGCCTCATGGCTTCCAATGACGCCTCCAGATACTATTCCCTCAGCCAGTAGCCATAGACAAATCGTCTCAAGGCTCATTGCGGAATGACAAGCTCGGTAGTTGATATTATGAGCGCAGGCTGTGCACCGGCTGCGTCGCCTCGTCTTTGCCAATCGGCCCTTCGCCTGCGCGATCATCGCGCTGGCGTTGCTGCTGAAGATCGCCATTCCAGCCGGCTTCATGCCGACTGTGTCCAATGGCCAGATCGTAGTGAGCATCTGCTCCGGCATGGGGCCCGCGACCATGGTGATGACCGTTCCGGGACTCGAGCACAAATCCGATAACGACGGTCATCCCGGCAAGGCCGAGCAGCCCTGCGCGTTCGCTGGTCTTTCTGCACTGTCGCTGCCGGCGGCTGATCCAATCCTGCTTGCTGCCGCGATCCTGTTTGTTCTGGCGTTGGGCACGCGTCCTCTGACGCTGTCTGCAAGCAGCATAGTCTCCTATCTTCGTCCTCCTCTGCGAGGACCTCCGGCACTCTGATCGCAATCGCCGCTTGAGCGAGGGGGTCCGTGGGCGCGCTATGGCGTGCCTACGGATTGCGCGCTTACGCACCCGCGTCAGATTTGGCCCGCCCTGCGCTTCTAGGCGCTGGTCCCGGCCAGCCGAGGTTCTTTGCAATGTCATCACTTGTCCTGCCGGCGACGCGTGGCCGGTACACCATCCATGTCCACGCCGCGCCGTCCCGAATGCCGCCCTTCATCGCTTGGCTTCGCCAGGTTCGACGGTCCGCGTGGATTCTGATCGGACTGTGCTTGCTCTTCCGGATGGGCGACGCGCTGATCAGCCCGGATCTGAGTGCTGGTGGTGGTTTCGCCGCCGTTGCCGGGGTTGTCCAGTGACGGCGGCCCGCGGAGATCGCGGCAGACCGGGGCCCTGGGAGCAGCCCGTCAGCGAGGGTCTGGAAATCCGCATGAGCGCGCCGCGATCGGCGCTGCCCATTCAAGGCAAATATTTGCTCATCACCGCCGGGTTGGCGGCAACAATCGTCTCGCTGCGCTTCGTCCTGCTCGGCGCCTGGCCGGTGCTCATCTTCTCCGCGCTCGACATCGGCGCGTTGGCGGTCGCCCTCCACATCTTCAACCGCGGGCCGGTTCCGGAAGAGCGTCTTAGGGTAGTCGATGGTCAAGTCGAGCTGGAGCGCCTCGACAATCGCGGTCGCCGGTCAAGCGTCAGGCTACCGGTCTTCTGGACGCGGCTGGAAGCTTCGGGACGCACGGAACTCGACTGCGACCTCTGGCTCGTCTTCCGGCGCGAGCGCCATCCCATCGGGCTTTGCGTCTCGGCGGCCGAACGACGGGCGCTTCAGCCCCGCATCGCTGCCGCGCTCGGCGCCGCCCGAAATTGAAACAGCAAGAAATCAGCTTCCAAGGGGGAATATCATGAAGACTTCCATCATCGCGCTCGGTACGGCACTCGCCTGTGCTACCAGCTCATCCGCTCTCGCGCAGGATCATGAGCGGCCAAGCGACGCTGATATCGTCGTCACCGGCCAATATGCGCCGGACGAGCCCACCAGCGCGAGCAAGACCGGACAGCCGATCCTGCTGACTCCGCAATAGGTGCAGGTCGTCACCCGCCAGGTGCTGCGCGACCAGAATGCGATCACGCTGACCGATGCGGTGCGCAATGTCGCCGGCGTGTCTTCGGACTTCGGCTTTGGCGGCGCGACCGCGCCGCTGCTCGTCCTGCGCGGCTTCTCCACCGTCTCGATGACGACGCAGAGCTCGTTGTTCGGCAGCGGGACTTATTATCTCGATGGCGCCAAGGTGCGAGGCCTGCCCATCGATCTGACGAATGTTGAGGCGGTCGAGGTCGTCAAGGGTCCGGATTCGGTGCTGTTCGGCCGCGCCGAGCCCGGTGGTCTCGTCAACATCCGCTCCCGCCCGCTGGTGGCGGCGCGATCGGTAGAGTTCGACCAGACGGTCGGCGAATATGGCCTGTCGCGCAGTTCGGCGCGGATCGGCGGAGCGCTGGATAGCGAACAGCATTGGCTGGCGTCCGTATCGGGCAGCTATCTCACCACCGATTCCAACCGTGACTATGTGGTCGAGCGGCTCGGCACGGTGAACGCATCGCTTGCCTGGGTGCCGAGCAGCGACACGCGCGTCGCGCTGACGGTCGGCTATTTCAACCACCGTTATCGCAATGACTATGGCATCCCGTCGGACGGCGATCGGCCCGCGAACATCCCGTTGCACACCGCGTACAACGACGCGCCAATCCTGTCGAAGGACGAGACCCAGCTCTATCGGCTGGACGTCGCCCAGGCAATTGGCAGCGGCTGGCAACTGAAGCTGCGCGGCATCCACATGCGCTCCGACACGCGCGAGGTTGACGTGGCCCCATATCGGCTCGACCTGACCACCGGCGAGGACGTGTTCGCCTCCTCGCGCCAGCTTGCCCGCTACTATTTCAACGTTCGTCCCGACGGGCATTTCCGGATGGACCAAGTCAGCGCCGATCTGTTGGGCGACGTCCGCACCGGCTCGCTCGTCCACAAGCTGGCGGTGAGCGTGGAATGGTTTCGCGAAGGCAAGACCGGCCTGTCCTATTTCCAGCAGGTGTCATCGGTGAGCGTCGACAAGCCGGCGCTCGGCAACACGCCCCCGCTCGACGTCAGCACCGCCGCGCCGGTCGACATCGTCGACCGCGACCGCTGGTACTCGGTCTCGGCTGAGGACAATATCGACTTCGGCGGCGGCGTCCACGCCGTGCTGGCGGTGCGGCAGGATTGGACCAGCACGATCTATTCGTCGCCGGGCCTCGCGCCAAACAAGGTCAGCTTCACCTCGCCGCGTGTCGGCGCGGTCTGGGAGTTCGCGCGCGGGCACGTGCTCTACGGCCAGTTCCAGCGCGGGCTTTCCGCCAATAACGGCGTCAATCCCGATGGCACCAAGCTCGATCCTGAAGTGGGGCGGCAGTATGAGATCGGCTACAAGTTCCAGTCGGCGGACAGGCGCTTCACGGCAACCGTCGCGGCCTTCGATCTGGTCAAGACCAATCGCGGCGACTTCACCTTCTTCCCGGTGATCCAGACGATCGGGCGTGCACGGTCGCGCGGTATCGAACTCGATTTCAGCGGCGCGATCACGCCGGAACTCTCGGTGATCAGCTCCTACGCCTACACCGATACCAAGGTGGACGGTGGCCCTCTGAAGTTGGCGAATACGCCCGAGCATGCGGCTAGCCTGTGGGCGCGCTACCGCATCATTCCCGGCGGCGTGATCGGCGGCGGTGCCTTCTACCAGGCCGACCGCTTCGGGGACGTCGGCAACACGGTGACTCTGCCATCCTATGTCCGCTTCGACGCCCAGGCGGCCTACAGCTTCCGCCTGAGCGGCGCCAACATGACCGCGCAGATCAACCTCAAGAACGTCTTCGACAAGCGCTACTATGTCTCCCAGCACCAGTTCTCGCCCGACTGGATTCAGCCCGGCGCGCCGCGCACGCTGACGGCTTCTTTGAGGGTCGAGCTGTGACGGGACTGGCTTCTCTCCTGAGGTTCGAGGCTGGCCTGCTTGCCGTCGCGCTATTCACGACAATGGCAGCTGCACAAACGCCGGCAGGCGATGGGCAGGTCATTCCACTCTATGCGCCACACACCGTCACTCCGCTCGGCGTCCCGGAAACCCGGATAAAGCAGACGTCGGGCGACACGCTGATCTTCAATGTCAGCGAGCCGACGCTCGAACTGTTCCGGCCCGCACCCGGCCGAGCGAACGGCACGGCCATGATCGTTGCGCCGGGCGGAGGCTTCGTCGGGCTCGGCTATGAGGCCGGAGGAACCGACGTCGCCCGCAAGCTTGCAGAGCAGGGCATCACGGCATTCGTGCTCAAATATCGCACGATACGAAGCGCGCCCGATCCGATGCAGCTTCCACAAGTCCATCTCAGAGAGATGGAAATCCTCATGGCGCGCGCGAAGACAGGGGTTCCCACCGAGGCGCCACGCTTTGCCGGGGAGCCGCACGCGGTGGAGGACGGCGCGCGCGCCATGGCGGCCGTGCGCCAGCGCGCCGCCGAATGGGGCATCGACCCCAAGCGGGTGGGGTTCATCGGCTTTTCGGCAGGAGCCTTTCTCGCCGCCGATCTGGCGATCGGAGATAGAGCGTTGCGCCCGGACTTCGTCGCGCTGATCTATGGCGGCGTTCGAACCCCGGTCCCGGCGGACGCATCGCCAGCTTTCATCGCAGCGGCCGCGGATGATGAGTATCAGCCAAGGGACGCGGTGCTGCTTTACGACGCATGGCGGCACGCCGGCGCGGCGGCGGAACTCCATATCTATGAACGCGGCGGGCACGGCTTCGACCTGAAGCCGAAGGGCGCGACCAGCGACCATTGGTTCGAGCAACTGCTCTGGTGGCTGCGATCTCGCGGCCTGCTTCATCCGTCATGACCTCTGACCGAGCCATATCGACTGAACCGACGCCTATCGAGGCGTCGCGAGAAGCACGAGCGTCACGCGGTCGTGACACGGATCGCGGTCGCCGAGCGGCGGGCGTTGATCCCACGCATCAACGCCGCACTCGCCAGCGCACCCAGCCGCACCGCATGAGATCGCGCACGCGCATTCTGCTACGACAGGTTCATCTCTGGCTTGGGCTGTCGCTTGGCGGACTATTCGCGTTGCTGGGTGCGACCGGCTCGGCCCTGGTGTTCTACATCGAGATCGACGGTGCGCTGAATCCAGCCATCGAGGAGAGGGTGAGCACGGCGGCACCGGGCTGGACCTCGCCGGTCTGGGATCGTGCGCTCGCCACCGGGCGAGCACGCTGGCACGATCCGCATGGCAGCTGGTCCCTTGAAGCCACCGGACAAGGCGGTGCGATTCCGGCGCGCTACTACCCGTCGGATCATCACAGCCATCACGCCGAGCGCGAAATGGTGTGGTTCTCGTCGGATGGGATTCGGGTGCTGCGCGCCGAGCCATGGGGCGGCTATCTGATGAGCTGGCTCTACGAGCTCCACATGCACCTGCTCGCCGGCGAGATCGGCAGCCAGATCGTCGGCTGGTCGGGCTTCGCGATGCTGGTGCTTCTGGTCAGCGGCGTCATTGTCTGGTGGCCGCGCGGGCCGTGGCGCAAGGCGCTGGCTTTCAAGCGCAAGGCTCCGCCGATCCGCCGCCTGCGCGATCTTCACAAGCTGGCTGGCGTGTGGAGCATGGCCTTGCTCTTCATCCTGGTCGGCACCGGAGCACTATTGGCGTTGCCGACGGTCAAGACCCAGTTGCTGACCGCCGTCATCGCACCGCCTGACAAGGTGCCGGACCCGCAATCGGCGGCGTCGAGCGGCGTCCAGATCCCAGTATCGCAAGCACTGGCGGCTGCGCACCGTGTGGTCCCCGAAGCAAGGCTCGCCTTCATCGACGTACCCGGGATGGGGTCCGAGCCATTTCGCATGCGGGTGCAAATGCCCGGCGATCCGCACAGCCGATTTCCAAGCAGCTTCGTCTTCGTCGATCAATATTCGGGCGAGGTACTGGCCGTGCATGACGTCCAGCGAGGCAATACCAGCACCACGACCGCCAAATGGATCCGCGTCCTCCACGACGGATCGGTTGGCGGCCTTTCGACCCGCATCCTCGCCATCATCCTTGGTTTCGTTCCGCTCGGTCTGTTCGTGACCGGGTTCCTTCACTGGCGTCGGCGCCTCGCCGCCCGCGCCCAATAAAATGCAACAGGGAGTCTCTCGTGAAATCATCGCTAATCGCCGTCGCCGCGTGCTTCGTCGCCTCGCCGGCACTCGCCCAGAGTGACGACGACGCCGATCGCCCGGAGCGCGATACGATCATCGTGACCGGCCAGCAGCTTGAGAAGGAGACCGAAGTCTCCGGCCGCCTGGGCCTCACCATTCGCGAGACTCCGGCAGTCGTGGACGTAGTCACGCAACAGGACTTCCAGCTCCAAGGCGTTCGCACCGCGATCGAAGCGATGAACGCCGCACCCGGCGTCGCATCTGGCAACCTGCCCGGATCGATCGGCTCGGTCTCGATGCGCGGCTTCCACCGCGCCGTGAACTATCTCTATGACGGCGTGCGGATGGCCAATTCCGACGTCGGCCTACGCAACTGGGACGCCTGGTCATTCGAGCGGATCGAGGTCATCAAGGGTCCTGCCTCGGTCACCTCGGGCGAAGGCGCACTTGCGGGCGCGATCAACTTCGTGCCCCGCCGCCCCAATCTGGAAGGGGCGAGCGGCGAGATGCTGGCCAGCTACGGCAGCTTCGACACCGGACGGCTCGCCGCCGACGCAAACCTGCCGTTGAGCAAGACCGTGGCCGTGCGCGGCGACGTCTCTTTCTCGCGCTCCTCGGGCTGGATCGACGATACCGACAGCCGGACGTTCGCCGCGACAGGGTCGCTTTTGTTCAAGCCCAGCGACCGCTTCTCGCTGGTGGTCTCGGTCGATCACTTTGAGGATCGGTTCAACACGGCCTATTACGGCACGCCGGTCGTCTCCCGCGCGGTCGCCCGTGACCCGTCCTCGGCCGTTTCCGGCAGTTCGGGCCTCGTGCTCGACAAGGCGATGCGCCGGACCAACTATGACTATACCGACGGCCATGACGGGTCGAACACGACCTGGCTGCGCGCGCGCACCGAATATGCGCTGACCGACACGCTCAAGATCGTCAGCGACACCAGCTATTATGACAGCTTCCGCGACTACAAGGACGCCGACGAATATAGCTTCAACGCGGCGACCGGGCTGATCGGGCGCGGCGCGACCTATATCAGCCACGATCATCAATATTGGAACCAGCGGCTGCACCTTGCCTTCGACGGGCGCATCGGCGGCCTGCGCAACCGGTTCACGATCGGCGCGGAATATGGCGAGACCGACTTCTTCACGGTTCGCCGCTTCGGCACGGGCACGTCGCTCGACCCGTTCAATCCGGTGCGCGGCACATTCCCGGCCGACACACCTGCCAATTTCGACACCCGTCAGGACGTCACCGCCAAGGTCGATGCGCTCGCGATCTTCGCGGAAAACGCACTTAACCTGACCGATCAGTGGCTGGTCGTCGGCGGCATTCGCTATGACGATGTCAAGCTCGATCGCCGCGTCCTCAACGCTACTAGCGGCGCGGTCCAGACCTACGGCCAGAGCTATCACCCGATCTCATGGCGGGCAGGCACGGTCTACAGCATTACGCCGCGGACCCAATTGTTCGCGCAATATACATATACCGTCACGCCGGTCAGCGGCCTGCTGTTTCTGAGCGCGACCAACGCCCGCTACAAGCTGACCACCGGCCGTTCTTACGAGGCCGGAATTAAGACGTCGCTCACCGGTAGCGGCGTTGAATTGACCGCCTCGGTTTACAACATCGAGCAGGACGACATCCTCACCCGCGACCCGATCAATCCGGCCGTGGTGTTTCAAGGTGGTTCTCAGCGATCACGCGGGGCGGAACTATCGCTCAACCTGCCGGTCACGCCGGAACTGAACGTGACCGCAAGCGGCACGCTGCTCAATGCGAAGTATTTGCAGCTGATCGAAGCCGGGGGGCTCAACCGTGCCGGCAACCGACCACAGAACGTACCCGAGCAACTTGCCGATCTCGTCGTTACCTATGCGCCCAAGGCGCTGCCGATAACGCTGGTGGGCAGCGTGCGCCACAATGGCGATTTCTATACCGAGACTGCGAACGTCACGAAGGTCAACGCATTCACGACGTTCGATGCGGCGGTATCTTGGAACGCACCGTTCGGTACGCTGACGCTGCGAGGGCGCAACCTGACCGACGAATTCTATGCCGACTGGTCGGGCTATGCGTCCGGCCTCGTCTTCATCGGCGCGCCGCGCAGTGTCGAACTGTCATTCACTCGCAAATTCTGATCCTCGCCAAAGGAGCCAAACTCATGCGTACCATTACTGCCATTCTCGCCACTGCCGCTGCTCTGCTGAATCCGGCCATCGCACAGGCGCAACAGTCGGAACCCTCAGCTTCGCCGCAACCGGCAGCGTTCAGCCTCCCGCCGCTTCCCTATGCCGCAAACGCGCTCGAACCTGCGATTGATGCGCAGACCATGACCATTCATCACGGCAAGCATCACCAAGCCTATGTCGACAATCTGAACAAGGCGGTGGCGGCCGATCCGGCATTGACGGGCCAGACGCTGGAGCAACTGGTTGCGCGTGCCGGCGCGCTGCCCGCTGCGGTGCGCAACAATGCCGGTGGGCATTGGAACCACAATTTCTTCTGGGCGACGATGGCGCCGCCCGCCACTGCGGGCCAGCCGTCTGCCGAACTGACAAAGGCGATCACCGCGCAGTTCGGATCGCTCGACGCGTTCAAGGCGCAATTCAAGGCGGCGGGCACAGCGCGCTTCGGTTCCGGCTGGGTCTGGCTGATCGTCGGCGCCGACGGCAAGCTCGCCATCACCTCCACCCCCAATCAGGACAATCCGATGATGGATGCCGCGGAGGTCAAGGGCACGCCGATCCTGGGCAACGACGTCTGGGAACACGCCTACTATCTCAAATACCAGAACCGTCGCGCCGATTACCTCGATGGCTGGTGGCAGGTGGTGAACTGGAAGACGGTTTCGGATCGCTTCGCTGCGGCGACATCGCGTCGCTGACCATTCCAGACACCATTCCAAAAGGGGGAAGGTATGACACAACGATTCTTATGGATTCTCTTGTCGAGCACCATGGCCGTGCCCGCAGTAGCGCAGGACCGCACGGATGATGCCGACATCGTCGTAACCGCCCAGCAGCGCGAAGAGCGGCTGATCGACGTGCCGATCACGATCGACACGATCGACGGCGCGGAGCTGAAGGAACGTCGGATCACCACGCTTCAGGAACTGTCTTTCGCGGTTCCCGAGTTGATCAATGTCGTCACCGGCATGGCACAGAACCGCGCGATGCTGCGCGGCGTGGGGGACGGCGGCGGCAACTTTCCGCAGGTCGGCATCTATCTGGACGAGATCGCTGCCGATGGTCCGCTGGGCCGCCCGCTCGACTTCCGCGCGCTCGATGTGGAACGGGTGGAGGTGCTGAAGGGGCCGCAAGGCACGCTTTACGGGCAGGGGTCACTTGGCGGCACCGTCCGCTTCCTGACCCGGGCGCCGGTGATCGGGGAGACAAGCCTGAGCGCTGACGCGGAGCTGTGGGGAACGAAGGGCGGCGCAGCGTCGCAGCGGATTACCGGCGTAGCCAATCTGGCGGTCAGCGACGGCATCGCTCTTCGCGTCTCCGGCATCTACGAGAATCTGGGCGGTTGGATCGACGCGCCGACAGCGGGCCGCCGTAACATCAACAACGGCGAGCTTTTCGAGATTCGTGTGAAGGGGCTGATCCACCTCACGGACAGCCTATCGCTGACGCCAATGGTGCAGATCCATCGCAACGATGTCGGCTCGCTCAGCAACGGCGAGAATGCCGATGCCAATCTGATCCTGCCGGCATTCGCTCCCGATGCGGTGCAGCCCGCCTCCAACGATCACGAACTTTACAGCCTGACCGCCAACTGGGACCTGGAAGGCGTGAACCTGCTCGCGGTCGGTTCCGCCTTCCGCAACGTGTCGCGCGGCGCCTTCTACAGCCCCTTCGCCGGCAATGGCCGGTTCCTCCGCTTCGACAATAACGACAAGGCGCAGAGCGTCGAACTGCGGGTGAGTTCGGAAAGCGATCGTCGTTGGCGCTGGGCTGTAGGCGGTCTGTACCGGCACGGCGATTACTTCTCGGACAACACGCTCTACCTGCTGGGGCCGGCGAACGGCACTGTCGGCACACCCGTCAATTTCCCCAACATCGCCGCCATCAAGAGTGACAGCATATCGGTGTACGCGAACACCAGCTTCGACCTGACGGACCGATTGGAGATCGGCGGCGGCCTGCGGTACTTCTCCGACAAGGAGAAGGCTCCCTCGGCAAACCAGGCGGACCAGACGTTCGATTCCGTCGACCCGCGGATTTACGTCTCCTATCGGCTCGGCGAGCGCTGGAACGTCTTTGCCAGCGTTGCGAAGGGCTTCCGCAGCGGCGGGTTCAACGTCGTCAATGCGGCTGTTCCGCCGTCGTTCGGACCGGAAAAGCTGTGGAGCTATGAACTCGGCACGAAGTTCAGCACGATGGACGGCCTGCTAACGGGCGAAGTGGCGGGCTTTATCAGCCGCTACAGCGACATGCAGGTGTCGACGATCGCCAACTCGATCGGACTTGGATACACCGGAAATGTCGGCCGCGCGCATATCAAGGGGATCGATTGGTCGCTCGAGCTTCGCCCGTTGCCATGGCTGGCGCTGGGCAGCGCCGGCGCGCTGCTCGACACGGAGGTCGTGTCGGTTGCTCCTCGAAGCGCCTATGCGCAGGGTGATCGGCTCAACTACATCCCGAAGTCCAACCTCACCTTCTTCGTCGATGCACAGGCAAACCTTTCCGCCAGCGTCCAGGGACGCGTGCGCGTGGACTATAATCGGCGCGGCGCGGGCAACTTCGCACAGCGCACGGCGAGCCTGACGGCGCAAGGCGACAGGCTGGACCTGCTGAACGCCAGCGCCACGTTCGACTTCGGACGCTACACATTGGGCGTGTTCAGCGACAATTTGCTCAACGAGCGGGACGAAATCTTCCCGAACCCTGTGGCCTTCGCAACTCGCGTGCCGCCGAGGACGATCGGCATTCGAGGGTCGGTATCTTTCTGAAGATGCACTCACCCAGCACCCGGAACTCATACAACAGACAGATAATGGAGAATGTTATGCGATCGATCATCACTGGCGGAATAGCTTTGATTAGCGCTTCCATTGCCGTGCCCGCGCTGGCGCAGGCACAGCCGGTCCAAATACGCTTCGATGCCCGTGTCGGGAGCGAACCGGCGCGTTGCGACAAGGCCTATGCCAATGTCGGCACAGCGAAGGCAGGCCTGCGTTTCCAAGACCTGCGCCTATACGTCTCGGCGGTGAAGCTGATCGACGCCAGGGGTCGTGAAGTGCCGGTGACGCTCACCCCTGACGATCAGTGGCAGAGCGATCAGGTGGCGCTGCTCGATTTCGAGAACGGTACCGGCAATTGCAACGGCAACGCGGCGACGAACATGGTGGTGCGCGGCACGGTGCCGGCGGGCAACTATCGCGGGCTCGTCTTCGACATCGGCGTCCCGCAGGCGGTCAATCATCAGGACCCGACGCTCGCCGCCGCGCCGCTCAACGTGACCGCAATGACCTGGCCGTGGCGGATCGGCTACAAGTTCACCGGGATCGATCTGGAGACCAGCGGCGGCGCGGGCGGTCCCAATGCCGCTACCGGCTTCTCGATCCATCTTGGCAGCACCAATTGCGGTGAGGGCTCGCCAATGACCGCGCCGACGACACCCTGCGCCAATCCCAACCGACCGCACTATCGGCTCGAAGGCTTCGATCCCGCGAAATCCACCGTGGTCCTCGACCTCGGCGCGCTGCTCGCGGGCACGGACATCACGGTTAATGCGCCGAAGTCAGCATCGGGTTGCATGTCCTTCCCCGGCGATGGCGACTGCACCGCGATCTTCGATCGCCTCGGCCTTGCGTTCGACGGACAGCCGTCGGCCGGGCAGAAATGGGTGCGGGCGGAATAGCCGTGCAGCGCGCGTCGAATATCGCTCTGGCTGTGTCCGCGATGTTGATGCTGTTCAGCATCGCGCACGCCCAGCAAAGACAATCGGCGCTGCAGCCGATCGAGGCGATGGTGCCCAGCCGGTACGATTTCGGTCTGCCGGGATGGGCGCCCAAGCCGATGGAGCCCGCCGCCAATCCCACGACGGCGGCCAAGGTCGAACTGGGACGCCACCTTTTCTACGACAAGCGCCTGTCCGCTGACGGCTCGATGTCGTGCGAGAGCTGCCACCAGCAATCCCGCGCCTTCACCGATGGGCGCGCGGTCGCAAGGGGCGTAACGGGCCAGTCGACCCCCCGCAACTCGATGTCGCTGGTCAACGTCGCCTATTTCCCGGTGCTGACCTGGGCCAATCCTCTGCTCAGGCATCTGGAGCAGCAGGCGCTGGTGCCGCTGATCGGCCAGGAACCGATCGAACTGGGTCTGGCGGGGAAAGAACAGGAGATGGTGAAGCGGCTCGCGGCCGAGCCGATCTATCGGCGACTTTTCGCCGAGGCCTTTCCCGAGGCCAATGGTGAAATCTCGCTCGCGACCGTCGTCCGGGCTTTGTCCGCCTTCGAGCGCTCGATCGTGTCGATGCGGTCGCCTTATGACCGCTACCGCTACGAAGGCGATGTCGATGCGGTGTCCGATGCCGCGATCCGCGGCGAGGCGTTGTTCTTCTCCGAACGCCTCGAATGCCACCATTGCCACAATGGCCTGAACCTTGCCGACACAGTGCTCCACGAGCGCAACAAGGCCGGGGAGATCGCCTTCCACAATACCGGCCTCTATAATCTTGACGGCAAGGGGGCTTATCCGGCCGACAACACCGGCATCATGGAGATCACCGGCAAGCCGGAGGATATGGGCCGGTTCCGCGCGCCGAGCCTGCGCAATGTCGCGGTGACCGGTCCCTACATGCATGACGGCTCGATCGCGACGCTCGATGGTGTTCTCGATCATTATGCGGCTGGCGGCCGGACGATCGCGTCGGGACCCCATGCCGGTATCGGGCGCACCAATCCCTTCAAAAGCTCGTTCGTGCCGGGCTTTACGCTGACGCGCGAGGAGCGGGCTGACGTTATCGCCTTCCTTAATTCCCTGACAGACGAGGCGCTGCTCCACGATCCGCGCTTCGCCAATCCCTGGCTCCGAAAGGACAAGAGCAAATGACGAAAGGATTTCGGGCGGCTCTCGCTCTGATACTGGCGGCGATACCTGCCGCCGTTCAGGCCCATACGGCACTGCGTAGCTCCAATCCGCCGAGTGGCAGCGTGCTCACCCAATCCCCGCCGGTGCTGACGCTGACCTTCCTCGAACCCGCCTCGCTGACCTCGCTGACGCTCGTCACGGCTGCCGGCGAACGGCAATTGTCCTTCACGCCGACCGGAAGCGCTACGACCTTCAATGCCGCGAGGCCAGGGTTCGCGCGTGGCCGCAACGAGGTCCGCTGGCGGGCGCTGTCGCGCGACGGGCATGTCGTCGAAGGCAGCATCATCGTCGTGCTGCGCGCGCCCAAGCCCTGACATGCTTGAGGCGATCGCTGCCATCGTCAAGGCGCTGGGCTACGCCGCAGCGCTGACCGGGGCCGGGCTGGCGATCGCGCGTGTGTCGCTCGCGTGGGGCCTCAAGACGCCGCTGCACCTCCCGACCAGTCTGGTGCGATCTGCCGGCAGTCTGCTCGTCCTCACCTCCTGCGCAACGGCGCTGATCTTCTTCCTGCGGCTCGGCGGCGATGCGGATGCCCCCACTCTCGCTGCGATCTTCCTGTCACCGCTTGGCGTCGCCCTCGGCCTGCAGCTGATCGGTGGCCTATGGCTGGCGCTCAAAACCGAACGCCGCACCGCACCCATTGGCGCGGTCTTGATTCTTGTCGCGTTCGGCGTCGTAGGCCATTCCGCCTCACGCGGGATGCTCACCTCAATCACCATAATCCTGCATGTCACCGCCGCCGCCTGGTGGTGCGGTGGGCTCTGGATTCTGCTGGCGACCGGTCGCACCGCCTCGACGAATTTCCCCGAGCTGGTCGGTCGCTTCAGCCGCCAAGCGGTCTGGGTCGTTATGGCTCTACTTATCGCCGCGCTGACGACTGCCACGCTCCTGCTCGAGTTTCGCATCGACCTCGCGCTTGCCTACCAGCAAGCCCTGTTAACGAAGCTGGGGCTGACAGCGCTGCTGCTCGCACTCGCCGGGGTCAACCGGGTCGTGCTCACACCGCAACTTGCCGGCCAGGACAGGGCGCGTATCCGGCTGCGACGGATGATCGTTGGTGAACTGCTGTTGTTCGCCGCCATCATCTCCGCGACTGCCTATATCACCACTTATCTGTCACCTCATGATACAACCGATGCCGCGCACGCTCATGGCGGCGAGGTGCAGGTCAGCGGCCCTATCGCTATCGTCGACCCATGGGCGCCGGCTATGCCCGGCGGGGCGCCCACGGGCGCTGGCTATCTGACGATCGTCAACAACCAGCCGGTCGAGGACAGGCTTATCGCGGCAAGCAGCCCCTGGGCCGAGCGGGTGACGCTGCACGCGTCGAGCACCGACCGCGGCATCGCCCGCATGTGTCAGTGGGCGTGTAATTCTCCGCGGATGTGGGCTTTGAAAATTCCCTGATTGTTGGGCCTGGTTGCCCAATGAGCCGGGGTTAACCCCGGCTCATTGGGCAACGCCAAAATCGGCGCGATGACCTCCTGCGGGAGGCGGCGCTGATGATCCGACTTGGAGAAGCCATGATGATACTGGAGTTGCACCGGCAGGGGCTGTCGGTGACGGCGATCGCCCGCCGGACGGGCCGTGATCCCAAGACCGTTCGCAAATACATCGAGCGCGGCGTCGAGGTGCCGGTTTACGGCCCCCGCAAGGCCGGGCGGCCGAGCAAGATCGCGCCCTACATGGAGTTCCTGCGCGAGCGCGTGACGGCGTTCCCCGAGCTGACGGCCTCGCGCCTCACGCGCGAGATCAGGGAGATGGGCTATGCCGGCGCGTACACCGCGGTGAAGCGCTACCTGGCAGCAATCCGGCCCGACCATGATCCCAAGCCTTACGAGGTTCGCTTCGAGACCAAGGCCGGCGTGCAGGCCCAGGTCGACTTCGCCCGGTTCGTCGTCGAGTTCACCGACGAGCCGGGCGTGGTGCGCATCGTCTGGCTGTTCAGCCTGGTGCTGGGCTACTCGCGCCTCGTGTTCGCCCGCTATGTGCTGCATCAGGACCTGCAGACGCTGCTGCGCTGTCACATGCAGGCGTTCGAGGCGATCGATGGCGTGCCGATCGAGATCCTCTATGACCGGATGAAGACCGCGGTCACCGGCGAGGACGACCAGGGCCACATCGTCTACAACACCTCGCTGCTGGCGCTGGCGAAGCACTACCGGTTCCAGCCCCGGGCGTGCCGGCCCTATCGCGCCAAGACGAAGGGGAAAGTTGAGCGGCCGTTCCGCTACATCCGCGAGGACTTCTTCCTGGGCCGATCCTTCCGCAACATGGAGGACCTCAACGCCCAGCTCGTCGAGTGGCTCGACACGGTGGCCAATGTCCGGGTGCACGGCACGACGCAGCGCGTGGTGGCCGAGGCCTTCGCCGAGGAGCAGGGAGAACTGCAGCGGCTGCCCGAACACCGCTTCAACGCCGTGCTGAAGCTCGAGCGGCGGGTTACCCATGACGGCTTTGTGGCGGTCGGCGGCAACTTCTACAGCGTGCCTGACCGCACGCGCCGCATCGTCGAGGTCGAGCAGCTACCGGACGTAGTCCGGGTAATCGATCGCGGCGTTGTGGTTGCTGAGCACCCTGTGCTCGAAGGACGCCTCCAGTATCGCATCGACCGGCGTCATCGCACCGGAAGGCCTCAATCACGGCCACAGGAACGGCGCACGACGATGATCGGCCGGCTCGGTGACCATGTGCCGCTGCGCTCGCTGGCGGTTTATGAAGCCATTGGCGCGAGCCTGGCGATGGAAGGACGGCCATGAACGGCGCGGCACCATCCTCGCGCGTCGACTCGATCCGCCGCAGCCTGGTCAGCCTCAAGATGCCGCGGGCGCTTGAGATCCTCGACGCGACCTTGCGACGCATCGAGCAGGGCCAGATCGACGGCATCGAGGCGCTCGACGATCTGCTCGGCGAGGAGCTGTCTCTGCGCGAGAACCGCCGAATCAAGGCGGCCCTGCGCATGGCGCGGCTGCCCGTCGTCAAGACGCTCGCCGGCTACGACTTCTCGTTCCAGCCCTCGCTCGACCGCAACCGCATCCTGGCGCTCGCCGGCCTCGACTTCATCGAGCGCGCCGAGGTCGTCCATCTGCTGGGCCCGCCCGGCACCGGGAAAAGCCACATCGCGACCGCGCTGGCGGTCGAGGCCGTGCGCGCCGGCAAGGCGGTCTACTTCATCCCGCTGGCTGATCTGATCGCCCAGCTCGCCAAGGCCGAGCGCGAGGGCACGCTTCGCGAGAAGATCCGCTTCCTCACCAGAGCGTCGCTGCTCGTCGTCGACGAGATCGGTTACCTGCCGGTCACACCCGGCGGCGCGAACCTGTTCTTCCAGCTGGTCAACGCCCGCTACGAAAAGGGCGCCATGATCCTCACCTCTAACCGCGGCTTCGCCGAATGGGGCGAGGTCTTCGGCGATGCCGTCGTGGCGACGGCGCTGCTCGACAGGCTGCTGCACCACGCCGTCGTCATCCAGATCGAGGGCTCCAGCTACAGGATGCGCGAGCACGCCGCGCTGGTGCCCGAAAACGTCCGCGCCGGCGTCACGTTCAATCCACCGCCAAAGCGTCGCGGCCGCCCGCCAACGAAAGGAAAACCCGATCCCGAATACGGCTGATCACCGCATAGCTCAAACCGCCAGCATAGGGAATTTTAAGCGCCCACATCTGCGGAAAGTTCGGGGCCCTTTGACAGCATGCGCGACCTCAACGCTTTGCCGATCACAGCGCACGGACAGGTGACGCTGCAGCCCGGCGTCTACCATCTCATGTTCGAGGGCCTCTACGCGCCGTTCGTCGCCGGAGACACGGTGCCGCTGACGCTGACATTCCAGCGCGTAGGAAAAGTGGATGTTCAACTCACGGTTCTGCCGCTTGGTGCGCGCCCTGCTGAAAGCCATCGGCATTAAGACCGCTCACGCAACTGAAAGATATGTCCCTCTCGCACGGAGGAATGCCGAGTTTCGGCACGAGCAGTCCTTCTGGGCGAGCCGGAGGATGCCTTGGGTGCAGTGGTTCCGGCCGAGACGACTGCTAGGAATGCACGGGTCACGCACCGCCGCCACTGCGCTAATCTACGAAAACGCGCCAATTTTGGTGATTACCCGGTGATTACTTTTACCGCTTTACACTGTAGCTTATTGGATAATTTCATAAGAATGTCATATTCTTACGGGGAATTTGATCCTATGGTCTGGTACTTTCGATATTTACGGATCTGAATCGACGAACTGAATGATTATTGATCGATGTTCACGATCGCGCAAAATGCGGCCGTGCTGGCGAAACGCAGCAGGTGATAGCGGATCGCGAACAGTCTCGATCTCTAAACTTGCGGAAACGCGCTCAATTACCGCGATTCCTGGCTTCGTCAGAATCTGGTGACCCCTACGGGAATCGAACCCGTGTTTCAGCCGTGAAAGGGCCGCGTCCTAACCGCTAGACGAAGGGGCCATTGGGCGAAGCGGCGGTTAGGCGACGGAAGCGGCGCGGTCAAGGCAACAATCGCCGCAAACTCAATCTGCCCAGGCTGCATCGTCTAGATGAAGCTCTGCCGCCGGCCGCTGCCCCCATGTATCGATCTTTGGCCGGCCGGCCAGCCACAGCCGACGGTGCGGCTCTGCGCCCAACAGGGCCTGGCCCAGCGCCGTGTCCGCCGCGCGGAAGGCCATTGCCTTGAAGCTGCGGCCGTCGTCGCCGGCCATGATTGCGCGCACATGCCCATTGCCGACCACATCGACGCGAACGGGGCGCACGCGTCCGATCGCGACGCGTGGCGAAGGCCAGCCGGTGCCATAGGGGCCGCCAGCCTCAAGCGCCTCGACCAGTTCCGGAGTAACGCCGCCCGGTGCGTGGACCGAATCGACCAGCAGAGCGCGGTCCGCCGCCGCTGCTGTGATCTTTTCGGCCAGCCGTTCCTCCAGAAAGTCCGTGAAGGCCGGAATATTGTTCGCCTCGATCGTCAATCCAGCGGCCATTGCATGTCCACCGCCTGCGACGAGCAACCCTGCCTCTTTCGCCGCGAGCACCGCCTGCCCGAGATCGACGCCGACGATCGAGCGCCCGGAACCCTTCCCGATCCCCGCTTCATCGATCGCGATGACGATCGCGGGTCGCCCACGCTTTTCCTTCAAGCGCCCTGCGACGATGCCGATAACGCCAGGATGCCATCCTGTGCCCGCGACAACAGCGACCGCGCGGTCGTGCGCCACTAAGCCCTCAGCGGACTCCTGGACGGACATTTCGATCGCGCGCCGCTCCTCGTTCAGACGGTCGAGTTCACCTGCTATATCCCGTGCCTCGATCGGATCGCGCGTGGTAAGAAGGCGCACGCCGAGATCGGCGCGCCCCACTCGCCCGCCGGCATTGATCCGCGGGCCAAGTGCGAAGCCCAGATCGGCCGCGGTTGGCGCGCGAGTCAGTCGCGCCGCGTCCATCAATGCCGCAAGCCCGATATTTTGGCGGCCGGCCATCACCTTCAGACCCTGCGCGACGAACGCCCGGTTGAGCCCGCGTAGCTGCGCCACATCCGCCACGGTGCCCAGCGCGACGATATCGAGAAGGTCGATCAGGCGCGGCTCCGGGCGCGTGGCAAACCAGCCGCGCTTCCGCAATTCGCGCAACAGCGCCGCGCCGAGCAGGAAGGCAACCCCCACGGCCGCGAGATGGCCATGCGCGCGCCCTTCCGCCTCATCCAGGCGATTCGGGTTTACCAGCGCCAGTGCCGGCGGCAGCGTGGTGGCGCATTGGTGGTGATCGACCACGATCACGTCCACCGGCACCGCTTGCGCCGCATGCAGCGCCTCAAACGCTTGTGCGCCGCAATCGACCGTAACGATCAGCGTCGCCCCCTCGCCCGCCAGACGCACGAGCGCGGCCCCGGACGGGCCATAACCCTCCATCAACCGATCCGGAATATAAGGCCGCGCCTCCAGCCCCAGCGCTCGCAGCAGCAGGATCATCAGGGCCGCAGAGGTGGCCCCGTCAACATCGTAATCGCCGAAGATTGCGACCCGCTCGCCATTCTCGACCGCGTCGGAAAGTCTGGCCGCTGCGCGGTCCATATCCCGGAAAATCGAAGGATCGGGCATGAACCCGCGTATGGTGGGATTACGGTGGAGCTCCAGCGCATCCCGCGGCGCGCCACGCGCCAGCAGCAATTGCGTGACCAGATCGTCGGGTATCAAATCTTCGCGCTGGTCCGAAGCCAATGCGCGCCAGCGCCACGGCTGGCCAAGGATGGATCTTTCAATGCCGAGGACAGATATGTTCATCGCCGCCTATTGGCACATTTCATCGCTCTCGCGCAGCCCGTCGGTATCAGCAGCCCGCTATCCAGGGGCCCTCCCGAAACCATTTCGTGACAATATATTTCACCCCCTCGGTGACGGGCGACCCCTCATGGAGCGTCGCCAGGTTCGGGCTGCCGTCCGGGTTCATGTTGTTCCAGGTGAGCAGCATCCCGCGCCGGGGCGCAACGCGAAGCCCGGCCTGTGGAAACCAGGTTGCGCCGCCCTCTTCCACGTCGTTGAGGTAGACCATCGCCGTCCAGGTCCGCTGCCCGCCGCTGATCTTCATCGCCGGCCAGTAGCTTTCGCGATCATGGAAATAGTCGTGGTGCGGGCGGAAAAGCTGGCCGACTTCGTAACGCTGGCCTTGCATCGTTTCCGCATTTTCGGGTGCGATGCCGAGCAGCGCGGCGATGCCCTCGTCAATCTCGCGCACTTCGGGGGCCGCACGTTGCATATCGCAGCTTTCGCTCGTCCGAACTTCCGAACTGTCGCGGTCGGTAAGCAAGGTTGAGGGCCGGCGGTTCGCGTCGATCATCGCGATCAACTGCGCGCACCGGCTCGCATCAAGATAGTCGCGGCAGCGATAGGCGACCGCAAGGTCGCTCGGCAGACGCTCCATACGCGGATCGGCATCCAGCCGCGCCTTCACCCGCTCGCCGATCAATCGCCGCAGTTGCGATGGTTGCACTGGAGATCCGAGATTCGCCGTCATGATCGCGCCATTTCGCGTGTGGTGCGCCCGATGACAAGGCGGGTGCCGCCGGTGGCGACACCCGACATATCGTCGAACGGAGCGCTTACCAGAATATATCGTAGATCACGTCCACGACCTGCCCGGAATAAACATCGACCAGAACGGCATCGTTATAGTAGCGCACCCAGCGATAAGGCCCGTAAACCTCCGGCAGGCGATAGCTCCACGGATCATCGATCCAGTAATCCTGCGCGAACAGCATGTTCGAGAGCGTCATCCCGACCGAGAACCGGCGATAGCCATAATCCCAGCCATAGGGCGCGTAGTAACGCGGCAGATGAAACGCCTGACGATTCTGATAACGGTAGCGGTTCCAGTCATAACGGGTGTCGCGGCGCCAGTCGCGGCTCCATCGCCCACGATTTCCATTGGCGTAACGATCGCCCCCGCTGCCACGCCGATCATCCCACCCGCGCCGAGGATCGTCCTGATAACGATCGCGATCCTGCCAGCCGCCACCGCGATAGTTGTCAGGACGCGAGTGCTGCCAGCCGCCGGTCTGCTGAGAATCGCGCCAATCGGCGCGATGCTGCTCGCGCCCGGATCCGCGACCCTGCTCGTTCGGGTCCGGACGCTGGACGGTGCCCGGGCGACCAGCAGGCGTATCGCGCCCCGGCTGTGCCCATTGCGGGCGCTGGTTCCACGGCGAAGGCTGCGCGTTCGCGCCATCTGGCCGACCGCCCTGCCACTGCGGCCGCTGGGCCTGATCGCGATTGCCACCATTCCATTGCGGGCGCTGAACATTGGCGCGATCGTCCGGCATCGGCGGACGCTGGCCGCCATCCGGCCGAGCGCGTTGCCATTGCGGACGCTGTTGAAGTTGCGGCTGCGGGGCCTGACCCTGCTGCGGCGCTGCGGGGCGTTGCCAGCCGCCGCCGGGTAACTGATGCGGTTGGTGATCGCCGCGCGGCGCACCGCCGCGATCGCCGCGATCGCCGCGTTGCTGAGCATTATCTTGCGCGGAGGCTGACAGCGGCAGCAGCGAGGCGGCGGCCATCAGGGTCATTGAAATAAGCTTTCTCATTCCCGGTCACTCCATCGCCGACGCATGGCCGGCCCTGTTGATGATGCCGTTATGAGCGAGCGATGGCGAATGCGCGCTGAACCGAGCTGTCAGCCGACTGAAAGGATCAAGCCTCGTTTGCCGTACCAGTGAAGTCGGCTGCTGGTGGCTGATCCGACTTATATCCAAGCGAAGCGCGACCGCGCACCGGCCCGGCTACGTCGGCGACCAGATAGAGAGGACGGCGCTTCGATTCGATATAGAGCCGGCCGAGATACTCGCCGATCATGCCAAGAACGAACATCTGCACTGCGCTGAGCACCGTCACCACCAGCATCGTGGAAGTCCACCCTTGCACCGGGCTGCCCTCGAAATAACCCCAGGCGATGTAGAAAAGCAGAAGCATCGACGCGCCGGCCAGCGCGACCGAAGCATGGCTGGCAAAGCGCAATGGCGCGGTCGAGAAGCCAGTCACCGCATCAAAGGCGAGGCGCAGCATTTTCGACAGCGGATAATTGGTTTCGCCAGCGTGGCGCTCGGCCCGATCATAGGGGAACGGCACCTGCCGAAACCCTACCCACGCGACCATTCCGCGAATGAAGCGCGCCTGTTCCGGCAACGACAGGAACGCATCAAGCGCGCGCCGTGTCATCAATCGAAAATCGCCGGTATCAAGCGGGATCGGCGTATCGGTCACCCGATCGAGCACGCGATAAAACGCGGCGGCGGTCGCCTTCTTGAACAGCGTCTCCCCATCGCGTTTCCGACGCACGGCGTAAACGACATCGGCCTCCTCGCGCGCCAGCGTCGCTCGCATCTCCGCGAGCAGTTCGGGCGGATCCTGGAGATCAGCGTCGAGGATCAGTATCTGCTGCCCGACGCAAAGATCCAGCCCGGCGGTAAGCGCGAGTTGATGGCCGTGATTGCGCGAAAGGTTGATCGCAACGAGGCGCGGGTCCGACGCCGCGAGGCGCTGCATGATAGGCCAGCTATCGTCGCGCGAGCCATCGTTGATGAGCACGATCTCATGATCATCGCCCACTACAGCGCGCACCGCCGCCGACACGCGCTGATGCAGCAGCGGCAGCGTTGCCGCCTCATTATAGCAAGGAATGACGACGGAAAGCTGTGGGCGGCATTGCATGGCGGCGCCCCTTATCGGCTAGCCGGGTGAAAATCACCAGATTGTTGCGAGCAACGGACGGGGGGCGCGCGGCTTGTCCGGCGCCCCCCTCCGCAGGTTCACGCGCCCGCGCGGGCGCGCTCTTCCACCATCCGCTCCAATATGGTGAGCGGCATTGCGCCCGCGTGCAGGATATCGTGGAAGTTCTTCTCGTCGAACTTCTTGCCCTGGATCGCCATCGCCTTCTCACGCGCGCGCACCCAGGCGGCATGGCCAACCTTGTAGCTGCAAGCTTGCCCAGGCTGCGTGCAGTAACGCTCAACTTCGCGCTGCGACCGAGGCTGCGCGAAGCCCACCGTCTGCACCATATAGGCAGTCGCCTTCTCGCGGCTCCACTTCTGGGTATGGATGCCAGTGTCGAACACCAGCCGCGCGGCGCGGAAGAGGTAGCTCTGCAGGAAGCCCGCGCGCTCCAGCGGCGTGGCATAGCCTCCCACCTCGTCCGCGAGATTCTCGGCGTAAAGCGCCCATCCTTCGGAATAGGCGTTGAAGAACGAAAGCTTGCGCAGCAGCGGTGTCTTGGCCTGCTGCGCGATGGTTAGTTGCAGATGATGGCCCGGCACGCCCTCGTGGTAAGTCAGCGCCGGTAGCGAATATTTCGGCCAGTCACCAACGCTCTTGAGGTTGATCCAGTAAATTGCGGGTCGGGAGCCATCTAGTGCGGCGAGGTAATAGTAGCCGTTTGATGCGCCATCCTGGATTTCGACCGGCACGCGGCGGATTTCGAGCGGTGCGTTGGGCGGGTTGTTGACCAGCCGGCCCAGCTTCGCGGTCATCGCGGCGACGCCTGCGTTGAGATCACGGATCAGCTGCTCGCGGCCAGCATCGGTATCCGGATAGAGCTGGTCCGGCCGGACGTTCAGGGCGTTGAGCCGTTCCGAGACCGAGCCCTTCGTCAGCCCGTTCGCCTTGAGGATCGTTTCAAGCTCCGCCGTGATCGAGGCGACCTGGTCCAGCCCCATGCGATGCACCTCGGCGGGCGTATAGCTGGTGGTCGTCGCCTCGGCGAGCGCCGCGGCATATATCTCGTCGCCCTTGGGCACGGCCCACAGGCCGTCGTCGGTCCGCCCCTTCAGACGCAGTTCCCTGATCAGCGCGATCTGGCGATCGAGCGCGGGATAGACCTGCTTCTCGACGATCGCGCTGGCTTTCGCCGCCCAGTCGCCGGGAATGTTCGCCTTAGCCGCGCGGGAGGCGAGCGACTCGGTAAGGCCGTTTTGAGCCGGCGCGGGGCTGCGCAACTTGCCCATCTGCCCCAGCGTCAGATCAAGCGACCAGCCGGGTGCCACATAGCCACGCGCCGCCTCGCTCCTCTGCAGCGCCGTTTCGTTGTCGAGCGTGGTGGCCATTGCCGCCAGACGATCGAGATAGGCGGAGCAATCCTCCGCATTGGTGATCGTGTGCGAGGAATTGAGGAAATCCGGCGTCTCGAAATAGACGCCGCCCTGCTGGAAGATCAGATACGGGCGCTGTACCGAATCCAGCCCGAAGCGATCCATGGGGATCGCCTGGGCGTTGAGCGAATAGAGAACCACTTCACGATCGAGCTTCGACGCCGGAGAGAGCGTTGTCGGAGCGATGGCGGTGATCTCGCCGATCGCCTGCTTGAGCATCCGCTGCCCGCGCGCGCGGCCCGCCGCGGAATTATCCCCGAGCTTGTGCTTGAGCGCGGCGTTCGGCCCCTTGTCCATGCCGAGCACGGTGGCGAGCGGGGGCGCTTCCTTGAGCAGATCGGCCATGATCCGATCGAATGTGGCGTTAAGCTTCGCGTCACCGGACGCAGCCTGCGCGCGCAGCGCGGCGGGCATCAGCGCGATCGCCGATGCTGCGGTGGTGGAAGTCAGGAATGTACGGCGGTCCATCTGGTGCCCCTCTTTATGTGGGTGATGGCATATCGTAGCGCGACGCGCGGGTGTCGCAACTCAATAATACACCCGCGCGCCGTCGATCAGTTTGCCGCCGCCGGGCCGGCGAGTGCGCTATCGTACCAGTTGACCAGATCGCGCCGCATCGCGTGCAGCGCCTCTGGGTTGAGATACGCCATGTGCCCGGCGGGATAATAAGTGAACGACAGGTTCTTCGCCTGCGCCGGCTCCAGCATCATATGGCCGAGATCATATTCGGTGCCGAAGAACGGGGTTGCCATATCGTACCAGCCGTTCATCGAAAGCACCTTGAGATAAGGGTTCTCCCGCATCGCGGTTGCCAGATCGATCGCGGTGTTCGGGTTGTTTTGCTGCGCAGCATAGCCGCCGCCCGGCGCCTTGTGCTTCCAGTTCCAGTCGAACCCCGCCGCGTCGCGCGCGGACAGGCGATATTGCATGTCGGTCTTGTAGCCGAGCGTGTTGGTTACGTAATTCTGGAAAGTGCCGATAAACGCGCCAGAGATCGCATCCGACGACGCATCCGATTCAGGCCGTTCGCCCGCCGCATCCGCATCCGTGCCCGTGTAACGCGAATCGAAGCGGCCGATCCGCTTGCGGCTGTCGCGCAGCAATTCCTTCTGGAAGCGCGGCAGATCGATACGCAGATTGGCGCGCTTGATGAACTCCGGCGAAAGACCGATCAGCTGGCTTAGCTGGTTGGCGACCTGATCGCGCTCCGCATCGGAGATCGACTGCCCCTTTGCCAGCGCAGAGGCATATGGCCCCACCGCGAAGGCCCGCGCCTGCTCCACGATGGTCGCCACGTCGGCGGGGCGATTCTGGATGCGGTTGTGATACCACGCAGTCGCAGCGTAGCTGGGCAGATAGTTGAGATAGACCTGATCCAGCCCCGGCTGGCGGGAGCCATAGTTCATGATCGACGAGAGCAGCACCACGCCGTTCAGCGCCATGCCGCGATCCTGAAGCTGATAGGCGAGCGCTCCGGAGCGCGTCGTGCCATAGCTTTCGCCGAAGATGAACTTCGGACTGTTCCAGCGCCCGTTCTTCGTCACATAGCGGATGATGGCGCGCGCGAAGGCATCGACATCCTCGTCGACGCCATAAAAATGCCCCGGCTTCGTTTCGCCCAACGCGCGCGAATAGCCCGCGCCCATCGCGTCCAGGAACACCATGTCCGTCCTGTCGAGCAGCGTATCCGGGTTAGGCCCGAAATCGAACGGTGCAGGGCGCATGAACTCCGGGTTGCCGGTGCGCAGCCGGACCGGCGCGAACGATCCCATGTGGAGCCAGAAGGTCGGGCTGCCCGGCCCGCCATTGTAGAAGAAGGTGATCGGCCGCTTCGTGCCCGGCTTCGTGCCGTCGAGCGTGTAGGCGGTGTAAAACATCGATCCGGTCGGCTTGCCCTCCGTATCCCGGATCGTGAGCGTGCCGGCGGTCGCGGTGTAGGCAAGCGTGCGGCCCGCTACCGCGACGCTGCCCCTGGAACGCTCCTCACGCTCCTGCACCGGCGCGTTGGCATAGGCGGCTTCAACCTCCTGCTTCGCGACTTCGGCGTTGGTGAGCGCGGGCTTGGCCCCCTTCTCGGCTGGCCGGGCATCCTGTGCGGCGGCGGCGACCGATGCGGTGGCAAGAAGAATGGCGGCGGCGCGCGCGATCATGGCTAAACCCTCGATTTACATGAATTTCGATGGCCGTCTCTTCGCGCGCTTAACGTCGAATCGCAACCCGCCGTGCGATCAGGCGCGTTCGGCGCCTGCCACCGCCTCCACCGCGCGCAGCCCTGCGAGCAGCCGCATCAACTGATGCGCGTCATGCACTTCCACGTCGATCGTATTCGTATGGATGCCGGTGTCGCGATTATCGAGCCGCAGGTTGATGATGTTCGCCTTGTGCTGGCCGATGATCGTCGCGATCACGCCGAGCGCGCCGGGTGCGTTGCGCACCTCCACGGTGATGCGCGCGACCGCGCCCTCGGTGGCGTCGCCCCATTGCACGTCGATCCAGTCGGTCTCCTCGTCGGTCCGCTCCGCCAGCTCGGCCAGCGTGCGGCAATCGATCGAATGCACCTCGATCGACGCATCCGGCCGCCGCAGCCCGACGATGCGGTCGCCCGGCACCGGATGACAACAGGTAGCGAGCTCATAGGCGACGCCGGGCGCAAGCCCCTCGATCGAGATCGCGGAGGATTGCGGCGGCGCTTCCGCCACTTCCGCGCCGGCCGATCCGGGCATCAACGCCTCAATCACCTCCGCATCGGTCAGCTTGCGGCGCGCGATCGCCGTCAGGAACTGCACGTCATCGGCAAGCTTCAGGCGCTTAAGCGCCTCCTCCAGCGCCCCGGCCGCGAGCGGCGCGGGCAAGCGCGCCAGAATATCGTCGTAGAGCTTGCGCCCGAGCGTCATGATCTGCTCGCGCTCGACCTGGCGGAGATGCCGGCGGATCGCGGCCAGCGCCTTGCCGGTGATCGCGAAGCCCAGCCAGTTCGGCTGTGGCGTCTGCGCCTTGGAGCGTAGCACCTGCACCTGATCGCCATTCTGTATCTCGGTGCGCAGCGGCACCACCCGCCCGTTGATCTTCGCGCCGACCGCCTGATCGCCCAGATCGGTATGCACCGCATAGGCGAAGTCGATCGGCGTCGCGCCCTTGGGAAGCTGAATCAGCTCGCCCTTCGGCGTGAAGGCGAAGATGCGATCCTGATACATCGCCATCCGGGTATGCTCGAGCAGTTCCTCGGGCGTCGCGGCATTTTCGAGAATTTCGACGAGATCGGCGATCCAGTTCTGCTGCTGCGTTTCCGGGCGGACCTTCAGATCCTGCTTGTATGCCCAGTGCGCGGCGAGGCCGTATTCGGCCTGCGCGTGCATATCCTCGGTCCGGATCTGGATTTCGACGCGCTGGTTCTCGGCGTGCATCACGGTCGTATGCAGCGATCGATAGCCGTTGCGCTTGGGCGTGGAGATATAGTCCTTGAACCGCCCCGGCACCGCGGGCCAGCGCCGGTGGATCTGCCCGAGCGCGGCATAGCAATCCTCGACCGTCGGAACGATCGCACGGAACGCCATGATGTCGGAGAGCTGCTCGAAGCTGATGTGGCGCTCCTGCATCTTGCGCCAGATCGAATAGGGATGTTTCTCCCGCCCGGAGATTTCGGCCTGGACACCGTGGCGGGCAAGCAGGGTCTTGAGGCCGGCGCCGATCTTCGTGATGCGATCGCCGCCGCCGGATTTCAGTTGGTCCAGCCGGCGGGTGATCGATTCATATGCCTCCGGCTCGAGCTGCTGGAAGGCGAGCGTCTGCATCTCCTTCATGAACTCGTACATGCCGATCCGCTCCGCGAGCGGGGCATATATGTCCATCGTCTCCTTGGCGATGCGCCGGCGCTTCTCGGGCTTCGAGATATGATGGAGCGTGCGCATGTTGTGCAGCCGGTCGGCCAGCTTGACCAGCAGCACGCGGATATCGCCGGACATGGCGAGCAGGAACTTGCGCAGGTTTTCCGCGGCGCGCTCATTCTCCGTCTGCGCCTCGATCTTCGACAGTTTTGTCACGCCATCGACCAGCCGCGCGACATTATCGCCGAACAGGTGCTGGATCTGATCCGGCGTGGCCACCGTATCCTCCACGGTATCGTGCAGGATCGCGGTGGCGATCGTCTCGTCGTCGAGGTGCAGCTCGGTAAGGATGCCTGCCACCTCGATCGGGTGGCTGAAATAGGGATCGCCCGAGGCGCGCTTTTGCGTGCCGTGCGCGTTGACTGAAAACACATAGGCGCGGTTCAGCAGCGCCTCGTCGGCTTCCGGATCGTAGGCCAGGACCCGATCGATCAGCTCATATTGTCTCAGCACGCTCGCACGATGCCGCGTTCGGCTATTGCTTTGCAACAGAAATGGTCCTCCCGCCGCGGCGGGCGGCGGAAGGACCACATTTCTCTAATAGAGAATTCGGATCAGTTGGCGGGCGACGGGTTCGGCCCGGCCTTGGCAACGGCGACCTTGCCGCCCTTCGCCTTGCCGTTGCACTCGCCGAGCGCGGTTTCGTCAAATGCCTTGCCCTCGACGGTGAAGGACGAGAGCGCACCCACCGTGTGCGCCATCATCTGGCACGCGACCATTTCGCGCATCGGCGCTTTGCCGGTGACATAGACGCCGTCCTGAAGGTTCCACGGCGTATCGCGCGTCATGACGACGTCTTTCGTCGACGCGTTAACCGGCGTGGCGGTGAAATAACCGTTCGGAGCCTGGGCAGATACGCCCGCCGAAGCGAGGAGCGCAGCGGACGTGAGGACCCCGGCGATAATCGAGCGAATCATATGTTGCCTCGCAAAATAGGTTGCTGGAGGCTACTTACTTGTTGCACTTGCGAGTTGCAAGTGGCAACTGATAATTTAGTACGTCGCCAAGCCGCCCTCGGCTACAATGCATTGTAAATCAAGGAGTGCCCCTTTGGAGAAACTGCGCGAGCGCCTGACGGAATGCAGCCTTCCCGCCGCGCTGGAGACAATGGGAGAGCGCTGGGCGTTCCTGATATTGCGGGCCGCGTTCAACGGCTTGCAACACTTTGAGGAATTTCAGTCCGAACTGGGCATCGCGCGCAATATTCTTGCGAGCCGCCTGGCACGCTTCGTCGAACATGGCATCATGGATCGGCAATCGCTGCCCGAAGACCGTCGCAAGATCCAATATTTTCTCACGGACAAGGGCCACGCGCTGCTCCCCGCGATGGTTGCACTGCGGCAATGGGGGGAGCGCTGGGAGACGGGGGTGCCCGCCTTTCCGATCCTTGTCGATACGCGTGACAACCGCCCGGTCCAGCCGATCGCCGTCATCAGCCACGACGGCCGCATCCTCACCAAGGGCGATCTGCACTGGGCGCTTCCCGAAGACGTGGTGAACGACGCCGACATCGCCCACGCTGCCGAATAACGCCTGACGCGCCGCCGACGGAGCGGCGCGACACCGCCTATTTCTTGATAAGACCGATCTCGACGAGCCGCTCGTGGAGATAATCGTGCGCGGTGATGGGCGTGGGATAACGGTCAGGGTTCGTCGCGCTCACGCAGCCCGGGAGCGTCTCGATGAGGAAATCGGGCGCGGGATGCAGGAAGAACGGCATCGAATAGCGCGAATGGCCGCGCCGCTCGACCGGCGGATTGACGACGCGGTGCGTGGTCGATGGCAGGACATGATTGGTCAGGCGTTGCAGCATGTCGCCGACATTGACCACCATCGCCCCCTCCGGCGGCTTGATCGCCAGCCAGCGGCCCGAATCGCGATCTAGCAATTCCAGCCCCGCTTCCTCTGCGCCAAGCAACAGCGTGATGAGATTGATGTCCTCATGCGCGCCTGCGCGCACGCCCTCCGCATCGGCGGGGATTGGCGGATAGTGAAGCAGCCGCAGCACGCTGTTGCCGTCCGCGACGGCCGGCTCGAACCAGTCGGGCGCCAGCTTCAGGTGCCGGGCGATCGCGGATAGCAACCGGTCTCCTGCGCGATCGAAAGCGGTGAACAGTTCGAGGAAGGTATCGCGGAATCCTTCCGGGCGCGTCGGCCAGATATTCGGCGACATCTCGCCCGCGAAGCGATGGCCCTGCGGCAATTCCCGGCCGACATGCCAGAATTCCTTCAGGTCAACGTGCTTGGCGTCCTTGGCGATCTCGGTCTTGAATGGCGTGTAGCCGCGTGCCCCGCCGCCGCCCTCTACAAAATAGCCGCGCTTTTCCGCGTCGGGCAGTGCGAACAACGCCTCCGTTTCACGCCACGCGCGGTCGATCAGATCGGTCGGGATGCCGTGATCCGCGACGATCGCGAACCCGAAACGCTCGAAAGAGCCGCCGATCGCCGCCGCGAACGCGATCGGGTCGGTCGCCTGGTCCTTCAGGCTGAGGGTCGGCACCTGGGCCAGCGGGGTATCGAGCATGTATCGCGTCCGTAAATTGCAAACCGCGCTCATAGCCCCTGCCCCGCTACGCCGCTAGCCGATCGTCACCGTGCCGGCTGCCTTGTCGCCCTTTGGCGCAAGATCGAAGCGGAACGGCTTGTCGTCGGTCTCGCCATGAAGGCTGTTGCCGTCGACCGTAACCTTGGCGCCCTTTCGATCGAACTGATCCTTGAGCCAGCTCCGCACCGTATCGACCGAAGCGGGACTTTCGAATCGGACCGTCACGATTCCCTCGTCGTCGCTCCGTTCAGGCTTGATATCGACCGCCGCGATCCGCGATCCGGGGTAGAGGTGAACCCCGTTGATATCGAAATTCTCTGCCGTCAGATTGATCTTCGGCAGATTGAACTCGCCCTTGAAGACCGGCGTATCGATCTTCACCGCCCCGGAATTGCCGTCGAACCAGCTGCCCGCGCCATTGTCCGACGCGATCGATATCGACGTGCCGTCGCCGGATTTGTCGCAGGCGGAAAGCGTGGCCGCCGCGATCGCGATGAGTGCAAAAGAGCCGCTTGTACGGATCATAAAGTCTCCCCTACCTGTATTACACAGGTACGACACCCTGGCGCATGTAGCAAGGGCACGCGCTTTTCGGCCATGTCATCCAATGGGGTGACTTCCAGTGCGGCGAACGGTAACCGCGATCGCATGGCAGCATCGTTGACCCAGGACACGCCACGCGGCGCGCCGATCCCGTTCGGCGAATTCGTAGCGCTCGTCGCCGCGCTGATGGCGATGGCGGCGCTCGGCATCGATACGATGCTGCCGGCGCTGCCCGACATCGGCAGCTCGCTCCACGTTGCAAATCCCAATCACCGGCAGTTCGTCATCACCATCTTCGGGGCAGGCTTCGGCATCGGGCAATTGTTCCACGGCCCGCTGGTCGATCGCTTCGGGCGACGCCGGATGCTGATCGGCGCGCTCGCCGCCTATGCCACGATGAATGTGCTCGCGGCGATCTCGGCAAGCTTTCCGCTGCTGCTCGCCGCCCGCTTCATCGGGGGCACGGCGGTGGCGGGATCGCGGGTGGCGACGGTAGCGATGGTGCGCGATTGTTTTGCCGGCCGCGCAATGGCGCGGATCATGTCGCTTGCGTTCATGGTGTTCATGGCGGTGCCGATCGTGGCGCCAGCATTCGGCACGATCATCCTGCTGTTCGGCACATGGCGGACGATATTCTGGATCGTCACCGGCCTTGCGATACTGGTGATGCTCTGGGTGATCGCCCGCGTGCCGGAAACGATGCCGCCTGAAGATCGCCGCGATATCCGCATCCCCGCGATCGTCGCCGGCTGGCGTACGACGCTCTCCGATCGCTATTCGCTCGGTTACACGATTGCCGCCGCCGCGCTTACCGCCGCGCTTTATGGCTATCTCGGCTCGATCGAGCAGATCATGGCGGACACGTTCGGGCAGCCCAGGCTGCTGATGGTCATCTTCGGGGCCAGCGCCGGCATGATGATGGTGGCGAATCTGATGAACGTGCGTCTGGTCATGCGGCTCGGGACGCGGCGCATCAGCCACGGGGCGGTGCTCGTGATGGTCGCGACGACCGCGCTGCATCTCGCTATCGCGGCGACCGGGCATGAAACGGTGCTGATTTTCGGCATCCTCCAGTCGATCACGCTGGCGTGCTTTGCACTCACCACGTCCAATTTCTCTGCCATGGCGATGGAGAAGATGGGCCATATCGCCGGCACCGCATCAAGCGTGCAGGGCTTCATTTCGCTGACATTCGGCTCGGCGGTCGGCTCGCTGATCGGGCAGGCGTTCAACGGCACGACCATGCCACTGACCACGGGCTTCCTGATCGCCGCGCTCGCCGCGCTGGCGCTGGCCGCAATCACCGAGCGTGGCCGCCTGTTCCATCCGGCTACCTGACGATCCCGGGGAACCGCGCGCTTCGGCGCGGGTTCGGTGGATATGAAGGAGATTGGCATGGGCGGACATAAAGTGGCGGGCCATGGGTCGGGCGATGATGGCTACGACGAGGAAGGCTATGACGAGAGCCAGCGCGCCGAAATCATCGAGGTCACTCACGAAGGGCCGAGCGATGGCACCGTCATAACCGATCTCGCCCCGGATCTGGATCTCGACCTGGACCCGGACGAGGAAGAGCTTCGCGTCACCGGCGAAGACGACGAGGCGGTTTAACCCTGCTGGTCAGCGGTAATTTGCAACCCTGATCAGTCGAGGATCGGCATCCACATCGGTTCGCCGACAAGGCTCTGCGAACCGCGCAAGCGCTCCAGCGCCGCGGAAATTGCGGACTCGGGCGCTTCATGGGTAACAATCGCGACAAGTGCGCTGCCATCCGCGTTCGCACCACGCTGGATGAGGCTTTCGATCGAAACGCCAGCGTCGCGCATCGCGGCGGCGATCTCTGCGAGCACGCCGACCCGGTCAGCAACCATGAAACGCAAATACGCACGGCCGCGCCGTGCTCCGGTATTTGCCGCCGGCGCGTCGGTCAGTGCGCTTACCGGCATCGCGAATGGCGGGCCGGACTCGCCGCGCGCGATATCAATAAGGTCGGCGATCACCGCGCTGGCTGTCGGTCCGTCGCCCGCCCCCGCGCCCTGGAACAGGAGCCGGCCAACGTAATTCCCCTCGGCCACCACCGCGTTGGTCGAGCCGGTGACATGGGCGAGCGGATGGTCTTGCGGCACGAGCTGCGGCTGGACGCGCTGAAACAGCCCCCCTGCTCCAAGCTCCGCCTGCGCGATCAGGCGGACGCGATAACCCAGCGCAGCCGCCTCCGCGATGTCACCCGCGATCAACTGGCGGATGCCCCGTATCGCCACATCGTCGAACGCAGGCCGCGTGCCGAATGCGAGACTGGCCAGAATCGAAAGCTTGTGCGCGGCGTCCACACCATCGATGTCGAAGCTTGGATCGGCCTCCGCATATCCGAGCACCTGCGCCTCGGCGAGCACCTCGCCGAAATCACGGCCCTCCGCCTCCATCTTGCTGAGGATGAAGTTGCAGGTGCCGTTGAGGATGCCCTGAACCCGCGCGATCTCGTTCGCGGCGGCGCCTTCGCGCAACCCCTTGATGACCGGGATGCCGCCCGCAACCGCCGCCTCGAACTTGAGCGGCACGCCCGCCCTTTCCGCCGCCTCCGCCAGTTCGACGCCATGGTGTGCGAGCATCGCCTTGTTCGCGGTAACAAACGCCTTGCCGTTCTCCAATGTGGCGCGGGCGAGCGCCAGCGCCGGGCCATCTGCCCCGCCGACCAGCTCCACCACCACGTCGGCCGCCGCGTCGGCCAGCGCAACGGTGTCATCGACCCAGGTGAAACCCGCGATATCGACGCCGCGATCCTTGCCGCGATCGCGCGCGGAAACGGCAACCACCTCGATCGCGCGGCCGGCACGGCGCTCGATCAATGCGCGATTGGCCTCGAGCACGCGGATCACACCCGATCCGACCGTACCCAGCCCAGCCAAAGCCACGCGCAACGCTTCCGCCATGTCGATTCCCCGCAAAGTTCGTGCGGCCGCTCTTGGGCTACGGCGGGTGACGCGACAAGGGGGACAGGGCGCGCCGCGTAAATCGACCTGATCGCGATCAGCATGTGGATCGTTTCGTGTTCCCCCGCATTGTCATTTAGTAGTTGTGAGGAGAAACATCGTGGGTGAGTTCAAGGACAAGGTGAAGGGCACCGCGAACGAGATCGCCGGCAAGGTCAAGGAAGAGATCGGCAAGGCAACCGGCGACCGCGAGCTTGAGGCCAAGGGCGCTGCCCAGAACGTTAAGGGCCATGCGCAGAAGGCGGTTGGCGACGTCAAGGGCAAGCTCGGCGACAACATCTGACGATTTGACGCACCAGGCGGTCCGCGACACGCCTGATGCCATAACAATCGCCCCGGCGAACATGCCGGAATTGCCGCCATCGGGCAGCATTCCGCAATGTTCGTCGGGGTGGTGCGTTTTGGCCGGGGTGGCTAATGATCGCGGATGAGCATTTCGACCGACACCCCGCGCACTGGCGTTGCCGAGCTTACCATACGCGGCATCCTGCTCGGCGGGATCATCACCCTGCTGTTCACGGCGGCCAATGTATATCTGGGGCTGAAGGTAGGGCTGACCTTCGCCACCTCGATCCCCGCCGCGGTGATATCGATGGCGGTACTTCGCCTCTTCCCCGACAGCACGATCCTTGAGAACTACATCGTCCAGACGATCGCCAGCGCTGCGGGCACGCTTGCGGCGATCATCTTCGTGCTGCCTGGGCTGGTGATAATCGGATGGTGGCATGGCTTTCCATTCGTAACGACGGCGGCGATCACCGCGACTGGCGGCATTCTCGGCGTGATGTTCTCCGTCCCGCTACGTCGCGCGCTCGTGGTGGATACCGACCTGCCCTACCCGGAGGGTCGCGCGGCCGCCGAGGTGCTGGAAGTCGGTTCGGCCGCCCGCGACGGTGGAGCGGAAAGCGCGAAGGGCCTTTCGGTGCTGATCCGAGGGAGCCTCGCCTCGGCCGGGTTCGCGCTGCTCACCCAGATGAAGCTCGCCGCCGCGGAGGCAGCGCGCTGGTTTCGCGTGGGCGCGGGCGCGACCGGCATTTCGGGCGGCCTCTCCTTCGCGCTGCTCGGCGTCGGCCATCTGGTGGGCCTGTCGGTCGGCATGGCGCAACTCGTCGGCATGGCGACAGGCTGGTGGATATTGCTGCCGATCCTCACCGCGCACAGCAGCGTCGGCGGCAGTGCGGAGGAACTGGCGAACACGGTTTTCCGCGCCGACGTGCGCTTCTTCGGTGCGGGGGTGATCGGGGTCGCCGCGGTCTGGACGCTGGTAAGGATCGCGCGCCCGGTGGTGGGCGGCGTCGCCTCCGCCATTGCCGCCAGCCGTGCGCGACAGACCGGCGCGACGATGGCGCTGACCGAGCGTGATCTGCCGATCGGCATCGTTGCCATTGTATCGCTCGCCACGCTGGTGCCGATCGGAATCCTGTTGTGGAGCGTGATCGCGGGTGGCCCGCTAGCCGCCCAGGGCGTGCTGCTGATCGCCGGCGCGCTTGTCTTCGTGGCGGTGATCGGGCTGATGATCGCGGCGGTATGCGGCTATATGGCGGGCTTGATCGGCGCGTCCAATTCGCCCGTATCAGCGATCGGCATCCTCTCGATACTCGCCGCCTCGCTGATGCTGGTGGCATTGTTCGGTCGCGATAATCCGCCGGAAACGTCACAGGCGCTGATCGCCTACGCGCTGATCGTTACGGGCGTCGTGTTCGGCGTGGCGACGATCTCGAACGACAACCTTCAGGATCTGAAGACCGGCCAGCTGGTGGGCGCGACGCCGTGGAAGCAGCAGGTGGCGCTCGTCGTCGGCGTATGCTTCGGGTCGCTGGTGGTGCCGATCGTGCTCGATCTGCTCAACACCGCTTTCGGCTTTGCGGGTGCGCCGGGCGCCGGGCCACAGGCACTCGCCGCGCCGCAGGCGGGGCTCATTTCCGCGCTGGCAAAGGGCGTGCTGGGCGGCGATCTCAACTGGCCGATGCTGCGATGGGGCGCACTGGCGGGGGTTGGCTTCATCGCGCTGGACGAGGTGCTGGGACGCCTGAAACTGCTGCGCCTGCCCCCGCTCGCGATCGGGATCGGCATCTACCTGCCGATGGCGGTGATCCTTCCGGTCACGACCGGATCGGTGCTCGGCTGGTGCTATGATCGCTGGTCGGACCGGCGCGCCGATGCTGAGGGCGCGAAGCGTCTCGGGGTGCTGCTCGCGACGGGAATGATCGTTGGGGAGAGCCTGTTCGGCGTCGCCTTCGCTGGCGTCGTCGCGGCGACGAACACCGATTCGCCACTGGCGGTGGTGGGCGAAGGCTTCGGCCCCGCCGCGCTCATTGCGGGGCCGCTGCTGTTCACGGCATTGACATGGTGGCTTTATCGCCGCGCGCGCGGCCTCGTCACATCAGCGCCAGCAGCGCCTTGATATCGACGAAAGCGAAACCCACCGAGCTATCCGCGATGCCGTATGGCATGAACAGCATGTCGCCATGCCGCATCGCGCCGCAGGTATAGACCACGTTCGGCACATAGCCCTCGCGGTCCTGATCGGCGGCGGCAAGGATCGGGCCGTTGGTGCGCCCGATAACCTTCGACGGATCGTTCTTGTCCAGCAGCGCCGCACCGATCGAATATTTGCGCATCGCCCCCACGCCGTGCGTGAGCAACAGCCAGCCCTCATCCAGCTCGATCGGCGCGCCGCAATTGCCGATCTGCACGAATTCCCACGGCTGATCCGGCTTCAGAATGAGTTCGCCGTCATCCCAGTGCGTGAGATCGTCGGTCTTGAGCAGATACAGGTTTTCGCCATCCTGCCGCCCGATCGCCATATAGGTGCCGTCCACCTTGCGCGGGAACAGCGCAATGCCCTTGTTGCGCGCGGCGGTGCCCGTCATCGGGACGAGATCGAACGAGCGGAAATCGCGCGTCCGCAACAATTCGGACTGGATCGTGGAGCCGTTATAGGCGGTGTAGGTGCCAAGCCATTCCGCATCGCCATTATCGTGCTGGAATTTCACCAGGCGCAGATCCTCAAGCCCCTTGGACTGCGCGTCGGTAATCGGAAAGATCACCGTGCCGGAGAGCGTCGAATCGCGGTGCCGCTGGACCGTCACGGGGCCGGTCGGCGCCTGTTCCTCGTTTATCCCCTCGGCATCGGCGGCTGTGGCGAAAGGCGGTTCGGGCGCCAGCTTCAGCTCGCGCCTTCCGGTGATGATACCCTCGCGAAATACGACCGAGGAGATATGCCCCTCGCCAACCGCGCGCAGCGACATCAGGATCCGTTGCGATCCCTTCGGCATGCCGGTCTGATCGTGATGTGGCACGACGCTGGGGTTCATCAGCGCGGCGGCGGCGTAGCTGTATTCGTGGCAGAAATACGCACCGATCAGTTGGCGTTTCACGTCGCCGATCGTGCTGCCATCCAGCCCGTGCTGGGCCGCGATCCGATCGTAACGGGTCATGAACACCCGGCGCGTCTGCCAATGCCGCGCCTCGAAATCCTTGAGCACGGTCTCAAGCTGCACGCTCGCCTCGCGCTCGGTCATGCCGAGCACTTCGCTGATAAGGCGTTGCGACCGGCTCACGCCCGATCCGTTCGATTGCCAGCCAAGATGGAATGGCCGGACCACCACGCGCGAAGGATCGGCGTGCAGCCGCAATCGATGATTGAAAATTTCCAAAACCCGCCCTCGTGCCGTCTTTCAAGTCGCGCGCCGCCGATCAGGCCACGGCGCGCCCCCGACCTGCCACGGCTATGCCCGACTTTGAAAGCCTTGAAATGGCGCAGGAGGCAAGTTGCAACGCCAGAATCAATTCCGCCCCCTGATTGCGGTTCAGCCCGGTCGGCATAAGCCCGTCAAAGCAGCCGCCATCCGGCAACGTGGCCAGCGGCATATCGAGGTCATTGCCTCCGAAGAACCAGCGATAGGCACGTTGCGCCTCCGCCATCCACTTCGAGTCGCGAGTCGCCTCATAGGCTGCGCCGCACGCCTCGATCGTTGCCTGCGCCTCCAGCGGCTGCTGATCGAACGGCAGCGGATCGGCGTAGGGGCGGCCAAAGCTTTCGGTGCCGATCGCGCGGAAATGACCGCCCGGCGCGGTCTGCATCCCGACGATCCATTCGAGCGTTTCGATCCCGCAGTCGATCAGATCCTGGCGATCGAGCGCCATGCCGGCGCGGATCATCGCCTCCGGCAATCGCGCGTTGTCATACGCAAGAACGATCTCGAACCAGCGCCAGTCGGGCCGGCTCGTCCGATCGAGCAGGGCGAGATGCTCGTCCGGAAAACGCTCCAGTATCGCGCGCGCCAGTTGATTGCCGGGCGCCGCTTCCAGCATCGCAGCAGCGCCAAGCATGGCAAATGCCTGCGCACGCGGGCTGCCGAGCGACAGAGCCAGGCTGGCCGTGTCATCGAACAATGCGGTCGCCCAATCGCGATGCTTGCGTTCGCGCGCGTCCCGCGCGGTGACGGCGAGCGCCCACAGCGCGCGACCGTTCGAATCCTCGGAGCCTTCGTCCTCGCACCA
This sequence comes from Sphingomonas sp. TX0543, assembly GCF_048565505.1. Taxonomy (NCBI): domain Bacteria; kingdom Pseudomonadati; phylum Pseudomonadota; class Alphaproteobacteria; order Sphingomonadales; family Sphingomonadaceae; genus Sphingomonas; species Sphingomonas sp. TX0543. The sequence continues at coordinate 2,260,519 of NZ_JBLZUS010000002.1, forward strand.
GGTGCGATCGAAATTCATGAAATTGCGAAAGCGGCGCTTGTCCGGGTTCCACGCATATTGAACGAATGACGCGTAAACGGTCGTCCATCGATCACGTACGTCGGCGTCGATGGTGTCGATCGCGCTCATCAGCATCAGCGCGCGTGCATTATCGTCAATGCAATAGCCATGGCGACGATCAGGCACGGAGTAGATCGCGTGCTGAAGCATGCCCGTTCTGTCGCTCATTCGCTCGACCGCGCCGATATCGGGCGGCAGAAATTTTGGCGTGTTGCTGCTTTTGCTCAACCGCTCGGGCCGGGCCGCGACGATCGCGTTGACCTCGTCCATCGCGCGCTCGGCAAGTCGCGGCCAGATCATCGTGCGCCCACGGGCATAGGCGCGCTGCGAAAGGCTGGCGCGATCACGATCATTGCTGAGCAGATGGTTCACCTCACGCGCGATCGCGGCCGAGTCGCGGAAGTTGACCAACACGCCATGGCCGTCCGCCAGTATCTCGGTGGCATGGACATACGGCGTCGATATCACCGCCTTGCCGACGCCCACCGCATAGCTCAGCGTGCCGCTCGTGATCTGAGCGGGATTGAGATAGGGCGTAACATAAAGATCAGCCGCCTGCAGATAATCGATCAACTCATCATAATCGACAAAGGCGTCGATGAAGAGCACGCTCTGTTCAACGCCGCGTTCCCGAGCGAGCGCCTTCAGCGAATCGCGATATTTCTCGCCCTCGTTCGCGACGAGGTTCGGATGAGTCGCGCCCAGCACGACGTACAGCGCATCGGGATGGTTGCGAACGATTTCGGGCAAAGCCTCGATGAACGTCTCGATCCCTTTTCCGGGGGCGAGCAGGCCGAACGTGAGGATAACCTTGTGCCCCTCCCAGCCGAAGCGCGGCTTGAGCACGGCCGGGTTCATCAAGGCGCGATCGGGCACGCCGTGCGGAATAGTCACGATCGCCCGCGGATCGGCGCCGTAAACCCGCGCCAGTATTTCGCCCCCGCGATCGGCCATCACGATCACGCGCGCGGCGCGGCGCAGCAAACCTTCCATCACCGTGCGCTGATGCGCGTCCGGCTTCTCGAGAACGGTGTGCAGCGTGACGATGAGAGGAAGAGTGGTGCGATCGAGCAAGGCGAGAATGTGCTCGCCTGCTGCACCGCCAAAAATGCCATATTCGTGCTGAAGCCAGATCGCCTGCGCGCCTGACTGCTCGATCTGTCGCGCGGTTTCGATGTAAGAAATGCGATCCTGTTCAACGATCGTCCCGGTCACGGCGGGCGGATATTCATAGCGACCCGGATGATCGTCCATCGCGTAAACATCGACGCGCAGGTCGGGAAACCTCTCCCGCAGCGCACTATACGTATCGGTCGTGTACGTAGCGATGCCGCACTTGCGGGGCAGGAAATTGCCGATCAGTGCGATGTGATCAACCGTCTGCCGAATGCGTCCTTCCACCGCCGCCTCACTTTCTGGTATCGCTGGGTTCCGGCGGATGATCCGCCTTTGTTCGTCAATTCAAACCGGCGACTGCGTGGATAGTTGCATATTTTGTGCATCGCAGCACGATAAAACCATGCTGATCGAGATCAGCCGCGCCCGCGATACGGCGGAACGCCCTGATCGGGTATCCACAATCCCGCCGGTGGCGCCCCAGTCTGCCAGAACACGTCGATCGGAATGCCCCCCCGGGGATACCAATAGCCGCCGATACGCAGCCATTGCGGCTTCATCTCGTGAGCCAGCCGTTCACCGATTCCGACCGTGCAATCCTCATGGAACGCCGCATGGTTGCGAAACGATCCGAGGAACAGCTTGAGCGATTTGGATTCGACGATCGTGGCGCCGGGCAGATAGTCGATCACCAGATGCGCGAAATCGGGCTGGCCCGTTACCGGGCACAGCGAGGTGAACTCGGGCGCGACGAAGCGCACGGCATAGCTGCGCCCGGGGCGCGGGTTCGGTACGTAATCGAGTATCGCCTCTTCGGGCGAGGGTGGCAGCGTGCTGGCATGGCCGAGATGGAGCGTCATGCGGCGCCAGATAGGCGCGCGATCGACCGGATGCTACCGTCAGCTCGCCAATATGGTGCGGGTGACGATCACGGTAAATTAATTAAAAATGAAATGATTTGCGGCAAACGCATCCGATCTGGACGATCGGAGCGGGACAAAGCTTGTGATTTTCAAATTCCTGCGGGACAAAAAGGCGGCGACGGCAATCGAATATGGCCTGATCGCGGCATTGATCGCAGTGGCTGCGATTTCGGCGATGGGTGGCTTGGGCAACAAGCTGAAGACCACGTTCAACAATGTATCGAGCAATATGAAGGCAACGTAAGCGCGGCATCTTTCCGGGCATTTCGCTGGGATCGCTCGCGCCACTTTCGCGTCACCCGCCAGGCACGCTAAGGGCCGGGCATGGAATCGCTTGTCTCCACGAAATGGCTGGCCGATACGCTCGGCGCCCCCGATCTGCGCATCGCGGATTGCTCCTGGTTTCTCCCCGGCGACGGGCGTGATGGCGCCTCGGAATATCGCGACGCGCACATTCCAGGCGCGGTGTTCCTCGATCTCGCCGAGATCGTGGATACGGCAAATCCTGCGCCGATGATGCTGCCGCCGGTGGAGAAGTTCGCCAGCCGGATGGCCGCACTGGGCCTCGGGGATGGGACGCGCATCGTGCTTTATGACGAGTCGCCGCATCATACGGCCGCGCGCGCGTGGATGATGATGCGCAGCTTTGGCGTGCCCGATGTCGCGATCCTGGATGGGGGGCTCGCGAAATGGCGCGCCGAGGGCCGGCCGCTGACCGACGATCCGACGCCGCCACGCCCGCGCCATATCTCGCCGCGCACGCATGGTGCGGGGGTGCGGGATATGGCGGCGATGCGCGCAAACCTCGGCACACAGGCGGAGCAGGTGGTGGACGCACGCTCGGCGGCGCGCTTCGCGGGAGAAGAGCCGGAGCCACGCCCCGGCGTGGTGCCTGGCCATATCCCCGGCGCGGTCAACATCCCTTATGGCCGCTTCTTCAATGGCGACGGAACATGGCTGTCGCGCGAGGCACTGGCCGGCGTGTTCGCCGAAAACGGCGTCGATCTTGACCGGCCACTGGTGGCCACGTGCGGCTCCGGCGTCACCGCCTCGATCATCGCCTTTGCCGCGCATCTGCTCGGTCGTGATGTGGCGGTCTATGACGGTAGCTGGGCCGAATGGGGCGCAAGCCCGGACCTGCCGAAGGAGACCGGCCGGTGAGCGGCGATAATGGCAAGATCGCCGACGCCACCCGCGTCGTTTCGGCCGGGCGCCGAAAGGAATGGACCGGCGGCGTCGTCAACGCCCCTGTCTGGCGCGCCTCGACGATCCTGTATGACGACGTTGCCCATCTGCGCGAGTATGCGCGTACCGACACGCACCATCGGCTGTTCTACGGCAGACGCGGCACCCCGACTCAATGGAGCTTCGCCGATGCGCTGACCGAGCTGGAGCCTGGCGCGGAGGCGACCTTCCTCTATCCCTCCGGCGTGGCCGCGATTGCCGCCGCGCTGCTCAGCGTCCTGTCGCCCGGCGACGAACTGCTGATGCCGGACTCCGCTTATGATCCCACGCGCTCGCTGGCGAACGGGCTGCTCAGGCGGATGGGGATCGCGACGCGCTTCTACGATCCACTGATCGGCGCCGGCATCGCCGATCTGATCGGCGAACGAACGCGCGCCATCTTCATGGAGAGCCCCGGCAGCCTCACCTTCGAGGTGCAGGACGTGCCCGCGATCGTTGCGGCGGCCAGGGCGCGCGGGATCGTCACCCTGCTCGACAATACCTGGGCGACGCCGCTCAATTTCCGCGCGATCGAGCGCGGGGTGGATTATTCGATCCTTGCCTGCACGAAATATGTCGTCGGTCATTCGGATGTGATGCTCGGATCGGTGACGGCGGCGAAAGGGCGCTTCGCGAGGTTGCGCGATACCAGCTTTCAGCTCGGACAGGTCGCCAGCCCGGACGATTCCTGGCTCGGCAGCCGGGGCCTGCGGACGATGCACCTCCGGCTGGAGCGGCATCACCACAGCGCGCTTGCCATCGCCCGCTGGCTGGAAACCCGGCCTGAGGTGGCACGTGTGCTGCATCCTGCGCTGCCCTCCTGCCCCGGCCACGCCTTGTTCGCGCGCGATTTCAGCGGCGCGAGCGGATTGTTCTCGTTCGCGCTCGATGGCGGCGGCGAGCGGGAGCGCGCGGCGCTGATCGATGGGCTCGATCACTTCGGGATCGGTTATTCCTGGGGCGGCTTCGAGAGCCTCGCGCTCCCGGTCGACCCGGAGAAATACCGTAGCGTGACGACGCCTGATTTCGGCGGGCCGCTCGTGCGGCTCCAGATCGGCCTGGAGGACGCGGACGATCTGATCGCGGATCTGGAACGCGGGCTGGACAGGTTTCGCGCCGCGCTGGGCTGAGCCCGTCCGGCGCCGGTCGGCCCCCGTTTACTTGGGGGTCGCCGCCCGTGCGTCCTGACCGTCACCCTCCGGCGCGGCGACGATATCGCGGGTGGTCTGCCCCTTGTCGACCACGTTGGTCTTGGGATCGCCCACGGAGGAACGGATGCCGGCGTCCGCCGTGCCGCCGGTCTGGCCGATCGTCGCCGCCTCGGCCGGATCGCGCCGCGCGGCGCCGAACAGCGCTTCCAGCGTCTGGGTCTGCGCGGCGTTGTTCGCCTGAACGCGCGCTGCGCCCGGGGTGGGCGGAACGAGCGCGAAATCGGGCGGGATCACCAGCGAGGGCTGGCGCGCGACGGCGAACTCGTCGGGGCGCGCCCGATCGTAGCCGCGCTTGCCGCAACCGGCGAGCAGGGCGAGCGCGGCGATGCCGGCTCCGGCGACGACGATCTTACGCATTATCGATTCTCCACAGGCTTGCCGGGCTTGTCGCGCATCAGGAGCGCGCGCACCAGCAGGATAAGCACACCAATCGTAATCGCCGCATCGGCGACATTGAAGACCAAAAACGGACGCCACTCGCCGAAATGCAGGTCGGCGAAATCGACGACATAGCCGAACCGCACCCGATCGACGATGTTGCCGATCGCCCCGCCCAGCACCAGCCCGAGCGCGATCTGATCAACGCGGTTCCTCTCGCGCCACATCCAGAACAATACGCCCGCCGCGATCGCGCCGGTCAACGCCACCAGCAGCCAGCGCCCCGTCTCGCTCTCCGCGCGCAACATGCCCAGGCTGACGCCCACGTTCTGCACGAAGCGCAGATCGAAGATCGGCGCGATCTCGCGCACCGCGCCGAGATAATCGAGCCCGAGCGGCCCGGTGACGATCCATTTGACGAGCTGATCGAGCACGAACAGCGCCGCCGCCGCGATCAGCCCGATGCGGGGGATAGTGCGCGTCATGCCGTCACCCCGGCGACGACCTTGGCGCAGCGGTTACACAGCCCGTCATCCTCCGCGACCTCCGGCAGCAACCGCCAGCAGCGCCCGCATTTGTGATAGTCGGTGCGCGCCACAGTCACGTCGTCGCCCGGCGAAACCTGCGCCACGATGAACGCTTCCGCAAGCGCATCCGCCGCGAGCGGCATTTCCGGCACCGTCACCTCGGCCTCCAGGCTGGAGCGGACGATCTTCTCGCGGCGCAGCGGCTCGATCGCTTCGGTCACGCGCACGCGAAGGGCGCGGACGGCGAGCCAGCGCTGGCTTACGTCCTCGCCGCTTTCGACGGGCAATTCCGGCCATTCGAGGAGATGCACCGATCCATCCTCGCTCGGGAAGCGCGACTGCCACACTTCCTCCGCGGTGAAGGTCAGCACCGGCGCGGCCCAGCGCGTCAGCGCGTGAAACAGCACGTCCAGCATCGTGCGATAGGCGCGCCGCTTCGTATCGGTCGGCGCATCGCAATAGAGCGAATCCTTGCGGATATCGAAGAAGAACGCCGACAGATCCTCGTTCGCGAAATCGCTCAGCAGGCGGACGTAGGTATTGAAGTCAAAGTCCGCGATCGCCTGCCGAAGCTGGCCGTCGAGCGCGTGGACGAGATGGAGCATGTAGCGCTCCAGCTCCGGCCATTCGGCAACCGGCAGCCGCTCGCCCTCGTCGAACCCGTCGAGCGCGCCGAGCAGATAGCGGAAGGTGTTGCGCAGCTTGCGATACTGATCGGCCACGCCGGCGAGGATTTCCTTCCCGATGCGATGGTCCTCGGTGAAATCCACCGACAGCGCCCACAGCCGCAGGATATCCGCGCCATATTCCTTCATCAGATCGAGCGGATTGACGGTGTTGCCCAGCGACTTGGACATTTTCATGCCCTTGGCATCCATCGTGAAGCCGTGCGTCAGCACCGCGTCATAAGGCGCCCGCCCGCGCGTGCCGCAGCTTTCCAGCAACGATGACTGGAACCAGCCGCGATGCTGGTCGGACCCCTCGAGATAAAGGTCCGCCGGCCAGCGCAGTTCGGGCCAGCGGCCGCTATCCAGCACGAACGCGTGGGTGCAGCCTGAATCGAACCACACGTCGAGAATGTCGGTGACGCGCTCGTAATCGGCGAAATCGTAATCCGGGCCGAGCAGCGCGGGCGCGGCCTCGTCGCTCCACGCATCGACGCCCTCGGCGCGGAAGGCCGCGACGATCCGCGCGTTGACCGCCGGATCGCACAGCTCTTTCCCCGTCTTGCGGTTCACGAACAAGGCGATCGGCACCCCCCACGCGCGCTGGCGGGAGATCACCCAATCGGGCCGCCCCTCCACCATCGCGCCGATGCGGTTACGCCCCTTCTCAGGCACGAACCGTGTCGCGGCGATCGCGGCGACCGCCTTCTGGCGCAGCGTGTCGCCGCCTTCGATCGGCTTGTCCACCGGGATGAACCATTGCGGCGTGCAGCGGAAGATCACCTTCGCCTTGGAACGCCACGAATGCGGATAGCTGTGCTTGAAATCGTCCGACGCCGCGAGCAGCGCCCCCGCCGCGCGCAGGTCGGTGCAGATCGGCCCATCGCTGGCGACGAACTTCTTGTTGATGACGCTGCCCTGCCCGCCGAGCCACGCCCAATCCTCGCGGTAGAAGCCGCTCGCATCGACCGCGAACACAGGGTCGATGCCGTTCGCCTTGCACAGCTCGAAATCGTCCTCGCCGTGGTCCGGGGCCATGTGGACAAGGCCTGTGCCGGCGTCCGTGGTGACGAAATCGCCGGCGAGGAACGGACGGGGCTTCGCGAAGAAGCCGCCGAGGTGGTGCATAGGGTGATGGGCGACCGCTCCGGCGAGCTTAGCTCCGAGAAAAGGCTCGGATAAGCCGACGTCCGCCTCGACTTTTTGGCCTGATAGGTCGCCAGCCAACTCATTCGTTTCGGCTCGCTCAAGTCGACTCACAAAGGAATCGACCAAAGTCTTGGCAACAATATATGGGCCTTCTCGCTTACATCCTTCAAGCACCGTCTTGCCCGGGTCATCCGAGAAGAAATAGCGAAGATTTATAACAACATACTCAACCTCCGGCCCATAAGCCAACGCCTGATTGACCGGGATCGTCCACGGCGTCGTCGTCCAGATCACCGCATGCGCGCCGACCAGTTCCGGCGCGTTCGGCGCCTCGACGATCTCGAACGCAACGTCGATCTGGGTGGAGGTGATGTCCTCATATTCCACCTCGGCCTCGGCCAGAGCGGTCTTTTCGACGGGCGACCACATCACCGGCTTCGCCCCGCGATAGAGCTGGCCGCTCTCGGCGAACTTCATCAGCTCGCCGACGATCGTCGCCTCAGCGGCATAGTCCATCGTGAGATAGGGCTTGTCCCAGTCGCCGTTGATGCCGAGCCGCTTCAATTGCTCGCGCTGGGTGTTGACCCAATGCTGGGCATAGGCGCGGCATTCGGCGCGGAATTCGCGCGGCGGCACCTCGTCCTTGTTCAGCTTCTTCTTGCGATATTCCTCCTCGACCTTCCATTCGATCGGCAGGCCGTGGCAATCCCAGCCGGGCACATAGGGCGCGTCCTTCCCCAGCAGCGTCTGGGTGCGGACAACCATGTCCTTCAGGATGTGGTTCAGCGCATGGCCGATGTGCATGTCGCCGTTGGCATAGGGCGGGCCATCGTGAAGGATGAACTTCTCCCGGCCGTTCCGCGCCTCGCGCAGCCGCTGGTACAGGCCCAGCTTCTGCCAGCGTTCCAGGATCGCAGGCTCCTTCTGCGGCAGCCCGGCCTTCATCGGGAAATCTGTCTTCGGCAGGAAGACGGTGTCGCGCCAGTCGCGCTTGGTGGTGTCGGATGCGTCAGCCATGAGTGCGCGCGGCATTAGCGCGGGAATATGGCCGCGTCATGCCGAATGTGCGTTGCCCGTTACGCGGCAAGGATCGCCCGCGCGCGATCGCAATCCGCGCCCATCTGCGCCACCAGTGCTTCGAGTGTGTCGAACTTCGCCTCGGGGCGCAGATAGTCGATCAGTTCCACCTCGATCCGCTGGCCGTAAAGGTCTTCGCCGAAGTCGAAGAAATATGGCTCCAGCAGTTCCTTGGGCGGATCGAAGCTCGGCCGGATGCCGAGATTCGCTGCGCCGTCGAGCACGCGGCCATCCGCGAGCCGCCCGCGCACGGCGTAGATGCCGTAGGCGGGGCGCAGATATTTGCCCATGTCGATATTGGCGGTGGGATAGCCGATCTCGCGCCCCAGCTTGTCGCCGTGCTGCACCTGCCCCTCGATCGCCCATGGCCGGGTGAGCAGCCGCGCAGCCTCGCGCGGATTGCCGGAACGCAGCGCATCGCGGATGCGGCTGGAGGATACGGGCGCGCCATCGAGCATCACCGCGTCGACTGTCGCAGCGGTGAAGCCGTAACGCGCGCCGAAAGCGGCGAGCGCGGCTGTATTGCCGCTCTTGTTGTGGCCGAAGGTGAAATCCTCGCCGGTCACGACGCCGCCCACCCGCAGCAGCCCGGCGAGCCGATTGCGGACGAAAGCCTCGGCGGAAAGCGCGGCCAGCTCGCCGTCGAACTGGAGGACGATCATCCCGTCCACGCCGGCATCCGCGAACAGCCGCTCGCGCTGATCGAGCGTGGAGAGGCGGAACGGCGGCGTGGCGGGGAGGAAGTGGCGCACCGGATGCGGATCGAACGTGGCGACCAGCGCGGGCCGCCCCTCCGCGCGCGCCTGCTCGACCGCGCGACCAACCACCGCCTGGTGTCCCAGGTGGAAACCGTCAAAATTTCCGAGCGCGACGATGCCCCCCGCGAGGTGCGGCGGGATCGCCGAGCCGCCGTCCAGCCGCTCCATGCGGTGCGCCTTAGGGGGCGGCAGTGCCGATCGCAATGGTGGCGTCAGCGTGTCGCGCCGGCATCGGTCGCGGCGCTGATCGAAGTCGGCAGGCGGGACGAAAGCGTTCGCACCAGCGTTTCGAAGCGATTGCCCTGAACGCGGATCTCGTTGAAGCTGGGCGGCGTCTGGCGCAACCGCTTCGACAGCGTCCCCGCCCCGATCAGGCGCACGCGCCAGCCATCACGGTCGTAAGGGATGTCGAACGGATCGTGCACATGCCCGGAAAGCACCGCATGTGCGCCCGCCTCCGCAAATGCGGCGAGCGCCCGCGCGCCGCCGCGCGTGCGGCCCGATCCGGTCGTCGGCCCCTCGATCAGCGGATGATGCCCGGCGACGAAGATCAGATTGCCTTTCGGCGCATCGGCGATCAGCGCCAGCGCGTTCGAGAGCGAATTCCGGCTCACCCGCCCCTTCGACCAGTTCCAGCGAAGCTGCGCGCGCGCGGTGGTCTTGAGCGGGATGATCGATATGCCGTCGATCTCGAGCGGACGCTCGATAAGCTTCTCGGCCGCGCCATAGCGGCGATAAGGCGTGAACAATCGCCGGAGCGGATCCCAGTAATAAGGCAGATCGTGGTTGCCGACCTCCAGCGTCACCGGCACGCCGAGCGCGCGCAACCACCGCCCGCCCGCGTCGAACTCCCATCGGCGCGCGCGCATCGTGAGGTCGCCGGTCATGATGACGGCATCGGGTTTCTCTTCGGCGACGCGCTCGGCAAACCAGTCGAGCGCCGCCGGATCCTCCGCGCCGAAGTGGATGTCGCTGACGTGGAACAGCCTGGTCGTCACGCTTTACTCGCCTGTTGCGCCCTAATCGAAACGGCTTAGAGCGGTTTGCAACGATAGCAAAGATTGCGATGGAGAGCGCGTGAGCGAGATTGCCACGATCCTGACCGAGTCGATCGAGCGGCTGCTCGACGCGCGGCTTGACGAACGGACGATGCATGCCGCCCGGTCCGGCGAATGGCCCGATGAGCTGTGGCGCGCGCTGGAGGATCAGGGCGTGCCCCTGGCGCTGGTTCCGGAAAGCGCCGGCGGGTTCGGGCTCGATCCGCGCGATGCGCTGGAACTGATCCGGCTGTTCGGTCGCCATGCCGTGCCGCTGCCGCTCGGCGAAACCATGCTCGCCAACGCGACACTGGCGGAGGCGGGCCTGCCGTTGGCGGACGGCCCCGCCGCGCTGGTGCCGCAGGGCGGCGACGCGCGGGTCGCATGGGGGCGATATTGCCGGACGTTCGTGGTGGAGACATCGGCGGGGATCGGCCGGATCGATACGGGTGTCGTGACCGAGCGCGAGAGTGCGAACATCGCCGGCCTGCCGCGCGACTCGCTGCGCCTACCGTACCCTCGCCATTCCGCCACGATCGCGGGCGGGCTGATCGAGCGCGGCGCACTGGTTCGCGCCCTGCAATGCGCCGGGGCGCTCGAACGGGTGCTCGAGATGACGGTCGCCCATGTATCCGATCGTGTGCAGTTCGGTCGTCCGCTGGCGAAATTCCAGGCGATCCAGCAGGAACTGGCGAAGCTGGCGGGCGAAGTCGCGGCGGCGTCGGCGGCTGCGGATCTCGCCGCTGACGCGCTGCTCGACGATCCGCAGGCGGCTGGCTTCGCGATCGCGGTCGCACGTGTCCGGATCGGCGAGGCGGTTGGCCGGGCGAACGGCATCGCGCATCAGCTTCACGGCGCGATCGGCTTCACCGCGGAGCATCGTCTGCACCTTTTCACCACCAGCCTGTGGGGGTGGCGCGACGAATTCGGCGGCGCGGCCTACTGGGCGAAGATCGTCGGCTACCGTGCGTTATCCGCCGGCCCCGAAGGCTATTGGCCGATGGTGGCCGCAGCATGACCGGGTTCCGCTTCCCCTCCCCGCCGCCATCACCCGCGGCAGAGGAATTGCGTGGTGAGGTCCGCGCGTTCCTGGCGGCGCAGCTCGCGACGCGCCCGCCAGTGTCCCGCGCCGAAAGCTGGAACGGCTTCGATCGCGATTTCAGCCGCGCGATGGGAGCGCGGGGATGGCTCGGCATGACCTGGCCGAAACGGTATGGCGGGCATGAGCGCAGCGCGTTCGAGCGCTATGTCGTGGTGGAGGAGACGCTCGCCGCCGGCGCACCGGTAGCGGCGCACTGGATCGCGGACCGGCAGAGCGGGCCAAGCCTGCTCAAGTTCGGCACCGAGGAGCAGAAGGCGACGATACTGCCCGGCATCGCGGCGGGCGAAACCGTGTTCTGCATCGGGATGAGCGAGCCGGATTCCGGTTCCGATCTTGCGGCGACGCGCACCCGCGCTACGCCGGTGGACGGCGGCTGGCGCGTGACCGGTACGAAATTGTGGACCACCGGCGCGCATCATGCCGACTATATGATCCTGTTCTGCCGCACGAGCGGCGCCTCCACCGACCGGCAGGCCGGCACCAGCCAGTTGCTGGTCGATATGCATGCCACGGACGGCATGACGATCCGCCCGATCATCGATCTCGCCGGGCAGCACCATTTCAACGAGGTGCACTTCGAAGACGCGTTCATCCCCGCGTCCGCGCTCATCGGCAGGGAAGGCGACGGCTGGAACCAGGTGATGAGCGAGCTGGCGTTCGAGCGCAGCGGGCCGGAGCGTTTCCTGTCGTCGATGCAATTGCTGCTCGAACTGATCGCGGTGCTGCGCGACGCGCCCGGCGATGCCGCGCGGCTGGCGCTGGGGCGGCTCACCGCGCATCTGGTGGTGCTGCGGCGGCTGTCGCGCGGGGTGGCGGCGTTGCTGGAGGCGGGCGAGAACCCCGCCGTGCACGCCGCGATCGTGAAGGATCTCGGCGCGACGTTCGAGCAGGACATGCCGGAAATCGCACGCAGCCTGGTCGATGCCGAGCCGGATCGCGCCTCGACCTGCGATTTCGTCGCGGTGCTGGCGCATACGATGCTCAACGCGCCCAGCTTCTCGCTGCGCGGCGGCACGCGCGAGATATTGCGCGGCATCATCGCGCGCGGGCTGGGGGTGCGCTGACACCCCCGGCCCCACGCCGCGCCGGCGCTCAGCTGACGTGCACGGACTTCGTGATCATGTGCGCCTCGATGCCCTCCGGCCCGTCCTCGGAGCCGAACCCCGAGTCTTTCACGCCGCCGAACGGCGCGTCCGGCCATGAGGCGCGCACGTTGTTGATGCACACCATGCCCGATTCCACCGCGTCGCCCAGGATCGCCTGACGGCGCCCGTTCTCGGTGAAGCAATAGGAAGCCAGCCCGAAGGGCAGCCGGTTCGCCTGCTCGATCGCCTCGTCCAGCGTCCCGAAGCGGCGCAGCAGCGCGAGCGGGCCGAACGGCTCGTCGTTCATCGCCTTCGCTTCCAGCGGAACGTCCGCGATGACGGTGGGGCGATAGAAAAAGCCGTCGCCCTCCCCGCGCCCGCCGCCCACCAGCACGCGCGCGCCGATCTCGCGCGCGTTCTCGACCAGCGCCTCGATCGCTTCGGGGCGCCGTGGATTGGCCAGCGGCCCCATCTTCGTTCCCGCGGCGCTGCCGTCGCCGACGGCCAGGGCGCGCGTGCGATCGGCAAACCCGGCGGCGAACCGGTCATAGATGCCGTCCTGCACATAGAAACGCGTCGGTGCCACGCAGACCTGCCCCGCATTGCGGAACTTGTGCGCGACAACCATGTCCAGCGTCTTCTCCAGATCGCAATCGTCGAACACCAGCACCGGCGCGTGGCCGCCCAGCTCCATCGTCATCTTCATCACGCTGTCCGCCGCCAGCCGCATCAGATGCTTGCCGACCGGCACCGAGCCGGTGAAGCTGAGCTTGCGCGTGACCGGCGAGGCGAGCAATGTGCGCGACACCGTATCCGGCACGCCGAATACGATCTGCGCCACATCGCCGGGCAATCCGGCATCCTGGAAACACCGCAGGATCGCCGCTGCGCTCGCGGGGGTTTCCTCGCTCGGCTTCAGGATCACCGAACAGCCTGATGCGATCGCCGGCGAAAGCTTGCGCACGACATTGAGCAGCGGAAAATTCCACGCGCAGAACGCCGCGACCGGGCCGACCGGCTGCTTCAGAACAAGGCTGCGTGATCCCGCCGGGCGTGGCAGCACGCGGCCGTAGATGCGCGTCGCCTCGCCAGCATGGAATTCGAGGATGCCCGCCGCGCCCAGCGCCTCGCCGCGCGCTTCGACGATCGGCTTGCCCTGTTCCTCGGTGGCAATGGCGGCGAGCTCGTCGGCGCGTTCGCGGATCAGCGCCGCCGTGCGCGAAAGGACAGCCGCGCGCTGCTCGCCCGGCGTCTTGCGCCATGCGTGAAAGCCGCGCTCGGCCACCTCCAGCGCCTCTTGCAGGTCTGCCGCCGATGCATGCGGAACGGTGCCGATCACCGCGCCGGTCGCCGGATTGAGCACCTCCTGTTCCTCGCGACCGCCGCCCGTGCGCCATTCGCCGGCAATATAAAGCCCGCGTGCGGGGCGATCGTTCTGGCTCATCTTGCTCACCTTGCTTGAAGCTGGATTTCGCTCGGGAGATGCGATCGCCTCCGCCCGCTGTCCACCCCTCCGGCCAAAAAGAGCCGGCGGTTGGCCTGACTGGCCCGCGCTGCTACGCGGCGGCGAAACCGCCGACTCCGGCACCCGCCACGAACTTCGAGGAAGAAACATGATCCCGCGCTATTCCCGCCCGGAGATGACCGCGCTCTGGTCCGCCGAAACGCGCTTTCGCATCTGGTTCGAGATCGAGGCGCACGCCACCGACGCGCTTGCCGATCTCGGCGTGGTGCCGAAGGAGGCCGCCGCCGCCCTGTGGCGCTGGTGGGATACCAATCCGGCGATCGACGTTCCCGCGATCGATGCGATCGAGGCGGTGACCAAGCATGATGTGATCGCCTTCCTCACCTGGGTGGCCGAGCATGTCGGCGACGAGGCGCGGTTCATGCATCAGGGCATGACCAGCTCGGACGTGCTCGATACCTGCCTGTCGGTGCAGCTCACCCGCGCGGCCGATATCCTGCTCGCCGATCTCGACGCGCTGCTCGACGTGCTCAAGCGCCGCGCCCATGAGCACAAGCTGACGCCCACGATCGGCCGCAGCCACGGCATCCACGCGGAGCCGGTGACGTTCGGGCTGAAGCTGGCCGAAGCCTATGCCGAGTTCAGCCGCAACCGCGATCGCCTCGCCTTCGCCCGCGCCGATATCGCGACGTGTGCGATATCGGGCGCGGTGGGCACGTTCGCCAATATCGATCCGGCGGTGGAGGCGCATGTCGCAGCCAAGCTGGGCCTGTCGGTCGAGCCGGTCTCCACGCAGGTGATACCGCGCGATCGCCACGCGATGTTCTTCGCGACGCTGGGGGTGATCGCCTCGTCGATCGAGCGGCTTGCGGTGGAGGTGCGGCATCTCCAGCGCACCGAGGTGCTGGAGGCGGAGGAATATTTCTCGCCCGGCCAGAAGGGCTCGTCGGCGATGCCGCACAAGCGCAACCCGGTGCTGACCGAAAACCTCACCGGCCTCGCCCGGATGGTGCGCGGCTATGTCACGCCCGCGCTGGAGAATGTCGCGCTGTGGCATGAGCGCGACATCAGCCACTCGTCCGTCGAGCGCTATATCGGCCCGGATGCCACGATCACGCTCGATTTCGCGCTGTCGCGGCTGACCGGGGTGATCGACAAGCTGCTCGTCTATCCGGAGCGGATGCAGAAGAACCTCGATCGCATGGGCGGCCTCGTGCATTCGCAGCGCGTTCTGCTGGCGCTGACGCAGGCGGGGGTGAGCCGGGAGGATTCGTACCGGCTCGTGCAGCGCAACGCGATGAAGGTGTGGGAATCCGACGGCGCCCTGTCACTCGCCGAGCTGCTCAAGAACGATCCCGAGGTGACGGCCGCGATTTCGCCGCAGGAAATCGACGCGCGTTTCGATCTCGGCTATCACCTGAAGCATGTCGATACGATCTTCGGTCGCGTGTTCGGCTAGCATCGGAACGGGCCGAGCAGCGTCTCGTAACGCTCGAGCGCCGGCGCGCCCGGCACGGTGATGCCGGCGCGCAGGAGGAAGGCATGGCGGATGATTTCCGCCTGCTGCTCGATCCCGTAACGCTTCAGCGGCCAGCCGGGCACGAAGCTGTAGTGGTAGCGGCAGAACGGGTGCCGCGCGATCGGCAGGCACACGCCGCGCTGATGCTGCCATACGTGGCACATCTCGTGGACGAACAGCCCTTGCAGATCGGTCGGCGCACAGGCGAAATCGTCGCGATAGCTTGCCCCGCGCGGATGGAAGTGGATCGTGCCGCGCGGCGCCATCACCACGTCGCGCGGCTGGAAGAACGCCCAGCGCCGCCGCGCGATTCGCACCGCGCCATAATCGATCGCATCGCCGAACATCGACCGGGCGAGCGCGATCTCCCCGGCGGTGAGGGCCCGGTCGCTCACTATCGTGCGCTCATCCCTTGGGCGGTGGATCGCCGGCGCCGACGACATCGGCCTGCTGCTGGATCCGCAGACCGTCGGCGAAGGTGAACGTGAAGGCGATCTGCCCGCCCGGCTTCACGCTCGGGTTCACGTCGAACAGCATCGCATGCTGCCCTCCCGGCGCGAACCGCACGGTCTGGCGCGCGGGTACGCGCACCTGTTGAATCGCGTCCATCGTCATCGCGCCGTTGGCGCCCGCTTTCATCTCGTGCATCTCGGTGCGGACCGCGACATCGGTGGAGATGTTGATGAGCGTGGCGTCCGCCGCGCCGCCGTGGATCGTGAAATAGGCCGCCGCCGGCCGGCCGGTCACCGCCGGAAGCCGCACCCAGGCGTTGCTGACGGAAAGCTGCTTCTGCTGCGAACACCCGCCGAGCGCGGCCGCGGCGAGCAGGAAAGTGGCGAAGGTGCGCACGAGCGGTAACTCCTTATACGGAACAGCTTGTCAGAGCTAGCGATCTCCCTTTCTTGCGGCAAGGCGCACGCCACCTATATCGCGGCGGTCAACACCGTTTGCGCGTCGCCGCTTCACGGGACGCGGACGTAGGTAAATGTAGGGGCTAGAAGAGCACTCATGGCAAAAGTTATCGGTATCGACCTCGGCACCACCAATTCGTGCGTTTCGGTCATGGAGGGCGGCAAGCCCAAGGTGATCGAGAATGCGGAAGGTGCGCGCACCACGCCATCGATCGTCGCCTTCGCCAAGGATGGCGAGCGTCTGGTCGGGCAGCCGGCGAAGCGCCAGGCAGTCACCAACGGCGACAACACCATCTTCGCGGTGAAGCGCCTGATCGGCCGCCGCTTTGACGATCCGGTCACCAAGAAGGATACCGAGCTGGTTCCCTATCACATCGTGAAGGGTTCTAACGGCGACGCGTGGGTGCAGGCCGGCGGCAAGGATTACAGCCCTTCGCAGATCAGCGCCTTCACGCTGCAGAAGATGAAGGAGACCGCCGAGAGCTATCTGGGCGAGACGGTGACGCAGGCGGTCATTACCGTGCCGGCTTATTTCAACGACGCGCAGCGCCAGGCGACCAAGGACGCCGGCCAGATCGCCGGCCTCGAGGTGCTCCGCATCATCAACGAGCCGACCGCGGCGGCGCTCGCCTACGGGCTGGAGAAGCAGGACGGCAAGACGATCGCGGTCTACGATCTTGGCGGCGGCACGTTTGACGTCTCGATCCTCGAGATCGGCGATGGCGTGTTCGAGGTGAAGGCGACCAATGGCGATACCTTCCTGGGTGGTGAGGATTTCGACAGCAAGATCGTCGAATACCTGGCCGAGGGCTTCAAGAAGGACGAGGGCATCGACCTCACGAAGGACAAGCTCGCGCTCCAGCGTCTGAAGGAAGCGGCCGAAAAGGCGAAGATCGAGCTGTCGTCGGCGCAGTCGACCGAGGTGAACCTGCCGTTCATCACCGCCGACCAGAACGGCCCGAAGCATCTCGTCCGCACGATCACCCGCGCCGATCTGGAGCGGCTGGTCGAGGATCTCATCAAGCGCACGCTTGAGCCGTGCCGCAAAGCGCTGGCCGATGCCGGCATGAAGGCGGACGAGATCGCGGACGTCGTGCTCGTCGGCGGGATGACCCGCATGCCCCGCGTCCGCGAGGTCGTGAAGCAGTTCTTCGGCAAGGAGCCCCACACCGGCGTGAACCCGGATGAGGTCGTCGCGATGGGCGCCGCCATTCAGGCCGGCGTGCTGCAGGGCGACGTGAAGGACGTGCTGCTGCTCGATGTCACCCCGCTGTCGCTGGGTATCGAAACGCTGGGCGGCGTGTTCACCCGGATGATCGATCGCAACACGACGATCCCGACGAAGAAGTCGCAGACCTATTCCACGGCCGACGACAATCAGGGCGCCGTCACGATCCGCGTGTTCCAGGGTGAGCGCGAGATGGCGGCGGACAACAAGCTGCTCGGCCAGTTCGATCTGGTGGGCATCCCCCCCGCCCCGCGCGGCGTGCCGCAGATCGAGGTGACGTTCGATATCGACGCGAACGGCATCGTCAACGTCTCCGCGAAGGACAAGGGCACCGGCAAGGAGCAGCAGATCCGCATCCAGGCTTCGGGCGGCCTCAGCGACGCCGACATCGATCAGATGGTGCGCGACGCCGAGCAGTTCGCCGAGGAGGACAAGAAGCGCAAGGCGGCGGCCGAGGCGAAGAACAACGCCGAAAGCCTGATCCACACCACCGAACGTCAGCTTGCCGACAATGGCGACAAGGTCGACGAGGCGCTGAAGTCCGAGATCCAGGCCGGTATCGATGCGGCCAAGTCTGCGGTCGAAAGTGGTGACGTGGACGCGATGAACGAGAAGAGCCAGGCGCTTGCGCAGGTGGCGATGAAGCTCGGCCAGGCGATCTACGAAAAGCAGCAGCAGGCGGAAGCCTCACCGGCTGGCGCGGGTGCCGAGACTGCCGGCGCGCATGCCGGTGGCGAGGAAGTGGTCGACGCCGAATTCTCGGAAGTGGACGACAACAAGGCGTAAGTAGACGTGATCCGCGATCGTCATGCCGGCTCGCGCCGGTATCCCGGGCAGCTTTACCAGCCCGAGGCCCCGGTACCGCCCGGGGCGACGATCGGCGGATTACGCGGCGGGGGCCGTAAATGACCGAAGTTGATTTCTACGAATTGCTTGAGATCGATCGCAGCGCCGATGCTGCGACGATCAAGTCGGCCTATCGGAAGCTGGCGATGAAATATCACCCTGACAAGAATGACGGGTGCAAGGATCACGAGGCGAAGTTCAAGGCGGTCAGCGAAGCCTATGATTGTCTGAAGGATCCGCAGAAGCGCGCGGCTTATGATCGGTTCGGCCATGCCGCTTTCCAGAACGGCGGCGGCGGCGGGGCGCAGGATTTCGGCGGCTTCTCCGATATCTTCGAGAGCGTGTTCGGCGAGTTCATGGGCGGCGCGCGCGGCGGCCGCAACCAGCCGCGCCGTGGCGCGGATCTGCGCTACGACATGGAGATCACGCTCGAGGAAGCCTATCACGGCAAGACGGCCGAGATCACGATCGACGTCACCGCCTCATGCGAAAGCTGTCATGGCACGGGCGCGAAACCCGGCACCCACGCGCATACCTGCTCCACCTGCGCCGGACACGGCAAGGTGCGGGCGCAGCAGGGCTTCTTCGTGGTCGAGCGCGCCTGTCCGGTTTGCAGCGGATCGGGGCAGGTGATCGACGATCCGTGCCGCGATTGCCGTGGTGACGGGCGGGTCGAGCGTACCAAGACGCTGAGCGTCACCATCCCGGCCGGCGTGGACGAAGGCACCCGCGTGCGCATGACCGGCGAGGGCGAAGCCGGTCCGCGCGGCGCGGCGGCCGGCGATCTCTACATCTTCCTTCATCTCAAGCGTCACGCGATCTTCGAGCGCGAGGGCACGACGCTGTTCGCGCGCGCGCCGATCAGCTTTACCACCGCGGCGCTGGGCGGCACGCTTTCCATCCCCGGCCTCGACGGGCAGACTCACGAGTTGAAGATTCCGGTTGGCATCCAGTCCGGCAAGCAGCTTCGGCAGCGCGGTGCCGGCATGCCGGTGTTGCAGGGGCGCGGGCATGGTGATCTCGTGATCCAGATCGACGTGGAAACCCCGACCCGCCTTTCCACCCGCCAGCGCGAGCTGCTGGAAATGTTCCGCGAAACCGAAACCGGCGACGAATGCCCGGAAACGCAGGGCTTTTTCGCGCGGCTCAAGAATGCCTTTGCGGGGGATTGATCCGAAGGAGAACGATCATGCGTATTCTGTTGCCGGCCGCCATCGCCTTCGCCGCGCTCGCCTCGCCCGGGGCGGCGCGCGATCGCAATGCGGTGCCCGACGCGGTGGCGGACGGCAAGCCGCAGAGCTGCGTGCCGATCACCCAGCTTCGGGAGAGCCTGGTCCGCAACGATCGCGTGATCGATTTCCGCCTTTCCGGCGATCGCTATTACCGCGTCACCCTGCCGCAATCCTGCCCCGGGCTCGGCTCGGAACGGCGCTTCGCCTATCAGACGTCGCTGAGCCAGCTGTGCTCCACCGACATCATCACCGTGCTGTACACCTCGCCGGTAATGCGTGGCGCAAGTTGCGGCCTGGGTGAATTTCAGCCGGTGAGGATACCGAAGAAACGATAACCCTCTGGCATTCCTTCGCGGGCGCTGCTAGGCGCGCCACACCACGCACCCATAGCTCAGCTGGATAGAGCGCTGCCCTCCGAAGGCTGATGTCAAGCGGAACGAATGTGAGAAGGAGGTCGAAAAACACTTGAAATACAGCGCTTTGAGAGCACCGAGGTTGGCGCTTTCAACTCTCAGATTTTTCGCGTAAGCACCGCGTAAGCATAATGCACCCGTAGCTCAGCTGGATAGAGCGCCACCCTCCGAAGGTGGAGGCCACACGTTCGAATCGTGTCGGGTGCACCAAATTCCGCCGCCGGGCGCCGTTTATGCGCGTAAGCCGCACAGGCTACGATCGGCGCAAACTCAGTGTTTGCATGATCGTAGGCACGGCGGTCATCGACGGGAAAAAAGTTCGAGTCCTGTGGGGTGCAACGAACTTTCATTACATGAAGAATCGGAATTGGTAGGGTGTGCTGCCAAGATTCGTCATGCGCTTGAGGACACGCGCAAGCACCTTCGCATAACTCATCGTTACGGGTAGCGGATCATACAGCCCATCATTGTTCCAGTTCATCTTCGACAAGGCGAGCGCCGCGCGGGCGCTGTCGTCCCACGTGCCGTGCCCGGCATGGCGGACAAGTCGGATCGGACGCGGCGTGCCGCGCTGACCCTGAAAATAGGTTTTCGATCCCAAAGTCTCCACGGCGCCGTGCATCCACAGTAGTGCCTCGCGCTCGCCAAGCCCGATCAGTGAGCCACGCTTGACTGGAAACGCCGCCGCCTTACCTCCGGGACTGGCCTGGTCGCGTTCCCAACGCGCGCCGCGCCAGCCCACATCCTCGACCACTTGGATCAAATCGACCGCTTCGCACAGCGGTAGCGCCTCGAAACAGCCGAGCACTTCGGCATCTTTGAACTCGGTTGATTTGTGGACCATCACCCGGCGCGGCGAGCGTCCGCCATGTCGGTGGCGATACAGCGTCATCGACCGCGTGATGACACGGAACATCTCGGCCTGTGACAAAAAGGGATTATCGCGTTGCACCTGCACATCTGCCGTGTCGTAGGCGATAAATTCCAGGCCAGCGCCCTCCGCGTCGAACACCTGGCTACAACAAGTCACAAATCGCGGTTTGTCGGCACCGTTCGACCGCACCGCATAGGAAATGCCGATATAGGCTGTTTCTGGATCCACGTCGGCTAGCTTCCAGGGAACGCCGCCGGCCTTGGCATACAGCGCCAGCCCGACTCGCCACATCACGCTCGCACGGCAGCGATAAGCGAGCGCCTTGTCTTCGCGAACGATCTGGATCGGCATCCCGCGCGCGGCCGTATAGGCTTTGAGATGATCGTGGAGATCGAAATCGTCCCCCGTGCCATAGAAGCCACGCTCCCATCGCTGCGGTAGGTAGATGAACAAGACGTCGAACTCGCTGCGGAACGCCTCAAGCGGCTGGATCGCACGAACGAGCTGTTCGGCGAGCAACACGTGCGGCATCGCCGATTGCGCCATCTCGCTCTCAAACGATCCGTCCAGCTCGACACGGCATTTCTTGGTTGCCGCCGTCACGCGCATGTCGAACACGGTATTGAAGCCCGGCCAATCCGGCAGATAGTCGGTTCGCTCGACCGGGCGCACGCTCTGGCTCAGCTCACGCATGAATGCGAACAGTCGCTCGGACTCGCCCTTCGGGGCCAGCGTCGCTACGCGGATCGGCGATTGCACCAAACCGCGCGAATGGGGGCCGAACCGCTTGAGCCCGCGCAGCGGATGAATGTCCCGCTCGCTCGTTCGCTCGGGATGAAACACCAGCTCGGGTTCCGGATACCATATGGTCGGGGCGATCTCGCTCGTCATGGCTGTACCAGCTTAGAGAAGGCCGTGTTTTTCCCGACTGCGAAGCGAGCATCGATCCCGTCGCCAATCGACAGCGCCGGAAGCGCTTCGCCGGCAAGGTGCTTTGCCCAAAAATCGATAAGCCGATCGAGGTCACGATTATAGCGTTTCACCGTCCGTTCGCGCGCGAAATCGGCGGTGATCGCTTTGGTCGCGTCCGTGACACCCTCAAACACGATCTTTGGATCAAGCAGCAGCCAAAGACCGTCGTCCGCCCAGTCAAGCCGGACCCCGACCCCCTCGTGCCATTTCAGGTCCGGGTGTTTGGGCATGGTGCCAGTCGTCTGACGAGTTATCGCGCGAAGCCCATCCCATGCGCTGTCGGCGGCATCTACTGGCACGAGCAAATCAGCGCTGCGGCGGCGGATCGCACGAACATTCTTGGCGGCACACAGCGCCTCTACCAAGGCGTCGCGTAGCAGGCCACGTTCGCCGGACTCATAGCGCAGGCGCCGCTTCTCGAAGGTGGCCAGATCGAACGCAGTGATTCCGAACGGGTCGAACACTCGACGGAACTCGGCATCGCTGCCGAAACCGAGCACGCCCGCTTGCGTGCGCGTCACGATCAGGCGTGCGTTCGCCTCGGCGACAGCGGAGCGCGCCGCTGCGACACCCTCGATCGTGCATACCAGCTTGCGGCAATTGGCCGGGATGGTGACGGCAAGCCCGTTGAGCCGAATGAGGGGCCAGCCCCGCTGGCCGGAGGGCTCGGGAGCGCCCGACACGCGCGACCGTCCTGTTGCCAGTGCGTTGAGAGCGGATGTGTCGAGCGCGGGCAGCAGCCGCACGAGATCACGCAATATCTCATCGAAGCTCTCAATCCGCACCAGCCCGCACTCAACGCCCGCGTCGCTGGCGCGCTGGAGAAGTCGGATGACCCGTCCGAGCGGTGGATCGCTGCCGCGATGCAGCCAGAACAGTCCGCCAGGATAACCGCCCGGCTGATCGAGCGCCGTTTCAAGCGCGTCCATCACTGAATCGTCGCGTCCGCTGTAGCCGGCGGCTACGAGGCCGGATCGTCGGCAGGTATCCACGAGCTGCTGACGAAGCGCGGCGTCCTGCTGACGCAGCTCATCGGTCGTGTTCTTAAGCCGACGCGAGCGGAAATCGCCGTGCAGCTTCACTGCGATCGGCCATTTTTGCGCGCCGATCAATTGCCCCGCCAGTTCCGGAGCGTCGAGTGCAACGACGCTCAACGTGCCAGTTGTGCCATACGTTCTCGCGCAGGCATCTTCGATCAAGTGGTCGAAATTGGTCGTCCAGACGAGCTGAGTGTGGCCCGCTTTTAGAAGCGAGGCGAGGGCAAGATGGCCATAGGCCAGCTTCGCGCCGCTAATCATGCCTTGAATAAAAGTCGTGCGATCGCGCTCTACCGGGTAGGTTGCTTCGAAGAGCGCCGCGTATTCATCCGGCGAGCCCGGCGACGGTAGTCGCTCGGAACTCGCAATGTGCGAGTCTAGCAGCGCGCGGATCGCAGGATTTCCGAGATCGGCGACACTCTGCGGCGACGCCTTGCGTTGGGCAACGAACAACGTTTGCTTGAATTGCCAGATCATATCCCAAGCGCTGGGGATGCCGGCTGAAACCGACGCACCCGCGCCAAGGAGCCACATTAATTGGCCGGGGCGCAGCGCGAAGCGCCGCGCAAAATCATCGCTCGATAGCTCGCTCGGGCTCGTTATGCTCTCCATTCGACCTGCCTAACCGATCCACAAGCCTTCGCTAGCAGATTTTGTTCTCTAATGGTTCTTAGCCGGTCAAGCGCGAAGCTGCCGATTGCCGCCATGCCCCGGGCAGGCTGCGGCACTCTCGGCAACGATCCGGTCCTAGGAGTTCACAGACGCCAGCAAGATGGCGCTCGGGGACACGCATACGTGCGACCGTCAGCGCCAGGAACAAACATTTGCTGAGACCATCGGCCTGAAAGGACGACACGATCGGATCGGCAAGAAGCAGATCCGTCGTGCTCATGACGATAAGCGCGGGATAGCGGTCGGCGCACAAGTCGGTGGCTTTACGCTCATCGATCAGCGCGCCCGCTCCCGAACCGAGCGCATATGCGATTGTTGCCGCCTCGCCATCATCAAGTGTGAGGCTCGTCGGACCAGCGACGAGGTCCAGAAACACAGCTTCGTCGGTAGAACTGAGCGAAACCTCGCGGATCAAACCTACCTCGATCAGCCTTGCAACCTCGGCGGCAGTTTGCCGACCTTTCGCGCGCCCATTCTCAAGCTCGCCGAGCGCAGTCGTCGTGATGACGAGTTCCGCCGGCGACGATCGGAGAATGTCCTCGGCGCAGCCTGTCGCGACGAGGTTGATCCAGACGCTGGCATCGCCGACGAGCGATGCCGCCCGCTCAAGCCAGGAGGATTGGCGACTCATCGTCGACCGCTCCTTCAGCTTCAAATTCATCGATCATCTCGCGTGCTTCGACGCGGTCGATATGAAGAAGGCGCGCCAACTGCCCCTCGCTCAGAAGACCACGCCGCCACGCCTCACTCGCAAGGAGGCTCATGCGCATCGACACTTGCCGAGCGGCATCGGTCTTAGCTGGATCGGGCGGTATCGCGTCGCCGAGCACTTCGTGTGCTTGCTCGTCCGTGATGCCGCCGTGCTCCTTAAACCAGTCCCAAGTGCCGGATTTAGTAAGGCCGAGTTCCTCGAGTCTCCGCACCATTGCTTCGCGCGACACACCGAAGGCGTGTGCAAGAATAATGATATGGCGGCGAGTGAGCCGCGCGGCACCGGCGGTGACATCCTGAAAGCGGGCGGCAACCGCTCGGGCGGGCGTCAGAAAGCAGCGCGCGAAGGCGTTAGCGTAGCGCTCTTCCCGCGAAGCTTCAGGCGAATCCGCATAAAGCGCATCCGGTGCGCGGCGGGTGGAAATGAAGTGGCCGGTCTCATGGGCCCCGGTCTGCGTGCGCCGGTCGCGAGGATGCAACGCGTTCAACAGAATGCAGGCACCGGCAACTTCGTCGAACGCATAGAGTCCCGAAATCCGGGCCGGCAACTGCCGGACGAAGACGCGCGCGCCCAGTTGGACTTCCAGCAGGCTGACCATATCGTGGACCGGTGCCATGCCAAGCCCTAGCCACTGGCGCAGTTCGCTCGCGTCCTGCTCGGCTTGGAGCAAGACGTTGCCGGGCAGCAGGGGGCGCTCCGGCGGGTCGTTGCGCGCGCGCTTGATACCGAGCAGGTTTTCCAGTTCCAGCTCCGCCTGGACGAGGCTGTTAAGCAAAGCGACGGCCTCTTCGACTTCTGCATCGCCTTCACCGGCCCGCCGGAAGCGGGGGCGCAAATCGACCTTCGCACTGCCCTGGCGCAGCAGCACGTTGAGTGACACGCGATACAGGGCAGCGAGCTTCTGAAGTTCTTCGAGGCGCGCGCGGCGCTGCCCTTGCTCGATGGCGACTAGCGTGGTGCGCGCGACATTCAGCGCCTGGGCCGCCGCGGCCTGGGTCAGCTTCGCATTCTCCCTGGCGTCGCGTAGCAGCTCTCCAAGCGCTTCCGAGGTCAGGCTGCCTGTCACCGCTGCCACGGCGAGACCTGCGCGAGCTTGGCGACGAAGGAATTCGGCCCGAGACTCTCTTGGAACGCGAGCCATTCGGCGCGATGACGCGCAAGCAACGCCAAGAGGTTCGCCTCCGCCTCGGACGACGACATCCTGAGAGCATCGGCGGTTTCACGGGCGACGCGGGCAACCGCGCGACTATGGATAGCAGAACCGGAGAGCGAGGCCAGATGGTCGAGGTGGAGTACGCCGGCGATGGCATGTTCGCGGAGCGACGGGGTCATCAGCGTGAAGCCCGCGACCGCGCCTTTCTCGATCTCGGGGGCGGACAGGTCCTCCCAGATGTAGTTGGCGGCAGGCTCCTCAACGCCGGCCGCATGCATGCTGAGGCGGCGCAACATGCAGGCAGCGCAGATACCGCATTGCCGGCGCTTGTGCTCAAAGCTTACCTGCCGAGCACCCTGCCAGCACGAGCGGGTGTTCGCCCAGTTGGGCGGCTGCGCGAGGTTCTGCGCCGCTGTGACGGTCTCGCCCTTGGTCGACCAGATGCGGGGATACTCGTAGTGCGGCGCCTTGCCGGTCAAGGCTGCGAACAGCGCTTCGATCCGACGGGTAAAGGCGGGATGGACCCGATAGTCAGGGTGGCTTTGCCCCAAGGTGACGAGGATCGGACCAAGGGCGCCCTGACCGCTCTCGGTCACTACGATCCGCTCTACATTGGCGAGCGCCGCAGCGATGCCTGTAATCACTGCGAACTTGAAACCCCGCGACCGCGCCGACGATTCGACCCTTTGGCCGACATCGAACCGCACCTGATAGGGCACCGACATGAAGCGGCGTTCGCGGGGATCCTTTGAGTGAGTGTCGCCGCCCTTGGTGCCAAGGCGGACGCGCACGAGCCCGCCCTTTTCGGCCTCATCGACGAGCGCCGAAACAGCGCGGGAGTCCACACCGTCGCTATACGGCATGATCACGCGGTCGCGAACGTCGAAGCCGAGGGAGCCCTGTCCCACGCGCTCAATGTCGCGCATGCGTTGCACGAAGCTGACGATCCACTGATCGCCCGTTAGGAACGAAAGAGCATCCTCGAGTGCATTGTGGACTGCGGAATCCTCCCAACGATCGAGCGAATGGACGCCAACACGTAGGTCGAAGGACCGCGCCCAGCCCCACGCCGGGCGTTTGACGCTAAGATCGCAATATTCGACAGCGGCCGCGATGACGAGGAGGTCGACAAGTTCTGGACGCCAGCCGGTATAGAAATAGCTCTCCAGCCCAGCGATTGAGAGATTGATCGCGGACCCGAGGTTGGCGGCGATCGCGCCGTCGCGAACGGCCGCGTCAAGCTCAACCGCATCGACCACGAACGCGGTCTCGCGTGAGGCATGATAGGTGCGGGCGGTCATAGCGGAACTCCAGCGTCGAGATCGGTGAATTGGGCGCGGGTGCGGCGCGTCAGCGGCTCGCCCGTCCGCAGTGCGGCACGCGCAAGACCAGACAGATCGATTTGGCCGTGCGCCGCCTCGAAGCGGTTCCGCACAAACTCCGCGTTGCGGATGCTGTCGTCACGGCGGACATGCTCTTCGACCTGACGGTAATTGCAGAGCAGGCGGTCGGAGAGTGCTTCCTCGGCGGCGAACTGGACGGCATCGGCGCCAGTGCGTCCGGTTACTACGGCATCGATCGCGTTGCGAACGAACGACGCCTCCAGCGGCGAGGCGCAGCCGCGCCGGAGCGCACCGAGATCTGCCAGAACCTGGTCCGCGAAGAGGGCCTGCTGCCCCAAAGGAGCAACAACGGAGGTGACTGACCCAACAAGTGCCTGCCGGACTTCGGCGCGCCAGTCGGCGTGTGACGCGCGCGTCACGCTTTCGACGATCTCGTCTTGAGAGAACGCCTCCTTGTAAGCGCACTTTGCTGCATGCCGCCAACGAGGCTTCATCGGAAGAGATTTGTACGGGCCATCGCTCATCGAATCGTGCTCCCCGCACCTTAAATGAAACGACCTTCTGACATTGTCAATATAGATTGATCGATAACCTGACATCTCGCTGTTCTGGTAGGTGACGCGTGACCGCGGCGGATGAGGCGTGGACGCCTTAAACTTCAGTATGTTGCGCGTGAGCGAGCAACAAGTTGCCACCCCCACGCTGGAAAGCGATGGCGCCATGTGTATCCATCGGGTACACGTGGCGCCATGAAGGACACGGGGCTTCGCATCCGCATCGAACGCGATCTAAGGGAGAAATTCCTTGCAGTCTGCCGCGATCAGGACCGACCCGCCGCGCAAGTCATTCGCGAATTCATGAAGGGCTATATCAGCGCCCACGGTAGTGATGCGGGTGCGGCAAGTGGCGGGCTTGAAAGGAAATGAACGCGGTCGAGATCGAGGAAGCTGTCAGCGCACTGGCCGAACGTCCGTTCGACCCAGCCGAGTTTCCGTTCGCGTTCCTGCAAGCCTTCGGCAACAAGGAAACTACCATCAAGCGCCTGCGAAGCGGCGTTTCGAATAAATCCGACCTCGGCGGCGTCCTTCAAACCAACAACATCCATATCGTCACCTGCGCTGCGGGTGAGGTCACACATACCCTTTCCACGCTCAAGGCGAGTTCCACCACCTTGCGGGCCAAGGCGCGGTTTGTGCTCGCGACCGATGGAGACACGTTCGAGGCGGAAGACCTCGAGAGTGGCGAGACTGTTGCATCCGCCTATGGCGAGTTTCCTGACCATTTCGGCTTCTTCCTGCCGTTGGCGGGAATTTCGACCGTCAAGCAAATCCGCGACAACTCGTTCGACATCAGGGCGACTAGCCGCCTCAATCGCCTCTATGTAGAGCTTCTGAGGGACAATCCCGATTGGGGTACGGCCGAGCGCCGCCCCGACATGAATCATTTCATGGCGCGCCTGATCTTCTGCTTCTTTGCCGAAGACACGGACATCTTCAGCAAGACAGGGCTATTCACCGACACCATCGATCAGATGAGCGCGAAGGACTCCTCGAACACCCATGAGGTGATCGGCACGCTCTTCCGCGCTATGAACATCAAGAGCGAAGACAGGAGTTCGGCGTCGCTGCCCCGTTGGGCCGAGCCCTTTCCCTATGTGAACGGCGGACTGTTCTCGGGGAACATGGACGTGCCGCGTTTCAGCCGTATCGCACGATCCTATTTGATCCATATCGGCAAGCTCGACTGGAAACAGATCAATCCCGACATTTTCGGCTCGATGATCCAGGCCGTCGCCGACGACGAGGAGCGCGGCGCGCTCGGGATGCACTACACCAGCGTTCCTAATATCCTGAAGGTGCTTAACCCGCTGTTCCTCGACGACCTGCGCGAGCGCCTTGAAGAAGCGGGTGAAAACCCGCGGACGCTTCTCAACCTGCGCAAGCGCATGTCGAAGATCAGGGTATTCGATCCTGCCTGTGGCAGCGGAAATTTCCTCGTGATCGCCTACAAGGAAATGCGCGCCATTGAAGCGAAGATCAACAAGCTGCGGGACGAAGCCGATCGACCGTCCGAAATTCCCGTGACGAACTTTCGGGGGATCGAGCTGCGCGACTTCCCAGCGGAAATCGCGAGGCTTGCGCTCATAATCGCGGAATACCAATGTGACGTGCTCTATCGCGGCCAGAAACTGGCACTTGCGGACCTACTGCCGCTTGACGCCCAGAACTGGATTTTCCGAGGCAATGCCCTGCGACTGGATTGGCTGAGCATCTGCCCGCCGACCGGCACGGGCGTGAACCTGGTAGGCGATGACCTCTTCAGCACGCCGCTGGATCAAGCCCAGATAGACTTCGAGAATGAGGGCGGCGAAACCTACATCTGCGGAAACCCGCCTTACCTCGGAAGCAAGTGGCAGAACGACGATCAAAAGGACGATCTGAAAGCGATTTTTGATAGCCGCACGCCGGCATGGAAGTCCCTCGACTATGTCGCCGGCTGGTTCATGAAGGCGGCAGATTACGGTCTGAGATCGAATGCCTCTGCTGCATTCGTCTCCACCAATTCCGTGTGCCAAGGACAACAGGTTCCGATCCTGTGGCCCTTGATTTTTGAGACGGGCCACCAGATTTCCTTCGCCCATACCTCGTTCAAATGGGCCAATCTGGCAAGCCACAACGCCGGTGTGATTGTGGCCATCGTCGCCATCTCACGGGATGCGCCAGCCTCCAAGCGGCTGTTCTCCATTGCCGATGATGGTGCGGTGATCGAACGGCAGGTAAGCAACATCAACGCCTACCTTGCGGCAGGCTCCAACACTTCGGTCGAGGCGGCACGGAGCCCGATCGGAGGGCTATCTCCGATGCTCTTTGGGAACATGCCACGAGACGGCGGCCACTTCATTTTGTCCGCAGATGAGCGGAGGCAGGTCCTCGACCAATATCCCGAGCTGGCTCGGTTCGTTCGGCCGTATCTGGGCTCCGAGCAGATGATCCAGGGGAAGCCCCGCTGGTGCGTGTGGATCGAGGCTAAAGATTCAGAGTTCGCGGCCGAGCACCCTTTTTTGCAAGCGTTATTAGGCCGAGTGCGCGATTTCCGTACCAGCAGTGCAGCCGCATCGACGCGGGATTTCGCTTCCAAGCCCTATCGTTTTGTCCAGATCGCGGGCACAGCCGAGCGCTACACACTGGCCGTGGCGAAAGTGTCGTCCGAACGACGGTCCTACCTACCGGTCCACCTATTCGATCGGGAGACGATCGTAAGCGATCTGTTGTTCGCCCTCTACGATGCACCATTGTGGAATATGTCTATCGTGGCGTCGCGGCTTCACCTGGTCTGGGTCGCTACCGTCTGCGGAAAGCTGAAAACAGACTTCCGATACTCCAATACGATCGGCTGGAATACCTTTCCGGTTCCGATCCTCACCAACAAAAACAAGGCCGACCTGACACGATGCGCGGAAAATATTCTCCTCGCCCGTGAGGCTCATTTTCCTGCAACGATCGCCGATCTCTACGACCCTGAGCACATGCCGACTGACCTGCGGGAGGCGCATGAGCACAACGACGAGGTTCTGGAGCGCATTTATATCGGGCGGAGATTTCGCAACGATACGGAGCGGCTGGAGAAGCTGTTCGATCTTTACACCAAGATGACCACCGCGCAGGGCGAAACCAGAAAACGCAGGGCGGGGGCAAGCGCATGACCGACGAGAAGAAATCCGTACCCTCCGTTTCGGTTTCCTATGCCCGCAACGGTGCTTCGACAAAAGCCAATGCACTCGGCATGCGGCCCATGCAGGAGCGCGCCTACGAAAAGCGCGGCGAGCAATACCTTCTTATCAAATCGCCGCCCGCATCGGGAAAAAGCCGCGCGCTCATGTTCATCGCGCTCGACAAGCTGGCGCATCAGGACGTGAGGCAAGCCATCATCGTCGTGCCGGAAAAATCGATCGGCTCAAGCTTCAACGACGAGCCCCTCACCAGATACGGCTTCGAGGCCGACTGGCACGTCGAGCCGAGGTGGAACCTCTGCAACGCGCCAGGCGGGGACAACGGCGGGAAGGTCAAATCCGTCGCCGCCTTCCTCGAAAGCGACGACAAGGTGCTGGTTTGTACCCACGCCACGTTCCGCTTCGCTGTGGACGAGTACGGCGTCGAGAAATTCGACGACCGGCTGATCGCAGTGGACGAGTTCCACCACGTGTCCGCCAATCCCGACAACAAACTCGGTCAACACCTTGGTCAGTTCATGGCCCGTGACCGCGTGCATATCGTCGCCATGACGGGCTCATATGTTGATTTCCGCTGAGAGTTGACCCGGGATTTTCATCGAGAAGTGACCCGGGTTGAAGATATGTCCCGCGATGCGGGTGATGGGTCAAGCTGGCGATTTTTCCTTTCGTGGTTTGGGCGCCGCGGCGGCGGTGCTGGCTCTGAAGCGGAAGCTGTCGTTTCCGGTCTCCAGGATGTGGCAGTGGTGCGTGAGCCGATCGAGCAGCGCGGTCGTCATCTTGGCATCGCCGAACACGCCGGCCCACTCGCTGAAGCTGAGGTTGGTGGTGATGACGACGCTGGTGCGCTCGTAGAGTTTGCTGAGCAGGTGGAACAGCAATGCCCCGCCTGACGAGCTGAACGGCAGGTAGCCGAGCTCATCGAGGATCACGAGGTCGAGACGCAGCAGCCGATCGGCCAGCTGGCCGGCCCTGTTCATGGCCTTTTCCTGCTCGAGCGCGTTGACCAGGTCAACGGTGGCGAAGAAGCGGACCTTCTTGCGATGATGCTCGACCGCCTGGATGCCGAGCGCGGTGGCGATGTGGGTCTTGCCGGTGCCCGGCCCGCCGATCAGCACGACGTTGTGGGCGCCGTCGATGAACTCGCCGCGGTGCAGCTGGCGAACCATGGCTTCATTGATCTCGCTGGAAGCGAAGTCGAAGCCGGCGAGGTCCTTGTAGGCCGGGAAGCGGGCGGCCTTGATCTGGTAGGCGATCGAGCGGACCTCGCGCTCGGCGACCTCGGCCTTGAGCAGCTGTGACAGGATCGGCACCGCGGTATCGAAGGCCGGCGCCCCCTGTTCGACGAGTTCGCTGACGGCTTGGGCCATGCCGTACATCTTCAGACCGCGAAGCATGACCACGACGGCGGCGCTGGCAGGATCATGACGCACGGGCGGTCTCCTTGTTGCGGAGCGCGTCGTAGCGCTCGACGTTAGCCCTGGGCTCGCGGACCAGGCTCAGCGCCTGTGGGGCGTCGATTCTCGGCGGGGTGCCAGCTTTGCCGTCGGTCAGCCGGTGCAGGATGTTGAGGATGTGGGTCTTGGCCGGAACGCCGGCTTCGAGCGCCAGCTCGACGGCGCAAAGCACCGCCTGCTCGTCGTGCTGCAGGACGAGGGCGAGGATCTCGACCATCTCCCGGTCGCCGCCGGGGCGCTTGAGAAGATGGCCCTGCAGCCGCCGGAACGCATCAGGCAGCTCGGCGAAGGGCGCGCCATTGCGCAGGGCGCCAGGCTTGCGCTGGATCACCGCCAGATAGTGCCGCCAGTCATAGACCGTCCGCCCCGGCAGGTGGTGCGAGCGTTCAATGATCCGGTCATGCTCGCACAGGATCTGGCCTTCGGCGGCGATGACGATTCGGTCAGGGTAGACGCGTAGGCTGACCGGCCGGTTGGCGAAGGATGCCGGCACGCTGTAGCGGTTGCGCTCGAAGTGCACGAGGCAGGTCGGCGAGACCCGCTTGGCGTGCTCGACGAAGCCGTCGAAGGTCCGCCCCAACGGCATCAGGCTGACTACCTCGTCGGCCCAGGCATCGCCGATCGTGCCGGGCAGGACGCCATGCTGGATCTGGCCCCATTGCTCGATGCAGCGCTGTTCGAGCCAGGCGTTGAGTGCCGCCAGATCGGG
Source organism: Sphingomonas sp. TX0543 (assembly GCF_048565505.1). NCBI lineage: Bacteria > Pseudomonadati > Pseudomonadota > Alphaproteobacteria > Sphingomonadales > Sphingomonadaceae > Sphingomonas > Sphingomonas sp. TX0543. The sequence continues at coordinate 2,293,104 of NZ_JBLZUS010000002.1, forward strand.
GAAGCTGGGCAGCGGCTGCCACAGTCGGCGCCGGGCATCCTGGACATTCTTCTCAACCTGTCCCTTCTCCCAACCGGCGGCCGGGTTGCAGAAATCCGGCTCGAACAGGTAGTGGCTGGCCATCGCCGCGAACCGGGCATTAACCTGCCGGACCTTGCCGGCACCGATCCGGTCGACCGCGGTCTTCATGTTGTCGAAGATCCCGCGCCGGGGGACGCCGCCGAGAACCCGGAACGCCTGGGTCAGCGCATCGAACAGCATCTCGTGGGTCTGGAGCAGATAGGCTCTGACGATGAACGCCCGGCTGTGCGACAGCTTGCTGTGCGCCACCTGCAGCTTGGTCCGCTCGCCGGCAATGATCGCCCAGTCCTCGCTCCAGTCGAACTGGAACGCCTCGCCCGGCGCGAACGCCAGCGGGACGAAAGTACCGCGGCCGCTGGTCTGGGCATCACGCTGCCGCTCGGCCTTCCAGGTGCGAACGAAGGCCGCGACGCGGTTGTAGGATCCGTCATAGCCCAGCACGACCAGATCGGCGTGCATCTGCCTGGCGGTGCGCCGCTGCTTACGCGACCGGCCCGCCTCGATCCGTAGCCATGCCGACAGCTTCTCGGCGAACGGGTCCAGCTTGCTTGGCCGCTCGGGAACCTTGAACTTCGGCTCTACCGTGCCGGCGCGCAGGTACTTGCGGATCGTGTTGCGCGACAATCCGGTGCGTCGCTCAATCTCCCGGATCGGCATCCCTTCGCGGAAATGCCAGCGCCGGATTACGCTCAATAACGCCATGTCGATCACTCCTTGATCCCCCGACGCAAATGCCAGGGGGAAGCTCAGAACATGGGTCACTTCTCAGTGGAAACTTTGGACCTTCCCGGGTCAGCTCTCAGCGGAAATCAACAGGCTGATCGTGCCTTGGGGCGAAACGTCCAACGCCGCCGTCATGATCGCCCGCACCTGGTCCGGTTCGATGATGATCGGAGTCGGGCGTGGCCGCTTGCCGCGTCCGAAAACGCCGACAGGCGGGACTTCGTGGTCTGGATCCTCGGCGTTAGCGAAAAGGCTGAAGTTACGAGCAGCGTCGTACCTATGGCGAGCCACGTTCTGCGAGCTTGCCGTGTGGCACCAGTCGTAGATGCGCTGCACTCGGGTGTGCCGGTCACCGAAGCGTCCGGCGAAAGCCGCGTATTGGCGCAGCAGTCGTTCCTGCTCCGAGAACTTCCGCCCCAAACTGCGATACAGCGAGACGTATCTGGCAATGTGCATGTTCAGCATGACGGTTCTCCCGGCCATGGCTGCGCGATCTTCATGAGCATCGGCAGGTCGACCTTGGCGTAGATGGCGGTGGTCTCGGGCGAGCTGTGGCGCAGGATCGTTCCAACGGACTCCAGTCCTGCGCCCGCGCGCAGCAAGTTGGTGGCAAGCGAATGCCGGAAAATGTGCGATCCGGTCGGCACGCCTTCGATCCCGCCGCGCTCATGCGTGCGTGCAACGATGCCAGCGATCTCCGCCGATGAGCGGAAAGAACGGAATGGGGCTTGCGCGCGCACGAACAGATGCGGATCGGCGGTCTTGGGGCGTGCCTTGGCAATGTAGTCCAGGATCGCGTCACCGACGTCTTGAGGCAATGGCAGGCGATCGGGCCGACGCGTCTTGCCCTTGACCGTCAGGTGGCCCGAGCGCCAGTCGATATCGTCGAGGTGCATATCCCGAATATCACCGGCACGCAGGCCAAGCCGGGCGAGCAGGAGAATGATGGCCTTGTCCCGAACTTCCACCGGGCGATCAGTCGGACATGCGCCGATGATCTGCTCGATCGTTGCCGGGTTGACGTGCCGGGGCAGCGTCGAAAGACGGTAGCGTTGCACTGATGGGATCGCGTGCAACAAAGCTGGACGGCAAACACCCTGCACGACCAGGAACCGAATATAGCTCCTCATTATCGTGACGAGCAGTGATGCCGAACCTGGCGTCTCCTTGCTTCGTTGTTGAAACGCCCGCCTGAGGACGGCTGCATCCCATTGTGAAGGCTCGCCGAGGATAGGCATGAGTCGCCTGATATCGGTCCGGTAGCGCCGGATCGTCTCGTCGGTCGCGCCGCGGTGTTGCTTGAGCCATGCCAGATATGCCGCCATGTGCGGGTCGTCATCCGACACCGGTTCGACTGAAGGGATGACACCCCGGCCGCGCAAGAACTCGACGAAGTGCCGAGCACCACGCCGCCGCCGCTTCGCGCCCGAGGCGACGAGTTTGCCCCGCTTGCGCCAGACCGGACATCGACAATCATGCGCGCCGTACTGGTCGATGATCGTGTCGTCGATATCGGCCCACGACTGCCGCTTGATGCGAAGCCAAGCCACAATATGCTCGGCTTCCGACCGGTAGCCCTGTGCCACTCCAGGGGCGAGTTGCAGGCTGTCGATTGCATCGGAGTAGTCGGTGAGGTGACGGGGGAGATCGTCGATCCCATCGTCGACTTCGATGTACCCTTGATCTTCGAGGAACCGGACAAAGCGCCGGACCCGCGCAGCCTGATCAGTCTTATAGGCGGCTTGCTGAGCCGAGTATCCGTGGCACCGACAACGGTGCTTCTCGAACCGTCGGACGACTTGATCGTCGAGCGTACTGACCGGGATGGCATGCATATCCAGCCAATGCAGGAAATGACGGATCGCTGCACTGTACAGGATCGAACAGGCCGCTTCCTCCTTGACCCACAGAGAGGAGAGGAAGGCGTTGAATAGGGCATCCGAGCTGGGCGGATCTTCGATCCGGAGCTGTGCCGGACAAAACAGCTCTGATGATCTTGTTCTCATGGTGGTTCCTTCGACTTGTTCAGGTCGAGGGAACCGTAATTATCTGGAGTGAAATCATGGAAAACCGAAGGAAACCTGCGCCTCCTGCTGCCACGCTCGACATAAACTGCGACTGCAAAGAATATGTGTAATGTTGAGCTCAACATTAGACATATTCGCGCGGCGTGATGTCGACCCGCACGTCGTTCCATTCGTCGGTCGGGATCTCGGCGAGGCGCCGCTCCATCAGCGCTTCGCCGGTCGAGACGATCTGGATGACGGCGGAGTGGCCGTCGGCCAAATCCTGCTCGATCGAGCGCACCAGCGTCGGCGTCTTCATGCTGGTCAGAAGATGGCCGAAGAAGCGCTGCTTGGCGCTCTCGAAGGCCGAGCGCGCGGCCGACTTCGCCTGCCGATTCAGCGTGCCGCCGTCGCCGGTGATATTGGCGGCTTGCATCGCCGCGTCCAGATGGTTGTGGATGATGGCGAACGCCCCGGCATAGGCGTCGTAGATGCGCGTCTGCTCGGGCGTGAGCTGATGTTCGACCAGCTCGTATTCGACGCCGTCATAGGAGAGCGAGCGGGCCGTGTAGAGGCCAAGCGCCCGCAGATCGCGCGCGAGCACTTCCATCGCCGCGACGCCGCCATTGTCCACTGCCTCGATGAATTCGGCGCGATTGGCGAAGGGGAAATCCTCGCCGCCCCACAGGCCGAGCCGCTGGGCATAGGCGAGATTGTGGACGGTGGTCGCACCCGTCGCCGAGACGTAGACGATCCGGGCGTTCGGAAGCGCGTGCTGGAGCCGCAGCCCCGCACGTCCTTGCTGCGATGGGGCGACGTCGCCCCGTTCACCCTTGCCGCCGCCGGCGTTCTGCATCGCGTGGCTCTCGTCGAAAATGATCACTCCGTCGAAGTCGGAGCCCAACCATTCGACGATCTGCTTGACGCGCGAAAGCCTTTCGCCGCGGTCGTCGGACCGTAGCGTGGCATAGGTGGCAAATAGGACGCCTTCGCCAAGCCGGATGGAGGTCCCCTGCGGGAAACGCGAGAGCGGCGTGACCAGCAGGCGCTCCATGCCGAGGGCTGACCAGTCGCGCTGAGCGTCTTCGAGCAACTTGTCGGACTTCGAAATCCAGACCGCCTTGCGGCGTCCCTGAAGCCAGTTGTCGAGGATGATGCCGGCCGACTGGCGGCCCTTGCCGGCGCCGGTCCCGTCGCCGAGCATGAAGCCCCGGCGGAAGCGGATGGCATTCGGCGCGTCATCCGGCGCGGCGCTAACAAGATCGCCGGTCTCATCCACGGTCCAGGCACCGGCGAGGAATTCGCCATGGGCTTCGCCGGCATAGATGACCGTCTCGAGCTGGGCGTCGGACAACACGCCGTCGGTGACGATCGCGGTCGGAAGCGTCGGGCGATAGCTTGGCTTCGGTGGCGCGACAGACGCCATTGCGGCCGATTGCACCAAATTGGTTGGATGGGGCTGAGCGTCCGGGATGCGGATCGACTGCAGCGCATAGGATTCGTAGATCGAGTCCGACAGGCGGCCACCCTCGGGTGGCGTCCACTCCACGGTCTCATAGTCGAGCGGCGCACCCTCGATCTGCGGAGTGCGTCGGGCGGGCGCGCCCGACGCGGCCCGGGCGAGATAGCCGCGCACGGTGCGCGGCGCGGACTCGGGCGCTTCTTTCGGCAGTGTGACTGCGAGCCGTGGCGGGACATGCCGCTCGATCCAGGCGAGCAGGGTCGCCACATCAGGCGCGATACCGGCGGTTTCGGGAAAGCGGGCCGCAATTTCGGCGGGTGCCTTATCGATGACGGTCAGGCGCGTCTCGATGGTCGTGCCGTGCTTGGCATAGACCGAGCCCGCTATCGCTGCGGTGAACACAACGCGACCGCGTTCCTGAAGGCGGACGAAGCTGTCCCGCCAGACTGGAAGCTCGGGCGAGAAATTGGCGCCGGTGATCGCGACCAGCCGGCCGCCCGGCGCGAGCCGCGCCAGCGCCGACGTCATATGGCGGTAGGCGGCGTCGGCTACGCGCCCCGAGACGTTCGCCATGACCGAAAACGGCGGGTTCATGATGACAACACTGGGGATGCCGCTGCGATCGAGATGATCGTCGATCTGGGCTGCGTCGAAACGCGTGACGGTCGTTGCCGGAAAGAGAGATGCGAGCAAATCGGCGCGGGTCTCGGCCAGCTCGTTGAGGATGAGATTAGCACCGGCAATCTCAGCGAGGACCGCGAGCAGGCCCGTGCCGGCCGAGGGCTCCAGCACCCGGTCGGCGGGTGTGAGCGATGCGGCGGTCAACGCCGCCAAACCGAGGGGCGTCGGCGTCGAGAATTGCTGAAAGGCCTGGGTTTCCTCGGACCGGCGCGTGTGGGTCGGCAACAGGCCGGCGATCTTGGCCAGCGCGGCGAGCCGTGCAGTCGGAGACGCAGCTTTGCGGAAAAGCGGCTTCCCGTATTTGCGCAGGAACAGAACGGTCGCCGCCTCGCAAGCCTCGTAGGCCGTCTTCCAATCCCAGGCGCCGCTGGTGTCGGACGCACCAAAGGCCTGTTCCATGACGGAGCGCAGGGTGGCGGCGTCGATCGGCCGGCCCTGTTCGAGATGCGGAAGGAGATATTCGGCGGCGGCGAGAATGGCGGCGGCCGGCGGCGCGTGGGACGCGAGCGGGAGCGAGGCCGCCGAAGCGGGTTCCTGGATCGGAGCGTGAAGCATGGAAGATACCTCGAAAGAGCGAAAGACGGGCGAGCCGGCCCGGCGCTCTCTCTCGACCGGACGGGCTCGAACCCGTCCCGGCCGACCTTTCACTCTGGCGCGGTCGGCGCCCGCCCCATCGCTCCCGCTTTCGGCGGGAGCGATGGGGCGCTAATCTCGGTTGGGAAAATTAGCCGCGGCGTCGCCTTCGAGGGATCGCCGCACCGGGCGAGGAAGGCAGACGGCATGAAGGGAAGCGCGATCGGCATCATTGCGGCCGGATGCCTGGCGGTCGGGTTCGGCGCAGGCTTCGTTCTCAGACCGGTGATTTCGCCAGTCTCGGCATCTCCGGCCATCGCTGCCGGCGTGGCGCAGCCGACCGAGGAAGAAGCGACGGCCGCGGTAAGGCGCCATCGCCTGTTCACCGGCACATCGCTGGAGCGGGCGACGCTGAAGCTCGGCGACTGCTCGCCGGGCGGTGTCGGGCCCGGTGTGACCTGTATGACGCAGCTAGTCATGGACCCGGCTAAGTCAGGTGCGGCTCCGCAGAACCGTCCGATCGGCTTCGCCAGGGTCAACGGCCAGTGGGAGGTCGCGGTCTGGTAGGGGCGGCGAATCCGCGCTCAGGTCAGGCTTCCGGCGGGCGATAAAGCTCGAAGGGATTGCCCTCAGCCAAGTGACCGAAGGGCGTAAGCACATAATTGTCGCCCTCGCGCCCGACGGCGCAGATGACGTAGCGCGTTTCGCCGGTTGCGATCTCGGTGCATTCCATGAGCGCGAGGTCACCGCTGGTCGCGGCGCTTAGCAACGTTTCGAAGTTGGTGCGGGCATGATCGGGGATGCTCATCGGGCATCCCCGTCGGCAAGGCGGTTCGCGAGCCAACGTCCGGTGCTCAGCCACTCGACCGTCGCGCCGGTCGAAAGTTCAAGGACATGGGCGCCCCCGTAGAACCCGTCGACGACAGGGTTGGAGGCGATGGTGGCCCACTGAAACCCCCAGCGCCCGGTCAGCCCGAATGCCTTGGCGCAGCGCGTCACGAAGGTGATCGCGAGTTGCTGGTCGGCGCTGCCTGGGTCGCGCAGCCAGAGCCGAGCGGGCCCATATTCGGGTGTCAGCGAGAGCAGAAACGGCTCAGCCGGCGGGTCCTCGCGGGCATTCTCGGCCATCAACGCGGTGTAGATGTCGAAGGCGCGCACAGCGTTCGCGGGGGTGCCGACGTCGAGGAGGCAGGAAAAGCGGGTGAGAAAGTCGGTCATGGCGGGCTCCAGAAACGAAAAAGCCCGGCGCTGGGCCGGGCTCGGGAGGGTTCGGATTGTGGTCGGGCTAGTAGCCGAACTGCCAGGATGGCCAGGATTGGCCGTCGTCGGCGGCTCGCACGGCATCGTCGAGATAGGCGGGGTCGCCCTCTACGACGATGGGATCGCGGACGGGCGTCTCGTCGATGACGACGACGCGGGCAACGAGCCCGTCCTCGACCTCGACATGCACGGGCACGAGATACTGGAAGACGACGCGTCGGAGCGCCGGGCTGGATTGCGACATGGCGCAGCTCCCTGGTTGGAAGGATAGGCGGAGCGACCGGAGCCGCTCCGCCTAGCGATCACTCGGCCGCGACGAGCTGGCGTTCGTCGTCTTCGCCGGCGGGCTCGTCGTCATCGCCTGCGAGGAAGTCGGGCAGCGCAGTACCCTCATCCTCGGCGCCGGTCTGGATTTCCGGCGCGGACGCATCGGCCTCGGCGAGCAGGCGGAGGGGCTCCGGGAGCCATCCGGTGTCGACCAGCAGGCGCTCGGCCTCCTTGGCCATGTCGCCCTTCTTCAGATGGTCGATGAGCTGCGCGGCCTGCTCGCCGGCGCCCTCACGAACCGCCTGGAGGATGCGGGGCTTGGTGACCCGGTTGAGATAGTTGCCGAAGGTCGGACGCCAGCCGGCCTCGACGAGATCGAGCCCGGTCGCCTTGGTCAGGCGGTCGGCTTGGGTGAGCCGCATATCGAGAGTGTGCTGGGACACGCCACCGGCGCTGTGCGGGTTCGGCCGCTCATAGAGCGCGTTGATGCCGAAGCTGACGCAATGCGCCAGGAGCGCCATCCGGCTGGCATCGTCCAGGCCCGCGAGCCAGTCCCACAGCGCGTCGTCGTCCTTCGGGATGTCGCCCGCCCATGCGGTATGGCGGTCCTGCACGGCGCGCGCGGACGGGCTGTCCTTCAGCCCATCGTCCTGGGCGGGGAAGAAGATGTGCTTTACCCCGGCTTCCATGGCGCCCGTATACATGCGGGTCATGAAGCTGTCCGAGACGAGCTTGTGCAGCAGCGCGGTCATGGCGACGTGGGGGTTCTCCGCGACGGCGTTCCGCAGCGCGAGTGTGCGATAGGCCGTCAGCTCGATCACGAGACGCTCCGGTAGCGGCTTGATGACGTCGTCCTCCTCGTCCTCCTCGGGTTCGGCTGGCTGGCCGCCGATGGTGATGATCGCGCGCTGAACCGCGGGTTCGCCCGGATCGCCGCCAGCTTCCACGCCGGCCTCGCCCTCGGGCTTGATCGGCGCTTCGTCCTCGGCCCGCACGTAACCGCGATCGATGTCGAGGCTGCCGTCATGGGCGATGCTGATGAACACGCCCGCGCGCGCGATGTCGTCCGGCTCGAAACGCACCGGCCGGGTCTCGAACGCGGCGAGAGCCGTCTCGATCTCGCCGAGGCGCTGGTCGACCTCGTCCGGCAGCTCGTCGGCGCCCTCATATTCGCCCTCAAGCTTCTGATATTCGGCGTTGAGCGCGTCGATGGTGGCCTGTTCCTCGGCCGAGATGTCGAGCGGTTCGCCTTGCAACTCGCGCAGGCCCCGCGCGGCGTCATAGGGGAAGCTGACCGCCACTTCGATCCACTTCCAGCCTTCGGCGGCGATCGTCCCTGCCGTCGCCTTCAGCTTCTCGGCGACCAGCCGGTCGAGCAGCGCGGGGTCCTGTAGCCAGCCGCCATCGTCGGACTGGAAGAGATCGCGCATGATGACGCCGCCAGCCGCCTCGTAGGCGTCGAGCCCGACAAACACGGCCCGCTTGTCCGAAGCGCGCACCGTTGTCTCGGTGAGCATGCGCCGGATCTGGTACGGCTCTTTCGACCAGGAGTCCTTGATCGCCTCCCAGACCTGCTCCTGGCGGACATGGTCGTTCGAGACGGTGAAGGCCATGAGCTGCTCCAGCGTCATGCCATCGTCGGCATAGATGTCCAGCAGCGTCGGAGAGACCGCTGCAAGGCGCAGCCGCTGCTTCACCACCTGAACGCTGACGCGGTGGGCGGCAGCGATATCTTCTTCGGGCGTGCCCTTGAGGCGCATATCCTGAAAGGCGCGGAACTCGTCGAGAGGATGCAGCGCGGCGCGCTCGGCATTTTCTGCGTAGGACACCTCTTCGGCGAGGATCGGATCGTCGACCGGACGGACCACGCAAGGCACGAGGGCGGTCTTGGCGAGGCGCTTCTGCTTTACCAGCAGGTCGAGCGCCCTGAAGCGGCGGCCGCCGGCGGGCACCTCGAACATCCCGGTCTCGTTGCCGTCGCCATCGACCACGGGCCGGACGTTAAGGCCCTGGATAAGCCCGCGCCGGATGATCGAGGCCGCCAGGTCCTCGATTGAGACGCCGGCCTTCACGCGCCGAACGTTCGACTGGCTCAGGACCAGTTTGTTGAAAGGGATGTCGCGCGAAGACGACAGGACGATCTTTTGAGCTGCACTAGCCATCGGGATTTACTCCGCGACGGGCGGCCGAGAGCCTCTCTCTCGACCTCCAACCCGTCACGAAATCCCCGCCCTCCTCTAACTCTCTCATCTTCCACTGTCGGCCAGCGACCGATCGGACGACTTCACGCTCGTCTTGACACCATCGCTTTCGGAGAATGTCGAGCCTGACTATAATAGTCGTCATAGATACTGTTCGACGTCACTTTCCTTCGTCGGGCGGGATGCCGACGCTGGAGTTGATCGGAGAACGATAATGAGCACGACGGCTGTTGAGGACGCCAAGCGGATTGCGCCGTTGGTTTGCGAATTTAGTGCAACGAGGCGCGAACCTGAGGTTATCGCGGGTGGAGCGCGCCATGATCGGCGCAAATGGCAAGGCGCTGACGATGTTGGTCACGGCGCTGCAGGCTCGCGGACATCTCAAGGTCGAAGAGTTCGCCGACACGCTGGCTGTGTTCAGCGTAGTGGTTGGGGAGGATGATGACCTTGAAGGGATGCTGCTCGCCGCGTGGGCGGGGATGATGAAGGAGAGTCTTTAGCGTAGAGAATGGGCAACCGGCCACGCGAAGAGACGCCGCGCGTTTGCGCGGCGTCTCTCGATAGGACGTGGAATGTGGCCGGCGGCAGAGGCCGCATTAGCCATCCCTGCGACTGGCGCGATGGGCTGCGTAGAGCACGCGCTCGGCGGCCCGGATGCTTCCGGTCCTTCGCGCCGCCTCGGCCCAGGCGGAGATCGGGAAAAGGCCCTCGAACAGGATGTCGCGCTCGATGCCAAGGCCGAGCGGTAGGCTCACCTCGGCCATTTCCGACAGGCTGAACGATCCCAACTCAGGTTCGCCGAGATCGGCTAGACCGAACAGTGTGTCGCCGTCGGCATCGAGTTCGGTCGCCAGCCATACCCCCTCGCCCAAGGGGTTGAAGAACTTCACCACGGGGATGGGATCAACGTCGCGATCGCGGCCGTTGGCGAGGAGCTGCTCGCGCAGCTCGGTGGTGAGAAGGATCATGCCGCCCTCCTGTCGATCGAAGGGCCGGCTTGGTCGTCGGCCGGCAGGAAGCCGAGCAGCCAGTCCGCTGCCTTGCTCGCCTGCGATGCGGCGCGGACGATGGCGCGATTGTCCTCGCGCAACACCTCCAGCCACGAGCCGATATAATCGGCATGTCTGACGGTGGGTACGATGCCGATGGAGGCGCAACAGAAGGCGGCGTTCATCTCTGCTATCAATTCTTCGAACGCGTACTTCTTGGTGCCAAAGCCGCCTGACAGGTCGCGGCCCAGCCGCGAGGCGTGGCCGCTGGCGTGACCCATCTCGTGCAGCGCCGTGCGGTGCCAGTTGATCGGGTCGTAGTAAGCTTGCGGCGGCGGAACCTGCACATAGTCGAGCGCTGGGGCGTAGAAGGCGCGGTTGCCGCCGATGCGGAAATCGATGCCGGTGGCCTGGATCAGCGCCTCGACCCGGGGTTCGATCAGGCCCGGCGGCGGGGGAGGAGTGACGATTGCGACATCCTCAGGCAGGTTCTCGCATTGCGCGCTGTTGAAGACCGTGAAGCGCTTCAGGAACGGGATCGCCTGGGCGTCTTCGCCCGTGTCTCGCGCGCGTCGTTTCTCGTCGTCAGGTATGAAGCGGTCGGCGTAGACCACGGTCGTGCCGCGCTCGCCCTTGCGGACGTTGCCGCCGAGCGCGAGTGCTTGGCGGAAGGTGAGCCAGCTCTGCCCGGGAAAGCCGTGTTCGATGACGGCGCCCCACAGGATCAGCACGTTGATGCCGGAATAGTGCCGGCCTGTAGAGCCGTTCCGCGGCATGGCGAGCGGCGCCTTCGCCGCCGCCGTCCCCCATGGCTGGACCCACGGGACGCGGCCGACCTCCAGCTCGGAGATGATCTTGCCGGTGATTTCGTCATAAAGGCTCGTCCGATCCTGGCCGGCGCGAGCGGATGTGGTTTTTCTGGACATCGCGGATCTCCGCGACGGGCGCCGGGAGCCTTTCTCCCAGTCCTCAACCCGTCACGGCAAAGCCGGTCCGCACTCTCACTCTAGGGGTGTTGCGGGGTGTCCCCGCAGAAGGGGTCGGTCGAGACGAAAGGCTCGGCCGCAGGGGAAGGCTTTCCCCTCCAGCGATGATTACCTCCATGTTTATCTTGTTAGGTAAGCCGAACTTCACATCTTACGACTATTATAGTCGCATCCCTAAGTGTCAGTTGAGTTGGGCGACGACCGTGTTGTTGCATATCCAGAACAAGATATTGCGGATGATCGCCAACAGCGAACCTGTGGCTGACACGGCGCGCGAACTCTGTGCCGACATTGAGACACTGATGTCTGGCGTGATCTGCTCGATCCTGACCGTCGATCAGGCCGGACTTCTGCATCCGCTCGCAGCGCCGAGTCTGCCTGCGGACTATTCTTCTGCATTGGATGGGATGATGGTCGGCCCGGAGGTCGGGTCCTGCGGCGCTGCGGCTTATCTGCGCGAACCCGTTATCATCGAGGATATCCGACGTGATCTGCGCTGCGCCCGCTCCATGGGACTCATAGAAGGCCTTGGCGTGAGCGGATGCTGGTCCTTCCCTGTCGTCAACGCGGGCGGTGACGCCATTGCCGTCATCGGCTTCTACAGCGAGCAAGCGCGCTCGCCGAGCGCTTCTGAGCGCGCGCTGGCGGAAGCCTGTGTCGATCTCTGCGGTCTCGCGCTTCAGCGGCATGAGCGAGCCGTCGACCGCGAGCGCCGCGCGAACATAGACGCGCTGACCGGACTTCCCAACCGCTCGGCCTACAACGTCGCGATGGCGCAGATTCCGTGTGACGTCCCGGGGGCCTGGGCCCTCTTCATCATCGACCTCGATAATCTGAAGATCGTGAACGACACGTTCGGCCATCTGGCCGGTGATGCTCTCATCAAGGCGGCGGGGACCCGGATCGCGCGGGCGATGGCGCCCGACGTCAGCTTCCGGCTGGGCGGCGATGAATTCGCCGTCATCATTCAGAACCCCGTCTCGCTCGCCGATCTGAATGCGGCGGCGGAACGCGTGCTGACAGAATTGGAGCGCAGCGCCGATTGCGAGGGGCATGCCGTGGCGCCTCGTGCGACGATCGGCGGCGCCGTTCTGGGTGTCTCCGAACGGAGTGCCATGGCGGTCAACGAGGCCGCGGATTTCGCGCTCTATCACGCCAAGGAGACCGGGCGCGGCGGCTTCGTGCGCTACTGGCCGGGAATCGGCACGCGGATCACGCGGCGCCGGGACGCGATACGCGATGTGGCCGATGCGCTCGCCGATGATCGCATGGAAACGCATTACCAACCGATCGTCGGTCTCGATACGGGCGAGATTGTCGGGCTCGAGGCGCTCTGCCGCATGCGCACCGTGACGGGTGAACTCGTCAGTGCCCTAGCTTTTCGGGAAGCGACCAGCGACGCCCACATCGCTGCGGAGCTTACGCAACGTGTTGCGGTGACGGTTGCGCGGGACATCGCCTTCTGGCGGGATCGGGGTCTGCTCGTCCAGCAGGTCGGCCTCAATGTTTCGACCGCCGATTTCTATACGGGCAGCCTGGCTCAAAAACTCGAAGATGCCTTCGGTCGCGCTGGCGTCCCGCTCGGTGGTTTGATCGTCGAAGTGAGCGAGGACGCATGTATCGGCCGAAGTGATCGCGTCGTAGCACGGGAGATAGAGGCATTGCGCGCCGCCGGCGTCCGCGTCGCGCTCGATGACTTTGGGACCGGACATGCGTCGCTGACGCATCTGCTGAACGTCCCGGTCGACATCATCAAGATCGATCAGGCTTTCATTGGCCGTTTATGGCCGGACGATCCAAGCATGGTGATCGTCGAGGGGCTCATCGATATCGCGCGGCAGCTCGGCATTGAGATTGTGGCTGAGGGGATCGAAACAGAAGTTCAGGCGAGCCAGCTTTGGTCGATGGGCTGCAAAGTCGGGCAAGGCTTTGCGTTCGCCCGTGCGGCAGACCGCGACACGACGTCGGCCTTGCTACGTCGCCATGCGAGCGGCCGTGAAGGTGCGACGCCGATCTTCGCCCAAAGTCCGATGGAGGGTTCGACCAGTCGTGTCCGAAGAGTGCGCAGCGCTTGAGCGCGGTGGCACCCTAGTGGAAATCGCGCGTTTTGACTTCGATAGTGTCGATGTGAAGGTCGGGGATATAAATATCGCGGGTTCGAAGCCCGTTTGGCGGTAGGCCGCGCGGGTCTGGGCTTGCCGAGCCGTGATGGAATTCGTCGCCGCGCCCATGTGGTAGTGGAAAGGCCGTGTCGCGCTCGCCGACGCTTGCCAGCTCAGCGGAAAGATCTGTCAGACGCTGCGCAACGAGATGAACCACTTCGCCTTCGCGTTGAACGCGCCCGCGCACGGCGATCATGCCGACCGACAGGATGGTGCGGCGGTTCTGCTCGAAGACCTTGGGCCAGACCACGAGGTTGGCAATTCCGCTCTCGTCTTCGAGCGTGATGAACATGACGCCCTTGGCGCTGCCAGGCCGCTGTCTCACTAACACGATGCCGGCTGCCTCTAGCCATCGGCCGTCTTTGGCGTCCATCGCCTCTTGGAAAGTGACCATGCGGCGACGGCGCAGCTCCCGGCGCAGGAACGAGACCGGATGGTCCCGCAGCGACAGGCTGACATGTCGGTAGTCCTCTACGACTTCACCGCCCGCCGTCATGGGGCGCAGGATGACGGCCGGCTCGGCGACCTCTGGCACGATCTCCGTCTCTCGGGCCGACGCGGCGGCGAAGAGCGGGAGCGGTTCATCGCGCAGAGCCTTGATCGCCCATAGCGCCTCGCGGCGTGCCAGGCCGAAGGGCGGTCGAAATCCGTCCGCTTCGGCGATTTGCGTGAGCGCCGCGACGGGGATGCCGGCACGGCGCCATAGATCGTCTACGGAGCCGAAGGGCTGATCCGCCCTGGCCGTGACGATCGCCGCGGCGTGGGCATTGGCGAGGCCTTTGACCATGCGCAGACCCAGGCGAATGGCGAATCGCTCTTCGCTACCGGCGGGCTCGAGCGTGCAGTCCCATCGGGATGCGTTGGCGCAGACCGGACGGATTTCGACGCCATGATCACGCGCGTCACGCACGATCTGCGCCGGCGCGTAGAAGCCCATGGGCTGACTGTTCAGCAGCGCGGCGCAGAACACTTCGGGATGCCAGCATTTGAGCCAGGCCGAGGCGTAGGCGATTAGCGCAAAAGAGGCTGCGTGGCTTTCCGGAAACCCGTAGCTGCCGAAGCCCTCCAATTGTTTGAAGGTCTGCTCGGCGAACGCCTGCTCGTAGCCGTTGGCCACCATGCCGGCGATCAGCTTATCGCGGAAATGCGAGACGCCGCCGGTGAACTTGAAAGTGGCCATCGACTTGCGGAGCATGTCGGCTTCGCCGGGAGTAAAGCCGGCGCATTCGATCGCAACCCGCATCGCCTGCTCCTGGAAGAGCGGCACGCCGAGCGTCTTGCCGAGCACTTTCTCCAGCTCGGGCTTTGGGTAGTGGACGGGTTCAAGGCCCTCCCGGCGATGAAGATAGGGATGTACCATGTCACCCTGGATCGGACCGGGCCTGACGATCGCGACCTGTACGACGAGGTCGTAATAGGTGCGAGGCTTCAGACGCGGCAACATCGACATCTGCGCCCGGCTCTCGATCTGGAACGTGCCGAGCGTGTCCGCCTTGCGGATCATCGCGTAGGTGCGCGGGTCTTCAGCCGGGATGGAGGCAAGGTCGAGGTTGACGCCCTTATGCTCGGCCAGAAGGTCCAGTCCCTTCTTCATGCAGGTCAGCATCCCGAGCGCCAGGACGTCGACCTTCATGAATTTCAGGGCGTCGATATCGTCCTTGTCCCACTCGATGACCTGCCGGTCCTTCATAGCGGCGGGCTCGATCGGCACGAGGTCGTCGAGCCTGTCATGGGTCAGGACGAAACCGCCGGGATGCTGGCTCAGATGGCGCGGCGCGCCCATGAGCTGCCGGGCGAGATCGAGCGTCAGGCGAAGCCTGCGATCGGCGAGATTGAGATTCAGTTCCTCGACGTGCTTCTGTTCGACGCCTTCCTCCGACCAGGCCCAGACCTGTGACGACAAAGTCCCGATCAGGTCTTCAGGGAGGCCGAGCGCCTTGCCGACATCGCGCAGCGCGCCCTTGGTGCGGTAGCGAATGACGGTCGAGCAGAGAGCGGCATGGTCGCGGCCGTAGGCGTCGAACACCCACTGCATGACGATTTCTCGCCGCTCATGCTCGAAATCGACATCGATATCGGGCGGCTCTCGGCGTTCCTCGGACACGAACCGCTCGAAGAGAAGATCGTTGCGACCGGGATCGATCGACGTGATGCCAAGGACATAGCAGACGGCGGAGTTGGCAGCCGATCCGCGCCCTTGGCAAAGGATGTCCTTCGAGCGGGCGAAGCGAACGATCGAATTCACGGTCAGGAAATATGGCGCATAGTCGAGCTTCTCGATGAGCCGCAGCTCATGTTGAAGCGCGGTGGTCACGCTATCGGGCACGCCTTCCGGGTAACGCTCGGCTGCGCCTTCCCAGGTGAGCTTCGCCAGCGTCTCCTGCGGCGTAAGGGCCGGATCGTCGCGTTCTTCCGGATATTGGTAGGCCAGCTCGTCGAGATTGAAGCGGCAGCGGTCGGCGATTTGCAGGCCTCGGGCAAGCGCCTCGGGGTAGCGGCTGAAGAGGCGGTGCATCTCCTCGGGCGGCTTTATGTATCGATCGGCGTGACGCTCCCGGCGGTCGCCGATCGTATCGATCGTGACGTTGTGCCGGATGCATGAGACGACGTCCTGAAGGATGCGGCGGGCGGGTTCGTGGAAGAGGACGTCGTTCGTCACCACGGTCGCGACCCGCATCTTGGTGGCGAGGTTCGACAGCTCGTGAAGGCGAAGCTGGTCGTTGGGCCGGCGACGCAGTGTCAGAGCCAGATACGCCCGATCGCCGAACGCATCGCGCGGTCGGCGCAGACGAAGGCCGCATTGGTCATCCGCGAGATCCGGCACGAAGACGGCGATAAATCCTTCGCCGTAAGCGACGAGGTCCTGCCATTCGAGCACGCACCTTGCCTTTCCGCCGCGCCGCTTGCCGAGCGACAGTAGGCGGCAGAGACGGGAATAGGCAGGTCGGTCGGTCGGATAGACCAGCACAGACATACCGTCGGCGAGGTCGAGGCGGCAGCCGACAATCAGGCGGACGCCTGTGGTCTTCGCCGCCTCGTGGGCCCGGACGATGCCGGCGAGCGAATTCCGGTCCACCACGGCCAGCGCTTCGATCCCGGCGAACGCCGCCTGGGCGAACAGCTCCTCACAGGACGACGCCCCCCGCAGAAAGCTGAAATGCGAGGTGACCTGAAGCTCGGCGTAGCGGGGCTCGCTCATCCGAAGACTCCGTGGATGAACCAGCGGTGCGAGCCTGTGGCGGTGTCCTCGCCGTCGCCGGCGCGGAACAGCCAGTAGCGTTCGCCGGCGTCGTCCTCAACCCGGAAGTAGTCGCGGACGGCGGCCAGCTCGGCGTCACGCTTCCACCATTCGCCGAACACGCGCTCCGGGCCGTCGCCGCGTCGAAGGCGGCGGCGGATTCCGCGCCAGGTGAACGAGACCGGCGGATGATCAGGGAGCAACGCGACGGTCTCGACCGGCTCGGGCGTCGGCAGTAGGCGCGAGGGCCTCGGCCAATGGCCGGGCCAGCCCACTCCCGTATCGGCCGCCATCGCCGGGATACGACAGACAGACCGCTCCGGAACGTCGCTGGCGACAGGGGCAAGCCGATAGAGGGCACGTTCGCCAACGCGGTTCATCAGGGTGTCAATGAGATCGGAGACGTCGGGGGCGCTCTCCTCAACCAAAGAACTGACGATCTGTCTGCGCTCAAGCGGTTCGGCGACGCTGGCGGCGAGGGTCATCACCTCGATGCCGAAGCCGGGCGAGATGGTCTCGATCTTGTCGCACAGGAGGCGCGTCAGCCGCTTCGCGTCGCGGACCGGTGTGGCCATGCCGACCCGCACGGCCTGGGCCCGGCTGTCGACGCGGTGGCAGATGAGATCGAGCCTGCGTGCGCCGAGGCCGCCTTCCTCCAGTCGCTCGCAAAGCTGGTTGACGAGCTTGCCGATGTAGCGGGCGATGGTCTCGGCCGCGCCGATCGGTTCAGCGAAGGCGCGGCGCACCTCGATGAGATCGGCAGGCCGGACCGGCTCGATGAGTTCGGCCGCAGTGCCCAAGGCCTGGTCTAAGCGTCGGCCGAGTTCCGGGCCGAAGCGCAAGGTGAGCGGTGCGCGCGGCTGCGCCAGAAGATCGCCGACCGTTCTGAAGCCGAGTGCGCGCAACGCCGCAGTGGTCGCGGCTGGAATGCGCAACGCCTCAAGCGGTAACCGCTCCAAGACGGATGGGCCGTGACCCTCCGGCGCGATGACGGCAGGCTGCGCCACGAACCGGGCCAGCGCATGGGCTGCTCCCCATGTGTCGGCGATCGCGCCTCTAGCGGTGATCCCGGACATGGCGAGGCGCCCGATCAAGCCCTCCAGCATGACGGCTTCGCCGCCGTGGAGGTGATCAGCGCCTGTCGAGTCGATGATGAGGCCGTCAGGCGGGTCTGGAGCCACGATAGGCGCATAGCGGAGGAGCCACACCGCGAGGCGCTCAAGGGCCTCGTCGTCGGCTACTGGCTGGGCATCCTGCACGATAAGAGCCGGCACCAGGACCTGTGCCTTAGTGACGGGCATGCCGGCGCGCAGTCCGGCGGCCTGGGCCGCAGCATCCGCCGCCAGCACCACCCGCCTGTTCCCGTCGCGGCCAATCAGGACGAGCGGCGCCTCAGCCGGAGGCGCCGCGTCGCCAGCCTTCCGCCGAAGCCGGTCTGTGGACCAGTTCGGCAGGAAGAGCGAGACGACCCGTGTCATCGCACGCCTCCAACTCGAAATCTGCACTTTCGCCCGCTCGGGCGCGGATGAGTTCAACCAACCAGCGTGCGCGGCCCACGCCGGGAACGGGTAGCGGCGTTGAGGGCATTACGGAGACGCGCCAGCGCGTCATCGCAGATGTCGGTTGGCCGAAATCCGTCGCCTCTGTCTGTCGCCGCCAGCGCCGCAAGGCGATCCCGAGCGAGCCGGCGCCTTCGGCCGCCAGTTGCAGGCGTCTTGATGCTGTCATCGAAAGGCGGGCGACCTCGCCGATGACGGCCCCGAGGCCGCCGTGGCGCAATCCTTCTTCCATGCAGGCGAGGACGGTCTTGTCGTCGCCGGCTTCGAGGTAGATCACGCGGTCGCTCGCGAGGCCTGCCTGGGCAATGGCGGGCGCGAATAGGTCGGCGCGCGTGATGCACCAGAGGATTTTGCCTTTGGTGCGGGCGGCGAGGCCCGCGCTGAAGGAAGCCGCTGCGGCTCCGTCGACCGCTCCGTTGCCGCCGCCGGCTATTTCATGCAGCGCGCCGAGGGCAAGGCCGCCGCCGGGGAGTCGCGAATCCACCTCGGTGATTCCGAAAGGAAGGACCGATTTGGCGCGCCGGCTTCGGCCTTCGATCTTCTCGATCTGCGCGCGCAGGGACTCTATGGCGGGCTCGGGCCGCAAGTGCGTTCTTGACCTCCGAAGGCGGCGTAGTCATGTTCGCGATTTGTTCTGATTTTCGGGTCATAGAGTCAAGAATGATTCTGCGGCCTTGCCGCTGCGGCGATAACTCGAAGCGGAATTTCCGAGCCCTGCGGGGGGATCAGGCCAGGTGCGCTTTGCGGCGCCGCAGGACGGGAGCGAACTCGGCCAGCCCCTGCGCTTCGAGAATGTCTATGAATTCCGCAACGGATGGCGTCGTGCGTCTGAGGTTTTCGCGCGCCCGCGCGATACTGCTTAGAAGGGCTTTCGGATAGGCTCGGTGCAAGGCCGAAAGGAAGGCGTCGGGCGACATAGCGGCGATTCCGTGAGGGGTGATCTGCGAAGCGGGAAAATCCTTCAGGTTCCAAGTGACGATCGTCTCGGCACCGCCAGCGATCGCGGCCGCCAGCACATGCCGGTCATCCGGATCGGGCAAGGAAAGGCTCGGAATCAGGCTCCGATGGTTGGCGACATTGGCGTCAGGCAGGACGGCTTTCATCATGTCGCGGGTGGTCTCGAAGCGCGCGACCGGTGTGCTGGGAGAATTGGCGGCGAGATTGCGTATCCATTCCGCGTGAATGTCGTTGGTCCAGCGCGCGGCGACTAAGCCATCGAAGGCGCACTGGATCAGCACATTGCGCAGATGGAAGGGATAGAGGACGCAGGCGTCGTAGACCGCGATGGGCGGTCTAGAGGCCATGGTTGACGACAAGATCCTCTGTGTCCTCGGCCAGGACGTCCATCGCCTTCTGGCGAGCGTCCAGCGTCTCCTTCAAGGCCAGCACGTCCTTCAGCGATGCCCGGCGGTGCTTTCCGACGTAGCGGAACGGCAGATCGCCGATGTCCATGCGATGGACGACGAGCGGACGCGAGATGCCCAGGATCACCGATGCGTCGGTCGGGCTCAGCTCCTGATCTTCCGTGAGCACGGCGACCCTCTCGCCGTTCAGCAGGCGAGACAGCAGCGTCTCGACGGCGCTGATGGCGGCCGGCGGAAGGGACAGGGTCTGCTCCCGTCCATCGCGACGCCGCACATGCAGCTCCACGTGATCGCCCTCTGCCAAGGTTGGCAGAGGCGTCACAGTCTTGCGGTCGCGGTCGGACAGACCGGCGAACTGCACCACTTGGCTGGCCATGATCGTGTCTCCTGACCAGCCAATATAAGGGTTGCGGGGCTTAACTGCAATAACTGAAACCCCCATCGCGCGATCAAGCTGCAAGCAACTGCTCCGAGTCCTCGGCCGTGTCCTGTTCGGTAGCGGCGGCCTTCTGCAGGAACCGCGCGAGGGCGGCTTTCCGGGAGTCCCGGTCCAGGGCGTAGGCCGTCTGTTTGAACTCGATCCCATCCAGAAGCCCCTGAATGTAGCCCGAGATAGTGTCGGCGGCCATGATGAGCGCGGTATCGAGCGTATGGATGTAGTTGCTCGTGACCGATCCCTTCGCATGCCCGACCAGCGCGGCGATCGTGACTTCGGTGAAGCCGAGATCGTTGGCGATACTGGCGAAGCTGTGCCGCAGGACGTGTGGCGTGATGTCGGCGAGCGCGGTGTCCGCGAATATCTGCTCCCAATGGTTGGGGAAGCTCCCGAACGCATTGTCATCACCCTGGCCGGGAAAGACGTAGGTGCCGGTCTGCTCCTTCCGGCGGTTTTCGAGATACTCCACGACAGGCAAGCCGATCGGACGGATCGAGCTTCCTTCCTTACTGTCGATCAGCCGGAGACAGCTTGAATCGGTGTCAGCCTCGCTCCAAGCCAAGGTGATCATCTCGGTCCGACGGCATCCGGTGAGCGCGAGCTGCCGGATGATGTCGACCGACAACTCATACTTCCCGTTCTCTGCAGCCTTGGTCAGGATGTCGCCGAGCAGGCGATATTCGGCCTCGGTCAGGCGCCGTCCGCGCACATTGTCCTTCGGCCGCCGGACGCCGTGGACGGGATTGAGGTCGATGATGCCTGCTTCAACCGCGTAGGTGAGGATGCCGCCGAACAGTCCGATCGTCCGGGTAGCCGTTCCGGCACCGCCGCGTACGATGGCGCGGCCGCGCAGCTTCTTCGTCTTGACGCTGCAGCGGGTCTTGCCGGCCATGATGTCTTTCAGGGCCTTCGTGATGTCGGCCTTCACAAGGTCCTTGACCCTCCGAGTGCCGAGCAAGGGCACGATGTGGCGCTCGATGCGTCCTGTATCCGAGAGGATCGTGCTCGCCTTCTTTGGCCGGCCACCCTTACCCAAGATGAGGCCAGCCTTGAGATCAGCGACGTAGAGGTCGCACAGCTCCTTGACGGTGATCGCCTTGTTGTCGAGCTGCTTCTCCTCGGCGGGATCTTCACCCTGAGCGATGCGGCCTAGTTGGACCTTCGCTTCCTGGCGCGCGCGCTCGGGCGTCCAGATGCCATGCAAACCGATGGTGAACCGACGCGAACGCTTGCCGAGGCGATACTGGATGACGTAGCTGCGCTTTCCCGACGTGAAGACACGGAGGCCGAAGCCGGGAAGTTCGTCGTCCCAGATGACGTAATCTTTGGAGCGGCTTTCAGCGGCGTCAACGACCCTTTTGGTGAGCTTAGACATGGGCTTTCTCCGAGCCGACAGCGCTCTCTCGCGTAAGCATCACGTAAGCAAGCGGGCGAAAACTGTGGCGAGACAGAGCGTACTTCCGGCGGAAGCCGAAATCAAATTCTTTAGCGATTACAGGGAGATAGGCGGTCATCGGCGGCTCCTGGCGTTTATTGGCGGAGCCAGCGATAATCCCTCCGAAGGCAGAGGCCAGAGGTTCGAATCCTCTTGGGTGCGCCACAATCTCCGCCGTTTTCGACCATCGATACTCGCGATCGAATCGATGACGCTCCTGCAAATCCCGTGCATGGGGGCGTGCGGCTCAGCGGCCGAACATCGCCACTGGTTGCGGGTGCTCGCCCGTGAGATACTCCACGCACGAACGCCGCTGACATTACCGCCCTGTCCACCGCGAGCTTCTGGCCGCGCCGGCCGCCATCGCCAGCGCGCGGATCACGGGTAAGTCGGCGGGATCGAGGGCAGGATCACGCCGACCTGCTTGCCATAGCCGTCCCACGCCGCCGTCAAGGCGGCAAGACGCTTCGGCTCGGCCTTGGCGAGATCCCGTGTCTCACCCGGATCGTCGGCGAGGTTGAACAGCCGCCACCCGTTGCCGAGATCGACCGCCTTCCAGTCGCCCTGCCGGATAGCGCGGCGGCCGAACAATTCGCTGCCGACCTGTTCGTCGGCTGCATGCACCCGCTCGGTCGCACCGGTCAGATACGGTGTCCAGCTCAGCCCGCGCACCGGCTGGACCGTGCGCCCGGCATAACTCGACCCGCGCCACTGCCCGCCCGCCGCCTCCACCAGCGTCGGCACCACATCCATCACCGTGCCATAGACGCCGGAAACGCCATTTCGGCCGCCGGGCCAGTTTATGAACGCCGCGACGCGCGTACCGCCCTCGGTCGTGTAACCCTTGTAGAGCCACGACGGCGCGGTCGCCGCCTGTGCCCAGCCAGGCCCATAGCCGATATAGGACGTCGGCCTGCCGTAATTCTCCACCCGGTTGTCCGCCGCCTTGACGCGCTGCGACAGGCCGGGGATTTCGGCGCGGGCCACGTCCAGCCCCTCCGCGCCATTGTCGGCGGTGAAAAGGATGATCGTATTGTCATATTGCCCGGTCGCCTTGAGATGCGCGATCACGTGGCCGACGTTCTGGTCCATCCGATCGACCATCGCGGCATAGACCTCCATCGCGCGGCTTTGCGCGCGGCGTTCCTCGGGCGAGAGATCGGCCCAGCGCTTCGCTCCCTTGGCGAACACCACGTCATGCGCGACGACGCTTTGGGGAATCAGCCCGAGCGCCTTCTGTCTCGCGAGCCGCTGGTCGCGCAACACCTCGAAGCCGGCGTCGTATTTGCCCTTGTAGCGCGCGATATCCTCATCCGGTGCCTGCAACGGCCAGTGCGGCGCGGTGAAGGTCAGATAGGCGAAGAACGGCTTGGCCTTGTCCGCCTTGTCGAGGAACTCGATAAGCTTGGACGCATAAGTGTCGGACGAATAGAAGTTGGCGGGGAGCGCGGCCAGTTGCTTCCCATTCTCCCAATGGGTCGTGCCAAGATCGCCGGGCTTTTTGGATATGTCGACCCCGTAATGGTTGCCGCCGCCCTGCGCGAGGTCGAAGCTCTGGTCGAAGCCGTGCCGCGCGGGGCTGTCCTCCGCCCGGACGCCGAGATGCCATTTACCCGCCATCAGCGTGGCATAATCCAGATCGTGCAGCCGATCGGCCAGCGTTACGATGTCGGCGGGCAGATACCCCTCATAGCCGCGCTGACCGCGCTGGTTGGGGGCGGTCAGTTCGGCCATGTTGCCTAGGCCAGCGAGGTGATTGTCGGTGCCGGACAGCAGCATCGAGCGGGTCGGAGAACAGGTCGGCGCTGCATGAAAGCCGGTCAGCTTCAACCCGCGCGCGGCAAGCGCATCGAGGTTGGGCGTGGCGATTTCCCCACCGAACGCACCGATATCGGAATAGCCGAGATCGTCCGCGACGATGATGAGGATATTTGGCTTGCGCGCCGCCGCGGGTGTCTCGGCCTTGGCGGGCGCGGTCGCTGGGGTCGCGAGCAGCGGGGCGAGCGGCGTGAGCAAGGCCGCGCCGAGGAGGAGGAAATGGTACTTGTTCACTGCATTGCTCCGACTGTCGTGCATATTCCGTCACCCGGTCTCGCCAATGGTCCATCGCGCCGCCTGCTTGGCGCCCGATATCGCGCGTCGGGCCAAGCCGCCCGCTGGACCCCGGCACGCGGCCGGGGTGACGGTGCTTGAGGCTATTCGGCGGCGGTCAGGTCCGGCTGCGGCTCGGGTTTGAGCGCGCGGCTGTTCGATCCGTCCACGCCGACCGGCACTTGCCCCGCGATGGTCGCGCGACGAAGCTGGCGGCGCTGTTTGCCGAAATCGGCGATGGCGCGGTGCTGCGTCGCGCGATTGTCCCAGATCGCCACATCGCCCGGTGCCCAGCGCCAGCGCACGGTGTTCTCCGCCTTGGTGATATGATCCTGCAGCAAGGTGAAGATGCGCGCGGAGTCGTCGCGGTTCAGCCCGACGAACGACTTTACGAAATTGCCCAGCAGCAGCACCCTCTCACCCGTTTCGGGATGGACGTGGACCACCGGATGCTCAGTCTCGTACACGGTGGACGCGAACACTTCGCGGTGCCGCCGGATCTGCTCGCTCGACGCCTCGGGGCGGGCGGCGGCATAGTCATAGGCGTTGGTATGTATCGCGCGCAGCCGCTCGGCCAGCGCCTTGAGCGGGACGGGGAGATCGGCATAGGCGGCCGCACCATTGGCCCATAGCGTGTCGCCGCCGGTTGGCGGAATCACCAGCGCGCGCAGGATCGAAGCTTCGGGGAAGGCCGGCAGGAAGGTGATGTCGGTGTGCCAGGCCGACGCCGCCTCGCCTTCCTTCGAATCCAGTTCGAGCAGGAAGCGCGATCCTTCCGCGACCGGCACGGTCGGGTGCGCCAGCGGGTGGCCGAGCAGGCCGGCGAATTCCTCGTGGCTTTCATCGGTAAGCTGCGTCTGGTTGCGAAAGAAGATCACCTTGTGCCGAACCAAAGCGGCGCGGATCGCGGCGATCGTTTCCGGCTCCAGGTCGCCGCCGAGCTTCACGCCGCGGATTTCGGCACCGATGCGACCGGCGACGGGGACGATTTCGAGCGGGCTGTCGGCATCCTGGACGTTGTCAAAATGATGGATCAGGGCAGTCATGATACTTCTCCTTCTGCTTCGCGTGTCGGGGGGGAGGAATTCAGGGGGAACTGGCGGCACGCGTGTCGAGCGCGCGGCGGATGTCGGCATGGGCGGCCTCGTCGAGCGGGAAGCGCCAGATGATCGACGCGGCGATGACGTGCGCGAGCGCCGGGCCGAGCGCGAACACGTATTTCAGCGCCTCCAGCGCTTGCGGCGCGCTGTGCCCCTTGGGCTGGAACCCGAGCCACGCGACCAGCGGCAGCGCGAGGCCGATGCCGATCGCCGGCCCGACCTTCTGGGTCAGGCTGAACACCGAGAAGAACAGGCCGGTGCGGTTGTGCCCGGTATCCAGTTCATGCGCATCGGCGACATCGGCGACCATCGCGCGCAGCATCAGATTGCCCGAACCCTGTGTCAGCCCCTGAGCGGCGGCGAGCGCGATCAGCAGCCACAACATGCCCGGGAACACCGCGATAAGGCCAACATTGATCGCTGCTTGTGCCAGTTCGCCCACAATCGCGGTCTGGCGTTTCCCGTACCGCCGGCCAATCGCCAACCAGATCGGCCCCGCCGCCACGCCGAACACAAATTGCAGCAAATACAGTCCGCTGGCCCATGCGGGCAGGCCCATATAATTGACCGCGAAGAACACGATCAGGCCGGCACGGATCGACTGGCCGGCCGTCACCACCGTGTCCGACGCGAGCACGCGCAGCAGCAGCCGGTCGCGGAAGATGAGCGTGGCGGTCGCCCAGAAGCGCGCGCGCGGCAGGCGCTGCGCCGGGCGTGGCGGCTCTGGGAACGCGAACAGCGTCAGCAATAGCGTCGGCACCAGCGTCACCAGAATAAAGCCGCCCGCGACATGCAGCTTCAACGCGACATCGGCGGGGCGGAATTGCTCGAGCAGCGTCGGCAGGATCAACGTCAGCACCAGCCCGATCGCGCGCATCGTCGACTGGTAGGTCACGACGCGGGTGCGTTCGTGATACTCGCCGGACAGCTCCCCTGCCCAGGCGGAAAAGGGGATCTCGATCATCGTCCAGCCCGAGTAAAACAGGAACAGCACCAGTCCGAGATAGAGCGGTGACACCGTTCCCGGCGGGAAGAACAGCAGCGCCGATCCCAGCCCGAACAGCAGGCCACCCACCGCGATCCACGGGCGCCTGCGGCCGAAGCGGCTGCGCGTGCGATCGCTCAACGCGCCGACGATCGGGTCGCTCGCAACGTCCCAGAAGCGTCCGACGAAGAACACCAGCCCGATGATGCCGAGCGACAGGCCGTAATGCGTCGCGTAGAGTTGCGGCACGAACAGCACGAGCGGCAGGCCCGCCCCCGCGACCGGGACGGCGAGCGAGCCGAAGGCGAGCAGCCGCCAGCCGTCGCGCTGGCCGGTTCGCTCCTGCCTCGGTGTCGCTGGAGCCGCCGGCGCAACGGGCGCGGAATAGGGAATGCTGGCCATTGCCGCTCGCTCCTCAGAACTTGACCCGGAAGGTGCCGCCAAAGGTGCGCGGGTCGCCCAGCGTGGCGGTGACGAGGCCGTAATTGAGCACGCTCAGGGTCTGGTAGTAATCACGATCGAACAGGTTCCGCGCCCATATCGACACGTCGTATCTGCCGTGATCGAAGCGCACGCCGAGGCGCGCATTGACCACGCCGTAAGACGGCACCAGCCCGTATCGGCTGTTGCTAGCGACGGTGTAGTAAGACGAGCGGTACGACCAGTCTGCATGGGCATAGCCCTCGACCCCGTCGCGCAACGGCACGGATCCGTCGCCGCCCAGCGCCGCCGACCATTTCGGTACGCCAGCGAGCGGCTGGCCCGTCATGTTCTGCACCGCGCCGCGATTGAGATTCTCGACCGGCGCGGGGCCGTTGGGATAATCGGTATAGATCGCATCGGTATAAGCGAGCGATCCGGTGAGGCCGAGGTGCGGCGCCACCTGCCACGCGACATCGCCTTCGAACCCGCGCGAGCGCACTTTGGGAATGTTGGCGATATAGTTGATATAGGTATTGGTGCCGATCAGCTGTTGCACGATCGTCGTCTGATAGTTCGCGACGGTGGTGGAATAGGCCGCGAGGTTGAGCGTCACCGCGCGATCGAAGAATTGCGACTTCACGCCCAGCTCGAAATTGTCGACCCGCTCCGGCGCGACGATCGGCGACACGCCTGCGGGGATGGTCGTGAGGTTGAGCCCCTGCGATTTGCTGCCACGCGAATAGGTCGCGTAGAGCAACACGTCCTTGCCCGGCTTCCAGCCCAGCGTGGCGAGCCCCGACAGGCTGTCATTCCTGGTCGAGACGTTGAACGACGTGGCCGGAGCCAGGCTCGCGCGGATCGCGGCGACGCGCGCGGTCTGCGTCGCATTGAGCCCGGTGGTTGGCAGCGCGAACAGGATCTGGTTGCTGTACCCGCCCCATTTGTCCTCATGCGTGAAGCGCAGTCCGGTCGTCAGGGTCAGCGCCGGCGTGATGTGCCACACCGTCTGCCCGAAGGCGGCGAAGCTGCGCGTGTGCGGGTCGGATCGTCCTTGCGACAGCAACCCGTTGGTGGCGATGTTCGCGACCCCGCCCGCAAGGTCAGCCGGGAACAGATAGCTTGCCGCATCCGGCCCGAACTGCGCGGTCGAGACACCACGCACCTTCTGGAAGAAGTAATAGAGCCCGGCGACGTAATCGACCGTGTTGGTGCCGTTCGAGGCGATGCGCAGTTCCTGGCTGAACTGGCGCTGGAAATTGTTGATATGGCCTTGCAGATTGACCGCCAGCGCCGTGTAATCGCCGTCGTTTAGCGGAAACCAGTTCCAGTTGCGCAATGCCGTGATCGAGGTGATCGTCGCCCTGCCGAGATCGTAATTGACCTCACCCGACACCCCCCAGGTATTCATGTTCGCCTGAAACGGCGAATTGGCGTCGGTCCGCCGCGAAAAGGGTGCGAACGGCAGCGGTGTGTAGCCGGCCCGCGCGATGCGGCTGGCGAAGTTGTTGGCGATGGCCGCGCCATTGTCGTAATTGTTGAAACTGCCGACCAGCACGTTGATGCAGCAATTCTGGTCCTGCTTGCCCCAGTCGCCGATCAGCCGGATGCTGAGCCCGCTCGCCGGCGTCAGCAGCAACCGCCCGCGCAGCGTGATATTGCGATAATCGTGGACGTCGCGCTTGGTCGTCGTGTCGTACAGGAAACCGCTGCGATCGGTATAGGCGCCGCTCAGCCGGAACGCGGCAAGGCCGTCCTTGATCGGCCCGGTCAGCGACCCGCGAAGCTGCTTGAAATCGTAATTGCCGAGATCGGCCTGCCCCTCGAAGCCCCAGTCGAACCTGGGTAGCTTCGAGCTGATGTTGATCGCGCCCGCCGTGGTGTTCTTGCCAAACAGCGTGCCCTGCGGCCCGCGCAGCACTTCCACCCGGTCGAGATCGACCAGGTCGAACTGGCTCTGCCCGACGCGCCCGTAATAGACGTTGTCGATATAGATGCCTACGCCGTTCTCGAGTCCGTCGTTGGTGAGCGCGACATTCGAGCCGAGACCGCGAATGTTGATGTTGGTGTTGCGCGGGTTGAAGCTGAACACTTGCAGCGAGGGCACCAGCTGCTGGACCTGGTCGAGCCGGAAATCCCCGCGCGCGGCGAGTTGCTCATTACCGACGACGCTAAGCGCAATCGGCACGTCCTGCGCGCGCTCCTCGCGCCGGCGCGCGGTGACGACGACGTCGAGCGATGCGTCGTCGGCGGCATCGACGGGCGCGGCCTCGGGCGAAGCGGCCGGCGTGGCGCTGGCCAGCGCGACCGGCGCGGCGACTTGCGCGGCGGCTGGCGGTGCCAGCAATGCCAGCGGCGCGGCCCCGGCAAGAAACGTCAAACGTACACAGGCATGCGTCATCGCTGCCCTTCCCCTTATGTTATGGAAGAAACGGAGTGAGGTCGTGGATCGCCAGGCGCCGGGCGCACCCCTCCCTTGCCGCCGACCGCCTCGAAACGGGGCGACAGGGCAAGCCAGTCCGTTGTGTCAAACGACGCGCGGACCGGTTACGATCGGTATCGGGCGGTCAGGGCCCTAGCGGCGACAGGTCGCCCGGGTCGGTTCATGGAGACAACAGCAACACATCATCGCGGGGCTCCTCAGATCGCAGAATCGCGCCGGATCACAGCTTCGCCGGCAACCATGATATTCCTATCGAGTTGATATGGATTCGCCAGTATAGTTCGACTTGCAGAGGTCAAAGCGCGGCTAGGCGCGAAAGGTCAGCCTGCCCTTTGTACGGTCCCGCCGATCGTGGCTGGCGCACAAAAGACAGCAACCCGGCTTGTCGGTCAGATCGGCAGCCAACGGGGATAGCGGTTTTCGCCCGATGATATCGTGCTTAACGGCATTTCCACGTGCGTCTCAATCCTTTAGCATTTATCGATCACGTGGGGTTGGCAGGCGGGCGGGGGAAATGCGGCTTTTTGCGATCGGTTTGACAGCTTCGTTCGCTTGCGCGGCCGTGACGCCGTGCGTGGCCAGCGACACGCCTCTTTATCAGCCTGCCCCGGCCTGGGTCGTCGCTGCGACCATGCCCGATACCGCAAAGATCGATTCCGATGCGGCGCCGGTCGTGATCTACGATACGCAGCAACGCATCGAAAACGGCCAGCTCTGGTCTTACCTCGATGTCGCGACGCGGATCGCGTCTCCAGAAATGCTGGCGCAGGCAACATCGCTGACGTTGCCATGGTCCCCGGACAAGGGCGACCTCATCGTTCATGAGCTTTCCATCTGGCGCACGGGCCAGCGGATCGACGTGTTGGCGAAGGGACAGAAATTTGTCGTGCTGCGCCGCGAGCAATTGCTGGAGCAGCAGGAACTCACCGGCATTCTCACGGCAACGCTCGCGGTCGAAGGGTTGCAGGTCGGCGATATCTTGCGCCTCCGCGCCTCGACTACGCTGAAGGACGCCGCGCTGGGCGGGCACGTCCAGAATGTCGTGTCGCTGCCCGCCCTGCCCGCTCGTGTCGGCTTCGCCCGCGAGCGGGTTTCGTGGCCCACGGCGGCCCCACCAAAGTGGAAGCTGCTCGCCGAAGGCGTGAAGGTCGCGCCGGTGCGTAATGGCGGCGACACGCTGTTGCAGTTGACCCTGCCCGTGCCCAAGCAGGTCGAGATGCCGGAGAATGCCCCCGGTCGCTATCGCCATCCACCGCTGCTGGAACTGTCGACATTCTCGGATTGGGCGGATGTCTCGAGGACGTTCGCGCCACTTTATGGCGCCGACAGCACGGCAATCGCCCCCGGTTCCGCGCTGGCGGGCGAGGTGGAAGCGATCATGAAGGCCGATCCCTCCAGGGTCGGGCGGGCCCAGCGCGCGCTGGAACTCGTGCAGGACAAGATCCGCTATCTGGCGGTCGGCATGGACGGCGGGAATTATGTCCCGCAGAAGCCCGCGCGCACATGGGAAGTCCGTTACGGGGACTGCAAGGCCAAGACGGCGCTGCTGCTGGCGTTGCTGCGCGCAATGGGAATCGAGGCCGAGCCGGTTCTTGCCTCGGCTGGAGGAACCGGCGATTTCGTGCCGGAGCGATTGCCCAGCGCAGCGGCGTTCAACCACGTTTTCGTCAAGGCGACCATCGATGGTCAAACCCTGTGGCTGGACGGCACGGGTTCGGGCTCGCGGCTCGCCGACATTCACGACACGCCGGCCCTTGGATATGTGTTGCCGGTGCGCACCGAGGGCGCGGCACCCATCAGGATCGAAAATCACGCCAACGCGCGCCCGGTCATCGACTTGACCATAGACGCTGACGAGACCGCCAGCGTCGATATTCCAAGTGCGTTCGAAGCGACAGCGATCGTTCGGGGGCAGCCAGCGCTCCTGCTGACGTTGGCAAAGAGCCAGTTGGGCGCGAAGGATCAACGCGGTGCCGTTGACCGGGTCCTGCAAAACCTGGTCGGCGAAGGGCAGTTCTCTGATACGTCGATCACCCCGGATCCCGTCACCGGCACGGTAACGGTGAAGGGGCGCGGTGTGACGACCACGTCCTGGATCACCGACGACCGGCGACGCAAGCGCGCGGTCGCCCGGTTGCTGGCGCAGTTCAGCTTCGATCCGGATCGTAGCAAGGCGAACTGGGCGTCCGTTCCGGTAGCGGGCGGCCCGCCTGCGGGGATGCGCTACCGGCTCCGGCTTCGCCTGCCGGAAAAGGGCCGCGGGTTCACGCTGGAGGGAGAGCCCGGTTTCAAAGGCCATATCGCGGGACACGATATCACGCGCGAGACGCACCTGGCAGACGGCGTTTTGACGCTCGACGAACGGATCGATGCGGTCGGTGAAGAAATTGCGGCGGGGCAGATTCCCGCTGAGCGCGACGCCCTTGCAACCGCGAAGGCGCGGGCGCCCCGGATCGTCGCGCCCGCCGACACGCGGCGTCGCTGGGACCTTTCGTCGGGCGATCCTGCCGGCGCGACGCAGATCGCGGCAGTCGAGGCGATCTTCGCCAAAGCGATCGCGCAAGCCGATTCCGATGAGGCCTCCGGTTACATTAGCCGAGCGTCGCTCCGTATCGCCATCGCGGATCGGCGCGGTGCGGTAGCCGATCTCACTCGCGCGATCACGATCGCGCCATCGGTCGAGCTGTATCTCCAACGTTCGAACACATTCTATGATCTCGGCGATATGGCCGCCGCGCTCGCGGATGCGGAATCGGCGCGCGCGCTCGATCCCTCGTCGATGGATGCGACGGGGCGGGTCAGCGAGATCAAGGCCGAACGCGGCGATCTCGTCGGCGCGCTGGCCTTGATCGATCAACGCATCGCGCTGGGCGGCAATCTGCGCAACAGCTATCGCGAGCTGCGGGCGCAATTGCTGGGTGAATATGGCAGCGCGGCCGAATCGCTCGCCCTTTACGACAGCCTGATCGCGGACAAGCCGGGGTCGCCGTCGCTGATGAACGCGCGGTGCTGGGTAAAGGGCACGCGGCAAGTGATGCTCGACACCGCGTTGAAGGATTGCACCGCCGCCATCGAACTCGCCAACGACACGACGGGCGCGCTCGACAGCCGCGCGCTGGTCTGGTTTCGCCTGGGGAAATATCAGGAAGCGCTGACCGATCTCGACGCCGCACTGGCCGCCTCGCCCGATCAGCCGGAGAGTCGCTTCATGCGCGCCATCGTGTTGGCGAAGCTCCATCGGGAGCCGGAGGCCGCAAGGGAACTCGCGATCGCGCGACGCCTCCTGCCGCGTATCGACAAGCAATATGCGCGCTATGGAATCACGCCATCCTGACGGGCGATCGCGAGCGGCGCTTGCCGGGCGCCCGTCAGTCCATTCCCGGATAGGTGGCGAACTCGGGCAGGTCGGCCATGTCCCTCACCCAGCCAAGCCGATGGCTGACCATGATATGCGCGCCGGGCGGCGACTGTTCGGGATGGTCCATCGTGCCGGACTGGATATCGATTATTCCCGGCAGCATCACGGGGTTGCGATAGAAAAGCCCGGTGCCGCATTTCCCGCAGAATTCCCGCGTCACGCTTTCCGACGAGTGATATGCCGCGGTTTCCCCGCTGATCGTCACCTTGCTCTCATCGAACGCGATCCATCCGGCCAGCGGCGCGCCGGACCAGCGGCGACAGTCCTCGCAATGGCACAGGGCATGATGCTCCGCCTCCCCGTCCGCTCGCCACGTTACCGCGCCGCAATGGCACTTTCCCGAGATCGCCATCGAATCGCTCCTGCCGATGTTTTTATTTTGTTCTCACGAACCGCCAGCGGGCGCAAGTGGCGCGCAGATCGGCTCGGCCGCCGCCGGATGCCACGCCGCGCTTGCCCGCGGGCGCGCCGTTCCCTACCTGTTCGGTGGTGAGTGTTCCTGTATCCACCCCCGCCGACGCGCCCTATCTCGCTGGCCTCAACGCGCCGCAGCGTGAAGCGGTGCTGACCACCGACGGCCCGGTGCTCGTCCTCGCCGGCGCCGGCACGGGCAAGACCGCCGCGCTCACCGCGCGGCTCGCGCATCTATTGTGGACGCGCCGGGCCTATCCGTCCGAAATCCTCGCCGTCACCTTCACCAACAAGGCGGCGCGGGAAATGAAGGAGCGCGTCGGGCGGCTCGTCGGCGATGCGGTGGAGGGGATGCCGTGGCTGGGCACGTTCCACGCGATCGGCGCGAAGATGCTGCGCCGCCATGCCGAGCTGGTCGGGCTGCAGTCGAACTTCACGATCCTCGATACCGATGACCAGCTCCGGCTGCTCAAGCAACTGATCGTCGCCGCCGATATCGACGAAAAGCGCTTCCCCGCGCGCAGCCTCGCCGGGCTGATCGACGAGTGGAAGAACAAGGGCCTCACCCCGGCCGACATCGATGCCGGCGAGAGCGAGCGATACGGCAACGGGCGCGGCGGTGAGCTGTATCAGCAGTATCAGGCGCGATTGAAGGCCGTGAACGCCTGCGATTTCGGCGATCTGCTGCTGCATGTGCTCACGATCCTCAAGACCGATCGCGAGGTGCTGGCGCACTATCAGCAGCGTTTCCGCTACATCATGGTGGACGAATATCAGGATACCAACAGCGTCCAGTATCTCTGGTTGCGGCTGCTCGCGCAGGAGCGGCGGAATCTGTGCTGCGTCGGTGATGACGATCAGTCGATCTATTCGTGGCGCGGCGCGCAGGTGGAAAACATCCTGCGATTCGAGCGCGACTTTCCCGGCGCGAAGATCATCCGGCTGGAGCAGAATTATCGCTCCACACCGCATATCCTGGGCGCGGCCGGCGGCGTGATCGCCAACAACAGCGGGCGGCTCGGCAAGACCTTGTGGACCGAGATCGACGCGGGCGACAAGGTCCGCGTCATCGGCGTGTGGGATGGGCCGGAGGAGGCGCGCCGCGTCGGCGACGAGATCGAGGCGGCGCAGCGCGGCGGCGGCAGCCTTGACGATATCGCCATCCTGGTGCGCGCGCAGCACCAGACCCGCGAATTCGAGGATCGCTTCATCGCGATCGGCATGCCCTATCGCATCGTCGGCGGTTTCCGTTTCTACGAGCGCGCCGAAATCCGCGATGCGCTGGCCTATCTGCGCATCGTCAACCAGCCGGCGGACGATCTCGCGTTCGAGCGGATCGTCAACACGCCCAAGCGCGGCCTGGGCGACAAGGCGGTGGCGCGCTTGCATCAGCTTGCCCGTGCGGAGGGGCTGCCGCTGAGCATCGCCGCCGCGCGGATCCTCGATACCGACGAGCTGACCCCGCAGGCGCGCCGCGCGCTGGGCAATTTCGTCGGCGATATCGCGCGCTGGCGGCAGCTCGCGAGCGAATTGTCACACCCCGATCTCGCCCGGCAGATACTGGACGAGAGCGGCTATACCGCGATGTGGCAGGCGGAGAAATCGACCGAGGCGGCCGGGCGGCTGGAGAACCTCACCGAACTCGTCCGCGCGATGGAGGAATATGAGAGCCTCGGCGCATTCCTTGAGCATGTCAGCCTTGTCATGGACAATGAGGCCACGCGCGAGGATGCCAAGGTCACGATCATGACCATCCATGCCGCCAAGGGGCTGGAATTCGACACGGTGTTCCTGGTCGGCTGGGAGGAAGGCGTGTTTCCCTCGCAGCGATCGCTGGACGAGGGCGGCCTGCGCAGTCTGGAGGAGGAGCGCCGCCTCGCTTATGTCGCGATCACGCGCGCACGGCGTCGTGCCACGATCCTTCATGCCGCGAACCGTCGCATCTACGGCCAGTGGACCTCATCGATCCCGTCGCGATTCGTGGGCGAGCTGCCCGGCGATCATGTCGAGGAGGAAACCACCATGTCCGGCGGCGCCAGCCTGTGGCGTGCCAATTGGTCGGAACGTGCCGATCCTTTCGCCGAAGTGGCGCGCGGCACCGGGCGCGGGCCCGGCTGGCAGCGTGCGGCGGGCAGTCTCGGCAGCAAGCCGGGCGGTGAGTGGCAGAGCCGCACCTTCACCCGCGAACCGACGCGGGTGGTCGAGAGCCGCAGCCCCTCGGTCAGCCTCGGCAACAAGGGGCGCAGCGATCTCGTGGTCGGGATGCGCGTCTTTCACCAGAAATTCGGTGGCGGAGCGATCGTCGAGATCGAGGGCAACAAGCTCGAGATCGATTTCGATCATGCCGGGCGCAAGCGCGTGATGGACAGCTTCGTCACCACCAGCAGCGGTTGAGTTCGGGCCGCGTCTGCATCGTTCATCCACGGTACGGGATGGGGGCGATAGCTATTCGTCGCCCATCATGGGCAAGGGAGGGTTTTGGAATGCTTGGTCGTTTTCTTGGCGCCGCGCTGATCGCCGCGAGTATCTCCGGCGCGATGCCCGCGCTGGCGCAATCCTCCGCCGATGAGGCGCGGTTCCGCGCGGCGCAGGATCGCTTCAGTCGCGAGCTGGATGTGTTCCGCCAGGAATATGATCGCTACCTTCAGCTGTCGCGCCGCAATCCCGGCGGCTATCCGCCCCCGCCCCCGCCCCCGCCGCGCGGCTATGGTGACGATGGCTGGCGCGACGAGCGCGGCTATGATCCGGCACGCGACTATCGCGGCGGCGCACAGTATCAGGAACGCGCGATGAGCGCGGACGAGCGCGTCTATTCCGGCAACGACGGCCGCTATTACTGCAAGCGCAGCGACGGCACCACCGGCCTGGTGGTCGGGGGCGCGCTGGGCGGCATTCTGGGCAATGTGATCGACGGCGGCCGCAGCCGGATTGTCGGCACATTACTGGGCGGCGCGGCGGGGGCACTCGCCGGCAAATCGATAGATCAGAAAAACTCGTCGCTGCATTGCCGCTGATGCAGACTATGCCCGGACGCGGCGATGGCGACCGGATCCGGGCAAGATCTGCCGCGTCAACGCTCGATAGCGAGCAACGTAACCCCGGCGTATCGCACTTCCGAAGGATCGAACAGTTCGGACGGCTCGAAACGCCGCGGGGTGATGCGTAATCCACCGAGGCCGGCGATTTTAAACGCGCCAACCTTTTCCTCGCGTGGCGGCTTTCCGTCACGATCGAGAGTGGTGGCGTCGACGTAAAGTTCGCCGTGTTTCGTATAGACGATATGCGGCGCCAGAGTGACCTCGCCACGATTATATGTCGCCGCAAGAGCCTGGCGCTTAACGATCGCCTCAAACACGACCGGCATGCTTGCCGGGGGAGCGGAGGCCACGCGATCCTCCTCGGTATTCAGCTTCATTGAGCCATGTTAATTGTTCTGCTGCATTGCAGCAACAACTTTATAATCTACTGTGCCGTGCCGATCAAACGCCGGCTAAAATAGACCATCTGAAGCGCCTGAAGGCGCGCACCCTGCGCAATATCCGCGTCTCCGGAATGGCCGCCAGCCGTATCCTCATAAAAAAGATAGGGGAGGCCGTATTCCTTCATCCGCGCAGCAAATTTTCGCGCGTGCTGCGGGCCGACCCGATCGTCCTTCGTTGTCGTCCAAATATATGGCTCGGGATAGACGACCTCGCGCTTCAAATTTCGATAGGGAGAAATCTTTTCCAGGAACGCGCACTCCTCAGGCACGCTTACAGAGCCATATTCGTCCACCCACGATGCTCCGGCCGCTATCCTCTCATATCGCACCATATCGAGCAGCGGCACCTGGATCGTGACCGCATTCCACAGTTCTGGATGCTGGGTGAGTTCCACGCCCATCAGAAGACCGCCGTTCGAACCACCATAGATGCCGAGTTTCTTCGCAGAGGTAACCCGGCGGGAAAACAGATCGCGCGCGACCGCAGCAAAATCGTCATAGATCACCTGACGCTTCGTCTTCCGCCCAGCATCGTGCCACTTTGGGCCGAACTCCCCCCCGCCGCGGATATTGGCGAGCACGAAAGCACCGCCACGCTCGGTCCAGATCTTGCCCGTCGCCCCCAGATAGGTTGGCAAACGAGCCAGCTCGAACCCGCCGTACGCGGTCATCAACGTCGGCAGCGTGCCATCCAGCTTAGCGCCCCGTGGCAGCACAACGAAATAAGGCACCTTCGTCCCGTCGGTAGAGGTCGCTTCGAACTGTTCGACTTTCACACCCGTCGCATCGAACCGCGCTGGCAACGACTTGACCGT
Source organism: Sphingomonas sp. TX0543 (assembly GCF_048565505.1). Taxonomy (NCBI): domain Bacteria; kingdom Pseudomonadati; phylum Pseudomonadota; class Alphaproteobacteria; order Sphingomonadales; family Sphingomonadaceae; genus Sphingomonas; species Sphingomonas sp. TX0543. Next base: position 2,329,691 of record NZ_JBLZUS010000002.1, read on the forward strand.
CAACGGCGCTGTCGTTGTGGTCGCATCCACTGCGGCTAGCGCGGTCGGCGTAGCGAAACCGTTGATCGCTACGTACGCCTCATTGCTCCGTTCGGTAGAACTGGCGATCGCCACGCTCATATTCTCAGGAACCGGCAACGTGCGTTCGCGCCAACCGTCGCCGGTAGCGGAAAAGCTCGCAAGCCGACCACGTACATTATCGGTATAGCTGACGAGAACATGATCCTTCGTCGTCGCAACGCCCTGCACGGCTTGTCGCGCGGTCGGCGCGAACAATATGCGGGGAGTGATCTTGCCACCGCTCATCTCGGCAAGCGGCGCCCACGCAACCGCGTCGGCCGGAATGTCGGCCCACGTGTCGCTCGTCTCGAAGATCACTCGACCCCCGACCAGCCCAGTCGCGAACGTACGTGCCGGCACACAAAGCTTGTGCGAACCTGCGGGAGTCCAGAAAAATTTCTCGCCTCCGAAAAAGGTGTTGCGCCTTTCAATAACTATAAGACGATTACCCGACGCGTCGGCAAGCGTGCGGGCATACGTTCCAAGCTGATCGCCCGGCTCGCCACGAAACACCTCCCTAGCCTGGTCCAGCGCCTGACCCCGCTTCACCAGCTTCACGACGAATGGGTAGCTGGATGCTGTCAGCGTCCCTTCCCCCCAATCACGCGAGACGAGCAGAGAATCCCTGTCCACCCAGCTCGCACCCTGCTTGGACTTCGGCAGGCGGAAGCCACCCTCAACGAATTTGCCTGTCGCGAGATCGAACTCACGCAGTTCCACGGCATCCTCGCCACCTTCCGAAAGCTGGACGAGGCACAGCCGCTCGTCGGGCTGCAGACATGTCGCCCCCTTCCACACCCATTTTTTGCCCTCGGCCTTCGACAATGCATCGAGATCCAGCAACGTCGTCCATTTCGGGCTGGCGCCTAAGTAATTCGAATGAGTCGTCCAGCGCCAAACGCCCTGCGGGTGATCGACGTCACGCCAGAAATTCAGGATACGGCCATTCGTCTGCTCCGGCATCGGAATGCGATCCGTGGCCGCCGCGATCGCAAATGCCTCGTCATAATAAGTGCGGTAGCGCGGATCGCTTTCCAGCCGGGCCAGCGTACGCGCATTTTCCTGCTTTACCCAGGCGAGCTGCTTTGCGCCGTCCTTTTCTTCAAGCCAGATATAGGGGTCTTTGTCGGCCATCGAAGCCGTCTGGGCTAGCGCGGTTCCCGCGACAAGAGCCGGCAGCCAGAAAACCAGCGCGAGATGCCGCATCATCGGAACTATCCTCCAAGAAATACTTTCATGCCGCCCGATTGCGATGATCGCAATCCTCGCTATCGGATAGGCAGATGCAGGACGGCCTTCCCATCCCACGGCGTTATGCCGCGATCGCAGCAATGTCTTTCGGGTCGGCGCTGGTCATCATCGATGGCGGTGTCGCCAATGTAGCGTTGCCCACAATCGCGCGCGATCTGGGCGTGGAGCATAGTTCGGTCGTTTCGATCGTCACCGTCTATCAAGTAATGCTGGTAATGCTGATGCTACCCTTTTCGGGGCTGGGCGAACGCGTCGGCCTGAAGCGTACCTATCAGGCGGGGCAGCTTATTTTCACGGTTGCGACGCTGCTGTGCTTCTTTGCAAAGAGCCTGCCTTTTCTGCTGATTGTGCGTGCGGTGCAGGCTACCGGAGCGGCCGCGGTTCTGAGCGTCGCGTCCGCGTTGATCCGGCAGATATATCCGGCCAACCAGCTCGGGCGCGGGCTGGCCATCAATTCGGTCGTGGTCACCAGCTCAGCCGCTGCTGCGCCAACGCTCGGCGGACTGGTGCTGGCGGTTGCGCCATGGCCGTGGGTGTTTGCAAGCGCAATACCCTTTGCGGTTGTGAGTCTATTGCTGGGTGGCGCGATCCCGGCACCGAAGCCGCGCAATACCACCTTCGATGTGCCCGGCGCGATAATGTGCGCGGCGATGTTCGGGCTTATCATCGGCGGCCTTGAGAGCGGCGTTCACGGCGACAGCCCCGTAATTTCCGCCGCCATCGTGTTGGCTGGCATCACCGTAGGCGTCTATTTCGTTCGGCGCGAGCGTGGCGAGACGCATCCGATCCTGCCGATCGATCTGCTTGCGCGGCCGGTTATCGGGCTCAGCGCGCTGGGCGGCTTCGTGGCGTTCACAGCCTCGATGACCTTGCTGATTTCAACGCCATTTCGGATGCAGGCGCTGGGATTTTCTGCCGCTGCAATTGGGGCGGCAATCGCACCTTGGCCGATGACCAACATGATCGTCGCCCCGCTCGCTGGCTATCTTTCGGATCGCATACCGGCAGGGATATTGGGTGGCATCGGTATGGCCATATCTATCATTGCATTGACTTTGATCGCGTTGATGCCAGCTAACCCCACGTATTTTGATATAGCTTGGCGCATGGCGCTGTGCGGTTCCGGCTTCGGGCTTTATCTGCCACCGAACGCGCGGCTTATCATCGGGTCCGCCCCACGGGAGCGCGCGGCAGCTGCCGGGGGGCTGGTATCAACCGTACGCCTCACCGGGCAAACAACCGGAGCAACGTTGGTTGCTGCACTGCTCGCTTATAATATCGGTGCCGGTGGCGTGCCGCCGATGATCTCGGCCGGCCTCGCGCTGATTGCCGGGCTATGCAGCATCGCGCGGCTACGCCCGTCGATCCGCAACCCTTCAATCGCTGAAACGCAAGACGAGATTCCAACGCTGCGGCATACGCGTTACTAGTACGCGGCTCAGGGCAGCGGGACGATCACCTCGTCGGGATGCGCGACATTCAGCTCCCGACGCACTAGCTCGTCCACCATATCTGGATTGGCATGCCGCGGATCCAACAGCGCAACGCGGTTGCGCAGCATCGTCCTGCGCTGATCGAGCATCGCGTAATCACGCTCGCGCTTCAACAGTTGCCGCTTGTAATCGCCCAGCGCCAAAACGCCGTTAGGCCCTGCCACAGCATAAATACCGAAGAACGCCATGACCGTTAGCGCGGCGGCCGGAAGGGCCGCGCGTTTCAGGGTTATGAGAAAGGTTGACGGTCGGCGGCGCATTAACGAGCGTTGTCGCGCGAAGCCGACCGTCAATCAAGCGGTATTCCGGCGATTTCAGCGATTTCTCAGAACATCGCGACCCGCATAGCGCGCAACGTGGCCCAATTCCTCCTCGATGCGGATCAGCTGGTTGTATTTCGCCAGCCGGTCGGATCTCGCCAAGCTACCCGTCTTGATCTGACCGCAGTTCGTGGCGACGGCGAGATCGGCGATCGTCGCGTCTTCGGTCTCTCCAGAGCGATGGCTCATCACGGCGGTATAGCCGGCGCGCTCGGCCACGCGGATTGCCTCCAAGGTCTCCGTCAGCGTGCCGATCTGATTAACCTTTACCAGCAGAGAATTGGCAAGCCCGCGCGCGATGCCGTCGTGCAAGCGCTTCGGGTTAGTGACAAACAGATCGTCACCGACAAGCTGCACGCTGCCGCCAACCGCGTCCGTCAGCGCTTTCCAGCCCTCGAAATCGTCCTCCGCCATGCCGTCTTCAATCGAGAGAATTGGATAGCGCGCAACGAGATCCGCCAGATATTCTGCCATCGCGCCAGGTTCCAGGATCTTGTTTTCGCCTGAAATTACGTATTTTCCGTCCTTGAAGAACTCGGTCGCCGCACAATCTAGCGCCAGCATCACGTCGTCGCCCGGCTTGTAACCAGCGCGCTCGATCGAGGTCATGATGAAATCCAGCGCGTCAGTTGTGCTCGCCAGATTTGGCGCAAAACCGCCCTCGTCGCCCACAGACGTTGCGAGACCCTTTTCATGGAGGCCCTTTTTCAGCGTGTGGAAAATCTCGGCCCCGCAGCGCGCCGCCTCGGCAAAGCTATCCACGCCGACCGGCATGATCATGAATTCCTGGAAGTCTATCGGGTTGTCAGCATGTTCGCCACCGTTGATGATATTCATCATCGGCACCGGCAAGAGATGCGCCGCCGCGCCGCCGACATAGCGATAGAGCGGCAGGCCACTCGCATCGGCGGCGGCTTTGGCCGCGGCCAGACTGACCCCGAGGATCGCGTTGGCGCCAAGCCGCCCTTTGTTCTCCGTGCCGTCCAGCTCGATCATCGCCTGGTCCAGTTCCATCTGGTCCTCGGCGTCCAGTCCGACTAACACTTCGGCAATCTCGCCGTTGACGTTATCGACAGCTTGGTCGACGCCCTTGCCCAGCCAGCGAGTGTTGTCGCCATCGCGCTTCTCCACCGCTTCATGCGCCCCGGTCGAAGCGCCCGACGGGACGGCGGCGCGGCCAAAGCTGCCGTCCTCCAGCAAGATATCCACCTCCACCGTGGGATTGCCCCGACTATCGAGTATCTGGCGGCCATGGACGTCGATGATTGCTGTCACGAAACGATCCTTCTAAGATGGTGGTAGGTGGCGGGTCGCGCAGCCTCTAACCGTGAGGCCGCCTGGCCGCAATTGGCGATGGAACCTCCGCATATGGGACGGGGTTTTATTCGCGATCAACGAAGGATTTCGACGATGTCCGATACCCCGTTCCAGCCCATGACCGATAGCGACGTGAAGGCCGATGCGGCGGCGCAGACCGCTGAGCCGCTCAAGAACGGGGACGGCAGCCGCTTTTCTGACGTTAAGCAAGCGCTTTCAGACAATACTGGCAAGCTGCGCGAACAGGCTGGCGACAGAGCGCGTGAATTGGCCCAAGATGGAAAGGCCCGTGCTTCCACGGTACTCAGCCAACTTTCGCAATTGCTCAGTGACGCCGCGGGACAGGTCGACGAAAAGCTGGGCGAACATTATGGCCAGTATGCTCGCAACGCGTCGGAAAAAGTACAGGGGTTCTCGTCACAGCTCGATGACAAGAGCGTTGATGATCTTATCACCGATGCGCGTGATCTCGTGCGCAAAAGCCCGGCCGTCGCTATTGGCGCTGCAGCGGCCGTTGGTTTCGTCGTAGCGCGGCTACTTACCGCGGGGCTGGATCACCGCGAGCGGTCCTGAACCGTGACGGAGGGGGATCGCTTTTCCATCGATGATGGCATTGCAACGCTTGTCAACCAACTTGCGGGCGACGCGCGCGAAGTGGCGAGCGCGGAAATAGGGCTTGTAAAAGCGCGCGTCGCGACAAGTGTGACCCGATTTCGCGACGCGGCGATTATGTTCGGCGGCGCGCTTGTTTTCGCGCTGGCCGCGTTGATCGCAATATTGGTCGGGGTAATCTTGACGCTTACTCCTTATACCGGCCCGGGCATCGCGACGCTCGTTGTTTGCGGCGTCACCTTGCTGATCGCTGCAACACTTGCGCTCATCGGCCGGGGCCGCCTCAAGCGAGGAATCAGAAATGACTGATATTAGCGAACTTTATCGCGCTGAGGCGCGCGCCGCAGAAGCTCGCGCCCGGATGAATGCTACGCTTGGGGCTTTACAGGTTCGCCTCGCGCCAAAAAACGTCGCGAGGGAGGCCATCGGGCAAATCAGCGAGACCGGCGCTCGGGCCGTTGAAGCAAGCGTTAGCGCCGCTAGGCGGCATCCCGGCAAGATCGCCGGCGGTGTCGCGCTTCTTGCAGCAGCCCTTGGTCACCGACACATTGGAGGCGCGCTAAACTTCTTTCGTGCCAGTCTCCGAAAGAAACCGAAGCGTGCGGTCAGCGTTAGATTATGCAAATGGGTGCCCCGCGCGGAAAGGCTAGTAAAATGACAGACGCTTCCACCGAAACTTCCAATGGCAAATTACGTGAAGGTGTCGATGCAGCGCGCGAAAAGGCCTCATCGACTCTCGAAACCGCCCGGGCCCGGGCGAGCGAGGCTCTAGAGGTCTCACGCGACCGCGCGCGCGGAGCGGCGTTACGTACCGCTGACGCAATCGAAACCAACCCGATCGGGGTTATCGTCGGCGGCCTGGCGCTAGGCGCAATCGCTGCCGCCGTGATACCGCGTGGCAAGCGCGAAAAGGAACTGCTCGCTCCGATAGGTAAGCGGGTGGGCAGCACCGCAGCGGCAGCCGTCGCCGCCGCGAAAGAGGCGGGCACGGCGGAGTTGAATTCGCTAGGGATCAACCGAGACGCCGCGCGCGGTCAGGCCAAATCGCTTCTAGATGGTCTGTTGAAGGCGGCTACGTCGGCCGGAACCGCTGCTACAAAAGCGGGTAAAGGAGGGTCCGGGGCGCATTGACCCCTTCCCTTTTACGCCTTCTCGGGGCTAGGGCGCGCGCATGAGCAAGCTACATCTCGTTTTCGGCGGGCGTGTCGCGGACCCGCGCACCCTGGACTTCAAGGATCTATCATCGATCGACATAGTCGGGGTTTTTCCCGACTATGCCAGCGCAGAGAAGGCGTGGCGTGCTGCCGCGCAGCGAACGGTCGACGATGCTGAGATGAAGTACGTGATTGTCCACCTTCACCGCCTACTCGAGCCTGATTCACTGAAGCCGGCGGTGTGATCGCTCAGAACAATTCGTCGAGACAGCGGTGAAATTTCAACCGCTGCTCGTCAACATCGGTTACGCCAATCGCGGCAAGGAATTGGGCCTGCGCCCGCGAGCCATAGTCGGCCAAATTCTGCCAGAAGATCGCGATATCCTGATAACGATCTGCAACTCCAAGCCGACCTAGATCAATCGCGCCGATTACCTCGCCATGTTCATCAAGCAACAGATTACCGAGCGAGAAATCGCCGTGCGTCACCGCAAGGCTGGCGTCAAATACGGCCAGCGCCTCGGTCTTTTCAAGCATTTCCGTTGCGCTCAACCCGGCGTGATCGTCGCCGAAATCACCGATATCGACCAGGCCGGCCGCCACGGCACGCCGCGCCGCCGCCAGTCGCACGGCGCTACCCGCATCGAACGGGCAATCCTCAACAGGTAAGCCATGTAGCTGGCGCAGAAATCGCGCGAATGCGTTGATGACGCACGGCAACATAGCGGGGTTTTGTTCAAGCCACGCATCGCCGGTTTTGCCGGACAGCGCCGTCGTGAGAAGCCAAGCTTCGTTACCCTGCGTCACTAGCGCGATCGTATCGGGGCACGGCAGACGTTTGGATAGCCAGCGCAGGCGCACGGCCTCATCGACTATGGCATCGGCGACGTCATCCGTCCCGTATTTCAGATAGAGATCGTCGCCCTCAGATCCGCCCAGGCAAAAAACGTCCGCGCCTGACTCACCGCCTACGTGACGTTTCCATTCGCGCTGGCCGATCAGATCGGCCAGCGTGGCCGGAAGAAGGGCGCGGTGTGGGTTCAGATGAACTCGACCTTGGAGACGACGTAATAGCGGTCGCCGGCCGGCACCGAGACCTCGACCTCGTCGTCGACGTTGCGACCGATCAGCGCGCGGCCGAGCGGCGAATTGTAACTGATCCTTCCGGTCTTGGCATCTGCCTCGGTCTGGCCGACGATCTGATAGCGGATCGGCTTGTCATCCTCACCGATCAGCGTGACGGTCGCCCCGAACACCACCTTGTCACCTGAAAGTTCTTTCGGGTCGATGATTTGCGCCCGGCTCAACTTATCCTCGATGTCGGCGATTGACGCCTCGATCTGGCCCTGACGCTCCTTCGCGGCATGATATTCCGCGTTTTCCGAAAGATCGCCGTGCGCCCGAGCCTCCTCGATCGCGTCAACAATCTGCGGACGCTCAGCTTTCAGGCGCTTCAGATCAGCATTGAGCTTCTCGTAGCCCTCCTGAAGCATCGGCATCTTCTCGACCGTCGCCATCACGCAACCCCTTCCGTAAAACCCCTTGGGCAGCGGCTGTCGTACCCGCTGCCTCGCACTATCCTGCAATGTCTGGGATCAATTGTGCGACTGCGAATAATAAGACTGCAATGGCCTGACTTCAAGGTCGCGCAGCGCGGAAGTCGCAATTGCCTTCGCGGTTTCTACCGATGCCGGGGCGGTGGTGAAATACGGAATTTTCTGCCCTAGCGCTGCGGCGCGGATCGGCTGAGAGTCTTTCAGGCTCTGCCATCCCTCGGTGGTGTTGAAGATCAGATCGATGCCGCCATCCTTGATACGGTCAACGATATGCGGGCGCCCCTGCGCCACCTTGTTGACGCGTTCCACTGGCAAACCGGCAGCTTCGAGATGGTCCGCCGTTCCGCCAGTCGCAACGATCGAGAAACCCGCACCGACCAGATCGCGCACAGCCGGCACGATATGCGCCTTGTCACCATCCTTTACACTGACGAATACCGCACCGGATGTCGGCAGCACCATCCCCGCACCAAGCTGCGACTTGGCGAAAGCCGTGGTAAAATCGCGTGCGATCCCCATTACTTCACCTGTGGACTTCATCTCGGGCGACAGAACCGGATCGATGCCTGGAAAACGGTTGAACGGGAAGACCGCCTCCTTCACCGCGAAATAGTCAATCCTGCGGTCAATCTTTGGCAGATCACGTAGTTTCTCTCCGGCCATCACGCGGCTGGCGATCTTCGCGATCGGCGCGCCGATAGCCTTGGCGACGAACGGCACCGTGCGGCTGGCGCGTGGGTTGACCTCGATCAGATAGACGTTGCCATCCTTTACCGCGAACTGGATGTTCATCAGCCCACGCACCTCGAGCCCGCGCGCCAGCGCCTCGGTCTGCCGCTCGATTTCGGCGACGATCTCGCTCGACAGCGAATAAGGCGGGATCGAGCATGCGCTGTCGCCGGAATGAACCCCGGCCTCCTCGATATGCTGAAGCACGCCAGCAACCACGACATCGTCGCCATCGCAGATCGCATCGACGTCAACCTCGATCGCGTCGCGGAGATACTGATCGATCAGAACCGGGGCATCGCCAGACACTTGCACGGCGGTCTGAATGTAATCTTCGAGCTGCATCGGGCCATCGACAATCTCCATCGCACGCCCGCCGAGCACATAGCTCGGGCGCATCAGCACGGGATAACCGATCCGCTCGGCGACGATCAGCGCTTCCTCGCGGCTGCGCGCAATGCCGTTTGAAGGCTGGAGCAGCTTCAAGCGGCTCACCAGCGCCGCGAAGCGCTCGCGGTCCTCCGCCAGATCGATTGCGTCGGGCGAAGTGCCGAGGATCGGGATACCCGCCTTTTCCAGCGCTCGCGCCAGATTGAGCGGGGTCTGCCCGCCGAACTGCACGATCACGCCAACCAACTCACCCACCGTCTGCTCGACATGCAATATCTCAAGCACGTCCTCTGCGGTCAGCGGCTCGAAATAGAGGCGATCGGACGTGTCATAATCGGTCGACACCGTTTCCGGGTTGCAATTGACCATGATCGTCTCGAACCCGGCATCTGCCAGCGCGAAGCACGCGTGGCAGCAGCAATAATCGAATTCGATCCCCTGCCCGATGCGATTGGGGCCGCCCCCCAGGATGACGATCTTGCGTCGCTCTGAGGGCAGCGCCTCATTCTCCGGCTCGCAGAAGCTCGGGGCCTCGTAGGTCGAATACATATATGGCGTCTTGGCGTCGAACTCGGCGGCACAGGTGTCGATTCGCTTGAACACCGGGCGCACGCCCAGCCGGTGGCGCAGCGCGCGAACCTCTTCCTCGGTCACGCCCCCGGTCATCGCGACCACCGCCTCGTGAATCAGCCCGGAGCCGCGCGCGATGCCGCGCTCCATTCCGCGCAGGTTCGCTGATTGCAGCGCCAGCCACGCCAGCCTCTTGTCCGAGAAACCCATCGCCTTCAGCCGCCGCATCCCGCCAGCCTCGATCGGCAGACCTTCGCGGCAAACCTGATCCTCTGCCGCGACGATCTCCGCGATCCGCTCCAGGAACCACGGATCGTATTTGGCGATGGCGTTCACCTCGGCGACGGTGAAGCCCTCGCGCAGCGCCTGCGCCGCGACCAGGAGCCGATCCGGCGTAGGGCTGGCCAGCGCCGCCTCGATCTCCGCGCGTGGCGCGCCAACGAGACGATCGACCTGATTGAAGCCGGACAACCCCGTCTCGAGCCCGCGCAGTGCCTTCTGCATCGATTCGTGAATGTTGCGGCCGATCGCCATCACCTCGCCGACCGATTTCATCGCCGTGCCCAGCACGGCCTCCGCGCCCTTGAACTTCTCGAACGCGAAGCGCGGGATCTTGGTGACGACATAATCGATCGTCGGCTCGAACGACGCCGGCGTCGCGCCGGTAATGTCGTTCTCGATCTCGTCGAGCGTATAGCCCACCGCAAGCTTGGCCGCGACCTTCGCGATCGGGAAGCCGGTGGCCTTGGATGCGAGCGCCGAGGAGCGGCTGACGCGCGGGTTCATCTCGATCACGATCAGCCGGCCATCCTTCGGATTGACTGCGAACTGTACGTTGGAACCCCCTGTTTCCACGCCGATTTCACGCAGCACCGCGATGCTCGCGTTGCGCATGATCTGATATTCCTTGTCGGTCAGCGTCAGCGCCGGCGCGACGGTGATCGAATCGCCCGTATGGACGCCCATCGGATCGACATTCTCGATCGAGCAGATGATGATGCAATTGTCCGCCCGATCGCGGACCACCTCCATCTCATATTCCTTCCAGCCGAGCAGCGATTCCTCGATCAGCACCTCGGTGGTGGGCGATGCATCGAGGCCCTTGCGGACGATCTCGATGAATTCCTCGCGGTTATAGGCCACGCCGCCGCCGGTGCCGCCCAGCGTGAACGACGGGCGAATGATCGCCGGCAGGCCCACCTTGTCCAGCCCCGCCAGCGCTTCCGCCTCGTTGTGCGCGATGTGGCTGCGCGCGGATTCCAGCCCGATCTTGTCCATCGCGTCGCGGAACTTGAGCCGATCCTCGGCCTTGTCGATCGCCTCGGCATCGGCGCCGATCATCGTGACGCCGAACTTCTCCAGCGTGCCGTCGCGGAACAGCGCGAGCGCGGTGTTGAGCGCGGTCTGCCCGCCCATCGTGGGGAGCACCGCATCGGGCCGCTCCTTCTCGATGATCTTCGCGACCACCTCCGGCGTGATCGGCTCGACATAGGTCGCGTCGGCCAGCTCGGGATCGGTCATGATCGTCGCCGGGTTCGAATTGACCAGGACGATGCGATAGCCCTCCTCCTTGAGCGCCTTGATCGCCTGCGTGCCCGAATAATCGAACTCGCACGCCTGACCGATGACGATCGGCCCCGCGCCAATGACGAGGATGGAGGAGATGTCGGTGCGTTTTGGCATCACTTGCCTTTGATCAATGCAATTACGGAAACAACGAATGCTGCGAGGGCAATCCAATCACTTCGAGAGAAGCCGCGCAAATAATCTAAAATATTTCTTGGCCTTCGCTCTTCTCGAATTTCGGCAACTCGAGCGAGGCCTTTACCATTTATCAAAAATACTCTCGAATTTTGGATGTCCCGGTCCTTTCCGTAGCCACGGCCCTCCAAGTCTCCGATAATAGCTTGAACCCATTCCGTTGGCCGATCTGAGAACAACTCATGGTGCAACTCGTCCACGTTGACCGGCAACAAGTTCGGACCGATTTGCTTGTCGGCTACCGCGAGCAGCACATCGTCAACGTATCGGCTGTAGTTGTGAGTGGTCACCCCATCATCCCCACAAACCGCTCGAACAGATAGAAACTATCCTGCGGCCCAGGGCTGGCCTCCGGGTGGTACTGCACGCTGAACGCGGGCCGGTCGGTCAGTTCCAGCCCCGCATTGCTGCCGTCGAACAGCGACACATGCGTCTCGCGCGCGTTCGCGGGCAGCGTCTCGCGCTCGACCGCGAAGCCGTGGTTCATGCTGGTGATCTCGACCGCGCCGTCGCTGAGCCGCTTCACCGGATGGTTCGCGCCGCGATGGCCCTGGAACATCTTGGTGGTCTTCGCGCCCACCGCCAGCCCGAGAAGCTGGTGGCCCAGGCAGATGCCGAACAGCGGCTTGCCTGTCTCCAGCAGCTTCTGGATTACCGGCACGGCATAGTCGCCCGTCGCTGCCGGATCGCCGGGGCCGTTCGACAAGAAGATTCCGTCCGGGCCGAGCGACATGATCTCGTCGAAACTCGCGGTGGCGGGCACGACCGAAACCTTCGCTCCCGCGGCCACCAGATTGCGGAAGATATTGTGCTTGCTGCCGTAATCCACCGCGACGACATGCGGACGCGCGTTGCCGTCGATCCCGGCATAGCCGAAGCCGAGGCGCCACACGCCTCCATCGCGATTGTCGCCCCAGCCATAATGCGCTTGCGTCGTCACTGCCTTGGCGAGGTCCATGCCCTCCAGCCCCGGCCAGCCGCGTGCCATTTCCAGCAACAGCGGTACGTCGAACTTGCCGCTGGCGGAGTGCGCGATCACGCCGTTGGGTGCCCCGCCAGTGCGGATGCGACGGGTCAGCGCGCGCGTGTCGATGCCGGAAAGGCCGACGCGCGCGTGCCGCTTCATCCAGCCGTCCAGCCGCTCGACGCTGCGGAAGCTGGATGGGGCGGTCACGTCCTGGCGCACGATCATGCCCAGCGCATGCGGCTCGTCCGCCTCCACATCATCAGGATTCGCGCCGACATTGCCGATGTGCGGGAAGGTGAAGTTGATGATCTGGCCGGCGAACGACGGATCGGTCATGATCTCCTGATAGCCGGTCATGGCGGTGTGAAAGCACACTTCCCCCACCACTTCGCCTTCCGCGCCAAAGCCTCGGCCCCAAGCGACGTCACCGGAAGCCAGAACGAGGACGCCAGTGGCGCCTTCGGGCACGTCAAAGGGCTTGGCGTCGGCCATGATCGGCGGGCACTCCGTTCGTTAAAATCTACGATGTCGCTAAGCCCCGCCCGCTAAGCCCTTGCCCCCCTCGCGTCAACCGCCCTCGCCTCACGCAGCGCGGGGCGCTATTCACCGTTCATGATTCGAGACGATATCAAGCAAGCCCAGATCGCCGCCATGAAGGCCGGCGACAAGGAATCCCGCGCCGCGATCAGCCTGATCCAGGCGGCAATCAAAAACCGCGATATCGAGGCGCGCACCGGCGGCGCGCCGGCGGATGACGACGCACTCGTCGTGGAAGTGCTTCAGAAAATGGTGAAGCAACGCCGCGAATCGATCGAGATGTATCGCAAGGGCGACCGGGAAGAACTGGCGGCCGCAGAGGAGCGCGAGGTCGCGGTGATCGAGCGCTTCCTTCCGCAGCAGATGAGCGCGGCCGAGACATCGGCCGCGATCGAGGCGATCAAGGCAGATCTTGGCGCGGCCGGCATGAAGGACATGGGACGTGTGATGGCCGAACTGAAAGCGCGTCACGCCAGCGTGCTGGACATGTCCAAGGCAAGCGGACTGGTGAAGGCCGCACTTAGCTGAAAAATTTAATGTTTGCGGTGGGTGGGGCTTCCTGCGCATAGGTTATAATGCGCGTGTGAGTCTCTCCCCCGCCTTTCTTGACGAGCTACGCGCGCGAACATCGCTGTCCGCGTTAATCGGCAAGACGGTCAAGCTCACCAAGGCGGGCCGCGAGCACAAAGGCTGTTGCCCGTTCCACAACGAGAAGACACCCAGCTTCTACGTTAACGACGACAAAGGCTTCTATCACTGCTTCGGCTGCTCGGCGCACGGCGATGCTATTCGCTGGATGACCGACCAGCGCGGGCTGCCATTCATGGACGCGGTGAGGGAACTCGCCGCCAGCGCCGGGCTGGATCTTCCGGCCCCCGATTCCCGTGCCGCCAAGCAAGCCGAACGGCAGAACGGCCTGCATGACGCGATGGCCGAGGCTCAGACATGGTTCGTCAGCCAGTTCGCAGGCATCGGCGGCGGCGAGGCGCGCGCGCTGGCCGAGCGGCGCGGGCTTGCAGCGGAAACGTTGCGGGATTTCGGCATCGGTTTCGCGCCGGACGCGCGCGGCAAGCTGCGCACGGCGCTCAAGGAATATGGCGATACCGCGCTGATCGATGCGGGGCTGCTCATCAGCGTCGAGGGCAAAGAGCCGTATGATCGCTTTCGCGGCCGGCTGATGATCCCGATCCGCGATCAGCGCAGCCGGGTCATTGCGTTCGGCGGCCGTGTGATCGGCGATGGCGAGCCGAAATATCTGAATTCCCCCGATACGCCGCTCTTCGACAAGGGGCGCACGCTCTATAATCTCGATCGCGCCGCGCCCGCGGCGCGCAAAGCCGGCCGAGTGTTCGTGGTCGAGGGGTATATGGACGTGATCGCGCTGGCGCAGGCGGGTATCGCGGAAGTCGTTGCTCCCCTCGGCACCGCGTTGACCGAGCATCAGCTTGATCGACTGTGGCGGATGGTCGATGTGCCGGTCCTGTGCTTCGATGGCGACAACGCCGGGCAGAAGGCGGCGATCCGCGCCGCGCATCGCGCGCTTCCAATGCTGGCGCCGGGTCGCAGCCTCGCCTTCCTCAACCTGCCGGATGGTCAGGACCCGGACGATCTCGTCAAGGCGAAGGGGCCTGCGGCGTTCGAGACTCTCGTGCGTGAGGCTGAGCCGTTGGCCGATCGCCTGTGGAAGCACGAATTCGCCGCCGAGCCGCTCGCCACTCCGGAACAGCGCGCCGGCCTGCGCCGCCGCCTCAACGAGCTCGCGCAATCGATCGCCGATCCATCGGTGCGCAGCGAATATCAAAGCGAATTCCGCAATCGCTTCGACGATGCCTTCTCGCGCGCGCGGCCAAATTTCACATCGCGTAGCGGCTTCATGCAACGCGCGGATCGTCGGCCCGGACAGCGCTGGACCCCACCGTCGCCGCCGATCACCGAGGATGCGAAGGCGGTGCGCGCCGCTGGCGGTATCGACCGGTTGCTCGCCAAGGCAGTTCTCGCGGGGCTGATCCGCCATCCCGCCGAGATCGCGCGCCATATGGAAGTGCTTGGCGGCATGCGCATGGTCGATGGCGCACTCGGCCGGCTGTTCGAGGCGGTTGTCGATCTCGCTCTTGAGGATCGCGCGCTTGATACCCGGCGCCTTGTGACCATATTAGCAAAGTCCGGTTTCGATACGGTCGCTTCTGACCTGCTTCGGGCCGATACGATGCCATACAGCTTTACGCAGCGAACAGGGGATGAAAGCCAGGCGCGCGCCGACCTCGACGAGGCAATCGCGATTCTGGTTGCCGGTCCCGAGGTGAATGCGGCGCTTGCGGATGCAACTTCCGCGATGCAGGCGCGCTTTACCGACGATGCGTTTCAGCGGCAGGTGGCGTTAGTGAAGGAAAAGCAGGCGTTGGAGCTTCGGCTTGCAAATCTCGTTCAGTCGAACGAAGACGCCCGCGCTCTTGGTGCCGAGGATAATTGATGGCGAAGGTGAACGGTAGCGGTGGTGACGACACGACGGACGTGGCCGATGCCCCGCTGATCGATTTGAACGATGCGAACGTCAAGAAGCTGATCGCCCGCGCAAAAAAGCGCGGATACATCACCTATGACCAGCTCAATGAGGCGCTGCCGCAGGACCAGATGTCCTCGGATCAGCTTGAGGACATCATGTCCGCGCTCAACGAAATGGGCGTGAACATCGTCGAGAATGAAGAGCAGGGCGAGGACGGCGAGGAGCAGGAAGCCGAGGAGGAGGTCGATGCCGTCGACTCCGACCAGGAAAATGCGCCGGTCATCGAAAAGAAGAAGGAGACGGTCGATCGCACCGACGATCCCGTCCGCATGTACCTGCGCGAGATGGGCGCGGTCGAGCTTCTCAGCCGCGAGGGCGAAATCGCGATCGCCAAGCGGATCGAGGCCGGCCGCGACACCATGATCCTCGGTCTGTGCGAATCGCCGATCACGTTTAACGCGATCATCGACTGGTCCACCGCGCTCAACGAAGGCACGATGCAGCTACGCGAGATCCTCGATCTCGATGCGATGCTATCGAAGGGGCCTTCGGCGGAACAGGTCGAGGGCGCCGAGGAGGACGACAGCGGGGAGATCAGTGAGAAGACCGCGGGCGCCAGCTTCAAGGAAGAAGAAGAGCCCGAGGAAGAAGTCGCCGCTGACGATGACGATGACATGACCGAGCGCCGCGCGCGTCGCCCGGCCGATGACGAGGACGAGGACAACACCCTGTCGCTCGCGCAGATGGAGGAAACGCTTAAGCCGCAGGCGCTTGAGAAATTTGCCAATATCACCGCGATCTACAAGAAATTTTCGCGCATGCAGGAGCAGCGGCTGGACGCGATGGGCGCCGGCGGCGAACTTTCGGCCGCTGAGGAGCGGAAATACCAGAAGCTGCGCGAGGATCTGACCGCCGAGGTGGAGAGCGTTCAGTTTCACAATGCGAAGATCGAATATCTTGTCGATCAGCTCTACAGCTTCAACCGGCGCCTGACGGCGCTGGGCGGGCAGATGCTGCGCCTTGCCGAGCGCCACAAGGTCAACCGCAAGGATTTCCTTGATCGCTACATGGGCCATGAACTCGACGACACGTTTCTCCAGACGGTGAACGGTCTCGATAAGAAATGGACCGCCTTCGCCACCAACGAGGCGGGAACGGTCGAGCGCATCCGGGCCGAGATCGCGGAAATCTCGCAGCAGACCGGCATGGCGCTCGGCGAGTTTCGCCGCATCGTCAATATGGTGCAGAAGGGCGAGCGCGAGGCGCGGATCGCCAAGAAGGAGATGGTCGAGGCCAACCTGCGCCTGGTCATCTCGATCGCGAAGAAATACACCAATCGCGGGCTGCAATTCCTTGATCTTATTCAGGAGGGCAACATCGGCCTGATGAAGGCCGTGGACAAGTTCGAGTATCGTCGCGGCTACAAGTTCAGCACCTATGCCACCTGGTGGATCAGGCAGGCGATCACCCGATCGATCGCCGATCAGGCGCGCACGATCCGCATCCCGGTTCACATGATCGAGACGATCAACAAGCTGGTGCGCACCAGCCGCCAGTTCCTCCATGAGCAGGGCCGCGAGCCGACGCCGGAGGAAATGGCGGAGCGCCTTTCCATGCCGCTGGAAAAAGTGCGCAAGGTGATGAAGATCGCCAAGGAGCCGATCTCCCTTGAAACGCCGATCGGTGACGAGGAGGATTCGCATCTCGGAGATTTCATCGAGGACAAGAACGCCGTCATCCCGGTAGATGCCGCTATCCAGGCGAACCTGAAGGAAACCGTCACCCGGGTGCTTGCCAGCCTGACCCCGCGTGAGGAGCGTGTGTTGCGCATGCGTTTCGGCATCGGGATGAACACGGATCACACGCTGGAAGAGGTCGGCCAGCAGTTTAGCGTGACGCGCGAACGCATCCGGCAGATCGAGGCGAAGGCGCTGCGCAAGCTCAAGCACCCCAGCCGCAGCCGCAAGATGCGCTCGTTCCTGGATCAGTAATCGCGCGAGGGGCGGCCAGCGAGCCGCCCTTCCTTTTTCGGCTTAGAAGTGAATGCCGACCGAGGCGTTGTAACTGAGATCGCCGCGCCGTGTGTCAACGGCAGCGCCCGCGCGGATCACCGGCGCGTTTTCGCCGACGAAGGCTTTCGACAGGCCCATCGCGAATGCGGTTTGCCCGCGGCTGCCACCGATGGCTGCGCCGACCATCCCCCGTCCTGGAATGAACGCCTGCGGCAATGCCGACAAGGCATTCGAACCGGCAGCGAGCGCACTCATGTCCCGCCGCAACTCGGCATTGTTCGCCGCGATCATCTGACGGCTGGCCACGGTGGCGCGGTCAAGCGTCTCGGCTACCGCACGATCGGTATAATCGTTCGCTGTCGCCAGCGTCGTCGCGCTTGAAGCGTTGAGTTGCCCCACGGTTGCAGCATCGTTCGCAGCAACACCATCTGCGACGCCCGTCAGCCGGCGATCGCCCGACAAACCCGCGAAAGATACCGATGTACCGCCACTCTGCGAAGCGATCGTGACGGGTGCGTCGCGATCGGCCTGACGGACCAGTCCTGCCCGGCCCGCATCCACATCGCCGCGCAGCGTCACCACCGCGTCCTGCGCTGCCAGCGCGACCTGATTGACGATCTCGATCCGCGCGCCCTGCTGGGTCACGAGATCGACGGCAGCATTCAATCGCGTGTCGAGCGCGCCCACAGCAGATCCCTGGGCCTGGAGGTTCAGGCTGAGCGCGTCGGCGACACCGGCCGATGCCTGCAACTGACCGGTCAGGCCGGCCAATAGCTGTTGCTGCGCCTGCAAACTGCTCGCGACCGTGCCCGCCGCAGCATCGATTGCCGCGAGCCGATCGAGCAAATTCGCGCGATCCACCTCCAGTTGCGTGATCGCCTGCGTATTGGTCGTCACCCGGCCATCGATCACGGTGATCGATCCAGCCTGCAGGGTAACGCGAGTATCGAGCGACGCGAGCGAGCCGATCACGTCGAGCAGGGTCTGCGCGGTCGCCGGCACGGGCACCATGGCGGAAGAGAATCCCAGCAGCAGAATCAACGAACGAGGCATCTCAATCTCCCGGAAAAGCCCCGGCGGCGGTGGACGAAGCCGCCGCCGGGATGACACGCACGCCCCTGGACAGGGCGATGTGACGAAGTGGAAGGCGTCGGACGAGGGACCGTGCCCGGAAGCGCCTTCTTGCCGGAGATGAAGGTGGACATCTCGATCGCCGGCATCATTCTTCTAGGCGGCCGCGATTACATTACGGTCGATCGCGCCAACCGACGTTGCTGCGTGAAACACGAACAACGTTCGGCGTTGCGCGCACCACAGCACAGGAAGGTTTTCACCAATTGCCTCCGTTTCGGCTGAAAGCGACGCAATCTGCCGATCCCGACCAATCCGAAACGGAGATGCTCGCTTGCCGGCGGGTCGCATCGGCGATCAACTCGCCCCTATGAGCGATATCGAACCGATCCGCCGGGGTGAGCAGCAGTGCGTCACCGCATCGCAGCTTGTTCGCCACTTCGGCCTTTGGCAGGAGCGCGCGGCGCGCGAGCCCGTCTATGTCCTGCATCGCGGCCGCCCACGTTTTGTGCTAACCTCGATCGACGTGATCGAGGCGCTGTGCGCCCCGCTGGCAGCGACAACTTCCGACGACAACACTGCTCTGGCCGCGCTCCTCGACGGCGACGAAGCGATCAATATAATTTTTGATCGAAATGGGCGCGTTTCTATCGCCAGTCGTGCGGCAAGGGCGCGGTTCGGCGAGGCCACACGGCCCGGCACGCGCGCAACCGGGCTGGCGGTAGCCGCGGGTCAGATGATAGAGGATGCGATATTGCGTGTCGCTCACGGCGGTATCGCCGAGACGATCGAGATCATCCCCGACGCCTTTCGCACGCGACGCTTCCGATGCGAGCTGTCTCCCTTCCCGAACGGTTGCCTTTTGCGCGCGATAGATCAGACGACCGAGCAGGAACTGCTGGTCGCACGCGCGATGCTGCTCGCGTCGACCCTGTCGAACGCAGCGGCGGGGGCTGTCTGCGTTCGCCTCAGCCCTCGCGGCTATATTGTCGCGCCCACGCCGGCGCTGTCGCAACTGACCGGCATTTCGCCCGAAGCGCTTGCAAACGCGCGTTTCGTATCGCTGCTCACGGTCGCCAGCCGCGTTGAGGCCGGTGAGGCAATCGAGGCTGTGGCCAGCGGCGAGGGTCCAAGAAGGGTGGATGCGGAATTGCTGGTCCACGGTGCCTCGCCCCTCCCCGTCACGATCGGTCTCGCTGGAACAGCGATCTCTGCCCGTATCGAGGAGCTGGCCGTGACGATCGTGCGCACCTGCGCATAAACCCCGTCTTTACATCGTTCCGCTAAGAACGGCCGCTGATGATCGTTGATCGCTTTACCCAGCGATGAGACGTGCCGTGTAAGGGACGACCGTGCAAACAGTGTTGATTTCCGCAGCCCCCCGGTTGGGCGATGCCGTCACCGCATTGATCGATGCGGACGGGACAGCCAGCGCGAGCTGGCCGATCGCGCTCGCGCATCCGGCAACGCCGCTGCGTGATCTTGCGGATGCCGTGCATGCGGTTTGCGCGCTGCACGGGATGGCTCCCAGCATTATCGAGCAAGCGAGCGTCGCACCTGGCTCTTCGGGCCAGATGCGTGAATGGCTGATGTCCAGCGCGTCCATGTTCGATGCGGAACGCGCTATGCTGGCGGCGTTGACCGCGGCGGTCGGGCCGCAGCCCTCCACGCCAGGTCAGGCACAAACCGAAGCGGCGATCGTCGCGCAGCGCCATGCGCTGACGATGCTCGCCGAATCGAATCGCGTCGGTTGCGCGATCGGCGCCGCGACGGCCTTCCTGCTCGACTGGATCTCGATACGCAGTATTCTCGTCATTGCGGGCGAGCGCGTCGGCATCTTGCCCGAGCGCAGTCCGTTGCCCACCGACCGCGAAACACGGGCGTTGCTCGACGATCTGGGCGGCGGCATGGCGATGCGACGCGCGGTTACGTTCGGCGCGCAGCAATTACTCGCTCAGCACCGCGGGCTGTGGCAGCTGCTGGATGCTCGCGCCTCGGCACGTCGCGCGCACTAAGGCAAACGCCACCCGCGCTTATTCAACCGCGAGTCGATCCGCGTCTTCCTCGACATGGCCGGCAAGCAGTTCGACCGGAACGATCGCCTCGATCTCGCGCGCACCCGGTTCGATATTGAGATCGCGCAACTTACGCGCGCTAACCAGCGCGCGGGATTCAAAGCTGTTGACGAACGTGTTGTAGTTCTTGACCGCAGTGTTGAGCCCACTACCCACCACCCGAAGATCGCCAACTGCCTTGGCCAGCCGGTCGTACAATTCCTTGCCGAGTGCTCCGATCTGCCGCGCCTCGCCCGCCAGCTTTTCCTGCCGCCACACGGCGGATACCGTGCGCGCGATCGCGATCAGATTGGTTGGCGTCGCCAGCAACACGCGCTTCTCGAACGCCGCATCCCACAAGGTGGGGTCGTGTTCCAGAGCGGCGGAGAGGAAATGTTCGCCGGGGACGAACATGATGACGTAATCCGGCGCATCGGGAAACTGGTTCCAATAAGCCTTCGCACCCAGCGTATTGACGTGCGCTCGCATCGCATTGGCGTGCGCGGTGAGGCCAATCTGCCGGTCTTTCTCATCGACCGCCGCGAAGGCATCCTGATAGGCGTTGAGCGACACCTTGGCGTCGATCACGAGCGATTTGCCGCCGGGCACACGCACCACGGCATCGGGACGCAGTCGCTCGCCATCGTCGCCGGTGACGCTGACTTCCATGGCGAAATCGGCGTGTTCGGAAAGTCCGCACGTTTCCAGAACGTTACGCAACTGCTGCTCGCCCCAGCGCCCGCGCGCCTTGGGCGCGGCTCGTAGCGCATTGACCAGCTTCTGCGCCTCTGATCGTACCGATTCCTGACCGATACGCATCGCCTCGATCTGGCCATAAAGCGATCCGAACGCATCGCGCCGCTCCGCTTCGACTTTGGCGACGCCCTCCTCATAACGCTGGAGCCGCTCCGTGACGGGCTGAAGCAACGCCTTCAGCCCCTGCCCCGCCGTCTCCTCGGACTGACGGAAACGTTCGTCGGCGCGTTCGAGAAATGCCTTCTGCGCCTCGCCAAGCAGATTGCCCGCAACCTCGCGGAAGCGCCCCGCCATATCGTCCTTGGCCGCCTTGAATTCGGTGATCCGCGCCTCGAACGCCGCCGCCTCGGTTTCGCGGCGGGCCAGCTCGGTGCGGGCATGGTCGCGCTCGGTTCGGATCGCATCGAGTTCGGTGCGCAGTGCATCCGCCGCCTTTGCGCGCTCGGACGCGCCCGCCAGATCGACGATCGCCTGCTTGAACTCCTCGGCGCGCTGATCCCGCTCGGCTCGAAGGCCCGCGACATCGCGCCGGCCGATCATCCAGCCCAGTGCGAGCCCTAAAACAATGCCCGCCAGAGCAACAGCAGCAGCTTCAACCATCACCGGAACATAATCGGAACGACAGTGCCGTGTCTATACCGGTGCGTCGATCGAGCGCGGCGGCGTGCTGAACCAGCGCGGGCCATCCGGTGTCATGTGGAAGCAATCCTCCAGCCGCACGCCATATTGCCCGGGAATGTATATGCCCGGCTCGTTCGAGAAACACATGCCGGCGGCGAGCGGCGTCATTTCGCCGTGGACCAGGTTCACCGGTTCGTGGCCATCCAGGCCGATGCCGTGGCCGGTTCGATGAGAGAGGCCGGGCAGCTTGTAGCCGGGCCCATATCCCCACTTCGTGTAGGCCGCGCGCACCGCGTCATCGACCGACCCCGCCGCCGCGCCGATCTTCGCCGCGGCGAGCGCGATGTGTTGCCCCTCGGCAACCTGCCCCCACAATCTGCGCTGCGCGGCACTCGCGCCGCCGTGAACCCAGGTACGCGACACGTCGGACTGATAGCCTTGCACCGTACACCCGCAATCCATCAGGATCATCTGCCCAGCGGAAACACGATGAACTTCGCGGCTGCCATGCGGATAGGCCGACGCCTCGCCGATCAGCGCCATCGAGAATTCCGTATTGCCGCCAAGGCGCCGTGTCGCCGCGGTCATCAGCGCGCCGACCTGCTCGCCCGTCATGCCGTTCTCGATGCGCGGATGAACCCAGCGATAGGCTGCAATGGTGACGTCGGTAGCGGCCTGCATCAAGGCCAGTTCCGCTGGTGTCTTTATCATGCGGCATCCGCGCACGATCGGATTTGCGGAAACCAGCTTTGCTTCGGGCAGCACTCTCGCCAACCCATCGGAGGCGAAGAAGCGCGTAGTCTCCTCGATGCCGATCGCTCGCCCGGCGAGCTTGCGATCGCGCAGGAAGCCGGCGGCCACCGCCAGCGGGTTCTGATCCTCCTGCCACACGCGCACCTCCGCCGGGACCGCGAGCGTTTCGCGTACGGAAGGCTCCTCGAAGAAGGGCGTCACGATGCACGGCTCGCCCTCAACCGGGATGATCGCGGCAGTCAGACGCTCGCTGCGCCACCAGACGACGCCGGTGAAGTATATCATGCTCGATCCCGGCTCGATCACGATCGCACCGATGCCATGCTCCCGCATCAGCGCCTGGGCGCGACGGAGCCGGGCGGCCCGCTCGGTGATGTCGATCGGCTTCAAAGCGAGGGTGATGTTCTTCAACTCTGCCAGATCCGGCTCCGCGGCGCGGACCACGCCGGCGAGATTAGCGAGCGGCAACAGCGCGGCGGCACCGAGCAGGTTCCGGCGCGTCGGCAGATAGCGATCGATCAGCATGGTGCGAACCGATACGGTGCTTGACCGCGCGACCGCAATCCCCTTTGCGTTCGCACCGGTTTCTCCGGGAGTTTTCATGAGCAAGCGGCTCACCACCTATATCATGATCGCGCTGGTCCTTGGACTCGTCTGCGGACTGGCGCTGAACATGTCGCTGGCGGACGGAAGCAGCGCATCGCAGGCGCGGCTGGAATCGCTGGCCGGTTATTTCTCGATCGTCACCACGGTGTTTCTGCGCCTGATCAAGATGATAATCGCGCCGCTCGTTTTTGCCACGCTTGTTTCCGGCATCGCGCAGATGGGGGACACCAAGGCACTCGGCCGGATCGGCGCGCGGAGCCTGGCCTGGTTCATATCGGCCAGCCTATTGTCGCTGGGGCTGGGGCTGGCGCTCGTCAACCTGTTCCAGCCCGGTGTTGGCGTTCATCTTGCGCTCCCCGCAGCGAGCGCCGCCAGCGGGGTGGAGACCGCCGCTTTCAACCTCAAGGACTTCATCGCCCACATCTTCCCCAGCTCGATGGTGGATGCGATGGCGAAGAACGAAATCCTGCAGATCGTGATCTTCTCCATCTTCGTCGGCGTGGCGATCACCGCCGTTGGAGAGAAAGCCGCTCCGCTGGTGCGAGCGATTGACGCGCTCGTCCATGTGATGTTGCAGATCACCGATTATGTGATGCGCTTCGCCCCGTTCGCGGTATTCGCGGCGGTCGCCGGCACGCTCACGGAGCGCGGGCCAAAGGTGATCGGCCAACTCGCCTATTTCATGGGCACCTTCTATCTGTCGATGTTCATCCTGTGGCTGGTGCTCCTGGCGATCGGCGCGCTGTTTATCGGGCGCCGCATTATCGAGCTGGTCCGCTATGTGCGCGAGCCTTTGCTGGTGGCCTTCTCCACCGCCTCGTCGGAAGCTGCTTATCCGCGCATGCTGGAGGCACTGGATCGCTTCGGCGTGCCGCCGCGCGTCGCCAGTTTCGTGCTCCCGCTGGGCTATTCGTTCAACCTCGACGGCTCGATGATCTACATGGGGTTCGCGACTTTGTTCGTGGCACAGGCCTATGGCATTCATCTGCCACTGGCGACCCAGATCACGATGCTGCTGGTGCTGATGGTGACATCGAAGGGCATCGCCGGTGTCCCGCGCGCCAGCCTCGTGGTGATCGCGGCGACGATGCCGATGTTCAATATCCCCGAGGCGGGCCTGCTGTTGATCCTTGCGGTGGATCACTTTCTGGACATGGGTCGCAGCGCCACGAACGTGGTGGGCAACGCCGTCGCCAGCGCGGTAATCGCGAAATGGGAGGGTGGATTCGACCGCGCCGAGCCTGTCTCGATCGAACCGCCCCACGCGCCCAGCGGGCATGGCCCGGCGCGCGAGGTGGAAAGCTTCCGCGAGATCTGATCGGTCAGCCGGACCGTAACAGTGCCACGCCTGCCTCCCGCTCAAACAGATAGAGCGCGGTTCGGGCCGCCTGCCCGCGCTCACCCGAAAGGCCACCGTCGCGATCGATCAGCAGCCTGGCATCGTCGGTCGCGGGCGGCAGCAACTCACCGAGCTGCTCGGCGGTCGCGATGCGGAACACGGCCTCGCCGGATTGGCGTGTGCCGAGCAGTTCGCCCCCCCCGCGCAGCCGCAGATCCTCCTCCGCGATACGGAAGCCGTCATTGGTGTCGCGCATAAGCGCCAGCCGTGCACGCGAGGTTTCGGACAGTGCACGACCTCGCAGCAGCAGGCATACCGAATGCCCCCCACCACGCCCGACACGTCCGCGAAGCTGGTGAAGCTGCGCCAGCCCGAAGCGGTCGGCATGCTCGATCACGATCAGCGTGGCGTTGGGCACGTCCACGCCCACCTCGATCACCGTCGTCGCCACCAGTACGCCGTGCCGACCGGCGGCGAAGGCTGCCATTACCGCGTCTTTCTCCGGCCCCTTCATCCGTCCGTGGATCAATCCCACGCGGTCGCCGAAGCGCCCCGCCAGTGCAGCCGCGCGAGCTTCTGCCGCAGCAAGATCGCTCTTCTCGCTTTCCTCTACCAGCGGGCAGACCCAATAAGCCTGCTTACCCTCAGCGAGATGCCGGCCGAGCGCCTCGACCACCTCGCCGAGCCGCTCCTCGCTGATGACGCGCGTCTCGATCGGCTCGCGGCCGGGCGGCATTTCGTCGAGATGACTCTGATCCATCTCGCCATATTGCGCGAGCGTCAGCGTGCGCGGGATCGGGGTAGCGGTCATCGCCAGCACGTGCGGCGTCGTCCGCCCCTTCGCCGTTAGCGCCATCCGTTCCGCCACGCCGAAGCGATGCTGCTCGTCCACAACCACCAGACCGAGATCGCGATAACCGACCGCCTCCTGAAAGATCGCATGGGTGCCGACGAGAATATCGATCGAGCCGTCCGCCAGCCCCATCAGCGTTGCTTCCCGCACACGGCCTTTGTCACGGCCGGTGAGCACCGCCACCTCCACCGGCATACCATAAAGCGTGCGCCGCAGCGTTTCGTAATGCTGGCGCGCCAGTATCTCCGTCGGCGCGAGCATCGCTCCCTGCGCGCCTGCCTCAACCGCGATCAGCAGCGCCATCGTCGCCACCAGCGTTTTACCAGAGCCGACGTCGCCTTGCAGCAGCCGCAACATCGGCGCCTCCTGCGCCAGATCGCCCTCAATCTCCCGCCCGGTCCTGGATTGTGCGCCGGTCAACGCATAGGGCAGCTTCAGCATGTCGCGCAGCCGCCCGTCGCCACGCAGCGCCCGTCCGCGCCGCCGTCGCGTGTCCGCACGCACCAACGTGAGCGCGAGCTGATTGGCGAACACCTCGTCATAGGCCAGTCGCGCGCGGGCCACCGCATCCGAGGGATCGGCATGAATTCGTGTTATCGCCTCGCGCCAGCCCACCCAGTTGCGCTTTGCCTTGAGGCTCGGCTCGATCCATTCCGGGAGATCGGGCGCGCGCTCGAGCGCCTGCTGGATCAGCCCGCCGAGCCGGCGCGAGGTTATCCCCTCGGACAGCGGATAGATCGGTTCACGCTCGCGAAACCCGTCGTCCCCCTCGATGTCAGGATGAACGATCTGTAGTTCCTGACCATAGCTTTCGAGCTTACCAGAGATGCGCACCGCGTCGCCAATCGGATAGAGCTTGCGCACCCAACCCGACGATCCGCCGAAATAGACGAGGCTGACGTGGTTCCCCGCAACATCCACCGCACTCACCCGCGTCGGCGCACGCGCGCCGCCACTGCTTCGTATATCCTTCGGGGTAAGCGTGATCGCGATTATCCGCCCCGCATCGCTCGCCGCCAGCGTCTCGCGCGGCCAGCGATCG
Organism: Sphingomonas sp. TX0543; assembly: GCF_048565505.1. Taxonomy (NCBI): domain Bacteria; kingdom Pseudomonadati; phylum Pseudomonadota; class Alphaproteobacteria; order Sphingomonadales; family Sphingomonadaceae; genus Sphingomonas; species Sphingomonas sp. TX0543. The sequence goes on from NZ_JBLZUS010000002.1 coordinate 2,356,018, forward strand.
ATCCAGCCGCTCGGCAGGTGGAACAGCAGATCGATCACGCGCGCGATTCCCAGCCGGTCGAGCGGTTTCGCCAGCGCCGGCCCGACGCCCTTCAGCGCGGTGATCTCGGCGAACAGCGGATTGAGGATATCGGGTCTCATGACTACATGGCGCATTACCCGCACCCGACGCGCGCCGCCAGCGCCCGCCGGGCAATTGACGTTGAGGACCGATGGACCACGCAATACGCCTGAAACGCCTGAAGTTCCGCGCCTGGCATCGCGGCGTGCGCGAGGCCGACCTGATGATCGGCGGCTTCTTCGACGCGCACCACCTCGATTGGAGCGCTGAGGAGCTTGACTGGTTCGAGGCGCTGCTCGAGGAGCAGGACGTCGATATAATGGGTTGGGCGATCGGCTCCATCCCATGCCCGCCCGAATGGGACGGCGCGATGATGCAGGCGATGCGCGGCCTGAATTATGTGCAGGTGCCGAAATAGGCAGGCGACATGCCAGCACGCTCGCATGTCATACGCGCAAGGCCCCGGTTTCCGCCGTGGTGACGACCTGAAAAAGAAGAACATGCCCGAACTCAACCAGATACTTGCCGCCACAAAGCCAATCACCCTGGCGGGCGTGCCGGCGGGCTTCCTGCCCTCGTTGCTGGCGGACCTGGCGCGCGCGGCCACCCGGCGCGCGGTGTTCATCGCGCCTGACGAGGCGGCGATGCGGGCGATCGCGGCGACCGCCCATTTCTTCGCGCCGGAACTGGAGATCATCGACTTTCCGGCGTGGGACTGCCTGCCTTATGATCGCGCCTCCCCCACGCTGCGCGTGATGGCGGAACGGATCGGGGCGGTGCATCGCCTGCAGCAGAAGCGACGCGGCCCGCAGCTCGTGCTTACTACGGCGAACGCCGCCACGCAGCGCACGCTTACCCCGTTCCGCATCCGCCAGCTTGTCGCAAACCTGAAGCCGGGCGAGCGGATCGGCCTGGATCGGCTCGCCGCACTGCTTCAAGCCAATGGATATGTCCGCACCGACACGGTGCATGACGCCGGCGAATATGCGATTCGCGGCGGCATCGTCGATCTCTTCCCAAGCGGCGAATCGCAGGCGCTGCGGCTCGATTTTTTCGGGGACGAGATCGAGAGCGTCCGCACCTTCGATCCCGACGACCAGCGCACCACCGGGCGGGTCGACGGCTTCACGCTGCTTCCAGCCTCGGAGGCGCTGCTCGACGAGGATAGCGTAAGGCGCTTCCGCAGCCGCTATCGCGAAACCTTCGGCGCCACCGCCACCGGTGATCCGCTGTACCAGGCCGTGAGCGAGGGACGGCGGCTGGCAGGGATGGAACATTGGCTGCCGCTGTTCGAGGAAAAGCTCGCAACTTTCTTCGATCACATCGGCGACGATGCGCTCGTGGTGCGCGACAACGGCGTAATCGCCGCCGCCGAGGGACGGCTGGAGGCGATCGCCGACTATTACGAGAATCGCAAGCGCGCCGAGGCGGCCCAGCCCGGCAGCTATCGCGCGCTGCCAGCTCGGACGCTGTACCTGGACGACGCCGAATGGCGCGCGGCGCTCCAGGCTGCCACCGTCCATACCGCCACCCCTTTCCACGAGCCAGAATCAGCTGGGGTGGTCGACTTCGGCGTCGATGGTGCGCGCGATTTCGGTGCGGAGCGCGCGTCCGGCGTCAACGTCTATGAGGCGGTAGTCGCGCACCTCGCCAAGTTGCGCAGGGAAGGCCGCACGCCGGTGCTGGCAAGCTACTCCGGTGGCGCACGCGAGCGGCTGGCCAGCCTGCTGAAGGATCACGGCCTGAGCGGCGCAAAGCCGGTCGATACATGGCAGCAGGCGCTGGGCATCGGCGAGACGCAGGTCGCGCTGATCGTCCTGCCGCTCGATCACGGCTTCACCGCGCCGGGCGTCGCGGTACTGACCGAGCAGGACATGCTGGGAGACCGGCTGATCCGACGGCACAGGCGCCGCAAGTCCGCCGATGCATTTCTTGCCGAACTGGCGACGCTCACGCCCGGCGATCTGGTGGTGCACGTCGATCACGGCATCGGGCGGTATGAGGGGCTGACATCGATCCCGGTCGGCAAGGCCCCGCATGATTGCGTCGCGCTCACTTACGCGCGCGGCGACAAGCTCTACGTGCCGGTCGAGAATCTAGAGGTGCTATCGCGCTATGGCTCCAGTGAAGAGGGCGCGGCGCTCGACAGGCTAGGCGGCGAAGCGTGGCAGCGCCGCAAATCCAAGATGAAGGAGCGCATCCGCGAGATCGCGGGAGAGCTGATCGCGGTTGCCGCCGAGCGTGCGTTGCGCTCGGGCGAGGTCGCTGAGCCGGACTCCAATGGCTATCCCACCTTCGTCGATCGCTTCCCGTATGAGGAAACCGACGATCAGGATCGCGCGATCGAGGATGTGCTCGGCGATCTTTCCGCCGGCAAGCCGATGGACCGGCTGGTCGTCGGCGATGTCGGCTTCGGCAAGACGGAGGTGGCGTTGCGCGCTGCGTTCGTCGCGGCGATGGCCGGGATGCAGGTGGCGGTGGTCTGCCCCACCACCCTGCTCGCGCGGCAGCATTTCCAGAATTTCGTCGCTCGCTTTGAAGGTTTTCCGCTGAACATCGGTCGCCTCTCCCGCCTCGTCACGGCCGGCGAGGCGAAGGCCACGCGCGAGCGCATCGCCTCGGGCGATATCGATATCGTGGTGGGCACACACGCAATCCTGGCGAAGAGCGTGGAATTCAAGCGGCTCGGCCTTGTCATCGTTGACGAAGAGCAGCGCTTCGGCGTCACCCACAAGGAACGGCTGAAGGCGCTGAAGGCGGACGTCCACGTCCTCACCCTCACCGCCACGCCGATCCCGCGCACCTTACAGATGGCAATGTCGGGCCTGCGCGAACTTTCGGTGATCCAGACCCCGCCCGTCGATCGGCTCGCGGTGCGCACCTATGTGATGCCATGGGATCCGGTTGTGCTGCGAGAGGCGCTCCTGCGCGAGCATTATCGCGGTGGGCAAAGCTTCCTTGTCACCCCGCGCATTGCCGATCTGCCGGATATCGAGGAATATCTGCGCAGCGAGGTGCCGGAAATCCGTTACGTCATCGCACACGGCCAGATGGCCCCCAGCGAGGTGGAAGAGCGGATGAGCGCCTTCTACGACAAGAAGTTCGAGGTGCTTGTCTCCACCTCGATCATCGAGAGCGGGATCGATATCCCGTCCGCCAACACGATGATCGTCAACCGCGCCGATCGGTTCGGCCTCGCGCAGCTATATCAGCTTCGCGGGCGTGTCGGCCGCTCGAAGACGCGTGCCTATGCCTATCTCGTCACGCCGCCGGAGCGGCAGATGACCGATACCGCCGAAAAGCGGCTGAAGGTGCTTTCCGATCTCGATTCCCTGGGGGCCGGCTTCCAGCTCGCCAGCCACGATCTCGACATCCGCGGCGCGGGCAACCTGCTTGGCGACGAACAGTCCGGCCACATCAGGGAAGTCGGCTACGAACTGTACCAGTCGATGCTGGAGGAGGCGATCCTGGAGGCCAAGGCGGGCGGCCTTGCCCAGCGGCGGCGCGATTTCTCTCCTCAGATCACAGTCGACGCGCCGATCCTTATCCCCGAGGAATATGTGCCGGACCTCGATCTGCGCATGGGGCTTTACCGTCGGCTCAACGAGCTGGATGACAAGCAGGCGCTGGAATCCTTCGCCGCTGAGATGATCGACCGGTTCGGCAAGCTTCCTGAAGCTACCGAGAACCTGATCCGCGTGATCGAGATCAAGATGAACGCCAAGAAGGCGTGCGTGGCGAAAATGGATATCGGGCCGAAGGGCGCGCTCGTGACTTTCCACGATGATCGGCCGCCGAACGTCGAAGGGTTGCTCGCCTATGTTCAGCGGCTCGGCGCCATCGCGAAGCTCAGGCCGGATTCGAAATTCGCACTTACACGGTCATGGCCGGATGCGGATGCGCGGCTTAACGGTGCGCTGCAATTGTCGAAGGGGTTGGCGAAGGCCGCGGGTTGAGCGACCAGCCTGCCACCAGCGCCGCCAGCCCGTCGGAATCGAGCGGCCCGGCGCACAGATAGCCCTGATAGAGATCACAGCCCTCGCCGGCGAGCATGTCGCGCTCGGTGGCCGTTTCCACGCCCTCGGCGATCGTTGCGAGCCCCAGCGCATGCGCCATCGCGATCACCCCGCGCACGATGATCCGGTCACGTGCCGATCCGGCGATATCGCGCGTGAGGCTGCGGTCGATCTTCAGGTAATCGAGCGGGAGCGCCTTGAGATAGGCGAGGCTCGAATAACCCGTGCCGAAATCGTCGATCGCGACGCGCAATCCCTGTTCGCGCAGCGCCCCGAGCGCCACGGCGGCCACCTCCAGATCGCCGATCAGGCCCGTTTCCGTGATCTCGGCGGTCATTCGCGCGCGCGCGATCCCGCTCTCCTCGACATGACCGATGAAGCGCTGAACGAAATCCGGCCGCGCCACGTCCGCCGCCGTCACGTTCACCGCGAGCCGCAACCGCTTGAGCACGTCCGGCCAGCGCGAGGCGGCATAAAGCGAGCGCACCAATATGTGTTCGGACAACGCTGCGCCCAGATCGGCGCGATCGGCGGCGGCGAACAGCGTTTCCGCGCCGAGGGTGCCAAGCGTGGGGTGATCCCACCGAGCCAGCGCCTCGACGCCGGTGATATCGCCGGACGCGAGCATCACCTGCGGCTGGAACAGGATCGCAATCTCGTCCCGGTCGATGGCGCGATGCAGATCGGCCGCCAGGCGCACGAGCGGCGCCGCATAACTTCGCGTCGATTGGTGCACGGTCGCACTGTCACTGGCGCGGGCGGCGTCCAGCGCATCACGCGCGCGCGCCTGCAACTCCGCCGCGGCAACACCGCGCGCCACGCCGATCCGGGCGCCCAGGTTGACCATCGCATCGCCCGTATCGAAAGGCCGCGCGAGCGACGTCTCGATCGCGCTGACCACCTTCGTGACGGTTTCCTCCTCGGTCGCAAGCGCTATCTCAAACGCGGCACCGTCGCCGCGCGCGATCTGGCGGTTGCCAGCCGCGACGAACTGCACGGCGTCCACGATCCGCGCAAATGCCGCCGCGAGTAATGAATCTCCGATGGAACGGCCGAACGCGGCATTGACGATGTCGAACCGCGTCAGGCTTATCGCCAGCATCGCGAGGGGGTCGCCACCTTCGCCATGCGTGGCAAGGAAGCGCGCGATTTCGCCTGGTGTGGTCTCACCGCCCCGACGCATGAAAGCCTGCCGACGTACCCGTCTCGCATGCCGTGCAGCAAAGCGCAGCATCGCGAGCAAGGCAGTTGGCTGATCACCGACGACGGCGTGGGTCGCTCCAGCATCATACGCCGCCGCGATCGATCGTTCGCTATCGACGATCGCGAGCAGCGCGGCCTGCTGCTCAAACGCCACAGGCGCCAGCGCCGCCAGCGCCGCCAGCCCGTTCCGCGCATCGACAAGCCGCACGAGCGGCGCCACGTCAGAGGTAATCCACCCGGCAGGCGCGATCATTGGCTCCAGTGCATCGCGGGCGGCATCGGGGGCGATGGCAACCGTGGTTGTCGGCTTCGAAAATGGTTGCGACCCGATCATTAAAGTTTTGTTAGCCGCCCGGGGCGTCCGCGCCAATCAATTCGCGATCGAACCAACACAATAATTGCCGCAGGCTTGCCGCGATGGACCTTAGCCCCTAGCTCTTGCGTACGATGACGTCTTCAGAATCTGGCGCGTCCCGCACGCTCATGGACGGTTTTGGCCGCTCGATCAGCTATCTGCGGATTTCGGTCACCGATCGTTGCGATCTTCGTTGCCGCTATTGCATGTCGGAGCGGATGACCTTCCTGCCGCGCGACCAGGTGATGACACTGGAAGAAATCGCGGTGATTACCGAGCGGTTTATCGCTCGCGGCGTGCGCAAAGTCCGCCTGTCGGGTGGCGAACCGCTGGTGAGGCGTGATGTCGTCGATTTGGTGCGTCGGCTGGGCCGGCATGTCGGGACAAGCCTCGACGAACTGGTGATGACGAGCAATGGCACCCGCCTGGCCGAGCATGCCGACGCGTTGTTCGACGCCGGCATGCGCCGCATCAATATCAGCCTCGACAGCCGGGATCCGGAGCGGTTCCGCTTCATCACGCGGCATGGCGACGTGGCGCAGGTGATGCGCGGCATCGATGCGGCGCGCACGGCGGGGCTTCGGGTGAAGATCAACATGGTCGCACTCAAGGGGCTCAACGAGGATGAGATCGGCCCGATGCTCGATTGGTGCGTTGCACAGGGTCTGGATCTGACCCTGATCGAAACGATGCCGCTTGGCGCGATCGACGAGGATCGTACTGACCGTTTCCTCCCCCTCACCGCCGTGTTCGAGCGGCTTTCCGCCAGCCACGAGCTGGTGCGCGATCATGCGGGATCAGGCGGGCCCGCAAGATACTGGCGCGTCGGCAGCAGCCGTTCCAGGCTGGGCCTGATTTCTCCGCTTACGGCTAATTTTTGCGACGGCTGCAATCGTGTGCGCCTGACGACCGACGGGAAGCTATATTCCTGCTTGGGCCACGAAGATCGCGTCGATCTAAAGCGCGCCTTTCGTGACGGCGGGGTTGCCGCGCTCGATACCGCAATCGACGACGCGCTGATCTCCAAGCCGTCCCGCCACGACTTCCAGATCGCACATGGCACGGCGCCGGCGGTATCCCGCCACATGAGCGTCACTGGCGGATGACCGATTATCCCCGGCGCGCGCTTGTCGCGTCGCCCACCGCCCAGGCGCAGGCTGCGCGCGCAGAACTTTTCGACGCATGGGATTGGTGCCCGGTCGACGAGGCTGATCTGGTGCTCGCGCTAGGGGGCGACGGTTTCCTGCTCCAGACACTACATGGTCTGCTGGAGGCGCGACGCCCCCCTCCCCCGGTTTTTGGAATGAATCTCGGCACGGTCGGTTTCATGATGAACGAGTGGCGACAACATGGCCTTGACGAGCGGCTGATCCGCGCGCGCGCCTTCAAGGTTACGCCGCTGCTGATGACCGCAACAACGATCGACGGCCGCATCCATACGCTGCCCGCGATCAACGAGGTGTCGTTACTGCGCGAAACGCGCCAGACGGCGAAGATCGAAGTGACGGTTAACGATCGCATCGTGCTGGAGGAACTGGCCTGCGACGGTATTCTCGTCGCAACGCCGGCCGGCTCCACCGCCTACAACCTCTCCGCGCACGGGCCGATACTGCCGCTGGGTTCGAACATGCTGGCGTTGACCCCGATCAGCGCCTTTCGCCCCCGCCGCTGGCGCGGGGCGATCCTGCCCGATCGCGCGCGCGTGTCGCTGCGTATCCTGGATCCCGGCAAGCGCCCCGTCTCGGCCGTGGCCGACCAGCGCGAAATTCGCGATGTCGCGCAAGTCGACATAGCGATGGATCGGGCGCGTGAGCTCACCCTGCTTTTCGATCCCGAACACGCGCTGGACGACCGGATTACAATGGAGCAGTTCATTGCATAAGGTTGATCGCGAAACGGGGTTGCATCAAAAATTTGGGCGGCTATAGACGCGCCTCCCGCACGGCATTCCCTGATAGCTCAGCGGTAGAGCTCTCGACTGTTAATCGAGCGGCCGTAGGTTCGAATCCTACTCAGGGAGCCACCGTGCGGAATCCGCCACATTGCTGATATCGATCCGCCCTGCTGATATGGGCGCTTGCCAGCGCGCGCGGGGCGCAGCATCCCTTTCCCATCAAAAGCATGGGGGAGAATCACGATGCGCTTAATGGCTGTCCTGCTGCTGGCCACCGCAGCCCTGCCTGCATCAGCGGAAACACTGCCAAACGCGAGCCCAGGTGACGCCACCACGCGCAGCTTTACCGGTAGTGATCTGTTCCAGCTGTCGATCGCCGCCGATCCCCAGATCAGCCCGGATGGCCGCGCGATCGTCTATGTACGTCGCTCGGCCGACATCATGACCGATCGCATGCAGTCATCCCTGTGGCTGATCGACGTGGCCAGCGGCCGGCAGACGCCGTTCGCCGCGAGCGGCTCCAGCCCACGCTGGTCGCCTGACGGCACGCGTATCGCCTATGTCGCAGCGGATGGCGCGAACCCGCAATTGTTCGTGCGATGGGTAGGCAATGGCGCCGCGACGCGGGTGACCACGCTGCCGGACGATCCGAACGCGCTCGCCTGGTCGCCCGACGGTCGCCGCCTCGCCTATATCGCGACTGTCGCGGGCGAGCCGACCACCTTGGGAAAGTCACCCGCGAAGCCGGAGGGTGCGAAATGGGCCGAGCCGCTGGAAGTGATCGATCGCATCACATATCGCGCGGACGGCGGCGGCTATATCAAACCCGGCCACGATCATGTCTTCGTCGTTTCAGCCGATGGCGGTGGTGCCCGACAACTCACATTTGGCAAGTTTGATGATAACGGCCCGCTCTCCTGGAGCCCTGATGGCCGCACTATCCTGTTCTCCGCGATCCGTTCCCCGGATGCGGAGCGGCAGGTGATGAACAGCGAGGTGATCGCGGTCGATACTGCAAGCGGCGAACTTCGCACCCTGACCAGCCGGGACGGGCCGGACAACGCACCGATCTTCTCTCACGATGGCTCGCGCATCGCATGGCTCGGCTTTGACGATCATCGTCGCAGCTATGAAAATACGCAACTCTATGTCGGCGATCGCCTGGCAGGCGCCCCGCGCTCGATCACCGGGACGCTCGATCGCGCGATCGAGGACGCCGTATGGGCAGCGGACGACAAGACGATCTATGTCAGCTACGATGACCACGGCCACCGCAAGATCGCCCGCGTCGCGCTCGACGGGCGCCTCTCGCCCATCGCCGACAATATCGCCGGCGGCGGGATCGACCGGCCTTATACCGGCGGCGACTTTTCGGTTTCGCGCGGCGGCCTCGTCGCCTTTACCGGCGGCGAGGCGAACGCGCCGGCGGATGTGTGGGTATGGTCCGGCGGAAAAGCACGGCGACTGACCAATCTCAATGCCAACCTGCTGGAAGCAAAGGCGATGGCGCCGGTGCGCAAGATCGCCGTGACCGCGCCCGACGGCCGCGCCATAGACGCCTGGATTGCGACCCCACCAGGTCTGCAGGCTGGGCAACGAGCGCCGCTGATCCTGGAGATCCACGGCGGCCCGAACAGCGCTTATGGGCCAAGCTTCTCGAGTGACGTGCAGCTTTATGCCGCTGCCGGCTACGCCGTGCTGTGGACCAACCCGCGCGGCTCCACTTCCTATGGCGCGGAATTCGCGAACCTCATCGACAAGAATTATCCGAGCCAGGATTACGACGATCTGATGGCTTCCGTCGATGCAGCGATCGCGGCTGGCACTGCTGACCCTGACAATCTGTTCGTCACGGGCGGATCGGGCGGAGGCGTGCTGACCGCGTGGATCGTCGGCAAGACTGATCGGTTCAAGGTGGCCGCCACGCAGAAGCCCGTCATCAACTGGACGAGCGAGGCGCTGACGATGGACGCCACGCTGTTCACATCGCGTTACTGGTTCAGCAAGCTGCCGTGGGAGGATCCCATGGCATATTGGAAACGCTCGCCGCTCAGCCTTGTCGGCAACGTAAAGACACCCACCCTCGTCGTGGTCGGCGCTGAGGATTATCGAACGCCCGTGAGCGAGAGCGAGCAATATTATGCCGCGCTGCAGATACAGGGCGTGCCAACGGCGCTGGTGAAGGTGCCGGGCGCCAGCCACGGCGGGCTCGCCGGGCGGCCGTCGCAAAGCGCGGCGAAGGCCTCGGCGATTGTTGCATGGTTCGATCGCTATCGGAACAAGGCGAGCGCCGCGAAGGGCAAGTAGATCGCATTGCCGGGCGCAGCCAATGACGGTCGCGCCCGGCAATGCGATTGCGGTCGGGATCAACCCGCGCTAATGGGCGCGTCCGCAACGATGCTGGGGCGTCGCCAAGCGGTAAGGCAGCGGCTTTTGATGCCGCCATTCGCAGGTTCGAATCCTGCCGCCCCAGCCAGCGCGCGTCACACCTGGCGCTTGCGCACCGACCAGACGAAGCCGTCGTACCAGAAGTGAAGCAGCGAGCAGGCGATGAAGGGCGCGACGTACCACTTCAAATGTCCCGAGGCCGCCGCAGCGTAGCCAAGTCCGAATATACCGCTGCCAGCGAAGAATAGCAGCGCCGCCCGCTTGCGGCTGCCGCGCCCGAGCTTGTCGGTCATTCGGCCGCCCTCCTTCGCCCACACGAGCGCGAAATACTGGATGGCATGATAGAGATTCACCGTCGCCAGCGCCACCAGCGGCGGAGAGAAGCCCCATGCAAGTATCGAAACCGCGCCGGTGACTATCATCGTCGCCAGTTTATGCGCGGGTGGACGGTATCCACGTTGCGAGGCGCGGTAATAGTCGACGGCAGTCCAGCCGAGCACGATCGTGTAAAGCGATATGGCGGCGAGCCGGATGCCGTGGTTTTCGGCTGCCAGCACGCCGGGCAAGGCGGTCAGCGCGTGAAGCATCGTCCCGTCAAGGCGCTGGAAGTGGCTCAGATGGGTAGCCAGCGCCGCCCCGGCCGCGATTGGGCCGACGTAGAGTGCCCAGTTGAGCCTGAGATCGGTCGCGCGGAGCTGCTGCGGCGAGTTTCCGGCTTTCAGGTCATAGATTCGCGCGAAACCGAAGTTTTGCATCGCCGAATGATGGACGTCCCAGAAAACAGCGATAACCGCCGCAATGACGAGCGCGGTGGGCGACAGCAGAAGCGATGTGATCAATACGAGCGGAACCAGCGTCAGCCGTGTGCGATAGGCATCGAATACCTCGCGGTTCAGATAGGCGCGCGGCACCACCGCGATCAGATGCGCCCAGGTAAGCACTGAAATGACGCCGAACAGGCCGATCACCATGGGGCCGGTCGCAGCCTGAGGCGCCAATCGGTCCGAACCGCGCAACCACGCCTGGATCAGGAGGAACGCCACCAATGGCGCACCCCAGAAGAAGAACGCATCGCGGCGAGGCCCCAGTATCGCATGCGCAGGATCGGACAGCGCAGCTGATGGAACCGCCTCGAAAGACGACGAATATTGTGTTGCCAAGGCTCGTGCTCCGATAAACGCCGCATCGGAGTCTAAACCGTCCTGGTTAACGCTATCTCTAGCGCCCGCTTGTGGTGGCCGGCACCAGCGTGATCAGCCGACCGCGCTCTGCCCCGACTGCCGCTCGGCAATCGCCGCGAGCGCCTGCTTTTCGATCGTCTCCAATTCTAGCAGTGTCATTGTCAGCGCATCCCGCTGCGCCAGGAGCGCGTCGATTCGCGCACGGCAGCGTTCCGCGAGCGTCGCCATCTGTTCGATATGCTGCGGGTCGGCATCGTACAGATCGAGGAATTCCTTGATATCGCGCAATGTGAAACCCAGCCGTTTGCCGCGCAGAATCAGCTTCATTCGCGCCGTCTCACGTCGGGTGTAGATGCGCGCATTGCCCACGCGACACGGCTCGATCAGTCCGCGATCCTCATAAAGGCGCATAGCGCGCGGCGTGATGCCCAGGCTCGTCGCTACATCCTGTATGCCGCGAAGATCGTCATGCGGATCCGACATTTGCTCGCTCTCCCCCGGCATGCTTGTTCGCTTCCCTGCTTTCCGCGACCAGCTCCTTCTTCGAGAGCTTGCCGATCAACGTTTTGGGCAGATTGTCCCGGATCTCGATATCATGCGGAAGCTCTATTTTGCTTACCTTGTCGGCAAGGAACGCGCGCAAATCCTCGGCCGTAGCGCTTGTTCCGGGTTTGAGCGTGACGAAGCCTTTGGGCGATTGGCCGCGATAGCGATCGGGCACGCCGATCACCACCGCTTCGGCTACGGCAGGATGCTCATACAGCGCGTCCTCGATCACGCGAGGATAGACATTGTACCCGCTGCTGATGATGACATCCTTGATGCGATCCACGATGAAGAGATAGCCGTCGGCATCAAGATACCCGACATCGCCGGTGCGCAGCGCGCCATCGACGAAAACGGCGCGAGTCTCTTCATCGCGGCCCCAATACCCCTTCATCACCTGTGGCCCACGTGCGCAAATCTCGCCGCGTTCGCCCTCAGGGCAGATTGCCGCCGGATCGTCCAGATCGTGAATTTCGATCGTCGTGCCGGGGAATGGAATACCCGCGGAGCCCGGCTTCGTCGCGGCATCGATCGGGTTGCAGGTTATGATCGGCGACGCTTCCGACAGACCATATCCTTCTACCAGACGCGCCCCGGTGGTGCTGGTGAAGGCGTCATGAACCTCCGCGGGCAAGGGCGCGCCTCCCGATATACACGCACGAATACCGGAAAGGTCGATCGTCCGCGTCGCGGCCACGCCGGCGATCGCGCCGAATATCGTCGGCACGGCAGGGAAGAAGGTCGGCCGTGTCCGGGCGATCGTCTTCAGCGCATCCTGCAGCCGGAAGCGCGGCATCAGGATCATCTGCGCGCCGACGCGGATCGAAAAACTGAGCACGGTTGTCAACGCGAAGACGTGAAACAGCGGCAACACGCCCAGCACGCGATCCTGGGTCGGGCTTTCACCACCGACGTGAACTACCATCGCGTCAGCATTGGCGACAAGATTGGCGTGGGTCAGCATCGCCGCTTTGGGCAATCCCGTGGTGCCCCCCGTATATTGAAGAACCGCTACGGACTGGGGCGATACGGCTACCGGCGCCGGCTCTCGCCGCTTCGCGATCATCTCACGATAGGTGATATGCCGCGCATCATGCCGCGCCGGCGCGATGTCTCCTTGCTTGAACAGGCGATAGGCGATGCGCTTCAGCACCGGAAGTCCATCGGCGATCGGGCATGTAATCACGTGACGCACGCCGAGTTCGGCAGCGACCGTCGAAACGCGGGCGTGAACCTCGGTCAGATCGCAGGTGGCGATGACGTCCGCCCCGGAATCCTCCAGCAGATGCCGCAGTTCGCGCTCCACATACAGCGGATTCACGTTGACGACGACACCACCGAGCCGGAGCGTGGCGAGAAACAGGATCGGATAATGCGGCATGTTGGGCATGCACAAGGCGACCCGCGTCCCCTGGCCGACACCTAGTTCCTGCAATCCGCCCGCCGCAAGGCGCACCTGCGCGGCAAGCTCCGCATAGGTGGTGACGCTGCCCATGAAGTCGATCGCAGGCCAATCGGGATGCGCGGCGACGGTGGCATCGAACAGATCGGTGATCGGGCGCGGCACGGTGTTCAGCCTGGCTCCCCTGGCAATCGCCTGCGTTCCCACCATTCGCTCTCTCTCCTTGACGCCTTCTATCACGGCCTGGCGAAATCCTGTTGTCGCTCGACACGCTGTTGCTTATGCGGCCTTCCCTATAGGTGAGACAAGAGACCGAAAGGTCAGTCGACACTCACACTGTCGTGGGAGAGGAACGAATTTTGATAGGTATAACCCTGCTGGCCCTGGCGGCGATGGCTAAAGATGGCGCATCCGCTGACACCGCAATCGGGCGGTGGCGCACCGAAACCAGAAACGGCATCGTCGAAATCCAGCGATGCGGCGCATCCATCTGCGGCCGCCTCATAAGTTCTGACAAATTGCGTACCGACCCCGCGCTGAAAGATGCCAATAACAGCGACGCCAAATTGCGTGATCGCCCGCTCAAGGGACTGATGATCCTGAACGGTTTTACCCAGTCTGGCGGTGCGTGGAGCGGCGGCAAGATCTACAACGCCGATGACGGCCGTACGTATGGCGCGAAGATCACGCCGCTTGGCCGTGACTCACTTTCGGTCCGCGGCTGCGTTTTCGTGCCGCTGTGCAAGACGCAAACCTGGACGCGTGTGAACTGATTATCCCGATTTCGTATGTAGTTAGAGTAAGAGTAAAGGAGTAACCATGTCCCCCAGTATGAAGGCTTCGGTCGTCGCCGGCGCATTTGTTTCCGCATTCGCATTCGTTGGGCAGGCCCATGCGCAGGCTTTCTATCTTCAGGAGCAATCGGCGCGCGGCGCGGGCCGCGCCTTCTCCGGCGAGGTAGCCGATACGGGCGCCGCATCCTTGTGGTGGAATCCGGCCGCGATCGCCGATTCGGACAGTGTGGAAGTGACGCTCAATGCGTCGGCGATCCTGCCGCGTGGCGAAGTCGTGGATCGTGGCACCGTGATCGTGCGGCCGGCGCAGACGCCCGCGCCGGTGGGCGGCAGCGCGGTTTCGCGTAATCCGATCAACAATGGCGTGCTGCCGTCCGGAGCGTTTGTCGCCCCCCTGGGACGCGGCATCGCCTTTGGCCTCGCGGTAACGTCGCCATACAGCTTCACGACCGATTATAGCGATGCCAGCTGGGCACGCTATTCGGCGGATCGTACGCGGCTGCGCACCGTCGATATCCAGCCCTCGCTGGCGATTGCGCTGACGGACTGGCTGCGTGTCGGCGGCGGCGTGAATGTCGAATATACCGACGCGTCCCTCAGCAACAAACTGCCCAATCTGTCCGCCGCGCTTCCAGATGGTGAGCAGACCCTTTCCGGCAACGGATGGGATCTCGGATGGACCGCGGGCATGCAGATGCACAACGATTTCGCTACAGTCGGCGTCGCGTACAAATCTGCGATCAAGCACGATCTGAAAGGTGATCTGGTCATATCCGGGCTGCTTGGCCCGCTCGCGACGTCGAATGCTTCCCTGTCCGGGGTTCACGCGACCTTCTACACGCCGGCGCAGATCATCGTCGGCGGTCGGTTCCGCGCAACGAGCAAGCTGACGCTGAACGCCCAGGCGGTACGCTATACCTGGAGCAAATTCGATACGATCCAGCTTGGCGCGCCGATCAATGCGGCAATCCCGGAAAACTATCGTGATAGCTGGAGCCTTGCGGGCGGTGTCGATTACGCCGTCTCGCCACGCCTTACGGTTCGCGCCGGTGTACAACGAGCGATCACGCCGACGCAGGATGGCGAGCGCGACGCGCGCGTGCCGGATTCCAATCGGTGGAATTATGGCGCTGGTGCAAGCTTCAACGTGAGCAGGCGCTTCTCGGTGGACGCCGCGGCGAACTATGTCGATTTCGCCAACGCCTCGATCGACCGGATAACCGCCGCTTATGCCGGTACGCCGGCGCAGACGCCGGTGCTCGTCAACGGCGAATTGCAGAAGGCGCACGCGATAGTGTTGTCGCTGGGCGGCCGCCTGACCCTGTAATCGTCTCGGCCCGGATGGCGACATCCGGGCCGTTTTACCCATCACGCCCGATGCTGCTCCATCCGGTTTGTGGCAGGCCCGAGCAGCGCCGGTTCGAAGATCAGCGCGCAAACCAGCGTCCAGATCAACGAGATCATCAGTATCTCACCCATGCTGGCGGTGCCCGGATGATGCGATAGCCACAGGCTGCCAAACGCTGTTCCCGTCGCCAGGGCGCTGAACAGCACGGCGCGCGCCAGGCTCGATTGCAGCAGATTGATCGCGCCAGCGCGCCACGCCATCACGAAATAGATGTGAAAAGCGACGCCGACCCCGAACAACAACGGGAAGGCGATGATATTGGCGAAGTTGATCGGCTGACCGATGAGGACGCACGTGCCGAGCGTCAGAAAGATCGACAAGACAACCGGCGCCAATGTGAACGCCACTTCCCGCACGTTGCGCAGCACGATCAGCAGCAGCGCGCTGACCAGCAGGAATGCAATCACGCCAGCCTGAACGAACGCCGTCGCGACCGTGCTTGCCGCCGCCTGCGTCGCGACAGGCAGACCGGAAATGGCCGGAGTAATCCCCGCTACGGCGGTGCGAAAGCGACGGATGACCTGATTGTCATTGCTGTCGCCGGACGGAAACACCTGAAGCCGCAGCCTGCCATCGGGGGAAACCCAGTCCCGGACGATCGCGCCCGGCAGGTCACTGCGCGTTACGGCCGTCGCCTGTAGCGAGAGGCGTATTTGATCGAGCATCACGACAAGTGGCTGGGTCAGCAATGCATTGACCGCCCCGCGCCTGGCGGGCGTGCTGTGGGCGAGCCGATCGAACGCTGCGGCCAGCCGCAACATCTCCGGCCCGACTTTCCCATTCGCGGCTGTACGCAACTTCGCCGCCGCTTCGGACAGCGCGGTGATGGAATCGGCATCGCCCGGCGGGCTGGCGATATCGAGCGGATTGACCGTTACGTCGAGCAGCAGCGCGGCGTCCTGGATCAGCGCCAGCTTGGCCGGTTGATCGCTCGGCACGAAGCTATCCACCGAAACGACGTGGGAAACCTGCGGTAGCCGGGCAAGCCTGGCTGACAATGCCGCCGCGTCGGCTGTATCGGCCGCCAGCACGTCGATCACATTGGGTGTCCGATCGGGGTCTCGCGTCAGGTCGGCCAGCGCTCGCATCGCCGGTGCTTGTGTGTCGCGCAGATGAAGTGGGTTGAAATCGAACGTCACCCACGGGAGCAGTGCGATGCTGGCGGCGAGCGCAACCACGAACGCCCACAGCACTGTCCGCCGCCTGCGCTCCAGCAACCGATCGACCGGTGCCAGCGCGGCGAAGCCCATATCGCCGCGCGGCTTGCCGGGCCGGAAGGCAATCACCAGCGCCGGCAGCAGCGTAACGCTCAGTATCAGCGCCACCACCATGCCCAGGCCGGCGATGATGCCAAGCTCGGCGATCCCGATATAGTCCGTCGGCAGGAACGCGCCGAAACCCAGAAAGATCGAGCCCGCCGCGAGCGTCAGCGGCGCGCCCAAGGCGATCGCGGACTGGCGCAGCGCTGTCTCAGGCACGGCGCCCGCATCCCGCTCGGCATTGTAGCGCACGCAAATCTGGATGCCGAAATCCACCCCCAGGCCCACGAACAGCGGGATGAAAGCCACGGAGATCAGGTTGAACCGCCCCACCGCAAGCAGCCCTATCGCCATGGTGACGACGAGGCCAAGAACGATCGTCGTCATGATCGCCGCGACCAGCCGTGCCGATCGGGTCGCCAGCCATAGCGTCATCAGCATCGCGGCGAGCATCACGAACCCGACGAACCCGATATTCTCCTGGAGCGTGGCGAACTCCTCGTCAGCAAGCGGAACCTCGCCGGTAAGCTGCACGCGCACGCCGTGCGCGGCATCCAGCCCAAGTGTGGCGGCCGCCTGCCTCACGGCATCGCTCGCCGCCGCGCCGGGCATCAGCGCGGCGTGATCGAGCAATGGCTGCGCGAGGATCAGTCTGCGCGTCGGCGGCGCAAGCCCAGCCTTTTCGGCAGCGAACAGCTTCTGCCACGAAAAAGGCTGTGGCCTGCCATTCAGGGCACCATCAACCGCATCGGCCAGCGCACGGACCGGCCTGTCGATCCGCTCTGCTGCAACCTGCCCGGTGGCGATCCCGTCGGCCATCGCAGATACCGCGCCAGCCACTCCCCGCAAGCTCGGATCGGCGGCGAGCGGGCCCAGCATCGGCTGCGCCTCGATCAGTGCCGTCGTCGCCTCGCGCACCTCCTGCTCGGAACCGAACAGCAGGCCTTCGCGCGCAAAAAAATCGCCGCCGTCGGGGCGCGACACCCGCCGGAAATGCTTGTTGTCGCCCGCCAGTCGCGTCGCGAGCCGTTTCGTGGCGTCTTCGGCAAGTTCAGGCGTCGCGCCGTCGATCATCACGAGCATCGCGTCGCGGAGTTGCGGAAACGCGGCTTCCATCGCGCGTTCCTGCTGCCGCCAGGGCACGTCAGGGGATATAAGCGCCGCCGTATCGGTCGTCATCGCGAACCGGTCCACCACGATCATCAGCGCCAGCGCGGACAGGAGCAGTCCGGCAATGATCGTCAGCCACGGCCGGCGAATGCTCGCCGAAACAACGCGCACAACGGGATTTGCCATGCTCAGCGCGACGGCGGGCCGGAAGGCCCGGTGAAATACCGCAGGTTGAGCCGGATCACCTTGCTGGTGCCGTCAAAGGTGAACGCCGCCTCGGCGAATTTCGGCGGCCCGAACCTTATCCTGGCATCGTTCGAAAATCCGATCCCCTCCTTCGGAATGCCGAACAGCCCGCGATCTACCTTGCGATTGCCATTCTCGTCGAGAAACACTTGCACGGCGTATCGACCGGCCGGCAGATTGCGTACACTTACCCGTGTTTCGCCGAGGCGCGCGGCCGCATCGCCGGACCAGGGGCAATCCTCCTTCAGAAACGTCGCCTCCGGGCAGACATCGACATGGACGATGCCCCTGGCGACGCGGACGTTGCCGATATCGACGGTCAACGTGCCATGGCCTTCCGGGGCCGACGCCGCGGCCGGGGCCAGTGCGATGGTCATCAGTGCGGTGGCGAGGATGACCTTTGACCAGCCGGTCACGCTGTGGCGCCGACGGTGTCGGCCTCGTTCCATCGGAGTGCGGTGAGGACGGTCTTGACGATATGGTCGGCGTCGAGGCCGGCCTGGGCATATTGCGCTTCGGGTTTGTCGTGATCCTGGAAGATGTCGGGCAGGCGCATGGTGCGCAGCCTGAGCCCGGCGTCGATCAGCCCGGCGTCGGAGGCGAACGTCAGCACATGTGCGCCCAGCCCGCCGATCGCGCCTTCCTCGATCGTCACCGCCACCTCGTGCGTGGTCAGCAGCCGCCGGATCAGTTCCTCGTCCAGCGGCTTGGCGAACCGCAGGTCCGCCACCGTCGTCGACAGGCCCTTCGCCTCCAGCGCATCGGCCGCCTTCAGCGCCTCCGCCAGCCGCGTGCCCAGCGACAGGATCGCCACCGTCTTGCCCTCGCGCACCACCCGGCCCTTGCCGATCGCCAGCCGCTCCGGCACCGCCGGCAACGCCGCGCCCGTGCCGTTGCCGCGCGGATAGCGCACCGCGATCGGCCCTGCATCATGCTCCACACAGGTGTGGACCATATGCACCAGTTCCGCCTCGTCCGCCGCCGCCATCACCACGAAGTTCGGCAGCGAGGCCAGATAGGTCACGTCGAAGCTGCCCGCGTGCGTCGCCCCGTCCGCGCCGACCAGCCCCGCCCGGTCGATCGCGAAGCGCACCGGCAGGTTCTGGATCGCCACGTCATGCACCACCTGGTCATAGGCGCGCTGCAGGAACGTCGAATAAATCGCGCAGAACGGCCGCATCCCCTGCGCCGCAAGCCCCGCCGCGAACGTCACGCCATGCTGCTCGGCGATCCCCACGTCGAACGCGCGCGCCGGGTGCCGCTTCGCGAACCGGTCCACCCCGGTGCCCGACGGCATCGCCGCCGTGATCACGCACACCCGCGGATCGCGATCCGCCGCGTCCGCCAGCGCATCGCCGAACACGTTCTGATAGGCCGGCGGGCCCGGCGGCGCCTTCGCCTGCGCGCCCGTTATCACGTCGAACTTCTGCACCCCGTGATATTTGTCCGCCGCCGCCTCCGCCGGGGCATAGCCCTTGCCCTTCTTCGTCACCACATGGACGAGGATCGGCCCCTCCTCGGCATCGCGGACATTCTCCAGCACCGGGATCAGATGATCCAGATTGTGCCCGTCGATCGGCCCGACATAGTAAAAGCCCAGCTCCTCGAACAACGTGCCGCCCATCGTCATCCCGCGCGCGAACTCGTCGGTCTTGCGCGCGGCATTGTGGAACGGGCGCGGCAGCCGCCGCGCGATCCGCTTCATCACCTCGCGCAGCGACAGGAACTCGCGGCTCGACACGATCCGCGACAGATACGCCGACAGCCCCCCCACCGGCGGCGCGATCGACATGTCGTTGTCGTTCAGGATCACCACCAGCCGGTTGCCCGCGCTCTCCGCGTTGTTCATCGCCTCATAGGCCATGCCCGCCGACATCGCCCCGTCGCCGATCACCGCGATCGCCTTGCCCGGCGCTCCCGACAGCCTGTTCGCGATCGCAAACCCCAGCGCCGCCGAAATCGACGTCGACGAATGCGCCGCGCCGAACGGATCATACTCGCTCTCGCTGCGCTTCGTGAAACCCGAAAGACCCCCGCCCTGCCTCAGCGTGCGGATCCGCGCGCGCCGACCCGTCAGGATCTTGTGCGGATAACATTGATGCCCGACATCCCAGATCAGGCGATCCCGCGGCGTATCGAACACGTAATGAAGCGCCGTCGTCAGCTCCACAACCCCAAGGCCAGACCCCAGATGACCACCCGTCTGGCCCACCGCCGAAATCACCTCCAGCCGCAGCTCATCCGCCACCTGACGAAGATCAGACGCCGAAAGCAAACGCAAATCCGACGGCTCACCTATCCTGTCCAGCAACGGCGTCTCAAATATTCCAGTCATCCGGCTCCTGTCCCCTCCGATCAAAGCTAGGGTCCAAATTCGATCTGGACAACGGCGGGCGGCATCGATGTTATTTCGGCGATGTGGCAGGAATGTGGGCCGCCGGTTCGCCCGACGGATCATGCAAACCCGCGCCGCCGGGATCCTCCATCGGATCGTCCAGTTCGGTCGGGGCGCTTTTCCGGTGCCGTATCTCGGCAATTTCTGCGGCACGATTCTGGAGCCAGACGGATCGTAGCGTCGCATACGGATCCACCGCGCCGCTGAACAGCGCGCGCAGATCGGCATCGGATTCGGCGCGCAGGTCAAGCCCGGTGATCGCGCCGCTGGCCACCTGATAGCGCCAGTCGGTGAACGGTTTGCCGATCGCGACCGGCAACACCGCGCCATCGACCGGCCCTCCCAGCACATCGCGCAAGGTGGTCGGCCCGACGAATGGGAGGAACAGATACGGGCCGGGCCCGACGCCGTATCGCGCCAGCGTGTTACCGAAGCTGTTGTCGCGATGCGGAATGTTGATGCCCTCCGTTCTGGCGAGATCCAGGATACCGCCTACGCCAAGGGTGGAATTGACGGTGAACCGCACGAGCGTGCGCCCGGCCTTGCCGAATTTGAGCTGCAACAGGTAATTGAGGAAAACGACAGGCTCGGTCAGATTGCTGAAAAAATTGCGTAATCCCGCACGCGCCGGCTTTGGCACGGCATGCTTGTACCCCATCGCAAGCGGCCGGTAGACCGCCTTGTCGAACGACTGGTTCGACCGGAACATTTTGCGATTGAAGCCTTCGAGCGGATCGCCCTTGATGCGGCCGGGCGGCGCCGTCGGCCTCCCGCCCGGGGTCGCTGGGTCGGACAGCGGATCCGCCAGTTCGGGAGACGCTGGTACGGCGGATACCTGCGCTTCGACGGGCGCAATCGTCTCGATCTGCGGGTCAGGCCCCGGAACGGCGAGAAGCGCCATCGCCGGGAAAAGCGCCGGAAGGATCAAAAACTGCCCTTTGCCGCGAGTGCGTCCAGATGCGTGACCAATGCCCTGGCGCCGCCCTTGGCGAGAACGCTCGCGAAATCCGCGCGGCGCGTTGCGATCTGGCTGATCGCGTTACGGTAAAACACGTCGATGATCTTCCAGTCACCTCCGCTCGCACGAAGGCGATAGCTGATCGCAATCCCGGCCTTGCCCGGTGACGTAAGTGTCGTGCGCACCAGCTTGTCGCCCCCCCGAGCCTCGATCTGCGGGGCGATGGTGAAGGCCTCGCCGGACCAGTCGTCGAAATTGGCGGCATATTGCGCGATCGTCAGGCGTCGGAACGCGGCGACGAGCGCCTGTTGATCCGCTGGCGCAATCGTCGTCCAGCTCGGGCCGACGGCGAGCCGGGTCATCAACGGCAGGTCAAAGGCGCGATCGATCACCGGCGCGATCGTCGCCGCGCGACTCTTCGCATTGCCCTTCGCTTTCATGATCGCGATGAGCCCGTCATCGAGCGACTGTACGGTTGTACGCGCCGGATCGGCCTGCGCCATCGCCGGTGCCGGGATAGCCAGCGCGAGCAGCAGCGCCGGCGAAAGGGACATACGCATGTAAACACTCCCGATCGGTAAGACGCGATTACCCCGATCGGCAGCGACCCGTCCACCCCGCGTTTCCGCCTGCCACAATTGCGCCTTTTGTATTTGTGATCCCATGTCTATCTCAAGACACCTGCCCGGCGGGAGGGAATGGCATGCACATCGAGATGACCCCGACAGCCCGTCAACCGCTGAACATTCTGCTCGCGAATCCGCGTGGGTTTTGCGCCGGTGTCGTCCGCGCGATCGAGATCGTTGAGCGGGCGCTGCAGCTTTATGGGGCGCCGGTCTATGTTCGGCACGAGATCGTCCACAACCGGCACGTGGTGGATCGGCTGCGCGGCATGGGTGCCATCTTCGTCGAGGAACTCGATGAGATTCCGGCTGGCGCGCCGACCATCTTCAGCGCACACGGTGTTCCGCGCTCGGTACAGGAGGCGGCGGTTGAGCAGGGACTGCCGGTGCTTGATGCCACGTGCCCGCTCGTCGCCAAGGTGCATGTGCAGGGCCGGCGGTATGCGAAGGCGGGGCGCACGCTGGTGCTGATCGGTCATGCCGGCCATGCGGAGGTGATCGGCACGATGGGGCAGATCGATGCGCCGGTTCACCTCGTCTCGACCGTGGCGGACGTGGAATCGCTGCCGATCGCACCGGACGCGCCGATCGCCTATATCACCCAGACCACGCTCAGCGTCGACGATACGCGCGGGGTTATTGTCGCGCTGAACGCGCGCTTCACCAATGTGCAGGGCCCGGACATCGCCGACATCTGCTATGCCACGCAAAACCGCCAGACCGCGGTTCGCGATCTCGCGCTCAACAGCGATCTGGTCATCGTGGTCGGCGCGCGGAACAGCTCGAATTCCAGCCGCCTGCGGGAGATCGGTGACGAGATGGGCGTGCCCAGCTATCTCATCGATGACGGTAGCGCCGTCGATCCGGCGTGGCTGGATGGCGTGGAGACGATCGGCGTCACAGCCGGAGCGTCGGCGCCTGACGAGTTGATCGAAAGCGTTATTGCCGCCATTGCTGCGATCCGCCCGGTATCGGTGCGGCAATTGGACGGCGCGGCCGAGAACGTCTCATTCGCGCTCCCGCCCCAATTGCGCCGCCGTGCCCGCGTGGCCGCTGAATAGGATTACCCCATGAGCCTGCCGCTTTCCCAGATCGCCCGCATCGGCGCCTACACGCTAAAGCAGCATATCAGGGGCGGCAAATATCCGCTCGTGCTGATGCTGGAGCCGTTGCTGCGTTGCAACCTGGCCTGTCCGGGATGCGGCAAGATCGATTATCCCGATCCGATCCTCAATCAGCGCATGAGCTATGAGCAGTGCATGGACGCGATCGATGAATGCGGGGCGCCCGCCGTCTCGATCGCCGGCGGCGAGCCGCTGCTGCACAAGGATATGGCGCGGATCGTGAAGGGCTATATCGCCCGGAAGAAGTTCGTGATCCTCTGCACGAACGCGCTGCTGCTGAAAAAGAGGATCGACGAATACGAACCGTCGCCCTTCTTCACCTGGTCGATCCATCTCGATGGCGACCGGCAGATGCACGACCACGCCGTCGACCAGACCGGAACCTACGACATCGCGATCGACGCGATCAAGCTCGCCAAGGCGAAGGGCTTCCGGGTCCAGGTCAATTGCACCGTATTCGACGGGGCCGATCCCGCGCGGCTGGCCGCCTATTTCGACGAGATGGAGGCGTTGGGCGTCGAGATCACCATCTCGCCGGGCTATGCCTATGAGCGCGCCGCCGATCAGGAGCATTTCCTCAATCGCGAGCGGACGAAGCAATTCTTCCGCGATGTGTTCACGCGCGGCAATGGCGGCAAGGACTGGACCTTCACCAATTCGCCGCTGTTTCTCGATTTCCTGGCCGGCAACCAGACCTACGAGTGCACGCCGTGGTCGATGCCGCTGCGCACGATCTTCGGCTGGCAGAAGCCATGCTACCTGCTTGGCGAAGGTTATGTCGCCACCTTCAGGGAATTGATGGAGGGCACCGACTGGGAGCAATATGGCGTCGGCAAGTACGAGAAATGCTCCAACTGCATGACGCATTGCGGGTTCGAGGGCACCGCCGCGACCGATGCGATCCGCCATCCGCTCAAGATGTTCGGCATCGGGCGAAAGGGGGTGCGGACGGAAGGGCCGATGGCGCCCGACGTGGACCTGTCACACGCCCGTCCTTCCGTTGATGTTCACTCCTCGCACGTCGGACGCGAACTCGCGCGGATCAAGGAGATGGACCCGGAGGGCTTCAGGCGGGTTCAAAAGGTCGCCTGACGCTCCCACGCCGGTTCATGCGAGGGAGCGGCTTCATATCAGCGCCCGCGCCGCTTCCGAAAACGCCCGCCTGAGGCTGGCGAACGCTTCGGCCGCCTGCCTTCCCGTGCGGACCAGCGCTGGCAACTGTCGCGGATCGCGCGCCAGAGACGAGAGCACCGCGCCGAGCGCCATGCCGCCATCTGGCCGCATCCCCACCAGCGCCGCTGGCGGAAGATCGTCCATCGCACGGTCCGAGATCACGCGAAGCACGGCGAAGGGTTGGCCGCGCCGTCGCGCAACCCGCCCGGCAATGTGACTCTCCATATCCACCGCGATCGCCTGGCTGCGTCGATACAGGTCAGCCTTGTGTATCGCCGTTGCGGCAACCGCCTCCTGCCCCACCACCGCACCATGGTGAGCGGATGGCAGGACACGACGTAAACGCCCGACGATCGCCGGATCGCCATCGACCACCACATCGCCCGGCATCAGCACGGGCGACAGCGCGCCCGCGATGCCACATGACAGGACGATGCCCGGAAACCTCTCCGTGGCCGCCTCCAGCTCCGCCTCCAATCGCGTGGCATCGCCGCCGCCGATTACTGCGACGACGCCCGCACGCTCGAAGATCCGCGCCTCGCGCTTCAGCCCGCAGGCGACGATCAGCGTCACATCCCGACCGAAACGCGTTTCGTGTTCGAGCGCTTGAGGTTGCGATAGCGCGCCAACGCCCACAGCGGGAAATATTTCGGATAACCGTGATAGCGCAGGTAAAAGACCCGCGGGAAGCCGCCGCCGGTATAGTGTTCCTGCCCCCACAAGCCGTCCGCTTCCTGATGCGCTGCCAGCCAGCCCACGCCGCGCTTCACCGCGTCGCTATCCACCTTGCCCGCCGCCATCAGCCCCAGCAGTGCCCAGGCCGTCTGCGACGCGGTCGATGGCGCCGGGGTGTGGCCGGTTCGGTCGAGCGCGTAGCTGTCGCAATCCTCGCCCCAGCCACCGTCCGGGTTCTGGATTGCCTCCAGCCAGGTGATCGCGCGCGCGACCATCGGCTCTTCCGGCCCCAGCCCGGCGGCGTTCAGCGCACACAGCACAGACCAGGTGCCGTAGATATAGTTCACGCCCCACCGGCCGAACCAGCTGCCATCCGGCTCCTGTTCGCGGCGCAGATAATCGATAGCCGCCGCCAGACGCGGGCTGTTCTCAGGGCCCTCGCCCAGTTGTGCCAGCATCGATACGCACCGCGCAGATACGTCTGCAGTGGGTGGATCGAGAAGCGCGCCATGATCGGCGAAGGGCAGATTGTTGAGATATTCATGGCTGTTATCGGCGTCGAACGCCCCCCAGCCACCGTTTCGTGATTGCAGCCCGACTGTCCATTCGACCCCGCGATCGACCGGGGTGCGGTCCGCAATCGCCGCCCGGTCCATTGCCATCACCACGACGGCCGTGTCGTCCAGATCGGGGTAATGATCGTTGTTATACTGAAACGCCCAGCCGCCCGGGCGGACCCCGGGTCGCTCCTCCGCCCAGTCTCCCTTCACATCGAGAACCTGGCGTGGTTTCAGCCAGTCCAGCGCGGCTTCCGCACGCGCCACATTGGCCTCCCCGCCCGCTTCCAGCATCGCATGCGCGGCAAGCGCCGTATCCCACACCGGCGAGACGCAGGGCTGGCAATAGGCCTCGTCATCGCTGACCACCAGCAGCCGCTCGACAAATTCCCGGGCGATCGCGCGGGCCGGATGATCCGGCGCATAGCCCATCAGATCGAACATCATCACGCTGTTCGCCATCGCCGGATAGATCGCGCCCAGCCCGTCTTCGCCGTTCAGCCGCTCGGTCACCCAGCCCACGCAGGCGTCCAGCGCGCGCTGGCGGAGCTTCCTGGGCCACAGCCCGTCTCCCGCCTTCAGCACGCGATCGAGCATATTGAACCCGATGGTCCACAACCATTTGGGATCGGCCGCCTTTGTGCCCGCGCGGACAGGCTTGCCGGTGTAAAGCTCATCCACTTTCACCCC
This sequence comes from Sphingomonas sp. TX0543, assembly GCF_048565505.1. Classification (NCBI taxonomy): domain Bacteria; kingdom Pseudomonadati; phylum Pseudomonadota; class Alphaproteobacteria; order Sphingomonadales; family Sphingomonadaceae; genus Sphingomonas; species Sphingomonas sp. TX0543. Next base: position 2,382,075 of record NZ_JBLZUS010000002.1, read on the forward strand.
GGTCACATTGCGTGCCACGGGTTTGAGCGCGCAGAGCACGAGCAGCGGCACCACCACGGTGCGCGCCCAATAGCTCATCTTCGACAGATGTATCGGAAACCAGCGCGGCAACAGGATCAGCTCCGGCGGCATGGTCGGCACGACAGACCACGGCCCGGCGTCGTAAAGCGCGAGCTGGATGCGCGTGAAAACATTGCTCGCCGCCGCGCCGCCTGCCGCCAGTATCGCTTCACGCGCGCGCGCCATGTGCGGTTCGTCCACAGCGTCGCCGATCATCCTGAGCGCGTAATAAGCCTTTACGCTCGCGCTGATGTCGAACGATCCGGCATGGAACAGCCCCCAGCCGTGATGCTCGGCCGACTGGATGCGCCGGAGGTAGCGGCCGATCTTCGCCTCCAGCCCGGCATCGACCGGCTCGCCAAGATAGTGACGCAGCAGCACATATTCGGCCGGGATCGTTGCATCGGCCTCAAGTTCGAAAACCCAATGCCCGTCAGGCCGTTGCGCAGCCTGCAGCGCGGCGCTGGCGCGGTCGACCGATGCATCGATGGCGGCAAGCGGATCTTCGGTCACATCCGGCATCGCTATTACCTCTCCCCACCACTCACCAACGACGCGACCGTTTCACCCGATCGCAGCGCGCCCTCGATCGTTGCGGGCAGCCCGGTCTGCGTCCAGTCCCCCGCCAGGAAAAGATTGCGCCAGCGCGTTGTCGCGGGCGGGCGCTTCGCGTCCTGCGCGGGCGTGGCGGAGAAGGTAGCGCGCTTCTCCTTCACGATCTGCCACGCGGGCAACGGCGCCCTGAACCCATAGCCCTGTTGAATATCGTTCCAGAACAGCCACGCCAGCTCCTCGCGATCGCGTTCAACAATCGTGTCGGCGTGACTGACCGTCACGGAAATGCGGTCGGGAAAGGCGAACAGCCATTCTGCTGTTCCACCCAGCATTCCAAGCATCGCTGGCGCGCCCGACGGAGGCCGAATCGCGAAATGCCCGTTGACGATGGCGTGAAAGACATCGGGCACCTCGATCTCCGGGAGTAGCGCGGCCGCTACCCATGGCGGCACTGCGAGGATCACCACTTCATCTTCAGCCACCGCCTCCGGCCCCGCTCCCCAGTCCAGCGCGATCACGCGGTTGCCGTCCGTCAACGCCCCGCGCAAGCGTCTGCTCAGGGTTACCGGCGTATCGCGCGCAGCCAGCCATTCCAGGGCGGGATCGATAAAGGCGGCCCCCAATGTCGGCTTGGCGATACGCGGCAGCGTAGCCCTGCCCCCCGAAGCATCGATTCGCGCAGAACCCGGGCGGTGAGCCGCGCGGAGCCTTCTGCTGGCGGGGTGTTGAGCACGGCAAGTAGCACGGGCGCAATCAGCTTGGCCCAGACAGGGCCGGCGGCCTCGATCCGCTCGTCTACGGTATCCGAAGCCCCACCGGTCAGGAGGCGAGCGAGCCGAAAATACTCACTCACCCGCGATCCCGGCACGCGCCGGTTCTTCGCGAACACCCACCACGGGATCCGCCCGTCGTTCATTCTAATGGTCCAGCGCTGGCCATCGCTCAGATTGACGAAGGCAAAATCGGCACGATCCGGCCCGGCAAAGGGGGTAGTCGCGCCCACCGTCTCGCGAAAGCGCGCAACCGCATCGTTGCCGGCGAGGACGAGATGATTGCCGTTGTCGATCACCGTCCCCAGCTGCGGATCGTGATAAGATCGACAGCGGCCGCCAGCGTGGGGCGCCGCGTCGTGGACCCGCACGGCAAACCCTGCCTCGACGAGCCGGACCGCCGCCGACAGCCCGGCCAGCCCGGCACCGACAACCGTCGCTCGCGCGAACTTCAACGCATCACCAGAAGTCGGGCCAGCGACCACAGCAACGCGGGCTTGCTCACCCGCACCGGCACGCGCGGCGGCGCCCAGCCCCGCGCCTCCATCTGTGCAAGCAGTTTGGAATAGGCGGCTTCCATCAACCTTGGCGCAATCAGCAGACCAGCGGGACGGGCAGCCAAGATCGCATCGGCGGCGCGATAATGATCGTGAGCGCGCGCCGCGAGCGGCCGCGCCGCTTCGTCCAACCGCGGATCGCTCGTCACCTCGGCGGGCGTGGTAAGGGGAATGCCCGCGCCGGTCAGCGCTTCGGCCGGGAGATACACACGCCCGATCGCCGCATCCTCATCCACGTCGCGCAGAATATTGGTGAACTGAAGCGCGCGCCCGAGATGATGTGCCAGCTCAAGCCCCTCGTTTTCCGGCATGCCGAACACGCGGACGGATAGCCGTCCAACCGCAGAGGCCACTCGATCGCAATAAAGCTCCAGCTCGGCCATGCCAGGCCATCGGATATCGCGGGCGACATCCATTGCCATACCGTCGATCACTGCTTCGAAATCGGCGCGATCCAGGCCGAAACGTTGCACTGCTTCCGCCACGATCGCAGCCCGCCCGGGGTCGCCATCCGCATAAAGCGCGTCGAGATCGAGGCGCCAGGCATCCAGCGCAGCCGCACGCTCTGCTCGCTCGCCGTGCTGGTCGTCAGCGATATCGTCAACCGCGCGGCAGAATGCGTAAATGGCATACATCGCCTCACGCTCTGCCTTCGGCAGCACACGCATTCCCGCGTAAAAAGAGCTGCGCGATGCGCTGGTGAGTTGCACCTCGTTCACGAAGCGCGCCTCAACAAACTCGGGATTGCGGCACCCAGCGCCAGCCACGCCGCCTCGAACTTGCCGTGGTGGACGCGCTCGCTCAACGGATCGCGGCTTTCGAGCCGATCGCAAAGGCTCTCCGCCAGCCGGTGGATCACGGATACCTCTGCCGCCAGCCGCCTGTCCCGGATCGCGGCCGAAAAGCCCTTCGAGCGCGCCAGCAATTCCCGGGTTCGCGCAACGAGCGCGGTGATGATCGCGCGCAACGCCGTGGTCGCCCTGTCACACAAAAGATCGTCCGGCTCCACCCCCGTATCAAGCGGGATGTAGACCCGGCCCAAACCGCGATAGTCCTTGGCACAATCCTGCAGGTGGTTGATTATCTGCAACGCCGCGCACAGCGCATCACTCGCGGGCCACAGATCGCGACTTTCGCCATGCACGTCGAGCACGTATCTCCCAACCGGCATCGCCGAAAGCCGGCAATAGCCGATGAGATCATCCCAGTCGCGGCAGCGCGTCTTGGTGACGTCGCTGAAGAAAGCATCGAGCAGTTCATGCGCGTGTATGGGATCGATCCGGCGCGCAGCCATCACCTCGCGCAGCGCCATCGCCTCGACCGCGCCCTCACCGGAGAGCCCATCGCGCAGGGCTGCGAGCAGCGCCAGCTTTGCCTGCGGGCCGAGCGCCGGATTATCGGCGATATCGTCGGCGGCGCGCGCGAACCGGTAAAAGGCCATTACCGGAACGCGAGCCTCGGGCCGGAGCAGAAAACTCGCTACCGGAAAGTTCTCGTCGTCATGCCCCTTGCCAGAGGCGAGATCGGCCACCTTGGTCATCCGTCCGCGGCCGCCTGCGCCCTGCCCTTCCACATGCCTCCACGCCCCCGAATATGTTGCCACGCGGATAGCAAGGTGCAGCCCGCGTAGAAAGCGGCGATCAGCGGCAGTAACAGGCCCCAGAGTGGCGAACGGCGATAGAAAGCGAGCATTGGCTGTAGCGCGATCGCCATCATTAGCCAGGCCGCCAGCCCAGCGGCCCTCGCCGGCCCGTCAGCAAGCGTTCCCAGCAGCGGCGGCGTGAAATAGACCAGCGCCAGTCCCAAGATCGTTCCTGTCAGCACTGCCGGCGAGTAACGAAGCTGCGCGTAAGCCGATCGTGCAATCATAGCTGCGACCGATCCGAACGTGTCGTACCTTCGGATACTCCGCGAGCGATCCGTGAGGCCGATCCAAATGCGTCCTTGTCGCTTGAGCAACGCGCCCAATGCGCAATCGTCGATCAGCGCGCCGCGGATCGCTGCTATCCCACCCGCTGCCTCCAGTGATACGCGGCGTACCAGCATGCAGCCGCCGGCCGCGGCGCCTGGCCCTCCGCTCCGGTTCACAAGCCCGAACGGATAGAGCATCTGAAAGAAGAAGACGAACGCGGGGATCAGCATCCGCTCTGCAATCGTCTCGCAGCGAAGCTTCGCCATCAGGCTGACCAGCGCGAGCTCGGCGGATTCCGCGCGGGCGACCAGCGTGCGCAACGTATCGGGTGCATGCGCGATATCGGCGTCGGTCAGCCACAGATAGGCCGTCGTCGCGTTCGCGTATTCCACACCCTGGCGGACCGCCCATAACTTGCCTGTCCAGCCGGCGGGCAGTGGCAAGCCAGCGACCACGTCGAGCCGCTCGGCATCGAGCCTGCGGGCGATCCGGCCCGTGCCGTCACTCGAGGAATCGTCCACCAGAACGATGCGAAAGTCGCCCGGATAATCCTGCGCGATCAGGCTGCCGATCAATTCGGCGATCACCTCTGCTTCGTCGCGCGCCGGCACCACGGCGACCACCTTGGGCCATTGCTCCGGCACCGGTGGCAGATCGCGGGTGTCGCGCTCACGCGCTAGCCAGAACCAGTGACGCGCAAACACCAGCACCAGCCAGATCGTCAGCGACAGCAAGCCGATCACCATCCCGGTCAACGGATCATCCCCGCGCGCCGAAACCAACTGATCGCATCGGTCAGTGCCTGCGCATAGGGCCTCGCATGATAGCCGAGCTCCGCCTGCGCCCTGGCCGACGAGAAGAACATCCGATGCTTCGCCATTCGCAAGGAATCGATCGTCAGGAACGGATCACCGCCGGTGATCCGTGCAATTTGCTCGTTCATCCAGGCGAAGGGCAAGAGCGGTGTACGTGGAATGCGCACCGCCGCACCGCCGCGGCCGGCGATAGCAGCGATTTGCCGCAGCATTTCGCCGAGCATCACATCCTGACCGCCCAGAATATAGCGCGCGCCAATTCGTCCCTTGTCCATCGCAAGCAGATGCCCCGCTGCGACATCGTCGACGTGAACAAGGTTCAACCCGGAATTGACATAGGCTGGCATGCGCCCGTTCGCTGCCTCCACCAATATCCGCCCGGTAGGAGTCGGGCGCACGTCACGCGGGCCGATCGGGGTTGATGGTTGGACGATCACCGCAGGCAAACCGCGCTCGGAGACCATCGCCTCGACCAGGCGCTCGGCGATGACCTTGCTGCGTTTATAGGCGCCGACCGCCTGATCCACGGTCGCGGCATCGGTTTCGTCCGCAGCCGCGCCCTCCCGTGGCACCAGGGTGGCGACGCTGGAGGTATAGACCAGGCGCTCGACCCCGGCGGCGAGCGCTGCCTCCATGACGATACGGGTCATGGCTTCATTGTTGCGGATGATCTCGTCCGGGGATGGCGCCCATAATCTATAGTCGGCCGCGACGTGGAACAGATGCTGAACGCCGTGCATCGCCCGAGCTACCGCAGCGGGATCGCGCAAGTCGCCCTCGACCAGCTCGCCGGGAAAATCGGCCAGATTCGCCCGTGCACTAGACGTGCGGACCATCCCGCGCACGCGGCTTCCCCGCGCCGCGAGCGCGCGTGCCACCGCAGACCCGACGAACCCGGATACGCCGGTCACCAACGTCTGCGGGGGTTCAGGCGCGTTCATGCTGGCGGCTCTACACATGCGCGGGCGCGTCGGATAGGACGCAGCGATGGAAGCCGCACTGATCGCGTTCGTCAACTATGCGGCCTTCACTTTGCTCGGGTTGAGCGCAGCGGGCGCACTTTATATGGTGGTCGCTGCGCTCACTTTGCGGCGTTTCTTCAGCCGCCCCATCGCCCACCGGCCGCGCAGAGACGGCGTGACCCTGCTCAAGCCACTCCACGGCGTCGAGCCGCGCCTGATCGATAACCTCGCAACTTTCCTGGTTCTGGATCACGGCGGGCCGGTGCAATTGCTGTGCGGCGTTCAGCGACGAGACGACCCTTCGATAGCCGCGATCGAAGAACTCAGGGCGCGTTTTCCGCAGGCGCGGATAGATTTGGTGATCGATCCGACCCCGCATGGCGCCAATCGCAAGGTTTCCAATCTCATCAACCTGGAGCGGCATATCGCGCATGACGCGATCGTGCTGAGCGACAGCGACATCGCCGTACCGCAGGATTATCTGAGCACTATCCTCACCACACTCGACCAGCCAAACGTGGGCGCCGTCACCCTCGCTTACGCCGGGCGCGGTGACGCCGGCTGCTGGTCCCGCCTCACCGCTGCCGGTCTTAGCTGGCAATTTCTGCCCGGCACGATCGTGGGGTTCGCCTTTGGTTTGGCCCGTCCATGCATGGGTTCGACCATCGCTTTGCGGCGCGAGACGCTAACGGCGATCGGGGGTTTCGGCGCGTTCGCGGATATCCTTGCCGACGATTACGCGATCGGCAATGCGATCGCGGCACGTGGGATGACCGTCGCGATGTCGCGAATATTGGTGACGCACGCTTCGGCCGAACGAAATTTTCGAGAATGGTGGCGGCATGAGGTCCGCTGGTCGGCCACCGTGCGCGATCTCGTTCCGCTTGCGCATGCGGCGAGCGTGGTCTCCATGCCACTGCCACTGGCCCTGCTTGCCGTTCCGCTCCACCCCGGACTGGGCACGATGGTGGCGATCTGCGCGCTGATCGCCCGTCTCTGGGTAGTCGCGGTTGCTGATCGTCTGTCGGGCGATCGCCCGGCACCGCTGTGGCTGTTGCCATTGCGCGATTGCCTGACACTGGCGGTATTTATCGCCGGCATGTGGGTACGGTCGGTTGATTGGCGCGGCTCAAGGCTTAGAATGGAGGAGCACGGCCAGATTTCGGCCGAACCGGAGACTCTCCGCTGATGAAGCGTTCGCTGTTGCTACAAGGCCCCTCGTTCGACGGTTATGACGGCGGCGCGGGTGCGCGCTACCAGATGAAGCGCGAGGTGCGCAGCTTCTGGTATCCGACATGGCTGGCACAACCCGCCGCGATGATCGAGGGCTCGCGCCTGATCGACGCGCCGGCGCACGATCAGGGCTGGGAGGATATCGCGCATGAGGTCGACGGGAAGGAATTGATCGTTCTCCACACCTCGACCCCCAGCTTCAATCAGGATGTGCGCACCGCCGAGTTGATCCGCGCGCGCAATTCACACGCCCTGATCGGGCTGGTCGGCGCGAAGGTTGCGGTGGAGCCAGACAAGAGCCTCGCCGCTTCCGCAGCGATCGATTTCGTCGCGCGGGAAGAATATGAATTCACGCTGCTGGAGATCGCGCAGGGCAAGCCGCTGGCGGAGGTGGACGGCATCACGTGGCGCGGGCCGGATGGCGCATTCATCCGCAACACGGATCGCGCGATGATCGAGGATATGGACGTCCTCCCGATGGTTTCTCCCGTGTACAAGCGCGATCTCACGATAGAAAAGTATTTCGGCGGCTATCTGCGCCATCCGTATGTCAGCTTCTACACCGGGCGCGGATGCAAGAGCCGCTGCACATTCTGCCTTTGGCCGCAGACCATTTCCGGGCATCGCTATCGCTTCCGCTCGATCCCCAAAGTGATCGAGGAGGTCGAATATATCCTGAAGGAGATTCCCGAGACCAAGGAGATCTTCTTCGACGACGACACGCTCACCGACAATCACGACCGCGTCGAGGAACTGGCGAGGGCGCTGGGCGGGCTTGGCTTCGGCAAGCCGGGCTTCCCCGTCTCCTGGAGTTGCAATGCCAAGGCCAACGTTCCGCGCAAGACTCTTGAGGTGCTGAAGGCCAACGGTCTGCGCCTGCTGCTTGTCGGCTACGAGAGCGGCAATCAGCAGATTCTGCACAATATCAAGAAGGGTCTGCGCGTCGATGTCGCACGGCAGTTTACCAAGGATTGCCACGAACTCGGCATCGTCATTCACGGCACCTTCATCCTTGGTCTGCCCGGCGAGACGCTGGAGACGATAGAGGAGACGATCCGCTATTCTATCGAGATCAATCCGCACACGATCCAGGTTTCGCTCGCAGCCCCCTATCCCGGCACCTTCCTTTACAATCAGGCGGTGGAGAACGGATGGTTCGACGGCGGCGACCATCTGCTCACCGATGGCGGCAACCAGATCGCGCAGCTCAGTTACCCGCATCTCAATTCATCGGTGATCTTCGACAAGGTCGAGGAATTCTACAAACGCTTTTATTTCCGACCCCGCAAGATCGGCTCGATCGTGGGCGAGATGGTGCGCGATTGGGATATGATGAAGCGCCGGCTGCGCGAGGGTGTGGAGTTCTTCGATTTCCTGCGTCGCCGGAAGGAGGCTGCCTGATCATGTCGGAGGGCGGACGTGGCCTTGCCGGAATGTCCGTTAACGAGCGGCTGGTTGCGCGCGGTCTGCTCGCCGCATGGGAGGAAGCCGTCAGGGCGCGCGACGCTGACGCCATGACCCTGCTGCTCCGTCGTGCCGCCGTGCCGGATGCGCCCCGCGTCGCTGCCGTCGTCCTCGCCGATCCGGCCGCTTACGGCTTTTAGGCGCGGTGAAGCGGCTGATCGTCACTGCCGACGATTTCGGCGCCTCCGCTGCTGTAAACGAAGCTGTCGAACAGGCGCATCGTTATGGCGTGTTGACGGCGGCGAGCCTGATGGTCGGTGGTGATGCGGCCAGCGATGCCGTAGCCCGTGCGCGCCGCCTGCCCGGCCTCGGTGTCGGCCTCCACATCGTGCTGGTCGAAGGGCGACCGATACTGGCGCCGGAAGCCGTGCCTGCGTTGACGGATGGCTCGGGCATGTTCCGCATCGACATGGCGCGAACCGCTATTTCGATCTTTGCGTCGCCGGCCGCGCGTCGGCAGCTTCGCGCCGAAGTCGAAGCGCAATTCGCCGCCTTCGCAGCAACCGGCCTGCCGCTCGATCATGTGAACGCGCACAAGCATTTCCACCTTCACCCAACGATCGCTGCCACGATCCTCGACGTGGGTCAGCGCTACGGGATGAACTCGATCCGTGCGCCAATCGAGCCCGCCGCCCCGTTGCGGGCGATCGACGGGACGCGGGGCGGCCCCCGCGTCGAAACCGTCTGGGCGAAGCTCCTCCGTCGCCGGATGCGGCGGGCCGGGCTGGCCGTGCCCGATCACGTTTTCGGCCTGGCATGGTCCGGCGCGATGAATGCCTGTCGTATGCGCGGCCTGCTGGATCAGCTCCCTCATGGCCTGACGGAAATCTACACCCATCCAGCGACGGCGCCCTATCCCGGTTCGGCACCCGACTATGATTACGCTGGCGAGCTCGCCGCCCTGACGGACGACCTTGCGAAAAGCGCGATTGAGCGCAACAGCATCCGGCTGGGTCGGTTCGCCGATTTTGTTTGAGGACGCACGCATGAATCTCGTGCCCGATTGGGATCAGTTCGACGCCTCCGCCCCCCTCCCTGCCGGAAATGTGCGTCTGGGGAGCGCCGAGCATCTTACCTTGTTCAGCCGAATGCTGCTCGATACGCACGATCCCTATCGCCCCGCATTGATCGACTGGCCGGAGCTTGAGCCGGAAACGCGCAACAAGATCGTCTCGCTGCCGATCTGGGACATGGCCGTGCAGACCGAAGGACGCACCGGCCTGTTCGTGAAGACGTTTGGCGAGACGGTGCAACACCCGCTGCTCCGCTCCGCTGTCCAGATGGACGCGTTCGAGGAACGTCGCCACAAGGTGGTCCTCGCCGATATGGTGCAATCCTACGGCATCGAGCTTCAGCCCGAGCCGGAATATGCGAAGCCGAAGGATGCCGAATGGGCGTTCATGCGTTCAGGATATTCTGAGTGTATCGACAGCTTCTTCGGCTTCGGCCTGTTCAAGCTGGCAAAGGATACCGGATTCTTCCCGCCCGAACTGATCGACACGTTCGAGCCGGTGATGCGCGAGGAGGGGCGGCACATCCTGTTCTTCGTCAACTGGGTCGCATGGTGGCGTCGCAACATGCCGTGGTGGCGACGCCCCTATTTCGAGGCCAAGGTGATCGTGGTGTGGCTGTTTCTGATCTGGGAGCGGATCGATATGGCCAAGGGCATGGGCGACAACACCAAGGCGCAGGAGAGCAATTTCACACTCAACGGATCGAAGGAACTCGGCGTCGAGGTAACCTTCCCCGAGCTCGCCGCGATCTGCCTGTCGGAAAACGATCGCCGCCTGGCGCCTTATGACCAGCGGTTGATCCGTCCGCGCTTCGTGCCAGGCGCGATCCGCCTCGTGCTCAAGCTCATGCGCAAGCCGCAGCCGGCGTGAGGGTTTCGGCCCGCGTCGCCCTGCTGCTGGCGACGATTGCGGGGCTAGGCATTGCGATCTGGACGTTCGGCGCGACGGGGTTGACCGATATTTTCCGGATCGCCAGCCGGATCGGCTGGGGTGGAGGCCTGCTGTTCTGCGGATGGTCGCTATTCACTTTCGTGCTGCTTGGAGCGGCGTGGCTGGCGGCCGCGCCTGGGGAAGCGACGCGGCGCCTCCTGCAGTTCACGTGGGCGCGGATGGTGCGGGAGGCGGTGTCGGATCTGCTGCCCTTGTCGCAACTCGGGGGGATCGTGATCGGCGCGCGCACGCTCGGCGCATCCGGCATGGCTGGCCCGCGGGTCTATGGATCAATGGTGGTCGATATGACGACGGAGATGGCCGCCCAGCTTGTATACACGCTGTTCGGCCTGGCGATGATCGCATCGCTGCTGATCGACGGGGGCTCCGCGGCTGCGCTTCGACCGATGATCCTTGGCGGCACCGGGGTCATGGCTGCAGTGATCCTGCTCTTCTTTGTTGCGCAGCATTCCGCGCTTGACCTTACTGCGCGCATCGCCGGCCGGATGATCCCGCAGTCGCAAACGGCGCTTGTTGATATCCGCCGCGAGCTGGCGCGCATCTATGCGCAGCGTTGTCGACTTGCGCTATCCTTCGTGTTCAATCTCGGCGCCTGGCTGGCAAGTGGCGCAGGGGCGTGGCTCGCGTTGAAGCTGATGGGCGCGCGTATCTCGATCTGGGATGCGCTGGCGCTGGAAAGCCTGATCTTTACGCTGCGCAGCATCGCCTTTTTCATACCGGGCGCGCTGGGGGTGCAGGAGGCAGCATATGCGGTTGCCGGGCCGTTGTTCGGATTACCGCCGGAAAGCGCGCTCGCGCTGTCACTCGCGAAACGCGCGCGCGATATCGCGATCGGATTGCCGACGCTGATCGCGTGGCAGGCAAGCGAGGTACGCGGCATAATGATGCGAGGCGGCGGCGAATAATCCCGGTCCGGCTTTGAGGTATATCGCAGCCGGCACGTCCGCCATCGTTCTTGTCGGCATCTACCTGACCGCCGTGACCGTTCATTCCGCGCTCGCCGCGCCGATGGCGCAGGTGACAGCAGCCCTCTCCGATCATCAATGACAGGCCGGTTCGTGGTGCGAAGGATGCGCGTCAACGCTCAGCAAGACTGCTGATCTATCGCATAAGGAATCGATTGCACGGAACGAGCACAGGCGTCGCGGATTTGATGAGTCTGCGCAAGGAGACGCCAATTGGCTGCACGTCCATACTGGAAGGGCCAGATCCGCCTGGCGCTCGTGTCCATCCCGGTTGAAATTTACTCGGCGACCAGGAGCGGCGCGACGATCGCCTTCAACCAGATACACGAGCCATCTGGCCAGCGAATCAAATATGAGAAGGTCGTCCCGGGCATCGGCCCGGTCGATGTGGACGAGATCGTCAAGGGCTTCGAATATGCCAAGGGCGAATATGTCCTGCTCGACGAAAATGAGATCGAGGGCGTCAAACTGGAGAGCAAGAAGACGCTCGAACTGACCCAGTTTGTGGACGCGCACGATGTCGACATGATCTATTTCGAGAAGCCCTATTATGTCGTGCCGGCCGACGATCTCGCCGAAGAGGCATTCGTCGTGCTGCGTGAAGCGCTGCGCCGCACGCGCAAGATCGGGCTCGGGCAGCTTGCGATGCGCGGTCGCGAATATGTCGTCAGCATCAAGGCCTGCGGACGCGGCATGGTAATGGAAACGCTGCGCTACGCGGACGAGGTGAACAAGGCGTCGAGCTATTTCCGCGAGATCGATGATATCGAGCCCGACGAGGAACTGCTCGATCTCGCCACCTCGCTGATAGAAAAGAAGACGGGCAAATTCGACGCCGCGGATTTCCACGATCGCTATGCGGACGCGCTCAAGGAGCTCATAGAGCGCAAGAAAAAAGGCAAGACGCTCAATATCGAGAGCGATGACAAGGGCACGGACCCACGCGGCTCCAATGTGGTCGACCTGATGGCGGCGCTGAAGAAATCGCTTGGCGGAACGGAAAAGGCGGTGACGAGCAAATCCTCGAGAAAGCCCGCCACGAAGCCGGTTTCGACCAAGACCAAGGCCAAGGCCAAGCCGTCAACGACTGCGCCGGCGCGCAAGCGGGCATGAGGCGAGGAACCGCAAAAGCCACGGTCAGCCCGGCGAAAGATCCGCTCGCCCGCTATCGCGAGAAGCGCGACTTCACGCGCACGTCCGAACCTTCGGGCGCTACCGCGCCGACGAGCGGCAACGGTTTCGTCGTACAAAAGCATGCCGCATCCCGCCTCCACTACGACTTTCGCCTCGAACTCGATGGTGCGCTGGTCAGCTGGGCCGTAACGCGCGGCCCTAGCAGCAATCCCGACGACAAGCGCCTGGCGGTGCGAACCGAGGATCATCCGCTCGATTATGCCCGGTTTGAAGGGACGATCCCCAAGGGAGAATATGGCGGCGGCACCGTGATGCTTTGGGACAACGGCACCTGGGAACCGATCGCCGGCAAGGACCCGCGCAAGACCCTGTCCGACGGCCACCTGCATTTCATCCTTCACGGCCGCCGCATGCGTGGCGAATGGATTCTCTTTCGCCTGAAACCGCGGGGAAGGGAGAAGCGCGAAAACTGGATCCTGCGCAAGGTGCAGGATGAATTTGCCGGCGGCTCCGACGATCTGGTTGGAACGCATGTTACCAGCGTCGACAGCGGGCGGACCATGGACGAGATCGCAGCCGGCAAGGCCACGCCAAAACGCAGGAAAGACGAGCCCGGGCCAGCTACGGTTACCACAAGCCGCAAGGCGGCGCCGGCCGGTCGCAGGAGGATCGCGGGCACACCGCCAGCTTTCCAGCCCGTGCAGCTCGCCACCCTTGTCGATCACGTGCCTTCCGGCGATCGCTGGCTGCACGAGTTGAAATACGACGGCTACCGGACCCTTCTCGCGATCGGCGGCGGCGAGGGTCGCGCTTACACGCGATCCGGGCTCGACTGGTCAGATCGCTTCGCAGGGCTGATCGACAGCGCGGTGAAGCTGAACGCCGACAGCGCGCTGATCGATGGCGAGGCCGTGGTGACGCTGCCTGACGGCCGCACCAGTTTTCAGGCGCTGCAGGCCGCGCTCAAGAGCGATCCTGCTCGCATCGACTATTTTGCCTTCGATTTGCTCGAACTCGACGGCAAGGATCTCACCCTCCTGCCCTTGCTGGAGCGCAAGCGACGGCTGGCCGCGCTGATCGGCGATGAGCCGGGCCGCATCCGCTATTCGGACCATATCGTTGGCAAGGGCGAGAAGCTGCTTGAACGATTTTGCGGTGCCGGCCTCGAAGGTGTCATATCGAAGCGCATTGACGCGGCATATAGCGGTTCCCGGAGCGGCACCTGGGTGAAAACCAAATGCACCCGGCGGCAGGAGTTCGTCATCGTCGGCTGGACGCCATCGGACAAGCAGCGCAGGTTTCGCTCCTTGCTGCTTGGCGTCAACGACAATGGCGAGCTTCGCTATGCCGGCAAGGTAGGGACCGGCTTCACCGGCGACGAGATCGAGCGCCTGATGGGGATAATGGCGCCGCTCGCGCGGAAGACACCGACCGTCAATGCACCGGCCGCAGCGGTTCGCGGCGCGCACTGGATCAAGCCGACGCTGGTCGCCGAAGTTGCCTTCATCGAATTTACCGACGAGGGCGTGCTGCGCCATTCAAGCTATCTCGGGCTCCGTGAGGACAAAAAGCCCGAAGCGGTCGTGATCGAAACGGAAACCCCTGTCGCGATCGCCGCCCCGACCGAGCGCAGCGGGATCACGATCAGCCATCGTGAACGCGTGATCTTTGCCGAGGGAAAACTCACCAAAGGCCAGCTCGCCGATTATTACGAGATCGTCGCGCCGATCATGCTGCCGTGGGCCGGCAGCCGCCCGATCAGCCTCGTGCGCTGCCCGCAGGGACGATCGAAGAAGTGCTTCTTTCAGAAACATGATGCCGGCAGCTTCGGCGATGAGGTGAAGAAAGTCGGTATTCGCGGGAAGGACGGCAGCGAAGAGCCCTATTTGTTTGTCGATAACGCGGCGGGGCTGCTGGCCTGCGTACAAATGGGTACTATCGAGTTTCATGGCTGGGGCGCGCGGATCGAGGACGTCGAGAAGGCTGACCGGCTGGTGTTCGATCTCGATCCCGACGAGGCACTCGACTTCAGCGAGGTCGTCTCGGCCGCATTCCACGTTCGCGATGCGCTGGCCCAGATGGGGCTGATTACTTTCCCGATGCTGACCGGCGGCAAGGGCATCCACGTCATCGCGCCGCTCACTCCCGCAGCCGAATGGCCACAGGTCAAGGATTTCGCGCACCGCTTCGCCGTGGCGCTCGCTCAGGCTGAGCCCACGCGTTTCACCGCAGCGCTGGTGAAAGCCAAGCGGTCAGGCCGCATCTTCGTCGATTATCTCCGCAACCAGCGCGGTGCCACCGCAGTCCTGCCCTATAGCGCGCGCGCGCGCGAGTTCGCACCGATCGCAGTGCCGCTGACATGGGAGGAACTGCGCGATATCGATGGCGCTTCGCACTGGCACATCGGTGACGGTGCCGAGATGATAAAGCGGGCGAACTCGAAGAACCTCGTTCATTGGGGCCGCGCGGACCAGATCCTGCCGGATTTGTGATCGCCGCTAGGAGCGGCCACCACGCCAATCGACGGGCCTATCGCACGTCCACGCGGCGATTTCCGCCACGACTGTAGAATTCCTCCCGGCGCTTCGATCGCTGAGAATAACGGATCGCTGGACGGGCCTCGCTGCGGATGGTGCCATCGCCCCAAGCCCGGCTGCTCCGATCGGAGCGATCTCCAGACCGATGGCGCAGGCACCCGGCTGAACCACCGCGCACCTGGTGCGGACGCTCCGCGCGCAACGGCGCGGATTTGAGGCACGCATCAAAAATGTCTTGCGTCACCCACGTCGATATGGTCGAATTTCTTACCAGCGGTGACGTGACGATGTTTCGTGCGCCGGATAATCGTCATAATTTCGAGGGGATGCATCATCCAAGTTTCCGATCACGGCGCGATCGCTGACGGCAAGTACGATGCCCCAAGCCATTCCATCGCGCTGCTCGCGGCTGCGATGGTGTTCGGCGCTTCGGCATTCGTCGTATTGTCGCTCGGTCCGGTCGTATTCAGCGCAATGGTTTCGGCGGGGCGCCTTACCAACGAGGCGATCGGTCGCGCGGCGACCTGCGAACTCGCGGCGCTGGCGCTGGGCGCCGCCATCGGACCGCGTTTTTTGCGCCACAGCCATTTGCGTGCGAAGGCGCTGGGCAGCGCCGTGCTGCTGATCGCGGCGAACATGCTATGCTATCGGGCCAACTCGCCTCCCCCCATCTATCTCCTGCGATCGCTGTGCGGCCTGGCCGAGGGCGGGCTGTTGAGCGCCTCGATGCTGGTGCTTACCTACGTTCCCAATCCGGAGCGCATGAACGCATATTTTCTGGGAATAAGCGCCGTGCCGCAGGCGATACTGGCGTATATCGTCCCCATTGCGATTGACAGATACGGCGCCAACTTCGGATTCGGCGCGATGGCGGCCCTGGCGGTCATATCCGGGCTCCTGACATTATATTTGCCGGCCTCTTTCGGACCGTTACCCGATTTCGTTCCGAAAACTTTGCGCACGAAATGGACACCTGCCATTATCATCGCGATTTCCTGCACCTTTCTGCAATTTTCCGCGGTCGGCGCCGCGTGGAGCTATGCGGCGCAGGTCGCCGAGCAATATGGCATGTCGAGCACGACAATCGGCACCGCGCTTGCGAGCAACCAGATATTCTGCGTCGCCGCCGGATTGATCGTGGGGGCAATCGGCTGGCGCGTTCACTACACGCCGGCGCTGATCGTCACCTGTGCCGCGATGGCGGCGCTTTCGGTGCTGTTCGCGCTGAATCGTACGCCGGTGTTCTTCGTGCTGGCCTGCTCGCTGTACGGGCTCGCATGGATCGGCGGCCAGCCATTCAACCTGAAGATGTTCGTGGCGCTCGATCCCGCCCGCAACGTGGCGCTCTATGCCCAGCCGGTGATGCTCGCCGCGCTCGGGGCGGGACCATATGTCGCCTCCTACCTCGTCACGTCGCATGATGTGACGCCAGCTTTCTGGTGGTCGATGATCGCGTTTATCGTGAGCGGGGTGATATATGCCGGCGCGCATTTTCTGAGACCTGCACCATGGGCCGGGGCTACCGACGGCTAGTGCAATGCCGCGCCACATTTGCGTGAAACGCAGGCCCGTTCAGAGCCCTCAACCGTTCGCATCGATATCGATCCCGGCCTTTTCAAGCGCGGCCGCCAACGGCGCGAGCTGGCGGCGATATGCGTGCCAGCGCTTAACCGCCGAACGATAGATCGGGCGGCGCACCTGGGCGGCGCTGGCCGTCGCGGTGGCGCTGGCGTTTTCCTCAACGCGGACCATCCTTTCCTGCCAGCCGATCCCGGCATGGCGCGCGATGCCCTCCCCGACTTCGGCCGGGCGCTCCACCAGATCCTCGTATCCGACCTCCAGCAATTGATCGCCCAAGACCGTGCGCCAATGCGACATCAGCTCCGAATAGGCCACATAATAGGTCGCCAGATCGGGAAGCGCGTAACTGAACGGATAGCCGCCGCCGAACAACGTGGAGAACATCGCGAAGAGATTGTCGCCCGCGCAACGCTTGAGCAGAATCAGCCGCGCATCGGGCATGGTCAGCCGGATCGCGCCAGCATAAAGATAGTTCAGCGGCAGCTTTTCGATGACGAGCGCCGCTTCCGCGCCGGCCCGCCGCGCGTAATCGGCGCGCACGACAGGACCGTCGGCCCGGGCGACGCGATCGAAGATGTCGCCACCCTGCTGCGGGGTTCCCGCCATCAGGCTGGCAAGCAGCATATCCGTTTCACCGTTGGAGCGGACGCCTTTCGCCCCGGTCAGGATCCGCTCCACCAGCGTCGTCCCCGATCGCGGCAGGCCGATCACGAATGCATGTCGCACCCCTGGCTCGAGCGGCGGCGCATCACCCAGACGCCCACGATCGAACGCCTGCGCGATCCGGGCGAGTTTACCAACATCCTCGGCGATGTCATAGCGCAGGCTCGCCCGGCGCGCCGCCGCGCCGAGCCGGAACTCTTCCCAGGCAGCGTCGTGATCGGCCAGATCGTCCAGCTCCTTGCCGAGCGCATAGTGCAGGAAAATCCGGGCCGCAGGCGCGGCCTGCGACGAAAGGCGGCGGCGGAGATCGTCGACATTGTTGCGGGCGGCGGACTGCGTGCGGACATGCGCGCGCAGCAGCGCGGCCTGGGCATTCGCGGGATCCTGCGCAAGTGCACGTTCGCACGAATGCGCCGCCTGATCGAACTGGCCAAGATTGCGCTGGCTCGTCGCCAGATTGTACCAGCCCATGGAATCGCCGGGCGCAAGCAGCGTGAAGGCGGCGTAAAAGGCGTTCGACCGCTCATGTTCGCCCAGCCCGAACGCCGCGAAGCCCAGCGCCTCGAAATCCTCAGCCCGGCCGGGCGCGAGCTGCGCGGCCCGATCCAATATGCTCACTGCCTCCGCACGGTGCCCCAGCGCGCCCAGGATCGTTGCCAAGCGTGCATGCAGGTGGGACGCGGCGCGCAGCGGCGCTGCGGCGGCGCGAGCGGGCGCGAGAAGATCGGCCAATCGCTGTGTCGTCGTCAGATCACTCACCCGTCGCAATTACCAAATCGGCCAAAGCCCCATTGGTGCGCGGGCTGGCCGGAAATGCAAAGAGAAACGCTCCCCGATGCCCGACCGGCACCAGGGAGCGTTGCCCGACATCAGAATTTGCGCGTGACCTGCAAACTGAATTCACGCGGCCTTACAATCGCATAGGTGTTCGCCCAATCGCCGAGGATCTGATAGGACGAAAGCGTGCGTACGTTTGGCGAAATGACCGCCCGCTTGTCCGCCAGATTGGTGCCGACGAGCTGCACCTGCCACTGTTGCCAGTCGAACCCGATGCTCGCGCGCAGCAGCGCATAGCCCGGCGCACTCCGCGTCGGCGAGACCGGGCTGAGGTTTGCCAGCTGGTTCACCGTCGAACTGCGATAATCGACGCCGCCCGAATAGGTCACACGCAGATCCGTGCCGTACCGGGCCTCGTAATTCAGCGTCGCCGATCCGCTATAATCAGGCGCGCCGGGCAGACGGTCGCCCTTTCGGCCATTGAGTGCATTCGGAACAATCCCGCCAGCACCATCACCCGAGGGCAGGACGAAATCCTGCGACAGCCTGGCCTTCGCCCAGGCGGCGCCGAGACTGAAGGAAAGGCCATCCAGCGGCAGTTGCCCGCTCGCTTCGAATTCCAGCCCCTTCGACGTTGCCTTGCTTCCGTTGATGACCACGGCAGTCAGCACATAGGGCGTCAACAGGTCGATCTGCGGCTTGTCCCATTTGATGTAGAAGGCATCGAACGAATAACGGATGCCAGCCACGCTACCCTTGATACCGACCTCGAAGTTGTTCGTTTTGTCGGGTGCATAGGTCAGCAGTTGCGCCGGCTCCTGCACGGGCCCCGCCGTCGGGAACGCATTGGCACCGCCACGGCGGAACCCTTGCGACCATGTGCCGTAGATCTGCGCGTTCGGCGCCACCTTGTAGGACGTGTTGACCTTGAAGATCTGACTTGTCTTCTTGAAATCGTTGGTCTGGCTGATGGGATAGAAGCTGTAGAACGAGCTTTGTGCAAGGAGCCTGCTGTCGAACGTCTGATGGAACACGCGCGCGCCGCCGGTGATCTGCCAGGCGTCGGTCGCGTGGAAGGTCAACTCGCCGTAAACGGAATAATCGCGGAATTTCTGCGTGGTATCCTGATTGTACGCCAGCTGCGTGCCCGGCAACAGCGGGACATACGTCCCACCCTGACCGATCGGCACGGTCGAGCCGCCATTGGCCGCGGCGCTCTGCACATCGGCGCCCGGATCGTAGACCTGCAATATGATGCGCCGGGTCTGCTGCTGGAAGAACGCACCGATGATATAGTCGAAGCGACCGCCGGGGTTGGATACCAGCCGTACCTCCTCGGTATACGAGCGCTCGCGATCGATGTTTGCAGTCGGCAGGACGGTGCGCGGATTTGCCGGTACGCCCGTGTAGTAGAAGGCATATGGCGATCCGAGCAGCGTGTTCGTCGAATCGTTGATGCCGGTGCCCTCTGTCTTGCCATAAGCCAGCGTGGACGAGAGTGTCGCGAACCCGACATCGTAAGACAGGTCAAGCGCGGCGAGTTGGCTGGTCCGCTCGAAAGGCTCCAGCATCGGGCTAGATCGCTGGTACGGCCCGGTCGGGGTCAATTGCACCCGCGGGTCCATGGGTGACGGGCCGCCGGCGTAGCCCGCATTGTCGAGCGGGCCACCCACGCCCTTGATCCGCGAATAGGTATAGGATGCGGTCGCGCTGAATTCCGGCGTCGGCTTCCACAGCAACGCCGCACGTGCCGAGGTGGTCCGCGAATAGTTCACATCGCGCTTGTTGAAGTAGACGGCTTTGCTGCCTGCAACGTCGGTAGGATCGGCGAGCACGGGGATGCCGGCCGCATAATCGTTGTTTGTGCGCTTCAGGATATCGAACTGGTCGATGAATCCGGGCGTGTAATCATATTTGCCGCTCACGCGCAGCGCCAGCGTCGATCCGAGCGGCAGGTTGAGCGCGCCGCCGATCGAATAGCCCACGTCCTTCGAATGGTTGACCGCCGTGCCCGATGCGGTGACGAAACCGCTGACGCTGTCGAGCCGCGGCGCTGCCGGCACGAAGCGCACCGCGCCGCTGAGCGAGCCGGCACCGTATAGCGTGCCCTGCGGGCCGCGCAGCACTTCAACCCGCTCAAGATCGAACAGCGGCAGCGAGCCGGTGACGGGAGCGTTGCCGTAATAGAAGCCGACCGGGCTCTGGAAATACCGCGCGCTGTTCACTGCCGGCTGCGAGGCATTGAGGCCTCGGATAACCGGGATCGCCGAGGCGATCGAGCGGCTGCCGCGATCCTCAATCACGAAATTCGGCACCTGCTGAGTC
Source organism: Sphingomonas sp. TX0543 (assembly GCF_048565505.1). NCBI lineage: Bacteria > Pseudomonadati > Pseudomonadota > Alphaproteobacteria > Sphingomonadales > Sphingomonadaceae > Sphingomonas > Sphingomonas sp. TX0543. Next base: position 2,402,349 of record NZ_JBLZUS010000002.1, read on the forward strand.
AGCGCGGCGACGCTGTTGATATTCGCCTTTTCCAACTGCTGCGCGCCATAGGCGGAGATGTTGAAGGGAAGCTTGCTCACCGTCTCCTCGCGACGGCTTGCCGTGACGACGATGTCGCCTGACGCCGCACCTTCCTGCGGGCTTGCGGCCGCAGGTGCCGGGGCCGCGGGCGAGGTCTGAGGATCGGCAAAAGCCTGCCCTGCGGATACCAACGCCAGAACACTTGCCCCGCCGCGAAGGAGCATGCCACCTTTCTTAAAGGCTCCCAAAATGCTTCCCTTTTCCATCATAAACCTCCCTTTGTATTTGCTTTAATCTTGTCGGTAATCTTACGACACTTCCCGGATCTAACTTCTCTATGAGTTTTGCCGGGAAGATGGTCTTGTTTAGAAATAATTACTTATCATTCTTTTTCGCGTTTCGCGCTTCGAAGCGGATATACTGCCAAAGGTTTTCCAGCTCATCATCGTCGATCTTGTCGAAACGCGGCATGGCGCGCGACGTCAGCGCCCCACCTTTCACGATGGCCCGGAAGCTCTCGCGCTGTAGCGCGGCGCTGGAACCGCGGAGATCGGGCGCGGTGCCGCCGGCGACGGCCGTGGCGCCATGACAGAAGGTGCACTGGAGATGATAAAGGATGCCACCCTTCTCGACCCGGGCCGGATCCAGCTTGATCGACGGATCATCCAGCGCCTCGGCCTTCATCATACGCGGCGGCGTCGCGGGAAGCTGCGCTTTCGCGTCGAGCGCGAATGTCAGCAAACGGCGCGGTTGCAGCCCGTAGACCCAGCCGTTCGGCCGGCCGTTCTCGCCGTACATCCCGGCCGGGCTGACAAGCAATGACACATATTGCTTGCCCTTGAACGCATAGGTGATCGGCGGCGCGGTGATGCCGAGCTTGGCATCGAACCGCCACAGTTCCTTGCCGCTCGTCGCATCCCAGGCGTGGAAGATACCATCCATATCGCCCTGAAATACAAGGCCGCCCGCTGTGGTCGCCGTGCCGCCGGCGCCTTGGAGCGGGTTCGTCCAGCGCACCTTGCCCGCCACCGGATCGTAGGCGATCAGCGCGCCCTTGCCGTCCAGCGGGTCCTTCGGATCAAATACCGAGTCGATATCGATACCGTAGATGTAGCGATTCTTCTTCACATCGACATCGGGACGCGCGCGTGTTTGCGCGGTCTCGGTGAATTTCATGCCGACCTGAAGATACGGAATATAATAGAGTCCGGTCTTCGGGTTATACGAACCGGGAATCCAGTTATGCCCGCCCGCGATCCCCGGATATATTGTTGCACTACCGCTTTCGTACCGGATGCCAGGCTTCTCCACCGGGCGCCCTGTGGCGAGATCGATACGATCCGCCCAGTTGGCCTTGCCGACCTTTTCCGCGGTAAGCAGTTTTCCGTTGCTGCGATCGATCATATAGGCGAACGCATTTGTCGGCGCCTGGATCAGCACCTTGCGATCCTGCCCCTTGAACTTAACGTCGGCCAGGATGATTTCGGTCGTCGCTTTCCAATCCCACGCTTCGCGCGGGTTATACTGATAGTGCCATTTGTATTTTCCGGTATCCGCATCGACAGCGACGACCGAAGCAAGGAAGAGGTTATCCTTCCCCGGTGGCGCGCGGAAACGCCAGTTATACGGCGCGCCATTGCCGGTGCCGATAAGGATCTGATTGAATTCGGCGTCATAGGTGATGCCGTTCCACGGCGTGCCGCCCCCGCCGTATTTCCACCATTCGCCCGCCCAGGTGCCGGCCGCCATTTTGGTGGTGTCATCCTTGTCCACCGCCGGGTTCCCCGGAACGGTGAAGAAGCGCCACAGGATCTTGCCCGTCCGCGCATCCATCGTGGTGACATAACCGCGTGCGCCGCTGTCCGCGCCGCTGTTGCCGATGATGACCTTGCCTTTGAATACGCGCGGCGCCCCGGTGCTGGTGGCTCCGTCACCGGCGATCAGGAACGGCTCGACCCACACTTCCTTGCCGGTCTTCGCATCGAGCGCGATCATCCGCCCGTCCCGGGAGGCATAATAGATCTTGCCATCCCAATAAGCCACGCCGCGATTGATATTATAGATGCGCAACGTTCGTTCAGAACTGTGCTCTACAGGAGCGGCGTCATATTCCCATTTCTGCTTCCCCGAAACGACGTCGACAGCGTAGACCTTTCCCGTACCGCCACTGAAGTACAGTGTCCCGGCGACTTCGATCGGCGTCGCCTCGAGCGAATTTTCGTCGGGAAGATCCAGCGACCAAGCCAGGCCCAGCCGTCCGACCGTCGACGCGTTGATCTGGGTCAGCGGGCTGAACCGCTTTTCCGATGGATCACCGCCATGGTCCGACCATGCTGTATCGGCTGGGACGGCGCCACCCTGCGAACAGGAGGCAAGCACAAGCGCACTGGAAAGGGCCAGGGCGCCGATACCGAGATGACGAGAAGCTTTCATCAGATCGTTTTCCATTAGATGGCAATGGGCAGGGACAAGATAGGCACCGCCGATGAATGATAGCGAGGCGGTGAGGTCGTCAGTTTTCCTGTCGGGCTTCATTCTTGAGGGCATTTTTGTCGATCTTGCCGATGGGGAGTAGCGGCATGTCGGGGCGCAGGACGATGCGTTTGGGCACCTTGTAGTTGGCGAGGCGCTCGCGACAGAAGGCGATGAGTTCTTCGGGCGAAACCTCTGCCTGCGGGAGGATGTAGGCGACGCCGACTTCCTGCCACAGCGGATCGGGGATGGAGACGACGGCGGCGGCGGCGACGGCTGGGTGCGCCTCGAGCGCGACCTCGATTTCGCGCGGATAGACGTTGTACCCGCCGGATTTGTACATTTCCTTGAGGCGGCCGACGATGCGGTAGCGGCCGTCGGGGCGCTGCAGGGCCTGGTCGCCGGTGCGGAACCATCCGTCGGCGGTGAAGGCATCGGCGGTGGCATCGGGCCTGCGCCAATAGCCGAGGAAGGTGTGGGATGAGCGGGTCTGCACCTCGCCCGGCTCGCCCTGCGGCACGATCGCGCCATCGGGGCCGACCAGCCGCACCTCGACGCCGGGCAGCGGCAGCCCGACCGAGTTCGACAGGATCTCCACATCGTCCGTCGGCGAAACATTCGTGATGACGGTGGTCGATTCCGTGAGGCCGTAATTGGTCGTCATGCGCGGGCGGATGCTGCGCAACCGCTCGATCGCCTCGCGCGGCATCGCCGCGCCGCCCCAGGCGATCAGCTCGACCGACGAGAGATCGAACCGCGCGAAATCGGGCAGCGCCAGTTGCAGGTGGAACGTGCTCGGCACCGAGGTCCAGACAGTAACCCCCTCCTCCCCGATCAGCTCGAGCGCGCGTACCGCATCGAAATGCTCCAGGAACACCAGCTTGCCGCCCGATACGAACACCGGAATGCTGACGTCCACGACGCAACCGATGTGGTTGATCGGGTAATAGTTCAGTTGCACCCGCCGGGAGACCGGCCGCTCGGCATTGTGCCGGTGCGCGGCCTGGATGACGCCGTGATGGTGCAGCAGAGCGCCTTTCGGCGCGCCGGTCGATCCCGACGTATAGACCAGCAAGCACGGATCCCGATCGCCGCAGCCAGCGCGTGCGGCGGCCAACGCCTCGCCCGATATCGCGGCGCCGGCGGCCAGGAATGATGCCATGCTCACCACGCCATGGCCAAGGCTCTCTGCGCCATCGCCAAGACCTTGCTCGAATGCGACGACATGGCGCACCGCTGGGCAGGCCTCGCGCAGAGCCGCGATATCTTCACCGTAATAACGATCGCCGACCGTGGCGCGGACCAGCATGACGCTCGGCTCGGAGTCCGTAACGACGTGCAGCAGTTCCGGCAGCCGGCATTTCGGGTTCAGCCCGACCCAGATAGCACCAATCGACGCAGTTGCCAGAAAAGCGATGAAATAATCCGGGCACGGCGTTTGCAGCGTCGCCACGCGATCACCCTTGCCGACGCCTGCCGCGAGCAACGCCCGCGCCAGCGCTTCGACCCGATCATGCACCTCGCCGAAGGTTACCCGCTGATCTTCCAGGACCAGCGCCACCTCGTCCGCGGAACGCGCGGCATGCCAGGCAGTGTAGTCGCTAATGCGGTGCAGAACGGGCGGCTGGACCATAAAATCTCTCCTGAGCCCCGAAAAACGTCGGGTATCGATGGCGCGCCCGCGATCGTCGCCGCGTTTTGCATGACATCCCGTGCGCTTGATCGTCCCGCACGACCGAACAACCGCTCAGCTATTTTCTGAGTTACCAATCAAAGACTGAGCCTGTCAACGCTTAAAATCCGGTCGATTTTCCAGCGAAAAACGCCCTGCAGACGATCGGCGGCCCTTTGAGATATGCAGTATAATGCTGTTATATATAGGTTTTCCGAAATGACACGATTTCACGCCGCGTCCAAGTCGCCAGATTGACAAGGCCCTCGTTTTCGATGCATCATTCGAAAAAATAGGAGCAGTGGTGATGGATCTTGTAAATAATGCACCAGAAACGGTGCCTGGCCTTGCGGTTGGATCGGAACTTACCTCGGATTGGGTAAAGATCGATCAGGAGTTGATCGATCTTTTCAGCCGCGCGACCCTCGACAACGATCCGATGCACGTCGATCCTGAATTCGCCGCGAAGGGTCCGTACAAGGGCACGGTGGCCTTCGGCTTCATGACGATGTCGCTGATGACCCATTTCATGCACACCGCCACGGACAACGAAGGCACCGAGGATTTCGACAAGGGATATTTCCTCAATTACGGCTTCGATCGCATGCGCCTTGTTAGCCCGGTGCGCGTCAATTCTCGCGTCCGCGGCAAGTTCACCCTCACCAGCCGCGAGCCGGACGAAAAGGGTCGCTTCACGCAAAAGTACGATTGCCTCGTCGAGATCGAGGGCGAGGATCGCCCTGCGCTCGCGGGTACCTGGCTCTCGGTTTACGTTCCCCCGTCAACCTACTCGACGCTTTAGGTTCGATCATATCCGCCGGAGACGGTGGTGCGCGGTAACGACAAAACAGACAGTGAGCAGAGGTGTTTGATGGCTGACGATCTTTGGGATATCGCTCATTTTCAGGAATCCCCGACAGCTCGTGACGCACGGGGCAACGGCAAGTCGATGTTCCGCGTGCTGATGCGCGATGAAGAGCGCCGGGTAGCATTTGCCATCAGCCGCCAGCAGCCCGGCGATTATTTCTGGGCCGAAGTGCCCTATGAGGAAATCTTCTTCGTGCACGCCGGCAAAGGTCGCGCCAGTATCGGCGGGGGCGCCTCGGTCATACTTAATCCCGGCGACTATATTGAGATCGCCAAGGGTCAAAGTTTGCGGCTCGAGGTAGATGAAGAGATCTTGAGCACGCAGACTGTACGCAGTTAGGCCGCGTGGCGGGCTGTCCATGGCAAGATCGCATGCGGGGCGTCATCGCCTTAGAAATTGAGATCGAACTGCACGCCTGACAGCTTCCTTCGCGCTTGTCCGATCGGATCAACATCGTTCCGATCGGTTTCCCTGATAGAGCAAATACAAGGTCTTTTCCGATGCCGATCCCGCCTGCGCTGCCGCGTATCAGTGATTATGCAGCACTCCATGCCAAGGAGCGGCCACAAGAGACCGCGCTGGTTTCCGGCGATCGCCGGATCAGCTTCGAGGAACTGCATGATGCGGTGGAAAGCCTTGCCAAGGCCCTGATCGCGGCGGGTGTGCAGACAGGTGACCGTGTCGCAACCCTGCAAGCCCCACGACCAGACTATTTCATCGCCTTCCTGGCAACGGTTTCGGTCGGTGCTATCTGGGTAGGCCTCAATCCGAAATATCGGTTGCAGGAACTGCTCCATGTCGTGACGGATTCGGAGCCGTGCATAATGCTCACCCGCACGGAGATCGAAGGGCGGTCGTTCGCGGCGGAGATCGACGAACTGCGCAAATCATGTCCTGCCATCCGACATGTCGTGGCATTTGCCGGCGAACCGCCGGTGGATGGCATAGAGCCGATGGCCGCGTTTCTCGAAAAGGGCGCTGCCGTATCGCAAGAAGCGCGCATCGCAGCGCGCGACTCTGCGAAGGATCGCGACCCCTGCCTGATCGTTTACACGAGCGGATCGACCGGCGCGCCGAAGGGTGCCCTGCTCCATCACCACGGCCTCGTGCGAGCGGCAGTGGTGCACAATCAAGTGTGGCCGGTCACGCCACATAATTCGCTGAATTTCTTTCCGATCAATCACGTCGGCTGCGTCGTGGACGTCAGCATTCCCGTATTTGCCTCGGGCGGCAAGCTGGTGTTCCTGGAGCATTTTGATCCGGCCACCGCACTTGAACTGATCGAGCGGGAAAACATCACCGTCTGGGGTTCGGTGCCGAGCACGTTCCACCTGCAACTGGCGCTGCCCGATTTCGCGCGGTTCGACCTGTCTGGTGTACAGATGATCGCCTGGGGCGGCGCCGCGATGCCGCGCGAGGCGATCGAACGGTTGCGAACGATTCAGCCGAACATGTCGACCAATTACGGCCTCACGGAATCGACCACCGTCATCACCTATGTATCGCCGACGGACGATGTGGAGATCCTGTCGGACTCGGTCGGGCTGCCGCTGCCCGGCGTCGAGGTGCGGCTGGTCGATCCCGATGGCGCGATCGTGCCGCAGGGCGAGCCGGGCGAGGTGCAGACCCGCTCATCCCACACCTTCCTCGGCTATTGGCGCAGGCCCGATGCCACCGCCGATGCCTTCACCGCCGACGGATGGTTCCGCACCGGCGACCAGGCCCTGCAGCGCCCCGACGGCCGCTACCGCATCGTCGGCCGCCTCAAGGAAATGTACAAATCCGGCGGGTACAACGTCTATCCGCGCGAAATCGAGGTCGCGCTCGAGGCGCACCCAGCCGTCGCCGCCGCCGCCGTCGTCTCCATCCCCGATCCACTGTGGCAGGAAGTCGGCGTCGCCTACATCCTCCCGCAGGCAGAGGTTTCGCCCGAAGAACTCATCGCCTTCTGTCGCGAGCGCCTCGCCAACTACAAGGTGCCCAAACGCATCGTCCTGCGCCCCGATATGCCGCTCCTCCCCATCGGCAAGATCGACAAAAATACCCTCAAGAATGAAGCCCGACAGGAAAACTGACGAACGAGGCGACAATCGCGGGCCTGAAATGTACCCGCGCAGGAGGGGGTGATGCCGATGCGGACGAGGTTAATGTGGCTGACGTTGACACCGGTCGCGGTTGCGCTTGCCGCCTGCGCGGACCCGGTGGGCCAGGTGCCGGCGCCCGCGGCAGGATCTTCCCTTGATACGCCGTCTGACTGGCTGGGCCACGGGCGTGACTATCAGGAAACCAGCTTCAGCCCGTTGCAGCAGATCGACAACCGGAATGTCGCCGGCCTGAAGCTTGCCTTCTCGGTCGATCTTCCGGACGAATCGCTGCTGGAGGCCACGCCGCTGGCAGTGAACGGGACGCTGTATTTTTCCGGCGGCCAAGGCAATGTATATGCCGTCGACGGCGCTACCGGCGAGATGCGGTGGACCTTCGACGCGCAGGCTGCCGATCATATGGGCCCGGACAGCCCGCGCTTCTACGGCGCCAATCGCGGCGTCGCCTATCTCGATGGAAAGGTGTTCGTCGCGACCAAGGACGCGCGGATGATCGCCATCGACGCCAAGACCGGGCAGCAATTGTGGTCCACCAGCTTCCGCGCACCCGGCACGGTGGCGACGAGCTCCGGCGCGCCGCGCGCGTTCAACAATCTCGTCATCATTGGCAACAGCGGCGCCGAATTCGGCGCGCGCGGCTATGTCACCGCGATGGATACGACGACCGGCAAGATCGTCTGGCGCTTTTTCACCGTTCCCGGCAACCCGGCAGTCGACAAGGACGAAACGACCCAGATCGCGTCGAAGACATGGTCGGGCGAATGGTGGAAATATGGCGGCGGCGGTACGCCATGGAATGGCCTGACCTACGATCGGGAGCTCGATACCGTCTACATCGGCGCGGGCAATGTCGGCCCGTATGATTACCCTCACCGGCAGGATGGCCGGAAGGATAACCTGTTCGTCAATTCGATCGTGGCGGTCGATGCCAAGACCGGGAAATACAAATGGCATTTCCAGTATAACCCATTGGAAGCATGGGACTGGAAGGCGACGTCGGAGATGATCCTGACCGATCTCACCATCGATGGCGTGCGGCGCAAGGTTGTGATGCAGACGCCCTCGAACGGCTTCCTCTACGTGATCGATCGAACCAACGGGCAATTGATCTCGGCCGGAGCGATCGGAAAGCAGAATTGGGCCGACGGGTTCGATCGCAGGACAAAGCGACCGATCGAGCGCGAAGACATCCGTTACGAAAAGGCGCCGCGGATCATGTATCCGGGGGTGTTGGGCGCGCACGACTGGCAGACCATATCGTATAACCCGCAAACCGGCCTTCTCTATATCCCCACCCATCAGATCGGCGCGAAATTCTCGCGCCCGCCCGAGGCGCTCGCGCTGGTCAAGGAGACCAAGGGCTCGTTCGCGTCGACCGGGCAAGGCGTATTGTGGGAGTTCAGCATCGATCCGAAGGATCCGCGCGACGGCAAAGGGGCGCTGGTGGCGTGGGATCCGGTTCAGCAGAAACCGCGCTGGACGGTCAATTACCCGTTCGCCTGGGCCGGTGGCACCGCCACAACCGCGGGCAATCTGGTATTCCAGGGCACGCAGGATGGATATCTGATCGCATATGATGCCTCCACCGGCCAGCAGCTCTGGCGGTATAACGTCGGTCTTGGCGTTGTAGCGGCGCCGATCGCCTATGCGGTCGGCAAGCGACAGTTCGTCGCGCTGCTCGTCGGCTGGGGCGGCGCTGCCGGCGAGGGCGGAGACTTCTTCCAGGCGGGATGGAAGTTCGGCGCCCAGCCGCGAAGGCTCGTCGTTTTCGCGCTCGATGGCAAGGCGACGTTGCCGCCGACCGCGCCACCTGACTTCAGCATGAAGCCGGTGGACGTCGCAGGACTGAAGCTCGATCCCGCGACGGTGCAACAGGGAGCACTGAATTTCGCGCTCAACTGCGGCTATTGCCACGGTGCCAACGCCAAATCGCTGGGCGGCGCCCCCGAATTGCGCGAATCCGCCGCCGCCGCTGACATGGCGACGCTCAAGATGATCGTGCAGGGTGGTGCCCTGGCATCCCGTGGTATGCCCAAATTCCACAACATGAGCGACGAGAAGCTGCAAACCATCTATCAGTATATCCGCTTCCGGGCTCGGGAAACGGTCCCGAAAGATTAGTTGGCCAAGGGCTGCCGCGGGCCTCGACCATCTGCCCACGCTTTCCAGTGTCTTAAGGAGAATTGCATGAAGATCGTGGGTGTCGGCGGCACGTTGCGTGACGGATCGTCAACCGAGCGGATCGTGGCGGCGGTGCTGGCGGCGTGCGCCGCCGCCGGGGCGGACACCGAGATGTTCGGCGGCGCACAACTGCGCGAACTGCCTCATTTCAACCCCGAGGCGCCCGAGCGCAATGCGGCAGAGCAACGCCTCACCGAGGCAGTACGCAGCGCCGATGCCATCGTGATCGGATCGCCGGGCTATCACGGCGGCGTGTCTGGCCTGGTCAAGAACGCGATCGATCTGCTGGAAGATCTGCGGACCGATTCCCGTCCCTATTTTGAAGGTCGCCCGGTGGGTCTGGTGGTGAGTGCGGCGGGATGGCAGGCCACCGGAGTGACGCTGACGGCGCTGCGCGGCATCGTCCACGCCATGCGGGGTTGGCCGACACCGCTGGGCATCGCGATAAACTCGATCGTGCAAAAGCCGTTCGCCAGCGACGGCTCGATCGCCGACCGCGAACTCGCTGCCGCGATCACGGCGCAGGCAAACCAGCTGATCGGCTTCATCACCCGCTCGTGACACATCCGGCACCATAAGCGGGGTCGTGATGTGTGCCCAAAATCCCTCTTGTGGGGCCATAATGAGACACCACGCCGTCATGGTGCGCCGATTGACCATCAGCGAGGGTCCCGTCGCTTGACAGCGCCCCGATTTAGCCGAAAGTGCTTTTTGATGCTGCACTCGAAACCGCCAGTTGGGATCGAAGCCCTGTCTCGATCACCGCCTCGCGATGAAGTACCGACAGCGTCGGCGACAGGGCGAAGCGCACACACGCGACGAATGGCAGTACCCGCTGATATCTACCGCACAGGAGAGAATTATGTCTGACAATCTCAAATTCGGTTCGTTCATTGCCCCGTATCATTCGCTAAACGAGGACGCAGGTCAGGCGATCGAACGCGACCTCGAACTTGTGGTCTATCTCGAAAAGCTCGGTTTTGACGAGGCGTGGATCGGTGAACATCATTCCGGCGGGATGGAGCTGGTTGGCAGCCCCGAACTGTTCATCGCGATCGCGGCGGAGCGCACCAAGAGCATCACGCTCGCTACCGGCGTGATCTCGCTGCCTTACCACAATCCGCTGATGACGGCGGAACGGATCAACTTCCTCGATCACGTCACCAAGGGCCGTGTCGTACTGGGCATGGGCCCAGGCTCGCTGCCTACCGACGCGCAGATGCTCAGCATTCCGGTTACCGAAAGCCGCAAGCGGATGGATGAGGCGGTCGAAGTGGTCGCGGCGTTGCTCCGCGGAGAATGGGTGACGAAGAAGACCGACTGGTTCGAGCTCAATAATGCCCATCTGCAGCTACGCCCGTATTCGCGCCCGTCGATCGAAATGGTCGTGTCAAGCGTCGCATCCCCCGGCGGATCGGTTGCGGCAGGCAAGATCGGTGGCTCGATCCTGTCGGTCGCCGCTACACAGGTCGGCGGCTTCAACACCCTTGCGTCCAACTGGGCGATCGCGGAACAGTCGGCTGCCGAGCACGGTCATACCATGGATCGCTCCAAATGGCGGCTCGCCGGCCCGATGCATATCGCCGAAACGCGCGAGCAGGCGCGCAAAGACGTTGAATTCGGCATCCAGGAGTGGGCGCGCTATTTCAGCGACGTAGCCGCACTCTCGCTCATTCCGCCGGGGGCTGATCCGGTTGAGGCGCTGATCGAATCCGGGTTCGCGGTGATCGGCACCCCGGACGATGCCATCGCGCAGATCGAGCGTCTCGAAAATCAGTCGGGCGGCTTCGGCACGTTTCTGAACTTCGATACCAACTGGGCGGATTGGGAGCAGAAGAAGCGCAGCTACGAGCTGATCGCACGTCACGTCCGCCCCCATTTCAAGAAGTCGCAGACCAATCGGTCTGCGTCATGGAACTGGGCTGCTGATCGACGCGAAGAGCTTGTGCAGCAGGTTCAGGCGTCGGTCGGTGTGCGCATCGCGCAACACGTCGCGGAAAAGGGAACGAACAATATCAATCCGGAATATCTCGCGGCGATGGGCGTCAAGACCGATAGCTGATCTCTCCTGAAGGCCGGAATGCGGGCGCCGCGAAACTGGGCGCCCGCAGTTTTCCAGTGTCGGCGGCCGCATCTGGTCAGTTAAAGTACGGCCTCAGCCGGTGATGGCAGAGGGAGTGGTCCAGTTCAGGATCGCGCCGATAACTTCATCGGTGCCTTGCGGTAACAGCGCCTCGGGATAAAGAACCTTCATCCAGATTGTCGCGACGACGTCTGCGATTACCTCTTCCGCCGGGCCGACGCGATCGACGATCGACCGAAGCTCGGCGTCAGGATGTATGTAATATCGCCGAATGAGGTCATCCAGCATCGCACTGACGGAAAAGGTGTAAAGTACCGCGATATCCTTGTCCTCGCGCGCACGATAACGCAGCACGCGCTCGCTCACCCGCACGACAAGCCGCATGTTGAAGCGCTGTACGTCGGGCCGGAAATTGAGGTCATCATCGCCCATCTGTACGACGCAGCGCATCATGCCCGGATTTGCGCGGACAAGTTCGGTCCAGATCAATATTGATTGGCGCAGCCGCTCGAACGGAGTTTCGCCGCGCGCACGGGGAAACTGCCGGACGCGCAGATCGATATGCGTCTGCATGAAATCCTCGAGAAATTCGAGCATGATTTCCCGAATGGCTTGGGTACGATCCTTGAAATAGAAGTAGATCGTGGATTCAGCTACGCCGGCTGCCTCGGTTGCATCAGAAAGACGCAGGGCATGATATCCGAACTCCTCTAAGCTCTTCGCCAGTCCCACCTTAAGCCGCAGCCGCGTACGATCGCTCTTCTTTTTGCCACGTGCAGCACGAACTTCCCCCTCGAGATATTTTATATAGTTAACTTCCATCTGCGCTGCCCAGAAAGGTTGGTATTAGATGGCTTTCGATGCGCAACCATTCCGTTCAAGTCAAGTTAACGCGCTGGATCGAAGGGGGCGCACCGTCTTACGGGAAGGCCGCACTACCGGGCAGTCGGCGCGGCCCCATGTCTGCGCGCCGAACGACCGCATCGAAAGGGTCGCAAAACGCAGCAGGGGAGATTATTTTCGGTGTTGGCCGCATATTCATGATGGGCTGCTCGCGGGCACGGCCGCTTGAAGCGCACTGACCGATAGACCGTCTGGAACAAGCAGGATGACGTGGAACGCATATTGATCGTTGACGATCACCCCATGGTCAGGGACGGGCTGTGCTTCATGGTCAGCTCGGGCCTGAGAGGCTATGTTCCGGTCGAGGCGTCATCGCTCAACGAGGCGATGAATGCGATCCAGCAAGATATCGAGATCGAACTCGTTCTGCTCGATCTCGATATCCCCGGATCGCGCGGCCTGTCCGGCCTGATCGAGCTTCGCCGGCGCTTTCCGTGGGTTCCGGTGGTGATCGTGTCCGCATCCCAGGAAACCGGGCTGGCGCGAAAGGCGCTATCGGCAGGCGCGGCGGGCTTCGTTTCGAAGTCGTCCCCGCGCGAGGAGATCGTAAGGGCGCTAACCGACGTGCTCGCCGGCGGCATTTACGCACCTGAAGGCGCCGATGACGGGTCGCATCCCGATGAAGAGACGGGGCAGATCGCTCGCAGGATTGCGACGCTCACCCCGCAGCAACATGTCGTGCTCCAGCTGATCGTGGCAGGCAAACTGAACAAGCAGATAGCCTATGACCTCGGCGTGTCGATCACGACCGTGAAGGCGCACGTATCCGCGATTCTGAGCAAGCTGCATGTGGTAAGCCGGACGCAGGCGGCCATGCTGGCCAGCAAATTCCACCATGGCGGCGAACCCTAGCGCATCACGGCATGGATGAGCCGCAAATCAGCGATCCCGCTCAGCTGGTCAGCGCGGTAAGCAGCGCCCGCAACTGGGCCAGTTTCAGTGGTTTGCGCAGGACGTGCAAGCCGATACCGTTCAGCTGGACATGCAGTTCGGGTGTTCGATCCGCCGTCACGATGATAGCAGGGATCGTGACGGGATAGAGCCGCCGAACCGCTTCCACCGCGGCGTCGCCGGTAGCGCCGTTGTCCAGGTGATAATCCGCGATGATCACATCAGGCCGACATAGCGCCGCCGCCGCGATCGCCGGCTCGGTGCCGATGGCGCCGGCAACCGAGCACCCCCAGCCGCGCAGCAACGCGCCCATCCCCTCCAGAATGGCAGTGTCATTGTCGATGACGAGCACGCTCATGCCCTCGAGCTGACCGCGCCGGCGTGGGTCGACAATCGGCCCGCTCTCGGTCCGCCGGGCACCGATCGCCACATGAACGGCGAAGCGCGCACCCTTCCCTCGCGCCGATTCGAGGGTCATGCGATGGCCCAGCATTCGAGTAGCGCGCTGCACGATGGCGAGCCCGAGCCCCATGCCGCGTGCGCCCCCTTCATCCCCGACGCGATGAAATTCCTCAAATATCTTGGCGTGATGTTCCGCCGCGATCCCGCGTCCGGTGTCGACCACCGCGATTTCCAGCATGTCACCCATCGCCGCCGTCGACACCTCGACCGAGCCGTCATCGGTGTAGCGCAAAGCGTTCGATATCAGATTTTGCAGGATACGCCGCAACAGGCGCGGATCGGATCGCACCCACATTCCACTATGTTCGATCCGCAGCGTCAATCCGCGCTGCCGTGCCATCGGCGCGAACTCTGCCTTCATGCTGCGCAGCAGACCATCCAGCGCGAAATCGACCGGCTCCGCGTTGATGGCGCCCGCATCGAGCCGGGATATCTCGAGCAGAGCCTCCAGCAGTTCCTCGACGGAATCGAGCGCGGAACCGGCCTGTCGCACCAGCGCACGGGTTGGCGCCGCGAGGCGACGATCGGCGAGGGCAGCCACGAACAACCGCGCAGCGTTCAGCGGCTGAAGCAGATCATGGCTTGCCGCGGCCAGGAAGCGCGTCTTGGATAGGTTGGCCTGCTCAGCGGCCGTCTTCGCATCTCGCAGCGCGGCCTCGGCCGCGAGCCGCTCGGCATTTTCCTGGCTGAGCGCACGGTTCGCTTCGTGAATGTCAGCCGTGCGTTCGCGGACACGGCGCTCGAGCGTTTCGTTGGCTTCTTCCAGCACGCGCGCGGCACGGATCTGCGCCGTGATGTCGTCGAAGCTCATCACCATGCCGCCGCCGGCCATCGGCGATCGCCGTACCTCCACCACCTTGCCATCGGCATAGTGGCGCCGCCGCACCATTTCCGGCGCGCCAGGTTCCAGCCATCCGAGCGGTTCATCCCGCTCCATCGGCCCGTTCAGCGCGGTGCAGGCCGCGACCAGCCCTGCGTGTGTCATGATAAGCCGGATGCCATCCTGCGGCAGGCCGACCACCGCCAGCAGAGGATCGTTCCAGGCGATCAGGCGGCGAGCGGCATCATATACGCAGACGCCCTGCACAATCGTGTCCAGCGTGGCCTGGAGGATCGCGCTCTTTTCCGCCAGTTCGCGGGCACGCTCCCGCGCATCCTCGGCCTTTACCTCGGTGATATCGGTATAGATGCCGACGATTCCGCCATCGCTCGTCCGCCGCTCGTTGATCTGGACCCAGCGGCCGTCGGCAAGGGCGTGGACATGCCCTCCTCCCGTTGCCATCCGCTGTGCCATGCGTTCCGAAACCCAGCGTTCGGGCGCGACGATGGCCCCCAGCGTGCCGCCGTCCTTGCCGACCAGCGCGGCGATTTCCGCAAAGGTGATGCCCGGCACGATGTGCGGCGCGATCTTCGGCCAGATCCCGAGATAGGCCTGATTGCAGAGCACCAGACGATCGCTGGCGTCGAAGATCGCGAATCCTTCCCGGACACTTTCGATCGCATCGCGCAGCCGCAGCTGCGCGCCATCGGCCGCATCCTTCGCGGTCGCCAGCGCGGCGTTGGTCCGCGCCAGTTCATCCAGCGCCCGTTCGAGCTCGCTGGTCCGCTCCCGCACCTTTGTTTCGAGGCTGATTGCGGTCTCGAAAAGTGAGAAGGCGTTGCCCTGCAGATCGGTCGAGCGCTCCACCCGATCCATCAGCACCGCGTTGATGCGCCTCAGCTTTACGATTTCCGCCTCGAGCTGCGCGACATCCGCCGCGCCCTCATTGATCGCGCGCGCCGCCATCACCGGCCGATCGCCAGCCCGCTGAACGTCTGGTTGACGTGAAGCGCTCGGAATTGCTCGCCATAGGTATTGAAGCCGACGACGCGGCGCTCGACGTATCTGGCGGAAACCGTGCGCGTAAGCTGATGCTGCTCCATTTCCAGCCTGTTCAACACGCAATCGAACGCGACGATGCGATCCACGCCGCCGACCGCCTCGTCGAGCTCGTTGAAAACGCGATCGAGCCCGCCGACGATGTCACGCCCTTCGCCGAGCGTCAGCACCACCCCCTCGTCGATCGCGCAATAGAAGGTGAGGCTCCCGTCGTTATTCGCGGACTGGATCGAGCGGACATAATATTCGCCGCCCGCGCGTACCATCGGCGGCCGCGC
Organism: Sphingomonas sp. TX0543; assembly: GCF_048565505.1. Lineage (NCBI taxonomy): Bacteria > Pseudomonadati > Pseudomonadota > Alphaproteobacteria > Sphingomonadales > Sphingomonadaceae > Sphingomonas > Sphingomonas sp. TX0543. Next base: position 2,418,161 of record NZ_JBLZUS010000002.1, read on the forward strand.
GGCGAACACGCCGGGGCCAAGCTGATCGACCGTGACGCCGGTCAACCGCGCATACTCGCTCGCGGCGGGCTCAGCATTGATCTCGTGCACGATGCGCGCCACGGGATCCGCGCTGGTGATCACCATCTTGATCGCGCCGGGCTGATAATGCTGCGATCGGAACAGCCGCATCGGCCGGGTGCTGGAAAGAATGGCGACAAGCGCGGCATCGCGCCGAAACTGCCCCTCGTGGAAGACGAATGTCTCCCGGAAAGCCAGACCATCCCCTGAGGAGCCGCCGATCAGCGGAATATCGCCGAGCGCATCCTGAACCGTGACCGTCAGCATTTCCTCGCGATGGGAAAGGCCATCGACGAGGAAGATCGCCGCGCGGTGCTGGTGATCGCCAAGCCCGCGCGAGCTCTCCGCCGCATTTGCGACAAGCGCGCGGACCGCGCGCCGGGCCTCCGCCGTGTCGAAATCGTCGAGTTGCTCAAATCTTGTCGCGTTCAGCGCGAAGTGGCTGGCGGGAAATCCGATCGCGGTGATCGTCCCCTCCTCCATGCCGTGCGGCGTGATCTCGCCCGAGGAAGTGCAGCCGATCACGATGACGTCTCCGGCAATCGTCGCGATCGCTTCAGCCAGCGTATCGAGCGGGTAGCGGCTGGAGCAGAAGAGCAACGCGCCGGCCAGCGTGCCCGGATCGAGCGAGGCGAAGAGATCCTCTGCGGCGCGGCGCGGATCATCGATGCGGGTGGATGCGATGCGGATCGCTGCATCGCGCACATGATCGTGGGTCATGACCTCATAATGTCACGCCGCTGTTGCGAGGTCACGCACCACGCGCCGGCTCGCCTGCCGCAAGCAAAGCGTCCACCTCGGCATCGCTGAACACGCGGCTCCGCACGATGAAACGAACGCCCTCCGGCCCTTCCAGCGAGAAGCCTGCGCCCCGGCCCGGAACCACGTCGATCGTCACCTGCGTATGGCGCCAGTACTCGAATTGCGCCGCTCCGATCCAGACGGGTACGCTGTCGGCGATGTGCCCGAGCAGCACATCCTGCCCCCCTACCCTGAACTCACCAGCCGGGTAGCACATCGGGGCGGACCCATCGCAACAGCCGCCAGACTGATGAAACATCAGCGGGCCATGCGTCGCGGCCAGCCGTGCGATCAGCGCATCCGCTGCTGGCGTCGAAAGGATTCGTGCTGGCGTCATGGCTCGATCTCCGATGGAAAAGGCGGCGGGCCCAAAGAGGGGCCCGCCGCAGGCAGACAGTTCGGAGAGGATTGAGGAACTGCCCGATCCCGCAGGTTCGAAAGATCAGAAGAAGCCGAGCGCCTTCGGGCTGTAGCTGACCAGCAAATTCTTGGTCTGCTGATAATGATCGAGCATCATCCGGTGGTTTTCGCGCCCGATGCCGGACTGCTTGTAGCCGCCGAATGCAGCATGCGCGGGATAATGATGATAGCAGTTGGTCCACACGCGGCCGGCCTGGATACCCCGCCCGGTGCGATAGGCGCGCGTTCCGTCGCGCGTCCATACGCCGGCGCCGAGACCGTAGAGCGTGTCGTTCGCGATCTCCAGCGCATGCGCCTCGTCACGGAAGGTCGTGACGGCGAGAACGGGTCCGAAAATCTCCTCCTGGAACACCCGCATCTTGTTGTGGCCTTCGAGAACGGTGGGCTCGACGTAATAGCCCTCGGCGAATTCGCCCTCGTGCCGTTTCCGCTGGCCGCCGGTCAGCACCTTTGCGCCCTCCGCGCGGCCGATATCGATGTACGAAAGGATCTTCTCGAGCTGATCGTTCGACGCCTGCGCGCCCACCATCGTGGCCGGATCGAGCGGCGATCCCAGCTTGATCGCCTCGACCCGCTTGATCGCGCGTTCCATGAACCGGTCGTAGATCGATTCCTGGATCAGCGCGCGGCTGGGGCAGGTGCAAACCTCGCCCTGATTAAGCGCGAACATCGCAAAACCTTCGAGCGCCTTGTCGAAGAAATCGTCATCCGCGTCCATGATATCGGCAAAGAAGATATTCGGGGACTTGCCCCCAAGTTCGAGCGTCACGGGGATGAGATTTTCGGTCGCATATTGCATGATGAGGCGGCCGGTGGTCGTTTCGCCGGTGAAGGCGATCTTGGCGATGCGCTTGTTCTGCGCGAGCGGCTTGCCCGCCTCCACACCGAAGCCGTTGACGACGTTGAGCACGCCAGGCGGCAGCAGATCGCCGATGATGTCGACAAGCACCATGATCGACATTGGCGTCTGCTCGGCGGGCTTCAGCACGACGCAATTGCCCGCCGCCAGCGCCGGCGCCAGCTTCCACACTGCCATCAGGATCGGAAAGTTCCAGGGGATGATCTGCCCGACGACACCCAGCGGCTCATGAAAATGATAAGCCACAGTATCGTGGTCGAGCTCGGAAAGGCTGCCTTCCTGCGCCCGGATGCAACCGGCAAAATAGCGGAAATGATCGATCGCGAGCGGCAGATCGGCGTTGGTGGTTTCCCGGATCGGCTTACCGTTGTCGATCGTCTCGACCATCGCGAGCAGGCTCAGCCGCTCTTCCATGCGATCCGCTATCCGGTTCAGGACAAGGGCACGCTCGGCGGCAGATGTGCGGCCCCAGGCGTCCTTCGCGGCGTGCGCGGCATCAAGCGCCAGTTCGATATCTTCGGCGGTGCCGCGCGCTACCTCGCAGATGTTCTGTCCAGTAACGGGCGAGGGATTATCGAAATACTGCCCGCGAACCGGGGCTACCCATGCTCCGCCGATGTAATTGTCATATCGCGGCCTGATCACGACATCGCTCTTCAACGCTTCCAGTGCGCGGCGCAGCATCTCTCTCTCCTCATGGCGACACGGTTCAGGGATCACCCTACCGGCGTCGATACAGGACGCACCCTGCGGCGGACTGCCGAGGGGCGCCATTGTACCAAAGGCCAATTGCAAACCGCCGCGTCGGGGAGATGGTCGCAGCAGGTGAACGGAATATCCGTCACCCTGGAGATTGTAATGCAGCGTACCGTGCTCACCGCCACCGGCCTGGCGCTCGCCGCGATTGTCGCGACGCCCGCAGCCGCAAAAGACGTTATCGTCCACATGAAGAATACCGGCGCCGCCGGCGCCATGGTGTTCGAGCCAGCCTTCGTCATTGCCGCGCCGGGCGACACGGTACGATTCCTGCCCTCCGACCCGAGCCACAACGCGGAAACCATTCCCACGATGCTCCCCGCCGGGGTCGCCCCCACGAAAGGCGAGATCAACAAGGAGTTCGTGCTGAAGGTAACGACGCCGGGGATCTATGGAATCAAATGCCAGCCGCACTTCCCCATGGGCATGGTGGCGCTGGTGCAGGTGGGCAACGGGCCATCGGCCAATCTTGCCGCGGCCAAGGCTGTAAAGCTGCCGCCTTTTGCAGCGAAACGCATGACGCCGCTGCTGGAGAAGGCCAAATAACAGAACGCTTCAGCCGGTTGGCGCGCGGGATCATGCCGGCCGCCCCTGCCCTCACCGGCGCATGGGTTTCGCCAAAAGCGTGGCGATCGAGGGCAGGCCCGCCTCCGTCGACGACATTGACTCAGTCGAAATCGAACGATACTTCAGATATTGAAGTCAGTTGAGTTGATTGCCACTGTTTATCGTGGCTTCGGCGATGATTGACCAAGTCAAACGACGATCCCGGGTTATCGGGCAGCATGATGATCTTAGGAGCGGGAAATGCCTGAGCTGAAGAAATCGGCGTGCATCCTGTGCTACATAAACTGCGGCATCGAAGCCGAGGTGGCCGATGGAAAGATCGTCAAAGTGCGTGGCGATGCGGACAATCCGAAATCCAAGGGCTATATTTGCCAGAAGGCGGCGCGCCTGCCCTTCTACAACAACACCCGAGGCCTGAGGCTTACCAAGCCGCTGCGCAAGAACAAGGCCGGCGGCTTCGACGAGATAGAATGGGACGTGGCGATCGAGGAGATCGCAGCGCGCCTGAACGCCCATCGCGCGGCGCATCCCGGGCATGGCTTCGGCTATGTCGGCGGCGGCGGTCAGGGCAACGTGCTGGGTGGACCGTTCGGGCAGGCGCTGTGTGCCGTCATGGGCAAAGGGCCATATTTCAACGCGCTGTCGCAGGAAAAGACCGGTGACTTCTGGGTGAACGGCCGGCTCTTCGGTTCGCAGGCTTGCCACACCGCCGAAGACGTCCACCATGCCGAGCTTACCGTGGTGCTGGGCTGCAATCCGTGGATGGCGCACGGCTTCCCCCGCGCGAGGGATGCCATGTCCGCCATCAAGCGCGACGATTCCCGCAAGTTGATCGTGATCGATCCACGCCGGACCGAGGTGGCCGATATCGCGGATCTGCATCTCGCGCTGCGCCCCGGCACCGACGCATTTCTGCTCGCCGCGCTATTGGCGATGATCGTGCGCCGGGGCGGCGCCGATGAGCATTTCCTGCAGGAGCATGCAACCGGCTGGGACGAAGTCCGGGCGATGCTGCTCGACGTGCCGGTCGATGCGTGGCTGGAAGCGGCCCAGATCGATCGCGCCCAGGCCGAAGCGGCGGCCGACATGATTGTTGCGGCGGAATCGATGTCGGTTCGTGTCGACGTTGGCATGCAGCAGGCGCGCAATTCCACCCTCAATTCCTATTTCGAGAAGCTGCTGTTTCTCGTGACGGGGAATTTCGCGCGGCGCGGGTGCAACGGGCTGCACTCCTGGCTGGCACCGATGTGGCGCAATTCGCCGCCCGCCGAAATCGACGAAGCCACCGGTCAGGTGCGGATCGGCGGCATATCCCCGCTGAACGATCTGCCGACACTGATCGAGGCCGATCACGATCATCGCATCCGCACGATGGTGGTGGATTCGAGCAATCCCGCGAACACCGCGTCGAACACCGCGTTTGTCGAGAAAGCCCTGTCCAGCCTGGACATGCTTGTGGTGATCGAAGTCGCGATGACCGAAACGGCACGACTGGCGGATTACGTGCTGCCTGCCGCCAACCAGTTCGAGAAATGCGAAACGACGCTCTTCTCGTTCGATTACCCGGAAAACACCTTTCACCTGCGGAGACCGCTCTTCGCGCCCCTGCCGGGAACGCTGCCGGAGCCGGAAATCTACGTCCGCCTGCTGCGCGCGATGGGGGTCATGCCGCCACAGGACAAGATCGACGCCCTGCGCGCGGTGGCGACGAACGACCGTCCGGCATTCGGCGCTGCGCTTGCCGGGCTGATGCGGGAGAACCCCGCCTATCGAAAGATCGGCGCGGCAATCTTGTATGAAACGCTGGGCCAGACGCTTCCGGCCGGTCTTGAGGCTGGCGCTGTGTTCTGGTCAGCGGCGCACCAGTGCGCTGCGGAGCACGCGGTCGCCGTGAAGCGGGCCGGAATCGACGGCGAAGGTGCGGCGCTGGGCGAGGCAATTTTCACCAAGATCATGGAAAGCCCTTCGGGCTTCGTCTTTTCCGAGCACGAATATGATGAAGTGCTTGGCTTGATCCGCCATGCCGATGGCAAGATCCACCTCGCCATCCCCGAAATGCTGGAATGGGTGGACCGGCTGGATCCCGCCCAGGTGGCGCCCGATCCCGCCTTTCCATTCATGCTGATCGGCGGCCAGCGTCGCCACTACAACGCCAATCAGGTGATCCGCGATCCGCGCTGGCGGAAGAACGATCCGAACGGCGCGCTTCAGATGCATCCCCACGACCTTGCACGTGTCGGTGGAAATCCCGGCGACTGGATGGCGGTATCGACGATTACGGGACGGGTAGTCGTGCGCGTGGAAACCGACGAGCGCCTGCGGATCGGCCAGGTCGCGCTACCGCACGGCTACGGCCAGATCTACGATACCGTCCGCGGCGCGGTGACGATCGGACCGCGGCTCAACATGCTGACCACCACCGACGATTGTGATCCGATTGCCCGAACGCCGTATCACAAGAACGTGGCCGTCCAAGTAGAGCTGCCGACCGCCCAGGAACTGCGCGATCAGGAAGAGCAGGACGTTCGACGCTCCCTGCTTGCTGAAGCGCTGGTTGCGAGCGGCTGACCGACGGCGCCTGGATCAGGACAGGCTGCGCGCGGACGGCTTCGTCCAGTCACGTCTGCGCTTTGCCGGCCTCGGGGAACTGAACGGCCAGCTCCAGGCCGGGTGTCGGCGGTGGGCCAGGAGGGTTCCTTTTGCACGCCGGCAGAGCCGCCCTTATTGGACGCCGAGCGACACCTCAATGCGTCGACCGGTCGTGCAGCGCCTTGTAATCACGCGGGCGACAATAAAATGAACTTGCGTCCGCTCTTCACCGACTATACTTCAATCATTGAAGTAACAAATGAGCACGCTGATGAGGTCCAAATCCTTTGCCGGGATGCGCTGCTCGATCGCGGGCGCGCTCGAACTGATCGGGGATCGCTGGGGGCTGCTGGTGATCCGCGACCTGTCGCTTGGCCTGAGCCGCTACGAAGATCTTCGGGCCAGCACAGGCATTCCCGCCGCGACGCTGGCGGCGCGGCTTAGGCATCTCGAAGCCGGAGGGATCGTCGAACGCGCCCGCTATCAAGATCGGCCACCGCGCGACGACTATCACCTGACACCCAAGGGCCGCGACCTGTGGAAGGTCAGCGTCGCCTTGCGTGAATGGGGCGATCGCTGGGATGCCACCGGGTACGGCCAGCCGACTGTCGAAACCGTCGATCGCGACACCGGGCGACCGCTCAGGCTGGCGCTGGTCGATGCCGATACCGGCGTCGCGGTGCCCCCGGGACGCGCCCGGCTTCGTCCTGGCCCTGGTGCCGACGACACCGTCCGTCGCCTTCTAGACCCCGCGAATGGAGCCACGTCATGACGAAGCACGTCGACTTCTTCTACGATTTTCGCAGCCCTTACAGCTACCTCGCCTTCACCCAATTGTCGGCAATGGGCGTGGGGATCGACTTCTACCCGATGAAGATCCTGGCGGTCATGGAGCGGGTCGGCAACGTGCCGACCACGATCACCTGCGCCGCCAAGGGCCGCTACGCGAGAATGGATCTGGCGCGCTGGGCGCAGCGCTACGGCCTGACGTTCGACCCGTCGGACATGCGCGCGAACGATGGCGATGCCTGTTCGCGCGCCGTCCTCGCCGCTGCGCCGCAGGATCGCGCCGCGGTGACGCTGGCGCTGTATCGCGCAATCTGGAGCGAAGGCAAAACGCTGGCCAGTTCCGACGACGTCGTCGCCGCGATTGCCGCCGCCGGGATCGACACCGCCACGATCGCGGCAAGCATCGACGCGCCGGACGTGGTGGCGCGGCTCGACGCGAATACCGACGAGGCGGTGGCGCGCGGGGTGTTCGGATCGCCCAGCATCTTCGTCGGCGACACGATGTTCTTCGGCAACGATCTGCTCGATTTCGTGCGCGAGGCGCTCGCTCGGCAAAAGGAAGCAGCATGACCGACACCGCAAAGCCGCTCGCGCTCGTCACCGGGGTCGGCCCCGGCACCGGCGCCTCGATCGCGCGTCGCTTCAGCGCGGGCGGCTATCGGGTCGCGATGCTCGCCCGCGACACCGACCGGCTCGCCGCGCTGGAGGCGGAGATCGCGGATTCGATCGGCATCGCCTGCGACGTCGGCGATCCCGCCGCGCTGGCACGTGTCATCGATCAGGTCGGCAATCCGAAGATCGTGGTCCACAACGCGGTCGGCGGCGCCTTCGGCACGTTCGAGAAGGTGGCGGCCGAGACGCTTCAGCGCAATTTCGAGATCAACACGATGGCGCTGTTCCACCTCGCCCGGCTGACCGCCCCGGCCATGGTCGCGGCGGGCGAAGGCGCGATCATCGTCACCGGCAACACCTCGGCGCAGCGTGGCAAGGCGGCGTTCGCGGGCTTCGCGCCGACCAAGGCGGCGCAGCGCATCCTGGCCGAATCGCTGGCGCGCGACCTGGGGCCGAAGGGCGTTCACGTCGCCTACCTCATCATCGACGCCGCGATCGACGTGCCGTGGCAGCGCGAGATGCAGCCAGACCGGCCTGACGACTTCTTTATCTCGCCCGCATCGATCGCGGACGAGGTCCACCATCTGGCGCACCAGCCGCGCGACGCCTGGTCGTTCCTCGCCGAGGTGCGCCCCTTCCACGAGCCATGGTGAGTGCGATGACTGATCATGACGAAGGGCCGGACGGGCTCGCGCAATTGCAGGCGATGCTGGCCGGCGGACTCAAGGCGCCGATCGGCGATACGCTCGGCTTCGAGCTTGCCGAGGTCGAGCGCGGGCGCGTGGTGTTCGAGGGCAAGCCCGATCGCAGCGTCTACAACCCGCTGGGATCGGTCCACGGCGGCTATGCCGCGACCCTGCTCGACAGCGCCTGCGGGATCGCGACACACAGCGCGCTCGGCGCGAACCGCGGACATACGACGCTGGAACTGAAAGTGTCGTATCTGCGCGCGCTCAGCGAGGACAGCGGCACGGTCCGCGCGACGCGACGGGGCGCACCATCTCGGTCGGCCGCCGCGTCGCCTTCGCCGAGGCCGAACTGCACGACGGCGAGGGCCGGCTGTGTGCGACCGCGACGTCGACGCTGCTCGTCTTCGATGTCGCGCCGTCTGCGCGTGGCGCGCTGCAATCCTGATACGGGAGATACCGGCAGGCGCCGGCGTCCGGGTCTTCCAATCGACCGCGACAGGAATGGATCGCGCGCCGGCGGCTCTCCCCGCGATCGTTGGGCGCAGTGACGCCGCCCGTGCGGCTATGCTCAAGGTTGACGAGGTACGGCAGCGGCTCACCTGACGCCGAGTTCCACGGGCGCATGACGCCTGTGAACGCCGAGCCGAAGCTCTGCTACGAGCGCCTCCTCGCCTCCGGGCGGAGGAAGGACGGAAAGACGGCGTTGCGGGACAGAATGCCCCGGTGACATAACGGGCCGATGCGGATAAGCGCTCCTCGTGCACGCCGTTCGGCATCTCCTCGCGCAACGCCATCTCGCTGTCCTGATCTGCGCGGCGGCGCTGTTGCTGAAGCTGCTGGTGCCCACCGGCTACATGATCGACAATGCGTCCGGGCATGTCGCCATCACCATCTGTTCGGGCTTCGGTCCCGCGACGACGATGATGATGGACATGCCGGGAATGCACGGCGACATGCCCGATCACGGCAAGTCGAACGATCACGGCAAAGCCGAGCTCCCCTGCGCCTTCGCGGGCCTGTCTGCCGCCATGACGGACGCGATCGATCCGATCCAGCTTGCCGCCCTGATCGTCTTCATCCTGGCGCTGGGCCTGGTCTCGCGCATCCTGCCCGCGCCGTCGCAATCGCCCTATCTGCGCCCCCCGTTACGAGGACCACCGGCCTACCTCTAATCCGTCATCCAGCGCTGCTTCATTCAGCGTGACCATCATTTGCGGCCCATGCCTTCGGCGTCGGGCCGGTCAGGGGTAATACCGATGATCCGAATACACCTTCTGGCGGGTGCCGCTGCGCCCTGCCTGTTGCTGGCGATGCCGGCTGCCGCACAGATGCAGAACTCTTCTTCCACAACTTCAGATGTCGCGACGGCGCAGAGCTGGACCGGCGACGTCATCGTCACGGGCGCACGTGACGGCTATTCCGCTCCGGAGACGAGCGCCGCGACGCGCACCGACACGCCGCTGATCCAGGTGCCGCAGTCGGTACAGGTGCTGACCCGCACGTTGATCCAGGAACAGGATCGCCGCACGCTGGGCGACGCCTTGGTCAACGTCTCGGGCGTCACGCCGACGCGATCCGACGAGGTGCTGTTCATCCCGCCGATCGTCCGCGGCTTCCCGGCCGAGGTGTACCTCGACGGGCTGTCGGTCTTTGGCGGCAACCAGCAGGCCTATGATCCCAACAGCCTCGTCGGCATCGAGCGGGTCGACGTTCTGAAAGGTCCGACCGCGACGCTCTATGGAGGCGGCATCGGCACACCGCTGGGCGGGGTCATCAACCTCGAAAGCGTCCGGCCGAACGACAGGCCGGGTGGCTATCTGGCGCTGCGCGCCGGCAGCTTCTCGACCTGGAACCCCTATGGCGACATCAATGTGCCGCTGGCCGAGGGGATCGCGGCACGGGTCACGGGCGAATATCAGCGCAATGATAGCTGGATCGACAAGGTGCATGGCAACCGCTGGTCGGTGCAGCCCAGCCTGTCGTTTCAGATCGACCCGGCGACCGATCTGCTGCTCCAGGGGCAGTTCAGCCGGCGCAGCAATCTCGAATATTCCGGTCTGCCCGCCGATGCGGCGCTGGCCGGCACGATCCGGCGCGACGCCTTCCCCGGCTCGCCGATCGATCAGCCGCTGACGACGAACGACATCCGCATGGGGCAGGCGACGCTGCGCCACGCCTTCTCGGATCGCCTGAAGCTGACGGTGAGCGGCCGCTACTATTCGAGCAAGATCAATGAACAGGGGAGCTTCGTCTATCCGGGCCTGTTACCGACCGGAACGGTCGCGCCGCTCTACGACGTTTTCCCGATCACGATGCGAAACCGCACGAAAGAGGCGACCGTCGATGCCAACCTGACTTACGACGCTGATCTACTTGGCGGCACGCACAAGCTGCTCCTCGGGGCCAATTATGACTGGACCAGCTTCTACAGCGCGATGGGTCTGTTCGTCAGCGACAGCCCGTCGGGCACGATCGACCTGTCGAATCCCAGCTATGATCTGAGCTACACCCCGCAGCTTCCGGTCAACTCCTACACGGACGATCGCTTCACGACTTTCGCCGGTTACATCCAGGACCAGGCCACCTACGGCCCGCTCCACCTGACCGGGGGCTTGCGCCTGACGTCGCTCAAATTTGTCGAGAACAGCAACATTGGCGTCGCCAACGACAAGACCTACACACACCTCTCGCCCCGGATCGGCGCCACGCTAGACGTGGTGAAGGGTGTCGCGCTGTTCGCGGGTTATGCGACGGCGTTCCGCGCGCCGTTCGGCTTCATCGGTACGAAGGCGCCCGTGCCGGAGACGTCGAGCAACATCGAGGGCGGCGTGAAACTGGCACTGGCCGGCACCGGCCTGTCCGGCACGGTCGCCGTGTTCCGGCAGACCCACGACAACGTCGTCACCGGCGATCCGGCCAATGTCGGCTTCTACGTTCAGAGCGGGCGGCAACGCGCGCGCGGCGTCGAGGTGGACATGGTGTGGGAGCCGACGCCCGCCTTCTCGCTCCTTGCCAACTACGCCTACACCGAAACCCGCGACGATGGTGTTGCTCCAGGCGATAGGCTCTACCGTGTGCCCAAGAGCAGCGGGCGTATCGCGGCGCGCTACCGAGTACTGCGCGGCCCGGCCAAGGGCTTCGCGGTCGGCGCAGGCATCAGCGCCTTCACCTCGCGCGAGCTGACGCTGCCCAATACGATCGCAGTGCCCGGCTATGCCGCGATCGACGCTCAGGCGTCCTACGACATCGGCCGGTTCACGCTGGGCGCGTCCGTGGTCAACCTCGGCAACCGGCGAGCTTTCGATCCCTATTCCTACCTCGGCTATCCGGTCGTCGCGCCCAACCAGCCCCGTTCGGCCTATGTGACGCTCAAGGTGCGGATATGAGCGTGGCGCGCCTCGTATGGTGCTCGATCGCCCTCGCAAGCCTGACCATGACGGCCGTATCTTCGGCGACGACCGCCAGCGCACAGTCGCTGGTGGCCCGCGGGGCGGTCATCCCGCTGTACCCGAAAGGCAACGTGTCCTCGCTCGGCGTACCCGAGAAGCGGGATCGGCTGCCGAACGGCGAGACGATGATCTACGACGTAAGCGAGCCGACGCTGGAGCTGTATCAACCCGCACCCGGTCGCGCGAACGGCACCGCCGTGATCGTCGCGCCGGGAGGCGGCTTCGTGGCGCTGGGCTACACGTTCGGCGGGACTGAGGTCGCGCGGGCGCTGGCGGCACGCGGCATCACCGCATTCGTGCTGAAATACCGCACGATCCGCAGCGGCGACGGGCCGATGCGGATGCCCGACGTCCACATGAAGGAGATGGGCGTCGTCATGTCGCGGGCGAGGACCGGCGAGCCGGTCGAAATGCCGCGCTTTGCCGGTGAGCCGCACGCGGTCGAGGACGGCGTGCGGGCGATGACGATCGTCCGGCAACGGGCTTCCGAATGGGGCATCGACCCCCATCGCATCGGCATCATCGGCTTCTCGGCCGGGGCCTATCTCGCGGCTGATCTGGCGATCGGCGATGCAGCCTCGCGCCCGGACTTCGTCGGCCTGATCTATGGTGGCCTGCGCACGCCGGTGCCTGCTGAAGCGCCCCCTGCATTCATCGCCGGAGCGGCCGACGACGAGTATCAGCCTAACGATCCGGTGCTGCTCTACCAGGCATGGCGGAAGGCGGGGGCAGCGGCGGAGCTGCACCTGTATGAGCGCGGCGGGCATGGGTTCGACCTGCGCCGCCAGGGCATCACAAGCGACCACTGGTTCGACCAGCTCATCTCGTGGATGCAGTCTCGCCGGCTTGCGTCATCACCGCGCCCGCAGGCGAAATAGGCCTGCCGTCTCATCGAAACGGCCCGGCCTCCGGCGATCGATCTTGGCACGCGCCTCCCGCAGCTTCGACCTGCACCGTGCTATGCTCAATATCGAATCGCGTCGCGAGGAGATCGCCGACCGACCGCCGAACGGCGTCGGAGTCCGCCCCTGCCGCAAGAGTAACGTGGAGCGTGGCGTTCACGTCGTCGTTGCTCATCGACCAAACGTGCAGGTCGTGGAGCCCGGCGACGCCTGGCAGGCCGGCGACCGCCGCGCGCACCTCGCCGAGCTTCAGTCCGCCCGGCACGCCCTCGAGCAGGATGTTAGTCGTGTCGCGCAGCAAGATCCACGTGCGCGGGAGCACCCATAGTCCGATCGCGACCGCCACAATCGGATCGAGATAGGTCCAGCCCGTGAACCTGATCGTCAGCGCGCCGATGATCACGCCCACCGAGCCGATCATGTCGGCCCATACCTCCAGATAGGCGCCCTTGACATTAAGGCTGCCCTCCTTCGCCGCCGTCAGCAGCCGCATCGAGATGAGGTTCACGACGAGGCCGATCGCGGCGACGATCAGCATCCCCCACGACTGGACCTCCTGCGGCTCGCTGAACCGCTTGACCGCTTCCACGAACACGTAGATGGCGATGAAGAACAGCAGCACGGCATTGAGGGCAGCCGCCAGTATCTCATAGCGGCGGTAGCCGAAGGTCCGCTTGTCGTCAGCGGCCTTCTGACCGAGCTTTATCGCGAGAAGCCCGATCACCAGCGCCGCGACGTCGGTCAGCATATGTGCCGCGTCCGAGAGCAGCGCCAGACTGTTGAAGACGATCCCGCCCACGACTTCCGCGACCAGATAGATCGACGTCAGGGCGAGCGCCCACCCGAGCATCTTCGCATTGGCGCCTGCCGTATGATCGTGATTATCCCCCGCCGCCCCGCGGTCATGCGCCATGCTGCACCTCCAGTTCTTCGTCTTGATGATCGGCCACCTCGATCCGCCTCTCCCCGAACCGGGCATAGAGCGTCGGCAATACGAACAAGGTCAACAGCGTCGCCGAGATGAGGCCGCCGATGACGACGGTTGCCAACGGCTTCTGGACTTCCGCACCCGCGCCGCTGGCGAACGCCATCGGCACGAAGCCCAGGCTCGCGACCAGCGCCGTCATCACGACGGGGCGCAGTCGCTGCATCGCGCCGACATGCGCGGCTTCCTCGCGCGACATGCCCGATCGGATCAGGTCCTGGATCGAGCTGACCATGACGAGGCCGTTGAGGACCGCGATCCCCGACAGCGCTATGAAGCCCACCGCCGCCGAGATCGAGAAGTCCATGCCTCGCACGAACAGCAGCAGCACGCCGCCGACCAGCGCGAACGGCACGCCGGTGAACACAATCGCAGCATCGCGCACCGATCCGAGCGCGCCGTAGAGCAGCAACAGGATCAGGATGAAGCAGGCCGGGATGACCAGCCGCAGCCGCTCGCTTGCCGATCGCAGGTTCTCGAACTGGCCGCCCCATTCGAGGTAGGTGCCGGCAGGCAAGCGCACCTGGCTGCTGATCGCGCCTTGCGCAGCGGCCACCACCGACCCGACGTCCCGACCGCGAACATTGGCCTGAACGACGACGCGCCGCTTGCCGTTCTCGCGGCTGATCTGGTTCGGACCGTCCGTCACGCCGACGTCGGCGACGCTGGCGAGCGGCACATAGCCACCTCCCGCCACCGGCACCTGGACCTGTTGCAGCTGGCCCAGATCGGCGCGCTCCGCTTCCGACAGGCGGATTACGACGGGGAACCGCCGATCGCCCTCGAAGATCATGCCCGACGTTCTGCCGCCGAGCGTGGCGGTAATGGTATCCTGCACGTCCTGCGCGGTGACGCCCAATCGCGCCATCGCGTCGCGATTGACCCGGATGTCGAGCATCGGAAGGCCCGTCGTCTGTTCGACCTTCACGTCCGCTGCGCCCTCGGTCTTGCGGAGGATCGCGACGATTTGCTCCGCCGTCCGGTTCATCGCCGTGAAGTCGTCGCCGAATACCTTGACCGCGATGTCGCCGCGCACGCCGGCGATCAGCTCGTTGAAGCGCATCTGTATCGGCTGCGTGATTTCGTAGGCGTTGCCCGGGATCTTCGCGAGGTCCGTTTCGATCCGGCTTACCAGCTCCTCCTTTGCCAGTTTCGGGTCTGGCCATGCGTGGCGCGGCTTCAGAATGACGAACATGTCGGTGGCATTCGGCGGCATCGGGTCCGAGGCCAGCTCGGCCGTGCCGGTCTTGGAGAAAACGAACTGCACCTCCGGCTGTTTCGACATCATCCGCTCGATCGGCACCTGCATCGCTTGGCTCTGCTGGACCGAGGTGGCGGGGATGCGCAGCGCCTGGATGAGCAAGTCGCCCTCATCGAGCTGCGGCAGGAACACCGAACCGAGCGTCGTGAAGGCAAGCGCCGCCACTCCGAGGCTCGCAACACCCGCACCGATCGTGATCGTCGGGCGTGCCATCGCCTTGTCGAGGCTGGGTTCGTAGCGGTTCTTCAGCCAGGTGATGATGCGGCCGTCCTTCTCCTCAACCTTCTTCGAGAGCCAGATGGCGATCATCGCCGGCACGAAGGTGAGCGACAGCACGAACGCAAAGGCGAGCGCGATGATGACGGTGAGCGCCATCGGCACGAACGTCTTGCCTTCCACGCCCGTTAGCGTGAGCAGCGGCACATAGACGAGGATGATGATCGCCTGCCCATAGACCGAAGGACGAATCATCTCGCGTGCGGCCGATGCAACCGTTTGCAGCCGTTCCTTTACCGTCAGCAGCCGACCTTCTTTATGCTGGAACTCGGCAATGCGCCGGAGCGCATTTTCGACGATGATGACTGCACCGTCCACGATCAGGCCGAAGTCGAGCGCGCCGAGGCTCATCAGGTTCGCCGACACCCCGGCCCGCAGCATCCCGAACCCGGTCAGCATCATGGTAATGGGGATGACCAGCGCGGCGATCAGTGCTGCGCGAAAGTTGCCGAGCAGCAGGAACAGCACGACGATGACGAGCAGCGCGCCCTCACTGAGGTTCTTCGCCACCGTCTTGATCGTCGAGTTGACCAGCTCGGTGCGGTTCAGCACCGGTTGGATGGTCACGTCGGGCGGCAGCGAGGCGTTGATCTCATTCAGCCGTTCCGCGACCGCGGTCGCGACGGTGCGGCTGTTCTCCCCGATGCGCATGATCGCGGTGCCGACCACGACTTCGGTGCCGTTCTCCGAGGCCGAGCCCATCCGGATCGCCTGACCCGTCTGGACCCTCGCGACCTGATCGAGCGTGATCGGCACGCCCTCACGGGTTGCGACCACAGTGCGCCCAAGCTCGGCCGCATTGCGGATCAGCGCGTCCGAACGAACCGCCAGGCCCTCGCCATTGCGGTTGACGAACCCACCGCCGACACTGGTGTTGTTACGTTCCAGCGCCGTACCGAGATCCGTCAGCGTGATGCCGAGCGAGGCGAGCTTCTGGACATCGGGAACGACCAGGAACTGTTTCACATAGCCGCCGATCGAGTCGATGCCGGCAAGCCCAGGCGTGTTCTTGAGCAGCGGTGCGACGATCCAATCCTGCGCAGTGCGCAGATAAGTCGCCTTGTCCTCCTCGCTTGTCAGCCGTTCGCCCTCCGGCGTGATGTAGCTGCCATCGGGCTGCTGGCCCGGCTCGCCGGGCTTGTGCTTGTCGTCGGCGCGATGCGTGAGATGGACGGTGTACATATACACTTCGCCCAGCCCGGTTGCGATCGGCCCCATTTCGGGGTTCACGCCATCGGGCAGGTTCTCCTGCACGCCCTGGAGCCGCTCGCCGACCTGCTGGCGGGCGAAGAAGATGTCCGTCGAGTCCGAGAAGACCGCCGTCACCTGCGCGAAGCCGTTGCGGCTGAGCGACCGGGTATATTCGAGCCCCGGAACGCCGGCGAGCGCGGTCTCGATCGGGAAGCTGACCTGCTTCTCGACCAGCTCCGGCGAGAGCGCAGGAGCGCGGACGTTGATCTGGACCTGATTGTTGGTGATGTCCGGCACCGCGTCGATCGGGAGCCGGTAGAGCGAATAGGCGCCGAGGACGGCGGCGATGGCGGTGAGGAGCAGGACGAGCCAGCGCTTCTCGACCGCCCATGTTACGATGCGGGCGATCATGGCTTAGTCCTCGTGCGTCGCTTCGCCCTTGCCGAGTTCGGCCTTGAGCGTGAAGCTGCCAGTGGTTGCGATCTGTTCGTTGCCGGTGAGGCCCGAACGCACGATCACGGTATCGCCGGAGGCGTCGCCGGGGACGATCGGGGTCGCCTGGAAACCCTTGGGCGTCCGCACGAACACGACCGACTTGCCCTCGTTGGTCTGGATCGCCGTGGAGGGGACGCGGATCGAGGAGGATCCGCCGCTGCCGGTCAACTGCACCGCAGCCGTGACGGGCTCGCCGACACGCCACGTTCCCCCGCGATTGTCGAGCGTCGCGATGACCGGCACGAGCCGCGTCTGAGAGTTGAGCGCGGGAGACACGAAGGTGATGCGCGCCGACGCCTGCCGACCCGCCGCCGTAACCATCACGACATTGCCGGGTCGGACCCGGCTTGCATCGGCAGGCTGGAGATTCAGCGACAACGAGACCTGATCGAGATTTGCGATGCGGTAGAGTTCGGCATCGGCTGTCACGGTCTGCCCCAGCGTCACCGGTCGCGCGATCACCTGTCCGCGGATCGGCGCGACGATGCCAAGGCGGTTTAGGCCGCCCCCGCTCACACCCGCCGCCGACACCTGGCTCCGTGCCTGCGTCAGCGCGATGCGCGCTTCCGTCGCGGCCGTCCGCGCGGCGATCAGATCCTGCTCGGGCGAGACGCGCTGCGAAAACAGCCGCTGCTCGCGTGCGAAATTGGAATTGGCGAGCTGGAGGCGCACACGCGCGGCCTCGACATCGCCCTTGTTGCGCTGCTTCGCGGCTCTCGATGATCGCGATCGTCTGCCCCCGCCCGACCGATTGGCCGAGGTTGTGGGTGAGCGCGACCACGCGGCCCCCGATGGCGGCGGAGACGACCTGCGTCGCCTGAGGATCGCCCTCGATCGTCGCCGGCAGCGCGATCGTGCCCGCGCCGCCAACGATCGGACGGCCGAGCTGGATGCCAGCCGCGGCAATCTGTTCGGCGGTGAGCGTCACCGCACCGTCATCGGCATGTGTCTCGCCTTGAGCACCGGCAGCTTCGTTCGTAGGCGCGGCTTCGTTACCGGCATCGGCGCCGCCACCACAAGCGGCCAGCAGGAGCGCGAGCGACGCCGCGCGCGCGACATGGATCTTCTTCATCAGCGATTTCCCCCCGTCGTGGGTGTCGGCACCGGGGCAGTCAGCCGTCCGAGCCGTGCTTGTGCATTCTGGTAGTTGGCGAGCGCGTCGATCGCCGCGAGCCGGGTCTCTGCGAGCGTGCGCTCGGCGTCGAGCAAATCTAGCTGCCCGAACTTGCCTTCGCGGTAGCCGATCCGCGCGATGCGTGCGGCTTCCTGTGCCGCCGCCAGCGCAGGACCGGCAGCGGTCCGCGCGGTGATCGCCGCGTTCGCGGCTTCCGTCTCGGCCTCGCTGATCGCCTGCTCGACATCGAGCGCGGTCACGCGACGCAGCGCCTCGGCCTGCGTCCGCTGCGCGCGCGCCTGTGCGACCGCCGCACGCCCGTTGTTGAAGATCGGGATGGGGATCGACACGGCGAACACCGCCGCGACGTCGTTGGTCGCTTCCAATCGGCGCAGCGCCGGCCCGACGTTGAGGTCCGGCACGCGATTGGCGCGCGCAAGCCGGACGCCTGCATCGGCAATCGCCAGATCCGCATCGGCCGCCGCCAGCGCCAGCGTGCCGATCGCGCGCACCGGCGCTACGGGGCCGATCGCCACCTGACGCATGCGATCCAGCAGCCCCAAATCGAGACGGCCGTCGATCGGACGCCCGATCCGGCGCGACAGGTTCGCGCGTGCCGTTGTCGCGAGCCGCGACGATCGCTCGGCATTGGCATCCGCGTTGACTTTGGCGACATTGGCGCGCTGCTCTTCGAGCGGCGACGCCCGACCAGCCTGGACCCGCACCGATGCGGCTCGCAGGGCTTCGCTCGCGATCCGCACCTGATCGCGTGCGGTGATGAGGCGTCGTTCGGCCGCGATCGCCTCGACATAGAGTTGCGTCACCTGCAACCGCACATCGGCCGCGACGATCGCCGCCTGAAGTTCGGCGCGGCTAAGCTGTGCGTTGGCTACCGCGACGCGCGCGCTGCGCTTGCCGCCCAGCTCGATCGGGATCGCGACCCCGATCGTCGTCTCCGCGCTTCTGAGGCCGCTATACGGCCCCGTGCCGGCGATATTCTCGATCTGCCCCTGCACCTGTGGGTTGGGGCGAAGCCCCGCAATCGTGCGGCCCTGGCGTGCCGCGTCGATCGCCGCCGTCGCGGCCTCGGACGCCGGTGCCGAGCCGCCCGACGCAACCACGGCATCTTCGAGCGTGTAGATTGGACCTACCGACGCACCCGGCACCGGCATCACCGTTTGCGCGTGCGCGACCGTGGCGCACGACGCCGCGGCCAGCAGGGCCGCAAGCAACATTTTCATGATGAATCATCCTGACAAACAGCATCAGGCCGGAATCCGGCCAGCGGTGTTCGTCAGGCGTTCGGCGGCCTCAGTCCTGGCGAAACCGTGCTGGAGGCAAGTACCGTATCAGCACCCGCCAGCGGACCCATACGGGCACCGTCAAGTGAGGGCCGCACCTCGTCGTTCGAGGGTATCTGCATCGCCGAGCTGTGGCAGGTGCCGTGATGATGAGGCATCGCCTTATCACTGTCGCCCTGCGACTGATCAGCGTCGCCATCTGTGTGCACCGCACCGCTGCATTCGATCGTGGCCACACCCGGCAGCTCGCGCGCGTGCACGGTCGCCGACATCAACAGCGATGAAGCGATCAGCATGAGAAACAGGCGCAGAATGCGAGACACGGTGCGTGCGCATAGACCAGTACAGCTGTCCTGTCATCAAGGGGCTGGCGTCGTGTTGCTGAGGAGCAATGCGATATCGCGCAATGACGCTTGATGATCGAGAAATGCCCCAGCACAAACTGGCAGAGTTTCAGGGGAGCACGACAACCTGACTGCCCGACGCGTGATCGCGCCGGTGTTCGAGCGGGCGGCGCAGGCAAGCTGGCGCACGGAAAAAGTCATCCCTTGCCAGTCAACCTGGAGATTTTCCCGAAGCACCGACGCCTAGTCGCGCTCGGAAGCGCGGCGCTGCGCCCGACGCGCCGAGGGCGATAACCCGAAGTGGGCCCTGAAGCTGCGCGAGAACTGGCTTGCGCTCGAGAAGCCGCACGCGATCGCGACCTCTAATATCGTCATCCCGGTCGTGCGCAGGAGTTGATCGGCCTGCTCGAGCCTAATGCGCCGATACGCCTGCTCGATGGTCTCGTGTAGATGGTTCGAGAAGATCCGCTCAAGTTGCCGCACTGACACGCCCGCCGCCTCCGCCAGCTCGCGCCGGGAAATCGGATCCTCGACCGACGCTTCCATGCGCGCCAGCGTCCGGAGGAGACGGTCGTTGCTCAGCTGATACCGCTCGCGGAGGCTGACGCGCTGAGATCCGGTCGGCGCCCGCGCCTCGGTGCGGATGAACCAATCGCTTACGCGTACCGATAGATCGTGGCCATGATCCCGTTCGATCAGCTCTATGGCAAGATCGAGCCCCGCCGTTCCGCCTGCGCACGTGACCCTGCGTCGATCGACAACGTAGAGGCCGGGCTCGACAGAGACCATCGGGAATGCTTCCTGGAGAGCGGAGCGGTGCTCCCAGTGTATTGTCGCCCGGTATCCGTCCAGGAGACCAGCTCGCGCGAGCAGGAACGGCCCACCGGAGACGCCGACCAGGACCGCCTTCGTGCGCGCGATCTGACGTAGCCAAGCCATCGTTCGCTTGTCGTCGAACAGCGTGGGATCGCCACCGGCGAATACGAATAGGACGTCGCACTCGAGAAGTTCACCAACGGTCGTCTCCGCGAGAATGCTGGCGCCATTAGACGCGGTAGCGGTCGGCCCGCCCGTCGAGACGTGTGTCCAGCGATACAGCTCGCGTCCAGCCAGCACGTTCGCTGCCCGGTAGGGTTCGATCACCGACGCATACGACATCAGCGCGAAACCATCGACCATCAGCAGTCCCAAAGACCGCGTCGTTTGCGAGTGAGAGTCGTCCTGCGACATGGAAGCGTCGCTCCTGCTCAAGTGCGGTCCCCGATTATCGGCTAGAGGACGAGAGGTAAATGCCAATCGAGGTTCGCAGGATGTCGCGCTTTTCGATCTTCGGCCTGGCCGCGAAGTCACTTAACGGACATCGCGGATGGAAGCCCACTTGGCGGAATGCCTCGCCTCGGTCGGGCTATGACGTCGTCATCGTAGGCGGCGGCGGGCACGGGCTGGCCACCGCCTACTACCTCGCCAAAACGCACGGCATCACCCGCATTGCAGTGATCGAGAAGGGATGGATTGGCGGCGGGAACGCCGGGCGCAATACCACAATCATCCGCTCAAACTACGGCCTGCCGGGCAACGAGCCCTTCTACGAATGGTCGATGAAGCTCTGGGAGGGCCTGGAGCAGGAGCTGAATTACAACGCGATGGTCAGCCAGCGCGGTGTTCTGAATCTCTACCACTCGGATGGCCAGCGCGACGCGTTCGCCCGGCGCGGCAACGCGATGCGTCTGCACGGAGTCGACGCGGAGCTGCTTGGACAGGACGGAGTAAGGCGTCTCGCGCCATTCCTCGCCTTCGACAGCGCCCGCTTCCCTATTCAGGGCGGCCTGTATCAGGCCCGCGGCGGAACCGCGCGGCACGATGCGGTCGTATGGGGCTATGCGCGCGCCGCCTCTGAACTCGGCGTCGACATCATCCAGAACTGCGAGGTAACGGGGTTCATCCGTGACGCCTCCGGCGCCGTTACCGGGGTCGAGACAACACGCGGCGCGATCGGCGCCGGAAAGGTGGGCGTAGCCGTCGCCGGCAGCACCTCGCGCGTCGCCGCGATGGCGGGCCTTCGACTCCCCATCGAAAGCCATGTTCTTCAAGCGTTTGTCAGCGAGGCGCTCAAGCCGGTGATACCCGGCGTTATCACCTTCGGCGCGGGCCATTTCTACATCAGCCAGTCGGACAAGGGCGGCCTGGTCTTCGGCGGCGATCTCGACGGCTACAACAGCTACGCGCAGCGCGGAAACATGCCGGTGGTCGAGGACGTGTGCGAGGGCGGCATGGCGATCATGCCGATGATCGGCCGCGCGCGCCTGCTGCGCAGCTGGGGCGGCATCATGGACATGTCGATGGACGGCTCCCCGATCATCGACGCGACGCCCGTCCCCGGCTTCTATCTCAACGCCGGCTGGTGCTATGGCGGGTTCAAGGCGACGCCGGCCTCGGGCTGGTGCTTCGCCCACCTGCTTGCCACCGACAGTCCGCACGAGACGGCGACCGCCTTCAGGCTCGACCGCTTCCGCACCGGACATCTCATCGACGAAAAGGGCGTCGGCGCCCAACCCAACCTTCACTGAGGTCGCGACTATGCGCATCCCCTGCCCCTATTGCGGCGACCGGGACTCTCAGGAGTTCGTCTACCGCGGTGACGCAAGCCCGCAGCGCCCGGATGGCGAAGAGAGCTTCTTCGACTATGTCTACACGCGCGACAATCCAGCCGGTCCGATACGCGAGCACTGGTACCATGCCCAAGGGTGCCGCACCTGGATCGAGGTGTCCCGCGACACCCGCAACCACACCATCTACGGCGCGGTGCTGGCGGCGGAGGTGGGCCGATGAGCCGTCTTCCTTCCGGCGGCTTGGTTGATCGATCGAAGCCGCTATCCTTCACTTTCGATGGCAGGCCCTATGCCGGCTTCGAGGGCGACACCTTAGCTTCGGCGCTGGTGGCCAACGACGTGAAGTTGGTCGGACGTTCGTTCAAATATCATCGGCCGCGCGGCATCCTGACGGCCGGTAGCGAGGAGCCGAACGCGCTCGTCACGCTCCGTACCGGCGCTTATGCCGAGCCGAACACGCGCGCCACGATGGTCTCGCTGTTCGACGGCCTGGACGCGAACAGCCAAAACCGGTGGCCGAGCCTGCGCTTCGACATGATGGCGGTGAACCAGCTGTTCGCGCCGATCTTCGTCGCTGGCTTTTACTATAAAACGTTTATGTGGCCGGCGGGCTTGTGGGAGAAGCTGTACGAGCCGCTGATCCGCCGCGCTGCCGGCCTCGGCGAGCTTTCGACGCTGCCCGATCCGGACAGTTACGATCGGGAGCATGGCTTCTGCGACCTGCTGGTGATCGGCGGCGGCCCCGCCGGCCTCGCCTCAGCGCTGACCGCCGGGCGCGCAGGCCTTCGGGTGATACTCGCTGACGAGGACATCCGGCTTGGCGGACGCCTGCTCGCTCAGCGCCACGAGATCGACGGCGTACCAGGCGCAATATGGGCCGAGAATGCCGCGGCCGAGCTGGCGACGCTGCCCAACGTCCGCGTGCTGACCCGCACTGCCGTCTTCGGCGTCTATGACGGCCGCGAATATGCCGCCGTCGAGCGCGTGTCGGACCATCTTCGCGTGACGCCCGCAGGCCAGCCGCGCCAGCGCTTGTGGAAGATTGTTGCGAGACGGGCGATCCTCGCCACTGGCGCGATCGAGCGGCCGCTGGTGTTCGGCGGCAACGATCGCCCCGGCGTGATGACTGCATCGGCAACGTCCACTTACGTTAACCGCTTCGCCGCGTTGCCGGGCAAGCGCGCGGTGGTGTTCGCCGCCAGCGACAGCGGCTGGCAGACAGCGCTCGACCTGATCGCCGCGGGTATGGAGGTCGCTGCGGTGGTCGATCCGCGCGAAACCGCCCCAATCGACCCCGAGGCACTACGCAAGGCGGGCACCGAGATACTGCTTGGTGCGCAGGTGAGCGACGCGATCGGCGCGCCAGTGCGCAAGGTGGACGTCCGCCTTGCTAATGGCAGCAGCCGGACGATCGCCTGTGACCTCCTGGCCATGGCAGGCGGATGGAATCCCGCCATTGGCCTTGGCAGCAACATGGGAGCGCGCCCGGTCTGGTCCGAGGCGGCGCAGAGTTTCCTGCTGGATCAGACCCCGCCCGGCCTCGCGCCGGCCGGAGCGGCGGCAGGCCACTTCATTCTCTCCGAAGCGCTGACTGATGCCACAACGCAGGCGGTTACCGCGGCCGACGCGCTCGGCAAATCCATAACCGCCCCTCGCTTCAACGCCACCGACGAGCTGGCCGGCGTCCGTCCGCTCTGGCATGTGCCGGGTCGCGGAAAGGCATTCGTGGATTTCCAGCACGACGTCACCGATAAGGACGTTCAGCTTTCTGCGCGCGAGGGCTTCGTCTCGATCGAGCATCTCAAGCGCTACACGACGCTCGGCATGGCGACCGACCAGGGCAAGACCAGCCAGATGAACGGCCACGCTTTGCTCGCTGCCGCGACGGGCAAGTCGATCGCCGAGGCGGGCACGATCCTGTCGCGCGCGCCCTATCAGCCGGTCGCGATCGGCGTGCTCGCCGGCCATCATCGCGAGGAGCATTTCCGCCCCGAACGTCGCACTGCCAGTCATGACTGGGCCGCGGCGCAGGGTGCTACCTTCGTGGATGCCGGCCAGTGGAAGCGTGCCCAATGGTTCGCCCGCGCCGGCGAGAATGACTGGCTGGAGACGGTCAATCGCGAAGTCACGATGACGCGGAACGGCGTCGGGATTTGCGACGTCTCGACGCTCGGCAAGATCGACGTTCACGGGCCGGATGCCGCGGCGCTACTCGACCGGCTCTACATCAACATGTTCTCGACGCTGCCCATCGGCAAGGCGCGCTACGGCGTGATGCTGCGCGAGGACGGGATGGTGATGGACGACGGCACCACTACCCGCTTCGCCGAGGACAGCTTCTTCGTCACTACGACGACGGTGAATGCCGCGCGGGTGATGCAGCATATCGACTACGCACGCCACGTTCTCTGGCCGGAGCTCGATGTGCAGGCCACCTCCGTCACCGAGCAGTGGGCGACTTATGCGGTGGCCGGTCCCCGCTCCCGCTCGCTGCTCCAGCAGGCATTTCCGGACATCGACCTCTCCAACGAAGCCTTCCCCTTCATGGCGGCGGCAAAATTTCGCTGGAACGGCGTATCCGCGCGCATCTACCGCCTCTCCTTCTCTGGCGAGCTGGCCTATGAAGTGAGCGTGTCCGCCAACCATGGCGATGCCCTGATCCGCCATCTGATCGAGGCGGGACGCGGCTTCGATGTCGTGGCCTATGGCACCGAGGCGCTGGGCGTGATGCGGATCGAGAAGGGCCACGCCGCCGGCAATGAGTTGAACGGCATGACTACCGCCGCCGATCTCGGCATGGGCCGCATGATGTCGAAGAAAAAAGACTTTATAGGACGCATTATGGCAGCGCGACCGGGCATCGCCGATCCGATGCGGCCGGCGCTGGTCGGCCTGCGGCCGGTCGACCCTGCGCACAAGATACGGGCTGGTGCGCACCTGCTCGGCGTCGATGCCCCGCGCACCGCGGCGCACGACGAGGGCCATGTCACATCGGCCTGCTGGTCCCCGACGCTGGGCCATTCTATCGCTCTGGCGCTTCTGGTCGACGGTGCGAACCGTCACGGTGAGCATATCGCGGTGCATGACCCGGTGCGCGGAGCGGATGTCGAGGCGGAGATATGCGATCCCGTCTTCCTAGATCCGGAAGGGGTGCGCGTCCGTGGCTGAGCGGCTGACAATCCAATCGAGAGAGGGGCTCGGCATCGCGAGCGTTATGGCGCGAAAGGGCGCGGACCCGGCCGCCATCAGCGCGCTGGTCGGCGCTCCGATGCCCGCCAGCCCGCGCGCCGCGTTCGACGGCGCGCGAGCGGTCATCGGCACAGGCCCCGGTACGTGGCTGGTAATCGAAGAGGGTGCGGCCCCCGATTACGCAGACGCTCTGGCGGAAAGACTTGCCGGCCTTGCCTCCGTCTCAGACCAGTCAAGCGGCTATTCCGTGTTGCGTTTGTCCGGCCCGGATGCGCGCACCCTGATGCGCCGCGGCGTCGCGATCGACGTTGATCCCGTGGCGTTCGAACCCGGGTCGGCCGCGACCACGATCATCGCGCATATCGGCGTGATCCTGTGGCAGGTCGACGACCAGCCTACCTACGACGTCGCGACGTTCCGCAGCTATGCGGGGAGCTTCCGCCATTGGCTCGATCTCAGCGTCGCGGCGCTCTGATCCATCACTCCACATACCCGACGAGGATCCCGATGACCGTCGCCTATCTGCTCACGCTATCCTGCCCGAACCAGCCCGGCATCGTCTCGCGCGTCACCGCCGCGCTGTTCCACCACGGCGCCGACATCAAGGAGGCCCACCAGTTTGACGACGTCGAGACCGGCCGCTTCTTCATGCGGATCGTCGCGACCTTGCCATCTTCAGGCGCGGCGGACGCCTTCCGCGAGGGTTTCGGCGCCCTCGCCTCCGGCCTGGCGCTTGACTGGTCCTTTCGTGAGCGCGGCGAGCAGCGCAAGGTGCTGATCCTCGCTTCGAAGTTTGACCACTGCCTGGTCGATCTGCTCTACCGCAACCGGATCGGAGAGCTGAGCATGGAGGTAGTCGGCATCGTCTCCAACCATCCGCGCGACACCTATGCGGGCACCGATTTCGGCGCGATCCCGTTCCACCACCTGCCGATCACCAAGGACACGAAACCGCAGCAGGAAGCCCAGATCAAGGCGCTGGTCGACGCGACAGGCGCCGAGCTGGTGGTGCTTGCCCGCTACATGCAGATTTTGTCGGACGATCTGGCCGCCTTCCTTTCGGACCGGTGCATCAACATCCACCACAGCTTCCTGCCCGGCTTCAAGGGGGCCAAGCCTTATCATCAGGCCCATGCGCGCGGCGTGAAGCTGATCGGCGCGACCGCCCACTATGTAACCGGCGATCTCGACGAAGGCCCGATCATCGAGCAGGACGTCGAACGGATCAGTCACCACGACTCGCCTGAGGATCTCGTCCGCAAGGGCCGCGACATCGAGCGGCGCGTGCTCGCCCGCGCGGTCGCCTTCCACCTCGACGGCCGCGTGATCGCCAATGGCCACAAGACCGTCGTTTTCAGGGACTAAAGCGGTGGCGGCGCTGATCGATGGGACCAGGATCGCGGCTGGGGTGCGCCAATGCGTCGCCGAGGAAGCGGTCCGGCTGGCCGGTCGCGGCATCGTTCCAGGGCTCGCCGTGGTCCTGGTCGGCGAGGATCCGGCCAGTCACATCTACGTCCGCTCCAAGATCCGCCAGACCAAGGCTGCCGGCCTCGCCTCGTTCGAATATCGCCTGCCCGCCACAGCCACGCAGGGCGAGTTGCTCGAACTGATCCGCGCGCTGAACGGCGACGATCGGGTGGACGGCATCCTCGTCCAGTTGCCACTGCCGGGCCACATCGATTCGGACCGCGTGCTGGACGCCATTGATCCGATGAAGGATGTCGACGGCTTCCACCCGGTGAACGTCGGTCGCCTCTCCACCGGCACCGGCGGCCTGGTGCCGTGCACACCGTTGGGCTGCATGAGGCTTCTCGACACGGTGATCGACGACTATCGCGGGCAGAAGGCAGTCGTCATTGGCAAGTCAAACATCGTCGGCAAGCCCGTCGCAATGCTGTTGCTTGAGCGCGAATGCACCGTCACCGTTACCCACATTCACACCCGCAGCCTGCCTGAGATCACGCGCACCGCCGATATCCTCGTGGTCGCGGCCGGTGTGCCGGGCTTGGTGCGGGGCGACTGGATCCGGCCCGGCGCAGTCGTGATCGATGTCGGAATCAACCGGATTCCCGACGGGGCCGGAACTCGCATCGTCGGCGACGCGGCGTTCGACGAGATGGGCCACGCCGGCGCGGTCTCGCCTGTTCCCGGCGGCGTCGGACCAATGACGATAGCCTGCCTTCTCGAGAATACCGTGCGCGCGGCCCACCGCCGACGCGCCATCGCGTGACATTCGTCTTGTCGCCGCCTAGATTTGGTATCGATACCGACAGCAGAGGGCCGAACGATTCTCCCCCCCTAACGTATCCGAAGAAACCGAAGACGAGCTGGCAACGGGATCGGCCGCGCCTGGTGTGCCGGAGCGCAGCCTCGAAAAGGCACTCGGCAACCAGATTCGCACGATCCGCCGGCAACACGACCTCTCCGTTACCGATCTCGCCAGCGCGGCTGGCATTTCCAACGGGATGATGTCGAAAATCGAGAACGGCGCCATCTCACCTTCGCTCTCGACTCTGCAGGCGATTTCGGCGGTGCTTCAAATACCGCTGTCTTCGCTCTTCGCCTCATTCGAGGAACGACAGGATTGCTCCTACGTCCCGGCCGGGCAAGGTCTGAGCATCGAGCGACGCGGTACGAAAGTCGGTCACGTTTATCAGCTTCTCGGCCACGTGCTTCGTGGCGACGTGGCAGTCGAGCCCTATCTCATCACACTGCGCGAAAATGCGGCGGCGCACACCAGCTTCCGCCATTCGGGCGTCGAGTTTATCTACATGCTTGAGGGCGACGTGCACTACCGGCACGGCTCGGAGGTCTACCATCTCGAGCCCGGCGACGCGCTGTTGTTCGACAGCGCCGCCCCGCACGGGCCCGAGCGGCTGAGCGAAAAGCAGATGAAGTACATTTCGGTAATCATCTATCCCCGGCCCGAAGGCTGATTTTTCCTCTCAAGAATATTTTGTTCTCTTGGATTGACGAGCAACGAAGACGCACTTAAGAAAGTGGAAACCGATCACGGAAGGTTTCTCCCCGAAATGTGCGGTATCGTTGGACTGTTCCTGAAAGACAAAGCCCTTGAGCCGCAGCTTGGATCGCTGCTCGCGGGCATGCTCGAAGTCATGACCGATCGCGGCCCGGACAGCGCCGGCTTCGCGATCTACGGCAATGGCGACAAGGATCGCGTGAAACTTACGGTGCGCGGTACCGGCCTCGATCGCATCGCAGGCCAATTCGGCGAGACGGTGACGGTTACTGTCCGTGAAACCCATGCGGTGCTTGAGGTCCCCTGCGATCTGGAGGATCAGGTGCGAGGCTGGCTCACCACTGAGCGCCCGGATCTGGTCGTGACCGGAACCGGGCAGCGGATCGAACTCTACAAGGAGGTCGGACTTCCGAGCGACGTGGCCGCGCGTTTCGGGTTGGCGGGCATGAGCGGCACGCACGGCATCGGTCATACCCGTATGGCGACCGAGAGCGCCGTCACCACCGACGGCGCGCATCCCTTCTCCACAGGCTCGGACCAGTGCCTCGTACACAACGGCTCTCTCTCCAACCACCGTTCGCTACGCCGCATGCTGGAGCCCAAGGGCATCAGCTTCGCCACGGACAACGACAGCGAGGTCGCCGCCGGCTATCTCTCCTGGAAGCTGCGCGAGGGCGCCACTCTGGCCGAGGCGCTCGAAGCTAGCCTCGACGATCTCGATGGCTTCTTCACCTTCGTGGTCGGCACGGAGAGCGGCTTCGCCGTGGTGCGCGATCCGATCTCCTGCAAGCCCGCCGTCATGGCCGAGACCGACCAGTATGTCGCCTTCGGATCCGAATATCGCGCGCTGGTCGGCCTGCCGGGCATCGAGAATGCCCGCGTCTTCGAGCCGGAGCCCGCTCGCGTTTACGCCTGGGAGCGCAACTGATGCACGTCGTCGATCTCGCCAATACCGCCAGGCGCGAGCTGAACGCACAGCTCCACGCGCTTCCCGCCAACACCAATGAGACGCTGTGGCGCGTTGAGAATCCGCAGGGGCAGCACGCGCTCGCCGTCGGGCTGGATACTGCCGTCACCGTCGAGATCGCTGGCCATGCCGGATACTATTGCGCGGGCATGAACAAGCAGGCCACCATTGTGGTCGAAGGGAATGCCGGCGTTGGCGTCGCCGAAAACATGATGTCGGGCAAGGTGCATGTGAAGGGCGATGCCAGCCAGTCGGCCGGCGCGACGGCGCATGGCGGCCTGCTGGTGATCGACGGCGATGCCTCGGCCCGCTGCGGCATCTCGATGAAGGGCATCGACATCGTGGTGAAGGGCTCGATCGGACCGATGAGCGCATTCATGGGTCAATCCGGCAATCTCGTCGTGCTCGGCGACGCTGGCGACGCGCTCGGCGACTCCATCTACGAGGCCCGACTGTTCGTGCGCGGTGAGGTGAAGAGCCTCGGCGCCGATTGCGTCGAAAAGGAGTTGCGCGACGAGCACCGGAGGGATCTCCGTCGCCTGCTCGACGAAGCCGGCCTGCCCGACGTGCAGCCCGACGAATTCAAGCGCTACGGCTCGGCGCGCGCTCTGTACAACTTCCACGTCGACAACGCCGCGGCCTACTGAGGATCGATCGATGGATTTGGCGAACATCCCGCAGACCCTGCCGCGCCAGTCGGCGACCTTCGATCCGCACACCTTGTCCGAGATCCGGCGCGCGGCGGCGACCGGCATTTACGACATTCGCGGCGCGGGCACGAAGCGCGCGCTGCCGCACTTCGACGATCTGCTGTTCCTCGGCGCCTCGATCTCGCGCTACCCGCTGGAGGGTTATCGCGAGAAGTGCGCGACCGACGTATGGCTTGGCACGCGCTTCGCGAAGAAGCCCATCCACCTCAAGATCCCAGTCACCATTGCGGGCATGAGCTTCGGCTCGCTCTCGGCGCAGGCGAAGGAGGCGCTCGGTCGCGGGGCAGGTGCGGCGGGCACATCCACAACCACCGGCGACGGCGGCATGACGCCCGAGGAGCGCGGCCAGTCCAAAACGCTGGTCTACCAATACCTCCCCTCTCGCTACGGCATGAACCCGGACGACCTTCGCAAGGCGGACGCGATCGAGGTTGTCATTGGGCAGGGCGCAAAGCCGGGCGGCGGCGGCATGCTGCTCGGCCAGAAAATCTCCGATCGCGTCGCGGCGATGCGCAATTTGCCCAAGGGGATCGATCAACGTTCTGCCTGCCGCCACCCCGACTGGACCGGGCCGGACGACCTCGAGATCAAGATCGAGGAGCTTCGCGAGATCACCGACTGGGAGAAGCCGATTTACGTGAAGGTCGGTGCCACGCGGCCGTACTATGACGTCGCGCTTGCGGTGAAATCGGGCGCCGATGTGGTCGTGCTGGACGGCATGCAGGGCGGCACGGCGGCGACGCAGGACGTGTTCATCGAGCATGTCGGCATCCCTATCCTCGCTGCGATCCGCCCCGCGGTGCAGGCGCTGCAGGATCTTGGAATGCATCGTAAGGTGCAGTTGATCGTCTCAGGCGGCATCCGTAACGGTGCCGATGTCGCCAAGGCGCTGGCGCTCGGCGCCGACGCGGTGGCCATCGGCACGGCGGCACTGGTCGCGCTGGGTGATAACGATCCTGCGTGGGAGGCCGAATACCAGAAGCTCGGTACTACCGCCGGCGCCTATGACGACTGGCAGGAAGGCCGCGACCCCGCCGGTATCACTACGCAGGATCCGGAACTGGCCGCCCGGCTCGATCCGATCGCAGCTGGCCGTCGCCTCGCCAATTATCTTGCCGTGCTCACGCTTGAGGCGCAAACCATCGCGCGCGCCTGCGGCAAGAGCCACCTGCATAATCTCGAGCCAGAGGATCTGGTCGCACTGACCATCGAGGCGGCGGCCATGGCGCGAGTGCCGTTGGCGGGCACCGGTTGGATCCCCGGACAGGGCAATCTCTAGACGAACATCAACTTAGGAACTCCCTTCGCAGGCGGGACGGGTTCACAGGAGGTGGCAGGTCAGAAGTCCGCCGCCTTCGCATCGGGGACGGACATCTGACCATGACCAAGGATCTTGCCGAAGTCGCCAAGAAAAAGGGCATAAAGTACTTTCTCATCTCCTATACGGATCTGTTCGGAAGCCAGCGGGCAAAGCTTGTTCCGGCCTCGGCCATCGCCGGGATGCAGCGGAATGGCGCCGGCTTCGCGGGCTTCGCCACCTGGCTCGACATGTCCCCGGCCGACCCGGACCTCTTCGCCAGGCCGGATCCGGAGAGCCTGATCCAGCTGCCCTGGAAGCCAGAAGTGGGCTGGCTCGCCGCCGATCTCTGGATGAACGACGCGCCTGTCGAGGCGTCGCCCCGCAACGCGCTGAAGGCGCAGATCGCGTGGGCCGCCGATATCGGCCTCCAGATGAAGACTGGCGTGGAATGCGAATTCTTCCTGATCGCGCCCGATGGCGATCGCATCGCCGATACCGCCGACACACAGGTCAAGCCGTGTTACGACCAGCAGGCCCTGATGCGCCGCTATGATGTCATTACCGAGATCTGCGACAGCATGTTGGATCTTGGGTGGAAGCCGTACCAAAACGACCATGAAGACGCAAATGGCCAGTTCGAGATGAACTGGGAGTTCGACGATGCGCTACTCACCGCCGACCGGCACGCGTTCTTCAAGTTCATGGCCAAGAGCATTGCCGAGAAGCATGGCCTGCGGGCTACTTTCATGCCCAAGCCGTTCGTCCACTTGACCGGAAATGGCTGCCACATGCACGTGTCGATGTGGAAAGGTGATGAAAACGCCTTCGTCGGAAATAGTGGCGAGCTCTCCCATCTGGGGCTCAACTTCATCGGTGGCGTGATTCACTCGGCAGACGCAATTGCCGCCATCACCAACCCTACGGTGAACAGCTACAAACGGATCAACGCGCCGCGCACGCTCTCTGGCGCGACTTGGGCTCCCAATTCCGTGACGTGGACCGGGAACAACCGCACACATATGATCCGTGTGCCAGAAAGCGACCGCTTCGAGTTCCGGCTCGCTGACGGTGCCGTCAATCCCTACCTGCTCCCTGCCGTGACCCTGGCCGCCGGACTGGACGGTATCGAGAGCAGCCGTAGCCCGGGCCAGCGGCTCGACATCAACATGTACACCGACGGCCATTCGATCAAGGACGCAAAGAAGCTACCCCTGAACATGCTGGACGCGCTTCGAGCTCTCGAAGAGTCGACGGTCC
This sequence comes from Sphingomonas sp. TX0543, assembly GCF_048565505.1. Classification (NCBI taxonomy): domain Bacteria; kingdom Pseudomonadati; phylum Pseudomonadota; class Alphaproteobacteria; order Sphingomonadales; family Sphingomonadaceae; genus Sphingomonas; species Sphingomonas sp. TX0543. The sequence continues at coordinate 2,450,633 of NZ_JBLZUS010000002.1, forward strand.
TGAAGGGGGCGCTCGGCGCACTCGTTCCTGCTTATCTTAAGCTCAAGCATGGCGAATGGAACGACTATGCGCGCCACCTCACCCAGTGGGAACGGGACACGACCCTCGACTGCTGATGGGCTTTCGAGACATCATCGGGATCTTCGCATCCGATGACGGAAGAGGCGTAGATGGCGATCTGAACCGCGACGGGTTTGCCGGAGGCTCCAACTTTCGAGAGTAAGGGCCTACGAACAGCAAGACGACGGACGAGTTCGCACCGTAGGTGCGCGCCCGCGCGGTTCGGATGGTGCAGGATCACAAGCGCGAGCATCCGTCTCGCTCCGATCGCATCACCCGCTTGTCATCACCAGGATACCGCACGCCGCGACCCGTCGCGGCTCCCCGTTCGTGGTCAACGAGCAGCCCTGGCACAGGTCGGTAGCGTTGACCTCCACCAAGGCGCTCAAGGCAAATGTTTGCGTTTGGCATCAGGCTTTCGATCGTCACAGGGACGCCACGTTCAACTCAGCCCAAGCCAGTGTCGCGTTGTCGGAATGCGGCGGAGCACGGCCCGTTCACCCACGACCGCCAGTATCAACGTCGCACCGAACAGCGGCATATAAGCGCCAAGCGCGACGATCGCCGCCACGAGTCCAGTTCGGAAGCGTGGCCGGGCCAGTGGCAGGGGTGCGCCCAGTAAGCCGATCGGCCGCCTTCGCCACCACATGATGGCACCAGAGACGGCGAGCACGATCAGCAACAGCGCGGTGAGCGTGCCAATGAGCTGGTTGGCGATGCCAAACAGAGCACCTTCGTGGACCGCGATGCCATAGCCGACGATGCGGTCAATCACGTGGCGGTCCGCGAAGGCGACGCGGCCGACGAGCCGGCCCGTGGATCCGTCGACTTCCGCCTCCGATCGCAGCGGGCGATCCGCCGCGTCGGACGCCACCGCCCACGGCCCGCCCTGATGCTTCGGCGGAGACAGCAGCACCGGTGGCGCGATCTGCAATGGCCGGACTGTCGCGATCACCCGCGCAAGCTCGCCCGCTTTTACCGGGGGTGCAGGCACGGCCATGCCCTCGTGATGGGCATGAAGGCCCGGCATGGCGTCGCGCCCGGGGGCCGGCGCCTTGCCGCCGATCGTCCAGTCGACGGGGCCTGCCACCGTGCCGGTCAGCGCACGTACCTCGCCCATATAGCTCCCCCAGGCGCTAGCCCATGGCAGGCCAGTAAGGATCAGCCCCAGCGCGAACACCGAAACCCAGATGCCTGCGGTGGCATGGACATCGCGCCAGAACCGGCGCCGGCCACCACGGAGCCGCGGGTACAGCACGCCCGCGAGCCCGCGCCGATTGCGCGGCCACCACAGGTAGAGCCCGGTCAGGAGCATCACGACTGCCCAGCATGCGGCGATCTCTACGAGGTAGCTTCCCCACTTTCCCGCCAGCAACTGCCCATGAAGGCGTGACACCACGTTGAACAGCCTGTCATCCTCCCGAACAACGTTCAGGACCGTCAGCGACCGAGGATTGATGTAAACGCGTTCATCGACGCGCCCTGCCGTGACGATGACGCGAACAGCATGTCCGCTCTGTTGCGGCAGCACATATTTGCGAAGCGACGATCCCGGCACCGCCCGCAGCGCCGCTCCGACCTGGGCGTCAGGCGCGAACGTCGCCCCGCCGACCGGCAGGCGGTCGTAGGGTCGATCCAGCCAGGCCTCGAGCTGCGGGCGCCACAGATAGATTGTTCCCGTCAGCGCCAACCAGATGACAAACGGTATGCAGAACAGCCCGGCGTAGAAGTGCCAGCGCCATACCGCATTGTACCATCTTGCGCCGACGTTCCGTTCATCGACCGCCGAACCGCTTCCGCCGCTCGCGGCATCCATCGTCCCCATCATAGCGCCTTGGTCAGACGTAGTCCGACAGTCCGTGGCGCCCCGACAAGATAGGAGAAGTAGCTGGTGGCGGTGGTGTTGCCCGGCGAGGTGGTGAACTCCTGGCCGAACACCGGAACCACATCAAACAGGTTGGTGATGTCAAAGGGCCCCGAACTTTCCGCAGATGTGGGCGCTTAAAATTCCCTATGCTGGCGGTTTGAGCTATGCGGTGATCAGCCGTATTCGGGATCGGGTTTTCCTTTCGTTGGCGGGCGGCCGCGACGCTTTGGCGGTGGATTGAACGTGACGCCGGCGCGGACGTTTTCGGGCACCAGCGCGGCGTGCTCGCGCATCCTGTAGCTGGAGCCCTCGATCTGGATGACGACGGCGTGGTGCAGCAGCCTGTCGAGCAGCGCCGTCGCCACGACGGCATCGCCGAAGACCTCGCCCCATTCGGCGAAGCCGCGGTTAGAGGTGAGGATCATGGCGCCCTTTTCGTAGCGGGCGTTGACCAGCTGGAAGAACAGGTTCGCGCCGCCGGGTGTGACCGGCAGGTAACCGATCTCGTCGACGACGAGCAGCGACGCTCTGGTGAGGAAGCGGATCTTCTCGCGAAGCGTGCCCTCGCGCTCGGCCTTGGCGAGCTGGGCGATCAGATCAGCCAGCGGGATGAAGTAGACCGCCTTGCCGGCGCGCACGGCCTCGACCGCCAGCGCGGTCGCGATGTGGCTTTTCCCGGTGCCGGGCGGGCCCAGCAGATGGACGACCTCGGCGCGCTCGATGAAGTCGAGGCCGGCGAGCGCCAGGATGCGGTTGCGGTCGAGCGAGGGCTGGAACGAGAAGTCGTAGCCGGCGAGCGTCTTGACGACGGGCAGCCGCGCCATGCGCAGGGCCGCCTTGATTCGGCGGTTCTCGCGCAGAGACAGCTCCTCGCCGAGCAGATCGTCGAGCGCCTCGATGCCGTCGATCTGGCCCTGCTCGATGCGTCGCAAGGTCGCGTCGAGGATCTCAAGCGCCCGCGGCATCTTGAGGCTGACCAGGCTGCGGCGGATCGAGTCGACGCGCGAGGATGGTGCCGCGCCGTTCATGCCGTCCTTCCATCGCCAGGCTCGCGCCAATGGCTTCATAAACCGCCAGCGAGCGCAGCGGCACATGGTCACCGAGCCGGCCGATCATCGTCGTGCGCCGTTCCTGTGGCCGTGATTGAGGCCTTCCGGTGCGATGACGCCGGTCGATGCGATACTGGAGGCGTCCTTCGAGCACAGGGTGCTCAGCAACCACAACGCCGCGATCGATTACCCGGACTACGTCCGGTAGCTGCTCGACCTCGACGATGCGGCGCGTGCGGTCAGGCACGCTGTAGAAGTTGCCGCCGACCGCCACAAAGCCGTCATGGGTAACCCGCCGCTCGAGCTTCAGCACGGCGTTGAAGCGGTGTTCGGGCAGCCGCTGCAGTTCTCCCTGCTCCTCGGCGAAGGCCTCGGCCACCACGCGCTGCGTCGTGCCGTGCACCCGGACATTGGCCACCGTGTCGAGCCACTCGACGAGCTGGGCGTTGAGGTCCTCCATGTTGCGGAAGGATCGGCCCAGGAAGAAGTCCTCGCGGATGTAGCGGAACGGCCGCTCAACTTTCCCCTTCGTCTTGGCGCGATAGGGCCGGCACGCCCGGGGCTGGAACCGGTAGTGCTTCGCCAGCGCCAGCAGCGAGGTGTTGTAGACGATGTGGCCCTGGTCGTCCTCGCCGGTGACCGCGGTCTTCATCCGGTCATAGAGGATCTCGATCGGCACGCCATCGATCGCCTCGAACGCCTGCATGTGACAGCGCAGCAGCGTCTGCAGGTCCTGATGCAGCACATAGCGGGCGAACACGAGGCGCGAGTAGCCCAGCACCAGGCTGAACAGCCAGACGATGCGCACCACGCCCGGCTCGTCGGTGAACTCGACGACGAACCGGGCGAAGTCGACCTGGGCCTGCACGCCGGCCTTGGTCTCGAAGCGAACCTCGTAAGGCTTGGGATCATGGTCGGGCCGGATTGCTGCCAGGTAGCGCTTCACCGCGGTGTACGCGCCGGCATAGCCCATCTCCCTGATCTCGCGCGTGAGGCGCGAGGCCGTCAGCTCGGGGAACGCCGTCACGCGCTCGCGCAGGAACTCCATGTAGGGCGCGATCTTGCTCGGCCGCCCGGCCTTGCGGGGGCCGTAAACCGGCACCTCGACGCCGCGCTCGATGTATTTGCGAACGGTCTTGGGATCACGGCCCGTCCGGCGGGCGATCGCCGTCACCGACAGCCCCTGCCGGTGCAACTCCAGTATCATCATGGCTTCTCCAAGTCGGATCATCAGCGCCGCCTCCCGCAGGAGGTCATCGCGCCGATTTTGGCGTTGCCCAATGAGCCGGGGTTAACCCCGGCTCATTGGGCAACCAGGCCCAACAATCAGGGAATTTTCAAAGCCCACATCCGCGGAGAATTACACGCCCACTGACAGGTGACGAACAGCTCCACGCTCACGCCGCCGCGCATCCGCACCCCGGCCGTCGCATCAACCAGTGTGTAGGCAGGCCGGGGCAACACCTCACCTTCCCCGAACCCGCTGTTCGACGCACCAACGTGGCGTGCCGCGGCGAACAGGTTGCCGGTGATGCTGTCGGTGATCGGCGCCTCGTAAGATCCGCGCACGTTCCACAGCCACCGCGGCACGTCGAGCACGCGAGACCCGGCTGGCAGGAGCAGGTTGGGGACATCGTTCCGGTAGGTGGCGTCAGTGAAAGACCCTCCGGCATGGAGGCTCAGTCCTGCCATCGGCGATAAGGAAACCTCGAGTTCGCCGCCGCGGCTGCGGACACGCCCGGCGTTGACGGTGAAGGAGATTGTGGTGGCGTTGTTGATACCGCACGCGGTTTGAAACGCCTGCTGATAGTCCTTCCATTCGATCGCATAGGCCGCGCCGTTGATCCGCAAGCGTCCGCCCCAAAGGCTCGTCTTGGCACCCAACTCGTAATTGTCGGTCCGGTCGCTGCCATAGGGCGGCGGGGTGTCCGGAATGCCCGCTGCGCGACGCTCCGCGGCCGAGCAGATGTCGTCTGTCACGGGAGCGTTGACGCCGCCAGTGCGAAACCCCTGCGAGTAGCTGGCGTAGATCGTCGCGTCGGACGTTGGCTGATAACTGAGCGTAAATCGCGGCGTAACGCCGCTCTCCCGGTTGCGCTCGTCGTAGTCGTAGGCAAGGTCACCTCCCTGCACGCCACCGATCCCGTACCGCCGGCTCGCCTCGCGCTGCCGATAGGAAAAGGCTCTCGCTCCAGCCGCCACCTTCACCTTTGGCGTCAGGGCATAGGTCAGCTCGCCGAACGCCGCGATCTCGCTCTCGGAGAAGCGCACCGCGGTGTCCTGGATGACCGGCGGGCTGGACGCGCCAAGGGGAAGCGGCGCGATCACGCCGAACAGGTCGGCGACGGTAATAGTGCGCCCGGAGTCTTGGTGCAGATCGCGGTAGAAGGCGCCGACCACATATTGCAGTGGTCCATTGCCCTCCGACACGGCGCGCACTTCCTGCGTGAACTGCCTGGTCCGGCCATAATCCTTGAGCGGGGTTGGGAACAGCTTTCCGCCGGGTCCAGGTCCAACGAGATTCTCGACGATGGGGGAGTCGAACGCGGTTACGTCAAACAGCAGCCGGTTGCGCCGGTCGAGATAGGACGAGTTGGACGACAGCCTGAAACCACCGAGCGCATCGAACCGGTTCTCGATCAGGATCGAGCCGATGACGAACTTGTCCCTGGCGAATGTGTCCTCGTACCGCGCCTTGAGCCTCGCACGCTTACCAAAGGTCACATCGCTGTGGGGACGGTCCGCATTGCCGTAGCCGTCCTGCCATATAAGCGATGGAGTGATGGTGAGGCTTGGCGTCGCGTTCCAACGCAGCGCCGCGCGGACCGAGCCGGTCGTGATCCAGTTGACGTCCTTCCGAACCGCCGACGTGCCGGCGTTCTCGGTCAGGTTACCGGTTGTCGGGCGCAGATCGTCGATCCAGCCGCCCTGCCGAACGAACCCGCCCGATACGCGCAACGCTAGCTTGTTGGGCACGATGGGAAGGTTCAACATCGCCTTCGCGTCCCAGCTTGTTCCTCCATCGGTGATGCTCGCCACGCTTGCCGTGCCGAGTGCCGAGATCCTGGATGCGTCCGGCTGGTTGGTGACGAGGCGGACCAGGCCGCCCATCGTCGACGATCCGAACAAAACGCCTTGCGGGCCGCGCAGGATCTCGACCCTTTCAACGTCAAAAAGCTGTGGGTCAGGCTGTGAAAACCCGCGGAGCGCGCGAGTCTGCAATGGGGTTTCGTCAAGGTAGACACCGGTCGTCGGTGACTGAACGAACCCAACACCCCCGATGCCTCGGATGATATATTGCGAGTTGCCAAGACCAGTGGTGGCGAAGGCAACACCAGGCACGGCATCCGCAATGCGTGAGAAGTCCAGCGCGTTGAGGCGCTGTAGCAGCTCAGCCGAAAGGGTGGTGACGCTTGCCGGAACCTCCTGCAGCGTCTGTGACCGCTTTTGCGCGGTAACAATGATGTCGTCGCTTTCGATCGCCGCTGTGAGCTTCGGTTTGATGCTCTCTGAAGGATTGCTGGTGCGTGGGATGTCATTTTGCGCGAACGAGGGTCCGGCGAACAAGAGGCAGGGCAGACAAGCCCCTGCCAGCCGATGGTATCGGATCATGGAAATGCCTTTGACCGGCCGCGCGCATGGGCGCTGGCCGTGGACGTTGGTTGCTCCCGCGGAGCACGCGATCAATCAGTCAATGGGCAGCCGGTGGGCCTCGAAGCGGGGGGCGTAGGTAAACGCGGCGGACAGTCCGCCGCGGAGTGGCGGGCGAAAGTCCTACCGCCATGACAAAGACAGTCAGGGCGGCAAGCTGGATCGCATCGGCAGCACCCATCGCCGCCGCCGACAGGCCAGAAAAGGCGCAAGGCATTTGCACCTTGCCATGATCCGAAGACTTGCCGTGACCGGGCGTGTCGTGGTCCATCGACATGCCCATCGTCTGCGGACCCACCCCGGAACACAGCTCGATGGTCACGCGCCCGCTATCGCTGCCGATCATATATCCGGTTGGCACCAGCAGCTTCAGCAGCAGCGCGGCCACGCATAACGCAACGGCAAGGGAGCGTATCGTCAGGAGGCGGCGAACGGCGAACACTGGGTTCCGGTAGCGCAGCCGAATGGCGTTGTCATGCAAGTGTGTTCAACACTGCCAATTCGGGAACGCCTGATCTTGCTGCTGCCACCGGCGCCGTTATCCTTGCCTTTGCCAATGCCTCGACCACCGGTGGCAAGCGGATGCGCGAATTGGCGATCACCATCCGCGCCGCACGCGGGATGAGATGCGGCTGCGCGGCGACGACAACCTCTCTCCAACAAGCTGCGCGGTGACTTGAGCTGTTTTGGCTCGAGCGAGCGGGCGATCTGCGATGGCCGCATCCTGCCCGATGGTGTTTTGGGAACGTAGATCATCGTCGTCGCTTGCGGCAGTAGCGTGGCAATTACCGGAGCCCTGATCGACAGCGATACTGTATCGTCCGGGGTCCGCACGACTGCACCTGCTACCAGGCGGACGAGACCTGCCGGTCCGGCCGCCAGCCGCCGGGAGGCGACCCCGCTATCGATCGGGGCCGGCTGGCCAGGACGCCGCTCGCGCTTCAGGACTGCTGATATGTCGAGCTGCCCGCCGGCTTCGACGAGCCCCACATCCGCATGATGCGACAGGGCGACTTCATCGAGATCTCGCCGGGCGAGCCGATCCTCGTCGCCGACTTCAATACGCCCTGGCCGGAAGCTGAGCCGCCGCCTGCCCACTTTCGCGAGGCCGACGGTCGCTGGACGCTGCCATTCGCGCCGAGGGCCGTCACCGTCACCCACGCCGATGGCGGCGCGCTCCACGGTTCCATCCAGCCGCGCATCGGGCCGGAGCGGATCACCCTGCGAAGCCCGTGGCCGCAGGACGTCGCCGAAGCGTTCGACCGTATTGCCGGCGTCATGCTGCCGGACAGCATCCACCAGGCGGCATGGCGCATGTCGGCGAGCCGCGCGCCGCACAGGGTCGATCAGGCAACGGTCGAACTGATCGTAGAGAGCCAGATAAGGCCGATTGGAAAGATGATCTGCGATTGTCCGCAGGAATCGCCAATCTCCACGCCCGAACTGCCGAAAACATAAAAGCCCCGCTAAGCCATTGGCGTAGCGGGGCTTTTAATGGCGCGCCCGGAACGATTCGAACGTCCGACCCTCAGATTCGTAGGGCGATAAAGTGCCTTCTCGTGACGTTCCAGGACGTCCCTTTTTGTTGCTAAATCAGCAACTTGCGCGTTCCGATTGTTCCCTGTATGTTTCAGGGTATCAGCACCTAAATGTTACCTAAGGTAACAGGATAGCGGCCGGAACGGATCAGGATCATAGCTATGCCCGGCAAAGCTGTAGGCCTCACGGACGCCAAGATCCGTGGCTTGACCCCGCCCCCTTCGGGTCAGTTGGAAATCTCCGACCAACTCATCGGCGGACTGCGCGTTCGCGTTGGCGCGTCAGGCGGTAAAACCTTCATCCTACGTAAGCGCGTGGGAGGCTCGGTCAGGAACGTCACTCTCGGGCGCTTCTCGGAAGCGTTCACGCTAGCCGACGCCCGTAAGAAGGCCCGATCATTGCTGATCGATCTCGAGTCCGGGAAAGGATTGCCCCAGCCGACCAGTAGCACTGGTGGTGCTGTTGGACGCCTCACATTCTCCGTTCTGTGGGCACAGTATCTCGAGCGTGCTGTCAAGGGTAAGAAGAAGAGTGCCTCCGAGATCGAGCGCATAGGGAAAAAGTTCATCCTCCCGCGGTTTGGCGATCGGCTTGCCGACACTATCACCCGGTCTGAAGTGACCGCGCTCGTAGAGGACATCACCTATCGTGACCCGATCCACCCGACCCCAAGAGCGGGACTGGGCGTGCATCAACAGCTGAGTTCGTTCTTCACCTGGGCGATGCCGAAGCTGGAAAAGCTACCAGCCAACCCCTGTCGAGATGCAGGCCGCCCTCCCCTTCCTAAAGCTCGCGATCGCTTCCTCTCAGATGCTGAAATTCGCATCTTCTGGCAGGCATGCGACGCAATGGGCTGGCCGTTCGGCCCCGGCTTCAAGCTGCTCCTCTTGACCGGCCAACGTCGCGGTGAGGTGTTCGACGCATCCCGTTCCGAGTTCGATGGCGATACCTGGGTCATTCCCGCGGCTCGAGTGAAGAATGGTAAAGCGCACATCGTGCCGCTCACCAATGCTGCCAGAGCGTTGATCGACGAGCTTCCGGTGATAGATGGGTCGCGCAAGCTCTTTCCCGTCGCAGGTAACCCCCACGCTTCGGTCAACGGCTTCAGCAAAGGGCATCCGCGCCTGCTGCGGGAGATGGCCAAGATCATGAAGGTAGACGCGGTGAGTCACTTCATCCTGCATGATCTGCGACGCACAGTCGCAACAGGCATGCAGCGCCTCGGAGTACCGATGCCCGTGACCGAAGCCGTGCTGAACCACATCAGTGGCTCCCGATCAGGTATTGCCGGCGTCTACCAACGCTACGATTACCAGCGGGAGAAACGTCAAGCGCTGGAAAGTTGGAACGATGAGCTGGAACGGATCGTGGGCGTGATCAGGCCGAACTGACCTCCGCAACACATTCGCTTGAAAGCTGCGCCGAGCGTTGGTTTACTCACCAGCCGGAGACGATGGCTAAGATTACGTGGAGTCTTAGTTGCACGGTAGTCGGATGTGACCGAACCAGACCGGCCTCCAGCAATTAGATTGCTTCAGCCGACGTAACAGCGATCGGCCGCACGCTTCGTCCGCCAGCTTCGCAGCAGCTTAATCTGTTTCTCATGCACGTCGTCGATCGCTGGCGCGGCCTGACAGGTTGTATTAGTCGCCTCCAAGTGTGAGTCCGAATTGTAAAGCCTGCCGCTGCTCGCGTGATCCAGGAGTGCGCGCAGCATCTGCCGCCCTCTCACCACGCGGCTCTTGATCGTACCGACAGGAACCTGTTCGATCGTTGCTGTCTCTTCGTAGCTCAAACCCTCGATCCCGACACACTGGATGCACCGCTGCTGCTCGGGTGTCAGGCGCGGCCACAGGCGGCGAACATCGCCCAACGTCACGACCCACTCTTGGTTTGACGCCACCGGAACATCGATCGGTTCGGCGGTCTCCCCTGCCTGTCCCGCACCTTTACGACGAACCTGCGACAGAAAGGAGTTGCGAAGGATACGGAAGGTCCACGCTTTCAAATTCGTGCCCGCCTCGAATGACGCACGGCTGCGCCAGGCTTTCAGCACGGTGTCCTGAACGAGATCCTGTGCAGCATCGGGATTTCTTGTTAGCGATCGCGCATAGCTCGCCAGCCTGGGCATCAAGTCGCTCAGTGCAGCACCGAAGTCAGACAACTCCTCAGCCGGTACATGCGCTTCGTGATCCGGTTGTTCCGACACGCAAAAGCCCTCGCTCGATCGAACCAGGGCGCCGTTTATACACCGACTGGTTTACTTGTTCGAAAACGCCCCCTCTCGTGGGTTGTTCCACTTCTCAGCGAGGAGCCGGATACCCGAACAAGCGCGCGAAAGGGTAAGGGTAAAGAGTCGGGTCTGGAGAAGGTCGGGTAGCGGGAAGTCAGCGCCTCTGCCTGCTCGAAAACCAAGCCCAGCCTGCAGGCAGCACCGCAGACGCCATCAACATCGCGCCGACAACATCATGGTCGCGCTGAAGGATCGCGCCCGCGACAAGCAGTCCGGCGGACAGAATGTTGGGATCGGCGCGCCGGGGCGATGCCGGAATTGGGAAAACCGCGCCTCCCTGCAATTCGATCGGCAGCGCACCCGACCGCGCAACCCGCTCGGCGAAGGCTACCAGCTCGGGCGAGGCGGTGGCCAGACGGCCAAGGCTCGTCGCCAGCCGGCGTCCGCCACGCTTGAGGCCGGCCGGGCCGATTCGCTCCCGCAGCAGTTCGCGCGCGATCGGTGCGGCGCGCGCGGCGATGTCGAAGCCGGGATCGAGCCGTCGTACGAACCCTTCAGCGATCAGCAGGGTGCGCAGCAGCAGGGCGAGGTCGGGTGGCAGCGCCAGGCGGTAGGTGCGCAGCAGCGCGAACACGCGGCCGAAGATGTCGGCGAGCTCGATCTGCTGGAGTACCGCCCCGCGGAACTGGCCGATCAGCGCGTCGAGATCGCGGGTCAGCGCCTGGCGATCGACGTCGGTCTCGCCCGACCATTGCAGCAGTATGTCCGTCAACGATCGTGTGTCCTCACCCGCGATGGCAAGGACGAGCGTAACAACCTCGTTCCGCCGGGCGGGACTGAGCACGCCAACCGCCCCGAAGTCGATGAACGCCAAGGACCCGTCGGCCAGAACAAAGACGTTGCCGGGATGGGGGTCCGCGTGGAACCGACCGTTGAAGATGATCATCCGCAGCACCGCATCGGCATATCTGCCGGCGACGTCAGCAGCGCCCTGACCCGCCCCGCCCTCACCCGCTCGGTCGAGGATCGCGCGGACGGGCACGCCGTCGAGCCGTTCCTGCACGTTGATCCGGCGGCCAACCTGATCCCAGTAGAAGCCGGGCGTGCGAACGCCGAGCGGCTGCAGGAATGCGCCGATGCTCTCGCAGGCTGCCGCTTCGGCGCTGAGGTCCATTTCCTGCGACAGGCTCTCAGCGAAGAACCGGAGCAGTTCGTCAGGCTTGAGGCGACGGATCTCCGGTGAGTGCCTCGCGGCGAGCCGCGCGATGCGGCGGATGAGCCGCAGGTCGGCATCGACGCGTTCCGCGATTCCCGGCCGGCGCACCTTGACCACGACCTCGGTTCCGTCGCGCAGGGTGGCGCCATGAACCTGCGCGATGGAGGCCGCGGCGATCGGCTCGCGGTCGAACCGCGCGAACACATCCGCGATCGGGGAACCAAGCGCTGTCAGGATCGTCGGCTCCAGCGCCTCGAACGGCAGCGGGGTCACCCGGTCCTGCAGCGTCGACAGCGCGCGCACCCATTCCGGCCCGAGCAGGTCTTCGCGGGTGGCGAGTACCTGCCCCAGCTTTACCGCGACAGGTCCAAGGTCTCGCAGTAACGCGACGACCCGCTCGGGCGGACCGAGGTCTACCGGCTGCTCCAAGCGACCGGGCAGCAGGCCCAGGCGCGAGGCGAGCCCGTTAAGGCCGTGTCGGCCCATGATCTGGATGAGTTCGGCCAGGCGCGTGCGCTCACCGATCTGAGGCTCGTCGTCGGTGGTGGACATCAGGCGCTGCAACCATCCGCCCCGCGCGGACGGCAGCCATCGAGGAACAGGTCGATACCGCGCAAGATACGATCGCGTGCCGCCTCGTCATACGCTGGCGGAGACAAACCCAGCGCTGCCCGGCGCATGGGGGCGACCACGACGAGTGTGACGAACTGCTCGGCAGCGAACACGGGGTCGACCAGCGACAGCTCCCCCCTGGCATTGGCGTGGGCGAGGATCGATGCCACCCACTGGACGGCCCGCTGGTAGCCGAAATCGTGGATGTTCGCCGCAAGCGCTGGAAAGCGTACGGCTTGCGCGATGACGACGCGTTCCATGGAGGCGATCCGGGGCGTCAGGAGCCACTCGAGCAGGCGATCGGCGATCATGCGAAGTCGCGATCCGATCTCGGGTTCGTCGCTGCCGGAGGGTTCGAGCGCGCGCAGCTGCGTATCGATCTCGTCGAGGATCACCGCCTCGAACACACGCGCCTTGCTGCCGAAGCGGGCGTAGAGGGTCCGCTTGGAGATACGCGCCTGTTCGGCGATCATGTCGGCGCTCGCGCCGTCGAACCCGTGCTCGAAGAACAGCTCGCGAGCGCTCTTAAGGATGTGCGAGGTCAGGCGGACCGCGTCCTCAGTGGTCGGTCTGCCCATCTTTCTTGGGCGCCGTCCCTTTTTCTCGTCGTCGCTCAATCTCGTTCTCCCCGATCGAGGGTAGCGCAATCCGGACCGGTTGACGAGAAATCACGCCGGGACGGTCGGTCGGTCGCCTGCCATCTCGAGCTCAGCCAAGAGCTGTCCTATCGCTTCGCGGCCGATCACTGCCGTGATTTCGGCTTGTAGGTCGGAAGGGACGGAGCACTTACCCCCAAGCCCTCCTGATCGATGCGAACAGCCGTATCCCTGACAGCGCCTACCTTGTTACTTGCTGAACGAATGGTCTCACGCAGCTGGGCCTGTTTGGCAGTCATGCCGCGGATCGTGGGTCGAACCGCCTCGACGCGCGCTGTCAATTGCTCGGCTTCGTCTCGAGCGTTCAGCAACGGGCGGTTCGCCCTGGCGAGAACGGTCGCGCGGCGGTCGTTCAGGGCAGCTCTCAACCGTTGAGCGCTGGCGCCGGATCGCTGCAGGGCTTCCCCCACGGCTACCACGCGACCGCGTGCGCCAGTAAGTCCGTCGGATGCCGATCCGACCCTGTCTGCCCAACCGGCGGAACTTTCCGCAAGCGCCGCCAGTCGATCGCTGGCCCGCTGCTGCTGAGCGGCGTCGAGGTTGCGAGAAACAGAATCTACGGTGCGGCTGATCTTCTCGACCAGTGCGACGGGGTCCCCTCCGCCGCCAAGGAGCCCGCCTTCCTTGGCGGGAATGACGGGAAGCTCCCCGTCGCTCGCAACGATCGGGGGCGCGCCAGACGTGGCGCCGTCGAGGCTGATGTTCGCGGTTCCGGCCAGGGCCGATCGTGCGATCGACGCTTTTACGCCTGCGACGATTGGGATCTGAGGCTCGAGGCTGACGGTCACGAGGACCGCTGAGGGATCCTCCTTGTCGAACCGTATCGATGTGACATGGCCGGCCGCAACGCCCGAGAAGGTCACCGGCGACCCCTCCTCCAGACCGGCAACGCTTCCGGTGAAGCGGATCAGATAGGGATTCCCGTCCCCATCGCGTGCGTCAAGCAGCCACAGCGTGAAGATCAGGAGCGTGCCCAGCAGAAAGCCGGTCATCACGAGCACGATAAATTTGTTCGAGCGCGTTTCCATGCGTGGACACAGCCATTAAGAAACGGGGTGAAAGATGTAAACCGTACCGTTTCCTGAATGTCCCGAGAACGGGCTATTCTCGTGAGCGGTGGGGTCAGTTCGGGACGAGGATGGAATCGTGGCTGGAGACTGGAGCCTGCAACCAGGCAACATACCATGGGGCAACAGGCTGGGCCTGGAGCTGGTCTCGATCGGCGATGGCCTCAGCTCGCTGCGGATCGGTTGGCGTCGGGAGCTGGCGGACGAGGACGAGGCTCTCGCAACCGGCGTATTGACGAGCCTCATCGATCAGGCCTGCGGCGTTGCCGTGATGTCCCGGCTGGGCAGACGGCTGGCGATCTCGACCCTCAACCTGAAGGTGGACCATGTGCGGTCCGCCGAGGCGAGATACTCCGCGACGGCGTGGGCGCACTGTTACGACGCGACCGAGCACCGTGCGTTCGTACGGACCGAAGTCTGGGATACCGATCCTTCTCACCTGATCGCGACTGCCCAAGGCGTCTTTTCGATCAATCGGGCTGTCGGCCCATGAGCGAAGGCGCAGTCACGGCTGGCATGGGGCGGAACGACTTCGCGCGGTTGCTCGGCACCATGATGACGCAAAGCGGTGAAACCTTCACGCTCATCCCGACAGAGGAGCTTGTGGGGAATTCTCTCCTGCCCGCATTGCATGGAGGAGCAATCGCTTCCTTTCTCGAGCTGGCCGCACAGCTTGCTCTCTCCCGCACACTCTCGCCAGGGCAATCCTCCCGGCTGATCAGTGTGAACCTGCAATTTCTCGCCCCGGTCAGACTGGGCGCAATCAGCACGACGCCCACGCTGATGCGTGTGGGACGTCGTGTCGCAGTGGTGCATGCCGAAGCCGTAGAGCGGGACGGAGCCGGAAAACTGTGCCTTGCGCAGCTGGAATTCGCCCTCGAAAGATCCCCCAGCGAAGAGAAACTCGCTCGAAACGCCTGATTGTTTCAGCGGGCCGATCTCCAGAGAGCAAGAATGCTTCTGAGCGCCGTCGCAAAGGCGAGCGGCTCGTCCAGCATCAGGTGATGGCGCGCGTTCGGCACCGCGACGATCGGGATCGTCCCGGCACCCAGTTCGCGCAGATATGCCGCGGAATCACTGCCGAAGAGCGCGCTCTGCTCGCCGTGGACGATTGCCAGCCGACCGGGCGCCGCGGCGACACGGCGCCCCATCGTCATCCATTCGTCCGACGAATTGCCGCGCGCGAACACCGCGGGCGCAAACTTCCACGTCCACGCGTCCCCGTCCCGCCGGAGCGAATGATAGGCCATGTAATTCATCAGGAACGGCTCGCCCGCAGGCTGCGGGGGCGCAAGCACGTAGCGCGCGCGTGCGGTCGGATAGTCGGGATACCGGCTGGCGGGCTTGTTCGGGTCGCCCGAGCCGGGGCTGCCGCGTCCGCCGCGCCAATAAGCGGCAAGCGCCTCGGGCCGCATGATCATCAGGTCGCAAATGATCGCGCCCGCGAACCGTTCTGCCGCGAGCGTCATCGCGGTCACCGCGACCCCCGCGCCGAAGCTGTGACCGATGATAACCGGCGGCGCATCACCGTTGAACAGCCCGGTCGCCTCCGCCACCGCGATCATCTCGCGCCCGCGGCCATCGCCATCGATTCCCGCGCGTGCGTCGCTGTCGCCCATGCCCGCAAGATCATAGGCGACGACCTGGTAGTCCGCGGCGAGGAAGGGCGCGATAAACGCCCAGCAGCGTGCATGGGCAAGAAAGCCGTGCGCCATGAGGATGCCCGGCTTAGCGCGGTCGCCCCAGCGCAGATAGTGCACCTGCGCGCCCTCCACGGTAACGAAGCCTTCTTCCCGCGGAACGGCCAGCGCATCGACGAACCAGTCCGGCAGGTGCGACCCGTCGCCGGCCCAGATCGGGTCGATGTCCGACGATCCCGTGGCCTCGGCGGTGCTCATGCCGACAGCCTGAAACCGCTATAACCCGCCTCGGCGACCGCATCGCAGATCTCGGCATAGCCGACCACAGACGGGTAGTTGAGCAGCTGACGCGGCTTGCCTGGGACGTTCGCTCCCATGTACCAGGAATCGGCCTTGGGGAAGAGCGTCATGGCGGCGATCTCGTCGATGTGGCGTGCCCATGCCGCGTGCGTGTCCGGCTCGGCCTCGAAGCGGGACCACCCGGCCGTGCGCAGATGCTCGAGGAACCGGACCACCCAATCGCCCTGCACTTCCGCGGCGGTCGGACCATTGGAGAAGCCGGACGGGCTCTGCGGGCCGTAGAGGAACAGCATGTTCGGGAAGCCCGAGACCGCGTAGCCGAGATGCGTGCGTGCGCCTTCGCCCCAAGCGTGCGCCAGCGTCGTCCCGCCGCGCCCGCGAATGTCCATCCGCATCAGCCCTCCCGTCACCGCGTCGAAACCGGTCGCGAGCACCAGGACGTCGTGTCTGCGCTCACAGGCGCTCGTGACGATGCCGTTTGGCAGGATCTG
Source organism: Sphingomonas sp. TX0543 (assembly GCF_048565505.1). Taxonomy (NCBI): domain Bacteria; kingdom Pseudomonadati; phylum Pseudomonadota; class Alphaproteobacteria; order Sphingomonadales; family Sphingomonadaceae; genus Sphingomonas; species Sphingomonas sp. TX0543. The sequence continues at coordinate 2,467,014 of NZ_JBLZUS010000002.1, forward strand.
TTCGATCGGCTCTTCCCGCAGGTCGACGAGCTCGACGCTCGGCTGGTTGAAGATGTCGTAATAGGTCTGTTCGAGCGATGGCCGCTTGACCCCGAACGGATGCGGCGGCTCGCTGGGCGCAAGCTTCTCCTGCAAGGCAGGGTCGGTGATCCGTTCGCGCACCTTGTCGCGCCAGAAGTCGTAGGCCAGCCGGTTGGCGCGCTCGTCCACCAGGATGTCGGCGTAATTGCCGACCCAATAGTGGAAGCCTCCAGCCGCCCACAGCCGCTCGAACGTCGCGGTGCGCTCCTCGCTCGAAACCTCGAGCGCGGACTGGTCGAGCCGCGGGATCTCGAACCCGCCGCTGCTCAGCCGACGCTGACGGAAGATCTCGGGGTAGCCGGGCTTGGCCTGCGCCTGCTCAACCGTCGTCAATGAGCGCTGGCGCATCGGCAGTGCCAGGATGGGGGTGCGCTGATAGATCGTCAGCTGCGCCGCCTCGCGCGCCGCCTCTTGGGCGACCTGCACACCGCTCGCGCCGGTTCCGATGATCGCGACGCGCTTGCCGGTGAAGTCGATGCCCTCCTGCGGCCAGTGCGCGGTATGGTGCGCAGGGCCGGCAAAGCGGTCGAGTTCCGGAAGTGACGGGATGTACGCCTTCGCCGCGAAGCCGGTACACGGCAGCAGATAGCGGGTGGTCAGCCGATCTCCATCGGCGAGTTCCACCCGCCAGAAGCCGGCATCTTCGTCGAATACGGCGGAGCGCATCGCGACACCGAGCTTCATTGCAGGCCAGAGGTCGAGAACGTCGCAGGCATGTCGGAAATAGCGACGCAACTCGCGCCAGCCTGGGAAGCGTTCCGACCAGGTCCAGTCGCGCCACACCCGCTCGTCCGAAAACTCGTAGATCGGTACGTGCGAATCGACCCGTGCGCCGGGGTAGCAGTTCCAGTACCAGATGCCGCCCGGCTCCGCCGCCGCATCCACCAGCCGAACGTTGAAGCCGTTCTCGCGCAACCTGCCGAGCAGGTAGAGCCCGCTGAAGCCGGCACCGATCACCAGCGCGTCGATGTCAGGCGCGGCGCTCATCGCGCGCCGACCCCGGCCAAGGCGATGTCGGTGGCCGCCTTGTAATCCGCCTTGCCGTTCGGCGCGCGCAGCGCACGGTCGGTAACGACGATCGCCTTGGGCGTCTTGTAGCCGGCGAGCGCGGCGCGCACGTGAGCGCGCACCGCCGCCTCGTCCACTGTCGCCCCCGGCACGGCATGGACCACCGCCGTCACCGCCTGGCCCCATTTCTCGTCGGGCACCCCGACGACGAGCGCGTCCGCGACCGCAAGATGCGTCTTCAGCACCTCCTCCACCTCTTCCGGATAGACCTTCTCGCCCGCGGTGTTGATGCACACGCTGCCGCGCCCGAGCAGCGTCAGCGTCCCGTCCGCGGCGACGGTGCACCAGTCGCCCGGCATCGAGTAGCGGACGCCGTTGATGGTGCGGAACGTCTTCGCGCTCTTTTCCGGATCCTTGTAGTAGCCGATCGGGATCGCGCCCTTGCGCGCGATGAAGCCGGGCGTGCCGCTGCCCGGCACGACCGGCCGGTCATGCTCGTCGAACACGTCGCACAGCCCGCCGATGGTGAAGCGCGCGGTCGCCGTCTCGCCCGCCGCGCTGGTAACCGACAGGCCGAACCCCAGCCCCTCCGACGCGCCGAAGCTGTCCATCAGCACGACCTGCGGGATGTGCCGGATCAGCCCCGCCTTCACCTCGCGGCTCCACATCACCCCGGATGAAACGATCGTGACGAGGCTGGACGTGTCGTAGCGCCCCGGCGCGGCATCCAGCGCGGCCAGCATCGGCTTGGCGAAGGCGTCGCCGACGATCGCGATCGATTCGACGCGGTCGCGATCGACCGACCGCCACAGCTCGTCGGCATCGAACGATTCACCGCCGAGCGTCACGATGCAGCCGCCGCTCATCAGCGTGCCGATCGACGTGATGAAGCCGGTGCCGTGCATCATCGGGCAGGCGGGCATCGTACGCCGGCCGGGTCCGTCGCGCGCGATCAGCGCCGCGGTCTCGGCGAGGTCGGCGGGCGTCGGCCCCATCAGCCGCTGCGCGTCGAGCTGCGCCTCGCGCATATCGGTGTGCCGCCACATCACACCCTTCGGCATCCCGGTCGTGCCGCCGGTGTAGATGAACAGCTCGTCGTCGGGCGAGCGCGCGATGCCGAGCGGCCCGCCGTCGCCCTCCGCTGCAAGCGCCTCGTAGGGCAGCGCGAACACAGCACGCTCCGCTTCCGGGCCGATTTCCACGAAGGTGCGGACCTTGCCGAGCCGGCCGTGCAGTTCCTCGATGCAGGCGCGGAATTCTGCGCTGTAGACCACGACCTCGCTGTCGCTGTCGTCGAAGATGTAGAACACCTCGTCGGGCCGGTAGCGGTAGTTGATGTTGACGTGGGTCAGTCGCCCCTTGAAGCACGCCGCCATCAGCTCGCCGTACTCGGGCCGGTTGCGCATATAGAAGGCGACCTTGGCGCCGGGTTCCGCCCCTCGCGCGCGCAGCGCCCGCGCGAGGTTGTTCGAACGGCGCGCCATCTCGGGCCACGTGATGACCCGGTCGCCGTGGATCAGCGCGGGGGCGTCATGAGGCATCACCGGCTCGATCGCGTCGAGGATATCGCCCAGGTTCCACTGCGTCATGGCTTCTTCTCCTGTCCTCAGGCGGCGCGTGCATCCCAACCCTGCAACGTTGCAGCCTCCGTGCGCACGATCTCCGGACCACCAAGGACTTGCCGGTCGAAGCCGATCCGCTTGAACCAGTAGTGGAGACCAAGAAGGTCGGTGAAACCCATGCCGCCGTGAACCTCTGTCGCGGTGCGCGCAACGAAGCGGCCCACTTCACCGGTATGCGACTTGGCATGGCAGGCCATCAGCAGCGCCTCTTCAGGCACCGTGTCGAACGCGTGCGCGGCATACCAGACGAGGGAACGGCACGGTTCCAGCCGCGCCGCCATCTCGGCACACATGTGCTTGACCGCCTGAAAGCTGCCGATGACCCGCCCGAACTGCTCACGCTCGCCGGCGTAGGCGACCGCCTTGGCGATCATGGCGTCCGCAGACCCCACCGTGTCGGCCGCGAGCAGCACCCGGCCCGCCGCGACCAGCATGCGGGCAGCGTCGCCAGTATCGTTGCCGAACGGCTCGGCTGCGACACCGTCCAGGCGCAGCTCGCCGACGGCGCGGGTGAGGTCGACGGTTGGTAGGGCGACAAACTCCAGCCGGTCGGCGTCGCCAGTGACCAAGTGCAACGATCCATCCTCGTCCGCAACGATGAAGGCGTCGGCGTCGGCGCTGTCGAGTACGAAAAGCGCCGTGCCGCGTAGAGTGCCATTGTCCGCCGTCATGCCGCTGCCATCACGTCGGTTGACCAACTCGGTCAGTCCGACCCCGAAACGGGCACTGCCCTCGGCGATGCGCGGAAGCCATTGCGCCTGTTGCTCCGGCGAGCCGGCGAGGCGCAGCGCAAGCGGGGCGAGGACGCTGCGCGCCACGAACGGCACCGGCGCCACCGCCGCGCCGAGCGCCTCCGCCACCACCACGGCATCGAGCAGGCCGAGGCCAAGACCGCCGTGCTCCTCGGGCACCACGATGCCGGGCAGGCCGAGCTCGGCCAGCGCCGCCACCACCGCCGCACTGACGTTGTCGCCGCGCGCAACGACCTCGCGGACGTGATCGAGCGGAGAATGTTCGCGCAGCAGCCGATCGACCGCGTCACGCAGCATTCGCTGCTCGGGGGAAAGACCGAAATCCATCTATGCCGCCTCCGCCTTGGGTGCGCGCGCGTGCTCCAGCTTCGGCTCGCGCGGCATGCCGAGCCCGCGCTCGGCGATGATGTTCTTCTGGATCTGCGCGGTGCCGCCGCCGATGATGAGGCCGAGCTGGAACATGTAGTTCCACTGCCAGCTTCCGCCGGCGCGCTCGCGCCGGCTGCCGCCGTACAGCAGGCCGAGCTCCCCCATGGCGTCGATCGCCAGCGCCGAGATCTGGTGAGCCAGTTCGCACGACTGGAGCTTGACGATCAGTTTGGCGAGGCCGCCGGGTTCGCCCTTCAGGGAATTGGAGAGCAGCCGCAGGCCGTTGAACTTCATCGCCGCGACTTCGGCCTGCAGCGCCACCAGCCGATCGCACAATGCCGCGTTGTCGATCCCGCGCACGCCGTCGATCCGTTCATCGTGCATCAGCTGCACGAGCGCGGCGAGGCGATTCTCCAGCGCCGCCGGGTCGCCCAGCATGCCACGCTCGTAACCGAGCGTGGCGTTGGCCACCATCCAGCCCTGCCCGCGCTGGCCGACGATCTGGTCGACGGGCACGCGCACGTCGGTGAAGAAGGTTTCGTTGAACTCGGCGTGGCCGGTCATCGTGCGCAGCGGGCGCACCTCGATCCCGGGCGTCTTCATGGAGAAGATGAGGTAGCTGATCCCCGCATGCTTCGGCGCGTCCGCTTCCGTCCGCACGAGACAGAAGATCATGTCCGCCTGATGCGCGGTGCTGGTCCAGATCTTCTGCCCGTTGATGACGAACTCGCCGTTCTCCTCGCGCGCGCTGGTGCGCAGCGCCGCCAGATCAGAGCCCGCGCCCGGTTCGGAATACCCCTGGCACCAGACGATCTCGCCGCGCAGCGTCGGTGCGATCCAGCGGCGCTTCTGCTCCTCCGTGCCGAGCTCGAGCAGCGTCGGGACGAGCATCGAGATGCCCTGGTTCGACAGCCCGCCGGGTACGCCCGCCGCAGCGAACTCCTCGGCGATGATGCGCGACGTCAGGATGTCGGGCTCGGCACCGAAGCCGCCAAAGTCGCACGGAATGGTGCGTGCGGTGTAGCCGTGCTCGAGCAGCAGCTGCTGCCACGCGACCGCGTCCGCCCCGGCGCGCTGCGCCGCGCCGGGTGCGGCCGGCGCACGGTGGCGGTTCGCGGCGATGAACGCGCGCAGCTCGTCGCGGAACGCCTCGTATTCCGGGCCGTAACTCAGGTCCATCGATTCACGCTCCTGCAGCCGGTGTGAAGACGGGCAGCCGGAACCCGTCGCCGATCGTTTCGAAGGCCAGCGCCACCGGCATGTCGAGCGCGAGCGTGGCGGGATCGGCGCCGGTCAGCCGGGTCGCCATGCGGACGCCCTCGTCCAGCTCGACCACCGCCGCGACATACGGCACGTCGGCCGCGAAGGCGGGGTGCAGCGCCTGATGCGTCACCGTCCAGGAAAACAGCCGTCCACGCCCGCTGCTCGGCTCCCAGGCGAACGAGGGCGAGCCGCAGCGCGCGCACATGTAGCGAGGCAGGTGGCGCCACGTCCGGCACTCGCCGCACCGCTGGAAATGGAGCGTGCCGCCCTGGCAACGCTGCCAGAACTCCTGCTCCACCGGATCCTGCGGGTGCGGCAACGGCTTGGGGGGCGAGACGGCTGGCGTCCGCAGCTTGGGCGCAATGTCGTCGTCGTTCATGCGAACCTCCGCAGGATGGCGATGCTGCCGTCGCCGAGGTCGCCCCAGCCGGTGACGAGCCCGGTCCGTGCGCCCGGCACCTGGCGCTCCCCGCAATCGTGCCGCAGCTGCCGCACGGCCTCGACGACGTGGTTGAGCCCCCACACGTGCGCCTCGCTCAGCAGCCCGCCGTGGGTGTTGAGCGGATAGCGCCCGCCGAGCTCGATCTGCCCGTCGCGCACGAAGTCGAGCGCGCCGCCCGGCTCGCAATATCCCATCGCCTCCAGCTGGAGCAGCACGACGTAGGTGAAGCAATCGTAGACCTGGAGGAAATCCATCTCCTCGCGGCCCACGCCGGCCATCTCGAACGCCTTTGGCGCGGCATAGCTCAGCCCGATCTTGAACGGATCCGGGCGCGAGGGGATGTCGTCGGCGGGATAGGGATGTCCCTCGGCGGCGCCCGCGATGGTAACGGGGACATGCGGCATGTCGCGCGCGCGGTCGGTGCGCGAGACGACGACCGCGCACGCGCCGTCGGTCTCGAGGCAGCAGTCGTAGAGTCGGAACGGCTCCGACACCATCCGGGCGTCGTGGTAGGTTTCCCAGTCGAGCGGCCGACCGTAGGTGAACGCCTTCGGATTGAGCTGCGCATGGCGGCGGCACGCCATCGCCACCGCGCCCATGGCTTCGGGACCGACGCCGTGGAGCTGCGAATGCCGGGTCGCCAGCCAGGCGTACATCTGCACCGGCAGGAACACGCCGAAGGGCATGTAATAGCCGCGGATGGTATTGGTCAGCGTGTTCATGTTCATCGGCCGCGTGGGCGGAGCACCCGGCTTGGGCCGCAGCGCTGAGAAGCCGTTCCACCCGAGCGTGACGAGCACGTGGTCGCACAGACCGGCCGCAATCGCGATCGCGGCATGCTGAAGCGCGGTCGTCGGGCTCGCGCCGCCCATGTGGACGGTCGCGGCATAGCGCAGCACGTCGATGCCGAGGTTTGCCGCCAATTCCTCCGACGTGGTGTAGATGGGCGGCGGCACCATGCCGTCGATGTCGGACGGGCGGAGGCCCGCGTCCGCGATCGCGCGCCGCGACGCCTCCAGCATCATGTCGACCGCGGTGCGCTCGGTTCCCTTGACGAAGTCTGTTTCCCCGACCCCGGTGATCGCCGCCTTATCCGAGAAGGTCATATCTGTCCCTCCTGTAACCAGTCGCGACCCTCAGCGCAGGCCCGCCGCGCGGCCGAGCGCGCGCTCGGCATCGGCGACGAGGTCACGCATAACCTCGGCGGCGGGGCGGACGGCATGGATCAGGCCCATGCCCTGTCCCGCGAAGCCCGGGATGATGTCCTTGCGTTTCGCACGAATGCCCGACGCCATGACCGGACCGGCGATCATCGACTGGTATGGCATCGGCAACGGCTCCTTCCCCGCCGCCACCCAAGCGTCGGCCCACTTGCTGCGGATCATGCGGGCGGGTTTGCCGGTGATCGAGCGGCTCACCACGGTGTCGGCATCGCCGCTGTCGACGATCGCCTCCTTCTGGAAATCCTCGATCCCCGCCTCCTCGGTCGCGAGGAAGGCGGTGCCGACCCAGGCGCCTTCGGCGCCCAGCATGAAGGCCGCCGCCACCCCGCGCCCGTCGGAGATGCCGCCCGCGCCGAGCACCGGCACCCGGTCCCCAACGGCATCGACCACCTGCGGAATGAGCGAGATGGTGCCGATGGGCGAATTGTGTCCGCCGCCGTCGTGCCCCTGGGCCACGATCACGTCGATGCCCGACTCCACCACCTGCAGCGCGTGCTTCACCTTGCCGACCACCGCCATGACGACCGTGCCGTTGGCGTGGAGCCGATCCATCCACGGCCCCGGATTGCCGAGCCCCGCGGCGTAGACGGGTACCTTCTCCTCGACGACGACCTCCATCTGGGCCTCGAAGAACTCCTTGGAGAACAGCGCCGCGCCACCGTTGGCCGGGCCCTCCGTCGCATCGCGGCCGGCATCACGCGCGACGATCTCCAGCCCCTCACGCTCCATGAAGTCGCGCGTGAACGCCTGATAGTCGGCAAGCACCGCGCGCGGGTCCGCCGGGGCCGCCCCGGTCTGCGGCGCCGAGCCGCGCCGCACCGAGGCGGGCAGGAGCGTGTCGACGCCGAAGGGCCTGTCGGTCAGCGCGCGCGTCTCGCGGATCCACGCGCGGAGCTGCTCGGGCGGGCAGGCTGCCGCGCCGAGCACGCCTAGCCCGCCCGCGTTGGACACCGCCGCCGCCAGTCGCGGGACGCTGGCCCCGCCCATTCCGGCGAGGACGATCGGATAGTCGATGCCGAGCATCCCGCAGATTCGGCTGTTCAGGGCCATTGTCCGTCTCTCCCACATCGTTCTCGTTGCTGATTTACCGTGGCGGCTACGCCTCGAACGCCTGGTTCCAGCGCACCTTCTGATCCATCAGGTCAGGGCTGCGCCGCCCGAGATATTCCGCCGATCCCTCGACGAGCCGCTCCATCTCGCGCCGCGCTGTGACCGGGTCGCGCAGCCGCACCGCATGGACGACGCGCGCGAGGCGACGAACCTGGTTCTCGCGCTCGTGCTCGGAATAGCCGAGCTGGCGCGAAAGGTCGCGGGTCAGCAGGTGCAGCGCGGACGTGAGCAGCCCGAACAGCGGATTGCCGCTCGCCCATGCCAGAAGGTCGTGGAAGCGCCGGTTGGTTTCCTCGAACAGCGTCGATCCCACCTGCTGCTCGAGCTCGGCGAAGCAGCTTGCCAGCGCCATCAGATCCGCCGCCGTTGCGCGCCGGGCGGCGTGGGAGGCCGCCTGCGGGGCGAGCGCCTCGCGCAGCTCGATCAGCGCGCGCAGGTCGGTGCCGACGAAGTGCAGTACGAGCGCAAGCGAACTCGTGAAATCGCCGACCTGCGGCCGCGCGACCACCGGCCCGCCGCCGCGACCGGGCTGCAGATGGAGCACGCCCTGCAGTTCCAGAAAACGCAGCGCCTCGCGCAATGTGGCGCGGGCGACTTCGTACCGCGCGAGCATGTCGTGCTCCGGAGGTAGCCGGTCGCCGATCTGGCGCGCGTCCGCCTCGATGTCGAGCACGATCGCCTGCGCGACGCGAAGCGCGCGCTTGCCCCGTACGAACGAGGGCGCGTCACCCTGCTTAGCCACGTCCAACATCAAGAACCCTTATCATGGTTTTATGCTGATCCACTGTTTTATCTTTGTCCAGTAATAAATTTCGGCCGTCGGCGGCTTGCAAGGCTACTCAAAGGGTATAATATTAAAGGGTGAGAGGGGACTGAATGACCGACAGCGCAGCCTGGATGAAGACCGATGGACATGTCGCGATCGTCCATCTGAACCGCCCCGCGGCGCGCAACGCGCTTGATCCGCGGATGCTGGTGGAGCTGGCCGATTGCTGGATAAGGGTGCGCGATGACGCGGACATCCGCGTCGCGGTGGTGACCGGCACCGGCGGCGCCTTCTGCTCGGGTGCCGACCTCGGCCGTCTCATTCCGCTCGTCAGCGGCGGGCGACCGCCGGAGGACGAGTGGGATCGCCGCGTGCTCGCCGACCGCGATATTCTCGGCACCGCGCTGCTGCGCACATTTGACGTCGTCAAGCCGGTGATCGCTGCCATCAACGGGCACGCGATCGCGGGCGGCATGGAACTGGTCCAGGGTACGGATCTCAGGATCGCATCGAGCGCCGCGCGCTTCGGCGTGCAGGAGGTCAAATGGGCGATCTTCCCGGGCGGGGGATCGACGGTGCGGCTGCCGCGCCAGCTTCCCTTTGCGCGGGCGATGGAATTGCTGCTCACCGGCGATCTGATCGATGCCGGAACCGCGCTCGACTATGGCTTCCTCAACGGCGTCGTTGCGCCGGAGGAGGTGCTGCCTGCGGCGCTCGACCTAGCGCGACGGATCGCCGCCAACGGCCCGATCGCGGTGCAGGCGATCCGCGCGTCGGCGCGCGCCTGTCTCGGGCGGCCGGAAAGCGAAGCCATGGAAATGGAGTCGCGCTTCGCCGCCCCGGTGTTTCGCACCGAAGATGCACGTGAAGGTCCGCGCGCCTTCATGGAAAAGCGCGCGCCCGTGTTCAGGGGGCGGTAAGATGGTCGGCGAAACTCCCTCGGCAAACCCGGACGGCCTGGCGGGAGCCGCATTGCAAGGCGCGCTTTCGATTGCGCCGTTCCATGCTTGGCTGGGGCTTCGCGTCGAGGACGTCGCTGACGGGGTCCTTCACCTCAGCATGCCCTGGCGCGACGAGATCGTATCAAATCCGCGGATCCCGTCCGTGCATGGCGGCGTGTTCGCCAGCCTGATCGATCTTGCCGGCATGTACGTCCTGCTGACGAGGACGCGCGCGGTCAGCGCCACCGCGTCGCTCCACGTCGATTATCACCGCCCGGCAAGCGGCGGCCCGCTTCACGTCCGCGCGCGCGTCGTGAAGATAGGACGGACGCTGTCGGTCGCGGACAGCGAGGTGCGCTCGCCCGACGACGTGCTGCTCGCCAGCGGTCGCGGTTCGTACCTTATGCGGGACGGCGGCATCGCGGCGTGACCGTGCAGAGAATAGGAGAGATCATGAGCGGCGAAACTTCGACGGCAGACGCCAGACGCACTCCGGCCGAGCCGCGACCGGCCGGCACCATCCTGCTGCTGCGGGATGTGCCCGAATATCAGGTGCTCATGGTGCGACGACACCACCAGATCGATTTCGCGTCGGGGGCGCTGGTGTTCCCGGGTGGCAAGATGCACCCCGGTGACGACGATCCGCGCTGGCGCGATCACGTGACCGGGTGGGACGAGATCGACGCGACACAGCGCGCGCTGCGCATAGGCGCCATCCGCGAGGCGTTCGAGGAAGCGGGGATCCTACTGGGCACCTACCCCGACGGCCGCGGCTTCTCCAGCGTCTGCGACGCCGAGGCACGCCGGAATGTCGATTCCGGGGAACTCGCCTTTCTCGATGTCGTCGCCGGGTTGGGGGTTAAGCTCTCGCTGACCGCTCTGACCGTGTTCGCCCGCTGGATCACTCCGGAGATGATGCCGAAGCGGTTCGACACCTGGTTCTACGCCGCCCACGCTCCTGCCGACCAAGTCGCAATCTGCGACGGACATGAAACGGTCGACGCCGAGTGGATCGCGCCAGAGTCGGTTCTGGACCTCGCCCGAAGCGGTGCCCGAACAGTGATCTTCCCCACCTTGATGAACGTGAAGCTGCTGGCCGAGGCCGATAGCGCGGCGGGCTGCCTCGCCCGAGCGGATGCACGTCCGTTGGTCACCGTGCTCCCGCAGGTCGAGACACGCGACGGAGAGCGCGTTCTGACCATCCCTCCCGACGCTGGCTATGGTGAAGTCTTCCAGAGTTTGACCGAGCTCAAGGCCTGATTATTCAGGTTTCGGCGATCGCAGACTCCCCCCTGCCGCTCTGGTGAAACGGAGGGGCCTTTTTTGGAGGTTGTGGTTCTAAGCCTCGAAGTAGCTGAGCCGACGTTTCGCAGCGCCGATCGGCTCCCAGCCTGATCAAAGTCAGGATTGACACGTGCCGATCGTCAAATCCTGGTTCGCGGCATGAGACATTTAACGTGGGTTGGGCCGGCGTGAGATCAGCTTCCGGAACCGGCTCACGTGTCAGATCGAAATGTGTGTGGCATTACCCTCCCGCTACGACTATGCCACGGATCGGTTTACATATGATGGGACCTCAGTGTGGCTGCTGATCAGGCCGAGAACCACAAGAAATATGCGACGCATGACCACCCGGACGCGAATCCCCAGCCAAAAGCCAGGTCGGAGGACAGTTCCGAGGAGCAGAATGGCGAAAAGAAGCCCTCGCTTCTCGAGCGCTTTCCGATCATCCGCTACGTCCTCAACGCCGCGCTCGTTGCGGGCATCGTCGCGGCGGTCGTCTGGTACCTGAACTACCGTGCGAGCGGCCAATACCTGCAGTCGACCAACAACGCCTATGTGCGCGCGGACTTCGTGACCGTTTCACCGAAGGTGGGCGGCTATGTCGAGCGAGTGCTCGTCGCCGACAACCAGCCTGTCGGCCGCGGCCAGCTGCTCGCCGTCCTCGATCCTCGTGACTACCGCGCCAATGTCGAACAGGCGCAAGCTCAGATCGCCGCCGCCGGCGCCAACATTACGACTGCGCGCCGGACGCTTGACGAACAACAGGCCACTGTCGCTCAGGCCGCCGCCCAGGTTGCGAGCGCCGAGGCCGCCGCGGCAGCGGCAGAGAACGAGGTAAGACGCTACGAACCCCTTACTCGGACAGGAGCGGAATCGCGTGAGCGTCTGGCAAACCTTGTCCTTCAGCGTGATCGAACCGCCGCAGAGCTGCGCGCGCAGCGAGCCGCCTACCTCGCCGCGCGTCGCAGTGTCGCGACGCAAGCGGCTCGCATCGGCCAGGCGGAGGCGCAGCGTGGCACCGCGCAGGCGCAGCTTGCGCGCGCCTCGACGGACCTCGGTGCGGTCGAGATCCGCAGCAGCATCGACGGCGTTGTCGCCGACAAGGCGGTCCGGGCCGGGCAATATGTCCAGCCGGCGACCCGGCTGATGTCGGTGGTGCCAGTCGATCAACTCTACATCGAAGCCAATTTCAAGGAGACCCAGGTCGCACTGATGCGCGTCGGGCAACCCGTGACCATCAAGGTGGATGCACTGGACGGCGCCGAACTGCGCGGCCGGGTTGCGAGCTTCTCGCCAGGCACGGGCGCGCAGTTCTCGCTCATCCCGCCCGAGAATGCGACCGGGAACTTTACCAAGATCGTTCAGCGAGTGCCCGTGCGGATCAGCATTGAAGCGGGGCCGGAGGCGCGCCGGGTGCTGCGTCCCGGCCTGTCGGTCGAAGTCACGGTCGACACGATCAGCGCAAAGGGAAGTCGTGACCGGATCGAGCAGGAGACCCAGCGGCTGAAGCGCGACGAGACGCAGGGCTCGCGCTGATGGCGTCCGAACGCGCCGGCCTTCGCGACTGGCTCGCCGTTGCGGCGGGCACGATCGGGTCGTTCATGGCGCTGCTCGACATCTCGATCGTCAATGCGGCCTTGCCCACCATTCAGGGCGAGATCGGCGCGAGCGGCACCGAGGGCACCTGGGTCGCGACCTCCTATCTCGTGGCGGAGATCGTCATGATACCGCTCAGCCCCTTTCTCGTGCGCCTGTTCGGCCTGCGCAACTTCCTTCTGGGTGCAGCGGTCAGCTTCACCGGCTTTTCCATCGTGTGCGGGATCTCGACGACGCTGCCCATGATGATCGCTGGCCGCGTGGGCCAAGGCTTCACCGGCGGTGCGCTGATCCCGACCGCCATGACCATCATCGCGACACGGCTGCCGCCGTCGCAGCAGCCGATCGGCACCGCCGCGTTCGGCGGCACAGCGATCCTGGGTCCGGTGCTCGGTCCGATCATCGGCGGCTGGCTCACCGACAATTACAGCTGGCATTACGCCTTCTTCCTGAACGTGCCGGTCTGTGCAGGGCTTGTCCTGCTCCTGCTGTTCGGGCTCAAGCACGAGCATCTGCGGCTCGACCAGCTACGCCATGCCGACTGGTTCGGGATCGCGGGACTCGCGATCGGCCTGGGTGCGCTCACCGTCATGCTTGAGGAGGGGCAGCGCGAAATGTGGTTCGAGTCCGCCATGATCGTGAAACTCGCGATCGCCACGGTCTTCGGCTTCGCGCTCATCACGATCGGACAGGTCCGCTCCGCGCATCCCGTGCTCAAGTTGTCGCTGATCTTCAGCCGCTCCTTCGGTAGCGTCTTCGTCCTCAGCCTCATCATCGGCGTCGTGCTCTACGGCGTGACCTTTCTCATCCCCCAGTTCCTCTCATCGATGGCGGATTATAGCGCGCTGCAATCGGGCAAGGTGGTCTTCGTCTCCGGTATCCCCGCCCTGATGCTGATGCCGTTCCTGCCGCTAGCGTTCAAATATCTCGATGTTCGCCTGGCGGTTTTCGTCGGCATGACGCTGATCGGCGTCAGTTGCGCCATGGATTGGCACCTCACCGCGCAGTCGGCTGGGGGCGACCTGACGGGTTCACAGCTCGTCCGGGGCTTCGGGCAGATCTTCGCCATGATGTTCCTCAACCAGGCAGCGATCAGCGCTGTAGCGCCCGAGGATGCTGGTGATGCGTCCGCGCTGTTCAATGCGGGGCGCAATCTAGGCGGATCGATCGGCCTTGCCATGATGGCGACCCTCCAGGACCGACAGACCTTTCTCCACTTCAATCGGCTGGGCGAAACGGTGTCGGCCAATGCAGCGACCACGCAGGAATGGTTCGCGAAGGCTACGGCCATGCCGTCCGGCGAAGCAGGCGCCTATCGGCAGCTTGCGGGTCAACTCCTGGAGCAGTCCACCGTCATGGCCTATAATGACCTGTTCTTCGCGCTCGGCGTCGCGATCGCGGTCACGACGCCGCTGGCACTGTTCCTCCGCCCGATCTCCTCCGACACGCAGATGGCGATGCACTGATGAAGCGACTCAGCTGGGCCATTCTGCCCGCCCTCCTGACCGGATGCGTCGTCGGACCCAACTATGGAGGGCCGCCGGGCGTCGCGAGTGGGGAGCGCTCCGGATCGACATTTCGCCGCGCAGATCAGGCAGTCACGTCACCGCAGCTCCCTATCGCACGCTGGTGGGAAGGCATGGGCGACCCGCAGCTCACGACCCTGGTCGACCGCGCGCTTGCCTCCAATCCGGACGTGGCGATCGCCGAGGCGCGCATCCGCAAGGCGCGCGCCAGCTTGCGCGAACAGCGCGCGAACCAGCTTCCCACCGTCTCGGCGTCAGGCACTGCGATCGTCGCCGATCTCCCCGCAGGCTCGCTCGCGCTGCCGACGCAAGGCGAGCAATCCGATCGTATCAGGGCCGAGTTCTATAATGCCGGCCTGGACGCATCGTGGGAGATCGATCTGTTCGGCGCGCGACGCCGCGCTGCCGAAGGTGCCCAGGCCCAGGCTCAGGCGGCCGAAGCCAATAAAGCTGATGCGCAGGTTCGTCTGTCGGCGGAGGTTGCCCAGAACTATGTGACCCTGCGCGAACTTCAGCAGCGCCTGATCCTGGCTCGCCGCTCCGCGCAGCTTCAACAGCGATCACTCGCCCTGCTTCAACAGCGCGAACAACGCGGTGCATCGTCGCGCGACGAAGTGGTTCGGCTGAAGACCGAGCTGACCCGCACGGAGGCCGGGCTGTTGCCGCTCGAGGGACAGATCGCGACCACGCTCGACCAGCTTGCCATGCTCACCGGCGACGAGCCCGGAGCACACGATGCCTTGCTGTCTGCCCCCGCCCCGATTCCGATGATCCCAGGGACTGTCGCGATCGGCGACCCGGCCGCGATGCTGCGACGCCGGCCTGACATTCGCGCAGCCGAGCGGCAGCTGGCGGCATCGAACGCGCAGATCGGGGTCAACGTCGCCCGGCAGTTCCCATCGGTCAGCATTATGGGGATCATCGGGCTCGGTGGTCCCAATATCGCCGATGTGGTTGATCCTGACAGCGTCGCGGGCCTGCTCCTGCCGCGGATCAGCTGGAGCTTTCTCGACTTCGGCCGTAATCGTGCCCGGGTCGAGCAGGCGCGGGCTGACCGAGACGAGGCGGAAGCACAATACCGCAAGGCGGTTCTCGGCGCGCTGTCTGATGCTGAAACCAGCCTGACCCGCTTCGGCAATCAGCGCCGTAACCTGTTTTCGTCTGTCGCGAGCCGTAACGGTGCCAGACAGTCAGCGACCTATGCCGGGCAGCGATATGCACAGGGAGCGATACCGCTGACCACGTCCATCGATGCCGAACGCGCGGCGCTGGCTGCCGACCAGTCAGTGCTGGAAGCGACCGGCGAACTTGATCGTGCCTTTATCGCCCTCCAAAAGGCGATGGGACTTGGATGGAGCCAGCAGTGACAGTCTTGCAGCGATGCGAGGGGAAGGCACCGACCGCGTGACGGCTCCGCTTCTGCCGCCTCCTGCCCAGTATCTGCGTGATGACGCGATCAGGGGAGGAATGGATCTGATGTTCTTTGCCCACAGATCCCATCTGGCGCATGCCGACGCCGAGCTGGCAACGCGTACCCTCGGACGGGCGCATCACCGCGCCCTGTACTTCCTCGGCAGGTACCCGGAAATCTCAGTCAGCGAACTACTGGACGTTCTCTGCGTCACCAAGCAATCGCTCGGCAGGGTAATGCGGGATCTGATCGACCGCGGGCTCGTCTGCGGACGTGTCGGGGAGCGCGATCGACGGCAGAAGCTGCTGTCGCTCACCGACGAGGGACGTGCGCTGGAGCACGCGCTGTTCGAGGAACTCAGGCGCAACATGGCGAACGCGTATCAGGCGGCAGGAGAGACAGCCGTCACGGGCTACTGGATCGTAATGCAGCATCTCATGCGCGGTGAAGCACGGGAGCAGTTCCGCAGGCTGCACTCCCGTCAATAATCGCCATTAACAGGTACCGGACCAGGTCGAAAGGGGGGCTTGATCGATCTGGCCCGGTGGGTATCACCTATCCTGCAAGCCCGGAGGGAGTAAGCGACTTGCCGGTGGTGAGCTCGTTTTCCAGCACCGGGACCGCGGTGCCGGCGACCTGCTGCAGCGCCGGGTCGGTCCCGTCCTGCGCGTAACCCTTGTGCACGGCCCACGCGGCCTGCTGAACCTGCGCGGACTGCGTCAGATACAGATTGTCAAAGGCGCTCTTGGGCGCCTTCTGGAGCAGCTTGAGGAGGGCAGCGCGGTCAGCGGACAGGCTCGAGGACGGCGCCTTGATCGTGCGCTGATCATTCTTCAGCGCCGCCAGCAGCGCCTTGTGGCTGCTCTGCGTTTCCGCCAGCACGCGCTTTGCATAGGCCTTGACGTCGTCTCTCTGCGCGCGCGTCGCGGCAAGCTGCGCGGCCTTGATCTGGTAAAGGTTCGCATCGGCCGCAGCGAGCACGTAATTGGGCCCGCTCTGGCTCGCGATCGGCGAGACGCCGATGTCAGCGCTGGTCATTGTTCCCGAAGTGGCGGGCGAAACGGCCTGCGCTAGCACTGGTACCGGCGCCAGGGTGAGCAGCGCAGCGACAATCGCAATCTTCATCGAGGTTCTCCGTCGGTGTTGTCAGGCATTGACCGAAATCAACGGGTCGAACGATAAGGAAACGGAACGGTTCCCTTTCTTGCGACGCACCTCGGCGCCCTGCTGGAGAGGTGGCCGCTCGGACGTCTGGAGGTACGCGGCGATGATGAACATGGCGGCTCTTGAAGCCGTTCCAATGCCGGTTAGGTCGAAATCTGAAGCGGCAGACCGAATTGCGAGGTTTTCCTTGCGCAAAAGCGGCGTCTCCCGCGCCTCGATCGTGTTCGCTCTGCTCTGCGTTGCCATCCTCACTGGCTGCGACCGAACTCCTCGCGAGGCGCCTCCGCGAGCGAAGGACACGATCAGCGTACCGCCGCAGACCTCCACCATCGACGTGCCGATCGTCGCGGACCTGGGCAAGCTGGCGGCAACTCTCGAAAAGGCGGTTCCGCGTCGCCTTTGGTCAATCGACAAGCCGGAGCAGACCTGCGTCCCGCCGAAGAAGGTCAAGATCCTCTTTGCGAGAATTAAGACGCCCGCGATCCGGTGCCGCATCACGGGCACCGTCGTCCGAGGGCCGTTGGTGCTGGAGGGCTCGGGCAAAACGATCACCGTCACCATGCCGCTTCACGCCGCGATCAGCGCCCGGGACGTGGGAGGCGTGCTCAGCCGGGAAACAGCCGAGGCGGACGCCCGCGTTCGGGCAGTAGCCAGGCTCGACATCGCCGGCGACTGGTCGCCGCGCGCAACGGTATCGATCGCCTACGACTGGACCGACGAGCCGCACGTCGACTTCCTGGGCCAGCGCATCGAGTTCACCAGCAAGGCCGACGCCAAGCTCGCCGGCGTCGTCGCGCGCCTGGAGGACGCTCTGCCGCAGGAGCTCGGCAGATTGCAGCTGCGCAAGCAGATCGCGCAGGTGTGGGGCGCGGCGTTCACCTCCGTCCAGTTGAACCGGGCGAACCCGCCGGTGTGGATGCGGATCACTCCCCGACAGTTGAGCTACGGAGGCTACACTATTTCGCGCAATCGGGTGAACCTGCGGCTGGGGCTGACGGCGGGGACGGAGACCTTTGTCGGCGATCGGCCTCCTGATCCGCAGCGCCAGCCGCTCCCCGACATGACGCGCATGCAGCCTGGACCCGGCCGCATCCTGTTCGCCATACCCGTCATCGCCGACTATCGTCAGCTGGAGCCGGTGCTCGCAAAGGCATTGGTGAAGCGTTCCCGCCGCCCCTTCGAGGTGCCCGGTGTCGGTGCGGTGCGCGCGCAGTTTCACCAGGTGACCATCTACGGTACGACGGGCGGCAAGATCGCGGTCGGGCTCCGCTTCAGTGCGGCAGCCGAAGGCGGGGAGCCTTCGCGGGGCACGATCTGGCTTACCGCCACGCCGCGCAACGCCGTCAATGATCGCCGTGTCGCGTTTGACGATCTCACCGTCGCAGGTGTGACCGACTCGGTCCGAACAAGCCTGCTCCTGAAGCTCGTGAACGCCCCCGGCATCTCCAGCACCGTGTCCGCCGCGCTGACGCAGAACTTCGAAAAGGATTTCGACGAGCTGCTCGCCAAGATCACCCGTGCGATCGACGAGAAGCGGATTGGCGACCTGATCGTGCGCGCCCACATCACGGACGTGCGCACGGGCCAGCTGAAGGCGGCGGGGCAAGGCGTGTACCTCCCCGTATGGGGGCGCGGCACGGCCACGATCCGCCTTGCTCCACGATAGAGGACGCCCGACCTCACGACGGCAACCGGCACGGACCGGCGCATTGCCCACGCATTGGCCTGGCGGCATGTCTCCATCCCATGAGAACTCGTATAAAGATTTGCTGCATCGCCTCGCCGGATGAAGCGCGGATCGCGATCGCCGCGGGGGCGGATGCGCTGGGGCTGGTGGCACGCATGCCCTCTGGTCCCGGTCGGATCTCCGACAGGGCGATCGCAGAGGTGACGGCGCTCGTGCCACCGCCGGTGGCCACCTTGCTGCTGACATCCGAGATAACCGCCGACGCCATCTCCGCCCATGTCCGCGCGACCGCTCCGGCGGCGGTCCAGATCGTGTCGCACATCGATCCCGCGGAGTCGGGCAAGCTGGCGGCGCTGGAGCCGCACGTCCGCCGGATCCAGGTCATCCACGTCGAAGGGCCCGACGCGCTACAGCTGATCCCGGCCTATGAGCCTTGCGTTCATGCCTTCCTGCTCGACTCGGGCAGGCCCAACGCCCCGGTCGCTGAGCTGGGCGGAACCGGCCGCGCGCATGACTGGGCGGTCAGCGCCGCTTTCGTCCGTGCGACCGAGAAGCCGGTGTTTCTTGCCGGGGGCCTGACCGCCGCTAACGTGGCGGAAGCGATCAGGCAGGTTCGCCCCTTATGGTGTCGACCTGTGCTCCGGCGTCCGGACGGGTGGTCAGCTCGACCCGCAGAAGCTGTTCGCCTTCGTCACCGCGGTCCAGCAGATCGACGGGGAAATGGCGCGGGCGATGTGACGGCACTGGCACCGGCGTGAACGCCTTCCTCCGCCGGCGTCCTGTGCAGTTGAGGTTAGCCCCCCGTCACAGACTTGCCGCCTCCAGTTCGCGAAGCAGGCGATGCGGATCGAACGGCTTGGGCATGAACGCGGTTCGGACCGGCAGATCCTCGCTGTCCAGGGGCACGTTGCCCGACACCACGAATAGGACGGTCGGCGGATAGCGCCTGCGCACGTGATGAGCGAGCGCAAGGCCGTCCATCGACCCAGGCATGTTGACGTCCGTCAGAACAGCGCCGATCTCCCTGTGACGATCGAGCAATTCGATGGCGCTCTCGGCATTCGTGGCCTCGAACACTCTCCAACCTGCATGTTCGAAGAAGTCGACCAGATCGAACCTGAGGATGGCTTCGTCTTCCACGATCAGGATCGTCTTGTTCGCAATCGGCTTACGCTGGCCCACTAAATGTTTCCATCATTGATCGAGACGTCTTCAAGGCGTGCATGGAGGGTGAACGCGAACCCTTCGGCGTCGAAGGCAGTTTCCGTCTTGCCGCTGGTGTACGCGCTCAACGATCGCTCGATGAGAACCGAACCGAAACCCTTACGCTGCGGAGCCTGCACGGGTGGCCCGCCGTGCTCACGCCAGTGAACATCCAGAAGCGCCTCACCTCCCTGATCCGCAATCCCCCACCGAAGTGACACAGTCCCCGTTTCATTGGATAGAGCCCCATATTTCGCGGCATTGGTTGCGAGTTCATGAAGCGTGAGCGCAAAGGCGAGCGTGACCTGGGGCTTGATGGCGATGCGCGGCCCGTCGATGAGGATGCGCGTGCCGATGGCGCCATGAGGGGTCAGTGTTGATTTCCGCTGAGAGTTGACCCGGGATTTTCATCGAGAAGTGACCCGGGTTGAAGATATGTCCCGCGATGCGGGTGATGGGTCAAGCTGGCGATTTTTCCTTTCGTGGTTTGGGCGCCGCGGCGGCGGTGCTGGCTCTGAAGCGGAAGCTGTCGTTTCCGGTCTCCAGGATGTGGCAGTGGTGCGTGAGCCGATCGAGCAGCGCGGTCGTCATCTTGGCATCGCCGAACACGCCGGCCCACTCGCTGAAGCTGAGGTTGGTGGTGATGACGACGCTGGTGCGCTCGTAGAGTTTGCTGAGCAGGTGGAACAGCAATGCCCCGCCTGACGAGCTGAACGGCAGGTAGCCGAGCTCATCGAGGATCACGAGGTCGAGACGCAGCAGCCGATCGGCCAGCTGGCCGGCCCTGTTCATGGCCTTTTCCTGCTCGAGCGCGTTGACCAGGTCAACGGTGGCGAAGAAGCGGACCTTCTTGCGATGATGCTCGACCGCCTGGATGCCGAGCGCGGTGGCGATGTGGGTCTTGCCGGTGCCCGGCCCGCCGATCAGCACGACGTTGTGGGCGCCGTCGATGAACTCGCCGCGGTGCAGCTGGCGAACCATGGCTTCATTGATCTCGCTGGAAGCGAAGTCGAAGCCGGCGAGGTCCTTGTAGGCCGGGAAGCGGGCGGCCTTGATCTGGTAGGCGATCGAGCGGACCTCGCGCTCGGCGACCTCGGCCTTGAGCAGCTGTGACAGGATCGGCACCGCGGTATCGAAGGCCGGCGCCCCCTGTTCGACGAGTTCGCTGACGGCTTGGGCCATGCCGTACATCTTCAGACCGCGAAGCATGACCACGACGGCGGCGCTGGCAGGATCATGACGCACGGGCGGTCTCCTTGTTGCGGAGCGCGTCGTAGCGCTCGACGTTAGCCCTGGGCTCGCGGACCAGGCTCAGCGCCTGTGGGGCGTCGATTCTCGGCGGGGTGCCAGCTTTGCCGTCGGTCAGCCGGTGCAGGATGTTGAGGATGTGGGTCTTGGCCGGAACGCCGGCTTCGAGCGCCAGCTCGACGGCGCAAAGCACCGCCTGCTCGTCGTGCTGCAGGACGAGGGCGAGGATCTCGACCATCTCCCGGTCGCCGCCGGGGCGCTTGAGAAGATGGCCCTGCAGCCGCCGGAACGCATCAGGCAGCTCGGCGAAGGGCGCGCCATTGCGCAGGGCGCCAGGCTTGCGCTGGATCACCGCCAGATAGTGCCGCCAGTCATAGACCGTCCGCCCCGGCAGGTGGTGCGAGCGTTCAATGATCCGGTCATGCTCGCACAGGATCTGGCCTTCGGCGGCGATGACGATTCGGTCAGGGTAGACGCGTAGGCTGACCGGCCGGTTGGCGAAGGATGCCGGCACGCTGTAGCGGTTGCGCTCGAAGTGCACGAGGCAGGTCGGCGAGACCCGCTTGGCGTGCTCGACGAAGCCGTCGAAGGTCCGCCCCAACGGCATCAGGCTGACTACCTCGTCGGCCCAGGCATCGCCGATCGTGCCGGGCAGGACGCCATGCTGGATCTGGCCCCATTGCTCGATGCAGCGCTGTTCGAGCCAGGCGTTGAGTGCCGCCAGATCGGGGAAGCTGGGCAGCGGCTGCCACAGTCGGCGCCGGGCATCCTGGACATTCTTCTCAACCTGTCCCTTCTCCCAACCGGCGGCCGGGTTGCAGAAATCCGGCTCGAACAGGTAGTGGCTGGCCATCGCCGCGAACCGGGCATTAACCTGCCGGACCTTGCCGGCACCGATCCGGTCGACCGCGGTCTTCATGTTGTCGAAGATCCCGCGCCGGGGGACGCCGCCGAGAACCCGGAACGCCTGGGTCAGCGCATCGAACAGCATCTCGTGGGTCTGGAGCAGATAGGCTCTGACGATGAACGCCCGGCTGTGCGACAGCTTGCTGTGCGCCACCTGCAGCTTGGTCCGCTCGCCGGCAATGATCGCCCAGTCCTCGCTCCAGTCGAACTGGAACGCCTCGCCCGGCGCGAACGCCAGCGGGACGAAAGTACCGCGGCCGCTGGTCTGGGCATCACGCTGCCGCTCGGCCTTCCAGGTGCGAACGAAGGCCGCGACGCGGTTGTAGGATCCGTCATAGCCCAGCACGACCAGATCGGCGTGCATCTGCCTGGCGGTGCGCCGCTGCTTACGCGACCGGCCCGCCTCGATCCGTAGCCATGCCGACAGCTTCTCGGCGAACGGGTCCAGCTTGCTTGGCCGCTCGGGAACCTTGAACTTCGGCTCTACCGTGCCGGCGCGCAGGTACTTGCGGATCGTGTTGCGCGACAATCCGGTGCGTCGCTCAATCTCCCGGATCGGCATCCCTTCGCGGAAATGCCAGCGCCGGATTACGCTCAATAACGCCATGTCGATCACTCCTTGATCCCCCGACGCAAATGCCAGGGGGAAGCTCAGAACATGGGTCACTTCTCAGTGGAAACTTTGGACCTTCCCGGGTCAGCTCTCAGCGGAAATCAACAGCGCCTAGTTCTTCGAACCTAGGGGCAGCCGCGCTAACATGCCCCCGGTGCGGTGGTTCCCCAGGTGCGTCGGGCGGCGCGTTCAGGCGCACGCGCCGGCAAACCCTTTCAAGGATGTGCTTTGGTATTCACCCTGCCGGGGCACTCAAGCGCTCTAAATCGACGTTCGGTACCGATCCCGGCAAAATCTGGACAGGCACTCGCGGTCCAGAGCTTAAGCGTGCTGATATGGAAAGGAGCGCCCGCTTCAGTGCTCAGAATGCGAGGCGCAACTGGCGATCATCGTGCGCAATGTGGCGCCAACGAATATCTGCTTGCTGCGTCACCCGAACAAGCGGCTGCCTGACGAGACGCCGCTAGGAGCGGCTGGACCTTAAACGCCAAGCAGCCGTGTGATCTGCGGCTGGCGCATTCGCTGCGATACTAAGCAGCGCACAATCGCTCTTCTCGATTCACCGCGACAGCTGTCGCGGTCCTCACGCTCGGAGGAATGCCGCCTTCCTTTGAGATGCGACCTGCCGCGAGGGCCTTCGCCGTTGCCGCGACGGCAGGTTCTGAGAGGCGCACCGTGCGTTCCAACGCAGCCTCAAGGCTTCCAATTACGGATGCACGCGACTTACGCTCGAGCTGGAAGGGGTCATCCTGCTGGAGCAGAACATGACCAACGAAGTGCAAACGCCGACTCGACTGATCAGGCTGCCGGAGGTCAAGCTCCGCACCGGGCTTGCTCGGTCTTCGATCTACAGAATGATGGAGGATGGCTGCTTCCCTCGCCCTCGCAAGCTGGGGCCACGCGCCGTCGCGTGGATGGTAAGCGATATCGACCATTGGATCGACAGTCGCCCTTCGAAGCAGGTCCGATAGAACTCGAGGGCAGAGGAAAGAGGGCGTAAGATCGGTGAACTGGAGGCGAACGTGACCGAGTCACTCAGCAAAGCCGCGACACCTCATCTCCCCGCTGGAGGAGGTGTGTTACCTAGAATGTTACCTAGAGCCACTCGGGTGAGGGATGGCCCCTGCTAACCCGTTGAAAAATGGCGCGCCCGGAACGATTCGAACGTCCGACCCTCAGATTCGTAGTCTGATGCTCTATCCAGCTGAGCTACGGGCGCTTGGGAGGCGCTCCTTTAGAAGGGGGTTTCGAGTTGCGCAAGAGCGTTGCGTACACTTTTCTCGCCTCGTAGAGCGCGAAGGGATGAAGCAATTCCTTCCCCTTGCGCTTATGGCAGCCTTGCTGGCCGGATGCGCCGAGCGCGATTATCCCTCGCTGCTGCCGCGATCCGGCGAGCAGCTCGATTTTCGCGAGCCACTCGCCCCGGCGCCAACTCCGGTGACCGCGGACCCCGCGCTCGATTCACGGATCAGCACCGCGCAGGCTGCCGTGAAGGAGGCAGGCGACGCTTTCGATACGGCGAGTGCGCGGGCCGACCGGCTGACCAGCGCCGCCGCGCGCGCGCCGGCCGGCAGCGATGCGTGGCTTGAGGCACAGACCGCCCTTGCCGACCTCGACGCAGCACGCGCGCGGCAGGTTGATGCGCTTACGGATCTGGAACAGCTGGCCTCCGATCGCGCCGTCACGCTCGCCCCGCCTTATCCGGCGCTCGATCGCGCGGTCGAGGCGGCGCAGGCGGCCGCTGAAGCTTCTGCCACACGAATCGCGACGATGCAGCGTCGGCTCGCTCCGGCGAATTGAGCCCGCGTCAGCAAGGGCGAGTGATACGATTCAGATGGCGACGCAGCGGGTCGTGCAGGTCGAGCGCGGGATGATCGAAATCACCCGCAGCATCGCGCGACATGCCAAGGCAGATCATCAAGCCCCAGCTCCGCTCATTCGCCGGCACGGTTATCGCCGAGACGCGCGGCCATTCAGTCGTGGCCCAGCCATGATCGAGCGATGCCTCCGCTGCCTCCAGCGCATAGCCCTGCCCCCACGCGGCGCGTGCCAGTCGCCAGCCGATTTCCGGCTCGTCAGCTACCGGCGTACCGGCGGGGCCAGGCTTGATCCCGCAAAACCCTAGAAACGCCCCGTCGGCGCGCCGCTCGATCGCCCAGAAGCAGGTGCCGATCTCGTCAGCGAGCGCGTTCTGCCCCTCGATCACGGCCATGCAATCCGCGCGCGACATCGGCGGCCCGAGAAAGCGCATCACCTCCGCATCCCGCCCCATCGCAAAGAACGGCTCGGCATCCGCATCGCGCCAGCGCCTTAAAAGAAGGCGCGCCGTTTCGATCACGGTCGCTCGATCCGATAGGTTACGGTGTCGCGTAGCGGATCGTCGGCCGCGAAGAGCGGGTGCATGAAGTCCATCGCCGGCAAATGCGACATCCCAAGTCGCTCCATCAGCTTGCGGCTCCTGGCGTTTCGTCGCGCCGTTATCGCAACGATCGCGTCCGCGTCGCCGTTCGTCCAGCCCCAGGCGATGCTCGCCGCAGCCGCCTCGCGCGCATAGCCCGAACCCCAAAAGGGCGCTGCCAGCGTCCAGCCCACCTCGAGCATGCCAGCGATCGGCGTGTCCGGGGCGCCCGGTTTCAGCCCGCAGAACCCGATAGTGGCGCCGCTGTCACGCTGTTCGACGACGAAGAAACCCAACGGATGGTATGATGCGTGGCGTGCCAGCGCCGCATCGCTGTCCTCAGCGCTCTTCAGTGCGCCGAGATCGCCCATCACACGCGGATCGGCCCACATCGCGTGAAGCGGCGCGCGGTCGCGCCCCTCGAAGCGACGCAGAATCAGGCGCTCCGTCTGGATCATGCATTGAGCAACCTTGCCGCATGAGCGGCGTGATAGGTCAGGATGCCCGAACATCCGGCACGACGCATCGCCACAAGAGTCTCGAGCACCAGCGCGTCGCGATCAGCGGCACCCGCCGCCGCCGCCGCCTCGATCATCGCATATTCGCCGGATACCTGATAGGCGAACACCGGCACGCCGAATGTCTCCTTAACCCGCCAGACGATGTCGAGATAGGGCAGGCCCGGTTTCACCATCACGCTGTCGGCCCCCTCCGCAAGGTCCATCCGCACTTCGCGTAGCGCCTCGTCGCCGTTGGCATAGTCCATCTGATAGGTCTTCTTGTCGCCCTTCAGCAGCCCGCGGCTCCCGACAGCATCACGGAACGGGCCATAGAAGGCGCTGGCGTATTTCGCGGCATAGGCCATGATCTGGACATTGACGTGCCCCGCCCCCTCAAGCGCGGCGCGGATCGTGCCGATGCGGCCGTCCATCATGTCCGATGGCGCAATGATATCGGCGCCCGCCGCTGCCTGGTTGAGCGATTGGCCGACAAGCACCTCCACCGTCGCGTCGTTGAGGACATAGCCGGCGGTATCGACCAGCCCGTCATGGCCATGCGCGGTATAGGGATCGAGCGCCACATCGGTCAGGATCCCCACTTCGGGCACCGCATCCTTTATCGCGCGGATCGCGCGGCACATCAGATTGTCGGGGTTGAGCGCCTCGCGCCCGTCATCCGTACGCAGGCTCGCCGGCGTGTTCGGAAAAAGCGCAAGGCACGGAATGCCGAGATCAAGCGCCTCTTTGGCGCGCGCGACGATGCCGTCGACCGACCAACGCGATACGCCCGGCAGGCTTGGGATCGGCTCCTCCACGCCGTGGCCGTCAGTGATGAAAAGGGGCCAGATCAGGTCGGCAGCTGTCAGCAGAGTCTCGCGATGCAGCCGACGGCTCCAGTCGGCTGTACGTGTGCGGCGAAGGCGAAGCGCGGGAAATGGGGCGTGCATAGCGCCATGCGACATGCGCCTTCGCGCCGCGCCGGGCAAGCGTTACGGAGCCGAAACCGATGCTGGTGCGTTCCCCCGCCCATGACCGGGATCAAAAGCGCCGCCCTCATCGTCAACGCCAAATCGCGCAAAGGGCAGAAGCTGTTCAAACGCGCCTGCCGTCGGCTGGACGAATTGCCATTCCCGGTGGACGCGCACGCAGTCGAGAACCCCGAGCATCTGGAGCGAACCGTGCGACGCGCGCTCGCGAAAAAGCCGGACCTGGTGATCCTCGGCGGCGGGGATGGCACCATCAGCGGGCTGGTCGACCTTCTGGTGGGCAAGGATGTGATCCTGGGGGTGCTACCGCTCGGCACCGCCAATTCCTTCGCGCGCACCCTCGGCATCCCGCTCGACATCGATGGAGCGATAGACGTACTCGCCAATGGCAGGCCGCGCCGGATCGACCTCGGCATGATCGATGACGATTATTTCGCCAATTGTGCGGCGATGGGGATCAGCCCGCAGATAGCTGAAACGGTGCCGCATCGGCTGAAGCGCTATTTCGGCCGGGTCGGCTATCTCGGCTGGGCCGCCTATCAGTTCACGCATTTCAAGCCGTTCACGCTGATCGTCGATGACGGCAGCGGCGAGAAGCGCATGCGGGTCGTGGAGGTGCGGATCTCGAATGGCCCGTATCACGGCGGCACCTGGCTGGTGGACGAAGCGAAGGTCGATTCAGGCCAGATCGTGGTTCAGGCCGTCACCGGCCGCTACAAGCGCGGGCTCGTGAAGAACTGGGCAGCCAGCTTCGTCGGGCATGAGTCGCGACATCACGATACGATCAGCTTCACCGGCAAATCCCTGAAAATATCCACCGAGCCGCCGCTGCCGATTTCGATCGACGGCGAAATTCTCGCCCGCACGCCGGTGACGGCACATATTGCCGCAGGGGCGATCGACGTAATGGCGCCGCTGGAGCAGCCTAGACCGCCGGCTTGAAATTACTGCCAGGCTCGATATCGGCATGGCTGCGCTCGGCGACCTGCTCTTCGACCACGAGCAGCCCGCCGCGCCGCCACGGGCCATATAGATAATAAAGCACCGCGAGCAGGAGGTTCATTATCGAGCCCAGCGGAAAGCTCCACCACAAAGCATCCGCGCCCCAGACCGGATCCAGCAACAGCGCAATTCCCAGACGAACCGGAAACATCGAAATCGCCAGAATCACCAGCGGCCCCCACACCGCACCATTTGCGCGAACCGTGCCGAACAGGATCATCGTCGCGCCGAACAGGATCAGGCCCCAGGTGACGATCAGATTGATATGCTGCGCGACGTGCACCGCCGGGCTGCCTGCGCCGATAAACAGGCTAAGCAGCGCACGGTCGAACAGCAGCGCCGCTATGACCATCGTTCCCGTCATCAGCAGATTGAACACCAGGCCCGCGCGCGTGATCCGAGTCACGCGATCCCACCGACCCGCGCCAATATTCTGCGCTGCCATGGCAGAAACCGCCGCGCCGATCGCCATCGCCGGCATCTGCACGTAATTCCATAGTTGCTGGGTGATGCCGTATGCGGCGATCGTATCGATGCCGTGCCGGTTGACCAGCCCGATCATCACCAGCGAAGACGTGGACAGCACCAGCATCTGCGCCCCAATCGGAAGACCTTTGCCAACGATCGTTCGCACCAGCGCTGGATCCGGCAGGATATAGCGTAGTTCCGCTCCTTTGAGACGAAGCGGAAGGTTGCGGGTCTGGATGTGCAGCACCAGCGCCGCCAGCGCGACGACATTGGCGATCAGCGTCGCCAGCGCCGATCCGGCGATGCCGAGCCGGGGAAACGGTCCGACCCCCATGATGAGGAGCGGGTTCAGCCCCGCATCAAGCACCACGCATAGCGCCATGAACCACAAGGGCGTCACCGAATCGCCCGTGCCGCGCAGCCCCATGAACATCAGCACCAGCAGCATCGATGCCGGCAAGGCGAGGAAGATAACCCGAAGATAGGCCAGCGCAGGCACGAACGCGCCCGCCGGCGTGGCGAGCAGGTGGAGAATTTCCGGCGCGAACGCCCAGCCGAGCGCTGCCACCACGATCGCCGTGCCAAGCACCAGCCCGATCGCGGAGCCGAACGCGCGCCGCGCCGCATCCACATCGCGCCGGCCCCAGTTCTGGCCGACCATGATCGTCGCGGCCATGCCGAAGCCGAACACCGCGCCGAACGTCAGGAACATGATGATGTTCGCGTTCGAGGTCGCCGCGAGAGCCCCCTCCCCCAGAAACCGCCCGACCCAGATCGCATTGACCGAGCCGTTGAGCGACTGGAGGATATTCGATGCCAGCGTGGGCAGCGCAAACAGCAGCAGCGCGCGCCCGATCGGCCCGCTCGTGAGGTTACGCGCATGGCCGTGCGGGGCGGCGGGCGGCGCTTGCTTCATGTCCTGATCCGCCACCTGCGCCAGACTCCTCAAGGGCGGAAACGGCGCCGCCTGTCGCCCGTCCTGCTAACGCCGGCCGCGCGCCGGCGAATATCTTATCCTAGCCGCGCCAGCGCCGCCCCGAGCCGCTCTGCCTCGGCGGCCTTCTCCGCATGATCGGCGCGCGCCTTTTCCACCGCTTCCGGCTTGGCCCGCTCAACGAAACTCGGGTTGCCGAGCCGCCCCGCCAGCGCATCCCGTTCCTTCTCCGCCGCCGCGATCGCCTTGGCGAGCCGCGCGCGTTCGGTGTCGAGATCGATCACTTCGCCCAGACCGAGCCGATAGGTCGCCTCATCCACCACGACTTGCGCGCTGCCGCCCGTCACCTCGCCCGGCGCGATCCGCGCGAGGCGGGCGATCGTGGCGGCGTTGCGCTCAAGCCGCGCGCTGGTTTCCGCGCCCGGTTCGGAAACGGCATATGGCAGTCGCGCACCGGGTGGCACATTGAGTTCAGTTCGGCTCGAACGAACATCGCTCACCAGCCGGATCAGCCAATCCACCTCGGCCGCAGCGGCCGGATCGATCGCGCGCGCATCCGGTATGGGCCATTTCGCGACGATCAGTTCATGTTCCCGCGGGCTGAGCGCGTGCCACAGTTCCTCGGTGATGAATGGCATGAACGGATGCAACACCACCAGCACCTGATCGAGCACCCAGCCCGCCACCGCGCGCGTCTCGTCATCGATCTGGCCCTTGATCAGTTCCAGATACCAGTCGCAGAACTGGCTCCACACGAAATGATAGATGGCGTTCGCGGCGGCATCGAAGCGCAGTTCCGCCAGCGCCAGATCGACCGACTGGATCGCCTTCACGCACTCGCCGACGATCCACTTGTTGACCGCCGCGTTCGCCGCGGGCGGCTCCAGCGTCGTCGAGCCGCCGATGCCATTGGCCTGGCAGAAGCGGCTGGCGTTCCACAGCTTGGTCGCGAAGTTGCGATATCCCTCGACGCGCTTCTCGTCCATCTTGATGTCGCGGCCCTGGCTCTCCATCGCCGCCATGAAGAAGCGCAGCGCATCCGCGCCATATTTATCGATCAGCCCGAGCGGATCGACCGTATTGCCCTTCGATTTGGACATCTTCGCGCCATCGGCGGCGCGGACCAGCCCGTGTAGATAAAGCGTGCGGAACGGCACATCCTTCATGAAATGCAGGCCCTGCATCATCATGCGGGCGTCCCAGAAGAACAGGATGTCGAAGCCGGAAATCAGCACGTCATTGGGGTAGCGGCCGTGGAGCGTGGGGTCGGCATCCTCCGGCCAGCCCATCGTGGCGAACGGCCAGAGCGCGGAGGAGAACCAGGTGTCGAGGACGTCGGGGTCGCGATAGATAACCTTACGCTCGGGTAATTCCCCTATCCCCCCCGGCGACCGAAACGCCTTGTCAGCGTCTACGACATCTACCTCGACACCTGCACCGTAATATTCTTGGGCCTGAGCGAGCGCATGATCCTCGGTTTCCGCGACGAAGATTTTTGTGCCGAAACTAAAAGTCCGGACCGCTGGATTTTCGTCTTCCGCTTTAGCGGGCCCAAACCACGCCGGGATGCGGTGCCCCCACCACAATTGCCGCGAGACGCACCACGGCTGGATATTCTCCATCCAGTTGAAATACGTCTTCTCCCACGTCTTCGGCACGATGCGCGTCTTGCCGGAGGTCACCGCCTCGATCGCCGGTTTCGCCAGCGTCGCGGCGTCGACATACCATTGATCCGTCAGCCACGGCTCGATCACCTCGCCGGAGCGGTCTCCATAGGGCGTCTGGATCACGCGATCCTCGATGCGCTCCAGAAAGCCCTCGTCCTCAAGCCGCTGCACCACCTGCTTGCGCGCCTGGAAGCGGTCGATGCCAATCAGGTCCGCCGGGATCAGGTCGTCCGCCACCTGCGTCACCTGCGCCTTGGCATCGAGCATGTTGAGCATGTCGCGCGCCTCGATCCCGGCGCGGCGGCCGACCTCGAAGTCGTTGAAATCATGCCCCGGCGTGATCTTCACGGCGCCCGATCCGAGTTCGGGATCGGCGTGCTCGTCGGGGATGATCGGGATCAGCCGGCCGGTGATCGGCAGCTTCACGCGCTTGTCGATCAGCGCCTTGTACCGCTCATCCTCCGGGTTCACCGCGACGGCCATGTCGGCCAGCATCGTTTCGGGCCGCGTCGTCGCGACCGAGATGAAGCCGCTGCCGTCCTCCAGCGGATAGCGCAGGTGCCAGAACTTGCCCTGAACCTCGCGGGTCTCGACCTCCAGATCGCTGATCGCGGTGCCGAGGCCCGGGTCCCAGTTCACCAGGCGCTTGTCGCGATAGATCAGGCCCTGCCGGTGCAGATCGACGAACACCTTCAGCACCGCCTTGCTGAAGCCCTCGTCCATCGTGAAACGTTCGTTCGCCCAGTCCATCGAGCAGCCGAGGCGGCGGAGCTGGCGCGTGATCGCGCCGCCGCTTTCCGCCTTCCATTCCCACACCTTGGCGACGAAATCCTCACGCGAGAAATTGGTGCGCTTCTCCTGCCGCTCGGCCATCTGGCGCTCGACCACCATCTGCGTCGCAATGCCTGCGTGATCGGTGCCGACCACCCACAAGGCATCCTTGCCCTTCAACCGCGCGTGGCGGACGAGGATATCCTGCAGGGTGTTGTCCAGCGCATGCCCGATGTGCAGCGATCCGGTCACATTGGGCGGCGGGTTGACGATCGTCCAGGGTTCCGCGCCAGGCCGGTCTGGACGGAACAGGCCATTATCCTCCCAATGGCTATACCAGCGGGATTCGATTGCGGCGGGATCAAAGGTCTTGGGCAGTTCGGTCATGCCCCGGCTTTAGCCGGGACACGCCAAAAGAAAAGCCGCGCTATCGCGCGCCGTTCCCTGTCCACTTGCCCATCCAGCCCAGCACCTCGCGATACCATTGCCGCGAATTGCGCGGTTTCAGCACCCAGTGGTTCTCGTTGGGGTTCACTATCAACCGCGAGGGTATATCGCGGCGCTGCAGCGCGGTGAAGGCGGCGAGGCCCTGTGTATAAGGAATGCGGAAATCCTTCTCGCCGGTGATGACGAGCATCGGCGTCTTCCACCTGTCGACGTAATTCACCGGATTCCATTTCTCGAACGCGGCCGGATCCTCGTAATAGGCCTTGCCGCCGTGCTCCCATTCGTCGAACCACAGCTCCTCGGTTTCGTAGGCCATGGCCCGGGCATCGAACACGCCGTCGTGCTCAACGATGCACTTGAAGCGATCGGGCCACTGGCCCTCGATCCAGTTCATCATATAGCCGCCATAAGAGGCGCCAAGCGCGCACGCGTTATTGGCGTCCATCCACGGGAATTTATCCGTCGCGGCGGCGAGGCCCTTCTTCAGATCCTCCAGCGGCCAGCCGCCCCAATTGCTGCGGATCGCATCCGTGAACGCTTGCCCGTAGCCAGTCGAGCCGTGGAAATCGACCGCGACCAGGCCATAACCCGCACCCGCGAACACCGCCGGATTCCAGCGATAGGACCAGCTGTTGTTTGAAGAACCCTGCGGACCGCCGTGCACCATATAAGCGATCGGCGCCTTGCCGGTGATGCCGACCGGCTTCACCGCATAGCCCCACACAGTATCGTTATTCGCGCCCTTGAAGCTGAATCGCGTCACCTCCGGCATATCCACGCCAGCCAGCTTCGCCGCGTTGACGGAGGTCAGGCGTTCCGGAGCACCCGTGCCGGTGATGCGATAGAAATCATCCGGTGCGGTGAGGCTGTTCATCGTCACGATCACGCCGCCCGGCGTGACGCTGACGGAAGAGACATTGCCCTCCTGCGTCAGGCGGGTGAGTTGACCGTTCTGCGCATCGACGCGCCACAGCGGATTTTCCTGCGTGTCCTCCGCCGTGACGTAGAGCGATTTCGAATCGGGCGCCCAGGCGATCGAGCCGACCGAGCGATCCCAGCGTTCGGTGAGCGACACCGTCTTGCCGGAGGCCAGATCGCGAATCGTCAGCACCTGACGGTCCGCCTCATAGCCGGGACGACGCATCGCGAACCACGCCAGCCTGCGCCCATCCGGCGAAACGACCGGCTGATTGTCAGTCGCCTTGTTGGCAACGGTAAGGTTCACCGGCGCGCCGCTGCCATCGGCTGGCACCGCGAAGATATCGAGATTGGTGGACAGCGGCTCGATTCGCCCCGCCTCGCGCATCGCGAGATAGATCGTCCTGCCGTCTGGTGACCAGCTCAGCTCCTCGCCGCCGCCGGAAGGTTTCGAAGGCGTGTCGCCGACCAGCGCACCGACGATCGCTTTGCCATTGCCGGGCGCTCCGGCCGACGAAAGCGGAAGGACGAAAAGTTGCGAGCGCGTGCCGTCCGCCCATGTGTCCCAGTGTCGCACGAAAAGCTGATCGTAGGTTCGTGCTTCGCCGGCGTTCGGGTCTTTCTTTTCCCTGGCCGGCTCGAGCGACGGCGCGCCGGGGCGGCGGTCAGCCCAGACGACGACACGGTCGCCGGTAGGTGCCACCTTGAACCCGCCGAAACCGCCCTTGAAATCGGTGATCCGGCGCGGCGTGCCCCCCGTAACGGGCACAGCCCAGATCGCATCATCGCCACCGCGATCGGACGAGAAATAAACGGTATCGCCGACGATCTGCGGGTTGCTTTCGTTCACCGCCGGATCCGCGACCAGCTTCTCGGGCTGCGCGCCGCGCTTCGTCAGGTCGAGTTTCCAGAGATCAAACCGCCCCTTGTTGGCAGCGAGATCGGTTTCGCGCTGCGACCAGACAAGCCATTTGCCATTGGCGGAAACGGTCGGCGAGCTGACACGCGACAGCATTGTCACGTCGTCGATGGTGAGCGGGCGCGCCGAGGCGGGAACAGCGACGGCAGTGGCGATGGCGAGCAGACTCGCGACGGAAAGCGCTTTCATGCCGCAAAGATAGAGCAGATCGTCTCTTCTGCGACAATCTTTCCGTGCGCGATTCGCGCGGCGATCAGCGGCCGGTGTTCGTGATCTTCGCGATTTCGCGGGCCACGATCGATTCGACTATCACCGGCAGGTTCGAGTCGAGCCAATCGCGCAGCATCGGGCGCAACATCTCGCGCACCAGCCCCTCAAGCGTGCCATCGCTTTCCGGCTCCGGCTTCACCAGCAATCGCGATAATGCGTCGAGCGCGCCGCGCGTGGCATCGGCTGTCTGCTGCGACACAATGGCCTCGCCTTTGCGTATCGGTTGTTCTGGGGGGGCAAAAGAGGCTGTCGCCACTGGCGGCGGTGATTCGGGCACGGTCGGCATGGGATGGCTCAGCTCCAGCACCTCTTCCGGCTCGTTGGCGGGCGGCGGGGGAACGATCGAGGGAACAGGCCGGACCGACGGGCGGCGGGACCGCTGCACACTCTCTCCCTCTTCGGCGATGATCCGTTTGATCGAGGACAGAATGTCCTCCATCGACGGCTCGGCGCTAGCGTCCCCCATACGCGACGTTCCACCATTGCTTCGCGAACGCGCCGGTTTAGCGGTTCGGTGTATGCTCACCTGTGGTTAATGGCGCGCTCCTGTCAACACTTGTATCAAGCTCGGGATCAAGCGGACGGGTGACAGTGGCGTTCTGCGCGGGCACTTTCGCTGTAGTCGGCGAGATTTCCGTGGGCGACGGCGCGCTGCCGAAATCGGAAAAACGGTTTTTCACGGCATTGTAGTTATCGGCCGGGTTGTAGAGCGGTCCGCCATCCAGCCCCAGGTCACGCGCCTCGGCGCGACCCATCGCGGCAAGCAGCGCGAAGCCCGCGACATAGGCGTCGCGTCGCGCCGTCACCAGCGTCACCTGGCTGTTGAGCAATTCCTGTTCGGCATTGAGAATATCCAGGATCGTGCGGTTGCCGACACTGTTTTCGGCGCGGACGCCTTCCAGCGACAGCCGATTCGCGCTCACCGCAGCCTCGGACGACTGGATCACTTCAAGTGCCGAGCGCCAAACGGCAAAAGCGGAGCGCGTCTGCGCGATGACCTGCCGCTCGGCGGCGGTTGTATTCTCGATCGCCTGCGAGCGTAACGCCTGCGCCTGCCTGATCTGTGCGCCGGGGCGCCCACCCTGGAAGATCGGCAGCGACAGATTGAGACCCACCGAGGTGGAGGCACCGCTCTGCCCCACGCCAAGCCCTGTGCCCGCACCCAGCGACCCCAGATAGTTGGTGTAATTCTCGCCAACACCGACGCCGACCGTCGGCAGGCGGCCCGCCTGCGCCACTTTCACATCATAGCGCGTCGCATCGCGCTGCCGGCGGGAAGCGATCAGAGTCGGATTGTCCTGCAGCGCTACATCGACCGCCGCATCGGGCGTTGCTGGAAGATTGGGCAATGGTGGCGGCGGCTCCAGCATTCCCGGCGCGTCACCAACGAACTGGACATAGCTCTCGCGGCTGGAGATCAATGTCGCCTGCGCGCTTTGAAACTGCGCGCGTGCGAGGCTCAATCGCGCCTCGGACTGGGCGACATCGGTGCGGGTCAGATCGCCGACCTGGAAGCGATCCCGCGCCGCCCTCAGATTGGTTTCAAGCACCTTAACGTTCTGCGCGTTCAGGCTGACGATCGCCTCGTCGCGCAACACGTTGTTATAGGCGCTGACGACATTCGTGAAGGTGGTGGCCTCCGTTCCGCGCAGCCCGGCCTGCCCCGCCTCGACACGCGTTTCAGCCGCGCGAACCGAGTTGCGCACGGCACCACCAGAGAAAATCGGAACGTTGAGCGATACGGATCCCTGCCCGATCCGCTCCGGCGTGGTGAAGGAATTACCGGTGCGGATCACATTCTCCGCCACGGATCCTGTCGCGGCCACGCCGGGGCGTCCGGCCGCCCTGGCGATCGGCACGTTCTCATCGGTCGCGCGCTGCTGTGCACGCGCCGCAGTAATCGTGGGGTTGTCGTGATATGCCTTGGCGAGCGCCTCTCGGAGCGTTTCCGCAGAAGCCGGCCCGGCGAGCGTCGCGGCAAGCGCGAGGATGGATGTGTAGCGGCCCACCTTAATACCTCAGAAACTGAACCCGCGCCGCCGCGCGAACCCCGGCAGCACCACCGTTTCGATATCGGCGAAATCCGCGACCCCGAACCCGGTGCCCGTGCGTCGCCCCGTCGCCAGCCGCGTGATGCCGCGATCGATCAGCCCGGTCGCGACCCGTCCCCCTTCGCGGAGTTGCACGATCAGGCTCTGAGGCAATTCTTCCACGGCGCCATCGACAATCATCGCGTCATAGGGCGCACCGGCCGCGTACCCCTGTTCCAGGGGGCCTTCGACCAGCTCGACTGCGGCTGTATCGGCGAGCGCGGCGCGCGCGCGCGCGAGCAGATCGGCGTCACTCTCAACCGCGACGACGTGCGCAACCAAACCGGCGAGCACCGCCGCCGTATATCCGGTCGCAGCCCCTATCAGCAGCACCCGATCGCCAGGAAGCAGCCGCGCCTCTGT
The DNA here is from genome assembly GCF_048565505.1 of Sphingomonas sp. TX0543. Lineage (NCBI taxonomy): Bacteria > Pseudomonadati > Pseudomonadota > Alphaproteobacteria > Sphingomonadales > Sphingomonadaceae > Sphingomonas > Sphingomonas sp. TX0543. Next base: position 2,502,962 of record NZ_JBLZUS010000002.1, read on the forward strand.
CAGCAGCCGGCCAGTCGCGATCGGCAGGTTCGCCGACCGGCCATTGCCGAGAGCGACAGATGTATCGCGATAGGCAAGCGCGGCCGCTTCGGACGGCACGAATTTCTCACGCGCAACCCGCGCCATCGCCGTCACGACGCGCGGATCGTTCACCGCGTTGGGGCGCAGCTGGCTCACCACCATTGCGGTGCGCATCGCCTCGAAATCATTCGTCAAGGTAGTGGTCGCCATCATCAACATGCCCTGTCGCACAACTGTTTTATTCGCGCAATACACTAAAGCGCTCATGCGGCTTGTATCGCGTCCCCGGCGCGAGGCCAACCATTGCGGCGCGCTTGACACGGCGCTGCCGCCGACGCATCAGCCCGCTCCCGCATATCGAGGCCCGATGGCGGAGTGGTGACGCAGAGGACTGCAAATCCTTGCACCCGGGTTCGATTCCCGGTCGGGCCTCCATCTTCCGCCATGAGACCGTGAAACCCGCGCCGTTTGCGGGACGATTGCGCGCGAATCGCGTTGATGCGGCGAGATATCGCGAGTGCCTCGCAATAGCTGTTGCCTGCCGCCGATTGGGTCGCTACGGCAACATCCGTGACCGGCTCCGCTCCCTCTGCCCCAGTAATGCGCCCGCCGCGCCGGCGCGTGCGCACCTGGTGGCTGAAACAGCTTCACACATGGCATTGGGTGAGCGCGGCGGTGTCGCTGATCGGCATGCTGCTGTTCGCGATCACCGGAATCACGCTGAATCATGCCGCGTCGATCGGTGCTTCGCCAGCGGTGCAGCAGCGGTCGGGCGATCTTCCGCCCCCGCTGCGCGCCGCGCTCGCCCATCCGCGAAGCAATGACGCACCGCTGCCGACGCAGGTCGCCACGGCAGTGAAGCATGAGGTCGGCCTCGATCCGATGGCCCGCGCGGGGGAATGGTCCGACAGCGAAGTCTATGTCGCGATGCCGGGCCCGGGTGGCGATGCGTGGGTCAGTATCGATCGCGCGAGCGGCAAGATAACGGCCGAGATCACCGATCGTGGCTGGATTTCCTATCTCAACGATCTTCACAAGGGCCGCAATGCGGGCGACGCATGGTTCTGGTTCATCGATGCCTTCGCCGGCGCCTGCATCCTGTTCACGATCACCGGCCTGTTGTTGCTGCAGCTTCATGCCCGCCATCGCCCGTCGACCTGGCCGCTGGTCGGCGCGGGGCTGGTGATCCCGGGGCTGATTGCCCTGTTCCTGATCCATTGAAAGGATTTTACGATGCGTTCGAGTTCCGCGCTGATGCTGACGCTGGGAGGAGCAATCGTGTCCGCTTCCGCGAACGCGGAAACGATCACCATCACCATTCCGCGGCTGTCGGTCGCGGAATATCACCGGCCCTATGTCGCGATATGGCTCGAGCCGGCAGGCGGCGGCGCGGCGCGAACCCTCGCGGTCTGGTATGACGTCAAGAAGGGCGGCAAGGAGCCGGGCACAAAATGGCTGTCCGACCTGCGTGCCTGGTGGCGCAAGGGGGGGCGCAGCCTGTCGTTGCCCGCGAACGGCGTCAGCGGTGCGACGCGTGCTCCGGGCCAGTATCAGATCCCCCTGCCCGCCGATCTGAAGCCGGGCGCCTATGTGCTCAACGCAGAGGCAGCGCGCGAGACGGGCGGGCGAGAGATCGTATCCGTCCCCCTGACGGTGCCCACCGCGAAAGGCCGCGCGGGTGGCAGCCACGAACTCGGCACGATCGAGGTCCGCTGAGCACGCCTTTCCCGGGAGCATGACCATGAACAAGCTGACAACACGCCTGCTTACCGCCGCCGCGCTGCTCTCTATGCCGGCCGCTCTTTCCGCGCATCGCATGTGGCTGCTGCCGTCGGGCACGGTCTTTTCCGGCACGGACAGCTGGGTGACGGTGGACAATGCGGTATCGAACGACCTGTTTTTCGCCGATCACCAGCCGGGCCGGAACGAATCGATCAAGGTATCGCAGCCGGACGGCACGCCCGGCGCGATCCAGAACGGCGCGACCGGCCGCTATCGCGCTGTATTCGATGTGAAGCTCGACAAGCCGGGCACCTGGAAGATCGGCGCCGAGATGACCGGCTTCATGGGCAGCTTCAAGGCGAATGGCGTGGAGCAGCGTATCGGCCGTCGCGGCCCGCCCCAGCCCGGCGCGCCCGCCCCGCTGACGATCAACGACATTCCGGCGAACGCCACCGACGTGAAGATCGTCGAAACGCTCGGCCGCAACGAGATCTTCGTCACCGCCGGTGAGCCGACGACCACTGTATTCAAGCCGACCGGCAAGGGACTGGAACTCGATCCCGTCACCCACCCGGATGAACTGATATCGGGCGAGGCCGCGCGCTTTCGCTTCCTGATCGACGGCAAGCCGGCGGCAGGAATAAAGGTGACGGTGATCCCCGGCGGCAAGCGCTATCGCGACGCGGAAGGCGCGGTGGAACTGATCACCGGAAATGATGGCATGATGACGTTCAAGTGGCCGGCAGCCGGGATGTACTGGCTCAACGCCACCGCCACCGATGCGCGGACCAGCAACCCGAAGGCGACCGAGCGGCGGATGAGCTACGCGACGACGCTCGAGGTCATGACGCCCTGAGCCACGCGCCTCGCATCGCGCTTCCAGCCGCGATCGATCCGTCGCTTCTTGCAGGCCACGATCGGACGGCGCCGATCGTGACCCTGGAGGGTGCGACGATGGGCACACGCTGGCGCATTCTCGTCTCCGCCCCGCACGGCAGCGACATGCGCGCCGTCGAACGCGCGATCGCCGCGCGACTCGCCGGGCTGGTGGCCGAGATGAGCCATTGGGATGATACGTCGCTGCTGTGCCGCTTCAACCGCGCGCCGCCGGGAACGTGGTTTTCTTTGCCACCGGACTTCGCTTCGGTAATCGCGCGGGCGCTGCTGATCGCCGGCCTCAGCGACGGCGCGTTCGACCCCTCTCTCGGAGCGCTGGTCGATCTGTGGGGCTTCGGGCCACCCGGGCCGCAGCCGGTGCCGATCGACCTCGCGATCGCCGATGCCCGTGATCGCTGCGGCTGGGAGCGGCTGGCATGGGACGCGTCACGGCAAAGCCTCCGTCAGCCGGGCCGGCTGTCGCTCGATCTGTCCGGGATCGCGAAGGGATATGCCGCCGACACGATCACCGATCTGCTTATGGCGCACGGGTTGCGGCACGCGCTGGTCGAGGTGGGGGGCGAGTTGGCCGGGCGCGGCATACGGCCCGATGGGGAACCCTGGTGGGTCGATCTGGAGAATCCGCCGGGGCTCGACCTGCCCCCGCTGCGGATCGCGCTCCACGGCATCGCGGTCGCGACCTCCGGACGGTATGTGCGGGGCGATCACAATATCGATCCGCGCACCGGAAGACCGCCCGCCAATGACGTTATTGCCGCCAGCGTCGTCGCCACCAGCGCGACGGATGCCGATGCCTGGGCGAGCGCGCTCGTGGTGCTGGGCGCGTCTGCCGGCCTTGCCCTCGCCACGCGCCACCACATCGCGGCGCGACTCGTCTTGGATGACGGGGCGGAACGGCTCAGCCCCGCTCTCCACGCGATGCTGGCGGATTAGACCAGCCGGCTCTGCTTCACCGCCGCTTCGATGAAGCTTGCGAACAGCGGATGCGGGTCGAACGGCTTGGATTTCAGTTCCGGGTGGAATTGCACGCCGACGAACCACGGATGATCGGGCCGCTCCACGATCTCGGGGAGCGTGCCGTCCGGCGACATCCCGGAAAACACCAGCCCGCCTTGCTCCATCACATCGCGATAGGCGGTGTTGACCTCGTAGCGATGGCGATGGCGCTCGTGGATCGTCGTGCCCCCATAGATCGAGGCGACGCGGCTGTTCCCACCGAGCGCCGCTTCATACGCGCCAAGCCGCATCGTGCCGCCCAGATCGCCGCTCGCCTCGCGCTTCTCCAGCCCGTCGCGGCCCATCCATTCCGTGATGAGCCCCACCACCGGCTCTTCGGTCGGGCCGAATTCTGTCGAGGAGGCGTCGGCGATCCCGCCGAGATCGCGTACGCCTTCGATACATGCCATCTGCATCCCGAAGCAGATGCCGAAATAAGGAATTTCGCGCTCGCGGGCGAAGCGCACGCTGGCGATCTTGCCCTCCGCACCGCGCTCACCGAATGCGCCCGGGACGAGGATCGCGTGGCACGGCTCAAGATGCGCCGCGATTTCCGAATCGTCGCCCTCGAACAGTTCCGCGTCGATCCAGCGGATGTTCACCTTGACCCGGTTCGCTATGCCGCCATGGACCAGCGCCTCGTTGAGCGATTTGTAGGCATCCTGCAGCCCGACATATTTGCCTACCACGCCAATCGTAACCTCGCCCTCCGGGTTGGTCAGGCGATCGACGATCTCCTTCCAGCGGGTGAGATCCGGCGGCGAAGACGGGGTGATCCCGAAGGCGCGGAGCACCTCCGAATCAAGGCCCTCGGCATGATATTGCAGCGGCACGGCGTAGATGCTCTTGGCGTCAAGCGCCGGGATAACGGCTGATTCGGGCACGTTGCAGAACAACGCGATCTTGGCGCGCTCGCCTGCCGGAAGCGGCTGTTCGCAGCGGCAGACCAGCACATCCGGCTGCACACCGAGCGCCGCCAGCTCGCGCACTGAATGCTGCGTCGGCTTGGTCTTCAGCTCCCCCGCGGCGGCGATATACGGCACCAGGGTGACATGGATCGAAATGGCGTTGCCACGCCCGACCTCGTTCTTGAGCTGACGGATCGATTCGATGAACGGCAGCGATTCGATATCGCCCACCGTGCCGCCGATCTCGCACAGCACGAAATCGAGATCATCCGTCTCCGCCTTGGCGAATTCCTTGATCGCGTCGGTAACGTGCGGAATCACCTGAACAGTGGCGCCGAGGTAATCGCCGCGTCGCTCGCGCTGGATGATCTGCTGATAGATCCGGCCGGAGGTGATGTTGTCGCTCTGGCGCGCCGCCACCCCGGTAAATCGCTCGTAATGGCCGAGATCCAGGTCCGTCTCGGCGCCGTCGTCCGTCACATAGACCTCGCCGTGCTGATACGGGCTCATCGTGCCTGGATCGACATTGAGGTACGGATCGAACTTGCGGATGCGCACGCGATAGCCGCGCGCCTGAAGCAACGCGGCGAGCGATGCCGCCATGAGACCCTTGCCGAGCGAGGAGACCACGCCGCCGGTGATGAAAATGAACCGCGCCATGGGAGTAAACGCTTAGCCTCGAACCAATGAAAACGACAAGCGCCTGCGGACCCGCAGGCACGATAAAATCCGGCAAACGGTGTTCCGCGTCAGTGCGCCAGCGGCACGCCGTTATCGGCCGGCGGCGGCGCGGCGGGCGCGGTGTTAACCGGCTGCTGCGGCTGGGCTGCCGGAGCGTTGACCGGCGCGCGTTGCAGCGAGGTATCGACCGAGGTGGTGCTGCGCGTCGCCGAGATGACAGCAAGTGCGATCGACATGAGCACGAACAACGTGGCCAGCACCGCCGTCGCCCGCGTCAGGAAATCCGCGGCGCCGCGTGCTGACATCAGCCCTGCGGGGCTGCCGCCCGAAGTAAGCCCGCCGCCCTCCGAACGCTGCATCAGGATCACCGTCACCAGGGCGGCGGCGATAATGGCATGGACGACGAGAAGGAAGGTGAACATCTGAATTCCGAAAAACTGGCCTGCGGGCCGACCGCCGGGCACATAGGCGACCACACCGCCAACATCAACCATCGCGAATTCGCGACACCGCTGAAACCACCGCGGCGTTACGGCGTTGAAGCGCCATGGACGTACCCATGTCGACCCCTTCGTACCGGATCGCCCCTGTGCCGAGTTCTTCCAAGCGCACGTTGAGCTCGTGGATGAACACGCTGGTCGATTACGTACGCTCGGGGGAGCCCGATCTGACCAACCGGCAGATGGCACTTCTCATGGTCGTCTATCTATTGCCCGGCCCGCACACGGTTCGCGGTCTTGCCCAGAATCTGAACGTATCGAAACCGGTTGTCACGCGCGCCTTGAACAGGCTGGGTGCGCTCGGCTATCTGCGCCGACAGCGCGACGACAGCGACAAGCGCAACATATTTGTCGCGCAGACATCCGAAGGGGCAGATTTTCTTGGGGAGTTCGGTCAACTCATCGACGATGCAAAGCGGGCTTCCGTCCGGCCAGGCACGCGCGCGGCGGACGTTCGCGCTGACGGGCCGGTCGCGCCCGCTAGATCCGCTGACTAACGCAGTTCGCCCGGATATCGCGGACGTTCGTCTCGCCGAATATGTGTTTGCGCCTCATTACGCCGCTGCCGTGCCGCGCGTTCTCGCGCGCGCGACAAACCTGCGCGCCTCGCGTGCACGCGATTCGGAGGTAATCGCGAAGCTCGCGTCCGGCGAAGCTTTCGAGCTGCTCGATGTGACCGGGGACGACGGATGGGGAATCGCCACCGCGCACGGTCTGGTCGGTTATGTCGACGCCACCCTGCTGGAATCGACGCAGTGAGCGCGAGTGTCTTCATCGATGGCGTGGTCGGCACCACCGGCCTCGAAATCCGCGAGCGGCTCGAGAGGCGGGACGGGCTCTCGCTCGTTCTGCTTGACGAGGCTCGCCGGAAAGATCGCGATGCGCGGCGCGAAGCGTTGAATGATGCGGACTTCGTCATCCTGTGCCTGCCTGACGATGCCGCGCGGGAAGCGGTCCTGATGATCGACAACCCGCGCACCCGCGTGATCGACGCTTCCAGCGCGCACCGGGTCGCGGACGGCTGGACCTACGGCTTTCCCGAGCTTGGCTTCGATGTCGCCAATGCGCGGCTGGTGTCGAACCCCGGCTGCTATCCGACCGGCTTTCTCGCGCTGATCGCGCCGCTGGTCCGCGCCGGGCTGGTGCCGGCAAGCTGGCCGCTGACGGTCAATGCGGTGTCCGGCTATTCGGGCGGCGGCAAGGCGCTGATCGAACGTTTCGAACGCGACGAGACGCTGGCCTATCGCGATTATGGTTTCGGGCTGGCGCACAAGCACCTGCCCGAAATGCAGCGTCATGCCGGCCTCGCGCATGCGCCGATCTTCGCGCCGATGGTGATCCGTGCCCTGCGAGGCATGGTGGTGGAGGTGCCGTTGCCGCTGGCGCTGCTGCCGGCGCGCCCGGATCGCGCAGCGATCGTGGCGGCGCTGTCCGCGGCGTTCGGCGGCAGCCCGATCGTCACCGTCCATGACGACCAGCCCGACGAACTATTGGTGCGCGAAGGCGCTGCGGGAACCGACCGGCTCGATCTGTATGTCTTCGCCGGGCCGGACGATGCGCAGGCCCGCCTCGTCGCGTGCCTGGACAATCTCGGCAAGGGCGCGTCCGGCGCGGCCGTGCAGAATCTGAACCTGATGGCGGGGCTGGACCCGCTGGCGGGCCTTACCCTCTGACCCTTCGGGAAAGATGATGCAGCGTAATCCCGTCTCAAAGCTTCTTCTGTTCGGCGCGACCGGCGATCTGTCGCAGCGGATGCTGTTGCCGTCGCTTTACGGTCTCCACGCGGACAATCTCCTGCCCGAGGATCTGTTGATCACCGGCTCCGCGCGGTCCGATCTGGATGACAAGGGATTTCGCAAATTCGCGAAGGAGGCACTGGACAAATTTTTGCCCGCCGAGCGCAAGGACGGGAAGGCGGTGGCCAGTTTCCTGGATCGGCTGTCGTACCAACCGGCCGACCTTTCGGACCAGAAGACGTTCAAGCCGCTCGCGGAAAAGGTGGGAGACGTGTCGGGCGGGCTCGCCATCTTCCTGTCGACCGCGCCGTCGCTGTTCGAGCCGGCGGTGAACGGGCTGGAAACGGTTGGCCTTGCCGGCGATACGGTGCGGATCGGGCTGGAAAAGCCGCTAGGTTACGATCTCGCCTCCAGCCGCGAGATCAACGATACGGTGGCGCGCGTCTTTCCCGAGGAGCGCATCTTCCGCATCGATCATTATCTGGGCAAGGAAACCGTCCAGAACATTCTGGCGCTGCGGTTCGGCAATTCCCTGTTCGAACCGGTGTGGAATGCGCGCGGGATCGATAACGTCCAGATCACCGTGTCGGAAACGGTCGGTCTGGAGGATCGCGCGAGCTACTATGACGGCGCCGGCGCGCTGCGGGACATGGTGGCGAACCATATCCTCCAGCTTGTCGCGCTCATCGCGATGGAGCCGCCGGCCCGCTATGATACTGGCGCGATCCGTGACGAGAAGGCCAAGGTGTTCCGCTCACTCCGACAGATGAAGCCGGACGAAGTGCCGCAGAACACGGTGATCGGCCAATATACCGGCGGTGCGGTCAAAGGCGAGATCGTCAAGGGTTACGATGAGGAACTCGGAAAGGATTCCAATACCGAGACGTTCGTCGCGGTGAAGGCGCATATCGATAACTGGCGCTGGCAGGGCGTGCCTTTCTACCTGCGTACCGGCAAGCGCCTGCCGGAACGGCATTCCGAGATCGCGATCCAGTTCAAGCCCGTTCCGCATTCGATGTTCACGGGGCGCGGTGGCCTGCTACAGCCTAATATCCTCGTCATCCGGTTGCAGCCGGAAGAATATGTCCAGCTGCTCGTCATGGCGAAGGAACCTGGCCTCGATCGTGACGGCATCCGCCTGCGCGAAGTGCCGCTGAACCTCAGCCTTGACGCGGAATTCGCTGGCACGCGCCGTCGCATCGCCTATGAACGGTTGTTGCTGGACCTTATCGAGGGCGATCAGACGCTGTTCGTTCGGCGCGACGAGGTGGAGGCGCAATGGACGTGGATCGATGCGATCCGCGCCGGCTGGGTCGCCAACGACATGAAGCCGAAACATTATCCAGCCGGAACGTGGGGGCCGTCCGCCGCGATCGCGCTGACCGAGCGGGACGGCGTCACCTGGATCGACGATTGATATTTTGCGGCAAATCCCGCGTTTGGAAGGCATATGAGCGAAGAAATCGAATGGTGGGAATATGACGACGCGGCCGAGATGGCCGATGCCGTCGCTGGAGATATCGGCTTCATCATCGAAAGCGCGATCGATGCGCGCGGCGCGGCGGTGATCGCGCTGGCCGGCGGCAAGACGCCGGTGCCGGTGTATGAAAAGCTCGCCGCGACGAAGCTGGACTGGAAGCGCGTAACGATCGTGCCCACCGACGAGCGCATCGTGCCGCTGGGTGATCCGCTCTCGAACGTCACGATGATCGGCAAGACCTTCATTCCAAAGGGGGCGCGGGTTATTCCGATCGTGCCCAAGGCGGTCGACGATTATAAGGCCGCCGGGCGCTCGGCGGATGCGCTCTTGCAGGATCTGCACTGGCCGCTCGACCTTTGCCTGCTGGGTGTGGGCGCGGACGGGCATACCGCGTCGATCTTTCCGGGTGCCGATTATGATGAGGCGCTGAATGGCCCGCGCGAGCGGCGCGCCCTGGGCGTCATGCCCGATCCGCTGCCATCGGACGCGCCGGTCGCACGCGTCAGCATCTCGCGTCAGGGCATCGTCACGGCGCGCGCGCTGATGATTGCCGTGACGGGCGCGGCAAAGAAGAAGGTGATCGAGGATGCCATCGCGGCGGGCGCTGGTTCCCCTTACCCGATCGGCCGGGTGCTTGCGGATGCGGAACTGCCGGTGGATATCCACTGGGCGCCCTGAGCGGCACGCCGCTCTTCGGGCCAGGATCAATCGTGGGAGCCTGAATGAACCCCGTCGTCAGCGCCGTAACCGATCGCATTGTCGAGCGCAGCCGCGATAGCCGCGCCCGCTATCTTGATCTGCTCGATCGCGAGCGGGAGATGTGGATCGGCCGCCCCTCGCTGGGCTGCGCGAATCTGGCGCATGCCTATGCCGGTACGCCGGAGGATCGCGAGGCGATGAAAGCCGGCGCCGGCATGAACATCGGCATCGTCACCGCCTATAACGACATGCTCTCCGCCCATGCGGTATATTATCGCTACCCGGAACTGATGAAGGTCTGGGCGCGCGAAGTGGGCGCGACGGCCCAGGTTGCCGGCGGCGTTCCGGCGATGTGCGACGGGGTGACGCAGGGCTATCCCGGAATGGAGCTGTCGCTGTTCAGCCGCGACACGATCGCGCTCGCGACCGCCATTGCGCTATCGCACGGCACGTTCGAGGGCGCAGTGCTGCTCGGCATCTGCGACAAGATCGTGCCGGGCCTGTTGATGGGGGCGCTGCGCTTCGGGCATCTGCCGATGCTGCTGGTGCCCGGCGGCCCGATGCCCTCCGGCCTCGCCAACAAGGCGAAGGCGGCGGTGCGCGAACGCTACGCCACCGGCGAATGCGGGCGCGAGGAGCTGCTGGAGGCGGAAATCGCCGCCTATCACGATCAGGGCACGTGCACCTTCTTCGGCACCGCCAACACCAATCAGATGATGATGGAGGTGATGGGGCTGCACATCCCCGGCGCCGCCTTCGTCAATCCCGGCACCCGATTGCGGCAGGAACTTACCCGCGCCGCCGTCCACCGTGTTGCCGGCATCGGCTGGCGCGGCGACGATTATCGCCCGCTCGGGCTTTGCGTCGATGAGCGCGCGATCGTCAACGCGGCGGTCGGGCTGCTGGCGACGGGCGGCTCGACCAATCACCTGCTTCACGTTCCTGCGATCGCCCGCGCGGCGGGAATCGTGATCGACTGGGAGGACTTTGACCGGCTTTCCGGCGCGGTGCCGCTGATCGCGCGCGTCTATCCCAATGGCTCCGCCGATGTGAACGCGTTCGAACAGGCTGGCGGCATGGCCTTCGTGATCCGCGAATTGAGTGCGAGCGGGCATCTGCACGATGATATATTGACGGCGGGCGGCGCTTCCCTGGCGGAAGCCGCACGCAAGCCCGCCCTTGAAAACGACACGCTGATATGGCGCGATCCGGGCGTGAGCGGGGACGATACGATCCTGCGCACGCCCGCCGCGCCCTTTTCCCCCGATGGTGGGATGCGGATCCTTCAGGGCAATATCGGCCGTGCGTGCATCAAGGTTTCGGCGGTCGAGCGCGATCGCTGGATCGTCGAGGCCCCGGCCCGCGTGTTCAGCGATCAGGTCGACGTGCTCGACGCGTTCAGGCGCGGCGAGCTGGAGCGCGATGTCGTGGTCGTCGTGCGTTTTCAGGGTCCGCGCGCGAACGGGATGCCCGAATTGCACAAGCTCACCCCGCCGCTCGGCGTGTTGCAGAACAGGGGCTTTCGTGTCGCGCTCGTCACCGATGGCCGCATGTCCGGCGCGAGCGGCAAGGTGCCCTGCGCGATCCACGTGTCGCCCGAGGCGCTGGGCGGCGGCGCGATCGGGCTGATCCGCGACGGCGACCTGATCCGCGTCGATGCGGTGGCGGGCACGATCGACGCGCTGGTCGATCCGGCGGAATGGCTGGTGCGCGATCATGCTGCCGCCCCGGCCGCGGCAGACGGCTTTGGCCGCGAACTGTTCGGCATGTTCCGCGGCCTGGCCGACGAGGCGGAAAAAGGCGCAAGCGCGATGCTGGCCGGTGCGGGGTTGTAAGCGATGGAGGTCGTCGCAGTAGATATCGGCGGCACCCACGCCCGCTTCGCGATCGCCGAAGTCGCGGACGGGCGCGTCCGGCACCTTGCCGAGCCTGTGACGCTGAAAACCGCCGATCATGCGTCGTTACAGACGGCGTGGCAGGCGTTCGCCGCCGCGCAGCCACGCGCCCTGCCCCCGGCCGCGGCGCTGTCGATCGCCTCGCCGATCACGGGCGACATGATCCGATTGACGAACAACCCCTGGGTGATCCGCCCCTCGCTGATCCCGGCACGGCTGGGCGCGGAAACCTATACCGTCATCAACGATTTCGGCGCGGTTGGCCATGCCGTGGCGCAATTGCCGCCCGATCAGTTCGAGCATCTGTGCGGCCCCGACGAGCCGATCGCCGCGAGCGGCGTGACCACGGTCTGCGGGCCCGGCACCGGGCTTGGCGTGGCGCAGGTGCTGCGCACCACCGATCGCTATCACGTGCTGCCGACGGAGGGCGGGCACATCGATTACGCCCCGCTCGACGGGATTGAGGATGCGCTGGTCAAGCGACTTCGGCATATCTTCACCCGCGTGTCCGCCGAGCGCATCTGCGCCGGCCCCGGCATTGTCGCGATTTACGAGACGCTCGCCGCCATGGAGGGCCGGTCCGCCCCTGAACGAGACGACAAGGCGATCTGGCAGGAAGCGCTGGAGGGCACGGATCCGATCGCGCTGGCGGCGCTCGATCGCTTCTGCCTCGCGCTCGGCGCGGTTGCCGGCGATCTTGCGCTGGCGCATGGGGCGAACAGCGTGGTGATCGCCGGCGGGCTGGGCCTGCGCATCAAGGATCGGTTGCTGCATTCCGGCTTCGCGCACCGCTTTATCGCCAAGGGGCGCTTCCAGTCGATGATGGCGGCCATTCCGGTGAAGCTCATCACCCATCCGCAGCCCGGCCTGTTCGGCGCGGCTGCCGCCTTCGCCCAGGAGCATAGTTGATGCCCACCATCACCGCACCGATCGACGCCATCATGCGCACCAGCGCGGTGATCCCCGTTCTCGTTATCGAAGACGCCGAAGCCGCCCGGCCGCTCGCCGAGGCGCTGGTGGCGGGCGGTCTCCGGGTATTGGAGGTGACGCTGCGGACCCCCGCGGCGCTGGATGCGATCCGCGCGATGAAGGAAGTGCCCGGCGCGATCGTCGGCGCGGGCACCGTGGTCTCAACCGATCAGTTCGAGCAGGTTATGGCCGCGGGGGCCGAGTTCATCGTTTCACCCGGGCTGACGGAGCGACTGGCGCGCCCCATCATCGACAGCGGCTTACCCTTTCTGCCCGGTATCGCGACCGCCGCAGACATCATGCGCGGCCTGGATCTCGGGCTCACCCATTTCAAGTTCTTCCCCGCCGAAACCAGCGGCGGATTGAAGGCGCTGAAGGCGCTGGCGGCGCCCTTTTACCAATGCCGCTTCTGCCCCACCGGCGGCATCACCGAAGCCTCCGCTGCCGATTGGCTCGCGTTCGATCCGGTGCTGTGCGTCGGCGGAAGCTGGGTAACGCCTGCTGGCGCGAGCATGGCGGCGGTGGAGGCGAAAGCACGGGCGGCGAGCGGTTTGCGCTGACACGTGCGGCAGGATGCGCGCGAGCAACGGCGATGACCGGGCTGGCCTTTGTCGGCGCTGCCTTCGCGGAAATCGTCGGCTGCTTCGCTTTCTGGGCCTGGCTGCGCTTGGGAAAGTCGGCTTGGTGGGTGGCCCCGGGCGTGTTGTCGCTCTGCCTGTTCGCCTATCTGCTGACTCTGGTCGAAAGCGCGGCGGCGGGGCGCACCTATGCGGCTTACGGCGGCGTCTATATCGTATCGGCGGTTCTGTGGCTGTGGCTGGCCGAGGGGGTACGGCCCGATCGCTGGGATATGGTGGGTGCCGCCATATGCCTGGTCGGCGCGGCCATCATCTTGTGCGGGCCGCGTGGCTGACCGCCCCTAGCGGCCCGGCAAAAGCCCCGCGTCGCGATAGCTTTGCGCGGTTTGCCGAAGGCCGGCCTCGCTCGCTATGCGCGGCGTCCATAGCGAGGCGGCGGGCCGTTTCGCGGGATCGATCGTCCAGTCTGGATGGCAGAAATAGGCCACGCGGTCGGCGGTCAGCTTTGCACGCTTGCCGCGCAACAGGCCGTCGATGCGCGCGCCCAGCCGCAGCAACGCCGGCGGCAGCGCCAGCGGGTGGACGCGGCGCCCGACCGCCGCACCGATCGCGACCGCGAAATCACGCTGCGTCCAGCCGCCCTCGCGCCCATCGTCCACTTCGTAGATGGTGGCGCTCGCCGGCGTTTCCGCAAGCGCCACAAGCAACCTCGCCAGATCATCGACGTGGATCAGCGACAGCACCCCCCGTGGCGGCGTGATCGCGATGCCGCGGCGTGCGAAACGGAACAGATCGAGCATCTCCATATCGCCCGGCCCATAGATCGCCGGCGGTCGCACCATATCCCAGGCGAGGCCGGACGCGGCGACGATCTCTTCTGCCTGGTGCTTCGACCAGCCATAGATCGAAAGCGCCGGCTCGCGCGCCGACAACGAGGATACATGGACGAAGCGCGTGCCCGGCGGCGTCGCGGCGGCCAGCGTGCGCGTGCCCTCGATGTTGCCGGCGACGAAGCCGGCGCGATCAGGTGAATTCACCACGCCTGCGATATGGATCACCGCATCGGCGCCCGCGACCAGCGCGGCAAGCGCCAACGGCTCATCCAGCGCGCCTGTCAGCCATGTCACCCCGGCCCGCTCCGCCTGCGGCCGGCGGGCGAGCGCGCGAACCTGGTGGCCAGCCTCCAGCGCGCGGCGGATGACATGGCCGCCGACGAAGCCGGTGCCGCCCGTCAGCGCCAGGATCACAACAGCGCCATGTGATTGCGATGAACCAGTGCGGTGCGGGGGGCATAGCCCAGAATGGCCTCCTGCTCGTCGCTGCGCCGGCCGAGCAGGCGCCGGACGTCGGCTGCATCATATTCCGAAAGGCCGCGCGCGATCGCACCGTTCGGCCCGTCGATCGTCACCACATCCCCCCGCGCGAATCGTCCCGAAACGCCCGTGGCGCCTGCGGCGAGCAGGCTGCGCCCCGTCGTCAACGCCTGCGCTGCGCCCTCGTCGACGGTGATAACGCCCTTGGCGGTCAGGCGCCCGGCCAGCCACGCCTTGCGCGCCCGCGCCCGCTTCTCCGGGACGAAAATCGTGTGGCGCGCCGCGGTCGACAATGGCCGCTCGATCCGGCCGGACGCGATCGCCAGCGCCACCCCCGCCCCACCGGCGATCCGCGCGGCCTGAATCTTGGACACCATGCCGCCAGATCCCATGCCTGACGCGGAGCCCGTATCCGCCATCGCCGCCACCTTCGCGTCGATCCGCTCGACCCGCGCGATATGCCGCGCGCCGGGGAGTGCCGGATTGCGATCGTACAGCCCGTCGATATCGGACAGCAGCACCACGCCCTGCGCGCCGGCGGCCTGCGCCACGCGCGCTGCCAGCCGGTCATTGTCGCCGAAGCGGATTTCCTCGGTCGCCACGCTGTCATTCTCGTTGATGATCGGAACGACACCGAGATGCAGCAGCCGCCCGAGCGTCGCGGCGGCATTGAGATAGCGCCGCCGGTCTTCCAGATCGTCCAGCGTCACCAGGATCTGCGCGGCTGTCAGCCCTTCACCGCCGAGCACCTCCGCCCACGTATGCCCAAGCGCGATCTGCCCGGTGGCCGCCGCCGCCTGCGCATCCTCCAGGCTGGCGCGGCCCCCTTTGGCGAGGCCCAGGCGCCGCGCGCCCAGCGCAATAGCGCCAGACGAGACGACCGCTACCTGCTGCCCCGCCCGCGTTCGTTCCGCGATGTCGGCGGCGATGCCCTCGAGCCACGCCCGCCGCACCCCGCCCTCGCCATCGACGAGCAGCGCGGACCCGATCTTCACGACGATCCGTGCACAGGTGTCTGGTGGGAACAGCATCGACGCCCGCGTTAGCGCGTGCCGCCCGCGACGCCAATCACTCGCTTGCGTCGCGCGGGCGATCAGCCTTCGACGCGCTCGAAAAGACCGTTGTCGAAGCCCTCTGTGGCAAGTGCGGCGATCCGCTCGGCAACCACGCGCGGCTCCTTCACCGATGCGGGGTCTTCGCCCGGATAGGCGCGGGCACGCATCTTCGTCCGGGTGGCGCCCGGATCGATGATCGCTGTGCGGATGCGGCTTATCTCGGCAACCTCGTCGCCATACGCCGCGACGAGCGTTTCCATCGCCGCCTTGGACGCGCCATACGCGCCCCAGTAAGCGCGCGGCTTGCGCCCCACCGAAGACGTGATCGCGATCAGCTTGCCGGCTTCGGCGCGCTTCAGCATCGGATCGAACGCCTGGATCAGCGCCACCTGGGCCGAAACGTTGAGCGTCAGCACCGCCGCGAGTTCCTTGGCGTCGATCGCCGGGACCGCCGCGAGCGAGCCGAGCGTGCCGGCGTTGAGCACCATCACGTCCAGCGCCTGCCAGCGCTCCCCCACCGCCGCGGCGAGGCGCGCGATCGCATCGGTTTCGGTCAGATCGAGCGGCGCGATCGTGGCGGAACCGCCTGCGCCGAATATCGCCTCCTCCACCGCCTCAAGCTCCTTCGCCGAACGCGCGGTGATGATGACGTGCGCGCCCCTTTCGGCGAGCGCGACGGCGGTAGCGGCCCCGATCCCGCGGGAGGCACCGGTTACGAGCGCGAGCTTCCCCGCGAGCGGCTTGTTCTGGTCGGTCATAGGTGGCTCAGGCGACGCGTTCTTCGAGCAGCGCGAATTGGTCCACTTCGGCCAGTTCGTCGTGATCGGTCAGCGTGGTTGGATAATCGCCGGTGAAGCAGGCGTCGCAATATTGCGGGCCGCGACGCGCGCGGCCTTCCTCGCCGAGCGCCTTGTAGAGGCCGTCGATCGAGACGAAATCGAGCGAATCCGCGCCGATATATTGCGTCATCGCGGCCAGATCGTGCTTGGCCGCGAGCAGCTTGGCGCGCTCGGGCGTATCGACGCCATAGAAGCAGCTATGCTTGGTCGGCGGGCTCGCGATGCGCATGTGCACCTCGGCCGCGCCAGCCTCGCGCATCATCTGCACGATCTTGACGCTGGTGGTGCCGCGCACGATCGAATCGTCGATCAGCACGACGCGCTTGCCCGCGATCAGCGCGCGATTGGCGTTGTGCTTCAGCTTGACGCCCAGATGCCGCACCTTGTCGCCCGGCTGAATGAAGGTGCGCCCGACGTAATGCGAGCGGATGATGCCCAGTTCGAACGGGATGCCGGATTGCTGCGCGTAGCCGATCGCCGCCGGCACGCCGGAATCCGGCACCGGAATGACCAGATCGGCCTCCACCGGCAATTCGATCGCCAGCTGCGCGCCGATCCCCTTGCGCACCGAATAGACCGAATGATCGCCGACGATCGAATCCGGGCGGGAAAAATAGACCCATTCGAAAATGCACGGCCGCGCCGCCAGCGGGGCGAACGGACGGATCGAGCGCATGTCGGCCCCCTGCACGATCACCAGCTCGCCCGGATCGACCTCGCGGACGAACTCGGCCCCGACCACATCGAGCGCCACCGTTTCCGACGCGAAGATGATCGCATCGCCAAGCTTCCCCATCACGAGCGGGCGAATGCCCAGCGGATCGCGGCAGGCGATCATGCCCTCCGGCGTCATCACGATCAGTGAATAAGCGCCCTCAACCTGCTTCAGCGCATCGATGAAGCGGTCGAGCAGCGAGCGATAGCTGGACGTCGCGACGAGATGAATGATCGTTTCGGTGTCGCTGGTGGACTGGAAGATCGAACCGCGCCGCACCAGTTCGCGACGTATCCGCATCGCATTGGAAATATTGCCGTTATGCGCAATCGCGAACCCGCCTGAAGCGAGATCCGCGTAGAGCGGCTGCACATTGCGCAGCGCGGTTTCGCCGGTGGTGGAATAACGCACATGGCCGCAGGCGACGCCGCCGGGCAGCGCGCGGATCACCTCGTCACGGTCGAAATTCCCCGCGACATGCCCCATCGCGCGATGCGTATGGAATTGCGCGCCATCGAACGAGGTGACCCCCGCCGCTTCCTGGCCCCGGTGCTGGAGCGCGTGCAGCCCCAGCGCGACCAGCGCGGACGCGCTCTCCGCACCGGAGACGCCGAAGATGCCGCACTCTTCGTGCAGATGGTCGTCGTCGAAAGGATGTGTGGTCAGCATGTCCGGCAAAGCTCGCGTCGTGCCGTGCCGCATATAGGGGCTGTCCCGGATTTGTCACGGTGCGATACGGGAGCAAAGCCGGCGCCCGGCGGTTTTCCTCTCATCCCCGCACTGGAGGCCGATATGCCGCGCAAGCACGCACCGCAGATCAAGGACGAGGAAATGTACGAGGCCCTGCGCGAACAGGGCAATTCCGCCGGGAAAGCCGCCCGTATCGCGAATGCCCATGCCGCCGGCACGCTGCATCCGCGCGGCGGAAAGCTGGAGGGGCGGACGAAGGATGATCTCTATCGCGAGGCGCAGAGGATCGGGATCGCCGGCCGGTCGTCGATGTCGAAGGGCGAATTGGTGAAGGCGATCCGCGACCACGGCTGAGGTGGCCGCGGCAGTTACATGTCTCCCCGCGCGCGGCGGATCGCGTACCATTTCTTCACGTTGGCATTATGCTGCTCAAGCGTGTTTGCGAACACATGGCCGCCGGTGCCGTCCGCGACGAAATAGAGCGCGGCGGTCTGCGCCGGATCGAGCACCGCGTCGATCGACGCGCGGCCGGGGTTGGCGATCGGGCCGATCGGCAAGCCGGTTTCGGCATAGGTGTTATAGCCGTTCCTGGCGCGCAACTCGGATTGGAGGATGCGGCGGCCGAGCGGTTTTCCCTTGGTGATCGGATAGATCACCGTCGGATCGGCCTGTAGCGGCATGCCGCGCTTCAGCCGGTTGGCATAGACGGCGGCGACTTCGCGTCGCTCGCCGGGTTTGCCCGTTTCCTTCTCGACGATTGAGGCGAGGACGATCGCCTGCTGCGGCGTCGTGACGGCGATCCCGGGCTTGCGACGTTTCCAGGCGACAGCGAGATAGTCCCGCATCGCTTTCTGCATCCGCGCGACGACCGACGCGCGGGTATCGCCCTTCTGATAGGCGTAGCTGTCCGGCAGGATCGAGCCTTCCGCCGGCACCGGCACATCGCCCACCAGCCCGTCGGCCTTCATCAGCGCTTCGTGCACCAGGATCGACGGATAGCCTTCAGGCACGGGAACGAGCCGCTGGCGCACCTTGCCCTGTTGCAACAGCCCCAGCACGTCCGATGCGCTCGCGCCGGCCGGGATCGCATATTCACCCGCCTTGATCGGCTGCCCATCGCCGAACACCCGCGCATAGACGCGGAAGCGCGAGGCAGACCGGATCGCGCCGGCCTTTTGCAGTTCGGTCGCCGCGCGGGCGAGCGAGGCGCCCTCCGGCACGATCACCGCGACCGGCTTAGCCGCCGGCCCGGCGCCGCTCCAGTCGTGCGCCAGCCAGCCGAGCACGGCAATGCCCAGCAGGGCAAGCAGCAAAGCGGAGCAGCCAAGCCTTTTCATGTCGCTATCGCACCCGCGCCGATCGCAATCAGACGGCCTTCATCACCAGCGACGCGTTGGTGCCGCCGAAGCCGAACGAATTGTTCAGCACCGCGCGCACCTGCCGCTTCTTGGCGACATGCGGGACGAGATCGACGCCCACGCAATTCTCGCTCGGATTGTCGAGGTTCAGCGTCGGCGGCACGATCTGGTCGCGCAGCGCGAGGATGCAGAAGATCGATTCGACCGCGCCCGCGCCGCCGAGCAGATGCCCGATCGCGGATTTGGTGGAGGACATCGAAAGCCCCCCGATCGCATCGCCGAACAGGCGGCGGACCGCGCCCAGCTCCAGCTCGTCGCCGAGCGGGGTGGAGGTGCCGTGGGCGTTGATATAATCGATGTCGGCCAGCGCGAGGCCGCTCTTGCGCATCGCCATCTCCATCGAGCGGAATGCGCCAGACCCTTCGGGATGCGGTGCGGTGACGTGATAGGCATCGCCCGAAAGGCCATAGCCGATCACCTCGGCATAGATCTTCGCGCCGCGCGCCTTGGCCCGCTCATATTCCTCCAGCACGACGACGCCGGCGCCCTCGCCCATGACGAAGCCGTCGCGGTCGCGGTCATAGGGGCGGCTGGCCCTTTCCGGCTCGTCGTTGCGCATGGAAAGCGCCTTGGCCTGCGCGAAGCCGGCGATGCCCAGCGGGCAGATCGCGCCTTCCGCGCCGCCCGCGAGCATTACGTCTGCATCGTCCATCGCGATCATCCGCGCGGCGTCGCCGATCGAATGCGCGCCGGTGGAGCAGGCGGTCACCACCGCATGATTCGGCCCCATCAGCCCGTATTTGATCGAAACCTGGCCGGAGATCAGGTTGATGAGCCGGCCGTGCACGAAATGCGGTGAAACGCGGGTCGGCCCCTTGTTCTCGCACACCAGCGATTCGCTGGCGATGCCGGGCAGCCCACCGATGCCTGCGCCGATCGAGCAGCCGGCGCGAAACCGCTCCGCCTCGCTCATCTCGGTGAGGCCGGCGTCTTCCAGCGCCTGGCCGGCGGCGTCGATGCCGTAGATGATGAACGGATCGACCTGCCGCTGGATCTTGTGATCGACGCGCTTCGAGGGATCGAAGCCATATTCGTGATCGGCCGGCTTCACCTCGCAGGCGATGCGGCATTTCTGATCCGACGCGTCGAAACGGGTGATGAGCCCTGCGCCCGAGCGGGCAGCGATGATATTGGCCCAGGCCGTTTCGACATCGGCCCCCAGCGGGGTGACGAGGCCAAGACCGGTGACGACGACACGACGCATTGCAACTCTCCGAAAAATGACAACAGGCCCAGCCCGTGTGGGGCTGAGCCTGTCGAAACCCTGTCCTGCCAATTCTCCGTCGCCGGTGAAGGGCAGCCCTTCGACAAGCTCAGGGCGATCAGGACAGTCGGGTCTGGATAATCAGCCCCGGTTCAGCCCTTGTGCTCGTCGATATAGGTGATCGCGTCCTTGACGGTCGTGATCTTCTCGGCGGCGTCATCGGGGATTTCCACACCGAATTCTTCCTCGAACGCCATCACCAGCTCGACGATGTCGAGACTGTCGGCACCGAGATCGTCGATGAAGCTTGCATCCTCGGTCACCTTGTCGGCTTCGACGCCGAGATGCTCGACGACGATCTTCTTCACGCGGTCGGCGGTCTCGCTCATTCTCGTGCCCTCATATCGTTGGGTGTTATTGATTCCTGAACGCAGCTAGAACGGCTAGCGGTTCGTGGCAAGCGGTGCTTGATGCCGGGCATCGGGATTGGCGGCCCGGCGCCGTAGCTAGATCATGGCCATCCCGCCGTTAACATGCAGCGTCTGGCCGGTCACATAGCCCGCCTCCTTCGACGCCAGATAGACGACGGCGGCGCCAATGTCTTCCCCCGTGCCCAGATCGCCCGCCGGAATTCTTCCGAGCAACGCGGTTTTCTGCGCTTCGGGCAACACATCGGTCATGGCCGATCGGATGAACCCGGGCGCGACACAGTTCACCGTGATGTTGCGGCTCGCCAGTTCCTGCGCGAGCGCCTTGGACATGCCGACGACACCCGCCTTCGACGCGGCATAATTCGCCTGGCCGGGATTGCCGGTCTGCCCCACGACCGACGTGATCGAGATCACGCGCCCGAAACGCTGCTTCATCATCGGCCTGGCGGCAGCGCGAATCAGGCGAAACGCGGCCTCCAGATTGACCGAGATCACCTGCTGCCACTCCTCGTCCTTCATCCGCATCGCGAGATTGTCGCGCGTGATGCCGGCATTGTTGACGAGGATATCGAGCCGCCCGCCCAGCGCCTCCACGGCGGCGGGCACCAGCGCATCGACCGCCGCCGGATCGGAAAGATCGGCCGGCACCGCTACATGGTCGCCGCCCAGGCTTCCACGAAAAGCGTCGAGCTTTTCGGCATTGGAGCCGGAAACGGCGAGCCGCGCGCCCTGCGCCGCCAGCGCCTGCGCGATGGCCGAGCCGATCCCGCCCGAGGCGCCGGTGACCAGCGCGGTCATGCCTGTTAGGTCGAACATCAATATCTCCGTAAAATCACAGCGCCTTGAGCAGCGCTTCGATATCGTCCATCGACAGGACGCTGATCGCATTGGCGTCCGGCGCGATGCGCTTCACCATCGGGCCGAGCACCTTGCCGCCGAATTCGATGAATGTGCCGACACCCGCTTCCTGCATCGCCAGCACCGATTCGCGCCAGCGGACCATGCCGGTCACCTGCCGCACCAGGCCGGTGCGGATCGTCTCGACATCGCTCACCGCGCGGGCATCGACGTTGCAGTAGAGCGGCACCAGCGGGGCGCTCAGCCGCGCCTCGCCAAGCGCCTTTTCCATGGCGTCGGCGGCAGGCTGCATCAGCGGGCAGTGGAACGGCGCGGAGACGGGGAGCAGCAGGGCGCGCTTGGCCCCGTGCTCTTTCGCGATGGCTATGGCCCGATCGATCGCGTCCTTATGGCCGCTGATGACGACCTGCGAGGGATCGTTGTCATTGGCCACGGTGCAAACCTGCCCCTCGGCGGCGGCGGTGGCGATCGCCTGCGCCTTGTCGAGATCGGCGCCGAGCAGCGCGGCCATCGCCCCCTCACCCACCGGAACCGCGGCCTGCATGGCCTGTCCGCGCAGCTTGAGCAGCCGTGCCGTGGTGGCAAGGTCGAACGTGCCGGCCGCGCACAATGCGCTATATTCGCCCAGCGAATGGCCGGCGGCGAAATCCGCCTTGTCGGCCAGCGAGACCCCGCCCTCGCGTTCCAGCACGCGCAGCGTGGCGATGGCGTTGGCCATGATCGCGGGCTGGGCATTCTCGGTCAGCGTCAGTTCGTCGGCGGGCCCTTCGGCCATGAGCCGGAACAGTTTCTGGCCAAGCGCCTCGTCCACTTCCTCGAACACCTCGCGCGCATGGGCGCTGGCATCGGCGAGCGCCTTGCCCATGCCGACTGACTGGCTCCCCTGCCCCGGAAAGATGAACGCGCGCATGCTGCCTCCTTGATCGAAGCGCGCGGCGTAAGCGCGACAGCGCCGCGCGGTCAACCTTGCGTGCGGACGAGCAGCATTTCGGGGCCGGGCGCAAACATCCGCCGCGCGATCGCATGGGGGACGAGCGCCTCCAGCCCCAGCGCCCGCAGCACCATGCCCAGCCGCGTCGGCGGCGAGGGATAGCGCGCCACGATCACGCCGGACGGCCGGGCGCTCGCCGGAACGACGACCAGCCCGCCGGGCGCGGCGGGGGCGTAACGCAGGTTGGCGAGGTGCGCGAATTCCATCGGATAGTGCGCGCGTCGCACTTCATGCGGGGCGCCCGCCACGATCTCGCGCGGATGACGGCGCGCCGCATCGACCAGCACCTCCATTTCCCAGTGCGGGTGGGCGTTGCCGACACTCATCAGCAACAGATTGCCGCCGATGATCGCGGCGAGCAGCCCGGTGCGCCACGATGCGGAGAGCCGGTCCAGCCATATCGCCACCGTCACCGCGGCGGCAACCGCCGCCAGCGTGAAATAGCGCGGGTTGAGCACCAGCTTGGTGTAGAGCACCGCCACCAGCAGGAAGCTTGCGCCCGCCATCGCCGCCAGCACGAGAAGCCGTTGCCGCGCGGGCTCGCCAAGCCCGCGCGTCGCGCCGAGCATCAGCGCGATCCCGGCCAGCCAGAAGAGCAATCCGAAATCGTCGTTGACCAGCAGCACCAGCAGCGGATCGATCGGCGGCCAGAGCAGGAAATTGCCCTCGAGGTTGGCGGCGCGGTCGATATGCTCGTCGTGGTGGAAGGCGATGGCGTAGCGGCGCAACGGATCGCCCGTCAGCGCATATTGAAACAGCGCCTCCGCGCCGAGCACGAGCACGACGCCAAGCCCCGTCGCGATCAGCACACGGCGCGGAATCGGCCGCCCGATCAGCAGCATCGGCACGAAGGCGAGCAGCGGCAGCACGCTTGTTTCGCGACAGAGGATCGCGATCCCGAAGCACACCCCCGCTCCGCCCCCCTGCCACAGGCGCGCGCGATCGTTTCCCGCCCCGCCCAGCAGCAGCGCACCCGCCACCAGCGCGGATGCCTCGATCAGATCGACGCTGACGGTTGTGGCATAGACGATCACCACCGGCAGCGTCGCGATCAGCAGCGCCGCGATCCACCCCGCACGCGCGCCGCCCACCGTGCGCCCGTACAGCGCGGTAACCGTGACCAGCACGATATGGAACAGCACCGCGGTGACGCCGAACGCGGCATATCCGCGCCCGATCACGCTTATCACGCCCGCGAAGGCGAGGATCAGCGGAAAGCGCGTCGACCAGTGATCCGTCCCCGCCGCCGGGGGATGGGTCAGCCACGCCTGCGCGCCCGCGTAATAGAGCGAATCGTCCGACGCGATGAAGCCGACCCAGCCGACCCACAATGCCAGCGCGCCGGTCAGCAAGAGCAGCGCGCACCAGCGCCACGAAGCGGATGGGTTCATCACCGTCATGGGCAGCGCCTAGCGCGCGAGCGGTGGAGATTCGGTTTAAGCGCATCGCGCACCGCCCTTGCCTTTCCGGCGCTTTCCGCTAAGGGACGCCGCTTCCCCGGGCCATGCGGCCTGTGGAACGAGACGACAGCCGGAGGGGCATGGCACGGGGCCATGTCAGCGATCGGCCAACGAAGGAAAGCATATGGCTCTTTACGAGCACGTGTTCCTTGCGCGCCAGGATTTGGCACAGGCGCAGGTGGACGCGCTGGCGGAAGCCGCCACGAAGATCGTCGAGGATCACAACGGCAAGGTCGTGAAGACCGAGACCTGGGGTCTTCGCAGCATCGCCTATCGCATCGCGAAGAATCGCAAGGCGCATTACGTGATGCTCGAAATCGATGCCCCCGGCGATACCGTCGCCGAGCTGGAGCGTCAGAGCCAGATCAACGAAGACATCATCCGCTACATGACCGTCAAGGTCGATGAGCATGAGAACGGCCCGTCCGTGATGATGCGCAAGCAGGAGCGCGATCGTGAGCGTCGCGCAGAGCGTGGTGATCGCGGCGACCGTGGCGATCGGCCGCGTCGCGATCGTGAGGAGGAGCTCGCATAATGGCCCGTCCGTTTTTCCGCCGCCGCAAGAGCTGCCCCTTCTCCGCGAAGGACGCGCCCCGGATCGATTACAAGGATATCCGGCTGCTTCAGGGCTTCGTCTCTGAGCGTGGCAAGATCGTGCCGTCGCGCATCACCAGCGTATCGGCGAAGAAGCAGCGCGAACTCGCTCAGGCGATCAAGCGCGCCCGTCATCTGGGCCTGCTGCCCTACGTCGTTAAGTAAGGAACGCTCACATGGACGTTATTCTGCTTGAGCGCGTCGAGAAGCTCGGCTCGATCGGCGATGTAGTGAAGGTGAAGGACGGCTTCGCCCGTAACTTCCTGCTGCCGAACAAGAAGGCGATGCGCGCCAACGAGGCCAACCGCAAGGTGTTCGAGGCCAACCGCGCCCGCATCGAGGCGGACAACGCGACCCGTCGCACCGACGCCGAGAAGGAAGCCAAGGGCTTCAACGACGTGAAGGTGACGATCATCCGTCAGGCATCGAACACCGGCCAGCTCTACGGCTCGGTCGCGGTGCGTGACATCATCGAGGCGCTGCAGGCCGATGGCCACAAGGTCGCCAAGAGCCAGATCGTGCTCGATCGCCCGATCAAGGCGATCGGCATCTACGAGGTGAAGGTCGCCCTTCATCCGGAAGTGTCGGTGACGGTGAAGGTCAACGTCGCACGCTCGCCCGAAGAGGCCGAGCTGCAGGCGTCGGGCGTCGACGTCGCGGCGCAGATGTTCGAGGAAGGTCGCGACACCGGCGGCTTCACCGAGGACTATGATCCGAATGCCGAGCCGGGCGCCAGCGCCGAGGTTCAGCCGGAGGCGGAGCAGGCGTAACGCCGCTCCCCATCCGCGATACGAAAAGGCCCGCCGGAGCGATCCTCCGGCGGGCCTTTTTCTTTGACAGCGGGCCGCTGTGATCCGGGCGTCGCGGCCTAGTTGGCGCAGGCGTCGTAATATCCCGCGCGGCACGCGGCGACGGCCCTGCGCCAGTCAGCCATCTGCCGTTCATATTGCGCGCGATCGCGGGCGTAGCGATCCATGTCGCGGTCATGATCGCGCGAGGCAGCGTCATATTGCGCCTGATCCGCCGCATAGCCGGCGTCAGCGGTCATGACGCGCTGCCGCACCTCATACCGCAACCCGCGACTCTGGACCTCGGAGCCGGCCTGCACGTTGAGCTGCCGGGTCTGCTCGCTGTCGCGCGCTCTGGCGTCGGCGTTGCGCATCGTCGGATCGCGGGGATCGTCGGCATGTGCCGCCGCGGACAACAACATCATCGCCGTTCCCAGACAGAACAGAACCGTACCCCGCATCGCATCCCCCTCGCGCCGCCGCGACCCAGATCTACCAGCCCAGGCCGGCCGGCCACAAAGCCAATCCGGTGAACTTCCGTCGCCTCATCGCACGCGCAAGGCGGATCATGGCCGGCAAGGCTGGCGATAGTGTCAAGCGTTGTCGTTAATGGTCACTCCACCGTAACGGACTTCGCCAGGTTGCGCGGCTGATCCACGTCCGTCCCCTTCGCTACCGCTACGTGATAGGCGAGCAGCTGCACCGGCACGGCATAGACCAGCGGCGCGATCAGCGGGTGGACCTTGGGCATGGTGATCGTCGCAAGGCATCCCTCGCCCGCCGCCTCGACCCCGTCGTAATCGCTGATCAGCACCACCTTGCCGCCGCGCGCCTGCACCTCCTGCATGTTGCTGACCGTCTTGTCGAACAGCGGGCCACTCGGCGCGATCACGATCACCGGCACATTCTCGTCGATCAGCGCGATCGGGCCGTGCTTCATCTCGCCCGCCGCGTAACCTTCGGCGTGTATGTAGCTGATTTCCTTCAGTTTCAGCGCGCCCTCCAGCGCCAGCGGATAATCCGTTCCGCGCCCCAGATAAAGCACGTCGCGCGCGCCCGCGACCGTCCCCGCCATCGCCTCGATCGCCTCGTCATAGGCGAGCGCGGCGTTCAGCGCGGCGGGCGCTTCGGAGAGGTGCTTGACGATCGCCTTCTCCTCCGCCGGGCTGAGCCGCCCCTTCGCCCGCGCTAGATTGGCGGCAAGCGCGGCCAGCACCGCGAGCTGGCAGGTGAAGGCCTTGGTGGAAGCCACGCCGATCTCCGGCCCGGCGTGGGTCGGCAGCAGCAGGTCGGCCTCGCGCGCCATCGAACTGGTCGGCACGTTGACCACTGCCGCGATCGTCTGCCCCTCCGCGCGCGCATGGCGCAGCGCGGCGAGCGTGTCTGCCGTCTCGCCCGACTGGCTGATGACGATCATCAGCCCGCCCTGCTCCATCACCGGCGTGCGGTAACGGAACTCGGATGCCACATCGAGATCCACCGGCACGCGCGCATATTGCTCGAACCAGTATTTCGCGACCATCCCGGCGTAGAAGCTGGTGCCGCAGGCGACGATAGTGACGCGCTTGATCGTGGACAGATCATAATCCGGGATCGGCAGCGTGACGCGATCCTCCATCCGCTGGAGATAGGAGCGCAGCGTCTGGGCGACGACGATCGGCTGCTCGTAAATCTCCTTCTGCATGAAATGGCGATGGTTGCCCTTGTCGATCAGCGCGCCGGTGACGCCGGAGATGGTGATCGCACGCTCGACAGGATTGTTGTCCCGATCGAACACCTGCGCGCCATCGCGGGTGCACACCACCCAGTCGCCCTCGTCGAGATACGCGATGCGCTGGGTGAGCGGGGCAAGCGCCAGTGCGTCCGAGCCGAGATAGGTCTCGCCTTCGCCATAGCCGACCACCAGCGGCGAGCCCAGCCGCGCGCCGATCAGCAGCTCCGGGTGATCGCGGAACAGGATCGCCAGCGCGAAGGCGCCGTGAAGCCGCGGGAGCACCTCGCGCACCGCGTCGGCCGGTGCCATCCCGGCCTCGACCTTCTCGCTGACGAGATGCGCGACCACCTCCGTATCGGTCTCGCTGGTGAAAACCCTGCCGCGCGCGATAAGTTCTTCGCGCAAGGGCTTGAAATTCTCGATAATTCCGTTGTGGACCACGGCGACATGATCGGTTGCGTGCGGATGCGCGTTATTGGTCGTCGGCCCGCCATGCGTCGCCCAGCGCGTATGCGCGATGCCGACATCGCCGGGTAGCGGATGGGCCGCCAGTTCCCGCGCCAGATTGACGAGCTTGCCCGACGCGCGCCGCCGATCGATCGCGCCATCGTGCACCGTCGCGATGCCGGCGGAGTCGTAGCCGCGATATTCCAGCCGCTTCAGCCCGTCGAGAAGCCGGTCGGCAAC
This sequence comes from Sphingomonas sp. TX0543, assembly GCF_048565505.1. Classification (NCBI taxonomy): domain Bacteria; kingdom Pseudomonadati; phylum Pseudomonadota; class Alphaproteobacteria; order Sphingomonadales; family Sphingomonadaceae; genus Sphingomonas; species Sphingomonas sp. TX0543. The sequence goes on from NZ_JBLZUS010000002.1 coordinate 2,530,801, forward strand.
GTCCTCGGTGCCCAGAATGCCTACGATGCCGCACATGACTGCCTCGATCCGTTAGAGTGTTCGGTATTGGTAGAAGATTGGCGCCTACTTAGTCGTTTTCTTGCGCGCCGCCATCTGTTCCCGGAAGCGCGCGGCCCAGCCCGTCTTCTCCTCCTGCGGCGGGCGGACGAGCGCCAGCGCGTCGGCGCTCACATCGCGTGTCACCACCGCGCCCGCGCCGACGATCGCGCCCGCACCGATCGTCACCGGCGCGACCAGCGCGGAATTGGAGCCGATGAACGCCCCCGCCCCGATGTTCGTGCGATATTTGAAGAAGCCGTCGTAATTGCATGTAATCGTGCCCGCCCCGATATTCGCGCCCGCCCCCACGTCGGCGTCGCCGAGATAGGTCAGATGATTGGCTTTCGCGCCTTCGCCGAGCACCGCCTTCTTCATCTCCACGAAATTGCCGACGCGCGACTTCGCCTCCATCACCGCGCCCGGGCGCAGCCGGGCGTAGGGGCCGACCGAGCAGCCGGCGCCCACCGTCGCGCCCTCCAGATGGCTGAAGGCGTGGATCGTCGCACCCTGCGCGATGCTCACGCCCGGGCCGAACACCACATTCGGCTCGATCGTCACATCGCGCGCGAGCGCCGTGTCATAAGCGAACCAGACGGTTTCGGGCGCGATCAGCGTCACGCCGTCCGCCATCGCCTGTGCCCGCCGCCGTTCCTGCCAGGCGCGCTCCACCGTGGCCAGTTCGGCGCGGCTGTTCACCCCGGCGACTTCGCCCTCGCCGGTTTCGATCACGGCCGACGCACGGCCATCCGTCGCCGCCAGCATCACGATATCCGGCAGATAGAATTCGCCCGCGGCATTGTTGTTATCCACCCGCGCGAGCAACGCGAACAGGTCTTCTCCGCGAACAGCCATCAGGCCCGAATTGCAGAGGGTTACGGTGCGTTCCTCAGCAGACGCATCCTTGAATTCGACCATCTTCGCGATCCGCCCGTCGCCGTCCGCGATGATCCGGCCATAGGCGCCCGCATCGGCCGGGCGGAACCCCAGCACCACCGTGGCGGGCGCATCGTCGGCGTGGAGCCGTTCGAGCATCCGCCGCATCGTATCGGTCGTGACCAGCGGCACGTCGCCATAGAGGATCAGCACGTCGCCCATGAAGTCGCGCAAAGCGGCTTCCGCCTGATGCACGGCATGGCCGGTGCCGAGTTGCTCCGCCTGATGGACCACCTCCGCGCCGAGCGGCACCACCGCCGCCTCCACCTGCTCGCGCCGCGCCCCGACAACGACGGCGGTGCGCGCCGGCTCCAGCGCCGCGACGCTTGCGAGCAGGTGGAGCAGCATCGGCCGCCCGGCAAGCGGATGCAGCACCTTGTGGAGATCGGATTTCATCCGGGTGCCGTTGCCGGCGGCGAGAATGATGGCAGCGATCGGTCTGTCGTTCATGAAGGGCGCTTTCGCATTGGATGCTTGCCATTTCCAGAGTAGTGCTGTCTGGCGCGTGGCTGATGGATGTTTTTCCGTTCACGATTGTCGGTTTCGATCTCGACGGCACGTTGCTTGATACGAGCGCCGATCTTGCCGCCGGGGTCAATCACGCGCTTGGCTCGGTCGGGCGCGCGCCGCTCACGGTGGAGCAGGTGCGCGCGATGATCGGCGGCGGCGGTCGGCATATGCTGTCGCTGGCGCTTGACGCTAGCGGCGGCGGGGACGCGGCGCTGCTCGACCGGCTCTATCCCGCGATGATCGAATTCTATGCCGCGCATATCGCGGTGCATACCACGCCCTTCCCCGGCGCGCTGACGATGCTGGACGGGCTGGCCGCGCGCGGGGTGGCGATCGGGCTGGCCACGAACAAGGCGGAGCCGCTGGCGCGCGCGCTTCTGGATGCGCTCGGCCTCACATGGCGCTTCGCGGCGATCGTCGGCGACGCGGGGAAGCCTTCGCCCGATGGGATCGAGGCGATGATCGCGCGCTGCGGCGGCGGTCGCGCGGCGTTCGTCGGCGATTCGATCTATGATGTCGGCGCGGCGAAGGCGGCGGGGATACCCGCCGTGGCCTGTGCGTTCGGCTTTCTCGACCAGGTCGAAACGCTCGGCGCAAACGCGGTGATCGGGCATTTCGACCAACTGATCCCGGCACTCGAGACGTTATGACCCATCAGGAACGGCTGACTTTCTGGCGGCTGCTGCTCGCATCCGCAACAGCTTTCGCGATCACGATGGCGCTGCTGCCGCACCCGCCGCAACTCGTCAATGTCAACGACAAATGGCAGCATATGGCGGCGTTCGGCACGCTGACGGTGCTGGCGATCCTCGCTTATCCGAAGGCGCCGTTGTGGCGGGTCGGCGAGCGGCTGTCCTTCCTCGGCGCGCTGATCGAGGTGGCGCAGTCGCTGCCGGTGTTGCACCGCGATTGCGACATCATGGATTGGCTGGCGGATACCACGATCATCGTCGGCGTGATCCTCGTGGTCTATCTGTTCAGGCACCTGCGCGGCGATTATTCCTCCTGGCCTTGACCCACAAATGCCGCGCCAGCAGCGCGGGCGGCATCCGCAGCCAGTGCGAACGGACGTAGAAGGCGGCGCGCGTCGCGGGCCGCGTGCCCCTGCCCCACCCGTCACGCGCGAGCAGGCGGCGGCGGGCGGCGGCGTCGAAGATGCCCTCGGCGCGCCGGTCGGAAACCGGCGTGTCGAACAATCGCCGCGCGAGCCGCAACGATCGCGCCACGGCGCGCCCCGCCTGATGCAGCGCCGCGCGGTCGGCGAGCCTGGCCTCGTACCCGGCATCGCGCGCGCAGAATTCACGCACCAGCCGATCGATATCCCACAGATTGCGCAGCCCGCCGGAAAGGTCGCCATCCGCAAACAGATGGAGCGCGGCGTGGACGACGAGATCCTCCGGCGACGGGATCGACAGGCCGTTGCCGAGCGGCTCCGCCGCCGCGACGAGCGCGCCCGCATCCGGGGTGATGCGCGCAGTCGGCGGCAGAATCGTGTGATGCACGTCGATCATCCGATCGCGCTCGCGGTGGATCAGCGGCGGCAGTTCGTGCATCCAGCGGCGATAGTAATTATCGTCATAGGGATCGGGCTTCACCCATTCCCAGCCGGCGTCGAGCAGCGCCGCCTCCGCATCATCCAGCCTTGCACGCGGCACGAGGATATCGAGGTCGCCGATATGCCGGCCTTGCCCCGCATCCAGCCCCGCCGCGACGAAGGCGGTGCCCTTCAGCAAGATGATCGGGAAGCCGGCCGGGGCGAGCGCGCGCCGCGCCATCTCCGCTTCCCACAAGGCCTGCCGCCGCCCCTCCTCGGCGGACTGAATCGCTGCCGCCAGGATCGCGCCCACCTGCTCCGGCACGGGCAGCCCGCGCAGGCGACAGGCGAGCGAGCCGATCAGCAATTCCGCACGCGCGACCGCGATCACCGCGATCCATTGCGGCGGGTCGAGCGCCAGCGCGGTGTCCGGCGCCGCCAGCAAACGGCAGAGCAGCCGTGCCGCCGCGCTCACGCCCAGGCCTCGATCGCGGCGATCGCACTGTCCGCATCGGGATAATCGAGCGCGACCGCCGGCACGCTGCGCACGAAGCGTGTCAGCGCGTCGAAACCGGATTCGCCAAGCGCCACGTAATTGGTCGAAGCCTGCGTAAGCCGCACGAACGCCTCGCCCGCGCCCACCGGCCGCGTGTCCGCCGCGAAGCCGAAGCGGGGAAACACCAGCCGCGCCGGCCGTGCCGGCCGGTCCATCGCCGCGAGCGCCGCCGGATCGGGCACCAGATGCCGGATATCGCCCTTCGGCGTACCCGCGAGCAATGGCCCGAACCGCGCGGCCGGGATCGCCGCCCGCACCACCGCGATAGCCTCATTCTTCAGGCTGACGAGGCGGGGAAAGGCGTGGATCAGCCCGCTATCCGGGTTCACCAGCGCGAATTCATCGCCCATCAGCCGCCAGCCGCGCCCCGAAAGCAGCGCCGCCAGCGTCGATTTCCCCGCGCCCGATTCGCCCGTCAGCACGATGGCGCGCCCGTCGCGCTCCACCGTCGCGGCATGGAGCAGCAGGAAGCGCCGCTCGCCCAGCGCGAGTTGCAGGTTCATCGCCATTTCGGCGGCGAGCAGCCCGTGCGCCAGCGGCAGAGGCGCGGCGTCCGGCAGCATGTAATCCCCCGCGATCGTGACTGACGGCCGCACGAAGCGCCGCCACGGCCGCGCCGCGGAAAGCCGCACGGTGTAATCGGCAATGCCGTCCTCAGGCTGGGGATAATCGGCATAGAGCGCGCGTAACTGAGCGATCGGCGCGCGCCAGTCCGCGCCGACCCGGAACGAGGCCGGGCCGATCCTGACCGGAAAGACGTGCCTCATGCCGCCTCGACCAGCCCGATGCCGACCAGCTCGTCGAGCCGCTCGATCAGCGCGCCGCGCTCGTCGGCGGCGAGACCGAACGCGTCGGCCAATGCGTCGAGCGTCCGCCACTCGCCCGCCATCGCGTCCAGCAGCTCGGGTACGGGCGCGACGACGATGTGCGTGATGCCGGAAGCGCGGTGATAGATCGCGTTCAGATCGTCCAGCGGCGCGATGCGCAGGCCATCCGCAGCCGGCGCGCGATAGCGCGTCGCGGCCATCCTGTTGCTATTTCCGCAGCATCTGAAGCGAGGCGAAGCAGGTGAACCCGGCCGTCCCGCGCTGCAACCGGCCGACATATTTCAGATAGGCGCGGCTGCGCTCGTAATCGACGCCGGGCAGGTTACCGCCCGTCGCCATCGCCCGGCGCACATCCTCGCCATTCAGCGGGCGCACCGGCGGGGCGAAGGCGTTCTTCGTGCCGGCCGCGACGACATTGCCGTTCGCATCGATGAAGCCGCCCGCGCGCGACGGATCCGGCACGGGTATCTCGCAGTTGAGCACCGATCCCGCCGTCTGCGCCAGTGCGGGGCGGATCGACACCACCGCCGCCGCGCCGGCCGCACCGAGCATCAGCGCGCGGCGGCGCGTGGCGCCCTCGTTGCGCTTTTCCCCGCCGATCTCGTTTTCGTCGCTCATTGCGCTCCTGTCGCTCTTCGCACTTCCACAATCGGGCCGTCGAGACAAGCCGGCGCGACGAAGCGTATCGCACCGGGACGTTTCGATCCCCTTTATGCCGCGCCGTTTTGGGTGGGTGCGTGCATCCCGGCGATCGGCTAAAGCCGCGCCCGTGCTGGAAGGAATCACGCCTCGCGGCTGGCTGGCGGCCGTCATCGTCGCGGTGACGGCGGTCGTCACCTGGTCGCTGTCGGGAGACTGGCAGGTCGGCATGGTCACGCTCGCCGGGGGGCTGGTGGCGTTGCTCGCCTCGTCGCAGATGCGGGAGGAGCGGCAGGCCGAGGCTGCCGCGCTGGCGCGCGACACCGCCGTCCCCGGCCCCGCGATCGAGGTGGCGATCGATGCGATCCTCGAGCCGGTACTGCTGGTGGAAGGCACGCGGGTGATGCTCGCCAATCGCGCCGCGCGCACGCTGCTGGGCGAGCATGTCGCGGGGGAGGACGTGCGCACCGCGATCCGGCATCCCGCCGCCGCCGCGCATCTGGCCCAGTCGCGCGATGACGAGGCGCTCCCGCCGATCGATCTTGTCGGGCTTGGCGCGCTCAACCAGCGCTGGGAATTGCGCGCCAATGCGATCGGGGGCAACCGCCGCCTCGTCCATCTGCTCGATCGCACCGATGCCCATGCCGCCGAGAAGATGCGCGTCGATTTCGTCGCCAATGCCAGCCACGAGCTGCGCACGCCGCTCGCCTCGATCCTCGGCTATGTCGAAACGCTGGCGGACGAGGCGGGCGAGGATCCCGAGATCCGCGCGCGATTCCTGCGCATCGTGCTGGATGAGGCGCGGCGGATGGACCGGCTGGTCGGCGATCTGATGAGCCTGTCGCGGATCGAGGCGGACAAATTCCGCCAGCCTTCGGATTCGATCGAGTTCGGCCAGCTGATCCGCGATGTCGCCGATACGCTGGCGGCGGCGCACGACGGGCGCGGGCGCGATATCTCGCTTCACGTAACGCCAGGGTTGCCGATGGTGACGGGGGATGCGGTCCAGCTTTCGCAGCTTCTCCACAATCTGATCGGCAACGCGATGAAATACGGCCGGGCCGGAACGCCGATCCGCGTGGAAGCGGCGCCGGCCGGGCGCGGAATGATCCGCCTGGTGGTGGCGGACCGCGGCGAGGGCATCCCGCCGGAGCATCTGCCGCGCCTCACCGAACGCTTCTATCGGGTCGATGCGGGGCGCAGCCGCTCGCTCGGCGGCACCGGGCTGGGGCTCGCCATCGTCAAGCATATCGTGGAGCGGCATCGCGGCCGCTTCGACATCGCCAGCACCGTCGGCGAAGGTACGCGCGTCACGGTGATGCTGCGCGCCGCCGACGCCGCTGTCATATTGGCGTAAACTTAATGTCACACGGCGGCGACGGGAAAGAACGCCGCCGTCCGGGGCGGTTGGGGTTTTGATGATTCGGCGCGTCGCACTGCTTGCCGCACTGTCGCTGTCGCTTGTCGCCTGTCACGATCAGGCGGCGGGCGGCGGGGCCGGCGCGCGCGCGCAGATCAAGGCGGTGGGATCATCGACCGTCTATCCCTTCACCACGATCGTCGCGGAACAGTTCCTCGCGAATACGCCTGACGCCAAGCCGCCGGTGATCGAATCCACCGGCACCGGCGCGGGGATGAAGCTGTTCTGCGCCGGGATCGGCGCGGCCCATCCCGATATCGAGGATGCCTCGCGCCGGATGAAGCGCGCGGAATATCAGGGCTGCGCCCGCAACGGCGCCGGCGAACTGATCGAGATACAGATCGGCATCGACGGCATCGCCTTCGCCGAATCGCGGCGCGGCGCGAAAATGGCGCTCACGCCCGCCGATCTGTATCGCGCGATCGCCGCGACACCGGGCGGGCGGCCCAACAGCGCGCGCACCTGGCGCGATGTGAACCCGGCGCTGCCCGACACGCCGATACGGGTTTACGGGCCGCCATCGACCAGCGGCACCCGCGACGCGCTGGCGGAGCTTATCCTGGCGCGCGGCTGCGAGGCGGTCGATCCGCGCGCTGCGTCGCTGCGGGAGAACGACCCCGCCGCGTTCGCCGTCCTGTGCCAGCGAATCCGCGAGGACGGCGCCTATATCGACGCGGGCGAGAACGACAATCTCATCGTCCAGAAGCTGTCCGCAAACCCCGATGCGATCGGCGTTTTCGGCTACAGCTATCTGGAGGAAAACGCCGGCACGGTGGTCGGCGTGCCGATCGCGGGGGTCGCGCCAAGCTACGCCACGATCGCCGACGGCAGTTATCCCGGTGCGCGACCGCTCTACATCTATGTGAAGAAGGCGCATCTCTCCGCGGTGCCGGGGCTCCGGTCGTTTCTGGCGCAATATGCCAGGCTGTGGGGCGCCGGTGGCCCGCTCGTCCGGCGCGGGCTTATCGCATCGCCGGCAGCGGTGCAGGCGCGATCGGCCGCGATCATTCGCACGTTGACACCGCTTGATCCGCGAGAGCTGAAATGATGCGGGGCGCTGCCTTGTGTCGCCGCTAGCGCTGCTGTTCCTGATCGCCGCGCTCGGCGCGGTCGGCTGGTTCACGTCGCGCGCCCGCGCCGTGCGGTTCCGGCTGGCTACGCCCGGGCGGTTCAGTTCGCTGCCGGGCCATCATGCGGCATATGTCGCGCTGTGGACGATCGGGCCGCCGCTGCTGTTCCTGCTCGTCTGGCGCTTCGTGTCGCCCGCCCTGGTGACGGATGCGGTGCTCGCGACCCCGGCGGCAGGCGCGCTACCGCCGCACGGCTTCGAGCGCGCGTCGATCCTGTCCGAAGCACGCGATCTGGCCCGCGGCCAGGCATATGGCGCGTTTCACACCCTCTCCACGACGCTCGCTCCCGCCTATGCCGCCGCCCAGAAACGCTATGATCTGATCGCGGCGGCGGTCGCGCTGCTGCTGGCCATCGGCACCGGCGTTGTCGCCTTCCTGCGCGTCGCGCCGCGCTTTTCGGCGCGGACGCAGCTGGAGCGGCTGGTGATGGGGTTGCTGCTCGCCGCCTCGCTGATCGCGATCCTGACGACGACGGGGATCGTGGCGAGCCTCCTGATCGAGAGCGCGCGCTTCTTCTCGATCGTGCCCCTCACCGATTTCCTGTTCGGCACGCACTGGTCGCCGCAGGTGATCGATCCGCGCGATCCGGGCGCGTCGCTGGGCGCGGTGCCGCTGTTCTGGGGCACGTTCTTCATCGGCGCGGTGATCGCGATGATCGTCGCGATCCCGTTCGGGCTGATGAGCGCGATCTATCTCACGCAATATGCGCGCCCCGGCACGCGGCGCTGGGTGAAGCCGATGCTGGAGATTCTCGCCGGCGTTCCCACGATCGTCTACGGTTATTTCGCCGCGCTCACCGTCGCGCCGGCCGTGCGCAACCTTGGCGTATCGCTGGGGATCGCCTCGGCCTCATCCGAAAGCGCGCTCGCCGCGGGGCTGGTGATGGGCGTGATGATCATCCCGTTCGTATCCTCGCTCGCCGATGATTCGCTGGCCGCCGTCCCCTCGTCGATGCGCGACGCGAGCCTGGCGCTCGGCGCCACGCCATCCGAAACGATCCGCCAGGTGCTGCTGCCTGCCGCGCTTCCGGGTGTCGTCGGCGGCGTGCTGCTCGCGATCAGCCGCGCGATCGGGGAGACGATGATCGTGGTGATGGCCGCGTCCGGCGTCGCCAGCCTCACGCTCGATCCGTTCGCCAGCACCACCACCGTGACCAAGCAGATCGTCGACCTGCTGACCGGGGAGGCCGAATTCGACAGCGCCAAGACGCTGGCCGCCTTCGCGCTCGGGCTGACGTTGTTCATCGTCACACTGCTGTTCAACATCGTCGCGCTGGTGATCGTGAAGCGCTATCGGGAGGCGTATGAGTAAGGCGCCGCCCGCCGCGCCGACCGACTGGTCGGGCGCCCCGATGCAGCGCCGCATCGCCCGCCGCTATCGCGCGGAGCGCCGTTTCCGGCTGCTGGGGCTTGCGGCGATCGGGGTGTCGGCGGCGTTCCTGGTCTTTCTGCTCGGATCGATGCTGACGCGTGGCATCGGCGGGTTCACCGAAACGCGGATCGCCCTGCCGCTCGATCTGCGCTCCGCCAACCTGGCGATCGATCCCGCGCGCCTGCGCGGGCGCGGCGCGGATCTCGCGCTCACCGGCGCGGGCCTCGAAAGCGCGGTGGATGCCGCCGCCAATGCCGCCTGGCCGAAGCTTGGCGGTGCCGAATTGCTCTCGGACGGCGCGTGGCTTCGCGTGCGCGATGCGGTGAAGGCCGATCCGTCGCTGCTCTCGCGCCGGGCGACGCTGGAGGTGCCGGTCGCCAGCGCGATCGACATCGCCTCCAAGGGCAGCGGCACCGCCGCCGCGGAAGCGACCGTCGCCGCGCTGGGCGATCAGCTGTCGCGCGGATTCAACCGCGATTTCCTCACCGCATCCGATTCCACCGATCCCACCCGCGTCGGCATCTGGGGGGCGCTCAAGGGATCGCTGATGACGATGTTCGTCACCATCGTCCTCTCCTTCCCGGTCGGCGTGCTGGCGGCGCTCTATCTGGAGGAATATGCGCCGCGTAACCGCTGGACCGACCTGATCGAGGTTTCGATCAACAATCTCGCGGCGGTTCCCTCGATCATCTTCGGTCTGCTCGGGCTCGCGGTGTTCCTCGGCACGTTCGGGCTGCCCCGTTCCGCCGCGATCGTCGGCGGCCTGACGCTCGCGCTGATGACCATGCCGGTGATCGTCATCGCCGGGCGCAACGCGATCAAGGCGGTGCCGCCGTCGATCCGCGATGCGGCGCTCGGCGTGGGGGCGTCGCCGGTGCAGGTGGTGTTCCACCATGTGCTCCCGCTCGCGCTGCCCGGCATCCTGACCGGCACGATCATCGGCACCGCGCGTGCCTTGGGGGAAACGGCGCCGCTGCTGATGATCGGGATGCGCGCCTTCATCGCCGCACCGCCGGACAAGCTCACCGATCCGGCCACAGTGCTGCCCGTCCAGGTGTTCCTGTGGTCTGACGAGGTGAACCGCGGCTTCGTGGAGAAAACCTCCGCCGCGATCGTCGTCCTGCTCGTGCTGCTGCTCGCCATGAACAGCCTCGCCATCTACCTCCGCAACAGATTCGAGACCCGCTGGTGATGCGCGACGATAAGCCGCCGAAGATGACCGCCCGTCACGTCAACGTGTCCTATGGCGACAATAACGCGATCGACGATGTTTCGATCGACGTGCCGCAGGATGACGTGACAGCGTTCATCGGCCCGTCCGGCTGCGGCAAATCGACCTTTCTGCGCACGCTGAACCGGATGAACGACACGGTCGCGTCCGCGCGCATCACTGGCGAGATCCGGCTGGACGGCGAGGATATCTACGCCCGCGAGATGGACGTGGTGCAGCTTCGTGCGCGCGTCGGCATGGTGTTCCAGAAGCCGAACCCGTTTCCGAGATCGATCTACGAGAACGTCGCTTACGGCCCGCGCATTCACGGATTGAGCAAGGGCCGATCCGATCTGGACCGGATCGTGGAGGAGTCGCTCGTCCGCGCCGGCCTGTGGCATGAGGTCAAGGACCGGCTGGGCGATTCGGGCACGGTGCTCTCCGGCGGCCAGCAGCAGCGCCTGTGCATCGCGCGCGCGATCGCCGTCGAGCCGGAGGTGATCCTGATGGACGAGCCGTGCAGCGCGCTCGATCCGATCGCCACCGCGCGTATCGAGGAACTGATCCACGAGCTGCGCGGGCGCTACGCGATCGTGATCGTCACGCACAACATGCAGCAGGCCGCGCGCGTCAGTCAGAAGACCGCGTTCTTCCACCTCGGCCAGCTTGTCGAATATGGCGACACGTCGGACATCTTCACCAATCCGCGTGAAGAGCGCACCAAAGACTATATCACCGGCCGGTACGGCTGAGGGAAACCGCGATGGCAACCGGACAAGAACATACCGTCAAGGCCTTCGATCAGGATATCGGCCAGCTTCGCGGGCTGATCGGGGAGATGGGCGGCCTGGCGGAACATGCCATCGCGGATGCGATCGCGGCGCTGCAACGCGGCGATCTTGCACTGGCGGGTCAGGTGCGTGAGCGCGACAAGGCGCTGGATGCGCTGGAGGTCGAGGTGGAGCGCACCGCGGTGCGGATCATCGCGCTGCGCGCCCCGATGGCGAACGATCTGCGCGAGGTGGTCGCCGCGCTCAAGATCGCCGGTGTGGTCGAGCGGATCGGCGATTATGCCAAGAACATCGCCAAGCGCATCCCGATGATCGAAAGCGGGAGCCGGATCGAGCCGATCTCCACCCTGCCCGCGATGGCGAAGATGGCCTCCGGCATGGTGCACGACGTGCTCGACGCCTTCGCCGCGCGCGATGCGGAGGCGGCGCTGGAGATCTGCGCGCGCGACGATGCGCTCGACGATTTCTACGACAGCATCTTCCGCACGCTCGTCACCTACATGGTCGAAAATCCCAAGACGATCAGCCAGGTCGCGCATCTGCTGTTCGTCGCCAAGAACCTGGAACGGATCGGCGATCACGCGACCAACGTCGCCGAGATGGTTTATTTTGCCGCCACCGGCACCCGGCTTGCCGATCGAGAGAAGGTGAACAACTGATGGCCCGCGCCCGTATGCTCCTGGTCGAGGATGATGCCAGCCTCGCGGAATTGTTGATCTGGCATTTCAAGCGCGAGGATTTCGACGTCGCGCATACGATCGACGGCGAAGAAGCGCTGTTGATGGCGAAGGAGCAGGTCCCGGATATCGTGCTGCTCGACTGGATGGTCGAGGGCATTTCCGGGATCGAGGTTTGCCGTCGTCTGCGCCGCGCCGCCGAAACCCAGAACGTGCCGATCATCATGCTCACCGCGCGCGGCGAGGAGGAGGATCGCGTCCGCGGGCTGGAAACGGGCGCGGACGATTATGTCACCAAGCCCTTCTCGCCGCGCGAGCTGGTGGCGCGCGTCGGTGCGGTGCTGCGGCGCGTGCGGCCGGGCCTGGCGGGGGAGGCGTTGAGCTATGCCGATCTCGAAATGGATACGGTCGGCCACAAGGTGCGGCGCGGCGGCGAGGTGATCCCGCTCGGGCCGACGGAATTCCGCCTGCTCAAGCATTTCCTCGAGCATCCCGGCCATGTCTTCTCGCGCGAACGGCTGCTCGACAGCGTGTGGGGGCATGACAGCGATATCGAGAGCCGCACGGTCGACGTGCACATCCGCCGGCTGCGCAAGGCGATCAACGAAGGCGGGCGGCAGGATATCATCCGCACGGTGCGGTCGGCGGGCTATGCGCTGGACTCCGGCGGATAAATTTTCCATCCGCTGTCGAACCGCTAGCGAAACGACGGAGCCAAGTTCGCACTCGCGCGTTGGGCGGGTGCGTATCTAAGACGCGAAGTGCGTTTCCTGACAGGAGAATCCCGCATGAAATCAATCCTTCTGGCAGCCGCAGCGCTGCTCGCCACCCCCGCCATCGCGCAGGATCAGTCCACGATGGCGCCGGCCCCCGCCGATTCCACCGCCACCGCACCGGCTCAGACCGACGCCAACGCCCCGGCCCAGACCGGCACGACCGCGCCGGCCCCGATGGGCGGCATGCAGCCCGCCACGCCGGCGATGCAGGGCACGCCCGCACCCGGCTCTAACGTCGTGTTCAAGCCCGCGCCCGATCCCGCGACGGCATTCCCCCCGCCCGCCCCGCAGGAGAGCTACCCGATCTGCAAGAAGGGCCAGTTCGACAAGTGCCAGCAGGCCGGCTCGGGTGACGGCCACGTGAACAAGGGCGGCGCGGCGCACCATGCGAAGAAGAAGCATGCGCGCAAGGCGGCCGCGGTGAAGAAGACGACCACCACGACCACGACCACGACCACAAAGTAAGCGGTCGTCGCGCGCGGGCGGTTGCGCCCGTTTGAATGATGAGTATGGGAAGGCGCTTCATTCGTTTCGAAGGAGCGCCTTTTCCATGACCATCCGTTTCGAAGACAAGGTAGCGATCGTCACCGGCGCCGGCGGCGGCCTCGGCCGCGAATACGCGCTGGAGCTTGCGCGTCGCGGCGCGAAGGTCGTCGTGAACGATCTCGGCGGCGATCGCACCGGAACGGGCGCTTCCGACGCGGCGCAGAAGGTGGTGGAGGAGATCGAGGCGGCCGGCGGCGCCGCGATCGCCAACGGCGCCAGCGTCACCGAATATGAACAGATGACCGAGATGGTGGCCCGCGCGAAGGAAAAGTGGGGCGGCGTCCATATCCTCATCAACAATGCCGGCGTGCTGCGCGACAAGACCTTCACCAAGATGGAGCCGGCGGATTTCGAATTCGTCGTCAAGGTCCACCTGATCGGATCGGCGATGGCCACGAAGGCGTGCTGGGAAACGTTTCGCGAGCAGAATTACGGCCGTGTGCTGATGACCGCCTCCTCGACGGGCCTGTTCGGCAATTTCGGCCAGGCGAATTACGGCGCGGCCAAGCTGGGCCTCGCCGGGCTGACCAAGACGCTCTATCTCGAAGGCGCGAAGAACAACATCAAGGTCAACACGATCGCGCCGGTGGCCGGCACGCGGATGACCGAGGATCTGTTCCCGGAGGAGGCGTTCAAGGCTTTCTCCCCCGACAAGGTGGTGCCGGCGGCGCTGTTCCTCGTCAGCGAGGATGCGCCGACCAACCAGATCGTCGGCGCGGGCGCGGGCGTGTTCCAGGCGAGCTACGTCACGCTGACGCAGGGCAAGTTGCTGACGGGCGACGACCTGTCCGTCGAAGGCGTGCAGAAATACTGGTCCGAGATCACCGACCGCACCGACGAAATCGTGCCGGATTCCGGCGCGGCGCAATCGATGCTGATCGGCAAGAAACTTGCCGGCGGCTGACATCTGACGCCACCCGCCGCGTCGGCTGTGTGCCGGCGCGGCGGGTGCGTTCTCATCCCTCGACCAGTTTCAGCAGGCGCCGCTCGATCGGCGCGAGCACGGGGCCAAGCTCATGCCCGCGCTTCAGCACGGCGCCGGCTTCGTTCACCAATGCCCACATTCCTTGCCGGTTGCGGAGCGCGGGGCGCTTCTCGATGCGATATTCCGGCCGCTCCGCCGCGCGACGGAACGCCGCGAACACCGCCGCATCGCGCCCCAGATCGATGGCATAATCGCGCCAGTGCCCGGCCGCGACCATCCGCCCGTAAAGATCGAGGATGCGGGTCAATTCCTGCCGCTCGAAGCCCACCTGGCTTGGGCGCCCCTGCCCCGGCGCGATCGGAAACGGGGTGACGATCCCCATCAGGCGCGGGTCGCCGCGCGATCGGTGCCGGCCTGCTCGTCCATCAGCGCATCGAGGCGGCGACGCATCGCCTCCAGCTCACAGCGCAGCGATTCGACCTTCTGGGTCGCCGGATCGAACAATTCGCTGCACGGCGTGCCATAGGGCACGAACTTGGGCGCTTCCGCCTGGCCGCCTTCCACCATCGTGGGGCGGGCGGGGATGCCGACCATCACCGCGCCTTCCGACACATCCTTGGTCACCACGGCGTTCGCGCCGACGCGCGCCCGTCGGCCGACGGTGATCGGGCCGAGCACCTGCGCACCCGATCCGATGATCGCCCCGTCGAGGATCGTGGGATGGCGCTTGCCGGCGATGCCGTTGTCCGGGCTGGTGCCGCCCAGCGTGACGCATTGGTAGATCGTCACATCGTCGCCGATCTCCGCCGTTTCGCCGATCACGACGAAGCCGTGATCGATGAAGAAATTGCGCCCGATCTTCGCGCCGGGATGAATGTCGATCGCGGTCATGAAGCGTGACAGGTGATTGACCACGCGCGCGAGGAAGAAAAACCGCGCCTTGTAGAGCCGGTGCGCGATGCGATGCCATGCCAGCGCCCAGACGCCGGGATAGAGCAATATCTCGAACCGCGAATGTGGCGCCGGATCGCGCGCCCGGATCGAATCGAGATATGCCGCCAGTCGGGCCATGCCGTGTCTTCCCCTAGATGGCGGGAATTTAGGCGCTTGTGCGCATGATTTCCAGCGCTGCGCCGCAACCAGGCGTAATCCGCCGGGTTTGCCTTTTACGGGCCAGGCGTTCAGGGTCGCCGTCTCGCGGGAGAAATGGTTTTGGATCTGACACTTGCCGGCGCCGATATGCTGCTGCCGTTCATTCTCGTCGGCTTTGCGGCGCAACTCGTCGATGGCGCGCTCGGCATGGCGTTTGGCATTATCTGCAACACCCTGCTCGTGGCCGTGATCGGCATGCCGCCGGCGCGGGCATCGGCCAATATCCACATCGTCGAGGTGTTCACCACCGCTGTTTCCGGAATCAGCCATTTCCTGCACGGCAATATCGATCGGCGGCTTTTCCTGCGCCTGCTCATCCCCGGGCTGATCGGCGGGGTGAGCGGCGCCTATCTGCTCAGCAATATCGATGCCGGCGTGGTGAAGCCTTTCGTGCTGGGCTATCTCGTGCTTGTCGGGCTGTATCTGCTGTTTCGCGCGGCGAAACTGCGCGAAATCTCGGCCCGGCCGAAGCTGGTGGAGCCGCTCGGGCTGGTCGGCGGCTTTCTGGATGCGGCCGGCGGCGGTGGATGGGGGCCGGTGGTCACGTCGAACCTGCTGGTCCAGGGGATGCAGCCGCGCCGCGTGGTCGGCACGGTGAACGCGGTCGAGTTCTTCCTCACGGCGGCCGTGTCGGCGACGTTCATCTATCACCTCGGCCTGCGCGATTTCGCTGCCGCCACGCTCGGTTTGCTGATTGGCGGGATCGCCGCCGCGCCGCTTGGCGCGGTGATGGCAAAGCGCATCCCCACGCGGGTGATGCTGGTGCTGGTCGGCGTCGTGCTGACCCTGACGAGCAGCTACGGCGTGTGGCACGCGCTGCGCGGCTGACCGGGCGAGAACCGCCTCGCCCGGCCCGCGCCGATCAGGCGGTGACCGCGTGGACGGTCGCCACGGCCTTCATCACGCTCGCGATCCGCGCGGCGGTCTGGATCGCCTCGGCGGTGACGCCCGCCTTCTTCAACACCTGCTCGTGCGCGTCGATGCACATCCCGCAGCCGTTCATCGCGCTGACCGCCAGGCTGAACAGCTCGAAATCGACCTTGTCGATCCCCTTCGCACCGATCACGTTCATGCGGAGCTTGGCGGGCATCCGCGCATATTCGTCGTTACCGGCAAGGTGGGTGAAGCGATAATAGACGTTGTTCATCGCCATCACCGCCGCCGCCGCGCGCGCCGCGTTCGCCGCTTCGGGCGAGAGCTTGTCGGCGACTTCCGCCTCGGTCGCCTCGACCAGCGGCTTGTGGCCCGAGCCGTGCGCGCAGGCGAGCAGCGTGCCGTATTTGCGCTGATCGTTCAGCACCGTCTCATTGAGCAGCGAGCCGACGTTCAGCCGGATGTCCTTGGCGAAATCGGGCAAGCTGCCCGCGAATTCCTTGAGCGCCATGCTCTGTCTCCTGAAGGCATGAGAAAGGGCGCGAAACCGCGACTGGTCCCGCGCCCCTTCGACAGTCCGGCGGTTACGCCGCGATCTTGAGGACGTCGTCGCCCTTGTTCCAGTTGCACGGGCACAGCTCGTCGGTCTGCAGCGCATCGAGGACGCGCAGCGTTTCCGCCGGGTTGCGGCCGACGTTCAGCCCGTTGACCTGCACCGCCTGGATCACATTGTCCGGATCGACGATGAAGGTGGCGCGGAACGCAACATGCTCGTTCCTGTCGAGGATGCCCAGCGCCTCGGCCAGCTTCGCGCCGTTATCCGCCAGCCACGGAAAGTCGGCCGCGGCGAGATCGGCGTCGGACTTGCGCCATGCCAGGTGCACGTGCGCGGTATCGGTGGAGGCGCCGATCAGCACCGCGTCACGATCCGCGAAATCTTCCTTGAGCTGGGCGTAGCCGACGATCTCCGTCGGGCAGACGAAGGTGAAATCCTTCGGCCAGTAGAACAGCACCTTCCACTTGCCCGGATAGGCGGTGGTGAGATCCAGCGTCTCGCCGGCGGGGAGCGCGTCGGTGCCCTGCTGGACGGGAACGGTAAGGGCGGGGAACTTGTCGCCGATGGTCAGCATGTGGTGTTGGCCTCTCTGGTTGGAATCCGGGCCTTCCGCACATCCTCATCCTGATTGTTACGCGGGCGATCCGATCGCCTCTCTCGCAGACACCGATATAGGCCTTCGCCTGATCGATCCAATAGGCTATTCCGCACGCCTCAATCGATAGAGGCGATCAGTGGCCCAGACCTACCTTCCCACGCTGAAGCAGCTTCAGTATCTGATCGCGCTCAAGGATCATGGCCATTTCGGCCGGGCGGCGGAGAGTTGCTTCGTCACGCAATCGACGCTCTCGGCGGGCCTTCGCGAGCTTGAGGCGCTGATCGGGGTGACGCTGGTGGAGCGTACGCGCCGCGTGGTGCGCTTCACGCCGCTTGGCGAGCGGATCGCCACCAAGGCGCGCACGGTGCTGCGCGAGGCGGAGGAACTGGGCGACATGGCGCGCGCTGCTGGACGGCCGCTATCGGGCGAGATGCGGATGAGCGTGATCCCCACGATCGCCCCGTTCCTTTTGCCCCATATCCTGCCCCGGCTGCGCGCGGACTATCCCGATCTCAAGCTGTTCCTGCGGGAGGAGCCGAGCGCCGCCGCGTGCGAATCGCTGCACAACGGGCGGGCGGATTGCGTGCTGCTCGCGCTGCCCTATGCCTGCGGCGACGTGGCGACGCAGGCGCTGTTCGACGATCGGCTGTTCCTCGCCTTCCCCGATGGCGAGTTGCCCGGCCTCGCCACGCCGATCGCCGCCCGCGATATCGACGAGACGCGGCTGCTGCTGCTCGAAGACGGCCACTGCCTGAAGGAACACGCCCTTGCCGCATGCAATCGCCCGGAATTGCGCGCGGAGGCGCAGATGCTGGGCACCTCGCTGCACACGATCGTGCAGATGGTGGACAATAATCTCGGCGTGACGATGCTGCCGGAGATGGCGCTGAAAGCCGGTATCCTCGATCATACCAGCATTCGCGCCCGGCCGCTGGCCGGCGATCATCCGGTGCGGACGATTGCGCTCGCCTGGCGCCGCGCCTCGCCGCGCGAACGCGATTTCCTGCTGCTGGCCGAGGTGCTGGCGGAGCATCGCTGACCGGCGCTGTCAGCCGATCAGGGGCGGCGCCATCTGTCCGCCGCGTTCGTGTCGCCCTCGCGCTGCTCCACCCAGCGGGCGCTTTCCCCGCGCCGCTCGCGCTTCCAGAACGGCGCATCGGTTTTCAGCCGATCGATCAGGAAGGCGCATGCCTCCAGCGCGGCGCCGCGATGCGGCGCGCAGGTGCCGACGAACACGATCCGCTCCCCGGGCCGCATCGGGCCGACGCGGTGGACGATCGACGCCGCGGCGAGGCTCCAGCGCGCGACCGCTTCCTCCGCGAGCCGCGTCAGCGCCGCCTCGGTGGCGCCGGGATAATGTTCGAGCATCAGTTCCTCGACGCCATCATCCGCGCGGACCACCCCGGTGAAGGTCGCGACCGCCCCGCCCTGCTCGACGCGCTCGTGCTCGGCGGCAAGATCGATCGGCACGGGCGAAACGCGGACGTGGATCATCCGCCCGTCACCGGGGGAAACAGCGCGATCTCGCGCGCGCCCGCGATGCCCGCCTCGAACGGCACGAATGCCTGATCGACCGCCGCCCGCAGCTTGCCGCGATCGGAAAAGGCGGCGGCATGCCCGGGGCTGCGATGCGCCAGCCACTCGACCAGCGCGGCAACCGTCTCCACGCCGGCGGGCGGATCGATCAGCTCTTCGCCCACGCCGATCTGCTCGCGGATCCAGGCGAAATACAGGACGCGCATCAATCCATGTGCTTCAGGCCGACGCGCAGGTAATCCCAGCCCGTCACGATCGTCAGCGCCGCCGCGCCCCACAATGCGATGAGGCCGACCAGTTTCACCCATGCTTCGCCGGGAAGCGCCCCGGCAAGGATCAGCGCGCCCAGCGCCACCAGTTGCAGCGCCGTCTTCCATTTCGCCAGCCGCGAGACGGGCACGGAAACCTGAAGCTGCGCCAGAAATTCGCGCAGGCCCGATACGGCGATCTCGCGCAGCAGGATGATGCTGGCGGCGATCACGTGAATGCCGAAGATATCGCGCGTCGCGACCAGCATCACGATCACCGCGGCCACCATGATCTTGTCCGCGATCGGATCGAGGAAGATGCCCAGCCGCGAAACCGCGCCCTGCGCGCGCGCGAGATAGCCGTCGAAATAATCGGTGATGCCCATCAGGCAATAAAGCCCGAAGGCCAGCCAGTAGCCCGCCGTCCACGCCGGCCACCACAGGCACGCGACGAGCAATGGCACCGCGACGATCCGCGAAAGGGTGAGCAGATTCGGCACGGTCAGCATCGCGACGGGATTTAGGCCCGGCGGCGCGGCATCGCAACGGCCAGCGGCGTCACGCGCGCGTCATATCAATCCCACAGGCATGTTTAGCGGTTGGCGTCGGTCCCCACGCTGGGCTATGCCCCGCTCGTAATCCAGCCACAGCGGGGCTTATCAAGCGTTATGATCAATGCCCTCGGGCTTCTGAAGCGTCGACGTTTCCTGCCGCTTTTCTCCACGCAGTTCCTGGGGGCGTTCAACGACAACCTGTTCAAAACGGCGATGGTGTTGTTCGCCACCTATGAGATTTTCGCCGATCCGCGCCAGGAAAGCTTCTTCAATGCGCTCGCCGCCGCGCTGTTCATCATCCCGTTCTTCCTGCTGTCCGCGCTCGCGGGGCAGATCGCCGACACGACGGACAAGGCGCGGATCATCCGTTATGTGAAGGTCGCGGAATTCGGCATCATGGCGGTGGGCAGCGCGGGGCTGCTGCTCGCGCGTGCGGGCATCCCCACGCTGCCGGTGATATTGATGCTCACGGCGGTGACGGGGCTTGGCGTCCATTCCACCTTCTTCGGCCCGATCAAATACGCGATCCTGCCGCAGCATCTTTCGGAGGATGACGTGCTCGGCGGCACCGGCCTTGTCGAGGCGGGCACCTATCTCTCGATCCTGATGGGCACCGTGCTCGCCGGGTTCATCTATCATTCGGTGGTGCTGGTGGCAGTGTTGACCTTCGCGGTCGCGCTGGCTGGGTATCTCACCGCGCGGCAGGTGCCGCCCGCGCCCCGGCTCGGGCCGCCGCTGACGATCGATTACAATCCGTTCCGCGCCTCGTGGCGGCTGATCGGCGGGACAATGCATATCCCGCGCCTGTTCCTGGCGATCTGCGCGATCAGCTTCTTCTGGACGATCGGGTCGGTGCTGGTGGTGATCTTCCCGCCGCTGGTGAAGAACCTGCTGACGTCGAATGCCAGCGTCGCCAGCCTGGTGCTGGGGATCTTCTCGATCGGCGTCGCGATCGGATCGGTCGTCATCAATCTGATGCTGCGCGGCCATATCTCCGCGAAATACTCTCCCGCTTCGGTGATCGCGATGGCGGGCGCGGTGCTCGCTTTCTGGTTCTCGCTGCGCGGCTGGCAGCCGGCGCCCGCGGGCACGCTCTATGGCGTCGCGGATTTCATCCATCATCCGGGCGCGGCGTTCGTGCTATTATCTCTCGTAGGCGTAGCCGTCTTCGGCGGCATGTTCGTCGTGCCGCTATACGCTTTCCTTACCACCACAGTGCCCAAGGATCAGACCGCTCGCACCGTGGCTGCAAATAACGTCGTCAACGCAGGAGCGATGACGATTGGCTCTGTATTAGTCGCGATGCTGACTGCGCTGGGCGTGACCGCGAACGATCTTCTGCTGGCGATCGTGGTTATGTGTTTCATATCGGCATGGCTTGCACAAAAGCTGCACCTAGCCTGTGACTAACGGGCGCTAACTGATCTGCACCCAGGTCGGCGCGTGATCGCTGGCTTTTTCGTAGCCGCGGTAATAGCGGTCGACGCCCGCATCGACCAGCCGATCGGCGACTGCAGGGCTGAGCAGCAGGTGATCGATGCGGAAGCCATGATCCTGCCGCCACGCGCCGGCCTGATAATCCCAGAACGTCCAGATGCCGCCCCTCGGATGACGCGTGCGAACCGCATCCGTCCACCCCTGCGCGAGGAGCGCGCGATAGGCCGAGCGGCTTTCCGGCTGCATCAGCGCATCGCTGGCCATGGCACGCACCGAGAACACGTCGTCGTCATTGGGGATCACGTTGTAATCGCCCGCCAGCACCGCCGGCATCTCCTCCGCCAGCAGCGCCCGCGCGCGCGTCGCCAGCCGCTCCATCCACCGCAGCTTGTAATCGAATTTCGGCCCCGGCCGCGGATTGCCATTGGGGAGATAGATCGACGCGACGACCAGCCCGCCAACCTCACATTCCAGATAGCGGCTGTGCTCGTCCTCCGGCTCACCCGCCAGCCCGCGCTGGCGCTCGACCGGATCGGCGCCGCGCGCAAGCACCGCAACGCCATTGAACCCCTTCTGCCCATGCCAAAGCGCGCCATAGCCGGCCGCGCGGATATCGGCCTCGGGAAAGGTTTCGTCGCTCGATTTCAGTTCCTGAAGGCAGACGACATCGGGCTTCTGCTCGCTGAGATATTCGATCAGGCGCGGCAGGCGCGCCTTGATGCCGTTCACATTATAGGTGACGATCTTCACGCGCGATCAGACCGAGAAGCTGGTGCCGCAACCGCAACCGGAGGCGGCGTTCGGGTTCTCGACCTTGAACGCCGCGCCGCCCAGCGACTCGACATAATCGACCGACGCGCCGCGCACGAGATCGAGGCTGACGTCATCCACCACCAGCCTTACGCCATCGGTTTCCGCGATCGCATCACCATCTTCCGGCGCGTCGGCAAACCCGAAGCGATACTGGAAACCGGAACACCCGCCCCCCTCCACCGAAAGCCGCAGGATCGCAGGCTTTCCCTGTTTAGCCGCGATAGCCGCGACGCGCGCGGCCGCAGACGGAGTGAGCGCGATATCGGATGCGATGCTTGCCATAGCAGCGAGATAGGCCGTGCCGCCCCGCTCGGCAACCGGCGGCAGGCGCGTGAAGCACCTGCCGCCCGGCCGCTCAGGCGATATCGAACCGGTCGAGGTTCATCACCTTCGCCCACGCCTTCACGAACGCATCGACGAACTTCTTGCCCGCATCGTCGGTGGCATAGGCCTCCGCGAGCGCGCGAAGCTGCGCGTTCGAGCCGAAGATCAGATCGACCCGCGTGCCCGCCGCCTTCTTTTCGCCCGACACACGATCACGCCCGACGAACGTGCCATCGCCGGCGGCCTCCCATTTCAAGGTAGTCGCGCCTTTCAGCAGGTTGACGAAGAAATCGTTGGTGAGCGTTTCACGGCGATCGGTGAACACGCCGAGATCGGAATCGCCATGGTTCGCGCCCAGCACGCGCAGGCCGCCGACAAGCACCGTCATTTCGGGCGCGGAAAGCGTGAGCAGATGCGCGCGATCGACCAGCAACTCCTCCGCCGACATGGAGCTTTCCCCGCCCACATAATTACGGAAACCGTCGATCGTCGGCTCCAGTGGCTCGAAGGAATGAGCATCGGTCTGCTCGGCGGTGGCATCGGTGCGGCCCGGGGTGAACGGCACGGTCACGTCATGCCCCGCCTTCTTCGCCGCCGCCTCGACTGCCGCATTGCCGCCCAGCACGATCAGATCGGCAAGCGAAACCTTCTTGCCGCCGGCGTTGAAATCGCGCTGGATCGCCTCAAGCTTCGTAAGCGCGCCGGCAAGTTCGGCCGGCTCGTTGACCGGCCAGTCCTTCTGCGGCGCAAGCCGGATACGCGCGCCATTCGCGCCGCCGCGCTTGTCCGAACCGCGGAACGTGGATGCGGACGCCCATGCCGTCTTGACCAGTCGGGAGATCGACAGCCCGGACGCCAGGATTTTCTCCTTGAGCGCCGCCGCGTCGGCCGCATCGATCAGCGGATGATCGGCCGCCGGCACGGGATCCTGCCAGATGCGCGGCTCCGCCGGAACTTCGGCCCCGAGCAGCAGATTGTGCGGCCCCATGTCGCGATGGGTCAGCTTGTACCAGGCTTCGGCGAACGCTTTCGCGAAGGCATCGGGATTCTCATGAAAATGGCGAGAAATCCGGCCGTATTCGGGATCGAAGCGCAGCGAGAGATCGGTCGTCAACATCGTCGGGCGATGCTTCTTCGATGGATCGTGCGCATCCGGCACGGTTTCGGTCGAATCCTTCGCTACCCATTGGTGCGCGCCGGCGGGGCTTTTCGTCAGCTCCCATTCGTGCTCGAACAGGTTCCTGAAAAAGCCATTGCCCCATTGGGTGGGCGTGTCCGTCCAGGTGACCTCGAGCCCGCTGGTGATCGTATCGCCGGCGTTGCCGGAACCATAGCTGTTGGCCCAGCCCAGCCCCTGCAACTCGATTCCCGCGCCCGCCGGCTCCGGCCCGACATATTGATCGGGCACCGCCGCGCCATGCGTCTTGCCGAAGGTATGGCCGCCCGCGATCAGCGCCACCGTCTCCTCATCGTTCATCGCCATCCGGGCGAAGGTTTCGCGGATGTCGTGCGCCGCCGCGACCGGATCGGGATTGCCGTCCGGGCCTTCCGGATTCACGTAGATCAGGCCCATCTGCACCGCCGCAAGCGGATTGGCGAGGTTGCGTTCGCCCGAATAGCGGCCGTTCGATTTGTCGCTGGTGGCGAGCCATTCGCGCTCCGGGCCCCAGCGTACATCGGCTTCCGGCTCCCAGATATCGACCCGGCCACCGCCGAAGCCGGCAGTCTCGAAACCCATTGATTCGAGCGCGCAATTTCCGGCGAGAATCAGCAGATCGCCCCACGACAGCTTGCGACCGTATTTCTGCTTCACCGGCCACAGCAGCAGCCGCGCCTTATCCAGATTGGCGTTATCCGGCCAGCTGTTGAGCGGGGCGAAGCGCTGCGTGCCATGCCCGCCGCCGCCACGCCCGTCACCGATCCGGTAAGTGCCGGCACTGTGCCAGGCCATGCGAATGAACAGCGGGCCGTAATGACCGAAATCCGCCGGCCACCAATCCTGCGATTCGGTCATCAGCGCAAAGATATCGCGCTTCACCGCCGCCAGATCGAGCGACCTGAACTCCGCAGCATAGTCGAAATCCTCGCCCATCGGATCGCCCGCTGGCGGGTTCTGATGGAGAACGGAAAGATCGAGCATGTTCGGCCACCACAGCCGGTTGGTCATCTCGAACAGGACGGCTTCGCCCTCAAGCTTTCCGCCGTTCATCGGACATTGTGCTTCTGCGTTCATGGCTTTTCCGCTCCTGCGTTTTGATTTCTCAATCTGGCAGCGGATGATTGCGCGCGTCTGACAGACTGTCCAATCGCTAAATTCCCTCATAGTGATCGACTGACGGCCTCATCGGGCGACGCGCGGGAAATTCTCGGCCCGCTATCGACGGCGGACGCTAGTTGCGGCAGGTTCGGCCCCGCATGCATGTTCGTATCGATCGGCGCCTTCCGCTATTGCCGGCCTTGCTGGCCGCAGTCTCGCTTGCCGGCTGTCACCGCAAGGCGCCGGTGCCGCCTCCCCCCCGCCTCGAAACCCCCGTGCAGTTGCCGGAGGCGCCATCCAGCATCGTCGTGCCGATCAGCGCGCAGCTGAGCGATCTCGAGCGTTCGCTGAACCGCGAGGTGCCGCAAACCCTGTGGTCGATCGACCGCGTCGAGGAGCGTTGCGTGCCGGCGCAGCGGCTGAAGGTGCTCGGCAAACGCGTGAAGGTCACGCCCGATCTTGGCTGCCGGATCGTCGGCACGGTGCGGCGCGGGCGCATCACGCTGGGCGGCAGCGGCCAGAACCTGCGGCTGACCCTCCCCGTATCGGCGACGATCAGCGCGGAAAATGTCGGCGGGATCATCCGCCGCGAAACCGCGACCGGCGCCGCCACCGTGCGCGGCAATGTCCGCCTCGACATCCGGCCCGACTGGACGCCGACCGCGAAGGTCTCGATCAATTATGACTGGACGACGCCGCCGGGCGTGAACCTGCTCGGCAAACGCATCACGTTCGTCGACAAGGCCGACGCCAAACTCGCCGAGGTCGTCGCCAAGCTGGAGCGCGATCTGCCAAAGCAGCTCCGCACGCTGAACCTGCGCGACGACGCGGCGCAGGCGTGGCGAAACTCCTTCACGTCGCTGCAGCTGAACCGGGAAAACCCGCCGGTATGGCTGCGCATCGTGCCGACGCGGATCGGCTACAGCGGCTATCAGGTACGCGGGCGGGTATTGGAACTGACCGTCGCCGCGCAGGCGCTGACGCAGACCTTCGTGGGCAATCGCCCGAAGGATCCGACGCCCACGCCGCTCCCCAATCTCGTCCGCCAGGCGAATCCGCCTCACCTGGCGTTCCAGGTGCCGGTGCTTGCGGATTACGCGCAGCTTGAGCCCGTGCTGGCGCGGGCGCTGGCAAAGCTCGCCGCGCGCGGGATCGTCATCCCGAAAGCCGGGCCGGTCGACGCCAAATTCAGCGATATCACGATCTACGCGACCGAGGGAAACCGGCTCGCGGTGGGGATAACGGTGAAGGCGAAGCTGAAAAGCGGCTTCATCGACGCGACGCACGGCCGCGTGTGGCTGACCGGGATGCCCTATAACGCCGCCAACTCCGAAGAAGTCGAAATCCGTGACCTGCGCTTTGCCGCAAATACCGACCGCGATACCGTCAACCTGCTCATACAGCTTTTCGAGACGCCGGCTGTGACGGAGGTGATCCGACAGTCGCTGACACAGAATTTCGCGAAGGATTACGCCAAGGTGCTGCGCTCCGCCCGCACTGCGATCGCCGAGCGCCGGCAGGGCGATTTCATCCTGCGGGCCGACATCGGCGACGTGACGCATGGGCGGGTCTTGCCCACCGGCCCGGGGCTGTTCATGCCGGTGCAGGCCTTTGGCAAGGCGACGATCACCTATCGCCCGCGCGTCAGCGCCATACCCTAGCGGCCGCGCGCGCGAGACATCGCGTCCAGGCTCCAGCTACCCGGACCTGCAAAGACCAGATAGAGGAAAACGAAGCAGAACAGGATCGCCGCATCTCCGCCATTGCCGCCGGGCCAGAACCCCTTCGGCGCATGCGCACCGAAATAGGCGAACGCCATCTGACCGGCGCAGATAAAGGCGGCGAGCCGGGTGAAGAACCCCACAGCGATAAGCACGCCGCCGATGATCTCGATGACGGCGGCGACGATCAGGATCGTGGGCAGCGGGCTCGGCGCACCGGGCTGTGCCAGCGGGAAGGCAAAAAGCTTCATCAACCCGTGTTCCATGAACAGCAGCGCCGCCATGATCCTCAGGATGCTCAACATATATGGTCGCCATGCGGCGAGCGTCTGTTCCATCGCCCCCTCCTGTATCGTCACGCCGGCCTTTCCGGCGCGACGAACCTATAGCAGGAAAGTCCAGAAGCAGATGAAGAAAGCCGTGAAGCTCAGTACGAACAGCTTCAGATCCTGATCGTCGTCGCGCCGCGCGGGCAGCGCGGGCACGGGCGGCAGCGAGCGACGAAATGGGTGTCGCGCGGCTTCGTTGGTGAGGACGAGTTGTCGTTTCATAGCGTGGGGTTAACGCGTCGTTTACGATTTCGGCCATGCGCAAAAAGCGTTAACGCGGCACTGTCCCGGCGTGACACAGGAGGAACGACGATGCCGCTATACGAATTTCGCGGAAAACGGCCCGATTGCCACGCATCAGCCTGGATAGCGCCAAGCGCCGACCTGATCGGGGACGTCACGCTGGGTGAGGAAACGAACGTCTGGTTCGGCGCGGTGATTCGCGCGGACAACACCACGATCGCGGTAGGCGCGCGCAGCAATATCCAGGATGGTGCGATGCTCCATTCCGATCCCGGCGCGCCGTGCACGGTGGGCGAGGATTGCACCGTCGGCCATC
Source organism: Sphingomonas sp. TX0543 (assembly GCF_048565505.1). NCBI lineage: Bacteria > Pseudomonadati > Pseudomonadota > Alphaproteobacteria > Sphingomonadales > Sphingomonadaceae > Sphingomonas > Sphingomonas sp. TX0543. The sequence continues at coordinate 2,557,663 of NZ_JBLZUS010000002.1, forward strand.
ACGCGATTCTGCACGGCTGCACCGTTGGGGACCGGGCGCTGATCGGAATGGGCGCGATCGTGCTCAATCATGCCGTGATCCCGGAGGATTGCGTTGTCGGCGCGGGTGCGCTCGTAACCGAGGGCAAGACTTTCGAGCCCGGCAGCCTGATCGTCGGATCACCCGCGAGAGCCGTGCGGGCACTGGATGATAACGCGATCGCCTTCCTCAAGGTGTCCGCGCAAAGCTATGTCGGCAAGGCGCGCGAAGCAGCGAGCGATCTCAAGCGGATCGATGCCGAATAAGTCGCCGCGAGCCAGTAGACAGATGGTAACGGCGTTGACATAACGCAGGTTATGTCAACGCCAGCCATCCTTTCCCGCTTGCGGCTTCCGATCATCGGCTCCCCGCTGTTTATCATTTCCGGCCCCGATCTGGTGATCGCGCAATGCAAGGCGGGAATAGTCGGGTCCTTTCCGGCGCTGAATGCGCGACCGCAGGGATTGCTCGACGAATGGCTGCACCGGATCACCGAGGAACTGGCTGCGCATAACCGCGCTCATCCGGATCGCCCCGCCGCGCCGTTCGCTGTCAATCAGATCGTCCATAAATCGAACGACCGGCTCGAGGCGGATCTGGCTACCTGCGAAAAGTGGCAGGTGCCGATCACGATTACGTCGCTCGGCGCGCGAGAGGAACTCAACCAGGCCGTCCACAACTGGGGCGGCATCGTCTTTCACGACGTGATCGACGATCGTTTCGCCCACAAGGCGATCGAGAAAGGCGCAGACGGGCTGATCCCGGTCGCAGCCGGTGCCGGGGGCCATGCGGGGCGCCTCTCCCCGTTCGCGATCGTCAGCGAGATCCGCCAGTGGTTCGACGGGCCTGTCGCCTTGTCCGGATCGATCGGCACCGGCGACGCGGTGCTCGCGGCACAGGCGATGGGCGCGGACTTCGCCTATATCGGCTCGCCCTTCATCGCGACGGTCGAGGCCAACGCCGATGAGCGATACAAGCATGGCATCGTCGAGGGGCGCGCCAGCGACATCGTTTATTCAAACCTCTTCACCGGCGTGCACGGAAACTACCTGCGTGGCTCGATCGTCGCGGCGGGGCTCGATCCGGACAATCTGCCCGAGGGCGATTATTCAACCATGAACTTCGGGCAGGATAACCAGCCCAAGGCGAAGGCGTGGCGCGACATCTGGGGCTCGGGCCAGGGCATCGGCGCGGTGAGCGAGATCGAGCCAGTCGCCGATCGGATCGACCGGCTGGAACGGGAATATCGCGCCGCCCGCCAACGGCTGGCGCTGTCGCCAGCCTGAGCACCGGCCAAGGGGCGCGCCCGATTCCAGCCGCCCCTTCTTTTTATATTCAGCGTTCGGCTCTGGCTGTCGTCGCCCGGTGCTTCCACGTTCAGGCTGGCGGCGGCGTTTATTATCATCGCCGCTTGCATATTCGCTGTCCGCTCGCGCTAATTTCGCACGCGATAGCACCGGCACCTGGATAGACAGCCCAGCGCGCACGCCCGCCCGCGAACGGACGTGCGCAAATGAAAGCGCGTCAGAACGCCAGGGACAAGCGATCGAGCATGCGGCGGGCGGGGCTTTCGTCCGGCAGGCCAACAAGCTGCGCGGCATCGAGGCGTGAAACGCGGCGATGCAATTCGATGCTCGACGCGATCATCTGCCGCGCCTGTTCCGGCAGGTCGCGCAGCAACCCGGCATCGGTTTCCGGCGCCTGGCCAAGACGCCGCGACGGATCGAGCGCATCGCGCGGCGCAAGCTCGCCCTGCTGCACGGCGCGCTGCGTCAACAGCCAGGCGATGACATGCATCAGCCGCGTCGTAACCTTCAGCGATTCGCAGGAGAAACTGACGCGCATCATCGGCGGCAGGGTCTCGCGCTCGACGCGGCCGCCCTCGTCGAAATAGCTGCGTGCCTCGTCGGCAAGCAGCATCGCTTCGGTGTAAAGACCATCGATCAGCCGGCGGTGAACCGCCGAATCATATTGCCCCGCGAACATAAGAAACCGTGGCAGATTTCGCAGCGCTCCGCCATGTGGCAACGCGTACACCCCTAGCGATCACGTCCCAAAAAAAGACCCCGCCGTTTCAGGCGATGATGTCCGGGATCAATTGATCCTCGAGCGAGGCGATTTCATCGCGCAGCCGCAATTTCCGCTTCTTGAGCCGCGCCATCTGCAACTGATCCACCGTACCGGAACTGCCCAGCGCGACGATCGCAGCGTCGAGATCGCGGTGCTCCATTCGCAACGTGTTCAACCGTGTCGCTATTTCGCTGTCGTCCACCCGAGCGCCCTCCGCAAAGGACCGTAGCAGAACCGGCGCGGCCATGGATGACAATTTATCGTATCGCCCGCGTAATATCCCGGCCTCGCAGTCGTCGGTCGAAACCAGCGATTTCGATGGCGACTTTTCATCGATTCGATGATTTACTTCCAAGTCCCGTTAACCTGACCAAGGAGGTTCCTGTCATGCAGACCGCGCATCTTTCGGCTCTTGAGGCCAAACATGCGGTGCTGGACCGGCGCATTGCCGAGGAAGAGCATCGTCCGATGCCCGACACATTTCTGGTTGCGGATCTCAAGAAACAGAAATTGCGCGTGAAAGAGGAGATATCCCTGGCGCACTGAAGCCCAAGATCGGGCGCCCCCTGCGGGCGCCCTTTTCATGTCAGCCTATCTGCCGCGCCACCGTCTTTCGCGTCGTGGCGCCATATGGGGGTTTAAGCCCCGCGAGCTTCGCCACATCGAGTCGCGCCTGTTTGAACACGCTCTTGCCGTGGCTGAACGTGATGAAGCCATCGCGCCCGTGATAGGCGCCCATCCCTGACGGGCCCACACCGCCGAACGGCAGATCCTCCATCGACACGTGAAACACCACATCATCCAGAGTTACGCCGCCTGAAATCGTGCGATCGAGCACGCGGCGGCGCTCGTCCGCGTTCGGACCGAAATAGTAGAGGCCGAGCGGCCGATCGCGACGGTTCACTTCGCCGATTGCGCTTTCAATCCCGTCATAACGGCGCACCGGCAGGATCGGGCCGAAAATCTCTTCCTGCATGAGCGTCATGTCATCGGTCACGTCGCGGACGATATGCAACGGCATCTTACGCGAATTGGTGCTGGAGAAATCCTCGCCCGCCGGATTTACGACGTCCACGGTCGCGCCCTTCGCCCGTGCGTCGTCGATCCAGGCGTTGAGCCGCTGATAATGCCGGTCGTTGACGATGCTGGTGTAATCCGGGTTGCTCAGCAGCGTTGGATACATCGCACTCGCGGCGCTTTTCAGGCTGTCGACCAGGTCGGCTTCACGTTCTGACGGAACCAGCACGTAATCGGGCGCCAGGCAGATCTGCCCGGCGTTGAGCATCTTGCCCAGCGCCACGCGCTGCCCGACCTGTGCCAGATCGGCGCCCTTTCCCACGATCACAGGCGATTTTCCGCCCAGTTCGAGCGTCACCGGCGTCAGATTGTCTGCTGCCGCATGAAGGATATGCTTTCCGATCCCGGTAGCCCCCGTGAACAGCAGATGATCGAACGGCAGCTCGGCGAACGCCTTTCCCACATCCGGCCCGCCCGAGATGAACGCGAGTTCGGTACGATCAAAATATTCGCCGACGATCTCCTCGAACAGCGCGGCGGTGGCTGGCGTATATTCGCTCGTCTTCACCATCGCGCGATTGCCCGCCGCGAACACGCCCGCGAGCGGCGCCATCACCAGGTTCACCGGGAAATTCCAGGGCGCGATAACGCCGATCACCCCTTTAGGCTGATATTCCACCCAAGCGCGCGCGCCGAGCAGCCCGAGCGGAAATTGCAAAGGGCGGCGATCGCGACGCGCCCAGCGATCGAGATGCTTGATCGCGTGCCTGAGCGGCCCGATCGATCCGGCGATGTCCGTCACCATCGTCTGGTCGGGGCTGCGGTGCCCGAAGTCCTCGGAAAGCGCGTCGCAGAAACGCGCGGCATGATCCCGGATCATGGCGATCGCGCGCTTCAGCCGATCCTTGCGCAACGACAGCGGCTCGGGCAGCGCCGCCATGAAGCTCGCACGTTGCGTCGCAAGTATGTCCTGCATCCTTACCCCTCCTGCTATTTTTTAGCGCAGCCGATCAGGCCGCCCAGCGGCACCACGATACCATCCTTCTCGCTACGGTCGATCCTTAACGTCGCGCCGGTGACGAGCGCGCCATCGGTGAGGTCCGCGCGCTGCGCGATGGTCATCTCGAGTGTCACGCTGACATCGCCCAGCCGATATTCGCTGACCGGCGCGAAGCCGAGCACACTGCCCTCGCCGTGCTGCGCGACCCTCGGATAGTCCATGACCGCGCCGTCAAGCGAGAGCCGGATGCGGCCCGGCTCCGCCGCAGCCATCGCGGCAAGCGCACGCGTCGACCCGCCGGTGAAAAGATAGGCAGCGCATCCCTGCGCCGGCAACGACTGTGGTGGGAGAGCGCCAAGCGGCAGACCGTCGATCGGCGCAGGCGGCGCGGCGAGAAGCGCGAGAGAGAGCGCGATCATGCGCCCAAGCTTATCATCATCAACCACGCTGGATAAGCCGCGATTGCGAGAAACGCGCCGAACGGCACTTTCGTATCGGCGGCGATGACGTGCCCACGCGCGTAATCGAACAGCGCCAGCCCCAGCCCGATCATCGCGGCGAACAGCAAGATCGCGGGCAGAAGCCTCCAGCCGAGCCACAACCCGATCGCGCCGAAAAGCTTGGCATCGCCGCCGCCCAGCCCTTCCCGCTTGCGGATGAGTCGATACGCCCTCGCGATCACCCAGAGGCTGCCGAACCCGACGATCCCGCCGATCACCCGATCCTCCAGCCCGGGCGCGACGCCTGACGCGCCGGCGCAAAGCCCCACTGCCGCCAGCGGGAGCGTCAACGCGTCGGGGAGCCAAAGATTGGCCGCATCCAGTGCGGCAAGCGTCAGCAGCAGCCACCCGAACATCGCGCCCGCGGCCCCGGCCATGCCGGGCGCGACATAGCCGGAAAGCGCACCGATCGCCGCGCAGCCAAGCTCGATCTGCCAATGCCGCGCGTCGATCCTGGCCCCGCAATCATGGCATCTGCCGCCCAGCGCCAACGCGCTTATGAGCGGAACAAGCGCACCTGCTCGAAGCGTTTTCCCGCAGCAATCGCACGCCGACCGCCCCGAAGTGACACGACGCCCCTGCGGCCACCGGATCACGATCGTCGCGAGAAAACTGCCGGCAATCGCGCCAGCCATTCCGAGCCAGATCGGAAACGCCCAGTCAGGCAGCGGGATAAGGGACGACATCGCTACACCCTATAGTTTGAAAAGTGCGCCGTCGCGGCCTAGATCGCGCTCAACTCAACGGAGCACTGCAAAGATGGCCACCGATCCCGTCGTAATCCTTTCCTATGCCCGCACTCCGATGGGCTCGTTCCAGGGCAGTCTTGCCGGCGCGTCCGCGACCGAACTGGGCGCTACCGCGGTGAAGGCAGCGGTCGAGCGCGCTGGCGTATCCGGCGGCGATATAGAACGCATCTACATGGGCTGTGTGCTTCCCGCAGGCCTTGGCCAGGCGCCGGCACGTCAGGCAGCGCTCAAGGCCGGCCTGCCGCAATCGGTGGAGGCCACTACCGTCAACAAGATGTGTGGGTCCGGTATGCAGGCCACGATCATGGGCGCGGAGGCGCTCGCGGCCGGCACTGTCGATATGATCGTGACGGGCGGCATGGAGAGCATGACCAATGCGCCGTATCTGCTCCAGAAGCACCGCTCCGGCGCGCGCTTGGGCCACGATCGCGTGATGGATCACATGTTCCTCGACGGTCTCGAAGACGCCTATGAGCCGGGCAAGGCAATGGGCGTATTTGCGGAGGCCACGGCCGGCGAATATCAGTTCACCCGCGCCGCGCAGGACGATTATGCCGTCGCCTCGCTCACCCGGGCGCAGTCGGCGCAGACGTCGGGCGCGTTCGATCGCGAGATCGTCGCGGTCGAGGTGAAAGGGCGCAAGGGCGTAGAGACGGTCGACAAGGACGAGCAGCCGCTGAAGGGCGATGCCTCGAAGATTCCGAACCTGAAGCCAGCGTTCGCCAAGGACGGCACCATAACCGCGGCCAACGCGTCATCGATCTCGGACGGCGCGGCCGCGCTGGTGCTGACGCGCGAGAGCGTGGCAGCGGACAAGGGACTGAAGCCGGTCGCGCGAATCGTCGCCACCGCCGCGCATGCCCATGAGCCGGCGAAGTTCACCACCGCACCGGTAAACGCGATCAGGAAGGCGCTGAACAAGGCGGGCTGGAACGCCGCCGATGTTGATCTGTTCGAGGTCAACGAAGCGTTCGCCTGCGTCTCGATGATCGCGATGCGGGATTTGGGGCTGGATCATGCCAAGGTGAACGTGAACGGCGGTGCCACGGCGCTGGGCCATCCGATCGGCGCATCCGGCGCGCGCATCATCGCCACGCTGGTCGCCGCGCTTCAGAATCGCGGCGGGACAAAGGGCGTTGCGGCGCTCTGCATTGGTGGCGGAGAAGCAACGGCCGTGGCGCTCGAACTGATCGCCTGAACTGAGCCCGCCTCCGCCATCCACCCGGGGCGGCGGCGGCGGGATCAGACCTTGGCCCGGAACGGCGTGAAATTGGTGTGACGGTCATAGACGTCCACGCCCTCGCGCCGTTTCAGGAAACCGACCACGGCATAGGTGAACGGGGTCAGCAGCACCTCCCATGACACCTTGAGCACGAACTGGCTCAGCATCACCAGCAACATGGCATGTACCGGCCAGTCCGGCGCGCCGAAAAAGGCCAGCGGGTAGAAGATCAGGCTGTCCACCCCCTGCCCCACCACCGTGCTGCCGATAGTGCGCGTCCACAGGTGCCTGCCCTCCGTCCAGATCTTCATCTTGGCGAGAACGAAGCTGTTGGCGAATTCACCCGCCCAGAAGGCGCAGATCGATGCGGCAACGATCCGCGGCACCTGCCCGAAAACGCTTTCGTAGGCGGCCTGGCCGGTCCATCCCGCATCGGGCGGCAGCTTCACCACCACCCACGACATGAACACCATGAACAGCATCGCGCCGAAACCGGCCCAGATGCAACGCCGCGCGCGGGCATAGCCGTAAACCTCGGTCAGCACATCGCCCAGCACATAGCTCACGGGGAAGAACAGGATGCCCGCCCCGAAGGGCCACGGCCCGATCCATGGCAGATCGATCACTGCGCGCTTGCCCGCACCGATCACGTTCGACAGCAACAGGATGGTGACGAACGCCGCCATTACGAAATCGAAATAACGGAAATGGCCGCCAGCCACCGCCTGCGCATCCACCGCTTGCAGCGGTTCGCTCTCGTCCCCATTCATGCTGGCGATGATGCAGCCTGTTTCGCGGATCCGCAATCCGCGCTAGGCGATCGCGGTGCGCGCCCGTAGCTCAGTTGGATAGAGCACGAGCCTTCTAAGCTTGGGGCCGCAGGTTCGAATCCTGCCGGGCGCGCCATTTCTGTATCCTTTGCACGCTAGGTTGCGCCTACTTTGCAGAAGGTGTGTCGATCCGTTCCTGCTGGAATCGGGAATTATCCTGCGTATATCATGACTTGAGACCGGTCGGTCACGCATCGGTTGAATCTCCACTCGTTCGCCACACGCCGTCGCTGCGCGGCCAACCGTCACGAACCTCTGGGGCCGGTGGCAACGCCAATCGGCTGACCAGCCTCCATCCCCTTTATGCTCCGCACATAACACCAACCCCCGCCGAGCCAGGCCGACGGGGGTTCGTCATCGCGCGCTATGGCGCAATTCAGAGCACGCGCGTCGGGCGGCACGCCTCGTAGAGGAACCAGCTGCGGCGCTCGGTCTCGTCGATGTAGTTCTCGAGCAGGCTCGCGGTCGCGACATCGGAATATTCGTCGCACAGCTCATGGACGCGGCGCATCTCGGCAACCAGCTGCCTGTTGTCACCCTGCAGTTCCGCAAGCATGTCCTGCGGATCAACATACTCGGCGTTGTTGTCGAGGATGCGCTGACGGCCGGCGATGTCCGAGATCGAGCGGATCGTGTTGCCGCCGATCTTGCGGGCCCGCTCGGCAAGCACGTCGGTCATCGCGAAGATCTGGTCGCCCTGGTCGTCGAGCATCAGATGGTAGTCGCGAAAGTTCGGACCACTCATGTGCCAGTGGAAGTTCTTGGTCTTGAGATAGAGCGCGAACACGTCGGCCAGCAGGCCGGCGAGCCCCGCCGAGATGTCGCGGGTGGCGTCGCTTCCAAGGTCGGTCGGGGTCGCGAGGAAATGCTCGCCGATCTTCGCCGTCTTCTCCAGGACAGTCATGGTCCGTCTCCATTCTCGAATCCGCGGATCAGCCCGCCAGGTCGAGATAGACGGGCGGACCGTAGCCAAGGATCATACGGAGGTTTGGGGCATACTTGGGTTCAGGTCCGCCGCGCATCGGCGAACTCGGCCTGCGCACGTTCCTCCGAGGCCGCCGGCCACACACCCGTCGTCAGCTCCGACAAGGATGGGTCTGACTCCGCGCTCGATCGCGCGCTTGTGGATGCCGACGTCGAAGCGGGCCGAAAGCGAGCAGACGAAACAACCGCGCTTTCCGTTCCTGATGCCTCGGATGGTCGCCGGTGCGGCCTCGCTCGTCTCTCGGCTCTTAGTGTACGAACCACCTCATCGGATGAGCGCCTGCCGGTCAGCGCACCCTAGCGCACCGGATTCGATCATGCCGAGGACACGATCCAGCTACCCCAGCGACCTAAACTTGGCCGCTTCGATTCTACCCACCCAGCTTCCTGCGTAGTCGCGGGATCACGAAGTCCAGAAACGCCGAGACCCGGCGCGGCGGCCGGGCGCCGCCCGTGTGCAGCACACCGATCTCCTCCTCGTCATGCGGGACGGCATCCGAAAGCACCTCGACCAAGCGCCCCGCTCCCACGTCATCGCGGACATGGAAATCGGCGAGACGGGCGAGCCCCACGCCGGCGAAGCACATGGATCGGACGATCTCCCCCTCGTTCGCCAGCAGCGATCCGGCAACCTTGCGATCGACGATCCGCGATCCTTCGCGCATCGGCCAGACCGGCGCCGCGCGTCGGAAGTTGAAACCCAGGCAATTGTGCCGAAGCAGGTCGTTGGCCGACATGGGCTCGCCGTGACGGGCGATGTAGTCCGGGCTGGCGACGATCAGCCGGCGGGCCGCACCGAGACGCTGGCCGACCAGACTGGAATCGACGAGGCCCCCGACGCGGAACGCGACGTCGGTGCGGTCGAGATAGAGATCGACCACCTCGTCTGTGAACGACAGGTCGAGCGTGATCTCTGGATGCGCGTCCCAGAAGACCGGCAGGATCGGCAGCAGGACCAGACGACCAAAGGCGACCGAGGCGTTCACCCGGACCGTGCCGCGCGCGGTGCTTCCGCCTGCACCGATGTCCCGCTCGACCGCGTCGAGCTCTGCCAGCAGGTTCCGCCCGCGCTCGTGCAGCTCGGTCCCCTCCAGCGTGAGCGCAAGCCTGCGGGTGGAACGCTCGAACAGGCGGACGCCGAGGCGCGTCTCCATTCGGGAAACCAGCTTGCTGATCGTGGACGGCGTCTTTCTCAGCACGCGCGCCGCCTCGGAGAAGCTCCCGCTCTCCGCAACCCGCACGAACACCTGCAGCTCGGTCGTCCTCTGATCCATGCTATCTGTGAAAACACATCACAGATGATGTGGCAATCATGTGGATTATCATTGTCCGGCCGATGGGCCATCTTCTCGTGCCTGTAACCGGGGAACGGACGTGTATCTGCAGCTGAACGGGAAGAGTGCGCTCGTCACCGGCGCCACCGCAGGCATCGGGCTCGAGATCGCGCGGAAATTGTCCGTCGAGGGTGCGGCCGTCACGATCTGTGGCCGCAACCGCGAGAAGCTCGATGCGGCCGCGGCCGATATCGGAGCAAGCGCCGTGCTCGCCGATCCCGCGACGGCCAAGGGTGCGGCCGCACTCGTCGAAACGCTCCCCGAGGTCGACATCCTCGTCAACAACCTCGGCATCTACGAGTCCAAGCAGTTCGCCGACATCACCGACGACGACTGGATGCGCTTCTACGAGGTCAACGTGCTGTCCGGCGTTCGCCTCGCCCGAGCATATTTCCCCGGCATGATCGCGCGGAACTGGGGACGCATTATCTTCATCGCCAGCGATTCCGCCCTCGTCGTGCCGCCGGACATGATCCACTACGGCATGACCAAGACGGCGCAGCTCGCGATCGCCCGCGGCCTCGCCGCCGCGACCAAGGGCACGCGCGTGACGGTCAACTCGGTCCTGCCCGGCACGACGCGTTCTGAAGGCATCACCGACTTCCTCAAGAGCGTGTCGGAGGATCCCGACGCCCCGGCCGAGGCGATCGAGCGGGAGTTCTTCGCCAAGGAGCGCCCGACGTCGCTGCTGCAGCGGATGATCGAGCCCGAGGAAATCGCATCGCTCGTCACCTACGTTGCGAGCCCGCTGTCGTCCGCCACCAACGGGGCGTCGCTGCGCGTCGATGGCGGGGTCGTGCCGACCATCGGGTGACGCGCGGACCCCTTCAGTGCTGATGGCGCAGGCACAGGCCTTGCCACCAACCTCTGTATGATCCCAATTCTCTCCGGGAAGCGCCAGATGGCTTCACGGCGACAGCATCCTTCCGGGTCTGAGCGCTGCTCGACCAGGAGGGACGACATGACGACAGCAGCGAACGGAGCCGACGCCGCGCCGCGACCGTGGCGACGCTCCGCGCTCAACTTCTCGATGGCGGCCGCTGCCGGCGTCGCCGTCGCGAACATCTACTACAACCAGCCGATGCTGGGCGTCATGGAGCGCGACCTGCCCGGTTCCGTCACCAGCCTCGTGCCAACCGCGACGCAGCTTGGTTACGCGGCCGGTCTGTTCCTGCTCGTGCCGCTGGGCGATCTTATCGAACGCAAGAAGCTCATCCTGCTACAGTTCGCAGGCCTCGCAGTGGCGCTGGCGCTCGCCGCCATCGCGCCCGGCGCGATGCTGGTGATGCTCGCCTCCCTGCTCGTCGGCGTGCTCTCAACCGTCGCGCAGCAGATAGTGCCGTTCGCGGCGCACCTGTCCACGCCGGAGCGGCGCGGCGCCACCGTCGGCACCGTCATGGCCGGCCTGCTATGCGGCATCCTGCTCAGCCGGACGCTCGCGGGCTTCGTCGCCACCCACGCCGGATGGCGCGAGATGTTCTGGCTGGGCGTTCCCCTGGCGATCGGCGCGGGTGCACTGATGGCGGCCATGCTGCCGAAGAGCGTCCCCGACTCCGACCTGCACTACGGCCAGCTGCTCCACTCGCTGGGCGGGCTCTGGTCGGAATTCGGCGCGCTTCGCAAGGCGGCGGTGACCCAGGCCCTCCTGTTCGGCGGTTTCAGCGTCTTCTGGACGATCCTGGCCCTGCGCCTGCAGGAACCGCGCTTCGGCCTGGGCGCAGACGTTGCCGGCCTGTTCGGCATCGTCGGTGCGGTCGGCGTGCTCGCCGCCCCGGTGGCCGGTCGCATCGCCGACCGACGCGGACCCCATCTCGTCATCCTGCTCGGCGCGGTCCTGACACTTGCGTCATGGGCGATCTTCGGCGCCTTCGGCTCGATCGCCGGGCTCATCGTCGGGGTCATCCTCCTCGACTTCGGCGTCCAGAGCGCGCTCGTGTCCAACCAGCACCTCGTCTACGCGCTCCGGCCCGAGGCTCGCGCCCGTCTGAACACCATCTTCATGGGCGCGATGTTCCTTGGCGGCGCCGGAGGTTCGGCCGCAGCGACCCTCGCCTGGTCCAACGGCGGATGGACCTTGGTCTCGATCCTCGGGCTGGTCCTCTCCCTCGCCGCGGTGCTCATCCAGCTCGCCGGCTTCCAGCGGAAGGCCTGAATCATGCGCATCGCGATCGCCGGCGGCTCCATGGCCGGCCTCTTCACCGCCGTCCTGCTCCGCCAGTCAGGACACGAGGTCCGCATCTTCGAACGCTCCCGAGCCGGTCTTCAGGGTCGCGGCGCCGGTCTCGTGCCCCAGCAGGAGGTGTTCGATCTGCTCGATCTGCTCGGTCGCGACGAGGTCGCCCGCCTCGGCGTGGTCGCCCGGCAGCGGATCGTGCTCGACCTGGAGGGCGACGTCATTTCCCGCGAAGACCGGCCGCAGATGCAGGTCTCGTGGGATCACCTCTTTGTGGCGGTGCGCATGCAGATCTCCGACGACGCCTACCGACTCGGGAACGGCGCGGTAGCCGTCGGTCAGGACGAAGATGCCGCATGGCTCGATCTGGAGGATGGCTCACGCGCCAACGCCGACCTCGTCATCGGCGCCGACGGCATCGGCTCGGCCGTCCGCCGCTCGCTGATGCCGGACCATCCGGGCGCCAGCTACGCGGGATATGTCGCGTGGCGCGCACTGGTGCCCGAGCGGCTTCTTCCCGCATCGGCCGCGCGCGTTCTCTCCGACCGCTTCGCCTTCTACGACACGCCGGACGCCCATGTCCTCGGCTACACCGTCGCGGGTGAAGACGGTTCGCTTGTGAAAGGCGGCCGCCGATACAACGCCGTCTGGTATCGGACGATCGACTACCTCGAGGACGTGCTGCGCGACAGGACCGGTCAGGTCCACCCCTACTCGCTCGCACCGGGCTCGCTGTCGCCCGAGGCGATCCGGGGCATTCATGCCGACGCGCGCGCGCTGCTGCCCGCGCCCTTCGCCAGCGCGTTCCTCGCCGAGCCGCAACCGTTCGTGCAGGCGATCTTCGACATGACGGTTCCGCGGATGGCGGTGGGACGCGTGGCGATCATCGGCGACGCAGCGTTCGTGGCGCGGCCGCACACCGCCATGGGTGTGGCCAAGGCTGCCGGAGACGCAATGTCGCTCGTGAGAGCGATCGACGCCGGCTGGACGCAGGACGCCCGCGCCACCTTCGAACGTGAGCGCATCGCGGCTGGCGAGGCGATCGTCGCCTATGGGCGCAGGCTGGGGGCGGAAATAGCAGCGCGCCAGCGGCGGCGCGCAAATGCGTAACGCGACGGCGGCGCAGGCCGCCGGCCGCGATCGCCTTCCCACCGCTTCTTCGGGATAAGCGCGACCCAGCTCGACGATGACGAGCGTGTCATGCTGAGTGATCGCCTAGTGCCAGCCCATCCCGCAGGACGCGAACGATCGGGACCGGGACACCGCGTCCTTCGCCGATTTTCTGGCCGGCCGGGGCGCCGCCATCCCCGGTTCGTGGGGCTTTATCATCGCCTTCTCCACCATCCTGTTCGTCTGGATGCTGCTCAACAGCGACGTGCTGGCAGGAAGCGAGTGGCAGCGCGAGCCTGGACCGACGTTCGGGTTCAAGGACGCACCTACGTCACCTGCCAGTCCAAGCGTGACCGCAAGCCGTCGCTCTCCGGCATCAACCGGCGCGGAAGCAAGGACAGCCGGCTGCGCTAGCGTAAAGAGCCGCTCAGGCCACCGCCGCCTCGACCAGATCGAGGAAGCCGTCCGGGTCGATCGGCTTTGACACGAAGGCATGAGCGCCCTTCGACATCATCTGCTCGCGTTCCGAATCGTTCGGGAAAGCGGTGATTACAATGAACGGCCCGGACCATCCCAGCCGTATCAGCTCGAGCTGAAGCGCCTTGCCGTCCATACCCTCCATGTGGAGGTCGGATATGATGCAGCAGAACTCGTCGAGCACCCCGCGGTCGATCAGGTCGCCACCGTAGGAGAACCTCTCGCTCTCGAGCCCCGCCGATCGGAGCAGGCTCGCTATGCTGCCGCTCACGCCGGGATCGTCGTCGACGATCGCTACCAGTTGGGAATCAGACAAGACGGAACTCCAAACCCGGGCCGGATGGGCCCTCTGTCCACTGTAGATGAACCCTGATGGCCAGCGTAACCATCATACGGAAATATGGGGTCTTACCCGTAACGATGTATCGACTCGTCTCGGACGCCGAGGATCTCGGCCATCCGGACCAGATCGGCCAGCGACTGCGCCTCCATCTTCCTCATCACGTTGCCGCGGTGGATCTTCACCGTGATCTCGCTGAGTTCCAGCCGGGCAGCGACCTGCTTGTTCATGAGGCCGGTGACGACGAGGCCGAAGACGTCCTTCTCACGCGGCGTGAGGCGGTCGAAGGTCGCCTTCAGCGTGAGGGCGCCCACAGCCTCGGCGCGCTGCGCCCGGTCGACCTCAAGCGCGCGACCGACCGCCTCCAGCAGCTGGTCCTCGTGGAACGGCTTCGGCAGGAAATCGATCGCGCCGGCACGCATGCCGCGCACGGTCATGGGGATGTCGCCGTGCCCGGTGATCAGGATCACCGGCGTCGAGATGCCATGCGACGCGAGCCGCTCCTGGAAATCGAGACCGCTCTCGCCGGAGAGGCGGATGTCGAGGACAAGGCAGGAGGGCACTTGGGGTGCGCCCACCACCAGGAACTCGGCAGGCGCCTCGTAGAGCCGCACATCGTAGCCCTCCGCGCGAAGGAGGCTGCCGACGGAGCCACGCACCTCCTCGTCGTCGTCGATCACGCACACGCAGTCCGCCGCACCCAAACCCGTCACGCCGCGATCCTCTCTTCGCCCCCGGCGATCGGCAGCCGGAAGGTGAAGGACGCCCCACCCCGCTCGTTACCGCTCGCGGTCAGCCTGCCGCCGTGCGTCTCGATGATCGAGCGGCATATCGACAGGCCCATTCCCATGCCCTCCTGCTTGGTCGTGAAGAACGGCCGGAACAGGCTCTCAGGCTCGGCATCTCCGAAGCCGTTCCCGCAGTCGCTGACCTCGACGACCACTTGATCGTCCCGCACACTGCCATCGATGCAGAGCTCGCGGTCGGCCGACGGCGTTCCCGCCATCGCCTGCTGCGCGTTCATCATGAGGTTGAGCAGGACCTGCTGTAGCTGCACGCGATCGCCGAGAACGGCGGGCAGGTCTGCATCCAGGCTGACGTTCATCCGCACGCCGCTGGCGATCATGTCGCGCTGAACCAGTTCGGTCGTCTCCTGAACGAGCGGCGATATCCTCACGGCTTCTCGACGCGGATCTCCCTTGCGTGCCAGATCGCGAATCCGAGCGATAACATCCGCAGCGCGCTTTCCGTTGATCGAGATGTGGTCAAGACAGTCCGCGGTCTCCGGGGCCTCCTGCGCCTCGCGCCTCAGCCACCGCTGCCCGGACTTCGCATAGGTGATGATGGCCGACAGCGGCTGGTTGACCTCGTGCGCGATGGAGGCGGCAAGCTGGCCGAGCGTCGTCACGCGGGACATGTGCGTCAGCTCCGCCTGCGCCTCGGCGAGACGCTCCAGATCGCGGTTGCGTTGGGTCATGTCGAGCGCGGTGACCAGCACACGGCTCCAGCCGGCGTGGTCGGGGGGCAGCGTCACGCGCAGCACCACGTCGATCAGGTCGCCCGAGGTGGTGCGGAACTGCATCTCCTCCTCGATCGGGGCCTCGCCGCGCAGGAGCCGCTCGAAGATCCGGGCCTGCGCGGCCTGCGCGCTTATGGTGTAGTGTTCGATGATGTTCGCGCCGACCAGTTCGGACCGGTCGACGTAGCCGAATAGACGCGCCACCTCCTGGTTGGCACTCCTGATGATCGCGGCACCGCCCGCACGCCTGACCAGGTCGAGGCTCGGGGCTTCGCCTGACTTGAGGAGCCGGTAGGCGGGCGACCAGTCGCTCTCCCAGATCGGAAAGCCGGAGGCATCGAAGATCATTCGATAGCGCTCGTCCGAATTACGGCGCTCTTCCGCCGCGGTGATCTGCCGTGCGCTGAGGGCCGCCGTCGTCGCGATCGCGACGAGGCTGACGGCGAGGCGCATCGTCGGCGAACCGATCTCGTCCATCCCGTGGCTGATGACGTAGCCGATGACGGCCATCGTGCCGCAGAGCGCGCCAACCGCGAAGACGAGCGTCCGGCGATTCTGGCGCGCCGCGACCATCACGACCACGACGTAGAGGACCGCGACCGCCCCCTGCAGCGGGCTGAGGACATCGAGCGCGAAGATGCCGAGCGCGAGCAGCAGCGCCATGGCGAGCCTCGTCATCTCCGCCCAGCCACCGGATATCGCAGCCCTTCCCATACCAGCCTCCCGCGACCGCACCATCGGGCCGCTCGGAAACAAGCTGGCTCAGGTGCGAGCCGCTCGCAACCGCTATCGGATACGGAAATCTTCGTCACGGGCGGAACGTCATCCGGAAACGCGTGCCGGGCCGGGCATCCTCGATCGTCGCCGATCCCCGGAGCTTCGTGACCGTCGCATCGATCAGGCGGCTGCCAAGGCCTGGTATGGCTTTTCCGGCAAGGCGTCCCCGTCCGCGGTCTTCGACGATGAAGAGCAGCGACCCGTCCTGTTCCTGTGAAAGCGAGACGAAGATGCCACCCCGCTCATCCGCCGAATAGGCGTGCTCGCAGGCGTTCGTGACCAGCTCGGTGGCGAGAATACCGATCGAGGTAGCTACGCCGCTCGCCACCAGTACCGGATCGGCATTGACGAGCAACGTGCGGTGTTCGGGGCAGCTGTCGGCGAGCTGCTCCCCGAGATCGTCGAGATAGGCGCCGAGATCCACCTCTCCGCACCCACCCTTGTAGAGCTGCCGGTGGACACCGCCGACCGCCGCGATGCGCTGCTGGGTGCGCTGGAGGACGGCGAGCCCTTCGGGATCCGTGACGTTCCGCGCCTCGACCGAGATAAGGGCCGCGAGCAGCTGCAGGTGGTTGGCCACCCGGTGGTTCGCCTCGTCGGCGGCGCTTGGCGCCGCGAGCGGCGGAAGGACCGCGAACGGCGGCAGCATCTCTTGAGCCATCATCATGTCTTTCTCGCCCCATCCTGAATTCGATGAAACCATTTGCGGGAAGAGGTAGGGTGCGATCCATCATACGGAGGTTTGGGGCGCCGGGCCGCCCGCACCCGAAACCTCCGTATGGGTGGTCGCGGGCGGGGCGCGCTGGGATAAGCGCACCAGGACAAGTGCTCGCCGACGCTTCTGCGGCCCGCACGAGAGGAGGACGGCGTGAGCACGATCGAGACGCGCGAGAGCCAGATGTTTCCCGTGTTGACCCAGCCGCAGATCGACAGCGCGCGCCGGTTCGCCAGCGGGCCGGAACGCCGCTTCGCGCCGGGCGAGACGCTATACGACATCGGAAGCAGCGGCGCGCCCGCGTGGCTCGTGCTCGAAGGCGCGGTCGACGTCTCCCGACGCGACGGCCTCAGCCGCGACGCGAGGATCACAACGCACGGCCGCGGCCAGTTCTCCGGCGAGGTCAACCAGCTCGCCGGACGGCCATCGATCGCGGCCGGCCGAGCGGGGCCCGACGGCTGCACCGCTCTGCCCTTCGATGCCGCGCACCTGCGCGCGCTGATGATCGGGTCCGCCGATCTGGGCGAGATCGTCATGCGCGCGCTCATCCTTCGCCGCGTCAGCCTGATCGAGGAGGGTGGCGCCGGCACGATCATCATCGGCGTTCCGAACAGCCCCGACGTCCTGCGCCTGCAGAACTTCCTCAGCCGCAGCGGCCTGCCAAACCTCGTGCTAGACGTGCGCTCCAACGAGGATGGCCGTGATCTCGTCGAGCGCACCGGCGTGCTGCCCGAGGATCTGCCCCTCGTCGTCTGCCCGAGCGGGCCGCTGCTGCGCCGGCCGAGCGACGAGGATCTGGCCGCATGCCTCGGCATCGTGCCCGACATCGATCCCGACAAGGTGTTCGACGTAGCGGTCGTCGGCGCCGGCCCTGCCGGCCTCGCCACCGCGGTCTATGCGGCATCGGAGGGTCTCTCGGTTATCGTCGTCGACGCGCGGGCGATGGGTGGCCAGGCCGGCGCCTCCGCCCGCATCGAGAACTATCTCGGCTTCCCGACCGGCATCTCCGGGCAGGCGCTCGCCGGCCGCGCGTTCAACCAGGCGCTCAAGTTCGGCGCCGAGATCGCTATCCCCGTCGCGGTCGACCGGATGGAATGCGAGGGGCCGCATCCAGTGCTGTTCTGCGCCGGCAACCGGCGCATCCAATCGCGTTCCGTGGTGATCGCCTCCGGCGCCCGTTACCGCAGGCCCGACGTGCCTCATCTGAAGGATCTTGAGGGGGCGGGCATCTCGTACTGGGTCTCCGCGATCGAGGCGAAGCTGTGTGCCGGCGAGGAGGTGGTGCTGATCGGTGGCGGCAACTCGGCCGGCCAGGCCATCGTCTTCCTCGCCCCGCAGGTGAAGCGGCTGCACCTGATGGTCCGCCGGGACCTCAGGGAGACGATGTCGCAGTATCTGATAGACCGCATCGCATCGCTGCCGAACGTCGAGATCCATGTCGGCACGGAGATCGTCGGCGTCGAGGGTGACAGGAAAGATGGCCTGTCCGCCGCGACATTCGCGGACAGCGCGACCGGCGAGCGCCGACGCTACGCGATCCGGCACCTGTTCCTGTTCATCGGCGCAGACCCCAATGCCGACTGGGCGCGCGACTGCTTCGAGACCGACAGCCGGGGCTTCGTCGTGACGGGCGGCGGCGCACTCTCACTGGAAACCAGCCTCCCCGGGGTTTTCGCCATCGGCGACGTGCGGGCGGGATCGACCAAGCGCGTCGCAGCCGCCGTCGGCGAGGGAGCGGCGGCCGTCGCGCAGATCCACGCCAAGCTGGCCGAAAGCGCGACCTCGCCGACCGCCATCATCCCCACGCCGACGAAGGAGAATGCATGATGCCATGCTCGCACATGAGGACGATCCACGAGGTGACACCGAGCGCCCGCGGTTGCGAGGAATGTCTGAAGATCGGCAGCGAGTGGCTGCATCTGCGCCTGTGTCGCGAGTGCGGTCACGTCGGCTGCTGCGACCAGTCGCCGCACCGCCACGCACGTGCCCACTTCCACGAGACGGGGCATCCGATCATCGAGGGCTACGACCCGCCGGAAGGCTGGGGCTGGTGCTACGTGGACGACATCGAGGTCGATCTGCCCGACCAGACCGAGCAGATCGGACCGATCCCGCGCTACTATTGAGCGAGCCGCCCTTCAAAGTTCGCGTCCAGCGCCGGCCATATCCTGATGGCAAGCGTCGCGAGATGCTCCCCACGCTCCTGGATGTCAGCCTCCGCCCACTGGGTACGGCGGACGAACCACTTGTTGAGTAAAAGGCCGGTGTGCTCGGCGAACTTCGACGAGCGCCGCTCCAGAGGGAGCCCGTGATTGAAGCTGACGGCGCTCGTCCTTGATGGTCGCGCCACGCGCGGGATAGGTCTTGGCGGCGGACGCCGGGTAGCCCTCGCCAGGGTCACGGTCTGTGGCACGTAGACAACTTTGTTGCCCAGACTGCAAAGATGAAATCGAAGAGAAGCATGAAGCTGGTCGATCATGCGAAGGTTTGCGCCAAACCTTGGTGGCAGCGTCCGTGCCCTCATCCAGATCTCACACGAAAAGGAGGAGGCCACAGGCCCCCTCCCCGATCAGCGATGATCCTGGATCAGCTGCGCACGAACGCGAGCAAGTCCGGGTTGATCACATCGGCGTGCGTGGTCAGCATGCCGTGCGGATAGCCTTCGTAGATCTTGAGCGTGCTGTTTTTCAGCAGCTTGGCCTGAAGGACCGAGGCGTCCTTATAAGGGACGATCTGATCGTCATCGCCCTGCAGGACGAGCGTGGGCACGCTGATCGCCTTCAGATCCTCGGTCTGGTCGGTCTCGGAGAAGGCCTTGATCCCTTCGAGATGCGCCAGCGCGCTGCCGACCATACCCTGGCGCCACCAGTTGCGTATCACGCCCTCGGACACCTTTGCGCCGTCGCGGTTGAAACCGTAGAAGGGCCCGGAGGCGACATCGAGAAAGAACTGGGCGCGGTTCGCGGCGAGTGCCGCCCGGAAACCGTCGAACACCTCGATGGGCGTGCCGTTCGGGTTGCCTTCGGTCTTGACCATCAGCGGCGGGACGGCGCTGACCAGGACGGCCTTGGCGACACGACCCTGCGGCTCGCCATACTTGGCGACGTAGCGGGCCACCTCGCCGCCACCGGTAGAATGGCCGATGTGGACCGCGTTCTTCAGGTCCAGCGCCTCGGCGACCGCGTTGGCGTCGGAGGCGTAGTGATCCATGTCGTGGCCGGTCGAGATCTGCGAGGAGCGGCCATGGCCGCGGCGGTCACTGGCGACGACGCGGTAGCCGTTGGCCACGAAGAAGATCATCTGCGCGTCCCAGTCGTCCGAAGACAGCGGCCAGCCGTGGTGGAAGACGATCGGCTGGGCGTCCTTGGGGCCCCAGTCCTTGTAGAAGATCTCCGCACCGTCCGTTGTCGTGATGTAGCCCATGTCTTCCTCCATCCATGCCGGCGGCCTGGGATGGCCCGTCGAACGAGGATGGATATCGGCGCTTCGGGATGGATTCGGTATTATACGGAGGTTGGGGGCTTACTGACCCCCGCCGCGAGGTCGGTTCGGCACCTTGTTATGGTTTCG
Source organism: Sphingomonas sp. TX0543 (assembly GCF_048565505.1). Taxonomy (NCBI): domain Bacteria; kingdom Pseudomonadati; phylum Pseudomonadota; class Alphaproteobacteria; order Sphingomonadales; family Sphingomonadaceae; genus Sphingomonas; species Sphingomonas sp. TX0543. The sequence continues at coordinate 2,578,068 of NZ_JBLZUS010000002.1, forward strand.
GCAAACCTGTGGCTGGGTGCCCCTATCCTCCGCATCAGCCCCGATCCAGATCCCGACTTCCCTTTCCAGCGCGCGATCGACCGCGCGATCGGCGAGGCGCGGTCAGGATTCCCTCACCGGATCGACGTCGTTCACCCGCTCCAAGATGAGCGGATCGAGCGGCGTCACCGGCAGCGGCGGCACGCTCTCCGGCGCGATGCCGAACACTGCCGCCAGCACGTCGGTGGAGACCGACGTCGTCGACGCCCGGTAGCCGATGTCTGCGGGCATCGCCTGGTCGAAGAACACCAGGAAATGGATGTCCTCGTCCGCGATCACCTCGATATGGTGTGGATACGACTTGGGGATGAAGTAGGTGTCGCCCGGCTCCAGCTGGTAGGTGTCGACGCTGCCGTCGGGGTCGAGGATCGACATGCGCGCCCGCCCCTTGTGCACATATCCCATCTCCGCTGTCCCCGGGTGCCAGTGCGGCTCGCGCATCCCGTTCTCGGGGATGTCGATGGCATACATCGCCAGGCTGCGCAGCGCCGGCCAGAACTGCGACCGGGCAACCCGCGCCGTCCCATAGGGATGGTCGATCAGCGGCGTCGCCGCCTCGACGCCGAACTTGTGCGGATCGGGCAGCGCCGCCGAGGGCGGCACGACCGCCGGCGCCACGCGCCGCACCAGCATGGGCGAGCCCGTCTCGCGGCGCAGCACGGAAAAGTCGCTCGCGGGCAGCGTGAAGGTGTTGCCGAGCACCGCGTCGGTCATCGCGCCGAACGCGCCGTGCAGGGAGAACTCCTCCGGCTTCTCGTGGCTGAAGACGATGATCAGCTCGGCCTCGCCGTCGCCGACGTTCTCGATCGTATGGAGCGATCCAGTGGTGACGTGGAACATCTCCCCCGCCCCGATGGTGAACGAGCCGAACACGTCGCCGGTGTCGAGCAGCGACACCAGCACCTCACCCGACACACAATAGGCCAGCTCGTCGGCGTTGGCGTGCCAGTGCGGTTCGCGGACGACACCCGGCGCAAGCACCAGCCGGCGCATCGACATCCCGCGCAGCAGCGGGAAGTTTCCGGCGTCGACGCCGCGCACGGAGCCGAGATCGCCTTCGTAGCTGATGTCGGAGCGGATCAGCGAGCGGACGTGGCGTGACGTGGACATCGGACATTCCCTTCCAATCGGACGGCGCGCCGGGTCGGCCCACCTGACTGGCCCTGAAGCTGACGCGACCGATCAAAGCGCGCCATTCACACGAAGATATGCCCAACCTTCGTTTGGGTTGGCCCGCCCGCCTTCGATCCATAGCTGTTGGTTCAGCCGACGAGGCGACCGGTGCGCGGTCGCGGATCGCCGGCATGGGGATGCCGGGAGACACGCAATGCGGACCATTACGATCATGATGGTGACGGCCACGGCCGCCGCGTCGCTACTGACCGGCTGCGCTGCCTCCGCGCCGCAGGCCCGGAACGAGTGCCCGGATCCGTGGGCAGTCGCGCCGCCCTCGGTCGCGGACGCCGCCTACATGGAGGGCCTGACCGACCGCCTGGCAGGCCCCGACCGCGAGAACACGATTGTGCAGGCCATCGGCGAGGTCCACCGCCGCGCGCCGCAGGCCGGCAACGACACGATCACCAACATCCTGATCGCCGCCGACTGCCCCAACGTCGCGCGCAAGCCCGACCACAGCGAGGCGGCGGAACGCGACAGGATCGCGGGCTTCCGCGCGCAGGTTGACCAGATACTCGCGCAGTAGCACTTGGGGCGGTCCGCCATCTTCTTCCGGCAGAAGGCGGGCGAGAAGCTCCATCCCGCAAGCCAGTTCCCCACGTCTCGCCCGTCAACCGCTGAAACTCCTTCGATTTTCAGCGAGACAGCCCGGTCGCCGACGAGCGCGGTCATCATCCGCCGCCTGCACGGACACGACCGCCGGCCGGCCCTAATGGATCAGGAGATGGCCCTGCGCGGGCTTTCGGCGGAGCGTTGCGATGCGCCGGCGTCATCCGTGACGCCGAACACACCTTTGACGACATCATGGCGGGCAGCGTCGCCAAGCTGAGCAAGTTCTCGGCAAGAAGGGCGGCAAGGCCGCGTCGAGGAAGCAGGTTTCGCCGAATCTCGCCGGCCACGTACAGACGCGCGATATCCGCTGCGCCGCCCGAGCATCTTACCGGCTTGGCTGCCTCCAAGGCGCGCGGAGGTCTTCTCGCCGTCCGGGATGGCGGATTTCATGGTGAAGTCGCCCGACGGCGGTTCAATCGACTAGATCGTGATGTCGGGTGCGCGATCCGACCTCACCGAGGTCGTCACTGACGGTCTCTAATCCTGCTGATCGTGCCGAGCCTCGGGTGCCCGCTATTGGCAGGGAATGGTGGAGCCGAGGGGGATCGAACCCCTGACCTTCGCAATGCCATTGCGACGCTCTCCCAGCTGAGCTACGGCCCCATTTCCGTCCGGGAAGCGCCCCCTAGCCGGGCGCTGCGGGCTTGGCAAGCGGCTGATTTAGCCGCCTGCCGAAATCCGTCAATTCTCGTCTTCGTCGCTTGACGTTTCCACGCCAAGATCATCGTCACCGCCAAGATCGACCTCGTCGTCGGCCGAGGGTTCTTCGTCCTCGCCCGTGTCGATATCGACGTCATCGTCATCGGCCAGATCGCTATCGACCGGGCCCTTTTCAGGCTTGGCCGCCTCGAACGGAAGCGGTTGCTTCGATTTCAGAATAGGCTCCGGTTCCCAGGCATAGCCACAGCTGATGCAGGTTACGGGTTCGTCCTTGGTGAGGTCATAGAAACGCGTCGCGCATTTCGGGCACGTACGCTTCGTGCCCCATTCCGGCTTGATCATGCCGTGCAAAACCTTTCGGATGGGTGTTTCAACAGGCCATTACCTGCGAAGTGGGGCGCGCCTTGCCATAGCACAACCCGGCTGGCAAGGCCGCGCGAACATGACCCATGCAGCTTCCCAGCCCATTACCATCCTTCGCGCCCCCGCCCTGCGCGGCAGGATCCGTGTTCCCGGCGACAAATCGATCAGTCACCGCGCGCTGATGCTTTCCGCACTGGCAGTGGGTGAAAGCCGGGTCGAGGGATTGCTGGAAGGCGAAGATGTGCTCGCCACCGCCGCCGCGATGCGCGCGATGGGCGCCGACATAGCGCGCGACGAAAACGGGATCTGGCGCATCCACGGCGTCGGCGTTGGCGGGTTGCTGCAACCGCAGACGGCGCTCGACATGGGCAATTCCGGCACCTCTACCCGGCTGCTGATGGGGCTGGTCGCCAGTCATCCCATCACCGTGACCTTCATCGGCGATGCATCGCTTTCAGCCCGGCCGATGAAGCGGGTGATCGATCCGCTATCCAGAATGGGCGCGGATTTCACCGCGTCTCCGGGAGACCGTCTGCCCCTGATGCTGCGGGGCCTCTCCCCCGCCGTTCCGATCAGCTACACTCTCCCGGTCGCATCCGCGCAGGTAAAATCCGCGATCCTTCTGGCAGGTTTGAACGCGCCGGGAATCACCCGCGTAATCGAGCCGGTGGCGACCCGCGATCACAGCGAACGAATGCTCGCCGGCTTCGGCGCTCTGCTGAATGTGGAGCACGCGCCCGAGGGACGCGTCATCTCGATCACGGGCGAAGCGGAGTTGAAGCCGCAATCGATCGTTGTGCCGGGAGATCCCTCCTCGGCCGCATTCTGGCTGGTCGCAGCGTCGATCGTGCCGGGAAGTGACATCGTCGTCGAGAATGTCGGCATGAACCCGACTCGCAGCGGCATCGTTACCGCGCTCCGCCTGATGGGAGCAGATATTACCGAGGTCGATGCGCGCATCGTCGGCGGGGAGCCGGTTGCGGACCTGCGAATCCGCCACGCGCCGCTGACGGGCATCGAGGTGCCCCCCGAACTCGCGCCGTCGATGATCGACGAATATCCCGCACTTTTCGTCGCTGCCGCCTTCGCCAGCGGTCGCACCATCGCGCGGGGTGCGGACGAGTTGCGGGTGAAGGAATCCGATCGCATCGAGACGATGAGGGTCGCGCTGGAGGCGAACGGTGTCTCGCTGGTCGAGCATGAGGACGGGCTTTCCATCGACGGCAGCGGCGGTGAGCCGATTGCGGGGGGCGCTCGCGTCGCCTCGAAACTGGATCACCGCATCGCAATGAGCATGGTCGTCGCTGGACTTCACGCGCGCTCACCAATGATGATCGATGATGCGGCTCCGGTCAGGACGAGTTTCCCGACCTTTTTCGAGCTGCTCGAATCGCTCGGGGGAAATGTGACGTGGAATTGATCGGCATGCGCGAGCAGCCTGCGCGACGAGGCGGTCGCCCATGATTATAGCGGTCGATGGGCCAGCGGCATCGGGCAAAGGGACCCTCGCGCGCGCACTGGCACGACATTACCATCTGCCGCATCTCGATACCGGGCTACTCTATCGCGCGGTGGCGCTCACCGTGCTCCAGCTCGAGCTCGATCCCGGGAAAGAGGCCGATGCCGTCGCCGCCTGTGGATTCGACGACCTGACGCTGGGCGATCCAGCGCTCCGCGATGACGATATCGGCAAGCTCGCCTCCGTTGTTTCGGCGCATCCGCTGGTGCGCGCCGCGCTGCTCCAGCGCCAGAAGAGATTCGCGCACCAAGAGGGCGGCGCCGTGCTGGACGGGCGCGATATCGGCACGGTGATCGCGCCGGATGCGGATGCGAAACTGTTCGTGAAAGCAACGCCGACGATCCGCGCGCGCCGCCGTCATGCCGAGCTTCAATCGCATGGCTCAGCTGTGACGTTCGATCAGGTGCTGGCCGATATCCGCGCCCGCGATCAGCGCGACAGCACCCGCAGCGCGGCGCCACTCGTCCCCGCACCGGACGCCAGCCTGCTCGACACCAGCTTCCTGTCGATCGAAGCGGCGATCCAGAAAGCGATCTGCCTTGTGGAAGAACAACGCGCTCGCAAAGCGGCCAGAATCGCCTGAGCCTGACGGCGCTTTCGCTTGTGGATAACTGCCTGTTGCGCTAAGGCCCGCGCCGTCCGGCGGACTGGGGTTCGCGGAGGCGCGGCGCGGAGGTGACCCTCTCGTGCCCTTTTCGCATTTGCGTTTAGGCCCTCCCCGAGCCCGGTTCGATGGATGCTGCATCGGCATGGGGCCGGTGTGGCAATGAAGGCCAAGACCAGCGGATTCAACCGCTTGGCCGGAAACGACCCAAGGAAAAAGATTTTTATGGCCTCAATGGCAACCCCAACCCGCGACGATTTCGCGGCGATGCTCGATGACATGTTCGGCGGCGCCGACAGCTTCGAGGGCCGCGTGGTGCATGGCACCGTCACCGGCATCGAAAACGACATGGCGATCATCGACGTCGGCCTCAAGAGCGAGGGCCGCGTGCCGCTGCGCGAATTCGCCGCCCCCGGTCAGAAGGCCGAGCTCAAGGTGGGCGACGAGGTCGAAGTCTATGTGGACCGCGTCGAGAATATGCACGGCGAAGCGATGCTGTCGCGCGATCGCGCGCGCCGCGAAGCCGCATGGGACACGCTGGAAACGGAATTTGCGAAGACCGCGCGGGTCGAGGGTGTGATTTTCGGCCGCGTCAAGGGCGGCTTCACAGTCGACCTGAACGGCGCCGTCGCGTTCCTGCCGGGGTCGCAGGTCGATATCCGCCCGGTGCGCGACGTGACGCCGCTGATGGACATTCCGCAGCCGTTCCAGATCCTGAAGATGGACCGCAAGCGCGGCAACATCGTCGTCTCGCGCCGCGCCGTGCTTGAAGAAACCCGCGCCGAGCAGCGTTCGGGCCTGATCCAGAGCCTCGCGGAAGGCCAGATCATCGAGGGCGTGGTGAAGAATATCACCGATTACGGCGCCTTCGTCGATCTGGGCGGCATCGACGGCCTGCTGCACGTCACCGACCTCAGCTACAAGCGGGTCGCGCATCCGAGCGAGATGATCAACATCGGCGATACCGTCCGTGTGCAGATCATCCGCATCAACAAGGACACGCAGCGTATCTCGCTGGGCATGAAGCAGCTTGAGAGCGATCCGTGGGATGGCGCGGGCGCGAAATATCCGGTCGGCGCGAAGCTTTCCGGTCGCGTCACGAACATCACCGAATATGGTGCGTTCGTTGAATTGGAAGCCGGCATCGAGGGCCTGGTCCACGTCAGCGAGATGTCCTGGACCAAGAAGAACGTCCATCCTGGCAAGATCGTCTCGACCAGCCAGGAAGTCGATGTCGTCGTCCTCGAGGTCGATGAGGACAAGCGCCGCATCAGCCTCGGCCTGAAGCAGGCGCAGGCCAATCCGTGGGAGGCATTCGCTGCCGCTCACCCGATCGGCTCGACCGTCGAGGGCGAAGTCAAGAACGCGACCGAATTCGGCCTGTTCGTCGGCCTCGACAACGATGTCGACGGCATGGTCCACATGTCCGACATCGCATGGGGCGTGCCTGGCGAGGACGCGCTGGCGCTGCATCGCAAGGGCGAGATGGTCACCGCGATCGTGCTTGACATCGATCCCGAGAAGGAACGCATCTCGCTTGGCATGAAGCAGCTCGAGCGTGGCGGGCCGGTCACCGGCGCGGCGACGGCGGGCGATCGTCTGCAGAAGAACGCGATTGTCACCGTCACCATCCTCGAAGTTCGCGACGCGGGCCTTGAGGTGCAGGCGGGCGACGATGGCGCGACCGGCTTCATCAAGCGCACCGATCTTGGCCGTGACCGCGACGAGCAGCGTCCTGAGCGCTTCCAGGTCGGCCAGAAGTTTGATGCGATGGTGATCGGGTTCGATCGTTCGAAGAAGCCGACCTTCTCGGTCAAGGCCATGCAGATCGCTGAAGAGAAGCAGGCCGTGGCGCAGTATGGCTCGTCCGATTCGGGCGCGTCGCTGGGCGACATCCTTGGCGAGGCCCTGAAGGCGCGCGAAACCAAGAACTGATATCGCAGAACCGGGCAGGAAAATTTCCTGCCCGGTTCTCGATACGGCACAAAATTTCACCCGATTGTCGTTTCGATCCTATTCCGATCGGCAGTTTTCGGTATTATTGCTCTCAGCCGAGCCCGCAATTCGCGGCGCATCGTGCAAGAGGTTGCAGAATGATCCGCTCCGAACTCGTCCAGCAGCTTGCCGAGACCAATCCCGAGCTTTCATTGCGTGACGTGGAGGCGATCGTTTCCACCTTTTTCGATGAAATCGTGCGCCGGCTGGCGGAAAACGGCCGGGTCGAGCTGCGCGGTTTCGGCGCCTTTTCCACCCGTGCCCGCGATGCACGCACCGGCCGTAACCCGCGCACTGGCGAGCTGGTGGAAGTGGATGCGAAACGCGTTCCTTATTTCAAGCCGGGCAAGGAAATGCGCGCCAGGCTCAACGTCGCTTGACGTTCGGCTCCAGGTAGCCTTCACGTCGCGTGCGATGCGCGGACGTGGCGGAATCGGTAGACGCTGGAGACTTAAAATCTTCTGCCAATGGCGTGCGGGTTCGAGTCCCGCCGTCCGCACCATCGCGTGCGCCTCATTGGCGCTGCTCGCCGGTTGCGACCGACGGCCGGATATCGGCCCCGTGGTCGCGAGTATCATCGGAAACGCGCCGGAATTACGCGACGCGAGCCGCGGCGAAAGCACCGCCAGCGACAGGGTTCTTGCCGACTCGATCGCGCAAGGGTTGGTCCGCTTCGATGCGGCGGGGCAAATCGAACCCGGCGTCGCCGAGCGGTGGATCGTCACAGACGAGGGCAAGACCTACATCTTCCGCCTGCGCAACACGCAATGGTCTGACGGTCGCACAGTCACCGCCCGGGAGGTGGTGGCGATCCTGAAACGTCAGATTGCGGCGGGATCGCGCAATCCCCTGAAGCCGTATCTCACCGCGATCGAATCGATCGTGGAGATGACGCCGCAGATCATCCAGATCGAACTTTCCTACCCTCGCCCGGATCTCTTGAAGATTTTCGCCCAGCCCGAACTTGCGCTCATGCGGCCACGCGCGCCAGCCGGGACCGGGCCGTTCCGTATCGCCCGGCAAAGCCGGTATTCGATGGTGCTCACGCCAGTGCGTGATCTCGATCGTTCGCCTGATCAGGAGCAGGAGCGTACACCGGAAGACAATGTACGATTGATCGGCGAATCGGCGGCGCGCGCGATCATCCGCTATGGCGCGCGCGAATCCGATCTGGTGACCGGCGGTACGATCCGCGATTGGCCGTTACTGCAATCCGCCGGCATCGCCCCAACCAATGTCCGCCTGGATAACGCCGCCGGATTGTTCGGGCTGTCGATCGCGCGCCGCGACGGGTTTCTGGCGACGACCGAGAACCGTGCGGCTCTCGCCGCCGCGATCGATCGTGGTGCGCTTGTCGCTGCCTTCTCGGCGGACTGGGCACCAACCGAACAATTGCTTCCCGATCAGCTCGATTCGGCAGCCGTTCCGGTGATGTCGGAATGGGTCGCGCAGGATCTGGAAAGCCGGCGCAAACAGGCGCTGGCCAGCGTCGCAGCATGGCGACGCGTCAATCCGGGGCCGCTGCGGCTGCGGATCGCGCTGCCCGACGGCCCGGGCGGCACGATCCTGTGGGGCCGGATCGGCTCGGACTTGCTGGCGATCGGCATCCAGCCCGAGCGTGTAGCGGCCGATGATGGTTCGGCCGATCTCCGCCTGATCGACGCGGTGGCACCTTATGACAGCGCCAGATGGTATCTGGCGCTTGCCTGCGCGCCCTGCGGTGATGCCGCACGCCAGGCCGTGGAAGCAGCCCGCGTCGCCCCCACACTCGCGGCGCGCGGCGAGGCGCTTGCGGCGGCAGACGCGGCGGTGGCCGCTGACATACCCTTCATCCCGATCGCCCGCCCGTTGCGCTGGTCGCTCGTGTCGTTGCGGCTGCGACAATGGCAGCCGAACCCGCGCGCATGGCACCCGTTGAACCATTTGCGCCCCGTCCCCAAGTGATGCGGCATGAACCCGCGCACCGTCCGCATCGACCCCACCCTTATCGAGCGCCTGCCGCTCACCCGTGACCCATCCCATGTCCGCCAGCGGCTGGAGGCGATGGAGAAGCTGCTCGAGGGGTTATTCGTCATACCGGGCATCAACCGGCGCGTTGGGCTCGACGCAATTCTGGGGCTGGTGCCGGTGGCGGGCGATCTCGTAGCCGCCGCGCTGGGCGCGTGGATTGTGTGGGAAGCGCGCAATCTCGGCATGAGCCGCTTCCAGCTCGCGCGGATGAGCGGTCGCGTCGGCTTCGACGCCTTGCTGGGAATGGTGCCGCTGGTTGGCGACGCGGCGGACTTTTTCTACCGATCGAACACGCGCAATCTAAAGCAGATCAGGCGCCATCTGGACAAGCACCATCCCTCGACGGCCACGATCGAGGGGTAAGTTCGCGGTCAATACAGCAGGAACTCTCGTCTGGCATCCGCCCACGATCGTTCATCGGGCAAAGTAAGCGCATCAAGATCATTGGCCACGGATCCGGCATCATCTACCCAGGCACGCAATGCAGGGCCGCCATTTATGACGTCGATCGCCAATTTGCCGAACTCATACTCGTACGGAAAGTTGCGCCACAGGTCATAGTCGGGCTGCAACCGCCGGATCGCCTTGAAGCCAAGGGCTTGCAGGCGCCACGGACGGAAGGCGGCATGATCGTATCCGGTGCCTTCGGCATGGATGAATACGCCAGCGCAAAGCTGACCGACATGCTTGTGGAAGGTCGGCTGGAACCAGAAATCGCGCAAGGTGCAGCCGGCGAGCCATCCCGGCGCCAGCGCCCGCATCTCCGCGATGACGGCTCGCGCATCGATATCGGGAGCGCCGAACAGCTCCAGCGGGCGCGTGGTTCCTCTGCCCTCGCTGAGCGTGGTGCCCTCCAGCATCACCGTGCCGGCATAGGCGCGCGCCATATTGACGTTGGCGGCATTGGGGCTGGGATTGATCCACACCCGATCGGTCGGCCAGCCATAACCCGGCGCCTCACCCGGCCGCCAACCGTCCATCTCGATCACGCGATAATCGACGTCGAGGCGAAAATGATCGATGAACCAGCGCCCCATCTCGCCGAGCGTCAGGCCGTGGCGCATCGGCATCGGCCCGGCGCCGACGAAGCTTTCCCAGCCGGAGCGCAGCATTAGCCCCTCGACCGGGCGCCCCGCGGGATTGGGGCGGTCAAGCACCCACACCGACTTGCCATGCTCGGCCGCCGCCTCGAGCACGTAGAGCAAGGTGGTGACGAAGGTGTAGATGCGGCATCCGACGTCCTGAAGATCGACCAGCATCACGTCGAAGGTGCTCATGGACTGCCCGCTGGGCCGCCGGACCTCGCCATAGAGGCTGAACACCGGCATCCCATATGTCGGATCGGTGAAGTCCGGCGACTCCATCATGTTATCCTGCAGATCGCCGCGCACGCCGTGCTGCGGCCCGAACACCGCACTCACTTCCACTCCTGCTGCGATCAACGCATCCAGGCTGTGCGTCAGATCGGCGGTGACGGAGGCGGGGTGCGCGAGCAAGGCAACGCGCTTCCCCTTCAACGGCGCGCGGAGGCTCGCGTCGGCGAGCAGTCGATCGATACCGAATTTCATGGCCGCTCAGGTGCCGGGAGCCGGGCAACAAAGCAATCGTCGTGGTGAAAATCGGGCGGCCCGGGCGGATGCGCGAGCGACCAGAAGGAGCGCCGCCCGCCCGCCTCCTCGATCACCGCGGTCAGCGCCATTCTCATCGGGACGGGAGGCAAGTCGGCAAGGTCGCATCTTACCGAAATCTCGGTTCCTGCGCGTTCGACATGCGGCTCGATCGCTCGCGCCAAATCGCCAGCGCCCGCGCGATACGCCGCGAACGCATAGGCCGCCCACCGGCCGGAGGGAGAAAAATTGAACTCGACATAGCCGGTCCCGCACTCGGGCCGGAGGAACAATTCGAAGCAGGTTGTCTTCCACAGATCGTCAGCGCGTTGCGGTATGGCGACATTGGGCCAGACGATCTGCCCTCCCCCCTCGACGCGATACATCAGCTCGAGTTCGTGACTTCCGGCGACGGCAACGCTCACGCCGCGCACCGCGAGCGGGGGGAAATCCGGGTGGGGGATCAGGGTGTGAATCGGCATATCCGCTGCACCCTATGAAAAGCGTGCGCGAGTCGCTATGTGGCGCCCTTTCCTATGGCTACCAAACTCCCCTCCCCGTCCCGCGTGGGCATGGTTTCGCTCGGCTGTCCGAAGAATCTTGTCGATAGCGAACGGATCCTGACCCAGCTTCGCGCGGACGGATATCAGATGTCGCCCGACTATGCCGGGTCGGACGTGGTGCTTGTCAACACCTGCGGCTTCCTCGATTCGGCCAAAGAGGAAAGCCTCGAGGCGATCGGCGAGGCGATCGCGGAAAACGGTCGCGTCATCGTCACCGGCTGCATGGGCAAGGAAGCGGAAATGATCCGCGCGCGTTTTCCGAACGTGCTCGCGATCACCGGGGCTCACGAATATGAGCAGGTGGTGGAGGCGGTGCATGAAGCTGCACCGGCGAGCATCTCGCCTTATGTCGATCTGATTCCGGACGCCGGGCTAAAGCTCACGCCGCGCCACTACAGCTATCTGAAGATTTCGGAAGGATGCAATCACCGCTGCTCCTTCTGCATCATCCCGTCGCTCCGCGGCGATCTCGTCAGCCGCCGGCCAGATGCGATCCTGCGCGAGGCGGAGAAGCTGGTCGCGGCCGGCACCAAGGAACTTCTGGTCATCAGCCAGGATACGTCGGCCTATGGCGTGGATCTTCGCCACAAAGCATGGCCGTGGAAAGGGGCGGAGGTTCGCTCGCACATGACCGATCTCGCCCGCGAGCTTGGCCGGATAGCACCGTGGGTACGCCTGCACTACGTCTATCCCTATCCGCACGTCGACCAGGTTATCCCGCTGATGGCCGACGGGCTGGTGCTCCCGTATCTCGACATACCTTTCCAGCACGCGAGCCGCGCGGTGCTGAAGGCGATGAAGCGGCCCGCCAACGAGGCCAAGGTGCTGGAACGGATCCGCTCATGGCGCGAGATCTGCCCCGATATCGCGATCCGCTCGACGTTCGTGGTCGGCTTCCCCGGCGAGACCGAGGACGATTTCCGTTACCTGCTCGACTGGCTGGACGAGGCGCAGCTCGATCGCGTCGGTGCGTTCCGCTTCGAGCCGGTCGAGGGCGCCGCTGCCAATACGCTCCCCGATCCTGTTCCCGAAACGGTGAAGGAAGAGCGCTACGCCCGGATAATGGAAAAGACCGCCGCCATTTCCGCCGCGAAGCTACAGGCCAAGATCGGCCGAACGATGGACGTCATCATCGACGCGGTGGGCGAAGACGGCGCGACCGGGCGCTCCTATGCCGACGCGCCGGATATCGATGGCGAAGTCCATCTGCGCGACGCCGGGCATCTCGCTATCGGCGATATCGTAAGCGTTGCGATCGAGGATGCGGACGAGCACGATCTGTTCGGCGCCCCGGCCGGAGCCGAGGGGCAACTGCACGCTTGACCGCTTTGGCGGCGCTGCTAATAGGCCCCCTCGCTTCGGCGACAAGCGCCCTGGGGCGGAGTAGCTCAGCTGGTTAGAGCAGCGGAATCATAATCCGCGTGTCGGGGGTTCAAGTCCCTCCTCCGCTACCAATTCACAGTTTCGCGCCCATGGTATCAGCATCCAGGCTGCTCGCGCGCGTGTGCCCAGCGCCATCGGTCATGAAACCAGCCCTGCGATCGGCGTTGCATGACAATCCACTGATGTCCCGAATTCTTACGGACTTGACGATCGACGAGGGTCTGACACAGGCCAGTTCTCGCATATAAGTGAGCGGCTGCTCCGCCAGCGATGCCTGAAACGGGTCTCGTACTTGAGTGATGCATTGATCGTCGCGATGGTTCATCCAGACCCATTATCAGCTAGGCCGCGTCTTGGACTTTCTTAAACGCCACTCCTCACCCGCCCAAAACGAGTCCGGAGGCACCGGGGCCAGATTCGCTCTTCGCCGCGTCCTGGGGATGCCCTTTGGGCTGGCGGTGGTGCTGGGTGGCAGTATCGGATCGGGCATCCTCCGCACGCCCGGTCCGGTAGCCGCCGCCCTGCCGAATCCGCGTCTGCTGATTCTATTATGGCTATTTGGCGGCGTACTGGCGTTCATCGAGGCACTGCCACTGATCGAACTGGCGACCGCGCTGCCGCGCACAGGCGGCGCGATCGTCTATGTCGAGCGAGCGTTTGGGCATATCGCGGGTACGCTGGCCGGCTGGTGCAGCTGGCTGCAATGCGTGATCTCGCTCGCGTTCATGGCGGTCGTGTTCGCAGAATTCGCTCAGCGGCTCGGCACCCATGCGCCCGTCGGGCTGATGGCGGTCGGATTGATCGTCACCATCACCGCGCTCAACCTCTCCGACACGCGCACCAGCGGGTGGGGGCAGATGATCGGAGCGGTGGTGAAGCTTTTAGGGCTGCTCGCGCTGATCGCGCTGCTGTTTGCCGTCCCGCCAGCGCCGCAGGTTTCGCATCCGCCCGGGTCTGCACTGTCCCTTGGCGGCGCGGTGATCGCGCTTCTGCTGGTCAACAACACCTATCAGGGCTGGAGCGCGCTCGTGCCTTTTGTGGAGGAGATGCGCGATCCGACGCGAACGATGGCACGCGCGATGTTTGTCGGGCTCGCGATCATTACCGTCATCTATGTCGGGATGAACGTCGCGCTGCTGCGCGCTTTGCCGTTCGCGACGCTGGCGCATTCGACGTTGCCCGCCGGCGACGCGATGGCGCGGGTGGTAGGGCCGCTTGCGGATCGGGTGATTACCGCACTCTCCCTGATTTCGGTGGTCGCAATCGCCAACCTCACCACGATGCTGCCAGCACGCATCCTGTTGGCCATGGCACGCGCGCGATCCGCTCCGGCCGTGTTCGGGCGGATCGGAAGCAATGGTTCGCCTTACGCCGCGACATTGGCGGTGGGATTAGTCGCGGGGGTTCTGGCATCGAGCGGTGCGTATATCGCGCTTAACGCAATGTACGCGCCGCTGGCGATCCTGACGACCATCGCTGTGATGCTGGCTGCATGGCGGCTGCGCCGTACGGAGCCGACACTGCCGCGGCCGGTGCGTATGCCCGGCCATCCTGTGCCAGTGGTCGTCGCGCTGACCGTGAATATCGCGATGCTGGTCGCGTTCGTCGCGACTTCGCCGTTGGAGGCGCTGGGTTCAGTCGGACTGGTCGCACTCGGTATGCCGTTGCTCCTTTTGAGCCAACGCAAACAATCCGGGGGCTAGGCGCCGCCGGGCCGGTGACCGAGCAGCAGGCGTACGAGATCGGCCTGGCGATGCGTGCCGGTCTTTGCGAAGATCGTGCCGAGTTGCGCGCGTACGGTGTGTATCGAGACGTCGATGCGCTCTGCCACCTCGCGGATGCTCAGGCCATCGGCGATGGCCATTGCCACGCGCGCCTCGGCAGCGGTGAGACGGAAGCGATTGCGCAGATCCAGCTCCCGGGTCGGTGCTGCCTTCTCGACGACGGGATCGAATGCCGACAGCAGAACGAACGGCTCGCTCGAATGCGCGGCCATGCTCCGCGGCCCCAATGGAATCGTGCGCAACCCGATCGATACGGCGCCCGGCACCGGGCTGAGGAATATCGGCGCTCCGCTGTCTTGCGCCAGCGCGGCGGCTTGCAGCAAGCTTTGCAATCGCGCGTTCTGCGCATCATCCGGTATCGCGAGCCGGTCGTTCACCAGGCGCAGGATTCCGCTGTCGAAAAGCCGCCGTTCCGCCGCCGCCGTCATCCGTCGCACACGGAGGTCTCGATCGAGGAAAATCAACGCCTGATCGGTCGAGGCCAGCAGAATATCGAGTTGATCGAGCGCTGCCTGATCGATCTTCAGGCGACGTGCCGTCCGCAGCGCCTGCATGATGTGCGTCTGATAGCGTCGCGCCCGGGCTACCTCGCTGGACTGGAAGGCTCCGCGGGCTTCCCGCCGCGCCAGGCTCAGATTGGACACGACCGTATCGTCAAGGCCCAGCCTGATCATCATGCTGTGCTCGGCGCGGATGGGCCGGAGAAATTCGTTGAAATATGGCGTGGCGCGCAACACGTCGCGATCAAGCCATTCGCCGTCGCGCAGGATGGTCGGTTTCCAATTGGCGATATAGGCGATCGGGTCTTCCACCATATGGAGCGGATTACGGGTCGACCATTGTTCGATATACTCGTCCCATACCGCCGTATCCTGACGTATCGGCAGGCCGATGCCGCCGTGGGAAACGATATCCAGCTTCGTCATGACGGCAGAATCGGCGCCGATCTCGTCATTCAGCCGTTCGATGACCTCCACCCACAGCGTCGGGTTGAACGGCGTATCATGAATTAGATCGATAAGGCTCGATGGGTCGTGCGTGGGCATGGCGGCGCACTCGTCGAATAATGTAGCCGACCATTTACAAGAGAATGTGGCACTTGCCCATTGTATCGCGAAACAAAATTCCAGCGTCCCGTTTTGGGGCGTCATGCCGAAAATCTCGCGCCTTAGTGCAAACGGCTGATGCGCGCCAACTCTCGCCGGGCTTAACCCCTTATTAACGTTTCGATCCCGCTCGGGCTGGCGCTTCCCGTCGCCTCCCGGGCAGATCGCTGATATCGAAGGGGAAAGCGATGAGTTCGTTCACCGTCCGGCGGCTTGCACTCGCCACCACCGCACTGGCGCTGACCGGCGCACCTTATGCGCCTGCCAACGCTGCCCTGTGCACCTGGAGCGGCGGCGCGGGTGACTGGAGCAATGCCGCGAAATGGAGCTGCGGCGGCGTGCCCGGGAGCGGCGATTCGATCCACATCGACGGCCAGGGCAATCTCACCTCGGCGGTCAGCGTCACCAACACGCAGTATATCGGCAACGTCACGATCGACAGCGGCGATTCGCTCACGATCGCAAACGCAACGCTCGGCCTCTACAACAGCGCGTTCGTCAACAACGGCGCGGTGGTGATCGGATCCGGGAGCACGCTGGTCGGCTTAAGCGGCAGCACCGTATTTTCGGGCAGCGGCGCGATCACGCTGAACGACGTCGGCTCCGGCGCCTATCTGTATACGTCAAATGGCACCCAGATGACCTTTGGTGTTGGGCAGACCATAAGCGGCGCGGGCTATATCGGCCGCGATCAGGGCGTGACGATCAATAATGGCATCATCAACGCCAATGCTGCCGGTGCCTATGCATTGAATCTGGATGCGCAGGGCGGCAGCGGCGGCATCGGCGCGGGCAACGGCGTCGGCGCCAACGGCAGCAGTTCCTTCCTCAACACCGGGCTGCTCGAGGCGACCAATGGCGGCACGCTGAACTTCATTTCCGGGCTTTACGAGAACCAGGGCGCCGGGTCGATTCTCGCCAGCGGCGCCGGCTCCACCGTCGTCCTCGGCAACGACGTGCGCATCCTTGGCGGCACGATCACCGGCAGCAACGGCGGCGCGATCAATGCGCTCAGTGGCACCCAATATCTCGACAGCGTGACGCTAGGCGGCGGTACGACCTTTACGATCGCCAACGATGTCGTTCGTTTCGATAATACGCTGACCAATGGCGGCACGATAGCGATTGGCGCTTCCGCGCAATTGGTCGGTGAAAGCCCCGTGCTGACGATCGCCGGAGGAAACGTCACACTCGCCGGGAACAATTCCTATTTATACAATACCAACGGCACGAAGATGACGTTGACGAGCGGCACGGTGGTGAGTGGCGCGGGCTATGTCGGCCAGGATCAGGGCGTGATCGTCAACAACGGCACGATCAATGCCAATCTCAACGGCCAGACGCTCAATCTCGATGCCCAAGGCGGCAGCGGCGGGATCGGGATAAACAACGGCGTCGGCACGAACGGCAACAGCGCGTTCCTGAATACCGGCGTATTGGAGGCAACGGGCGGCGCGACCCTGAATTTCATCTCCGGGCTTTACGAGAATCAGGGTAATGGCGCGCTCCTCGCCAATGGCACTGGGTCGTCGATCCTGCTTTCCAATGACGTTCGCATCCTGGGCGGCACGATCACCGGCAGCGGTGGGGGCGCGGTCAATGCGCTCAGTGGCACGCAATATCTGCAGGGTGTGACCCTCGGAAGCGGGACGCCGTTTGCGATCTCGTCCGACGTGGTGCGTATCAGTGCGACCGCCGCCAACGGCGGCCTTGTCAACAACGGTACGATCACGATCAGCAACGGTGGCATTCTGGTGGGCGAAAGCGCCACCACGGCGCTCGCCGGAACCGGATCGATCATCCTTGCCGCCAGCAATGCGGGCAGCGCCTATCTGTATAACTACAACGGCACGCAGATGACGATCGGCTCCGGCCAGTCGATCCGCGGCCTCGGCTATATCGGCCAGGATCAGGGCGTGATCGTCAACAACGGCACGATCACGGCCACCGCCGGCGCAGGCGGTCTGACGCTCGACGCGCAGGGCGGCAGCGGCGGGATCGGCACGGGCAATGGCGTCGGCACCAACACCAATAGCGCGTTCCTCAACAACAATCTGATCCAGGCGACCGGTGGCGGCACGCTCTATCTGAACAATGGCCTCTACGAAAACGCCGCCGGCGGCCAGATACTGGCGGTCGGCAATGGATCGCAGATCGTTCTCAACAACGACGTTCGCATCCTGGGCGGCACGATCACCGGCAGCGGTGGGGGCGCGGTCAATGCGCTCAGCGGCACGCAATATCTGCAGGGTGTGACCCTCGGAAGCGGGACGCCGTTTGCGATCTCGTCCGACGTGGTGCGTATCAGTGCGACCGCCGCCAACGGCGGCCTTGTCAACAACGGTACGATCACGATCAGCAACGGTGGCATTCTGGTGGGCGAAAGCGCCACCACGGCGCTCGCCGGAACAGGATCGATCATCCTTGCCGCCAGCAATGCGGGCAGCGCCTATCTGTATAACTACAACGGCACGCAGATGACGATCGGCTCCGGCCAGTCGATCCGCGGCCTCGGCTATATCGGCCAGGATCAGGGCGTGATCGTCAACAACGGCACGATCACGGCCACCGCCGGCGCAGGCGGTCTGACGCTCGACGCGCAGGGCGGCAGCGGCGGGATCGGCACGGGCAATGGCGTCGGCACCAACACCAATAGCGCGTTCCTCAACAACAATCTGATCCAGGCGACCGGTGGCGGCACGCTCTATCTGAACAATGGCCTCTACGAAAACGCCGCCGGCGGCCAGATACTGGCGGTCGGCAATGGATCGCAGATCGTTCTCAACAACGACGTCCGCATCCTGGGCGGCACGCTGGGCGGCGCGGTCAGCGCGACCAGCGGCAACCAGTATCTTCAGAATGTGACGCTTGCGAACGGCACTGACCTGGCGATCAGCGGGGATGTCGTGCGGATCGATAACACGCTGACAAATAACGGAACGATCACTGTTGGCGCGGGCGCAGTATTGTTCGGCGAAACCACCACCTCGACCATCTCCGGAAACGGCGCGATCGTACTGACCGACCCTTCCTCGGCCTTCTACGACGGCAACGGTACGCAGATGACGATCGGCGCAGGCCAGTTCGTACATGGAACCGGCAGCATCGGGCTTGATCAGGGCCTCATCACCAACGCAGGCAACATACTGGCGGACGGCGCGATCACGATCGACGCGCAGGGCGGCAGCAGCGGTCTTGGTGGCGGCGGCCTGGGCACCGGCGGCAATTCGGGCTTCTACAATGCAGCCGGCGGACAAGTGCAAGCCAACAACGGCGGCGCGACGCTGACGCTCGCAGGCGGTCTTTACGAACAGGCGGCGGGCGCGTCGTTCTCGGTCGGCACCGGCAGCAACTTCGTGATGGGTAACGACAGCAACCTGGCGAACCTGCAGGCGGGCGGCGTGCTCAACAAGGGACTGTATTTCGCCTTCGCCGGCGGCACGATGAGCCTGCGCTCCAACCAGACCGGCGCGATTACGACGATCGGCACCAATACGGCGGGCACCGACACCAGCGTCACGCTCTCCGGCGCGGGATCGGTAATCTCGGTCATGCCGAGCGGGGGCGGCACGGTCACCTCGCTCGATCAGTCGCTCAACACGATCGCGGCATCCGGGGCGCTCTCTCTCTCAGATGGTCGCGCGTTCACCGCATTCAACGGCGCGTTTTCAAATGCCGGGCTGCTGCAGCTGAATAGCGGCGCCAGTTTCACCGCGCCTGCCGGCCTCGCCAACAGCGGTACAATCTCAGGCAACGGCACGATTGGCACGCCGATCACGAACTCCGGTTCGGTGATTGCCGACGGCGGCACGCTCTTTTCGAAAGCGATCACCGGCGCGACTGGGACGATCCAGAGCAACGCTGGCGGAACGCTCGATCTCTCCGGCGCCGCAAGTCCGTCGAGCGCCGGCTTCCTGACGAACAACGGGGCGCTGGCGCTCGGCAACAAAAGCATCACCGTGACCAGCGATTACACCAACGCCAATTTCGGATCGGGCAACGCCTTCAACGCGCATGCGAACGTTACCGGCAGCGGGCTGATCCTCGCCGCGAGCGCTACGCAGGATCTGTCGGGGCCGGGTCTCAACGGCTCGTTGCTCAATGTCGGCAATGTGCGCCTCGGCGGTTCAAGCTCGACCACACTGACGATCACCAACAACGGCACGCTGACCACATTGCGCGGCGCGGTGGAAAGCCCGGTGTCCAATTCGGTGAGTATCTCCAGCAACAATTTCGTGGTTGGGCCGAATGGTGGCAGCACGACCGTAACCTTGTCCTACACCGGGACAGTCGCGGGGTCGTTGGCGGGCAATACAATCACGGTCGCCAGCAATTTCGACAATGTCGCGAACCAGACGCTGTCGATTGTCGGAGCGGCGTATAACCCGGCCGCAGCCTCCCTCCTGCCGACGACGATCGATCTGGGCGCAACCCGCGTCGGCGGCACACTCGCAGGCTCGGTTACGATCGCGAATACCGCGCCGGTGGGCGCGTACAGCGAAAAGCTGGCGGTCACAGGCGCTGTGGGAGCCGGCGGCGCGAGCGGCACAGCGCCGGTCGGTCTCCTCAATCCGGGCGCAAGCGCAACATCGGCCGTATCGCTCGGCACGGCGACGTCCGGTTCGTACAGCGGGACGGTGACCTACGGGCTGGCGACCGATGGCACCGGCACGAGCGGGTTGGCGCGGGCGGCTTTGGCGAGCCAGTCAGTAACGGTAAGCGGGCGGGTCTATCAGGCGGCCAATGCCCAGCTTTCAACCACAAGCGTGGATTTCGGCACAGTTCGGCAAGGATCGGCCGCGCCGACCGCGACGGTGGCGGTCACCAACACCGCCAACGGCGCACTGACAGATCACCTGAACACCTCGATCGGCTCGCTGCCGCAAGGCGTCACCGGAACGGCGCCCGGCGCTCTTGCGGGCGGAGCTTCGGGCAATGCCTCGTTCAGCCAGAGCACGGCCATTGCCGGCCAGTATAACGGGCAGGGCACGCTCAACTTCACCTCGACCAACGCCGAGTTGACGCCCCTGGCGCTGGCATCCCAGAACATCGCGTTCACGGGGACCGTAACCGAGCTTGCGGTCGCCCAGCTTGCGAAGGGAAGCGGCGCGGGCATTTTCGCCGGCGCCGGCCAAAGCTTCACGCTCGATCTCGGCTCGATCGCGGCAGGAGCGGGTTCGCTTACGACGGGCTTTGACATCTTCAACGCCAATTCCGGCAAGTCCTACTCCGAACTGCTCAACGGCATGTTCAATCTGTCGGGCGGCACCGGCTACAGCTTCAGCGGCGGCGTCTCGGGGTTAGCCGGCGGCAATACCGACGCGAACAACTGGCTTACGTTCAACTACAGCGGCCTCGCGGCGGGCAATTACAACGATACGCTGACGTTCCTTGGTTACAGCCATTATGCAGGGCTTGCTGACTACGCACTGACGCCCATCACCGTTAACATTCATGCGACCATCATGGGTGGCGGAGGCGGTATGCCCGGCGGGGTGCCCGAGCCGACGACGTGGACGATGCTCATCCTGGGCTTCGGCGCGGTGGCAAGCGCCCTTCGCCGGCGGCGGCGGGCTGATGCGCGGGTGTCGCTCTGATGCCCGGCCTTCAAGGGGAAAAAGCGGGCACGCCGCCCACGGCCCTTGACCGTATCACAACCCTGGGCGGGGTGGCTGTACTCCTGCTCGTGATCGCCACTGTCGCGTTCGCGTCGCATAATCGCGGCCTGCAAGATACGGTCAGCGCAGGTCAGGCAACGCTCGCCAAGGCGCAGACCGCAGCCAATCTCGACAATACGCTGATCCGCATGCTTACAAGCGCGGCGGTCGAGCATGACGATGCCGATATCAAGGCGCTGCTGGCCGCCAATGGCGTCACTTATCGCCAGACAGCCGCTGCGACGGCACCGGCCGATACAAAAACGACGGAGGACGCGAAGTGAATCTGTTCGATCGCCGCATCGCGTTGCTGCTAACCCAGCTGGCGTTCGCGGTTCTGCTCGTGAACGAGCTTGTCCAGCTCTCCTCCGCCAACGACAAGCTTTCCGCCATGATCGCGCAACAGGGCAACAACGATGCCGTCGTCGCGCGCATCAATACCCAGCTTGACGGGTTGGCACGCGGCACGCAGCAACTGGCGCAGCATGGCAATCCGCAGGCCGCGAAGATCGTCGCTCAACTCGCGCAGAATGGCGTGCGGATCGATGCGAAGGCCAATGGTCGCTGAGGCTGGCGGGGGTTAGATATCTCTTGGCGAAATGTTCGGGTCAGAAAGTGCCGCGCCCAGCATTTTCAACCTCCGGCCAGCCACCGACGCCTCACGCTGGCCGACCTTGAAGAGCCAGCGTAGGCGACGTGGCTGTCAGGCGGTCGCGATCAGCATCTGCGGATTGCAATAAAGCGCGGATCAGGCCGCATCATGCCGTCCGCTCGGCTTTTTCATCGACCTGCTCACGGCCAAGCTCGAGATCGTCGCGGCTCGCCGTGCGCGTCATTCGCCAGAAGCTGTCGTTGCGCCAAGGGGTGATCGCAATCACGCGGCCGCGTGAGTTACGGTACCAGTTCTCGGTGCTCGGATGCGTCCACACAAGTTTCTCGTGTGCCGCATCAAGGCGGGCAACGTAATCATTATAGACTTCCTCGCGAACCTCGACGGAACTGGCGCCCTCCGCGATCAGCATCTCGATGATGCGCATAGCATAATGCGCCTGGCTTTCGATGTTGCGGATCATGCTGCCACCATGACCGGAGCCGACGTTGGGCCCCAGCAGGATGAAGAAGTTCGGGAAGCCCGGGACGAGTGTGCCCAAATATGCTGACGCGTTGTCGCCTTCCCAGAACTCCCGCAGCACGCGGCCCTCCCGGCCGATGACGTCGTACGAGCCAAGCACGTTGGATGCCTGAAAGCCGGTCGCGAGGATGATGACATCCGCCTCGACCTCTTCGCCCGTTCCGGCTATCAGTTTGCCGTCGCGCACTTCGGCGAGCCGATCGGGTATCAACGTGACATGCGGCTTGCGCAAGGTGCGATACCAGCCGTTGTCGAGCAGCATGCGCTTCGCGAATGGCGGATAGTCGGGCAGGACCAGCGGCAGCAGATCCTGGCGATCGCCCAGTTCTTCCTTAACGTAGCGGGTGAAATATTCGCGGTGCCCGTCATTGATCTCGTTGACCGCGCGCTTCGGCTCCGGCCATTCGGGATCGCGGAACAGCGTGCCATGAACACGATCATTGAACGTCCACGACATGCGCTGCTCGACCCAGCCGCGATAAAGCGGAAACACCTGCATCAAATAGCGGACACCTTCGGGCACCGGCTTCCTGAACTGCGGGAACGGGGCGGCCCATTGCTTGGATCGCGCGAAAATCGTCATCGCAGCCACTTCGTCGGCGATTGCGGGAACGACCTGCATCGCGGAGGCACCATTGCCGATCACGGCGACGCGCTTGCCGGCCAGCTCGATATCTTCCGGCCAGTTACTGGTATGCACAACACGGCCGGCGAAGCTGTGGATGCCCGGTATCACCGGTATCTGCGGGATATTGAGCAGCCCTACAGCGCTGATGACGATATCGGCGAGTTGCTCGCTTTTACTGCCGTCAGCCTTCGCAACCGTCACCTTCCAGAGCTTTGAGTCGACGATCCACTCAGCGCGTTCGACCTTGGCGCCAAAGGTGACATTGTCGTACAGCCCCCTCTCGCGCGCTGTATCGAGGAGATATTTTTCGATCTCCGGTTGGCCGGGGAAGTACCGCGTCCAGTCGGTGGGCCGGGAAGCAAACGTATAGGTCAGGTTCGGCGTGTCGACCCCGCATCCCGGATAGCGATTTTCCCACCAGGTGCCGCCAAAGTCGCTGTTCTTCTCGTACAGGTGATAGGCGATGCCTAGGTTGCCCAGCTCCATCGCGGCACAGATCCCCGAAATGCCGCCGCCGATGATGATCGCCCTCAATGGCTTGCCGGGTTTCGCGGGTGGTGCGGCCGGAGGATCGAGCCCGAGCGACGAGGCGACGATGTCGCCATATTCCTCGGGCACCGGCTCGCTCATGGCGACGCTCAGCATCTCGGCGAGCTGCTTGTTGGTCGGGCGCGGCAAAGCTGCGGTGCGACCGTCGATCCACGCTATTACCGCATCATAAGCCGCAACACGGATCGCGCGCTGTAAATCATCGCCAAGGCCCCCTGAATCATTATCGTCGAGGCCCCTGCCACGTCGCGGCATGAATGGGCTTTCGATCCATCGCTTGTCACCAGTCAATTGAACAAGGCACATCAAAAGCGCGGGTATGTTCGCGCGGTCGATACCATCGCGCAGCTTAGCGCGATCAACCTGATCGAGCGCGATGCCGGATGTGGTGATTTTCTGCGCCGTCATTTGCCTCCTCGCGCAGCCACGCAGCCGCTTCTTTCGAATTTGACAGGGTTAATAAACGCATGGGCCAAATAAATTCGCCCGCCCTAAAAAATATCTACCCATCGGTATTTAAAGTCAACCCATCAGTTTTCATTGGCCTGAAGGTCTCACGAAAGGCTGATGAGCAACTAGCTTGCGAAAATCTCGCGTCTCACACGTAACCCCGCTTTTTCGCGATCCCAGGTATCCGAAGTGACGGCCTCAACCCGCAAATCGGTCTTGAGCACTTTGGCGGAAGGCGTTTTGGGCAGTTCGTCCATTATACGAATGTATCGGGGAACCATGAAATAAGGCATGTTCTTCATGAGGAACGCTGCCAGTTCCTCATGAACGATCGCCCGTCCGGGAACTGGTGCTACGACGATCATCACCTCATCCTCGGAAAACTCGCTCGGCACGGCGATCGCAGCGCATTCCCGCACATCGGGATGCGCGCACACCTCTACCTCTACCTCGAACGAGGAGATGTTCTCGCCCCGCCGACGTATTGCGTCTTTCACTCGGTCTACGAAGTAGTAATAGCCGTCATCGTCACGCCGGAAGGCGTCGCCGGTGTGGAACCAGCCGTTCGCCCAGGCTTTCGCGGTCGCTTCCGGATTGCGGTTATAGCCGCTGTTCATCGCCCAGGGACGGTCGGTTCGAACCAGCATCTCGCCGATCGCGCCGACCGGCACTTCGCAGTCCTGCGCGTCCACCAGCCGCACCTCGACGCCGGGCCGAACCTTTCCGCAGGTGCCGCGCTTTGCCGGGTTCGCCTCCGACACGATCGGGGAGGAAATCTCCGTCATGTTGAAGATGGTGTAGATATCGATGCCGAAGCGCTCGGTGAACGCGGCCGCATCGTCCGTCAGCGGCACCATGAAGGCGGCGCGGACGCTGTGATTGCGATCCTCCGGCGACGGCGGGCGCTTCATCAGGAACGTCGCCATCACGCCAAGCAGGAACACCACCGTCGCCTGCGTCCGCCGCGCTATATCCCAGAACTGATCGGTGGAAAAAGATTCGATCAGCGCAACCGACGCGCCGCGCGCCAGCATGACGAACGGCGGCCCCATGCCCCCGATGTGGAAGATCGGCGCGACGCACATGTAGCGATCGTTCTCCCCCACCATCGGCCAGCTTTCCGGCCCGGCATTGGTGAACATGTGCAGATAGGAGGACAGCACGCCCTTTGACGGGCCGGTCGTGCCGGAGGTGTAAATGATCGACTGGATATCCCAGGGCTCGATCGGGCGCTCAGGCGGATCGACCGCATCGCCGGCAAGATCATCGAACCGGGTTACGGGCATGCCAAGATCCGGCACATCGGCCTGCGTGACGACAACGAGCTGCGCGATTTCCGCGCGATCGACCTCCGCCAGCCGCGGCGCCAGATCGGGGTGGACGATCATCAGGCGCGCGCCCGAATTCCTGACGACATGGGCGAGCAGATTACCGCGATAGGCGGTGTTGAACGGCACGAACACCGCGCCAAGATAATTGATCGCATAGAAGGCCAGCAGGCCATCGCGCCCGCTGGGCAGCCAGACGGCGACGAAATCACCCTGCTTCACGCCGAGCCTCTGCAGCCCGGCAGCCTTCGCGATCACGCGACGGCGAAGTTCCGCGAAGCTCCATTCCTCGCCATCCTCGAAGATGACGTGCGTCTTGTCGGGCCGCTCGACGGCCCAGCGATCGACGAGATACCGCAGCACACAGGCATTGCGGTTCGGAATGCGCGGATCGGCGAAATCGCGCGCATCGCTTGCACTGACAATCGACATTTCATCTCCCTCCCCCGTTCAGGGAAGGCCGGACGCAAGGGTTCAGAATATTCCGATCAGCCGCAGACAGGCATGTACCGCCTGATCCACCACCTCTTCGCCCGAACGCTTGCTGCCTGGCCGAAAACAATAGGTTATCCAGCTCAACAGGCCACCGATCCAGATCGACATCGCCGGCGCATCCGCGACGGAGACATAGCCGTCTCGCACGCAATCCTCGATCATCCTGCCGACGCGCAGATCGAATTCATGCCGCTGGCGCAGGATGCGTTGCGCGTCGGTCCGCTCGAGGTTCATCATCTCGCGCTGGTACACGACGAGATATTCGTGCCGCGCGACGATGATCTGCGCAGCTTCGCGCAACGAGGCGACGAGCAGATCGAGCGAATTGAGATCGGTTTCCGCGATCCGATCCAGCGCCGCCAGCGATTCCTTCACCCCCACTTCGCAGATCGCGCTCAGGATGGCGCTCTTGCCCTTGAAATAGGTGTAGAGAAACGGCTTGGTCGCGCTCAGCCGGTCGGCCAGCATCTCCAGCGTTGCCGCCTCATATCCGCGCTCGCAGAACAAGGCGCTCGCCTCTTCGAGGATGCGGGCACGTTTGAAAGCCACGACACTCGGCTTGATCTCCCGGCCGGTGGGCGGGGAAGCAGGCTGGCGCTTGGCGGCGGCGGCGGTTGAGTTGCTCATGCGGCCCTTTTCAGTATCTCCAGGATATCCGCTGGCGATCGGACGGGTCTGGGATTGGTTCTCCCCCATATATCAAGCATGGTATATTCCGCTACCTTTTGGAACTGATCCGCCTCCACGCCGACTTCCTTCAGCGAACGCGGCATGCCGAGCCCGCGAATGAAAGCGTCAAGGCTTTCCGCGGCCGTCCCGTGCGTATTGCCCAGGCAGGCGTTGATGCGGCCCTGGCGGCTGTCGTCATATTCGGCGTTCCATTCGAGCACCGACGGCGACATCACGCACGAACAATAACCATGCGGCACATTGCACGTGCCGCCCAGGATATGGCCGATCGCGTGGCTTGCCCCCATCGGCACCCCGCCGATGATCGAGATCATCGATTGCCACGCACCCACCTGGCACTTGAGCCGCCCCTCCATGTCATGCGGATCAGCCTTCGAGCGTGACAGCCCCTCCACGAGCAGCCGGAGCGCGCTATCCGCGAGGCCGTTGGCAAAATCGTTCGATTTGTCGGATGCCATCGTCTCCACGGCGTGATCGACGGAGCGAACGCCGGTCGACAACCACAGCCATTCCGGGGTGTGGACCGTCAGCGCCGGATCGAGCACGACCATCACCGGCGCCATCATGCGATGCTCGTAACCCTGCTTGTGCATGGTCACTTCGTCGGTGGACCCCGACAGAGCGTTGAATTCGCCGCCGGACAATGTGGTCGGGACGCAGATCACCCGCACATCGGGACCGACCGTGATCGGATTGATGACCTGCCCGTCCTCCGTGACATAGGTGCGAAGCGGCTCGAAATCCTCGATCGTCCGCACATCATGCCTGAGCAGCAACGCGATGATCTTGCCCGCGTCCGTTACCGAGCCGCCGCCGATCGTGACGATCAGATCGGCGCCGGCTGCGCGCGCGGCGTCGGTTGCGGCCAGCACATCCGTGCGCGGGGCGTGCGACTGGATGCCGCTGTGCGTGCCGCCATGACGCGCGCCGAGCGCCGCCTCGATCTTGGTGATCTCGCCGGTGTTGGTGCGCAGCGTTTCCGACACGAGCAGAAAGACCCGGTGCGCGCCCAGCGACTCCGCCTGCTCCACGATCGCTTCATGCGCCGGGCGGCCCATCGTCACCCGCTCGGTCGTGGTAAAAGTCATCTGACTTGCCGTCACGCTGCCCATGACATCTCCTCCATCCCATCGCCACCTTTTCGCCGGTGCCGATCCGCACTGCCACAGCGCTGATCTACCGTCCAGTATAATTGGTAACTTTTGACACGCCGCCCCGGATGCCGGCTTGACCGCCATGCTACCCGTTGGTAGGCCTGGCTGGTGTTCTTGTATGTAGCGGGAAACGAACGGGAACCGGCGATCCGCGACATGACGGGACGAGGGAATGTAACGGCGGCGGCCCCGGGCCCGTGCCGGGGGAGCGGGGACAATGAGCCGTCAAGCAAACCGACTGCGCGCGATGGCGCCTGCCCGCCTGCTGTCTCACGCCTATTCCGCCGGGGCGCCCGCATGAGCGGTCCGCTGGCCGGGGTCCGTATCGTCGAGTTCGCCGGCCTCGGCCCCACGCCCTTCGCCTGCATGATGCTGGCCGACATGGGCGCCGAGGTCCTGCGGATCGACCGGCTGGGCGTCGACAATTTCGGTGGCGGCGACGAGCGCCACAATTATCTCAACCGCAGCCGGGCGTCGATCGCGCTCGATCTGAAGGATCCGGCCGATGTGGCGCTGGTCCGCTATCTGACCGAGCGCGCGGACGTGCTGATCGAAGGCTTTCGCCCCGGCGCGATGGAGCGGCTGGGCCTGGGGCCGGACCTGCTGATGAAGGCCAGCCCGCGGCTGATCTACGCGCGGATGACCGGCTGGGGGCAGACCGGGCCGCAGGCGCACAAGGCGGGGCACGACATCAACTATCTGTCAATGACCGGCGCGCTTTACCTGATGGGGCCGTTCGACGGGCCGCCCGTTCCGCCGATCAATCTCGTCGCCAATTTCGGCGGTGGCGGGATGCTGATGGTGACGGGCGTGCTCGCCGCCCTGGTCGAACGACAGACCAGCGGGCGCGGGCAGCTGGTGGACGCAGCCATGATCGACGGCGCATCGCAACTGATTACCCAGATCTATTCATGGGAGCGGATGGAGCGGTGGCGGCCCGGACGCGGCGACAACCTGCTCGATGGAAGCGCCTATTTCTACCGCTGTTACGAATGCAGCGACGGCGAGTTCATCGCGGTCGGCGCGCTGGAGCCGCAGTTCCACGCCAATTTCCTGACCGGCCTCGGGCTGGATCCGGCCGATTTCGGCGACCATCTCGATCCGTCGAACTGGGTGGAACGGGCGGATATCGTCGCCGCCATCGTGCGCCGCCGCAGCCGCGCCGAATGGCTCGATACCTATGCCGCGCTCGATGCCTGCGTCACGCCGGTGCTGAGCCCGGCGGAGGCGACACGCGACGCGGCCAATATCGCGCGGCACGTGCATGTCGCGGTCGAGGGCGCGATACAACCCGCCCCCGCCCCGCGCTTCAGCCGCACGCCATCAGCGATAGCGTCCGCGCCGCCGCTGCCCGGCGAGCGTGGCGGCGAGCGCTTGCGCGACTGGGGCTTCGACACGGCGCTGATCGACCGGCTGCTTGACCAGAACAAGCTTCGCACCGGCTGAGCGCGTGCGCCCGCTCGCGGTTTAGAATGCCGGGGAGAGGATCGGGCGGAAGCCGCCGTCGTCGCGCACGACGCGCACGACATGATCCCCGCCGAAATGCGCCGGAATCAGCAGCGCCCCGCTGTCGGCGGCTTCATTCAGCACGCGGCGACGGGTTTCGCGTGCCTGGGTCGGATCCTCGCAGAAGATGCTGTTCCAATCCGGCTCATAGATCTGCGCCGGATGATGAACGATATCGCCGCAAAACATCGCGCGCGCCTCGCCGGACGAAACGCGCATGACCATCGACCCGGGCGTGTGGCCGGGATGCGCGCCGAGCGTGATATGCGGCGCGATTTCGAAGCCGTCCCCCGCCCATTCGGCGCGACCGGCCTGCAGAATGGGACGGACGCTATCCTCGAACATGCCGGCATTGACGATCGTGCCGATCTCGCCCGGCCCGGAACCGGCGATCAGCGGATCCCAATAATCGCGATCGCCAACGGGAAGGATATAGCGCGCATTGCGGAACGTCGGCTCCCACCGGCCATCGACCAGCCGGGTGTTCCAGCCGACGTGATCGACATGGATATGCGAACAGACGACGACATCGATATCTTCCGGCTGGAACCCGGCGCGCGCGAGATTGCCGAGAAAATCGGTCTGTAGGCCGCCGAAGATCGGCAGGTTCGGCCGGTCCTTGTCGTTTCCGGCCCCGGTATCGAACAGGATGCGCTGGGAGCCCGTGTCGAGCACCCAGCTCTGCAGAAACGCGAACAGCTTGCCTTCGTCGGGGTTGTAGAAGCCGGGCGTGAATTCCGCTTCATGCGGATCCCAGCCTTCACGGAAGAACCCGGTAAAAAGCTCCCCTGGAGGCGAAAATGTCCCGCGCCATTCCTCGATCCGGTGCACGCGGATCCGGCCGATGTTGAAGCGGTCCATCCTGCCTCCAGGCTAAATCGTCACGCGCCTTCAGAAATTGAAGCCGATCGTGGCGCCATAGGTGCGCGGCGGCATCAGCGAGCCGACGCGCGGATATGCATAGGTGGCAGCCGCGACGATGTTGTTCGCGATCACGAACTTGTCAGTGAGGTTCTTCACCCACGCGCCCACCGTGAGGCGATCGTTCGGCGCGTGCCAGGTGATGCCCGCATTCGCCATCAGATAGGCGTCCTGCTCCGCATCGCGGTTGTTGAACTCACTGAAATAGACCTTCGTCTGCCATTTGGCGTCGCCGTTGATCGTGACCTTGCTTTCACCGAACGGAATATCCCAGGCGAAGCCGCCGCCGATGGTGAACTTCGGCGCATTCGGCAGGCTCTTGCCGCTCAGATCAACGAGGCCGGGATCGGTCGGGCACGGCGCATAGGAAATCCCCGGCCGCGCCGGAAAGGCCGCGCCGTAATATGCGTTACAGAATTTGGTGAACTTCGCGTTCAGATAGGAGGCGTTGGCATTGATCGTGAAGGTTGACGTGACCTTCCCTTCAAGCTCCAGCTCGCCACCATAGTTGCGCGCCGACGCGGCGTTGATCGTCTGCACGATGCTGTTCGCGTTGACGAAGCTGACCTGCAGATCCTTGTAATCGTAATAAAATATCGCGCCGCTGAAGAGGATGCGGTTGTCGAACAGCTTCTGTTTGAATCCGCCCTCGTAGCTCCACACGGTTTCGGGGTTGATCGCCGCATCGGCACTGCCGACGTTGATGACGCCGGACTTGAAGCCCTTGGTGATGCTTGCGTAAAGCATCGTCGTGCTGGTCGGGCGATATTCGAGCAACGCCTTGGGCGTTACCGAGGACCAGCCCTTCGCCTCGTCGGTCGGAATATTGATCCCGATCGCATCGAAGCGGAAATAACCGACACCCTTGCGATGCTCGTAATTGTAGCGCGCGCCGGCGGTGAACTTGAGCACCGGGCTCACGTCGACCGTGCCTTGCAGATAGGCGCCGACGGCATCGATCTTGACCGTGCCGTCCTGACGATAGGCGCCACCGTCGAACGTATCGGCGGGCAGGCCGAACAGCACGCCGAGGTTGGTGGTCGGCACGTCCACCGTGCCATCCAGCTTCTCGTGGAAATACATCGCGCCACCGAGCAGGGTGAAGCCGTTGCCCTGATAGTTGACGGTCACTTCCTGGCTGAAAGAGCGGCTTTTCTCGGTGTAGTTGTTCTGGCCGGCAAGATTGACCTGCGACGAATCGAGATCGTCACGCTGGAAGCGATCGAACGAGCGATAGGCCGTGATCGTCTTTACCGACGCATCGCCGAGATCGAAATCGAGCGTACCCGTTGCGCCATAGCCCTTGCGGCGATTGATCGCTTCCTGATCCGAATAGATGTTGCGAAGATTGGGCTTCTGCCCGAGCGCCTGATAATATTGGATGATCGTCTCGCCGCCGATCAGCGTGTGCGGCATTGCCGTTTCCGGCACGACCGACGGGCCGAAATAGTGAAAAGCGTAATTGTTGTCATTCTCACGGAAGTGATCGACGACCACCGTCGCCTTCACGTTATCGCTTATCTTGCCGATGATCGTACCACGAAGCGAATAGGCATCACGATCATCCACATCCTTTCCGGTGAAAAGGTTCTTCCCATAGCCATCGCGCTTTTCATATTTTCCCGCGATACGCACCAGCAGCCTGTCATCGCCGGTAAGGCTTCCGCCGACTGCGCCTTCGAGAATCTTCGCGTTGTAATTGCCGTAGGTGAAACGCGCATAGCCTTGCAGTTCCTCGCGCGGGCGCGCCGTCACCATGTTGATCGCGCCGGCAGTCGCGCCGCGACCATAGAGGATCGACTGCGGCCCGCGCAGCACCTCGATCTGTTCGAGATCGAAAAAGCCGCTCAGTTGCTGTGCGGGACGCGGCAACAATGCCCCGTTCTGCAGGAATGCGACGGCGCCCTCGCCGCCGATATCGAAATTGTTGAGGCCGACGCCGCGAATGAAGGTCCGGTTGACGCCGAACTGATCGCCGATCGACACGTTGGGCACGACGACCTGGAGATCGCCGATATTCTGGATGCCGCCCGGGCCGATATCGTCCGCGCGGATCGCGGTGACGGCGGCCGCGACGCGGCTGAGCGCGGTATTCTCGCGCGTCGCGGTGACGATGACGTCGGAGGGATCGGCGGTTTCGGTGGATGCCTGAACCGCGCCGGCCGCAGCCTGCGCGTGGGCGGCGGCGGGCGCGAGAAGCAATGCGGCGAGCGAAGCGTGGCAAAGCGTCTGGACACGGATTTTCATCGGCACTCCCCCTTTATACGTACAACCGCTTCTTACCGCGGCTCTCTCTTACATACCCGCTGGTATATCCGAGCCTTGTGTAATTCAAGCTCTATATCGCGATCGCGCGTCCATATCTGGAATCGCGGGCCGGTTTTCGACGTGGAGGCGACAGGCGGCGGGCCAGATCGCGGCCTGCAAATCGTTGCGCCGGAGAATCTCGGCAATGGCGGCCGAAACCGTCATGGCGTTGACGGAACAGAACTTTTAAATACCCGCAAGTAAATAAGCCGGCGCGATCGCGATCAATACGGTGTTCGGCTCACCCGTTCGCGCCCGCCCCGGTGCAGCGGGACGCATCTGCCGCGAGCTACAATCGCGGCAGCGTGACCCCGCGCTGACCCATATATTTGCCTGCGCGATCCGCGTAGCTGATCTCGCACGGCTCGTTCCCTTGCAGGAACAGGAACTGGCAGGCGCCCTCGTTGGCGTAGATCTTCGCCGGCAGCGGCGTTGTGTTAGAGAATTCGAGCGTCACATGCCCTTCCCAGCCCGGCTCCAGCGGGGTGACGTTCACGATGATACCGCAGCGCGCGTAGGTGGACTTTCCAAGACAGATCACCAGCACATCGCGTGGGACGCGGAAATATTCGACCGTCCGCGCCAGCGCGAAGCTGTTCGGAGGAATAATGCACACATCGGTCTTGCGATCGACGAAGCTGTTCGACGCGAAATCCTTGGGATCGACCAGGGCATTGTCGACGTTGGTGAAAATCTTGAACTCGTCAGCCACCCGCGCGTCATAACCGTAAGATGACAGGCCGTAGCTGATGCAGCCGTCGCGCCGCTGCGCCTCGACGAACGGCTCGATCATCGCATCGGCGAGTGCGCGCTCGCGAATCCAGCGGTCGGACAGGACGGACATCGCATGCTTCCCCTTCGCTCCCGCTTTCGCCGCCCGGCGCGCCGGTGGCAAGTGGGTTGACGGGTTGACGGCGCTCGCCGCGCCCCGCAACGCATCGGGCAAAACAGGAGATGGGACATGTCGTTCAGGCTTGACGGGCGGGTTGCGCTGATAACGGGCGCATCATCGGGCTTCGGGGCGCATTTCGCCCGGCTATACGCGAAGGCCGGCGCCAAAGTGGTGCTCGGGGCCCGCCGCGTCGATCGGATCGAGGCGCTGGCGGCGGAGATCGGCGCGGATGCGCTGGCGGTGACACTCGATGTCGGCGATGAAGCATCGACCATCGCGGCTTACGACGCCGCCGAAGCGCGCTTCGGCACCGTCGATACGATCGTGGCCAATGCCGGCATCAGCCACGCGGGCCGCGCCACCGATGTGACGGTCGAAGGATTACGGCAGCTGCTCGACGCGAACTTTCTGGGAGCCTATCTCACCGTGCGCGAGGGCGCAAAGCGGCTGATCGCGGCCGGATCACGGGAAAAAGGCAACGGCCGCGCGATCGTGATCGGCTCGATCACCGCGCATCTCACCGGGCAGGGCGACAGCGCTTATGCCGCGTCGAAAGCCGGGGTCGCGCATCTCGGCCGCAATCTGGCGCGCGAATGGGTGCGCCAGGGCATCAACGTGAACGTGATCCAGCCAGGCTATGTCCAGACCGAGATCGCCGGAGACTGGTTTCAGACCGACGGTGGCGCGCACCAGATCGCCAGTTTCCACCGCAAACGGATGATGACGATCGAGGCGCTCGATCCGATGATGCTTTATTTCGCGTCGGATGCTTCCGCGGCGGTGACGGGCGCGGTGATCGATGTCGATGACGGCCAATCGCTTTAGCAGAAGCCCGAAATACCGCGGTGAACGCGCGGACGGTTGCTACTTCGGGGACGCCCGCAATGCTTCCAGCCGTTCACGCACCGGTGCCGGGATCGGCTCGCCAACCGGCGTGGTCATGACGATCACGGTGTCGCAGGTGGCGATCGGCAGGCCGTTCTGGAACATCGCCGCGAGCATTTCCCAGCTCCGGTTGCCGATCTTGCCGATACCCGTGGCTATCTCGACAGCATCGGGGAAGCGGCCTTCGGCGAGGTAGTTTATCTCATTACGGGCGACGACCGCGCCGAATGCGGGCGACGCCTCGCGGCCGCCGAGCGACCGATTGATGAGAACCCGCGCGGTTTCAAACAATGCGGCGAAGGCCACGTTGTTGAGATGCCCGTTGGGATCGAGATCCTGATAGCGCGTCTGGACCGCCTCGCGGATCGGATAGGCATCAGGCGACAGGCGCCATGCGTCGGGGCGAGGCATTCAGGCTGGCTTTCGCAAGAAAAATAAGGCGCCGGCGCGGGAGAGCGCCGCTCCCGCGCCGGCAGATCACGTGCGGGGGGCAGCCAGATCACCGGCGCCCCTCGCGAAGCCGATCAACGCGGCGCCATGCGGATCGCGCCGTCGAGCCGCACGTCCTCGCCGTTGAAATAGCCGTTCTCGATCATCAGCGTGGCGAGAGCGGCATATTCCGCCGGATCGCCAAGCCGCTTCGGGAACGGCACGGAAGCGGCGAGCGCGTCCTTCACGTTCTGCGGCGCGGCGGCGAGCAGCGGGGTATTGAAAATGCCGGGCAGGATCGTGTTCACCCGGATCCCCTCACCCATCAGATCACGCGCGATCGGGAGCGTCATGCCGACAACGCCGCCCTTCGACGCGGAATAGGCCGCCTGCCCCATCTGACCGTCTTCCGCCGCGACCGACGCGGTGTTGACGATCGCGCCGCGCTCGCCATCTTCCTGCGGCTCCAGCGTCAACATCCCCGCGGCCGACTTGGCAATGCAGCGGAAGGTGCCGACAAGGTTGATCTGGATGATCCAGTTGAACGCATCGAGCGGGAAATGCTTGATCGAGCCATCTTCCTTGCTGCGGCTCGCCGTCTTGATCGCATTGCCGGTGCCGGCGCAATTGACCAGGATGCGCTCCTGACCGATCGCGGCACGCGCCTTGGCGAACCCTTCGTCCACCGACGCTTCGTCAGTGACGTTGACCTTGCAGAATACCCCGCCCAGTTCGGCGGCGAGCGCTTCGCCCTTTTCTTCCTGCAAATCGAACAGCGCTACCTTCACGCCCTTGGACGCAAGCAACCGCGCGGTAGCCGCGCCAAGGCCGGAGGCGCCGCCGGTGATGACGGCGGAAACAGTATTGTCGAGCTTCATTCTACCCTCTTCTCGTAGCAGTGCGTTGTGGCTCAGGCCGCGGCCTTCGCGCCCTCGTCCCAGTCGCAATTCTCGATGATCGTGACGTTGGCGACGCCGCCGCCCTCGCACATCGTCTGCAGGCCATAGCGGCCACCGCGACGGCGCAGTTCATGCACCAGCGTGGCCATCAGCTTCGTGCCGGACGCGCCAAGCGGGTGGCCGAGCGCGATCGCGCCGCCATTGACGTTGAGCTTGTCGGCGTTGGCGCCGGTGTGGTGCAGCCATGCCATCGGCACGCTCGCGAACGCTTCGTTGACCTCGTAAAGATCGATGTCGTCGATCGACAGGCCGGCCTTCTTCAACGCCTTGTCGGTGGCGAACAGCGGCTCTTCGAGCATCACGACCGGATCGCCGGCGGTAACGGTGAGGTTCACGATCTTGGCCAGCGGCTTGAGATTATACTTTTTCAGCGCCTCGCCACTGACGATGAGCACAGCGCTGGCACCATCGCAGATCTGGCTGGAAGACGCGGCAGTCAGGACGCCGGTTTCCGACAGCTTCTTGACGGAGGCCATGCCCTCTGCCGACGCATCGTAGCGGATACCCTCGTCGGATCCGTGCTGTTCCTTGCCCTCGGGCGTCTCAACCTCGAGCGGAACGATCTCGTCCTTGAATTTGCCCGCCTGCGTCGCTGCGACCGCCTTGCGATGGCTGCCGAGCGAGAATTCGTCGAGCGCCTCCCGGGTGAAGCCGTACTTCTTGGCGATCATCTCCGCGCCGGCAAACTGGTTGAAGACGATGCCGGGATATTTTTCTTCGAGGCCCGGTGACTTGTTCTTGCCCAGCCCGGCATCGTGAAACAGTTTGTAGGTGGAGCCCATCGGCACCCGCGTCATGCTCTCCACACCCGCGGCGATCACCACGTCCTGCGTGCCGGACATCACCGCCTGCGCAGCGAACTGCATCGCCTGCTGCGACGAACCGCACTGGCGATCGATCGTAACCGCCGGAACGCTCTGCGGCAGCTTCGAGGCGAGCACCGCATTGCGGCCGACCTGCCCGGCCTGCTCGCCGCCCTGGCTGACGCAGCCCATGATGACGTCCTCCACGGCCTCGCCGGGAATACCCGATCGCTCGACCACCGCGTCCAGCACCTTGGCCGCCAGATCCACCGGGTGCCAGCCGGCGAGCTTGCCACCGCGCCGTCCCCCCGCCGTCCGCACCGCTTCGACGATATACGCCTCAGGCATCTTCCGACTCTCCATAACAGATGTTATCCCGCTGCTGCATGTGGCGCGGATTGACGCGAACGGCAAGAGCGGAGAGGCGAATGAACGTTAGTGAAGCGGTGTTGGCGCGGCGATCAGTGCGCGGTTTCCTCGACAAGCCGGTCGATCCGGCGCTGCTGAAGGAACTGGCGCTGCGCTCCGCCAGAGCGGCGACCGGGGGCAATATACAGCCGTGGCACATCGATATCGTCCACGGCGAATCGATCGCACGCCTGAAGGAGATCATGCAGGGAAAGATCGAGCGACGCGAAACCGAGACGCCCGGTTACGATATCTATCCGCGCGAAATGCCGCCGCAAACGAAGGAGCGCACGTTCCAGATCGGCGAAATGCTGTATGGCCATCTCGGCATCCCGCGAGAGGACAAGAAGGCGCGCGCGATCTGGTTTGCCCGGAATTTCCAGTTTTTTGGAGCGCCCGCCGCCTATTTCGTGACGGTGGATCGCCGCATGGGGCCGCCGCAATGGGCGGATCTTGGCATGTATCTGCAAAACCTGATGCTGCTCGCGGTGGAAGCGGGGCTCGCAACATGCGCGCAGGAATGCTGGGCGGTCTATCCCCAGACAGTTGAGGGTTTTCTGGGGACGCCATCCGAACGCATGTTGTTCTGCGGAATGGCGATCGGATACGAGGATGCGGACGAACCTGCCAATCGTGCGCGCAGCCCGCGCGCACCGGCGGCCGAGTGGCTTACGGAGCTGGCGTAACGCTTCACGCGATACGGGTTACGATCGGCGACACGATAGCCGCCGCCGATCGTTACCAGGGGCCGACGTGTCGCCGTCGGCCCATCATTCAATCGCCTTTCAGGGATTCAGGCGCCAGCCGCCGCGCCGGGGCCACGACCCCGGCCACGGTTCCGACCGCCGCCGCCGCCGCCGCCGCCGCCACGACCGCCAGTGCCCCTGCGACTGGCGTTCGAATAATCACGCGTGGCGACCGGATGATGCGAGGCCTTGGGCCGGGCCGGGCCGCGTTGCGCGCGCGGGCGATCTTCGCGCGGAGCCGGATCGGGACCGGCAACGCGCACGCGCGCCGCCTTCAGCGCCTCCGCGCGCTTCAGGAAATCCGCCGGCAAGGCGCGCATGGGCACACGCTGACGCGTGACCTTTTCGATATCGCGCAGATAGGGCCGCTCGTCATCGGCGCAGAAGGAGATGGCGATGCCGCTCGCCCCGGCGCGCGCAGTGCGGCCGATGCGGTGGACATATTGCTCCGGCACATTGGGCAGCTCAAAATTGAAAACGTGGCTGACACCCGAAATGTCGATGCCGCGCGCGGCGATATCCGTCGCGACGAGGATCGGCACCTCGCCCGACTTGAACGCGACGAGCGCGCGCTCGCGCTGCGGCTGGCTCTTGTTGCCATGGATCGCATTGGCCGCGATGCCATTGCCCGCGAGCAGCCGCACGACGCGATCGGCGCCGTGCTTGGTGCGCGTGAAGACGAGCGCGCGGTCGATATTCTCCTCCGTCAGCAGGATGGTGAGCAGCGCCTGCTTTTCCTGCTGGTTGACGAGAGTGACGTACTGATCGACGCGCTCGGCCGTTGTCGCCGCCGGCACGACCGAAACCGTCTCCGGATCATGCAGGAACTGGCCCGCCAGTTCGCGGATCGACGACGGCATGGTGGCCGAAAAGAACAACGTCTGGCGGCGGCGCGGCACCATCCGCACGATCTTGCGCAGCGCGTGGATGAAGCCCAGGTCAAGCATCTGGTCCGCTTCATCCAGGACGAGGATTTCGAGCATCGAAAGGTTGCAATAACCCTGCTCGACCAGATCGATCAGCCGGCCCGGCGTGGCGACCAGAATGTCGACCCCGCGCATCAGGTCATGCTTGTTCTTGTTGATGCTGGTGCCGCCGAACACCGTCGCGACGGAAAGATTCGAGTTGCGCGCATAGCCGCGCGCATTGTCGGCGATCTGGCTGGCAAGCTCACGCGTCGGCGCGAGAACCAGCATTCGGCAATGCGTGGGCAGCACCTTCTTCGGAACCTCGGCGAGGCGCTGGATCGACGGCAGCACGAACGCCGCGGTCTTGCCGGTGCCGGTCTGCGCGATGCCCAGAAGGTCGCGGCCGGTGAGCACGATCGGGATCGCGTCGCGCTGGATCGGCGTGGGAGTCTCATAGCCCTTGGTATCGAGCGCGCGGACGAGCGCGTCGGTCAGGCCGAGTGCGGAAAAGCTCATGAAGTGAAATACCTGCAAATAGATGCCGGGCCGCGCACCGGCATGGCGCGCAGTCAGGCGGGGAAGATTGACACCCCGCGTGACTAGGGAAGCCCGAACGAAGACCGAGGCGGAGCCGGGGCTCAAAAAAGCCCGATCACGCTGCGTTTTAAACGCCTCGATCAGAGCGGCAAATGGGGGAAAGTGCGCCGAAAGTCAAGCCGCTCCCGGCGTCCGGCGTGCGGCCGTGCCCGCATGATCCGTTCAGCCGCGTGCCCATTCGGTCAGCAACGTATGCGCGATCGCATAGGACGGCGGCGCCAGGAACGGTGCCTCCTCACCCGCCAGCGACGCGCGGACCTGGTCACGTGTGAACCAGCCCGCGGTCTCCAGCTCGTTCGTATCGATCGTCAACGCATCATGCTCCGCGTGGCCGACACAGGCGATCATGAGTTGCGAGGGGAATGGCCACGGCTGGCTCGCGATGTAATGTACCGCGCCGACACGCACGCCGGCCTCCTCGGCAATCTCGCGGCGCACCGCCTCCTCGATCGATTCGCCCGGTTCCAGAAAGCCGGCAAGCGCGGAATAGCGCCCCGCCGGCCAGCCCGGCTGCCGGCCCAGCAGCGCCCGCCCGGCATGCTCGGCGATCATGATGACGACCGGATCGACGCGGGGGAAATGCTCACTCTTGCACGCATCGCACCGCCGACCCCAGCCGGCGCGAAACATCACGGTGGAGGCGCCGCAATTGGCGCAGAAACGGTGCCGCGCATGCCAGTCCAGCACCGAGCGCGCCGCCGCGAAGGTCGCCGCCTCCCCTTCCCGAAGCTGATCCAGCATCCCGAACAGCGCGGGCGAGCGGAAGCCCGGTGCTGGCCCTGCGGCCGGATCGAACGCGGCGAAGCGGGGGCGTCCGTCGTCCAGCCCGAGCAGGACGAATTCGGCGTCCTCGGAGGCTTCGGTGAGCATCCCCCAGCCGAGCCGGCCGTCGTCGCCGATCTCCGGCTCCCAAGCGTTGAGCTTTAGCAGCCGTGCCTGCCAGTTGCCGATCGCTGCCGCGAACGCAGCCTCGTCATGGCGCATATGATCGGCGCGATCCAGCAATCCGCCCGTGAAACCGGGCGCAATCACTGACGAAACCTCGCTACATCCTTGCTCAGCGCGCCGACCACATCCTGGCGCAGCGGCCATTTCTCGGACGGGAAATATTGCACCATCACCGTGCCCCGCACCTTCTTGGCAGGATCGACCCAGGCGATCGTACCGGCGGCACCGCCCCAGCCATACGTGCCTTTCGACGGCACACCGCCAGGCCCGTCCGCAAGATAAACCGAGCCGCCCGCGCCAAAGCCCATTTTGGCGGACATATTGCCGCCGGTGCCATCGCCAAGCCCGGCGAAATAGACGCCCTCCGGCATCAGGTTCGACATCGCAAGCGCCGCCGTCTCGGCCTTCATCACGCGCACGCCATCGAGGATGCCACCATCCTGAAGCATGTGGAGGAAGCGATCATAATCACGCGCCGACGAAACAAGCCCCGCGCCGCCATAAGGGAAGCTCGGCGGGCTGAGGTAAACCGATCCGGCGGCCGGATCGAGCGGCGTACGCTTGTCGCCCACGAACAGATAGTTGGTCGAAAGCCGCCCGACGTCGCTGGCCGGCACATTCCAGTAGGTGGAATTCATTCGCAGCGGATCGAGCAGCCTGGTCTGCACGAAGCGGTCGAACGACATGCCGCTCGCCTTCTCGATCACGGCGCCCATCACATCGAGGCCGATCGAATAGCTCCATTTCGTTCCCGGCTCCGCGATCAGCGGCGCCTGCGCCACACGCTCCGCGAACTCGGCAAGCGTCTTTGGACGAGCCTTGCGCGCCTGCACCTCGATCTGCGCGTTGACCTGGCCGGGAAGGATGCCGAGCCGCTCATATTCGCGCAGCAGCGGGCCCTTGGCGGAAATGTTGTAGCTCAGCCCGGCGGTATGCGTCAGCAGTTCGCGGATCGTGATCTGGCTCTTCGCGGGCACGCTGTCGAGCGACGTGTCCGGGCTGGTCAGCACGCGCATCTTGGCGAAACCGGGGAAATATTTCGCCACCGGATCGTCGAGCTTGAGCTTGCCCTCCTCCACCAGGATCATCGCCGCCATGCCCGTGATCGGCTTGGTCATCGAATAGATACGCCACAGACTGTCAGGCCCTGCCTGCGCTGCGACAGGCTCGTCGCTGATGCGCCCGGCCGACACAAACAGGGTTGGCCGGTCGCCAAAGCCGAACGCGCCGACGATGCCCGGCATCTTGTCATCAGCGACATAGCCGTCGAACAACGCCTGCATATTGGGCAGCAGGGAATTGGCGCGTGCCGCCACGGTCGGCACCGGCGACACGGCACCGGGTGCCGGTTGCGCCTGCCGAGCGAGGCTCGCCCCGGTCGCGATCATCGCCAGCGCGCCGCCGGCGCCGATCAGGTGGATCAGCCGCATCATTCTCCCCTTATCGCCCGTGCGGCCTTGGCAAAGACGCTCGGCAATCCCGCCGAATCGATCTGAGCTATCGGCCACCATTCTCCCGATTCCAGCGATGTGTGCGCGTCCGAACGCGCCTCCGCAAGAGACAGTTCGAGCATGAAATGCGTGAAAACGTGGGAGACGGTGACGTTGCGTAACCGCCATTCGGCCGATACCGGCGCGCCTTCCAGCCCGGGGCGAACTTCGTCCCACGGCCCGGTCGGCAGCGCGCGCATGCCTCCCAGCAGTCCGCGTCCCGGGCGGCGGACGAGCAACACCTCGTCACCTCTTTCAAGCCAGAATATAGTGCCATAGCGTTGCGGGCGCGGCTTCTTGGCGGCCTTCACCGGATAGTTTTCCTGCACGCCATTTTTCAGCCCGTCACAGGCGATCGCGAGCGGGCAGAGCATGCAGCGCGGATTGCGCGGGGCACAGATCGCCGACCCGAGGTCCATCATCGCCTGGGCGAAATCACCCGCCCGTTCGTCCGGCGTGATACTCTCGGCAGCGGCGCGGACCGCCGGTTTCCCGGCCGCCATGAACAACCGCGCCACCACACGTTCGACATTGGCGTCGATCACCACCGCGCGCCGCCCGAAGGCGATCGCGGCAATCGCGGCGGCGGTGTAATCGCCAAGCCCCGGCAACGCACGCAAGGCGGACTCGCGATCAGGCAGCCGCCCGTCGTGTTCGCGCGCCAGCACCCGCGCTGCCTTCACCAGATTTCGCGCGCGGGCATAATATCCCAGCCCCGCCCAGGCGGCCATCACATCCGCCTCGTCAGCGGCGGCCAGACTGGCGATATCCGGCCAGCGCGCCACCCATGCAGCGAAGCGCGGGCCTACGGTCGCCACCGTCGTCTGCTGCAGCATCACCTCGGAAAGCCAGACGCGATAAGGGTCCGCCCGTTCGCCCGGCGCGGCGCGCCACGGCAGATCGCGGCGATGCACGTCATACCAGGTAAGCAGTCGTTCGCTGATCGAGCGCTTGGCGTCCACGCCCCGGCTATGGCATGAGCACCGGAATGAGCAAGCGCCCGCGCACCCCCCAACCAGAACCGGCGCGCCAGAACCGATCAAGACAGGTCGCCGAACTGTTGCCCGCCGTGGGCGGCGCGGCGTTCCGCAAGTTCGGCTTCGTCCAGTCCGCCGTCGTCACGCGCTGGCCGGAGATCGTCGGTGAGAAGCTCGCGCGCGTCAGCAGCCCCGAATCGATCCGCTTCCCGCAGGGGAAGAAGCAGGATGGCGTGCTGACGCTCACGGTCCGCGGCGCCCATGCCGCGATGATGAGCCATATCACGCCGGAGATCATCGAGCGGGTGAACCGCTTCTTCGGCTACGCCGCCGTCGCGCGCGTGGCGATCCGCCAGGGGGATATCGCGCCGCGAGCGCTGCCCCGTCCGCCCGTCGCGCCGCGCCCCGTTCCTGCCGAACTTGGCCAGAGCCTGCGCACGATCGGCGATCCCGAACTCAAGGCGGTGCTGGAGGCGCTCGCCGCCGGCGTCGCGGCACCAAGGCTGCCCACGATCCGATGATGAGAAGACTGTTCCCGATACTGGCGCTCGCGCTCTCCGCCCCGATCGTCGCCGCGCCGCGAGCCTGGACCAGCGTTGCCGCCCCGGCCGCGCAAGGCAGCTACGTCATCGGCAATCCGGCGGCGAGGGTGAAGCTGATCGAATATGCCAGCTACACCTGCCCGCATTGCGCGCATTTCACGCGCGATTCCGCCGCGATACTCAAGGGGAAGATGATTGCGTCCGGCTCGCTTAGCCTGGAGATCCGCAGTTCGATCCATGATCGCTATGATCTCGTCGCGGCGATGCTGGCGCGCTGTTCCGGCACCACGGTTTTTCCACGGCTGCACGAGGCGCTGTTCGCGCGGCAGGATGACTGGCTCAAGAACGCGATGGAATTCGATTCCGCCAACGGCCAGCGACTGGGGCTTTACAGCCCGGCGGCGCAATATCGCGCGATGGCGCAGGGTGCTGGGCTGGATGCGATCGCGCGCGATGCCGGGATGACGCAGGCCGCGATCGACCAGTGCCTCGCCGATCCGGCCGTGGCGCAAGCCGCGATCGAGCGGGCCACTAAATACGGCGAGAAGATCCGCGGCACCCCCGCGTTCGAGCTGAACGGCAAGTTGATCGAAGGCACCGATTGGGCGAAGCTTGAGCCAATGCTTCGCGCCGCCGGCGCCAAGTGAGTATCTTTCGGAGTGAGTAATCCATGACGTTTCGTTTCGCCGTTTCCGTCGCCGCGATCGCGCTGCTCTCCGCCTGTGGCAGCACGGGTGGCGATTCCTCCACGCCGGCCGCGCCGGTTGCCGCCGTCGCCGCGCCGGCCGGCCAGGATTGGACGCAGGTCGTCTCCAAGACACCCGACGGCGGCTATGTGATGGGCAACCCGAATGCGGCGATCAAGCTGGTCGAATATGGCTCACGCACCTGCCCAACCTGTGGCGCGTTCGGCCAGACCGGGATGAAGCCGCTCGAGGAAAAATACGTGAAGACCGGCAAGGTATCGTATGAATTCCGCGATTTCCTCGTCCACGCGCCGGATCTTGGCGTCGCTGCGCTGGGCGAATGCGTGGGCGAGGCGCCGTTCTTCCCGATCCTCGAGCAGATGTATCTCGAACAGCCCGGTTTCCTGGAGAAGCTGGAGAAGATACCGGCCGATTTCCAGG
This sequence comes from Sphingomonas sp. TX0543, assembly GCF_048565505.1. NCBI lineage: Bacteria > Pseudomonadati > Pseudomonadota > Alphaproteobacteria > Sphingomonadales > Sphingomonadaceae > Sphingomonas > Sphingomonas sp. TX0543. The sequence continues at coordinate 2,622,017 of NZ_JBLZUS010000002.1, forward strand.
CGAAGCTCCAGGCGATGACCCCGTCACAGCAGGCCACCGCCTGGGTTGACTACCTCGGCTATGTCGATTTCGTGAAGCAGCGCGGCGTGACCGAGCAACAGGCGCGCGCCTGCCTCGCCGACGGCAAGAAGCTGGAGGCGATCGCGAAGATCACCGAAACGGCGACGCAGCAGCACAATGTGACCGGCACGCCCACCTTCATCCTCAATGGCAAGACGCTCGAGGGATCGGTCACGTGGCCGCAGATCGAGTCCGCGCTCAAGAACGCCGGGGCCTGACGGCGGCGGCATCGGCGTCGGGGGGCGCGCACGATGCAGATAAAGCGGCTGAGGCTTACCGGCTTCAAGAGCTTCGTCGACCCGGCCGATCTGCGGATCGAGCCGGGCCTGACCGGCGTCGTCGGCCCGAACGGCTGCGGGAAATCCAACCTGCTCGAGGCGCTGCGCTGGACGATGGGCGAAAACTCACCCAAATCGATGCGCGGCGCCGGCATGGAGGACGTGATCTTCGCGGGCACCGCGACGCGGCCCGCGCGCGACTTCGCCGAAGTATCGATCCTCGCCGAGCTTGATGGCGAGGAGAAGGAAGTCGTCCGCCGGATCGAGCGCGGCGCCGGCTCCGCCTATCGCATCGATGGACGCGACGTGCGCGCGAAGGACGTGGCGCTGCTATTCGCCGACGCCGCCACCGGCGCGCATTCGCCGGCACTCGTGAGCCAGGGCCGGATCAGCGCGGTGATCGCCGCCAAACCGGCCGAGCGACGTGCGATGCTTGAGGAGGCGGCGGGGATCGCCGGCCTTCACGTGCGGCGCAAGGATGCCGAGCAGAAGCTGCGCGCGACCGAAGCGAACCTCCAGCGGCTGGATGAGGTGATCGCCGATCAGGAAGCGCGCGCCGCCGCGCTTCGGCGCCAGGCACGGCAGGCGGAACGCTATCGCGCGCTGTCGGAACAAATTCGCGTTGCCGAGGCGCGGCTGATCTTCAGCCGCTGGCGCGAAGCTGCCGCCGCTGCGGATGCGGCCAAGGCCGAGGCGGCCGCGGCCGAAACGCGCGTCGCGGAAGCGGGCGAGGCGCAGCAGGCCGCAGCCGCGTACCAGGTGCAGGCGACGGATATGCTGGCCGCGGCGCGCACCGCCTCCCTCGCCGCGCGCGACCGGATGACCGAGGCGGCGCACCGACTTGCGACGCTCAACACCGAAAAGGCCGGTATCGAACGCCGCCTCGCCGAGCTTGTGGAGGCGGCGCAGCGCATCCTCGCCGATCGTGAACGCGAAGGACAACTCGCGCACGATGCCGCCGATGCCCTCGCCCGGCTGGCCCGCGAAGGCAAGGCGCTGGATGCGGAGATCGCGGCGGTCGCGGCTGACCTTCCGCTGCTGGACCAGGCGCAGGCGGAGGCGGAACGTGCGGCGCGTGATGTTGAGGTGGCGCTGGCGCAGGCGCTGGCGCAACAGGCGAGCGAGGCCGCCGAGGCGCGCGTCGTCCATGCCGCCGTCGCCGCTGCACGAGCGCGGGCCGATCGCGCCGGACGCGAGGCGCGTGCGGCAGCCGATGCGCTTTCCGCATTGGCCGATACAGCGCCGCTTGAGGCCGGACGGATCGAGGCCGAACAGGCGCTCGCCGCCGCCGCCGCCGATACGACAAGCGCGCGGACCGCTCTGGCGAGCGCGGACGATGAGGAGAATGCAGCGCTCGCCGCGCGCGACGATGCCCAGGCTCGCCGCGCCACCGCCCGCGCGGAACTGGCCGCGCTCGAAAGCGAAGCCGCGACGCTTGTCCGCGCAACGCAGCGTTCCGGGCGCGACCGGTTGCTCGATCACGTCCGCGCGGCTCCCGGCTACGAGCGCGCGCTGGCCGCCGCGCTCGGCGATGACCTGGAGATCGGACTGGATATTGCGGCGGAGGCGCATTGGTCTGGCGCCGCTTCGCTGCCCAGCGATCCCGCGGCGGGCGAGAACACTCTGGCCACCCACATCACCGCGCCTCCGCAGCTTGCACGACGGCTCACGCAGATCATCGCGCTGACCGAAGATGACGGCCGCCCGCTGGCGGTGGGGCAGCGGCTGGTGACGATTGCTGGGCGGCTGCGTCGCTGGGATGGCTTCGTGGCGCGAAGCGGCGGGGCGGCGGCGGCAGAACGGCTGGAGCGCCTGAACCGGCTCGCGACCATCGAGGCAGCGTTGCCGGAAGCGCGTCTTGCAGTTGAGCGCGCCGATTCGGTGCTCGCCATGACCGACGCGCGGATCACCGCTGCGAGGGCAGCAGCGGGCGCGGCGCGTGCCACGCTCACGCGTGCCGACGCCGCCGCGCGCGATGCCCAGCAACGCATCGATCGCGCGACCACGCAGATCGAGCGGCTTGCCGGGCAGCGCACCGACCTTAGCGCCCGCGCCACGCAGACCGCTACCGAGCGGGATGCGGCGGCGGCCGAAGTCTCCCAGGCCGAACGCGCGATCGCCAGCCTGCCCGATACCAGCGTGACGGCGAGTAAGGTCGCGGCGCTCCAGCACGACGCGGAGGGGCGCCGCGCCGCGGTCGCCTATGCCCGCGCCGAACGCTCCGCCCGCGAGCGCGCCGGGGCCACCGCGCAGGAACGGCTTGCAGCATCGCAGATGGAAGCGAAAAGCTGGAAAAGCCGCGCCGGCGACGCTGCGCGCCGCATCGCGGATATGGCGAAGCGCGAAGACGAACTGGGGCGGGACCGCGAAATTCTCGCCCCACGGCCTGCCGCGCTGATGATCGAGATCGCCGACCTTACGGCCCGACACGACGCGGCCCGTAAATCCGCCGATGCGCTGGCTTTTTCCGAACGCGAGGCGGAAGCCGCGCTCCGCCGATGCGAGGAAGCCGCGCGCGTCACGGGCGAGGCGCTCGCAACCGCACGCGAAATGCGCGCCGGGGCGCTTGCACGTGCCGAAAATCAGGAACTGCGCAGAATCGAGTTGGGCCGCCTCGCAGGAGAGCGCTTCGAATGCCCGGCGCCGGTGCTTCCGGCCAAGGCAGGCTTCGACAGCGCGACGGTCCGCTCACCGCGGGAGGAATCGAGCGCGCATGAGAAACTGACGCTTGATCGCGAGCGGATCGGGCCGGTCAATCTCGTGGCCGAGCAGGAACTGGCCGACCTGGAGGCAGGCGCGATCGGCAATGCGACCGAGCGAGACGAGCTTGGTCAGGCGGTCAATCAGCTACGCGGCTCGATCGGCACGCTCAATCGCGAGGGGCGGCAGCGCCTGCTCGCCGCATTCGAGGCGGTGGACGGTCACTTTCGGCGGCTGTTCACCACATTGTTCAATGGCGGGCAGGCCCATCTGGAACTGATCGATTCGGATGATCCGCTGGAGGCGGGGCTGGAGATCATGGCGCAACCGCCGGGCAAGCGGCTGCAATCGCTGACGCTGCTTTCCGGTGGCGAGCAGGCATTGACGGCAGTTGCGCTCATCTTCGGATTGTTTCTCACCAATCCCGCGCCGATCTGCGTCCTCGACGAGGTGGACGCGCCGCTCGACGATGCGAATATCGAACGATTCTGTGATCTGCTCGATCGGATGACGCGCGAGACACGGACGCGATATCTGATCGTCACCCACAATGCCGTCACCATGAGCCGGATGCACCGCCTGTTCGGCGTTACGATGATCGAACGCGGCGTCAGCCGGCTGGTATCGGTCGATCTTCAGGCGGCGGAGACGCTACTCGCCGCAGAATGATCGCGGGCTCGGCGTTTCGATCACGGTTGCGATGATCTCGGGCTCGAGCGTCGCCGCAGTCAGGCTGATGCGGTTACGGCCTTCCTGCTTCGCGCCGTACATCGCGAAATCCGCCTGTCGCAGGCAATCGCGGACAGCCACGGCGCGCTTCGCCTCGGCAAGCCCGATGCTTACCGTCAGCAAGATGCCCTGTGCCGCGAATTCTGCCGCCTTTTCGATGTTGCGTCTTACGCGCTCGGCGATCTGCATCGCCTTTTCGGAACTTGCGCCGGGAAGATAGATGCCGAACTCCTCCCCACCGAGCCGCCCGATGATGTCGTCGGCCCGAAGCGATCCACGCAGAACGCTTGCGACGTGCTGGAGCGCCCGATCGCCCACTTCATGGCCGAACCGATCATTGATCGCCTTGAAGTGATCGATATCGAGCAACAACATCCACCCCTCGGCATGGGCATGGTGCGCCTCGGCGTGCTCAAGGAAGGCGAAGCGATTGAGCACAGCAGTGAGCTGATCGGATTCGGCAGCATATTTCAGCAGAACCTGCGCCTCGCGCAGCTCCTTGTTAATATGGCGCAGCCGCTCACTTTGCGTTGTCAGTCGGAGAACGACGAGGAAGGACACTCCGCCCGACGTTACAATCGCGACGAACCAATTCAGCAACGGAACATTGAGCCCCTGCCAAGCGCACAGGCCGACCAGCGGGACCATCGTCACCGCGAGCGATACAGCCGCCCAGAACAGCGCTTTACGAACAGCCCCCATGATCCCCGCTTTAACTGAGTTGGGTTTGACGCGCGCTAAAAACGATCCAATCCGGATTTGGTCGCACGCCCGCGGCGATTAAAATTCCCAAATTCGCCGGCGACGATCAGCGTGTCGCCAGCATGAGGCTTCAAATCCGATTTATAATATTGATAAATGGTGTTTTTTACTTAACGGAGGATTGTAACAGTTCGTGTCGGGCGGCGCGCGACAATTGACCGCCGTCTGCCCATCGCCCATGCGCGGATCATCATGATTGAAAAGCTGTTGGCCGCGCTCGCGACCTTTGCCGTCACCGTCATCTCCGCCAGCGGCTATTGGGGAATCGCCCTGCTGATGGCCATCGAGAGCGCGTGCATTCCGCTGCCGTCAGAAATCATCATGCCGTTCGCGGGATATCTCGTTTCGACCGGACGGTTCGATCTGTACCTTGCGGCGACCGCGGGGGCGATCGGCTGCAACCTTGGCTCGATCGTCGCTTACGAAATCGGCAAGCGCGGCGGCCGCCCGCTCGCCGAGCGCTGGGGGAAATATGTGCTGATCGGGCCGGGCGAGCTCGACATGGCGGACCGCTTCTTTCAACGCTGGGGGCCGATTGCGATCCTGATCGGCCGGATGCTGCCGATCATCCGCACCTTCATCGCCTTTCCCGCCGGGGTGGCGCGGATGAAGCTGATCCCGTTCCATATCTACACGTTCATCGGCTCCTGGCCGTTCTGCTTCCTGCTGGCGTGGGTCGGCATGAAACTCGGCACCGCATGGAACAGCGACCCGCGCCTGAAGGCATTTTTCCACCAGGCGGATCTGGCGATCGGGCTGGTGATCGTCGCGGTTGGCGGCCTCTATCTCTGGCACCGCCTGCGCGGCCTCAAGAAGCGCCATCAGGGATAATTGCGCAGCGCGGCCAGCCGACGAAGTTCATCATCGCGGCCGGGCGCCAGCTTCGCCACACGTCGCTGATAGGCATCGACCAGCGCAATATCGGCATGCTCCGGCGAACCCGAATCGAACGGCGGATCCGGATCATATTCCAGGCTGAGCTGCACCATGCGCGCGTGCGCCTCGCCCCGGATCAGCGCCATCAGCCGAAATGCAAAATCGATCCCTGCCGTGACGCCGCCGCCTGTCACGCGATTGCGATCGATCACGACGCGCTCGGAAACCGGCGTGGCGCCGAACAATGGCAGCATGTGGCGCTGCCCCCAGTGACACGTCGCGCGATATCCTTCGAGCAGCCCCGCCGCCCCGAGGATCAGCGATCCCGTGCACACGCTCGTTACCCATTCCGCGTTCAGCCCAAGCTGGCGCACCCAGTCGATCGTCCGGTCGTCAGCGATCGCGGCATTCGTGCCAAACCCGCCGGGCACGCACAGTATGTCGGCCTTGGGAACATCCGCGAAGGTCGCTGTCGGCAGTATCGCGAATCCAGCATCGGTTGAGACGGGATCGCGCGTCGCTGCGACCAGATCGAGCCGCGTCCCGTCTCCCATGCGCGATAACACCTGAGCGGGGCCGGTGAGATCGAGTTGCGTCACCTGGGGGAAAAGCAGGAAGGCAATGTGCATCGGGCGCTCCTTTCGTCCTGCGACGATCGCTCAGGCGCGCGGCAGGATGATCTGTCGCGCCGCCTGGTGATGATTCACCTGTGCGCCGGCCACGCGACATCGCGCAAGTCGTGGCACAATCCGCCGGGCCGCCAGAGCGCTCAGTTCGGAAGATCGGGATTCGCTTCCTTCGCACGCGCTTTCGATTCGGCCTTGGCCTGTCGCGCGCTTTGCACGAAGCATCCGGTCGCACCGCCGACGCCAACCGCCGAGCAGCTCCCGATCCCGGCCGCGCCGACATCGGCATTGCCTTTCTCGCGCACTGCCCAGGAGGCGTTTTCCGGCGTTACCTCGAAATTCCGCAATTCCTTCGGGATGCGGAACTGCTCCTCGGCCGACCGTCGGACGCAGACGACGACCTCCGCGCCCTCCTTGTTCGTCGGGCAACGCTCATTGCCATAGAGCGTCAGCACCCCATTTATCGGCGCGTTGCGCGATACTTCGCTGGACACGGTCTGGCGGCTGGCGTGGGGAGCACCGGGCATCGCCACCTCTTTAGACGGCGGCGGAATGATGAGCGGTGGCGGCGCTTCACGGCCGGTGCTGGCCGGCGGGGCCGCCGTCTGGGCGGAAAGCGCGGCGGGGAACAGCGCCAGCGCCACGGTAACAAATCTACGCACAAGCATCCTTCTCTCCCGCGTCAGATGCGTTTCGCTGTCGCAATCGCGACGCGGCAACCCAGCCGGATCACGGCGGACAACAACGGATAGGCCGGCGCATCCTCCGCGCCGCTGGCGAGCGCGGTCTGCTTATGCTCGACCTCCTCCGCCTGGAATTCGCGGATCGCAGCCGCCAGTTCCGGCTCGTCACCGCCGAGCGTCGCCAGTTGCTCGTCATAATGTTTGTCGATCTCGGTCTCCACCGCTGCGGTGCAGGCCATCGCGGCTTCGGGTCCGATCGCCGCCGTCACCGCGCCCAGCGCGAACCCGGCGACATTCCAGAACGGCTGAAACAACGTGGGCCGAACGCCGCGTTCCGCAATCAGCCGATCGAAATAGGCGCGGTGCCGCTCTTCCTGCATCGCCATGCCGCTGATTTTCCGCGCGGCGGCGGAGCGATGGCCCATGATCGCGAGTTGCCCGGCATAGATGCGCGTGGCGCCATATTCGCCCGCCTGATCGACACGGATCATCGACTTCACGAGCTCGCGCCGATCGCCCGGTTTCCAGCTCATCGCCGCCCCCGGATCAGTGCTGCGATCACCATCGCACCGCCAAGCGAGAAGATCGCGTTGAACCCCGCGAGCGAGATGCCGAACAGCCGCCATTGCGCCGCATCGCACCGCACCACCGGCGCAGCGAGGATGCGGCGGAGCATCTCATCAGTGCTGATCCCCACGCCGCTCACGCTGGTCGAGCAGGCGGTTACCCCCTGCCACCAGTGATATTCGACCCCCGCGTGAAAAACGCCGATCATCCCAGACACGGCTATCAGCGCCGCCGCGCCCACGACGAGCGTCAGCCTGATCGAGCGCCCCGGCACGACAAACGCCAGCGCCGCCGCGACGACCGCGGCGTAATGCGGCCACCGCTGCCAATGGCACATCTCGCACGGCTGGAGGCCGCCGATCAGTTGCGAGCCCCATGCGCCTGCGAGCAACGCCAGCGGCAGCAACAGGGCGATCGCCCGCGCACGCATCTGCGAACTGTTCACTTGGCGGGTACTTCCTTGATATCCTTCACGTCTTTCTTCAAAGCGGCCGTGACGGCGGCAACCTGCGCCGGGCCGCCGAGCCGCGCCACTGCCTTGAGCGCATACCAGAGCTGGAAGTCGCCGATGCCCTCTTTCTTGAGTTGATCGGGGGTCATCGAGAAGCGCGGATCCTCCTTCGTGTCCTCCTCCAGCACCTTGTTGTCCGACTTTACCTCGTTGATGAGATGACGGCGCAGATCGGCCTCGCGGAACACCGGGCGTGCCTTGTAATCGGGATCGGAGAGCTGCGGCACGGCGATATCCGGCTCGATCCCCCCCTCCTGCACCGAACGGCCCGAGGGCGTGAAATAACGCGCGGTGGTGAGGCGGAGGGCGGTGGTCGGGCCGAGTGGTAACAGCGTCTGCACCGATCCCTTGCCGAAGGTCCGCTCGCCCATCACCAGCGCGCGATGATGATCCTGGAGCGCGCCCGCGACGATCTCGCTGGCGCTCGCCGTGCCGGAATCGGTGAGGATGATGACAGGCAGGCCATGCGCGTCATCGCCGGGCTTTGCGAAGTAACGCTGGTTCTCGCGCGGGTCGCGGCCGCGCTGCGAGACGATCTCGCCATGATCCAGGAACGCATCGGAAACCTCGATCGCCTGCGTCAGCAATCCACCGCCGTTGGAGCGCAGATCGACGACATAACCGAGCGGGCGATGCCCCAGCGCCTTGTCGATCGCCATCAGCGCCGCACGCGTATCGGCGCCTGTCGTTTCGGAGAACGTGTTGATGTCGATATAGCCGACATCACCCTTGATCTGCCATTTGACCGGTCGCTGGACGATCACCTCGCGCGCCAGCGTGACATCGAACGGCTTGTCGCGGCCGGGGCGGACGATCGTGAGCGTGATCTTCGTTCCGGGCTTGCCACGCATCTGCGCCACCGCCTCGTCCAGCGTGCCGCCGTAAAGCAGCTTGCCATCGATATGGGTGATGTAGTCGTCCGGCTTGATCCCGGCCTTGCCCGCCGGCGTATCCTCCTGCGGCGCGATCACCTTCACCGCGCCGTCCTCCATCGTGACAGACAGGCCGAGGCCGCCGTAATTGCCCTCCGTCTGGATCTTGAGATTGTCGAAATCGCGCCCGTCCACGTATGAAGAATGCGGATCGAGCGAAGCGAGCATCCCGTCGATCGCGCCGCGGATCAGCTGCTCGTCGGTCACCTTGTCGACGTAATCCGCCTTCACCCGGTTATAGACGTCGAGGAACTTGTCCATCTGCCTGTACGTGTCGGTATCGACCGCCGCCATCGCGCCGGTCGCGACCGGAACGAGCGCGATCGTGGCAACAAGAGCAGTGGCCTGGAGCAGCTTGAACTTCATCTGGACGTCCTGACGAGAAAGGCCTCGCGATCCTAGCCCCATATCGTTCACCGAGCAAAGCGCCAGCACGTCTTAACGACGGCTGAGCGACACGGCGCGATTGCGATCAGCCGATCAGTGCGGTGATATCGACCGGCTGATCGCGCCGGCGCAGCTCCACCGTCACGCGCGGCTCCTCGCCCGTGCCTGCGCGGCCGATCGACTGGCCGGCGGCGATCGCCTGCCCCCGCTTCACCGCGATCGCGCCCAGCCCGGTGACGAGCGTGCTCCAGCCGGCGCCATGATCGATGATAACGGTGCCGCCGTAAGCGCGAAACGGCCGCGCATAGATAACATGGCCGGCTGCGGGCGCAGCGAGCGTCGCGCCCGGCGCCACTGCCAGCGTCAGCCCGCGTGCGCGCACGCCATTGTCCGAAATCTCGCCAAGCCCGGTCACCAGACGGCCGATGACCGGCAACCGATAGGGCGGCGGCGCGCCAGCGGGCGCCGGATCGGTCGCCGGCGGCCCCGGCAGACGCGCGAGTTCGGCGCGCGTCTTGTTCTCATCGCCGATCGCCGCCATCCGATCGACCAGATCGCGTGCTTCCTCCCCCATCGCGATCGCGCGATCGGATGCGGCGCGCGCGCCACGATCGAATTGGGCCGCCGCGCTGTCATGGCGGTCGCGCAGCGCGGCCAGCCGCCCACGTTCGGCTACCAGATTCGCCCTGCCTTCGCGCAATTCCCGCGCCGCCGCCGCCGCAGCCGCCTCGAGCCGGCGCGATTCGGCGAGCGAGGCGCGAAGATCGGCGGTGCGCGCATCGATCACCGGCAGCGTCGTTGCGAGCGCCGCGCGCAGATGCACCATGTCCGCAATCGATCCCGGCTGCGCGACCGCGACGATCGCCGGGCGTCCCGCCAACGAAGCAAGCCCGGCGAGCAGCCGCGCGACCGGCTCCTGCCGCTGAGCCAGTTCGTCGCGCTGCTGCTGCTGGAGGCGCGCAACGATCGCTACCCGCGCCTGCGCCGCGGAGAAATCAGCCTCTGCGCGGCGGATGCGGGCGACGACGGCCTGCTCCTCCATCCGATAGCGCGCCGAAGCGTCACGCTCCGCCCCGGCCCGCCGATCGAGATCGGCGGCGTTGCCAGCGGCGACATCCGCGGCGGCACGCGCCTGTTTCAGACGTGCACGAGCGGCGGCAAGCGAATCCACCTCCGCCGGTGCCGGACCGGCGAGCAGCATTGCCGCCAGCGCGATCAGCATTGCCCCCCTGCCCCTCATCGCCTCAACCTTCGCGGTGATAGGGGTGATTTGCAAGGATCGCGGTGGCGCGAAACAATTGTTCGGCCAGCATCGCGCGCGCCAGCATGTGCGGCCAGGTGGCGCGGCCGAACGAAAGGAGCAGATCGGCGTCCGCGCGCGCGGCTTCATCGAACCCGTCCGCGGCGCCGATCATGAAACGCGCCTCGCGCACACCATCATCGCGCCAGCGCCCGATCAGTGTCGCGAAGGCGAGCGACCCCATCACCTCGCCACGCTCGTCCAGCAACACGCGGCGCGTTTGCGGCGCCGCATCCGGTATGCGCCCGCCGCTGTCGGGCAGCTCGGTCACCTTCGTCGGCCACGCGATCCGCTTGAGATAGCGATCGACCAGCTCGGACTCGGGCGAGCGGCCGATCCGGCCGCGCGCGACGATATGCAGCAGCAGCTCAGGCGTTCCCGGGCGGCGGCGCATCCCCGAACGACCACATGCGCTCCAGATTGTAGAAGGTGCGCACCTCCGGGCGGAACAGGTGGACGATCACGTCGCCCGCGTCGATCAGCACCCAGTCAGCGGTCGGCAATCCCTCGATCCGGGGCGACTGGCCGGTCTTGCCCTTGATCTTCTCGGCGAGCTTCGACGCCATCGACGCGACCTGACGGGTCGAGCGACCGGACGCGATGACCATATGATCGGCGATGGAGGATTTCCCGGCGAGCGGGATGGAGACCATATCGACCGCCTGATCGTCATCAAGGCTGTCGAGCACGAGCTTATGGAGCACCGCAACACTGTCTGCGTCGGGCGATCGATAGGCGTTGGCGGATGCGGGCAAGTTTACTCCTGGGCAAAAGGTTTGGCGCGGGCGTCTGCGAATCGACGATGCCAGGACGGGTCGGCAGCACGAAGCTGCGTCGCGGAAGTCGGGTCGGGACGGAAACGCAACAGCACCAGGGCCGGTACACTCCACTCGCTCCAGTTCCTCGCCTGGCTCACGGGCCTCTGGAAGCGCCGTAGCCAGCCCATCGCGGGAGCCGCATGGGCAGGGCCATCATACCCCGGCCGCGCGATTACCGCAATCGGAACCGTGCGCGCGATCCGCCGCCAGTCGCGCCAGCGGTGGAACTGGGCGAGATTGTCGGCCCCCATAACCCAGATGAAGCGCCGTTGCGGATAGCGCCGCACCAGCGCCGCGAGCGTATCGACGGTGTAGCGAGTGCCCAGCCGAGCCTCGATATCGGTCGGCCTGACCGGCGCGTGGCGCGCCATTTTGCGGGCGGAGGCGAGGCGTGCCGCGAGCGGCGCCATCCCCTCCGCCGGCTTCAGCGGATTGCCTGGCGAAACCAGCCACCACATCTCGTCCAGCCCCAGCGCTCGGATCGCCGCGAGGCTGATGCCGCGATGACCCTTGTGTGCCGGGTTGAACGACCCGCCGAGAAGACCGGTGCGGATCAAACGCCGCACCGCAGCCGGTCAACCCGCATCCTCAGAGCGGCTCGCCGACGATCGGCGGCGCGGGCGGCGGATCACCGGCCAGCACGCGATAGCTCAGTCCCGCCAGCACCGCGCCGGCGATCGGCGCGACCCAGAACAGCCAGAGCTGCTGCAACGCCAGCCCGCCGACGAACAGGGCGGGGCCGGTGCTGCGCGCAGGATTGACCGACGTGTTCGTCACCGGAATGCTGATGAGGTGGATCAGCGTGAGCCCCAGGCCGATCGCGATCGGCGCGAAGCCGGATGGTGCGCGCGTATCCGTCGCGCCCATGATGATCGTGAGGAAGCCGAACGTCATCACCACTTCCATGATGAGGCCGGAGTGGAGGCCATAGCCGCCGGGCGATTGATCGCCATAGCCGTTCACCGCAAGCCCGTTGGGCGCCAGCGTATAGCCGGCCTTGCCGCTGGCGATGCACCACAGCAGCGCCGCCGCCACGATCGCGCCGACAAGCTGCGCGATGATATAGGGAAGGATATCACGCGCCGGAAAACGCTTGCCGACCCATAACCCGACCGTAACCGCGGGATTGAGGTGACAACCGGAGATATGCCCGATCGAATAAGCCATCGTCAGAACGGTAAGCCCGAACGCGAGTGATACGCCTGCCAGCCCGATGCCGACGGCAGGGAACGCGGCGGCGAGCACAGCGCTGCCGCAGCCCCCGAACACCAGCCAGAAGGTTCCGAATGTTTCGGCAACGCAACGCTTGTGTAGTGGCACCATATCCCGTCCCCTTCTGGCGATAGCAAGTCCCGCGTTCTTTTATGGCTCGTATCGCATGATAGTGCCGGAACGGCCCTGCTGACAAGCGCGCTATCTACGCCGGGGCTTATCCCCGCACCTGTCCGTTGCCAAAGCCGATCCATTTGTAGGTGGTAAGCCCCTCCAGCGCGACGGGACCGCGCGCGTGCAGTCGCCCGGTGGCGATGCCGATCTCCGCGCCCAAGCCGAACTCGCCACCATCCGCGAATTGCGTGGAAGCGTTCCACAGCACGATCGCCGAATCGACCTCATTCAGAAAGCGGCGGCCGACGCTTTCGTCGGTCGCGACTATCGCATCGGTGTGATGCGATCCGTGCCGGGCGATATGCGCGAGCGCGCCATCGAGCCCATCGACCACCGCGACCGAGGCGATCGCATCGAGATATTCGGTATCCCAATCCTCGTCGTGCGCCGCCACGACGCCCGGCGCGATCGCTACCGCGCGAGCATCGCCGCGCACCTCGCAGCCCGTCGCCACCAGCGCCGCAATCAGTGCCGCCGAGCCAGGGTAACTCGCATCGATCAGGAGCGTTTCCATCGCGCCGCACACCCCGGTGCGCCGCATCTTCGCGTCCAGCACGATCCGCTCGGCCATCGCGGGATCGGCCGAGGCATGGACGAATACGTGATTGATACCGTCAAGATGCGCGAGCACCGGCACGCGAGCTTCGGCCTGCACGCGCGCGACGAGGCTCTTCCCCCCGCGCGGCACGATCAGATCGATCAGCCCGTCCGCCGCCAGCATCGCGCCGACCAGCGCGCGATCGGTTGTCTCGATGCGCTGGACGGCACCGGTCGGCACGCCAGCCGCCGCAAGGCCCGCCAGGAAAGCACGGTGGATCGCCGCGTTACTCTCCACCGCTTCCGATCCGCCACGCAGCAGCACCGCATTCCCTGACATCACGCACAGCGCCGCCGCGTCCGCCGTCACGTTCGGACGGCTTTCGTAGATGATACCGATCACACCGATCGGCACGCGGATCCGGCGCAGCACGAGACCATTGGGACGCACCGTTTCGTCGATCGCCGCGCCGACCGGATCAGCCAGCGTGGCCACCGTCGCGACACCATCAGCCATCGCGGATATGCGCGCTTCATCCAGCCGCAACCGATCGAGCAACGCGGCCGTCAATCCGTTGGCAGCGCCACGTTCGATGTCGATCGCGTTTGCCGCGAGAATATCCGAGGCGGCATCCCGCAAGGCACCGGCAGCCGCACGAAGTCCGGCACGGCGAGCGTCCGTATCAAGCTGGGCGAGGATGGCCGACGCTGCACGCGCCTCGGTAGCCATCGTGGCGATCAACGTGGCGGGCGAAGAACTGTCCTGCATGGCAGGCACGCCTAACACGCGGAAACACCGCTGCCGAGTCAGTTCGGTTTTTCGCCGGCTTCCGCCTGCCCCACGCTATTGTTTCCCGAACAGTCCCCAGCACGCCCCACGGCGGGTGGCCGCGCCCTGCCCATCGTCCAGTTGCCCTGCATGCGAACCTGCGGGTTGGGTGCGCACCAGATTTCTCCGGTGTCGTTGATGGCGGTGACCCAGATGAGGTTATGCTCCTGCCCGTAATCGATGACTGCGATGGCAAAACCAGCGCCCTTATCGATCACATGCAGCGGGATCGGCGGATCGAGTTGCTGGAACGTCATGGCGCTGAAACCCTTCCGCGCGACACTCCGTTCCGGTCAATCGCCCTATCCTCGATCAAGCGCCGCGCGGCGGGGCGATGAAATCGTCCGCAACAAGCGTTATATCCTATCTGCCGGGAACAGTGGAGATGCCCCAATGATGACGCCCGATCGACGTGAGGCGATGTTCGGTCTGTTTGCCATTGGCGCCATGGGCTCGATCGTCGCGGCGTGTCGCGCGACGTCGGCCGATGCCGCGCCGGAACGGTTCGAGGTGAATCTCACCGACGCGCAGTGGAAAGCGCGCCTCTCCCCGGCCGCCTATCAGGTGCTTCGGCGGGAAGGCACCGAGCGACCCTTCACCAGTCCGCTCAATAACGAGCATCGCCCGGGCCAATTCCTGTGCGCCGGCTGCGCGCTGCCCGCTTTCGACGCGCGGACGAAATTTGACAGCGGCACGGGGTGGCCAAGCTTCTGGGCGCCGATCGCAAATGCGGTGCGGACGCGCAACGATACCACGCTTGGCATGAGCCGGACCGAAGTTCATTGCCGGCGCTGTGGCGGGCATCTCGGCCACGTGTTCGACGACGGTCCGAAACCGACCGGCAAGCGCTATTGCATGAACGGCGTCGCACTCACCTTCCGCCCCGCTTGAGGTTGCCGATCGGCGCTCGCCCCCGTAAAGGCCGCCGCATGTCCGAAAAGCCCGTGCTCGACCTGGTGATCGCTGCCCCGCGTGGTTTCTGCGCCGGGGTGGACCGCGCGATCCGCATCGTGGAACTGGCGATCGAGAAGCACGGCGCGCCGGTCTACGTCCGGCATGAGATCGTCCATAACAAGTTCGTCGTCGACAGCCTGAAGCAGCGCGGCGCGGTCTTCGTCGAGGAGCTGACCGAGGTGCCGGACGGCGCACCCGTGGTCTTTTCCGCGCATGGCGTGCCGAAATCGGTGCCCGCCAATGCCGAGGCGCGCGGCCTGGCATATCTGGACGCCACCTGCCCGCTGGTGAGCAAGGTGCATCGTCAGGCCGAGCGGCTGGTGGAGGCCGGGCGGCACATCGTCTTCGTGGGGCACGCCGGCCATCCCGAGGTAATCGGCACGTTCGGCCAGGTGCCCGAGGGGGCGATGACGCTGGTGGAGGACGTCAAGGACGCCGAGGCGCTGTCTCCCGCCGATCCCGATAACCTGGCGTTCCTTACCCAGACGACGCTCTCGGTGGACGATACGGCGGAGATCGTCAGCACGCTCCAGCGTCGTTTCCCGTCGATACAAGGGCCGCGCGGCGAGGATATCTGCTACGCCACCTCCAACCGGCAGGCCGCCGTGAAGGCGATCGCCGCAAAATGCGATGCGATGCTGGTGATCGGCGCGCCAAATTCGTCCAATTCGATGCGGCTCGTGGAAGTGGCGCAGCGCGAAGGTGTGCGCGCCGCGCTGATCCAGCGCGCCGCCGATCTCGACTGGGCGTTTCTGGATGGCATCCGGACGCTCGGGCTGACCGCCGGCGCCTCGGCACCCGAGCTTCTCGTGCGCGAACTGGTCGATCTTCTCGCCACCCGTTTCACCGTCAACGAAAGTGAGGTGGAAACGACGCAGGAATCGATCTCGTTCAAGCTGCCGCGCGGGCTGGAAACGGCGGCCTGAGGCTGGCATTGCCGCGCTGCAGGCGTTGCGAACGAGGGGGAAGAATGACGCGCGTTTTCCACAACGGTCAGCAACGGCGCGCGCGCTGATATGGCGGTGTACACCCAGGTATCCGCCGAAGCGCTGACCGAGTTCCTCAAGCGCTATGACGTAGGCGAACTGGTTTCGGCCAAGGGGATCGCCGAGGGCGTGGAAAATTCCAATTTCCTCGTCGAAACGACCCGCGACCGATTCATCCTGACACTCTACGAAAAGCGCGTCGCGGCACACGATCTGCCGTTCTTCATCGCACTGCTCGATCACCTCGACGCCAAGGGCCTGCCCGTGCCGCCCGCGATCAAGGATCGCGCGGGGGTCGAGATCCAGGAACTGGCGGGGCGCCCGGCTTGCCTGATCCGCTTCATGCCCGGTGTCTCGCTTTCTCATCCCACCCCCGCGCAGGCGCTCGCTGCTGGCAACGCAATGGGCGAGATGCACCGTGCGGTGGCGGACTTCCCGCAAACACGGGAGAATTCGATGGGGGTGGATAGCTGGCGGCCGCTCTTCGAGCGTTGCGGGCGAAGCCTGGATCAGATCGCGCCCGGCATGCACGACGATCTCGCCGCTGCGCTGGACAAGGTGGAAGCGAGATGGCCGCGCGACGGGTTCGATCGGATCGCGATTCACGCCGATCTGTTCCCCGATAACGTGCTGATGCTGGGCGATACCGTTACCAGCCTGATCGACTTCTATTTCGCCTGCACCGACATTCGTGCCTACGATCTTGCCGTGATGCACAGCGCCTGGTGCTTCGATGCGCACGGCCGGAATTACGACGACAAGGTGGGCGATGCGCTGATCGCGGGTTACGGGCGGCACTTTCCGCTGAGCGACGTGGAACGCGCGCAGTTTCCGACGCTCGCGTCGGGCGCATGTGTCCGCTTCGCACTGTCACGCGCGTGGGACTGGCTGAACACCCCGCCCGACGCGCTGGTGATGCGCAAGGATCCGCTCGCTTACATGCGCCGCCTGCACCATTATGATCCCGCGCTGGCGGCACGCGTCGGATGAACGAGATGCCGCAGGTCGAGGCGTTCACCGATGGCGCATGCAAGGGCAATCCCGGCCCCGGCGGATGGGGCGTTGTGCTGCGCATGGGGCCGCGGGAGAAGGAATTGTCGGGCGGCGATCCGGCCACCACCAACAATCGGATGGAACTGACCGCCGCGATCGAGGCGCTCAACGCGCTCACCAAGCCCTGCCATGTCCGCCTCTTCACCGACAGCCGGTACGTCATGGACGGTCTGACCAAATGGATTCACGGCTGGCAGCGCAACGGCTGGCGCACCGCAGACAAGAAGCCGGTCAAGAATGCCGAACTGTGGCAGGCTCTGCTTGCCGCCGCCAAACGCCACCGGATCGACTGGGAATGGGTCAAGGGTCACGCCGGCCATCCCGAAAACGAGCGCGCCGACAAGCTTGCCAGTGATGCGGCGATCGCGGCGGGACGGGGCAGCCGCTAGAGCTTACCCATCCGTCACGCGACTATTCCTCTTCGTCCGTGATGCCAGGCGCGTCGTGGCTGATCGTGCGCCTGTGCCCTGTTTACACCCGTCACAGTCCAATGATCAGGCAAATCTATTCATGAACCGCGCGGGCGAATAGCGGGAGATGTCGATCCCCGCAGGCGGCGCGTCTCCCAGCAACAGCGCCGCGCCGATCTCCGCAGCGGCGGGCGCGGTCTGGATACCGAAACCGCCCTGCCCCGCGAACCAGAAGAAGCCGGGTGCATCGCTAGCGGCCCCATAGAGCGGCAACCGGTCAGGCGCGAAACTGCGCAGACCCGCCCATTTGCGCTCGACCTGAACGACGCGCCAGTCGACCGCCTGCTCCAGCCGGTCGATTGCGATCGCCACGTCCAGTTCCTCCGGCTGGACGTCGCTGGCCGGGACCGGCGTTTCATCGTGCGGGGACAGCCATAGCCGACCGCCCGCCTCCGGCTTGAAATAGAAGTCGCCACCTAGATGCGCGACATGCGGCAGGCGCATCGGCACCGGCGGATCGGTGAGAAGCTGCACGAGGGTGCGGCGATAGGGCTGGATGCCGAGCGGCGCGACGCCGGCGATCCGCGCGACATCATCCGCCCACGCCCCCGCCGCGTTCACCAACACATCGGCTTCAAAGGCGCCGCCGGCGGTTGAGATCTTCCACCGGCCCCCCTCACGGGTGGCGGCATGCAAGGCGCTGTTCAGCGCAAGTATCGTTCCCGCCTTCCGCGCGCGCGCCAGCATGTCGGCGTGCAGCCCGGCCACGTCGATATAGGCGCAGGTCGGCTCCAGCACGCCGATCGTCCAGCCCTTCCGAAGGCCCGGAATATGCGCCGCCGGATCGACCCTTACGAGTTCGACACCGGAATTATCGAAGTCTGCGATAAAGGCATCCGCGCTGGCCGCGTCCCGCGCCTGTCCGATATGCAGCGAGCCGAGCGGCTCCAGAAATCCTCCCGCCGCGAGCGCGGCACCGGACAGCGTCGTCAGCGGCTGGATGCCGGGGCCGCCATAGGTTTCCGACCAGAAGGCAGCCGATCGCCCGGTGGCATGATAGCCCGCCACCGCTTCCGCCTCCAGAATCAGAACCCGCGCGCGATCCCCGATCGCCGCGGCAAGGGAGGCACCGGCGATCCCGGCCCCGACGATCGCGATATCGTATTTCATTGCGCGTGCGAATCGAGGAAACGGTCAATCGCCGCAAGCGCCCGATCGCGGATCGGATCGGCCTCGCGCAGGATCTCGTGCGCGGATTCGGCGCCGAAGCGCATCACCTCGGCAACCGGCAGTTTCGTGGCGATACGCAACGCGGCGCGCGCATCGACCAGCGCATCGGCCTCAGCGACCAGCACCATCGTCGGCGTGGTCATGCGCGGGAGGCGCGGATCGGCCTCCAGCGCGCGCGTGCCCGCAAAGGCCTCGGCCAGCCATGCCCAGCTCGGCGGGCCAAGCTGAATCTCGGGCTTCTGCGCATACCAGAACGCCTCGTCGTCATAACGGGAGGGATCGTGGGTCAACAGTTTCTGCCGGTCGAGCCGCGCGCCGGGCCGCTCATGCCCCTTCCACGCCGCGCGCGCCGGGTTCCCGAGCCGACACATCAGCCGCGCCACCTTTTCGCCAAGCCACGGCCCGACCGGCGCGCTCAGCCCAAGCATCGGCGCGACCAGCACCGCTGCCGCCGGGCTCACCGCCCGCTCCACCAGCGCGCGAAGCACGAGATAGCCGCCCATCGAATGGCCCATGATGACACGCGGGCCGGGCACATTCCAATCTCGCCAGACGGCGGCAAGATCAGCGATCCACGGCGCGAAATCGGTCGCATGGCCGACGCGCGGATCGGGCGAAAGCCTTCCGGAGCCACCCTGCCCGCGCCAGTCGAACGACGCGACCGTCCAGCCTGCCTGGTGCCAGTGCGCGAAGGTTTCCAGATACTTCTCGAACACATCGCCGCGCCCGCCCTGAAACAGGATCGCACCGCGCGGGGCGCCATCCGCCGGCCAGTCGAACCGGCGGATCAGCCACCCATCGCCGGCAGCCCATTGCGTAATCGAGGCGCCGGCCGGAATCTCGCGGCGGATGGGCGATGCGATGGTCATCGGGCATGGTTACGGTTTGGAAAGCCATTCCGTCTAGTGCGTGTCGGCATGGTATCGACCGTTCTTCACTGGGCGCTCCCCGCGCTGCTCCTGATCCTGCTGCTTTCAGCCGGCATCCAGGACGCGCGCACGCGCGAGATCGCCAACTGGAAGAACGCGACGATCGCGTTGCTCGCGCCCTTGTGGTGGATCGCAATCGGGATCCCCGTGTGGCCGGGCATGGCGATCCAGCTGGCCATGGCGCTCGCGGTGTTCGCGCTGTTCTGCGTGGCGTTTTACTTCGGCCAGATGGGCGGCGGCGACGTAAAGCTGATCGGCGCGCTTGCGCTGTGGCTGCCGCTGACGCCGCTGTTGCAGATGCTGCTCGTGATGTCGCTCGCCGGTGGCGCGCTCACGATCATCATGCTGATCGATCACAAGATACGGAAAAGCGGAAAGATTCTTGAGGTCCCGTACGGCGTGGCGATCGTCGTCGGCGCCCTCGTGGTTCTTCGCGAACCCCTTCTTAACCAGTTTGCGTAATCATAGCCGGATAACACCCGGCCTGGCGGACGCTTGAAAGGCACGTTGAATCATGGACACTCGGAAGGTTGTATTGTTGGTGGGCGCGCTGCTCGTCGCCGCCATCACCGCATTCTTCGCGCGCACCCTGATCGCGGGAAGCTCCGCGCCTCAGGCGGCCGCTATGAACGCGCCCGCGCATATTGACGGGCCGAAAGTGCTCGTCGCGGTGCGTGCGCTGCCCATCGGCACGATCATCGATCCTGCCGCGGTAAAATTCCAGCCATGGCCGAAGGAACTGGTCGAAGGCGCCTATTTCCAGGAAGGCGCGGGCTTCGACATGAAGAGCGTCGTCGGCACCGTGGTGCGCAACGCGATCACTGCCGGTCAGCCGATCACGCAGGGCGCGCTGGTGAAGCCTGGCGATCGCGGATTTCTGGCCGCGGCGCTCGGGCCGGGTATGCGCGCAGTGACGGTGCCCGTCTCGACGCAGACGTCGGTTGCCGGCTTCATCTTTCCCGGCGACCGCATCGACCTGTTGCTGACGCAGACCGTGACCGGTGGCGGCGACGGCCCGCCGCTCAGGACATCCGAAACCATCATGCGCAACCTGCGCGTGCTGGCGACCGATCAGCGCACGACCGACGAGAAGGACGAGAAGGGCAACACCATCGTGCATACCTTCTCCACCGTCACGATCGAAGCGACACCGAAAATCGCGGAAGAGATTGCGGTCGCCCAGACGGTCGGCTCGCTATCGCTGTCGCTGCGCTCGATCGCGGACAACCAGGCCCAGCTCGACTCAGCAATCGCATCCGGCGCGGTGAAGGTGCCCGCCAATGGCGATCCGAAGGCGGAAAAGACATTTCTGGTGAAGCTCGCCAGCCAGCCGCAGAGCGGCGATGCGAGCTTCTCCGTCGGCGCGGACGTGTCGCGGTTTCAGCGTCGCACCGTGCCGGGCAAGGCAGCCGAAACCGCACCACAGGGCGCGGCTCCGGCCAATTTTCCGGGAGGGGCGCCGTCAACCGGTCCGATGGTGCGGATCGCGCGCGGCAACACTGTGACCGAAGTACCGGTCGGGGGGAAGAACTGAGATGCGTATTCGCTCCATGCCAATCGGCGCGCCGCTGGCGATCGCCCTGGCAGCCGCGGCAGTCACTGCGACCCCGGTTGCCACGCTGGCACAGTCGGCGCCGTCGACCGGCTCGTCCGTCGTGCAGCTTGCCACAAACCGCGGCCGGCTGGTGACGCTGGCACGGCCGATGAGCGATCTGTTCGTGGCCAATTCGGAAATCGCCGACGTCCAGGTTCGCTCGCCGACCCAGCTCTATATCTTCGGCAAGAAGGCCGGTGAAACGACCGTTTCGGCGACCTCGAAGGGCGGCGGTGTCGTCTATTCAGCCACGATCCGTGTCGGCAACAACTATGATTCGCTCGGCCAGATGCTCAAGCTCGCGATGCCGGAGGCCGCGATCACCGCGACGACGATGAATGGTGTCGTCCTGCTGACGGGCACGGTCGCCCAGCCGGACGACAGCGCCGAGGCCGAGCGCCTCGTCACGGCCTTCGTCGGCGAAGGCACGAAGGTTGTCAGCCGCCTGCGCACCGCCACGCCCTTGCAGGTGAACCTGCAGGTGAAATTCGCCGAGGTTAGCCGCAGCTTCATCAAGAATATCGGCTCGAACATCCTGACGCGCGATACGACGTCGGGCTTCGGCTTCGGCGTTCTGTCGGGCCGTTCGCCGGGCACGATCTCGAACTTCAACACCACCGGCCTGCCGATGATCGACGCCTCGTCGAAATTCGGGTTGCCGGCGGGTACGCTGTCGTTGCCGTTCGATCCGCGCACCGGCAATTTCGTCTATCCAAATTCCGGCAGCCAATATTCGTTCACGCAGGGAACGGAGCGCACGACGCTTGGCTTTGCGGGCAAGCTGTTCGGGCTTGACGTGCTTCAGGCGCTCGATCTGGGCGAACGGATCGGGCAGGTATCGACACTCGCCAATCCCAACCTGACGGCGCTCTCTGGCGAAACCGGCACCTTCCTGGCGGGCGGCGAGATTCCGATCCCGATCGCACAGGGCCTCGGCGCCGTTTCGATCGAATACAAGCAATATGGCGTCAGCATCGCCTATACGCCGACGGTGCTCGCCGACGGTCGCATCAGCCTGCGCGTGCGCCCAGAAGTGTCGCAGCTGTCCTCGGACACGGCGATCACCTTCAACGGCACCACGATCCCCGGCATCACGACACGCCGCGCGGAAACGACCGTGGAGCTTGGCTCCGGCCAGAGCTTCATGATCGCCGGCCTGCTCCAGAATTCGCACAACAACTCGATCGACAAGACTCCGGGCATCGGCGACCTGCCGGTGCTGGGCGCGCTGTTCCGCTCGAACGGGTTCCAGCGCAACGAAACCGAGCTCGTGATCGTCATCACGCCCTATCTCGTGAAGCCGGTCAACGCGAACGACATCGTTCTGCCGACCGACGGCTACAAGGCTCCGACCGATCTGGATCGCGTGCTGTTCGGCCAGCTTGGTGGCGGCACTAACGGCGGCCAGCGGCCCAAGCCGACGATGGAGGCCGGCCCGCCCGCGCAGCCATCCGTGGGCGTCGCCGCCCCGGTATCCCCGGTGCCTGCGCCCGAGCCCCGCCGCGACGAGGCTGATCGCAAGGCCGCGACGAAGCCGAAAGACAAGGCCGCACCGGCCGCCACGCCGGCCCCCGGCTTCTCGTTCAATTGACCCGCCAATCCGAGGACACGATCATGGTCAAGCGCACCCTGCTCCTCGCCGTTGTTCCCGCCCTCATGCTCGGCGGATGCAGCGGCACCAAGAACCGCGGGCTCGAATCCGTTCATCAGCCCGTCGTCAGTCGTACGGACTACAGCTTCGATGTCGGCGCCGGCGCCTATGGCCTCGCGCCGGGCGAGGAACAGCGCCTCGCCGGGTGGATGACGTCGCTCCGTCTCGGCTATGGCGATGAGGTTTCCATCGACGATCCGGCCGGTACGGGCCCTGCGGCGCGATCCGCAGTGGCGCGCGCCGCCGCCAGGTTCGGCCTGCTGGTGACCGATGGCGCGCCAGTCACCGGTGCGCCGATCGCGCCTGGCACGATACGCATAGTGGTCAGCCGGGCGCGGGCGCGCGTGCCCAACTGCCCCGATTTCTCGCGTACGCGCCAGCCGGAATTCGAGAGCAACACGTCGTCCAACCAGGGCTGCTCGATCAACTCGAACCTCGCCGCGATGGTTGCCAATCCCACCGATCTGGTGCGCGGCGAACCGGGCACGCAGGTCTATGACGCCGCGACCGGCACGCGCGCGATCACCGAATACCGCAAGGCCGCGCCAACCGGGAACGGCGGCACGACGCTGAAGACCGAAAAAACGGGGAACAAGTAAGATGAACGCTCCGTGGAAACCCGCCGGCGTCGCCCATCGCGAACCGTTCGTCGCCTACGTCTGCGACGACACGACCGCCGAGGCGATTCGCCCGATCGCCACCGAAATGGGCTGGGCGGCAGACAAGGTGAACAAGGGCGGCCTGCGAAATGCGGTCCAGTCCCTTTCCGTGTCCGCCAGTCCGCAGATCCTGTTCGTCGACCTCGCCGAATCGGGTGACCCGCTCAGCGATATCAATTCGCTGGCCGAGGTTTGCGAGCCGGGAACGATCGTGATCGCGTCGGGCCAGGTCAACGACGTGCGGCTGTATCGCGATCTGGTGGCGAGCGGGATTCAGGATTACCTGCTGAAGCCGCTCAGCCCCGATGCGCTGCGGGACGCCTTCACCCACGCGCAGACAATACTCAACGCGCCCAAGGCAACCGATGGCGCGGCCGATCGGCCGCATTACGCGGTTGCCGTGATCGGCACGCGCGGCGGTACTGGCGCATCCACCGTGGCGACATCGCTCGCGTGGCTGATGAGCGAGAAGGAACAGCGGACGACCGCGATGCTCGATCTCGACGTCCATTTCGGCACCGGGGCGCTCGCGCTCGATCTGGAGCCGGGCCGCGGGCTGACCGACGCAATCGAAAATCCGAGCCGCATCGACGGTCTGTTCATCGAGCGCGCCATGGTTCGCGCCTCCGACAAACTGTCCGTGCTGTCCGCAGAGGCGCCGATCAATTCGCCGATCGTCACCGATGGAAGCGCTTTCTATCAGCTGCAGGAAGAGATGCGCGCGGCGTTCGAATGCACGGTGGTCGATCTGCCGCGCAATATGCTGGTCGCGCACCCCCATCTGGTCAGCGATATGCAATGCGCGGTTATCGTCGCCGAACTGACGCTCGCGGCCGCGCGCGATACGATCCGCATCCTTTCCTGGTTGAAATCAAACGCGCCGCACATGAGCACGCTGGTGATCGCAAACCGCGTCCATGCCGGGCAGCAGCTTGAAATCTCGCGCAAGGATTTCGAAGGCTCGATCGAGCGCAAGATCGATTTTGTCGTGCCGTTCGATCAGAAGCTCGCCGCGCAGGCAGCAAAGCTCGGCAAGCCGATCGCGGAGGCGGGCAAGAGCTCCAAGACGATCGCGCCGCTCGTGGAACTCGCCCGCCAGCTTTGCCTGACCGGAGATGCCGGCGCGGCGGAGCCCGTCACCGGCAAGAAGCCCAAGGGCGGATCGCTGATCGGGCGGTTCACCGATTTTAAATCGCTTCTGCCCAAGAAACCGGCCGCAGCGAAAGCGAAGTGAGCGCGGCCGTGCGCAATCCCGCGCGGCACCTGAACACGAACGGATGAAGCCACGATGCCGTTGATGCCGATTGCCATGCTTGCGCTGGGCGCGCTGATCGTGATCGGCATGATCGCGTTCGCCTTCGCCGGGCCATCCGCAGCACGGGCCAGCGGCCGTCGGCTGTCCGCATTGCGCGAACGGCACTCCACCTCGCCGCTGATGGCGGTGGAAGCGCAGATGCGTCGCATCACCGGCAAGAATACGACCAAGGCGGATCAGGCGGCGATGCGCTTCCTGCCCAAGCCCGCCGAACTGAAAAAGCGTCTGCAGCGAACCGGCAAGTCCTGGACGGTCGGCCAATATGGCATGGCGACGCTCGGTATCTTCGCAGTCATCGTCATGCTGCTCACGTTGAAAGGGCTGCCACTGCTGCTTGCGCTGATGGTGGGCATCGGCGTGGGCGCGGGAATTCCACATCTGGTGGTGGGCTTCTTCATCAAACGCCGGCTCAACAAGTTCAATATCAAATTCCCGGATGCCATCGAGCTGCTCGTGCGCGGTCTGCGCTCCGGCCTCCCCATCACGGAGACAATGTCCGTCGTCGCGGCCGAGGTGCCGGGGCCGGTGGGCGAGGAATTCCGCATCGTTTCCGACAAGATGAAAATCGGACGCTCAATGGACGTTGCGCTTCAGGAAACCGCCGATCGAATCGGCACGCCGGAATTCCAGTTCTTCTGCATCACGATCGCGATCCAGCGCGAAACCGGCGGCAATCTGGCGGAAACGCTACAGAACCTCGCCACCGTTTTGCGCCAGCGCGGCCAGATGAAACTGAAGATCAAGGCGATGTCTTCGGAATCGAAGGCTTCCGCCTACATCATCGGTTCCCTCCCCTTCATCGTCTTCGGCCTGATCTGGATGGTAAACCAGTCTTACATGGCGAATTTCTTCATCGACCAACGGCTGATGATCGCCGGTGGCGGCGCCATGGTCTGGATGAGCATCGGCGCATTCATCATGGCCAAGATGATAAATTTCGAGATCTGACGCGATGGAACCTTCAACCAATCCGACGCTGATGGGGGTGGACGTCTATTGGGCGGCAACGATCCTGTCTGGCATCGCCGCGTTTGCGGTGCTGATCGCGATCTACGCCGCGCTCAGCGTGCGCGATCCGATGGCGCGCCGCGTCAAGGCGCTGAACGACCGTCGCGAGCAGTTGAAGGCAGGCATCACGGCCTCCACCGGGAAGCGCCGCGCGCAGCTTGTGAGGCGCAGCGACGGCGCAGATCGCATCCGATCGCTCCTGTCGACGCTGAAGGTGTTGCAGGACAGCCAGCTCAAGGACGCGCAGAGCAAGCTATTGCAGGCAGGCATCCGATCGAAGGAATGGGCGGTCGGCGTGATTTTCGGCCGGATGGTGCTGCCGATCGTGCTCGGCGGGATCATGGTATTCGTGGTCTACGGCACGAACAGTTTCGCCGAATGGTCCTCGCTAAAGCGCTACGGCCTGGTCGCGATCACCTTCATCGTGAGCTACAAGGCCCCCGATATCTTCCTCAAGAACCAGATCAGCAAGCGCTCGGCCGCGATCCGCAAGGGATTGCCCGACGCGCTCGATCTGCTCGTGATCTGCGCCGAGGCGGGGCTTACCGTGGACGCCGCCTTCCATCGCGTCGCAAAGGAATTGGGCAAGGCCTATCCCGAGCTTGGCGACGAATGCGCGCTCACGGCGATCGAACTTGGCTTCCTCACCGATCGCCGCCAGGCATTTGATAACTTCGCGAATCGGATCGCGCTCGAAGAAGTGAAGGGCATCGTCACGACGATGATCCAGACCGAAAAATACGGCACCCCCCTCGCCTCCGCGCTGCGCGTGCTTTCCGCCGAGTTCCGCAACGAGCGCATGATGCGCGCGGAGGAAAAAGCCGCGCGGCTGCCGGCGATCATGACGGTGCCGCTGATCCTGTTCATCCTGCCCGTGCTGTTCGTGGTGATCCTCGGGCCAGCGGCCTGCTCGATCAAGGACGCGTTCATCAACGGCAGGGTCTGATCCGGCGGAGCGACTTTCCGGCCGCATCGCCGCGCCGGAACGTCATTGCGGAATGATTCGTTGGGCTCTCGCAACGAAGAGGTTCCCGCCATGCTGTTCACCACGCCGACGCAATATCTCGCTCTCGCGGTCGCGCTGATCGCCGGTTGGCTGTTCGGGCTCGCCAGCCACCCCGGCGGCCGCAGGTGGCGCGACCGCTACGCCACCGAGCGCGATGCCCATGCGGCCACGCGCACCGATGCCGATCGAAAACTATCTGAAGCAAACGCCCGGATATCGGAACTGGAGCGGGAGAACCGCCGCCTCGAAAGCGTTGCTCCGCCCGCTGCGTCCACGATCGCGCCTAGCCCGCATGATGAAAATCAGCTCGGGTTGCGCCGGGATATCGACCGGATCGGTCCGAACGGCTGAACCTCGCCCCGCGGCTCCCTTTGGGTCAAGCTTCCGCCGCAATCGCTTGGCAAGGTTGATGCCAAGCGATTAAGGGCCGGGACATGAGCGACCGCGATACCATCCTCACCGCCATCAAGGCGCAGATCGAACCTTTCAACAAGAAGGGCGTCGTGGTGACCGACGCGACAACATTTCAGGGCGACCTGGAGTGGGACAGTCTCACGGTCATGGATTTTGTCGCCGCGATCGAGGACGAGTTCGACATCATCATCACGATGAACATGCAGGCCGAGATCGAAACAGTCGGCCAGCTCGCCGACACCGTTGCCAAACTGAAGGCGTAAGATGAGCGAGAGCGGCCTGCAGCCCGACGCGCCCGCGCCCGTTTCCGCGGCGCCCGCCGAACGCGATCTGTTCGACAAGTTCGCGCCGCTGATCGCTGAGCGGGAGGCACTGCTGTCCAGCGGCATGCGCGATCCTTTCGGCATCGTGATGGAGGAGGTGAAATCCCCCACCGTTGCGGTCATCAAGGGCCGCGAGACGATCCTGCTCGGCACCTACAATTATATGGGGATGACGTTCGATCCAGACGTGATCGCCGCGGGCAAGGCCGCTTTCGACAAGTTCGGCACCGGCACTAACGGCAGCCGCGCGCTGAACGGCACTTTCCACGATCATATGGAGGTGGAGCAGGCGCTGCGCGAATTCTACGGCACCACCGGAGCGATCGTTTTCTCGACCGGCTATCAGGCGAATCTCGGCGTCATCTCGGCGATCGCAGGTAAAGGCGAATACATCATCCTCGACGCGGACAGCCATGCGTCGATCTACGATGGCTGCGCGATGGGCAATGCGGATATCGTCCGCTTCCGCCATAATTCGGTCGAGGATCTCGACAAGCGCCTTGGCCGCCTGCCGAGGGAACCGGGCAAGCTTGTCGTGCTCGAGGGCGTCTATTCGATGCTCGGCGACGTCGCGCCGCTCCGCGAGATGGTTGCCGTCGCCAAGAAGCACGGCGCGATGGTGCTGGTGGACGAGGCGCATTCGATGGGCTTCTTCGGCCCCAACGGGCGCGGCGTCTATGAGGAACAGGGGCTGGAAGACCAGGTCGATTTCGTGATCGGCACCTTTTCCAAATCGGTCGGCACGGTCGGCGGCTTCTGCGTCTCGAACCATCCGAAGTTCGACATCCTGCGCTTCGTGTGCCGCCCCTATATCTTCACCGCCAGCCTGCCGCCGGCCGTGATGGCGAGCGCTGCCGTTTCGATCCGCAAGCTGATGCACGCGCACGACAAACGCGCCCGCCTGTGGGACAATACGCGCGCGCTGCACGGGGGATTGCAGCGTCTTGGTTTTCGCCTGCCGACAGACGAGCCGCAATCCGCCGTCGTCGCCGTCCTGCTGGACGATCAGGATCAGGCCGTCGCGATGTGGCACGCGCTGCTGGAAGCTGGCCTCTATGTGAACGTTGCGCGCCCGCCCGCAACGCCTGCCGGCACATATCTTCTGCGATGCTCGGTCTGCGCCGAGCATACCAGCGAGCAGATCTCGCGAGTGATCGCCATGTTCGAGGCCGCCGGCCGCGCGACGGCCGCAATCGGCTGACCATCGCGGGCGCGCTTTTCGCGCGCGTCCGGGTCTGATACCAATCCTGGTTGTGAGCGGGTTACTCGGGGGCACGATACCGGAAACCGTGGTATCGAAACTGCGCATCGTCATGCTGGCCGTGATGGGGGTGCTTGGCGTCGCCGTGCTCCTGGGGCTGATCGTGACGCTCGGCGAGGCGAATCGCCAGCGCGATCGCGCAATCCGGCTACAGTCACACAGTTACGACATCATGGTGCTGGCGCGATCGCTTGGCGGGACGATCGCGGAATCCGAGGCGTCGCTCGGCCGATTCGTCATCTCCGGCGACAAGCAGCTGGGCCGCCTTTACTACGACGAGTGGCAACTCGCCGGAAAGCAGATTGACCGGCTGACCGAACTGTCGCGTCAAAGCGATGGTCAGATTTCGCGCCTTGCGCGGCTGCGCGGCGCATATCAGCAACGCGGCAAGGAATTGTCGCTGATCGCGCTCAGCACCAATTACGGCAAGAACAACCAGGCGCTGTCGCTCTACTACGAGGCGCGGGAGTCGCCCTCGCTGGTATCCATCGACCGGCTGGTGGACGAGGTGACGCGCAGTGAGCGCGACCTGCTTGATCTGCGCACCCGAGAGACGCGCGACGCGATCGAGCGATCGACAAGGCTGGCGCGTATCCTCTCCGCGTTTGGCATCCTTATACTCATCGGCGCGATCGCACTCGGCACGCTCACGGTGCGCGTGCTGACCGAACGCGGCATCGCGCGGGCCGATGCTGACGCGGAGCGTGAACGCGCAGACAAGTTCGCCGCCGCCGTGACGGTCGCCACCGCCGAACTTCGGCAACAGGAAGCGCGATTGCGCCAGGTGCAGAAGATGGAGGCGGTGGGCCAGTTGACTGGTGGAATCGCGCACGATTTCAATAATATGCTGGCAGTCGTCATGGGCGGACTGGAGCTCGCCCAGCGCGGCCTTTCCGGCAAAGGCGCGCGCGCGGAAGTCGGTCGCCATATCGACAGCGCCATGGAGGGGGCAAGGCGCGCCGCCGCGCTGACCGGCCAGCTCCTGACCTTCGCGCGCGAAACCGCGATCAATCCGGAAGTCATCGGCGCAAGTGAATTGCTGCTCAGCATGTCCGACCTTCTCGATCGCACGCTGGGTGACGCGATCACGATCGCGATTCGGGATGAGAGCGACGGCTGGAAACTGCGGGCCGATCGTGTCCAGCTCGAGAACAGCCTCCTCAATCTCGCTGTGAACGCCCGCGACGCGATGGGTGGTCGCGGTACACTGACGATCGCGGCCGGCACCGTTTCTTTGGGCGACGGCGAGCGGGAATGCCCGGCGGGCGAGTATCTGACGATCGCCGTCAGCGATACGGGCTGCGGCATGACGCCGGAAGTCGCCGAGCGCGTGTTCGAACCGTTCTTCACGACCAAGCCGGTCGGCAAAGGCACCGGGCTCGGGCTCAGCCAGATCTTCGCGTTCGTCCGGCAGCAGCGCGGCGCGATCGCGCTCGATACCGCGCTCGGCGAAGGGACGACGATCACGCTCTACCTGCCACGCGAGGCAGCCGGCGAGGTGGCGCCGGCAACGGCGAACAAGCCGGTGGCGGACGTACTGCCCGCCTCCTCCTCGCTCGACGTGCTGGTGGTCGAAGATGATCCACGCGTACTCGCCGCCACGGTAAGCGCATTGAACGAATTGGGGCATCGGCCGATCGCGTGCGATGATCCGCTCGCGGCGCCGGAACTGCTCGCGACCCACCGGTCGATCGCGCTCATCATTTCCGACGTGCTGATGCCCACCCGAACCGGGCCGGAAATGATCGCCGCGCTGGACGACGATCATGCCCATATCCCCGTCCTGTTCGTAACCGGCTATGCCGGTGAAATCGACGGTACGGTCGCGTTCGGTGGCCATCATGTGCTGCGCAAGCCATTCACGCTGATGGCGCTGGAGCGTGCGATCGGCGCGGCGATCGCAGCCGGCCCGGCCACCGCGCACGCCGACCTGGTCACCGAATAACGCATCGATTTCGATCCGGCGGATATTTCCGGCTGACGCCCGGCATTCCCCCGCCTATACCGCCCCGATCCATACGCAGCGCCGAGTGACAATTCCCCGACCATGAAATCGATCGACCGCTACATGGCACGGCTGATCGCGCTGCCGCTGTTCTCCACGCTGGTTCTCGCGGCGATGCTGCTGGTGCTCGATCGCATGCTCCGCCTGTTCGATTTCGTCGCGACGGAGGGCGGCCCGGTTTCGGTCGTCTGGAAGATGCTGGCGAACCTGCTGCCCGAATATCTCGGGCTCGGCATCCCGATCGGGCTCATGCTGGGCATCCTGCTCGCCTTCCGCCGGCTCGCCACCTCATCCGAACTGGACGTGATGCGCGGCGTGGGGATGAGTTACGGTCGGCTGCTACGCGTGCCATATCTGTATGCGATCGGCCTCGCGCTGCTGAATCTCGCCATCGTCGGCTATGTCCAGCCGAAGGCGCGCTACGCTTATGAGCAGCTCCGCTTCGAGCTGCGTACCGGCGCGCTCGGTGCGTCGATCAAGGTCGGGGAATTTACCCATCTCGGCGACCGCCTTACGCTTCGGATCGAGCAGAGCCGCGATGACGGGCGCCAGCTTTCGGGGATATTCGTCCACACGCAGACGCCGAAGGGCGATTGGGTTGGCGTGACGGCGCAACATGGCCAGTTCCTCGCCACCGACGATCCGGATGTCATCATCCTGCGCCTCACCAACGGAACGCTGGTTCACAATCGCGCCGATTTTCGCACGCCGCGCGTGCTGAGCTTCAGCAGCCACGATCTGCCGATCAACCTGCCCAAGTTCGAGCAGTTCCGCGTCCGCAGCGGCGAAAGCCTGGAGGCGACGCTGCCCGAACTCGCACGCACCGGCCGCTCCGCCCAGTCCCCGCAGGAGCGCGACAGCAGCCGGGCGGAATTCCATTTCCGCGTGGCCGAAGTCGCTTCGATGTTCCTGCTGCCGTTGCTGGCGGTGGCGCTGGGCGTTCCGCCGAAACGCTCCACCTCGGCGCTCGGCGTCTTCCTGTCGATCGTGATGATCGTGACCTATCACAAGGTCAATCAATACGCCGCCACCGTCGGGCAGCAGGGGAGAATCGATCCGTTCATCGCCTTGTGGGTGCCGTTCCTGTGTTTCGCCGGGCTGGTGCTGTGGATGTATCGCACGATCGCCTATGTGCCCGGCGGTCAGCCGATCGGTGCGCTCGAGCGCGTGGCCGGCAAGGCCTGGAAAGCGGTGGCGCGGTACTTGCCCGGCCGCCGTCGCAAGGTGGAGGGTGCGGCATGACCTCCTTCTTCCCGTCACGCACCGTATCTCTCTACATGGGCCGGATGTTCCTGGTCCGGACCTTCGGCATCCTTGCCGGGTTGGTACTGGTGCTGCAGGCGCTCGATCTGCTTGGCGAATCGGGCAAGATCCTGGCGGTTCGCGGCAATGGCGACGCGCAGATCTGGTATTACGTTTCCCTGCGCGTTCCGCAGATCATCGCGCGCTTCCTGCCCTTCTCCGTCCTGCTCGGCACGATCCTGACGCTGATCACGATGAACCAGAACAGCGAGGTGGTGGCGCTTAAGGGCGCGGGCATGTCCGCGCATCAGGTGCTCGCGCCGCTGATCGTCGCCAGCATGGGCGTCGCGGTGGTGAGCTTTGCGTTCAACGACCGGATCGTGCCGCGCGCGACGGCGACACTCAACCGCTGGCAGAAGGTCGATTACGGCTCGATACCGGCCGAGCGTGGCGATCGATCGAACGTGTGGGTGAGATCCGGGCAGAATCTGGTCGAAGTCGATCAGATCACCGGGCGCGGCGACGCCGCGCGGCTTTCCGGGATCACGGTTTACGATCGCAGCGGCGGCGAGCTGCGTGGGATCACCACCGCGCTGCACGGCAAGCGTGTCGCCGATGGCTGGTCGATCTCGCCCGCGCAGCGCTTCGATGTCGCGAGTGGCAAGGTCACCAGGCTGGGCACGACAATTGTCGCGCGCGGCGTGACGTCGGACCAGTTGACGCTGGCTTCCGCCGATGCCGACGAGCTTTCGTTTAGCGAACTGAAGGCGGCAATCGACGATCTCGGGGCGGCCGGACGGCCCACCAAATCACTGGAGGGCTCGCTCTGGCACAAACTGTCCGGCCCGCTCTCCTCCGTGCTGATGCCGCTGCTCGGCGCTGTGGCGGCGTTCGGAATCGCACGATCCGGCAAGTTGTTCGTGCGCGCCGTCATCGGCATGGCGCTCGGCTTTGCCTATTTCGTCGCGGACAATTTCGCGCTGGCGATGGGCAATCTGGGCGCCTATCCGCCTTTTCTGGCAGCCTGGGCGCCCTTCCTGCTGTTCCTGTTCATCGGCGAAACGGTGTTGCTGCGCACCGAAGAATAAGCCTGGTTTCAGCGGCGCGGCAGCATCGTGCTCCGCGCAATCTTGCCGACCAGATACGGCAGGCTGCGATAGCTGGCATTGTGATAGCAAGACCCCGCGTCCAGCGCCGCCGTCAGGCGCCGATGCGCCTCGCCCAGCGAGTGATACGGGACACCCGGCAGCAAATGGTGAAGCGCATGATAGCGCAGGCCAACCGGCGCCCACAGCGCGGGGAGCACACCCGGCGGCGGCACGTTAACCGAATCCAGATATTGCGCGGTGACGGTCATCGCCTCGCCCTCGTTTTCCCACAGATGGGCGACGAGCGTGCGAACCTGATTAAGCACCGCCACGCCCGACGAGATCGCGAGCATGATAACAAAGGCGCGCAACGGGAGCGTGCCCGTGGCCACCAGCGCAAGTAGCGCGATCGCCCAGCATGCGCAGGCGATCTCGATCCGGTTCCACTGCGCGCGGAAATCGCCCTCGGGCATCCGGCGGCGGAACGCAGGATTGATCGCCAGCGCCGAATAACGCTCCACCACCATACGCCGCAACGGGGGGATCAGCAGCGATAGCGGCGAAAGCACGGCAAAACGGAACATCAGCGCGATCGGCGTCAGCCCGGCCACGACGATGAACGCCGGCAAGGTCCACGGCTTCATCAGCGCCAGCGGAAGATATTCCGGGTCCTCCGACGTGCCGTAACGCGTGCGAGCGTGGTGCAGGTTGTGCACCCCTTCATACATGAAGGACGGCACCAGCATCGGCACCCCGATGAACAGATTATAGGCGAAGCGAAAACCGGGGAGCACGGCGTGGCGCACATGCGTCAGTTCGTGGATGAAGCTCAACGCACGATATAGGGCAAGCACCGCGATCAGCGCCGCGGCGATCGCGATCCACGTCGAACCGCTCAGGACCGCGAGCACGAGTCCCGCATAGCCGATCGCGACAGATCCCAGGAAATCCCCCCAGTATATGCCCGCGCGCGGCGCGTTGATGTCACGCGTCAGTTCCGCGGCCGCCTTCAGCATCGCGCGGTCGTCTGCGATCGGCAAGCGCGCCGTGCTGTCGGTCGCGGCTTCGCGGTCGAGAATAATGCTGGTCATGGCGTGGCTCATTGCCCGAAGATAGTGGCGATACGGTGGCCTTTACAGGTCGGCGATCGCGCGATGATGACGGAAAGGTCACTCGCCATGATCGCTTCGGGCGATTATTGCGCTGATCTCATGGCATCAGCACTCACTATCCGCCCCGTCCTGACGAAGCGTGATCGCAAGACCTTCGTCGACTTCCCCTTCAGGCTTTACCGCGACGATCCGAATTGGGTGCCGCCGCTTAAAGGCGAAGCGCTGGGGCTGATAACGCCGGAAAAGAACGGCTGGTACAGCCATGCGATTGCGCAGCTTTTCCTCGCCGAGCAGGACGGCCGCGTGGTCGGTCGCATCTCGGCACATATCGATACGCTGGCGCTGGAGATGCCCGCCGATCGCGGTTTCGGCCCGGGCACCGGCTTCTGGGGGCTTATGGAGGCCGAGCGCGAGGAGGTGTTCACCGCGCTGATTGCCGCAGCGGAAGGCTGGCTGCGCGAGAACGGCACCACGCGGGTGATCGGGCCGGTATCGCAATCGGTGTGGGAAGAGCCGGGGCTGCTGATCGAGGGCTTCGATCATCCGCCCACGGTGATGATGGGTCATGCCAGGAAAGAATATCGCGGCTGGGTCGAGCGGGCCGGTTATCTCCCGGTGAAGCAGCTTCTCACCTACGATCTGGCGATCGACAAGGGCTTCCCCCCGATCGTCAACCGCATCGTGGCATCGGGCGAAAAGAACCCGCGCATCCGGATCCGCGAAGTGGACAAGTCACGCTTCATGGAAGAGGCGACGATCATCCTCGGCATCCTTAATGATGCGTGGTCCGACAATTGGGGGTTCGTGCCGCTCACGCAGCCTGAGATCGACGATATCGGGGTGAAGCTTAAGCCGATTGTCTTCAACGACCTGATCCGCATCGCCGAATTCGACGGGCGGCCGGTGGCGTTCATGATCACGCTCCCCGATCTCAACGAGGCGATCAAGCCGCTGAACGGTAACCTGCTGCCGTTCGGCTGGGCCAAGCTGCTGTTATGGCTCCGCAAGCCAAAAGCACATACGATGCGTGTGCCGCTGATGGGGGTGCTGAAAGAGCTTCAGTCGTCGCGCCTCGCCAGCCAGCTTGCTTTCATGATGATAGAGTTCATCCGTCGCGACGCGGTGGCCCACTATGGCGCCACACGCGGCGAGATCGGATGGGTATTGGACGATAATCAGGGCATGAACTCGATCGCAGGCGCGATCGAGAGCAAGGTCAACAAGGTATATCAAATCTACCTTCGCGAGATCTGACCGCGAAACGGGCGGTCCGCGACGATAAGGGTCGACACGGGCCGCCCAGCACGCTGGGTCACTTGGCGAGCGGATCCAGGCCCAATTTGGTCCATTCGGCGCGGGTGCGGCATACCTTCGTCGGCAGACGTGAGCCGGTGAAATTATCGACCACGCAGATCCGCTGGGTCGACGAAGGCTCCGTACCCGCGACTGGCGCGGCGGTCGCCGGCGCCGCGGTGCGGGCGGCGGCGGGTACGGCCGACGCGGCGGCGATTGCGACGGCGGCGACGATCAGGGACTTGGTATTCATAGCTTCCTCCTCCGAAATTCTGGCAGCGTTTCGTGCTGCGATCATCGGATTGCATCTGCCGTGCCAAACTTGAATATTGTTTTATATCAGTGTCTTAGTAAATTGATTACAGTTGTAATCCGCCAGATGTTGGCGCATCGTCCGAAATGGAGGTGCGTTCCGCCACGATGCGCGATCACATCGACAGCGAGAGCTTGATGACGGCGCCGATCTGCATAGACATGGCCGCCAAAGCTGCGCACTGACACGTTTTGCGAGATGCAGGATTTGCGATGATGGAAGGCGCGCCTACGATCGATCCCCACCGCGTATGGCTGTCGGAGGCGATCCGACGGATCGAGGCGGATTTCAATCGCTCGGCAGATACGCATCTGATCCGCGTCGATCTGCCGAACCATCGCGGGATCACTCTGTATCTGAAGGACGAAAGCTCGCACCCCACCGGCAGCCTGAAGCACCGGCTGGCGCGCTCGCTGTTTCTCTACGCGCTGTGCAACGAATGGATCGGGCCGGACACCTGCGTGATCGAGGCGTCATCCGGCTCGACGGCGGTGAGCGAGGCGTATTTCGCGCGGATGCTGGGGTTGCGCTTCATCGCGGTGGTGCCCGGAACCACCGCCGCGCCGAAGCTCGACGCGATCCGTTTCCAGGGCGGCGAGATCTACACCGTGGACGATCCGCGCACCGTCTATGAGGTCGCGCACCGGCTCGCGAAGGAAACGCGCGGGCATTATCTCGACCAGTTCACTTATGCCGAGCGGGCGACAGACTGGCGCGGCAACAACAATATCGCCGAGAGCATCTTTACCCAGATGGCGCGCGAGGAGCGCCCGATCCCGGAGTGGATCGTGTGCGGGGCGGGCACCGGCGGCACCTCGGCGACAATCGGGCGGTTCATCCGCTATCAGCGCCATGCCACGCGCCTGCTCGTTGCTGACCCGGTCCATTCGATATTTCACCGGCATTATGCCGATCGCAGCATTGCCCAGTTACCGGCGGGCTGCGCCTCCTGCATCGAGGGTATCGGGCGTCCGCGCGTCGAGCCGAGCTTCGTCCCGGGCGTGATCGACCGTATGGTCGCGGTCGAGGACGCACAGAGCATTGGGGCGATGCGCGCGCTGTCCGATCGGCTCGGGCGGCGTGTCGGCGGATCGACCGGCACCAATCTGTGGGCCTGCGCGCAGCTGGTCGAGGAAATGGCGGCGGCCGGAGAGCGCGGCAGCATCGTGACGCTATTGTGCGATGGCGGCGATCGATATGGCTGCACCTATTATGACGACGCATGGCTCGCCCGGCGGGGCATCGATTGGCGGAGCGCGGCCGACCGCGTCGCGGCATTATGGGCATAGCGACAGCCTCGCTGGCGTTCGGCACGAACGAAGCCGGGCCTGCCACTTTAGTCGCCGGCGATCCACACAGCGGCACCGTCCGCGAGCGGACGATGCCCGAGCTTTCGGACGTTGCGCTTTTCGTCGTCGCCGTGATCGCGATATGGCTCACGCGGCGCGCATTGCGGCGGCGAATGCAAAAACGTCCGCCACGCGGTTGACCGCGCGCGCGCCAGGCGGCACCGCTGCCGTCATGGCCGACGATACATTCGACCGCCTCGAGGCGACGATCCGCGCGCGCAAGGACGCGGCGGCGATGAAGTCCTACACCGCCAGCCTGTTTTTCCAGGGGCGCAAACGGATCGCGCAGAAGCTGGGCGAGGAAGCGGTGGAGACCGTTATCGCCGCCTGCTCTGGCGACGATGCGAAGATAATTCCCGAGGCGGCAGACCTGATTTTCCATCTGCTCGTCCTGCTTGCCGACGCCGATCTGTCGCTGGACGACGTGCGCCGCGAACTCGACCGGCGCGAAGGCCAGTCCGGTCATGACGAAAAAGCCGGCCGGCCACTTTCCTTCCGTCCCGAATAGCCAGAGGTGACACATGGCCGTCGACGCCACCCAGCCCTATGACGACCAGAACGTCTTCGCGAAGATCCTGCGCGGCGAAATCCCGTCGCGCCGCGTTTACGAGGATGAATTCGCCCTCGCCTTCCACGATATCGCACCATGGGCGCCGACACATATTCTGGTGATCCCCAAGGGTAAGTATGTTTCGTGGGACGATTTCAGCGCCAATGGATCCGATGCCGAGGTCGCCGGCTTCGCCCGCGCCGTTGGCCGGGTGGCGCGCGATCAGGGGCTCGTTGCGCCCGGATATCGCCTGCTCGCCAACACCGGGCTCGATTCGCATGCGGAGGTGCCGCATCTGCACGTCCATATCCTCGCAGGCCGGTCACTCGGCCCGATGCTGGTACGCAACGACAGCCGCGATTGATCGCGCACACGTTGAGACTTTGCGGATGCCGTATTCGCCGCTAGGCTTGACGGCTTAACATATTCGGGCCGCCGGAGAGGCGGTCGAGGGAGGAACATGGCAACTAGACCCGCAGAAGGTCTTCTCGGGCGGATGATGCTTCGCAAAACGGTGGAGCAGGTCCAGCGCGAAACACAAGCAAGCGAACTTAAACGGACGCTCAGCGCCGCAAATCTCGTTTTCCTCGGTATCGGCTGCATCATCGGCGCCGGCATCTTCGTCCGCACCGGCAATGCCGCCGCGCTCCATGCCGGCCCCGCCGTACTGATCTCATTCGTCGTCGCGGGCGTGATCTGCGGGCTTGCGGGCCTGTGCTATGCCGAACTGTCCTCGACGCTGCCGGTATCGGGCTCCGCCTACACCTATTCCTACACCACGATCGGCGAGTTCGCTGCCTGGGTGATGGGCGCGCTGCTGTTATTGGAATATGGCCTGGCCGCTTCCGTCGTCGCGGTCGGCTGGTCGGGCTATGTCGTGTCGCTGCTGCGCGATTACGGCATCGTCATTCCGGTCGAGCTTACCGGACCGAGCGGCCATGCGATCATGGCCAACGGCGCGGCCGTCCTCGGCGCCAATGGCGCACCGCTGACCTATCTGTTCAACCTGCCCGCTTTCGCTATCTGCGCGGTGCTCGGCGCCCTGCTTGTCGTTGGTGTGAGCGAGAGCGCGAAGGTCAACAACGCGATCGTGCTGGTGAAGATGACCGTCATCATCGCCTTCATTCTGATCGTCGGCTGGTTCGTTATCCAGAATTTCGGCACGTTGAAGGCGAACTGGGATCCGTTCATCCCGCCGCCGTCTGGCGAAAAGGGCGAGTTCGGCTGGGGCGGCATCATGCGCGCCGCGTCGATCGTTTTCTTCGCCTATATCGGGTTCGAAGCTGTTTCGACTGCCGGGCAGGAGGCAAAGAACCCGGCGCGCGACATGCCGATCGGCATCATCGGCAGCCTCGTCGTCTGCACCGTTATCTACATGCTCGTATCGGTCACGATGACGCTGATCGTGAATTACAAGATGCTCAACGTGCCCGATCCGGTCGCGGTCGCGGTCGATGCGCTCGGCCCGCAGTGGAGCTGGTTCGCGAAAATCATCAAGATCGGCGCGATCGTCGGCCTCACCTCCGTCGTGCTGGTGCTGATGTATGGCCAGACGCGCATCTTCTACACGATGGCGCGCGACGGGCTGTTGCCGCGTGTGTTCGCCACGGTCCATCCGCGTTTCAAGACGCCGTGGGTCAACACGATCCTCGTCGCGCTGATCGTCGCATGCGCGGCAGGCTTCTTCGACATCAATACGCTCGGCGACATGACCTCGGTCGGAACGCTGGCGGCATTCGGCATCGTCTGCCTGACGGTGATTTACCTGCGCCGCTCGCACCCCGATCTGCCGCGCGGGTTCAGGGTGCCGCTCTATCCGGTGCTGCCGGCGCTCGGGATCCTGTTCTGCTTCGGGCTGATCTTTTCGGTCGAGACGCGCGTCCTGATCTTCTTCGCCTGGTATGCGGCGGCGGCGATCGTGCTTTATTTCGTGTACGGCATGCACAATTCCCGCCTGTACAAGGGCCTTGATGAAATCGACGGCGGACAGATGGGCGAATATGTCGCGCCCGTCGGGAAGCAGCCCTAACCGGTGATCTTTCGGCCCGTTCACTCTTCGCAAGCGCGGGGTGAACGGGCTAGAGGACGGGCATGAGCGCCCTCCCCTCGAACGACCCGGATGCCGCCGCCGAGCTGGAGCGGCTGGCACGCGAAATCGCCTATCACAATCGCCGCTACCACACGGAGGACGCGCCGGAGATCGCCGACGCGGACTATGATGCGCTGGTGCAGCTTAACAACGCGATCGAGGCGGCCTTCCCGCATCTGGTCCGCGCTGATTCGCCGTCCCGCGCCGTCGGCGCCGCACCCGCCTCGCATCTCGCCAAGGTGCAGCATGCGAGGCCGATGACCAGCCTCGACAATGCCTTTGCCGACGAGGAAGTGGAGGAATTCGTCGCCCGCGTCCGCCGCTTCCTGCGGCTGCCCGAAGACGCGCCTGTCGCGCTGACTGCGGAACCGAAGATCGATGGCCTGTCCTGCTCGCTACGCTACGAAAAACGTCGGCTCACGCAGGCACTGACCCGCGGCGATGGCACTACCGGCGAAGACGTGACCGCCAATGTCGCGACCATCGGCGATATCCCCAAGATCTTGCCGGCCGATGCGCCGGATATCTTCGAAGTGCGCGGGGAGGTCTATATGGCCAAGGCCGATTTCACCGCGCTCAACGCGAGGCTCGCGGCCGAGGCGGTGGAAAGCGGCAAGGACGCGCGGCAGTTCGCAAACCCGCGCAACGCCGCCGCCGGCTCGCTGCGCCAGAAGGACGCCGCCGTCACCGCCAGCCGGCCGCTGCGATTCCTCGCGCACGGCTGGGGCGAGACGTCGGCCTTGCCCGGCGGAACGCAGTTCGACGTGATCGAGGCGATCCGCGGCTGGGGAATACCGGTCGCCGATGCCTTGGCTCGCGTGAATGATATCGCCGAGGCTCTCGCACATTATCGCGCGATCGAGGCGAGGCGCGCGGATCTCCCCTTCGACATCGACGGCGTGGTCTACAAGATCGATCGGCTCGACTGGCAGGAGCGGCTCGGTTTCGTCGCACGCGCGCCGCGCTGGGCGATCGCGCACAAGTTTCCCGCCGAACGCGCGCAGACCACGCTTGAGGCGATCGATATCCAGGTTGGCCGCACCGGCAAGCTCACGCCGGTCGCGCGGCTTACCCCGGTCACCGTTGGCGGCGTCGTCGTCTCGAATGCGACGCTGCATAACGCTGACGAGATTGCGCGGCTGGATGCGCATCCTGGTGATCGCGTTGTCGTGCAGCGCGCCGGCGATGTGATCCCGCAGATCGTCGAGAATCTCTCCCGCGCCGAAGGGCGTGCGCCGTGGCCCTTCCCCACGCATTGCCCGGAATGCGGGTCTGAAGCGGTGCGCGAGCCGGGCGAGGTAGACTGGCGCTGTTCCGGCGGCCTCGTATGCCCGGCGCAACAGGTCGAGCGGCTGAGACATTTCGCCTCGCGCCACGCGCTCGATATCGAAGGGCTGGGCATCACCAATATCGAGAGTTTCTTCGCCGACGGCCTGATCGCGCGCCCGGCGGATATCTTCCGCCTGACCGAAGGGCAGTTGCTCGCGCGCGAGCGCTGGGCGGAAGTGTCCGCGCGCAACCTGATCGCGGCGATCGACGCGAAGCGCAATCCGCCGCTCGATCGCTTGCTGTTCGCGCTCGGTATCCGCCATATCGGCGAGGTGACCGCGCGAGACCTTGCACGGCGCTGGCGAAGCTGGCCGGCGTTCCGCGCGATGGTGCAGACCGGCATCGATAAGCGGGATGCGATGCTTCAGGCGATCGGCGAGAGCGACGACAAATTGCTTCAGCGTACCGCCAGGGAACTCGCGCTGATCGCGGACACGAAGCAGGTCGGGCCGGAAGTGGCGCTCGCGTTGATCGACTTTTTCGCCGAAGCGCAGAATGATGCCGCGGTCGCGGATTTGCTCACCCAGGTGACGCCGGCGGACGTCGTCCACGAAACGCGCGCCTCGGAAGTTTCCGGCAAGACCGTCGTATTCACCGGCACGCTCGAAACGATGAGCCGCGACGAGGCGAAGGCGCAGGCCGAATCGCTCGGCGCGCGCGTCGCGGCATCGGTGTCGTCCAAGACGGATCTGGTCGTCGCCGGCCCGGGCGCCGGATCAAAGGCGAAGAAAGCCGCCGAGCTGGGCATCCGCGTCGTGGACGAGGCCGCGTGGCAGGCGATCGTCGCGGCGGCGGGATGATGCGGCGAGGTGAGTGTCGCTTTTTTGCAACGGATGGAAAAGCGAGTCGGTCATAAAACCGGAATCGACTCGCGGCTGTCATTTTAGCTTAATAATGCGGGGGCACGGGCTCGGCGGACGGTCAGGGATACCGCCGGGAACCTGAGCAGAAAGCTCAAAGGGGAAGAAAAGATGCGTAATAACCTGTTTCTGGGCGTAGCTGCGGCTGCGCTCATCATGCCGATTGCGGCGACAGCGCAGGAAACCACGTCGACGATTCGCGGCACGGTCACCGCGAATGGCGCGCCGGTGGCCGGCGCGACCGTGACGATCGTGAACGTACCGTCCGGCACGACCGCTTCGACCAACACCGACGCCGGCGGCAGCTTCAACGCGTCGGGCCTGCGCGTCGGCGGACCTTTCACGGTCACCGTGAAGGCCAGCGGCTATCCGCAGACGAGCGTGACCGACATCTTCACCGTCGTGGCTCAGGCATATGATCTGCCGATCGAGCTGGCTCCCGCCGCGGGCGCGGACTCCACCGCCGATGTCGTCGTGACCGCGTCGCGCCTGCCGAACGCACGCACCGTGAGCCAAGGCCCGGCGACCGTCCTTTCCGCCGCACAGATCGCGTCGGTGGCCTCGGTCAATCGCGACATCCGCGATCTGATGCGTCGCGATCCGTTCGCGCGCCTCGACTATTCGGATGGCAATGGCCGCGCCGTAAGCTTCGCGGGTCAGAATGCACGCTTCAACCGTTTCTCGGTCGATGGTGTTCCCGTCACCGACAACTTCGGCATCAATCCGGACGGCCTGCCCACGCGCCGTTCGCCGGTTCCGCTGGACGCAATCGGGCAGTTCCAGACCAAGGTTGCGCCCTATGACGTGCGCGAGGGCAATTTCCAGGGCGGCGCGATCAATGCGATCCTCAAATCCGGCACCAACGAATTCCACGGCACCGGCTTCTATGCCCGCTCGTCCGACGGTCTGACCGGCACCAAGACCAAGGCCGGCCCCGGCGTCCCGACCGGTGTCGTCACGCTGCCGAAGTTCAAATACGAGAATTATGGCGCCGAAATCTCCGGCCCGATCATCAAGGACAAGCTGTTCTTCATGGTCGCTGGCGAGCGCATCCGCGCTGGCACGCCGATCGCTGAGGGCACCCCTAGCAACAACGCCGGCACGGTGATCCCGAACATCACCGACGCGCAGGTGCAGCAGATCCAGCAGATCGCGCAGTCGAAATATGGATATAACACCGGCGGAATTCTGAACAATTCAAAGGATTCCGACGACCGCCTCGTCGCGAAGATCGACGCCAACCTGTCCGATCGCCAGCGCGCTTCGTTGACCTATATCTACACCAAGGACTCGATCCAGTTCGGCAATAACACGAACGTCGGGCCGGCCTCCGCCACTGCCAATCAGCCGGGTCTTGGGCTCGAATCCAACGGCTATATCGCGTCCAATCGCCTCCACACAGGCGTGTTCCAGCTGAACTCGGACTGGAGCGATGAGTTCTCGACCGAGGTTCGCGCATTCTACAAGGACTATAAGCGCGGCCAGGATCCGATCCTGGGTCGCGGCTTCGGCCAGTTCCAGGTGTGTACTGCACCGACATCCGATCGCGGAAACTTCGGCGCTGGCTCCACCAATCCCAGCAGCAGCGGAACGGGCAACGACCTGTCCACCAATTGTCAGCCGGGTTACGGAACGGTTTCGTTTGGCCCCGATATCTCGCGCCAGTCGAACCAGCTGACCAGCAAGACCTGGGGCGGTCTTGTCCAGGCACGCCTCACCAGGAACGATCATGATCTGCGCATCTTCAGCGAAGTGCAGAGCACGTCGATCTTCAATCTTTTCGTACAGCGCTCGGCGGGCGATTATTACTTTGACTCGATCGCCGATCTCCAGGCCGGCAATGCGCAGCGCCTGCGCTACACGAACGCTGTCCCCAGCCTGAACCCGGCCTATGCTGCCGCGCAGTTCAAATATCAGTCGCTCGCTTTTGGCGTGCAGGACATCTGGCGTGTCAGCGACATTTTCACGCTGTCATATGGCGCGCGTTATGATCTGTACGCCGGTGACAGCCGTCCGGCGCTCAACACCAATTTCGTGAGCCGCTTCGGCTTCCCGAACACCGCATATATCTCGGGCCGCGGCGTGTTCCAGCCGCGTATCGGCTTCGATTTCAAGCCGGCGACGGGCGTCACCGTGCGCGGCGGCGTAGGCATTTTCTCGGGCGGCTCGCCGGACGTTTATGTGTCCAACAGCTTCTCGAACACCGGTTTCCTGTCGAACAGCATCGATGTTCGACAGAACAACAACGGAACGAGCTATATCGTGCCCGGCCAGACCGGCGCGGCGGCCAACGCGACCGGCAGCGCGATCCTGACCGGTGTGAACGGAACGACAATCCCGTCGGCCGCTAACACCGTTCTGGCGGGCGGCAGCTCGTCGGCCACCGCGCCTACCAATGCGCTGGCACCGAACT
The DNA here is from genome assembly GCF_048565505.1 of Sphingomonas sp. TX0543. Lineage (NCBI taxonomy): Bacteria > Pseudomonadati > Pseudomonadota > Alphaproteobacteria > Sphingomonadales > Sphingomonadaceae > Sphingomonas > Sphingomonas sp. TX0543. The sequence continues at coordinate 2,666,434 of NZ_JBLZUS010000002.1, forward strand.
TCAAGCTGCCGTCGCAGTGGCGCGCGACCTTGTCGGCGGATTACGACAGCGATCTGGGCGGGTTCCTGGGCGGTGGTTGGCACTTCGGCGCGGACCTGCTGTATTCCAAGGTTCGCGACCAGGTGTATTTCACCGACATTCGTTCGGTCCCGACCGCGCTTACCACCCCGGACGGTCGCACACGCTACGCCTCACTCACCACGTTTGCCGATACGAACCAGGATATCCTGCTGACCAATACCAGCAAGGGTCGTGGCTACATCGCGGTGGCGCGGTTCGAGAAGAACTTCGATATCGGCGTAAATATCGGGGCGAGCTACACCTACCAGAACGTCAAGGATGCGACGCCGGCGACATCCTCGACCGCAGGCTCGAACTACGGCAACGGCGCTTTCTTCGACGCAAGCGGCGCGGCCTACGGCGTTTCGAACGACGAAGTTCGTCACTTCATCAAGTATAACGTGACGTTCGATCACGCCTTCTTCGGTGATTACAAGACGGTGTTCTCGATCTTCGGCGAAACCCGCATCGGCAAGCCTTACAGCTATACGATGCAGGATATCTCCTCCGGTCGCAGCGCGATCTTCGGCAACGTCGGGACGGGCAGCCGTTACCTGCTCTATGTGCCCACCTCCACGACAGACGCGCTCGTGTCATACGATAGCGCGACCACGCAGACCTATCTCGACAATCTTATCAAAAGCACGGGGCTCGGAAAGTATCGCGGCAAGATCGCGCCGCGGAACGGCTTCAATTCGCCATGGTTCACCCGCGTCGATCTGCATCTGTCGCAGGAAGTGCCGACCGGCTTCGGCAACAGCCGCATCATGCTGTTCGCGGACATCGAGAATTTCACGAACCTGCTCAACAAGAACTGGGGCCAGGTTCGCGAATATTCGTTCCCGTACACGATCCCGGCGGTGCGGGTGCAATGCTTGCAGACTGCCGTCGCAACGGGCACAGCGCCCACTGCGGCGCAGGTGACGGGCACCACCTCGCAGGCCTGCACACAATATCGCTACAGCTCACCAAGCGTGACGCCGGATCAGCAGAATGTGATCTCCTCGCGTCCATCGCTGTACACGATCCGCATCGGCGCGCGCTTCACCTTCTAAGCGTCCTCGGTTCGTAACGCCTTCGGGGCCGTCGTTTCTTCCGGGAAACGGCGGCCCTCTTGTTTTGCACCCTGGCGGCGGGGCGTGTAAGGCTACGGCGATGGCGAGCACCCTATCCGCCCCGGGCACCACGCAAACGCCCGCGCCCGGCGCAACCGTTCCGGCCCGGTTTCCCGCAACGATCGTGCGCACCCCGACGATGTTCGCGCGCCCCTTCTTTGAGGACAAGGCGCGGGCCTTCTGGTTTCTTCAGGCGGCGGGCTGGTCGGGCTATCTGATCCTGCGCACCGTATCGAGCATCTCGAACGGTTTCACGCTGCAAGGTGTCGTCACCAACATCGTCGAGACGATCGTCGGCTATTGCATCACCCTGCTTCTCTCGACGCTCTACGGCTATTACCGCAGCTTCCCCCGCCTCGCCGGCATCATCCTTTCGCTTCTGACGCTGGGCGCGGCGACCTTCCTGTATTCGCTGCTCGACACTTTTTCGTTCAGCTTCATCAAGTTCGCCGCGCCGGGCATCGATGTTAAGCTCCTGATCGGCGCGCTGTTCCTCAATTTCACGGTGCTGGCCGGCTGGTCGGCGCTGTATTTCGGGATCAATTTTTATCTGATCGTCGAGGAACAGATCGATCAGATGCAGCATCTGGAAACCCAGGCGTCGTCGGCTCAGCTAGCGATGCTGCGTTACCAGCTCAACCCGCATTTTTTGTTCAACACGCTCAATTCGATCTCCACGCTCGTACTGCTGAAACAGACCGAGCGTGCCAACGCGATGCTCTCGCGCCTCGCTTCGTTCCTGCGCTATACGCTGGCCAACGAGCCGACAGCACATGTCACGCTTGCGCAGGAGGTCGAAACGCTGAAGCTCTATCTCGAGATCGAGAAGATGCGCTTCGAGGATCGGCTGCAGCCGAAATTCGATATCGATCCGGCCGCCGAAAAGGCTCATCTGCCCTCGCTGCTACTGCAGCCGCTGGTCGAAAATGCGATCAAATATGCAGTCACGCCGCAGGAGGAAGGCGCCGAAATTCGTATAACGGCGCGGCTCGCCGGGGATCGCGTGCAGATCACCGTATCCGATACCGGGCCGGGCTTGCAGGGAACTAAAAATCGACCAAGCCTTTCAACCGGCGTCGGCATCGCCAATATCAGAGAACGTCTGGCGCAGGCCTATGGGGCGGATCATCGTTTCGAGATCCAGGCCATGCCGCTGGGTGGGTTCGGGGTAGATATCGAGATCCCGTTCCAGCTTGAGTGAGTCAACAGGGGTGTGGAGAAATAAAGGCGTCGCGCCGAAACGAGTGAATTGGGCGCGACGGACGTTTTGGAGAATACCAGGAAAATGACCATCCGCACCATATTGGTCGACGACGAGCCCTTGGCGATCCAGGGACTGGAACTGCGACTTCAGGCGCACGATGATGTTGAGATCATCGCCAAGTGCCAGAACGGTCGCGAGGCGATCAGCGCTATCAAGACCCACAAGCCCGACCTGGTCTTTCTCGATATCCAGATGCCCGGTTTCGATGGTTTTTCCGTCGTCCAAGGTCTGATGGAGGTGGAACCGCCGCTGTTCGTGTTCGTGACCGCCTATTCGGATCACGCGCTGCGCGCGTTCGAGGCGCAGGCGGTGGATTATCTTATGAAACCGGTCGAGGAGGCGCGTCTGGCCGACACGCTCGATCGCGTGCGCCAGCGCATCGCCGAAAAGAAAGGCGCGGAGGAAAGCGAGAAGCTAAAGGAAGCTCTGGCGGAGCATGCGCCGGAAGCTGCCGCGGAAATGGCCAGCGACGATGCCGATCACGTCAATGCCAACCGTTTTGAAAAGCTTATCAACATCAAGGATCGCGGGCAGATATTCCGCGTCGATGTCGATACGATCGAACTGATCGAAGCCGCCGGGGACTATATGGTCATCAAGACCGGGGACAATTCGCTGGTGCTGCGCGAAACGATGAAGGATCTGGAAAAGCGCCTCGATCCGCGACGTTTCCAGCGCGTTCACCGCTCGACCATCGTCAACCTTGATCTGGTCAAGCAGGTGAGGCCGCACACAAACGGGGAATGCTTCCTCGTCCTCGAGTCCGGGTCTCAGGTAAAGGTTAGCCGCTCTTATCGCGACGTGGTGGCCCGCTTCGTTCATTGAGTTCTTCCTGATGTGCGCGCGCTTGCTGGCGGGATCGCACCTGCTCTGCTAGGCGCGCGCGCATGCTCACTCTCAACGCAATCACCGTCCGTCTCGGCGGGCGCGCGATCCTCGACGGCGCCAGCGCCTCGCTGCCGCCTGGGAGCCGTGTCGGTCTGATCGGCCGTAACGGCGCCGGGAAATCGACGCTGGTAAAGGCGATCGCCGGCATGCTCGATCCCGATGCCGGCTCGATAGACATGCCGCGCGGCGCGCGCGTCGGCTATATCGCGCAGGAGGCGCCCGCCGGGCAAGCGACGCCGTTCGAGGCGGTGCTGGCCGCCGACACCGAGCGCGCCGCGCTGATGGATGAGGCGGATACGGCGACTGATCCCGACCGCATCGGCGAAATCCACGAACGGTTGATTGCGATTGACGCCCATGCCGCTCCGGCCCGAGCGGCTCGCATTCTGGTAGGCCTCGGCTTCGACGAAGCAGCCCAGGGACGACCGCTTGACAGCTTCTCAGGTGGCTGGCGAATGCGCGTGGCGCTGGCTGCGTTGCTATTCTCCCAGCCTGACCTTCTTCTGCTGGACGAGCCATCGAACCATCTCGATCTGGAGGCGGTGATGTGGCTGGAGGATTTCCTCAAATCCTATCGCGCGACGATCGTTGTAGTCAGCCACGAGCGTGATTTCCTGAACAATGTCGTCGATCACATCCTGCATCTGCAGGGTGGCAAGACGACGCTCTACCCTGGCGGCTATGATGCATTCGAGCGCCAGCGGGCCGAGCGGATGGCGCAGCTTGCGGCAGCACGCGCCAATCAGGAAGTGCAGCGCGAAAAACTGCAGGATTATATCGCCCGCAATTCCGCGCGTGCCTCTACCGCCAAACAGGCGCAAAGCCGCGCCAAGATGCTGGCGAAGCTTCAGCCGATCGCGGAGGTCGCGAACGATCCCACCTTGTCGTTTGACTTCCCCGATCCCGAGCCGCTGCGACCGCCGCTCATCACGCTCGATCACGCCGCCGTCGGCTATGGCGAGACCCCGATATTGAAGCGGCTGAGCCTGCGGCTCGATCCCGATGACCGTATCGCGTTGCTCGGCCGCAACGGCAACGGCAAGACGACTCTTGCCCGCCTGATCGCGGCGCAATTGACGCCGATGGAAGGCGACATGGCCGCCTCCGCGCGGATGAAGGTGGGCTATTTCACCCAATACCAGGTGGAGGAACTGGACGCCGACGACACCCCGCTCGCGCATATGACCCGGGTGATGCGCAACGCGACACCCGCTGCCGTGCGCGCACAGCTTGGCCGGTTCGGATTCTCTGGCGACCGCGCGACGGGCAAGGTGGGCAAGATGTCGGGCGGCGAAAAGGCGCGCCTCGCGCTGGCGCTTATAACCCGCGATGCGCCACATCTGCTGATCTTGGACGAGCCCACCAACCACTTGGACGTTGATGCTCGCGAGGCGCTGGTGCAGGCGCTCGCCGGCTATAAAGGCGCCGTCCTGATCGTCAGCCACGATCGTCACATGGTGGAGCTTACTGCTGACCGGCTTGTGCTGGTCGATGGCGGCACGGCGACCGAATTCGATGGAAGCCTCGACGATTATGTATCGCTCGTGCTGGCGAAGGAGCCAAAGACGGAAAGCGCGAAAGCTAACCGGAAGGACGAGCGCCGCGCCGCAGCGGAAAAGCGCGAGGCGGCAAAAGCGCTCCGCAAGGCGGCCACGGATGCGGAGACGGAGCTGGGCAAACTTACCGCTCAGCGCTCGGCGATCGATCACGCGATGTTCGATCCCTCCGGCGCCGATGCCGCGCTGGCCAAACTGACGATGACCGAGTTGATGCGGCGACGCGCCGAGCTCACCGAACGAATTGACGCCGCCGAGGCGCGCTGGCTGGAGGCAAGCGAGGCACTCGAGGCCGCCTAGGCAGCGTTTCGACGGATCAGTTTATCGGGCGTACCCCAAGGACTTTTGCTTCCTGGTGATAACGAGCCTGTGCGCCGTTTTGCGCCGCGCCGGGATTGCCCGCTCGTCGCGCTCGCGGCACGCGTGCTCAGATCAGGCTTCGTCGCCGCCGGGTTCCGCCGGGCGCTCGAACCAGGCCTCGACCGGCCCTGAGAGCTTGATAGTCAGGGGACGGCCGTGTCGATCGACCTTCTTTCCCAGCGCGACGCGGACCCAGCCTTCGGAAATCGAATATTCCTCGACATCCTTGCGCTCTACACCCTTGAAACGGATGCCGACGCCACGTTCAAGCGCCTCCTGAAGGAAATGCGGGCTGCGGGGATCGATCGAAAGGTGGTCGGGGGGAGTATCGCTCATGGGCGGGCCGCTTAGCGGATCATTGCGCGACAACCAATGCAAAAACGGCGCGGGCCTTAACCCGCGCCGTTCCTGCGTGACCTCGTCAGACTGCGCCGATCAACGACAGACGCGTACCGGCACATCGCGACCCCAGTAAGGATCGAAGCGATAGCTGGTCCAGCAGCGCGGATAATATGGACGATAATCGTCATAATAATAGGCGCGCGGCGGCGGCGCGTAATAGCCACGATCATAATAGCCACGATCGTAATAATAGCCCGGCCGGTTATTGGAAGCGATCGCGGCTCCGATGCCCAGGCCAACGATGCCGCCGACAAGCGCCGCACCCGCTGCATTGCCGCCACCATGGTAGCGATGATAACCGCCCCAGCCGCCGCCCCAGCGCTGCGCATCCGCCGGTGCCGCAGAAACCGACGCCGTCGCGGCCAGCGCGGCGCCGAGTCCTGCCTTTTTCAGAAAGCTGTTCATCTCGAACCTCCATACTCTTTACATCGGTCCGCCTGACCAACGCACGATGGTGCGACCGTGTTGCGTTTGCTACGCGAGTCGGGCTGAATGGGGCCGGAATAAGGTATTCACCAACGGTTTAGGTGCGCGACGATGGCAAATTGGCTGCTGAAATCCGAGCCTGACAGTTACGCGTGGAACGATCTGGTTCGAGACGGGGGCACCGAATGGGATGGCGTGCGCAATAACGCCGCTGCCGCGCACCTTCGCTCGATGCAGCCGGGTGATAAGGCGCTGGTCTATCACAGCGGCAAGGATAAGGCGGCGGTCGGCATCGCGGAGGTGACGCGCGGCCCTCGCAAGGATGGAGACGAAGGCCATTGGGTGTCGGTCGCTATCAAGCCGCTCGCCCCCCTCCCCGCCCCTGTATCGCTCGCCGCCATGAAAGCTGAGCCCGCGCTCGCGGCATTGCCGATGCTTCGGCAGTCGCGGCTGTCCGTATCTCCCGTCGGGGATAAGGAATGGTCTACGATCATCGCGATGGCGGCGCGGTAATCACTCGCCCGGCGCCATCGGTTTTTCATCATTCGGACACAATACGAGCCTAGCGGCGGGCTCAACGGGCGGACACCAGCACGAGTCGGATGAGCGCGACCAAATGCCCTACCGGGAGTGGGCATGGCCACGACCCCCGTCTCCCGATCCACCCGGGAAACATAATCAAAGAGGGAACCACCGTGTCCATTCGTCACCGTTTTCGCCCCGCGCTGCTCGCGGGCGTGACCGCCGGCCTTGCCATTTTCGCCACTCCCGCGAATGCCCAGGCCGTCGATAACGTCGCCCCTGCCGCCTCGGATAGCGAGGGATTGAGCGACATCGTCGTCACGGCCGAGCGACGCAGCGAAAACCTTCAGCGCGTACCGGTCTCCGTGGCCGCCGTCAGCGGCACGGACCTGCGGACCTTTCAGTCCGCCGGCGAAGACATCCTGGCGCTCTCTGGCCGCGTACCCAGCCTTTATATCGAGACGACGACCGGCCGGATCTTCCCGCGCTTCTACATCCGCGGCCTCGGCAACGTCGATTTCTACCTCGGCGCATCGCAACCGGTATCGATCATCCAGGACGATGTGGTGCTGGAGCACGTCGTGCTGAAGTCCAACCCGGTCTACGACGTGGCGCAGGTCGAAGTGTTGCGCGGCCCGCAGGGCTCGCTGTTCGGCCGCAATACAACCGCCGGCATCATCAAGTTCGACACGAACAAGCCGACGATGGACTGGGAAGGTCGGGGCTCCGCCTCATGGGGCACGTACAACACGGTTTCGGCGGACGTGGGCCTCGGCGGGCCGATTATCGCGGACAAGCTCGCCTTCCGCGTCTCTGGCCTATGGCAGCACCGCGACAACTGGGTCAGCAACAACTACACCGGCTCCAGCGCGGACGGCACCAAGGGCGGCAAGGATGTGATGGGCGGCTTCAACGACCGCAACGCCCGCCTTCAATTGCTGTTCACCCCGTCCGACAGTTTCTCGGTCGATGTCTCGGGCCATGTCCGCGACTATGACGGCACGTCGACCCTGTTCCACCGCGCCGCGCTCAGGAAGGGCTCGAACAACGTCCAGGCCGAGCCGCGCGATGTGGTTTCCTATGACGAAGCCGCGAACAATCCGCAGGCCTACAAGACGCAGGGCGCCTCCGTTCGCGCAGCGTGGAATTTCGGCGGCGCGACGCTGACCTCGATAACCGCCTATGAGCACTCCTCGGGCTATAGCCGTGGCGATACGGACGGCGGCGCTGCCGCGAACTATCCGTTCAACGGCAACCCCAACGGCTTTGGGCAGAGTGAAGGTTATCTGCGCGGGCTGGACCAGTGGACGCAGGAATTGCGACTCGCCTCCAGTGGCAACTCGCCCTTCAAATGGCAGTTCGGCGGCTTCTACTTCGACAGTCGCGACATTACCGACTTCTACCAGCGGACCTATTTCCTTACGCCACCCGCCAACAACCCGAACAACTGGGTCCGTCTGCGCGACGTTAACACGTCATGGGCGGTGTTCGGTCAGGCCAGCTATACGATCGACAAGCTGACGCTGACCGCCGGCGCGCGTTACACAGAGGATCGCAAACGCACCGCCCTGATCAAGCCCGTGTTCGACCCGACCGGGACGGTTGACCAGTTCAAGCGGTTCAACCCGACCGCGCCGACTGATGTGCGGCTTGTCGGCAAGGAACCGAGCTGGGACATCTCGGCGCTGTACGCGATCGATCCGTCCGTTAACCTTTATGCCCGAGTGGCACGCGGTTTCCGTGGCCCGACGATCCAGGGGCGTTCGGCGGTATTCAACTCGCCGTTCACCACCGCTGATTCAGAGACGATCATGTCGTACGAAGCGGGCTTCAAATCGCAGCCAACGTCCAACCTGCGCTTCAACGCCACCGCCTTTGCCTACACCGTCAAGAATATCCAGCTGAACGGTAACGACAGCAACGGATCGGGCGTGTTGTTCAATGCCAATCATGCGAATGCCTATGGCATCGAGGCGGAGGCGGAGTGGCGGCCGATCCGCAACATCACCTTCACCCTGGGCGGCAGCGCGCTGCATTCCAAGATCAAGGATCCCAACGCCTATGCGCAGGTTTGCAGCCTCAACGGCGTAATGGTCTGCACGGTGCTCAACCCGATCGCCTTCACAAAGGGCAGCGGCACGGGCACGACCTATTTCGCCTCGATCAACGGCAACCCGCTCCCCAATGCCCCGACGTTCAATATCGACGGCGCGGTGCGGTATGACATCCCGCTCGGCAATGGCGGCAACTTCTTCGTGGGAGCCGACGCCAACGTACAAGGCTACACGAATTTCGTGCTTTACCGGACGAGGGAATTCTATTCGAACGGCAATCTCGAACTCGGTCTGAAGGCTGGCTTCACCACGCCGGACAAGAAGTATGAGATCGCCGCGTTCGCGCGCAACGTCACCAACGAGCAAAACCTCAAGGGTGTTATCGAAAATTATATGGCCGCGGTATTCAACGAGCCGCGCGTCATCGGCGTCTCGGTATCAGGCAAGTTCAACTGATCGTCAGCCGGGGCGGATCGCCGAGCGACCCGCCCCGGTTTGATTGGCCCGGCAAAACGAAAAGGGCGGGATGGCATCAGCCAACCCGCCCTTTTTCTAATCCGCTGTTCCGGCCGAAGCCGAACCGTCAGGCCGCCTGTTTGGCACGCGACGCACGCTTGCGCTCGTGCGGATCGAGGTGCCGCTTGCGCAGGCGGATCGACTTGGGCGTCACCTCCACCATCTCGTCATCGTCGATATAGGCGATGGCCTGTTCGAGCGTCATCTTCTTCGGCGGGGTCAGGCGGATCGCATCGTCCTTGCCGCCGCTAGCGCGGAAGTTGGTGAGCTGCTTCGCCTTCATGGGATTGACCTCGAGGTCATCCGTCTTGGCGTTCTCGCCGATGATCATGCCTTCATAAAGCGCCTCGCCATGGCCGACGAAGAGAATGCCGCGCTCCTCAAGCGGGCCGAGGGCATAGGAATTGGCCTCACCGGCGCCGTTCGAGATAAGCACGCCGTTCTTGCGGCCCTCGATCTTCCCCCTGTGCGGACCATATTTCTCAAACAGCCGGTTCATGATGCCTGTTCCACGCGTGTCCGACAGGAACTCGCCGTGATAGCCGATCATCCCGCGCGACGGGGCGGAGAAGGTGATACGGGTCTTGCCACCACCCGACGGGCGCATGTCGGTCATCTCGGCTTTGCGCAGGTTCATTTTCTCGACGACCGTGCCCGAATATTCGTCGTCCACGTCGATGATGACGATCTCGTACGGCTCGGTCTTGTTGCCGGCCTCATCCTCGCTGAACAGCACCCGCGGGCGGCTGATGCCGAGCTCGAAGCCTTCGCGTCGCATCGTCTCGATCAGCACGCCAAGCTGAAGCTCCCCGCGCCCGGCGACTTCGTAGCTGTCGCGGTCGGCGGCCTCGGTCACCTTGATCGCGACGTTCGACTCCGCTTCACGAAACAGGCGATCACGGATCATCCGCGACGTCACCTTGCTGCCCTCGCGCCCCGCCATCGGCGAATCGTTCACCGCGAAGCGCATTGACAGGGTCGGCGGATCGATCGGCTGCGCATGGAGCGGTTCGGATACGCTGGTATCGGCGATCGTATTGGAAACGGTTGCAACAGTCAGGCCGGCCATCGAGATAATGTCGCCAGCCCTCGCCTCGTCAACCGGCACGCGATCAAGACCGCGGAACGACATGATCTTGGATGCACGACCCGTTTCAACGATCTTGCCATCGTTATCGAGCGCATGGATCGGCTGATTGAGCTTCACCGTGCCCGAATTCACCCTGCCGGTAAGGATCCGACCGAGGAAATTGTCGCGATCGAGCAACGTCACCAGGAACGTGAAAGGTGCGTTCTCGTCAAGGTTGGGCGGTGGGACGTGGCTGACGATGGTCTCGAACATCGGGGTCAGCGTGCCTTCACGGGCATGCATGTCAGTGGAGGCGTAGCCGTTGCGGCCCGAGGCATAGAGCACGGGAAAATCAAGCTGCTCGTCGGTCGCGTCCAGCGTCACGAACAGATCGAAGACTTCGTCGAGCACTTCCTGGATGCGCGCGTCGCTGCGGTCGACCTTGTTGACCACAACGATCGGGCGGAGACCAAGCGCCAGCGCCTTGCCGGTTACGAACTTCGTCTGCGGCATCGCCCCCTCGGCCGAATCGACCAGCAGGATCACGCCATCGACCATCGACAGGATGCGCTCCACCTCGCCGCCGAAATCGGCGTGTCCGGGCGTATCAACGATGTTGATACGGATCCCCTCCCAGTCGATCGAGGTGGGCTTCGCAAGGATCGTGATGCCACGTTCCTTTTCCAGATCGTTCGAATCCATCGCGCGCTCCTCGACGCGCTGATTGTCTCGAAACGTGCCAGACTGGCGGAAAAGCTGGTCCACAAGGGTGGTTTTGCCATGATCGACGTGCGCGATGATGGCGATATTGCGCAGATTCATCGTAATTCCTGGAATGGCCGCAAAGCACGCGGCGTTGTGCGCGCCGATAGCGCATCTGCTGCATTGCGGCTAGACCCAGCGCGAATGACTGTTTCATGGAGAGCCCGAAGATGCCAAGCTCGCTTCTGCCGTTACTCTTGGTGCTCGCGCAAGGCGCGCCGGTTGCGGTGAACAACTCCGTCGCCTGCCCCGGTCCCGCTGCTCCGCCCGCGGGCATGTCGGGATGGTCGCGCACCATCCAGATCGCCAGCGTACTGCGCCCGCGCGACACGACGAAGGCGCTGATCCCGACAGGATCGCGCGCGCTGACCGGGCTGTTTCCCGTGGCGCAGGTCAATTACGCCGTCCCGCCGGCCAAGCTCCCCCAAGGAGGCGCCAACGGCGGATTGCTAGGATTTTTCGCCACGAAGGCCGGGCGCTATCGCGTCGCGCTGGGCGGATCTGCCTGGGTGGATGTGGTCCGGGACGGCAAATCGCTGCCATCCGTGGCGCACAGCCACGGCCCCGCATGCAGCGGCATCCGCAAGATGGTGGATTTCGATCTGAAGCCGGGGCGCTACCTGCTTCAGATCGCCGGGAGCGACGCGGCTGCGTTGGACGTGATGATATCGCCTGTCCCGAAATAATTTCAGTGCTTCGTCGTTATCGTTGAACCGATCCACAAGCGTGTTACATATGCAATACAGTTGAATGCGGTGCGCAGGCAGGCCATGCTCTTGCACCGCTGGAGGAAAAGATGGCGACGACACCCGAGACGACCAACGCAGAGCCTGCGCTGAAGCTGACGCCGCCCGATCCCGTACCGACGGTCGCGACCGCGCAGGCGGCCGGCCTCGTCCCGGTCGATGACGGCACCAAATCGAAGCTCGAGGAGCGGGTCGATCATTTCGTCGATCAACTGGTGGCGCAGGATGCGAACTCGCCCGAATTCGGCAAGCGTGTCGATGCTATTACCGCAATGGGAGCAAAGGAGATCCGCGACGCGGCCGGCCAGTCAAACCGGTTTCTCGATCGCCCTGTGCGCGCAATGGATCAAGAAACCGGCGTGGGCAAGGATCTCGCGCAGCTTCGCCGCGTAGTCGAGGATCTCGATCCAGGCCGAAAAGGCAATCTTACCGCGCCGCAGAAGCTGTTCGGGATCATCCCGTTCGGCAATAAGATGCGGAATTATTTTGATACCTACAAATCGAGCCAGACGCACATATCCTCGATCCTGCGCAGCCTCGCCTCCGGCAAGGACGAGCTATTGATGGACAATGCCGCGATCGATACCGAGCGAGCGAACCTGTGGTCGGCGATGGGCCGGCTGGAGCAGATGATCCACCTATCGAAGCTGATGGACAGCAGGCTCGAAGACAAGGCCAACCAGCTCGACGCTACCGACCCGGCCAAGGCGAAGGCGATTCGCGAAACCGCCTTGTTTTACGCCCGCCAGCGCACGCAGGATCTGCTAACGCAGATGGCGGTGACAGTGCAGGGATATCTCGCGCTCGATCTGGTCAAGAAGAACAACGTCGAGCTTATCAAGGGCGTCGATCGCGCGTCCACAACCACCGTATCGGCACTGCGCACGGCCGTCACCGTCGCGCAGGCGATGACCAATCAGAAACTGGTGCTGGATCAGATCACCCAGCTCAATACCACCACCGCGAACATCATCGACTCTACCGGCAAGCTGCTGCGTTCGAACACCGCGCGCATCCACGAGCAGGCGGCATCCTCCGCGATCCCGCTCGAAACCCTCCAGCGAGCGTTTCAGAACATCTATGACACGATGGACGCGATCGACACGTTCAAGATGAAGGCGCTCGATTCGATGAAAACGACCGTCGACACGCTCGGCCGCGAGGTCGAGAAGTCAAAGGGTTATATCGCTCGTGCCGAAGGAGCCGCGCAGAACCAGGTTTCGGCCCCGCAGGATAATTTCAAGCTGGAGTCGGTGTGAGCGACACTTCCGATCAGACGATCGCCGCCGCCCGCGCCGCTTATGAGCGCATCACGGGCGCGCGCTACGACGCCACCTATCTCACCCGTCGTCGCCGCAGCGCTGGCGCGAAGCGGCTCGGCAAGCGGTTGACCCGGATCGCGATCGCCGACGCAGCGATCCTGAGCGGCGCGTTCGTGATCGGCCTTATCGTTCCGCTCGGCATCATGGGCGCGACAGCGGTGATGGCGCTGTTGCTCGCGGTGACGGCGATGCTGGCGGTATGGCCGGCCGATGCACCGATCGCACCTGAACGGCTACGCCAGACGGATATCCGCGCGCTCCCGACGCAAACTGCGCGTTGGCTGGATTCTCAAAGGCCCGGCCTTCCCGCGCCCGCGGTATTGGTTACGGACAGGATCGGCGTGCGGCTGGATACGCTGGGCGCGCAGCTGGCCGCGCTCCATGAAGAGACACCAGCGACCGCCGAAATCCGCCGGCTGGTAGGCGAACAATTGCCCGAATTCGTTCGCGACTACCAGCGCGTTCCCCGTGCGCTTCGTGCTACACCGCGCAACGGGAAGACGCCCGATCGCCAGTTAATTGACGGATTGGAGTTGATCGAGCGCGAGATCGGGCAAATGTCGGAGGAGCTGGCGCAGGGCGATCTCGATACGCTCGCGACCCGCGGCCGTTATCTGGAAATCAAGTATCGCGGAGAGGAATCCTAAGCCGACTCGCTTAACATCGTCACATATTTTCGTTAGCTAGCGCGCATGAACGAGCGTGTGCTGAGCTTCCAGGGTATCCACAACTTCCGCGATTATGGTGGCTATCACACGCCGTCCGGAAAGATTCGGGCCGGCTTATTGTGGCGATCGGGCCAGCATGGCGATGCGACCGCGGACGATCTCGATGGTGTGGCGTCGCTTCGGATCGCCACTATCATCGATCTGCGTGGGGATAGCGAGCGTCGCGTCGCGCCATGCCGCCGACATGGCGCGTTCGACGGTACTGTCCTGTTCGCGCCTGGCGAGACCGCTGGAAGCAAGCTTGCTCCTCATCAGCAGGCCGCGAAGGGGGTCGCAACAGCAGAAGAGGCTCGTGCAGCGATGCAGGAGCTTTACGTCTCGATGCCATATCGCGACGTACTGATCCGCACGCTGACCCTTTATTTTAAGGCGCTGGCCACGCGAGATGGCGCGAGCCTGCTCCACTGCCTGGCCGGAAAGGATCGCACGGGACTGGCGGCTGCATTGCTCCACAGCCTGCTCGGCGTGGGTGAGGACGATATCATGGCGGATTATCTGCTCACGAACACCGCCGGCAATCCCGAGCGCCGCATTGCCAGCGCCGCAGCGTCTATGCGCGCAAACTATGGTCAACAGATGACTGACGAGGCGATCATCGCGCTAATGTCGGTAGAGGCCGATTATCTCCACACCGCATTCGCCTCGATTCGGGAGCGGCACGGAAACATCCAAAACTATGCGGAGCAAGTGCTGGAGGTGGATGGCGCCCGGCGCGAAGCTATCGCGGCGCGCCTGATCGGCTGACGTCAGCCGAAAGCTATACCCCACAGCAGGACCGCGTTCAGCAGCACGATCAGGCCCGCCACTGACCAGGCAAGGGCGGCAAGCCAGCGCGGTGCGATATGTGCGCCCATGACAGTCGCGCTGCCGGTGAAGGCAACCAGCGGCACCACCGCGAACGGCAATTGCATGCTTAGAACCACCTGGCTCAATAGCAGCAACCGCGTCGCGCCTTCATCGCCCATCGTCATCACGACCGCGATCGCCGGCAAGAGCGCCAGTCCGCGTGTCACCAGCCGCCGCGCCCATGCCGGCAGCCGCAGGTGAAGAAACCCTTCCATTACAATCTGGCCCGCCAGCGTTCCGGTGACAGTGGAATTCTGCCCGCTCGCCAACAGCGCGATGGCGAATACCGTGCTCGCTGCCCCCACGCCAAGCATCGGCGCGAGCAACCGGTGCGCGTCTGCGATTTCCGCTACGTCGGTGCGCCCGGCGACATGAAAGGTGGCCGCCGCCAGGATCAGGATGGCGGCATTTATGAAGAAGGCTAGCCCTAGCGAAACCGTCGAGTCCACCGTCGCCAAGCGGATCGCCTCGCGCCTGTCGCGCTCGCTCTGCCCGAACGCCCGCGTCTGCACGATGGCGGAATGGAGGTACAGGTTGTGGGGCATCACTGTCGCGCCCAGGATGCCGATCGCAATATACAGCATCGCGGGATTGCGGACGATTTCCGCAGTTGGCACCACGCCCCCCGCAGCCGCGCGCCAGTCCGGCCCCGCCCAGATAAGTTCCAGGGTGAAACAGCCGGCGATGATGATGAGCAATGCGGCGATAACCGCTTCCAACCGCCGGAATCCAAAACGCTGCAGCGCCAGGATTAGGAAAACGTCGAGCGCGGTCACGCACACGCCGGCGACCAGCGGCAGGCCAAACAGCAATTGCAGTGCGATCGCCGTACCCAGCACCTCGGCGAGATCGCACGCGATGATCGCGATCTCGCATAGCAGCCACAGCGCCAGCGCAACACCGCGAGGGTAATGCGCGCGGCAGGCCTGGGCGAGATCCATTCCCGCCCCGATACCCAACCGAGCGGCCAGCGCCTGAAGCACAATCGCCATCAGGTTCGACAGAAGCACGACGGAGAGCAGCGCGTAGCCAAAAGCAGAGCCACCCGCGATATCGGTCGCCCAGTTGCCCGGGTCCATGTAGCCGACCGCCACCAGCCAGCCCGGGCCAGTGAAGGCAAGCAGCTTACGCACGAAGCCTGCACCATGCGGCACGGTGATCGTGCCATGGCTTTCCGGCAGCGAGCGCCTGACGTCGATAGGGAGCCGGTTCATCCGCGCATCCATGCGGGAGGGTACGATGTGGTTCAACCGCGATTTGGCTATCGGAGGAGCGCACTTAAAAGCGGCCAGCCCGCGCGCTGCCCAAAGGCAGGTTTCCCTGATAGCGCGCCGTCTTCTCCCTTATTGTCGCTACGCAGCATACGGCGGACGGATCGGGCATCATCGCGCGCGCGCCACGTGTCGCACCGATGTGCGGCAAGCTCGCCACGATCGTCAGGCCGAGTACGCAAAGCCACGAGCGGGATATCAAGTATCCCGATCCTGCTCTGCGGTCGCGTCCGATGCGCAGCATCCAGATTCTTTACCGGCTTACAGATAACGGCAAGGAGTGGCGTGGCCAGATTTGTGATCCGCGTCGGGGCAAGACATTCAAGTCGACCGGCAGCCGCAACCCGATGGCTCGCTCAACGTGCAGGGTTGCGTCGCAATGTTCTGCCAGACGCAGGTTTGGAAACCCGCGCCCTCACCGGTCAGACGGGAGCGGCGTCCTTCCCAGCGCCGTAATGATGCCAGGTGAAGATTGCAGCCGCACCGCGATACGGTCGCCAAGCCTCCGCCAACTCTCGCGTCAATTTCTCGCTAGGCCGAGTCTCATGGCCAAGGATCCGCCCTACTTCGATCTGCACGGCGAGATCGCCTGCCGGCCAGATATCGGGTCGCCCTTCAGCGAACAGCAGATAGATTTCGGCGGACCAGCGCCCGATCCCTTTCACACGAATGAGGTCTGCAATCGCCTCTTCATCGTCCGCCGGAAGGTTGGCGAGATCGAGACGGCAACTCAGCACCTCTTCCGCCAGGCTGCGGGCATAGCCCGATTTCTGTCGCGAGAAACCACAGGCGCGCAAATCCTCATCGCTGGCACGCGCGATGATTTTCGGATCTGTCGGATCACCGATCTGCGCCTCGAGCTTGCGCCACACCGCGTCCGCTGCCTTCACGCTCACCTGCTGCCCCACGATCGTCCGCAGCAAGGTGGCGTAACCGGGTGCGCGAATCCGCGGCTCCGGGTAGCCGACGCGGGCAAGAGCAGCGGCAAATCTCGGCTCGATCGAGCCAAGCGCGTCGATCGCTGAATGCAGCGCTTCCTTGTTCAGCCCCATTGCAGGCGCGCGCGAACGAAGGCATGGGTCGGGGAGAAATTCACGGAGAGCATGATGCCGAAGCTTATCGTCGTTACGCGGAATGGGGAAGAACGCGAGTTGGACGGCGATGCAGGCCTGTCTGTGATGGAAGTTATCCGCGACGGCGGCATCGATGAGATCCTAGCGCTGTGCGGCGGTTGCTGTAGCTGCGCCACCTGCCACGTACATGTCGACCCGGAATTTGCGGCCAAACTGCCGCCTATGAGTGAGGATGAGAACGACCTGCTCGATTCTTCCAGTGACCGGAACGAAACCTCGCGCCTGTCATGTCAGATCCCGTTCACCGATGCACTTGATGGACTGAAGATCCGCATCGCCGAAGAAGACTAAGCGGCGAAGCCGCGATAGTGCAGAAGCTTCAAAGGCGCGACTTCGCCGTATCGCGCCTTTGAAATTATCCCCGCACCGTCACCGCATAAAGCGCGATCGCGGCGGCATTGGACACGTTCAAGCTTTCCACTTTGGGGGAGATCGGCAGCTTTGCAAGCTGGTCGCAATGCGCCTCGGTATTCTGGCGCATCCCCTCGCCCTCCGCACCAAGTACGATCGCGATGCGCGCCTCGCCCATAGCTTGAGCCAGCGTCTGCGGGGCACGGCCGGTCAAGCCGATACGCCAAAAACCTGCTTCGGCAATCTCATCCAGTGCGCGAGCAAGGTTGACCACCCTCACCCATGGTACGGTTTCCAATGCCCCTGAGGCGGAGCGAGCCAGAACGCCGGATTCGGGCGGCGCGTGACGATCCTGCGTGATGATTCCAAGCGCATCGAACGCTGCGGCCGAGCGCATGATGGCACCAACATTGTGCGGATCAGTGACCTGATCGAGCACCACCAAAGGTCGGCGATCATCCTTCCCCCGCTCTAAGAGATCGCCCAGCCATATTTCCTCCAGCGGGTCGACCTCGGCTACCAGCCCTTGATGCGGTGCATCATTGGGCACCATCCGCCCGAGATCGGCGACATCAGCATAGACGACCGGCAACACCGGCGGCAGATCAAGCGCCGCAAGCGCTTCACGCGTTCCCCAGATCTTGCGCACCACGCGCTCCGGGTTCGCCAATGCAGCTATCACGGCGTGCCTGCCCCAGAATCGCGGGCGACCGCCGGAGGGCTGGGAAGGGCGGTGTCCGCGACGGGTCATCAATTGTTGTCCGGGTAAGCAAATGGATCGGTAACGACCGGCTTGGTCGGCAACGGTGAGCGCGGCAAGGGCTTTTCGGCATTGGCCGCGTTCAGCAGAAACGAGGCGAGGATCGTCGCCCCTTGTCGCATGTCGTCCGCCTTCAGATGGTCGTAGGTGTCGGCAGATGAATGGTGGGTGCGCGTCTCATAGTCCAGTGGATCCTGGATGAACTGAAAACCGGGCGCACCAACAGCCTGCATGAAGACGTGATCTGTGCCGTCGGTCGGCGCGACCGCCACCTGCGTCATCCCCATCGAGCGGAAGGGCGCCATCCAGTCGGCGAAGATTCGCGCCGCCGCTGGGTTGTTCTCGGCATAGATGCCGCGCAACTTTCCGGAACCGTTGTCGATATTGAAATAGCCGGCGAGCGCGTCGTAGCCCGGCTGCTTGTTGATCGGCCAGCGCTTCGGCCATTCATAGTAACGGCGTTCTCCCGTCAGCGGCGGATCGTTCGGCCCGCCGCGCGTGGCGAGGTTCTTTTCCACCCACGCCAGGCTGCCAAGCAGCGCCTGCTCTTCCCCGCTCCACAGCGCGAAGCGGATAGTGCGCTTTGGGCGCACGCCAATGGTGGAGAGTATTCGCGCAGCCTCCATTATCATCGCGGAGCCCGCGCCATTGTCTGTCGCTCCGTCCCCGGCGACCCAGCTGTCGAGATGCGCCCCGGCCATAACATAACCAGCCTTGGGATCGGTGCCGGGAATCTCTGCGAAAATGTTGTACGCTTTGACGTCGCTGTCGTCATAGTGCGTCACGCTGTCGATTTCGAGCGTCGGCGCGGCCGCGATCTTCGCAAGTCGCGCGAGTCGTCGATAATCCTCGGCAGCGATCTGCACGCCCGGCAGCGACGGCGATTTACCCGCCTCGAACATATAGCCCTCGCCGTGCAACAGCAGGCCATCGCGATACGAGATGGTGGCATATGCGAGAGCACCCTCTTCTTTCAGAAAGGCGTCGCGCTGCTTCTCGAAGTCGGAACGCTCCAGCGTCCGCTTGTCGGCTTCCGGGTCGTATTTAGCCTGCTCGAATTCGTCGAGCTTCGCCAGCTCATCACCAGTATAGCGATGGAATGGCGCCGTCGTACTCTCCGATCCGGCGCCGGGCTGGGAAACCAGCACAATCTTGCCACTGAGCTTTCCCCTGTATTGCGCGAAATCGCGTGCGCGCTGCATTGGCGCGACGAAAATCGGGGCACTGATCGTGCCCTTCGTCGGTGGAGTCCAGGCAATCGGGATCGCTGTAAGCTGGATCGGACGAGGCGAAACCATCCGCACACTGGATTTCTCGATCCACCAACCGCGGCCGAAAAGATATCCTTCCTTGTGAACGTTCTTCAGACCCCATTCGCGATACTTCTTCTGTGTCCATTCCTCCGCCGTACGCATAGCGGGCGAGTTTGTGAGGCGCGGGCCGATCACGTCACTCAGATGTTGAGCCGTCAGCATCACCTGAGAATGGCTTATGCCTTCGTCAATGATCCTGGCGATGTCTGCGTTATCGTGGGCTTGGACTGGCGTAGCGATAATAGCGGTCGCGGCGAGCAACAGATGGCGCATGTGCGGTACCCCTTCCCTGCGGGAATTATTTTGTTGCGCGCCCTATGCCGCGCGTCGGTCATGAAAACCAGTGCGTTGACAGCGACCGCCGGCTTCGGCATTGGGCGCCCTCGCTTTGATGAAGCGGCCCCATTGGAAGGGTGGCCGAGTGGTTAAAGGCAGCAGACTGTAAATCTGCCCGCGTGAGCGTACACTGGTTCGAATCCAGTCCCTTCCACCAAGGCCGCAACCGGCGGCCTTTCGCAAACGGCAGATCGGCACAAACCCGGCACGATCGAGGCCCGCAGCCTTCTGCGACGGTTCGAGAGGGGCTTTGCCGTTCCCGGACGGCGCCTTGGGTTTCAAGACATCCGAAACGCCCGACGCGCAATATCTACAGCGTTTGCGTTAGATGTTCATCGGCCACTGCCGACCATCAAAGCAAAAGCCCCGCCACCCGGATCGGGCAGCGGGGCTTTCGATGGTGGGCGTGGCAAGGATTGAACTTGCGACCCCTGCGATGTCAACACAGTGCTCTACCACTGAGCTACACGCCCACGGGAGTGGGGCCTTTAGCGAGGAGATTCCGACCACGCAAGCGGCGCAGCGCGATTTAGTTCAGGCCGCTCACATTATCGGCTTCGAACATGCGATCGACTTCGAGCACGAGATCTCGCAGGTGAAACGGCTTCGACAAAACACGCGCCTGCGGCATCGCCCTGCCGGCCTTCAGCGTCACCGCCGCGAAGCCGGTGATGAACATGACGCGCATGTCCGGCGCGATATCGGCCGCTTTCTGCGCCAGCTCGATCCCATCCATTTCCGGCATCACGATATCCGTGAGCAGCAGATCGAATCGCTCCGCCTCGATCAGCGGAATCGCCGCCGTGCCACGATCGACCGCCGATACCGCATAGCCCGAACGCTCAAGCGCGCGGGTAAGATATTCGCGCATCACCTGATCGTCCTCGGCCAGTAGTATCCTGATCATGGTGGGTTGTCGGTCCTCGTATCTGGCCGTGCCTCGTCGGGGCTGCCAATATGCCGCAACACATTAAGAAAATCCATCCGCCCGCGCCCCGTTGCGACCAGTCGCGCTGTGCCATAGGCTGATGCAAGAATGACGCGATCCTTCGATATTGTCGGCCCGGAAATACCGGAAAGCCCAGTGGTAATCTCGGTGCCCCACGCGGGGCGCGATTATCCGCTCTCCCTGCGTGCGAACCTGCGCGTGCCGAGCGAACTCCTGGCCACTTTGGAGGACCGCCATGTCGATGCGATCGCGCTGGCGGCGAGCGCGGGCGAAACGCTGCTGATCCAGCGGCTGGGACGAGCCTGGATCGATCTCAACCGCGCAGAGCATGAGCGTGATCCGGGCGTCGATGAGGGTGCGCCGCCGGGAGCACCCAGCACGAAGGTGCGTGGCGGGCTTGGAATCGTACCGCGGCGCACGGCGCGGGCAGGCGAATTGTGGCGACGACGTTTTCCAGGCGAGGAGATTGCAGCGCGCATTCTCGCCGATCACCGGCCGTATCACGCGGCGCTGCGCGAGACGCTGAGACTGGCACGGGACCGGTTCGGCTGCGCAGTATTGCTCGATCTTCATTCGATGCCGCCGATCCTGCAAGGCAACGCGCGGATCGTCACGGGCGATCGCTTCGGTCGCTCCAGCAGCGTGCGCTTCGTCCGCCGCGTGGAATCGGTCGTGAGCACGGAAGGTCTGCGGTACAGTCGCAATGTCCCCTACGCCGGTGGCCACATCCTGGAACGGCATGGCAACCCGGCCACGCATATTCATGCCATTCAGCTCGAACTCGATCGGTCGCTGTATCTTGACAGCACGTTCGACAAGCCTGGCGCCAATTTCGACGCGATCGTCCGACTGGTGCGCGGAATTATAGACGCACTGACCGACGAAGCATGCGATTCCGCGCCGGCACTCGCCGCCGAGTAACCCACAAAAAAAACCACCTCGCGAATACACGCGAGGTGGCCAAGGTTCAGGGAGGAGACACGCCTGAGCGTGTCATACAGCGCCGTGAAAGGGGGGAACACTGCGCTGTACGGCTACAACATATGATGGGTGGATTTGGTTTCAAGAGCAATTAGCTCAACCGATCGCTTTTATCATCCAGACCGTGGCAGCATCCGCGCGACGAGGTTGTCGCGAAGGAGAAACTGATGGCGCAGCGCGGCGGCGATATGCACCACCACCAGCCCGAGCATCAGCCATCCCAGCACCCCATGCGCGTCGCCGCCGAGATTGGCGGTGACACGCGAAACCGGGAGAAACGGGATGTCGAACGCGCCGAACCAGTCCAGCGGCCGCCTGTGCTCCGGCGAGGAAACCATCGCCCAGCCGGATAGCGGCAGGAGCAACAGCACCGCATAGAAAAGGCCGTGCACAAGTTGCGCGGCGGCTCGTTCCCATCCCGCCAGTTCAGGCGGCAGCGGCGGCGCGCGATGCGCCAGCCGCCAGCCGAGCCGCAGCAGCGTGAGCACAAGCACGGTGATGCCGATCGACTTGTGACCGGGCATCCACGCGCGCAGCATCGGCACGGAATCATGCCCGATGCCGATGAGCAGATTGACGATGACGAAAAACGCGATGAGCCAGTGAAGCGCGATCGCCACACCGGAATAGCGAGCGCCAACAAACGGTCTGGTCATCGCGTCGTCATCTCCATTCAGACAATCAGATTGGGCTGCGGCACGAGACCGAGATTGACCTGACGGACGAAGATATCCCGCATCAGGGCCAGCGAGAAGAGGTGGGCGTAGATAAGCGGCAGCATGCCCGATTTGGACATCTTGCGAAGCTGGTCACCGCGCAGATCCGCAAGCTTCTCTTCGTTGACCATCTGGAAGCCGCGATAGACGAACGGCTGCTCGTAGCCGTCATGCTGGATGGAAACCTCGCCCTCCATCAGCAGGTCCATCTCGCGAAGTTCCTGCACGAAGCCGCCGGTGCGCGCGCCCGCCTGCTCGAAAGATTCGTTGAACGACAGGATGTTGCGGGTGAATTCGCTCGGCTGCGTGCCATCGAACAGCGCCTCGCCTTCATCGAATGCGCCGATCGTATCAGCGGTCGGATCGAAGCAGAGCGACAATTCGTCCGCGTCGGGGCGCAGACGCGCGAGCATGAAGGGATAGCGGCGGATATAGGCCGGGACGTAGAAATTGTCCTCGGTCAGCTTCCCTTCCGCATCGATGAAGACGTTCACGCCCTCGTTCAGGCCCATCAGCGCGATCGGCACGGCATCGTCGCCCGCGGTGAAGACGATCGGCATGAAGCGCTGGACCAGCGGAAACTCCTCGACCGTTACCGGGATCGCATGCTGATGCTGCAGGAACGGCGCGGCATTGGCGGGCCGGAGGCGATAATTGGCGTGCAGATCGCTCGAAAGCGGCTCCAGGCCGTTGTAGAAAAGCGGAAGCTGCTGCGGCGCACTGGCCATCATTCTCTCCAGTATCGAAATCAGTATCAGGCCGACACGGCCCGGATCGAGCGGCCCTATTCGCCCTGCCCGCGCGGCGCAAGCGCGACGAGCTTGCCGGGGTTCATGATCCCGTACGGGTCGATCGCGTGCTTGATCGCCCGCAACGCGGCCATGCGCGCGGGCGAGGACAGCCGCTCAAGCTCGGCAAGCTTCATTTGCCCGATGCCGTGCTCAGCCGAGATCGAGCCGCCCGCCGCCACGACCAGATCGCCGACGAAGCGCGTCACCACCGGCGCCTCTTCGGCAAACCAGCGCGCGGCATCGGCACCGGCCGGCGCGCGCACGTGGAAATGAACGTTGCCGTCACCCAGATGCCCGAAACCCGAGGCGTGGGTGCCGGGGAAGCGCGCCTCGCATGCCGCCGCCGCCTCGATCATGAAGCGCGGCATCGCCTCCACCGGCACCGAGATATCGTGCTGCGCGGCAGGGCCGGTTGCGCGCTCCGCGTCGGAAATCGATTCGCGGATGCGCCAGAAGGCGTCGGCCTGCGCTTCGCTCGCCGCGATCGACGCATCGGCGATGACGCCATCGGCAAGCGCGGCCGCCAGCACGCGCTCAACGATCGCGGCGGGCGGCTCCGCCTGCGAATCGGCCGCCGTCACCTCGACCAGCGCGTGCCACGGATGCGCGCTTTCCAGCGGCGAGCGCGTGCCGGGGATATGGCGCAGCACCGCGCCAAGCAATTCACCGGGCAACAGTTCAAAGCTTTCCACATCGTTGCTCGCGCGCTGGAAACGACGCAGCAGCGCCAGCGCGGCGGCCGGGTCCGCCAGCCCCACCCAGGCGACCGCGCGCGCCGCGACCGCCGGCACCAGCCGCAGCGTCGCCGCGGTCACGACACCCAGCGTCCCCTCGCCCCCGATCAGCAACTGCGTGAGATCATAGCCGCGATTGTCCTTCTTGAGCGCGTCCAGCCCGTCATGGATCTGACCATCGGGGAGCACCACCTCGATCCCTGCGACCAGCCCGCGCATCGTGCCGAAACGGAGCACCTGCGTGCCGCCCGCATTGGTCGAAACCAGTCCGCCGACCGTTGCCGACCCCTTCGCGCCGAGCGACAGCGGGAAACGCTGCCCGCGCTCCAGCGCCGCAGCGTGAAGATCGGACAGGATCACCCCCGCCTCCGCGACGACCAGCCCCGCGGCCGCATCGAGCCGGCGGAGCGCGTTCATCCGCCGCGTCGAGAGGATCGCCGCGCTGCCGTCTGCCGGCGGCGTCGCGCCCCCGACCATCGAGGTATTCCCTCCCTGCGGCACGAGGGGAACCCGCAGCGCGGCGGCAGCCGCGACGATCGTCGAGACCTCCAGCGTGCTGGCGGGCTGGAACATCACCGGCGCATGGCCATGCCAGCGCCCGCGCCAATCCGTCTCCAGCGGCGCGATGGCGGCAGCATCGGTGATGATCGCGCGGGCCGGGATTTGCCCCGCCAGCGTTTCGAGCAGAGCGGTCTGGGCTGGTGTCATGTCGCATTTATCGCACGCAATTCATGTATCGTTCAAATCCCATCGCTCACGTCCAGCCTGTTTGCCCATGTCAAAGCGCGCCCTGCCCCTGCTCCCGATCCTCGCCGCGATGCCGCTGCTCGTATCCGCGCGCGCGCCGGACGCGGATGACATGGCGGGAACGCAATGGGCGCAGGTCATCATCCGCGAACGGATGATCATCCGCATTCCGCGCGTGGATTCATCGCCCGAGCCCCCCCGTCCGCTATACCGTCCAGCGCCGCCGCCGCCCGCCAGATGGCGCGAGCAATCCGCGCCCAAATGTGTTCCGGCGGACTCGATTGTCGCTGCGAGGATGAACGAGGGCGACGTCGATCTCGAAACGATCGACGGGCGGAGACTGCGCGCCAAGCTCGACGACGCCTGCCCGACGCTGAAGTTCTATACCGGCTTCTATCTGAAGCGGACGGGAGACGGAATGATCTGTGCGAAACGCGATGCCTTGCGCTCGCGATCGGGGGCGCGTTGCGAAATCGCGTACTTCAGGGCGCTCGTGCCCCGTCGCTAGCCCGGCGCATTGCCCGCTGCGTTGCACAAAAACTTGACTTTTCCGGCGCAATCGCGTTCCGCCAGCATCAGGGTGACCCATGGGTGCACCCATTGCTCTTTCTCGGAATTGCCATGAGCTTCGCCGATCTCGGCCTGTCAGATGAACTGCTCCGCGCCGTAGCCGATACCGGCTACAACGAACCGACTCCGATCCAGGCGTCGGCGATACCGTCCGTACTGATGATGCGCGATATCATCGGCATCGCGCAGACGGGAACGGGCAAGACAGCCTCGTTCGTGCTTCCGATGATCGACATCCTCGCCCAGGGACGGAGCCGCGCGCGGATGCCGCGCAGCCTGATCCTGGAACCAACGCGCGAACTTGCCGCGCAGGTCGCGGAGAATTTCGAGACCTACGGCAAATATCACAAGCTCTCGATGGCGCTTCTGATCGGCGGCGTGCAGATGGGCGATCAGGTGAAGGCGCTGGAAAAAGGCGTCGACGTGCTGATCGCAACGCCGGGCCGCCTGATGGACCTGTTCGAGCGCGGCAAAATCCTGCTCACCGGGTGCAGCATGCTCGTCATCGACGAGGCGGACCGGATGCTCGACATGGGCTTCATTCCCGATATCGAGACGATCTGCACAAAGCTTCCCGCCACGCGCCAGACGCTGCTCTTTTCCGCGACGATGCCGCCACCGATCAAGAAGCTGGCGGATCGCTTCCTGACCAACCCGAAAACGATCGAGGTCGCGCGGCCCGCATCGACCAACATCAACATCGCCCAATGGGTGGTGCCGGTGAAAGGCTCCGCCTTCGACAAGCGGGATACGCTGCGCCGCCTGCTGCGGACCGAGGAAGTGCGCACCGCGATCATCTTCTGCAACCGCAAGACGACCGTGCGGGAGCTCAACAAGAGCCTTCAGAAGCACGGCTTCGCCTCCAGCGAGATCCACGGTGACATGGAGCAGTCGGCGCGGATCGCGGAGCTGGAGCGTTTCAAGCTGGGCGACGTGAACATCCTCGTCGCCTCCGACGTCGCCGCGCGCGGGCTGGATATCAAGGGCGTGAGCCACGTCTTCAATTTCGATGCGCCGTGGCACCCCGACGATTACGTCCATCGCATCGGGCGCACCGGCCGGGCGGGCGCAACAGGCATCGCCTACACCTTCGTCGGCGCGGACGATGCCGAGAATATCGAGAATATCGAAAAGCTCACCGGTCAGAAGATCCCCCGCGTCGCCGCCCCTGCAAAAGATGCGGAAGAGCAGCATATCGCCACTGCCGACGACAAGCCGCGCGCACGCCGCCGCAATCGCGGCCAGCGCGCCGGCGAGCAGACGGCGCAGCGCACGGCCGGCAGCGTGGGAGCGCGCGCGCAGGAGGCAGAAGCCCCGCGCAGCGACAGCCGCGACGCCGAACATGCGTCACAACCGCCGCGTCGTCGGCACGAGCAGCGCGATCATGCGACTGACGAGGGATGGAACGGGCCGGTTCCCAGCTTCCTCAGCATATCGATAACCAGCTGATCGGGGTCGCGCCGGGCAACCATGCCAATCGAGGCGCATGACGTGACGACCGGCGCGCCGCAATCGCCGTGCACGCTGGTGTGCACGATGGACCGGAAAACCGGGCAGTGCCTCGGCTGCTTCCGCACGATCGACGAGATCGCGCGCTGGTCCACGATGGGTGACGCGGAAAAGCGCGCGGTTCTGGCGCTTGTAGCGCAACGTGGGGCGGCTGCCGCACTAGCATCCGGCGGAACCTCGCCCTAAGTCATCGGCGATGCTTACTTCAGACCAGGCGCGCGATCGCGCACAGGATATCGTGGCCCGGGCGATGCGCGCCGGCGCCGATGCAGCCGATGCGGTGTTCGCCGCCGACGCCTCCAGCGATGTTTCGGTTCGTCTCGGCGAACTGGAGGACGTCGGCCGTTCGGAAAGCGAGGATCTGGGATTGCGGGTGTTCGTCGGGCAACGCTCGGCGAGCGTTTCCACCTCCGATCTTTCCTCCGCGGCAATGGACGCGCTGGTCGAACGCGCGGTGGCGATGGCGCGTGAGGCGCCGGAGGATCGCTGGTCCGGCCTCGCCCCGGAAGCGCGGCTGATGCGCGGCACGCCGCCCGCGCTCGATCTGGAGGACAAGAGCGAGGTTTCGCCAGCGGAGCTGCGCGAGATCGCCGCCGCCGCCGAAGACGCCGCCCGCGCCGTTCCCGGTGTCACCAACAGCGAGGGCGGCGGGGCCAGCGCCTCGCGGAGCGTGATCGCGCTTGCCACCAGCCACGGATTTTCGGGCGGATACGGCACGACCGGCTTCAGCACCTCCGCCAGCGTGATCGCGGGCGAAGGCGGCGGAATGCAGCGCGATTACGCCTTCCACTCCACGCGCCATCGCAATCGGCTGGATTCGCCGGAAACGATCGGCCGCGAAGCGGGCGAACGCGCCGTCGCGCGGCTCGATCCCGGCAAGGTGGAAAGCGGCGCCATGCCGGTGGTGTTCGCTCCGCGCGTGGGGATGAGCCTGCTCGGCCATCTGACCGGCGCGATATCGGGCCAGTCGATCGCCCGGCGGACGAGCTTCCTGCTCGACGCGCTGGGCACCAAAGTGTTCGCCGATGGAATCCGCATCTGCGACGATCCGCATCGTCCGCACGGTTTGCGCTCGCGCCCCTTCGACGGAGAAGGTCTGCCGGTATCGCCGGTGGCGCTGGTCGAGGACGGGGTGCTGGAAACGTGGCTGCTCGAAACCGCTTCCGCCCGTCAGCTCGGGCTGGAGCCGACCGGGCATGCCGCCCGCGGTGTCAGCGGCGCCCCGGGCGTTTCGACCAGCAACCTCTATATGGAAAACGGCCACATCCCGGTCGAAACCCTGATCGGCGATATCGCGCGCGGCGTGTACGTCATCGAACTGATCGGCCAGGGCGTGAACGGCGTAACCGGCGATTACAGCCGTGGCGCGGCGGGTTTCCTGATCGAGGATGGCGCGATCACGCGGCCGGTGGCCGAATTCACGGTGGCGGGCAACCTGCGGGAGATGTTCCGCCAGCTGACCCCGGCCAACGACCTGGAATTTCGTTACGGCACGAACGCGCCAACACTACGCATTGACGGGATGACCGTCGCCGGTGGCTGACCCGCGCCTTGCCGACGCGGTCGCGGGCATCGCCCGGGAGGCCGGCGCGATGGCGCTTGCCCGTTGGCGCACCGATTTCGCGCGGTGGGAGAAAGTGCCGGGCAGCCCGGTATGCGAGGTGGATCTCGATATCGACGCCATGCTCCGCGCCCGCCTGATGGCATTGCTGCCCGATGCGGGGTGGCTGTCGGAAGAAACCGCCGACAATCCCGAACGGCTCTCGCGCAGCCGCGTATGGGTGGTCGATCCGATCGACGGCACCCGAGACTATATCCGCGGAAGGCCCGGCTGGGCCGTGTCGATCGCGCTGGTGGAGATGGGGGAAGCGACGCTTGCCGTGCTCGATGCGCCGGCGCGGGGCGAAGTGTGGCGCGCAGCCACCGGAGCGGGCGCCACGCTGAACGGCGCGGGCGTTCGCGCCGGAAATCGCATGATCTTCCCCGGCGCGCGCGTTCCCACCGATGTGCTGCCCAACGTAGACAGCGATCTGGTGACGGTGGAAAAACCCAATTCGATCGCGCTGCGCATGGCAATGGTTGCGGATGATCGCGCGGATCTGGTGGTGACGCTGCGCTGGGGCAACGAATGGGATATCGCCGCAGCCGCGCTGATCGCGTCGGAGGCCGGGGCCACCACCAGTGACGCATTCGGCGCGCCGCTCACCTTCAACAAGCCCGATCCGCGCGCCTTCGGCATGGTGGTTTCAACCCCGGGCATACACGCCGCCGCCGTGGCGCGGCTGGGCGATCGCGCCCGGGCGATCGCGGCGGAGGGGCACTGACCCCCCTCCCCGCTTCACTTCTGGCAGGCGACCACCGTGGCGATCACACCCAGCGTTTCTTTCGGATCGCGCACGCGCACCGTATCCAGCCCGAGTTCCTTCGCCGGATAGTCGTTGCCGCCCGGGAAGATCGCATCGCCGACGAACATCATCGCATCCAGCGGGATGCCGCTCTCGTCGCGCAGTTTCTTGAGGCCATAAGCCTTGTCCACGCCCTCGCGCGTGATGTCGATCGAGGTGGCGCCGCCCATGTTGATCGCCAGCCCTGGCAGGCGCTGGCGCAGATCAGCCTGGATCACCTTGCGCTTGGCGAAATCGGGATCCCATTTCTCCTTCGCCTCGAGCGGCGCCTGCTGGCCTAGCGCGGAAAAGGTGATCTGGCTGCCACGATCCTCGATCCGCTCGCCCCACGTCTGCTCCGGCACGAAGCCGGTCGCTTCCAGGCTGGCGGTGAACGCATCGACAATCTTCTTCTTCTCCTCATCGGAGAAAAGCTCGGCATAGACGACGCCCCACTGGCCGTCGCGAAACGTGTAGAGCTTTGTGCCGGTGGTCGGCATCAACCACAGCCTGGCACGGTCGGCATGCGCGGGCAGGCGCGAGGCGACCTGCTTGTCGAACTGCGGCCAATCCCCGCCGGAAATCACCGCGACGTTCGCCACGCCGAGCAGCTCCGCCAGCGCCTCCGCCATATCCGGCTGGATCGCCTGTTTGCTTTCTGCGAGCGTGCCATCAAGATCGAACGCCACGAGTTGCTTCACATCATTCTCCCAAGGATGAATTTGTCGATCGCATGCGCGACGCCATCGGCGTCGTTCGCGGTTGTCACATCGTCCGCCTGCGCCTTCACCGCATCGGTGGCATTGCCCATCGCGATCGAGCGGCCAGCGCGCGCGAACATCGCGAGGTCGTTGGCCTGATCGCCGATCGCCACCGTGTGGGAAAGCGACACCCCGATCGCCTGCGTCAGCGCGGTGATGCCGTTGCCCTTGTTGCCGGCCCCGGCGGTGATATCGAGATAATAGGTCTGCGACTGGACGATCGTGGCGGCGGCGGCCAACGGCTCCACCTTGTTGGCCAGATCCTTCAGCAGCGCCGCGTCGTCACTGACGAAGGTGATCTTGTCCGCGCGGTCGAGCAAGTCGCTGAAGTCTGCACGAACAATCGGCTGCTGGTTCGACGCCAGCCGCTCGTGCTCGACGTGAAGGCCCTGATCGGTGGAAGCATACCAACGGTTGTCCGCGAACACCCAGCGATCGACAGCGGCTTCGGCGGCAGCAGCGAAAGCACCGCGCGCGACCTCGATCGGCACCATATGATGTTCGCTGATCGTGCCATCGCGCCGGAAAACGATTCCGCCGTTGAAAGCACCCATCGGGACGTCAAGTTCCAGTCGCTCGGCGATCGGCATCATGCCGGACATCGGGCGCGCGCTGATGATCGTGAATTCAACCCCCGCCGCACGCAGGCGCTTCACCGCCGCAGCCGTGGCGTCGGTCAACTTCTTCTGCTTGTCGACCAGGGTTCCATCGACATCGCAGACCACCAGCATCATTGCGGAATCTCGACGTGGCCGCCGAAGCCGTAGCGCATCGCGGAAAGCAGCTTGTCGCCATACATCGCGTCGATCCGGCTGCGATAGCGCGCAAACAGCGCCGTCGTCAGCACCGCGACCGGGGTGGATTGCTCCATCGCCGCATCGATCGTCCACCGTCCCTCGCCGGAATCCGCGACATGCCCGGAGAATTGCGAGAGCTTGGGGTCTTTCGCCAGCGCCGCAGCGGTGAGATCGAGAAGCCAAGACGACACGACCGAACCACGCCGCCACACCTCGGCGATGTCCGCCATGTTGAAATCGAACTTCTCGTCGTCGGGCAGCTTCGGCGCGTTCCGGCCGTAGAGCACGTCGAAGCCCTCGGCATAAGCCTGCATCAGGCCATATTCGATGCCGTTGTGGACCATCTTCACGAAATGGCCCGCGCCAACCGGGCCGGCGTGAATATAACCCTTTTCGGCGCGGGGATCCTCATCCGGATGAGCCTCGCGATCAGGTGTACGCGGAACTGTGCCGAGTCCCGGCGCGAGCGTATCGAAAATCGGATCAAGCGTATCGACGGCATCCTTGTCGCCGCCGATCATCATGCAGAAGCCGCGCTCCAGCCCCCAGACCCCGCCGGAGGTGCCGACATCGACATAGTGCACGCCCTTGTCGGACAGCGACTTGGCACGGCGGATATCATCCTTCCAGAATGTGTTGCCGCCGTCGATGATGATCGTGCCCGACGCCGCCTTCGCGCCGATCGCGGCGATGGTCTGCTCGGTCGGATCGCCGGCCGGCAGCATAACCCACCAGATCGCCGGATCGGCAAGCTTGCCGCTCATGTCATCGAGCGACTCAGCCGCGATCGCGCCCTCGCCGGCCAGCTCCTTGACCGCATCGGCGCTGCGATCCCACACGACGCATTCGTGCCCGCCGCGCATCAGTCGCCGCGCGATGTTGCCGCCCATCCGGCCGAGGCCGACGATGCCGATTTTCATAGGTGATCCTTCTTCCCACTCCGCCCCGGCTCAATCGCCGGGCGCGGATATCGTTCCGACAGGAAAACCCCTTCAGGCGGCGGCTGGATGCTTTGCCGCGATCGCGCCGAGGAGATCGTCGAACGAGTGGACGAAGGCATGAACGCCCTCCTCCACCAGCGTCGAGGTCACTCCGGCAAGATCAAGCCCGAGCCGCTCCGCATCAGCGAGCACCTTGCGCGCGCCATCCACGTCCTGCGTCAGCGTCTCGGCAACGTTGCCGTGATCGCGGAAGGCGTCGAGCGTCTTCGGCGGCACGGTGTTTACCGTATCTGCGCCGATCAGCGTATCGATATAGAGCGTATCGGGGTAATCCGGGTTCTTGGTGCCAGTTGATGCCCACAGCAGCCGCTGCGGCATCGCGCCCTTGGCGGCCAGCTTCTGCCAGCGGTCCGACGCGATGAACTCCCGATACCATGCATAGGCCGCCTTGGCATTGGCAATGGCAACCTTGCCCTTCAGCGCCTTGGCCTCATCGGCGCCGACCCCGGCATCGATCTTGTCATCGATTCTGCTGTCGATCCGGCTCACGAAGAAGCTCGCGACGCTCGCGATGCGGTCAATCGGATGGCCGTTCGCGACGCGCAGCTCCAGCCCCTCGACGAACGCGAGCGCGACCGACTTGTACGCTTCGATCGAAAACAGCAGTGTGACGTTGACGTTGATTCCCGCCGAAATCGTCGCTGCGATCGCGGGCACTCCTTCCGGCGTTCCGGGAATCTTTATCATCAGGTTCGGCCGATCGACGGCTTTCCACAGCCGCGCCGCCTCCGCGATCGTGCCATCGGTGTCCTCCGCCAGCTTGGGCGACACTTCAAGGCTGACGTAGCCATCCTTGGCGTTGAGACGATCGTAGACCGGGCGCAGCGTATCGGCTGCGTTCCGGATATCCTCGATCGCGAGGTGCTCGTAACGCGCCATCGCGGAGGCGTCCGGGTTTGCCTCGTCGAAAGCCGCGAGGCTGGCGTCATATGCGGTGCCGTGACCCATCGCCTTCTCGAAGATCGACGGATTGGAGGTGACGCCGGTGATGCCGTCCTCCGCAACCAGCTTCTTCAGCCCGCCCTCGTCGAGGAACTTGCGATCGACGAAGTCCAGCCACACCGCCTGACCATGGCTCTCAAGCTCGTTAAGGCGTCCCATCGCTTCACACTCCATCCGCAAATATACGACCGATATCTGTTTCCGCCCGCTACGGCACAAGGCCGCGGCGGTACGATCAGCCCCGCAACACTTCCTTCGCCACCTTCGCCACATTGGCGATGGTGAACCCGAACTTGTCCTGGAGCTGGGCCGCCGGCGCCGATGCGCCATAGCCGTGCATGGTGACGGTGCGGCCCCGCGCGCCGACATAGCGATCCCAGCCCATTTCCGCGCCCATCTCGACCGCGACACGCGCGGTCACCGCCGCCGGCAGCACGCTTTCCTTATAGGCGGCATCCTGCCGCTCGAAACGGAACCACGACGGCATGGAAACGACGCGGGCGGATATTCCTTCCGCCTTCAGCTGTTCGTACGCACCGATCGCAAGCGAGACTTCGGACCCGCTGGCAATCAGGATAACCTGCGGATCGGCGCTGTCGGCGAGAACATATGCGCCTTTATCCACGCCAGCGGCGCTGGCGTATTTGCCGCGGTCCAGCGTCGGCAGCGCCTGGCGGGAAAGGATCAGCGCTGCGGGATGCTGGCCGTCGCGCACGATTGCGCGCCATGCCTCGGCCACCTCGTTCGCGTCGGCCGGGCGAATCGTGTCGATCCCCGGCGTGGCGCGCATGATCGCGAGCTGCTCGATCGGCTGGTGCGTCGGCCCATCCTCGCCCACGCCGATCGAATCGTGCGTGTAAATCCACGTGCTGCCGATTTCCATCAGCGCGGACAGCCGCACCGGCGGCCGCATGTAATCGAGGAATACGAAAAACGTGCTGCCGTAACCGCGCAGGCCCGACAACGTCATGCCATTCACCACGGCGCCCATGCCGTGTTCACGTACGCCGAAGTGAAAGTTCGCGCCGCCGTAGTTGCTCCCCTCGAACGAGGGCGCGCCCTTGATATCGGTCTTGGTTGAGGGGGCGAGATCGGCCGAGCCGCCGATCAGCCACGGCACGCGCTTCGCGATCGCGTTGAGCACCTTGCCGCCGGCGTCGCGGCTGGCGATCCCCTTCTCGTCGGCGTCGAAGGTCGGGATATCTGCGTCCCAGCCATCGGGCAGCTTGCCCGCGAAGATCAGTTCCAGTTCGCGATAAAGATCCGGCTCGACCTCCTCATATTTCGCGAGCGTCGCCTGCCATTCCTCACGCAAGGGCCGGCCGCGCGCCGTCATCGCCTGCTCGAACGCTTCCTGCACCCCATCGGGGACGTAGAAATCCCTGGCCGGCCAGCCATACGCCTGCTTGGTCTTGGCGACATTCTCCGCGCCCAGCGGCTCGCCATGCGCCTTCTCGCTGCCCGCGCGGGGCGATCCCCAGCCGATCACCGAATGGACGACGATGAAGGTCGGGCGATCGTTGGTGGCGCGGAATGTTTCGAATGCCGCGGTCAGCGCCGGGATGTCGTTGGCGTCGTCCACATGAATGACGTTCCAGCCATATGCCTGGAAACGTTTGCCAACATCCTCGTCAAACGCGAGATCAGTGCCGCCCTCGATCGAGATGTGATTGGAATCGTAGATCCAGCACAGGTTGGACAGCTTCAGATGACCGGCAAGGCTAGCCGCCTCGGCGGAAACGCCCTCCATCATGTCGCCGTCGCCGCACAGCGCGTAAACGTCATGGTCGAAAAGCGTGAAGCCGGGCTTGTTGTAGCGCGCCGCCAGCCAGCGCTCCGCGATCGCCATGCCTACCGAGTTGCCGCATCCCTGGCCCAGCGGACCGGTCGTCGTTTCGACACCGGTGGTGTGACGATATTCGGGGTGGCCGGGCGTTTTTGACCCAAGCTGCCGGAACGCCTCGATATCGGCGAGACTGACGGCGGGCTGGCCGGTCGGCTTGCCGTTCCGATCCAGTTCCCTGACCCCCGCGAGGTGAAGCAACGAATAGAGCAGCATCGATGCATGGCCCACCGACAGCACGAAGCGGTCGCGGTTCGGCCAGTCGGGCGTGGCTGGATCGTAACGCAGGAATTTCGTCCACAGCGCCCAGCCGACCGGCGCCAGCGCCATCGGGGTGCCGGGATGGCCCGAATTGGCCTTCTGCACCGCATCCATCGACAGGGTGCGGATCGTATCGATCGCAAGACGGTCAGGGCTGCCGTCCTCGTGAATGCCGGTGGGTGCGGTGGCGGTGTCGGTCATCAGGAAGCCTCGTTCGGGATCATGGTGGCGAACGCACCGGAGGGGCACGCGGTTGCCGATTCCCCGCCCCCTTAATCGCTCGGCCGGTCGCGTTCCAGCCGCGTAACGATGCCGGCGGCGGCAATATAGGCCGCATCAACCTCATCGAGGAACAATCCGTGCCCCAGAGCGCCCGGTATCGCGGCGATCATCGCGGCAAGCGCGCGCGGATCGGGTATCGCGGGAAAGCGGCAATCGGCGACGATATTGCCGTTATCGGTCTGATACGACGGCCGCACCGCCACGCGCGCGTCCAGTCGCTCGAGCGCGGCTGTCACCGATGCGCGCGCGAACGGCAGCACCTCCACCGGCACCTTGGCCGCGCCGATCGCCGTAACCCGCTTCGATCCGTCCGCGATCACGACCATTCGACGCGAAGCCGCGGCAACCGCCTTTTCGCGCAGCATCGCCCCGCCGGCCCCCTTGATCGCGAACAACCGCGAATCGATTTCATCGGCACCGTCGATCGTGAGATCGAGCGCGGCGATCCGCGCGAAATCGAGCATCGTGATGCCCGCGGCGGCGGCAGCGGCGGCTGTGGCCTGGCTGGTGGCGACCGCCTCCACCCTCAGCCCCATCGCCACGCGCCGCCCCAATGCCGCGATAGCAAAGGCCGCCGTGCTCCCGGTGCCGAGGCCGACGAGCATGCCGTCATCCACCTCCAGCACCGCCGCTTCGGCCGCAAGCCGCTTGTCGTCATCCCTGCTCATGCGGGGATGATAACCGCTCAGCTATATTTCTGCTCCTCCCACCACGGAACGAAGTCCGGCATGTTCGCCGAAACGCGATCGGGATAAACGGGCGAGCGTTTTTCCAGGAAAGAAGCGACGCCCTCCTGCGCATCGCCGGAGCGCCCGCGCGACAGAATCGCGCGGCTATCCACCTTGTGCGCGTCCATCGGGTGCGAAAAGCCAAGCCCTCGCCACAACATCTGCCGCGTCAGGGCGATGGAGACGGGCGCCGTATTGTCGGCGATCTCGCGCGCCAGTTCGGTCGCACGCGCGATCAGCCGATCGCCGGGGATCACTTCCTTGACCAGACCACCCTTCAACGCCTCCGCCGCGTCAAAAACCCGGCCCGAATAACACCATTCTAGCGCCTGGCTGATACCCACCACGCGCGGCAGGAAAAAGCTGGACGCCGCTTCCGGCACGATGCCGCGCCGCGCGAAGACGAAGCCCATCCGCGCACTGTCACTGGCGAGGCGGATGTCCATCGGCAACGTCATCGTCGAACCGACGCCCACCGCCGGGCCGTTGATCGCCGCGATCACCGGCTTCAGGCACTCGAAGATGCGGAGCGTCAGCCGACCGCCGCCATCGCGGGCGCTGTCGCTCGAATAGCGCAGTTCGCCGTTCGGCCCGACCGGCGATTCATCGCCGCGGCTTTCATAATCGAACGTCTTGGCGCCGCCCGACAGGTCCGCCCCGGCGCAGAATGCCCGCCCCTCACCCGTCACGATCAGCGCCCGCACATCGTCGTCCGCATCGACCCGGTCGAACGCGTGGATCATCTCCTGCATCATGCGGCCGGTGAATGCGTTGAGCTTTTCCGGGCGGTTCAGCGTGATCGTCGCGATCCCGTCCTGCGCCGCATAGCGAATCTGTTCGTAATCCAAGCCGCCTCTCCTTTTTCCTGTTTGGCGGCACCATAACATTATTTATGGTGATCGGCGCAAGGGCGCGTCCATCCATGGCCAAAAGGACCGGCGGGGAAGATCACGCCCCGACGAGCAGATGCTCCTTCGCGATCTTCTCTTTCCACACCAGCGGCGCGAGCTGGTGGACGTTGTTGCCCTCCGCATCGACCGCGACGGTGACGGGAAAGTCCTTCACCTCGAATTCGTAGATCGCTTCCATGCCGAGATCCTCGAACCCGACGACCTTCGATCCCTTGATCGCGCGCGCCACCAGATAGGCCGCGCCGCCGACCGCCATCAGATAGGCGCTCTCGTGATCTCGAATTGCCTCGGTCGCCGCCGGGCCGCGCTCCGCCTTGCCGACCATCGCCAGCAACCCCTGCTCCAGCATCATGCGCGTGAACTTGTCCATCCGCGTCGCCGTGGTCGGGCCGGCCGGGCCGACCACTTCCTCGCCGACCGGATCGACCGGCCCGACATAATAAATGACGCGCCCCCTGAACTCGACGGGCAGTTGCTCGCCCTTGTCGAGCATATCCTTGATCCGCTTGTGCGCGGCATCGCGGCCAGTGAGCATCTTGCCGTTCAGCAGCAGCCGGTCGCCCTGCTTCCAGCTCTGAACCACTTCCGGCGTCAGCGTGTCGAGATCGACGCGGATCGCGGCCTTGTCCGGCGTCCAGTTCACGTCCGGCCATTCGTCCAGCTTCGGCGCCTCGAGATAGGCCGGGCCGGAGCCGTCCAGCGTGAAATGCGCGTGGCGGGTCGCGGCGCAATTCGGGATCATCGCCACCGGCTTGCCCGCCGCATGGCACGGCGCGTCCATGATCTTCACGTCGAGGATGGTCGCCAGGCCGCCCAGCCCCTGCGCGCCGATGCCCAGCGCGTTCACCTTGTCGAAAATCTCGATGCGCAACGCCTCGATATCGTTCTTCGGCCCACGCTCCTTCAGCGTCGCCATGTCGATCTGTTCCATCAGCGATTTCTTGGCCAGCAGCACGCAATGTTCCGCCGTGCCGCCGATGCCGATGCCCAGCATCCCCGGCGGGCACCAGCCGGCGCCCATCTGCGGCAGCATCTCGAGCACCCAGTCGACAATCGAATCGCTGGGGTTCATCATCTTGAACTTGGACTTGTTCTCGCTGCCGCCCCCCTTGGCCGCGACGTCGATGTGGACGAGCGAGCCCGGCACCAGTTCGACGTGCAGCACGCTGGGCGTATTGTCCTTCGTGTTGCGGCGCGTGAAGGCCGGATCGGCGAGCACCGAGGCGCGCAACTTGTTCTGCGGGTTAAGATAGGCGAGCCGCACGCCTTCATCGACGACTTCCTGCAGGCTGCGCGAGATGTCGTCCAGCCGACAGTCCATGCCCCATTTCACGAACACGTTGACGATGCCGGTATCCTGGCAGATCGGACGATGCCCCTCGGCGCACATCCGGCTGTTCGTCAGGATCTGCGCAATCGCATCCTTTGCCGCCGGGGATTGCTCCGCCTCATAGGCGGTGCCCAGCGCGCGGATATAGTCCATCGGATGATAGTAGCTGATGAACTGAAGCGCATCGGCGACGCTTTCGATGAGATCGGCGGTGCGGATCGTCGTGGTCATGGCTGATATCCTGTGATTACTGGCGGTCGATCACCGCGGCTGTCATGCGGGAAAGGCAGATGAGCTTGCCGGCATCATCCTCGATGCGGATCGTCCACACCTGGGTCGAGCGACCGAGCATTTCCGCGGTGGCGGTGGCGTGGACATGACCCGACATGGCCGGGCGCAGGTGATTGGCGTTGATCTCCAGCCCGACCGTCACCTTTTCCGGTGGCACCGCCATCGACCCGGCGACCGACGCCAGCGTTTCAGCGAGCACCACCGACGCGCCGCCATGGAGCCGGCCGAACGGCTGATGCGTGCGCGCATCGACCGGCATCCGCGCCCGCATCCAGTCCTCGCCATAATCGGTGAACTCGATCCCGACGAGGCCGGGCAGCGCCTTCGCGCCCAACTCGGTGAGTTGCGCCAGATCGATCGGGTGTGTCCAGATCGCCATCAATATGATCTCCCGATCAGCACCCGCTCGACAGCTGGCTGTCCGCTGAAGATACAGCTCGCGCCATCCGCATCCTGGCCCGTCGGCGCGTTGCGGATCGTCAGTTTCAGCGCCTTCAGACGCTCCACCACCTGATCGAGCGCAGCCCCGGTCGGGCGCGACCAGGCGACGTTCGCCCAGCCGGGCTTGCGCGCGGATTCGGCGAACATCGCCTCAACCCCGGCCCAGTCCTCGACGCGCGCGATATTATCGTGCAGCCGCGCCCTGGCTTCGGCGTGAAGCGCGGCCTGGATTTCCTCCAGCATGCCGGCCGCGTCGCGGGCGAACGCATCGCGGGGGGTGATCCGGCTGTCGAGCTTGCCATCCTCGCGATACAGCGCGTCGCGGCGCAGGACCGAGACATTCCCGCCCGCCACGTCGCGACCGCCGACCTCGATCACCAGGGGCGCACCCTTCTTCACCCAGCCCCAGCGCTTGTTCGCCGCCTTCGCGGGCTTGAGATCGAGCAGCGCGCGCACCGGCTCGCCCAGCGCCGAAAGCTTCGCCAGTTCGCCCTGCAGCGCACGACAATAATCGACAATCGCGGCATCCTCGGGCTGATCGCGCAGCATCGGCACGATCACGACCTGCCACGGCGCGATCTTCGGCGGCACGCGCAGGCCATCATCGTCGCCATGCACCATGATGATGCCGCCGATCATCCGCGTGGAGACGCCCCAGCTCGTCGTATTGGCGAATTCCAGCTCGCCCTCCGCATTCTGGAAGCGGATATTCTGCGCATGCGCGAAATTGGTGCCGAGGAAGTGCGAGGTGCCGGCCTGCAGCGCCTTGCCGTCCTGCATCATCGCTTC
Source organism: Sphingomonas sp. TX0543 (assembly GCF_048565505.1). Classification (NCBI taxonomy): domain Bacteria; kingdom Pseudomonadati; phylum Pseudomonadota; class Alphaproteobacteria; order Sphingomonadales; family Sphingomonadaceae; genus Sphingomonas; species Sphingomonas sp. TX0543. The sequence goes on from NZ_JBLZUS010000002.1 coordinate 2,705,992, forward strand.
GATCGAATACGTCGCCACAGCGCCGGGAAACCGCTCGTTCTCCGGCTTCTCGCCCGCGATCACCGGCAGCGCCAGATCGTCCTCCGCGAAGCTGCGATAGACCTCCAGCATCTTCAGCGTTTCCTCGCGCGCCTCATCGGCGCTGGCATGGGCGGTATGCCCTTCCTGCCAGAGGAACTCGGCGGTGCGCAAAAACATGCGCGTGCGCATTTCCCAGCGCACCACGTTCGCCCACTGGTTGATGAGCACCGGCAAGTCGCGCCACGACTGCACCCAGCGTGCGAATGCGGTGCCGATCACCGTTTCGCTGGTCGGGCGCACGACCAGCGGCTCCTCCAGCTTCGCCTCCGGGTCGGGCATCAACCCGCCCTTTCCGTCCGCGATCAGTCGGTGATGCGTGACGACCGCCATCTCCTTGGCGAAGCCATCGACATGCTCGGCCTCCTTCTCGAAATAGGAAAGCGGGATGAAGAGCGGGAAATAGCAATTCTCGTGGCCGGTCGCCTTGATGCGATCGTCGAGCAGGCGCTGGATGCGTTCCCAGATCCCATATCCCCACGGCCGGATCACCATGCAGCCCCGCACGCCCGATTCCTCGGCCATGTCGGCTTCGGCGATGACGGTTTGATACCATTGCGCGAAATCGGCGTCGCGCGTGACGGAAAGGGCGTGCTTTATCATATCGCGCGCGCTTACCGCGCGAACGGTGCTTCGTCACCTGCGGACTTGCAGGCCGGGTCACCGCTTGAAGGGCGATCGCGCTTCGGCCACGATAGTGGCCATGCACCACGCCTTCATTCCCGCAGCCCTGCTGCTCATCGCCGCCGCGCCCGCCCCCAATGCGACCGACCGGCAGTTCGACCGTATCTGGCAAGACGAGTGGGCATGGCGCGAGAAGGAGGGGATCGCGGAGCGCGCGCCCGGCACGATCGATGCGCATATCGCCGACGATTCGGCCGCCGCCCACGCGCGCCGCCTGAGCCACTGGCAGGCAGTGCTCAAACAGCTCGATGCGGTCGAATCCGGGAAGCTCTCGCCCGACACGCTGACCGACTGGCAGGTCTATCGCGCGCAGATCGCCAGCCAGATCGACGACGAAACCTTCCGCGAATTCGAAAAACCGGTGAACGGCGACAGCGCCTTCTGGTCGGACCTTCCCTCCGCCGCGCGCGCCGATTTCGCCAACGGCGAGCGTGATTACCGCGCCTACCTCTCCTGGCTGGGCGATATCCCGCGCTTCTTCACTCAGGAAACGGACAATATGAAAGCCGGGCTTGCACGCGGCTTCACCCCGCCCGCGATCGTGATGCAGGGCCGCGACAAGGGCGTCGCCGACATCGCCGGCGCGACGGACCCGACCAAGGTCGCCTATTACGAACCGTTCGCCAAGCTGCCCGCGACGATCCCGCAGGCGACGCAGGCCGAACTGCGCGCCGCTGCGCGCAAAGTGATCGCCGAGCAGGTGATTCCGGCGCACCAGAAGCTGCTCGCGTTCCTGCGGACCAGCTATTTTCCCGGGCTTACCAAAGAGCTTGGCGCTGACAAATATCCGAACGGCAAGGCTTACTACCAAAGCCGCATCCGCGTTTACACCACCACGAACATGAGCCCGGAAGAGATTCACAGGTTCGGCCTGGCGGAAGTGGCGAAGATCCGCGCGGAGATGGAGAAGGCGCGGACCGATGCCGGCTTCAGGGGCGATCTGCCCGCTTTCCTGAAATTCGTGCGTGACGATCCGCAATTCCACCCGACCACCGGCGATCAGTTGCTTAAGGAAGCGGCCTGGCATGCCAAGCGCTTCGACGGCATGGCCGCGAAATGGTTTGGCCGGCTGCCGCGCCAGCGCTTCGCGATCGTCGAAGTGCCGCCGGAGGTGGCGCCATATTATACGGCGGGACGCGGCGGACCGGGCGTGTACCTCGTCAACACCTATGACCCGCAATCGCGCTCGCTGCCGCAGCTTCCCGCACTGACGCTGCATGAAAGCGCGCCGGGCCACGCCTTCCAGATGCCACTGGCGGCTGAAAACAAGGCACTCAAGCCATTCCGCCGCAACAGCTACATCTCCGCTTATGGTGAAGGCTGGGCGCTGTACACCGAGCGGCTGGGCGACGAGATGGGCTTCTATCGCACGCCATACGAGCGGTTCGGGATGCTTTCCTACCAGATGTGGCGTGCGGCGCGGCTGGTGGTCGATACCGGCATTCACACCCGGGGATGGACGCGCGAACAGGCGCAGCAATTCCTGCGCGACAATACCGCGCTGCCGGAGCGCGAGATCGTTTCCGAGGTCGATCGCTATATCGGCTGGCCGGGGCAGGCGCTGTCTTACTATCTTGGCGAGCAGGCGATCCTGAAGGCGCGGGCCAAGGCGCAACACGCGCTGGGCGCGAAATTCGATATCCGCAATTTCCACGATACGGTGCTGTCGCTCGGCTCCGTGCCATTGCCGGTGCTGGAAGCACGGATCGATCGCTTCATCGCGGAGGGCGGCCACTCCCCCTATCCGAAGGACTGAGCGCGGCCAGGTCTTCGGGCCGGTTGATATTGGCGATCGGCGGCGCGTCGATCGCGCGCGCGCCGATAATCATGCACCATCTGCGCATGGATCGATTGGGGTCGATGCGCAGATGGCGCTCCAGCGGATCGGCCAGTTCCACGGGCCAGCACCCGATGATAGGCGTCTCCGCGACAAAGCTTGCACCCGCCGACGCGGCAAGCGTCGCCAGCGTTTCCGCCGGCACGAACGGCGTGTCGCACCCGATCGTCACAATTGCCTTGTGCCCGCGCGCAACGGCAAAATGCAGCGCCCCGCAGATCCCGCCCAGCGGCCCCAGCCCGGCCGCCGGGCGATCGGGAACATCTTCCGCGCCGCTCACCACCACCTCCCCCACGAACGGCGCCAGCGTTGCCCGTGCATGATCGGTGAGCGTCATGCCATCCAGCAGCGCGCGCGCCTTGTCGCTGCCGAACCGACGCGATCCGCCCCCTGCGAGCACCACGCCGAGCAATGTCATGGCACCAGTTCCAGCAGCGCATCGGCGCGCGCGAGCACCGTTAGCCGCAAGCCACACGCCCGTGCCCGCTCGACCGCAAGGCTCGTCGGGGCAGAGATGGTGACGAGGTGCGGGCACCCCGCCAGCGCCGCCTTCTCCACAAGTTCGTACGAACAACGCGAGGTGAGCAAGGCGAACCCCCCATCCCAATCGACGTCCGCACGCAGCATGGCACCGATCAGCTTGTCGAACGCGTTGTGCCGGCCGACATCCTCGCGCACCGCGATCAAGCGTCCTGCGGCCGTGCAGCACGCGGCGGCGTGGACCGCCCCGGTCACGCGGTTGAGCGGCTGATGCGCCGACAGATCGGACAGCGCCTGAAATATCGCCTCTGTCGACGCGCGCGAATTTCCAGCCGCCTGCGGCAGGGGGCGGATCGCCTGCTCCAGATTCTCGATGCCGCAGATGCCGCAAGAGGATTCGCCAATGCGATGCCGCGCCCGCTCCGCCACCGCCGCGACGCGATCCGCCACCAGGGTGACGCGCACCAGTTCTCCCTCGCTATGCTCGACATGATCGACATCGAGTATTTGCCCGGCGTGCGTCACCAGCCGTTCGGCAAAGGCAAAGCCCGTCACGAAATCGTCGAGATCCGCAGGGGTCGCCATCATCACGGCATAGCCAATCCCGTTGAACTCGATCGCCACCGGCCGCTCCACCGCGACGGCCCGCGTTGTCGGCTCCGCTACGCCTGAGATCGCGATGCGCGCGAAATCGATACCGATGTGTTCCGCCATTGACCTCATCCTATCCATGCAAGCCCGCGAACGGAAACATTGCGTTCCCCAACCCGGCTATCGACGACGGCGCGCAGCCGACGCTATAGCGATTCGCGATGACAAAACCTCTCGACGATGCTGCGCTCGACCAGCTTTTCCGAACCGCCCGAACATACAATGGCTACACCGACGAGCCCGTATCCGAAGCCGAGCTTCACGCGATCTGGGATCTGATGAAGATGGGGCCGACCTCCGCGAACCAGCTTCCCGCCCGGCTCGTGTGGTGCGTCAGCGACGAGGCGAAGGCAAAGCTGGCCGCCGCCAGCTCGGGGACTAATGGCAAGAAGATACTGCAGGCGCCGGTCAGCGTCGTGATCGGGATGGATCTGGACTTCCACCTGCATCTGCCGGAGCTTTTCCCGCATACTGACGCAAAAGCGTGGTTCGAGGGCAATCTGCCGCTGCGCGAGGCACACGCATTCCGCAATTCATCGCTTCAGGGCGCGTATTTCATCATGGCCGCCCGTGCACTCGGCCTGGATACCGGCCCGATGTCCGGCTTCGACGCCGCGCAGGTGGACGCGGCATTCTTTGCCGACCAGCCGAACGTGCGGACCAACTTCATTTCGACGCTCGGCCATGGCGATCCCGCGACGATCTTCGATCGTCTGCCGCGCCCGGCGTTCGAAAAGTTCAACCGCATCGCCTGAACCTCGGGAATAGCGTGCGCACACTGGTAATCGACACGGCAACCGCCGCCTGCTCGGTCGCGCTGATCGAGGGCGGGCGTGTGCTCGATCGACGCCACGAAACGGTCGGGCGCGGCCATGCCGAGCGGCTGGTGCCGATGATCGCCGAACTCACCGATGGTGGCCGCGCCGGGCACATCCTGGTCGATGTCGGGCCAGGCAGCTTCACGGGAATTCGCGTGGGCATCGCCGCGGCGCGCGGCCTGGCGCTCGGCTGGGGTGCAAGCGTCGCCGGCTATAGCTCGACCGCGCTGATCGCCGCTGCCGCGATCGCTGATGGCATTGCCGCCCCGCTTGCGGTCGTGCTGGAAGGCGGGCACGGTGAGTTGTTCATGCAGGGCTATCTCGCTCCCTTGGCTGCCGATGGCGCGTTGCGGTCTTTACCGCCGATGGAGGCGCTTCACGCGCTGGCCGGTCGCCCTGCGGTCGGTAGCGGAGTGCGCTGGCTCACGCCGCTCGATGCCGGGCTGGCGGCGCACGAGGCGCTCCCCGACGCCGCCCGCGCGATACTCCTCCCCGAGGCATTGACGTCGCTGCCCGCGCGCCCGCTTTACGGACGCGCGCCGGATGCCAAGCTGCCGTCATGAGCACGTCGCTGCGCATGATCGAGCTTTCTGCCGGCGGCGCGCCCGATATCGAGGCGGTCGATACGGTTATGACAGAAGCGTTCGATCCGCGCTTCGGCGAAGCGTGGACACGCAGCCAGTGCCTCGGCATCCTGGCGATGCCCGGGGTCTGGTTGTCGCTGGCGCGCGTCGAAGGAGAAATAGCGGCCTTCGCTTTGTCGCGCGCGATCGTGGACGAAGCGGAGTTGCTGCTGATCGCGGTGCGCCCCTCCTTTCGTCGGCGCGGGATCGGTGCGGCATTGTTGCGCGGCGTGATCGCCGATGCGCGCGAACGCGGCGTCACGCGCCTGCATCTGGAGGTGCGCGCCGGCAACGAGGCCGTCCATCTTTACACCGCGCACGGTTTCGCGAAGGTGGGGGAGCGGCGCGACTATTATCGCGGACGATCCGGCAGCGCATTCGACGCGCACAGCTACGCCCTTTCGCTGTGACGCCGTTGTTTCGCGCGGCGGGTGCAGATAGGCCGGCTGGGAAACAAGAGGGAGCTAATCGTTGATCGCCATCCGGCCCGCCCGATCCGAAGACGCCGCCGCCATCGCGGCGATCTATGCGCCATATGTGCTATCGGGCACGGTTTCGTTCGAAACCGAAGCGCCCGATGCGCGCGCGATCCGCACACGGATGGCCTCATCCGGCGGTCTCTATCCCTGGCTCGTCGCGACCTCAGGAAACGGCGAGGACTCCGGGGTAGTCGCTTATGCCTATGCGACGCGCTTCCGTGATCGCCCCGCCTATCGCTACGTCGTTGAAACCTCGATCTACGTATCCGGTTCATTGTCTGGCCAAGGCGTCGGGCGGCTGCTGTACGAGGCACTGATCGATACGCTTCGCGCACAAGGCTTCACCCAGGCTATCGGGGTGCTTTCGCTGCCCAACGACGCCTCGATATCGCTTCACGAAGCGGTAGGTTTCCGCCGCGCCGGGGTGTATCGCGAGATCGGCTACAAGCAGGGCCGCTGGATCGACGTCGGTTTCTGGCAGTGCGAACTGAACGACAGCACCGTCCCGCCGGTAGAGCCGCGCCCGTTCTCCGAAACCGGCGTCGTGCGCGCGTGACGTTCGCTCAGCGCCTGCCGCGATAGGCGGGAAGCGCGAGGCGGAACCGCATCGCGGCGGCGCGCAGGGCGAAGCCGGCCAGCACCGCGATCAGCGCCGCGCCGATCATCGGCAAGCCCAGCAGCGTGAGGACAACGAACAGCGCCGCCGCCAGCGCGGCCGCCGTCACGTAAAGCTCCGGCCGCATGATGATCGACGGTTCGCCCGCCAGAACATCGCGGATCACGCCGCCGACGCACGCCGTCACCACCCCCATCAGCGCAGCAGGGAGCGGCGGCACGCCGAAACGTAGCGCCTTGGCCGCGCCATAGACCGCATAAGCCGCCAGCCCCACCGCATCGAACCAGTCGAGCGCGGCGCCACGCCACCATTTCTCCGGTGTCGCCCAGATCACCAGCGCCACCGTGAGGCAGACGGCCGGGGCGCGGCTGTCATGCACCCAGAATACCGGGGCGCCGATCAGCAGATCGCGCACCGTTCCCCCGCCGACGCCGGTAATCAGCGCGAAGAAGGCGAGCGTCACCATCGTCTGCGCGCGCCGTGCCGCCGCCAGCGCACCCGAGGCCGCGAACACCGCCAGCCCGGCAAGATCGAACCATGGTGCGAACGTGGGAAGAAGATCGGGCGTCATCAGCGCTAGCTAACGCCGGCGTGAACGCCGGTCAGCCGAAATCTCGCGATCCAGCGCAACAGCCAGCACGAGGACTGCGTCGTGACGACACCGGGCGGCGCGGCATTCGAACAGCGCCCGCAAAGCAAGCGGGAAGACCGCACCCGCCTTTATCTTCGCTAATCGGCCCTCATCGCCGGGCCTGTGGACAAGTTATTCATCCGCCAGCCCAGCCGGGGGACTCGCCATGGGTCACGCGCTGCGCTTTTCCGCGCGTTCAAGCTGCTGATCCGCCACGGGATATTCTTCCGCTCCGCCTCATCGTTCGTCTTGCACGATGCCGGCACAAAACCTGGCCAGCCCAAGATCGGGCTGCGCCGCCTGCCCTGTGCGTAACGTGGATATCGTGGATTATTCCTAACCCTGAACAGCCGGTTGCCGCAGGTTAAGACGATGCATTCCATGATCTGAACATTGTCTTTTCGTGACCATCAAACAACGGGAGTAACGATGTGCGTAAACTGATGCTGGCGGTGGGTGCCACCGCGATGGTCGTTCCGACGCTGATCGCGACGACGCATGAAGCCGAGGCGCGCGGTCGCCATGAATATCGCGAATGGCGCGGACATGACGGCCGCATGCGCTGTCGCAGGCCGGACGGCACGACCGGGCTCGTCGTAGGTGGCGTCGCCGGTGCGCTCGTCGGTCGCACGATCGACACGCGTGGCGACCGCACGCTCGGCACGCTGGGCGGCGCTGCGCTGGGCGCACTGGCTGGTCGGGCGATAGAGCGCGGATCGGGCAGCCGCGGCTGTCGCTGATAAATTTACGCGGGCGCGGCGCTTTTTCGCGTCGCGCCCGTTGTAGCGGCGAAACAGGCACGAGGAATATGCAATGCCCACTCACAGCGGTTCCGCACGGTACGAAGGCTTCGGGAAGGACGGAGAGGGCTTCGTCTCGACCCAGTCCGGCGCGCTGGCCGACAATCCTTATGGTTTCGCCACCCGGTTCGAGGACGAGCCCGGCACGAACCCGGAAGAGCTGATCGCCGCCGCCCATGCAAGCTGCTTCACGATGGCGCTTAGCTTTGCGCTCGCCCGCGCGGGCCATACGCGCGGCACGCTCGACACCACGGCAAAGGTGACGCTCGACAAGGACGGCGACGGCTTCAAGATCAGCAAATCGGCGCTCGAGCTGCGCGCGAACGTGCCCGGCATATCATCGGACGAGTTTACGCGGATCGCCAACGAAGCGAAGGCGGGCTGCCCGGTTTCAAAGCTGATGAACGCGGAGATTTCGCTGACGCACAGCCTGGCGGAATGATGGGCGCCTGCCCATAAACTGATTTCATCTGTTACTATCTTGGCAGCCGGTCGCGCCGTGCTATGGTGATTGCATGGCCGACGCGACCCTCCAGAGCCCTCTCCCCGGTGCCGCCGACGATTGGACGGTGCCGCAGAACTGGGCGCATTACACGCCCGAGGACCATGCGACCTGGGACATATTGTTCGCGCGGCAGGCGAAGCTGTTGCCGGGGCGCGCATCCACCGCATATCTGCGTGGGCTGGACATACTCAGGCTGTCCCGCCCCGGCATCCCGGATTTTGAGGAACTGTCCGAGCGGCTGATGAAGCTGACCGGGTGGCAGGTCGTGGCGGTGCCGGGGCTGGTGCCGGATGATGTGTTCTTCGATCATATGGCCAATCGCCGGTTCGTCGCGGGTAATTTCATCCGTCGGCCGGATCAGCTTGACTATCTTCAGGAGCCGGACGTTTTTCATGACGTGTTCGGCCATGTGCCGATGCTCGCCGATCCGGTATTTGCCGATTACCTGGTCGCTTACGGCAAGGGCGGCCAGCGCGCGCTCGGGCTGCATTCGCTGCAATATCTCGCGCGCCTCTATTGGTATACGGTCGAGTTCGGGCTGATCGCGGAGCCGGAGGGGCTGCGTATCTATGGCGCGGGGATCGTCTCAAGCTCCGCCGAAAGCAGGTTCGCGCTCGATGATCCCTCCCCAAACCGGATCGCCTTCGATCTCACCCGCGTGATGCGCACCGACTATCGGATCGACGATTTTCAGCAGAACTACTTCGTCATTCCGAGTTTCGACGAGCTGCTGAAGGTGACGGTCGAAACCGATTTCGCGCCGCTCTACGAAGCGATCAGGGGGCAGCCGGACATTCCTGTCGCGACGCTCGTGCCGCAGGACGAGGTGCTCACCCGCGGCACCCAGGCCTATGCGCAGGGCAAGGCCCGTCATTGACAATGAGGTAAACGACGACAGACTGGCGCCATGCGGAGCGACGCGGATCTGATGCAGCGCAGCCTTGCCGCCGCCGCATCGCATGAACCGGCGATGCGCGCGGCGCTGTTCGAACGTTTCTTCGCGCGTTATCCCGATCGGCGCCAAATCTTCCTGCACGTCGAGGCGACATCCGTGCGGATGACCAGCGAAACACTGGCGTGGATGCTTGGCCTGGCCCAGGGCGAAGGCTGGGTCTGGGGGCAAATCGCGGAGCTTGTTTTCCAGCACCGCAACTACGGGCATCTGCCGGCGCAGGAATATGCCGATTTCGTCACCATGACGATCGACGCGCTTGGCGATGCCGCCCGCCCGGAATGGAGCGAGGCGACGGCAACTGCATGGCGTCGCCACGCCGCATCGCTCAACGCACTGATCGAGAAGGCGATCGGCGAATGGACCGAATCCCCTCTCTCCTACCCCTAGCCGAAGCGGCCGTCGGTCTTCCACGCCTCGCGATCACCGCTCGTAGCGGCGGCGCGCCGCTCGGTCGGTGCGCGAAGCCGGAGGATCGTCCAGTCGCCACGCACATCGCTCGCTGCCAAAGTGCAGCCCTGCGCTTCATAAGCGCGGACAACCATGTCCGCCTGTTCGTTCAGCAGCCCCGCGAGCACGATCGTGGCGCGCGGGCCCGCCACAGCCGCGACTTCCGGCGCCATCGCCACGAGCGGCCCGGCAAGGATATTGGCGATCAGCAGGTCATAAGGCGCGCGCGCCTCGATTTCCGCCGCTCGTGCGCCATCCGCGACCACAAGATCAATCGCCGGCACCGTATTCACCGCCATGTTCCCGGCGGTCACCTCGATCGCGATGGGATCGATATCGGTCGCCATCACCCGCGCCTGCGGCCACAGATCCCGCGCGGCGAAGGCGAGGAGGCCGGTGCCGGTGCCGAAATCGACCACATTGGCAAAGCGCTCGCCCGCCAGCTCGCTCAGCATCGCCAGGCAACCCGCCGTGGTGTTGTGATGCCCGGTCCCGAAAGCCTGCCCCGCATCGATCAGGAAGGCGCGCTGCCCCGCCGCAATCGCAACCGGATGCGCCGAGGTATGAACGACGAACCGCCCCTCACGGATCGGTTCCAGCCCGGACTGGCTCATCGCCACCCAATCCTGTTCGCCCAGCGCCTCCACCGCCGGTGTAGTGCCCGCCGCACTCGGCACCAGTGATGCCAGCGCCGCAAGGACGGCAGCATCGGGTTCACGCTCCAGATAGGCGTCGAGCCGCCAGCGCTCAACGTCATCCTCCACCTCTTCGGTGGTCATCAGCACCGCATCGATCGCCAGATCGGCGGCGGCGTCGATCGCCTCGGCCTCCGCACGGGTGCAGGGCAGCGTCACCTTCCAGCTTTCAGCGGACATAGCTTGCTCCGTTCACGTCGAGCACCGCACCGGTCATCGATGCCGGTGCCTCCAGCGCCAGCCAGCGCGCCATTTCGGCCACTTCCTCAGGCATCGCCACCCGGCCGAGCGGAATATCGGCGAGCAGCTTTTCACCACCCCGGCTGGCGAGATATTCGTCGGCCATGCCAGTCATCGTGAAGCCGGGGCAGATCGCGAAGGCGAGGATACCCTCCGCCGCATAGCCGCGCGCGATCGTCTTGGTCATGGCGACCATCCCCGCCTTGGCGGCGGCATAATGCCAGTGCGCAGGGCTGTCACCGCGATGCGCCGCGCGGCTGGCGATGTTGACGATGCGCCCGCCCGTGCCGCGCGCCTGCCAGTGGCGCACCGCGCGCCTTGAAAGCTCGGCGGCCGCGGTCAGGTTGATGCGCATCGTGCGTTCCCACGCCGCGCTCCACTCGATATCCTCGCGATCGATCGGGTTCGCCTCGAACACGCCGGCATTGTTGATAAGCACGTCTATCGCGCCAAGCTTGGCGAGCGCCGCGTCCCACAATTGCCCGGGTGCGGCGGGATCGGCGAAGTCAGCCGGAATGCCGCTTGACGTGCCCTGCCCCGCGATGCGGACATCCGGCCTGTCAAGCGCATCGATTATCGCGGCGCCGATGCCGCGCGAGGTGCCGGTAGCGAGAATATGGATCATGCCGCCGGCCATAGCGACGGCCGGCGGATCAGGCCACGGCCGAGATCAGGATCGTCAGATGGCCACCTTCCGCGCGAAATCGCCCGCGCTGGCCTTCAGCACGGCGAGCCGACTGGAAAGCGAATCGAATCCGGCGCCGAATGCGTCAATCTCGCCGGCCACCGCCTCGGTATCCTCGCGAATCGCAGCGATCGTGTTCGACATCGAATCGGCCGCGAGCGCGGTTTCATCGACTGCGGCGGTGATCGCGGTCACCGTTTGCGCCTGCACCTCCATCGCGCCGCGAATGCGGCTGGCCGAATCCTCCACCTCGGCGACGGTCGCCTTGATGCTGGCATTCGTTTCCACCGTGCTGCGCGTGGCGGACTGGATCGCGGCGATTTTCGCGGCGATGTCGTCGGTGGCGCGCGCCGTCTGATTGGCGAGGCTCTTCACCTCCTGCGCCACCACCGCGAAGCCACGCCCCGCATCGCCGGCGCGCGCCGCCTCGATCGTGGCGTTGAGCGCAAGCAGATTGGTCTGCCCCGCAATATCTCGAATAAGGCCGAGGATCGATTCGATCGACTGTGCATGATCGGACAGCATCTGCGACACGCCAACGGCGGCCCCCGCCTGCGCGCTGGCGCGATTGGCAACCTCGGCGGCGACTTCCACCTCGCCGCGCGCATCCTCGATCGCACGGATCAGGCCGGCGGCAGTCAGCGCCGCTTCGCGCATCGCGACGGCCGACTGCTCGGCGGCAGCCGCCACCTCGCTCGCCTTGCCCAATACGCCCCGCGTCGAAGAGGACGCACCCGACGCGAGCAGGCGTAGCGCCCCGCCCTCGGACGTGGCGCTTTCGACGGTGGCCGTAATGCCTTCGTGGAACTCGCTTGCCAGCCGGTCCCGCAACACCTTTTCACTGAATTCCAGATAAGCGGAGTAGATCGCGACGGTGATCTCACCTTCCAGCGCCGATAGCCGCATCAGCGTATCCACCATGCTGACGAGTCGGGGATCGCTGTGCTCCAGCCGCCGCATCAGCACATCGAGCGCCGCACGATCGCTGGCGCTTATCATCGAGAGCAGCGCCGTCTTGGATACGTCCGCCGCATAGGCCGCCGCGACCGAGCGTTCTATCGACTCGATCCACGACCGCCCCGCCGTGTCCAGAAAGCGGCTCCGCAGAAATGCACAGCCGACATCGATCATCTTCTCGGTTTCGTCCGGCGCCCAGGAGCGCTGATCGGCGAAGCATCGCACCCATTGGTGCCAATAGGCCGCGGAAATCTGCCGGATTTCAGGCTCGATCGCCGTCCAGACATCGCGGCTGGTGCTGAGCAACGTGCCGTCGACATCGAAAACCTTGAGGCGACCGGCGATATCCACCGTCGCGGCGATCGATCCGGCTGCGGGCAGTTCCGTAAGCAAAGGTAACGCTCCATCCAATAGGCAGGGCGGAGGGTTAATGGCCATTGGTTAACCGCTGGTTAGGCCGGTGACGAAACAGTAACGATTGGCCCTTCCCCGCTTGCATCCCCGCGCTCGCCGTCTCATAGACCCGCGCGAACAGTCGGCTCATCGCAGGAAACACGCCCTTGGCCTCGAAACCCGCGCGCCCGCGCAGCCCGCACCTCTTCAGCGGCCCGCTCCAGCTTCACTATCGCTGGAGCCCGGCGATGCTGGCCTCCATTCTCCATCGCGTCACGGGCGACGGCATGGCGACCGTCGGCGCCGCGCTTCTCGTCTGGTGGTTGGCGGCGATCGCAGCCGGGGGACAGGCCTATGCGACGTTTCTCAGCGTGTTCACGACATCGGCCGGGCACCTCAATCCGATCGGCTGGGTTGCAGGCGTCGGCCTGACCTTTTCGCTGTTCCAGCATATGATGAGCGGCATCCGCCACCTGGTGCTGGATACCGGCGCCGCCTTCGAACTCAAGACGAACCGGCTGCTCGCGCTGCTCACGTTCGTTTTCTCGACGCTGCTGACCGTGCTGTTCTGGCTCTACCTGGGGATCAAGTGATGGGATCGGGAACCGAGATCGGGCGCGTCCGCGGCCTTGGCAGTGCGCATCACGGCCCGCTGCACTGGTGGCATCAGAAGATCACCGCCGGCACGAACCTGTTGTTCATGGCGTGGTTGATGATATCGATCGCGCGCCTGCCAGGCTATGACTATGCCAGCGTCCGTACCTGGCTTTCCTCGGCGTGGGTCGCGGTGCCGATGCTGCTGTTGATCGCGTCGGTTTTCTATCATTTCCGGCTGGGGCTTCAGGTGGTGATCGAGGATTATGCGCATGCGGAAAGCCGCGTGGTGCTGATGATCCTGCTCAACCTGTTTGTCGCGGTCACCGCCGGGATCGCGATCTTCTCGATCCTCAAGGTCGCTTTTGGAGCTGCTGCGTAATGCCTGCCGCCTATCAGATCATCGATCACACCTATGACGCAGTCGTCGTCGGCGCTGGCGGTTCGGGGCTGCGCGCCACGATGGGTATCGCGGAGAGCGGCCTCAAGACCGCCTGCATCACCAAGGTATTTCCGACGCGCAGCCACACGGTCGCCGCGCAGGGCGGAATCGCTGCAAGCCTCGGCAATAACTCGCCGGATCACTGGTCCTGGCACATGTTCGATACGGTGAAGGGTTCCGACTGGCTCGGAGACCAGGACGCCATCGAATATATGGTGCGCGAGGCGCCGGCCGCTGTTTACGAGCTGGAGCACGCCGGTGTGCCGTTCAGCCGCAACGACAACGGCACCATCTATCAGCGCCCGTTCGGCGGCCATATGCAGAACATGGGCGAAGGCCCGCCGGTGCAGCGCACCTGCGCCGCCGCAGACCGCACCGGCCACGCCATGCTTCACGCGCTCTACCAGCAGAGCCTGAAGTATGACGCGGACTTCTACGTCGAATATTTCGCGCTCGATCTCATCATGGAAAACGGCGCATGCCGCGGCGTGATCGCGATGTGCATGGAAACCGGCGCGATCCACCGTTTCCGCAGCCACGCCGTCGTGCTGGCGACCGGCGGCGGCGGCCGCGTGTATCAGTCCGCGACCTCGGCGCATACCTGCACGGGTGACGGCAACGGCATGGCGTTGCGCGCTGGCCTTGCACTGCAGGATATGGAATTTGTCCAGTTCCACCCGACCGGCATCTACGGCGCGGGCGTGCTGATTACCGAGGGCGCACGCGGCGAAGGTGGTTACCTCACCAATTCGGAGGGCGAGCGTTTCATGGAGCGCTATGCTCCGTCCGCCAAGGATCTGGCAAGCCGCGATGTCGTGGCGCGCTCGATGGCGATGGAGATGCGCGAGGGGCGTGGCGTTGGCCCCGACGGCGAATATATCTACCTCCACCTCGATCATATCGATCCGAAGGTGCTGCACGAGCGGCTGCCGGGCATCACCGAGACGGGCAAGATCTTCGCCGGCGTCGACCTGACACGCCAGCCGCTGCCGGTGACGCCGACCGTGCATTACAACATGGGCGGCATCCCGACGAATTATCACGGCGAAGTCGTGCAGCTTCGGGATGGCGATCCCGATGCGGTGGTTGCCGGCCTGTTTGCGGTCGGCGAGGCGGCGTGCGTTTCGGTGCATGGTGCCAACCGGCTCGGCTCCAATTCGCTGATCGATCTGGTGGTGTTCGGTCGTGCGACCGGCCTGCGCCTCAAGGATACGCTGAAGCCGAACACCTCGCATAATCCGCTGCCGAAGGGCTCGGAGGAGCAGGCGCTTACCCGTCTCGATCATTTCCGCAACGCCAGCGGCGGCTCGGCCACCGCGAAGATTCGCGCTGAAATGCAGCGGACGATGCAGCGCCATTGCGCGGTGTTCCGCGATTCCGCGCTGCTTTCGGAAGGCGTCCAGAAGATTGACGCGATCTATAAGGGGATGGCGGATATCGGCATCACGGATCGCTCGCTGATCTGGAATACCGATCTCATCGAAACGATGGAGCTCGACAATCTCATCGGCCAGGCGGTCGTGACGATCAAGGGTGCGGAGAATCGCAAGGAAAGCCGGGGTGCACACATGCACGAGGATTTCCCGGATCGCGACGATGCGAACTGGATGAAGCACACCACCGCCACGTTCGAGGGCTGGGGCGGCAAGGGCGGCACGACCACGATCGATTACCGTCCGGTGCACGATTACACGCTCACGGACGACGCGGAATATATCAAGCCGAAGAAGCGCGTCTACTGAGGGCTGCGTCGCAGATTGGCGCCAAGATCCCGCGCAAGGCCAAACCCTGGCGCGGGATTTAATTTGCTAGCGCTCGATCTTCATGCCCAGCATCACCGTGGCCGGGCGCAGCGGCGTGCTTTGCGCCCGCGCGGCCAGCGAGAAGGCATTGCCATAAGCGAAACGGTTGCCGCTGCTATTGGTGATATTGTCCGCCGACAGCCATAAGGTCAGATCGCGACGCGACCATTCGGTCCGCGCCGCGAGCACCGCATAGCGCCCCTGCGCGAAATCCAGATAACGGCCCGTGCCAAGCACCGAGCGCCCGATATAATCAAGCGCGGCCGACGACCGCATCGTTCCTCCGAAAGCATCCCAGCGATAGCTTATGCCTGCGTGAGCGCTGAATGGCGGGGTGTTCGGCAATCGTTGATTGCTGGCCGGCGAGGTTGAGGCGAGCGGACCCGTGACACGGTTGACCGTGTACAGCGCCGATAAATCGAACCGCAGCGGCGTGATCGGCACCCAATCCGCGCTCAGCTCCGCCGTCAGGATGCGGGCGTCGCCAATGTTGCTCGTGTAAGGCTGGCCGCGTCGATCAATCAGATCGGCCTGGATATTCCTCCAGCGCGCATAGGAAAGAGCTGCGTTGAAGCCGACACCGGCAGCCCCCTGACGCAACCGGCGCACGCCTATCTCGCCCATCCCGATGGAATCGGACTTGAACTCCGCGACACGCCCGATACCCCGCGCCACGGCGAGGCCGCCGGTGCGGAACCCGGATTGATAGCGGCCGTAGATCGATAATGACGGCGCCAGACGCCACGACAAGGCAAGCGTCGGATCGACACGTCGGGTCAGCCGCCCGCGCACCATATCGCCCGCTCGCGGTCGCAACGAGGGATAGCCATCGACACGCGCCTCGGTAGCGCGAAAGCCAAGCGTGGCGGAAAGCGTGCGCGTGAGCGGTTCGGTCAGTTCGCTGAACAACGATACGTTCTGCGAAACGTTCGTCACGCCGATAATCTCGGTCGGATTCCCCGCCGGCCCAAGCGTGCGGTTCTCGGCGTCACGGTTGCGCAGTACGGCAAGCCCGACGACCCATGACTCCCCCGCCGCCGTCGATCGAGACAGTCGCGCCTCGTATGTCCACAACAGATCGGAGCGCGATGTGGTGTAATCGATGATTCCGTTGCGCGGTGAGCTGGCCGGCGTCGCGTCGAAATGATCTTCCGCATCATATTGGCTGATGCCGCTCACGGACACGAATTCGAGGCCGCTGGCCCAGCGCCGGCGGATACTGATCCGGCCGAGCAGGATGCTGTTCCAATACGGCTGCGCGATCCGTGCGGCGCGCACAAGCCTTCTGCCGCCCTCATCGATATATTGGGCGTCACCGGCGGAAATGCGCTGTCCCAGCCCGCTGACATCCACCTCCCAACCATCGCCGGCATCAACGAGAAGCGCGGCACGCCCCCCGACACGATCGGTTGTGTTGATATCCCGCCGCCCTAGAGCGGGATCGGCGATATAGCCGCCATCGCGCGAGCGATACGCGACCAGCCGCATAGCAGCGGCATCGTGGGCAAACGGAACGTTGACGAACCCGGACAGGTCCGCGCCCGGCTGCCCCGCCACCGTAAGCGCGCCACTGACGGCAGCCGCACCGTGCAGAACGCGGAGTTGCGGCGCATTCGGGACGATGCGGATTATCCCTCCGATCGCGCCCGCGCCATACAATGTGCCCTGAGGCCCCTCCATCACTTCCACGGAGCCGACATCGACGAGCGCCAACCCCGGCTCCGGCGTGGAATAATTTATTTGGACGTCGTCGAGGTAATAGCCGGTGGTGGCCTGCGTCGCGCCGTTGAAACTGCTGTCCGCGATGCCGCGGATGAAGATCTTGTCGCGCCCCTGCCCCAGCGCGGTGGTCTGCAGCACCGGCGTCGACCGCACGGTATCCGTCAAGCTGGAGGTGGGGCCGTTTCCCGGCAACGCCTGCGGCACGATCGCCGTTATCGATGCGGGAAAGCGCTGCAACGGCACGCGTTGCTTGCTGGCGGTGACGATGATGTCGTCGACCGCGTCAGGCTCTGGCCCGACCACGCGCGGCGAACGCGGCATCGTCCGCCGCTGAGACGCGCGCACGACGCGAAAGCTGCGCGGCCCGACCCGCTCGGCGCGATACCCCGTGCCTCGCAGCAACCGGCGCAGGCCGGCCTCGACCGACAAACCCGCTGGCGGCGGCGTCACGCGGATCGAGCGCAATCCAGGTTCGAGGCTGACGATTTCCGTGCCGCTGCGCGCCGCCAGTTGCAGAAGCGCGGCTTCGAGCGCCATGGAGGGAACAACGACGGTTTCGGCGGCGGAAACGACCGGGGCGAGCATCGCCGCGCTCGCCAGCGCAATGGCAAGCCTAGTGCATCGGCGCCCTTTGCGGCGCGATGATCCACCCATTCCCGTCATGAGAAACGCGCATTCCCGTTAACTCCGCGAAATGCGCCATGTAGCGCTGCGGATCCCCCGTCAACCGGACGATCCCGGTGAACGGAGATTGCGCGATGCCCTCGTCGACGCCAATGTCCCGTCCTAGGACAAGGCTGATCGTTTCGGCGACGAACTGGATCGATTGCCCGGAGAAAACCACCGTCCGCGCCTGATCCGAATCGATCCGCGAGCGCACCACCCGTTGCCCCGACAATATCGTCAGCGCCTCTCCCGCATGCAGCGCGATGCGATTGTTGCCCGGATCGAATAGCACCGAACCCTCGCTGACGCTGAGATCCACGCCGCGCGCACCCTTCGCGACCGAAAAGACCGTGCCGATATCCTGAATCTCCCAGTCGCCGACGCGCACCGTGAACGGATGATCGGCATCGTGGGTCACGCGAAACGAAACACGCCCGCTCTGCACCGACGCTGAACGCTGGCCGCTGCCGACCGTCATCCGCGCGCCGGCCGCCATCGCGACCTGCGTTCCATCGGGCAACGCCAGCGAGCGCGGTTGCGCCGCAGCGACCTCCACCGGCGTGGCGCCGGTGCGGCGCAGCTCCGTGACACCGACCAAGCCAGCAACAACCGCCGCAAGCGATGCCGCCGCCAGCGCGAAGCCGCGCCAGCGGCCGTGCGCCGCACGATCGCCAGAACGCTCGTCATCATTGGCCGCGATCGGCACTTCGTCGACCACGGAGTGACGCGCGGCATCGGCCACGCTCACGATGTCATAGGCGCGGGCGTGCGCCGGATCGGCTTCGAGCCAGGAAACGAAATCGCTCCACTCGCGCTCGTTCATCGTGGTTTGCCGGATATGCCACGCGATTGCGGCATCAAGGATCGTGTCGTCGATGTCAGTCATCGCCGTCTCCGTCCGTCAAAGCATGCAACCGGCGATAGGCCCGTTGCAGCAATTTTTCGACCGCGCTGAGCGAAACGCCCAGCCGCCCGGCGATCTCGCGCTGCGGCACGTGATCGATACGGAACAGTCGATACGCGGTGCGCATCCGCTCCGGCATCGCCGCGATCACCTCGTCCGCCCGAAGCAGTTGGTCGCGTGCAAGTGCTTCGCGCTCCGGTGTCGGCCGATCGTGCGCCGCATCCCCCGCGTCCACCCAATGCGCTTCCAGCAGCCGGCGCCGCCGCGCCGCGATCCGCCGATCGGTAGCCAGATTGCCGGCCATCCGCATCAGATAGGCCACGGGATTGTCCACCTGCCCGGCCGGAAGCGACGCGATGCGGACCCAAAGATCCTGCAGCGCATCTTCCGCATCGGCAGCATTGCCGAGCCGCGCGGCGAGCATCCGCAAGAGCAACGCGCGCTGCGCCCCGAAGGCCGAAACCAGGCTCGGTTCCGCCATCAGGCGCCCTCGAAAGGCGAGGGAGCGCGCGCGGCATCATGCGTCGAATTCCAGGCCATGCGCGCGAGCCATGTCCGCGATCGGCATCCGGTGCAAGGCCGCCGCCTCGCGCGGGCGCGCATCGGCGATGTCGTCCCCCGCCAGCGCACCGGCGCCGGGGTGGCACATGATGAGATGCATCTTGCCCGGCCGGCGCAGGAAGCTGGGAAAGAGATTTTCGTAGTCGCTGCGGAAATCGTAATGCCCCGCGAAGCTCGTGTTGCACGCGATGCCGCGCCGCGCCGCCGCGCGCCGCAAGCCACGGGCGTGATACGCGCTGCCGATCGCCTTCCCGCGATACGGGCGCGCGGCGATCGCGCTCACCCGATCGCCGCAATCGCGTATCCACGCCGCCGGCGCATGCTCCTTGACCGCATCCAGGAACAGCGGGCGAATACCCGGCAGCACGTGCGAATGCTGGTGCGCATCGACGAAATCGGGCGCGCGGCCGATGGCCTTGATGAACGCGTGAAACTGCACGTCGATCTCGCTCGCGATCTCCTCGAGCGGCAGATTGCCCTGCGCCGCAGCGGCGGTCAGCTCGTCGATGCCCGGCATCCGCCCCCCTTCGGGCACATACTCAGGCATGTCCGTCAGCGGGTGCTCCCCGGTCAGCGTGAGATGCAGGCCGATCTGGACATGGCGCGGCAGATCTTTCAGCAGTTCGACATCGCGCGTCCAGCCGGGGCACACCGCCATGCAGCTGATGGCATTCAGCCGCCCGTTCCGCGCGAGCTCGGCGATCGTCTCGCTGATCTGGCGGGACAAGGCGAAATCGTCCGCACAGAGAATGAGCCGCGCCGTCACGACACAGCCCTCACCGGGGCAAGCGTCGCGGGCGCGCCTGACGGGGACAAGCCGACGGCCGCAGGCTGGAACCGCCGCTCGCGCAGCCGGTCACTCGACAATTGCCGGGCCGCGAGGCGGCGGGCGAGATATTCGTAGAAGAACCAGTCGCCATCCCGCGCGCCCAGCGCAAGGTAACAGAGCCGCTCCGCGACCGTCCACCGCACCGACGCGCGATCCCGCTTGCGCGGCGCCGGCGCGCACCACATCGCGGCACCATATCCGATCGATCCCTCGGGCAGCAGCCGGTGCATCACCTCATGATCCTCCAGCACCAGATTCCAGCGCTGCGGATCGAAGCCGCCTGCCCGCCGCAGGGCGGCCGTGCGAAACACCTGTCCCGCCCCGCCCGCATGGCATTGACCGGGAAATAGCCGCGCGACCAGCTTGATCTGCAACGCGCCGGCAATGCGCTCCGCCAGGCGTGCTTTGCGCGACACGAAATAGGCCCCCGCCGCCGCGTGCCCATCCTGTTCGAGCAATGCCTGCCCGGCGGCGAGGTAGTGCGACGGATACCAGGTATCGGCGTCGCAGGTCGCGACATAGGGCGTCGCCACGAACGGCAGCCCAGCGGCCAGCGCCGCCACTTTGCCCGGACGACGTTCATGCACCAGCAGATAGGGCAGTTCGTGCTGACGGGCGGCGGCGACGGCCACCTCCGCACTGCCGTCGGTGCTGCCATTATCGATCAGGATCAGGAACGGCGGTTCCGATTGCTGCGCCAGGCTGGCAACCGTTCCCGGCAGGTGATCCCGCTCGTTGAAGAACGGCAGCAGCACAGACCAGCCGCGCGACCGAAAGCCCCCCTCGACATTCGTCGCACCGAACTCGTCCGGGTGCATGAAATCCTGAAACACGTCGCGCCCTCCCCGGCCAGCGCAGCAGGCTCCCCATTGCCCGCTGCATTGGTCTTGACGACGCCCACCCCGCAGACCCGCACGGGGCAGTGAATAATTTTTTAACCTTTCGGCGGCGCGGCGGTGCGCAATGCGAGCGCGCGTTCGAATATTGCGGCAAACATCCCGGGCGTGAGCCGCCCGGTATTCTGGTTGTAGCGTGAGCAGTGATAGCTATCGATCAGGATACGCCCATCTGGCATGCGATGCTCCGCCAGATGCGCGAAGCGCGCCTTTGGCAGCTTGCCGCCAAGCAGCTTCACGCCGGATTGATGCGCGATCTGCCCCAGCGCGACGAACACGCGCGCGCCGGGCAGCCCCTGCACCGCGGCTTTCAGAAAATCGCGGCAAGCGCGCACCTCTTCCGGCGTCGGCCTGTTTTCCGGCGGGAGGCAGCGCACCGCATTCACCACCGCGACGCCGTTGAGGCGCAGGCCGTCATCCGCGCTTCCGGCATATTCTCCCTCGCTCAGCCCGAATTTCGCAAGAGTCGCGTAAAACAGGTCGCCCGCGAAATCGCCGGTGAACGGCCGGCCGGTGCGATTGGCGCCCTGCCTGCCGGGCGCGAGACCGATCACGACGAGCCACGCGGCGGGATCACCGAACACCGGCACCGGCGCGTTCCACCAGTCCGGATGCGCCACGCGCAACTCTCCACGCAGGGCAGCAAGACGCGGGCAGCGCGGGCAATCGCTGGGTGGTTCGGCGATCGGCCCCGGAGATAGTGCGTAGTCCATGCCTTTTCGGGTAGAGCCTCGCGCGACATGACGCAAAGCTACCTGATCGCGCTCGGCTCGAATCGTCGCGGTCGTCACGGCGACCCGCGCGTGGAAGTGCGTGCGGCACTCGCGGCGATCGGCGCGCGGCGCGCTTCGTCGATCGTCACCAGCGCGCCGCTGGGTCCGTCGAATCGCGCCTATGCGAATGCCGTGGCGCTGATCGAGGATGACGCAGCGCCGCCCGCGCTGCTGATGCGCCTGAAGAATATCGAGCGCGAATTCGGCCGGCGCGGCGGCAGGCGCTGGGGCGCGCGCGTGCTCGATCTGGATATTGTCGCCTGGTCGGGCGGCGCCTGGGCTTCGCCCGGTCTCGTCATACCCCACCAGTCGATGCGCGAACGCGCTTTCGTGCTCGGCCCGATGGTTGGCCTGACCCCCGGCTGGCGCGACCCGATCACGGGACTTTCAGCACGACAGCTACACGCACGGTTGACCCGGCGGCGCGCGCTCCCTAACCGGCGTGGCGCTGGTGAGGGTCCGTAGCTCAGTCGGTAGAGCAAGCGACTTTTAATCGAGAGGTCCCGGGTTCGAGCCCCGGCGGACCCACCAGACACCCGTTTGAGGCGCTGTGGCACGCTGTCACTGTCACAACGGCAACCTTGCTGTGACATTTCTCGAATGCGACTGGTGCTATATAGCCGTCCCCCGAGGGCAATCATTATGCGCCGTCGCCCAATAGTTTCACTGACGCGAGTGCGTTAGAAAAGTTCAGGGTTGCCGCACGGAATGGCGGCTACGCGCCCCAATCACGGTCGTCTGTCTTCAAGGGCTGGCCGTCCGGAAGCTGCCATTCGCGGTGAAGGCGAGCGCACTCAGGGCCGCAGGTTCCAGGGGCCGAGATCGCTGCTCGAATATTCCGGAGCCTTCAACCGGGGCCGAAGCGAAACTCCGTTCGTTCAGGGTGCGGATCCATCGGAGTGTCATTGAATGAACGAAGTCCAACGCGGCACTGGCCGGAAGATCCTACTTGTCCATGGTCTTGGCGGGAGCTGGCAGTCGTGGAGTACCGTGATGGACGCGCTCACCGCCGAACGGACGGTGATTGCGATTGACCTTCCGGGTCACGGAGCCACCCCGGCAGAACACGATAGCGGCACCTTTGACGGCCTCGTCGGCAGCGTGGAGCGGTATATCGCGGATCGTGGATTTGACGACATCGACGTCGTCGGTAGTTCAATGGGAGCGCGGATCGTGCTCGAACTGGCACGCCGTGGTCGCGTAGGCTCCGTCGTCGCGCTTGATCCCGGTGGTTTCTGGCGCGGGTGGGAACGCACATTCTTCAGGACGACCATAGGCGTCTCCGGGCGGCTGCTGCGCGCAATCCGACCGGCTTTACCAACGCTGAGTAAAAATGCCGCGACACGTACAGCGTTGCTGGCGCAGCTGTCTGCGCGGCCGTGGGCACTTGATCCGACAATCGTGGCAACGGAACTGCAAACACTGAGCACCACGAAGACTTTCGGCGATCTGGTGGGCGATCTGTCGACCGGGCCCGAGCAGCTTGGGCCGGCCGCCGACCCGTCGCGCCGGATCGTCATCGGTTGGGGTCGCCATGATCGCCTGTGTCTGCCGAGGCAGGCGGCCCGGGCGAAGGCTGCCTTTCCCTCTGCCCAAATGCATTGGTTCGAGCACAGCGGTCATTTTCCGATGTGGGACCAGCCGGAGGAAACGGTCGCCGTCATCCTCGACGCGACACAGTGACACGCGTGCCTTCGCACCGCAGCCGCGGCAAGGCCGCTTCGCGCCCTAAACCCGGTCATTCACCCATCGAGACGGGGTTCCCGAGAGCCGACATTTGAAGCATCAACCTCGGATACGGATCATGTTTATCTAAGACTTTACCAGTGCCCCACCGCGAAGCTTCTCTGCCCTTCCAATAGTCGCGATCAAGCACATCGTATGCTAGCTGGATGCGAGGAGTGGAAATGGCAAAGATAAAGGACTGGTGTGGGCGCACCGATACCAAGGTGAAGTCCCATAATTTGATCTACCTTGAGGCCGATCCGGCCAAGCTGCACGTCGGCACCGCACACTTGGCGGCTGTCGTGCCGGGGCATTATGCCGCAGCAAGCCGCGTCGCCCACATCCTCGGCCGGCTCGGCAAGGTGGAGGCGGCGGAATACGTTTTGAAAAAGCTCCCTACCGGCCCACGCAGCAGGTCGGGGGACATCGGGGAGATTCTCGCCTCCAGCTTCGTCAGCGAATTTACCGGCTACAAGATGGGCGTCCTCAAGCTCCGCTGGAAAGATCACCGCGAAATGGCGATGCGGGGCGATGATATCCTGGCCGTCCGAACGGATCCAACGGTCACAGTGCGCTTTCTGAAGGGCGAGGTGAAAAGCCGCGCATCACTGGGGAAGAAGACGGTCGAAGAGGCGAGGAAGGCGCTTCTGTCGAGCGACAACCGACCAACCCCGCATGCTCTCTCCTTCGTAGCGGATCGCCTCTACGAGACCGGCGATGTGGCGACGGCGGATCTGATCGACGAATATCAACTCCGCAAGCGTATCAAGCTCGAGCAGGTCTCTCACATGATGTTCATGTTCACCGGCAGCGACCCATCGAAGCTGCTGACCGATGACCTCCAGGCCTACAAGGGCAAGGTGAAGCAGGTGGCGGTCGGGCTTCGCGTGAAGCCGCATCAGTCCTTCATCAAGGGCATTTTCGGAAAAGTGATCGCCGATGGCAAGAAGTCCTGAGGCGGTCGCGGAGCTTATCCGCGAGTCCACCGCATCCGGTTTCCGGAATGATCTTCTCGCAAAGGGGCAGGCACGGTCGATGATCTGGCGGGAAGGAGCGCTGCCCGACGACGCGCCGCCGTTCTCGCCGCTCCTCACCTACGATCTGCTCTCATACGCCTACGCGCTGATGACCCAAGGGCTGCGGCTGCTCGACGGAGAGGCTGAGCACGACTCGGCGCGAGTTGCCTTCGAGAGCGCGGCATCGGCGATCGAGGCGGCGATCACGCGAGGCCCGACCGGCGTGGAGCACGACTTCCATCGGCTCGTGGCGGGCGCCTGCTACCATCTCGCGCGGTATTCGGCGCGCGCCTTCTCACTGCTGCACGAGGGGCTGACGGAAGAGAACCTGACCCGGCCGGAGCGGGCGCTGGCGATGCTCATGCTGAGGGACCTCGATGGCCTCTTCACGATGCTCGCCGAACAGCGCCTCGGGCCGAACGGTAGCGAGAAGACACTGATCGAGATGCTCTCGGAGATCCGGGAGCCCGAGGACGGCGTCGAGTCGAAGGAAGACTCGCCAGAGCTGGAGGATAGTCTCGCTGAGGTCGTGGACGCAGCGTTGTCCGACCACTTCCTGGGCGCGGTCGCCATGGCCATGCTTGCGTTCGAGCGCGGCGAGCGCGGCGTGCTCGAGGCCGCGATCGCCCGCTTGAGAATAGGGCTCGAGGCTGCCGGGGAGCTCGGTTTCGTTCCGCAATGGTGGTGCCATCGTCTAGCGATCCACCTTCTGGGCGATCTGTGGTCGTCGAGCTTTCACGAGCGCCTGCCAACCAGTGGGGCCGGTGGCGTTGGCGGGGCGATAGATTGGGAGCGTCTGCGTGAGTTGTTCATCGCGACGCTGATGAAGCGGGACCGCGCCGAGATCGACCTGTGGCCATCGCAAATGGAGGCAGCCTCCCGAGCCCTCGACCTCACCGACAACATGGTCGTCTCGCTTCCCACGAGTGCTGGCAAGACGCGCATCGCCGAGCTTTGCATTCTGGCCTGCTTGGCTTCGGGCAGGCGAGTGGTGTTCGTCACGCCGCTGAGGGCCCTGTCGGCTCAGACGGAAGTCTCGCTCCAGCGAACGTTCCGGCCTCTGGGAAAGAGCGTCTCCAGCCTCTACGGCGCGATCGGAGCGAGCGAGGTCGACGAGGATTTCCTCCGTGAGAGCGATATCATCGTCGCTACGCCGGAGAAGCTCGATTTCGCCCTGCGGAATGACCCCGATCTCCTCAACGACGTCGGGCTCGTGGTTCTCGACGAAGGTCACATGATCGGCTTGACCGAGCGCGAGGTCCGCTACGAGGTCCAGATCCAGCGGCTGCTCCGTCGCGACGACGCTGCAGGTCGACGCATCGTTTGCCTGTCCGCGATCTTGCCCGACGGGGACCAGCTAGCGGACTTCACCGCCTGGCTCACGCGCGACCAAGCGGACGGGCTCGTGAAGAAAGATTGGCGGCCAACGCGACTGCGCTACGGCGAGGTCCTGTGGAAGGATGACCATGCCCGGCTCGACATCACAGTCGGTGCCGAGCAGCCCTGGATTGAAAAATTTCTTACGCCCGTCCTTCCGAAGGGGCGGCGGGTCAAGATGTATCCCGGTGATCAGCGCGAGCTCTGCATTGCTACCGCCTGGCAGCTCGTCTCGGAGGACCATTCGGTCCTGATATTCTGTCCGCTGAGAGTGTCGGTCGAGCCGTTCGCCGAGGCCATTGTGGATCTGGCGGAGCGCGGCGCGATCCAGTCGGTCCTTGAACATGACGCCGGGATACTCGACAACGCAGTCGCGATCGGTGCCGAGTGGCTCGGCGAGGACAGCCCTGTGCTGACATGTCTCAAGCTCGGGGTTGCGGTACATCACGGCGCCCTGCCGACAGCATTCCGCAAGGAGGTCGAGCGGCTTCTGCGGCTGGGTGTGCTGAAGGTTACGATATCCTCGCCGACGCTGGCGCAGGGACTGAACCTGTCGGCCTCTACGCTGATCTTTCACGGACTTAACAGGAACGGGGCGGAGATCGACATCGCCGAGTTCCGCAACGTCGTGGGTCGCGCCGGCCGTGCCTTCGTGGACGTCGAAGGACTCGTCCTATATCCGATGTTCGACAAGGTGACCAAGCGTAGCGCCGCATGGAAGGCGATGATCGCGAACGAGAAGGGCAAGGAGATGGAGAGCGGGCTTCTCCGCTTGGTCCAGACCCTTCTCGCCCGGATCGTACGTAAGCATGGCCTGCGGGATGGGGAGAGGCTGATCGAATACGTCGCTGGCAATGCGGCGTGGGAGTTTCCGGTGATCAAGAGCGAGTCCGCAGAGATCACGGCGATCGAGAGGAATCGCTGGGCGGGCTTCCTTACGACGCTCGACACCGCGATCCTGAGCATGCTGGGGGACCGCGAGGTGGTTGATGACGAGCTCGAGGCCACGCTCGACGATGTGCTTTCCTCGTCGCTCTGGCTGCGGCGGCTTGCGAGCCGGCGCATGATCATTCAGCGGGTGCTAAAGGCAGGTCTCGCGGCACGCGCGCGGTTCGTCTGGAAGAAGACCACGCAGGTCCAGCGAAGGGGATACTTTCTTGCCGGTATAGGGCTGGGGACCGGGCAGGAGCTCGACGCTCAGGCGGCCGAGCTGAACCAGTTTCTCGTCACCGCGAACGGCGCGATCCTGGAGGGACAGGAGGACGCGGCGATCGAGGCTATCACCGATTTCGCCGAGTTGGCGTTCGCGATTCCGCCGTTCGTTCCTCCCGAGCTGCCGGGAAACTGGCGTGACGTTCTGGCCGCGTGGCTGAAGGGTGAGACGATCGCCGACCTCGCCGCCGATGACGAGGCCACCGTGCTTCAGTTCGTCGAGCAGTCGCTCGTCTACCGCCTGCCGTGGGCGATGGAGGCAGTCCGTGTCCGCGCCATCGCAAACGGTGACGAGCTCGAGAGCGGCATCGCGATGGAGGACGTCGAACTGGGCGTGGCCGTCGCTGCTGTCGAGACGGGCACGCTCAATCGGGCCGCGGCTGTATTAATGCGGGCTGGGTTTGGCTCTCGCGTCGCTGCCATCCGGGCGGTCGAGCAGACCGGTGGCGACTTCACCGACATGCGGGGCCTCAAGCGGTGGCTGCGGAGCGAGAAGGTGTTCGAGGGGCGGCTCGATCCGGAGTGGCCCACGACGACGTCCCACGGACTGTGGCTCCAGTTCCTTGCGAGCCTAATGCCTGCCGACGACGAGACTTGGTCCCGTCAGATATCGTCTGCGAAGGTGAGTTGGGATGGGGACGCACCAAAGCACGGCACGCCGGTGCAGCTGTTTAATCAGCACGATATGACCGTGGTTCTAGGGGCCGACCTCTCGCGACTTGGCCAGCTTGAGGTCGGATTAAACCATGCGAGGGTAGGATTGACGGTTGCCACCGTGGAAAAGGTCGATGCTCGTCTCCACATCAGGTATGTCGGCCCGCGCGACCTTTTGGCGTCCTGAGAAGATGAGCTCGATAGAGGGTCGCCTGGTCCACACTGCGGTGGTTGATCGCGAGCTTCTAGTCGACGCGGCCCAGTGAAGATGCGCGCTCTTCGAACGTCGAAAATAGCCTGCAAGCAAGCAGTTATGGCGCGGCCCGCTCTCGCCACGCCACTACGCTGACACGGTAGGGATGTCCTATCTCCACCCTGAGACTTGGCGCATGTTTTCCGACGAGGAGCGCCTGGCGTTCATCGAGGATCGAAGGGTTCGCGGAAAGAAGAAATCCCGAGGCAAGCGGAAGTCGTCCCTCGTTCTCCAAGAGACGATCTCTCCATTCGATGCCTACACCTACCTGCACGCGAGGTTCGGGGAGCCCAACGGCCTTCAGACGATCTTGGTGGAAGCAGACTCGGCGAACCTGTTCCACTGGGACTTCTTCCTTAAGGCTGGCGAAAAGGATCTCATGTTCGTCGGCGCTTCGGAGGAGGTGCACGTCTGGTTCGACGGCAAGCTTAGCGACGCGAAGTGCCTCGCGTTCATTGCAAAGCTGAAACAGGACTTCGCCCGCGTCGCGCGCGAGAAGGGTCGGTTCGCATCGAGCCTAGAGAAGTGGAGCATCTTCCCGAACCAGTTCCAAGCGATCGCGTCGCGATGCGCCGACCTTTACGACGAGATCGACACCGCGCTGCCCAGAATCGAGCGCAAGATCCTCTCCGATAAGCTCACCACCCAATCGCTCGTCGCCAACTCCAATAACAAGGCCCACTCAAAGCTCATGAGCGCGATCACGACCGCGCCTACGGAACTGTCCGTGCTCATGCCGGTGCTGTTCGAATCGTTCATCGGCCCGATAGTCGCCGTGTTGATCAAGCAGGAGGTGCGCCGGGACGCCGCAGCCTTCGAGGCGTTCGTCCGGGGCCCCCTCAACCAGAAGTTGGTCGCGATGGCGGACATGTGCGTCGGCTTTGCCCGGCCACTCCAGCAGAATAATCCCGCGTTCGGCCGCTACTGGCAGGTTGTGAACAAGAGGAACGACGTGATTCATGGTAACGTGGACCCGGTGCGCGACGCCCTCGAGACCGTCTACTTCCACGGCAAGAGACCGCTTTTCAGAACAGGTGGGGACCGAATCCGCCAGCATTGGATCCGGCTGATCGATCGCTATAGGCCGCAAGAGATTCTTGACGACTACCTCGCGCTCCACGACTTCATCTGGGAGATCATTGGCCACATGACACCTTCTGGCAGGCAGCGGATCGAGATGGTTATGAACGACACGCAGCCTGGTTGGGACAATCGGCGAAAGATCGCGGGCAGGCTTTTTCCCGACCATGTCGCCACTACCGCGTTTGAGGGGCTCCGGTACGACTGGCAGGTGGATCGACGACAGTGAAGGAGCGAGCGCTGGATCAGCTCGAGGCCGTGATCCGCCATTGCCCGTTTTTGCTTTGTGAAGACGATCCTTTACCTGATTGTGCCTAGCTCCTCCGAGAACTGCCGTTCCGCAAACGACCTCGATCCGGCCACTCGATTAACAGTCGAGACTTTGATCACGGGATGACGGCTTTTCGCGATCCGGTGCCAAAAAGCCGCCTGACCGCTACCGGCCCAGTTGCTGCCGTTCCAGCCCCGATGACATGTACGTCTATTTGTGGGCCGTCAGTTGGCTGTCCGCTACCGATACGAAAGGCACTCGAAGCAGACAAAGACGCTGCTGATCCAGTCTACATTAGCGGGCCGCTTACCCAGTCCTTGTCATCGGAGCGGAGCGTTGGGACTTCGCTCGTGCGACATGCTCAGCACGGCCCCGTGTTCGAGCGCTGGCGGCAGCGGCGATGCGCCGAGACAATTGCGAGGCTCCGTAATAGGAACGGTTTCGCAGGATAGCTTGCGGCGGGGGGATCGGTGTCATCTGAACAGATCAAGATCGGGGCGAGGTCAATCGCGCTCACAAAGGCAGTCAACGGATCTAACTTTCGGATGAAGACCGTGCTCACCCTGGACCCCTTCGACTATGTCGATCTGTGGCTCCGAAGGGAGAAGAAGGACGAGGCGCAACACTACTGGAGGCAGGCGAGAAACTTTCATCGCGCAGCGCAGGGGCTAACGATCGAGTCATCGCCTCTGGTCCTGTACTACTGCTTCATGAACGCCGCGAAGGCGCTTCTCGCCTCCAAGTCGATCGTGTTCAATCCATATCATGGCGTGTCCGGCAACAGGATGCGCGGGCCGAACAGTAAGACTGTCCTCAGCAACGAGGGGGTCAAGATCAAGCAGAACGGCATCGTGCCTGCGATGGTCTCCTACTTCGCGGAAACGGAGACCGCCCGCGTCCACAGCTTGGAGGACATACTGTACAACGTCGTGTGCGTGCATCGCACCTGCTGTCTGAGCTATTCCAACAAGCCCGAGCGGTTCATCCCGCTCAGACAGGCGGCCTTCAAGCGGGACGCGGCATCTGGACAGGTCTCGCTCCACGCCGAGATTGGTGATGGCATCAACTGGAAGATCTACAGGAGGCGCCTGCCGCCGGAAGTCACGGAGGTTGTCGGAGGCCCACCCACCATCGTGTCGACCCGCACCATCCATTGGGCGGCGGCCGGCCGTCCCAGCGACGCCGAACTCGCCTCGCTTAGTGGTCTGAATGCTGAGATCCGCCGGATCATCCACTACATTAACGGCGCACACACCTTGTGGTACCTGAAAACGACCGGCGCGAGCACAATCGATCGGAGCCCGATCACGTTGATGCTGATCGCGATGCACCGACTAAGCGAGATTTGCCGTTACACGCCTTCGCAGCTCAGATCGTATCTCGACGGACCAAAGAATTGGCTGCTCAGCGAATTTATAGCCATGTCGCCGTCCCAGTTCCTGGACGAGATAGCCTGTGAGATGACGGGGCATCAGATCATGATCCCCAACGTCAGGGTACCAAACTGAGGGGTCATTCGTGAAGATATACATCGCTTGCGGCCTGACTCACGTTCCACGTGACGTCTTCGCCGAGTATGCCTCATACCTGCACGCGCTGGCTGCCAGGCTGCGCGATGTTCCGAGCGTGACGAGCGTGCGCTACGCCTTGGTCGACAGCGACCCCCAGCTCGCCTCGAAATCGGCGGGTGACCAGGCGGGACTTTGCTACGACTGGGATCGCAGGATGGTCGAAGATGCTGACCTTGTCGTCGCGGACGCGAGCTTCCCGTCCACAGGGCTCGGCATCGAGCTGCAGATCGCGGAAGCTGCGGGGATCCCAGTCGTCATGCTCATCGGCGACCTCGGCATCAACCGCGTCAGGGAGGTCCACTACCGCAATCCGGACGACAGCCAGCACGAACTCCAGATCGGACGAGGCATCGTTTCATTGATGGCGCTCGGCCTGCCGGCGATCCGCAAGACAGTACAGTACACCCGTTTTGACGAGGCGATCGCCCGAGGTGTGGACGCCGTCGCGATGCAGGTCCAGCAGTGATCTCACTGTTCGCCCCTCAGTCGATCGCGAGCGCGCTAGATAGCGTAGAATGCATTGGCAGATCACGCGTAAGCTTAAAGTCGCTTCCGGGATCGCAAATGCGCTCCTGAAGCTCCGAGTTTGGGGCGCGTTGCTGCCAATCCGTCGATGATGTTCAATCGTGATGCAGGGGCTATAAGCAGCTATGCCACCAGACGCTTTCACGCCTTTAACCGGTGACGCGCACCTATCTTTGCGGATAGGCGACACTTTCATTGTCGAAGGAACCGTTACTGCCCGAGGTTTCGTGGGAATTGGCGTGATCGTTGCAGCCGCCTTGCTCGGCTCCGCTGCAATCGTGATAGCAGCGAGGTCTCGGCCCCGGCAGCTTTCCGGATCATTGGTGCCACGCCTCGATGGCTGAATCTGGGGCGCAAAGCAGGGCGGCAACTTCTTGTCATTCAGGCAGTATTGCTGCATCTCTATCTGACCCCGCTGGTGCCGACCTCGGCACGGCTACCAGAACGTCACACTGATCTGGCACGAGCCCGCCCATAGGGCGTTGTCTTCTGCAGGTGCTCTAGCGATTTTTCGAAGGAACCCTATGGTCTGCCTCACAAGGTGGGGCTCCATGTTAGACAAACACGCGCTCAGCGAACGCGATATTTGCACGAAGTTCATCTCGCCGGCTGTGAAACAGGCAGGCTGGGACGAAATGACTCAGATTCGGGAAGAGGTGAATTTCACCAAAGGCCGCATCATCGTCCGCGGTAAATTGGTCTCTCGTGGCGAATGCAAGCGGGCCGACTATGTCCTCTATTATAAACCCAACATCCCGCTCGCAATCATCGAGGCGAAGGACAATGCGCAGCCGGTAGGCGCCGGCATCCAGCAAGCCCTGGAATACGCCGAGACCCTCGACATCCCGTTCGTATTCGCATCGAACGGAGATGGATTCGTTTTTCACGACCGGACGGGCACGGGCGACACCCGCGAAACTACGCTTGCTCTGGATGAATTCCCGTCGCCAAATGAGCTGTGGCGACGCTACGCGGAGTGGAAGGGATTAACGCCAGCGGGCGAGGAAATCGCCCTCGAAGATTATTATGATGACGGCAGCGGGAAACAGCCGCGCTACTATCAGGTCAACGCCATAAACGCCGCGATCGAAGCGATCGCGAAGGGGCAGAACCGAGTTCTGCTCGTTATGGCGACCGGAACCGGCAAAACCTACACAGCGTTCCAGATCATATGGCGCCTCTGGAAGGGCGGGCACAAGAAGCGCGTGCTTTTCCTCGCGGACCGCAATGTTCTGGTCGACCAGACCATGGTCAATGACTTCCGGCCCTTCGGCCCCGCCATGGCCAAGCTGTCAGCCAACTCCAAGACGATCGAGCGCGACGACGGCAGCAAGATCGAGCTGACGCTTGCCATGGACAAGAAGCGCCGGGTCGATACGGCCTATGAAATTTACCTCAGTCTCTACCAGTCGATCACAGGGCCTGAGGAACGGCAGAAGCTGTTCAAGGAATTCTCGCCCGGCTTCTTCGATCTGATCGTGATCGACGAATGCCATCGCGGCAGCGCGGCCGAGGACAGCGCATGGCGCGAGATCCTAGAGCACTTTTCCGACGCGACGCAGATCGGCCTTACCGCAACGCCCAAGGAAACCCAGTACGCGTCCAACATCCACTACTTCGGCAAGCCAGTTTACAGCTACACGCTCAAGCAAGGCATTCGGGACGGCTTCCTCGCGCCCTACAAGGTTATCAAGGTTCACGTTGACCGCGACATCGAAGGCTATCGACCGCAGGCGGGTCAACTCGATCGCGAAGGTAACGAAGTCGAGGACCGTATCTACAACGCGCGTGATTTCGACCGGACCTTGGTGCTGGATGACCGGACCAAGCTCATCGCTCGCAAGGTCACGGAGTTCCTGAAGGAAAGCGGTGACCCGTATCAGAAGACGATCGTCTTCTGCGTCGATCAGGAACACGCCGCCCGCATGCGGCAAGCCTTGGTCAACGAGAACTCCGATCTGGTCGCGGAAAACTCCCGCTACGTCATGCGGATCACCGGAAACGATCCGGAAGGACAAGCGCAGCTCGGCAATTTCATTGATCCCGAAAGCCGCTATCCGGTGCTGGTCACCACTTCGCGCTTGCTCTCCACCGGCGTGGATGCGCAGACCTGCCGGCTGATCGTGCTGGACCGGGAAGTTGGCTCGATGACCGAGTTCAAGCAGATCGTCGGGCGGGGGACCCGCGTTCATGAGGATACCCGCAAGTTCTTCTTCACGCTCATGGATTTTCGCGGCGCGACCAACCACTTCGCCGACCCTGATTTCGATGGCGAGCCGGTGCAAATCTACGAGCCCAGCGACGATGATTCCGTCTTCCCGCCCGATGACGAAGACACGACGAGCGATCCCAGCGGCGATGACGAAGAGGAATCACGCGAAGACGAGACCATCATCGACGGCGGCGATCGGCCGGACATTACCATCAATGATGGCGGAATCAGGCGCGGGAAGATCTACGTCGACGGAATTGGTGCCAAGATCATAGCCGAGCGCGTGGAATACCTCGACGAGAGCGGCAAGCTCGTCACCGAAAGCCTTCGCGATTTCACGAAGCGGGCACTGCGCAAGCACTTCGCAAGCCTCGACGAATTCTTGAACCGTTGGAACCACGCTGACCGCAAGCAGGTCCTGGTCGATGAGCTAGCCGCCGAAGGCCTTGCCCTCGATGTGATCGCCGATGAACTCGGCAAGGATCTCGATCCCTTCGATTTGATCTGCCACGTCGCATTCGACCGCAAGCCGCTCACCCGCCGCGAGCGCGCTACCAACGTCCAGAAGCGAGACGTTTTCTCCAAGTACGGCGAGCAGGCCCGTGCCGTGCTGCGCGCCCTGCTCGACAAGTATGCCGACGAAGGCATGCTGAATCTTGACGACACCAACGTGCTTCGTATCCCGCCGCTGAACACGCTGGGCACCCCGGTCGAGCTGATCAAGGCATTCGGCGGCAGGGCCGGGTTTGAAGAAGCCGTCCACGCCCTGCAAGACGAGCTCTATCAGGAAGTCGCTTGAACTTATGTCAGTCCGTACCCTCGTCAAATCCATTCAGGACATCATGCGCAAGGACAGCGGCGTCGATGGTGACGCGCAGCGCATTAGCCAGCTGTGCTGGTTGTTTTTCCTGAAGATCATCGACGATCAGGATCAGGAATTGGAGCTGATGCGCGACGGCTATCAGTCGCCCGTTCCACCGCAATTCCAGTGGCGCAGCTGGGCTGCCGATCCCGAAGGCCTGACCGGCGAGGCGCTGCTCGCCTTTGTCAACGAAGAGCTGTTCCCGGCGATGAAGGGCCTCAAGCCCACCGGCCAGCCGGGTGATCGCCGCCGCGTGGTGCGCGACGTGTTCGAGGACGCTTACAACTACATGAAATCCGGCCAGCTCCTCCGGCAGGTGGTCAACAAGATCAACGATATCGATTTCAACAACCTCACCGAGCGCCAGCACTTCGGCGACGTTTACGAGCAGTTGCTCAACGACCTGCAATCGGCTGGAAACGCCGGCGAATACTACACCCCCCGTGCGGTCACGGCCTTCATGGTGGACCGCATCGATCCCAAGCCGGGCGAGATCATCTTCGATCCCTCCTGCGGCACTGGCGGGTTCCTCACTTGCGCGATGAAGCACATGCGCGAACGCTATGTGAAGCGGCCGGAGGACGAGGCGCTGATGCAGGCGTCCTTCCGCGCGGTGGAAAAGAAGCCGCTGCCGCACATGCTCTGCGTCACCAACATGCTGCTGCACGGAGTGGAAGATCCCAGCTTTGTGCGGCACGACAACACGCTGGCCCGGCCCTACATCAGTTGGGCGCAGAAAGACCGCGTCGATGTGATCCTCACGAACCCGCCTTTTGGCGGCAAGGTGTTGATTTCCGCTGAGAGCTGACCCGGGAAGGTCCAAAGTTTCCACTGAGAAGTGACCCATGTTCTGAGCTTCCCCCTGGCATTTGCGTCGGGGGATCAAGGAGTGATCGACATGGCGTTATTGAGCGTAATCCGGCGCTGGCATTTCCGCGAAGGGATGCCGATCCGGGAGATTGAGCGACGCACCGGATTGTCGCGCAACACGATCCGCAAGTACCTGCGCGCCGGCACGGTAGAGCCGAAGTTCAAGGTTCCCGAGCGGCCAAGCAAGCTGGACCCGTTCGCCGAGAAGCTGTCGGCATGGCTACGGATCGAGGCGGGCCGGTCGCGTAAGCAGCGGCGCACCGCCAGGCAGATGCACGCCGATCTGGTCGTGCTGGGCTATGACGGATCCTACAACCGCGTCGCGGCCTTCGTTCGCACCTGGAAGGCCGAGCGGCAGCGTGATGCCCAGACCAGCGGCCGCGGTACTTTCGTCCCGCTGGCGTTCGCGCCGGGCGAGGCGTTCCAGTTCGACTGGAGCGAGGACTGGGCGATCATTGCCGGCGAGCGGACCAAGCTGCAGGTGGCGCACAGCAAGCTGTCGCACAGCCGGGCGTTCATCGTCAGAGCCTATCTGCTCCAGACCCACGAGATGCTGTTCGATGCGCTGACCCAGGCGTTCCGGGTTCTCGGCGGCGTCCCCCGGCGCGGGATCTTCGACAACATGAAGACCGCGGTCGACCGGATCGGTGCCGGCAAGGTCCGGCAGGTTAATGCCCGGTTCGCGGCGATGGCCAGCCACTACCTGTTCGAGCCGGATTTCTGCAACCCGGCCGCCGGTTGGGAGAAGGGACAGGTTGAGAAGAATGTCCAGGATGCCCGGCGCCGACTGTGGCAGCCGCTGCCCAGCTTCCCCGATCTGGCGGCACTCAACGCCTGGCTCGAACAGCGCTGCATCGAGCAATGGGGCCAGATCCAGCATGGCGTCCTGCCCGGCACGATCGGCGATGCCTGGGCCGACGAGGTAGTCAGCCTGATGCTGTCAAAGGGCCCCGAACTTTCCGCAGATGTGGGCGCTTAAAATTCCCTATGCTGGCGGTTTGAGCTATGCGGTGATCAGCCGTATTCGGGATCGGGTTTTCCTTTCGTTGGCGGGCGGCCGCGACGCTTTGGCGGTGGATTGAACGTGACGCCGGCGCGGACGTTTTCGGGCACCAGCGCGGCGTGCTCGCGCATCCTGTAGCTGGAGCCCTCGATCTGGATGACGACGGCGTGGTGCAGCAGCCTGTCGAGCAGCGCCGTCGCCACGACGGCATCGCCGAAGACCTCGCCCCATTCGGCGAAGCCGCGGTTAGAGGTGAGGATCATGGCGCCCTTTTCGTAGCGGGCGTTGACCAGCTGGAAGAACAGGTTCGCGCCGCCGGGTGTGACCGGCAGGTAACCGATCTCGTCGACGACGAGCAGCGACGCTCTGGTGAGGAAGCGGATCTTCTCGCGAAGCGTGCCCTCGCGCTCGGCCTTGGCGAGCTGGGCGATCAGATCAGCCAGCGGGATGAAGTAGACCGCCTTGCCGGCGCGCACGGCCTCGACCGCCAGCGCGGTCGCGATGTGGCTTTTCCCGGTGCCGGGCGGGCCCAGCAGATGGACGACCTCGGCGCGCTCGATGAAGTCGAGGCCGGCGAGCGCCAGGATGCGGTTGCGGTCGAGCGAGGGCTGGAACGAGAAGTCGTAGCCGGCGAGCGTCTTGACGACGGGCAGCCGCGCCATGCGCAGGGCCGCCTTGATTCGGCGGTTCTCGCGCAGAGACAGCTCCTCGCCGAGCAGATCGTCGAGCGCCTCGATGCCGTCGATCTGGCCCTGCTCGATGCGTCGCAAGGTCGCGTCGAGGATCTCAAGCGCCCGCGGCATCTTGAGGCTGACCAGGCTGCGGCGGATCGAGTCGACGCGCGAGGATGGTGCCGCGCCGTTCATGGCCGTCCTTCCATCGCCAGGCTCGCGCCAATGGCTTCATAAACCGCCAGCGAGCGCAGCGGCACATGGTCACCGAGCCGGCCGATCATCGTCGTGCGCCGTTCCTGTGGCCGTGATTGAGGCCTTCCGGTGCGATGACGCCGGTCGATGCGATACTGGAGGCGTCCTTCGAGCACAGGGTGCTCAGCAACCACAACGCCGCGATCGATTACCCGGACTACGTCCGGTAGCTGCTCGACCTCGACGATGCGGCGCGTGCGGTCAGGCACGCTGTAGAAGTTGCCGCCGACCGCCACAAAGCCGTCATGGGTAACCCGCCGCTCGAGCTTCAGCACGGCGTTGAAGCGGTGTTCGGGCAGCCGCTGCAGTTCTCCCTGCTCCTCGGCGAAGGCCTCGGCCACCACGCGCTGCGTCGTGCCGTGCACCCGGACATTGGCCACCGTGTCGAGCCACTCGACGAGCTGGGCGTTGAGGTCCTCCATGTTGCGGAAGGATCGGCCCAGGAAGAAGTCCTCGCGGATGTAGCGGAACGGCCGCTCAACTTTCCCCTTCGTCTTGGCGCGATAGGGCCGGCACGCCCGGGGCTGGAACCGGTAGTGCTTCGCCAGCGCCAGCAGCGAGGTGTTGTAGACGATGTGGCCCTGGTCGTCCTCGCCGGTGACCGCGGTCTTCATCCGGTCATAGAGGATCTCGATCGGCACGCCATCGATCGCCTCGAACGCCTGCATGTGACAGCGCAGCAGCGTCTGCAGGTCCTGATGCAGCACATAGCGGGCGAACACGAGGCGCGAGTAGCCCAGCACCAGGCTGAACAGCCAGACGATGCGCACCACGCCCGGCTCGTCGGTGAACTCGACGACGAACCGGGCGAAGTCGACCTGGGCCTGCACGCCGGCCTTGGTCTCGAAGCGAACCTCGTAAGGCTTGGGATCATGGTCGGGCCGGATTGCTGCCAGGTAGCGCTTCACCGCGGTGTACGCGCCGGCATAGCCCATCTCCCTGATCTCGCGCGTGAGGCGCGAGGCCGTCAGCTCGGGGAACGCCGTCACGCGCTCGCGCAGGAACTCCATGTAGGGCGCGATCTTGCTCGGCCGCCCGGCCTTGCGGGGGCCGTAAACCGGCACCTCGACGCCGCGCTCGATGTATTTGCGAACGGTCTTGGGATCACGGCCCGTCCGGCGGGCGATCGCCGTCACCGACAGCCCCTGCCGGTGCAACTCCAGTATCATCATGGCTTCTCCAAGTCGGATCATCAGCGCCGCCTCCCGCAGGAGGTCATCGCGCCGATTTTGGCGTTGCCCAATGAGCCGGGGTTAACCCCGGCTCATTGGGCAACCAGGCCCAACAATCAGGGAATTTTCAAAGCCCACATCCGCGGAGAATTACACGCCCACTGACAGATGCCGTTGGGGCGGACCTTCGACGGCTTCGTCGAGCACGCCAAGCGGGTCTCGCCGACCTGCCTCGTGCACTTCGAGCGCAACCGCTACAGCGTGCCGGCATCCTTCGCCAACCGGCCGGTCAGCCTACGCGTCTACCCTGACCGAATCGTCATCGCCGCCGAAGGCCAGATCCTGTGCGAGCATGACCGGATCATTGAACGCTCGCACCACCTGCCGGGGCGGACGGTCTATGACTGGCGGCACTATCTGGCGGTGATCCAGCGCAAGCCTGGCGCCCTGCGCAATGGCGCGCCCTTCGCCGAGCTGCCTGATGCGTTCCGGCGGCTGCAGGGCCATCTTCTCAAGCGCCCCGGCGGCGACCGGGAGATGGTCGAGATCCTCGCCCTCGTCCTGCAGCACGACGAGCAGGCGGTGCTTTGCGCCGTCGAGCTGGCGCTCGAAGCCGGCGTTCCGGCCAAGACCCACATCCTCAACATCCTGCACCGGCTGACCGACGGCAAAGCTGGCACCCCGCCGAGAATCGACGCCCCACAGGCGCTGAGCCTGGTCCGCGAGCCCAGGGCTAACGTCGAGCGCTACGACGCGCTCCGCAACAAGGAGACCGCCCGTGCGTCATGATCCTGCCAGCGCCGCCGTCGTGGTCATGCTTCGCGGTCTGAAGATGTACGGCATGGCCCAAGCCGTCAGCGAACTCGTCGAACAGGGGGCGCCGGCCTTCGATACCGCGGTGCCGATCCTGTCACAGCTGCTCAAGGCCGAGGTCGCCGAGCGCGAGGTCCGCTCGATCGCCTACCAGATCAAGGCCGCCCGCTTCCCGGCCTACAAGGACCTCGCCGGCTTCGACTTCGCTTCCAGCGAGATCAATGAAGCCATGGTTCGCCAGCTGCACCGCGGCGAGTTCATCGACGGCGCCCACAACGTCGTGCTGATCGGCGGGCCGGGCACCGGCAAGACCCACATCGCCACCGCGCTCGGCATCCAGGCGGTCGAGCATCATCGCAAGAAGGTCCGCTTCTTCGCCACCGTTGACCTGGTCAACGCGCTCGAGCAGGAAAAGGCCATGAACAGGGCCGGCCAGCTGGCCGATCGGCTGCTGCGTCTCGACCTCGTGATCCTCGATGAGCTCGGCTACCTGCCGTTCAGCTCGTCAGGCGGGGCATTGCTGTTCCACCTGCTCAGCAAACTCTACGAGCGCACCAGCGTCGTCATCACCACCAACCTCAGCTTCAGCGAGTGGGCCGGCGTGTTCGGCGATGCCAAGATGACGACCGCGCTGCTCGATCGGCTCACGCACCACTGCCACATCCTGGAGACCGGAAACGACAGCTTCCGCTTCAGAGCCAGCACCGCCGCCGCGGCGCCCAAACCACGAAAGGAAAAATCGCCAGCTTGACCCATCACCCGCATCGCGGGACATATCTTCAACCCGGGTCACTTCTCGATGAAAATCCCGGGTCAACTCTCAGCGGAAATCAACACATGGGCCTTCAGAAGGCGGTAAACCGTGGCTTCCGACACGAAGTAACGCCTTTCGTCGGTAAAGCGCACCGCCAGCTCCCGTGGGCTCAGCTCGGACTGCTCCAGTGCCAGTTCGATGATCTGATCATGGATGTCAGGCGGGATCCGGTTCCACACGCGGCTCGGTGCCGATGGCCGATCTTCCAACGCCTCCGGTCCGCCTTCGAGGAACCGGTCGTACCAGCGGTAGAACGTCCGGCGTGCGATCCCCAGCTTGTCGAGGGTGAGCTTCGCCGGCAGATGCGACTGCTCGACGATCCGGATGATCTCGAGCTTCTCGGATGCGGGATATCTCATTCGTCGTCGCCCCCATCCGCGATCATGCTTTTTTTGAGCAGACGGTTTTCGAGCGTCAGGTCGGCCACGCATTCCTTCAGGGCACGGGCTTCGCGGCGCAGGTCCTGCACCTCGCCGCTGGTCGCGGCACGAGCCGTGTCACCCGCCAGGCGCCGCTTGCCCGCTTCCATGAACTCCTTCGACCAGGTGTAATACAGGCTCTGGGCAATGCCTTCCTTGCGGCATAGTTCGGCAATGCTGTCTTCGCCACGCAGCCCATCGAGCACAATGCGGATCTTGTCTTCGGCCGAAAAATGCCGCCGGGTCTGCCGCCGGATGTCCTTCACCACACGCTCAGCAGGGGCCTTGGCAGGCGATTTTTTCAAGGAGTGTTGGGGCTTCATCTTCGTTCCTTCGTCACTACGACGAAGCCCCAACACTCCTTAATTCACAACCTCAAATCTGTGCCATTGGCGCTGACGGGGAACAGCCATGGGCCACAGCGCTTTGGGCGGCCGATCCCCGAACGACGTCATGCTCGAATACATTATGCACGAGGGCAAGATCCGCTTCACGCCGCCGGGCGAAATCAAGCGGCACTTGGCACGGGCAGTACAGGGTATCCTGACCACGGACGGCGTGACCTTCGACGGTATTCTGTATCGCTGGAACCGGGACGGCATTACGCAGGTCCTGTCGAACAACTTGTCGTCGCAGGCATTTCGCCAGCGGCTCGAAGGCACGGCGAAGTGCGACGTGCATATCCGGGTGTACGATTGGAACCTGGATTCCATCGAGGTTCTCGACGAACACGCCAATCAGTTCGTACCGCTCTGGTCAGACGACCCCGATTACACCGCCTTCTTGAGCCGGGCAGAGCATAAATTTCACCAGAGGTGCGCTTCCTCAGGCGCGACGGGCGCGCAGACGAGCGAAGAGAAGGCGCGGCACCGGGGGGATAATCTTAAGCGTGCGTGGCGCGACATGCACACCCAGCCGTTCCGGTTTGCAAAGACGGCCAGCTCTATTCTCGAAATGGCCGAGATCAGGTCGAAGGCGCGCAACATTCAGGACGACCCGGACCTGACTAACTTCGACGACCTGCTGTTAGAAACCGCAGTCGCTGGGGCCGAGCGCGTGGACGTTCCTCTTGGTCCGTCGCAGAAGCGGGAAACGAAAGGCAGGCCGGAACCGTCGTCAAGGGCCAAGTCCAAGCTGCCAGAATCTCCGTTTGATTGGGGCGGCTTGGAGCCTGCACCCCGGACCAACCAGCTCATGCTTGAGCAGCTGGAAGAAGAGGATCTCGACGGCGGGATCGATTGGGACGCCGATGACGATCAGCTCGGGCTGAGGGACTGAACGTGAGCGCCCCCAGCCGTCGACCTAGTGATCCGCTTGGCGATCAACCAGCTCCGACTCATGGCGACCTGAAGCCAGACTACGCACATCGCGCTCGCTCCGAACGGGTGGCGCGGGTCTTGCCGTTTTTTAAGGCCAACTACGTTGAGCACGGACCGCAGACACTCGTCGTTGAGCAGTTGCTCACCTACCTCGCGTCGATGCAACCTCTGCTCGGTGGTCCAATCGATGGACGGCGGTTGTCTGAGCACTCGAACGCCGGGAAGTCCCGCATGATCGAGCACCTGGTCGCGACCGCGGCATTGCGTCGTGCAGCCGCGGGTCTGCCGCCCAATCCGTACCAAATCGTCGTGTTGGAGCTGGACAAAACGACGTCGGTATCTGCCTTCTACCGGCGCATCCTTCTGCAGCTCGGTGATGACCATTGGGATAGCCCAGCCAAGCTCGACGAACTGGAAGAGCGCGTCCAGCATCTCAGTCGGAAGCTTGAGGTCGAGGGGTTGGTCTGCGACGAGGTTCAGCATTTGGATCGGAAGACCACTGACGCGCGGCAGGTCACCGATCGCTTCAAGACGTTCCTCAACCGTGGTGTTCTACCACTCATTCTGGTTGGCGATGAGGATTCCGAGGTCTTCTTTAACAAGAATCCGAAGTTTGCTTCGCGGCTCGGAACACCCCTCACGCTGAAGCCCTTGGACGTGCGCAATAATGAGGAGGACCGCGTCCATTTCCTGCGCTTCTGCAAACGACTTGACCAGTCGATGGCTGAGGCGGGCATCGTTGATGCAGTCGCACGTTTAGACGGCCCCGGGATCAGGACTCAGCTCGCTGTCGCTAGCGGCGGCCATATCGGAAGGGTGTGTCGCGTAGTTTGCGAAGCCACCTTGCATGCGCTGTGGCGGGGCTCACCCGTTGTTGAGCGGCACGATCTCAGCGTAGCGACGCGCCAGTTCGCGATGAAGTTGAATTGGGTCATGCACGACCCGTTTTCGATTGTTCCCGGTGCCAGTTCCGAGAACAGCACGGGAGCGCGGATTGGATGACTAATCGTCCACGTCAGTTGCGATTTCCCTACAAGCCTGCGGCGGACGAAAGCCTTTGCGGCGCGTTGGCAGCCGCTTGTCACGACTCCCGCGTGCGGTCGATCAAACAGGTCCTCTCCAACGGCGGGGTTCGCGTTTTCGATCCCGGGCAAGTTCAGGTTGCAAGGCCCCAGGTACTCGACGCTGTGGCTACAATCATGAAGGTGAATGCCGCGCAACTATCGTCACACGGCTATACGCCGATGACGCGCAACATGCTTGCGCTTGCAGACGTCGTCGTACCCCGAAAGGTTATCGAGCTTCGTCGCCGCCGGGTTGGACCGCTTTCTCTCATGAAACAGCCGCATCATCGAGCGGCATGGCTCAACCGGCTGTTGCCATACTGCCCGGAGTCGTTGGAACTTCTCGTCGATGCCTGCCCGAGCTGCGGGCCGCTTCAATGGCGTTATGCGAGAGGCATCGGTAACTGCGATCATTGCGGAGCGCTGATCGCGCCGTCTGGCTCGGCATCCTTAGCGGCCGCGCTGGCGGATGACTACCGGCAGGCAGCCAATTTGATGTCGCATCAAGAGGATGTCGGAGCGGAAGCTATCAAGGCGCTTCCATCCTGCATTCAGAGGTTTTCCCGAACGACCTTACTCGCGACGCTCCTGCGGGCCGGAATCGTGTTCTCCAGCCAACGAAGCTGGTTCGCGATCCACAAGTTGATCGAGCAACCACCCACCGTCGTTGCGCAGGTTATTTGCGCCGGTGCCAGAATGCTCAGGGGTTGGCCTCACTCTATTCGCACGGAGGTCAGTGCGCTGACCGACGCGATGGCTGATGACCTCGTGGCGTACGACGCATTGCGGAACGACCTGCGCTGGTTGACCGGGCGGACATCCGAAGGTGCGGAACTCTTTAGTATCGCGCTCAGCACCCTCGACGGCCGGACCGCAGACGTGTTCGCGACGGGAGAAGCGCCCTATTATACAACCACGCAGGTCAGCCGCCTGCTGAACATAAGCTCCCGTGAGCTCAAACATCTGAGGGACGCGGGCGTCGTCCGGTACGACAAGCTCCCGAGCGAACAACGCACGAGAGCTCGGTATCACTCGAAAGACATCGATGAATTAGTGAACTTGCTTCGTGACTGCATGACGGCTGGGGCAGCCGGCGCCGCACTGGATGTGCCGGTCTACGCGGTCGATCAAATCGCTAAGGCTGGCTACATCGAAGCTGTCGACGATCCTCGCGTTCATGCGCTTCGGGGACATCAGGTTGTCAAACAATCTGTGGAGGCGCTTGTGGATCGGCTCCGCAAGGGCGCGTTGCAGGCGAGTCCTCCTTCGACTGCGGATCGCCTCGAAAAGGTCTTGGCGGCATTTCCGGGGGAAAAGCCTTGGGGAGCGGCAATCGGTGCGCTGCTACGATATGGCGCCCGTTACTATTTGCCCCAAGGCGACCTCGCAGTCCGGCGGATCATGGTCGACCCTGCAGTTGTTTCGACCTTTCAGCGCGGTCGCGCATGGTATTCCGGCAGCGGCGTGGGGGTCACGCATATTGCGCTGCGCGACGCTGCTGAAGTTCTCGGGTCGAGCTTCCCGGAGGCTGTCGCTGCCGTCAATTCCGCTGGGCTCGCAATCGTTCGCTATGGCCCTGGCAAGGGGGTCTGTCGGGATGGCTTGCGCCGCTTGGCCGGTGAGATGGCCTTTGTCCGTGAAGTCGCGGCGTACACCGGGAGTCACCACCGCGCGGTTTACAGCGAACTCACGAGGCATGGCGTTCCGCGAGTACACGGAGGCTGGTGCCGCCGAATGCTGGTTCAACTCGGCTTGGTTTCTGGATCTAGTCCCCCTCCGTCGCCAATGGCGGACGCGATGACGACTGGCAGGTAACGCAGTAAACAACGCTAGGACGGATCGACATTCAGGATTCCCAAGGGGAGTGATCGCTGATTCATAGGTATCCGTGTTGAGACGCGGAGCGGATGATGGTGGCCAAGCGGTATGAACTGAATGATGCACAGTGGTCGAGGATCGCGC
Source organism: Sphingomonas sp. TX0543 (assembly GCF_048565505.1). Lineage (NCBI taxonomy): Bacteria > Pseudomonadati > Pseudomonadota > Alphaproteobacteria > Sphingomonadales > Sphingomonadaceae > Sphingomonas > Sphingomonas sp. TX0543. The sequence continues at coordinate 2,750,875 of NZ_JBLZUS010000002.1, forward strand.
TGCTGTTGCCGGGCAAGGCGACGGATCCGGGGCGAACTGGATCCGATAACCGCTTGTTCGTGAACGGATGTTTGTGGGTGCTGCGGTCTGGGGCGCATTGGAGCGACCTGCCGGAGCGCTACGGCAAGTGGAAGACCGTGCATCGCCGCTTCAGTCGCTGGTGCCATGCCGGTGTCTGGGAGCGGGTGTTCGCAGCGCTGACGATCGACCGGAATAACCAATATCTGATGATCGACAGTACCATCGTTCGGGCGCACCAGCAGGCGGCGACTGGAAAAGGGGGGCGTGCGATCAGGCGCTGGGGCGTTCCCGAGGCGGACTGACCACCAAGGTCCACATGCTGGCGGACGCGCTCGGCCGGCCGCTGCGCTTCATCGTCACGCCCGGCCAGACCGGAGATATCACCCAGGCGCCGGCCCTGCTCCACGGCCAGGAGGGCGGCGCCGTACTCGCCGACAAAGCCTATGACAGCAATGCCTTACGGGCCATCATCGCCGACATGGGGGCTGAAGCGGTCATCCCATCGAACCGCCACCGCAAGGTCGCCATCCCTCACAACGCCACCATCTACAAACACCGCAACTGCATCGAGCGATGTTTTGCCCGCCTCAAGCACTTCCGGCGCTTCGCCACGCGCTATGACCGACGCACCGCCCACTTCGCAGGCTTCATACACCTCGCCGCCGCCATGATATGGCTACGATGAATGTCGATCCGTCCTAGCGTTAACCATCAAAATGCGATGTCACAAAATATGAGTATTGCAACTCACAATATGAGTATTTATTGAAGCCTTTGAGAGGAGGCTTCATGATTCGTTTGAAAGAATTACGGCTCAAGACCGGGCGTACCCAAGCGGATGTCGCTGCAGAATTGGGTACAAATCAACAAACTTATGCTCGTTGGGAAAATGGGAAGAGCAACCCGCCACATGCGATGCTTGGGAAGATGGCCGAGCTATTTGGGGCAACATTCGATTATATCCTCGCACGTGAATTGCCCGCAGGAAACATGCGTCAGCGGCCGTCTGGAAGAGACACGATGCGATATTGGGGCGATGTAGGCTTGCGTCCCCGCGGCGGTACGAAGACGATCGGATTTCCCGTAACGGCTGAGCAAGCGGAGCGCCTAAGAGCACGGATTGCGAGCGGCGAGCGGCTTCCCGATTGGGTCACGTTTGAGGCGATGAACAACCGAATCCTCGCGTTTCGTCCTAAGCAAATGCGGCGTATCTGGTTGGTGGACGAAGCCGATGAGTTTCCTGAGGACTTCCACTTCTCGGACGCACTCGACACGGCAGGGCGGCCCATCGAAATCTACAGAGCATTAGCAGACTGGGTCGATCAGGAAGAGGGTGGTGAGGACGTCTTTTCAGATCACCCAAAAGCTCTCCAGGAATCGGCCTTGGAGGTCATTGAGCAAGCAGGTTTCACAAACGATCCTTACACCCTCGGCGAACTGCTCAGGAACACCGTTATCCATCATGTTGACGGTGAGGTGGAGGCTTACGAAGTAAATCACGATGATCTCGCGTCGGCCATGTTCCATCTTGAGCATAGCAAAAATGTTGATGTCATCGAGCTGTCAGCGACCGAAAGCAGTTTTGAACGCTATCACCCACTTGAGGATCTCGCCCTGATCGAATTCTCAGCAATTGAGCTACAGGCTGCTTGGGCGAAGGAGCGGAGTGAGTATGAAGCTTGAGGCACTTAAGGCGAAAATCGGGCGTAGTCTCGGCGAGCCCTGCACGCTTGCTCCTACGACCTCACTTGATCGGAAAGAGCGGGTCCGCCTTTGGAACGCCGACCAGAAGCGGCATCGTCGAGAGACTTTCAACGGATTCTCTGGGCGCTTTCCTACTCAGGAAGAGCTTTTCGCCTTTCTTACCAACGAGATCGTGGCGGGTGAGCGCACTCGCGCCGCGATTGCGAGAGACGCCGCCATCCGCCCACAGACGCTGGCGTACTTCATTCGGGTTGGAAAAGTTTCGACGCAGTTGCCGATCGCGGAATGCGACCCGTCACCCTCAAGCGTAGTTCAGCTAGATGCGATCGAATTGTGACGAGGTTAGAATGCCACGGCGTGAGGCCGGTTCAGCGATAGTCAGCCCGGCCTTCGGCGATCGGGCCGAAACCACAAATCACGCGCGACGATCGGCGCTGGCGTACGCGCTGCGAAACTTCGCCGGACGCAGCATCACCAGAGCCGACGGCTTGCACCGAACGAGCGGCTGGGACCGGTCGCGCTGGCGAGCCGCGGGATGATCGGCGCCTCCGCCTCCCGCACGCGCGCTGCAACAGCCGGCCATTCATCGCCGAACCAGTGTTCGCCGTTCTCGCCCTGCACGATCGGGTCACCGCCCCGGCCGGTCGCCACATCCGCGATCGTCACCGTGCAGCCGCGTTCGACATCGTAGAACGCGCGGACGAGGGGCGTGGTGGGATTGTCGGGGTCTTCGCGCGTCACGATCGCCAGCTGGTTCGAACGCAGCCGCACCAGCCCACCGATCGGGAAAATGCCGAGACTCGTGATGAACGCGCGGAGCAGTCGCGGATCGAAATGCCCTTCCCACGCGATCATTCGCGCCAGCGCATCACTGGGCGACCACGGCATCTTGTACGGTCGGACAGAGGTTACCGCGTCATAGACGTCGCAGATCGCCCCCATCCGCGCAAAAATGCTCAGTTGGTCTCCGGAGAAGCCATAGGGATAGCCGCGCCCATCGATCCGCTCATGATGATGCAGGCACACATCCAGCGCGACGGCACCAACGTTTTCGCTGCGACACAATAGCGCATGGCCGATTTCGGGATGCGACTGGACGGCGCGGCGCTCATCGTCGCTCAGCGCGCCGGGCTTTTCCAGCAGCGCCTCGGAGATACCGGTCTTCCCGATATCATGGAGCATGCCCGCCAGCCCCGCCTGCCGGATTTCCTCGGTCGTCATCCCGATCTGCCGCGCAAGGTTCATCATCAGCGCGCAGACCGCCACCGAATGCAGATAAGTGTATTCGTTCTTGCTCTTAAGCCTCGTCACGCTGATGATCGCCGTACTGTCCCGCGCGACCGATGCCGCGATCTCATCGACCAGCGGCTCCAGCGCGGCAACCTCGACCGCCCGGCCGAGGCGGGCATGCATGAACATGTCGATCACCGCCGCCTTGCTGCGCTGCACCGTCTGGCGCGCGCGATCGAGTTCGGTGATCTTGCCGGGGGTCCGCGGCCGCTTCCGACGTTCGAGCGCCGGCTCGCGATGCCCGGCCTGAACGATTTCCGCCTGATGCGCAGCCGACGGCGCGTCCGTGCTTTCGACAAAAGCCGTTGGCCCGACGCCGCGGCTGTCGTCAATCGTCAGTGTTTCGATACCGCTCAAAGCGATCCGTTCGATCGTCGCCTGATCATTTATCAGAAGGCTTTTCCGCCAGAACGGCACGCTGAACCATGAACAGTTGAAGCTCGCGACAAACATTCCCACACGGAGTTGCGATAGTGAGATCTCGTGAAGCATCAGATATTGGCGCTCGGCACTGCGGATACGCCGCCGTAGCTTCATCAGGTTAACGTATTGCAATCGGACGTTGGCGCTCCGCGAACGCGAGACGTTCGAGGCCCGTTTCGGACGTGCTCGCCACGATGCTGGCACGATCGTGCACCTGAAACGTTTGGCCGGCATGCCACACAAGAAGCTGACCCTGCCAACCAAGGTGTGCCTTTGTTGCGGACGACCGTTCGCCTGGCGCAAGAAATGGGCACGCGACTGGGACAGTGTGAAATTCTGCTCGGACCGGTGCCGGGCGAAGCGAGCCGCGAGATCACCCTCGACGTGATCGCCCCCGCCTGACATGTAAACACATATACGACGGGCGGCGACCCGATCGAACGGTGGGAGCTGGATTTGCCGAGAAAGGTGGCGCTGGGCGCGCTGGTGGTCATTGTTCTGTCGGCGATCGGCCTAGCCGTGTGGGAGCCGCTGATCGCCGCGCCCGCCGAAGCGCCGCCGAAACGCGCCTATAACGTGACGATCGCCCGCGACCGCTGGGGCGTGCCGCATCTGTTCGGCAACACCGACGCCGATGTTGCATACGGCATCGCGTTTGCGCACGCCGAGGACGATTTCGCGACACTGCAGGAAGTGTTGGCAGTGACCCGTGGGCGCGCCGGTGCCATGCTGGGCGCGGAGGGCGCGAAGCTCGACTATGCGCTCGCGTTCGTGAATGCCCGTGCCACCGTCGATCGCGACTATATGAAGCAGCCGGCAGACGTCCGCGCGCTGCTTGACGGCTATGCATCAGGGCTGAACCTTTATGCCGCGCGGCATCCCGCCGAAGTGCGATTGTCGCGACTGTTTCCGGTCAACGGACGAGACATCGCTACAGGGTTCGTCCTGCGTTCGCCGTTCTTTTTTGGCCTGGATGCGACCCTGGGCGCGCTCATCGAGGGCAAGCCGCTGCCGGCCGAACAGGCGCCAGCAGAAGCGACGGCGATCGGCGCGGCACCGAGCGGATCGGGCGAGAGGCCCAACGGCTCGAACGCGTTCGTTGTCGGGCCGGCCAAGTCGAGTGACGGCGCGACGCGGATGGTGTCAAACTCGCATCAACCCTGGGCCGGGCAGGCAACGTGGTATGAACTGTCCGTTCAGTCGAAACAGGGCTGGCATTTTTCCGGCGCGACATTCCCCGGTGCCCCCTATCCCCTGCTCGGCCACAACGAAACGCTCGGATGGACCAACACGGTCAATCGGCCCGATCTGATCGACGTCTACAAACTGGTGCTGAACGACGCCGGGGATGCGTATCGTTACGACGGGCAGTGGCGCCCGCTGGAAAAGCGTACGATCTGGCTCGGCGTGAAGCTGTGGGGGCCGTTTGTCCTGCCGGTGCCGAAAACGGTGTATCGCGCGGTCCAGGGCCCGGTGATCGAAAACCGGTCCGGCGCCTATGCGGTGCGCTATGCCGGCGCCGACCAACTGAAGATGGTGGAGGAATATTACCGTCTGTCGCGCGCGCGCACCTTTGCGGAATGGCAGCGCGCACTGGCGATGCAGGGCGTCCCCGCCACCAATTTCCTGTTTGCCGATGCTGTCGGCAATATTGCCTATTTTTACAATGCCAGCTTCCCGAACAGAAAGCCGGGCTTCGACTATCGGAAGGTTTTGCCAGGCGACACGTCGCGCGCTTTCACGCCCGGAACAGTCGCGTGGAACATGGTGCCGCGCAACGTGAACCCCGCATCCGGCTTTCTGGTCAACGCCAACAGCACGCCCTTCCTGTCGGCCGGGCGCGGCAGCGAGTTGAATCCCGCCGATTACTCACCGCTGCTCGGGATCGAGACCGACACCACCAACCGCGACAACCGCGCGCTGGACCTGATGACCGCGCAGCCGACGATCAGCGACGACGATCTCCATCGCATCAAGTTCGATACCGGCGTCGCGCGCCACGGCTGGACGGGGAAGTGGTTCGGCGACCTGCTGGCGGTGGATCCGAAAGGTGACCGGACCCTCGTGTCTGCGCTGGAGATCCTGCGCCAGTGGGATTGGAATGCGGACGGCAAAGGGCCGGCAGACTCACTTGCGGTGATGCTGATGCGCGTGGGCCAGCGCTGGCACTACCAGCGGCAACCCGAGCCCGACCCACGAAGCGAGCTGCTGGCCGCGGCGACCTATCTTCAGCAGCATTTCGGGCGGATCGACGTTCCGCTCGGCACGGTGCTGCGATTGCGCCACGGCACGGTCGACCTGCCGCTCGACGGCGGGCCGGAGATCCTGCGTGCGGCATCGACCTGGGACATCGCGCCGGACGGCCGGCTGGCGGTCAACCATGGCGACAGTTTCGTTATGTTCGTCAGCTGGTTGAACGGCCGCGTCGCATCGCAGTCGATCCAGCCTTATGGTGCCGCCACCACCCGACCCGCCTCGCCGCACTATGCCGATCAGGCCCGGTTGTTCGTTCAGCACCGATTGAAACCTGTCTGGTTCTATCCGAGCGAGCTCAAAGGCAATATCGAGCGGGTGTACCGCCCGTGACGAAAAGTCGGCAACTGTCGCCAGACGGGTTCGTGCCGGCTTCGATGCACCGCTCCACAACTTTTGAGCAGACGAATGTCTAACTTTGATGACTGGGTGGAGTCACCGCGCGTGCGGCCGCTCAACGCCGCCGAGCCGCGACAAGCCGGCCGCTACGTTCTTTGCTGGCTTCAGCAGGCTCTGCGGGCTTGCGACAATCCGGTGATCGACGCGGCGCTGACACTCGGCAACATGCTGGGATTGCCGGTGCTCGTGTATCACGGGGTACGTGAGGACTATCCCTACGCTTCCGATCGTCTGCACCATTTCATCCTGGCCGCCAGTCGCGATCTGGGAATTGGATGTCGCGAGCGCGGTATCGCCTGTGTTCAACATGTCGATCGGGCCGATCGTCGCGAGAAAGGGCTCGTTTACCGGCTCGCCGCAGAGGCGGCAGCGGTCATGGTCGAGGATCAGCCGGCATTCGTCGCGCGGTGGCAGGCGGCGCGGGTCGCTTCCGGCGTGCCGGTTCCGTGCTACGCGATCAACGCGGCCTGCGTCGTGCCGCCCGCGGTGCTTGACAAGGGAATCGGCGGTCGTGCCGCGTTCTTGCGGCAACACGAGCCTGCGCGCGCCGCTTGGCTGGACTGGAGCGAGCAGACGCCGGCTGTCGGCCCATACGCCGGCCCTTTGCCGTTCCTCCCCGACCGGCTAGACGAGATCGACCTCCAAGCGGTAATCGCGCGGCTCGCGATCGATCACAGCCTGCCCGCCAGTACCGCATTCGCGGCCGGCCGGGCCGCCGCCGAACAGCGGCTGAAGCGCCTGGTAGAAGAAGTGCTGCCGGTCTACGCCGCGGTTCGCAACGATGCGACACGGCCGGAGGGCGCCAGCGGCCTGTCACCCGATTTGCACTTCGGCGTGCTCGGGCCGCGCGAGATCATGGCGGCGGTGATGAGTGCGAAGGCGGGGTCGCAGCACAAGCGCAAATTCGCCGACGAACTGCTTGGGTGGCGGGAATGGTTTCGTTATCAGGCAAGCCAGCTGGACGCACCCGAACGCTATGATCGGGTCGCAGGCTGGGCTAGGGCATCACTTGCCGCGCATGCCAGCGATCCGCGCCCCGCGGCGGAAACGCTGGCCGCGATGCTGCGTGGCGAGACGCGCGACGAAACCTGGAACGCCTGCCAGCGCCAGTTCCTCGCACTTGGCTGGATGCACAACAATCTGAGAATGTATTGGGCCAAGCGCATCATCGCCATGACGCCCGATCCCGAAACCGCCTGGTCGACCGCGTGCTACCTGAACGATCGACTTAGCCTCGATGGGCGTGATCCATCGACATATGGTAACATCGCCGCGATGTTCGACGGCGCGCCTGGAAGCGAGGAGCGCGCAATCTACGGCCGGGTTGCGACGCGCGGCGATGGCTCGACCCGCTCACGGAATGGCGGCGCCGCTTGGCTGGCCGAGGCAGCCGGCCGCCCGGTTCCGAACGTCTCAATTCCCGGCGGGGATTACCGGCGTCCCTATCTCGGCTAAGATTGCGGGTGGCCACCGGTGTCATAGTGCATATCGCTTCCGCAGAGCTGCCGGCACATCGCCATCGCGGACCCGACGATCGAGATACTAGGCGTTGAGCAGCCTGGCAGCGATCGCAGCCAGCAAGGCAACCGGCATGGCCACTGCACCAACGCGGAAGAAGCGCCAAAAGCCGACATCCTCGCCCTCCCGCCTTATCGCCTGGAGCCATAGGATGGTCGCGAGCGATCCGGTCACTGACAGATTCGGTCCGAGATCTACACCGATCAGCAGCGCGTCGGTCACGATACGGGTTGGCGCCGCCTCCGCCACCGCCAGGCTGGCGACCAATCCGGCGGGCAAGTTGTTCATCAGGTTGGACGCGACCGCCAGCGTCGCGCCAGCCGCCGCTGCGCCGGGAACCGGATCAAGCGCCACGGCGCGCATCGCCGCTGCGACCATCGCGATGACCCCCGTGCCATCCAACGCCTCGACCAGCACGAACATACCGGCGACCAGCAACAGCACGCCCCAGGAAACGCGGCGCGCGAGAGCCACCGGCGATCGACCCGCAAGCAATGACACGATCAGCGCCGTCGCGATCCCGGCGATCGCAGTCGGCAGCCCCAACTGCAGGTCGAGCGATGACATCACCACCAGCAGCAGCGCCGTGAGCAAGATCCCGGCCAACGCGAGTTTGCCCCCGCCCGCAAGCACGGGCCGCTCGACATCACGCGCGCATTCGCCCACGATCAGCTTACGTTCCATCAGCCGCAGAATGACGAAAGTCGCGACGATAGATGCCAGCGACGGCAAGGCGAATGATCCAAGCCACTGCCCGAGCGGCGGCATGTGCCCACCATAAAGGACAAGGTTGGCAGGGTTGGATATCGGCAGGACGAAGCTGGCCGCGTTTGCGACGAGCGCGCAGGCGAGCAGCAGCGGCAATGGTTCGGCCCGTGCCCTTCGTGCGACCGCGAACACCGCCGGGGTCAGGACCACCGCGGTGGCATCGTTGGACAATAAGGTGGTGACGAGAACGCCAGTCGTATAGACCAGAAGGAACAGCCGGGCACCCGACCCGTTCGCGAGATTGACCGCGATCGCCGCGACCCAGTCGAACACGCCGTGCTCGCGCGCGGTCTCGCTCAGCAGCATCATGCCGATCAGGAACAGATAGACGTCGCGCCCCTTGCAGATGGCAGCGATCGCGGACGCCGGGGGCAGCAGCCCGAACGCCACGATCAAAGCCGCGCCGGCGATCGCCCACACCCACTCGGGCCAGCGCATCGGGCGGATGATAACGCCGGCGGTCGACAGTCCGGCGATCGCCCAGGTGACGCCCGTTGCGATCGTCACCAAGCGCGACCGTTCTTGTTCGTAACGGCACTATCGCCCGCGCTCGCTACCAATTTTGACGAGCCGACCGTGCGGACGTCAGGACCGAGGCGCGATGGTCGTCGCATCACTTGTTTCCGGCACGGCGGCCATCGCCGCCCGGGTCCTGCGCCCCGGCGCAGGCCGGGCGCAATGGGCCGATCCCGGCCTGCATGTCGGCCATGGAGAAGTTGAGCGATTGCAGCGCGCTTCTGGCGCGGCGCGTGTCGCTGCTGTCGCTCGCCGCCACAGTCGAGATCGGCTTGGCGATCGTGGTCATGCAGATCCTTGCCTGTTGTTATGGCGGAACCCAGCGCAGACCGGAAATATCCGGCGTGGTTGCGGTTTTCGTGCCCCCCTGGCGCAACAAAAACGGAAGGCGGGCAGGTGCCCGCCTTCCAATCCGGTCAGCGGCGCGGCGCCGCCGGAGACGCGCCGGGCTGCGTCGGCGGCGGGGGCGGTGTCACGCCTGGTTGAGGCGCGCCGGCGGCGATACCGTTGGCGTCCAGTGCGGGCGGCGGCGCGCCAGCCCCGGGAGGTGGCGACACACCGCCCGGCGGGGGCGCAGGTGGGCCGTCGCGGCCAGGCGGGGGCGGCGGCGCCCCGTCGTGGCCCGGACGATGGCGCGCTCCCCCCGGCGGTGGCGGCGGACCGACCTCCTCGACACTGCCGAACCTGTCGACCAGGAAGCGCGCCTTCAACTGACCGTCATCATAACGGCCCTGGACCAGCACAGAGTTGCCCGTCGCCAGCCCCGCGTGGTCGCCGCGCCCCGCATCGACCATCACGCGCCCCGTCGGATCCTGCACGATGAAGCGGTCGCCATAGACTTCCGCCACGCGGCCGCGCACGCTTACGATGCTCCGCGCCGAGCCGAGCTTCGCAATCGGGGTCTGCACGGTGGGCGCCATCTCGACGGTTGGTCGCGTCATCGACATTGCACCCGCCCCGCCGGCGGCGCCAAGGACAAGCAGAGCGGCGGCGCCCAGACCAAGCCGTTGCTTGGCCGACAAACGCAGTTTTCCAATGTTGGTCACGATCGCATTTCCTTTCGCGGTTGATCGATGACCGATGTCTAGACGGCACTTCCACCATCCCCGCTGAACCATGCCGTTCAGTTCGAGTTTAAGCTGGCGGCATAGGGATCGGGCATGCGCATATTGTTGGTAGAGGACGACAGGGATCTGGGGCCACGCGTCGCACGAGCACTGCGTGACGAGAATTTTGCGGTCGACCTCGTTGCCGACGGGATCGACGCCGCGCATCTGGGCGACACCGAATTGTATGACGCCGCGGTGCTTGATCTTGGACTTCCCGGGCTCGACGGCGTGTCGGTGCTCAAGGCATGGCGCAAGACCGGCAAGACCCTGCCTGTGCTGATACTAACCGCGCGCGATGGCTGGTCTGACAAGGTGGCGGGCTTCAAGGCCGGTGCCGACGATTATCTGGTCAAGCCGTTTCGCGTCGAAGAGCTCGTCATGCGCCTGAGGGCCATCGTGCGCCGCGCCGCAGGACATGCAAATGCGCGGATCGATTGCGGCCCGCTATCGTTCGACAGCCAGACAGGGCAATTCGAACTCGACGGCCTTCCACTGAAGCTCACCGCATTCGAATGGCGCGTGCTGTCTCAGCTGATGCTACGCCGCGGTGCCGTCGTCGAGCGGCTGGAGCTTCTTGAGCGCGTTTACGAAGGCGACGCAGACGTGGATTCCAATAGCCTGGAAGTGATCGTCGGCCGGCTGCGCAAGAAGGTCGGCGCCGAGATCATCGAGACGGTGCGAGGTCGAGGTTACAGCCTCACCTGCCCGGCCTGACGCGATGCGCACATTCCCCCGGTCGTTACAGGGTCGCATGCTGTTGCTCTCCGGCGTCGCCACGCTGGTCGCACTGCTGTTGGCGGGCTGGGCGATCGCTGGAGTTCTCGAACGGCTCGTCATCGAAGGCCTGGACCGGCGCCTGGATGCCGAACTGTCACTGTTGGCAAGCAGTGTGGATGACAATGGGGCCATCGATCGCGACCGACTTCGGCGACGGATTGCCGCCTTCGAGCGGGGGCCGGGCTGGCGCTGGCAGATCGTCGGGCCAGCTGGCACAATCGGCTCGACCGACTTCCCGACACTGGATCCGGGGCCCCCAAGGCCGCCGCGCATGCCGGAAGGCAAGCGACCCGACGAAGACGGCGCGCGGATCGGCGCGCTGGAAGGCCACGAGGCGGACGGCTCGCATATTCACGCGCGCCGTTTGACGATCCACAGCGATAACGGCGACGTGGAATTGACCGCTGCGGCTCCGCGGGAAATCCTGGCCCGTCCGATCCGCGCCGCGTTGCTGCCGTTACTAGCGGCCCTGGCCATGCTCGCGGCGCTTCTCGCAGCGGCGACGATCGTGCAGCTTCGCGTGGGATTGCGGCCGATAAGACGGATGCGGGATCAGGTCGCGGCGTTGCGCGATGGCAGGCAGGCGACGATCGATGAAAACCAGCCGTCAGAGCTTCGCCCGCTTGCCGCCGAGCTGAACGCGCTGGCGCGCGACAACGAAGCCGCGCTTGGCGCCGCCCGCCAGTCCGCCGCGAATCTCGCCCACGCACTGAAGACGCCCGTTGCGGCGCTGGCGCTCGACGTTCGTGACGAGCCAGCGCGAGCGGCGCAGGTCGCGCGGATCGATGCCACCATCCGCCACCATCTTGGTCGTGCCCGCGCGGCAGCGGCCAATAATCGCGCGACCACGCTTGTCGCGCCGGCGGTTGACGGCGTTGTCACGGCGGTCCGCCGGATTCACGCGGAGCGGGCGATCTCCATTGATGTCGAATTAGCACCCCATCTGGCGGTCGCGGTCGATCCGCACGACTTCGATGAGATGATCGGCAACCTCATCGACAATGCGTGCCGCTACGCACGGTCGCGCGTGCGGATAACCGGCAGAATCGATCCCGCGGATCACCGCCAGATCGGGATCACCGTTGCCGATGATGGCCCAGGTGTCCCGGCCGACCTTCGCGCCCGCGTGCAGAAGCCGGGGCTCAGGCTGGACGAGACAGGCGACGGGCATGGTTTCGGGCTGTCGATCGTTGCGGAACTGACGAGCCTCTATGGTGGATCGCTCGCGCTCGACGAAGCAATCGGGGGCGGGCTCGCCGCGCATCTCGCCTTACCCCACGCCTAAGCGAAAAACCCGCAGTGGATGAATCGAACGTCTGGCAATGCGCCCCGATTTCACAAATGAATGCGCTGCACTGGCGCTTGCGGCGTAGCCTGAAGGGCAACGCGGCGGGATCTCGGCGGCGACGCAGCGCGCTCCGCAATCCATGTCGCCACTGATCACAACGGTCAGCGCGAAGAATATGATCGCTTGGGTGGATTGACGACCAGAATCGATCGGCGGCTCAACACGACTTAGCCGCGCGGCGCGTTATCGCGCCAGCGTGACAAAGCTGTACGCTGGCCGCTCGCCCTCCGCAGGGTGATCCTCGCGTGCGATTTCTCGCCAGCCCGCGAATGGCGGCACGATCGTTTCACCATCCGCCGCCAGATGCACTTCGGTCAGCTCGACGCGCTCGGCGAGCGGCAGGAAGAGAGCGAATATCTCCGCGCCACCGATAACCGCGGCATCCTCGCCCGCCAATGCCAGCGCTCCGGCAACATCCCGTGCGATCTCAGCGCCATCGGCTGACCAACTGGCATCGCGAGTCAGCACGATATGGCGACGGCCGGGAAGCAGCGCGGGAAAGCTATCAAACGTCTTTCGGCCCATTATCATCGGACGGCCCATCGTCTGGGATTTGAAGCGCTTGAGGTCCGCCGGCAACCGCCAAGGGAGGCCCCCGTCCCGCCCGATCACGCCATTGTCCGCGCGAGCCAGATGGAGAGAAACCTGCGTCACGCCCCGAATTCCGCGCTCAGCGCGTTGCGGCGCCTGCCGGTCGTCCCGCCGGCAGCGCCTGGGCTGGCGGCGGGGCACTCTGCTGGAGTAGCCAGGCTGCAGCCGTGGCGGTGATGATCGTGACCAGATATTCCCGCATCGTACCGTCTCCGTGACCATTGATTACGCTTGTAGTCAATGCGGCTGAATGGCTGGTGAACGGCGGCGATCATGATTGAGGGTAGGCGAGAAGCGCATCTGACGGAAGAGACTAGCCCCGCGCTTTCGCCTCTGCGCGAAATTTATGAAGCAGTGGCTCAGTGTAGCCGCTCGGTTGCTCTACGCCCTCAAACACCAGCGCCCTGGCCGCGCGATAGGCGAGATTGCTATCCCCCTGCCCGTCCATCGGGCGATAGGCTGCGTCACCGGCGTTCTGCGCATCGACCGTTGCCGCCATCCGTGCAAACGCCTCGTCCACCGCCTCCTTCGTGGCAACGCCGTGCAGCAGCCAGTTGGCGATATGCTGCGACGAGATACGCAACGTCGCGCGATCCTCCATCAGCCCGACGTCATGGATATCCGGCACCTTGGAACAGCCGATGCCCTGATCGATCCAGCGCACGACATAGCCCAGAATGCCCTGCGCATTGTTATCGAGTTCCTCGCGTACTTCCTCCGGGCGCCAATTGCGGCCGTTTGCGACAGGCACCGTCAGCAATTTCTCCAGCGGCGCCACCGGCTCGGCAGAGCGCTCATGCTGCCGAGCGAAAACGTCGACGCGGTGGTAGTGAGTCGCGTGCAGCGTCGCGGCGGTCGGCGACGGCACCCACGCTGTATTCGCCCCTGAAAGCGGGTGACCGATCTTCTGCTCCAGCATGTCCGCCATCCTGTCGGGCGCGGCCCACATGCCTTTGCCTATCTGCGCCCGGCCAGATAGCCCGCAGGCCAGGCCGATCTGGACATTGCGATCCTCGTAGGCGGCGATCCACGGTGCCGCCTTCATCTCCCCCTTGCGGATCATCGGGCCGGCCCGCATCGCGGTGTGCATCTCGTCGCCGGTGCGATCGAGAAAGCCGGTGTTGATGAACATGATCCGGTCCCGCACCGCATGGATGCACGCGGCGAGATTGGCAGAGGTGCGGCGCTCCTCATCCATCACCCCGACCTTGATCGTATTTCGGGTCAGGCCCAGCAGATCCTCTACCCGATCAAACAGCCGATTTGCGAAAGCACATTCGACCGGCCCGTGCATCTTGGGCTTTACGATGTAGATCGAACCGGCGCGACTGTTGGCAAGATCGCCTTCCCGCCGGAGATCGTGAAGCGCGATGAGGCTGGTGACGATCGCATCGAGAATACCCTCCGGCGCGTCGCCACCATCCGCGAGCCGCACCGCCGGCGTGGTCATCAGATGGCCGACGTTGCGGACAAGCAGCAGGCTGCGCCCCGGCAGCGTGACCGTCGCGCCATCGACGCCGGCATAGTGCCGGTCGGCGTTGAGCCGGCGCGTCATGGGGCGGCCGTTCTTCTCGAACGTGTCTTCCAGATCCCCGCGCATCAGCCCGAGCCAATTGGCATAAGCGGCAACCTTGTCCTCGGCATCGACAGCCGCGACCGAATCCTCAAGATCGCAGATTGCGGTCAGCGCTGATTCGAGCACGACATCGGCGACCCCTGCCGGATCGCTGCGACCAATCGGATGATCCCGATCGAACGTCACCTCGATATGGAGGCCGTTATGGCGATAGAGGCGCGCCGTCTCGCTTTGCCCCACCAACTGCGCCGGATCGCGCAACACCGGCTCAGCAGAAAGGTCCGCCCATGAGCCGCTCGCGAGCGGGACCGCATCGTCGAGAAATGCCTTGGCCCAGGCGATTACCTGCGCCCCGCGCGCGGCATCATAGCCGCCCGGCGCAGCCGCACCGGGGATCGCATCCGTGCCGTACAGTGCATCGTAAAGGCTGCCCCAGCGCGCATTCGCCGCGTTGAGCAGAAAGCGCGCGTTGAGAATCGGCACGACGAGCTGCGGCCCTGCGAGCCGGGCGATCTCCTCATCCACGTTGGCGGTGCCAACGGCGAACTGCGCGGGCTCATCGACTAGATAGCCTATGTCGCGCAGGAACGCCTCGTCCACCGGCTCGCGCGCGATGTAGCGCGCGTCAATCGCCTGTTGCAGCCGCTCACGCTCGATCAGCAACGCGCGATTGTCTGGCGCGAGATCAGCGAAGATCGCCGCTGCCCCGGCCCAGAAATCGGCCGCGGCGAGCCCGGTGCCGGGCAAGGCGCGCTCATCGATGAAACGCGCCAGTTCCTCCGCGACCTGCAGACCCGCCTTATCGATCATCGCCATCCCGAACTCCTTCACACACAGAATAGACCGGGCGAAACCTGTTCGATAGGCTATAAGAAGTTGAAACAGTTATTCTCCATAAGAACGAATAATGCTTGATCCCGATTACGAGCTTTTCGCCGAAATAGTGGATGCCGGCAGCCTCTCTGCCGCGGGCCGCGCGCTCGCTATCACTCCCGCGATGGCATCCAAGCGGCTGGCGCGCCTGGAGCATCGGCTCGGCGTCCGACTTGTGCACCGCACGACCCGGCGCCTCGCCCTTACGGAGGCTGGCGCGCGTTTCCATGCCGATCTCATCACGATCCTCGCGGAAGTGCGGGCCGCCGAAGCCCGGGTCACCGGCGTCAGCGTCGGGCCTAGCGGACCGGTGCGCGTATCCGCGCCCACCTCTTTCGGCCGGCTGCATATCGCGCCGTATATCCACCGTTTCCTGGACCGCCATCCGGGTGTGGCGCTGGAATTCAATCTGTCTGACGTGTTCGACGATCTGCTTGCAGAGCGCATCGACCTCGCCGTCCGCATAGCGCCTGAGATCGCGCCCGGGCTGATCGCGCATCGGATTGGGACCAGCCGTCGTATTCTGTGCGCCGCGCCATCCTATCTCGCAACCCATGGCGCACCGACCACGATCGCGATGCTCGCCGATCACCAATTGCTCGCTGCAAAGGGCCAGATGCCGTGGCGCCTGGTAAATGGCGCACGGCGCGCGACGATCGACCGGCCCAGCGTGGTGACCACGAACTCCAGCGAGATCGTCCGCGAGCTGGCGATCAGCGGCGTCGGCGTGGCACTGCGCTCGTTATGGGATGTGGGAGAAGCGCTTGATCGCGGCGAATTGGCGCGCATTCTGCCAGACTGGGAGGGATCGGCAGACGTGGGCATCTATGCGGTGCATCCGAGCGCGCCAACGATATTGCCGGCGGTAACCGCGTTCGTCGCCTTCCTGCGCGAAACGCTGGCGGGCGCTGCTTTCTAGACGGCGACCGGGGCAGCGATATGCGGATGCGGATCGTAATCCGCCACCGCGAAATCCTCGATCCGATAGTCAAAGATCGATTCCGGCCGCCGCGCGATATGCAGGCGCGGATGGCTGCGCGGCGCGCGCGCCAGCGTTTCCTCCACCAGATGCGCGTGATTGAGATAGATATGCGCGTCGCCGGCGCTCCACACCAGTTCGCCGGGTTCCAGATCGCATTGCTGCGCCAGCATCCGCAGCAGCATCGCCGCGGAGAACGCGTTGAAGGCGAAGCCAAGCCCGAGATCGCACGAACGCTGCCACAACATCCCGGACAGCCGCCCCCCCGCGACGTGATATTGGTACGTCATATGGCATGGCGGCAGCGCCATTCCGCCGAGTTCCGCGACGTTCCAGCCAGTGAACAGCAAGCGGCGCGATGCGGGGTTTCTCCGGATCGCCTCTACCAGCTCGGCAATCTGGTTGACCGGCGCGGCGCGCCGAAACAGCCCCTCCCCGGCCGGCTCATACGTGTCCCAATTTACCCATTGCTTGCCATAGACCGGCCCCAGATCGCCCCATTGCGCCGCGAACGCATCGTCCGCCAGCACGCGTGCCTCGAAAGTGTCGCGATCGATCTCCTCGCCGGTTTCGCGGCGATAGCGATCGAGCGGCCAATCGGTCCAGATGTGAACCTTCTGACGCACCAGTTCGCGAATATTCGTATCGCCCGTGAGAAACCACAGCATCTCACGCGCCGCCGTTTTCCACGCGACACGCTTGGTGGTCAGCAGCGGCACCTGATCGTCCGAAAGATCGAACCTGAGCGTCGGACCGAACAGCGATCGGGTGCCAACGCCAGTGCGGTCGCGCCGCTCGTCACCATTTTCCCACACATCTCGCAGCAGCCGCAGATACTGGTTCTCGAAATGCCGCTCGTCGATCATGCAAGCAGCAGTGGCAGGCGCACGAACCAACGGCAAGAGGCGGAGAATTGTCTCGGTAATTGAGCCATTTCGGATCAAAGACGATACTCGGAAGCCGCGACGGGTGCACCTTCGCGCGATGATCGATCCGCATTTGATGCGCCTGTTCGCGCCGATCGCCTGCACCGCAACCGAGATCGCGATCTTCGCCTATCTCGATTCGCGTGGCCGAGTTTTGGGGGTTCGCCATGTCCACTCGTCCACGGTCGCCGAGGTGGATGTGCCGATTCGCGCGATTGCCGGGGATGCGCTTGCGTTCGGGGCCGATCAGGTGGTGATGGCGCACAATCACCCGTCCGGCGATCCCGAGCCCAGCCGCGACGACCTGGCCGTGACCCGGCGGATCGCCACCGCGCTCAACGCCTTAGGAATCCGGCTCGTCGATCATCTTGTGCTGGCCGGGGATCGCGCCATCAGCCTTCGCGCCCGCGGGCTGCTGTAGCGATTTCTGGCGGCAGGGCCTGATCGCGGTGGGATCGGGTCTCCCGCCCGTCGCCCGGAAGGTCGCCAGATAACCGCCGGCAGACGGCATGTCCTCTATCTTCACGAGCTGATAGCCGACCGCCGCGAACTCGCAGCGCAACAGATCGGGCGGCGTTCCATGATCCGCGGTCGGGCGGTCGGCATCGACCACGACCACAAGTCCTCCGGAACGTAGCGACGGCCGCATCCGCCAGAGGAACTCGTAAGGCTGCTCGATCTCATGGTACATATGCACCATGAACACGCGGTCGAAGCTCGCCTCCGGCAGCTTCGGATCGGCGGGCGCGCCAAGCCGCACGCTGACATTGTCGAGCCGCTCACGTGCGGCGCGCTCTGCAAGCGCATCGCGTACCGCCGGCATGATATCCTCCGCCAGCACCCGCCCGTCCTTGCCGACGCGCTGGGCGAGGCGGACGGTGTAATAGCCCTCGCCGGCGCCGATATCCGCCACCGTCATCCCCGGCGCGATCTGCGCGCGGTTCATGACTGCGACGGCTTCGTTCAGCCGGTCGCGCGCCTCCTCGGTCGACCAGCGGGCGGAGACGATGTGCGCGACCGGCCGGTCGGCGGCGGGAAAAGGGCCGGGCTCACGCTCGTCGTGCCGGATCAGCGGCTGAGACCCATCGCAGCCGGCCAGCAGAAGCACCAAAGCGGCGGAAGCGAGCGCCAGCCTCAATCGACGTCCTCCACCTCCACCGTCTCGCCCGTCACGCGCTGCGACAGGGCGGCAGCCATGAAATCGTCGAGATCGCCGTCGAGCACATCGCCCGGCGAGGTGGATGTCGTGCCGGTGCGCAGATCCTTCACGAGCTGATAGGGCTGAAGCACATACGAACGGATCTGATGCCCCCAGCCGATATCGGTCTTGGTGGCGTTGACGGCGTTCGCCTCTTCCTCCCGCTTGCGCAACTCGTGCTCGTACAGCCGCGCGCGGAGCTGGTTATAGGCCTCGGCGCGATTCTTGTGCTGGCTGCGCTGGTTCTGGCACGACACGACGATGCCGGTGGGCAAATGCGTGATGCGCACCGCCGAGTCGGTGGTGTTGATGTGCTGCCCGCCCGCGCCCGACGCGCGATACGTATCGATGCGCAGTTCGCTGTCGTTGATCTCGATATCGATCGAATCGTCGATAACGGGATAGACCCATACCGAAGAGAAGCTGGTATGCCGCCGCGCCGAGCTGTCATAGGGCGAGATACGCACCAGCCGGTGCACGCCGCTCTCGACCTTCGCGTAGCCGTAGGCGTTCTCGCCCTTCACCAGCAGCGTGGCGGATTTGATGCCCGCCTGTTCACCCGAGTGATAGTCGACCAGTTCCACCTTGTAGCCGCGACGTTCCGCCCAGCGCGTGTACATGCGCTGGAGCATCTCGGCCCAGTCCTGGCTCTCGGTGCCGCCGGCGCCGGCGTTGATCTCGATATAGCTGTCGTTGGCGTCGGCCTCTCCGGCGAGCAGCGCCTTGACCTTGTCCTGCTGCGCGCGCTCGGCGAGCTGGGCGAGCGCCTCGGTGCCGTCGCGCGCCATTTCCTCGTCGCCTTCGGCCTCCGCCATCTCGATCAGTTCGCTGGTATCGGCCAGCTCGCGCTCGATCGTCTTGGTCGCGCCGATCGCCTCGTCAAGCCGACGGCGCTCGCGCATCACTTCCTGCGCCTGCTTGGGATTTCCCCAGAGCGCCGGATCCTCCACACGCGCGTTCAGCTCGTCGAGCCGGCGGAGCGCGCGATCCCAGTCGAGGAATCGGCGCAGCAGCGCCAGCGCCTCTTTGATCGTATCGACATGGGCCTGCGCCTCGGCGCGCATCTCAATTCTCCAAAAGTCACGTCATCCCGGCAAGACGATCGCTGCTTTCTCTGGACCATGCCGGGGTGACGAAAGTGTGGCGGCGGACTTAAGCGCCGGGCCGGAAAACGGCAATGGCCCTGATCGTTGCAGACAGCGTCAGTAAATCCCGCCCTGGCGTTGCAGGAACTCACTGTCGTTCGGCTGATTGCGCGGGCCGGCCGCGGCTGATGCGGCGGCGGATGGCTCCGCTTCCGGGCGACGCGGCGCGCGGCGCGCCTCGCTCTGCGGCTTGAACGCCTCCCAGATCACGCTCGCCTTGGGATCTCCCATCGATGGCCATGCGCCGAATACCGGGCGGCCGGAGCCACGATCGATCCGCACCATGCGAATGCCCTCGGGGGCGCGGAACGGCAGCTTCTCCAGCCCGTCATACGCCTTTGCGGCGAATTCCTTGAAGATCGGCGCGGCCATCGTGCCGCCCTGCGCATAGCCGCCCAGGCTCGTCGGGGTGTCGTAACCCATATAGAGCCCGCCCACCATTTGCGGCGTGCCGCCGATGAACCACACGTCGGTCGGCCCTGAATTGGTGCCCGTCTTGCCGAACATCGGGCGATTGAGATCACGCAGCACAGTTGCGGTGCCACGCTGGATCACGCCCTCCGTGATATGCACCATCTGATAAGCGGTCATCGCATCGATCACCTGCCGGCCGCGTATGCCGGGGCGCGGCATCGGCTTCCCATCCCAGTCGGGCATGTTGCAACGATCGCACGCGCGCCAGTTTTCCGGCCAGATCACCTTGCCGTGACGATCCTGCACGAAATCAACCAATGTGGGCGCATGCCAGCGGCCCTGATTGGCGAGCACGCCATAGGCATTGACCATCCGCATCACCGTCGTCTCGCCCGCACCCAGCGCATAGGAGAGGTACGGCTGGTAATCGCCGATGTTCATCGTCTTCATCAGGCCGACGACGTTGGTCATCCCGGTCTGCGCGGCCGCGCGGACCGTCATCAGGTTGCGCGACTGCTCGATGCCCCAGCGCATCGTATGCGGCCCTGCACCGCGGCTGTTGCCGAAATTGCGGAAGCACTTCTGGCCAAGGCGGGCGCCCTGATAAACGCAGAACGGGCCGTCAACGATGATCGACGCCGGGGTCATGCCATGTTCCAGCGCGGCCGAATAGACGATCGGCTTGATCGTGGAGCCAGGCTGACGCAGCGCCTGCGTGGCGCGATTGAAGGACTGGATCGAGCTGTCGAAGCCGCCCTGCATCGCAAGGATGCGCCCGGTTGCCGGCTCCTGCACGACGAACCCGCCCGATACCTTTGGCACGGCGCGCAACGCGAAGCGGCTTCCCTCCGAGGCGACCGCGAGGATATCGCCCGGCTTGATCGCCGCAAAGGCGGTGCCGCCCTTTCCGCGCACTGGCATCTGCGCAAGGTCGCGCGGCAATTCTCCGGTCTGGCCGTTGGCGAAGCCGATCCGCCATGCGTCGCCGTCACGCGCGATCGCGATCGCGGCGCGCCAATCGTTGTAATTCACCGCGACATTGGAGGTGATAAGCGCGCCGAGCCAGCCATCCCCTTCGAAACTGACATGCCGCAACGGCCCGGCCCAGCCACGCCCGCGATCGTAGCGCAGCAGCCCGTCACGCAGCGCTTGTGCGGCGTAGCTCTGCACTTTCGGATCGAGCGAGGTGCGCACCCAAAGTCCGCCGGAATAGACGCTGTACGGCCCATCGCGCGCCGTCTCGCCATATTTGCCGATGAGCTGGCGGCGCACTTCCTCGACGAAATATCCGCCGACGCTCTCGAACTTCGGCATGCGGTGCGAGATCGCGCCGATCGGCTGCGCCCTTGCCTCATCGCGCTGCGCGGCGGTGATAAAGCCCGCTTTCGCCATTTCGCCGAGCGCCCAGTTACGCCGTTCGAGCGCGCGATCGGTATCGCGGAACGGATCGTAGTTCGACGGGCCCTTGGGCAGGATCGCGAGATACGCCATCTGCGGCAGCGTCAGCTCGTTCAGTTCCTTATCGAAATAGGCGTGGCTCGCCGCCTCGACGCCATAAGCGTTACGGCCGAGGAATATCTGGTTCAGATAGAGTTCGAGGATCTGCTGCTTGCTGAGCGCATTCTCGATCTTCCAGGCGAGGATCGCTTCCTTCGCCTTGCGGGTGGGCGAATAGGCGTTCCCGATCAGCAGGTTCTTGGCGACCTGCTGCGTGATCGTGGAGCCGCCGCGCGCGCGCCGCCCGGTGCCAAGCTTGGAAACGTAATCGACCACCGCACCGGCAACCCCGGTGTAATCAACGCCGTGATGTTCGAAGAAGGTCTTGTCCTCCGCCGCCAGAAAAGCCTTCACCAGCAACGGCGGATATTCCGCGAACGACAGCTCGACCCGCCGCTCGCGGGCATAGGAATAGATTGGCGCGCCATCGATCCCGCGCACGTTGGTCGGCAGCGGCGGCTCATAGGTGCGAAGCTGATCGACCGACGGAAGATCGCGCGCGAAGATGAGCCAGAACGCGCCGACCGCGATTACGAAACCCGCGGCAAGCATCGCGACAATCTTCACCCAGCGCTTCGCCCAGGCCGTCGCAAGCGTCCGCCGCACACGGCCTGTCTCACGATGCAATCTGATGGTTGCGGGTTCGGGGGGAGAGGACGCCATACGCGGGCGCCGGTTTAGCAGGATTGCCGGGCGGGGGAAGCCCGCGCCTCCCTGCCCGTTGCTATTTCGTCGCCAGCCGCCGCGCGAAATGGATTTCCACCGCGCGCTTCACGCTCTCCGCGATCCGCTCCCGGCCCGCGCGGCTATCCAGGAAGCCGGCATCCTGCGGATTGGAAATATAGCCCGTCTCAAACAGGATCGAGGGCATGTCCGGCGCCTTCAGCACCATCAGCGAGGCCATTCGGTGAAAGTTCGGTTTCGTCGGCATCAGCGGCGCCGCTTCACGCCCCAGCAGCCGCGCGAAGCCGGCGGAGGCGTTCATCGTCTCGCGCTGGGTGAGATCGATGAGGATCGAGGAGACATCCGGGTTCTGATCGAGATCGACGCCAGCGATAATATCAGCCTTGTTCTCGCGCGCAGCGAGCCGCGCGGCCTCCTTGTCAGAAGCGACCTCCGACAGCGTGTACGCGGTTGCGCCCGATGCGTCGCCAGCGCCAACGCTATCGCAGTGGATCGAAATGAACAGATCGGCCCGCAGCCGCCGCGCTATCCCGAAACGTTCGCGCAGCACCAGATAGCGATCGTCATCCCGGGTAAGCGCGACGCGGACCCTGCCTGATGCGACCAGCGCGTCGCGGATCGCGCGGGCGATCTTCAACGTGACATCCTTCTCACGCAGCCCCGTGCCGGCATTGATCGCGCCTGGATCGACTCCGCCGTGCCCCGCATCGATCACTACCAGCGGGCGATCCTCATCCCCGGTCACACGCGGCAGCGGCGAGCGCCTGGCCGGCGGCACCGGCACCGAAATCTTATATTTCGGCCGGCTGCCGCCAAAGTGAAACGGAAGGAAGCTCAGCGGGCGCGCGCTGCTGGCATCCGCGAACCGGCGCGAACTGGCGCGTTCCAGCGTGAGCGCAAGCGTGCGGCCATCATCACGAAACTCTCCACCGGCCACGATCATCGGCCGATCAAGATCGAAGACGATCCGCGCGCCGTCAGCGCCACGCCATCCCTGCCGGATCGCGCTGACCGCCCCGTCACCAGCCAGCGAGCGGCCGGGGCGCGCGCCATCGATATCGATCGCAATACGGCGCGGCGCATCGAGCACGAAGCTGGACGCCGGGCCGACGGGATCGTCGAAATGGATGAGTATCCGCGCGCCATCCACGTCGACGCGCTGAACGGTTGCAGCCCCGGCGGGCGCCGCAACAAGAGCAATCGCAAACGCGAGCACCAGCGCCACGCGCGCCATGGCGCGACGCAACCGCTTTTCGAGCGCTCTGCTCCACCGCCCCGCCATTCGCTCCGCCCTAGCCACCCCTTGCCGAAGCCCGGTGAGGGGCAATTCGCTATCGAGGTTTGCGTAAATAGAGTTAACAGTTGCTTGACACTCTCGCGAGTATTTTGCGGCGGGACGTGCTGGTTGATGCGTGACAAGTCCGGTGCTAGGCACCATCTCGACCGGAGAGGCGCGTAAATATCCGCGCGTTAACTTCCGGCCCACCGCTCGCCCGTCGTTCACGGGGCCGGGCATACAGGTTGACGTTTGCATGCCGCATCTTTCCCCACCGCTGAACCGCCCGGCAGAAGCCGGCGGCGCGGGCTTGGGCTTGTTCCGGGGCGACGCGCCCCGGCGTGCGGCGCGAACGAAGGCGATTTCACCAACAATTCGCACGGCCAGGCGCGTCGCCCGGCCGGCACCAGATTATCGCACGGCAGCGCCGCCAACCGGCGACCGTGCGTGGAGACCATTAAATGACAATGCGCATGCTGATCGACGCACGCCACCGGGAGGAAACCCGCGTGGCTGTCGTCAAGGGAAACCGGATCGAGGAATTTGACTTCGAAAGTGCCGAGCGCAAGCAGCTCAAGGGCAATATCTATCTCGCCAAGGTAACCCGCGTCGAACCGTCGCTCCAGGCGGCGTTCATCGATTACGGCGGGAACCGGCACGGCTTCCTCGCCTTTTCGGAGATCCATCCGGATTATTACCAGATCCCCAAGGAGGATCGCGAGGCGCTGCTGCGCGAGGAGGCTGAGCACGCCGCCGAGGAGGCGGCGCTGCGCGCCGAGCAGGAGGCGGCCGAGGAAGACGAAGAGCCCTCAGACGACGATCTGGAGCGTTTCGACGATGACGGAGGGATGGATCCCGAAGTTGCAGAGGAAATGGAAGGCGAGACGCGCCCACGCCGCTCGACTGTAAACGACGATCAGGTCGAGGCGCTGCGTCAGCGCCGCATGAACCTGCGCCGCCGCTACAAGATACAGGACGTGATTCACCGCCGTCAGGTGTTGCTGGTTCAGGTCGTGAAGGAAGAGCGCGGCAACAAGGGCGCGGCGCTGACCACCTACCTCAGCCTCGCCGGGCGTTACTGCGTGCTGATGCCCAACACCTCGCACGGCGGCGGCATCTCGCGGAAAATCTCGAATGCGAGTGATCGCAAGCGCCTCAAATCGATCATGGCGGAGCTGAAGCTGCCGGCGTCGATGGGCTGCATCGTCCGCACCGCCGGGCTGCAGCGCACCAAGGTCGAGATCAAGCGAGACTTCGATTATCTTGCGCGATTGTGGGACGGTATTCGCGAACAGACCCTGTCTTCCACGGCGCCGGCGCTGGTCTATGGTGACAGCGATCTGCTGAAGCGTGCGATCCGCGACATCTACAACAAGGATATCGACGAGGTAATCGTCGAGGGCGAGGACGGCTATCGTCAGGCAAAGGAGTTCATGAAGCTCCTGATGCCGAGCCACGCCAAGAAGGTGAAGCATTACAGCGATCCCTTGCCGCTCTATCAGCGCGCCGGCGTCGAGGATCAGCTCGCCGCGATGTATCATCCGGTGGTGCAGCTCAAGTCGGGCGGCTATCTGGTCATCAACCCGACCGAGGCGCTGGTCTCGATCGACATCAATTCCGGCCGCTCGACGCGCGAACACAATATCGAGCAGACCGCGACAGCGACCAACCTTGAGGCGGCGCACGAGATCGCACGCCAGCTCCGCCTGCGCGACATGGCCGGCCTCGTCGTCATCGACTTCATCGACATGGATAACAATTCCAATGTCCGCAAGGTCGAGAAAGCCATGAAGGAGGCGCTGAAGAACGATCGTGCCCGCATCCAGGTGGGCCGCATCTCTTCCTTCGGCCTTATGGAGATGAGCCGTCAACGGCTGCGCACCGGCGTGCTCGAGGCATCGACACGCACCTGCCCGCATTGCGAAGGCACCGGGCTGGTCCGCACGGCATCCTCGGCCGGCCTGTCCGCGCTGCGGCTGATCGAGGACGAGGCCGCGCGCGGCCGCGGTTCGCTGCTCACGCTTCGCGCCAGCGTGGAAGCGGCGGTTTACGTGCTCAATCGCAAGCGCGCCGATATCGCCGAAATCGAGGACCGCTATGGCGTGCGCGTCGAAATCCTGCCCGATGGCGAGCAGGAAGGCGCGCGCATGTCAGTCGAGGCATCCGGCCCGCCGCCGGCCTATGCGCCCAAGTTTGCCGCACCGGTCGAGGAAATCGAGGACGACTATCCCGAGGATATCGAGGACGAGATCGCCGAGGAGGAGGAAGAGGCCGACGGCGAGGAGCGCCGCGCCGATCGCCCGCGCGAGGAAGGCGAACGCGACAGCAACGGCCGTCGTCGTCGCCGTCGCCGCGGCCGTCGCGGCCGGGCACGTCCTGAGGACGGGGCTACCGAAGGATCGTCAGACGAGGAAGCCGAGGGCGACGGCGACACCGTGTCGGAAGACACCGATCAGCCCGAAGCCGCCGAGGCATCCGCTGACGGCGAACGCGAGGGCGGACGTCGCCGGAGCCGTCGTGGCCGTCGCGGCCGCGGTCGCAGCCGCGACGAGGCGGGCGTAGCGCAGGATACCGCGACCGAGGACGCGCCTGTCGTAGTCGCTGCCGAGCCGGCGGCACCCGACGCAACCGCCGAACCCGAAGCGGCTCCGAAGACGCGCCGCCGCCCGCGCGCGCGCGCTGCCAAGACCGAAACCGTTGTCGAGGCGCCCGCGATCGAAACGCCGGCTTCTGCGGACGTGAACGAAGCGCCCGCACCAAAGCCCAAGCGCACGCGTCGGAAAAAGGCGGACGTGGAGGCGGAAACACCCGTTCCGTCCGCGCCGCCAACTGTCTCCGAACCGACCGAGGCGCCGGTCAAGCCAAAGCGGACGCGCCGCAAGAAGGCTGACGAGGCACCTGCAGAGACGGTGCAGGAGGCCCCCGCTGAGGAAGCCGTGGCCGAGCCAGGCGATGATAGCGCAGGCGATGTATCCGGCAGCCCACGCCGTGGCTGGTGGCAGCGGACGTTCGGCGCCTGAACGATGCGCGGCCGGGTTTCAGCGGGGGTTCATCGGTACCATCGCAGAAACCCGGTCGTCACCGCCCGCCAGCGGGCCAAGCGCAGGGAAAATCTTGTCTGATGAAGCGGACGCTGGCCGCCTTCGCCACCGCGATCCTGATCTGCGCGCAACCCGCGCACGCACAGTCCCTGCTGCGCGACGCGGAAACGGAATCGCTGTTTCATGACATGTCCGAGCCGCTGGTTAAGGCCGCCGGGCTCAATCCGAGGGACGTGAAGTTCGCGCTGGTCAATGACGATTCGATCAACGCTTTCGTGATCGGCGGGCAGACCGTCTATATCCATTCCGGCCTGATCCAGGCCGCCGACAACGCCAATCAGGTGCAGGGCGTCATCGCGCACGAACTGGGCCACATCGCGGACGGGCATATCGTAAACGCAGGCGCGGGGACGAAACCCGCGATGGCCATCTACCTACTCAGCATGGTGCTCGGCATCGCCGCCGCCGCCGCTGGCGCAGGCGAAGCCGGAATGGGCGTCATGGCGGCCGGACAACAAGCCGCCATGGGGAAATTCCTCGCTTTCACACGCACACAGGAATCCACCGCCGATGCCAGCGCAGTTAAATATCTGAATGCCGCCGGGATCACCGGCAAGGGAATGCTGTCTTTCTTCAAGACGTTGCAGCAGCAGGAATATCGCTACGGGCTCAACAATATCGACCCGTTCATGCAAACGCACCCGCTTTCGGGCGAGCGCATCCAGACGATGACCGCCGATATCACGGCATCCCCGGCGTACAGCAAGCCGCCCGACGCCACGCTGCAGGAGCGCTTTCTGCGTGTGAAGGCCAAGCTCGCCGGATATGTGAACACGCCGCAGCGCACGCTGACAGCGTATCCGGAGAGCAGCCAGACGGTGTATGCGCATTATGCGCGCGCCTATGCCTATCATAAGGCCGGCTATCCCGACAAAGCGGATGCCGAGGCGAATGCATTGGTGAAAGCCGATCCGCATGACCCTTATTTCCTCGAGATTAAGGGGCAGATACTGCTCGAAGCCGGCAAGCCCGGCGAAGCACTGCGGCCCCTGCGCGAAGCGACCGAGCTTTCGCGCAACAACGCGCTGATCGCGACTACCTTCGGCCACGCGCTGATCGCGACCGAAGACAAGGCGAATCTGCCCGAGGCTATCAAGGTATTGCGCACCGCCATCGCGCGTGACGACGAGAATCCCTTCGCCTGGTATCAGCTTGGCACCGCCTATGAGCAGTCTGGCGATCAGGCGCGCGCCGCGCTCGCCACCGCCGAGACCGCGAGCATGAACGGCGACAGTCGTACCGCCGCATACAGCGCGAAAATCGCGATGGCTGGTATACCGCAGAACACGCCGGACTGGATTCGCGCGCAGGATATCGCGATGACGGCGCAGAACGACATGAACGACAATCCGAAAAAGTATAAACGCAAATGAATCGCATGATGCTGGTGGCGCTGGTGGTGATCGGCGCCGCGTTTGGCGCAATGGGCACCTGGCTTGCCGAAAGGGTCGCGCCGGGCGCGCTTTCCGACGGGGATCGCGCGCGCATCGAGCGGACCGTGCGCGACTATATCCTCGCCAACCCCGATATCATCCCCGAGGCGATGCAGCGGCTGAACGATCGCGAAAACGCCAAAGTTATCGCAACCATGCGCTCCGCGATCGAGACGCCCTATGGCAACGCCTATATGGGCAATCCCAACGGGGACGTTACACTGGTGGAATATTACGATTACAATTGCGGTTACTGCCGCGCTAGTCTGCCCACGCTGGATAAGTTGGTGAAGGCCGACCCGAAGCTGCGCGTCGTTTTCCGCGAAATGCCGGTGTTGGCGGAAAGCAGCCTCGTCGCAGCTCGCGCAGCACTCACCGCCGCGTCGCAGAACAAGTTCAAGCCGTTTCACGATGCGCTCTACGCCGCCGGTCCGGTGAGCGATCAGACGATTGCGTCGGCCGCACGCGCAGCGGGCGTGGATCTATCCAAGCGGCCGCCCGATGCCGACGAGGAAATACGCACCAATCTCGCCACCACGGCGAAGCTCGGCATGCGGGGCACGCCGAGCTGGGTCGTAGGCGATCGCGTGCTTTCGGGCGCGCTGCCGATAGACCGTCTGCAGGAAGCGATCGCTGCCGCGCGCGCCGCACGCTCATGAACGATGACGCGATTCTGAGGCTGGAGGGCGTATCAAAGACCTATGCCGGCGGTGTCACCGCGCTTGAGCCGGTGGATCTGACGATCCGCCGAGGCGAGATTTTCGCGCTGCTCGGCCCCAATGGCGCCGGCAAAACGTCACTGATCAGCATCATCTGCGGCATCGTCACCCCGTCCGCCGGCACGATCACGGTGGCGGGGCATGATGCGATCCGCGACTATAAGGCCGCCCGTCGCACGATCGGGCTGGTGCCGCAGGAGCTATCGACGGATTCGTTCGAGAGCGTGCTCGCGACAGTTACCTTCTCGCGCCGCCTGTTCGGCTACGGCCCGAACCCGGCCTATATCGAGCAAATCCTCCGCGAGCTGTCCTTATGGGACAAGCGCAAGGCACGGATCATGGAGCTTTCCGGCGGGATGAAGCGCCGCGTGCTGATCGCCAAGGCGCTGGCGCACGAGCCGCAAATCCTCTTTCTCGACGAGCCAACCGCCGGCGTGGACGTGAACCTGCGTCGAGACATGTGGAAACTCGTGCACCGCCTGCGAGATAATGGCGCGACGATCATCCTCACCACCCATTATATCGAGGAGGCGGAGGAGATGGCCGACCGTGTCGGCGTCATCAACAGCGGCAAGCTGCTACTGGTCGAGCGGAAGGACGCGCTGATGCAGAAGCTCGGCAGGCGCGAACTGGCGCTGACGCTAGCCGAACCGCTCCCGGCGCTGCCGGACGGGCTGGAGAAATGGCAGCTCGCACTGGAGAACGACGGCCGCACGCTGCGCTACGTATTCGATGCACAGGCGGAAAAGGCCGGCATTCCCTCCCTGCTCCGTGCGCTGTCCGATCGGGGCATCGGCTTTACCGACCTGGAAACGTCGCGATCTAGCCTGGAGGATATCTTCGTCGATCTGGTGGGGGCCAAACCATGAACATAAACAGCGTCTGGGCGATCTATCGCTTCGAGATGGCGCGGTTCGGCCGCACGATCTGGACCAGTCTGATGGTGCCGGTCATCACTACGTCGCTTTACTTCGTGGTGTTCGGCTCGGCGATCGGATCGCAGATGCGCGAAGTCTCCGGTGTACCCTATGGGGCGTTCATCGTGCCGGGGATGATGCTGCTTGCGATCTTTTCCGAAAGCATTCTGAACGGCAGTTTCGGCATTTACATGCCCAAGTTCACCGGCACGATCTACGAGTTGTTGTCCGCGCCCGTATCGGCATTCGAAATCGTACTGGGTTATGTCGGCGCGGCGGCGACCAAATCGTTGACGATCGCCCTTATCATCTTCGCAACGGCGCACATCTTCGTCGACCTGCGCATCCTGCATCCATTGGCGATGATCGCCTATCTCGCGCTGATCTGCATCACGTTCTGCCTGTTTGGCTTTGTCATCGGCATCTTCGCAAAGGGATTCGAGCAGTTGCAGGTGATCCCGCTGCTGATCGTCACGCCACTTACCTTCCTGGGTGGCGCCTTCTATTCCGTGATGATCCTGCCGGAACCGTGGCGAACGGTGACCTTGTTCAACCCGGTCGTCTATCTCATCAACGGATTCCGCTGGACCTTCTTCGGAACCAGCGACGTGGCGGTCGCGGTTAGCCTGACGGTGACGCTTACGCTGTTGACCGTGTGCCTGGTGACCATCGGCGTGGTCTTCAGGACCGGATGGCGGCTGAAGAACTGATCGTTCAGCCGTTCTCCGCGATCAGCTTCTCCACCAGCGGCGCAATGCGGTTGCGCCATTTGGAGCCGTTGAAGATGCCATAATGGCCGACCCCTTCGGCGAGCAGATAATGTTTCTTCGCCTCGGGCAGGTTGGTCGCGAGCGTCAACGCCGCCTTGGTCTGGCCGATGCCGGAGATATCATCGCGCTCGCCCTCGATCGCCAGCAGCGCGATATCGGTGATCGCGCCCGGATCGATCGGGCGCCCGCGATGCGTCATCAGCCCACGCGGCAGCTTGTGCTCCTGAAACACCACATCGATCGTCTGAAGGTAGAATTCTTCGGTCATGTCGCAGACCGAGCGATATTCGTCGTAGAACTCCTTGGTCGCCTCGGCGCTCTCGCCATCGCCGCGGACGAGATGCTTGAACATCTCCCAATGGCTCATCATGTGATTGCCAAGGTTCATCGACATGAAGCCGGTAAGCTGCAGGAAGCCGGGATAAACACGTCGCCCCGCGCCCGGATACATGCGCGGCACGGTCGCGATGACATTCTGGCTGAACCAGGCGTGCGGCCGCTCGGTTGCCAGCGTATTCACCGCCGTCGGCGCCTCACGCGTGTCGATCGGCCCGCCCATCATCGTCAGCGTCCTGGGGCGGCACGGATGCTTGTCGGCGCTCATCAACGCCGCGGCAGCATAGGTCGGGACCGAAGGCTGGCAGACCGCCAGCATATGTCCGCCCGGCCCGATCGCCTCCATGAACTCGATGAGATAATCAACATAATCATCAAGGTCGAACGCGCCGTCGGTAACCGGCACCAGCTTCGCATCGCGCCAGTCAGTGATGTAAACATCACAGGTCGGCAGCATCCGCTCAACAGTGCCTCGCAGCAGCGTGGCGAAATGGCCGGACATCGGGGCAACGATCAGCAGTTTCGGGCCTCCGCTCACGCCGACGCGCGCAAAGCGCTTTAGCTGGCCGAATGGCTTCTGCAGCACCACTTCCTCGACCACCTCGACGGCTTCGCCGTTCACCATCGTGCGATCGAGCCCGAAAACCGGTTTGCCGCGCGGCGCGGCCGCATGTGCGAACACCTCGAGCGCCGAAGCCATCACTGCGCCGCCGCCGAAATAGGAGAACGGGTTTGCCGGATTGTTCAGCATGCCCGCGCCAAAATTGGCCCAGGCGCTAGCACCTGCGAGCATCGAGCGCTGGAATTCATAGGCGTCGTAGAGCATCGGGTATCCTGATCGGCGAAGCTTTGATCGCGAACTGGTAGCCCGTTTCAGATTAATGACAAATCAAATTGCTGCAATCGCGAACCGCCGCTGGCGACACCCGGCCCGCCGCCCGCGCCGTTGAGCCAACAGAGCCGGGCTGCTAGGCGCTTTCGCATGTCGACAGAAGCGCCCGCAGAAGCCCCCCGCCGCCGCTTGGGCAGCCTTGCCCTAGTGTGGGATCACGCACGGCGCTATCCGGGGCGCATCGCCGCCGCCGGCGCCGCGCTTACGATCACCTCGCTGGCCACGATCGCGATCCCTTACAGCTTCAAGCGTGTCATCGACCGCGGTTTCGGCCCCGGCGCGCATGGCGATGTGGCGAGCGCCTTTCACTATCTGTTGATGATCGTAGCCGTTCTGGCAGTGGCGACGGCGATCCGCTTTTACTTCGTATCATGGCTGGGCGAGCGGGTGGTGGCGGATATTCGCGCCCGCGTGCAGCGCCACCTGCTCACGCTCACCCCACGCTTCTTCGAAGAGAACCGCCCGTCGGAAATCGCCTCGCGGCTGACGGCGGACACTGCGCAGATCGAGAGCGTCGTCGGCTCCACCATGTCGGTGGCGCTGCGCAACATGTTTACCGGCATCGGCGGCATGGTCTATCTGTTCGCGATATCGCCAAAGCTGGCGGGGATGCTGCTGCTCGGCATACCGATGGTGATCCTGCCGATCGCGCTGCTCGGTCGGCGCGTGCGCGCCTATTCGCGGACTTCGCAGGATCGCATCGCCGACGTCGGCGCGATGGCGACCGAGACGTTGGGCGCGATGAGGATCGTCCAGGCGTTTGGGCAGGAGGAACGCGAGGCACAGCGCTTTGCCGACGCAGTCGAGGCGACGATGGCCGCCGCCCGCCGCCGCATCCTTGTGCGCGCGGTGATGACGGCGATCGTGATCGGGCTGATCTTCGGGTCGATCACGCTGGTATTGTGGGAGGGCGCGATCGATGTGGCCGCGGGGCGCCTCTCAGGCGGCGCCATCGCGGCCTTCGTTCTCACCGGCGGTATTGTGGCGGGTGCTTTCGGCGCGCTGACCGAGGTGTATGGCGAGTTGCTGCGCGGGGCGGGTGCGGCCGGGCGTCTTTCGGAACTGCTCGCCGAAAAGCCGGAGATCGCCGCGCCGCGCGCACCACTTTTGCTGCCGCTGCCGCCGCGCGGCGCCGTGACGTTCGAACATGTCGAGTTTCGCTATCCGACACGACCCGACGCCCCGGCGCTGCATGATTTCAGCCTGACTATCGCCCCGGGTGAAACGGTCGCGGTGGTCGGCCCGTCCGGCGCGGGCAAAACGACACTATTCCAGCTGCTTCAGCGCTTCTATGATCCGCAGGCCGGCCGGCTGACGATCGACGGCATCGACCTGCGCGATGCCGATCCCGCCGCCATCCGATCTCACATCGCGATGGTGCCGCAGGAAACGGTGATCTTCGCCGCCTCCGCGCGCGACAATCTGCGCTACGGCCGCTGGGATGCAAGCGACGAAGAGTTGTGGGCCGCCGCCGAGGCAGCCAATGCCGCCGATTTCCTGCACTCGCTGCCGGAAGGGCTCGGCACCTATCTCGGCGAGGGCGGCGCGCGCCTGTCAGGTGGACAGCGCCAGCGCGTGGCGATCGCCCGCGCGCTGTTGCGTGACGCCCCGATCCTGCTGCTTGACGAAGCCACCAGCGCGCTCGACGCGGAAAGCGAGTTGCTCGTGCAGCAGGCGCTGGAGCGGCTGATGACCGAGCGCAGCACGCTTATCATCGCACATCGCCTCGCCACCGTCCGCGCCGCCAATCGCATCGTCGTGATGGATAATGGCCGGATCGTCGAAGAGGGCAGCCATGGCGCGCTGATCGCGCGCAGCGGGCTCTATGCGCGTCTCGCCAGCCTCCAGTTCAGCGAAGCGGCGTAGCAATCGCCTGCCCTTTCTGCTCTAATCGTCGGAAAAGGTAAGAGGAACGCAGATATGGCCCGCGAATTCGATGTGATCGTCTACGGCGCGACCGGATTCACCGGGCGGCTGGTGGCGGAGTATCTGCAGCAGACCTATGGTGCGGATGGTCCGAAATGGGCAATGGCCGGCCGGTCGCTGACAAAGCTGGAGGACGTGCGGACCGAGATGGGCGTGGCGGCGGACGTGCCGCTGCTCGCCGCCAATTCCGATGACCCCGCCAGCCTGCGCGCGATGGCCGCGCGCGCGACCGTGGTGATCTCCACCGTGGGGCCATATCAGCTCTATGGCAGCGATCTGGTCGCCGCTTGCGTGGAGACCGGCACCGCCTATGTCGATCTGTGCGGCGAGCCGGGGTGGATGCGCAGGATGATCGATGCGCACGACGCACGCGCGAAGGAAACCGGCGCGCGAATCGTCTTTTCCTGCGGCTTTGATTCGATCCCGTTCGATCTCGGCGTGCTCACTCTGCAGGAAGGCGCGATCAACCGCTTCGGCAAGCCAGCGCCACGCGTGAAGTGCCGGGTGCGCACCATGAAAGGCGGCTTCTCCGGCGGCACTGCCGCCAGCCTCAAGGCGACGCTGGCGGCGGCGGCGCGCGATCCGTCGCTCCTCACGCTCCTTGCCAGCCCGTTCGCGCTGACGCCGGGGCATAGCGGGCCACATCAGCCGACCGGCCTGATCCCGGAATATGATACGACGATCGCCGCCTGGGTCGCACCGTTCATCATGGCGCCGATCAATACCAAGAACGTCCACCGCACGAACTTGCTGCTTGGCCAGAAATATGGCGGCGATTTCGTTTACGACGAGATGATCGTCGCCGGGCTTGGCGATATCGGCAAGGCAGCGGCAGAGGCGCTGGCGAAGATCAATCCGCTCGCCGGCGACAAAGGCCCGAAGCCGGGCGAAGGCCCGTCGAAGGAGGAGCGCGACAACGGCCATTACGATATTCTCTTCATCGGCCTGATGCCGGATGGCGCGCGCATCGATGCGGTGGTTACCGGAGACCGCGATCCCGGCTATGGTTCGACCAGCAAGATGCTTGCCGAAAGCGCGCTTTGCTTGGTGCAAGACGTGGCAGGCGCCGGCGGCATCTGGACCCCGGGTGCGCTGATGGGCGATGCGCTGCGCAAGCGGCTAATAGCGAAGGCCGGCATGACCTTCACGGCGGGGTGAAAAAGGGCTCGCTTTGGTGGAGGGCCGTGATCGACACCCAGACGCGATTAACAACCTATTGTTATGGCGTCGGCAACCGCCCCGTTATCGCCTGAATGCGGAATCAGGCGGCGCAGTTGCGCCCCAGGCTTAACGGCGCGAGCACAAGTCTTTGAGAGCCGTCCCAAAAACGCACACCTGCGAAATTAGAACGATTGCATTGCTCGTTAATCTCTCGGTAATCTTTACGTACTGGAACGCCGCTCGGTGCGTAGGGGGATGATTGATGAAAAGTCGCATTGCTACGGTCGCTGCTTCGCTATTCCTTGCGTCATCGCTTGCCGCCCCGGCGCTCGCGGATACGCTGGCGACGCCACTTAACAGCAACAACAATCAGAGCGGCATCATGTTCGATGTTGTGGTTGGCAGCCAATCGCTTGTGCTGCAGTCGCTAGGCGTGAACATTACCGGTGGCACCTACGACTTCAAATTCTACACGATCGATGGCGGCATCGGCTCGAACCAGAACAACGCCGCAGCATGGACGCTGCGCGATTCCTTCAGCGGCGTGACAAGCGCGGGCACCGATAATCTGACCAATTTCGACATCGCGGACTTCGGCGTCACGGCCGGCTCGACGATAGGTTTCTATTTTACGGGAACCGTGCCGTACACGGGTATCGTACGTTACACCAACGGCAACGCGGTTGGAGACATCGTCGCGTCCAATAGTGCGCTGTCGATCCTGAGCGGTTACGGGAAGAGCTATCCCTTCGCGGAAAATTTCTCGCCGCGGGATTTCAACGGTGCGATCACTTATGCCGTCGCAGGTGTTCCCGAGCCGGCGATCTGGGCTCTCATGATCCTCGGCTTCGGCACGATCGGCTTTGCGATGCGGCGTGCTCAGGCCCGCTCGGACGTCCGCTTCGACGCCAAGATCAAACGGATCGCGGCGCACGCACAAGCATGATTAGCCAACTTAGTTAGTTAAGACGCCGGGCTGTCGGGGAGACTCGGCAGCCCATTTTCATCGGCGATTGTCTTGCCCGCCAAAATCGGTGGTCGTCCTTCTCGGGTGGCGGCAAGCCCAGGCACTGATCGATCAGTGATCTTGTCAGGCAATCGCTCGCATGGCCCTACCGCCCCAGCGCGATCGCGCCCGCCGCCGCGAAGCCGGTCAGCGCGATCACGCCCAGCAATCGCGCCAGTTCCTCCTTGCGGAAATTGGCGAGAACGACGTCGTCGAGGAACCAGCGACCATCCTCCGCCGGCAACACCGCGCCAAAACGTGTCATGCGACGGAAAATTCGGCGCTGCGCGCGCCCTTCCGGCTCGAACGATATCGCGCTTGCGGCGTCTGTGGCCTTAGCATCCACGAAGCGCTTCACGATCGCCGTTTCCGCGCGAATGACAATCCCGGTGGCGATGCGATCGACGATGTTGAGTTTCACTTCCTGCGCCCTTGATGACGGATGTTCGAAGGTCGGCCGCGCCGCTTGATCTCGCGCCGGGGCCCGTCTCGCCGTGATGGCGGCAACGCACCCTTTCCCTCCGGCAATTCGAAGCGCAGCGCGCCCGACACCGGATTCGCCTCGGCAAGCCGCAGGCGAAGACGTCGACCCAGCGCATATTCCTCGCCACTCGTTTCGCCCACCAGCATCCGCGCACCTTCATCGAAGCGGAAATATTCGCCGCCCAGATCGCGCACGGGCATCAGTCCGTCGCCGCCGATGCCCTCCACGGTTGCGAAGAAGCCGAAGTTCGCCACTCCGGTGATGCGCGCCTCCACCGTCTCGCCGACGCGCTCGGCGAGATATGCGGCTACATAGCGATCGATCGTGTCGCGCTCCGCTTCCATCGCGCGGCGCTCGAGTTTGCTGATCGCCTCGCCGATGCGTTCGAAATCCTCGTCCCCGCCAAGTCCGCCTGGTCCCAGTTCGTAGGCGGAAACGAGCGCCCGATGCACCAGCAGATCGGCATATCGGCGGATCGGGGAGGTAAAGTGGCCATAACTGCCAAGCGCCAGCCCGAAATGGCCATGATTCGCGGGGGCATAATAAGCCTGCGTCTGCGTGCGCAGCACCTGCTCCATGATCTGCGGACGGAAGTCAGCGTCGGCGACTTTATCGAGGATGCGGTTGAAGGTCGCCGGTTTGATGACCTGCCCCAGCGCGAACGAAACCCCGAACGTATCGAGATACTCCTTCAGCGCCACCAGCTTCTCGCGCGCCGGTGGCTCATGGACGCGATACATCACCGGCGCCTTCTTCGCTTCCAGCGCCTTGGCGGCGGCGACGTTGGCGGCGATCATGTAATCCTCAATCAACCGATGCGCATCGAGCCGCTCTCGCGGCGCGACGGACATGATGCGCCCCTTCTCGTCCAGCACCACGCGGCGTTCCGGCAGATCGAGCGCGAGCGGCTCGCGCTTGTCACGTGCGGCCGAAAGCGCTTCCCAGCACCCCCATAACGGGCGCAGCGTATCGAGCATCGGCCCCGCCCCGGCATCGATTGTCTCCTGCGCATCCTCATAGGCGATGTTCGCCGCGATCCGCACCGCGGCACGCGTGAAGCGCCATGATTTCAGGCCCCCGCTCTTCGTGATCTGGAGATGGCAGGCCAGCGCGGCGCGATCTTCCCCCTCCTTTAACGAGCAGACGTCGGCGGAAAGCACCTCCGGCAGCATCGGCACAACGCGATCGGGGAAATAGACCGAATTCCCCCGGCTGCGCGCCTCGCGATCGAGCGCCGAGCCGAGGCGGACATAGAAACTGACGTCAGCGATCGCGACGATCGCCTTCCATCCGCCGGCATTCGCGGGGTCGTCATCCGGCGCGGCCCATACGGCATCGTCATGGTCGCGCGCATCGGCGGGATCGATCGCCACGATCGGCAGATGCGTCAGATCTTCCCGCGCCTCGCCCAAAGGTTGCCGGGCGACCTGGCCGGCCTCGGCCAAGGCCTCCTCGGCGAAACGATCCGGGATCCCGAACTGGTGGATCGCGATCAGCGAGAAACTGCGCGGCGCGAACGGATCACCGAGACGCTGCACCACCCGCGCGGTAATCCGCGGCGGCCGGCCAGCGCGTTCCGCCAGCACCAGATCGCCCGCCTCCGCGCCGCCGGCGTCGGATACGGGGAACTCGCGGCGCTCCTTCTTCTCCACGCCCTGAAGCCAAAGCCGATCGCCCTGCCCGCGCAACACGCCGATCATCTGCTCCGAAGACGCGCCGAGGGATTTCATCGGATGGGCGATCCAGCCGCTTCCGGCCTCCTCCGTCCGCGCAAGGATACGCGCGCCCACTGCCAGCGCGCCACGCTTGCGCTCCCGCACGCGCAGGCGTGGCGGCGGGCTTTCAGACTCCCACCGCTCCGGCACTGCCCATACGTTGCCGCCATCATCTACGTCAGCGATGCGGAGCACCGTCACCTTGGGCACCCCGCCCATCTTGTGGAAGGCCCGGCCGGGGGCGGAGTCGATCAACCCTTCGTCGGCCATATCCTTCAGCAGCGCTTTGAGCGCGATCTTTTCCTGCGCCGTCAGGCCGAAAGCGCGCGCGATCTCCCGCTTGCCGGCAGGAGTTTCGCTCGAAGTGATGAAATCCATGATCTGCTGGCGCGTCGGCAGGCCGGCTTTTGATTTACGCATCACGCGGAGATAGGGGCTACGCGCGCCAGCGTCACGCACCAAGACGCCCCGCGTTGGCGATCGGCATGTCCCGAAACCGCTGGAAGACTGGCGAGGAATTGCGCCCTGCTACTCCGAAAATATTGCCACGCACCCGGCTTAAGGCAATATATCGTTGTTTTTGCTTATATTAGCGCTGACCGTCCATCAAATTTTAAGCTTGATCTCTAACCGGATTAGAACTCCGGGCGGCCTATTCGCACCTTATGGGTAAACATCGCAGAGCCGCCATACAGAATAACTCCCCCGCCTCGCCCTCGCTGGCCGATGCCCTTGGCCTCGCGGCCACGCCAGATCCGTTGATCGATGGCGCCCGCACCGCCAGCCTGGAGGAAACGCGCGCAATCTGGCCCGTAACGATCGCGGTGCTCGTGTTCGGGCCACTCGCCGTGCTCGGGCGCGGCGTCTTCGAGCGTGGCAACGAAAGCTTCTTCATCGATTACGGCGGTCTAGCAGCGCTGTTTGGCGCACTGATCTGGCTGGTTCTCGCATTCCCGCGAATCGACTCGCAGCCGCCCCATCGGCGGATTGCCGCGGTATCGATATTGTCCGCCGCGCTCGCCGTGATGCTCTCGCTCTTGCTTGATGGCGCATCGGCACTTCCGGCACCGGAATTGCGGGTTTCCGGGTTTGTCGCGGTGTTCGGCGGCATCATCGCCGCGGCCGTGTCGCTTCACGCGATCCGCGCTGCCAGCATCGCCTTCGCCACCGCGCTTGCGGCAATGGTTCTGGTTACAGCTGGCCCCGGCTTCGATTTCGCGATAGCCGCGCTGCTGGCCAGCATCTTCGCAACGGGCCTGATCCGCGTCGCCTGGCGAGACATCACGATGCAGGCGGATCGCGCGAGCGAACATGAAGCGAGCCGGCTCGCCGTGCGGCTGGTCGACGAGTTCGAGGCGCAGGGCACGGGCTGGTTCTGGCAGACCGATCGCGCCGGAAACGTCACCTACATCACCGGCAAGGTGGCGACCGAACTGAACCGCATGGGTGTCTCGCCAATCGGGACACGGCTCGTGAATATTTTCCGGGTCGATTCGGAACTGATTGACACCGAGCGCACGCTTACCTTCCATCTCTCTTCACGCACCAGTTTCTCGGACTATTCGGTGCGCCCCGCGTTCGACGGGACGGTAGATCGCTGGTGGTCTATCTCCGGAAGGCCGATCCTGGACGATCTGGGCTGCTTTCAGGGTTTCATCGGCTCCGGCTCTGACCTGACGGAGAAGCGTCGCGCCGAAGCGGAGATTACCCGGCTCGCGCTGTTCGACAGCCTGACCGGGCTTGCGAACCGGCAACGCATGCGGCTTTCGCTCGAAAAGACGCTGATTTCACGACGTAATGCGTCGTCGCTCACCGGTCTGTTCCTGCTCGATCTCGATCGTTTCAAGGCGGTGAACGATACGCTCGGGCATCAGGTCGGCGACGAATTGCTCAAGCAGGTGGCGCAGCGATTGCAACGCACCGTGGGGGATTCCGGGCTGGTCGGCCGTCTCGGCGGCGATGAGTTTGAGGTCGTGTTGCCGCGCGATGCCGATCGGACACGCCTCGGCGAGATCGCGCAGGACATCATCACTGCGCTTTCGGCGCCGTACATCATCGGCGGCACGACGCTCTCGATCGGCTGCTCCGTCGGAATCGCGATCGCGCCCGAGCATGGCGAGGATGCGGAAACGCTCGTTCGCAACGCCGATCTCGCGCTCTATGCCGCCAAAGCCGACGGGCGCGGCGTGCATCGTTTCTATCGCCCGGAATTGCTGGCGGGCGCGCAGAACCGGCGGCGACTGGAAGACGACCTGCGCCTCGCGCTCGCGGGAGACGAGTTCCACCTCACCTATCAGCCGGTGGTTTCCACCGCCAACGAACGCATCGTCGGCTATGAGGCGCTGCTGCGCTGGGATCACCCCTCGCGCGGGCCGATCAGCCCGGCGGAATTCGTGCCGGTCGCCGAGGAATGCGGGTTGATCGAGCAGATAGGTGAATGGGTGTTGCGCACCGCCTGCGCCGAAGCCGCGAACTGGCCGGATCATGTGCGAGTCGCGGTCAACGTATCGCCGCTGCAATTCGCCAATCCGGTGCTGCCCGCGATCGTCACCAACGCCATCGCCGGATCGGGCATCGCGCCGCAGCGGCTGGAACTGGAAATCACCGAGGGAGTGTTCCTCAACGAGGATGCATCTTCTGAACTGATGTTCCGCGCGCTGAAGGGTATCGGCGTCCGGCTTGCGCTCGATGATTTCGGAACCGGCTATTCGAGCCTCGGCTATCTGAAGAAGGCGCCGTTCGACAAGATCAAGATCGACCAGAGCTTCGTGCGCGGGGCGATCCAGCCGGGCAACCGCAATGCGGCGATCATCAAGGCGATCGTGTCTCTGGCCGATACGCTTGGGATGGAAACCACCGCAGAAGGCGTGGAGCAGCAGGACGAGATCGGCATGATCCGCGATCTCGGGTGCAGCCACATTCAGGGCTTCGTCTATGGCCGGCCGGCGCGCGCCGCCGACGTAATCGAACAGTTACGCGCCGATGCCGGCAATGCCACGCCGATCGGCCACCGGATCAGCCGCGCTCCGCGCGCATCGGTTCTCCGCACCGCGCGGCTGGAGGTGGGCGACGAAACGGGCGATATCCGCATCCGCAACATCTCAGCGGGCGGCGCACTGATCGACGGCGTCGATTTCCCGGAGGAAGCGGTTGGGGCGGACGTGCTGATCGAACTGATCGAGAATCAGCTTTTCCCCGCGACGATCCGCTGGACGAACGATGGCCGCGCTGGACTGCAATTCGCGGAGGCATTCGATGTCGATCGGTTCGCCCACGCGAGCCCGGCTATCAGCGTCCGGCCGCGCAAGGTCGCCTAACGCCGTCGGCTCAGTCACGATGTTTGGAAGCGCCGAATCCATCGGCTTGGGAAAGATTATCTATATCAATGCGTTCCGATGTTTATTTCATGTGATTCTCGAATGCTCGATCACGCACGCGCAAATCGGTGTTAGCGAACGGATCGGCCGGCAGTAGCGACGCACCATCAGCGAAAAACGCGCTTCAGATGTTCGATGGTCGTCGTCGCGTCGAAGGTCACATCCTTCCGTCGATCATCACTAAATATTTTTGCGGCCGGGCCCACTGCCATGCCGACGCGACCGGCTTCTTTCGGGCGAGCCTTCGCGACTCGAATGCGATATCCGTTTCACGGACATCGATGTTAGCCGTTCTCCAATAAGATGAAATCAGTTGGTGTTTCCGCTATCTCAACGGCGACGCGATGCTTGAATTGGTTCCTCGTCGGCACAGCATGACCGGC
This sequence comes from Sphingomonas sp. TX0543, assembly GCF_048565505.1. Taxonomy (NCBI): domain Bacteria; kingdom Pseudomonadati; phylum Pseudomonadota; class Alphaproteobacteria; order Sphingomonadales; family Sphingomonadaceae; genus Sphingomonas; species Sphingomonas sp. TX0543. The sequence continues at coordinate 2,792,380 of NZ_JBLZUS010000002.1, forward strand.
ATGCCGGGCACCGAGAATATTTTTGTATCTCCCCTTTTCGCTTGCCTTCCGCGAAAGCGGCTTAAGTCCGCGCGTCGCGTGTAGCGTTACCCGCCGCGCGACGAACCGTTCGTCGCACTTGCGATTTACGGGCGATTTACACTCTTGCAGCGAGCGCGCGATTCCCACAATCTGTTGGGGTTGAGTTCGGGGGCGAACCCAATCGCTGGTAGGAACTGCGCCACAACCCTATATTGTGGCATGGCCTGTCGCGCGCTGCGAAGATGCGCACGGCCGTATTTTTTCTCCCGGCGGGCGAGGCGCCCGGCGTAATATAGGGTCCTTGATCGCTGGCGCGAGCGGACCCCGGATAAGGGAATGGCGGCGATGGATTTCAGAGACTCGAGCGAGGCGAGCATGGCGAGCGAGACACTGGAAGCGACGACCGGCACCGGCGATGCGAGCGACGGTGCCGTCCGCCGCCAGCCTTATGCCCTGGAAGTCGATCATGGCCGCAACGCGCTTCTTACCGAATTCGGCAAGGATACGTTGACCGATCGTTATCTGCTGCCCGGTGAAACCTATCAGGATCTGTTCGTCCGCGTCGCCTCTGCTTATGCCGACGATGCTGCGCACGCGCAGCGGCTGTATGACTATATTTCGAAGCTGTGGTTCATGCCGGCCACGCCGGTGCTGTCGAACGGCGGCACTGGCCGCGGGCTGCCGATCTCCTGCTATCTCAATTCGGTGCCCGACAGCCTGAACGGCATCGTCGATACCTGGAACGAGAATGTATGGCTCGCTTCACGCGGCGGTGGGATAGGCACCTATTGGGGCAACGTGCGCGGGATTGGCGAGCCGGTCGGGCTCAACGGCAAAACCAGCGGCATCATCCCGTTCGTCCGCGTGATGGACAGTTTGACGCTGGCCATCAGCCAGGGCTCGCTACGGCGCGGCTCGGCGGCCTGCTACCTCGACATCTCACACCCGGAGATCGAGGAGTTCCTCGAAATTCGCAAACCTTCCGGCGATTTCAACCGCAAGGCGCTGAACCTCCACCACGGCGTGCTGATCCCGGACGCCTTCATGGAGGCAGTGCGCGACGGTGACGAGTGGGAGCTGAAATCGCCCAAGGATAATAGCGTCCGGGCGAAAGTCGATGCGCGCGCGCTGTTCCAGAAGCTGGTGGAAACCCGGCTGGCGACAGGCGAGCCATATATCGTCTTCGCCGATCACGTGAACAAGAACATGCCCAAGCATCATCGCGATCTGGGCCTGAAGGTTTCTACCTCCAACCTGTGTAGCGAGATCACGCTGCCGACGGGGCGCGACCATCTCGGCAACGATCGCACGGCGGTCTGCTGCCTGTCGTCGCTCAACCTCGAAACCTGGGACGAGTGGAAGGAAGACAAGACTTTCATCGAGGACGTGATGCGCTTCCTCGACAACGTGCTGCAGGATTACATCGAGCGCCACGAGCCGGGCATGGAGCGGGCGGCCTATTCCGCCGGGCGCGAACGTTCGGTCGGGCTCGGCGTCATGGGCTTCCACTCCTTCCTGCAGGCGCGTGGGCTGCCGTTCGAGGGCGCGATGGCCAAGTCGTGGAACATGCGCATCTTCAAACATATCAAGGCGCAGGTGGACGAGGCATCGATGCAACTCGCGGTGGAGCGGGGCCCCTGCCCCGATGCCGCCGACATGGGCGTGATGGAACGTTTCTCGTGTAAAATGGCGATCGCGCCGACCGCATCGATCAGCATCATCTGCGGCGGCACCAGTGCCTGCATCGAACCGATTCCGGCGAACATCTACACGCACAAGACGCTGTCCGGGTCGTTTGTGGTCAAGAATCCATATCTCGAAAAGCTGCTGATCGATAAGGCTAAGAATGCCGATGCGGTGTGGAACTCGATCCTAGAACAAGGCGGATCGGTCCAGCATCTCGACTTCCTGACGCAGGAGGAGAAAGACTGTTTCAAGACGTCGTTCGAGATCGACCAGCGCTGGCTGCTGGAGCTGGCGGGCGATCGTTCAGCCTATATCGATCAGGCGCAGTCGCTGAACCTGTTCATCCCTGCAGCTGTGGAGAAGTGGGATCTGCTGATGCTCCACTTCCGCGCGTGGGAGCTGGGGATCAAGTCACTCTACTATCTGCGCTCCAAATCGGTGCAACGCGCCGGTTTCGCGGGCGGCGTGGAGGCGGATAACACGCTGGAGAAGCCCAAGTTCGATCTGGGCGAGACGACCGATTATGACGAGTGTCTCGCCTGTCAGTAAACGGACACTCCTTGCAACCGTAAACATTGCCTCTTGCTGACCAAACCTCTCGGCCCGCCACGTCGAGTTCTGAGGTTCGAGAACAGGCGTAATTCAGTGTGAACTGGACGTTTCTCCTTCAGAGCGGGAATGGTGACCCGCTCTGACGGAGTAAACATGCTGCCGTTTCGGTGCGGAGCGTCAAAGGCCGGTCTGTCGGACGCGTAGGAGAGGACGTCATTGTCCTCACCGATCTTCGAAACTCTTCAGCTCCGTACCTTCACCCCAACCTCTTTGTGACGGCTGAGTATCGTCAGAAACGCAAATCGACACACCATGGAAAGGGTGCTGCGCTCGATCGACATGGCAACACTTTGGGCTATCGGGCGACGACGCTCGTTCGACGACGGACTGAGCGCGGGCAGGCTGAAGAGCTAGGCCTTGATCGCCCTCAAGTCTTCGTCGGTGAGCGCGCTGTAAGATTCGTACGGGAATGCTGGGTATCCCGAGCGCACGATCCCCGCGAACAACACGACCGGCGTCGTCGGCTTGCCTCATTATTCCCCGTTCGGCTTCAACGGCCGCTACCTTTGCGTGCGGGCCGGACTGAACTGATAGGCGGCCGCCGCTTCCGCATTGATCTCCCATCGAGAACGTGGATAATCGCTGAAGCGCCACGAGCAGCGCGGTCGATGGGAAGAGGAACGTCGGGATGAGCGGCAAGGCACCGTTGGATTTCCTCTGGTTCCTGCCGTCGGCGGGCGACCAGCGCTATCTCGGGACGACGCTCGGCGCGCGGGCGGCGACGCCGGCGTATCTGCGGCAGGTCGCGATGGCGGCGGATCAGCTCGGTTTCTCGGGCGCGCTACTGCCGACGGGCGCGCATTGCCAGGACGCGTGGATCACCGCCGCCAGCATCGCGCCCGTGACCGAGCGGCTGCGGCTGCTGGTGGCGTTGCGGCCCGGGCTCACGTTACCGGCAGAGTCGGTGCGGCAGGCGGTGGCGCTCGACCGGATCAGCAACGGTCGCGTCCTCTTGAACGTGGTGACGGGCGGCAGCACAGAGATCCTCGAGAAGGACGGCATGTTCCTCGGCCATCGCGAGCGATACGAGCAGACTGCCGAGTTCCTCGACATCTTCCGTGCGCTCGCGCGCGGCGAGAAGGTGACGCGAGAGGGGCGCTACCTGTCGATCAGGAAGGGGCGGCTCGAGTTCCCGTTCGTCCAGACGCCGCATGCGCCGATCTGGTTCGGCGGATCGTCCGAGATCGCGCGTGAGATCGCGGCGCAGCATGTCGACGTGTACCTCGCCTGGGGCGAGCCGCCGAGCCAGCTGAAGGAGGTGATCGATGACGTTCGCGCGCGTGCCGCAGCGCGCGGGCGCACGATCCGCTTCGGCATCCGCCTCCACTTCATCGTACGCGAGACCGAGGGCGAGGCCTGGGACGCCGCCAACGATCTCATCCGCTACGTCACCGACGAAGACATCGCGCGCTTCCAGGCGTCACTCCAGCACAGCGAATCGGTCGGGCAGCAGCGGATGCGCTCGCTCCACGGCGGCAGCCGCGCGTCGCTGGAGGTCAGCCCGAATCTCTGGGCGGGGATCGGCCTCGTGCGGACCGGCGCGGGCACCGCCTTGGTCGGCGATCCCGCGACGGTCGCCGAGCGGCTGGAGGAATATGCCGCGATCGGGATCGATACCGTGATCGGCTCGGGCTACCCCCATCTGGAGGAGGCCTATCGCGTTGCCGAGCTGCTCTTCCCGCATCTCAACCTGGTGCACGCCCCCAAGGTCGCCGAGGCGCCGACGCCGTTTCCGTTCACGACACTGCGCGAGAAGGTGGCCTAGCCGGCGTGCCGCTGCGTACTGAGCATGTCGCGATCGTCGGGGCAGGGTTCGCGGGCACGCTGCTCGCGATCAACCTGCTGCGGCATGGCGGTACGCGCGTCACGCTTATCGAGCGCCAGCCCGAGCGGATCGCACGGGGCGTCGCCTACGCCGCGGCGGGAGCGGAGCACCTGTTGAACGTGCGCGCCGGCAACATGAGCGCGTTCGACGACGACGCCACCCACTTTGTGCGCTGGCTCGAGCGGAACGAGTTGGGCGATGCCACCATGTTCGCGCCGCGGCGCCTCTATGGCGCCTATCTTCGCGAGCTGCTGGAAGAAAGCCTACGCGGAAGCGGTGCCGAGCTTCGGATCGTGCACGCCGAGGCGGTCGCACTTAGTCGCCGGGACGCGGGGTGCCGCCTGACGCTTGCCGACGGTGCGTCGCTCGATGCGGATGTAGTGGTCCTCGCGCCCGGCAACCTTCCGCCGCACACACCGCCAGGGATCACCGCCGAGGTTGAGTGCAGCGAGCGGTATTTCGGTGACCCATGGGCGCACAACCTCGTCGAAGGGCTGAAGGCAATCGACACCGTCGTCCTGATCGGCAGCGGGCTGACCGCGGTCGATGTGGCGCTGTCGCTGGATGCCGAGGGGTTCGCGGGCACGGTCATCGCGGTATCGCGCCGCGGTCTCCGACCGCACGTCCATGCCGCGATGCCTCCGGCTGTGGGGCTGCGCGAGAAACCGGCAGATCGCCTCTCCGATCTCGTTCGCCATGTCCGCCGCCGCGCCGACGAGATCGGCTGGCGCGGCGCGGTGGACGAGCTGCGCCCGGTGACCCAGCTTCTGTGGGGCGGCGCGGACGAGATCACGCGTGCGCGGTTCCTGCGGCACCTGCGTCCGTTCTGGGATGTGCACCGCCACCGGCTGGCACCGGCCGTCGCAACGCGCATCGGTGCCCTGGTCGGCGCGGGCAGATTGCGGATCGCGGCGGGCAAACTTGCCACGTCACGGCTCGTGCCCGAAGGCATCGAGCTTACTTGGCGACGGCGTAGCGAGAGCGCGATCGAAACTATGACGGCGGCGCGCGTGGTGAACTGCACGGGGCCACAGGGCGACCTTATGCGATCGCCCGAGCCGCTGATCGCGAGCCTGCTCGCCGCCGGCGCGATTCAGCCAGATCCGCTGCGGATCGGTATCCATGTCGATCAGCAATCACGCGTGATCGACGCCTCGGGCTGCGCAAATGACCGGCTCTATTGCATCGGTCCGATGACGCGCGGCGCCTTCTGGGAGGTCGTTGCCGTGCCCGATCTCAGGCGACAGAACGGGGCGCTTGCGCGCCGCCTCACCCATGCGGAATGGGTGAACGCGGCGCTCTGAGCGCGCGATCGCATCAGAAGCGGATCGCCACGCGCGCGTAGTAATAGCCGCCGTTGATGCCGTAGGGCGAGAAGGTGAACGGCGCGTCGTAGACCTGCGCGCCAGCGATCGTGACCGGGCCCCCGGTTGGCGTCGTCGTGGAGCCGGGGACGATGCCGAACGTCTCGGGACGCTTGTCGAAGAGGTTGTTCGCGCCGATGCTGAGGTCGGCGCCGAGCTTGGTCGCGAGCGTGAGTTCCAGATCGGTGATCGCCGCCGCCGCCATCCTCGCCTCGTAGAAGGGGGCCGCACCCGACGGCGAGACGAGCGCGCGCGTCGCACCATAGACCGTCTCGCGCAGGGTGACCGAGACGGCGCCGCGCTTCGCGCTCAGACCCGCGATCACCTTCACGCGCGGCGAGGCGGTTTCGAGATTGCTGATCGCGATGGGGTTGAGGAGCGCGCCCAAGCGGTTCCGCGTCACGTCGGTCTTGTTGTAATTGGCACTGAGCGACCAGTCGACGTGCGCGAACGATAACTCGGTCGGGTAGGTCGCGGCGAATTCCACGCCGCGGGTGCGCGTGTCGGTGCCGTTGGCGAACGCGCTGACTCCGACGAAGCTCGCGGTCGGATCGACGACGTTGCCGTGCGCGGCGATCGCATCGAGCACGCGCTGGCTGACGACCGTCGTTCCGCTCTTGCCGAGTTGCAGCCCGGTGCCGGTGATGCGGTTGCGCACCGTGATCTGATAGGCATCGAGCGTGATCGTCAGTCGATCGATCGGGCGCAGCACGATGCCGGCGGAATAGTTGGTCGACTTCTCGGGTTTGAGCGGCGCATAGCCGACGAGCGCCGCGGCGGCGGAGTTCGCGGGCAACTGGATGATCGCGGTGGTCGGCGAGACGTTCGTCGCGGAGTAAAAGGATTCGGCGAGCGTCGGCGCTCGAAAGCCGGTACTGACGGTGCCGCGCACCGCAAACGCGGGCGAGACATCGTAGCGCGTGGTAAGCTTGCCGATGCCGGTATCACCGGTGTCGCTGTAATGCTCGAAGCGGCCCGCGACATCCACCGTCCAGGCACTGGTGGGCTGTACCGCAATGTCGCCGTAGATGCTCCACGCGTTACGGCGATGCTCGCCGGCGTCGCTCGCCTGGAAGCCCGGATAGGATTGCCCGCCCTCCTTGTAGACCGAGGCGGCGTCGCCCGCGCGGATCGCATAGGTATCGCGACGATATTCCGCGCCGAGTGCCAGCGTCGCGGGCGCGGCGAGGCCGAGCGACAGGTCGCGCTTCACGTCGAGGTTCGCGGTGAATTGCGTCGCGACAAAGGTGCCGTCATAGAAATCGCGCGGGGTGAAGCCCGTGTCCGCGTAGAGCGATGCGTTGGCGGAGTTCAGCGTGCTGATCCGCGCGGTGTCCCGGCCGTAGGTCGAGGAGAGATCCCACGACCATCCCCCGGCCGTGCCGCGCACGCCGCCGGTGAAGGCGTAATCGTCCTCCTCCAGCCCGAGTTGCGGCACGAAGCCGTTCGGAAAGGGAAAGGTGGTGACGCCGTTCACGGTCCGGCTGACGCGATTGGGCAGGCGGTATTGCTCGTTGGCGCGCGCGACGCGGCGCCCGTAGCTTCCGAAACTGTACGCCTGGATACCGCCGAAATCGTAGCCGGCGTTGTACGTGCCGGCGGTGAGCGACGAGCGGGCATCGCCGATGATCGGATTGAGATAGGGAAAGCCGGGGATGTTCGCCCAGGCGGCGGGCACGCCGGTGAGGATCGATCCGTCGGGGGCGGCGACGCGCCGTTCCGCGCCGCCGCGCTGGCTGAAATCGTGGAAGCGATGGAAGCCGGTGACATCGAGGAAGCCGCTGTCTCCGATCGGGAGCGCCAGCCGCACGCTTCCCGCGGCGGTGTCGCCGTCGCCCTTGTAATATTGTCCCACGGTCGCCGACGCGCTGCCGCCGCTGCGATCCGACTTCAGGATGATGTTGATGACGCCGGCGATCGCGTCCGAGCCATATTGCGCGGCCGCGCCGTCCTGAAGCACCTCGATCCGCTCGATCGCCTCGGGCGGGATCAGGTCGAGGTCGGGCGCGGCGCCGCCCTGGAACGGTCCCGTCGTGACATGGACGTTGGCGGTGCCGTGGCGGCGCTTGCCGTTGATGAGGATGAGGACGTGATTGGGGCTGAGCCCGCGCAACCGCGCGGTGAGCGTGAGGTTGGAAGCGTCGCCGCCGAACGGCTGCGCTGTGAACGAGGGCGTCAACTGGCTCAGCACCTGATTGAGGTTCGGCTGGCCGACATGCGTCAGCGCTTCGGCATCGAGCACTTGGATCGGGGCGGCGCTGTCTGCCGCACGGACGCCGGCTCGGCGCGTGCCCGTGACGACGATGTCGCCGCTCGGATCGGATGCTGCGGCATCCTCCGCGGCCGGTGCGGCCGGTGCCGGATCGGCAGCCGCGGCCCCGGCCACGAGCGTCAACATTCCGGCCCCTGACAGGAAAAAGGAAGCATGCTTCATCGCGTCACCCCTGTTGATCGGAGAAGCGCGGAGACAGAAGTGCCGAGCGCTATATTCGTGTCAGCCGACACGGCGCCAAGTCTAATCGACAATTCAGAAGCGTCTGAAACAGTCGAACGCCTCAACTCTCTCACCCGTCTTGAAACATGACGCGCTATAATAAGTCGAAGAGGCGTGATTACACCGACCGCACTGACACAGTCTCCGCAGATGATCTCCATGTTGTTTATCGATGCGACGCTTTGTTGCGCCGTCGTCATAAGGCTGCGATCGGGAAGCGGCTCCGGGCGAGACAGAAAATCTTTCCCGCCGGAACGGCAAAGTTGATTCCCTACCAAGTAAGTAGGAGTTTAGCCTCGGCTCCATCGACCAGAAGCGGGAGCCGACGCCGCCATGCCTTACCGTCTCAGCATCCTCGACAAGGCGCTCGTGCCCGAGGGAACAACGCCGCAGCAATCGCTGGCGGAGACGGTCGCGTCGGCGCAGCTGGCTGATCGGCTCGGCTTCCATCGCTATTGGTTCGCCGAGCATCACGGCATGCCCGCGCTCGGCAGCACGGCGCCAGAGGCGCTCGCGGCCTATGTCCTCGCCAGCACCCAGCGCATCCGGGTCGGCTCGGGCGGGGTGATGCTGCAGCATTACGCGCCCTTCAAGGTGGCGGAGACGTTCAACCTCCTCGCCGCGCTGGCGCCGGGGCGGGTCGACCTCGGCATCGGCAAGGCCCCCGGCGGCCTACCGCGCGCGACCCGCGCGCTGCGCAGCGGCCTTGCCGACGCGCAGCCCGACTTTGCGGACAAGCTCCGCGAGCTCGACGCCTTCGTATTCGGACGGCTTGGCGACGAGCATCCGCTGGCCGGCGCGCTTGCCGGCCCTGCCCCCGCCGTGCCGCCCGCACCCATCCTGCTGGGCGCCAGCGCGGAGAGCGCGGCGCTCGCCGCCGAGCTCGACTGGGGCTTCTGCTATGCCGGCCATTTCGACGGCGACCCCGATCGCATGGCGCACGCCTTCCGCGTCTATCGCGAGGCGACCGGGCGCACGCCGCTCCTCGCGCTCGTCGCCTTCGCCGCGCCGAGCGAGGCGGAGGCGCAGCGGCTGGTCGGCCCCCTGAGGCTTTACCGTGTGCGGCTCGCGACCGGGCAGAAGGTCAACGTCGGCACGCCCGAGGCCGCGGCGGAGTTCGCGCGCCAGTCCGGCGTGGCCGACTATTCGGTCGAGGAGATCGTCCCCAATGTCATCTCGGGCACGGGGGCGCAGGTGCGCGCCGCGCTGGACGAGATCCACGGTCGGCTCGGCGTGGAGGAGTTCGTCATGGACGCCCCCGTCGCCGCGCACGACGCGCGCCGTGCCTCGCTCGAGGAACTGGCGCGCGCCATCCTTCCGCACGTGGGCGGCGTCGCCCGCGCCGCGGCGTGACCCGAAACGATCTGAAAGCGAGGTAGGCGATGAGCAGTCAATCGATCCCGTTCGGCCTGTTGCTCCATGGCCCAGGCGGCCACATGCATGCCTGGAAACACCCCAGCAACCCGGCCGATGCGAGCGTCAACCTGCCGTTCCTGACCAGCCAAACCCTGAAGGCGGAGGCGGCGGGCATCGCCTTCGCCTTCGTCGCCGACGGGCTCTACATCAACGAGAAGTCGATCCCCCATTTCCTCAACCGGTTCGAGCCGATCACGATCCTTTCCGCGCTGGCGACCGCGACGAGCAAGATCGGCCTCGCAGGCACCTTGTCCACCTCGTACAGCGACCCCTTCACCGTCGCGCGCCAGTTCGCCTCGCTCGATCTCATCAGCGGCGGGCGTGCGGGCTGGAACGTCGTCACCTCGCCGCTCGAGGGTTCGGGGCGCAACTACGGGCGCTCGCACCCCGATCATGCGCTCCGCTACGAGATCGCGGACGAGTATCTTACCGTCACGCAGGGATTGTGGGATTCGTGGGACGAGGACGCGTTCCCGCGCGATCGCACGACCGGCACCTATGTCGACAAGTCACGCTTCCGCCGGCTCGACCACAAGGGGCGTTTCTTCCAGGTCGAAGGACCGATCAACATCGGCCGTTCGCCGCAGGGACAGCCGGTGGTCTTCCAGGCGGGTTCGTCCGACCCGGGGATAGGCCTCGCGGGCAAGTTCGCGGATGCGGTGTTCACCGGCCCCGCGACCTTCGATGAGGCGGTTCGCTTCCGCGCGCAGGTGCGCAACAGCGCGGTGGTGCACGGCCGCGCGGCGGACCATGTGAAGATCTTTCCCGGCATCGGCATCGTCACCGGCGCGACCGATGCCGAGGCGGAGGCGAAGTTCGAGGAGATCAGGAACCTACTGACGATCGAAGATGCGCTCGACTTCCTTGGTCGCTTCTTCGATCATCACGATTTCGGGCAGTATGACGTCGATGCGCCCTTTCCCGAGCTTGGTGACATCGGTGCGAACAGTTTCCGCTCCACCACAGATCGGATCAAGGCGGACGCTCGCGAGCACGGCCTCACCCTTCGCCAGGTCGCGCTGAAGGCGGCCACGCCCAAGCCGCACTTCCTCGGCAACCCCGAGAAAGTGGCGGACGAACTGGTCCGCTGGATCGACGGCGGCGCGGCGGACGGGTTCATCCTCGGCTTCCCGGTGGCAGCGCAGGGGCTCGACGACTTCGTCACCTACATCGTCCCGGAACTGGAGCGGCGCGGCCGCTACGACCGCGTGCTCCACGGCGCGACGCTGCGCGATCACCTCGGGCTGCCGTTCAAGGAAAGCCGCTACGCCGCCGGCGCGGCGCCCGCGAGCGCACCGGAACGCCGCTCGGCATGACGCTCGCCACGCCCGTCCGGGCCAATGTCGCGCCCGCGCTCGCCGGCATCGAGGCGTTCCTCGACGATGCGATCGCGCTGCGGCATGATTTCCACCGCCACCCCGAGCTGTCGTGGAACGAGCACCGCACCGCGGCGCGCGTGGCGGAGTTGCTGGAGGAATGGGGCTATCGCGTGACCACTGGCGTCGGCGGCAACGGGGTCGTGGGCACCCTCCGTCGCGGCACCGGCACGAAATCGCTGGGGCTGCGCGCCGACATGGATGCGCTGCCGATCGCGGAGGCGAGCGGCCTGCCGTTCGCTAGCGAGACAGCCGGCGTCATGCACGCATGCGGTCACGACGGGCACACGACGATCCTCCTTGCCGCGGCGCGCTATCTCGCCGAGGCGGGCGATCTCTCGGGCACGCTCCACCTCTTCTTCCAGCCGGCAGAGGAGATCGGCCAGGGCGCGCGCGCGATGATCGCGGACGGTCTATTCGACCGCTTCCCCTGCGATGCGGTGTACGGGCTGCATAACTGGCCGGGCCTGCCCGTGGGACGGTTCGGCATCCTCGACGGCCCGGCCATGGCGTCGGTGGACTGGATCGGCATCCGGGTGGTCGGCAAGGGCGGCCACGGCGCCGCGCCGCACGAAACGGTCGATCCCGTGGTCGCCGCGGCGCACGTTATCACCGCGCTGCAATCGATCGTCGCGCGCAACGTCGCCCCTCTCGATGCCGCGGTCGTCACCGTCGGGTCGATCCATGGCGGCGATGCGGCGAACGTCATCCCCGATCATGTCGATCTGACGCTCACCGCACGCTCGTTCCGCGCCGAGGTGCGCGAGGCGTTGCAGCGGCGCATCCCGGAGATCGCGCGCGGCGTCGCGGCGAGCTTCGGCGCGACCGCGGAGGTCGAGCTGCGCCGCGGCTTCCCCAGCGTGGTCAATCACCCGCGCGAGGCCGAGATCGCGCGCGGCGTCGCCCGCGACCTGTTGGGCGAGGACGCGTTGATCCCCGACATTGCGCCACGCACCGCGAGCGAGGACTTCGCCTTCATGCTGGAGGCGCGCCCCGGCGCGTTCCTGTTTCTGGGAACGGGACCGGGCGAGCCGCTGCACAGCCCGCGCTACCGCTTCAACGACGACGTGATCGCGCCCGGTGCCGCCCTGTGGGCGCGACTTGCCGAAACTTTCCTCACCTGACCTCACGCCAAGGAGAGCATCGCATGGCGCTCGCGCCTATCAGCATCGTGGAGCATGACGACGACGAGATCGTCACCTCCTCCCCGCGCGATCCGCGAGCGCGTCCGCTGCTGGACGCACTGGTGGGCGAATACAGCCGGCGCTACCACGACCTGGAGGGTCGCCCCGTCGATGCCGCCGCGCAGGAGGTGTACCACCGCTACGCCGCCGAGGCGTTCGAGTCGCCGCACGGTAGCTTCATCCTGATCCTGCGCGGTGGCGTGCCGATCGCCGGCGGCGGCTTCATGCGCCACGCGGACGAAGGCACCGCGGAGGTGAAGCGCATGTGGACCGCGGACACGCACCGCCGGCAGGGCCTCGCGCGACGCGTGCTGACCGCGCTGGAGGACCGCGCCCGAGCGCTGGGTTACACGCGCATCTATCTCACCACCGGCTTCCGCCAGCCCGAAGCCGCGGCGCTCTACCATCGGTCGGGCTATACCGGCCTGTACGATCCCGCCGCCGATCTCGCGGCACGCTTCACCTTGCCGTTCGAGAAATATATCGGCGCGCCGCTCGCGGCGGAGCGGCGCGCGTGAGTACCGCCTACGCCGACGTAAAAGTGGCCGACGCGGCGCGCGCGCCCGCGCCGCGCGCCGCGCGCCGCATCGTTCCCGCGCGCTATCCGCTGCGCACCGCAGCGTCGGCGGCGGGGCTCGTCATCATCGCCAGCGTTGCAGCGTCCGTCCTCGGCAACCCGCGCTGGGGCTGGCCCGTGTTCGCGCAATGGTTCCTGGCCGAGCCGGTGATCGTGGGCCTTGGCCGCACCCTGCTGCTGACCGTTATGGGCACGTTGTTCGGGTCGCTTCTCGGCATGGCGCTGGCACTCGCGCGCGTCTCGGGATCGCGCCTGCTCGGCGGTGTGGCGTGGAGCTACGTCTGGCTGTTCCGCTCGATCCCGCTCATCGTCCTGCTGCTGCTCCTGAACAATCTCGGCTATCTCTACGCGACGATCTCGCTCGGGGTGCCGCTGACGGGGATCACCTTCGCGCAATGGTCGACGACCGCGCTCATCAGCCCGTTCGCGGCCGCGGTGATCGGGCTAACGCTCAACCAGGCGGCCTTCTCGTCCGAGATCATCCGTGGCGGCATCCTGTCGGTCGACCACGGGCAGCGCGAGGCCGCGGCGGCGCTGGGACTGCCACGGCACCGCCAGGCGTTCGGCATCGTCCTGCCGCAGGCGATGCGCAGCATTCTGCCCGCCGGGTTCAACGAGATCATCAATCTCGCGAAGGGCACCTCGGTCGTCTACGTCCTCGCGCTGCCCGAGCTATTCTATACCGTCCAGGTCATCTATCGCCGCAACCTGGACGTCATTCCGCTGCTGATGGTGGCGACGGTCTGGTATCTCATCATCCTCACCGTCCTGTCCGCGGCGCAGCGACGGATCGAGCGGCGCTTCGCGCGCGGCGCGACCCGCGACGCGCGTTCCGTCACCCGATCGCGTGAGAGCGCGCCGACCGGCGTCGCCCGCGCGCCGCTGCCTTTTGCGCGCGGCGGCACCGTCGCGATCGAGCATGTCTCGAAATCGTTCGGCGATCTGCGGGTCCTCGACGATGTGACGCTTCGTGCGCCGTCGGGCAGCGTCACCGTCATCATCGGCAAGTCGGGATCGGGCAAATCGACGCTGCTGCGCACGATCAACCATCTCGAGCGGGTCGACGACGGCGAGATCACGATCGACGGCGGTCATATCGGCTATCGCGCCGAGGGTGACGCGCTCTACGAGCTGAAGGAGCCCGAGATCCTGCGCCGCCGCACCGAGGTCGGCATGGTCTTCCAGAGCTTCAACCTCTTCCAGCACCTGACCGTATTGGAGAACCTCGTCGTCGCGCCGGTGTGGAGCCGCGGCATCGCGCGCGCGCAGGCCGAGGCGACCGCGCGCGATCTCCTCGCGCGTGTCGGCCTTCCCGAGAAGGCGGACAGCTATCCGCGCCAGCTCTCCGGCGGGCAGCAGCAGCGCGTCGCGATCGCGCGCGCGCTGGCGCTACGCCCCAAGGTGCTCCTCTTCGACGAGCCGACCTCTGCGCTCGACCCCGAACTCGTGAACGAAGTGCTCGACGTCATCCGCGAGCTCGCGCGCTCGGGCACGACCCTGCTCATCGTGACACACGAGATGGGCTTCGCGCGCGAGGTCGCGGATACCGTCGTCTTCATGGATCAGGGCCGTATCGTCGAGACCGGCGCCCCGGCGCAGCTCTTCGCCCACCCGCGCGAGGCGCGAACCGCCGAATTCCTGTCGAAGGTGCTGTGATGCGCGGAAGGTCAACACTCACGCTGCTCGGCGTCGCCGCGCTCATCGCCTGCAAGCCGCCGGTCGAGCCCGCGGGTCCCGAAGCGCTGCCGATGATCCACGCGCAGAAGGTGCCCGGTGCCATCGCGTTGCTGCCGCGCAACCTGACGCTCGCGACGCCGGGCACGCTCTCGGTCGCGATGGTCGTCGGCGCGCTGCCACTCGCCGACTATGCGCGCGGCGAGAAAGGTGGGGTGGTCGGGGTCGAGCCCAACATCGCGCAGCTCGTAGCGGACAGCCTCGGCCTCAAGCTCAAGATCACGCCCGTCGCCTGGGCGGACTGGCCGCTCGGCCTCACCTCGGGCAAGTATGACGCCGTCATGTCCAACGTGACCGTCACCGAGGAGCGCAAGGCGAAGTTCGACTTCTCGACCTATCGCGACGATCAGCTCGGCATCTACACTCGCGCGGACGGCCCGATCCGCGCCATCAAGAAATCGGCCGACATCGCGGGGCTGAAGGTCGCGGTCGGCGCGAGCACCAACCAGTCGCAAATCCTCGATCGCTGGAACGCCCAGAACATCGCCGCCGGCCGCAAGCCCGCGGAGCCGCAATATTACGACGATGCCGGCATCGCGCGGCTGGCAGTGCTTTCCGGGCGCGTCGACGTGTCGTTCGGCCCCAATGCCACCGCCGCCTACGAAGCGCGCGACGGCCGCACCCGCCGCGTCGGCAGCGTGCCCGGCGGCTGGCCGCTCACCGCCTATATCGCGGTCGCAACGCGCAAGGGCTCGGGCCTCGCCCCCGCGATCACCGCCGCGTTGAACGCGCAGATCGACAGCGGAACCTACGGGCGCCTTCTGTCACGCTGGAACCTCGCGTCGGAAGGCATCAAGCGTTCCGAAACGAATCCGCCGGGATTGCCGAAGACCTGACACCCGGGACTGTGGTCAAGGCGGTCCGACCTCGATCGACAAACCACCCGTCCGGGATTTCTGGCGCCCTTTGCCCTGTCTCAGAGCACCGGCATGGCGGCTTTCGTCGAGCAGTATGCGGTCGATGCCCGCGCGCGACTCACCCTGGAACGGGCACGGCGCCTCATCGGGTGAAGAGCAGCGGCGTGCGCTCTTGGCAGCACTTAAGTATGGCGTCGCAGGGCGTGATCGCGAACACTGGAGCATTCCTCCGCAAGCAAGATATCAGCGACGTAGCGCGATGGGCTCCTGAACAGGACGTTGTGCCAGCCGCTCTTTCGCGAGATGGCGGCAGCGTCGTCCGGGCGCCTCACGCTGCACGCTGCACGCTGCGAACAACCTCGGCCTCGGTGCCCGGATCACGAGCGCCCGGACCGTCGATCGCCGCGACATATGGGGAGCGCTGGTTCGCGCCGGGCGGCGACTGGGGCGAAGCGATCGTGACGCGGGCGCGCATGCAGCGTTACTAGGCGAGCGATCGGGCTACATGACGCTCAACAACACGCGGCCGCAATCGATCTGCTTCACGCTCGCGGACTCGCGCACGGGCTGCCCGCGTGGAGCTATGCGTTGTTCCACGCCATGACCGACAGCGGGGGCGAGCCGGATCAGGCAATCCCGATCGACCACATCATGCTCCCCTGGCTTCCCCAGGCCGGCCGCGAGTTGCGTGTGCACAGCGATCTCGCACGCACTGTCGAGCAAGGGTCGCGGCATAACCGCCATGCACCGAGCCATCGGATTTTAGACGCTGCGATCGGGCGCACCCTCGAACACCGCATGGCCGCGGTCGAACGCGACGAGCGAGAAGCGCATCGTCTCGCCGATCGGCGGTCTTTGGCTGGTCGTCACCATTGCGGCGATCTGGCCGAGGCCGTCGAGCGTGGCGGGATCGCAGTGGTCATGGATTGCGATCCTCATTGCTTGCAAGCTGCACCCGCGCCGTGACCGAGAGCCCGGGCCGGAGCCGATCGATGCCCGGCTGGCCGGTGTCGAAGCGGATGCGCACGCCGACACGCTGGACGATCTTGGTGAAATTGCCGGTGCCCGGCTCGAACGGCAGCAGCGAGAAGCTGGATCCGGATCCCGGCGCAACGCTGTCGACCGTACCGCGCAACTTGGTACCCGGCAGCGCATCCGCCTCGATCGTGGCAGGCTGGCCAGGCAGCATTCGGGCGGTCTGCGTCTCCTTGAAGTTCGCGGTGACGTAGAGCGCGTGGAGCGGCACGATCATGAGAAGACGGCTGCCCGGCTGGACATATTCGCCGACGCGGACCTGACGATTGCCGACCACGCCGTCGATCGGCGCGAGGATGGTCGCGTGGCGACGGTCCTGTCGCGCAAGATCGAGCACGGCCTTCGCCTGTCCCACCTTCGCGCGTGCGGTGGCAAGCGCAGCGAGGAGGCCGGGTCGCTTCGCGGCGGTGACGCCAGCCGTCTCGCGCGATACCGCCAGCAACGCTCCCGCCCGCGCCGCATCCTGCTCTGCGGTCACCGCTGCGGCGCCGTAGGAGTCCGCCTCGCGCCGCGCGACCGCGCCGGTGGCGACAAGCGCAGCGTAGCGGCGACGATCCGCCGCGGCGAGATCGGATTGTGCCCCCGCGGACCTGATCGCGGTGCGCGCGGCCGCGACCTGCGCGCTTGCCAACCGCTCTTCCGCCGCGAGGCTGACGAGCGCCGCCTGCGCCGCCCCGACGCCGGCCTGCGCGTCCGCTAGAGCCGCCTGCGCCGACGCGACCTTGGCATCGAACTCCTCCGGGTCGATCCGGACGAGCGGCTGGCCTGCGCGCACCATCTGATTGTCGCGCACCGTAACCTCGGTGACGAGCCCGCGGATCTTGGGCGCAACCGCTGTCGTATCCGCGCTGACATATGCGTCGTCGGTGGTCTCAGACGTTGCCGGTGAGGTGATACAAACGACCCCAGCCGCCGCCACCGCGACCGCCACGCCCGACGCCATCAGCGTTCGTGGCGACGGTGGGTTGAACCGCCGGCCGACGGTGGCGGTCTCAATCACCGGTCCGCCCGTTATCGCATCCATCCCACACCTCTTGCGGCTTTGATATGACGGTTATAATATGATGGTCATCATACAACAAGAGGCGATCAGACAATGGGAGGTGCGGTTACGACCGGGGCATGGGCACGGCGGCGTGGCCGCGACGCGGCACCTAACCCGGCGGCACTGCCGCTATCGCACAAATATGTGATCTTCGCGGTGCTCGCGTTCGGGCAGTTCATGGCGCTGCTCGACATCCAGATCGTCGCGGCCTCGCTCAACGACGTGCAGGCGGGGCTCTCAGCCGGCCCTGACGAGATCAGCTGGGTGCAGACCGCCTATCTCATGGCGGAGCTGGTGATGATCCCGTTCTCGGCCTTCCTGGGTCAGGCGATGTCGACCAGATGGCTGTTCGCGCTTTCCGCGGGGCTGTTTACGCTGTCGAGCATCGCCTGCGGGCTTGCCTGGAACATCGAGTCGATGATCGTCTTCCGCGCGCTCCAGGGGTTCGTCGGCGGCGCGATGGTACCGACCGTTTTCGCGGTCGGCTTCACCATGTTCGAGGGCAAGCAGCGCGCGCTCATCCCGGCCATCCTCGGCATGGTATCGGTACTGGCCCCGACGATCGGGCCGACCGTCGGCGGAATCATCACCGACAGCATCGGCTGGCGGTGGATTTTCTTCATCAACGTGGTTCCGGGCACGCTCGTCACGATCCTGACGATCCTGTTGATCGACGTCGATCGCGCGGACCGATCCATGTTCGCCCGCATCGATTGGTCACATCTCGTCGCGATGGCGGTGGCGCTCGGCGGCCTCGAATACGTCCTGGAGGAAGGACCACGAAAGGATTGGTTCGGCGATCCCACGATCGTGATGGTCGCCTGGATCGCGGCGGTCGCGTTTGGCCTGTTCGTCGAACGATCGCTCTATTCCAAGAACCCGATCGTGCGCGTGTCGCCGTTCCGCAATCGCACCTTCACCTTTGCTTGCGTGTTCAACCTCGTCATCGGGTTCGGCATCTACGCCTCGACGTACCTGCTGCCGGTGTTCCTGGGCCGGGTGCGCGGCTACAACAGCCTGGAGATCGGGACGACCGTGTTCGTCGTTGGGGCGAGCCAGCTGCTCAGTACGATCATCGCCGCCTGGTCCTCCAACCATATCGACCGGCGTATCGTCATCGGCATCGGGCTGACCGGCTTCGCGATCAGCCTGTGGTTGACCTCGCACATCGCCTCAAATTGGGGTTTCAAGGAACTGCTGATCCCGCAGCTCGCCCGCGGGCTCTTCGTCATGCTCTGCATCGTACCGAGCGTGGGCATGGCCCTATCCGCCTTCCAGGGGCCGGAACTGCGCTCCGCTTCGGGGCTCTTCAATCTGATGCGCAATCTAGGCGGGGCGATCGGGATCGCGACCGTCAATACCTGGCTGAACGACGCCGCGCGGACGCAGACTGCGCGCTTCGGCGAAGCATTGGGCGCGTCGGCGCAGGGCGCGACGGACTTTGTGGCCGCAATCGCAACCCGGATGGCCGCCAACACGCCCGATCCCGCGCAGGCATTGCTGATGGCGCAGGCCTCGTTCGGTCGGGTGGTTGGGCGTGAGGCGCTCACGACCGCGTTCGACGAGGTGTTCCGCATCATGGCGTGGATGTTCGTGCTCGCGCTCGTGATGGTCCCGTTCTGCCGCGTGCCGAAGGAAGCCGCGCCCATCCCTCCGGCGGAGTCGCACTGAATGTCGAAGATCTACCTGCTCCTCGCGCCGGTGACGCTGGCGGGCTGCACCGTTGGCGCCGACTACGTCCGTCCCCAACCGGCGATCGCGCCGGCCTTCGGCCATGCTGCCCTGATCGAGCGGCGCGACGCGGATGCGGCATGGTGGCGCGGCTTCAACGATCCACTGCTCGCGACGCTCGTCGACCGGACGGTCGCGCGCAATACGGACCTCGCACAGGCGCGCGCGCGGATCGATCAGTCGCGCGCCGCCGCCCGCGCGGCGGGCGCGGCGCTGCTGCCGGCCGCGGATGCGGCGGCGACCGCGACCACGGTCAGCCAGTCGCGCAACACCGCGATCGGCCGGATCACGCGCGCCGTGGGTGCCGAGCGCGGTTACACCGAATATGCGGTCGGAACCCAGGCCTCGTGGGAGATCGATCTGTTCGGCGGCCTGCGCCGCGGGCGTGAGGCGGCACGAGCCGATCTCGCCGCCGCGGAAGCGAGCGCCGGCGCGGTGGCGATCGCGGTCGCCGCCGAAACCGCCGACGCCTATCTGACATTGCGCGCGTTTCAATCGCGGCTGGCGGTCGCCCGCGACCAGGAGCGAAATCAGGCGCAGCTCGACGAGCTCGTCCGTCAACGCGTCGAGCAGGGTATCGCCGCAGAACGCGACCGCAACCGCACGATCGCGCAGCTCGAGGGCGTGCGCGCCGCGATGGCACCGCTCCGCGCCGGGATCGAGGCGCAGCTCAATCGCCTCGACGTGCTGGTTGGCGATCCGCCCGGCAGCAACCGAGCGCTGTTGATCGACGCGCGACCGGTGCCCGCGGCACCGACCCCGGCCGGCGGCGCCGCGCCTGCCGACCTGCTCCGCCGTCGGCCAGACGTGGTCGCCGCTGAGCGCCGCCTTGCCGCGAGCAACGCGCGGATCGGCGTCGCGCTCGCGGATTACTATCCGCACCTGTCGCTATCCGGTCTGCTCGGCGTCGCCAGTCTCGGAACCGCAAACCTCTTCACCGGCAATTCGGTGCAGGCATCGGGTGGGGCCGCACTACGATGGCGTTTGTTCGACTTCGGGCGCGTCGACGCGGAGGTCGCGGCCGCGCGTGGCCGGCAGGCGGAGGCGCTCGCGGCGTGGCGCGGATCCGTGCTGACGGCGGCCGAGGACGTCGAGACCGCGCTCGCCCGCCTAGCCGAGGCGCATAAGGAGCGCGCGAGCCTGGAGCGAGAGACGGCGGCGCTCGCCCGCGCGCGCGCGCAGGCGCAGGACGCCTATGCCGCGGGGGCGGTCGGCCTCATCGACGTCATCGATGCCAACCGTGAATTGCTCGCCGCGACCGATCGCCTCGCAGCGACCCGCGCCGACGAAGCGCGCGCGGCAGTGGCGGCGTATCGGGCGCTTGGTGGCGGATGGCAGGACGCGTCCTCCTGGACGCTTGCATCCGCCGCCGCAGAGCACAGGTAAGGTCGATGCGATACGACAGCGAACACAAGGCGCGCACCCGCGATCGGGTCCTGAAAGAAGCAGCCGCGGCGCTGCGTGCAGAAGGCCCCGACCGCCTCGGTGTCGCCGCAGTGATGAAGCGCGCCGGGCTGACCCACGGCGGCTTCTACGCGCATTTCCGCTCGCGCGACGAGTTGCTGAGCGAAGCGGTCGATCACATGTTCAAGGATCGGTACGAAGCGTTCTTCGCCGATGTCGATCGGGTCGATCCGCAGACGGCGCTGCACAGGCTGGTGAATTACTACCTCTCGATGCGCCACCGAAACGCGCGCGACCAGGGCTGTCCGATCCCGATCCTCTCGGGCGAGTTCCATCGCCTGCCCGATGCGGCGCAGGCACGTTTCGTCCGCGCGGTCGATCGATTGACCGGCGGCATCGAGACTCTGCTCGAACGCGCCGGCGTGGACGCGCCGCGCACGCGGGCGGTATCCGCCGTCGCCGAAATGGTCGGCGCGATCGCGATCAGCCGGACCCAGGACGCGGCAGCCGCGGAAGAAACCATCGCTAGCGCGAAGGCGTCGGTCGAGCGGAAGCTCGGACTCGTACCACCCTTCGGCCTTGATGCCTCCTCGGTGGGAGACGGGCCCGGTGACAACCGGATCTATCACCCGAATGAGCGCCCGTGAGGAAGCGGCTTGGAGGCAAGCAACAAATCGTATCTGGCTCACGATGCGGCTGCGCATTGATTCTCGAGCTCAACAGCCCGATCATTTCGACTTTGCTGCAATTCTGGCAGACGGTAGCGAACCTCTTTAGACAGACCGGGTGCCCTGCACCGCTAAGAGATAGGATTCCACGATGACCACAACCGGCCTGTTCTCCCCCTTCAGCTACAAGTCGCTGACGCTGAAGAACCGGATCGTGATGGCGCCGATGACGCGGTCGCACTCGCCGGGTGGCGTGCCCACCGCGGAGGTCGCCGCTTATTACCGACGCCGCGCTGCAGCGGACGTGGGCCTCATCGTGTCGGAGGGCACCGGCGTGAACCGGCCGGCGTCGCTCAACGACCCGGACGTGCCCCGCTTTCATGGCGAAGCGGAGCTCGCCGGTTGGCAGCACGTGATCGACGAGGTGCATGCGGTCGGCGGCGTGATGGCGCCGCAGCTCTGGCACGTCGGCGCGGTGAAGACCCACCACGAAAGCTGGTCGCCGGCGGGCGCCTATGACAGCCCGTCGGGCCTCTCCCGTCCCGGCAAAAAGTTTGGCGATGCGATGGCCGATCACGAGATCGCCGACGCGATCGCCGCCTTTGGCCAGGCAGCCGCCGACGCGAAGCGGCTGGGGTTCGAGGCAGTCGAGCTGCACGGCGCGCACGGCTACCTCATCGACCAATTCTTCTGGGAGGGCACCAACGAGCGCACCGACCCCTACGGCGGCCCGAGCCTCGTAGAGCGATCGCAGTTCGCAGCCGCGATCCTGAAGGCGGTGCGCGCGGCGGTCGGCGCCGACTATCCCATCATCATCCGGCTCTCGCAGTGGAAGCAACAGGACTATGAGGTTCGCATGGCGCGGTCGCCTGACGAAATGCAGACGTGGCTCGGAACGCTCGCGGATGCGGGCGCGGACATCTTCCATTGTTCGCAGCGCCGGTTCTGGGAGCCCGAATTTGCGGATGACGGCTCGGACCTGAATTTCGCGGGCTGGGCAAAGAAGCTGACCGGACGGCCGACGATCACGGTCGGCTCGGTGGGTCTGTCGGGCGAGTTCATCGCGGCGTTCGGCGGCGAAGGCTCCGAACCCGCATCGCTCGACGAACTGGAGCGCCGCTTCGCGCGCGGCGACTTCGACCTGGTGGGCGTCGGCCGTGCGCTTCTTCAGGATCCGCTTTGGGCCACCAAGGTGAAGGAGGGGCGCACGGCCGAGTTGCAGCCGTTCCGTCGTGAGGCGCTAGCGACGCTGTCCTGAACTCAGCGGTCGGCAAGCCGGCTTTTGGTTTGGACCGGGAAACTCCGGCGGTCCGAGGCGTTGCAGCAGCATGGTCGAGTCCGCGGAATCGCTTCGTGAGCAGATGGAAGCCGCCGCAGCGGCGATGGACTTTGAGGAGGCTCGGCGACTGCGGGATATGATCAGCCTGATGCGCGCCGGTGTGACGGCGGAGGACGCCGCGACTGCCGACTTGTCCGGCATCACGCGGCAGCGACCCGGTGCGATGGGGCTTGGAACAAGCCGGCAGCGCATGGAGCCCCCGCCAGGCTGGACACCGCCGACGAAGCCCGATCCAATGACACGAGGACGCAGCAGGCGACGGTAGAGGATTGATCACAGACCCGCAGTTTCGAGCGCGACAGCCAGCTCCTTTTCGAGTGCTCCGCGGTCGGACTTGGGCGTGATCGGTTCAAGGCCGAACGGAGGCAGCTTTGCGCAACCTGAAGCGCCTTGCGCTTCGCTCCCCGGATCGCGTTGTTCTCCATGAACTGTTCCGCGCGAGCGGCGCGGACCATTTCTCCCCCTCCGCTGCGCGCACCGCAAGCCCCAATCTGACGCCGTCGCGCTCTCCGCGTGCATGGTCACTGGAGAGATCTTCCCGTTTCCTCGGGACAGGAGAAAACGGCGGGGCCGCAACGCCGGTCGGGTATCGAAAAACCGCCAGACTGCGAGGCGGCCACCCCGCCCCGTTCAGGCGATGGCGCCGACCGCGCTGACGCGAGGGGTGGCGGAGCCGGCTAGCAGCCTGCCCATCGCCAGCGTGGCGACGATCGCCACTACCGCGCCAAGGATCATGTCGATCAGATAGTGCGTCCCTTCCACCGGGGTCGCTATCAACATGGCCGCGTTAAGACCCAACAGTGGCGCGCGCAGTTCGCGATGAGGCCATGCCGCGCGGATATAGAGCACCGCCGCGACGGTGTGGAAGCTCGGCGCGGAGACCAGTCCCCGCAATTGTCCAAGATCGACATAATGCATCTGGTGCGCGCGCAGCGCCGGGATGAGCGCGGCCTGCCACTCTTCGCTCTCGGGCAGGTAAGGCAGCGGTCCATGCCACAGGAATGACAACGGCCCCACCGCGGTCATCATCGGATACAGCATCAGGGTGAGCGTCGCGGCCAGACCGAAGGTCATCAGGAAACGATGCGCGGCTGCCTTGTACCCTTTCCAGGCATAGAAGCCGAGCAGGATCGCTGGCGTCAGGTAGATCGTGCGATACGCGGCAAGCCCCAGCCATTGCAGCATGCGGTGATCGGCGACGAGGCGGTACCAGGCAAGCCAGTCGAACCCCAGCAGCGCATCGATGCGTTGCAGTGTCGCGTCATGCATTCCGCCAGTAAGCGCCGCGACCGGATAACTCGCCACCGCGCCGATCAGCGAGATCGCGGTAAACAACCCGAAAAACTCCGCGCAATCGCCGATCGCGCGTCCATGCCCTGGCCACCAGCGTGCGGCGCGCAGCTTTAGGGCAAGCAGGATAATAGCGGCCATGTGAAAAGGAACCATGCCGCGCGAAAACGGATCGATCCGCAATCCGGCGGCGTGCATCAGCACCGCCAGCGCCGCGACGCCGGCGATCAGGCCGGCAAAGATCGTCCAGCCGTAGCCACGCGACGCATGGTGCATCGGCCCGATCAGCGCCACGCCTTCGGAATGCGCGGGGAGCAGTGGAACAGCGGCGGAAACGGCAGGCGGCAATGGCAAGGCTTTCAAAGAGGCCATCGCCTCGACCACACATGCTTTCTCGGGGATGAATGCGGCGACCGCGCGGCGTTGTCACCCACCAAAATCGCGGCGGCGCGAGAATATATGACAGGTGTGTGAATCATGCATTGGCGGATCACCGAGGTTTCGGCCGAATCGCCATCGCCATCGCCACACCACCGGACGACGCTGCGCGCGACCGCCATGACCGTCGCGGATCTCAGCGGACAGGGGCGCGCGACATGATCGCGGCGATGTCAGGGAGATATCCGCCGACTTGCTACGGATGGGCCGCCCCTCATTCGGGAGGCGATCGTGCATCTCGGCTGTTTCCATCGCGCGAGATCGTCGTCTGGCGGCGGTAGCTGCCCGAACCGCATTGTGCCGCGCTATATCGCCCTGCAAGACTGGAACAGCCGGCCGTGCGGACGAGCCAATCGTGGCGGCGGTGCTCGCCCTGCCGAGCGTCCGGCACCGGCCACCGCTTGGGAGCGTGCCGGATCTAACCGCCATTTCAACGCGGCGATCGATCACCGGATGACCGGAAATGCGCTCCTCCCACGCAGCGCCACGGTTCCCCGTTGACTCCGCCGCGCGGTCGTCGCAGGGGCGGCGCTGCCGGCGCGTATGTTCGCGCGGGCGATCAGGAAACAACGAACCAAATGCCAAGCGACAGTAGTCGATTGAACGCGCCATCGGGGGCGCCCGGCCGAGCCTGATCGCATCAGTCTCGCCCACGGGTGTCGCCGATGGCGACCGAGACGGGATGAGACATGGACTTCGTACCACAGACCGCACGCGGCCTGCTGAGCCTGTCGCGCCAATGGCGCGGACGAGTCGCGCCAAGTTGGGCGGACGCGATCGCGTTCCTGCTGCTGGCGGGGGTCGCCGTGCTGGTGATCCAGGGCGCGGAAGGCATGGCCGCCCCGCTCGCGCGGCTGAACCTCGCCCCCGTCACGCTCGATCCGGCCAATTTGCCCGGCTATGCGCTGCGCACCACCCTGCGCATGTTCGCGGCGCTGGGGGCCAGCCTGATCTTCACCTTTCTCGTCGCCACGCTGGCTGCCAAGAGCCGCCGCGCCGAGATGGTGATCGTCCCGGCGCTCGATATCCTGCAATCGGTGCCGATCCTGGGTTTCCTGACCTTCACGGTCACTTTCTTCATGGGGCTGTTCCCCGCGCGCCAGTTCGGCGTGGAGCTGGCCGCGATCTTCGCGATCTTCACCAGCCAGGCGTGGAACATGGCGTTCAGCTTCTATCAGTCGCTGCGCGCGGTGCCGGCCGATCTCGAAGAGGTGGCGCAGGGCTTCGCGCTGTCGCCGTGGCGACGGTTCATCCGGCTGGAGCTGCCGTTCGCTACCCCCGCGCTGGTGTGGAACGCGATGATGTCCATGTCCGGCGGCTGGTTCTTCGTCGTCGCTTCGGAAGCGATCAGCGTAGGTGATACGCGGATCATGCTGCCGGGGATCGGATCGTATCTGGCGCTGGCGATCGACCAGCAGGATTTCCGCCACGTCGGCTGGGCGGTGGCGGCGATGGCGGCGGTGATCCTGCTGTACGACCAGTTCGTATTCCGCCCGGTGGTCGTCTGGGCGGACCGGTTCCGCTTCGAACAGACGGCGAGCGCGCACCGGCCGCGTTCATGGGCCTATGATCTGTTCCGCCGCACCCGCCTGCTGCCCGTGGTGTTCGCGCCGCTCACCGGGCTGGGCCGCGCGCTGATGGCGCTCGATCGCCGGCCCGCTCCGCGCAAGCGGCAGATGGCGAGCAGCGACACCGGCGCCGGCCGCTGGCTGTGGCTGGCGATCGTGGCGGGCGGCGTCGGCTGGGCGGTATGGCTGATCGCAACCTATGTGTCGCGCCATCTCGCGCTGGGCGACGTGCTGAGCACGTTCGGGCTGGGGCTCATCACGATGCTGCGCGTGCTGGTGCTGATCGCGCTCGCCAGCGTGATCTGGGTGCCGATCGGCGTGTGGATCGGGTTGCGCCCGCGATGGGCCGAGCGGCTACAGCCGGTCGCGCAATTCCTCGCCGCCTTCCCCGCCAACGTGCTTTTCCCGTTCGTCGTGATCGCGATCGTCCACTGGCGGCTCGACCCCGATATTTGGCTGTCCCCACTGATGGTGCTGGGCACACAATGGTATATTCTGTTCAACGTCATCGCCGGTGCGAGCGCGATCCCGACGGACCTGCGCGAGGCGGCGGGCATGTTCGGCGTGAAGCGCTGGCAATGGTGGCGTACGCTCGCGATCCCCGGCATCTTCCCTTATTATGTCACCGGCGCGCTCACCGCCTCGGGCGGATCGTGGAATGCCAGCATCGTCGCGGAACTGGTGACGTGGGGCGATCGAAAGCTGGCGGCAACCGGCCTCGGCGCCTATATCGCGCAGGCCACCGCGGCGGGTGATTTCCCGCGCGTAACGCTTGGCATCGCGGTGATGTCGATCTTCGTTATCGGTTTCAACCGGCTGCTGTGGCGGCCACTCTACGCTTTTGCCGACCGCCGCCTGCGGCTCGGATAATCCGGATACAGGAGACGCAGACATGGCCACGCTCGCCCGCCTCCCCGCCGCCACGCCGCTCGTCAACGTGGCGGGCGTCCGCCATCATTACGGCAAGGGTGCCAGCGATCTGCTCGTGCTGGAGAATGTCGATCTGACGCTCTACGAGGGCGAGGTGGTCGGGCTGCTCGGCCGCTCGGGTTCGGGCAAGTCCACGTTGCTGCGCTCGATCGCCGGGCTGATCGATCCGAGCGACGGCGAGATCCGGTTCGAGCCGCAGCCGGACGGCAGCGAGCCGACCGTCAGCATGGTGTTTCAGACGTTCGCACTGTTCCCTTGGCTCACCGTTCTCCAGAATGTGGAGCTCGGGCTCGAAGCGCAGCGCGTACCCGCCGAGGAGCGGCGCACCCGCGCACTGGCCGCAATCGACCTGATCGGCCTCGACGGTTTCGAGAACGCCTTTCCGAAGGAGCTGTCCGGCGGCATGCGCCAGCGCGTCGGCCTGGCGCGCGCGATCGTGGTCAATCCCTCGCTGCTGCTGATGGACGAACCCTTTTCCGCGCTCGACGTGTTGACGGCGGAGACGCTGCGTACCGACCTCCTCGATCTGTGGTCCGAAGGACGGATGCCGATCAAGTCGATCCTGATCGTGACCCACAATATCGAGGAAGCGGTGCTGATGTGCGATCGCATCCTCGTCTTCGCCTCCAATCCCGGCCGCATCGCCGCCGAGATCAGGGTGGAGCTGCCGCAACCGCGCGACCGGCTCGATCCTGCTTTCCGTGCGCTGGTCGAGGATATCTACGCCCGGATGACCGCGCGCACCGCCGCGCAGCCCGCGCGCGACGGCCTGTTCCCCGGCACCGGCATCTCGATGGTCTTGCCGGTCGTCTCCACCAACGCCCTGGCCGGGCTGATCGAGGAGGTTGACGCCACGCCCTTCGACGGCCGCGCGGCGATGGCCGACCTTTCCGACCAGTTACAGCTGGAGATCGATGATCTGTTCCCGATGGCCGAGACACTGCAACTGATGCGCTTCGCCGATCTGTCGGGCGGCGATCTGTTGCTCACCCCTGCCGCGCGCCGCTATGCACAGGCCGATACCGATGATCGCAAGGCGATATTCGCGCAGGCGCTGGTCCAGCATGTCCCGCTCGCGCAGCACATCCGGCGCATTCTCGACGAGCGGCCGAGCCACACCGCCCCGGCGCGCCGGTTCCGGGACGAGCTGGAGGATCATATGTCCCCGGATTACGCCGCCGAAACGCTGCGGTCCGTAACGCACTGGTGTCGCTATGCCGAGCTGTTCGCCTATGACGAGGACGCGGATGAGTTCAGCCTGGACAATCCCAGCTGATCGCAGCCAATCGCCTATATCGCGTCGCCTGCGCACGAACGGACACTAGGGATGGTGTTATCCCCAGAAAAAAGCGGCGAAGCGATCCTTTTTGGCATTGGAGGCTGGCGCTCGCCGGGGTAAGCTCCTCCCCGGTTGCGGCGGCAAGGGATTCCCCCGCCGTCTGCCGGGGGGCATGCCATCGGGGAGGCGTCGGCATATGCGTACATCCGCTATTCGCGCAGCGCACCACACCGGATGCTGAAAACCCCGGCCCGCGCCAGGCGAACCGGGGTTTGCGAATCGCCATCGTCGCCGCGGCGACGAATGCGATCAGTTGGCCTCTTCGAACACGTCCTGGGCGTTCTGCCCCGTGGCGGAGAGATGCACAGTATCGCCCTCCACCGACGCGACGAGCCCGGCCGGCAGATAATGATGCTTGGCGCCCTCGCCGCCCGGGCCCTGCGCGCTATCCGCCTTGGTCAGCTTGATACGCTCGCCATCGATATGATCGACCGTGCCGACGTGGACACCATCCGCGCCGACGACCTTCATGTGCGGTTTGATGTTGGTGTGATCGTGCATGACGCGTCTCCATTGCTTCGGTTCGCGGGTAGAACGAGCCTGGCGCCATTTGGATGCGCGGAGGCGACCGCATGATTCACGCCACGATCACGCGCTGGCGCGCGCCCGCGCTGTCCGGCCTGATGCTCCTGCTCGCCGCCTGCGCGCGTCAGGTGCCGGCCGCGGTGAGCCATGCGCCGGACACACCGGGCTTTCTGCTCGGTTTGTGGCATGGGTTCATCTTTCCGGTCGCGTGGGTACTGTCGCTGTTCATGAGCGACGTCGCGGTCTATGCCGTGCCGAACGATGGCGGCTGGTATGATTTCGGCTTTTTCGTCGGCGTGGTGTTCTTCGGTGTCGGCGCGCGCAAGACGCGCACTGTCACGGTCGTTAAGTGGCGCAACGGATGACCTTGGCCGTCATCATCATGTATGCGGTGGCGGCGGTGCTGGCGCTGGTCGGCGCGGGGCTGCTGATTGCGCTGGCGCGGCCGAGTGGGCCGGCGAAGGTCTATGTGTTTCGGATGACCGGCATCATGGCGCTGGCGGCCGGCGCCGTGCTCGCGATGAGCGCGACGGCGATGTGGCGCGGGGGGTTGGAGGGGTGAAGGATATCGGCCTCGCCCTCCCTCTGACGACTCTCGGCCCGATTTTCATGCTGTCGGGGATCGCCAGCGTACGTAAACAGCATTGGCGGGACAGCGTACCTCTGGGCGAGTTACTTATCGATCGCATAGCCGGCGTCGAACCGCCCCCGCGTAATCGACTGGATAGAGGTTTCGCGCGTTTTCAAGCTTGGATGAACATCGTCCTCGGCGCCTTCTTCACTCTCTGCCTCGTGGCAGTCATCATCTCGCTTCTCTCGGAGTAACTCCCATGCCCCTTCTCCAAGCCTCCAAGCAGTACAAGCCTTTCGAATATCCCTGGGCGTTCGAATACTGGAAGCGCCAGCAGCAGCTTCACTGGCTGCCGGAAGAAGTGCCGCTGGGCGAGGATTGCCGTGACTGGGCGCAGAAGCTCACCGATCACGAGCGCAACCTGCTGACGCAGATCTTCCGCTTCTTCACCCAGGCGGATGTCGAGGTGCAGGATTGCTACCACGAGAAATACGGCCGCGTATTCAAGCCGACCGAGATCAAGATGATGCTGACGGCGTTCAGCAACATGGAGACGGTGCATATCGCCGCATACAGCCACCTGCTCGATACCATCGGTATGCCGGAAAGCGAATATGGCGCGTTCCTCGATTATGCGGAGTTGAAGGACAAGCACGATTATCTCCAGCGCTTCGGCGTCGATAACGACGAGGATATCGCGCGCACGCTGGCGATGTTCGGCGGCTTTACCGAGGGTGTTCAGCTTTTCGCGAGCTTTGCGATGCTGATGAATTTCCCGCGCTTCAACAAGATGAAGGGCATGGGGCAGATCGTCTCCTGGTCCGTGCGTGACGAGAGCCTGCACTGCGAAGGCATCATCAAGCTGTTCCACACCTTCACGAAAGAGCGGAACTGCCTCACCAAGGCGGTGAAGGACGATATCGCCGATCAATGCCAGACGACGATCCGGCTTGAAGACAATTTCATCGATCTCGCGTTCGAGATGGGGCCGGTCAACGGCATGACCGCGAAGGACATCAAGCGCTACATCCGCTACATCGCGGACTGGCGGCTCGGGCAGCTCGGGCTCAAGCCGATCTACATGATCGAGGAGCATCCGATCCCCTGGCTCACCCCGTTGCTCAACGGTGTGGAGCACGCCAATTTCTTCGAAACCCGCGCGACGGAATATTCGAAGGCGGCGACGAAGGGCCAGTGGTCAGACGTGTGGGATTCGTTCGACAAGCGCCAGAAGGCCAAGGCTGGCCCGGCCGCGAACGAGGATGCCGGCAGCCGCGACAACGAGGGCGACATGTTTTCGGCCGCGGGCGTTGCGGCGGAGTAACCGTTCGATGAGGCGAGATCGGTAAAACGATCTCGCCCATCCCGGGAATGCCGCTTCCCGCAAAACGGCGCATCGGCGCCAGTTGCGGATCAGAAATGGGGCATCGAACGCCGCGCCATCCGCAGCGCATCGCCTGCCGCTCGACACCTCGAGCCTGTCGGGGGTGATCGACCTGCTCCGATCGGGCGACGGTCGCGGCCATTTCACCTGCGGTCGTCGGGCAGCGGGCAGGCGCATACGTGAACCCTGCCGCAGTCGATGGTCGCCCGGCGCGTAAGAGATCTTAATAATGGTTGGCGCATAGGCGCCTGATGCTACCCTCGCCACGCATCTTTCGCAGTCGCTGGGCCGCACTATTGTGGGCGGGCGGGATCGTCTGGTTCGCGATCGACGTGGCGGACAATGCAAAAAGTGACGCGCCAGCGACCAACACCGCCGCGGTCGCGACCGATGCGACCGGCGCGCCCGTGGATCAGCACGATCTTTCCGTGCTCCAGAATGCGATGCCCGCCAACTGACGCAAAAAAGGGGCGGAGCCGTCGCCGGCTCCGCCCCCCGCCATGCCCGCGCGTTACGCTACACGCGCGGTACTCGCATGACCGCTAAGCTCAGAAGTGCGTGATGACGCCCAGCGTCGGGCGGAAGCTGTGGAAGTCACCAAAGGTGGAAACCTCGCCGCGAAGGCGAAAGCCGCCATTGCCCATCCCAATGTCCTTCGGCCCGACTTCGAAGCCGACGCCATAGGTCCAGTCGTTATAGTGGCGATCGGTGTTTACGCGCTTGTCGAAATTCACCCACTGATAGCCGACCTTGCCGTAGAACAGGCCGCTGTTACCGGCACGAAGCCCGAAGCGGCCAGCCGCGCCATATTCCCAGTTGATGTCGCCGGAGATGCCCTTGGCGACGTTACCTTCCGCGCCGACGAACACCGGTCCGAGCGGAACGTTCACGCCCGCCACGCCCTGAACCAGGCTGCCATTCAGCTTGTTCGAGCGCGACACCTGCGGGATGCCGGCCTTGTTCGGCTCGCTATCGAACTGTTCCCAGCCGCCCATGACGCCGAAATACGGCTCGATGCCGAAAGCTCGCGTGCCATCCGGTGCGGTGGCGGTGCTGGTGGTGTCGGCCGCGGGCGCAGTGCCCGCATCCTGCGCGAGCGCGGGCAGCGCGACAAACGTCGCCGCAGCAGCGGCGGCGGACAGCATGATCTTACGCATGATAATACCTCTTTTACTCTCCCCGGCGGAGTTACGGGGGCGGCTCACCGCCCGCTGCACGGGAACCAACCGAACCCCCCCTCCCGCGGATTGTTGCAGCGCAAGGAGAAAAAAACGGCATCATTTGCAGACTGTTGCCACAATGACACGGTTTCTGTCGCTCCGATGAACCAAATGCGGTGTCCCGGGGCAACCGCTGCGACAATCAGTCGCGGGGACGCGTCGGAGCGTGAAAGTCCGGCGGGCGGCGAACTATCCAGCGCAGGAAACCGCCCAGCGCCGGCTCCATGCGTAGCGCTGCCATGCCGCCGATCCGCGCAAGCTCGGTGTTGCTCCAGGTCGCGTGGATCGCGCGATGGCAGATCGGATGAAGCGGAACCGTCTCACGTCCGCCCTCGCTGCGCGGTACGACATGGTGCCACTCGATACGCGCACCCAGCGGGCGGCGACACAATGCGCAGGTCTCCGCCGCGGGCTTCTCAGCCCCGGTCGCCGCGATCAGCGCCGCCTTTCGCTTCACCCTTCCGCCCATGCACGAATCATAGCAACGCGCGCGCTTGCTTGCACCTTGGCGAAGAACCCGCATAACAAGTGTTACGGAAAAGCCGATCCAAATCGGCCGACGACGGAGAGGAAAGCTCGATGCCCCACCCCCTGTTCGATCTCAGCGGCAAGATCGCACTCATCACCGGCGGATCGCGCGGGTTGGGCCGGGAAATGGCACTCGCTTTCGCGGATGCGGGCGCCGACATCATCATCTCAAGTCGCAAGGCGGAAGCATGTGAAGCCGTGGTGGCGGAGATCGCCGCCAAGGGCCGCCGCGCGCTCGCGCTGCCCGCCCATGCCGGTAAATGGGATGAGATGGACCGCCTTGCGGCAGATGCCTGGGATGCATTCGGCCGGATCGACATCCTTGTGGCCAATGCCGGGATGGGGCCGCTCGTTCCCAGCCACGAAGTGTCCGAGTCTCTGTTCGACAGTGTTGTGGGGCTGAACTTCAAGGGGCCGTTCCGCCTGATCGCCAATATCGCGCACCGCATGACGCAGAATGATGGCGGAACGATCCTGGCCACCTCCTCGATCGCCTCGCTGCGCCCGACGCCGCAGGTCGTACCCTATGCCGGTGCGAAGGCGGCGCTCAACGCGATGGTAGCGAGCATGGCGCACGAATACGGGCCGAAGGTACGCATCAATGCGATCGCGGCCGGCCCGTTCCTTACCGACATCGCCAAGGCATGGACCGAGGATGCGCGCGAACGCACCGACAGCGCGCTGGGTCGCCCCGGTCGCCCGGAGGAAGTCGTCACCAGCGCACTATTCCTCGCCAGCCCGGCATCGAGCTTCGTCACCGGCACCGTGCTCCGCTGCGACGGTGGGTGCTGATCGGGCAATCAACGTGTGACGAAAGGACGGAGCGGCGCCGGATGATAAAGCCCGCAGGCGACAAAGCCGGTGTTGCGGAACCCGGCCTTGCCATAGCGAAACGGCTGGTTGTCCAGATCGACGGTAGTGCCACCGGCAGCTCGCAGCACGGCATCACCGGCGGCGGTATCCCATTCCATCGTCGGGCCGGTGCGGGGATATACGTCCGCCTCCCCGCTCGCGACCAACACGAACTTCAGGCTCGATCCGACAGACACGCAATCGCAGATTCCGCCGGCATCCAGCCATGCGGCGGTGGCAGGATCGACGTGGCTGCGCGAGGCGACGGCGCACGGCGGAACATGAACCGGGCGAACCGAGATCGCCGCCGCGGCGCCCCGCGTCGCGAACGGCGTGCGATCGGCGCGCCACGCGGTCCCAGCGGTCGCATCGCCCCAGTAAAGCGCCTGGCGCGCCGGGGCATAGACCACGCCCATCGTCGGAGCGCCCTGCTCGATCAAGCCGATATTGACCGTGAAATCATCCCCGCGGCGGATGAATTCCTTGGTCCCATCGAGCGGATCGACGAGGAAGAACGCGCCATCCACATCCGGCACGCGCCCCGCCGCGGCCTCTTCCTCTGCCACCACCGGGATATGCGGCGCGATTTCATAAAGGCCGGCGAGAATTGCCGCCTCGGCCGCCTGATCCGCCGCCGTGACGGGCGATTCGTCGGCCTTGATCGTGACGGCCGCGCCCTCGATGAAGTGCCGCCACACGATATCGCCGCCAGCTTCCGCCAGCGCCACCAGCGCGTCCATCAATGTCGCGCGGTCCAGCCCGTCCACGCCCGCTTTGCCCGTCATGTCCATTCCCTGTCGATAGCGGCAAAGCAGACCGCCATGCCAGCAAGCTTTCCTATCCCGCCAGTTCGCGACTATGCGAAAAAGGCTGGTCGCAACCGCACGACTCACACGTTCATTCATAGGAGAGAATGCCATGTTCAGTCACATGATGGTCGGTTCGAACGACATCGATCGTTCGCGCAAGTTCTACGACTCGCTGTTCGGCGCGATCGGCGGCAAGCCGGGTATCCAGGATCCCAAGGGCCGGTTGATCTACATGCACAACGGCAACATGTTTCTTGTCACCCCGCCAATAGACGGGAAGCCCGCGACGCACGGGAACGGCAGCACGATCGGCTTCGCGGTCGACGGGCCGGAACAGGCGAATGCGTGGCACAAGGCCGGTGTGGAAGCCGGCGGGACCGCGATCGAGGATGCGCCGGGCGTCCGTGAAAATCCCGGCATGAACCTCTATCTCGCGTATCTGCGCGATCCGGACGGCAACAAGCTCTGCGCGCTGCACCGTATGCCAGCGTAACGCCGCGGGGCGCCGTGCGCTGCTTGCGCCGGCGCCCCGATGCGAATGCGCTAGGCCGCCTGAGCCGCGCGCTCCGGGGTGAACTCCACCTCCAGCCGGCGTACCGCGTGAACGAAGTTGTTCGGCGCGATATCCATGTCGCCAGTCCAGCGGATATCGGGGAAACGCGTGAAGAGCTGGCGATAGGCCTCCTCGAGCTGCAGCTGCGCGGTCATGCGCCCGATGCAGATGTGCGGGCCATAGCCAAAGGCGATGTTCTTCTCGGCATTGGCGCGTGCGATATCGAACCTGTCGGGATCGGGGAACATGGCCGGATCGCGATTCGCCGCCCCGTAATACATGATGACCTTCTCGCCCTCCGCGATCCGCTGCCCGCCGACCTCGGTGTCGCGCGTCGCCGTGCGGCGCATGTAGATCACCGGCGATACCATTCGGGTAATCTCGTGCACGGCATTGGTGAGAAGCCCGGCGTCCGCCTGCAGCCGCGCCTTCTGTTCGGGATTCTCGGTGAACAGCTTCATTGCGCCCGACAGCGAGTTGCGCGTCGTGTCGTTGCCCGCGAACACGATCAGCAGCCACGCCCCATCGAGATACGGATCG
Source organism: Sphingomonas sp. TX0543 (assembly GCF_048565505.1). NCBI lineage: Bacteria > Pseudomonadati > Pseudomonadota > Alphaproteobacteria > Sphingomonadales > Sphingomonadaceae > Sphingomonas > Sphingomonas sp. TX0543. The sequence continues at coordinate 2,827,295 of NZ_JBLZUS010000002.1, forward strand.
GGCAACGGATCGCCATCCACCACCGCATTGGCGATAGCGCTCATCAGATCCGCTTGCGGGTCCGCCCGCCGCTTCGCCAGCATGAAGCGACCATATTCAAACATTTCGGCGACGTTCTTGTTGAACATTTCGATGAAGGCGGCAATCTGCGGGTTCGGCTCGGAAAGCCCGGCGAGCTGATCGATCTGCTCGGTCGCGACCTGCTGCGCCATTTCCAGGAAATGGATCCAGCCCATGAAGCGCTCGCGATCCTCCGGCGGCACCCCCAGCATCTCGCACAGCGTGAAGATCGGCAGCCGCTGGCTGAATTTCTCCACCATGTCGCATTTGCCGAGCGGGGCCATCGTATCGAGCAGCCGCGTCACCTCTCCCGAAACGCGTTCGCGCAGCGTGCGGATATAACTGGCGGTAAAATACGGCATATGCTCCTTGCGGAGCTGTCGGTGCGGCCGGCCGTCCAGGTTTATCATCGAATTGGTGGAGGCGGAGAAAAGCGTCGGATGCCGCGTTTCCTCCGGCCCGAGCGCCATCAGGATGCCGCCGGTCTCCGAGCTGAACGTTTCGGGATCGCCATTTACCTGCTTCACCTCCTCGAACCCGGTGACCGCCCAGAAGCCTACCCCGCCGCGCGGCAATTCGTGCCACATCACCGGAGCCTCGGCGCGCATCCGGGCGAATTCCGCCCAAGGTTGCCCCTTGGTGAAGGAATAGATGTTCGTCAGGTCCACGTCCGGCAAGGTCGGGTGCACCGGCGGAAAGGTCGGGCCCGGCCGCCCCTCCACGATATGTTCGCTAACGAGCCGCATCTCTTCTCTCCTCAATCGGGGAAGCGGCGCGCGATCCAGTCAAGGATCACACGGCTCACTTCCTCGGGTTTTTCCTGCTGCGTCCAATGCCCCGATCCGGCCACCATATGCCGGTCAAGATCGGGCACATATTTCTCCATCCCATCCGCCATCGACGGCGGCAGGACATGATCGCTTTCGGCGGTAATCATCAGCGCGGGACAATCCACGCGATCAACGATCGCCGACGATCGCTCCCAGTTGCGGGTGAAATTGCGATACCAGTTGATCCCGCCGGTGAAGCCGGTGCGCGCGAACGTTTCGACGAACGCGCCGCGCTCCTCGTCGTCGAGCAACTGATGCTCGTCGCTCGCCGGATCATAATCCTCCAGCATCAGGCCCAGCGCGAAATTCTTCTGTTCGGCCGGCAGCGCGGCGAATTCCGCCGGGCTCATCTCGGGACGACGCATGAAGAAGCGAAACGTCTTGTCGACATCCTTCGCCAGTAATGCATCCGCCTCGCCCGGCTTCTGAAACCAGACGATATACATGTCCTCGCCCATCGCCATCCGCATCAGCGCGATCGGATCGGCCGAAAGGCGCGGAATGAACGGCGTGTTCAGCCCGATCACTCCCGCCACGCGCGCGGGATGGCGCAGCGCCATCTGCCACACGACGAAGCCGCCCCAGTCATGCCCGCAGAACACCGCCCGCTCGATTCCCTTGGCATCGAGCAGCCCGACCAGATCGGCGCAGAGATGCTCCATGTCATAGCTTTCGACCGCGTCGGGCCGATCGGTCAGGCCATAGCCGCGCTGGTCCGGCGCCAGCGCACGGTGGCCGGCAGCGCCAAACGCCGCAAGCTGATGCCGCCACGAATAAGCGAGTTCGGGGAAGCCGTGGCAGAACACCACGGGCATCCCTTCGCCCGCCACGTCATAGCAGGCCATGCGGATGCCGTTCGTCTCGACATGGGTTAGCGGGGGCATCCCTGGAAGTGCGCCCCCGCTCATGGCCGCACCACTATCTTGCACTGCGCCTCCGGGTCGCCGAGCGCGCGGAAGGCGGCGGCCACGCCGTCCAGCCCCACCTCGCCAGTGATCGCTGCACGCACGTCAATCGTTCCCTCCGCGATATGGCGCAGGGTGATCGCGAATTCCTCGGGCGTATAGCCAAGCACGAATTTCAGCTCCAGGCTCTTGTTGATGCAAAGGAACGGCTCGATCGCGTCGGTTTGCATACATACGCCGACGACCAGGATCTGCGTCCCCACCGGCACCGCTTCGATCAGCGACTGGATCACGCCCGGGACGCCGACGCATTCGAACACGACCGCGCGCTTGCCGGCAGCACCACCCATCGCCAGTATGGATCGCTCGGTTCGTGAATGCGGCACGCCCAGCGCGCCCCAGCGCAGATGCGGGTTCTCCACCGCGGGATCGATCGTGACATCCGCGCCGAACGCCTCGGCGATCCGGCGCCGCGCGGGCGAATAGTCCGAGGCCACCACCGGCCCCAGCCCTCGCGCCTTGAGCGCCGCGATCACGGCCAATCCCACAGGGCCACAGCCGATCACCAGGTTAACCGTATCCGGCCCCGCATCGCTTTCTGCGACGGCATGTTCGCCCACCGCGAAGGGTTCGGTCATCGCCGCCTGCACGTCGGACAGACCATTGGGCACCGGCAACAGCATCTGCTCGGTCAGCACCATCGCCTCGCTGAAGCCGCCGGGGAAGCGATTGGAATAACCGATCGTCTCGAAACCCTGCGACGAAACAACGACCGGCATCGCCACGACACGCGTGCCGGCCTTCAGCCGCTTGTCCGTATCCGGCCCGTGATCGACGATCTCGGCGCAGAATTCGTGCCCGAACACGATATCCTGCGCGGGATCGATCAGCCCCGGCTCCCCGATGCGCCGCCCCAGCTCGACCATCTTCTCCATTGAATGGACCGCGTGAAGATCTGAGCCGCAGATGCCGCAGCACAATGTCCTGACCAGCACCTGCCCGGCGCCAGGGGTCGGCTCCCGGAGTGTATCGACGACCAGTTCCGGTCCGCGCCGAACAACCGCGCGCATCTTAGCGCAGATCCGGGGAAAAGCGGATGTTGCCGCGCGCTATGCCTTGGCTGACCACCTCAAGCCCGCCCGATTTTATCATCCACTCCAGCCGGTGATCGCGATATTCGCGCTTGAACAGTCCCTGCTCGAGCAGGGCGGCAACATCGCCCATCCCACCGGCGGAAGCGATCTGCATCGCCTCCTCCATGGTGCGCGCGACCGACGGTCGCGCATTCGCACGGGCGAGCCACTGGCCCAGGCGCGAGCCCGGCATAGGCGAGATACCGTGCCCGACCGATCCATTTACATAGGGAATTACCGAGAGGTCGCCCCAGCCGAAAGTGTCGCCATTGAACCACGCCCCATCACCCAACGTGCGCTCGGCCCAGGCGAAATAGCCACGAACCTGCTCGATCGCGCGTGCGGTCAACGTTTCGCCCAGTTCGCCGGATGCGCGACGGAAATGACGTAATTCGGACAGCCCCCAGTTCACCGCTTCCAGATGCGTATCGACCACATCCTCGATCATCCGCGCTCGCGCGCGATCGATCGCGCGGGCGGGCAGCAGCGGAGGCGTGGGCCATGTATCCTCGATATATTCCAGGATGATCGTCGAATCGAAGATCGCCGCTCCATCATGCTCCAGCGCCGGCACCTCCGCGCGCGGGCTGGCGGCGATGAAATCGCCGGCCGCCCCACCCACGCCAATGCCCCCCGGCACGCGCGTCTCGAACGCGACATCCTTTTCGCGGAGCGCGATCTTCACCTTCTGCGCATAGGGCGACAGCGGGTGATCCCAGAGAATGACGGTCATTCCGCAGCGTCCTGTTTCTTGTCGAGCCCCATCGCCGCCAGGATTTCGGGCCGGATATTTTCCGTCCCTTTTTCCTGGATATGTTGTGCCAGCCGCGCGCCTACCGCGGCCTGCGCCTCTCCGATGAAGCGCGGGCGATTGTCCCGCGCCCACGTCAGCGAGGCATCGCGGCTGGGATTGAGATTCTGGAATTCGGGCATGACGTAACGGGCGATCAACTCGTAGGATTTCTTTTTGTCGTCCCACTCCGCCCAATTGGTATCGAGGGTCAGGAATGCTCCGAACCCTCCGGATTGCTGTTGCAGCCGCGCGATCTGCGCAATCGCGTCCGCCGGCGTGCCAACCACCGCCATGCCGCTCGCGACCAGCGCGTCGATCGGATCGCCATCGGTCGGGGCAAGCGGGAGCGCGGCGACCTCGCGGAAATAATACAGCCAGTCCTCGATACCGAAACGCACCTGCGCCCGCGCCTCCTCGCGCGTGGCGGCGACATGCATCGGGCCGACCAGCCGCCAGGCTTCGCGATTCATCCGCTGGCCGCTTTCGGCCGCCTTTTCCTCCGCGATCGCCCAGTTGGAAGCGAGCGCGTTGAAACCGCCGACCTGCGTCGCACCGATCGACAGGACGCCCACGCCATGCCGCCCGGCCGCCTGCGCGCCGGTCGGGGAGACCTGGCTGGCGACCGCGATCTCCACCGACGGGCGCGTATAGGGCGTCATCTGTAGCCGGGCCTCAGCCAGCTCGAACCAGTCGGTCTTTTTCGTAACGGTCTCGCCACGCAACAGCGGGACGAGCACATCGAGCGCCTCGTCCATCCGGTCGCGCTGCTTCGCCACCGGGATACCCATCATGAACGCGTCCGAGGGCAGCGCCCCCGGCCCCACACCAAACATGACGCGCCCGCGCGTCATGTGATCGAGTTGGTTGATGCGATCCGCCAGAATCAGCGGATGGTGATAGGGAAGTGACGAAACGCCGGTTCCCAGCCTGATGTTTTTCGTGCGCTCGGCGGCGAAAGCGATGAAGAGTTCCGGGCTCGCGATCAGCTCGTAGCCGGCGGAATGATGCTCGCCGATCCACGCTTCGTCATAGCCGAGCTTGTCCAGGTGAACGACGAGATCGAGATCGCGCTCGATCGCCTGCGTGGGATTTTCGCGCAGCGGATGGAACGGTGCGATGAACGTGCCGAATCGCAGCTTCTGCCCCATAATCCCGTCTCTCCTTGCAACATAACTTTTGTTCTGCAGCGCAGGCTATGGGAGAGTTGCGGGAGAATCCAGTCCTATTCGGTGCTGCGTTTACGTCGACGGAAGCTGCCCCGCGCGATCCACGCGCCGAACGCCAGCAGCGCCAGCGGCGCGACCCACAATGGCCATGTCACCGCAGAGAAAGGCGGATCGAAGGTGATATAATCCCCGTATCGCGCGATCAGCCAGGTGCGGATCGAGTCGGGCTTTTCGCCCGCGGCGATGCGCTGGCGGATCAGGGCGCGCATGTCGCCGGCCATGTCGGCGTCGCTGTCCGCGACCGACTGACCCTGACAGACGACGCAACGTATCGTCTCCATCAGCGCCTTGGCCTGCGCCTCCTGCTCCGGATCGTGGAGCTGGGTGTAGGCGAGCGCGGCGGGCGGCAGCCCCGAATCCGCACTCACTGGCGCGGCGGCTGCCAATAGGAGTGCGAGCCCTATCGCGGCGGCGCTCCTCATTTCGCATCCCGCCAGGCGCGGAATATCGCATCGACGTCATCGGCGCGGATATCGCCGACATGCTGCTTGACGATCCTTCCGGCCCCATCGATCACGAAAGTTTCCGGCACGCCCGAGGATCCGAGCGAAAGCTGCACCTGGCTCGTCCTATCGTCCCCGATCGCGCGATAGGGATCGCCGTATCGCGTCAGAAAGTCGCGCACAGCCGGCCCGGTATCGCGGATCGCAATCGCGTCGATCGGCACGCCCAGCGCCTTCAGCCGCAATAGTTGCGGCGCCTCTGCGACGCACGGGATGCACCAGCTTGCGAACACGTTGAGCAGACGCGGCCGGCCGGCACGGAACCCTGCCGCCGCCACGCCCTGCTTCCCCTCCACCAAGGCAGGCAGGACGAAATCGGGCACGGGTTTGCCCACCATCGCTGAACGCACGGTGCGGTCGGCTGGCTTCATCAGTTCGCGCGCCGCGAAGGCAACCACCACCAGCAGCGCGGCGAGCGGCAGCCACAGCAGCCAGCGCCTCATTGCCATGCCGCCTCGTCGGCGCGCCGGCGCGCCCGGCGTTCGCGCAGGACGTGGCCCACCATCGACAGCGCGCCGCCGAGCGCGACGAGCGCGCCGCCGAACCAGATGAATGTTATCCACGGCTTCCACCACAGGCGAAGCTGTATCCGCCCGGCATCGTCGGGCTGGCCGAGCACCGTGTAGAGCTGCCCGTCGAGCACCGTTTCGATCGCGCTTTCGCTCGTCGTCGTGACCGGATTGGAGAAGAAGCGCGATTGCGGCCGCAGATAGAATATCTCGCCGTCCTCGCCGCGCTTTACCGCCAGCCTCGCCTCCAGGGCCGACCAGTTCGCGCCGATCACCGGGTTAAGCCCCTCGAACGTGACGCTATACGGCCCGACGCGCAGCGGCTCGCCCACCCGCGCCGCGACCAGCCGCTCCTGCGTCCACGCGGTCGAGGCTGCCATGCCCGCCAGGCTAACCGCGATGCCGAGATGCGCGATCACCATGCCATAAAGGAAGAGCGGCGCGCGGCGCAGATCGCGCTTCCAGAGCGGCGCGACACTGGCCACCGCCAGACCCGCCGCCAGCGACAGCCCGGCAAGCTGCATCCACCCGATCCCGCCGGACAGTACGAAGACGCCGGCGGCGGTGAAGACGGTCGCCGCGATCGGCCAGGTCAACCGCTCGACCACCGCCTGCGCCTCGTCGCGCCGCCAGCGCAGCAGCGGGCCCGCCGCCATGACCGCCACCAGCACCAGCGCGATCGGCCCCGCCGTCTTGTCGAAAAACGGCGGCCCCACCGAAAGCTGCGTACCCATCGCCGCCGCGACGATCGGGTAGAAAGTGCCGATCAGCACGATGCCCAGGATAACCGAAAGCAACAGATTGTTCGCGACCAGCGCGCCTTCGCGGCTCACCAGGTCGAAGGTATTGCCCGCGCGCACCGTGCCGATCCGCATTGCGAACAGCGTCAGCGCGCCGCCGATATAGATCGCCAGCAAGGCGAGGATGAACGCCCCGCGCTCCGGGTCGACCGCGAAAGCATGCACGCTCGTGAGAATCCCCGAGCGCACCAGGAAAGTGCCGATCATCGACATGGAAAAAGCGACAACCGCCAGCATCACCGTCCACGCCCGAAGGCCGTCGCGAGTCGCCAGCACCGTTACCGAGTGAAGCAGCGCGGTCGCCGCCAGCCATGGCATCAGCGAAGCGTTCTCCACAGGATCCCAGAACCACCAGCCACCCCATCCCAGTTCGTAATAGGCCCAGTAGCTGCCTGCGGTGATCCCGAGCGTCAGGAATATCCATGCTCCAAGAACCCACGGCCGCATCGCCCGTGCGAAGGCTGGGCCGACGTCGCGTGTCACCAGCGCGCCGATCGCGAAGGAAAAGGCCACCGACAGCCCGACATAGCCGATGTAGAGCGTGGGTGGGTGGAAGGCGAGGCCGGGATCCTGCAACAGCGGATTCAGCCCCTGCCCGTCGGCCGGAGCGGGATCGAGCCGCGCGAACGGGTTCGAGGCGAAGAGCAGAAACGCATAGAAGCCGAGCGCAATCGCCGCCTGCCCGCCAAGCGTCGCGATCAGCGTACGCTCATCCAGACGCCGCTCGATCAGCGCGACCGCACCGCCTGCAAGCCCCAGGATCGTGACCCACAGCAGCATCGAGCCTTCGTGGTTCCCCCACGCGCCCGCGAACTTATAGAGAAGTGGTTTGGCGGAGTGGCTGTTCTCCGCGACCAGCGCGACCGACATGTCGGATACGCAGAACTCCGCGATCAGCGCTACCATCGCGAGTGCCGCGAAAAGCCCCTGCACGATCGCGACCGGTCGCACTGCCGCGAGCAGCGTCGTGTCCACGCGGCGCACCGCGAGCCCGGCAAGCAGCAGTTGCAGCGCGGCGAGCGCGGCGGCGAACCACAAGGCGGCAAGGCCTGCCTCCGCGGTCATGCCACCGGCTTTCGTGCAGTCTTCTCTATATTCACGCTTATCTCGCTACTGTCCCGAACGTGACGGCCGCCGGTCCGCGCCGCTCTTGCGGCACGGGGGCACGCGATACAAGGTCAACGACTATCCGATATACGCGCGATCAATCCTGTGGCGGCGGATTGGTGCCTTCCTGCTGGGCCCGCTTGATCGCCTGCCGCTCCAGATACCATTGGCGCGCGTTCATCTGCGAACAGCCGCTCTGTCCGCCGGTGCCGACCGCCGAGCAGGTATCGGGCAGTCCGCCGGCGGTACGGCCCACCTCGTCCATGCTTTGCGCCCGATTGACCCAGCTCTGATTCTTCGCCGGCACTTCCGGCGGACGACGCAATTCCTTGGGCACGCGGTACTGATCGTTGGGATCAAGCCGGTTACACACCACCACCTCGCTCGAGCTGGAGGCGGGACATTTCTCACTGCCGGTGAGCGTCACGCTTCGGATTCGCTTGGGTGGCTGGCCGGTTTGCGCCTGCGTTTCCTGATGAACGGTCTCGCCCGAGGCAGCGGCGGGTTGCGCTGCCTGCCCGGCCAGCGCCGCTGCGGGCAGGAGCGCGAAAGCCGCGATCATCAGGGGGCGGAACATCGGCTGGTCTCCTCGGTATGCAACGTAACGTCGCCTGGCCGGGTTGTATCCCGCCTGAACGTCGCGATCCAATTACTTCATGTTTCCCGAGCGCAACAGTCGTTGCGATGGCGGACGAATGGAGTAAGGCGGCCGGGATGATCCTTGTCGTCGACAATTATGACAGCTTCACCTGGAACCTTGTCCATTATCTGATGGAGCTTGGCGCCGGGGTGAAGGTTGTGCGCAACGACGCGCTGACCGTGGCGGAGGCGCTGGCCACCAACGCTACCGGCTTTCTGATCTCGCCCGGCCCGCGCACACCTAACGAGGCGGGGATCAGCCTCGATCTGGTCGCGGCCTGCGCGGCGGCTGGAAAGCCGCTGCTCGGTGTGTGTCTCGGGCACCAGTCGATCGGCCAGCATTTCGGCGGCAGGGTCGTGCGTGGCGGCCTGATGCACGGCAAGACCTCTCCGGTGACGCATGACGGGACGGGCGTGTTCGCGGGCCTGCCCTCCCCCTTCACCGCCACGCGTTATCACTCGCTGATCGTAGAGGGTGTGCCCGATGTGCTCGCGGTCAACGCCACCGCGCCGGACGGGTCGGTGATGGGGCTGCGCCATCGCGTGCTGCCGATCCACGGCGTTCAGTTCCACCCGGAGAGCATCGCGACCGAGCATGGCCACGCCCTGCTCGCCAATTTCGTGAAGCTGACCGACGCGGCATGAGCATTTTCGCGCCGCTGCCCGATCCCGCGGCCCCGCTTGGCCGGGCGGATGCGGCGCGGGCATTTGCCGATATCCTCGATGCGCGCGCCAGCGAGGAAGCGATCGCCGCATTCCTGATCGCGCTCAGCGACCGGGGCGAAACCGCTACCGAAATCGCCGAAGCCGCGCGCGCGCTTCGTGACCGGCTGATCCCGATCGGCGCTCCGCCGCATGCGATCGACGTATGCGGCACGGGCGGCGACGGGCACAATACGCTCAATGTCTCCACTGCGGTAAGTCTGGTGGTCGCCGCTTGCGGCGTGCCGGTGGCCAAGCACGGCAACCGCGCGGCCTCGTCCAAGGCGGGTGCGGCCGATACGCTGGAGGCGCTTGGCCTGAACATGGAGCGCGCAGGCGCAAAGGCCGAGGAAACGCTGGCCGAGCTTGGCATCTGTTTCCTGTTCGCGGCAAACCATCATCCCGCGATGGCGCGGATCACCCCGATCCGCCGCCACATCGGCAGGCGCACGATCTTCAACCTGATGGGGCCGCTCGCCAATCCGGCGCGCGTGACCCGTCAGTTGATCGGCATCGCTCGTCCTGATTACGCGCCGGTATATGCCGCTGCGCTGGCCGAACTGGGTGCCGAGGCGGCGCTGGTGGTTTCGGGCGAAGAGGGTTTGGACGAGGTTTCGGGAGCCGGCCCAACGATCGCGGTATCGATCGGCGCCGTCGTGCTGCCCGATCGTATCGCGCCGGAAGATGCTGGATTGCCGCGTCATCCGATCGCGGCGATCCACGGCGGCGATCCGGGCTATAACGCCGCCGCGCTACGCCGCCTGCTGCGCGGCGAGCGGGGCGCGTATCGCGACGCCGTGCTCCTCAACGCCGCCGCCGCGCTCGCTCTCGATGGCGAGACATTGCCGGGCGGCGCCACCCGCGCCGCCGAGGCGATCGACTCGGGTGCGGCGGAGGCTTTGCTCGAACGCTGGATCGCCTGGGCATGACGAACATACTCGACCGGATTCTCGCCACCAAGCGCGGGGAGGTGCGCGATCGCAGCGCGCGCGCTTCGATCGCCGACCTCGACGCAAGGGCCAGTGCGCAGAGCGCGCCGCGCGGCTTCCGCGCCGCGCTCGATCGCGCGTCGGGTTATGGCCTGGTCGCGGAAATCAAGAAGGCCAGTCCATCAAAGGGTCTGATCCGCGCCGATTTCGATCCCGCCGCCCATGCCCGCGCCTATCAGGCCGGCGGCGCGGCGTGTCTTTCGGTGCTGACTGACGAGCAATACTTCCAGGGGGCGGACGCTTATTTGGTCGCCGCCCGTGCCGCTTGCGACCTGCCGGTGCTGCGCAAGGATTTCATGGTCGATCCGTGGCAGGCGGCAGAGGCACGCGCGATCGGCGCCGATGCGATCCTGCTCATCATGGCCGCGCTGGACGATGTGGCGCTCGCCGAAATCGAGGCGGCCGCGATCGAGCGCGGGATGGATGTGCTGGTCGAGGTGCATGACACGTACGAACTGGAGCGCGCGTTGAAGCTCAGATCGCGCCTGATCGGAGTGAACAACCGCGACCTGCGGGATTTCTCGGTCGATTTCGCGCGCACTTACGAACTGGTGGAGCATGCGCCCGCCGGCTGCACCTTCGTCGCGGAGAGCGGCCTCAACTCGCGGCGTGATCTGGACGAAATGGCGGCGCGCGGCGTGCGTTGCTTCCTCATCGGGGAGTCGCTGATGCGCCAGGCTGACGTCGAGGCGGCGACGCGCGCGCTACTCGGATGAAGGGCCTTACCCATATCGACGAGGCGGGCGCCGCGCGGATGGTCGATGTCGGCGACAAGGCAGTGACGCGGCGCGAGGCGGTGGCGACGGGCCGAATCGTCATGCAGCCGGAAACCGCGTCCGCGATCCGCGAGGGCGCGATAGCGAAGGGCGATGTGCTCGCCGTCGCGCGGATCGCCGGCATAATGGCGGCCAAGCGCACGAGCGACCTTATCCCGCTCTGCCATCCCCTGTCGCTCACTCGCGTCACGCTGGACCTGACCGTCGCCGGCGATCATGTCGCCGCCACCGCCACTGTCGCCACGGATGGCAAGACGGGGGTCGAGATGGAAGCGCTCACCGCCGTCTCCGCCGCTCTCCTCACCGTGTACGACATGGCCAAGGCCCGCGACCGAAGCATGCGCATCGAGGATCTGCGGCTGATCGCCAAACGTGGGGGTCGCTCGGGAGACTGGCAGGCAGAATAAGCAGTTACGAGCGATCGTTGGGACCGCGGCTTTCTTCCGCCGCGGTCATCTGGCGAGGTTTCAGATCCGGCAGCCCTTCCCCCGTGCAACCCCGCGCAGGAAGCCGCGCCGAGCGAGCCCCGCGTAAGTCGCCGCCTGCATCCGGCGCTGCGCCGCTGCCGCACCACTCACTTCGCGGACCAACCCGCGAAACGGGATGATGGTGTCGACAACCGTTTCGCCCGCAATCTTGGCGATCTGCCCGGCCTTTGAGCCTGATACCGCCGCCTTCTCGCCGAAATCCGGCCCGAGCGCCGAATTGAGCGATGCGATGCCGCTCGAAAGCTGCCCGCACGAAGCAGTTCCCTGCAGGCTGTAAGGCGCAGCGGCGGCGCGTTGCAGCACAGGGGGAACCTTCTTGTTCGCGATCCCTACGTCATGCGCCGGCCGCGCTGCGATCTTGCCAGCCTCGGACAGCGTGGAATCATTACCCTGCTTTTTTTCCTGGGCAGAGATCGCCGCCGGCAACGAAACAGCGGCCATCACGCAGATGACATGAGCGATACGCATCTATTCTCTTCCCCTTTTACCAAACGGCAAGGTCCGTTGAACGCAGCAAAGCACCGCTTGATCCATCGGCGTTTTGCAACAGCACAACCGGCGAGGATTGTCGCTCCATCGTTTCGGCGCTAATTCGGCGCTGTCCGTCGCAGGGAGCGCGTAAAATGTCAGTAGATGAACGGACGCCCGGCCGAAAATTGCTGTTCGTCGTGCTGATCGCGGCCCTGCTCACTATCCCGCTCTTCACCGTCTACATGCTGGTGTACGATCGCCAGTCCCAGTCGCAGGTAGCGCGCGTCTCGATCGCCGAAGGATGGGGTGGTCCGCAGACGATGGCGGGGCCCGTGCTCGTGCTCCCATACCAGGAACAGGTGAGCGAAACGGTCAACGAAGGCGGCCGGCAGGTCGCCAGGACGACAATGGTGTGGCGCGAATTGACGCTGGCACCCGAGCAGGCAGACCTGAGGACGGAGCTCACCCCGGAGCGCCGCCGCCGCTCGATCTACGAAGCAGTGCTGTTCGAAGCGACCGCCAGCGGCAGCGCGCGTTTCTCTTTGCCGGCCGATCTCGCCCGCTTTGGCATAACGCGGGATCGCCTGTTCTTCGACCGTGCCGAACTCCGCTTCGGGCTACGCGATGCGCGCGGCCTGTTCGGCACGCCGCCTGTCGTCGCGGTCGACGGACGCAAGCTGATGCTGCAACCCGGTAAGGGCTCGCCCGCGACAGGCGGGGCGGGGTTCTTCACGTGGCTAGACGCCTCTGCGCTGCGCGATCGCTCGATGAGCGCGCGCTTCGCCTTCACCTTTCGCGGCAACGGCTGGCTCTCGCTGGCCCCGCAGGCCGGGGATACGCGCTGGACAGTTGTATCCAAATGGCCGCACCCGAGCTTCCAGGGCGGCTTTCTGCCGACCGCGCAACAGGTCACGAAAGGCGGTTTCAGCGCGACCTGGCGCGTCGGGAACCTGGCACTGGGTCGCGCGCTCGTCTCCGCCGGCGAGCAAACGCCGGACCGCGCGCCCGATGCGCTTCCCGATCGCTATGACACTGCACAGGCTGCCGGCAGCTACGAGGCGCGGGTTGACCTGATTTCCCCGGTCGATCTCTACAGTCAGGTCAACCGTTCGGTGAAGTACGGCTTCCTCTTCATCGGCTTCACCTTCATGGCGTTTCTGATGTTCGATGTGATCGCGGGCGTGCGCGTGGCTGCGGCGGAATATCTGCTGGTGGGCGCGGGGCTGGTGCTGTTCTTCGTGATGCTGCTCGCCTTTGCGGAAGTGATCGGCTTTGCTGCGGCCTATATCCTGGCGGCGGGAGCGATTATCGGGCTGCTCACGACGTATTCCGCGGCAGTACTGAAAAGCTGGCGCCGCGCCGGTTATATCGCCGCCCTGCTCACCGCGCTTTACGCGATTCTCTACGTGTTGCTCAGCCTTGAGGCATATTCATTGTTGATTGGCGCGATTCTCCTGTTTGCGGCGTTGGCCGGCATCATGTACCTGACGCGCAATCTCGACTGGAGCGGCCTCCGCTCCGCGACCGCAACCGACTGAATCGGGAAGAACGATGGCCGAATTCACCTTGCCCGCGAACAGCAAGATCAAAGGCGGACGGAAAATCCCGTCGCCGCAACCCGGCGGCAAGATGCGGAATTTCAAAATCTATCGCTACGATCCCGATTCGGGCGAAAACCCGCGCTACGACACATTCGAGGTAAACCTCGACGAATGTGGCCCGATGGTTCTCGATGCGCTCATCAAGATCAAGAGCGAGCAAGATTCTTCACTCACGTTCCGCCGCTCGTGCCGGGAAGGCATCTGTGGCTCCTGCTCGATGAACATCGACGGCAAGAACGGTCTCGCCTGCACTACCGCCATTGAGGACATGAAGGGTGAGGTGAAGATCACGCCGCTGCCGGCGATGGATGTTATCAAGGATCTCGTCCCTGATTTCACCCATTTCTATGCGCAATATGCGTCGATCACGCCGTGGCTGCAGACGGTTACGCCCCCGCCGGCCGGCAAGGAACGGCTCCAGTCGCCCGAGGATCGCGCCAAGCTTGATGGCATGTATGAGTGCATCCTGTGCGCCTGCTGCTCCACGTCGTGCCCGAGCTATTGGTGGAACAGTGACAAGTTCCTCGGCCCGGCGATCCTGTTGCAGGCGTATCGCTGGCTTGCCGACAGCCGCGACGAGATGACCGGCGAGCGCCTCGACGCGCTGGAAGATCCTTTCCGCCTCTATCGCTGCCACACGATCATGAATTGCGCCAACGCGTGCCCGAAGGGGCTGTCTCCGGCGCGGGCGATAGCAGAGATCAAGAAGATGGAAGCCGAACGGATCGTCTGATCCGGTTAGCGAATGGCGGGCCCCGACGCGTCCCGGGGCCGCCCCACTGGCCGGCTCGGGGCGATCCGGTCCCTGCCGGAATGACTCCATGACCGAACCCAAAACCGAATTTCTCTATGAGGAACATCCCGATCATCCAGGATGGATGCGCTGGGGGTTCAGGGATTCGACCCGATACAACGCTTTTCTCGGCGAAATGATCGTGCGGGTGGAGGATGGTCTGGCGCGCGTGCGGATGACGCCGGAGCGGCAGCATTCCAATCTTGCCGATGTCGTCCACGGCGGCGCGCTTTTGGGCTTTATCGACGTATCACTGTTCGCCGCCGCGCGCAGCTTCGGGCTGGTCGCTGCGGGCACGGCTGTAACGCTCGATCTCAACACGCACTTCATCGGTGCCGGCCGGATCGGCGAACCGCTGGAGGCCCGGGTCGAGCTGCTCCGCGAAACCCGGCGGCTGCTATTTCTCCGCGGGCTAGTGGTGCAGGGGGGCGCGGGAGAGGAAATAGCGGCCGAGTTCTCCGGTACGATCCGCAAGCCGAGCGCGCGCTGATCGCTCATCCGCCCCTGGCCGCGAAGCTCGCCGCGATGACTGGAGCAGAGGCGCATCCGTCGCTTGCCGCGCAGCTCGCCGCGACGATTGGCGCAGAGGCGCATCCGTCGCTTGCCGTGCAGGTCGCCGCGACGATTGGAGCAGAGGCTCACCAGCCCCTGGCCGCGCAGTTCGCCGCGATGACTGGAGCAGAGGCGCATCCGCCGCTTGCCGCGCAGCTTCCCGTTACGACTGGAGCGGAAGGCTCATCCGCACCCCCTGGCCGCGCAGCTCGCGGCGATGACTGGAGCAGACGTTGACTAAGGTTCTTTCCGCCTACGAAGCGCTCGTCGCCGCCGGTGAGCTGCGGCCGGACGCCCAGCAGGCCGCTGCCGCGCGCCGCCTCGACTCACTCGCCGCCGAACTTGAACATCCCAAGACGAAGGGCATTTTCCGTCGTCGCCCGATCGCACCGCGCGGCATATACATGTGGGGCGATGTCGGCCGCGGCAAATCCATGCTGATGGACCTGTTCTTCGCCAATGTGGCGGTTGAGCCAAAGCGTCGCGTTCATTTCGCCGAATTCATGCTGGAGGTGCACGGCCGCATCGCGATCGAGCGTCGCAAGGAACAGGGCGATCCGATCCTGCCGGTCGCACAGGCGCTCGCCGCGGAGGCCCGATTGCTGGCGTTCGACGAAATGATGGTGACCAATTCCCCGGATGCGATGATCCTTTCGCGGCTGTTCACCGCGTTGATCGAGGCGGGCGTCACGGTCGTCACCACCTCGAACCGCGCGCCGCGCGACCTCTACCGGGACGGCCTCAACCGCGAGCATTTCCTGCCCTTCATCGCGCTGATCGAACAGCGGCTCGACGTGCTTACCCTGAACGGGCCGATAGACTATCGCCGCGATCGGCTGGGCCAGCAGGATACGTGGCTCGTCCCCAACGGCGCCAAGGCGACCACCGAACTTTCCGCCGCCTTCTTCCGCCTGACCGACTATCCCCCCGAAGACAGCGGCCATGTGCCGAGCGAGGACATGGTGGTCCAGGGCCGGACGCTGCACGTTCCGAAATCGCTGAAGGGCGTCGCGGTGTTCAGCTTCAAGCGGCTGTGCGCGGAAGCGCGGGGCAGCGCCGATTACCTGGCGATCGCACGACGCTATCACACCGTCATCCTGGTCGGCATCCCGATCCTCGGCCCCGAAAACCGCAACGAGGCGGCGCGCTTCGTCAGCCTGATCGACGCGCTCTACGAGCACAAGGTGAAGCTGCTCGCCGCAGCCGATGCCGAGCCGGATCACCTCTACCCCGCAGGGGATGGTCGCTTCGAGTTCCAGCGCACCGTCAGCCGGCTGGAGGAGATGCGATCGGAGGAATATCTCGCCGCCGGGCACGGAAACTAGCCTTCGCAATGCCTGTTCCGTGCCGTGCCTGAGTTCAGGAGCGCCTGCCCGGGCGCTCTATTGATATTGCGAACTCTTTGCAGTAAATTCCTTAACCACCCGCCGTTATCGGGTTGCCCCAGGCTTCGGATGGGCGTAGGCGACCTTTCCATTCACGCCGCAACCCCTGACGGAAAGAGGATGGAATGGCCCGCAAGAAGATCGCGCTGATCGGCGCCGGAAATATCGGCGGCACGCTCGCGCATTTGGCAGCCCTGAAGGGCCTTGGTGATATCGTCCTTTTCGACGTGGTGGAGGGCGTGCCGCAGGGCAAGGCGCTTGATCTGTCGCAGTGCGGCCCGGTCGAGGGCTTCGACGCGAAGATCATCGGCACCAACGATTACAAGGATATCGCGGGCGCGGACGTCATCATCGTCACGGCCGGTGTCGCCCGCAAGCCGGGCATGAGCCGCGACGACCTGCTCGGCATCAATCTCAAGGTGATGAAGGCGGTCGGCGAAGGCATCAAGAACAACGCCCCCGACGCGTTCGTGATCTGCATCACCAATCCGCTGGACGCGATGGTGTGGGCGCTGCGCGAGTTTTCCGGGCTGCCGCACAACAAGGTGATCGGCATGGCCGGCGTGCTCGATTCGGCGCGCTTCAGCCATTTCCTGGCGGAGGAATTCGGCGTTTCGGTGAAGGACGTGAACACGTTCGTGCTCGGCGGCCACGGTGACACGATGGTGCCGGTGCTGGAATATTCGACCGTCAGCGGCATTCCGGTGAGCGATCTGATCGCGATGGGTTTCTCGACCAAGGAGAAGGTCGACGAGATCGTGAAGCGCACGCGCGGCGGCGGCGGCGAGATCGTCGCGCTGCTCAAGACCGGCTCGGCATATTATGCCCCGGCGACGAGCGGGATCGCGATGGCCGAAGCGTATCTGTTCGATCAGAAGCGCATCCTGCCGGCCGCCGCGCATCTTTCCGGCGAATATGGCGTGAACGATCTGTATGTCGGCGCACCGGTGCTGATCGGTGCGGGCGGCGTCGAGAAGATCGTCGAGGTGAAGCTGAGCGACGAAGCGAAGGCAAACCTTCAGGTCTCGGTCGATGCGGTCAAGGAACTGCTGGTCGCGTGCAAGGGCATCGACGAAACGCTGAAGTGATTTGCGCCCCCGCTACGGCGAGGAGGCATGGTTTTGAGATCCGGCCCGAACATCGGGCCGGTTTAAGGGTTTGATCGGAGAGCCAATGAGCATTCTCGTCGACAAGAACACGAAGGTCATCACGCAGGGGATGACCGGCAAGACCGGCACTTTCCATACGAAGGCGGCGCTTGATTACGGCACGCAGATGGTCGGCGGCGTCACCCCCGGCAAGGGCGGAACGACGCATGAGGAACTCGGCCTGCCGAACTTCGATACCGTGGCCGAAGCCGTCGCCAAGACCGGCGCGACGGCCAGCGTGATCTACGTGCCGCCGCCCTTCGCGGCGGATTCGATCCTGGAGGCGATCGACGCCGAAGTGCCGCTGATCGTCACGATCACCGAAGGCATTCCGGTGCTCGACATGGTGAAGGTGAAGCGCGCGCTTTCCGGCAGCAAATCCCGCCTGATCGGCCCGAACTGCCCCGGCGTGCTGACGCCCGGCGAGTGCAAGATCGGCATCATGCCCGGCAACATCTTCCGCAAGGGATCCGTCGGCGTCGTCTCGCGCTCCGGCACGCTCACCTACGAGGCGGTGTTCCAGACGTCGAACGCGGGCCTCGGGCAGACCACGGCTGTCGGCATCGGCGGCGATCCGGTGAACGGCACCAACTTCATCGACGTGCTCGAACTGTTCCTGGCGGACGACGCGACCGAATCGATCATCATGATCGGCGAGATCGGCGGATCTGCCGAAGAGGAAGCGGCGCAGTTCCTGCGCGACGAGGCGAAGCGCGGCCGCAAGAAGCCGATGGCCGGCTTCATCGCGGGCCGCACGGCGCCCCCGGGCCGCCGCATGGGCCATGCCGGCGCGATCGTCTCGGGCGGCCAGGGCGGCGCGGAAGACAAGATCGCGGCAATGGAAGCCGCCGGGATCAAGGTGGCGGCGAGCCCGAGCGAACTCGGCTCGACCCTGCTGGAAGTGTTGAAGGGCTGAATTGACATGGCAGGCCGCCTTCCCCGGCACGGTGCGGGGGAATCGGCGGCCTGGGGCTTCGGCAGCACCTGCCGGGCCGGCGGAGTGAAGTTGAAATGGGCTACGAAGGCCAGGATTTCTCGGATATCGCGGGCGGCGTATCGCCGGCGTTCATCGATGCGCTCTACGCGCGCTACAAGGTATCTCCTGACAGCGTGGAGCCGGGCTGGCGCTCATTCTTCGAGGGCCTCGAAGGCGCTGCTTCCGGCCCGTCGTGGGAAAGCGATCGCTGGCCGCTGAGCAGCACCGACGATCTGACCGCCGCGCTCGATCCGACCCAGATGGAGCCGGCGGCCAGGCCGGCCAAGGGCAAGCCCGCGGCCCCCGCCGAGGCTCCCGCCCCCAGCCAGGACGCGATCGTGAAGGCCGCCGCCGACGCGATCCGGGCGCAGATGCTGATCCGCACCTATCGCGTGCGTGGGCATCTGGCGTCGAACCTCGATCCGCTCGCCCTCTCCGGCCTGCGCGAGCTGCCGGCCGATCTCACCACTGAATATCACGGCTTCTCGAACGCCGATCTCGACCGGCCGGTCTATCTTGGCGGCACGCTGGGCCTGCAATGGGCGACGGTGCGCGAGATCGTCGACACGCTGCGCGCGAATTATTGCGGCAACGTCGGCCTCGAATATATGCACATCGCCGATGTGGACGAGCGCCGCTTCCTCCAGGAGCGCATGGAGGGCAAGGACAAGGCGATCCAGTTCACCCCCGACGGCAAGAAGGCGATCCTCAACAAGGTGATCGAGGCCGAGCAGTGGGAGCGCTTTCTCGGCAAGAAATATGTCGGCACCAAGCGCTTCGGCCTCGATGGCGGCGAGAGCATGATCCCGGCGCTGGAAAGCGTCATCAAATATGGCGGCCAGATGGGCGTCAACGAGATCGTGTTCGGCATGGCCCATCGCGGCCGCCTCAACGTGCTCGCCAATGTGCTTGGCAAGCCGCTGCGCGTGATCTTCCACGAATTCGCCGGCGGATCGGCCA
Source organism: Sphingomonas sp. TX0543 (assembly GCF_048565505.1). NCBI lineage: Bacteria > Pseudomonadati > Pseudomonadota > Alphaproteobacteria > Sphingomonadales > Sphingomonadaceae > Sphingomonas > Sphingomonas sp. TX0543. The sequence goes on from NZ_JBLZUS010000002.1 coordinate 2,846,641, forward strand.
ACCCCGATGACATCGGCGGATCGGGCGACGTGAAATACCACCTCGGCACCTCCACCGATCGCGAATTCGACGGCATCAAGGTGCACATGTCGCTCGTCGCCAATCCGTCTCACCTCGAGGCGGCGGACCCGGTGGTGCTGGGCAAGACACGCGCGATCCAGACCATCGCGAAGGATCTCGACGAGCATTCCCGATCACTTCCGGTGCTGATCCACGGCGACGCCGCGTTCGCGGGCCAGGGCATCGTGTGGGAGTGCCTCGGCTTCTCCGGCATCCGCGGCTACAATACCGGCGGCTGCATCCATTTCGTCATCAACAACCAGATCGGCTTCACGACGAGCCCGCAGTTCGCGCGCTCCTCGCCCTATCCCTCGGATGTGGCGAAGGGCGTGCAGGCACCGATCTTCCATGTGAACGGCGACGATCCCGAAGCCGTCACCTTCGCGTGCAAGATGGCGATCGAATACCGCCAGACATTCCACCGCGACGTGGTGATCGACATGTGGTGCTATCGCCGCTTCGGCCACAACGAGGGCGACGAGCCGAGCTTCACGCAGCCGCTGATGTACAAGGCGATCCGCAGCCACGCGCCGGTGAGCGAGATATACGGCCGGCGCCTGATCGCCGAGAAGGTGGTCGATCAGGCATGGGTCGACGAGAACGTCAAGCAGTTCACCACCCTGCTCGAAGGCGAGTTCGAGGCGGGGGCGAGCTACAAGCCGAACAAGGCGGACTGGTTCGCCGGCCGCTGGTCAGGCCTGTCCGCGCCCGCCGATCCCGAAACCGCGCGACGCATCGCCGACACCGCGATCGAACCCAAGCTGTTCGACGCGATCGGCCGGCTGCTGACCACCGTTCCCGACACGATCGCGATCCACAAGACGCTCGCCCGCGTGCTTGACGCCAAGCGCGAGATGTTCCGATCGGGCGAGAATTTCGACTGGGCGACCGGCGAGGCGCTGGCCTATGGTTCGCTGCTCTCCGAAGGCTATGGCGTGCGCCTTTCCGGGCAGGATTCCGGGCGCGGCACCTTCTCGCAGCGCCATGCGGTGTGGGTCGATCAGAACGACGAGCACAAATACGTCCCGCTCGCGCAGGTCGAGCATGGCGATTTCGAGGTGCTGGACAGCCCGCTGTCCGAATATGGCGTGCTTGGCTTCGAATATGGCTATGCGCTCGCCGATCCCAAGACGCTGGTGCTGTGGGAGGCGCAGTTCGGCGATTTCGTCAACGGCGCCCAGATCATGATCGACCAGTTCATCGCATCGGGCGAGGCGAAATGGCTGCGCGCCAACGGCCTCGTGATGCTGTTGCCGCACGGCTATGAAGGCCAGGGGCCGGAGCACAGCTCCGCGCGCCCCGAACGCTTCCTCCAGCTTTGCGCGGGCGACAACATGCAGGTCGCCAATTGCACCACGCCGGCGAATTATTTCCACCTGCTCCGGCGGCAGATGCATCGCCCGTTCCGCAAGCCGCTGATCGTGTTCACGCCGAAATCGCTGCTGCGTCACAAGATGGCGGTATCGAGCGCCGCGGATTTCCAGGGCGACAGCCACTTCCGCCGCATTCTTTCCGATCCGTCGGCGCCGGCGGACGCGGAAACGACCCGGCTGGTGCTGTGCACCGGCAAGGTGGCCTATGACCTGATCGAGGCGCGCGATGCGGAGGGCGACCAGCACACCCAGATCGTGCGCGTGGAGCAACTCTACCCCTTCCCCGGAGACGCGCTGGCGGCACGCATCGCACGGATGCCGAACCTGAAAGAGGTGATCTGGGCACAGGAGGAGCCGCGCAACAACGGTTACTGGTTCTTCGTCGAGCCGTATATCGAACAGGCGCTCATCAAGGCCGACGCGCCCGTGAAGCGTCCGCGCTACGCAGGCCGCACCGCCGCCGCTTCCCCGGCGACCGGCCTCATGAAGCGCCACCAGGCCGAACAGGGCGCGCTGGTCGCCGATGCGCTCGGCCACAATGTTCGCGAAGAAATCCGCCGTACCCGCGAGGGCGATTCGGCGAAGAAAGCCGGCAAATCCGGCGCGTGATGTTCGTTGCTCCGGCGCTTGCCGCCGGAGCCTCACAGTGACAGCAAGATTCCTGCTCAGGCAGGGATGACGAGGTAGAGATGGCAACCGAAGTTCTGGTCCCCACGCTGGGCGAATCGATCACCGAAGCGACGCTGGGCGAATGGCTCAAGCAACCCGGCGACAAGGTGGCGGTGGACGAGCCGATCGCCAGCCTGGAAACCGACAAGGTTTCGGTCGAGGTGCCCTCGCCCGTCGCCGGCATCCTCGGCCAGCATGCCGTGCAGGTCGGCGATACCGTGCAGGTCGGCGCGATGATCGCGACGGTCGAGGCCGGCGGCGGCGCTGCGGCTGCACCAGCCGCGCCCGCTGCGACACCGGCTGCCCCGGCCCCGGCCCCGAGCACCGCCGAGCCGGGCAATACGCCCGCGGCCCTCTCCCCGTCCGTGCGCCGCGCGGTGCTGGAACATGGCGTCGATCCCGCGACGATCCGCGGCACCGGCAAGGACGGCCGCCTGACGAAGGAAGACGTCGCCGCCGCCGCCACCGCCAAGGCGCCGACCCCGGCCGTGGCCGAGGCGCCCGTCACCCCGTCGGTCGCCGCCTCCGCGGGCCGCAAGGAAGAGCGCGTGCGCATGACGCGCTTGCGCCAGACGATCGCGAAGCGCCTGAAGGAAGCGCAGAACACCGCCGCGATGCTGACGACGTTCAACGATGTCGATATGACCGCGGTGATCGAGGCGCGCGCCAGGTACAAGGATCTGTTCGAGAAAAAGCATGGCGTCCGCCTGGGCTTCATGGGCTTCTTCGTGAAGGCCGCGACGATGGCCCTGAAGGACATTCCGTCGGTCAATGCCTCGATCGAGGGCGACGAGATCGTCTATCACGATTATGCCGATATTTCGGTGGCGGTGAGCGCGCCAAACGGCCTCGTCGTGCCGGTGATCCGCGATGCCGACCAGCTATCGGTGGCCGGCATCGAAAAGACGATCGGCGATTTCGGGCGCCGCGCCAAGGACGGCACGCTCAAGATGGACGAGATGAAGGGCGGCACCTTCACGATCTCGAACGGCGGCGTGTTCGGCTCGCTGATGTCCACCCCGATCATCAATCCGCCGCAGTCCGCCGTGCTGGGCCTGCACCGGATCGAGGATCGCCCCGTGGTGCGCGACGGCCAGGTCGTGGTACGTCCGATGATGTACCTCGCGCTCAGCTACGATCATCGCCTGATCGACGGCCGGGAGGCGGTGACCTTCCTCGTCGCGCTCAAGAACGCGATGGAAGACCCGACGCGGATTCTGATCGACCTGTGATCCGTAAGTCGCCGGCGCTGCGAGGGGCCGGCGGCTTATACGCAGCCTAGGTTGCCTTCATGTTCGACGAGACGTTGTTGAACGTCACGGAAAGCTGGTTGCCGAGTGCCTGCATCCCGGCGATCCCGGCGACCGCAATGAGCGCCGCGATCAGGCCATATTCTATCGCAGTGGCTCCACGAACGTTTCCGGCCAATTTGCGCACGTGCAACTCCATCTGTCTGCCGCCCCGATGGAGCGGTAGCGCCCGCGCGATTGTTCAACTTTTAAGATCACCATCAGTAAAAATACTGCGCGGAAGACGGCGGCCTTATCTCGCGGAGGAAGCGATCTGGCGGGGGGACAGGCGTTATCGACCTGTTTCGCTGAGCGGCTTGAGCGACGTACCGCTCAGATACATCATCGTCACCGAAATCTCGGTGACGCCCTGCCCCACCCTCACCACCGTCTGCTTGGGCGACGGCTTGCGGCCGAAGATAAAGTCCCAGATCGTCACGCGCGGGTTGCCGGAGGCACCGCCGCCGTCCGCGCGATCGGTCTGATTGTTGGCATTGGCATCATGGCGCACGTCGATCGCGTAATTGCCGGGCGCGGCGACCGGCATGCAGACACGGATCGGCTCCACGCGGGGGGTGGGGATTTCAACCTTGGTCTGCCACTTGGTCTTGTCGAACCAGGTGGACGTCGCGCCACCGAAGGTACGCACCCGCACGGTGCCGAGCCTGTTCTTCAAACCGGTGATATCGACGAGGATCGCCGGACCGCCGCCCGGCGCGCAATGCGCGGCATCCGGGCCAAGGATCGGTGTTTCCGCCGCCGCCGGTGTCGCGGAAGCCAGTATTGCGGCGCACACCGCCGCTGAACGATAGACCATCATGCCGCCGTAAATGACAGTTGCGACGGTTTTGAGGCAATATGCGGCGTAATCGCGAGTTGTCAGTTCGCCGCCAGCTTGCGTAGCGCGCCAAGCGTATCGTCCAGCCCCTGCCCGCCAGACCGCGCCATCGCGCGCCGGCTTGCGCCGCGCTCCAGCCGCTCCAGCAACGTGGCGATCGAGGCGGCGGGCTGAGCGACGACCTCGCTCGCGCCGGGCAATGGGAAGGTTTCGAACCAATCCTCGCGCGCCGCCTTGGTGGACCGGGCAGACGCCTCCGCCAGCGGGGCGACCGGCCGCACCGGCACGCGCGGCACCGCCGGCAACGCATCAGGATCGAACGCGGCGAGCGGCTGATCGAGATCGGCCGGCAATGGCGCGCCAAGCTCGCTGCGCGCCGCGATCGGGCGGCAAGCCGGCGCATCGGGGTGGGCATCCGCACGGCGCACCGGCGGTGTCATGCCCAGCCGGGTCGCCCGGCGTGGTCCGCGCGCAGACAGCGCAGGCGCAAGAAGCGGCGCAAGCCCGAGGATCGCGATCACCCCGCCCGCCGCCAGCGCAAGCAACGTCCGCCCGGTCACGCCGATCGGCGGGGCAGCGGCAGGCACCAGCACCGCCAGACGCAGCCGACCGATCGCCATATCCAGCATCCATGCCGGCGCGGCGGCGATCAGGCCAGCCGCCACCAATCCCAGCGCGAGAAACAAAAACGGGACAATCTTGCGCACATTCATGTGCTTAGGGGGGAGGTTTGCGACCATGACTCGTCCATACACGCGGCTTTGACCAGCCGTTGGTAAACCGGTTCGTAACGCGAAACATTTGACAACCAGTTACGCTCCGCCGCCACAAACTCGCGCGCGCGCTTGCGCCGGACATCCCATTCGCTCCGCTCCGCGAGCAGCCCGGCAAGCGCCGCTGCGATCGCCGCCGGATCGTCCGCGGCGAACAGGGTGCCGGTCTCGCCGTCGCGAATCAACTCACGGTGGCCGCCGACATCGGACGCGGCCACCAGCCGCCCCTGCGCCATCGCCTCAAGCGGTTTGAGCGGCGTGACGAGATCGGTGAGCCGCATCTTCTTGCGTGGATAGGCGAGCACCTCGACAATGCCATAGTAACGCTCGACCTGATCGTGCGGCACACGCCCGACGAAGCGGATGCGCCCGGCTGCCGGAGAGGCTGCCGCCTGCGCGCGCAATTGCGCCTCCATCGGCCCGCCGCCGACCAGCAGCAGCTGCGCCCGCGGCCGCGCCGCCAGGAGCATCGGCATCGCGGCGATCAGATCATCCAGCCCCTCGTAATCGTAGAAGCTGCCGATGAAGCCGATCGTGTCTCCTTCCAGCCCCAGTTCAGCCGCGAGCGCATCATCACGCGGCCCCGGCGCGCCGAACAGCCCGAGATCGACGCCGTTGGGAGACACCAGGATCTTTCCCGGATCGATCCCGCGCGCGATCAGATCGCCGCGCAGCCCCTCGCAGATTACCGCCACCGCATCGGCGCGCCGCACCGCCCACGTCTCCAGCGCGCGCGTGGCCCGGTAACGTGCCGAACCCTCACGCCCGGTGCCGTTGCCGACGGCCGCATCTTCCCAGAACGCCCGGATCTCATACACCAGCGGCAACCGGCGGCGGCGCGCGACGTGCCACGCCGCCAGCGCGCCAAGCACCGGCGAATGGGCGTGAAGCACATCCGGCCTGAACTGTTCGACCACGGCATCGATGCGCCGCGCGAAGGCGGCGATTTCCGACAATTCCCCGATCGGCGCGGGCAGCGCGCGTGGCGGCACGGTGCGATGAAAATCGATGCCGTCGATGTGCTCGAACGGCGCGTCCGTCGCGCCCTGCCGCGGCCCCGTGACCGCCGCCACTTCCCAGCCGCGCCCGATCTGCGCGGTGAGGATCGCCCGCGTACGAAATGTATAGCCGCTGTGCAGCGGCAGCCCATGATCGAGAACGTGAAGGATGCGCATTGCGCGCCGCACTGCCACACGATCGCTTAACGCCGCGTCAACCGCATCCGCGCTAGGGCTCCACGATACGGGCAATGATGCGGGGCATGCGCCGATGATCGACAATTTCGCGCTGGGCCTGACGCATGGGCTGATGCTGCTGGCAGCGTTTCTGCTGCTGCGCCGCCCCGAGCTCGATCGCGAGCCGTCGCCGCGTGATGACGCGCCGCGCAAGGGGCGTCGCCCGCGTGCGTGATCTGGCGTTCATCGGGTTTCTCGTCGCGCTGCTCGGCATGGGGCTGCGCAAGCCGTTCCTGTTCGTGCTCGCCTATGTCTATATCGATATCGTCTCGCCGCAGCGGTTGACGTACATGCTGCTCAACAGCGTGCCGATCTCATTGATCGCCGTGGCGCTGGCGGTCGGCGGGTGGCTGATCTTCGATGACAAGCGCGATTCCCGGTTCGCCCCGCGCCAGGCGCTGATCCTGTTGCTGATGCTCTATTGCGGGATCACCACGCGCACCGCAGATTTCCCGGCCGAGGCGCTGGAGAAATGGGATTGGGTGTGGAAAGCGCTGATCTTCGCCGCTTTCTTGCCGCTCACACTGCGCACGCGGCTGCGGATCGAAGCGCTTCTGCTGTTCATGACCCTCTCCGCCGCATCGATCATCATCGTCGGCGGGATTAAAACGCTGGCGTCGGGCGGCGGCTATGGCGAGCTGAACCTGATGGTCGCCAACAATTCCGGGCTGTATGAGGGCAGCATCATATCGGCGGTGGCGATCTGCCTGATACCGATCGTCCTGTGGCTGGCGCGATACGGCACGCTGTTCGGCACCGATTGGCGGGTGAAGGCCTTCGCCGCCGGCCTCGCCTTCGCCTGCCTGCTGATACCGGTCGGCACGTCGGCGCGCACGGGCCTGTTGTGCATCGCGCTGCTCGCCGTGCTGACGTTGCGCGAGGTGAAGCGGCGGATGCTCTACCTTGCCGCGCTGGGGCTGGCCGCGGTAATCGCGGTGCCGTTCCTGCCCTCGGCGTTCAGCGACCGGATGGCGACGATCAAGACCTACCAGGCGGACGAATCCGCCTCGACGCGCCTAGCGGTATGGCAATGGACATGGGACTATGCGAAGACGCACCCGTTCGGCGGCGGCTTCAACGCCTATATCCAGAACCGCATCCGTTATGACACCGTGGCAGTGAAGGGATCGGGCGCTTCGACCACGCTCCAGCGCAATCTGACGGTGGACAAGAGCCGCGCCTATCACTCCAGCTATTTCGAGATGCTCGGCGAACAGGGCTATCCCGGCCTTGCGCTGTGGCTGCTCATCAGCGTGATCGGCATCGTGCGGATGGAAGTGTTGCGGCGTCGGTTCCGCGACGGCGAGCTGGCGTGGGGCGGCGCGCTCGCGGGGGCGTTGCAGCACGCGCATCTGATCTATCTGCTCGGGGGCGCTTTCGTCGGGATCGCGTTCCAACCGTTCATCTACATGCTGATCGGCGCGCAGATCGGGCTGGACTCCTATCTGGCGCGCCGGCGTGCCGAAACGAACTGGCGGCCGGCGTTCCGCAAAACGGAAGCACCGGCCGCCTTGTTCATGGCGGGCTGATCGCGCTCAATCGGCGCTTTCCAGCTCATCGGTCAACGCCTTGAGGATCGCGCGATTGAACGCGGGGATATCGTCGGGCTTGCGGCTGGTGATGAGATTGCGGTCAACCACCACCTCCTCATCGACCACCTGCCCGCCGGCGTTGGTGAGGTCGGTGCGAACCGAAGGCCAGCTCGTCACCCGGCGCCCGTCAACGACATCCGCTTCCACGAGCAACCACGGGCCGTGGCAGATCGCCGCGACGATCTTGTCATCATCCATGAATTCCCCGACGATCTCGATCGCGCGCTCCTGCAGGCGCATCTTGTCCGGATTGGCAAGGCCGCCCGGCAGCACCAGCGCATCGTAATCCTCGCTGTCGACATCCTCCAGCGTCAGATCCGGGGTGATCGTGCGCGTTGCCTTCTCGTCGTTCTTCACGCCCTGGATCGGATCGGTCTTTATCGACGCGAGCGTAACCTTGACGCCTGCGTCGAGCAGCGCCTGGCGCGGATCAAACAGCTCGGAATCCTCGAAACCGTCGGTCGCGAGCATCAGAACATGGGTATCGGAAAGTTCGGTCATCGCGGCACTCCGTTGGCGTTGCTTCGCCTCCCAAACCCCCGCCCTCACCCTATCGTTCCGGAACCCCGCGACGAACCGCGCATTGGATCGGTCATTGCGAAAGAGGACCGATGGCCGCCAAGAAAATCGTCTATTGCGATGACAGTGCTCCCGGGATCACCCGGCGTCTGATACGCGGTCGCTGGGGATATTGGACGGCGAAAGGCGAGCGGATCACCGATCGGGACGAGATCGACCGGCTGAACGCCATCGCGCTGCCGCCCGCCTATACCAACGCCTGGTTCTGCCCACGGCCAAATGGCCATATCCAGGCGATCGGCTGGGACGAGAAGGGCCGCAAGCAATATCGCTACCACACCGATTTTCGTGAGGCGCAGGATGCCGCGAAATATGAGCGCTGCGCGGAATTCGGCCTGGCTCTCCCCCTGCTGCGCAAACGCGTCGCAGCGGACCTGCGCAAACGCGCGATGTCGCGCGAGCGCGCCGTGGCAGCAGTGGTTCGGCTGCTGGATCAGACGCATATCCGCGTCGGCAACGAAGCCTATGCCAAGGCCAACCGCAGCTTCGGCGCGACCACGCTGCGCAAGCGCCACGTGCGGGTGAAGGGCGCCACCGTGCGGCTGCGCTTTCGCGGCAAGGGCGGCGTGGAGCGCGAATGCTCTCTCACCGATCGTGCGCTCGCGCGTTTCGTGCGCGCCTGTCAGGATCTGAGCGGCCAGCAACTGTTCACCTGGCTCGACGAGGCCGGTGAGGCGCATCCCGTCACCTCGTCGGACGTCAATGCCTATATCCGCGCGGCGACGGGCGAGGATTTCACCGCCAAGCATTTCCGCACCTGGGGCGCGAGCGTCGTCGCTTTCGAGGCGCTGGCCACCGCCGAGCGCGACCTCAGCCTCAAATCCATGCTAGAGCCGGTGACGCGCCAGCTTGGCAACACGCCCGCGATAGCGCGCAAATCCTATGTTCACCCCGCGCTGATCGGCCTGGTGCGCAATGGGCAGGCCGCGTTCCGCAAGGCCTTGCGCATGCCCCGCAAGACACGCCACTTGAGCCGCATCGAGCGCGGCCTCATTGCGTTCCTCGAAACCGGAGCGCCGGCCGCGATCGCGGCCTGATAAAGGAAGACGGATGAGTAGTAACAGCAGCGCGGCGAAAGCGCCCGTCCTGCCCCGGCATAATCTGGATGCGCAGCTGCGCGCGCTCTACGAATCCAGCGCGGAGTGGATCGCGACCAACTGGCTCCAGATCGCGATCGCGATCGCGATCGGCCTTGCCATTGCCGCCTTCCTGATGTGGGTACGCAAATTCGGCCCGAAGCTTGCGACGCGCAGCAAATCCGGAAAGGGCTGGCCGGCAGTGTTCGGGCGCGCCATTCAGCGCACCGGCAACCTCTTCATCGCTTTGCTCGCCGCCAAGCTCGTCTCGGGCTATGCGGACGCACCCCGCCCAGTCGCCTCGACGATCAACTTCCTGTTCACCATCGTCGCGGTTTTCCAGAGCGCCGTCTGGGCACGCGAGGTTATTATCGGCGCGATCGAGCGGCGCGCGCGCTCGGATCATTATTCCGGCGAGGCGCTGGTCAGCGCGATGGGACTGATCCGAGTGCTCGTCAGCTTCGCGGTGTTCGCGATCGCGCTGATCGTGGTGCTGGACAATCTCGGCGTGAATGTCACCGGCCTCGTCGCCGGCCTCGGCGTCGGCGGCATCGCGATCGGTTTGGCCGCGCAGGGCATTTTCGCCGACCTGTTTGCCGCGCTCGCGATCATCTTCGACAGGCCGTTCCGGCGCGGCGATGCGATCGCCTATGACCAGTCGACCGGCACCGTCGAAGAGATCGGCCTCAAATCCACCCGTATCCGCGGCACCAGCGGCGAAGAGCGGATCATCTCCAACCGCAAGCTGCTCGACAAGGAAATCCTCAACAACACGCGCCGCTCGTTCCGGCGCACAACCTTCACCCTGGGTGTCGCCTATGAGACGCCCGTGGAAAAGCTCCGGCAGTTCCCCGACCTCGCGAAGGGCGTGGTCGAGGCGAGCGGCCTCGTCTTCGTCCGTTGCGGCTTCAAGAGTTTCGGCGCGTCGAGCCTCGATTTCGATATCGAGTTCGACAGCGAATCGGCCGATTTCGGCGCAGCCTTCCAGGGACGCCACGATGTCGGCGTCGGCTTGCTGAAAATGTGCGCGGAACAGGGCATATCGATTCCCTATCCGACTCAGACCACGCTTACCGCCGCGCCGGATGGCACGCTCATCATGCCCTATCCGCCCGAACCGGATGCCGCGCGACCGGCGACCGGTTGAGCGCGCGAAGCCATGCTTACGCTACGGATTTCGAATGTCGGGTTCGTAAATCACATGCGGAAACGCGGGATCGCCCGAGTATCTTCATGCTTGCGGTTCGCGGGCCTTGCGGCGGTGGCGGTTACGCGCCTAGAGGGAACCGATCGCGCCTCGGCGCAGGTGAACCTTACGGAGGGACCGTGAACGCGGACGAAATGAAAGCCAGCATCGGCAAGGAAACCGTGTCCGACTGGATCGAGGTTTCGCAGGACATGATAAACAAGTTCGCCGACGCGACCGGCGATCACCAGTTCATCCATGTCGACCCGGAACGCGCCAAGCAGACGCCGTTCGGCACGACGATCGCGCACGGCTTCCTCACGCTGTCGCTGCTGCCGCTGATCGCCGCGAAGAATGCCGACGCTCCACGCCTCGACGGGGTGAAGATGGGCGTCAACTACGGCGGCAACAAAGTACGCTTCCTCGCGCCCGTGCCTTCCGGCTCGCGCGTTCGCGGCCGATCCAAGATCACCGAGTTCGATGAAAAGCGCCCGGGCCAGTTCCAGTATACCACCGAAACGACGGTGGAGATCGAGGGTTCGGAGAAGCCGGCGATGATCGCCGAGTGGATCACGCAGATTTTCGTCTGATCCCCATGCCCGGAGATGGCCCGGCTCCGGCCGGCCGCTGAGAATGCCCTCCCCAGGCACGTCGATACTTCAGGAGAACAAGCCATGCGTTCCGCCGTCATCGTTTCCACCGCCCGCACCCCGATCGGCCGTGCCTATCGCGGGGCGTTCAACAACACCGTATCCCCGACGCTCGCCAGCCACGCGATCAAGGCGGCCGTCGAGCGCGCCGGGATCGAGGGCGCCGAAGTGCAGGACGTGGTGTTCGGCTCCGCGCTTCAGCAGGGCGCGCAGGCTGGCAATATTGCCCGCACGTCGCTGTTGCGCGCCGGCCTGCCGGTCACCGTGTCCGGGATGTCGCTCGATCGCCAGTGCGCCTCGGGCCTGATGGCGATCGCCACCGCGGCGAAGGAGATCATCGTCGATAACATGGACGTCGCGATCGGCGGCGGCGTGGAGTCGATCAGCCTTGTCCAGACCCCGCAGATGCGCGTGCAGCCCGATCCCGAACTGGTGGCGATGCACAAGGACATCTACATGCCGATGCTGCAGACCGCCGAGGTGGTCGCCAAGCGTTACGGCATCAGCCGCGATGCGCAGGACGAATACGGCTTCCAGTCCCAGCAGCGCACGTCCGCCGCGCAGGCCGCCGGCAAGTTCGATCAGGAGATCGTTCCCGTCACCGCCACCATGGCGATCGTGAACAAGGAAACGAAGGAAGTATCCCACAAGGAAGTCACGCTCGCCAAGGATGAGGGCAATCGCCCGGAGACGACGCTGGAGGGCCTGAAGGCGCTGGCCCCGGTGCTCGGCCCCGATCTCAACATAACCGCCGGCAACGCCTCACAGCTGTCGGACGGCGCATCGGCCAGCGTATTGATGGAAGAAAAGCTCGCCGAGAAGCGCGGGCTTACCCCGCTTGGCCGCTATGTCGGCATGGCCGTCGCCGGCACCGAGCCGGATGAGATGGGCATCGGTCCGGTCTTCGCGATCCCGAAGCTGCTTGAGCGCTTCAATCTCAAGATGAACGATATCGGCCTGTGGGAGCTCAACGAGGCGTTCGCGGTGCAGGTGCTTTACTGCCGCGACAAGCTGGGCATTCCCAACGAGCTGCTGAACGTCAACGGCGGCGCGATCTCGATCGGCCACCCCTATGGCATGTCCGGCGCGCGCATGACCGGCCACGCGCTGATCGAAGGCAAGCGGCGCGGCGCGAAATATGTCGTGGTCACGATGTGCATCGGCGGCGGCATGGGCGCGGCCGGATTGTTCGAAGTGCTTTAAACGCCGGCGCAACGGCGCATCAGGCGCCTTTGCCGGGAACCCCGGTCGCGATCAGCGGCCGGGGTTTTTGTTGGTGTTCCCGGCCTGTTCCTCAAGCGGATATTGTGGCATCAGGCACGGCGTGTCGGACGCCGCTTCCCCGCGCAAGATCATCCATGTCGACATGGACGCCTTCTACGCGTCGGTCGAGCAGCGCGACGATCCCGCGCTGCGCGGCCGCCCGGTCGCGGTGGGCAGCGCGCAGGCGCGCGGGGTGGTCGCGGCGGCAAGCTATGAGGCGCGCGCTTTCGGTGTCCGCAGCGCGCTCCCCTCCGCAACCGCGCTGCGGCGCTGCCCCGATCTGGTTTTCGTACGCCCGCGCTTCGACGTCTATCGCGCGATCAGCCAGCAGATCCGCGCGATCTTCGCGGATTATACCGCGCTGATCGAACCGCTCTCGCTCGACGAAGCCTATCTCGACGTTACCGAGGACACCCGCCAGCTCGGCTCCGCGCGCGCGATCGCCGAGCAGATACGCGGCCGGATCCGCGCCGACACCGGGCTGACCGCGTCCGCCGGCGTCAGCTACAACAAGTTCATCGCCAAGCTCGCCTCGGACCAGAACAAGCCCGACGGCCTGTGCGTGATCCCGCCGGCGAAAGGCGCGACGTTCGTGGCGACGCTGCCGGTTTCACGCTTCCACGGCGTCGGGCCGGTGACGGCGCGGCGCATGGCGGCGCTCGGGATCGAGACCGGAGAGGATCTGCGCGGGCAAAGCCGCGAGTTCCTGCGCGCGCATTTCGGCAGCTACGCCGATTATCTTTACAATGCGGCGCGCGGGATCGACGAGCGCCCGGTGCGCGCGGACCGCCCCACCAAATCGATCGGGGCGGAGCGCACCTTCGATCGCAACCTGACCGATGCCGCCGAAACCATCGCGGCGCTCGATCGCGTCGCGGAGGCGGCGTGGGAGCGGATCGCGCGCAGCGGCGAGCGCGGGCGGACCGTGACGCTGAAATTCCGCCGTGCCGATTTCCGCACTTTCACCCGCTCGCGATCGCTCGCCGATCCAGTGACGGATCGGGCACAATTGGTCGCCATCGGCCAGACGCTGCTCGCGCGCGAATTTCCCGTCGCCGGCGGCATACGCCTGCTCGGGCTGACGCTTTCAGGGATTTTGGACGCACATGAAGGGGCGCAGCCGGCGTTGCCGCTCGGCTGAGCCTCAGCAGTCCGCCTGCTCCAGCGCCAGTTCGCCGAGCACGATCGCGCCCAGCGGCCCGGCATCCGCGCCAAGCCCGGCGCCCACGACGAACGTCTCGATCTCCTCCACCTCGGGCAGCGCGACATAGCCGCCCAGGGAGCGCCGCAGGCCCGCCCGGATCACCGGCAGCAGGAACGGGTTGCCCACCATCACGCCGCCACCCATCACGATGCGGCGCGGCACCCCCGTCATCACCAGCGTATGGAGCAATTGTGCCAGCGCATGCGTCACCGATTCCCACACGGGATGATCGGGCGACAGGCTCTGCCCCTCCACACCCGTCCGCGCACCGATCGCGGTGCCGGAGGCAAGCCCCTCCGCACAGGCGCCATGGAACGGGCATGATCCGGGCCAGTCATCACCCGCGAGGCGAACCGGGCGCACATGGCCCAGTTCGCCGTGGGTCATCCCGTCCACAGGTCGCCCGCCGGCCACCAGCCCGACGCCGATCCCCGTCCCCACCGTCACATAGGCCAGATCGCCCAGCCCTCGCGCCGCGCCCCAGCGCGCCTCGCCAAGCGCCGCGCCGGCCACATCGGTGTGGAAGCCCACCGGCACGCCATAGCGCGCGCCCAACCGCTTCGCGATGTCAGTGTGCGACCAGTGCGGCTTGGTGGTGATCGTGATGCTGCCGAAATCCGGCGAGCGCCGATCGATCGAGATCGGCCCGAAGCTGGCGATCCCGAGCGCGGCGAAATCGCGCCATCCGTCGATCGCCGCTTCCAGCGCGGGCAGCGTTTCTTCCGGTCGCGTGGTGGGCACGCGAACGCGCTCCAATATCTCGTCGGGCCCGCGCGCCAGGATCGCGACGCACTTCGTGCCGCCAAGTTCGATCCCCGCGACAAGCGGAGCCTGCGACATCAGACGGTTTCCAGGACCGCCGCGTCGATCCGCCGCAGCATTGCCATGAAACCCTCAAGCTCCGCCGGATCAAAGCTCGCGAAGATGCGCCGTTCCAGCTCCAGCGCCTTGGGCGCGATCAGCGCGTATAGTTCCCGGCCCGAATCGGTGAGCGACAGCAGATGCGAGCGCTTGTCGGCGGTATTGGGGGCGCGTTGCAGCAGCCCGCGCTCCACCAGCGCGATCGCGGCGCGGCTGACGGTCACCTTGTCCATGCGGGTCCGCTCGCCGATGTCCGCCTGATTGATCCCATCACCCTCCGCGATCACCGCAACCAGCCGCCATTCCGGGATGGTCAGCCCGAACATCGACTCATACGCTCGGGCGATCCGGTCACTCACCAGATTGGAGGTGATCGACAGGCGATACGGCAGGAACCGATCGAGTTGCAGGCGCTTGGTCATCGTGGATAGCGTAGCATTTGACACCACAGGCTCAACACGCGATATTGGTTTCAATTGATACCATATCACGGAAAGAATCGCCATGACCGCCGACAATCCGCTTGGCCTGAACGGGTTTGAATTCGTCGAGTTCACCTCGCCCGATCCGGAAGGGATGGGCAGGCAGTTCGAGCAGCTTGGTTTCACGGCGACGCATCGCCATCCGACCAAGAACATCACCCGCTACAAGCAAGGCCGCATCAACCTGATGCTCAACCGCGACGAGGCGGGGCGCGTCGCCTCTTTCCGGGGCGAGCACGGGCCGTCGGCAAGCGCGATGGCGTTCCGCGTCGCCGACCCGGTGGCGGCGATGAAATGGGCGCTGGAGCATGGCGCGAAGCCCACCGACGAAGACGACACGGTGATCCAGGGTATCGGCGGCAGCTACCTCTATTTCATCGCGGACGGCATCGACCTTTATGCCGACTGGGCGGAAATGCCCGGCTGGCGCGAGGCGGAGGCGAAGAACAACGTCGGGCTGGATCTCCTCGACCACCTTACCCACAATGTGCGGCGCGGGCAGATGCGGGTGTGGTCGGAATTCTACCGCACGCTCTTCGGCTTCGAGGAGCAGAAGTATTTCGACATCAAGGGCAAGGCCACCGGCCTGTTCAGCCAGGCGATGATCGCGCCCGACAAGGCGATCCGCATCCCGCTCAACGAAAGCCAGGACGACAATTCGCAGATCGAGGAATTCATCCGCGAATATCAGGGCGAAGGCATCCAGCATCTCGCGCTCACCACGCCGGACATTTACGACACGGTGGAGCGCCTGCGCGCGCGTGGCGTGAAGCTGCAGGACACGATCGAAACCTATTACGAGCTGGTCGACAAGCGCGTTCCGGGCCACGGCGAGGATCTGGAGCGGCTGCGCAGGAACCGCATCCTGATCGACGGCTCGGTCGAAAATGACGAGGGTATCCTGCTGCAAATCTTTACCGAGAACATGTTTGGCCCGATCTTCTTCGAGATCATCCAGCGCAAAGGCAATGAGGGCTTCGGCAACGGCAATTTCCAGGCGCTGTTCGAGAGCATCGAACTGGATCAGATCCGGCGTGGCGTCATCAAGGTCGATGCCTGACCGGTGACGGAGGTGTAGGCTTGCGCGCTATGCGGCGCGATTGCGCGGCCATCGACCGCCTGGCTGTGAACTAGAGAGGCACAGGATGAACGACCATTCCCGCATCGACGCGCAGGCGGCCGCCGCCGCCTACACACCCGGCTTCGGCAATCATATCGCGACCGAGGCGGTGGCCGGCGCGCTTCCGATCGGCCGCAATTCGCCGCAGAAGCCGCCTTTCGGCCTGTATGCCGAGCAGCTTTCCGGCACTGCCTTCACCGCCCCGCGCCATGAGAACCGCCGCTCCTGGCTTTATCGGCTGCGTCCCTCCGCCGAGCATCCCGCGTTCACCGCCTATGACGGCGCGCCGCGCTTTTCGCCCGCGACGCCGCCGGAGCCGCTGGCACCGAACCGGCTACGCTGGGATCCGGTTGCCGGGTTCCCCGCCGGCGCCGATCTGATCGACGGCATGACGACGATGCTCGCCAACGGCGATCCGGCGCATCTGGAAGGCGTCGCGCTCCATCTCTACGCCGCCGATCGGGACATGATCGACCGCGTGTTCGTGAATGCCGACGGGGAATTGCTGTTCGTGCCCCAGGAAGGGCGGCTTGAGCTGCTGACAGAAATGGGCCGCATCGCGATCGCGCCGGGGCAGATCGCGCTGGTTCCGCGCGGCGTGCGTTTCCGTGCGCTCCTGCCGGACGGCGCGGCGCGCGGCTATGTCTGCGAGAATTACGGCAGCATGTTTCGCCTGCCCGATCTCGGCCCGATCGGCGCCAACGGTCTCGCCAATCCGCGCGATTTCGAAACGCCGGTGGCGTGGTTCGAGGATCGCGACGAGCGCATCGAGGTGATCCAGAAATATCTCGGCCATTTGTGGCATGCCGAACTCAGCCACTCACCGTTGGACGTGGTGGCATGGCACGGCAATCTAGCCCCGTATCGCTATGATCTTGCGCGGTTCAATACGATCAACACCGTCAGCTTCGATCATCCGGATCCCTCGATCTTCACGGTGCTTACCTCGCCCAGCGATGTGGCTGGGCGCGCCAACGCCGATTTCGTGATCTTCCCGCCGCGCTGGATGGTGGCCGAGGATACATTCCGGCCGCCGTGGTTCCACCGCAACGTGATGTCGGAGGCGATGGGGCTCATCACCGGCGCCTATGATGCGAAGGCGGAAGGGTTTCGCCCCGGCGGGCTTTCGCTCCACAATCTGCTTTCCGGCCACGGGCCGGACAAGGCGACGTGGGACGCGGCCTCGAACACTGCGTTGCAGCCGCACCGGATCGGCGGCACGATGGCGTTCATGCTCGAAAGCTGCTGGCCCTATCGCCCCACCCGCTTCGCGCTGGCGCATGCCCAGCCCGATTACGATGCGTGCTGGGCCGATTTCCCCAAGGCGACCCTGCCCTGACCGAACGCCTGACCGCCACCCCGCCCGGCATCGCTCTCGGCCCGCTGGAGCAGATCGCCGACGGCGCGGCGCGTGGCTTCGTGATCGAGATGCGCGCAGGGCGTTTCCACGGCTTCGTCGTGCGGCGCGGGGCAGGCGCGTTCGGCTATGTCGATCGCTGCCCGCATATGGGCCTGCCGCTCGCCCAGAAGCTTGACGATTATGTCGCGGGCGGAATAATCGCCTGCGGCTGGCACGGCGCGGTTTTCGACATCGCAAGCGGCAAATGCCGTGGCGGCCCCTGCCCCGGCACGAGCCTCACGCCCTGGCCGGTGACGGTGCTTGACGGAACCATCCATACCGCCTGAGCCTTTATGTTGCGATTTCGTGACAGACGGGGCATGGTCCCCGGTTTGAAGGAGGCGCGGGCGCGATGGCACGGGTTGCCGCCAACGGCATTGAGATCGAATATGATGAATTCGGCGCGCCGGACGCCCCGGCGGTGCTGATGATCATGGGGCTGGGCGCGCAGCTCGTACGCTGGCCGATGAACCTGGTCGAGGCGCTGGTGGCGCGCGGCTATCGCGTGATCCGGTACGACAATCGCGATGTCGGGCTTTCCACCAAGTTCGATGCGATGGGCACGCCAAGCTTCGCGCTGATGGCGGTTTCACACATTTTGCGTCGCCCGGTTCGCGCGCCATATTCGCTCACCGACATGGCCGCCGACGCGGTCGGGCTGCTCGACGCGCTCGGCATCGAGCGGGCGCATATCGTCGGCGCATCGATGGGCGGCATGATCGCCCAGCTTTTCGCCGCGCACTGGCCGGAACGCACGCTGTCGCTCACGTCGATCATGTCCACCACGGGCAACCCTGCCCTCCCGGGCGCGTCGCTTCAGGCGATGGGCATCCTGTTGCGTCGCCCGCGCAGCGCTGACGTGGAGGCGATCGTGGCACATGGCGTGCGCGCGTCGAAGGTGGTGGCCGCCCGGTTGCAGGAAGACGAGGCCTTCATGATGGAGCGCTATCGCGAGGAAGTGACGCGCAATCACCATCCGGCTGGCTTCGTGCGTCAGATGGCCGCGATCCTCGCAGACGGCGATCGGCGCGCGCGGCTGAAGGCGATCACCGCCCCGGCCGTCGTCGTGCACGGCACGGAAGATCCGCTCGTGCCTGTCGAGGGGGGCCGCGATACCGCGGCCCACGTGCCTGGCGCGCGCTTGGTCGAAATACCCGGCATGGGCCACACGTTGCCGCCGGACGTGATCCCGGCGGTGGTGGCTGCGTTCGAAAGCGTCGCCAACCCGCAGCGGATGTCCCGCGCCGCCTGAGGGTTGGCGACGCGATCCATCAGACGCGAACGAGCATCTTGCCGGTATTCCCGCCGGTGAACAGCCCGCGGAACGCCGCCGGCATTGTCTCCAGCCCCTCGTGCACCGTTTCGTGGCGCTTGAGCTTCCCCTCTTTCAGCCACGCGCCCATATCGCCGTAGAATTCATCGACACGCGTAAAGAAATCGCTGACGATGAAGCCGCGGATATTGATCCTCGCGCCGATCACCTTGGCGAGATAACGCAGTTCCTGAGCCTTCCCGTCATTGTAGATGTCGATCATGCCGCAGATCGCAAAGCGCGCATTCATCCGCGCAGCGAGCAGCGCAGCGTCCAGATGCTCGCCGCCGACATTGTCGAAATAGACGTCTATCCCTTCCGGCGCAGCCTCCATCAGCCCGCGCGTCACCGAGCCCGCCTTGTAATCGACGACGTGATCCGCGCCGATCTGCTTCACCCAGGCGCACTTTTCCGCCCCGCCGGCCGAACCGATGACCGTCATGCCCTTGGCCTTGGCGATCTGCACCACCGTCGAGCCCACCGCGCCCGCTGCCGCAGATACGAATACCACATCGCCCGGCTTCGCGGACGCGATGCTCAACAATCCGAAATACGCCGTCATACCGGGCATGCCGAGTTGCCCCAGATAGGCCTGATCGTCGACGCCCAGATCCGGCAGCTTCTGCGCCTCGGCAGCGTTCAGCACCGCCTCCTCGCGCCAGCCGAGCATGTGCTGCACACGCGTACCGACCGGCAGATCCGGGCTGTTGCTTTCGACGACTTCGCCAATCGCGCCACCCTCCATCGGCTCGCCCAGGACGAACGGCGGGACGTAACTCTTCACGTCATTCATCCGCCCGCGCATATATGGATCGACCGAAAGCCACCGGTTCGCCACCCGCACCTGCCCGGCGCCGAGAGATGCGGAAGGCACGTCGATGAGCGCGAAATTTTCATCGGCAGGGACACCCGAGGGGCGTGATTTCAAACTCCAGGCACGCGGCATCGCTCTACTCCTTGATGGTTCGATTCGAGCATGCGGTATGGCGAAGCATCACATAAATGCAAGGGGGCCGGACGTTGCCGCCCGGCCCCCCGCTTGCCCGCTCGAAAGCGCGCGACTGACCGTCAGCGGGAGAAGAATCCGCCGCTTGTCGCGTTGTTCGCGTTGTCGCGCGTCGTCGCATTGGCCGAGCTGGTCGTGCTGCGATCATTGTCGCCGAAGAACGCCTGGTTGCGCTCTTCGTCGCGCCAATGCTTCTTCGCCTCGTCGGCCGTCTTGCGCAACGTCACGTTGCCATCGACCTTCTCGATCCAGCTCGACGGGATCGAGTGATGACGGCCACCGGCATCCTGATCGCTTTTCGTCAACAGGATACGATCACCGCGTACCTTATCCACCGTGCCGACATGGGACCCGTCCGAGCCGAGCACTTCCATATGCTCTTCAACGCGGTTCAGCGAGTCGCGCTGAGTCTGCCGGCCGGCACGCCAGGCGCCGAACTCGTTCTGGAATTTGGCGTGATGCTCGCGCCGATATTCGTCGTAATCACGATCGAGCGCGGCGATCTGGCCGCGGCGCCAGTTGCCGTAATCGGAGTCGCGCTCGTTGCTCCAACGATCACTATAGCGTTCATCATTCCACATGTCGGCCTGGCGCCGGCGCTCCGCCTCGTCATCGCCGAACCACGAGCGAACTTCGTCACCGGCGCGCGCGAAAAAGCCGCGCTCGTCATAATCATAGTCCGGCGTATTGCGCGCGAAACGTCCGCCCTGATCGCGGTAGCGGCCGGTATTACGGTCATCGTCGTCCCAGTGGCGCCGCTGACCTACGTCCTCGAAACGGCGACCATCAGAGGAGTAGCTGCCATGATAGTCCCGCGACTGATCGGTACGATCATAGCGCGTACGATCCGCGTAGCCGGAGCGCCCGTAGTCCCGCTGGCCGTAACGCCCGCTATCCTGACGAGCGCGATCGGCCCCGTAATTGCCGGCCGCCAGATAATCGCGCCCGCTCGAATAGGTATAGTCCCGGCCCGAGCCATAATCCCGCCCATAATCAGCCGGATCGCCGCTGCGTGGATAGCGTTCGTAAGCCATCGCTTCTCTCCAAAATCGTTGCCGTCACGATGCCCGAATGCGTCTGTGCGAGCGGGCATCGATAGCCAGAAGAAGCCGCGAAAACCGTTATCGTTCCAATCGTTACGGGGATGTACCGGGCAACTGCCGCACCACGAAAGCGTCCTGTCGCAGGGTAAAGTTTTGTGCCTGTTCGCGGGAGGCGTTGCATCCCCGAAAAGAGGAAGCTATGGGCGTCGCTCCCCGGCTGCGCCGGGCACCGGGCGGGGCCGTAGCTCAGATGGGAGAGCGCTGCAATCGCACTGCAGAGGTCAGGGGTTCGATTCCCCTCGGCTCCACCAGCCCAATCCAAAACATCTAGCGAACAGTCAATTACCGGTGTTTGCCGATCTGGCGTGCGCGGCGAATGCGGCGCTCTGGAATTGAGGAACGGCCACCTGGCACGGCTCGCTTTTCTTGACCGCGACCGCGCCTTTTCGGCTATCGCATCTTCCGACCTGAGCACGATGCGTTGCGCTTAGCCAAATATACGGGAGATGATCGATGCGTGTCCTTGCCCTCGCGCCACTCGCCCTCGCGCTTTTACCTGTCGCCGTGACAGCGAAAGACGCCGTGCCGTCTGCGGCGCTGGTCGCTTCGGTGAAGGCGGACAGCCGCACCCCTGCGAACGTGGCCCGCGACCGGTATCGCCACCCCGCCGAGACGCTCGCCTTCTTCGGGGTGAAGCCTACCGATACCGTTGTCGAGATCTGGCCGGGCGGCGGCTGGTATACCGAGGTGCTTGCGCCATATCTGGCGAAAAGCGGCAAGCTGTATGCCGCCGGACCGAGCGAACGCGGGCTAGGCGCGGTACGCGCGCTCGCCACTGCCAGACCGGATATCTACGGCGGCCTGCACTACGCGATCTTCCCCGCTGCGGACGGCCAGGCCCGTGTGCCTGCCGGCACGGCCGATGTCGTGCTTACCTTTCGCAATATCCACAACTGGCGCTTCGGCGCTTCGGACCAGACCCAGGCGGCGTTCGACCAGATGTTCGCAATGCTGAAACCTGGCGGGATACTCGGCATCGAGGAGCATCGCCTCCCCGAGGATCAGGCGGGCGTGGAGGAGGGCAAAAGCGGCTACATGAAGCGCTCTTCCGTGATCGCCTATGCCACGAAAGCGGGCTTCCGGCTGGTGGCGGAAAGCCAGATCAACGCGAACGCGAAGGACACGCATGACTATCCGGGCGGCGTCTGGACGTTGCCCCCCACCTTCGCCGAAAAGGACAAGGATCGCGCACGCTATGCCGCGATCGGCGAAAGCGATCGCATGACGCTAAGGTTCGTCAAACCACGCTGAGCAAGGCTGCCACCGCCGGGATCGGGAGGCCTTCCCCGATCCCGGCGGTAGCGGGCGCAAACGCCTCTTCACGCGCGCCGCTCAACCCTAATTGGCGGCGCCGAGAAGCGCGCGAACACGCGATGCGAATGCCTCCATCGCAAATGGCTTGGTGATGACATGCATGCCCGGCTCGAGATGGCCGTGATTGAGGACGGCATTTTCGGCGTAGCCGGTGATGAACAGCACCTTGAGCCGCGGCCGGTTCACACGAACCGCATCGGCAAGCTGCCGGCCGTTCATCCCGGGCAACCCGACATCCGTAACCAGCAGATCGATATGGCGATCGGGCGTCAGCATCTTTAGCGCGGCGGGGCCATCGGCTGCCTCCAGCGTTTTGTAGCCAAGCCCCGCAAGCGTCTCGGTGACGAGCATTCTGATCGATTCCTCGTCATCCACCACCAGCACCGTTTCAGTCCCCGCCGCGCGCGGCACGGTGGACAGCGTGGCGGCTTCCGGCTCCACGAACGCCGGCTGTCCATCGACCGGCAGATATATGGTGACCGTCGTCCCCGACCCCGGGGTCGAGTGGATGCGAACCTGCCCGCCGGATTGCCGGGCGAAGCCATAGACCATCGACAGGCCCAGTCCCGTTCCGCTCCCGATCGGCTTGGTGGTGAAAAACGGCTCGAACGCCCTCGATATGGTTTCCGGCGCCATGCCCGTGCCCACGTCGCTGACCGACACGCAGACGTAATCGCCCGGTTCGATATCCCGCTCGCGGCCGGCGCGCGCATCGACATGGCGCGCCTGAGTGCCGATCATGATCCGCCCGCCATCCGGCATCGCGTCGCGGGCGTTGATGCACAGGTTAAGCAGCGCATTCTCAAGCTGGCTCGGATCGACCAGCGTGGAAGTAAGCCCGTCCTCCAGCGAGGTCTCAACGATCACCGATGGCCCGACCGTGCGCTGGATCAATTCCTCCATCCCCGAAATCAGGGCATTCGGGTCGGTCGGGCGCGGATCCAGCGTCTGTCGGCGGCTGAAAGCAAGCAACCGATGCGTGAGGGCGGCGGCGCGCTTGGCGGCTGCCTTTGCCGCCTCGACATAGCGGTCCACGTCTGCGCCGCGACCCTGTGTGAAGCGCAACTGGATCATTTCCAGGCTGCCGCTGATCGCGGTGAGCAGGTTGTTGAAATCGTGCGCCAACCCGCCAGTCAACTGCCCGACGGCCTCCATCTTCTGGGACTGACGCAATGCCTCTTCGGCGGTCACAAGATCGGCGGTGCGCTCTGCGACCTGCCGCTCAAGCGAGGCGGCGAGATCAGCCAGATCACGCTCCGCCCGCCGCCGTTCGACCGCGTCGCGCGTGCGCTCTGCGACTTCGCGCACGAAATCCAGATCATCGTCCGACCACTGCCGCGGCTCCGCGTGGTTCAAGAACAGCAGCGCCACCAGGCCGCCCTGTTCGGTCAGCGGCATGTTGATGAACGAACGCGCGCTGATTGCCTCAAGCACCGCCGAGGTTTCGGCCGTGCGGGGATCGAGCCGGGAATCCTCGACGATAGCCGTTTCGCCGCGTTTCAGCTCCTCTATGTAGCTGCCGTGGTCGCGAAAATTCAGCGTGCCCGCAATGGTCGAGACCCCCGGTGCGTTCCAGTCCCGCTCGATCGTGATGGTTTCGGCGGCGCGATCGACCAGGCCATAACCGGCGCGGGATACACCAAGCGTCTCGGCCAGTATCTGGGCAGCCGCAAAGGAAATGTCGGCAGGATCATCGAGCCTGCGAAACGCATCGTTGAGATGGAACAGTGCCTGCCGCTTGAGTTCCCGCCGCTTGGCGGTCGTAATGTCCATCGACACGCCAGCAATCCGCACGGGATTGCCCTCCGCATCAAAGAACGGCTGCCCGCGCGATGACAGCCAATGGGTAGACCCGTCCGGCCACAAGACCCGATATTCTTCGCTATATTCGCCGCGGAGCGCGCCCGCTTTCGCCATGCCTTCGACCGCGCGCGCACGATCGTCGGGGTGGATCGCGGCGATCCGATCGTCATAGCTGAACGGAACGTTCGGTGGCCGACCGAACAGCGCCTTGCACTCCTCGGACGCCGTGAGCACCTCGGTCGAGAGTTCGAGGCTCCACGTGCCGAAGCCACCGGCCTTCAGCGCGAGCGCCAGTTCCCGCTCGCGCTCCTGCTGGGTGCGCAGGCGGCTGGTGAGTTCCGCCATCAACGCGGCGTTGTCGCGCTCCAGCCCGGTGAGACGCTCGCGCTCGATCGTCACGTCCACCTGGCTGGCAAAGAAATAGGCAAGACGCTGATCGGCATCGAATACCGGCGCCATCAACAAACGGTTCCAGAACGGCTCCCCGTCCTTCCGGTAATTCCGGATGTCGACTTCGATCGGCTGCATGCGCTCGACCGCATCGTGCAGCGCGCGGATCGTTTTCGGGTCGCTGTCAGGGCCCTGAAGGAAGCGGCAATTGCGGCCGATTATCTCTTCCTTGGGATATCCGGTGAGGCGCACGAACGATTCGTTGACGAACACGACCGGGTTGTCCGGCAGACGCGGGTTCGTTATGATCATCGGCATTCGCGTGGCATGAACGGCCGCCACGAACGGATCGGTGTGCCGATCCAGCCCGGCCAGTTCGCCCGCGATTCGCTCGTCGTCGGCGATGCTGCGCCCCGACCGGCCCTTATTATCTTCCCGTTCCGTCAACGATTGCCTTCCTTCGGCAAGCGGCGAGCAACCCTGCCGCAAGCTTCCTGCTTGTCGGATTTAGCTTTGCAAATGTTGATTTTCAAACCAACGCGCCCGCGACCGGCCAGGAAATCCCGATCGACCGCGAGCGCGCTCCTGTCATTCCGCGGCTTGTGCCTCGCGAACGGCTTCGGCGGAAGCTAAACCGGGCGCCTTGGATTCACCGCCCAGTTTTTCGCGGACGCCGGCTTCGATGCGCTTACCGGTTTGCTCATCGATGTTCCGCCAATATTCAAATGCCCGTTGCAGGATCTTCTCGCTTACCCCGTCAGACAGATGGCCGACGACATTGTCCACCAGCCGCGACCGTGCCGCATCGTCCATCACATCGCGCACCAATGTGCCGGCCTGGCTCCAGTCATCGTCATCCGCGCGCAACGTATAGGCCTCGCGCACCATCTCGCCGTCAGCGTGCCACAGCCCCGCCTCGTAGGGATCGTGTTGCGCTGCGGGGCCGCCGTAGCTGTTTGGCGCGTAGACCGGGTCGGACGCCTTCTCGACCCGCATCGCGCCATCCTTCGAGTAATTGTTCACCGGCGCGACGGGCCGGTTCACGGGTATCTGCTTGTAATTGACGCCAAGACGGGCCCGATGCGCGTCGGCGTAGGAAAAGCCGCGTGCCAACAGCATCTTGTCAGGCGAGAGCCCGACCCCCGGCACGATATTGTTGGGCTCGAACGCGAGCTGCTCGATCTCCGTATGGAAATCGGTCGGGTTCCGCGTCAGCGTCAACCGGCCGACCTCGATCAGCGGATAATCGGCATGCGGCCAGATTTTCGTGAGATCGAATGGATTGATGCGATAGGTCTTGGCATCCTCATACGGCATGATCTGCCAATATAGCGTCCAGCTCGGATGGTTCCCCCCCGCGATCGCGTTGAACAGATCCCGACGATGGAAATCGCCGTCCTTGCCCGCCAGCTCGTCAGCCTCCGCCTGCGACAGATAGGCATTGCCATCACCCTGATCCGTGCGGAAATGGAATTTGACCCAGAATTTCTCGCCCTGCGCGTTCACCAGCGAATAGGTGTGGCTCGAATAGCCGTTCATCTCGCGCCACGTCTTGGGGATGCCGCGATCGCCCATGAGATAGGCGACCTGATGCGCGCTCTCGGGCGACAGCGTCCAAAAGTCCCACTGCATGTCATGATCGCGCAGATCGTTGTCGGCCCGGCGCTTCTGCGAGCGGATGAAGTTCTGGAACTTGATCGGATCGCGAATGAAGAAGATCGGCGTATTGTTGCCGACCATGTCGAAATTGCCTTCTTCGGTGTAGAACTTGACCGAAAACCCACGTGGATCACGCCACGTATCGGGGCTGCCGCGTTCCCCCGCGACGGTGGAGAAGCGCATCGCCACATCCGCCTTCGCGCCCGGCTGGAAAACGCGGGCCTTGGTGTATCGAGCGACATCTCCCGTCACCTCGAAATGCCCGAATGCTCCGCCGCCCTTGGCGTGCGGCTGCCGCTCGGGGATTCGCTCGCGATTGAAGTTCGCCATCTGCTCGAGCAGATAATGATCGTGGAGAACGATCGGACCATCCCGTCCGACCGTGAGCGAATGTTCCTGGCTCTGCACCGGTGCGCCGGCATCATTGGTAGTGCGGCGTGTGGATTGCTCTGACATCGGTGCCCTCATCATCTGGATTATCTGCTCCGATTGGTACGGGTGAGCACGCGTGAAGTTCCATGCGGTGCCACGGCAGGTGAATAAGTCGCGCCGAGCCGGCGTCTATCTTAACCCACGGCAAGAAAACGCCGTTGGATTACGAAAATCGGCGTTCCGACTTGCCGATCGGCGTGAGCACGGTAAGCAAATGAGCTACGCGTTGGTCGCGGTGTGGAGCGGGGGGAATAGTATGAGCCATTCTCACGACGCCGCGGCCCGGTTTCGCACGCTGCACGAGCGCG
The DNA here is from genome assembly GCF_048565505.1 of Sphingomonas sp. TX0543. Classification (NCBI taxonomy): domain Bacteria; kingdom Pseudomonadati; phylum Pseudomonadota; class Alphaproteobacteria; order Sphingomonadales; family Sphingomonadaceae; genus Sphingomonas; species Sphingomonas sp. TX0543. The sequence continues at coordinate 2,873,617 of NZ_JBLZUS010000002.1, forward strand.
GCTTCTTCATCCTGCCGAATGCCTGGGATCGCGGCAGCGCGGTGCGGCTTGCCGCGCTGGGATTCAAGGCGATCGCCTCCACCAGTTCGGGCGCGGCCTGGGCGATGGGCAAAAGCGACGGCGAACTTACGCGCGACGAGGTGCTGCGCCATTTGCGGATGCTGGTCTCCGCGACCGACCTTCCCGTGAATGCCGATTTCGAAAACGGCTTTGCGGACAGCCCTGCAGATCTCGCGGCCAATGTTACGCTGGCGCTGGAGACGGGTGTAGCCGGACTATCGATCGAGGACTGGTCCGGAAGCGCGATGTATGATCGCGGCCACGCGGTTGAAAGGCTGGCGGCCGCCCGCGCGGCGATCGACGCGCTCAATCCCGATGTGATGCTGATCGGGCGAAACGAGAATTTCCGCATCCCAGACATGACCGCCTCATCCAGTATCGCGCGCGCGGTCGCTTATGCTGCGGCGGGGGCGGATTGTCTGTTCGTCCCGATGATCGCGGATCATGGCGCGGTTGCCGAACTGGTCGCGGCGGTCGCGCCGAAGCCGGTCAACGTCCTCGTTCACGACTATGACGAACGGATCGCGGGTTTCGCCGCACTTGGCGTCCGGCGTTGCAGCATCGGCGGCAGCCTGGCCAGGATTTGCTGGGACGCTTTCGATCACGCGGCGCTGCGGCTGAAGGCGTGTGCACCCTGACCTACGGGGCATCAAACGCCGCATCCGGGCGCGGCCCGGGGGAGCACGCGCCGGCTGTCACGCCGCGCCTTTCCACCCGTTCGATCGTGATCGCCGGCTGTTCGACCGTGATCGAATGGTATGATTTCACCCTCTACCTGTATCTCGCGACCGTTCTGTCCCGCACCTTCTTCGGTGGTGGCTCGGCTGGGTTGAGCGAGGCGCTGGCCGGATTTGCCATCGCCTATCTGATGCGGCCGATCGGCGCGATCGCCTTTGGCCATATCGGTGATCGCTACGGGCGCAGACCGGCGATGCTGCTGTCGATGGCGATGATGACGCTGGCGATGCTCGCGACGGCACTGCTCCCCACTTACGCGCAGATCGGATCATGGGCGGGCGGGCTATTACTGCTCCTGCGCTGCATAATGGCCTTCTCGGTCGGCGGAGAATATACCGGCGTCGTCGCCTATCTGCTCGAGGCCGCGGCTCCCGCGCGCCGGGGGCTCATCACCTCGCTGGCTTCTGCGGCGAGCGAAATCGGCGGCCTGCTCGCGGTGGGCCTTTCGGCACTGACGGTCGGCATGCTTGACGGCACAAGTCTGGATAGCTGGGGCTGGCGCATCCCGTTCCTGTTCGGTGCGGCGCTCGCTGGGCTGGTGTTGATAGCGCGCGCCGCGATCGAGGAGTCCCCCGATTTCCTGCGACAACAGGCCGAGCAGCGAGTGCCGAAGCAGCCCTTGCGACTGAGCCTTACGCATCACCGGGTGGCGATCGCGCGCGGCTTCGCGATCTCCGCGCTGGGATCCATCACTTATTACGTCGGGATCACATACGTCCCGAGTTTCCTCACCAGCGCGGGCGCGATGAGCGAAGCGAATGCGCTGTGGCTGTCCACGCTCGCGGCCGTAGCGGTGATCGCGGTGACCCCGCCGACGGGCATGCTCGCCGACCGGATCGGGCGGAGGCCGGTGCTGATCGCGCTTGGCATCGCAGCGATCCTGCTGCCGATCGTGACATTCATGTTGATGATGCAGGGCATTTTCTGGATGGCGCTGACCGGGGCGATCGCCCTCGCCTGCCTCGGCGGTGCGGTCAGCGCAATCGGCGCGGTCACCACCGCGGAGCAGTTTCCCGGTGAGGGTCGGCTCAGCGGTCTTGCATTCGGTGCGACCACGGCGACGGCTCTGTTCGGCGGCCTCACGCCCTATCTCTCGCACCTGCTGATCACGCGGACCGGCTGGCCGGTGATGCCGGGCGTCATGATCGCGATCGTCGCCGTGTGCGTGTTGCCCGTGCTGCTGAAGCTGCCGGAGACGGCATGGGCGCGGATCCGGCCGGGCAGCGGACCGCAGCGGTAATAACTATTGCTGACAAGCCGCGTATAAAGTGCGAGAAAGCATCGCGTGACCGAGGTTCCACAACGCTGCCTCGATTGTCTCGTGCGCGACACCTCATTGTGCGCCAGCATGAGCGATTGCGAGCTTGCCACGCTTAGCACCTTCGGCCGCCGGCGCGAGGTTGGGGCTGGTCAGGTCATCACCTGGGCTGGTGATCAGAACAGCGGCTGCGCCAACGTCGTGTCAGGCGCGCTCAAGGTTTCCGCCTCTACCGCCGACGGCCGGGAACAGATCGTGGGGCTGCTCTTTCCGGGTGATTTCGTCGGCCAGCTATTCGTCACCGAGGCATCGCTGACCGTCACCGCATTGACCGACACCGATCTGTGCACCTTTCCCCGCGCGAGCTTCGAGAAGGCGCTGCACACCTACCCGCGGATGGAACGCTTGCTGCTCGAACGAACGATGGCGTCGCTCGATGAAGCGCGGGAGCGGATGCTGGCGCTGGGCCGCAAGGATGCGCGCGAACGGGTAGCCGGCTTCCTGCTGGAACTGGCGGAGCGCACCGGATCGCTCGACCCGACGGGGCATGTACGGGTGCAGATCCCGATAAGCCGGGGCGAAATGGCCGGTTTCCTTGGATTGACCATCGAAACCGTCAGCCGTCACCTCACACGATTGAAAACCGCCGGAATCATCGAATTCGCCAAAGGTGAACGCGACTGCACGATCGTTAATCGCCGGTCGCTGGAAGCTATAGCTAACCCGGGCTGATGTCCGCGCGCCGCGCCGCGGCGATCCAGCTCTCCTTGAGCGCGATCGCGCGGCGACAACCATCGAAAAAGCATCGCAGCATATAGGATAGCTGCCCGACATGGGCACTTGGCTCCCGCCCGACATGCTCCCACAGCGCCGCCACCAGATCGTCGCTGTGTGTTGCATCCAGCGCATGCATCTCGCGCAACATTTCCAGTTCGGGGTCGCTCGGCCGCCGACCGGCTGGCAACCGTTCCAGCACCAGCTCCGCGCGGACGAGATGCGTGCCTCCCACCCGCATCACGCAATCGCACAGGCGACGCACCTCCGGCAGCGGCGGCAGCTTCGGCAGGCCATCGGCCAGCGCCTCCAGATCCCGGCACAATGCGCGCTGGATGGCATGATCCTCCTCGATCGTATCGAGCGTCGGTTCGATGGCTTCATGGCCTGACGGATCGGCAAGCTCGGTCATCGCAACACATCCCAGGGGCATCGACGCGGAGACTGCGCGCCCGTGCGCGGGTGCGCTTTGACGATGGTCAAAGGCGGACGAGGAGCATAGGTTCAGTGCGGCCAGCATCATCCGTCGTCCGGCATCGAAAGGTCAAGACATGCAGCAGCCTACGAGCAAACTGACCACGCGCGCCGGCACCGAACTGGACATACGGCTCGCCCAGCCGGGCGACGAGTTTCTCATCGACCAGTTCTTCGATCAGCTTTCCCCCGAAGATCGTCGTTTCCGCTTTCTGGCCACGTCAAGCCGGGTCGGCCGCTCGCTGATCGAGGCGATGACGCGTAACGACGGGCGTGACCGCACATTCCTGGCGACAGATGCCGGTAACGGCCGCCTGCTCGCGCTCGCGATGTTATGCTTCGATCCGGGCGGCGAGCGCGCCGAGGTGGCGGTCGCGGTGCGCACGGATCACAAGGCGCACGGCATCGGCTGGGAATTGATGCGCTTCGCGATGGATCAGGCGCGCGCGCAGGGCGCCCATTGGGTGGAGGCGATCGAGTCACGAGACAATGTCGCCGCGGTCAGTCTGGAGCGCGAACTGGGACTTAGCGTCGCGCCGCTGGAAGGCGACCCGACGCTCGTCAAGGTAAGCCGCAACCTGAAAGCTGATTGAGCCGCGCCCTCACCCGGCCTGGAACACCCCGCACGCGATCCGCGCACCGCTGTTACCCGCCGGATCGGTCATCAGATCGTCGGCGCTGGCATGAATGACCAGCGCGGCGCCGTCTGTGTCGAGAAGGCCGGTCATCGTCGCGCCAGGAATCATCATCGCGACCGTCCCGCGCCCGCGGGAATCGATCTCCAGATTTGGCAGATCGCCCTCGTGCGGGCCCTGAGGGTTCATCGCTCCGTGCTTCATATTGGTCGGGTTCCAATGGCCGCCGGCGCTGGCGAAATCGGGCGCGTCGCAACGACCCGCGGTATGGACGTGAGCGCCATGCTTCCCGGGCGCCAGTGCTTTCGCATCAACGGTGATGCGCAGGCCGCCCGCCACCTCCGTCGCGGTCGCGCGGCCTATATCCGCGCCAGTCGCCGATTTGAGCAGCGCCACCGCGCGAGCCCCGCCCGCGACAGGCGCACCAGTATGCATTCTGCCTTCGCCATCGTTGCACGCGGCCAGCGCCAGTGCTCCGGCCATTACCACCATCACGCGCATCACATCTTCTCCCTGAAATTCTGTTCCGATGACGAACCATTCTCGACGTGGCCCGGTTCCCCGCATCACTCCCTGCCGCTCGCGATGAGACGGGCAAGGCGCTGACAATTGGCGCGTTGTCGCATGATTGCGACCAGCAGCAGCAGATTGAAGATCGTGAGTTCGACCAGGAAAAACCAGACGGAGGAGCCTGCGATCATGCTCAACCCCAGCAAGACTGTGCGCGGATTCGCCCCCAGCAAGGCGGGCAGGAGCAATGTGCGTCGCCCGGATTCATTCGCCAGCCTCGCGATGCGCCGGCGCTCCGCCGGATCGGCTTCAGCGCTGGTCACCAGGATGTTGATCCGCTCGGTCGGCCCGGTGATCGCGCGTGATACCTTCAGGTAAAAGCCAGCAAGCGCCCCGCCCAGACCGACCGAAGCGACGGCGCGATTCTGCTGGATCCACGGCACGCCATAGACCCACCACTGGTATGTCCGGCGCGAACTTTCAGCGAAGACGGACTGCACAATGCGCGACGCGCCCGCCCCCACCACCACGAGCCAGATCAGCGGGCCGAAGCTCTGTTGCAGCGCATAGCCAAGCAAAAGGTAAAGCACCGTGTGCCCGCCGTAATCGCACAACCCGTCGATCACCTCGCCCCGCGGGCTGGCCCTGCCCGTCATCCGGGCAAGATCGCCATCCGCACCGTCAACGACATGCCAGAGCAGGTGGAGCGCGAAACCGATCGCGATCGCCAGCGGGGTCGCGATCAGCGCATACAGCACACCCGCCCCGCAAACCATCGCGGCGCCGAATATCGATACCATATTGGGCGTGATCGGGGTGCGCGCGAGCGCCGCCGCGAGTCGGCGCGCCGCCGGATGGTAGGCAGTCCGGTTCAGGAAACCCTGCAGTTCGCGCGGCTTTCCTGTAACAAACGCAGGCAATTCACTCGATTCCAAGACGAAGTCCCCTTTTCCACCGGATAACAGGTGCGGGGATCGCTTGACAGGCGTGGCGCATCTGTCACGACGTTGACATTAATCGGTCATCCGCCGGCGGCAGCCGGCAAAGCGGGGGTTTAATGTCGACGATCAAGGTTGCCATCATCGGGGTTGGTAATTGCGCAAGCAGCCTGGTGCAGGGAAAATATCATTATAGTGCCGGCAACACGGCCCATGGCCTGATCCACGAGGATGTCGGCGGCTACAAGGTCAGCGATATAGAATTCGTCGCCGCGTTCGACGTCGATTCGCGCAAGGTCGGGATCGATCTGGGCGAGGCGATCTTCGCCAAGCCGAACTGCACGAAGGTGTTCCACGCCGACGTGCCAAAGACGGGCACCGTCGTGCAGATGGGTGCGAAGCTCGACGGGGTCGCAGAGCATATGCTCGTTGCCGCCAACGATCGCGGCTTCGAAGTGGACAGCACGCCAGACGCGGATCGCGCTACCGTGGTGAAGACGCTGAAGGACTCCGGCGCCGAGATCCTCGTGAACTTCCTTCCGGTCGGCAGCCAGGCCGCAACCGAATTCTATATGGAGTGCGCGATCGAGGCGGGTCTTGCCGTCGTGAATTGCATGCCCGTGTTCATTGCGTCCAAGCCGGAGTGGGAAGCCCGCTTCGCCGACGCCGGGCTGCCGATCATCGGCGACGACGTGAAGGCGCAGGTCGGCGCGACGATCGTACACCGCGTGCTGTCCAATCTGTTCCGCAGCCGCGGGGTGACGATCGATCACACTTACCAACTCAACACCGGCGGCAATACCGACTTCATGAACATGCTCGACCGCAATCGCCTATCGAGCAAGAAGGAGTCGAAGACGGAGGCGGTGCAGGCCGTCCTCGCCGAGCGGCTCGCCGACGAGAATATCCACGTTGGCCCGTCGGACTATATTCCGTGGCTGCATGACAACAAGCTGTGCTTCCTGCGGCTTGAGGGCAATCTGTTCGGCGACGTGCCGATGAACCTTGAACTGCGCCTTTCGGTCGAGGACAGCCCGAATTCGGCGGCCGTGGTGGTGGACGCGATCCGCTGCTGCAAGCTCGCGCTCGATCGCGGCATCGCCGGCGCGCTGACCGGACCGTCCTCCTTCTTCTGCAAGCATCCGCCGGAACAATATACCGACGATATCGCGGCGCAGATGACCGACGACTTCATCCACGCCGACGCGCGGCTCGCCGCCGAGTGAGGGCACTCATCGTCGCAGCCGGCTTTGGCAGCCGGCTGCGCGCGGTGTCCCCTTCGAAGCCGCTGACCGAGGTTGCCGGTGTTCCGCTGATCGCGCGTGTCATCGCGGCGGCTCGTGCCGGCGGCGCTACCGCCTTCACGGTGGTGACGGGGCATGAGGCTGACGCCGTGGAAAGCTATCTGCGCGGGCTGGATTCGAGCATCGTCTGCATCCGGACGACTGACTGGTCGCGCGCCAACGGGCATTCGGTGCTCACGGGCGCGGATGCGATCGGGCCGGAGCGGCACCTGCTGATGATGTCAGACCATCTTTTCGATCCGGCGATCGTGGCACACACGCTTGCTGCGCCGGATGCGCCGCTGACACTGGCGATCGATCGCCGCCTGAACAATCCGTTGGTCGATCTCGAAGACGTGACCCGGGTCCGCACAAGCGGGGACCGGATCGCCGCGATCGGCAAGCATCTTGCCGATTACGACGCGTTCGATTGTGGGGTGTTCGCCGTCGATGGCCGGTTCCATGCTGCGCTGCGTGATAGCATCGCGGCGGGCGGCAACGGATCGATCTCCGCTGGAGTCGAGGCGCTCGCGCATCGCGGCGGAGCGCGCGTGGTCGATATCGGGGACGCCTGGTGGCTGGACGTGGACGATCCGACCGCGCTTGCACAGGCGGAGGCCGCGCTGGCCTCCTGATCCATCCCGCACGCAAATAGTTTTGTTGCGGATGTATCACGCATATGCGCATCAGTTGTGCAATGCGCGCGCCCTGGTCTTGCTTTATGATGTCTGCGGCAATCGCGCTTTTCCCCACATCGGCATGGGCGAGCGACGATTCACAGCTTTGGCTAACCGAGTTCGCCACTGTGCGAGTCAGCGATAAATGGCGGTTTTCGCAGGAAATCGTAACCAGGATCAGCGATCAACGCCACGGCCTTTACGAGGTCGAGAGCAATTCGCTCATCGGTTACAGCCTAGCGCCGAATCTGATCTTATGGGCCGGCTATACGCATGATCCGAATTACGACGCCGGGAGATTCGCGATCATGGAGCACCGCGCACGCGAGCAGGTGACACTCGACGATATCCGGCTGGGCCGACTAAGCATGGCTCTGCGACTGCGCGGCGAGCAACGCTGGCGTGAAGGCATGGTGGGAACGGGCTGGCGCGTGCGCCCCTTCGTCCGCATTGCCCTGCCGCTTGCTACCCAAGGGCAGACCGGAATCGCGATCAGCCATGAAAGTTTCATCGATCTCAACCGCACGAAGTTTCAGGCGATCGAAGGTGAGGAACGCATGCGCAACGCGGTAACCTTGTACACCCCGATCGTGACAGGATTGAATGTCGAACTGGGCTATATGAACCAGCACCGCTTCATCCAGGGTGGCAGCGACGGGCAGGATCACGCCGTGACAATCGCCCTCAACGCGGCATTTCATTGAGGCGGTTTCGTACATCGCGATCAGACAAATATTGTCACAAACCCGGAACGATTCCGACACAATCCACGTTCTCGCTTCAAGACATTACGGAGAGATGCGATGCTTTGGACGATTGTTGTGATCCTGCTGGTCCTGTGGCTGCTTGGTTTCAGCCTGCACATCGCCGGCGGACTGATTCATATCCTTCTCATCGTCGCGCTTGTCGTCGGTCTGGTCCAGCTTTTCACCGGTCGCAGGGTATAGTATAGGCAGGCGCCGGTCGCAGTCATCAGACCGGCGCCGCTTTTCTCATTGCGCGAATAACAATACCGGCGTTTCGAGCAGCTTACGAAGCGCCTGCACATAATTTGCGGCGTCCCATCCGTCCACGACGCGGTGATCACAGCTAATCGACAGATTCATCAGCTTCGCGCGAACGATCTCGTCGCCCCGGAAAACCGGGCGCTCGACGATCTTGTTCGGGCCGATGATAGCGACTTCGGGCCTGTTGATAACCGGAGTTGTCGCGATACCACCAAGCGGGCCAAGACTGGTCACGGTGATCGTTCCGCCACCCAATTCATCAGGCTTCAGCTTGTTCGCCCGCGCGGCCTCCGCAAGACGCCCGATCTCGCTGGCGAGTTGCCATATATTGCGATCCTGCGCGTCTCGGATGACGGGCACCGTCAGACCGGCATCGGTCTGTGTTGCCATCCCGAGATGCACGCGGCCCGAACGCGTAACGACTCCGGCCTCATCATCGTACCGCGCGTTGAGCATCGGGAATTCGGGCAATGTGCGACAAATCGCGACGATCAGCAACGGCAGCATCGTCAGCTTCGGCCGGCTTCCACGCGTTGCATTGAGATCGGCGCGCACCCGCTCGAGCTCGGTTACGTCAATCTCGTCGACATAGGTGAAGTGGGGAATGTGGCGCTTCGACGCGGCCATGTTCTCGGCGATGCGACGGCGCATCCCGATAACCTTGATCTGCTGGTCGGCGCGCGCGTTTGCGGCGTGCGGCGCGTGATAGCCTTGCCCTGAGGCATAGCGGAGATAAGCGTCAAGATCGGCGTGGCGGATACGATCCCCCTCGGCCGGCTTAACATGCGACAGATCGATGCCGAGATCGTCCGCGCGTGCACGCACAGCTGGCGACGCGAGCACATGACGCTGCGTTTCTGCCGACGCAGGCGCAGGCGCCGCGGGCGCGATCTCCTCTTCCGCCAGAGACACCGAAGCCGGGGCGGTGCTGGAAAGTTCAGGATGCGAAAAGCTTTCGACCGCAACCGGCTCGACCACCGCCGCCCCCGGCGTTTCCGCCGTGATCGCTGCTGCCGCTTCTTCCTCCGCCTCGCCTTCGCCCTCCATCTCGATCACGACCAGGGTCGCGCCGATCGAGACCTGCTCGCCGACTTCCCCTGCCAACTCCACGACGGTGCCGGAAACGGGGCTCTCCATTTCCACGGTCGCTTTGTCGGTCATCATGTCCGCGATCTGTTGGTCCTCCTCGACCCGATCACCAACCTTGATATGCCACGCCACGATTTCCGCTTCGGAAATCCCCTCGCCGATATCAGGCAACCGAAAGTTGAAACGCGCCATCGTCATCAGTCCTTCAGAATCTTTTTGAGCGCCTGGCTGATCCGCACCGGCCCTGGAAAATAGGCCCACTCCAGACTGTGCGGATAGGGCGTGTCGAACCCGGTGACGCGCTCGATCGGCGCCTCGAGGTGATAGAAGCACCGCTCCTGCACCAGTGCGGAAAGTTCCGCGCCGAAGCCGGAAGTTCGCGTCGCCTCGTGAACGATCATGCAGCGTCCGGTTTTCTTCACCGACTCCTCGATCGTCTCGATATCGAGCGGCACGAGCGTGCGCAGGTCGATCACCTCCGCATCTACCCCGGCCTCGGCGACAACGGCGAGGCAGACGTGAACCATCGTGCCGTAAGCGAGGATCGTGAGCGCCTCGCCCTCGCGCACTATGTTCGCCTTGCCTAGCGGGATGCGGTAATAGCCGCTGGGCACCTCGCTCGCGGGGTGTTTCGACCAATTTTCGGCCGGGCGATCCCAATGGCCGTTGAACGGGCCGTTGTAGATGCGCTTGGGCTCGAAGAAGATCGTCGGATCATTATCCTCGATCGCGGCGATCAGCAGCCCCTTGGCATCGTAAGGCGTGGACGGGATCACCGTCTTCAGGCCCGATACGTGAGTGAAGATCCCTTCGGGCGATTGCGAGTGCGTCTGGCCGCCGAAGATCCCCCCACCAAAGGGCGAGCGCACGGTGAGCGGCGCGATGAATTCGCCATCGGAGCGATAGCGCAGTCGCGCCGCCTCGCTGACAACCTGATCGAGCGCGGGATAGATATAATCGGCGAACTGGATTTCCGGCACCGGGCGAAGGCCATAGGCACCCATTCCCACCGCGACGCCGATGATGCCGCATTCGGTGATCGGCGTATCAAACACGCGCGTCTTGCCGTATTTCTTCTGAAGGCCCGCGGTGGCGCGGAAGACGCCGCCGAAATAGCCCACGTCCTCCCCCATCACGATCACATTGGGATCGCGCGCCATCATCACGTCCATGGCAGAATTTATCGCCTGGATCATGTTCATGCGGGTGATCTCGCCCGCGTCGGACACCGCTTCCGTTTCAATCGTTTCGGACACTGACATCACCCCTTGCGCGCCCAGGGACGGCCCGAAGCCGTTTCCTCGTCCATCATCATCTGCCGCTGTTCCTGGAGGTGCCAGGGCATTTCCTCGAACACGCCGTCGAACATGCTGTCGAGCGGCTGATGCAGACCATGACCAAGGATACCGTTCTTCTCGGCATCCTTCTGCGCCGCCTTCACCTGTTCGGCGACTTCGCGGTCCATGGTGCCCTGGCGTTCCTCGTCCCATTCGCCGATCGCGATCAGATGATCCTTCAACCGCCGGATCGGATCCCCGAGCGGCCAGGCGTTTGGCTCTCCCGCGGAGCGATAGGCGCTCGGATCATCGGAGGTGGAATGGCCCTCGGCACGATAGGTGAAATGCTCGATCAGCGTCGGCCCGGCGTTGGTGCGCGCGCGCTCGGCCGCCCAGAGCGTCGCCGCATAGACCGCGAGCGCATCGTTGCCGTCAACGCGCAAACCGGCGATGCCATAACCCACCGCGCGCGCGGCGAAGGTGGTCGCTTCCGCGCCCGCAAAGCCCGAGAAGCTGGAAATCGCCCATTGATTGTTGACGACGTTGAAGATCACCGGCGCGCGATAGACGGTGGCGAAGGTGAGCGCGGAATGGAAATCGCCCTCCGCCGTCGATCCCTCGCCACACCATGTCGCCGCGATGCGGGTGTCGCCCTTCGATGCGGACGCCATCGCCCAGCCCACCGCCTGCGGATATTGCGTCGTGAGGTTGCCGGAGATCGAGAAGAAGCTCGCCTCGCGCACCGAATACATGATCGGAAGCTGCTTGCCCTGCAGGCGATCGGCGCGGTTCGAATAGATCTGGTTCATCATGTCGACGATCGACCAATCCCGCGCGATCAGAAGCCCCTGCTGGCGATAGGAGGGGAAACACATATCATCGTGTTCCAGCGCATAGGCAGCGGCGACCGCCACCGCCTCCTCGCCCAGCGACTTCATGTAGAAGCTGGTCTTGCCCTGCCGCTGCGCGCGGAACATGCGCTCGTCAAAGGCACGGACCAGCGCCATGTGACGCAGCATCCGGCGCATCGTATCCGGTGAGAGGCGCGGATTCCACGGCCCGACCGCCTGGCCCTGCTCATCCAGCACGCGCACCATGGTGTATGCCAGATCGGTGAAGGACGATGCCGCCGCATGCGTATCGGGGCGCGGCGCGGCGCCGGCTGGAGGCACGTCGACAGCGGAGAAATCCACGTCGTCGCCGGGGCGGAACTTAGGCTCCGGCACGTGGAGCGACAATGGCTTCAAATTGCTGCGAACAGGCTCGCCGGACATGCTCTCTCCAGACTCGCGCCTCTTTCGCCGGCGCGCACGGCTATTTCGCTTGCTTGAAATATAATTTCAAGCGGCGAAAAGCGCGGCATGACCTATTTAAGGGGTTATCCGTCGTGCAGTTGAAGCAAGCTCTCGTGCCGCGTGAGCACGCCGGCGTCAGCGTGGTCGCGCGTCGGGGGCGGCCGCAAGGAGCAGATCGAGCTCATCGATCGCCAGTGGGGCAAGGAACTCGCACCCGATCTCCCCATCGCTGGCCCAGATGATACGCGCGTGGCGCTGCACCCCGCCCGGCAGACCAATCTTCAGCGTCGTCCCCACCGGCAACGGGATCGACATCCGCGCCCGAATGCCGTTCGACGAGGCATCGACCACCTCGACGGAAACCGCGACACGCGCGGTGGCGCGGCACTCCGCAGGCGCACGCGGTGCGCGACGGGCATCCTTGGGCTTGGCGAGAGCGGTCATCGATCAGTCCCTGTCTTCCTCTGCCGCAGTCTGCCACCGCGATGGTTAACAGATCGTAGCGCCGCAGAAGCGTGACAGACGCGAAAAAGGCCCGGCGGATCGTCGCCGGGCCTTCTCGAACGTTCGGTCTGAGACCGATGGTCTCAGTCGCGCTGGCCCATGAAGGACAGCAGGAACTGGAACATGTTGATGAAGTCTAGATAGAGCGACAGCGCGCCCATGATCACCGTCTTGCCGATCATGTCGGTGCCGGCGACATAAGCGTACATGCTCTTGATCCGCTGCGTGTCATACGCGGTAAGACCGGCGAACAGCAGCACGCCGACCGCGCTGATGACCATCGCCATCGCGGGCGACTTGAACCACAGGTTGAGCAGCGACGCGACGATGATGCCGACGACACCCATGATGAGGAAGGTGCCGAAGCCCGACAGATCGCGCTTCGTCGTGTAGCCGTAGATGCTCAGCGACAGGAAGGCGACAGCGGTCGCAAAGAAGGTGATCGCGATCGACGTGCCCGTATAGACGAGGAAGATCGTGGACATCGACACGCCCATCACGGCGGCGAAGGCCCAGAAGATCAGCTGCGTCGCACCCGTCGACAGGCGGTTGATACCGAAATTCAGCACCAGCACGAAGGCCAGCGGCGAGAACATCACGAGATATTTCAGGATGCCCGGCGCCATGAAAACCTGTGCCGCGAGGCTGTCGCGTCCGCCGCTGGCGAACAGCAACGCCACGATCCCGGTCAACAGAACGCCCGAGGCCATATAGTTATAGACCGAGAGCATATAGGACCGGAGACCCGCGTCATACGCGGCAGCCCGCGTATCGGCGGCGCTCGTCCCGAACGGGGCGGCGGTCGGCCGGGGGTCAGACCAGTTAGCCATTGTCACTTCGCTCCTTTATCCCGCAAAGAAATGCGCGGGAATGAGGGAAATATTGCCCGTCCCGCCGCAATTTTCAAGCGAACCGCCCGAAAGCAATCTTTCGTTACAAAGGCATCGTCGCATGTATCGTCTGTTCGCCGCGCTCCGCCCGCCTGCGTCGATCCGCGCCGCGCTGTCCGCGGTGATGAGCGGCGTGCCTGCCGCGCGCTGGCAGACCGATGCACAGCTTCACCTGACGCTGCGTTTCATCGGCGATGTCGATCGTCCGCTGGCGGAGGAGATCGCACACGCACTGTCCGGCGTGTCCGCTTCGATCCCGGAAGTGCGGCTCGCCGGCGTGGGACAATTCGACAAGCGCGGCCGATCCGATGCGCTATGGGCCGCCATCACTCCTCATGCCGAACTGGCCACGCTGCATCGCAAGGTCGATCATGCGCTGGTGCGACTGGGGCTGGCACCGGAGCGGCGCGCGTACCTGCCGCATGTCACGCTCGCCCGCCTGCCGCGCAGCGCAGGGCATGGCGCAGCGATCGAGCGCTGGCTGGCGACGCATTCGGGGCTCACCAGCGCCCCCTTCACGATGGGCGAGTTGATCCTGTACCAAAGCCGCCTCGGGCAGGGCGGTGCAAGCTATACGCCGGTCTCGCGCCACCCACTGGGCCGGTAGCGCGCTCAGCCGATACGCGTGAAACGCAACGCGCGCCGCACGGGATCGGCATCATCCAGCCGCACCGAGATCTTCTCACCCGGCTCGCCGGCATCGGTCGCCACGCGCGCCACTACCGGACGGTCGCAGAGCTGGATGCGCGCACCACGTTCATCGCGATCCAGGATGATCGCGGCGAACGCCTGCCCCTCCAGACCGTGCAGCGTGACCGCCTCCGCCATGTCGATCACCGCGCGGTCGATCGCGCCGGCGACGGAACCGGACCGTGCCATAACCGCGGGCAGCTTGCCGAACGCGACGGTGACGACATCCGGCACGGGCGCTCCGTTCGCGATCGCCAGCGCCGCCTGCACGACATAGCGATCCGCCAGTCGCCGCAGCGGGGCGGTCGCATGGGCGTAAGTCGCCGCTACCGCCGCATGCCATGGCACAACGCCGGGTTGGTAGGGCGCGTAGCTCGCCCCCTCGCCCGCGCGGCGGATGGCGATCATCATCGCCGCCTGCCGCGCGTCATGCCCATCCAGCTCACGCTGGAATTCGCCGAGCGTCGTCCCCGCCGGCCACACGATCCCCAGCGCCGCCGCAGCGTTGCGCAATCGCCCGATCGCGCGTTCATCCGGCCCTGGCATGACGCGGAACAGCCCGGTGTGATGCGCCAGCATCGCATCCGCCACCGCAAGATTGGTCGCGAGCGACATCGCCGCGTTCTGATCCTCCGCCGCCGCGCGCGGCCGGAACCGCAATTGCAGCCGGCCATCACCGTTCCGCGCAAGTTCCTGCTCCGGCGGATCGACGCGCGTCGCACCGCGCCGATCCTCCGCCGCGCCGACACGTGCGGCGAGATCGGCGAAACCGGGAGGCAGATCCGCCGGCCGCACATTCTCATAGGCGAGTTTAGCGCGGCTGCGGATCATCGCGCGCTCCACGCCATCCAGCCGCACGCCGCCGTCCGGCGCCACACGTACCATGAAGATCACAGCGGGCCGGTCCCCGTTCGGTAGCAGGCTCGCCGCGCCCTCGCCAAGCACCGGCGGATAGAGCGGCGCCTTGCCGTCAGGGAGATACAGCGATTCCCCACGCAGCCATGCTTCGCCATCGAGCACGCCACCCTCGTCAACGAACCAAGCCACGTCCGCGATCGCATAGCGCAGCAGCAGATCACTTCCTGCCGGCTCAATCGCGAAAGCCTGATCCAGATCGGTCGAACTCGCCGGATCGAGCGTGACGAACGGAATCGCGGTGCGATCGACATGCGCGGCAGGCGCGCGCCTCGCCGCCTCTTCGGCCGCCGCGAGCACCTGCGGCGGAAAGCTTTCGGGAACGTCATATTGCGTGCGGATCGCGGCGAGGCCCTCGGTCAGCGCGCGATCGGGATCGAGCAACGTCTTCATCGCGCGCAGATTATCGGCGGCGTCGCGCGCTGTCGATCATCTCGCGGTGGCCCCGGCGGCGGGGCCATGCAATGAAGGCGGGATGACACATCCTCCCCTTCTGCCGGTGGCCGAAGCGCAGCGGCGGCTGCTCGCGCTAGCTCCCACGATCGATACCGAGCAACTGGCGGTGATCGAGGCGGCTGGACGCTATCTTCGTGCGCCCGTCGTCGCGCAACGCAGCCAGCCGGCGCAAGACCTGTCCGCGATGGACGGTTATGCGATCCGCTTCGCGGATATGCCCGGCCCATGGCGAGTGATCGGGGAGAGCGCGGCCGGTCATGGCCATGACGGGGCGATTGATGCCGGAGAGGCGGTGCGCATTTTTACCGGCGCACCGATGCCGCCGGGCGCCGATACCGTGCTGGTGCAGGAAGAAGCGGAGCGCGACGGCGCGTTGCTGCGCCTCGCTGGAGAGGGGCCGCGCTACCGCACGCGGAATGTCCGCGCGCGCGGCCTCGATTTTCACGCGAGCGATGTGCTCGCCACCACCGGCGACCGGCTGACCCCCGCGCGCCTTGCGCTGATCGCGACCGGCGGCGCACGCACCGTGACAGTCAGTCGCCGCATACGCATCGCGCTGGCCGCCACCGGAGACGAACTGGTCGAGCCGGGCAGCGGCGGGGGCACTGGCCTGCCGGAATCGAACCGGTTGATGCTTCGTGCGATGCTTGCGGATCTGCCGGTCGAGTTCGTCGATCTCGGCATCCTCCCCGATCGGCTCGATGTTCTTACCGAAGCGTTCGCCAATGTCCGGGCGGACATGCTCGTCACCACCGGCGGCGCATCGGTGGGCGATCACGATCTTGTCCGACCCGCCCTGGAGGCGGCCGGCACAGCGATCGATTTCTGGCGGATCGCACTGCGGCCCGGCAAGCCGATGATGGCTGGGCGTCGCGACGACTGCGTGGTCGTCGGCCTACCGGGTAACCCGGTGTCGGCCTTCGTCACCGGCATGCTTTTCGTGCGCCCGCTCGCGGCGGCGATCGCGGGCGCGCGCGATCCGTTGCCGCAAACCACGCGCGCGACGCTCGGCGAGCCCCTGCCGGCCAATAACGAGCGCACGGACTATCTACGTGCGGAACTGCGCGGTGGCCTGCTTTACACCGCCGCGATTCAGGACAGCTCGATGCTCGCGACGCTGGCGCGCGCGACCTGCCTGATCCTGCGTGAGCCATATGCTCCGCCCGCGGCAATTGGCGAATCGGCGGAAATCCTGCCGATCGCTTGACCTCTCCTCGCTTGTTCCGTAAAGGTTCCGCGTCTGTTCGCCTGCGGAGGATCGCGATGCTTACGAAGAAACAGCATGAGTTGATCTGTTTCATCCATGATCGCCTCGCCGAAACCGGCGTTTCTCCGTCGTTCGAGGAGATGAAGGATGCACTGGAGCTGAAATCCAAGTCTGGCGTCCATCGGCTTATCAGCGCGCTTGAGGAACGTGGCTTTCTGCGCCGCCTGCCCAACCGCGCGCGCGCGCTCGAAGTGGTGAAGATGCCTGAACGGATCGAGGCGGCGCAGCGTCAGCCGTCCGCGGATCAGGCCCAGCCGGCGAAGCGCGCGCTTCCGCAACCAGCGAATGATGTGATCGAAATTCCGCTCCACGGCAGGATCGCGGCGGGCATGCCGATCGAGGCGTTCGAGGGTTCGTCATCGCTGCCGGTTCCCGCGGCACTGCTGGGGGCAGGCGAGCATTTCGCGCTCGAGGTGGCGGGCGATTCCATGGTCGAGGCGGGTATTTTCGATGGCGATTACGCGCTGATCCGCCGCACCGAGACCGCGCGTGACGGCGAGATCGTCGTCGCGCTGATCGACGACAATGAGGCGACGCTCAAATATTTCCGCCGCGAGGGGGCGATGGTCCGGCTTGATCCGGCCAACCGGAGCTACGATCCGCAGCGTTATTCGCCGGCGCAGGTGCGGGTGCAGGGCAAGCTTGCGGGACTGTTGCGTCGCTACGATTGAGGCGATCGCGCTCGCTGGCACGACGCTCCGGCTTTCGCGGGTAGGCGCCGGCGGAGGTTAGTGTCCTGGCGGCAATGACCCACGGATGCCGATCGCCCGCAACGTGAACCGTCGCGATCCTTCCGCTTGCAAGGCTGATGGCGATGCCGCCGGTTTTCTCCAGCATCGGGCGATCCAATAGCAACCATTGCGGCGTGCAGGCGCGCGGCAGGCGACGGTCGCTGACGACGATATCGGCCGCGCGACACGCCGCCACCATCTGCGCCCACGCCGGCAGATATCCGCTGCGCGTCGCAAGGATGCGCCATCGCCGGCCGCCTGCCATCCTTGTGATCATGCAGGCATCCCGACTGCAGGCGGCATCCGGCTGCTCCGACAGCGGCAGGGGATCATCCTCCGCGCCGGCATTCTCCGCCAGCATCCCGCGCACATAGTCCCCGGTGCGGTCGCGCAGTATCGCCAGATCGCCGCGCGCGGTGCGGATCGCCACATGCCGTCCGTCACCGGTAACAAGCAGGTCCGGTGCCGGCGTTGCCAGCGCCCAGCCCGCACCGAGAGTTAGCGGGATGAAGCCGAGCCGCCGCCATCGCGTCCGCCACAATGCCAGCCACAATCCGCCGACCGCCATCAGCGCATAGGCCGCCCCCGGCATTGCGGGCAACGCCGTCACCGAGCCTGGCGCGGCGGCCGTCGTTCGCGCGATCCACAGCAACAACGCGAGCGCCTTTCCGGTCAGCCACCACAGCGGGCCCCCGACCCCGATCGCGTCGAACAGCAGCGCCAGCGCCTCCAGCGGCATCACAACGAAGGTGGTGAGCGGGATCGCGACGATGTTCGCGAAAGCGCCGTAAATCCCCGCGCGATGAAAGTGATACACCGCGATGGGCATCAGCGCGAATTCGATCATCAGGCCGGTGAGGAGCAGCGATCCGCCATCGCGCAATATCCGCGCGATCCAGCCCTCGTCCCGCTTCATGAACCAGCGCCGGGCCATGGGATGCTCGTGCAGGGCGACGATCGTCGTCACCGCCGCGAAAGATAACTGGAAGCTTGGCCCGACCAGAGACTCAGGCCAGAACAGTGTCACGACGAACGCGCCCGCCGCAACCAGCCGCAGCGTCACCGCCTCGCGGCCGAGCGCCAGCGCGCCCAGGATCAGGAGCGCAGCGATACAACTGCGGATCGTCGGCACCTCGCTGCCGGTCAATAATGTGTAGCCGATCGCGGCGCCCGCCCCCACCACGCCCGCCAGCAGCGGCACCCGTCCGGTCAACGCGAGGCGGCTACTCAGGGCGAGCAGGCGCGTGGCGAGCAACATCGCGATGCCGACCGCCGCCGTGATATGGAGGCCGCTGACCGAGAGGAGATGCGCCAGCCCGGAGCGCCGCATCGCCTCCGCGTCGGCATCGCTGATCGCGCCGATATCCCCGGTGGCGAGAGCGGCCGCGATGCCGCCCGCACTCCCGTCAAGTTGCGCGTGGATGTGGCTGGACAGGCGAACGCGCAGCCCCTGCCGCGCATCGCCGCCCGACAGGACAGTCACCGGCGCGAACCCGCGCCCGGTGGCGCCGAGACCATCGAACCACGCGACACGCTGAAAATCATAGGCACCCGGCACCGCCGGCGGCGCTGGCGGCAACAGCCGCGCGCGCATCGACACCACCGCACCGGGCGCGATCGCTTCGGGCACGTCCGCCTCGGCGAGATTGATGCGGATACGGGTTGGCGCGGTATCCGGCGCGCGATCCAGCCAGCGGGTCGGCGTCATCGTAAGCCGGGTCAGTTCGCGCGCTGGCAACGGCTGGACCCGCGCTTCGAACCGCACGACCATTGCGCGCGGCAGCACCGGCGCCGCGGCGCGCTCCGCCCGCCACCAGATCAGCATCATCCCGAGCGCCAACGCCCCACTGGCCACGGCGATGCTCCACGCCAGCCGCCCGCCGCGATGCTGCGCTACGGCGAACGCCGCCGCCGCAAGAGCCAGGAAAGTCGCCCCGAGCCATGCACGCGGATCAGGCAAGGCGAACCACAGGATTACGCCTGCACCCAGGAACACCGGCAACCACAGCGCGAGCTGATCGCGCTCGGCCTCCAGCCATTCTTCGATGCCGGAGGTTTGAAGCGTCATCAGGCGCGTGCTAGGGGCGCCCCCGGGCATCGTTGCCATGTCGTAATTCAGTCTGGGAGCAAGCGCGCTTGAGCGCAACCACCGATCCCGCCGACGGGAGCGAGCGCAAGACCTCGGTCGTTACGCGTTTCGCCCCCTCCCCCACCGGCTTCCTTCATCTGGGCGGCGCGCGAACCGCGCTGTTCAACCTTCTTTACGCCCGCCATCACGGCGGGAAGTTCCTGCTGCGGATCGAGGATACCGATCGCGCGCGCTCGACCCAGCCAGCGATCGACGCGATCCTGAGCGGGCTTCGATGGCTCGGGCTGGATTGGGACGGCGACGCCGTGTTCCAGTTCGCGCGTGCGCATCGTCATGTCGAGGTGGCGAACGCGATGGTGGCAAGCGGCAGCGCCTATCGCTGTTACCTTACCGCCGACGAACTGGCCAAGATGCGCGCCGAGGCGGAAGCTGCGAAGAAGCCGTTGCGCATCCGCTCGCCGTGGCGAGACAAAGCGCCGTCCGATCCCGATGCGCCGCACGTCATCCGCCTGAAAGCGCCGCTGGACGGCGCGACCACGATCAACGATCTCGTCCAGGGTCAGGTCACGGTGGAGAACGCCGAGCTTGACGATCTGGTGCTCGTCCGTTCCGATGGCACGCCCACCTATATGCTGGCAGTCGTGGTCGATGATAACGACATGGGCGTCACGCACGTCATCCGTGGCGACGATCATCTCAACAACGCGTTCCGGCAGTTGCCGATCTATCGCGCGATGGGTTGGGCCGAGCCGGTCTATGCCCATATTCCGCTGATCCACGGATCTGACGGCGCGAAGCTTTCGAAGCGGCACGGCGCCGTGGGAATCGAGGCATATCGCGATGAACTCGGCATCTTGCCCGAGGCGCTCGACAATTATCTCATGCGGCTCGGCTGGGGCCATGGCGATGCGGAGATCATCAGCCGCGAACAGGCGATCGAATGGTTCGATCTGGCCGATGTCGGCAAATCGCCGTCGCGCTTTGACCTGAAGAAGCTGGAACATCTCAACGGCCACTACATCCGCGAGACGGACGACGCCCGGCTTGCGGCACTGGTCGGCGACCGGCTTGGCTTTGCTGGCGATGACGCGCGCCGCGAGCTGCTGATCCGCGCGATGCCGGCGCTGAAGCCCCGCGCCGCCAATCTCAACGAACTGGCCGACGGCACGACGTTTCTGTTTGCCGCGCGCCCGCTGACAATCGACGATGCCGCGCGCCCGCTTCTGGAGGGCGACGCACCTGCTTTGCTGTCGCAGTTGCACGCGGCCCTTGACGCGCTGCACAACTGGGATACGGAGGCGCTCGAAGATGCGGTACGGCGTGTGGCAGAGGCAGCGGGCGTAAAGCTCGGCCAGGTCGCGCAGCCGCTCCGCGCGGCTCTCACTGGTCGCAAGACCTCGCCAGGCATCTTCGACGTGCTGGCCCTGCTGGGCCGCGACGAAAGCCTGGCCCGGATTGCGGATCAGATGCGTTAGGCCGGGGACAAAGGAGACTAAAATGACGGATACTGCGCAGCTTTCTCTCTCCGGCAAGACTTCAGAATATCCGGTCCTGTCCGGTTCGGTCGGCCCGGATGTGGTGGATATCCGCAAGCTTTATGGCGCGACCGGCGCCTTCACCTACGATCCGGGCTTCACCTCGACCGCATCGTGCCGTTCGGCGCTGACGTACATCGACGGAGACGAGGGCGTTCTGCTGCACCGCGGCTACGCGATCGGTGATCTGGCCGAAAATTCCAGCTTCATGGAAGTCGCCTATCTGCTGCTCAACGGCGAATTGCCGGGGGCGGGCGAACTGGAAGCGTTCGAAACGACGATCACCCGCCACACGATGCTGCACGAGCAGCTCGCCACCTTCTATCGCGGTTTCCGCCGCGATGCCCATCCAATGGCGATCATGTGCGGCGTCGTTGGCGCACTTTCCGCCTTCTATCATGATTCGACCGATATTCACGATCCGAAGCAGCGGATGATCGCGTCGCACCGGCTGATCGCGAAGATGCCGACGATCGCGGCGATGGCCTATAAGTACAGCGTCGGGCAGCCATTTCTCTATCCCGACAATTCGCTGAGCTACACGGGCAATTTCCTGCGCATGACGTTCGGCGTTCCCGCCGAGCAATATGAGGTGAACCCCGTCGTGGAAAAGGCGATGGACCGGATCTTCATTCTCCACGCCGATCACGAGCAGAACGCCTCCACCTCCACCGTCCGACTCGCCGGCTCGTCGGGCGCCAACCCGTTCGCGTGCATTGCAGCCGGGATCGCCTGTCTTTGGGGGCCGGCACATGGCGGCGCCAACGAGGCGGCGCTCAACATGCTGCACGAGATCGGCACGCCCGATCGCATCCCGGAGTTCATCGCCCGGGCGAAGGACAAGAACGACCCGTTCCGTCTCATGGGCTTCGGCCACCGCGTCTACAAGAACTATGATCCGCGCGCGACCGTGATGCAAAAGACGGTGCGTGAGGTGTTCGAGGCGCTGAAGGTCAGCGATCCGGTTTTCGAAACGGCCCTGAAGCTTGAGGAAATCGCGCTGAACGACGACTATTTCGTCGAGAAGAAGCTGTTCCCGAACGTCGATTTCTATTCCGGCGTGATACTGTCGGCGATCGGCTTCCCCACCTCCATGTTCACCGCGCTCTTCGCGCTTGCCCGCACCGTCGGCTGGGTGGCGCAGTGGAACGAGATGATTACCGATCCCGATCAGAAGATCGGTCGCCCGCGCCAGCTCTACACCGGGCCGACGCAGCGGCCTTATGTCGCGGCGGACAAGCGCTGATGCGTATCGCACGCCCGGTGCTGACTGTGCTGGGCGTGCTCTCTTTCATGATGGGCATGCTGTGGATTGGCCAGGGGTTGGGATATGTCCACTGGCCGCAATCGAGCTTCATGCTCGATCAGCGCCCCTGGGCCGATCGCGGCGCGGCGCTGGCCGCAGTCGGCATTCTCCTGGTGCTCGCCGCGCGGCGTTTAGGCCGCCGGTAACGACAACACGAAGCGCGCGCCTTCATTCTCAGCGCTATCGACGCTGATGTCTCCGCCCATCGCGCGCGCGAGCCGCCGCGAGATATAAAGCCCCAGACCGCTGCCGCCCGGTTCACGCGGGTCCACCCGGGCAAACTTGGCAAAGATGCGCGTGTGATCCTCTGGTGCGATGCCCTTGCCCTGATCCGCCACGATCGCCACGATCCTGCCGCCATCGCGCTGCACCCTCAGCCAGACGGTGCCGCCCGGCGGCGAATATCGCAGCGCATTGCCGATCAGGTTGACGAGAATCTGCAGCACACGGCGGAATTCGCCGATCGCGACCAGCCCCTCCTCTGCGTCGCCAACATCCACGCTAACGCCTGCATCCGCCGCGCGCACCGCGAACAGACCTGCCGCGCGACGAAGCACATCGGGAAAATCGACCGGCTCGAATTCGATGCGGAAGTCTTCACGTTCGATCGCTTCCAGATCGGATAGATCGTCCACCAGCCCCATCAGATGGCGGCCGGCGCTCGCGATATCGGCGGCATAATCGACGTAATGCGCGTCGATAGGACCATCGACGGCAGCATTGATGCTGTCGGCATTGGCGATGATCCGGTTCAGCGAACCGCGCAGGATCCCGTCGAGCTTCACGTTGAACGCCGGCGCAGGCTCGATGCCCGTAGTGTCGTCGGGTCCGAGCGGCAGAAACACCCCGCCAACGAAGCCGGCGAATACCCCGATCGCATTGCGCCGCGCGGTGCCGGCCAGCATCACCCGATCGGCCGCCCCGCGAATCGTTGCCACCTGTCCGTCGAAATCATGCTGCGCCGCCACGGCCTCGAGCAGCGTCATCCCGCCGCGTGCATCCGGCAGCAACGTAAACAATTCCGTCAGCGGCTTGCCGATCAACATCGATGCATCCAGCCCGTGAGCCGTGGCCACGTCGGTCGGCAAGTGAACGATCCGCAGCGCCGCATCGATCTCCCACAACCAGTCCGCGCCGGCGGGGGGCGGCGCGTGCTGCGTCGCGGTCGTCGCACTGCGCCACGCCGCGCGCTCGCGCAGCGGCGCGACTGAAAGAGTGACTCCGTCCGCGCTGGGCACCGCGCGTACCCAGCATTCGAGATCGGCGTCGATATCCGCGATCACGACCGTTCGCTGAACCAGAATGCGAAGGCGCCGGGCCAGCCGCACGACAGTCGCCAATTGCGGCACCGCGAGCACTTCACCGATCGCACCTCCCGCGCGATCGTTGAGTGTGGAGAACCCGGCGTCAGCCGATACCAGCCGATCGGACGAATCAAGCCGCGCGCTGAGCGTCATGCCTTCGCTCATGCGCGATGCGACCGTGCAAGCGCCCGGATCGCGCGGCGGAAATCGGCGTGCAGCGATAGCGGCGCCAGCGCCGCGCGCGCGGCGAGCACCGGAATCGCCGCAATCGTATCGAGCAGATCGGCGAACGCCTCGATATCGCGACGCGGCTCGGCATCCGCCAGCAGCAGCGCCACCCGCGCCAAGTCATCCCGTGTGAAGCCGTGCGCGCGCAGGACCAGCCACAGGCGATCGCCATCGATATCGAGCAGTAAGGCCCGCGCCTCGCCTAGCTCGATCCGCTGCGCATAAGCTATCAGGGCCACCGCTAGTTCGGCACGGCCGTCGCCTAGCGCCTCGATCAGCAACGCGGGGATTTCATCGGCGCGCGCATCGATCGCGGTTGCCAGCCGCAGCGCGATCGAATCCAGCCGCGCTCCGTCGTCATGCGCATCGATGCAC
This sequence comes from Sphingomonas sp. TX0543, assembly GCF_048565505.1. Classification (NCBI taxonomy): domain Bacteria; kingdom Pseudomonadati; phylum Pseudomonadota; class Alphaproteobacteria; order Sphingomonadales; family Sphingomonadaceae; genus Sphingomonas; species Sphingomonas sp. TX0543. The sequence continues at coordinate 2,897,922 of NZ_JBLZUS010000002.1, forward strand.
CGTATCGCCGATTCGACCAGCGCCTGATCCACCCTCCCCGGCCGCTTTTCCCGCAGCGCGGCGGCGACCCACCAGACGACCCGGCGATGCAATTCCCCCGGCAGCGTCAATCCGCGCGCGCCGCCCGCATCACGCCGGCCGTCGGCGAGGAGATAATCGCGTGCGCTGCCGGCGGTCACCGCATCGTCACCCTGCGCCATTCGCGGCAGCAACGTCGCTGGCAAACCCGGCTCCCGACCCGCGGCCAACGCCGCACCGAGCAACGCGAGCCGCACCTGCCCGATCATCTCCGCCATCAGTTCGGGGTCACGCAGCAGGCCGGCATCGAGCAGTCGTCGCAACGTTTCGGCCGGTTCCGCCGTCACCAGCCCTCCGCCGGAGCGGGTCAGCAGCCGTGTCGCGTGTCCCGCGAGTTCGCGCTCGATCCCCTCAAGCGTCGTGGCGATCGCGGTATGCAGCGCGGCGCGCGTGCGATCATCCAGCCGATCATGCGCGGAAAGAAAGAAATCCTCGATCGCCGCGTCCAGCCGCCGCTCGGCGCGCGCATCCGCGCCTGCCGCGCGCGCGAAAATCGGCGCTGCGTCGGGAGCGATCGCGTGCAAGGGGTCGTCCTGATCGACCGGCATGCGAATCCGAATATCGCCAATGTCGTTAAGACGCGACTAAGCCTGACGGCGAAGTAACTCAATTGTCGCGCCCAGCGTGGCAAAGGCGTAAATCGCGGTCAGCGCCAGCCCGGTCATCGGCAACCGCACGAGCGTCAGCACGGCGAGCGTAGCCAGATAGGCAGGCGGGCTACCCCACCAGGCGGCACGCGGCAGCACACTCGCGGCGCGCTCGGCGAGCCCCGCCGCCACCACCAGCACCAGGGCGATCACGAGCGCCGAATCGGTCGCTGCGACCGAATCGAGCGAATAGCCGAGCAAAAGCGCGGCCAGCGCCGGCACCGCCAGAATCTCGAGCCTGAGCGCCCGCTCCAGCCGCGTCTCGTCGCGAAGCCACGCCGTCCGCTCCGCCATTGCCGCCACGATCGTCCCGGCCAGCACCGCGATCAGGCCGGCCGCATTGTAGCCCATCAGCGTCAGCCCGAACCCGAGCAGGACGGCCACGCCGCCACCTGCCGCGACGGCGGCCGTGGAAGCCGTGCGCCTCACCAGCGGCGGCAGGACGAATCCGGCGATCGGGCGCACGATCCAGCGATCGAACCATGATGATCGCGTCGCAAGGGTCGCCATCATCACCGCACGGCTGCGCTCTTCCAGCGCCGCGCCGCGCCGTTCGACGCCGTGCCCCGCGTTCGCATCACCGGCGGGCAACGCTATGTGCCGGGCACCCGACTGCGCGGCAGCGTGCAGCAGCGCCGATTGCACATCATAATCGCTCGGCATCGCCGCGACTTCGGCAAGCCGTCGTGCGTCGAGCCGCGCGATTCCGGCCCAGGCAAGCCCTCCACCGATCAGTTCGTAATCCGGCGTCGCGATACCTGACGCGACCACCAGTAGCGCGTCCCCGCCATCCTCGCTGAACGGCGCTATTACCGCATCGGTGGTTATAAGCCCATCCGCGACCGCGATGATCTGTGCGAGCGGGTGCAGCCGCGCACTCGCCTCGGCGGCGCTGCGTACGGTATCCACGCTGATCCCGCGCCGACCGATCCGTGCGATCGCACCAAGCAATTCAGGGGTCAAACGGGAAACGACGATCACAATTTGCGACGCACCCGTCGCGGCAAGGAGGCGGGCCTGATATTCGATCAGCGTAACACCGGCGAACGGCAACGTCGCCGCGAGCATCCCCGGGCGATCTTCAGCATCCTGAACGGCAAACAGCAATCCCGCGAGCATTCCCGCGCTGTTAGCGGTGAACGCGGCAATGGCAAACCGGGGTGGCGCAGATGGCCGGAATAAGAGTTCGAGAACCCGACTAAAAGTCCGACTGGCGGCTCGTTGCGGCGAATCGATCAAGCCGTCTGACGCTAACCGCTTTGTCAGCGGACGATTCGTGGTAAACCGCTCCGATGAGCGGGGGAACAACGATGATCGGGCTGCGCGAAGCCGTCAACACGACAGCCGGCCAGATGGACGCGCAAGAGGAGCAGCCATTGTTCCTGAGCGAGTTCAACGTGGCTGATCGCGAGGCATTGCACGAAAACGATCTCGTCCAGGAAACCCCCGAGCCGTCACACTGGTCGAAGATCGCCCCGATCGCGCTGGCGGTGCTTTCGCTCATCTGGGTCGGCGCGCTCAGCGTACTTGCATGGAACAGCCTGCGGGAGATGACGCCGGTCGCCATCGCTCAGTTCGCCGCCGCGCTCCTCACCGTGCCTTTGCTCGCGGGCGTGTTGTGGCTCATCACGCTGCGCACGAGTGCGGCCGAGGCGCGCCGCTTCGGCGCGACCGCTCGGGCGATGCGCGCCGAAGCAGGGTTGCTTGAGCAGACCGTCGCCTCGCTTACCGCTGCGATCGAGTCGAACCGCTCGCTCATCAACGAGCAGGCGCAGACACTCTCCGCGCTGGGCGACACCGCCACCGCGCGCCTGGCCGCGATCGGCAGCGCGCTTTCGGAAGAGGTTTCGCACGCGACCGGCCACGCCCGGGCGCTGGCCGATACGGCCCGCGCCGCGCAGGACAATTTGAATATTCTGACTGCCGGCCTGCCACGTGCGCAGGAAGAGATTGCGAGCCTCGTCATCCACATCGATCGCGCGGCGCTCGCCGCTGGCGAGCAGGCGGCAGCGCTGGACGTGCAGGTCAGCGCGCTCGCCGATCGCGGCCGCGAGGCGGAGACGGTGGCGGGCGGCGCGGCACAGAAGCTTGCCGCGCATATCGCGCGAATGGAAGCGACGAGCGAAAACGCCGGCGCCCGGCTGGAAGCGGTCACCGCCGAAATGTCGACTGCGGTAGACCTGATGCTCGATCGCACGGCGACCGCGATCGACGAATCGCGCAAGAGTATCGCCGCGCAGGGCGACGCGATGCTGGCGATGGTTGGCGCGAATCAGGCGGCTCTGGATACAGCGGCGCGCGTCAGCGCGGAGTCGCTTGCCGATCGCATCAGCCTGATCGAACTGGTGATCGACCGCGTGGCGCAGCGGCTGGACGCCCAGCAGGGCGCGAGCGACACCTTGCTGACGAAGCTCGATGACGGCATCGCCGAGGTGGAACGCAAGCTTGCGGCCCTGCACCAGCACGGCATAGAGCGATCCAATCTTCTGGCCGCCTCGATCAGCGCACTTGGCGGATCGGCGGACGCGATGACCGAGGCGATGCGCGCCGGGGATGAAATGGCCACGCGCGCCATCAGCACCACCGAAGCGTTGCTTGTCGCGCTCGATGCCGCCTCGCGCGAGATGGACGAGACGATGCCGGCCGCCGTCGATCGGCTCGACAGCCGCTTCGCCGCGTCTAAGGCTGTAGTAGTGGCGACCAAACCCGAGTTGCTCGCGCTCGTCACGGCGGCGGAAAGCACCCATGACGCCATCGAAGCGATCGCGCAGGTAATTGCGGACCAACGCCGCAACGTTGACACACTCACCGGCACCTTGCTCGAGTCGCTCACCAGTGGCCGCGCCAAGGCCGACGCCATCGGCCAGATGGTCGATGAAGCGACCGAGCGCGCGAACCGCCTCGCCGAGGACGCCGCGCCGCGCCTGCTGGAAGCGCTGCTGCGCGTCCGGGACACCGCGACGCAGGCCGCCGAGCACGCACGTGACACGCTTGCAAAGGTGATCCCGGAGGCGGCCGAAGCGCTAGAGAAATCGGGCGTCGTGGCGCTGCGTCACGCGGTCGATCAGGGTTTCGAGCAGACGATCGCCGAACTTTCATCGGTTGCGGAAAGCGCGATCGCGGCCACCTCGCGCGCCGCGGCAGAGCTGGATCGACAGATCCGCAGCATCGATGAAAAATCCGCGATGGTCGACAGCAAGATCGAGCTGGCCCGCAGCGAACGCGAGGAGCATGAGACGGAGAGCTTCGCCAAACGCGCCTCGCTGCTGATCGAGGCGCTGAACTCCGCCTCGATCGATATCACCCGCACCTTTGCGCCCGATATCGCGGACAGCGCCTGGGCAGCATATCTGAAGGGCGATCGCGGCGTATTCACGCGGCGCGCGGTGCGGCTGCTGGATTCGGCCGAGCAGCGCGATATCGCCCGGCTATACGACGACGATCTCGCCTTCCGCGACCAGGTGAACCGCTACATCCACGATTTCGAGGCAATGCTGCGAACGATCCTGACTCAGCGGGACGGTTCGCCGCTGGGCGTGACGCTGCTCTCGTCGGACATGGGCAAGCTTTATGTCGCGCTGGCGCAGGCTATCGAGCGACTCCGCTAGGCGATTGCGCGTCGCCTACAGGCCGTTGGCGACGTCCAGAAAATCGAGCATGTCGGTCGTTATCCAGCCGAACTGGTAATTCGCCACGAACAGCAGGAACAGGATCGTCGCAACGATCGTAACGCGAATTGCCGTGCGCCCGATGCGAAAATCGTGCGGTGCGCTTTCGGCCTGCCCCGGAATCTTCTCGGCGCCTGCTTCCTCCGCCGTCCGCACCCCGAACGGCAGGACGAGGAACACCGAGAAGGCCCAGAACAGCACGTAGATCGCCAGCATCGACGTCCAGCGCATCGCTTCAGACCTCCACGATCAACACATCGACGATCGGCTTTTTGCCCGTCCAGCGCGTCGCGACGCGGCGCACCGCGAGGCGGACATTCTCGCGCAGTCGATCGCGGTTGCCCGTCGCGCCGCGCACAGCCTCGGCAGCCGCTTCCCCGGCCTCCGCAAGGAAGGGCTCGCGCTCATCCTCGACCGGAACTCCCTGCGCACGAACCTGCGGCGATCCGGCGAGCCGCCCTTCACGCGTAACCGCGACAGCGACAGATATCTGGCCATTGACCCCCAGCTTCCGGCGCTCGTTGATCGTGATCCCATCGGCAGGCAGGATCACATCGCCGTCGAGCACCAGTCGCCCCACCAAGGCGTGACCCAGCTTTTCCGGTGCACCCGGCGCCAGGCGTACGATATCGCCATCGGTCTGCACCAGGGCGCGCGGAATGCCCTGTGCCAGTCCGAAGCGAGCCTGCTCCATCAGGTGCCGCATTTCGCCATGCACCGGCACGAGCACGTTGGGCCTGATCCAATCATACATCGCCGCCAGTTCGGGGCGCCCGGGATGGCCCGAGACATGAACATGCGCCTGCTTCTCGGTGACCATCTCCACCCCGCGCCCGGCGAGGATATTCTGGATGCGGCCGATCGCGACTTCATTGCCGGGGATCTGCTTGGACGAGAAGATCACCGTATCGCCGGCGTCGAGCGAAACGGGATGGGTCCCCTCCGCGATACGCGACAGCGCGGCACGCGCCTCCCCCTGACCGCCGGTCGCAACGATCAGGACACGATCGCGCGGCAGCCGCATCGCGGTGTCGACATCAACCGTTTCCGGGAAATCGCGCAGATAGCCGCATGTCTTGGCCACTCTGATGATCCGGTCGAGCGAGCGCCCGGTGACGCACAGCTTGCGCCCGGTCTCCTTCGCGACTTCGCCCAGCGTATGGAGACGCGCGGCGTTCGAAGCGAAGCTCGTCACCAGCACGCGGCTGCGCGCCTTCGCCACCGTTTCCGTCAGCCCGCGCCGCACCGACTCTTCGGAGCCGGACGCCTCTGCGTTGAAGACATTGGTGGAATCGCACACCAGCACGTCGATCCCGGCATCGCCGATCGCGCGCAGTTCATCCTCGCCGGCCGGCTTGCCAATCACAGGCCGGGGATCCAGCTTCCAGTCGCCGGTATGGAACACGCGGGCGTGCGGAGTGATGATCTCCAGCGCGTTCGCCTCCGGGATTGAATGAGCCAGCGGCACGAAGCGAATATCGAATGGACCGACCGCGAAGCGCTCGCGCGGCTGGATGACGCGAAGATCGACGCTGCCTGCGATCCGCTCCTCCTCCAGCTTGCCGTGGATCAGCCCGGCGGTAAAAGGCGTCGCATACAGCGGCACGCCCAGATCCTGCGCAAGATACGGCAACGCGCCGATATGATCCTCATGCCCGTGGGTGAGGACGATCCCCGCCAGTTCCCCTTGGCGTTCCTCAATGAAGGAAAGATCCGGCAGCACGAGATCGATGCCAGGATAGCTGTGATCGGCAAACGTCACGCCCATATCGACCATGAGCCACTTGCCCTTGGTGCCGTAGAGGTTGACGTTCATGCCGATTTCGCCCGAACCGCCGAGCGCGCAGAAAAGAAGTTCGTTACCGGGAGTCATCTTGATCCTAACTGGGTGCCCCAAGCCGCCATGCAGCTGGTCGGGCCGGGCGCGCCGGCTTTCATAGGGGCGCATCGTTCACTGATTATGGGCGCGTTCCCACATGATCGCCAGCCCCTGAATGGTGAGATCCGGCTCGATCGCATCAAACGCTTCGGTATGCTGTTCGAACAGGGTGGCGAGCCCCCCCGTGGCGATCACCTTCACGGGCCGCCCCACCTCCGCCTTCATCCGCGCCACGAGCCCCTCGATCATCGAGATGTAGCCCCAATAGATGCCGATGTTCATCTGATCGACTGTATTGCGACCGATCACACCGACATCGTCGCGCGGCGCCTCGATCGCGATGCGGGGCAACTTGGCGGCGGCGTTGAACAGGGCGTCCAGCGACAGGTTGATGCCCGGCGCGATTATTCCGCCCTTGTACGCGCCGGTATAGTCCGAATAGTCGAAAGTAGTAGCGGTACCGAAATCGATGACGATCAGGTCACCCTGATGCAATGCATGGGCCGCGATCGTATTCACCGCGCGATCCGCACCCAGCGACTGGGGTTCGTCAACGTCGATCGCGATACCCCATTCTACCGGGGGACGGCCGGCGATCATCGCCTCACGCCCGAAATACTTTGTCGACAGCACCTGAAGGTTATGAAGCGCGCGCGGAACCACAGTGGAGATGATGACCGCGTCGATCACCTTGCGGTCATAACCCTCAAGCATCAGCAACTGATTGAGCCATACAGCATATTCGTCTGCCGTTCGGCGGGCATCGGTGGCGATCCGCCAGCGAGCTCTGATCGCGCGATCCTCGACCAGGGCGAACACGACATTGGTGTTCCCGGCATCGATCGCGAGCAGCATCCTCTTTCCTTTCAAACCAGAAACACGTCGCCGGCGTGGATGACACGGGTCGAGCCATCCGCCAAGCGCAGGACGAGCGCGCCGTCGCTTGCCATGGTCTCGAACGTGCCATCCATGGCAGAACCATCTGCCAGCCGCGCGATCAGCGGCGTGCCGGTCGCGTGCGCGCGTTCCAGCCACCGCGTGACAACCGGCGCCAGCCCCTGCGCGCGCCAGATGCCGAGCCACGCGGCAAACATCCCCGTCAGACGCTCCAGCAGTGCCATCGGCGTGATCGCCACCCCCTCTGCCGCAAGACTGGTGGCGGCGCGGTCGGCAAGATCGGGATGGTGCGCGACATTCACACCGATCCCCACCACCACATTATCGCCCATCCGCTCCAGCAGAATACCGGAAAGCTTCGCACCGGAAACGAGCAGGTCGTTCGGCCATTTTAGCATGGTGACACGTGGCGCAAGCCGCGCAATCACCTCTTCCAGTGCCACGGCCGCGACCAAAGCCAGCGAGGCGGCCGCAGGATCGCCGGGGCGAAGCCTGACCAGCGAGGACGCGTAAAGATTGCCAACCGGGGATTCCCATGACCGCCCCTGACGCCCGCGGCCGGCGAGTTGCCGCTCTGCACGAAGCCAAAGGCCCTCCTCAGCCCCGTTCGCGGCGAGATCGAGGAGGTCGGTGTTGGTGGACCCCGTTTCAGAAACGGTAATGATATGCGTCAGAACAGCGCCTTCGCCGCCGCCGTCGTCCAGCCGCCGAGTAGCGGGATGGCGAGATACCCGAGCGGCGATACCAGCGCGGCCGTTAGCGCGATTAGCCCGCCCTCCAATCTGTCGCCGGGGCCGAACTCACCGACGGGCTCGTCGAAATACATCGTCTTGACGACGCGCAGATAATAATAAGCGCCGATCACGCTCATCGCGATGCCGACCACAGCCAACGGGAACAGGCCAGCGGCCACCGCCGCGTAGAATACCGCGAACTTCGCGTAGAAGCCGAATAGCGGCGGAATGCCCGCCAGGCTAAACATGAACACGGCGAGCGCAAACGCGAGGCCAGGCCGTGTTCGTGACAGACCAGCCAGCGATGCGATCGTCTCGACCGGCTGGCCGTCCGCATCCCGCATCTGGAGCACGACGAGGAAGGAGCCGAGCGTCATGACGATATAGATCGCCATGTAGGTAAGCACGGCGGAAACGCCTTCGGGCGTACCGGCGGCCAGGCCGACAAGCGCGAAACCGACGTTGTTGATCGAGGAGTACGCCAGCAGCCGCTTGATGTTCTTCTGTCCGATCGCCGCTACCGCCCCGAGCAGGATCGAGAGAAGCGCGGCGACGATCACGATCTGGCGCCACTGCGTATCCGCGGGGCCCATCGCCTCCACCGCAACGCGCACGGCAAGGCTCATGCCGGCCACTTTCGGTGCGGAGGCGAAGAAAGCCGTAACCGGCGTTGGCGCGCCCTCATACACGTCGGGCGTCCACATGTGGAACGGCACCGCGGATATCTTGAAGGCCAGACCCGAGAATACAAATACCAACCCGAACAGCAGCCCCAATGACTTGCCGCTGCCGGTGAGCGGCGCAGCCGCATATGCGCCCGCAATCTCATCGAACAGGGTCGATCCGGTGAAGCCGTAGACCAGGCTGATGCCATACAATAGAATGCCGCTCGCCAGCGCGCCGAGCACGAAATACTTGAGCCCAGCTTCGGCCGATCGTGCATCGCGCCGCATGAAACTGGCCAGAACATAAGCCGCCAGGCTCTGCAATTCGAGGCCGACGTACAGGGTAAGCATATCCGCGGCGGATACCATGATACCCATCCCGACCGCCGAAAGCAGGATCAGCACCGGATATTCTGGCCGCAAGTCGTCCCCGACCGTCCTCTGGAAGAAGCCCGGCGCAAGCAGGATCGCGACAGCGGCCGCCACGTAGATCAGCGCCTTGGAGAAGGCCGCGAAAGCATCAGCGCGATACATGCCGTCGAACGCGCTGCCCCCCGCCGAGGCGGGCCCGACCAGCGCAATGCCCGCGCCTGCGAGCACCGCCACCGCGGTCCACGAGATCGCGCGCGTCGCGTTCGGACCTGTCCAGGCGGCGACCATCATCAGCGCGAGGGCGCCCAGCGACAGCACCACCTCCGGCAATGTCATCGAGAGTTGAGCGGCGTAATTCATCAGTGCGCCTCCCCACGCGCGGCGGATTCGGCATGAGCGGCGGGAATTGCAACCTTCCCCCTGGTCGGCAGTGAGTCACCGGCGGGCCTAGCACGATCGATCCGCGCAAGCAGGGCCTGCGTGTCCTTGCGCATCGGCGCGAGGAAGCTTTCCGGATAGACGCCCATCCACATCACCACCGCCGCTATTGGCGCCAGCAACCACAGCTCGCGCTTCGACAGATCCGGCATGGCGCGCACATCATCAGACTTGATCTCGCCAAACACTACGCGGCGATAGAGATAGAGCATGTAGGCAGCGCCCAGAATGATGCCGGTGGTGCAGAGCAGCGTGATCGTGGTGGATACCTGATAGGTGCCCATAAGGCTGAGCAACTCGCCGACGAAGTTCGAAGTGCCCGGCAAACCGATCGACGCCATGGTGAACAGCAGGAACAGTACCGCATACCGCGGCATGTTGATCGCAAGCCCACCGTAGCGGGAGATCTCTCGCGTATGCAGCCGATCGTAGATCACGCCGACGCAGAGGAAGAGCGCGCCGGAAACCAGGCCGTGGCCCAGCATCACCATCATGGCGCCTTCGATGCCCTGCGCGTTGAACGCGAACAGACCGATCGTGACGATCGCCATATGCGCCACCGACGAATAGGCGATCAGCTTCTTCATGTCCGACTGCACCAGCGCCACCAGGCTCGTGTAGATCACCGCCACCGCGGACAATCCGAAAACAAGCCAGACGAGCTGCGCCGATGCCTCCGGAAACATCGGCAGGGAGAAACGCAAAAAGCCGTATCCGCCGAGCTTCAATAGCACACCGGCCAGGATCACCGACCCGGCGGTGGGCGCCTGAACGTGCGCATCGGGCAACCAGGTGTGAACGGGCCACATCGGCATTTTCACCGCAAAGGATGCGAAGAAGGCCAGCCACAACCAGGTCTGTATATGCGGCGGGAAATCATATGCCATCAGCGCCGGGATCGAAGTCGTGCCCGCGGTGATGCTCATGTAGAGCATCGCGATGAACATCACGACCGAGCCAAGCAGCGTATACAGAAAGAACTTGTACGACGCGTAGATCCGGTTCGCGCCCCCCCAGATCCCGATGATCAGATACATCGGGATCAGGCCCGCCTCGAAGAAGATGTAGAACAGGAACAGATCCTGCGCCGCGAAAGTGCCGATCATCAGCACTTCGGTGAACAGGAACAGGCTCATATATTCCGGGACGCGCTTTTCGATCGCCTCCCACGACGCTCCGATGCAGATCGGCATCAGAAAAACCGAAAGTTCGATCAGCAGCAGCGCGAAGCCGTCGATACCAAGCGACCAGCCAAACCGGCCGAACACCTGCGCATGCTCGACAAACTGCCACTGCGCCCCACCGACATCAAAGTTCAGCCAAAGCAGCACGCCCAGTGCGAGATTGACGAGCGTTGCCCCCAGCGCAAGCAGACGCGCCTGCGGTGCGGACAGGAACAGGCACGCGACCGCCGCCAGCGCGGGCACCAGCAGCATAACGGAGAGGATTGGAAAGCCGTTCATCTGCCCCACCTCAACCCGCAACGACCCAGGTGACCGCGGCGGTAAGCCCGATCAGCATGACGAACGCATAAGTATACAAATACCCTGTCTGAACACGGGAGGCGACGCGACTTCCTATCTGAACCACCCATGCCGAGCCATTCGGCCCGAAGCGATCGATCGTTCCCTCATCGCCCTTGTGCCACAGCAGGCGGCCGATGGCGAAAGCGGGGCGGACGAAAAGCAGATTGTACAGCTCGTCGAAATACCATTTGTGATAGATGAAATCGTACAGCACCTCGAACGTGGCGGTGAAGCGCGCCGGGATGTCCGTGCGGACGATGTACGCCAGGAGCGCGCCCGAGAAGCCGAGCAGCATCACAACCGTGGCCGCCAGCTTCACCCAGATTGGCACGCCATGCATCGCGTGCATCAGATGCTCGTTGAACGCGATCGCGCCGCGCCAGAAATGCTCGCCAGCCGTCGGCTCGATGAACCAGCCGTGGAACACGAAGCCCGCCGCCACCGCGCCCATCGACAGCACGATCAGCGGGATAAGCATGTTGAGGGGGCTTTCATGCGGGTGATAGCCGGCCGTGCCGTCGCCGTCGCTGTGGACATGCGCATCGTGGTGGGCATGATTGTGGCCATGCCCGTGCCCGTGCGCATCATGCACCGCGTGCTGGATATGCTCCGACTGCGCCCAGCGCGGCTTGCCCCAGAAGGTCAGGAACATCAGCCGCCACGAATAGAAACTGGTCAGCAGCGCCGCGAAGATTCCAGTCCAGAATGCACCCGGCTGGCCGGCCGCCCAGGCAGCTTCAAGGATACCGTCCTTGGAATGATAGCCGGCGAACCCGCCTACGCCGTAGATACCGACCCCGGTTATCGCCAGCGTACCCAGCAGCATCGCCAAGAAAGTAACCGGAATGTGCCTGCGCAGCCCACCGTAATAGCGCATGTCCTGCTCATGGTGCATCGCGTGGATCACCGAGCCAGCGCCGAGGAACAGCAGCGCCTTGAAGAAAGCATGCGTGAACAGGTGAAACATCGCCGCACCGTAGGCGCCGACGCCAGCCGCGAAGAACATGTAGCCGAGCTGAGAGCAGGTCGAGTAAGCGATGACGCGCTTGATGTCGGTCTGCGTCGTGCCGATCGTCGCAGCGAAGATACAGGTCGCGGCTCCAACAGCGGTGACCACATGCAGCGCAGTCTGCGACGTTTCGAACATCGGCGACAGGCGGCAAACCATGAACACGCCCGCCGTCACCATCGTTGCGGCATGGATCAGCGCGGAGACCGGCGTCGGGCCTTCCATCGCGTCCGGCAGCCAGGTGTGCAGGCCGAGCTGCGCCGACTTGCCCATCGCACCAACGAACAGCAACAGGCAGAGCACTGTCATCGTATCGAAGCGGTGCCCCAGAAAGCCGATCGTCGAACCGGCCATGCCAGGCGCGGCGTGGAGAATTTCCGGGATCGAGACGGTGTTGAACACCAGATAGGTGCCAAAGATACCGAGCATGAAACCCAGATCGCCCACCCTGTTCACGACAAACGCCTTGATCGCCGCGGCATTGGCGCTGGGCTTCTTGAACCAGAAGCCGATAAGCAGGTAGCTGGCGAGACCTACGCCTTCCCAGCCGAAGAACATCTGGATCAGATTGTCCGCGGTCACGAGCATGAGCATCGCGAAGGTGAACAGCGAGAGATAAGCGAAAAAGCGCGGCTGATCCGGGTCATCCGCCATATAGCCCCAGCTATACAGGTGGACGAGTGCCGACACGGTTGTGATGACGACCAGCATCACCGCCGTCAGCGCGTCCACGCGCAGCGCCCAGCTCGCATCGAACGAACCGGAAGTAATGAAGTGCAACACCGGGGTGACGCTCGCGCTCAGGCCGCCGGTCATGAAGCCGATGAAAATCGGCCAAGACAAAGCGCACGAGGCAAAAAGCGCGCCCGTCGTCAGCGATTTGGCGACGGTGTTGCCGAGCGCACGGTTGCCCAGCCCGGCAATCGCCGCCGCCAGCAGCGGCAGGAAAACGATGAAGAGGATCGAAGTCACGCTTTATCCCTTCATCCGGCTGGGATCATCGACCGAGATCGACCCGCGGCCGCGGAAGAAGATGACGAGGATCGCCAGACCGATCGCGGCTTCGCCAGCAGCGACGGTCAGCACGAACATCGCGAACACCTGCCCGACAAGATCGTGCAACGCTGCAGAAAAAGCCACGAGATTGATGTTCACCGCGAGCAGTATCAGCTCGATCGCCATCAGGATGACGATGATGTTCTTGCGGTTGAGAAAAATGCCCAGCACGCCCATCGTGAAAAGGATAGCCGCCACGACAAGATAGTGGATGAGGCCGATAGAGCCGCTCACAATTGCACCCCCCGCCCCACGTCGGGCCGAACATTACGCGTCGCTTCGTCTGGCCGTCGCGCGATCTGGCGCGCGACATTCTGCACCCTCACGCCCTTGCGCTCGCGATGGGTCAGCACGATCGCACCGATCATCGCTACCAACAGCACCAGGCCGGCGCCCTCGAACACGAACAGATAGCGCGTGTACAGCAGATTGCCGATTGCCTGGATGTTGGGGATCGTCGATCCCTCCACCGGCGCAGCGCGGCGTGCGAGATCGATCCCCCCGGCGCTCCACGCGCCGATGCCGATCAGTATCTCGCAAACCAGCGCCACCGCGAGCGCCAGCCCGATCGCCGCATAACGGACGAACCCGGCGCGCAGCTCGGTGAAATCGATATCGAGCATCATCACGACGAACAGGAACAGCACCGCGACCGCGCCGACATAGACGATGACGAGCAGCATCGCGATAAACTCGGCGCCGACCAGCACCATCAGCCCCGCCGCGTTGAAGAACGCGAGGATCAGCCAGAGCACCGAATGGACCGGGTTGCGCGACGAGATCGTCATCGCGCCCGAAAGCAGCACGACGATCGCAAAAAGATAGAAGGCGAAGGCCTGTATCACCGGCCGTTCTCCGTCAGAATCATGAAAGCCCCCGAATGCACTGCGCGCCTACCTGTATGCCGCATCGGCGGCAAGATTGGCCGCGATCGCGCGCTCCCAACGGTCACCGTTGTCGAGCAGCTTGGCCTTGTCGTAGATCAGTTCCTCGCGCGTCTCGGTCGCGAACTCATAGTTCGGCCCCTCGACGATCGCGTCGACCGGGCACGCCTCCTGGCAGAGGCCGCAATAGATGCACTTCGTCATATCGATGTCGTAGCGCGTGGTGCGGCGGCTGCCGTCGTCGCGCGGCTCGGCCTCGATGGTGATCGCCTGCGCGGGGCAGACCGCCTCGCACAATTTGCACGCGATGCAACGCTCCTCGCCGTTCGGATAGCGGCGCAGCGCATGTTCGCCACGGAAGCGCGGGGAAACCGGATTGCGCTCGAACGGATAGTTGATCGTGGCCTTCGCCTTGAAAAAATACCTCAAGGTCAAGGCGTGCGCCTTCACGAACTCCCAGAGCGTGAAGGCCTTGATCGTCGACGCGATACCCATCGTCAAAACCCTACCCGCTGCCACATCAGGACACCGGAAACGAGGAACACCCAGAACAGCGAAACCGGCAGGAAAACCTTCCAGCCCAGCCGCATCAGCTGGTCGTAGCGATAGCGCGGAACCGTCGCCTTCACCCAGCTGAACACGAAGAAGAAGAACAGGATCTTGGCGAACAACCAGATGATCCCCGGCACGGCATATAGCGGCGCCCAATCCAGCGGCGGCAGATACCCGCCCCAGAACAGGGTGGCGTTCAGCGTGCACATCAGGATCACGTTGGCATATTCACCGAGCCAATAGAGCGCGAAGCTCATCGACGAATATTCGGTCTGATAGCCTGCGACCAGTTCGCTTTCCGCCTCGGTCAGATCGAACGGCGCGCGCTGCGTCTCCGCCAGCGAGGAGATGAGGAACATCACCGCCATCGGGAACAGCAAGGGATTGAGGAAGAAGCCGTTGATCGGCGTCCCCAATACGCCTCGCTGCGCCTCAACGATGCCGGTCAGGTTGAACGTACCCGCCCACATCACGATCGAGATCAGGATAAAGCCGATTGCGACTTCGTAGCTAACCATCTGCGCCGCCGCGCGGATCGCCGAGAAGAACGGATATTTCGAGTTGGACGACCAGCCGGCCAGGATGATGCCGTATACCCCCAGCGACGACGCTGCGAGCACATAGAGCAATCCGACATTGATATCGGCCAGCACCACGCCAACCTGAAACGGCACCACCGCCCACACGATCAGCGCCACCGTGAACGTGATGATCGGCGCCAGAATGAATAGGCCGCGATTGGCCGCCGCCGGAACGATCGTTTCCTGAAGGAAGACTTTCAACCCGTCCGCGAACGACTGGAGCAGACCGAACGGCCC
This sequence comes from Sphingomonas sp. TX0543, assembly GCF_048565505.1. NCBI lineage: Bacteria > Pseudomonadati > Pseudomonadota > Alphaproteobacteria > Sphingomonadales > Sphingomonadaceae > Sphingomonas > Sphingomonas sp. TX0543. Next base: position 2,913,145 of record NZ_JBLZUS010000002.1, read on the forward strand.
CACCACGTTCGGGCCACGCCGCAGCGCCATCGCCGCCCAGATCTTGCGATCGGCGTAGATGATCATCGCCACGGCCAACATCAGCGGAAGCGCGATGACGAGAATTCCGATGATGGTCGCGAGAAACCATGCCCACTCGTAGCTCATCGCCACGTGCAATGCCGGGATTCCGAGAAAATTGAAGTTCTGGAAAAACTCGGTCACTCCGCCGCCTCCGCGAAGGTCTCGCCATGCACAAGCTCGGCCGAGCAGCGCTGCATCGTCGGTGACGCCCGGCAGATGGCGTTGGTGAGGTAGAAATCCTTTATCGGATAACCGGCCAGCACGCCTTCCGCCTGTGCCGTCAGCGCGGGCGGGTTCCACGGGAATGTCACCAGGCCAGTGTTCGCCAGATCGGGGCAGTCCACGGCCATCGCCGCCCGAAGTTCTTCCAGCGTGTCAAACGGCAGTGTCTTGCCGAGCTTCTCGGAAAGAGCGCGCAGGATCGTCCAATCCTCACGCGCATCGCCGGGCGGAAACACCGCACGCTCGCCGCGCTGCACGCGACCTTCGAGGTTAACCCAAGTACCCGACTTCTCGGCGTAGCTTGCGCCCGGCAGCACGACATCCGCATGATGCGCACCGGCGTCACCATGGTGACCGATATAGACCTTGAACCCCCCGAACCTGCCGAAGTCGCACTCATCCGCACCGAGGAAGAAGGAGAGCTTCGCGCCATAAAGGTCGGAGATTCCGCCCTTCTGCGCATAACCAAGCATCAGCCCGCCCATCCGGCTGGCTGCCATATGGACGACGTTGAAACCATTCCAGCCATCCTTGATGAGACCAAGCGGCTCGATCAACGCCAGCGCGGCGCCATGCGCGCCCTTCATCGCGCCGCCGCCAACGATTACCATCGGCCGAGCGGCCTTCGCGAACGTCTGGGTCAGTGTTTCGGGCAACTTGCCCAGCACACCCAGATCATCTCCCAGCCATTCGACCTTGTAGGTAAGGTCGGTTTCAGGCCCGACCGCAAACACCTTCGCGCCTTTCTTGATCGCCTTGCGAACACGGGTGTTCACGAGGCTGGCTTCCCAGCGCAGGTTGGTGCCGACCAGCAGGATCGCGTCCGCCGTCTCGACTCCCGCGATCGTGCTGTTGAAATTCACCGCCGCGAGGCTGGACGTATCGTAGTCCATTCCCGTTTGTCGGCCTTCGAGCAGCGACGAACCCAACGACTTCGCCAGCGCCTTGGCCGCGAACATCGTCTCGCAATCGATCAGATCGCCGGCAACGATCGCTATGCTGTCGCCTGCTTCCTTCGTCACGTCTGCGATTGCCGCGAACGCCTGGTCCCAGCTCGCCTCCACGAGCTTGCCGTCGCGCCGCACGAACGGGCGATCGAGCCGGCGACGCACAAGCCCATCGACCGCATGGCGCGTCTTGTCGGTCGCCCACTCCTCGTTCACGTCCTCGTTGATACGCGGCACGCAGCGCAGCACCTGCCGGCCACGGCTGTCGAGGCGGACGTTGGTGCCGACCGCATCCATGACGTCGATGGTAAGCGTCTTCCTCAGTTCCCAAGGGCGCGCCTCGAACGCGTAGGGCTTCGAGGTGAGCGCGCCGACAGGGCACAGATCGACCACATTGCCGGAAAGCTCGCTGGTGACAGCCTCCTCCAGATAGGAGGTGATCTGCATGTTTTCGCCGCGGTAAAGCGCGCCGATTTCCTCGACGCCGGCCACTTCCTCCGCAAAACGGATGCAGCGTGTGCACTGGATACAACGGGTCATCACCGTCTTGACGATCGGCCCCATGTATTTCTCAGTAACCGCGCGCTTGTTTTCATGAAAGCGCGAGGATCCACGGCCATAAGCGATCGATTGATCCTGCAGATCGCACTCGCCGCCCTGATCGCAGATCGGGCAATCGAGCGGGTGGTTGATAAGCAGAAATTCCATCACGCCCTCGCGGGCGTTCTTCACCATCGGCGTGTTGGTGAAAATTTCCTGATTGTCCGCCGCCGGCAGCGCGCAAGAGGCCTGCGGCTTGGGCGGCCCGGGCTTCACCTCGACCAGGCACATGCGACAATTGCCCGCGATCGAGAGCCGTTCATGATAGCAGAAGCGCGGGATCTCCTTGCCGGCAAGCTCACACGCCTGCAGCACGGTGGCGCCCTGCGGCACCTCGATCTCTACGCCGTCGACTTTGACCTTGGGCATTATTCGGCAGCTTCCTGCATGCGGACGGCATCGCCGCCCTTACGCTCGTTGATGCGACGTTCCAGTTCGGGGCGGAAATGGCGGATAAGACCTTGGATCGGCCACGCGGCAGCATCGCCCAGCGCGCAGATCGTGTGGCCCTCCACCTGCTTGGTCACTTGCTGAAGCATGTCGATTTCGCCGATGTCGGCATCGCCGGTGCGCAGGCGCTCCATCACGCGCCACATCCAGCCGGTCCCTTCACGGCACGGCGTGCACTGGCCGCAGCTTTCATGCTTGTAGAAATACGAAAGCCGGCTGATCGCGCGAATCACGTCGGTGGATTTGTCCATGACGATGATAGCGGCGGTGCCGAGGCCGGAGCCGACCGCTTTCAGCCCATCGAAATCCATCGGGCAGTCCATGATCTCCTTCGCCGGCACCAACGGCACCGAGGAGCCGCCGGGGATCACCGCGAGAAGATTATCCCACCCGCCGCGGATGCCGCCGCAATGCTTCTCGATCAGTTCGCGGAAGGAGACGCTCATCGCCTCCTCCACCACGCATGGCTTTTCGACATGGCCGCTGATCTGGAAGAGCTTGGTGCCCTTGTTGTTCTCGTTTCCGAAACTGGAGAACCATTCCGCCCCGCGTCGCAGGATCGTCGGCGCGACCGCGATGCTCTCCACGTTATTCACCGTTGTGGGGCAGCCATAAAGGCCCGCGCCGGCCGGGAACGGCGGCTTCAGGCGAGGCTGGCCCTTCTTGCCCTCCAGGCTTTCCAGCATCGCGGTTTCCTCACCGCAGATATAGGCGCCTGCACCGCGATGGACGAACACGTCGAAATCATAGCCGGAGCCGGCCGCGTTCTTGCCGATCAGCCCGGCGTCATAAGCCTCTGCCACGGCGGCGAACAGCGTCTCAGCCTCGCGGATATATTCGCCGCGGATGTAGATATAGGCCGCCCGCGCGCGCATCGCGAAGCCAGCGACCAATGCGCCCTCGATCAGCTTGTGCGGATCGTGGCGGATGATTTCGCGATCCTTGCACGATCCAGGCTCGGATTCGTCGGCGTTGATGACGAGGAAACTCGGGCGATCGGCGCGCGGCTCCTTTGGCATGAACGACCATTTCATGCCCGTGGGGAAGCCCGCCCCGCCGCGCCCGCGCAGGCCGGACGCCTTGATGACGTCGATGATCTTGTCCTGCCCGAGGTCGAGCAGCGCCTTGGTATTGTCCCAATCCCCACGCACCCGCGCGGCATCGAGCCGCCACGACTGATAGCCGTAGAGATTGGTGAAGATGCGATCCTTGTCGGTCAGCGAGGTGATCGCGCTCATGCGGCATTCCCCCACTCGGGCCGGTAATCGTGGTTCTCGCTCACCATCGCGGTCAGCGTGGTCGGGCCGCCCAGCGGCTCCACGGTATGGCGGCCCGGCTCCTGCGTTCCGGTCTTTGGCTGTTCGCCACGCTCCAGCGCCTCGAGAATGGCGATCGTGCGATCGTAATCCAGATCTTCGTAATTGTCGTCATTGACCTGCACCATCGGGGCGGACGAGCAATTGCCCATGCATTCCACCTCGGTTAGCGTGAACAGGCCATCGGGCGTGGTCTTGCCCTTGATGAGCCCCTTGTTCTTGCAAGCCCCAAACACATCGTCCGAGCCACGCAACATGCAGGGCGTAGTGCCGCACACCTGCACATGGAACCGGCCAACCGGCGCCAGGTTGAACATCGTGTAGAAGCTGGCGACCTCCAGCACGCGCATGTAAGGCACGCCGATCTCGCGCGCGACGAACTCGATCACCGGGATCGGCAGCCACCCTTGCGTATCAGTCTCCGCGCCGACCTGTCGCTGAGCGAGATCGAGCAGCGGGATCGAGCCGGATTGTTCGCGCCCCTTGGGGTAGCGCGCGAGGATCTCGTCCCGCTTCTTCGCATTCTCCTCGGTCCAGGCGAACGCGCCCCAGCGCGCGCGGACCTCTGCCTCATCTGGAATTTCTGGTGCGTCAGCCATTAACGATCACATTCACCAAAGACGATATCCATCGCGCCGAGAATGGCGGTCGTATCCGCAAGCATGTGGCCCTTGCACATCATGTCCATCGCCTGGAGATGGCTGAACGCGGTCGGGCGGATCTTGCAGCGATAGGGTTTGTTCGATCCGTCGGAAACGAGATATACGCCGAACTCGCCCTTCGGGCTTTCGGTCGCGACATACACTTCGCCGGCGGGGACGTGATAGCCCTCGGTATAGAGCTTGAAGTGGTGGATGAGCGCTTCCATCGAGCTTTTCATCTCGGCGCGCTTCGGCGGCACCACTTTGCGATCCAAACTCGCGACCGGCCCGTCCGGCATATCGTTGAGGCACTGCCGCATGATCCGCGCGGACTGGCGCACTTCCTCAACACGGACCATGAACCGGTCATAGCAATCGCCGCGCGTGCCGACCGGCACCTCGAAATCCATCTTCGCATAGGCATCGTAGGGCTGCGACTTGCGCAGATCCCACGGGATGCCGGAGCCCCGGATCATCGGGCCGGAGAAGCCCCATTTGATCGCATCGTCACGGCTGACCGTCGCGATATCGACGTTGCGCTGCTTGAAGATGCGATTGTCCGCGACGAGGCTGATCGCATCCTCGAACAGGCGCGGCAGGCGCGTGTCGAGCCAGTCCGCGATGTCGGTCAGCAGCTTGAGCGGCACATCCTGATGGACGCCGCCGGGCCGGAAATAGTTCGAGTGCATCCGGGCGCCGGACGCTCGCTCGAAGAAGTTCAGGCAATCCTCGCGGATTTCGAACAGCCACAGGTTCGGCGTCATCGCGCCGACGTCCATCACATGCGAACCCAGGTTCAGCATATGGTTAGAGATGCGGGTCAGTTCGGCGAAGAAGGTCCGCAGATACTGCGCGCGGGCCGGCACCTCCAGATCGAGCAGCTTTTCTACCGCGAGCACGAAGCTGTGCTCCATGCCCAGCGGGGAGCAATAATCGAGCCGGTCGAAATAAGGCAGCGCCTGGGCGTAAGTCTTGTATTCGATCAGCTTTTCCGTGCCGCGATGGAGCAGACCGATATGCGGATCGACACGTTCGACGATCTCGCCGTCCAGTTCCATGACAAGACGCAGCACGCCGTGCGCCGCCGGATGCTGTGGGCCGAAGTTGATCGTGTAATTCTGGATCGCGACATCGCCCGCGTCGGGGTGCGCGGCATCCGTTTCGTGCAGCATCTTTTCGAGCGCGGGATCGGTCGTCAGGGTGTCGGTCACTTCTCCGCTCCCTTGTCTTCGGCCGCATTCGGATGCGGCTTGCCTGCCCCCGTTTCGGCGGGCCACTGGGTGGATTTCGGCGTGGCCGCCGGTTGCGCCTTGCCGGATTCGGCGGCGTCAGCCTTGGCGATCTGGTCGGCATTCAGCGCCGTGGGCGCGCCCTTGGCTTCTGGCAGCCTGCCCTTCTCGTCGCCCGGCAGCACATATTCCGCGCCCTCCCATGGGCTCATGAAATCGAACGTCCGGAAATCCTGCGCCAGTTGAACGGGCTCATAGACGACGCGCTTCGCCTCTTCGGAATATCGCAGCTCGACGAAGCCCGAGAGCGGAAAATCCTTGCGCTGGGGATGGCCACGGAAACCATAGTCGGTAAGGATGCGGCGCAGATCGCGATTCCCCGCGAACAGCACACCGTACATGTCGTACACTTCCCGCTCGAGCCAGCCGGCGACCGGCCAGATGTCGGTGACCGACGGCACAGGCGCGTCTTCGGTCGCTGAAACATGTATTTGGATGCGGTGATTGCGCGTCAGCGAGAGCAGGCAGTAGACGACTTCGAACCGCTCCTCACGGTCCGGAAAATCAACCCCGGCGATTTCCATGAGCTGCTGATATTCTAGCCCCGTCGTGTCGCGCAGCGCGATCATTGCGTCGACAAGCCCCTCGCGTGTCACGAAAAGCGAAACCTCGCCCACCGCGTCGCGCGCATCGAGCAGCGCGGAACCGAGCGCCGCCCGCGCCGCATCAATCGTCGCGCCGTTCAGATCGGCCGCAAATGCCGGCGCCGGCGCCCTCATCGCTCGATGCTCCCGCTGCGGCGGATCTTCCGCTGGAGCTGCATGATGCCATAGAGCAGCGCTTCAGCGGTCGGCGGGCAGCCGGGGACATATATGTCCACCGGCACGATCCTGTCGCAGCCGCGGACTACGCTGTAGCTGTAGTGATAATAGCCGCCGCCGTTGGCGCAGCTGCCCATCGAGATGACGTATTTCGGCTCCGACATCTGATCGTAGACCTTGCGGAGCGCCGGCGCCATCTTGTTGCAGAGCGTGCCCGCCACGATCATCACGTCCGACTGGCGCGGCGACGCGCGCGGCGCGGCGCCGAACCGCTCCAGATCGTAACGCGGCATGTTGACATGGATCATCTCGACCGCGCAGCACGCGAGGCCGAACGTCATCCACCACAGGCTGCCGGTCCGCGCCCACTGGAACAGCTCCTCCGTCGAGGTGACGAGAAACCCCTTGTCGGTGAGTTCGCCGTTCAGGCCATCGAAGAACCCCTGATCGGGCGGCACGACGGCCTGCCCGCTGGGATCACGCAGCAGTTCGACCGGGCTGGAGATGCTCATTCCCAATCCAACGCCCCCTTCTTCCAGGCATAGGCAAGGCCGAGCGCAAGCTCGCCAATGAAGATCATCATGCTGATCCACGCCGTCCAGCCGAGCGAGAACACGCTCACCGCCCACGGATAGAGGAACGCGGCCTCCAGATCGAAGATGATGAACAGGATCGCGACGAGATAGAAACGCACGTCGAACTGCGCGCGCGAATCCTCAAACGCAGGAAAGCCGCACTCATATTCCGAAAGCTTTTCGGGCGTCGGATTATGCGCGCCCGTCAGGCGTGCGACGATCATCGGCAGGAACACGAACGCGCTGGAAAGCACGAGCGCGACGCCGAGAAACAGAAGGATCGGCAGATATTGTGACAGGTCGACCACGGGCATCTCGCATGTGCGAAAACTAATGGAGGCGCTTTAGGCGGATGGGTTCGCCCCGGCAAGCGCCGCAGCGGTGAGAATGAATCGCAACTACACGGTTTTCCCGCGATTTCCGCCACATGCTCCGCGCACGGAACGAAAAATTCGCGACCGATCCTAGCGCAGCGCGCCGGCAACCAGCTTGTGCAGCTTCGAATGAAGCGCATCATTGGCGGCAAGATATTCGTTGCGTTCGATCGGGCGATCACCCCCGCGGAAATCCGTGACGAAGCCGCCCGCTTCCTTCACCAGCAACATCCCGGCGGCGACATCCCAGATATTGAGATCACTTTCCCAATAAGCGTCGAACCGCCCGGCCGCCACCCAGGCAAGATCCAGCGCGGCCGAGCCGAGCCGGCGGATGCCGGCCACCTGCGGCGCGACCGCGCCGAAGATGCGCGTCCACTGGACGAAATCGCCATGCCCCATGAACGGGATGCCGGTGGCGACCAGCGCGTCGGACAGATCCCGCCGCGCCGAAACGCGCAGCCGCTCGGACTGCACCCAGGCGCCGCGCCCCTTCTCCGCCCAGAAGCTCTCATCGGTCAGCGGCTGATAGACGAGCGCCGTCGTCACCTCCCGCTTGCCATTCGTTATCGGCTCCTCGACCGCGATCGAGATGGCGAAATGCGGGATGCCGTGGAGAAAGTTAGAGGTGCCGTCGAGCGGATCGACGATGAAGCGCGGCTTGTTCGGATCGCCGGCGATCTCGCCGCGCTCCTCCATCACGAAGCCCCAGTCGGGCCGCGCCTTGGACAGCTCCTCATAAATGGTCTGCTCGGCACGCTGATCGGCCATCGAGACGAAGTCGGCCGGCCCTTTGCGGCTCACCTGAAGCTGCTGCACCTCGTTGAAATCGCGGCGCAGGCGCGGCGCGGCCTTGCGCGCGGCGCGCTCGACCACAGTGAACAGACCGGAATGGGATGGCATTGTAACTTACTCCCCCCTCCCGCCGGCGGGAGGGGCAAACTTCAAATCAGTCGGCGCGGCGGACGTAGGTCTGCTCGTACACGTCGACCACGATGCGGGTGCCGCTGGCGATATGCGGCGGCACCATGATGCGCACGCCATTGTCGAGGATCGCGGGCTTGTAGCTGGACGAGGCGGTCTGCCCCTTCACCACCGCATCGGCCTCGACGATCGTCGCCTCGATCGTATCGGGCAATTGCACGCTGATCGGCTCTTCGTCGTAAAGCTCCATCACCACGTCCATCCCGTCCTGCAGGAAGGCGGCGGCATCGCCGAGCAGATCACGCGGCAGCGTCACCTGATCGTAGGTGTCCTTGTCCATGAAGACGAGCCCGTCGCCCTCGGCGAACAGGAACTGGAAATCCTTGGTATCGAGCCGCACGCGCTCGACCGTCTCGGCGGAGCGGAAGCGGACGTTGTTCTTGCGCCCGTCGCGCAGGTTTTTCAGCTCCACCTGCATATAGGCGCCGCCCTTGCCGGGCTGGGTGTGCTGAATCTTCACGGCGCGCCAGATGCCGCCTTCATATTCGATGATATTGCCGGGACGGATGTCCACGCCGCTGATCTTCATGGATCTTGACCTGTTTGAAAGAGCGCGAGGAGCCGTTGCCGGCTCCGATGCCGCGCGATCTAGCGTGACAAGCGTCGTCCGGCAAGACGGCGGAAGGTCAGGCCGCGCCCAGCACCCCGGCGAACGCGCGCACCGCCGCCGCCTCGTCTCCGCCCCATATGGCGTTGCTGACCGCCACGAAGTCAGCGCCCGCCGCCACCAGCGGCGCCGCGTTCGCCGGGGTGATCCCGCCGATCGCGACGCATGGCAGCTCGAACAGGGCGGACCACCAGGAGAGGATCACCGGCTCCGGGTGATGCCGGACCTCCTTGGTATTCGTGGGATAGAAGGCGCCGAACGCCACATAATCGGCCCCCGCCTCGCCCGCCTCCATCGCGAGATGGCGACTGTCGTGGCAGGTCACGCCGATCTGCGCATTCGGGCCAAGTGCCGTGCGCGCCTCACGCGGATCGCCATCGTCCTGCCCGAGATGCACCCCGTCCGCGCCCAGCCGCCTGGCGAGGCTGATCGAATCGTTGACGATGAACGCCACCTCCCGATCCGCGCAGATGCGCTGAAGCGGCTCGGCCAGCTTCGCCGCCTGATGCTGGTCCACGTCCTTCACGCGGAACTGGAAGGCCGCCACCGGCCCGGCATCTAGCGCGCGCGCCAGCCGGTCGCCGAACCCGCCCGACACATCGGGCGGCGAGATGAGGTAAAGCTGGCATGGCGGCCGGCGCAGATCGCGCACGAACGCGGCGGCGAAATCGGGGTCGAGCGGGCCGAGCGGGTCTTCTTCGTCCATGCGCACGCCCTAGGGTCAGCGCGGCGCGGCTGCAACCACGCGGCGCATCGGCCCGCACCGCGCGCGGCTTCCAGCTGACCGGGGCCGAACGTCCCGAGCGCGATCGGGACAATCCCGCAGCTCCTCAGCCAACCGGCGTCGGCTGCTCCGCCGCGATGCGACGAATGGCGCGCTCATAGGCGGCGGGCTCCTGCGCGCCCTGGATGACATAGCGTTTGTCGACGATGATCGTCGGCACCGAGGTGATGCCGTTGTCGCGCCACTCATCCTCGGCGATGCGCACCTCGGCGGCATAGGTGCCGCTTTCGATCACCCCGCGCGCGGCGCCCGCGTCCAGCCCCGCCGTGCGCGCCGCATCCATCAGTACCGACGGGTCGCCCGGATCACGGCCCTCGGTGAAATACGCGCGGAACAGCAGGTGCGCGACCGCCAACCCGTGGCCCTCGCGCTGCGCATGCTCGATCAGGCGATGCGCGTCGAACGTGTTGTAGATACGCGCGCCCGGCCGCCGGACCATCTCGAACCCCAGCGCGGCGGCCATCGAGCGGATACGCTCCCGCACCTCGCCGCCACCGTCCGCGCGCGGGCCATATTTCTCGCGCAGATGCTCGCCGATATCCTGGCCGCCCGGCGGCATGTGCGGGTTCAGCTCGAACGGCTGGAGACGGATCACCGGCGCCACGACGTCGCCGGTCGCGTCGAGCGCGCGCTCCAGCCCCAGCAGCCCGATCACGCACCACGGGCAGACCACGTCGGAGATCACGTCGAAGGTCATCGTGCGGGTCATTGCATCACTCCGGGAACGAGGTGGACCACGGCGAAATCCCTTCCCTCGGCAGCGAGGAGCAAGGTGCGGTGGCAATGGCATGGATCGCGTTCAAAGCACAGCAGTGCGGACGGCGCTTCCCGAATCAGCGCGCGCATCTGCGCCGCGGCGGCTTGCGCTTCGGGCAGGGCGAGCTGGCCTTCATAGACCTCGCGCAGTGTTTCCACGTCACCCCTCTTCGCCGCATCGCGGCCGCGCTTGGGCGTGCCCAGCGCCTTCAGATGCACATAGCCGATCCCGACGCCCGCCAGTTCGGCGCTCAGCGGGGATTTCGAGAAACCGGGCCGGCGGGACAGCGGCAGCGCGCGCACGTCGATAACCCGCCGCACGCCGGCGCCTTGCAGGGCGGCGAGGAATTCGGCCATGGTCGTGGCCTCATAGCCGATGGTGAACGCGGTGGTCATGTCGATCACCCGTCAAGGTCGTGACGACGCCCCAGGCGATCAATGCCTGCCCGGCGAAATAGGTCGGCCAGACCAGCAGATGCGGCAGCATGCTGTGCGCCAGCACGCCCCGCCGCGCAAAGATCAGCAGATCGGACACGACGAACAGCCACGCGCCCAGCGCGACGATGGCGCGAGGGAAACGCGCGCTGCTCGCGCCGCCGGCCATCGCGCCAAGGCCAAGCGCATAGGCCACGACGCCCGGATCGGGCAGGATCATCGACGCCGCGCCCGCCACCGCGATTCCGCCCGCGAGGATCGCAAGCCACGGCGCACCGTTGCGGCGATAGAGAACGACTGCGATCAGATGCCCCGCGAGGAAGGCGAGCGCGCCCGTCTCCAGCCCCGCGACCTCCAGCAGCACGTCCCCCGCCGCGCCGAGCGCCATGACCGCGGCGATCAGGCGGCCGTCGGGGCCGGCGGCCCGGCGCGCTGCCCATAAGGCGAGCAGGGCGACGCCCGCCCCCTTCCACGCCACGATCGCCGGCCCGCTCCATCCCATGAGCACCGGCACCATGAAGCTGACACCGGCGACCAGCGCCGCGGCGAATCCTCTCCCCATAGCGATGTTGTAACGCGCAGCGACCGAAGCGCCAGCGGCTGGCGATCCGAGCCGTGCGGCGCTAACGCGCCCCGATGACCCACGACATTCACATCATCGGCGGCGGCCTCGCCGGATCGGAAGCGGCATGGCAGCTCGCCGAAGCCGGCTTGCGCGTCCGCCTGTCCGAAATGCGCGGCGGCGGCGACATGACCCCGGCGCATCAGGGCGACGCGCTGGCCGAGCTCGTCTGTTCGAACAGCTTCCGTTCCGACGATGCCGAGAGCAACGCGGTGGGGCTGCTGCATCAGGAGATGCGCGCGCTCGGCTCGCTCGTGATGCGTGAGGGCGATGCGCATCGTGTTCCCGCCGGGTCCGCGCTGGCGGTGGACCGCGACGGCTTTTCCGCCGGCGTCACCGCCGCGCTCGAGGCGCATGACAACATCACGATCGTGCGCGAGCGCATCGATACCCTGCCGGACGGACCGGCGATCATCGCCACCGGGCCGCTCACCGCACCGGCACTCGCCGAGGCGATCGGCGCGGAAACGGGCAAGGACGCGCTCGCTTTCTTCGACGCGATCGCGCCGATCGTCCACCGCGACTCGATCGACATGGACGTGGCATGGTTCCAGAGCCGCTGGGACAAGGGCGACGGCAAGGATTACATCAACTGCCCGCTCGACAAGGAGCAGTATGAAGCCTTCGTCGCCGGGCTGATCGCGGGCGAGAAGACGGAATATCGCGGCTGGGAGAACGTCCCCTATTTCGAGGGCTGCATGCCGATCGAGGTGATGGCCGAACGCGGGGCGGAAACGCTGCGCTTCGGCCCGATGAAGCCGGTCGGCCTCGATGATCCGCGCACCGGGCGCTGGCCCTATGCCGTCGTCCAGCTCCGGCAGGACAATGCCAGCGGAACATTGTGGAACATCGTCGGCTTTCAGACCAAGCTGAAGCACGCCGAGCAGGTGCGCCTGTTCCGCACCATCCCGGGCCTGGAACAGGCCGAGTTCGCGCGGCTGGGCGGGCTGCACCGCAACACCTTCCTGCGCTCGCCCGAATTGCTCGATGGCGAGCTGCGGCTGAAATCGCGCCCGAACATCCGCTTCGCCGGGCAGGTGACAGGCTGCGAGGGCTATATCGAGAGCGCGAGCATCGGGCTGCTCGCGGGGCGGTTCGCGGCGGCGGAACTGCGCGGGCGGCCGATCGCCGCGCCGCCGGTTGAAACCGCGCTCGGCGCGCTGCTGCATCACATCACCGGCGCCGCGGTCGCGGAGACCTATCAGCCGATGAACGTCAACTTCGGCCTGTTCCCGCCGATCGAGGGCCGGACCAAAAAAGCCGATCGCAAGCGCCTCTACACCGGGCGCGCCCGCACCGCGCTGGCGGACTGGCTGGCCTAGTCCTCGGGCGGGGCAGCAGGCGCCGCCGCGCACACGCACTTCGGCTTCGGATGGCGTTTGGGCGCGGTGGTGGCGAATTCGGCGCGATCGAGCGCGCCGGACCGATCACGATCCGCGCCGCCGAACCGGGTCGTCGTCTTGATCGCCCATTCGTCGAACGAGAGCTTGCCGTCGCCATTGGTGTCGAGCCTGGCGAAGGCCTTGCGACGCGAGGCGAGATATTCCTCCCGCGTGACCTTGCCGTCGCGATCCTTGTCGTAGCGATCGAAGCGCTTCTGCTCGCGCGTGCGCGCGCTGGCCTCCGGCACATCGGGCAAGGCATCGTCCTGCGGCAATGCCGCCAGCGCAGGCTGCGGCGGCAGCACCGCCTCGCGCGCCGCATCACCATGAAAGAGCACCCAGCCCGCCGCGACCATCAACAACGCCGCCACGCCGCCCACCGCATATCGCCACATATCGAAACCCCCCGGTGCCGGGGATGGTAAAGCCTCGCGCGCCAGACGCAACGGGCGGCGGCCTGCGATCAGCGCCCGGTCAGCCGATGCCACGCAAGCCGGGCGACACGCCTCGCGCCACCTTCGTGGGGCGGCACATCGAGATCGATACGCGCGAGATGCGCCAGCGCGCCAAGCGCACGGCCGCTGGCGCTCCAGTGCTGCGCTGTCGCCTGCGCCAGCAACGGTGCCGCCGCCGCGCGCGCGCGGCGCGCCAGCGCGGGATCGGCGGTGAGCAGCGCGAGATCGGCGAGCGCCCAGCCGCGGCCCGCCGCATCCACCGGGTCGTCGGCATGGATCGCGGCGGCGGCCAGCACGAACAGGCCACCGCGCGCGTGCGCAAACCCGGCGAGCGCGGCATCGTCGGGAGCATCGAGCAACAGCTGCCAGCCATCGACCATCGCCGCCGCCCGCGCGCCGTCCACCGCCGAAAGCGCGCGCAGGATCGGATTCGCGGGTGGCTGCGCCGATCGCAGCGCATCGTGCCACCAGGTGAGCCGCATCTGCGCCACCAGCGGCTCCTTCGTGCCGAGCGCGAGCCGCGCCAGCGTCACGTCCAGCGCGAACAGCGCGTGAAGCGTCTCGCCGCCCGTGCGGGCGTAGCCGAGCGCGAGCGCGCGATCGGGGCGATCGGCGGCAGGGTTAACGCCAAAGATTTCTGTCGCGTTTACCATTTCATTTGAGCCGCCATTAGCCGTGCCCGGTCCATGGCGTCGGTCCCGGATACCGGGAGGGACAGCTTAAGGTCGGGCGAATGCGTGCTGAAGAAGCAGATCGAGGGACATTTCTCAACCGCTTACGGCGTGATCGACGCGGCAACACGCTCGCGTTGATGGCGGCGATGCTGGTGCCGATGGCGGGCCTCGCAGGCTCCGCGGTCGATACCGCGCGGCTCTATCTCGTCAAGGTCCGGCTCCAGCAGGCATGCGATGCGGGGGTGCTCGCCGGGCGCAAGGCGATGATCTCGTCCCCGAACAATCTCTATGATAGCAACGCGCAGGCGCAGGCGGCCTCATTCTTCACGAATAATTTCACGTCCGGCTGGATGACGACGAACAATGTCTCCTTCAGCGCATCGCCGACCAGCGACAACCAGCTTGCCGGCACCGCCTCCGCGACGGTGCCGATGGCGCTGATGGGCATGTTCGGCATTGCGCCTTCCGCCCTGACGGTGAACTGCACCGCCCGCTACGACACCGCCGATACCGACGTGATGTTCGTGCTCGACAACACCGGATCGATGGCGTGTCCGCCGAACCAGCCCGATTCCTGCGGCCAGCCCACCCTTTCCTATACGCGGCCTGACGGCACGACCGGCTATTACGTTCAGCCGGCGAGCGGATCGCGCATCGCCGCGCTGCAAAGCGCGGTGATGACCTTCTACGATACGGTGGCGTCGACCATGGATCCGTCGAGCCACATCCGATATGGCTTCGTCACATACACTTCCACGGTGAATGCGGGCGGCGCGGTGACCTCGCTGTCGCCCGATTATATCGTGAACAACTGGACGTACGACACGCGGACGCCCGCACCGTCGCCATCCGGTGATGTGAACAACGGCAGCTCTTCGTCGGTCACGACGAGCGGCGTGTCGCAAACGACGTGCAACAACCAGGCGGGCCGCAGCCCGGCAAGCGGCTACAACGCCGGCACCGCGACCGTCTATACCACCTCCTGGAACAGCAACGGCAGCAAGTGCACCGTAACGACCCAGCCGGTCCGCATGTCGTGGATCTATGGCTATCAGTCGCTGGATACGAGCCAGTTGAAGCTCGGGAACACGATCACCGATCCGACGAAGATCACCGGCGCGCAGGTGAAATGGCAGGGCTGCCTGGAAGAACGTGACACGACCGTGTCGTCCACCTTCGACCCGACCAACCCGACGCCCGACATCGATCCGGATCTCGTCCCCACCAGCGACAGCACGCGCTGGCGGCCGATGTGGCCCGACGTGATCTATGCCCGCAACGGCGTGAGCGGAAACATCACCAAAAGCGGCAGCGGCCCGCCGGTGGGCGATACGGCCGCGCCCGGCAACAGCAGCACGGGTTATTATGCCTATGCCGACACGAAGCTGACCTACCTGTCGAGCGGCTTCATGGTCTGCGGCAAGCCTGTGTCGCGCATCAAGCCGATGAGCCGCAGCGATGTATCCAATTACGTCTATGCGTCGGATTTCGTGCCGTGGGGCGGCACGTATCACGATACCGGCATGATCTGGGGCCTGCGCCTGATATCACCGACCGGCCTGTTCGCGTCGGACACCACCGCATGGCCGAACCGCAATCCGCCGAACCGCTACATCGTGTTCATGACGGACGGCAACATGGCGACCAATTCCAGCATCTACGGGATGTGGGGATGGGAGCAATATGACAAGCGGACGACCGGCGGCACGCTGAACGGCGATACCGTTCACAACGCGCGCTTCCTTGCCACGTGTCAGGAGGCGAAGAACCGCAACGTCACGATCTTCGTCGTCAGCGTGAAGACGGCGCCCGATGCGAACCTCAATGCCTGCGCCTCGTCCGGCTCCGCCTATTTCGCCACCGATGCGGCGTCGCTGACGGCGGCGTTCCAGACCATCGCCAAGCAGGTGGCCATGCTGAGGCTTTCGCAATGATCGCGCTGTTCCGCCGCCTGAGCCGGGACCGGCGCGGCGTGACCATCGTGGAATTCGCGCTGGTCGCGCCGGTCATGCTGATCCTGCTGATGGGCCTGGGGGACATGCTCTATCAGGGCTACGTCCAGTCGGTGCTGACCGGCGCGGTACAGAAGGCCGCGCGTGACGCGACGATCCAGGGCAATGCGCAGAACACCGCCGCGCTCGATGCCAAAGTGACGTCGATGGTGCAATATATCGCGCCCGCGGCGACATTCGCCTCGTCCCGCAAGAGCTACGCCTATTTCGGCGCAGCGGCGCCTGAGCCGTTCATCGACACGAACGGCAACGGCGTGCGCGATCCCGGCGAATGCTATACCGACATCAACGGCAACAAGGCGTGGGATGCCGATCCCGGCGCGACGGGCCAGGGCGGCGCGAACGACGCCACGATGTATACGATGACCGTCACCTATCCACGGCTGTTTCCGGTCGCTTCGCTGATCGGCTGGCCGTCTACGCTGACGATCAGCGCGATGACGTTCCTGAAGAACCAGCCCTACGCCACCCAGGTTCAACCGACACAGGCCACCATATGCATCTGACCGCTCCCCGACCGCGCGGCGCCCGCGCGCTGCTTCACCGCCTTGCCAGCGATACCAGCGGGCTGGCGCTGCTCGAGTTCGCATTTTCGATGCCGCTCGTTCTCGGCATGGGGATGTATGCGCTCGAGGCGGGGAATCTCGCGCTGGCGAACCTGCGGGTCAACCAGATCGCACTGAATCTGGCGGACAACGCCTCACGCGTCGGCCTTACCAGCCCGCTCTCGATCCAGCAGATCCGCGAGTGGGACATCAACGACGTGCTGCAGGCGGCACGCGTGCAGGGCTCCGGCATCGGCCTGACGAGCAACGGGCGGATCATCATCTCCAGCCTCGAAAACGTCCAGCAGAGCTATGATAGCGCCCCCACGCAGCGTATCCACTGGCAACGCTGTGTCGGGTTAATGAGCGGCACCGGATACGATTCATCCTACGGCACCACCTCGGCCGCCGCCGGGACCGATGCGACGAGCGGCAACCAGGGAACACCGGCGCCCTCCGGGATGGGCGATCCCACCGCGCTGGTCAACGCGCCGTCCGGCGCCGGCGTGATGTTCGTCGAGCTGAATTTCAAATACAAGCCGCTCGTCACCGCGTATTTCGTCGGCATCCCGCGTATCCATTATGTCGCTTCATTCGTCGTGCGCAGCGACAAGCGCGATTATGCGCAGATCTACAACCCGACACCGGCCGCGCCGCGCTCTACCTGCGACAAATATTCCGCCTGAACGCCCGCGGGGGGGCTTCCCGATCGGGCGCTCAATGCTGGTTGGCAAGCGCGCCGTCGTCGATCGCTGGCGCCTTGCGCCGGACGCCGCTCAACTCCGCCACTCCCCATAGCGGTGGCGCGGCCTCCGCTGGCGCGACCGCGGGCAGCCGCAGCGACTGCCGCTTCATGCACGGCGTACGGCCCTCGAACTCCTCACAATTCCACAGCGCGCGATCAAGCCCGGAGGGCGTGTCCCGGATATAACTGAAAGACATCGCCGCTATTTCCGCAAGTGTCAGCGGCAACGCATGACCCGCCTTGGCCGGATCGGTCCACAGCATTACGCGGCATTTCGCCCGATCGCCGCAGGCCGCGCGCGCGATCACGGGGAATTGCGCTGACTGGTCCGCCGCGAACCGCACAAGGAACACGTCAGGATCGTCGGCGAGCGGCGGCGGAATGCGGCCGGTGTAGCGCGCGGCATCCCCCGCCGCCCCGTCTTCAGGCGGCCCCGCTCCCGCGCGGTGCGCCTCGGACAAATCCGCGAGCTTTATGATAAGTGGTTCGTTGCCGCTCCAGGCGCGGCCGAACGCCGGGGGTGTGCCCCACCAGCCGGTCCAGCGGAAGAACAGGTGAGTGTGTACGGCGGCGATCTTGTCCAGGCTGGCACTCCAGTAAGGGACCACCCAGTCAGTGTGATAATGCGTGGCATATCCGACCGGACGATAGACCGCGCCGTGCAGCGCGGCGGTCGCCAGTTGCCGCGCCCGGCGCCACGCACTTTCAGACGGCACGCGCCCCAGCGCGCCATCGCAGGTGAAGGTGAACTGGCAGCCGGTCGAACGCTCCGCTCCCTGGAAGACGACGCCGCAGACCGTCTTTGGAAAGGCGGGATGGCGCAGCCGGTTGAGCACCACCTGCACCACCGCGCGCTCGCCGACGGCATCGTCGCCCGCCTCGTAATAGGCGGCGGCGGCGAGGCAATCGGTCGCGCGCGCAAGATCGGCGGCAAGGCCGACGAACGCGAAGGGGCGCGCCGCGGGCTTCGGCCCGCTGGCGAACGGAATAGCCGAGTTATAGGCGCGCGCGTCGTCTGGCGAGAGCGCCTGCAGCTTTACCGGCTCGACCGGAGGCAATTCGGTCGGAGTCATCACGCGACGCGGGGCCTTCGCATGACGACAGGAAGCTGGCGCACGCGTGCCGATCACCACCGCCAGCGGCAGCACGAGCGCCCCCACCGCGATCAGCGCCAGGATCGCGTGAAGCAGCGGTGGGCGGCGGGTCATGGAGGCTGGCGTCAGGCTTCCGGCAGGAAATCCGGCACGGAAAGATAGCGCTCGCCGGTATCGTAGTTGAAGCCGAGCACGCGCGATCCTGCGGGCAGCTCGGTCAGTTTCTGCGCGATCGCCGCCAGCGTCGCGCCCGAGGAAATGCCGACCAGCAGGCCTTCCTCGCGCGCGGAGCGACGAGCCATGTTCTTCGCGGCATCCGCCTCCACCGCGATCACCCCATCGATCGACTGGGTATGGAGGTTGGTGGGAATGAAGCCGGCCCCGATGCCCTGGATCGGGTGCGGCCCCGGCTGACCGCCGCCGATCACCGGCGAGGCGCTCGGCTCGACCGCGAACACCTTCAGCTTCGGCCATGTTTTCTTCAGCGTTTCCGCAACGCCGGTGATGTGGCCGCCCGTGCCGACGCCCGTGACGATCACGTCGATCGGCGCATCGGCAAAATCCTTCAGGATTTCCTGGGCGGTGGTGCGGACGTGCACGTCGATGTTCGCCGGATTGTCGAACTGTTGCGGCATCCACGCGCCAGGTGTCTGCTGGACGAGTTCCAGCGCGCGCTCGATCGCCCCCTTCATGCCCTTTTCGCGCGGGGTGAGATCGAACGTCGCGCCGTAGGCAAGCATCAGGCGGCGGCGCTCGATGCTCATGCTCTCCGGCATCACCAGCACCAGCTTGTAGCCCTTGACCGCCGCAACCATCGCCAGCCCGATACCAGTGTTGCCGCTGGTCGGCTCGATGATCGTGCCGCCAGGCTTGAGCAGCCCGTCCTGCTCGGCCGCCTCGATCATCGCGAGCGCGATACGATCCTTGATCGAGCCGCCGGGGTTGGAGCGTTCGGACTTGATCCACACCTCGGCATCCGGGAACAGCCGCTGCATGCGGACATGCGGAGTGTTGCCGATCGTCTCCAGGATCGTATTGGCTTTCATGACTGCGCTACTCCATGGGGCCGCGGCACATCCTGTCCCGCAGCGTCAGGTGGATCAAACGTCTTGGCGAGCTTCAGTTCCGGATACAGCCGGGACCATAACAGGGTGATGACTATCGCGCTGATACCGCCGAACACCACGGCACCAACCGGCCCGAGGATAGAAGCCATCAGCCCGCTCTCCGCCTCCCCAAGCTCGTTAGACGCCGAGATCGTGAGTTGGCTGACCGCATTCACCCGCCCACGCATCGCATCCGGCGTGTGGAGCTGGATCAGCGACGAGCGGACATAGACCGACACCATATCCGCACCCCCGGCGACGATCAGCGCGAGGAAGCTGATGATGAAGCTCGTCGAGATGCCGAAGATCAGGATCGCCAGCGCGAACACCATAACGGCCAACAGCATCTTTCGGCCGACATCATGGCGCATCGGGCGGAAAGAGAACCAGATCGCCGTCACCGCCGCGCCGATGCCCATTCCCGCCGCAAGCACGCCCAGACCGGTTGCGCCGACGTGCAGGATATCGCGAGCGTAGATCGGCAGCAGCGCCGTCGCTCCAGCCAGCAGCACGACGAAGAGATCGAGCGTGATCGTCGCCTGAACCAGCCGATTGCGCTTCACATAGGCGAAGCCGTCCAGCACGCGCGCGATCGGGTGCCGATCGGTCTGCGCCGGCGGTTGCGGGACGCGGCCGATCAGGAAGATGCCGATCAGCGCCACGAGGTACAGGATCGAGACGCAGCCATAGGCGACATCAGGATGGATCGCATAAAGCAGGCCGCCAAGGCTCGGGCCCGCGATCGTGCCCACCTGCCATGCGATCGAGGAAATCGCGATCGCGGTGGGCAGGGTTTCTCGCGGCACGAGGTTCGGGGCGAGCGCCGAATAGGCCGGCCCCGAAAAGGCGCGCGCCACGCCCAGCAGCACGGCGGCAAAGAACAGCGCTGGCAGTGTCAGCGCCCCCAGCCAGGTCAGCATACCCAGCATCGCCGAAACGAAGATCAGCAGCAATGTGGTGAAGCGCACGACCCAGCGCCGGTCGAACGTATCGGCGACCAGCCCTACCACCGGCGTGAGGAAGAACAGCGGCAGAAACTGTGCCAACCCCATCATTCCGAGCAGGAACGCGGCCCGCTTGATATCCATGGTTTCACGCGCGATGCCATAGACTTGCCAGCCGATGATGATCGCCTGCGCACTGGTGCCGATCGTGCCGGCGAGGCGCGAACACCAATAAGCGCGAAAATTGGCGATGCGCAGCGGATGGGTCGGGACGGCCATTACCTGTCGATTAAGGCGCACGATCCCGCCGCGCAACGATGCTTCGCCTGAACCGGGCGATAGCCAACCTTCTCGGCACGGCGCGGATTGCGCGCGCGGGGCCTGCGAGACTATAGGCGTCGCTCTTCCCCAAGGAAAACGAGGTCTTTTCAAACGTGGCAAAAGCCCCCGCACGGAGCATGAAAGCCCGCAGCGCCCCGCCCGCGACGCCGAACCGCGAACGCCCGGCAGAGCCGCAGCCATACAAGGCTTCGAAGGACGAACTGCTCCAATTCTATCACGACATGCTGCTGATCCGCCGGTTCGAGGAGAAGGCCGGGCAGCTTTACGGCCTCGGCCTGATCGGTGGTTTCTGCCACCTGTATATCGGCCAGGAGGCGGTCGCCGTCGGGCTGCAATCGGCGCTGACCGACAAGGACAGCGTCATCACCGGCTACCGCGATCATGGCCACATGCTGTTGTGCGGCATCCCGCCAAAGGATGTGATGGCCGAGCTTACCGGTCGTGCCGCCGGCATTTCCAAGGGCAAGGGCGGCTCGATGCACATGTTCAGCGTGGAGCATAAGTTCTACGGCGGGCACGGCATCGTGGGCGCGCAGGTGTCGCTCGGCGCCGGCCTTGGCTTCGCGCACAAATATAATGACGACGGCGGCGTCTGCCTTGCCTATTTCGGTGACGGCGCGGCAAATCAGGGCCAGGTTTACGAAGCCTTCAACATGGCCGAGCTGTGGAAGCTGCCGGTGATCTTCGTGATCGAAAACAACCAATATGCCATGGGCACCTCGGTCAACCGCGCTTCATCCGAGGACCAACTCTTCCGCCGCGGCGAAAGCTTCCGCATCCCCGGTCTCCAGATCGACGGAATGGACGTGCTAGCCGCACGCGGGGCGGCGGAGGAAGCGCTCGCCTGGGTGCGCGCGGGCAAGGGGCCGATCATCCTCGAAATGAAGACCTATCGCTATCGTGGTCATTCCATGTCCGATCCGGCCAAGTATCGCAGCCGCGAGGAAGTGCAGTCGGTGCGGGACAAGTCCGACCCGATCGAACACGTCAAGAAGCTGCTCGAGGCGGAGGGGGTGAAGGAAGACGAGCTGAAGGCGGTCGAGAGCGAGATCCGCCGGCAGGTGAACGAGGCGGCCGATTTCGCCGAGAACACACCCGAACCCGAACCCGAAGAGCTTTATACCGACGTGCTGGTGGAGAAATATTGAGATGGCGATCGACATCAAGATGCCGGCGCTGTCGCCCACGATGGAAGAAGGCACGCTGGCCAAGTGGCTGGTCAAGGAAGGCGACACCGTGAAGTCCGGCGACATCCTCGCCGAGATCGAGACGGACAAGGCAACGATGGAATTCGAGGCGGTCGATGAAGGCACCGTCGCGCACATCCTGGTCGCCGAAGGAACCGATGGCGTAAAGGTCGGCACCGTCATCATGCAGATCGCTGGCGAAGGCGAGGACGTATCTTCCACGACCAAGCCTCGGGCTGAGCCGAAGCCGGCGCCGGAATCGAAGCCGGTCGCCTCCGCCGAGCAGCCCGAGACTCAGGAACAGGCCGCCGAAAGCGAGGCACCCACGCCGCACAAGGTGGAAACCGGGGCGCGCCAGATGTTCGAGGCGGCGAAACATGACGCCGAGATCAGCGACCCGGCTGTGCCCGAAGGCACCGAGATGGTGAAGGTTACGCTGCGCGAGGCGCTGCGCGACGCCATGGCCGAGGAAATGCGCGCCGATGATCGTGTCTTCGTGATGGGCGAGGAGGTTGCGCAATATCAGGGCGCATACAAGGTGACGCAGGGATTGCTCGACGAATTCGGCGAGCGCCGCGTGATCGATACGCCGATCACCGAATATGGCTTTGCCGGCGTTGGCACGGGCGCGGCGATGGGCGGGCTGCGCCCGATCGTCGAGTTCATGACGTTCAATTTCGCGATGCAGGCGATCGACCATATCGTGAACTCAGCCGCCAAGACGAACTATATGTCCGGCGGCCAGATGCGCTGCCCGATCGTATTTCGCGGCCCCAACGGCGCCGCGAGCCGCGTCGCGGCGCAGCACAGCCAGAATTACGGCCCGTGGTACGCCAGTGTCCCCGGCCTGATCGTTATCGCGCCGTATGATGCGGCCGATGCGAAGGGCCTTTTGAAGGCGGCGATCCGCTCGAACGATCCGGTGGTGTTCCTCGAGAACGAGCTGCTTTATGGCCGCTCGTTCGAGGTGCCGAAGCTGGACGATTGGGTACTTCCCATCGGCAAGGCGCGGATCATGCGTGAGGGCAAGGATGTCACGATCGTCAGCTATTCGATCGGCGTCGGCCTGGCGCTCGAAGCTGCCGACAAGCTGGCCGAAGAAGGCGTGGACGCCGAGGTGATCGATCTGCGCACGCTGCGCCCGCTCGACAAGCAGGCGGTGTTGACGTCGCTCGCGAAGACCAATCGACTGGTGGTGGCCGAGGAAGGCTGGCCGACCTGCTCGATCGCCAGCGAGATCGTCGCGATCTGCATGGAGGAAGGGTTCGACGATCTCGACGCGCCGGTCGTGCGCGTGTGCAACGAGGATGTGCCCCTCCCTTATGCGGCTAACCTCGAGAAGCTGGCACTGATCTCAGCGGACAAGATCATCGCCGCGGTGAAAAAGGTCACCTACCGCGCGTGATCCAGACGAGCGGTTGAAACGGGGCGCGCCGATCGGATCGGATCGTCCCGTTTCTGCTGAAAAACGGATCGGCGCGGCCGCTGCGCGATTACTGTCCGCCCTCCGCGTGCTCCGCAACGAAGGCTTGCGATTATGATCGTCGGGGACCGCGTTCAGGCCGAACACCGCCCTCCCCATTGTCACGCATAGGCATAGGGTCCGCCCGCCTCCAGCGCGCGGCGATAGGCGGGGCGAGCATGGACCCGATCAAGCCACGCGATCGTATGTGGCCGGCTCTCATCCAGCCCAGCGCGCGCTCGGGCGGCCTCCAGCGGGAAGCTCATCATGATATCCGCGGCGCTGATCACATCGCCCGCGAACCATTGGCTGCCAGCGAGCGTCCGCTCGACATAGTCGAGATGGATGTCGATCATCGGCTGGAGCCGCTTCGCCACCCGTCCCCCGATCAGCGGTATCCGCGTCAGGACGAGCTTTACGAGCAGCGGCGGCATCATCGATCCCTCCGCGTAATGCAGCCAGAAACGATACGCTAGGACGGATCGACATTCATCGTAGCCATATCATGGCGGCGGCGAGGTGTATGAAGCCTGCGAAGTGGGCGGTGCGTCGGTCATAGCGCGTGGCGAAGCGCCGGAAGTGCTTGAGGCGGGCAAAACATCGCTCGATGCAGTTGCGGTGTTTGTAGATGGTGGCGTTGTGAGGGATGGCGACCTTGCGGTGGCGGTTCGATGGGATGACCGCTTCAGCCCCCATGTCGGCGATGATGGCCCGTAAGGCATTGCTGTCATAGGCTTTGTCGGCGAGTACGGCGCCGCCCTCCTGGCCGTGGAGCAGGGCCGGCGCCTGGGTGATATCTCCGGTCTGGCCGGGCGTGACGATGAAGCGCAGCGGCCGGCCGAGCGCGTCCGCCAGCATGTGGACCTTGGTGGTCAGTCCGCCTCGGGAACGCCCCAGCGCCTGATCGCACGCCCCCCTTTTCCAGTCGCCGCCTGCTGGTGCGCCCGAACGATGGTACTGTCGATCATCAGATATTGGTTATTCCGGTCGATCGTCAGCGCTGCGAACACCCGCTCCCAGACACCGGCATGGCACCAGCGACTGAAGCGGCGATGCACGGTCTTCCACTTGCCGTAGCGCTCCGGCAGGTCGCTCCAATGCGCCCCAGACCGCAGCACCCACAAACATCCGTTCACGAACAAGCGGTTATCGGATCCAGTTCGCCCCGGATCCGTCGCCTTGCCCGGCAACAGCAGCGCGATCCTCGACCACTGTGCATCATTCAGTTCATACCGCTTGGCCACCATCATCCGCTCCGCGTCTCAACACGGATACCTATGAATCAGCGATCACTCCCCTTGGGAATCCTGAATGTCGATCCGTCCTAGGGCACGATCGCGGTTGGCAGGCGGACCAAACCGGCCGTCCGCTTTGTCGACCAGATATTCGACGATCGCGCCCGTCTCCGCGATGACGCGGCCGGGTTCGTCTGTATCTTCGATAACGGGGGACTTGCCGAGCGGATGGATCGCGCGCAATGCAGGCGGTGCAAGCATGGTGCGGGGGTCGCGCTGATACCGGCGAATTTCGTACGGAAGCTCCACCTCCTCCAGCATCCACAGGATGCGCTGCGACCGCGAGTTTTCCAGATGGTGTACGATGATCGTCATTGTGCCTCCGCCCTTGCCGTCCATATCCAGGCCGCAGCCGGAAATTCCACCGCTCCTTCGCGCGCCCGATGCGCGAGCAGCGCACGAAGCCGCTCAAGCGCGGCTGTCCGCGCCGCCGGTTCGATCATCGCAAGCGCCCGCGCCGCCGGCCCGATGCGCTGAAAAAAATGCAGTGCCTGCGCCACTGCGTCCGCCCCCTCGCCCGCGCGATAGCGGTAGTTCACAAGTTCCGGCTTACCCGGAACGAAGCCGCTCCGCTCCAGCACGCCCCGGACGAATGCCGGGTCGCCAAATCCGAACGGACCAGGAACGTACGACAGCGCGCGCGATTCCGCCGGGCCGGCCTCCGCCATCGGCATGGTATCGGGGGACGTGCCGGCGCCCGGGGGGATGACCTCCGAGGTGCCCGCGATGACGTTGACGAGTTGAGCGGCCCAGGGATTGCGGTCGACATCCGCGAAGCAGGAGAAGACAAGCCTTGCTTCATCGGCAAGCAAGCGTCGAATGGCGCGAAATCCCGCGACCGGATCATCGAAGAACATCACGCCGTGCCGCGAAAACGCGAGGTCAAAACGGGCGGCGGGCATCGCGCTGTCCGTCATTTTCGTGACGTCTGCCACGAAGAAACGAAGATTCGGCGACTGCTTGCCACGAGAATTTGCCACGTCGACGAGGCTCTGAGAAAGATCCACCCCGGTTATCTCAAGATCCGGGCGAGCAGCGGCCAGCGCGAGGCTGGTGACCCCCGCCCCGCACCCGATATCCAGGGCCGCGCCTTGCGCGGGCGCAGCCTCCACGATCGCGGCATCAAACGGCGCAGCAAGGCCCGCGAAGCTCATATCGGTAAGGCGCCAGTCCTGCGCCCATGCGTTGCCCACCGACCCCTGCCACTCGAACGACCCAGTCATCCGGGAACCCCTTTCGTGGCGCGAGCGGTTCGCTTCGACGCCCTCGCGAGAATACACATCGACGCGTAAACGGAAATACGAACCTTCCGAATCCAACGGTGTCAACACGCGTGCAGACGCGCCCCGCGCGCACCGTCACCTTGCCCAACGACCCACAGCGCTCGTCGGATTCGACATATCACCGGACGATGATGTGAATTGAACGCGCAGAACATAACGAAAGGCCCGCTCCTTTACGGAACGGGCCTTCGCGATTGTTGCGACGGTCGCCCCGCCGCATTGAAACGAATGCACCGGGCTAACGATCAAAGATCGTCCTGCTCCGATTCGCCGACCATCAGTTCCTCGCTCAGCCCTTCCGTGCGGGCACGAATCGCGCGCTCCAGTCGCTCGGCCAGCTCGGGATTGTCGCGCAAAAACTGCTTAGCATTCTCGCGTCCCTGGCCGATCCGAACGCTATCGTAGCTGAACCACGAGCCCGATTTCTCGACCAGCCCGGCCTTCACGCCCAGATCGATCATCTCGCCGAGCTTCGAAATGCCCTGTCCGAACATGATGTCGAATTCGACCTGTTTGAACGGCGGCGCGACCTTGTTTTTCACCACCTTCACTCGCACGGTATTGCCGATTGCCTCGTCGCGATCCTTGATCGAGCCGGTCCGCCGGATATCGAGCCGGACCGAGGCGTAGAACTTCAACGCATTGCCGCCCGTCGTCGTCTCCGGCGATCCATACATCACGCCGATCTTCATGCGGATCTGGTTGATGAAGATGACGAGGCAGCGCGAGCGGCTGATCGTGCCGGTCAGCTTGCGCAGCGCCTGGCTCATCAACCGCGCCTGCAGGCCGACGTGGCTGTCGCCCATTTCCCCCTCGATCTCCGCGCGGGGGACCAGCGCCGCAACCGAATCCACGACCAGCACATCGATCGCGTTTGAGCGGACCAACGTATCAACGATCTCAAGTGCCTGCTCGCCCGTATCGGGCTGCGAAATAATCAAATCGTTGATGTCGACGCCGAGCTTCTTGGCATAGACCGGATCGAGGGCGTGTTCGGCATCGACGAAAGCCGCGGTGCCACCGACCCGCTGCGCCTCCGCGATGGCATGAAGCGCCAGCGTCGTCTTACCCGAGCTTTCCGGCCCGTAAATCTCGACGATGCGTCCGCGCGGCAATCCACCAACGCCGAGCGCTATATCCAGCCCGAGGCTGCCGGTGGAGACAGTTTCCACCTTCATCGTCTCGCGCTGCCCAAGCTTCATCGCCGAGCCTTTGCCGAAAGCCCGGTCGATCTGTGCCAATGCGGCGTCAAGCGCCTTCTGACGGTCTGCGTTCGCGATTGCCATGCCGTTATCGATCACCTTGAGGTTGGCGGCCATTGTCTGCCCTCGTCGCTAGACCATGCGCGTGAACCATTCAACGCGTTCCGCCGTAAGTATCCCATTTGTTCTCATCGAACAAGAGGGGAACAAAATTTCCATGCACTCGTCACGTCAGAGAGGTGGCCAGCGTCCACCAGTCTGGATATCTGGCCGTTATCGCGGCGGCTGAGGACTGTGCGGCGCTGGCGGTGTCAAACAATCCAAAGCACGTCGCGCCCGAGCCTGACATGCGGGCAAGCGAAACGCCGGGCTGGCGATCGAGCACCGCCAGCACCTCTGCGATCATCGGCACGGCGGCGATCGCAGGGAGAGAGAGATCGTTGCGGTCATCGGCGGGATCGCCGGAAATCGGCCCGCGATCCTCGCCGTCCCAACCGGAAAAAACCCGCGCGGTCGAAATTGCGACGCCAGGGTTTACCAGCAGCACCGGCGTTCCGGCATAGCCTGTGACCTGATGCAGATCGTCGCCCCGACCATGGCCAACGGCGCTCATGCCCAGCAGACACGCAGGAACGTCAGCACCGAGGCCGGCCGCGATTTCGAACAGGCGCGCATCATCGGCCGCGATGCCATGCAACCGCGCGAGCGCGCGCAACGTCGCCGCCGCATCGGCAGAGCCCCCGCCGATCCCCGAGGCCACCGGCAGATTTTTTTCAAGCACGATTGCGCATGGCGTCGGTAAATCGAAAGCGGCGCGGAAGTGGTCACGCGCGCGCGTGACGAGATTGTCTTTCTCGCCAGACAAGGTGGCACCGAAAGGCCCCTCGATCGCAAAACTATCCTGCGCCGCTGGGGACAGGGAGATCAGATCGCCATCACGACAGAATACGAACAATGTCTCGATATCGTGATAGCCGTCCGGCCGCCGGCGCCGGACATGCAGCGCTAGATTGAGTTTGGCGGGCGCGTGCTCGACGATCACGGCGCCATTTTCCGCAGTCGTCACAGGCCGTCAGTAACCTTCTTTGCGAGGCGATCGCGATCCTTCGCATCCGCCGCCACCTGAGCCGCGCGCCATGCGTAGCGCGCTTCGTAACGGCGGCCGGCACGCCAATAGGCATCGCCAAGATGTTCGCCGATTTCGGGATTTTCCGGCGCCGCCTGCGCCGCTCGCTCCAGCAGCGGCAGGGCGTTCGCTAGATCGCCGTTACGGAAATAGGCCCAGCCAAGCGAATCAACGATCGCCGGATCATCCGGGCGCAGCATCATCGCACGCTGCAGCATCGCCAGCGCCTTTGGCACATCACCACCATGGGTTATATCACCATAACCGAGATAGTTGAGGACAGACGGCTCGTCGGGCGCGATAGCCAGGGCGCGCAACAGTGCCTCGCGCGCTGCCGGCCAGTCGTCGCCCTGATCGAGCGCAGCCGCATAATGCAGCCACACGTCCCATTTCGCGGCGCCTGAGGGTCGCTCTACCAAGCGGCGATAGACTGGCACCGCCAGTTTCGCGCGGTTCGCGGTGAATAGCAGGTCGCCGAGCGTCGCCAGCGATTGGTCCGACGCATCGCGCGACTGCGCGAGCGGAGCGGCAATGGCAATCGCTTCGTCATATCGCTCCGCGCTCGCCAGGATCGCGATCCGCGCCGACGCCACCGTCGCGCCGTAGGGGCCAGCCTTGTCGACGCCCGCCAAAACGACCAGCGCACGATCGGTGCGATCGAGCCGCGCGAGCGTTCCGGCGAGCAGCAACCGTGCACGATCGTTGCCCGGCTCCGCACGTAACGCCCCGCGGGTCAACGTGATCGATAGCGGCCCGGGATCGCCCGCCGCAAGATCATCCGCCAGCCGAACGAAAAGGCGCGTGGCGCCGAACGCCAGCGTAGGCTTCATTCCCTGCGGCCGCTCGCGGAGGGCAACCACTGGCGCGATATCGCCGTCCAGCAATGCCCGGGCGCGCTCGACCTGCCCCGCTCCGATCAACAATTGCGCCGCCGCGATGCGCAGATCGACGGCCGCCTGATCGTTGCCCAGAACAGCGCGTAACGCGGCCAGGCCGTCGTCGTAGCGCCCCCGCGCGATCAGGATCAGCGCGCGGGTTTCATCGTTCAGGCGCTTCGCCACGGCATCGCGGGGACGCTGCGCGAGAATGGCGAGCGGATCGCCGCCCCGCTCCTGCGCGGCCCAGGCCCGGAGCGGCCCGGCCAGGATCGCGAGCTGCCCGCTGGAAAGCCGCGCGATCGCAGCGTCGGCGGTGGTGAAATCACGCGCGTGCGCTGCCGAGGCGACCGAGATCAAGGCGCTGTCCGGTGGCGCGTCGCCGATCGCGAGCAGGGCCGCGATCGCACGATCCGTAAGCGCGTCGTCGCCAACGATCAGCGCCTCGCGATAGGCGCTTTGGGCAACCTCGGCATTGCCCGGCGCATCGGCAAGCGCGGCGACATAACGGCGCACGGACTCGTCACCACTGCCGTTCGCGGCATCGGCGCGCGCAGCGAGATAGGCAAGCAGCGCCGACGATGCCGTCGCGCGGCTGGCGGCGGCCACGGGCGCCGCCAGCGTCAGGCTCACACCGCTTATCAGCAGTATTGCCTTACATATTGGGATAATTCGGCCCACCGCCACCTTCCGGCACGACCCAGGTGATATTCTGGGTCGGATCCTTGATATCACACGTCTTGCAATGGACGCAGTTCTGCGCGTTGATGACGAAGCGCGGATTGCCTTCCTCCTCACCGACGATCTCATACACACCGGCCGGGCAATAACGCTGCGCCGGCTCGTCGAACATCGGCAGGTCGTAATCCACCGGGATCGACGGATCCTTGAGCGTGAGATGGACCGGCTGATCTTCCTCATGATTGGTGTTCGAAAGGAACACAGACGAAAGCCGGTCGAACGTCAGCACGCCGTCCGGTTTGGGATAGTCGATCTTCCTGACGAGATCCTTGCGCCACAGCGTTTCGTTATCCGGGTGATGGTGCAGCGTGAAGGGCACCTTGATGCCTAGATGCTCCAGCCACATCGTGATGCCGGCGAGGCCGGAACCGAGGAAATCGCCGAACTTCTTCACAAGCGGAACGACATTGCGGACGACCGACAATTCTTTCTTCACCCAGCCTGCTTCGAATGCAGCCGGATATGCCGCGAGTTCATCGCCCTCGCGCTGCGACAGGATCGCATCGACCGCCGCTTCCGCCGCCATCATGCCGGATTTCATCGCTGTGTGCGTGCCCTTGATACGCGGCACGTTAAGGAAGCCCGCCGTGTCGCCTATCAGCGCCCCGCCCGGGAACACCAGCTTCGGGATCGACTGCAATCCGCCATCGCTGATCGCGCGCGCGCCATAGCTGACGCGATTGCCGCCCTTTAACAGCTTCGCGATCTCAGGGTGCGTCTTCCACCGCTGCATCTCCTGAAACGGCGAGAGATGCGGATTGGTATAGTTGAGCCAGGTGACGAAGCCGATGCTGACCTGCCCGTTCGCCTGATGATAGATCCAGCCGCCGCCGTTCGATCCGTCCGTCTCCGAAAGCGGCCACCCCTGCGTATGGATTACACGGCCGGGCTCGTGCAATTCGGGATCGATATCCCACAATTCCTTGACACCGATACCATAGACCTGCGGATCGCTTTCCGCATCAAGATCGAATTGGCGGATAAGCTGTTTTGTCAAATGTCCGCGACACCCCTCTGAAAAGAAAGTGTATTTCGCATGCAGCTCCAGCCCCGGCTGATAATCGGGCTTGCGCGTGCCATCCCGCGCGACGCCCATGTCGCCGGTCGCCACGCCCTTCACCCGACCCTGATCGTCATAGAGAATTTCCGCAGCTGCAAAGCCAGGGAAAATCTCCACGCCGAGTTCGCCCGCCTTCTCCGCCAGCCAGCGACACAGGTTCCCCAGCGAGCCGGTGTAGGTGCCCTTGTTGTGCATGAAAGGCGGCGTGAGGAAATGCGGCATGTCGAACTTGCCGCCGCGCGACAGCACCCAATGCTCGTTCTTCTTCACCGGCACTTCCGCCAGCGGGCAGCCATCGTCGCGCCACGTGGGCAGCAGTTCATCAAGACTGCGCGGATCGATCACCGCGCCCGACAGGATGTGCGCGCCGACTTCTGAGCCCTTTTCGAGCACACATACCGAAATCTCCGCCTCTTTTTCAGCGGCGAGTTGCTTCAGACGGATCGCCGCGCCAAGGCCTGCGGGGCCGGCGCCGACGATCACCACGTCATAGGGCATCGATTCGCGTTCGCTCATTATTCTCTCCCGAGCCGCTCGCATCCGGCCGCGATCCGGCAACGTCCTGTCCGTGACCGGCTCTCAAGGGAATTGACCCGCGCGTCAACGCCAATCCTTATACGCGCGATGGGGGCAGAACAGATTTTCGATTGGGCCGGAGCCGCGGCAAGCACGCTGGAATGGTGGGAAACCGCCGGCGCGGACGTGGTGGTGGGCGACGAGGCATTCGACTGGCTCGCCACTGCTGAGCCGGAAGTCGTGGCAGCGCAAACGAACCGCTCCGCGCCACAATTCGAGGCGCATGGCGCCCTCGTCACCGTTCCGCCGCGTCCGCTCGTGATCCCGCCGACGCTGGAGGCGTTCCTCGCCTGGCGAGTCGGCCCGGATGCACCGGAAGCCGCGTGGGGAGCGCCGCTGTTCCCGGCAAGCGGCCCGTCGACCGCCGATCTGATGATCCTTATCGATTGCCCCGACCGCGAGGATCGTGACGGCCTGCTGACGGGCGAAACCGCGCGCCTGTTCGACCGGATGCTTGCGGCGATCGGGCGCAGCCGCGCGGACGTTCATCTCGCCACGATCGCCGCCGCGCGTCCCAGCGCCGGCCGCTTACCGCGCGAACAGCAGGACGAGTTATTCGCCATCGCCCGCCACCACGTGGCGCTGCTCGCCCCAAAAAGACTGCTTATGCTTGGAAATGCGGCGAGTCGTGCGCTGCTTTCGGCGGATGTCGCCGATGCCCGTGGGCGTTTGCACTCCCTTGACCATAAGGGTGGAAAGAGGACCGAAGCCGTGGCGAGCTATCATCCGCGCCTGTTGCGCGAGCGGCCCATCGCCAAGGCCGAGGCCTGGAGGGATCTTCAATTGCTGGTGAGGGGGATGCAGGCGTGATCGCGAAGCTGGTAGCGGCAGCGGGAATTGGCGCGCTGTCGGCAGGTTTCGCCTCGGCCGACCCGCTGCCCTCCGCGAGCGCCGTTGGCACGACAGGTGCAACCGCCATCAGCGCCACAGCCTACGCGCCTGTACCGGCGCAACTCTCCCCCGAGCAACGCATCGGCTATCGCGCGGTGCTCACTGCAATCCGCGAGCAGCGATGGCAGGACGCACAAATCGGATTGGCGAGCATGGCGCCGGGGCCGCTCCATTCCTATGCCCTCGCCGAGCTATACACGGCCAAGGGCTCACCGCGCGTCGAGCTTGAGCCGCTGGTGAAGCTGCTCACCGAGGCACCCGAATTGCCGCAGGCCGACGCGCTGGCGCGGCTGGCGCGCGCGCGCGGCGGGACCGATCTTCCTCCGCTACCCGGCACGCAGCGACTCATCTGGCAGGATGGCGCCCCTAACCGCGTCCGCGCCAAGGCGACCCGCAGCGACCTGGTGGCAGCCGATCTCGCGGTGCGGATGCAACCGTATGTGAAGGGCGACATGGGGCGCGAGGCAGAAACGCTGCTCGAATCCACCAGCGGCCTATCCTCGGAGGCGCAAACCGAATGGACTGCGCGGGTCGCGTGGATCTACTTCCTCCAGGGGCTGGATGCCGACGCACGCCGATTGGGCGAGCGCGGCGCGATGGGCGTCGGCGAATGGGCGGTTCAGGCACGCTGGACGGCAGCGCTCTCCGCCTGGCGGGTCGGCGATTGCGTCGCTGCCGGCAGCGGTTTCGAAGGGGTGTCGAGCCGTGCGGGCGACACCGATCTGCGCGCGGCTGGCCTTTACTGGGCGGCGCGCGCTGATATGCGTTGCGGGCGACCCGACCGGGTGGAACGCCGGCTCAAGAACGCCGCCCAGTTCGGCGAGGCGTTTTACGGGCAGCTTGCGCGCCAGGCGTTGGGGATCTCGCGACAGATCGTCCAGCCGCAGCGCGTGACAGCGGACTGGGCGTTGCTGGAGCGGCGCCCGAACGTTCGCGTCGCGGCCGCACTGGTTGAGATCGGGGAGAATGACGCCGCCGATCAGGTGGTTCGCCAGCAGGCACGCATCGGCGCGCCCGAAGAATTCGCCGCGCTCATCCGTCTGACCGAGCAGATGGATCTGCCGGCGAGCGTGGTGTGGCTCGCCCATAACTGCCCAGCGGGCGTCACCGCGACCGCCGAGGCGCGCTACCCGACACCGAACTGGACGCCCGACACCGGCTGGCGCGTCGACAAGGCCTTGGTGTGGGCCCACACGCTGCAGGAATCGGGCTTCCGCAACAAAGTAGTCAGCCCGGCCGGGGCCTATGGCCTGATGCAGATTATGCCGGCGGCCGCTACGGACTATATGCGCGAGCGCGGCGTATCGGTTGATCGCACCGCCCTCACCCGGCCCTCCACCAACATGGATATCGGCCAGCGCCATCTGGAAAAGCTGCGCGACATGGGGCTGACGCAAGGCCTGCTGCCCAAGGTGATCGCGGCCTATAACGCCGGCCCGAAGCCGGTGCAGGACTGGAATGCGATCGTTCAGGATGGCGGCGATCCACTGCTTTACATCGAAAGCATCCCTTATTGGGAAACGCGCGGATATGTGACGACCGTGTTGCGCAATTACTGGATGTACGAGGCTCAGACCGGTCGCGCTACGTCGGCGAGCCGCACCGCGCTGGCGCAAGGGATGTGGCCGCGTTTTCCCGGCCTGCCCGGCCCGAGCGCGGTGAGAATCAAGCGTCTCGCGACGCAAACCGCGATAGCGGTTGATGGCCGTGTCAGCGCGGCCTCCTCAACCGTGAGTACCGGCGGTCGCTAAGCTGATTGGGCGCCGCGAGCTCAATGACGGTGTGCTCCAATCGGAGATGTTGTACCGGCCATACGCGTCGTTACCGCTTCAATGCATAAGCGGCGCCAATCCCCTGATCAGATCCCCTTCGCCAGACAGACCCATCTTGTCGTAAATCCGCTTGATCTGGCTCTTCAGCGTTTCGCTTGTCACGGCGCGTTCCTCCGCGATCAATCCGCGCGATTTGCCCTCATACAAACGCATTGCGACATCAGCCTCCGCCTGTGTCAGGCCGTAGATCGCACCGAGAAAGGCCCCGATACCCGCGCGGTCCCGAGCTGGCTTCCTGCAAACCAGGATCGCAAAGGGCAGCTTGCCCAGCGACCAGGGCCGGACTGGCAGGCGAAACCCTTCGAGATGGATCGGCGGGCGTCCGCCCGGGGAATCGATGGCGAAACGCACATGCGCCATACCTGGGTCGCTGGTCAGGGCGGAGACCGCCTGCGCCAGGGAGAAAGGACGACCCGATGCCTCGAGCAAGCCGTGCTGCACGCGGATGTCGCCCTGCCGCAGGTGGGCCTCCGCACCTGTTGTATGGGATAGCAACTGGCCACGCGCATCGAGGATGAAAGCAGCTATTCCGATCCCTTCGAAGGCGCCGGCCAGCAGCTTAGCTTGCTGACCCTCTAATCGCTCCTGCAACCGCACGGCGCGCCGTGCGGCTTGCGCCGCCTTGGCGAAAACGCGCCGCTGGGTCGCCGTCGTCCTGCCGTCTTTACGCCCACGCAGCGTCGCAAAACCAATGAGCCCGACGCGATCCACTACAAGGTTTGTCTGGCATCCGAATGGAATGTCGAGATCTTCGCACCATTGCTCGTAGCGGTCGGAGGCCAGCCGGGATTTTACGTCGTCATAATGTTTCTCATGCACGATCGGATCGTAGAAACCGCGCGCGCACAGCTCCTCGTTCGCCGCCACGCGAAAGTTAACGATCGGCGATCCGCCGTCGATCTCGATGAATTCCTGGATATGGTCCGCATCGAAGTTCGATACGAGATTGAACGGAATGTTCCGCGCGCCGCCAATGCCGATGAGTTGGCCGCAGCGAGCGCCGGTGTGGCGCGCCAGCATGTCCAGCGATTCAAGCCAGCGATCCGGCTCCAGCGCGGCCGTCAGAAAGATATCGTCCCAGTCAACGGATGCGTCACGCGTCATTCTTCGGCCGCCACCTCATAGCGGGCTGTCCCAAACAGATGAGGGCGATCGGGGGAAGGGGAAATCTGCTTATCTCGCAGATCGGCATAGCAATTTTGGCAGATGCCATTTCATTCGACGAAATGGAGCGACAAAATCCGCAGGCCGCCGGGGCATCGGCCTGAGGCTGAGGCCCCGGCGCGCCCTTTACTTCTTTTGCTTGCCCGAGGCGTCGGAAATCGCCGTTCCGGCAGACTTCACGTCCTTGCCCGCACCATTAACGGTGTTGCACGCAGCGAGCGCGACGATCATCGAGAGCGCGATCCCCGTGCCGATCTTCCTGGTCATGATAATCTCCTTGTTTGTTCATGGGGTGCGGCGGGCCGGATACGCTGGCCCGCCGCTTACTGTCAGCGCAAACGCCGGCGTGCCGCCGCCGTTGCACCGAGCCCTGCCGCCGCCGCGCCAACCAGCAACGCCAATACTAGCACGAACGACGTGCCCGCAGCAGCGCCCGCTGCCTTGTCGGCGGCGGATTTCGCGGTGGCGATGGTATCGTTCTTCGCGGTTACGAAACGTTCTTTTGCGCGGGTTACCTGTGCCTGCGCTTCTGGCCGGCTGATCTTGCGCTGTGCCGCGACGATATCGACGATCCGGCTTTCGGCCTGCCGGCCATCAGCGCCGCCTCGCGCCAGCGCGGGAAGGTTCTTCGCGATCTCTTTCTGGGCCTGCTCGGGCGTCATCTGCGCGGGATCGCCTGGCGCGTCCGAAAGATAAGCCGCTGCCTCGTTACGCACATCGTTTTCATCAATGCCGGCAATCGAGGCGACCTTGGGCGCTGCGGCGCCAACGCCCGAACCTGCAGCGCCCGCGACCGCCCCTACCGTCCGGAAGGCGCCACCGATGATCCCGCCGACCGCCGACGTCAGCAGATACAAGGTGAGAATAAGCGTGACGCCCCACACGACAAGCCCGTGGACCAGCGCGTCAAACCGCCCGTTCACTCCCGCAACACGCGCCGCGGCATAGCCGCCGGCCCCGAGCGCGATGATCGTGGTGACGAGCCAGTACAGCCCCGCTCCGATGCCAAAGCCTGCCGCGCCGGGCGTCGTGCCGTCAACCGGATCCACCATCGTCAGGCCGATGCCGGTGCCGAGGATGCCGAGCACCAATTGAATCGCGATTGCGATGATGACGCCGCCAAACACCGCGCCCCACGACAACCTTGTCGGCGCTTTTCCGACATACAGCTCTTCCGCCGGCACAACGCCGGTTTCCACTATGGTCGCCATATTCACTCCTGTTGAAAAAGAAGGGTGTGTTCCGCGTCAGGGGCGCGCGGAGGTCTTGCCTGACGAAACCGCCACGCTGCGAGCGCGCTTCTCGGCACGACCTTCAGCACGAACTGCGTCGTCGCCGATCAACGTGCCAATCGCTTCCTTGACCGATCCCTTGGCGGCGCGAGTGGTGGCAGACCTTTCTCTTGCCACGCGTTGACGACGGGTTTCAGCTTCCTTGGTCATGCTTCGATCTCCCGATCCGGTTCGCCGATCACAACGCCCTCGCCGTCGAAACCGCGCGCCCGCGCCCAGGCGACGGCAGCGATCCGGCGATTGACACCGATCTTGGCGTAAATACGCGCGACATGATTACGCACGGTATTGCCCGCGACATTCAGCGTACGCGCGATCCGCTTGTCGTCGTAGCCGCGACAGATGAGCGCCAGTACGTCGCGTTCGCGTGCGGTTAGATCGTCCAGGCCCGGCCCCGACACATCGGTTTGCGGCGCCCGCAACCGGGCCAGCTTGTCCATGATCGAGCGGCTGAACCAGCTCGTATCCTTCATCACCGCCTCGATCGCCTCGACGAGTTCGAGTTCGGTCGCCTTGCGCTGTGTGATGTCCTGAAAGGCCCACAGAACACAGTCATCGTCGCCGAGCCTTATCGACTCGGTCGACACGAGGCAGTCGATCGTCGCCCCGTCGCGGGCATGAATACGCGCCTCGTGCCCGCGCAGATCGCGCCCATGCGCGATACCCGCTTCGATCTCGCGACGGACGGTGCTGCTTTCCCACAGTTCGACCTCCCCGAGCGGACGGCCCATGATCTCCGTAGGGGCATAGCCGGTCATCTGGGTGAAACTGGTGTTGACCTCGCACAGCAGATGGCCGTCGCGCGCGCCGATCGCCATCGGCACGGGCGCCATCTCGAACGTGCGAGTGAATCGTTCCTCGCTGTGGCGCAGCGCGCTTTCGGCTTTGCGCCGGGGCTCCAGGTCCGCAAATGTGAACAGCATGCAGGGCTGTTCATCCATCTCGATCGGCTGACCAGCGACGATGACGAGCTTGGCCCCGCCGTCGGGGATATCGAGCTCTGCCTCCATCTGCGGGATGGTGCGCCCTTCCGCGAGGCGCTCTTTGGCGAGATCGCGTCGATCAGCAGCGCGCAAGACGTCGATATCGTAAACCGTTTTGCAAAGCACTTGCTCGCGCTGATACCCGGTCATCTCAAGAAAGCCCTGGTTGACCTTTACGAATCGCAAGTCGCTCAGCCGGCAAATCACCGCCGGAGCCGGATTCGCGTTGAACGACTGTTCGAATCGATCCTCCGCCTCGTAGCGCGCCGATACGTCCTGGATGACGAGCACGAGGCAAGCAGGTTCTCCATCATCGGCGTCGTTCAGCACGAGGCTGCGAACCTGATGCACCCACCGCGGCTGATCCTCGCCCGCGACGATGACTTCAACCACCACCTCGGAAAAGGAGTCACCCGCTACGACACGCTCGATCGGATAGTCGTCCGCTTCCAGTCGATGGTTGTTGCGATACCGCAACTGGAAGCGGGCGCGATAATCATTCACGGTCGCGCCAAGATCGGCGATCGTGTCGACACCGTGCATGGTTAGCGCCGAATCGTTCGCCCAGAGCAGGCTCTGGTCCGGATCGATCAGGATCACACCCTCGTCCAGCCCCGCGATGATCTGGCGCAAGTGGCGCAGATCCGCGGTCTCGCGCAGAGTTTTGAACGACGCGGCTTTCATCGCAGGTCTCTCAGGCGCGGCGCCCATGGATCGCCCACGCGATCGCATAGCCACCCACAGCCGCCACGAGCGCCCAAAGCGCCGGAGCCTCACCCATGGAAGCATTGGCGGCCTTACCGCTCTTGCGCGCCAGATCGGCGGCACGGTCGCCTGCAGCCTTCAGGCGATCGCGCGCCTCTTCCGCCAGCGCCGGTGCAGCGTCGATCGCGTTTTCCGCGACAGACTTTGCGCGGCCATAGGCATGCTCGGCGCTGCCCGCGACCTGATCAACAACCCCGTCAACCTGCCAGTCGCGGCTATCGACGGCATCGCCCACCGCCTTCTCGACCTTGCCGGTTACATAGCGCGCATTACCCTTGAACTCGTGCTTGTTCATCATGGTTTCCTCTCGGGAAGAAGATACGGTCCCGGTACAGCATCCTGGATGACACGCTTGCCGAAACCATCGCGGTCTCGACTCAAGCAATGTACATCGGAGGAGTGCTGCCGGTTCGGGCGCATCAACCATCGATCAGGCGGCACGTTCCTAGTATTTTTGCGCTTCGGCCTAGTCGCCTTGCACTACGGTAAAGCTGTCCGCATGCGCATCGTATAGTCGCTGCAAGTCCAGATGAAGCGCTATGGAGGCGGGACTATCCGCCTTTTCAGCAAGTTGGCCATGCTGAGCCGCACGTCTGCGCCAATAATCGCGTTCTTTTTGCAGATCGCGAAGGGCGATTTCGTGTGCGGCTTTGGTCATCGATAGTAGCTAACACCCCTGCGCCGCATTCGATATAATGCAAAAGTACCTTCGGCTGGGTAGATTTGCCCGCCGTGCGGAGCGCCGCGCAGCTGAACGGCGGCAGGAGCATGCTCGCGGCGCGATCGCTTAGTCGACGCGGCTCAA
Source organism: Sphingomonas sp. TX0543 (assembly GCF_048565505.1). Lineage (NCBI taxonomy): Bacteria > Pseudomonadati > Pseudomonadota > Alphaproteobacteria > Sphingomonadales > Sphingomonadaceae > Sphingomonas > Sphingomonas sp. TX0543. The sequence continues at coordinate 2,952,409 of NZ_JBLZUS010000002.1, forward strand.
CGGAGATGGAAAATTCGAGAAAGTCTTGCCCAACTTATCCCAAACCGCTGCCTCGCAACACGAAGCAGTCCGCTGACTCTTGCGCGGCAAAGCCCTCGCACCCTAAGGCATCCGCCCAATGGCCATTGACGAGAACCGCCCGTTCATCCCCGTCCGCATCGCTGTGCTGACGGTATCCGATACCCGCACGCTTGCCGAGGACCGCTCCGGCGACGCGCTTGTCGAGCGCCTCACCCGTGCCGGGCACGTTCTTGCTCAACGCGCGGTACTGCGCGACGACGCCGACGATCTGGTTGCGCAGCTTCATCTATGGGTCGATGACGAGAGCATTGACTGTATCATCACGACCGGCGGCACCGGCGTTACCGGGCGCGACGTCACCCCGGAAGCGGTGGAGCGCATCGCGGACAAGATGATCCCCGGGTTCGGGGAGCTGTTCCGCTGGCTGAGCTACCAGACAATCGGCACATCGACCGTTCAATCCCGCGCCTGCGCGTGCGTGGCGCGCGGTACGTACATCTTCGCGCTGCCGGGATCGACGGGCGCGGTTAAGGATGCTTGGGACGGCATCCTCCGGGATCAGCTCGACAGCCGACACCGCACCTGCAACTTCGTCGAACTGATGCCGCGGCTGAGCGAGCGCTGATCGCGCGTCAGGCCAGCGCCTTTTTCAGCAGGTCGTTCACCACCTGCGGATTGGCTTTGCCCGCCATGGCTTTCATTGTCTGGCCCACGAAGAAGCCGAACAATGCTTCCTTGCCGGCGCGATATTGTTCGAGCTGGTTGGGATTTTTCGAGAGCACGTCCGCGATCACCGCCTCGATCGCGCCAGTGTCGGAGGTCTGCTTCAACCCCCGCTCCTCGACAATCTTGCCGGGCGCGTCGGCAGTTTCAAGCATCACCTCGAACACCTGCTTGGCAAGGCTGCCCGATAGCGTGCCATCGGCAACCAGCGCGAGCAGCTCGGCCGCCTGCTTCGGCCCGACCGGCGATTCCTCGATGCCCTTGCCGATCCGGTTCAATGCGCCAAACAGCTCCCCGGTGACCCAATTGGATGCAGCAACAGGGGCCGCCCCTGCCTCCAGCAAAGCATCGAACCAGCGCGCTGTTTCCACCTCTGCGGTCAGCACTTCGCCATTATAGGCGGTGATGCCCAGCGCCTCGTAACGCTTGCGCTTCGCGTTCGGCAGTTCGGGCAGAGAGGCGCGGCACGCGTCGAGGAAGACGTCGTCCAGCTCCAGCGGCAACAGGTCAGGGTCCGGGAAGTAGCGGTAATCATGCGCATCTTCTTTGGAGCGCATCGATCGCGTCGTGCCGCTGTCCGGATTGAACAGACGCGTTTCCTGAACGATCGCGCCGCCAGATTCGAGCACCTCAACCTGCCGCTTCGCCTCGTGCTCGATCGCGGCCATCACGAAGCGTATCGAATTGACGTTTTTCGTTTCGGTCCGCGTGCCGAATTCGTCGCCCGGCTTGCGTACGCTGACGTTCACGTCGGCGCGCATCGATCCCTCTTCCATGTTCCCGTCACACGAGCCGACATAGCGCAGGATCGCGCGCAGCTTCCGCAGATAGGCGCCCGCCTCTTCCGGCGAGCGCATGTCCGGTCGACTGACGATCTCCATAAGCGCCACGCCGGAGCGGTTGAGATCGACATAGGAGCGTGTCGGATGCTGATCGTGCATCAGCTTGCCGGCATCCTGCTCGACATGGATACGTTCCACACCGATTGTCTTGATGCGCCCCCCATCCTCGATATCTATCGAACCTTCGCCTACAAGGGGATGGTAAAGCTGGGAAATCTGATATCCCTGCGGCAGATCGGCGTAGAAATAATTCTTGCGATCGAAACGCGACCATTTGTTGATCCGCGCATCGATCGCCATGCCGGTGCGCACCGCCTGACGGATGCACTCGCGGTTCGGCACCGGGAGCATGCCGGGCATGGCGGCATCGACCAGGCTGACCTGCGTGTTCGGCTCCGCGCCGAACGCTGTCGCCGCACCGGAAAACAGTTTAGCGTTCGATGTGACCTGTGCATGAACTTCGAGGCCGATCACGACCTCCCAGTCCCCGGTGGCGCCCGTGATGCGATAGGTGGATTCAGTCATCGTTCAATTCCTTACCACCACGCCTGCGGGCGGGCCGTGAAGCCGGCCCGCTCCTCGATCGCCAGCGCGGCGTTGAGCACGCCCTGCTCGTCCAGCGGTTTGCCGATGATCTGGAGGCCGAGCGGCAGGCCCGCAGGATCAAGCCCGCCGGGCACGCTCATCGCGGGCAGGCCGGCGAGGCTCGCGGGCACGGTGAACACGTCGTTGAGATACATCGCGAGCGGATCGGCCTGCTTCTCGCCCAACGCGAAGGCGGCGGACGGCGCGGTCGGAGTCAGCAACACGTCGCACTTTTCCCATGCCGCCTCGAAATCACGCGCGATCAGCGCGCGGACCCGTTGCGCCTGGGTGTAATATGCGTCGTAGAAACCGGCCGAGAGCACATAGGTGCCGATGAGGATGCGGCGCTTCACCTCTTCGCCGAAACCGGCGGCGCGCGTCGCGGCATACATCTGCTGCAAGTTCGCCCCATCTGGCAGTTCACGCTCGCCATATCTCACGCCGTCATAGCGCGCTAGGTTAGACGAGGCTTCCGCCGGCGCGATGATATAATAAGCCGGCAGCGCATATTTCGTATGCGGCAGCGAAACCTCGACCACCTCGGCGCCCGCGTCCTTCAGCCAGGCGATGCCCTGCTGCCAGAGCAGCTCGATCTCGACCGGCATGCCATCGACACGATATTCCTTCGGCACGCCCACGCGCTTGCCGACGAGGCTGGCGTCCAGCTCCGCTTCCCATTGGGGCACCGCCAGCTCCAGCGAGGTCGCGTCCTTCGGGTCGAAGCCCGCCATCGCCTCCAGCATGATCGTGCAATCGCGGACGTCGCGCGCCATCGGACCGGCCTGATCTAGTGACGAGGCGAAGGCGATAGTTCCCCACCGTGAGCAGCGGCCGTAGGTCGGCTTGATCCCGGCGATGCCCGTGAACGACGCGGGCTGACGGATCGAGCCACCGGTATCCGTTCCGGTTGCGCCGGGCGCGATTCGCGCGGCCACCGCCGCCGACGAACCACCCGACGAACCACCCGGCGCAAGCGCGGCATTGCCGCCATCATTACGCCGCCACGGCGAGATCACATTGCCGAACGCGCTCGTCTCGTTCGACGAACCCATCGCGAACTGATCCATGTTGAGCTTACCCAGCATCCCCGCGCCCGCATCCCACAGGTTCTGCGAGACCGTGGACTCATATGTCGGGGTGAAACCTTCGAGGATGTGGCTCGCCGCCGTGCTGGTCACGCCTTTCGTGCAGAACAGATCCTTCATGCCGATCGGCACACCGGCGAGCGGCTTCGGTGGCTCGCCCGCCGCACGCGCGGCATCGGCAGCATCGGCAGCGGCAAGCGCGTGATCGGGAGTCTCCACCAGAAATGCGTTGAGCGGCCTGGCCGCGCTGACCGCCGCGTTGAAGGCTTCGGCCACTTCGCGCGCCGAGAAGCTGCCGGCGCGTACGCCGTCGCGGATTTCGCGGATGCCGAGATCGGTAAGGTCGGACACTATTCGATCACCTTCGGAACCGTGAAGAAGCCATGCTCGGCCGCCGGCGCATTCGCCAGCACAGCGTCGCGGATGCCGCCATCGGTGACGACATCATCGCGCAGACGCAGCGTGTTCGGGATCACCGCCGTCATCGGCTCGATCCCGTGCGTATCGACCTCCCCGAGTTGCTCGATCCAGCCGAGGATATTGTTGAGTTCGGGCACGAGCCGCTCGGCTGCGGCATCGTCGATCGCGATGCGCGCAAGGCTCGCGACTTTCTTCACTGTGGCGGTGTCTACGGACATGCTCCGCCGCTACCATTGTGCATCGCGGGAAAGCAATGCCCGGCATTGCGCGCGCCGGTCTGCTCGGGCAGTCACACGCGTGATGGCTCGCAAATTTCTCTACATCATTGCCTTTCTGACAGCATTGGTGATCGTCGCCGCGATCGTTTTCCGCGTCTGGGGCAACGAGCTGATCCGCTGGCGTTTCGTGCCCGGCGTTGCGTTTGAGGCGCGCGCGCCATTGCCGGACAACGCCTACGCCCTGCCGAAAATGTGGTTCGCGCGGCCGGGCGTGAAGGAAAAAGCGGCATCGTGGACCCCCGCCGGCTACAAGACGGCGGCAGGGCCTGCATCGATCTTTTTCATTCACCCCACGTCCTATCTCCAGCGCGACGGCTGGAATGCGCCGCTGGGCGACAAGGAAGCGAACGAACGCACCGCATTATACCTTCGGGGGCAGGCTAGCGTGTTCAACGCGGCCGGAGATATCTGGGCACCGCGTTATCGGCAGGCGACCTTCGGCTCGTTCCTGACGACCAGCCCGGACGCCGCTCGTGCACTGGATGTCGCCTATCGCGACATAACGCAGGCATTCGATGTATTTTTGCGTGAGATCGGGCCGGATCGACCGATCATCCTCGCCGGGCACAGCCAGGGCGCGCTGCATCTTATGCGCCTGCTCAAGGAGCGCGTCGCCGGCACGCCGCTAGCGCATCGGATCGTTGCGGCCTATGTGATCGGCTGGCCGATCAGCCGCAGCGCCGACCTTCCGGCACTCGGCCTGCCCGAATGTACCGCGCCGGATCAGCGCGGCTGCGTGCTTTCATGGGAGACGTTCGCCGAACCGGCCGATCCCACGCTGATCCTCGATATTTTCGACCGCACCACTGGCCTCACCGGCCGGCCGCGACGCGGCACGCGAATCGTCTGCACCAATCCCCTGACCGGCACCGCCGACGCCGACGCTCCCGCCAGTGCCAACAAAGGCACGCTGTTTCCTTCACAAGACATGTCGGGGGCGGTGATCGATCCGGGCAAGGTGCCGGCGCGCTGCGCCGGGCGAGGCTTGCTGCTGATTGGCACCGCGCCGCAGCTTGGACCCTATGTGCTGCCCGGCAACAACTACCACGTCTATGATTATGCCCTGTTCTGGGGTAGCATCCGGGCGGATGTGGCGCGCCGACTGTACGCGCGATGATAACCACCATCGTCTCCGATTTCCGCGATACCCTGCCCGGCGGCGGCCGGCTGATCGGGCTGGATGTCGGCACCAAGACGATCGGCACGGCGCTGTGCGACGCGCAATGGACCTTCGCCAGCCCCGCCCTGCTCGTCCGGCGCAACAAGTTCACCAGGGACAAGGAAATGTTGCGGGCGCTAATCGTGGAACAGGCGGTTGTCGGCCTCGTTATCGGTCTGCCTATCAACCTCGACGGCAGCGAGAGCCCGCGCAGCCAGTCCACCCGCGCCTTCGCCCGTAATGTCGCCGATCTCGGCCCGATATTGCTGTGGGACGAACGCTGGTCAACGCAGGCGGTGACACGCACGCTGATCGAGCAGGATGCGAGCCGCGCGAAACGCGCCGAGCTGGTCGATAAAATGGCCGCCGCCTACATCCTGCAGGGCGCGATAGATGCGCTGGTGCGCGCCTGATAGATCCTCGGACGCGGCGAGCCGATCGGCGCGCGTTTACCTTTCGTTAACCACGAAGTTTTACTGTTTGTTAACGCGGTCGCTGTCCGGTGGCCGCCGGTTTGCGTGGAGAGATTGATGGTTCGCGGATGGCTTCTGGCCGGGATGGCCGGCGTCGCACTTGCGGGATGCGCCACGCGGGATTCGGCAATGCGCCCTCATGCGACCGTCGATACCAGCACGCCGACCCCGGAATGGATGCGGATCGCAACGCCCGCCGGGATGCGATCGCTAGAAACGCTGGATGCGCATTTCGCGCGCGCAGTCCGCGCCCTGCCCCGCGCCGCAGTCTCCAAGGCCCGGGCTGAGGGCCCCCTGCTCGATCCGGACGCGGCTCAACTCGCGCCACAGGTATCACCGGGGCCATATCATTGCCGGCTGATCAGGCTGGGCGGCGCGCGGGGCTTCCAATCGTTCGCGCCCGATATCTGCTATATCCTCGCCGATACCGGCAGCCTGTCCTTCGCAAAAGCGTCGGGCGAGAACCGACCGGACGGGCGCCTCTATGCCGATGGCGACAAGCGGATGGTGCTGCTCGGCACCGCGCGGCGAGAGGGCGAGAAGACGCAGCACCGTTATGGCGATGATCCCTCGCGCGATATCGTCGGCCTGATCGAGCGCGTCTCATCGTTTCGCTGGCGAGTGATCCTCGATCGCTCGGCAGCACCCGGCGGCGTGCTGGATGTGTACGAAATGGTCCCCGTGCCACCGGAGGTTAAAGGTGCGAAGCCGATGGTGCCCAACGACTAACGGGAAAACACCGTTGCGCCCACCCGCCCCGATCACTATCCGCTGACCTTCGATGCCTGATCCGTCGGACCACCGCCCCGCCACTCTCATTCCGGGCGGCGCTGTTTTCCCTCATCGCCACCTCACCGGCATCGAGGGCCTGCAACCGCATGAGATTATGTTTTTGCTCGACGAGGCGGAACGCTGGATCGCATCGAACGCCGAGCACGCGCCGCCGGACAAGCGACTCGCCGGCCTGACACAGATCAACGCCTTCTTCGAGAATTCGACCCGGACGTTGCTGTCGTTCGAGATCGCCGGGAAACGTCTGGGAGCCGACGTGGTGAACATGCACGCTGCACAATCGAGCGTGAAGAAGGGTGAGACGCTGATCGATACCGCGATGACGCTCAACGCGATGCGCGCGGATGTGATCGTCATCCGCCATATGTCCTCCGGCGCGGTGCGGTTGATCGCGGACAAGGTTGACTGTCCCGTGCTAAACGCCGGCGACGGCCGACACGAACATCCCACACAGGCGCTGCTGGATGCCCTGACGATCCGGCGGCGGCGCGGCGGAATCGCGCACCAGCGCGTCGTGATTTGCGGCGATCTGATGCACAGCCGCGTCGCGCGCTCGAATATTTTGGCGCTCACCGCGCTCGCCGCCGAGGTCCGCGTCTGTGCGCCGACCACGCTGATGCCGGCCGCGATCGAACGGATGGGCGTGACCGCCTTCACTGATTTCGATGCCGCGCTTGAAGGTGCGGATGTAGTGATGATGCTCCGGCTCCAGACAGAGCGGATGTCAGGGGGCTATGTCCCATCGCCCCGCGAATATCACCTGCGTTACGGCCTGACGCTGGAGCGACTGGCTCGCGCCAAGCCCGACGCGCTGGTGATGCATCCCGGCCCGATGAATCGCGGCGTGGAGATCGATTCGAACGTTGCCGATCACGTCGAGCGTTCTGCGATCACGGAGCAGGTGGCGATGGGCGTGGCGGTGCGCATGGCCTGCCTGGACGTGCTCACGAGGCGCGCACGCGGCGTAAAGGGATGGGCATGACCCCGGCGCTCCATTTCCAGAATGCCCGGATCGTCTGCCCCGATGGCGGTGAGCGGCCGGGCGACCTGTGCATCGCGAACGGCGTGATTACGGATCGCCCGGCGGACGGGGCGGCGATCATCGATTGCAATGGGCTGATCCTTGCGCCCGGCATCGTCGATCTCGGCGTCGCGACGATCGATGACGCCGCCTTTCGCGCTGGCGGGATCACGCGCGTCGGGCTGATGCCGGATCAGACGCCGGTGCTGGACGAGCCCGGGATCGTCCAGCGCTCCGCATTGATCGGCAAGCCCGACCTTTGGATTCATCCAATCGCGGCCGCAACGCGCGGACTTCAGGGCGAGGAACTGGCAGAGATGGCAATCTGCCAGTCAGCCGGCGCGCGCGCGATAGGCACCGGCCGCGGGTGGATCGCCGATTCCGGCGTGATGCGGCGCGTGCTCGATTATGCGCGCGATCTCGGCCTCACGCTCGTCACCCACGCCGAGGATGGTGGACTCACGGGCGAGGCAGTGGCGACCACCGGCGAAACGGCGACGCGGCTCGGCCTCCCCGCCGCGCCCGCCGTGGCGGAAGCGCTGGCGATCGCGCGCGATTTGATGTTGGCGGAGGATGCGGAAGCGGCGATCCATGTTCGTCAGGTCACGACGGCGCAGGGCTTCGATCTCGTGCGCGCAGCCAAGCGTCGCGGGGTAAATGTGACGTGTGGCATAACACCTGCTCATCTTCTGCTGTCGGATATTGCGATAAGTGATTTCCGATCCTTCGCGCATCTGTCGCCACCGCTGCGTTGCGAGGACGATCGCCGCGCCGCGTTGAAGGCTTTGTCCGACGGCACGATCGACGTGTTATGCTCCGGCCATGACCCGCGGGGGCCGGAAGAAAAGCGCCTGCCTTATGCGGATGCCAGCGCCGGCGCATCGGGCGCGGAAACGCTGCTACCGCTCGCACTTGGCCTCGCACGGGACAACGGCATCGCCATCGACCGGCTGTTCGCCCTGCTCGCCCGCAATCCGGCCGCCATTCTTGGGGTGGAAGCCGGGTCGCTACGGATTGGAGCACCCGGCGATGTCATTCTGATCGACGATCAGGCACCGTGGCAGATCGATGCCGAAAAGATGGCTGGCAAGGCTGGAAACACGCCGTTCGACGGTCTGCCGGTTCAAGGGCGTGTACGCAGGGTGTTCAAGGGCGGCCGCGAGATCCACTGATATCGGGCGGCGCCAGTTTCCAGCGGATCAGCGCGAGGCGAGTTGCACCCCGCCTTTGGTCCATTGGGCAACCTGATCACCTGCTCCCGCCCGGACGAAGCAGACCCCGCCCTTCGCACGATAGGAACGGCACGTCGCGTCCGCATCGGCGCGCGTGAAGCCGCCGATCGATAGGCGATAGAATTCCTGGCTCGATGTTTTGAAGGTCATGCCAGCCGGCGCCTTGCCCGAAAACCCGGCGAAGCGATGCTGTGCGCGTGCCCAAGCATCCTTGGCAACCCCGGCGGACGAGAATGCGCCGATCTGGACATACCAGTCGCCCTTTTCCTTTCCGCGCACGATCGCGCGGCGCGCCGCATCGTTCTTTGCTACCATCGCCTTCGCAGCCGCGAAGGTGCTCGCCGGCAGCGCCTGCACAAATTCCTGGCGCGGCGCGAACGTTACTTTAGCGAAGGCGGGAGCAATGGTCGCCGTTGCGGTGGCCGGGGCGGGTACAGCAACCGAAGGGGGCGCCCCGGCGGTTTCGGCGGTGGCGAGCTGCGTGGGCTTCGGCTCCGGCTTCGGCGCGGTCATTACCGACGCGCCTGCATCCACCGGCGCAGTTTTCGCCACGGCAACGGGCGCTACCGGAACGGACGCGTTTAGCGCGAGCGCGACCGGCTGGCCCGGATCCTGCGCCGGCGTGACGCCCAGTAACGCCGCGACCTGATCCGCGGCGTGATTCGGCTTGGCGAACGTCGCCCATTGCATAATCCGCTGGTCGGCCTCCGCCGGCGGCAAATCTATGCCCGCGATGTTGCGCGCTTCCTGCCACTGTCCGGCGAGCGCCATTGCGAGTGCCAGATTCTGCCGGGTCTTGGGCGTAGCACTTGGCGAACGGGTCGCCGCGATCAATATGCTGACGCCCTTCGCCGGATTGCCCGCCAGCGCAAGCGCTAGCCCCAGATCGGTTACGTCGATCCGTTCGCCATGGATGTCGAGGGTCTTCTGTGCGAGTTCCCAATGCCCGCCGGCGATCTGCGCGAGCGCCAGATTCAGCGCGGCGCGCGAATCGGTGGGAGAGAGCGTCAGCACGTCACCATATGCGGTTTCCGCCGATGTGAAGCGGCCCGCCTTGAGATAGCTTTGCCCCAACAGCACGCGATAGCCCGCGTCACGCGGCTGCATCGCCACCGCCGACTCCGCAAAGGAAACGGCCTGCCCGATACGCCCACTTGCCAGCGCCTTGCGCGCCTTGTCTGCGTTGGTTGCGGCCTGCTTTGCCATGGCCGCATCGTTGCGGCTGCCGGCGGAGGCAACGCCTGTGCCGCCCTGTGCACAACCGACCATTGTCCCGCCGAATGCCAGCGCCGAAAGGCTGAGGGTGGCGAGCGCACGAATATTCATGACCATGTTCCTGTCTTCCCGATCAGCGCCGTTTGCGCGGCGGGAGCTGCCCGACGAGCGTCTCCACTTCCGGCAGGGTGGCGATGAAGGCGTCCAGCGCCTCGGTTACGAGCTGCTGCGCAGAGCGATTTCGGGTCGCCGTAGCGAGCCTCAGGCGCAGGTGACGCTCCTCATCCAGCCGCAGCGTGAAGGCGGATTTGCGCCGATGCGCTGTCTCGCGGCGAATACGGGCCGCCGTGGCGACCGACACATCGATCGCCGCAGGCAGCGGGGTCGAAACCATTTGCTGGATTTCGGGCGTATCCGTAGCGGTTTCGAGCTGCGGTTCGGCTATCGCTTCGGGATGGGCGACGGGCTGAACCGCCACGCTTTCCTGCAACGCCTCGCGCTCGATCAGAACCGGCGGTACCGGTGGAGCCGGTGCGGGCTCCCCCATGTCGTTCCAGCCGAGTTCGTCGCCGGCACTGACGAGACTGGCGAAACCTTGCGGACGCATCGCGGGGCGTGCCTGCCCCTTGCGGGCGAGGAGGCCCGACGAAAGCGACGCGAGCGGCTTTGGCGCCCCCAGCATCAGCCCATCACCCGCCGACCGAAGCCGGCCGCTGCTGGCCGCGCGGGCGTGAAGCCATTGACGGCGCTGGGCGCCGAAAAGACGGTGCGGCGGAAGTTCTTTTCCAACCGATCCGAGATATAGCTCCACAGCGCGATCACTTCGCCTGCGGATTTACCATTTGGATCTGTTTCCATAACCGTCCGTCCGTCGATCATCGACGCGGCGAAATCGGTGCGCTGATGGATCGTGATCGGCGCGACCGTGCCGTGCTGCGACAGCGCGACCGCCGCCTCGCTGGTGATTCGCGCTTTCGGCGTTGCAGCGTTTACCACGAAGATCAGCGGCTTGCCGGCACGCTCGCACAGATCGACTGTAGCGCCAACGGCGCGCAGATCGTGCGGGCTGGGTCGGGTCGGAATCACTATCAGTTCGGCGACTTGGATCACGCTCTGAATTGCCATCGTGATCGCCGGCGGCGTATCGATGACCGCGAGCTTGAAGCCCTGCTGGCGCAGCACTTCCAGATCAGCTGCAAGCCGTGCGACCGTTGTCTGCGCGAACGCGGGATACTCCGCCGTCCGCTCGTTCCACCAGTCCGCGAGCGAGCCTTGCGGATCGATATCGATGAGCACGACCGGCCCGGCTCCTGCGAGCTGCGCCTGCACAGCGAGATGGCCGGACAGGGTCGTCTTGCCCGACCCTCCCTTTTGTGATGCCATTGCGAGAACGCGCATGAGTTCCTCAAATCCACCTGTTCGGGCAGAGAAATGACACGCGGGAGGATAAGGAAAGGTAAATGCCACGGAAGGGCGCGTGTTTACTCTTCGCCCTGCGCGACGGCACTGAACGATCGCTCCACCGCGGACTATACGGGAAGGAATGGTTAATTGCTGGAGTGTAAACCATCGGGCATGGTGCGTGAAAAGAAGCGGGATGAGGGCTCGGCGATGAGGATTGCTTACCTCGGCGCAGTCGCGCTGTTGTTGACGACGATGCCAGCGCTGGCCGAAGTGAAGGCGGGCGTCGACGCCTGGGGGCGGGGCGACTATGACAAGGCGATTGCCGAATGGCGCAAGCCCGCGATCGCTGGTGATGCGGATGCCCAGTTCAACATGGGCCAGGCATACAAGCTGGGGCGCGGTGTGCCCGCCGATCAGAATCAGGCGATAGACTGGTTCCGTAAGGCTGCGCTCCAGGGCCATCCGCAAGCGGAGGACAATTACGCGCTGATCCTGTTTCAGGAAGGCCGCAAGACAGAGGCGTTGCCCTGGCTCGAAAAGTCGGTCGCGCGCGACGAGAAGCGAACCGAGCTTGTTCTGGGAACGATGCTGTTCAACGGCGACGCGGTGACGAAAGACTGGGCACGCGCCTTCGCCCTGGTCACGCGCTCGTCTCAACAGGGTTTGCCGCAGGCATCGCAGACGCTCGCGCAGATGGACGGTTACATCGCACCTGAGCAGCGTCAACAGGGGCTGGCACTCGCGAAACGGATCGAAAACGACGGCCGCAGCGCGCGCCTGGCCGCAGCGAGCAGGCCGTCGTCAGCGTTGCAGCACACCGCCGCGCTTGATCTGCCGCGTCCTTCGGCGGCCAAGTCGACCGGCCAAGGCTATCTACCACCGGCCAAGCAACCAGCCCCCGCTCCTAAGCCAGAGAATGCCGAAAAGGCAGAGCCGGCGCAGCATTCCATGCCGGCGAAATCGAAGGCACCCAAGCCCACCCTCGCCCAGGCCACATCGACGGGTGGCACCTGGCGCATCCAGCTCGGCGCATTCCGCGATGAGAACAATGCGCGCGCGCTCTGGGGCAAGGTCGGCGGCAAGACCGGCGGCCGCGTAAGCTACGTCAAGGCGGGGGATATTACCAAGGTGCAGGCAAGCGGCTTCGCGAGCAAGGCAGCGGCGCAGGCGGCTTGCGGTAAGGCCGGAGTCGCCTGTGTAGTGGTCGGGCCATAGTGTGAGTATTGGTCGAACGCTGTCAATTTACGTACCACCCCCGGCTGCGATATCCGATAAGCGTTGCAATCGGGCGGGTCGCAACGCCTTGAGCCTACACGTATAAGACACCCTCCTTTTGGGGAGTAGCTTCCGGCCGTAGCCGGGTTCACGTCAACATATTTGTCCGGGTAGTTATTTTGGACATTGCGTGATCAGCGGGTACAATTCGCATAGCGAGACCAGCGAATCCCACTGCCGAGCCGGCCGGTGTGGGGACATGTCTTGTGCGGCGGGTCTCAATGCCCCCCAGTGCTGTTGCCCTGCTTTCGATGAGCATGTCGACCAACGCTTTTGCGGCAAGGGTTGGTCGCGGCGCGTCGAACCGCTTGTCCTTCTTCAGGCCGTCCGCGCAGGGGATGTGTTTGGCGTGATCGAAGCGCTGACCCTAATCATCGGTTGGGAATTGAGCATGGTGGCGGCAAGGTGCGTTCGGCAGCTCGACCATCGATCGCCTTCTCGTTGCTGAGCATCGTTGACCGGAAATGGTTTTCGAGGCTGCGCGCCGGAACGATGGAGGCTCCGGTCATCAGAAATTGTGCGAACCCTGCCCTTACCCCCTTATCCAGTCATCGCGCGCAATCCCCTGCGCCCATAGCAGCGCGGTGAGATCGCCATAGTCAATCCGCGCCGCCGCCGCCGTCGCGACGATCGGCTTGGCGTGATAGGCGACGCCCAGTCCGGCGATACCGATCATGGCCAGGTCGTTCGCGCCGTCGCCCACCGCAAGCGTCTCGTGATCGCCGAGGTCGAGTTCGGCGCGCATCGCGCGCAATGTGTGTTCCTTGGTGGAGGCATCGACGATCGGCTTGGCCACCGTGCCGGTCAGCCGGCCATCGCTCACGCCCAGGCGGTTTGCGATCACGCGATCAAACCCGATCTCCTTCCCGACCGGCTCGGCGAAGGCGGTGAAGCCGCCAGAGACGAGCACGGCGTTCGCGCCACGCGCGCGCATCGTGCGCACCAGTTCGACCGCGCCCGGCATGATCTTCACCCGCTCGGCGCGGCAGCGATCAATCGCGTCGGCGCCAAGCCCCTCAAGCAGTGCGACACGCGCATCGAGCGCCGCCGCGAAATCAAGTTCACCGCGCATCGCGGCATCGGTGATCTCTGCGATCCGTGGCTTGAGCCCGGCGTAATCGGCGAGTTCATCGATACACTCGACGGTTATCATCGTCGAATCCATGTCAGCAACGATCAACTTCTTCTCTCGCCCGTCGGTCCGCTGGACGATCGCATCTACGCGATCGAACCGCCCCTCAAGCGCCATACGCGCAGCAGCGGGATCATGCGCAAACGAGATATCCGCGGCATCGCCCTCATCCAGCCAGACCGCCTCGCCCGGCGCGCACCGGGCGGCAGTCAGCCGTTCAGTGGCGTCGGCGAGGATGTGGGCGGAAAGCCTTCCCGTTGCTATCAACGTCGCCGTGAACATGCCCAATACGAAATCCCTTATGCTCCCGTCGATCCGCACAGCCGCTCAGGATATCGGCCGTCGCCATGACTGAACCGCGCAAGCCGACGGTCGCGCTCATTGCAGGGCCGACGGCGAGCGGCAAGTCCGCGCTGGCGATTGCTCTGGCGGAAAGCGCAAATGGCGTCGTCATCAACGCCGATGCGAGCCAGGTGTATCGCGATCTGCGCGTTATTTCCGCCCGGCCCGACGCGGCGGATGAGGCGCGCGTGCCGCATCGTCTCTTCGGTTACATCGATGGTGCGGTCGCCTGTTCGGCGGCGCAATGGGCGGCGGACGCGCGGCTTGAGATCGCGGCGGCGCATAGTGCGGATCGCCTGCCTGTGCTGGTCGGCGGGACCGGGCTATACCTGCGTACGCTGCTCGACGGTATTGCGCCTGTGCCGGAGATCGACGCTACGATCCGGGCCGAGGTGCGCGCCATGCCGGTTACGGAAACCTATGCGGCACTGACGCGGGAGGATCCGGCAGCCGCAACGCGGCTCAACTCTGGCGACACCACCCGGATCGCCCGCGCGCTTGAAGTGGTGCGGTCCACGGGTCGTTCGCTCGCCGATTGGCAGGTCGAGCGCGCTGGTGGAATCGGCGACGCGATCGAGTTGCGCCCGCTGATCCTGCTTCCCGACCGGGACACGCTGGTGGCCCGATGTGACGCCCGGCTGGTCCAAATGTTCGATCATGGCGCCGTCGAGGAAGTCGCAGCGCTGGTGGCCCGCACAGATCTCCCCGACGATGCGCCGGTACGGCGGGCGATAGGCGTGCCGGAGATCACGAAAATGCTGATGGGCGATCTTACGCGGGAAGAGGCGCTGCTTGCCGCCCAGTTATCCACGCGACGTTATGCCAAGCGGCAATACACCTGGTTCCGAAATCAGCCCCCGCCGATTTGGCCTCGGCGATCAGCCCTCGCGAACGGCAGTTTGAAACAATATTTCCTCAATATTCCTTGACGAGTAATTTTCGATGCCCTAGCGCCCGCCGTCCGCACCCGCTATTCGCTGGCGCAGCATGATAGAGGAGTGATCGAAGTGACCGAGAAGAGCGGAGCAGACATCCTTGTCGAGGCGCTGTGCGATCTCGGCGTGGAAGTCATCTTCGGCTATCCTGGCGGAGCGGTTCTCCCGATTTACGACGCGATTTTCCGCGCCAAGCGCATCCGCCACGTCCTTGTTCGCCACGAACAGGCGGCCACGCATGCGGCGGAGGGTTACGCGCGGTCCACGGGCAAGCCTGGCGTGGTGCTCGTGACCTCCGGCCCCGGCGCGACCAATGCGGTCACCGGCATCACCGACGCGCTGATGGACTCGATCCCGATGGTTGTCATCACCGGTCAGGTGCCGACGACCCTTATTGGAACGGACGCTTTCCAGGAGGCGGATACCGTCGGCATTACGCGTCACTGCACCAAGCATAATTATCTGGTGAAAGATCCGGCCCGGCTTGGCGACGTTATTCACGAAGCTTTCCACATCGCCACCTCCGGCCGCCCCGGCCCCGTGGTTATCGACATTCCCAAGGACGTGCAGGTCGCCACCGCTAACTATACCAAGCCTGGCCCGATTCAGCACAAGAGCTATCGCCCGCCGGTGAAGGCGGATCGGCGCAGTATCGAGCAGGTCATCGATATGCTGGCGGCCGCCGAGCGGCCGATCTTTTACACTGGCGGCGGCGTCATCAATTCGGGGCCAGGGGCAAGCCAGTTGCTGCGCGAACTGGCGAAGATCACAGGTGCGCCGGTCACATCCACGTTGATGGGTCTCGGCGCCTATCCCGCCTCCGGCCCGCAATGGCTGGGGATGCTGGGCATGCACGGCACTTATGAAGCCAATATGGCGATGAATCAGGCGGACCTGATCGTCGCGATCGGCGCGCGCTTCGACGATCGCGTGACCGGCCGACTCGATGCTTTCAGCCCGAACAGCCGCAAGGTTCATATCGACGTGGATCGATCGTCGATGAACAAGACAGTGCGGATCGACCTGCCCATCCTGGCCGACGCAGGCCATGCGATGGAGGACATGATCCGCATCTGGAAATCGCGCCAGCATCCAAAGCCAGACATCACCGAATGGTGGCGCCGGATCGATGGCTGGCGAGCGGTGAACAGCCTCGATTTCCCCGATGGCGGCGACGAGATCATGCCGCAACGCGCCATAAGGGCGTTGTGGGACGCGACGCATGCAAGAGCGCCAATCATCAGCACCGAGGTTGGCCAGCATCAGATGTGGGCGGCGCAGCATTTCGGCTTTGAAAGTCCGAACAAGTGGCTCACGTCCGGCGGCCTTGGCACAATGGGATACGGGCTGCCAGCCGCGATCGGGGCGCAGCTCGGCAACCCAAAGGCGCTTGTGATCGATATCGCCGGTGAAGCCTCGATCCAGATGAACATCCAGGAGCTTGGCACCGCCACGCAATATCGCCTCCCGGTGAAGATTTTCATTCTCAACAACGAATATATGGGAATGGTCCGACAGTGGCAGGAACTGACCTATGAAAGCCGCTATGCCGAAAGCTATTCGGATGCGCTGCCCGATTTCGTGAGGCTCGCGGAAGCTTATGGCTGGAAAGGCATCCTTATCGAACGGCCCGACCAGCTCGACAGCGGCATTGCGGAAATGCTCGCGCATGACGGCCCGGTGATGGTTGATTGCCGGGTGGCGAAGCTCGCCAACTGCTTTCCCATGATCCCCAGCGGCGCGGCGCACACCGATATGATCCTGCAGGCCAACGAGGTTTCGGGCACGATGAACGACGAGGCGAAAGCGCTCGTCTAATCTGTAACGTTGCGAGAAGCTTCCACCATTTCAGGGAGGTCCCGGCGCTGGCCGGGATGATGACATGCATATCAGGGAAGAAAAGGCCGAGCGTCACACGCTGGCGGTGATCGTCAACAACGAACCGGGCATCCTCGCCCGGATCGCGGGGCTGTTCACTGCGCGCGGCTACAATATCGAAAGCCTGACGGTGAGCGAGATAACGGCGGACAAGTCCGTCAGCCGCATCACGATCGTCACCTCGGCTTCCCCGCCGGTGCTGGAGCAGATCGTCGCGCAGCTCGATCGGCTGGTGCCGGTCCATCGTGTTCATGACCTCACGGCGGATGGCGCGCATGTCGAGCGCGAGCTGGCGCTGGTGAAGGTACGCGGCACCGGCGATCACCGGATCGAGGCGCTGCGCCTGGCCGACGTCTATCGCGCCCGCGTGGTCGACGCCACCACCTCCAGCTTCGTGTTCGAGGTGACTGGCGGCATCGACAAGATTGACAAGTTTGTTGAGCTGATGGGCGAAGTCGGCCTGATAGAGGTCGCGCGCACCGGGATCGTCGCCATCTCGCGCGGAAACGAGGCAGCCTGACCCTTTTCTATCCATCGCCCACCGACACGTGGGCTGCACCTATATGCTTTGCACGAAAGGATTGATGACATGCGTGTCTATTACGATCGCGACGCCGATCTGAACCTCATCACCGACAAGAAAGTCGTAATCCTCGGTTATGGCTCGCAGGGCCACGCCCATGCGCAGAACCTGCGCGATTCGGGGGTGAAGGACGTCGCCATCGCCCTGCGCGAGGGCTCGATGACCGCGAAGAAGGCGGAAGGTGCCGGCTTCAAGGTGTTGTCGAACAAGGAAGCGGCGCAATGGGCCGACATCCTGATGATCCTCGCTCCTGACGAGCATCAGGCGGAGATCTGGGAGCGCGATCTCAAGGGGAATATGAAACCCGGCAGTGCGATCGCGTTTGCGCACGGCCTCAACGTGCATTTCGGTCTGATCGAGCCGCCCGCGGATATCGACGTCATTATGATCGCGCCGAAAGGCCCCGGTCACACGGTGCGAAGCGAATATGCGCGCGGCGGCGGAGTGCCTTGCCTGATCGCCATCCACCAGGACGCAAGCGGCAACGCGCATGATATTGCGCTCGCTTATGCCTCTGGCGTCGGCGGCGGCCGCTCCGGTATCATCGAGACGAACTTCCGCGAGGAATGCGAAACCGATCTTTTTGGCGAGCAGGCCGTGCTGTGCGGCGGCGCGACGGCTCTCGTGCAAGCCGGTTTCGAAACGCTGGTAGAGGCCGGCTACGCCCCCGAGATGGCGTATTTCGAATGCCTTCACGAACTCAAGCTGATCGTTGATCTGATGTATGAAGGCGGGATCGCCAACATGCGCTATTCTATCAGCAACACCGCCGAGTATGGCGATATCACCACCGGCCCGCGCATCATCACTGACGAAACCAAGAAAGAGATGAAGCGGGTGCTGGCGGATATCCAGTCCGGCCGTTTCGTGAAGAATTTCGTGCTGGACAATCGAGCCGGCCAGCCCGAGCTGAAGGCTGCGCGCAAGGCAGCCGCTGTTCATCCGATCGAGCAGGTCGGCAGCAAGCTACGGGCGATGATGCCGTGGATCAGCGCCAACAAGTTGGTGGACAAGGAGCGCAACTGATCGTTCCGTAATCCATCTGTAATCCGAAAACCGCGACGAACCGTTTTCGTCGGCAGGTGCAATGACGCCCTCGCCTCGCTAGAGGCGTGGGCGTGATTCGGACGGCGTCCTATCGATCATCGTCGTACCAATCCCAGGTCGGCGTGCGCGGTCGCGCCGGCTCGTTGTTGCTGGCGCTTGGCATTGGCGTGCTTGTCGTCCTCGCACTTATCACCGTTGGTGCGATCACCGGCACGCCCGTTTTGGTGGATATGCGGCCGCTCTCCACCTTCAACGTATCCCAGACCAAGGGGCAGCAGCCGACCAAGACAAAGGAGATCGCGCCGCGGCCAAAGGTCTCGAAGCAAGATAAGGAAGAGCATCGCGCCGCGCCACCGAAGCGATCGACCCCCATCCCTACGCCGCCCATAACGCTGCCCGGCGTCATCAACCTGTCGCGTGCCGATTATGTCGCCTCCGATATCGGGCGGATCAAATCGAAGCGTGATCAGGTCGCTTCTTCTGACGGGGAGGATGGCGACAAGGCTACGCCGAACGGCGCGCGCGTCGCGGTCGCAGGCGGCGCGCCGGGCGGCGCCGATCTCTATTACGCAGAATGGTATCGTGAGCCGTCACGCGCGGAAATGGCAACCTATCTGCCCGCCAACGCGCGTGAAGGATGGGGCATGGTGATCTGCCGGATTGCCGAGCGTTATCATGTCGAGGATTGCCGCGAGATTGGCGAGACGCCTGGTTCGGGCATCTCGCGCGCGCTTCGGCAGGCTTCATGGCAGTTCCTGGTCCGTCCGCCGCGCATCGGCGACAAGCCGATGATCGGCGCCTGGGTCAGGATCAAATTCGATCTGATTCACGGCCCGGTGAAGTAAGTTCCGCCGAAACGGCCCGTTTCGATATTACACGCTTCCGCAACGGGCGCGCATGTGGTTCTATCGCGATGAATAAAAAGGGAGCCGCCCCAATGCGTTTCGCCGCTTTTGCCATCATCGCCCTCGCATCCGCCTCGGTCATCGCGCAAATGCCGACCACACCGCCCGGCAAGCCGGACACCGCCGCCATTGTCGCTGGCACCTACAAGGTCGATCCAAATCACACGCTGATCGAGTGGACGGTCGATCACCTCGGCTTCACGCCATATTTCGGGCTGTTCGGCGATACGACCGGCACGCTTGCGCTAGATCCGGCCAAGCCGAACGAGGCAAAGGTCGATGTCACAATCCCGGTGAGCAAGGTGCTCACCACCAGCGCCGGCCTGACCGCGCATCTGCTGAAAGCGCCCGCGCCCGGCGCGAAACCGGATTTCTTCGGCCCGAATCCATCCGATGCGCATTTCGTTTCAACGAAGGTCACTACCAGCGGCCAGACCGCAAAGATCGATGGCAATCTAACGCTTAATGGCGTGACCAGGCCGGTGACGCTCGACACCAAGTTCTTTGGGGCTGGCAAGATGATGGGCAAGGATAACGTCGGCTTCACCGCGAAAACGACGATCCGGCGCAGTGAATTCGGTATTGGTTTCGGCGTGCCGATCATTTCTGACGAAGTGGAACTGAAAATCAGCGCTGCGTTCCAGAAGTAGGCGCGCAATGGCGGGCGAAGGGGATGGCAAGGACCAGGGTATCGGCCGGATAGAGGCATTCTCCGATGGTGTGATCGCGATCATTATCACGATTATGGTGCTTGAACTGAAAGTACCGGCCCAGGACGGCATCAGCCACATCCTGTCGATGTGGCACCTCTTCCTCGCCTACTTCGTGAGTTACATCTACGTTGGGCTTTACTGGGGCAATCACCACCGGCTGCTCGGTCATGCCCGCACCGTCAGCAACGCGCTGATCTGGTCTAACCTTGCACTACTTTTTGGATTGAGCCTCGTGCCGTTCGGCACCGCCTATCTCGGCGAGCATGAATTCAGCCAGACGGCGACGCGGGTCTATCTCATAACGTTGCTCCTGCCCGCGATCGGCTACGCGTGGCTGCAGCGCATCATCGCGCGCACCGGTGCGCAGCATGATCGCGCGCGCGATTATCATCTGCGCACCACGCGGAAGGGCTATTTCGCGGTACTCGTCTATTCGGCCGGTTTCGTGCTGACCTTGGTGTCGCCGTGGCTGGGCATCGTCTGCGCGGGTGTGGTGGCGTTGTTCTGGATTCTGCCACAGACACCTTTCGACCGCTTGTTCGCGCGCCGGGGCTAGACAGGAGTGCACCAAGGACGCTACCGCACGTGTCGATGACGCGGGCACTCGGCCTTCTCCTTCGACTTACGCGCCCTTAGGCGCGAACTCTGCCGCGTGCCCGGCACGCCGACGCGCCTAAGGGCCAAGCCGAACGACCCGAACGCCCTCCCGCACAAGAGAGCCGTCATGCTGCGCGATCCCTCCATGAAATACCGCCCATTTCCGACCATCCAGATCCCGGACCGCACCTGGCCGTCCAAGACGATCACGAGGGCGCCGCGCTGGCTCTCCACCGATCTGCGTGACGGTAATCAGGCGCTGATCGATCCAATGAATGCGGAGAAGAAGACGCGCTTCTTCGATCTGCTGGTGAAGGTGGGGATCAAGGAAATAGAGGTTGGCTTTCCCAGCGCGGGAGCAACCGAATTTGATTTCATCTCCGGGCTGGTGAGTTCGGGCCAAATTCCCGACGACGTGACGATCCAGGTGTTGACGCAATCACGCCGTGACCTGATCGAGACCAGTTTTCAGAGCCTTAAAGGCGCGAAGCAGGCGATCGTTCATCTCTACAACGCTGTCTCGCCTGCTTGGCGGAAGATCGTGTTCGGCATGTCCCGCGACGAGGTTCGCCAGATCGCTATCGAGGGGGCTAAGGTTCTGCGAGACGAAGCGGCCAAGCAACCGGATACCAGCTGGACCTTCGAATACAGCCCCGAAACCTTTTCAACTGCCGAACTCGATTTTTCGGTCGAAGTGTGCGCCGCAGTCATGGATATCCTGCGCCCGACGCGGGAAAACCCTATCATCCTCAATCTGCCCGCCACAGTCGAGTGCGCGACGCCAAATGTCTATGCGGATCAGATCGAATGGTTCGCGCGCAATATTCCGAACCGAGACAGCGTGGTGATCTCGCTGCACACGCATAATGATCGCGGTACTGGCGTCGCCGCTGCGGAGCTCGGATTGATGGCGGGCGCGGATCGGGTCGAGGGCTGCCTGCTTGGAAATGGCGAGCGCACCGGCAACTGCGATCTCGTGACCGTCGCACTAAACATGTACACGCAGGGCGTCGATCCGAAGCTGGACCTGTCGGACATCGACGAGGTTGTAAAGACGGTGGAATATGCCACGAACATTCCAGTCCATCCGCGCACCCCTTATGCTGGCGAACTGGTGTTCACCGCTTTCTCCGGCAGCCATCAGGACGCGATCAGAAAGGGCTTTGCCACGCAGGCGGCCCGCAACGACGACTATTGGGAAGTACCCTACCTACCGATCGACCCGGCGGACCTTGGCCGCAGCTACGAGGCGGTGATCCGGGTCAACTCGCAATCCGGCAAGGGTGGCGTCGCCTGGGTGATCGAGCAGGATAAGGGGCTGAAACTGCCCAAACGGATGCAGGCCGATTTCAGCCGTGTGGTGCAGGCGCTGGCGGATCAGACAAGCCGTGAACTCAACGCTGCCGATATCTGGGATGCGTTCGACAGCACTTATCTGCCCGCGGCGCGGGACCGCTTCGTGTTGCTCGACTACGAGGAAACCGGCGCGACCGGCGATCGCCGATTCGTGGGGCGCGTGGCTATCGATGGCGAAGAGCGCTCGCTGTCGGGGCGCGGCAACGGCCTCATCTCCAGCGTTATCGCCGCGCTCGCAGAATCGGCGGGACCGGCACTTGAGGTGGTGGATTACAGCGAGCATGCGATCGGTCACGGCGCGGACGCGCAAGCGGCGACGTATCTTGAATGCCGCACCGGCGACGGACGCACCGTCTGGGGTGTTGGCATCGATACCGATATCGCCACCGCCAGCGTTCGCGCGGTGCTGAGCGCCGCAAACCGCGCCTGAGGCCGTTGCGATCTTCGGCAAGCGTGATTGTCACAATCGCGATCGCTTGCGAGGCGGGCGCCCGCGCCTTACCGCAGACGCATGAAGAACCGTTTCCTCGCCGCCATGCTGGCGCTCACCCTGCCTTTCCCCGTAGTGGCGCAGCGCGTCGCACCAGTAACCCCGGCCCCCGTCGATCCCGGCGTCGCCGCGCTTCGAGATGCCGCGCTTAAGGATGATATCGCCTATAGTATCGTGGAGGGGCTAACGACAGAAGTGGGGCAGCGCCTTGCCGGCACCGAGGCGGAAGCGCGCGCGCGAAACTGGGCAGTGGCGAAGCTGAAGGAACTGGGATTCGATAACGTACGCAGCGAGCCTTACCGCATGCCCGTCTGGGTGCGCGGCGATGAGAGGGCGGAGATCGTCGCGCCTTTCCCGCAGAAGCTCGTGCTCACCGCGCTCGGCAATTCGGGCGCAACGCCAGCCAATGGCCTCACTGCGGAAGTGGCGGTGTTCAAGACATTCGGCGATTTTATGAATGCGCCCGATAGCGTGATCAAGGGCAAGATCGTCTATGTCGGCAACGCCATGGCACCCACGCAGGACGGGTCCAGCTACGGGCAGTCCGGCATCGCGCGCTTCTCAGGGCCCGGGATCGCTGCGCGGCGGGGGGCGGCGGCCATGCTGATCCGCTCGATCGGGACCGACACGCATCGCACGCCGCACACCGGCGTCACCAATTTCCCCGATGGCGTGAAAGCGATTCCGGCCGCCGCACTATCCGTTCCTGACGCGAAGCTGATCGAGGCCATGGCAGCGCGCGGCAAGCCGCTCGTGTTGAAACTGGTCCTGACGCCGCGTCAGATCGGCGAGCGCGAATCGGGCAATGTCATCGCCGAGGTTCCCGGCAGTGATCCTAACGCGGGGATCGTCCTGATCGGCGGGCACCTAGACAGCTGGGATCTCGCCACCGGAGCGATTGACGATGCTTCCGGTGTGGCGATCACGGCGGCCGCTGCGAAGCGAATCCTGGATTCCGGCAAACAACCGCGTCGCACGATCAGGGTCGTCTGGTTCGGCTCTGAGGAGGTCGGCGGCTTCGGCGCCAAGGCCTATGAAAAGCGTCACGGAACGGAGAAGCACGTCGTCGCAGCGGAAAGCGATCTCGGCGCAGATCGAATCTGGCGGTTTCAAGCGTCGCTGCCCGCAACCGCCGCAGCGGTGGTGGATCGGATCACCAGTGCGGTCGCGCCGCTCGGAATAGTGCATGGCCAAGGCGAGGGGGGCGATGGCGCCGATATCGGCCCGATCGTGGCCAAGGGCGTCGCGGGAATCGACTTCAATCAGTCCGCTCTGCACTATTTCGACACGCATCATACTGCCGACGACACGCTAGATCGCATCGATCCCGAGGCACTGCGCCAGAATGTCGCGGCTTGGACAGCGATGCTCGCGATTATCGCCAATGCGCCGGAAGAAATCGGACCGGTGGAGCGCAAATCGCGCTGAAAAATCGTGGTTCGATCCGTCGCATCCTTTCTGTTTCGTGAATTTCCTCATTGACCCACCGAAACGGTTCGGTATTCCGGGGTTTCGCGACGGCGAGGGTCGGCCGCGATGATTGTTATGCTTGGGAGCATCCGAATGAAGAAGTTTGCCTTTGTTCTTGCTGCCGCCGGCCTGATGTCCGTTGCGGCCTGCTCGAAGCCGGAGACCCCGGCCGAGAACAACGCCGATGTTGTGGCGGACAACCTCCAGAGCGCTGCGGACAACCTGGACGCGGTTGCTGACAACACGTCTAACGCTGTTGCCGCTGGTGCGCTGGCGAATGCCGCCGACAACCTGAACGCGACTGCGGACAACGTCCGCGACGCGGCGTCGAACGCACATTGATCGGCTGACGAGCCGAAAGGCTCGTCATATCGGTACAGGGAGGGGGTGCTCTTTAGAGAGCGCCCCTTTTCTATGAATGGCCGTTTGGGCTGTCGAGCGCAGAGCCGAGGCCGCGCTTGTCACGCAGTGGCTGGGCGAATCACTGTCGGAAATGGTGGGTCTGGCGCGATCCAGCTACGGCGCCGATCGCCTGCGGAAGCGCGGTCTAAGGCGAGACCACTCCGCCGGATATTGAAGCGGGGTTGCGCCGTCGGATAGCGATGCTAGTCACGAGCGCGCGTGGGCCTGTAGCTCAATGGTTAGAGCTGGCCGCTCATAACGGCTAGGTTGCGGGTTCGAGTCCTGCCGGGCCCACCAATCCCCGTTCTCCTGCACGAACTGACGGGCGTGAAAGCAGGCACTTTATCGGCAGCGCGTGCCCGCGCGATCTCACAAGCGACTGAAAATATCGGCATGTCAGCGCGCGATCCCGGCCAGCGCAATGCCAGCAAGATTCTGAGCGCGACGCACATAGCGAGTATGCAGCGGAAGGAGTGCAGTGCCTATCTCCGTCAACTTCACGAAATGCTGGGCCGCCGCGCGCCTGCATTTCGCTGCTCCGCCAGCCTGACGGACAACGGCAAGCGAATCACCAAGGAAGACCGGGTCGGAGAGGCCAAGGTCCAGCGTGATCTCTACTGCGCGGATCAGCGCCAGCCATTCGGCGTCCATGCTTGTTCCGGGGCCGAGATCGCGCTGGATATATGTTTGTCCCCTAACCACCACAGCCGTCTCCATGCCGGCGGGCGCGGGGCGACAGCCGCCGTCGAAATAGACCTTCACGCTGCGTGGCATCGCCACTCGCCCGGCGAGATGTCGTCGATCGCCCAGTCGCCAATGCTCCAGCGGATCAGGCGCAAGGTCGGATGGCCCACGGCCGCCGTCATGCGGCGCACCTGGCGATTGCGCCCTTCGCGGATCGTCAGACTGATCCAGCAATCCGGTACGTTCTTGCGGACGCGGATCGGCGGGGTCCGCGGCCACAATTGCGGATCGTCCAGCCGCCCCGCCTCAGCGGGTCGCGTCAGGCCGTCCTTCAGGCGCACACCGCCGCGCAGCGCGTCCAGTGCCGCGTCGGTCACCTCGCCTTCGATCTGCACCAGATAGGTCTTTGGCAGTTTGAAGCGGGGATCGGCGATGCGCGCCTGCAACCGCCCGTCGTCAGTCAACAACAACAACCCCTCGCTATCCCGATCGAGCCGCCCTGCCGGATAAACACCCGGCACATCGATAAAATCCGAAAGCGTACGGCGCGTTGATCCGGCGGCAGCGCGATCGGTGAACTGGCTCAGCACATCATAGGGCTTGTTGAATAAAATCAGCGTCACGGCATCATGCTCAACGCGACCGCCTCAGCGACTTTGATACCATCGACCGCCGCCGAAAGGATGCCACCCGCATAACCCGCGCCCTCACCTGCCGGAAAAAGGCCTCGCGTATTGAGGCTCTGGAAATCCTCGCCGCGCGTAAACCGCACGGGCGAGGATGTTCGCGTCTCAACGCCGGTCATCACGACGTCCGGGTGGTCGTAGCCCGCGATCTGACGTCCGAAGACCGGTATAGCCTCACGCATGGCTTCCACCGCAAAATCAGGCAGGCATTGCGCAAGATCGGCCGGCGTTACACCCGGTCGGTAAGATGGAACGACGCTGCCCAGCGATTCCGATGCCCGACCCGCGAGGAAATCGCCGACGCGCTGGGCGGGCGCGCGATAGTTTGATCCGCCCGCAACATAGGCGAGCGACTCCCAGTGCCGCTGGAACGCGATGCCGGCGAGCGGATCGCCGGGGTAATCGCGGGCCGGATCGATCGCGACGACGAAGCCCGAATTGGCGTTACGCTCGTTACGCGAATACTGGCTCATTCCGTTGGTCGCGACGCGCCCTTCTTCCGATGTGGCGGCAACGACCGTGCCGCCCGGGCACATGCAGAAGCTGTAGACGGTGCGCCCGTTCCTGCAGTGATGGGAGATATGATATTCGGCAGCGCCCAGAATCGGATTGCCTGCATCCGCGCCAAAGCGCGAGCGATCGATCCACGATTGCGGATGCTCGATGCGCACCCCGATCGAGAAGGGCTTGGCCTCCACATGCACGCCTGCCGAATGGAGCATGGCGAACGTGTCTCGCGCGCTGTGCCCTATCGCCAGTTCAACGTGATCCGCCTCCAGATAAGTGCCATCACGAAGGTGCAGCCCCCGCACCCGCCGTTCGCCAGCGGCATCGGTCGCGATATCGATGCCGTCCACCTTGTTCTGCCAGCGATATTCGCCGCCAAGCCCCTCTATCGTCTCGCGCAGGCTTTCGACCATCGTCACCAGCCGGAAGGTGCCGATATGTGGATGAGCCTCGGTGAGGATCTCAGGCGGTGCGCCGGCCTTCACGAATTCGGTCAGCACCTTTCGATCCAGATGACGTGGGTCTTTGATCCGGCTGTAGAGCTTGCCATCGGAAAAGGTACCCGCACCACCCTCCCCGAACTGCACGTTTGACTCGGGGTTCAGAACGCTCTTCCGCCAAAGCCCCCAGGTGTCCTTGGTCCGCTCGCGCACCACTTTGCCGCGATCGACGATGATTGGCCGGAACCCCATCTGCGCGAGGATGAGGCCAGCGAACAGCCCACACGGCCCCGCACCGATTACCACCGGGCGCTTCGCGCCAACGGGCGCCTGGCCGACGAACCTGTAGCTGGTGTTGGGCGTCGGCTGGACATTGCGATCCTTGCGGAAGCGCGCGAGGACCGCAGTCTCGTCCTTCACATTCACGTCGATCGAGTAGACGAGCTGAATATCGGTCTTATCGCGAGCATCGTGCGCTCGACGGGCGATGACGTGCCGCACCAGTTCGCGTGGAGTAATGCGAAGCCGCTTGCATATCGCGGCGGGCAGCGCCTCCGGCGGATGGTGCAGCGGCAGCCTCAGTTCGGTCAGGCGGAGCATTCGATCGCCTCTAGCCCGGCGGCGGCGGCGCGCCAATCACCTGCGGTGACAACCTGGATTTGCAGGCTATCACCGCAAACTCCTTACCCCTATTGGGCTTGACGCGAGGATGAAAAAGCGGCTTCCCGATCTTCTGAACGCCGCGATCGGTACGCCTGGACGCCCATTCGGCGCCATCGGCGCTTCCGCCGGCACGACAAGGGCCATGCATGACCGATTTCACCGCTACGAAAGCGCGTTTCCGGCTGCCCGAGGGCGTGATCTATCTCGACGGCAATTCGCTCGGGCCATTAGCGATTGGCGTCGAGGAACGTCTTGGACGAGTAGTTGCGGAGGAATGGGGCGGCGAGTTGATCCGGGCCTGGAACAGCGCCGGCTGGATGACACAGCCCACCCGCGTCGGCGATCGCATCGCAAGGCTGATCGGCGCGGAAAAAGGCAGCGTCGTGATGGGCGATACGCTTTCGATCAAGGTCTATCAAGCACTGGCCGCGGCGCTCGCAATGGTCCCGGATCGCCGCATCGTCCTGTCCGACAACGGGAATTTCCCCAGCGATCTTTATATCGCCGAGGGATTGCTGCGCTCACTTGGCCCTGATTACGTGTTGCAGATCGTAGAGCCCGAGGAAGTTGTCGATGCTATTGACGAGCGCGTCGCGGTGGTGATGCTGACCGAGGTGGATTACCGCACCGGGCGGCGTCACGACATGCCCGCGCTCACTCGGCAAGCGCATGCGAGCGGGGCGCGGGCGATATGGGATCTTGCACACTCGGCCGGCGCGCTGCCGGTGAACGTGGCTGCGGGTCGCGCGGATTTCGCGGTCGGCTGCACGTACAAATATCTCAACGGTGGCCCCGGGGCGCCGGCTTTCATCTATGTCGCTCCGCGCCACGCCGATGCTGCGCTTCCCGCCTTGTCGGGATGGATGGGCCACGCCGCGCCCTTTGCGTTCGAACAGGGTTACAGGCCCGGTCCTGGCATTGAGCGAATGCGCGTCGGCACTCCACCGATCCTTGCCCTGGCCGCGCTAGATGCGGCGCTCGACGTTTGGGACGAGGTTCAGATAGCGGACGTCCGCTCCGCCTCGATTCGGCTGAGTGAGCGCTTCATCGCCGAGGTAGAATCGCGCTGCCCGGCGCTGTCGCTAGCCTCCCCCCGCGATCCGGCCCAGCGCGGTAGCCAGGTATCGTTCCGCCATCCCGACGGCTACGCAATTATGGGAGCCCTGATCGCGCGCGGCGTGATCGGCGATTTTCGCGCGCCGGATATACTGCGCTTCGGCTTCGCGCCGCTCTATCTGGGCGAGGATGAGGTGATCGCGGCGGCGCGCGTCCTCGTCGATGTGCTCAATTCCAGGGCGTGGGACACATCCGACTTCAGAAGCAAAGGGCTCGTGACATGACCGATTCAGCGCCGGGCGCTCGAACAGATTTCACCGCCACCATGGCCTACGGCGATTATCTGCGCCTCGATCGGTTGCTCGACGCGCAGACCCCCCTGTCGAACGCGCACGACGAACTGCTGTTCATCATTCAGCACCAGACATCCGAGCTGTGGATGAAGCTGGCGATCGCTGAAATTCGCGCCGCGATTGAGGCGCTCAGAGCGGATCGCCTGCCCGTGGCTTTCAAGATGCTGACCCGCGTTGCGCGCATATTCGAGCAGCTCAATGGTGCCTGGGACGTACTGCGCACGATGACGCCCAGCGAATATACCGAATTTCGCGAAACGCTGGGTGCGTCGTCCGGCTTCCAGTCCTTTCAGTACCGCGCGATAGAGTTCCTCGTCGGCAACCGCAACGCGGCCATGCTGAAGCCTCACGCGCATCGCGCCGAAGCGGTCGCCGCGCTCGATGCGATCCTGGGGGGGGCGAGTTTGTATGACGAAGCGATAATAGCGCTGGAACGCCACGGCATCGCGACCGGCGAGCCGCGACGTGACTGGCGCCAGCAACGCGTGGAGAGCGACAGCGTCACCGCCGCATGGAAGGTCGTCTATCAGAATCCCGAAGCACATTGGCAGCTTTACGAACTCGCCGAGAAGCTGGTCGATTTCGAGGATTATTTCCGCCGCTGGCGGTTCAATCACGTCACGACGGTAGAGCGGGTCATCGGCTTCAAGCGCGGCACCGGCGGCACTGCCGGGGTCAGCTATCTGCGCAAGATGCTCGACGTGCAGCTATTCCCGGAATTATGGCGGGTGCGGACCGAATTGTAGAGCCGGATCCCGGGCCTGAAACGGCCTTTCAATCACAACCGCCGCGCAAGATTTGTGAAAAACCCCGGCAAGGGGAGGCAAAGCCATCGATGCCAGCCGCGTGTACCACTTCCGTGACGGCAGGAGGCGAAAACAGCCTCGCCAGCGAGAGGAGGAACCATGAGGGCCCATACCAAGAGGCTGCTGCTTGCCACGGCGATGATCGCCCCGTCGGCCGGATACGCCCAGACCAATCCCGCCCCCGCGACGGATCAATCCACAGCGGCGCAGGATGCGAGCACCGACATCGTCGTCACGGCGCTGCGCCGCGAGCAATCGATCATGACGGTGCCGCTCGCGATATCGGCGGTTTCGGGCGACGCGCTGACGACCAAGGGCGTCACCAACTCGGCGGACCTCGCCAGTGCGGTCCCCAATCTTCAGGTCAGCAGCCCCTATGGCAACACACAGCCGAATTTCTCGCTGCGCGGGATTTCGGTCGCGAACGAATATAATTCCAATCAGGCGTCACCGATCGGGGTCTATATCGACGACGTCTATATCGCGAACCGGACCGCCCACGGCATGGGCCTGTTCGATCTCGATCGCGTCGAGGTGCTGCGCGGGCCGCAGGGCACATTGTTTGGCCGGAACACCACCGGCGGAGCGATCAACTTCATCACCAAGGGGCCGTCGCTTTCCGGCAATCAGGGCTATGCCGAGGCGGGTTACGGCAATTTCAACACCTGGACCGCGCAGGCCGCGATCGAAACCACCATGGTCGACGACCAGCTGGGCCTGCGGCTGGCGGGAAATTTCGCGCATGGCGACGGGCAGATTAAGAACGTCTATCCCGGTGGCCTCGATCCGAACTCGCGCGATACGTTGCAGGGACGCGCGACGTTGCGGCTGCGCCCCGGGAACGGCCCGCTGGACATCAAGATAAAGATCTATGGCGGCCGCGATCGCGGCACCCAGGCCGCGGTCCAGGGCTTGTTGCCCTATCGCAGCGGGCTGGATTTCTTCCAGGTCAACGAGAACCGGATCGGCCGCAACCGCACCGACGCCTATGGCATCTCCGCGAACATCGCCTACACGCTGTCCGACACGCTCACATTCACCTCGATCACGTCGCGCGACGGTGGCAGCCAGAACCTGCAACAGGCGGCGGACGGCTCCCCGCTCGACGTGCTCGATATCAACTGGCGCTCGAAATACGACCAGTTCAGCGAGGAGGCGCGGTTCAACTACGCCAGCGGCGGCCTGACGCTGGTGGGCGGCGGCTTTTACGGCTGGGACAAGGTGGTCACCGACAACACGTTCAACATCGGCTCGGCGCTCGGGCCGGGGGTGAACGGCGGCTTCTTCCAGCACTATCGACAGGAGCGGCGATCCTATGCGCTGTTCACGCAGGGCGATTACAAGCTGACGCCACAACTCACGCTGACGCTCGGCGCACGCTACACCTGGGATCGGGCGCGATATGACGACGGCTATGCCTATCTGTTCGCCGGGAATGTCGGCGGCCCATTCCTGCCGCTCGCCACGACGGTGCCGTGCGCCGGCGTCGCCGGCACCTGCGCCTATGACCCGACCGCACGATACGCCATTCCGGGGCGCAACAACGCGCTGACCGGCCGCGTTTCGCTCAGCTATCAGGCGGGCCGCACCTTGTTCTACGCCAGTTACAATCGCGGCTATCGTTCCGGCGCATTCAACGGCGGCGGATATACCTCGTCCGCCGGCATCACCTTTATCAAGCCGGAGCGGATCAACGCCTATGAGATCGGCCTGAAGGGCCGTTATTTCGGCGCGCTCACGCTGTCTGCGGCCGGTTTCTATTACGACTATCAGAACCAGCAGGTGCAGGACACGCGCGCCGGGCCGGTATCCTTCCTCGTCAACGCGCCGAAATCGGAGGTTTATGGCGGCGAGGTTGAGGCGGTGCTCAAGGTCTCGCCGGCGCTGAACCTGAACGCGGCGCTGGGTTATCTCCACGCCAAATACAAGCAACTGACGCTTCAGGGCACCGTTCTCGACGGGAACGACCTGCCCTTCGCGCCGCGCTGGACAGCGCAGGGCGGCTTCGACCTGACCCTGCTGAACGACGGCAACAGCCGCCTGACGCTATCGCCAAACGTCGCTTATTTCTCGCGCCAGTATTTCAGCCCGTTCAACGCGGTAAACGCCGTCGGCTCGGCACAGGTGAACAGCGAGCTGCAACAGCCGGGCTATGCGAAAGTCAACGCGACCGTCGCCTGGACGCTCGACAGGTTCACCATCAAGGCCTTCGCCAACAACATCTTCAACGCCCGCACCTATGCCTATGGCCTCGATCTGCGCGGCGCCGGCTTCCCGTACAATTTCCTCGTCCCCGCGGCGCCGCGGACCTACGGCGCTTCGGTACGGGTGAATTTCTGATGAGCCTGCGGGATATTCCCGATCTGAAGGACCCCGCGCTTTACGAGCGCGGGGTGCCGTGGGAGGCATTCGCGAGGCTTCGCCGCGATGCGCCGGTACATTGGAACCCCGAGGCGGACGGGCCGGGCTTCTGGGCGCTGACGCGGCAGGCCGATATCGTCCAGGTATCGCGCCAGCCCCAGCTGTTCTCATCCGCGCACGAGAACGGTGGCCACCGGATTTTCAACGAGAACGAGGTGGGGCTGACCGGCGCGGGAGAAAGCGCGATCGGCATCCCGTTCATCTCGCGCGATCCGCCGATCCACACCCGCTATCGCAAGTTCGTGATGCCGGCGCTTTCGCCGGTTCGCATGGAGGGGTTGGAGGCGCGTATCCGCGCGCGGGTCGAGAAGCTGGTCGATGCGATACCGCTCGGCGAGAAGGTCGATCTGGTGCCGGTGCTGGCGGCGCCGCTGCCGCTGCTGACGCTGGCGGAATTGCTCGGCATACCGGCCGACCTGTGGATCAAGCTCTACGACTGGACGAATGCCTTCGTCGGCGAGGACGATCCCGATTTCCGCCAGAGCCCCGCGGCGATGGCGCAGACGCTTGGCGAGTTCTTCGAATTCGCGCGCGGCCTGTTCGATGCCCGCCGCGCCGCGCCCTCACAGGACATCGCCTCGCTGCTCGTCAACGCCGAGATCGACGGAGCGCCGGTGCCGTTCGCGGATTTCGTGGGCAATCTGATCCTCGTGCTGGTCGGCGGCAACGAGACGACGCGCAATTCCCTGTCGCATACGGTCCGGGCGTTCGCCGAGCATCCCGATCAATGGCAACGGGTCCGTGCCGAGCGCGATGTGCTGCGCAAGGGCACGGCAGAAATGGTCAGGCACGCCAGCCCCGTGATGCACATGCGCCGGACCGCGACCGCCGACACCGAAATCGCCGGCCAGCCGATCGCAAGGGGCGACAAAATAGTCCTGTGGTATATCGCGGCGAACCGCGACGAGGCCGTCTACGATCATCCCGATGCGTTCGATATCGCGCGTGGCGGGATCGCGCATGTCGGCTTCGGCAGCGGCCAGCATGTCTGCGTGGGATCGCGGCTGGCGGAGATGCAGTTGCGGGTGGCGTTCGACATTCTCGCCGAGCGTGTTACCTCGTTCGAAGTGACAGCGCCGCCGCGACGGTTCCGGTCGAACTTCATCAACGGCCTGAAGAACCTCGACGTCATCATGCGGCCTGCCTGAGAGGAGACGGCGGATGGGCGAGACCTGGTCGAACGAGGCGATCATCTCCGACGTGCTGGGGCGCGGCGCGGATATCGAGCTTGGCGCCGCCGACAATGGCTGGCGGCTATCGCGCTGGCGGCAGTTCGTCGGCAGCTATGAGTTGCCGGCGCTGCCCGATCCCACGTTCGTCGTCCATATCGCCGGCAAGCCCAGGGTACACACCTGGGAACGCGACGGCTGGAGCGAAACCTCTTCGATCCCGGGCTGCGCGACGATCGTGCCGGCGGGCCGCCCGACCGGATGGCTGGTGGATGGCGAGCTTGACGTGGTGACGCTCAGCATCTCGTCACGCGATCTGGATGCCGTGCCGATGCGCGATCAGTTTCAGCGGCTACGGTTCGCGTTCGCCGATCCACTCGGCGTGGCGCTTACCCGCCAGGTGCTGTCGGAACTCTATGCGCCGCAGACACCGGAGCGAAAGGTATATGTCTCCACGCTGGTGGATGCGCTGAAGGCTCATATGCTGCACGGCCCCGTGGCGGCCACCGGCGCGAGCTTTCCGACCTCCGACTTCTCCGCCTACCGCATCCACCACATCATGAACGCCGTGCTGGAGCAACCCGAGGCGGAGCACTCCCTGGAGGCGATGTCCGCCGAGGCGGGGCTGACGCCCTCGCACTTCTGCCGGATATTCAAGCGCGCCGTGGGCATCAGCCCGCACCAATATGTCATGAAGGCACGGCTCGATCGTGCGCAGGAACTGCTTACGGCCAGTGGCATGTCCGTCGCGCAGATCGCGGAGGCGCTCGGCTTTACCAGCCAGAGCCATTTCACGCGCGCTTTCCGCGCCTATTCCGGCCAGACACCCACGGCGTGGCGATCCGCGACGATGCAGTAACCACGCCAGCGAACAGCGGAAGCCACGCTTTTTCAAACGCGCGCAGATACTTAGCCCGACCCGCGCTCCACGACCCGGGACATGCCCGGAACAACGCCGAGATCGCGTTCGTTCTGCGCCTCGATCCGGGGGATGTCGAGGAGTAGAACATGCGTCAATTCATGACGATCAATGCCGCCGCGCTGACGGCGCTCGCAATGATTTCAAGCGCGCCCGCCGCCGCCGAGGGCAAAGGTGATCGAGCCAAGATGGCGATCGCCGAGGCCCAGGGGAAGATCGATGCGCTCAACGCGATGGGCGCGAGCGGAGAAGTGCCACGGATGACGGCGGACGCCGCAGCGGCATTGCGCTCGGCCCAGGATGAACTGAGCGCGGGCCACAAGCAGGAAGCGATCGAGGCCGCGCACCGCGCCTCGCACACAGCCGACACGGCGATGGGCGTCGCACAGAAGGCGCGCGACCAGGCGGCCGCCGCGCGCCAGGCAGACACGGCCATCGCTGCGCAAGGCCAGATCGCGGCGGCACAGGATCAGGCCGCGGTAGCGCAGCAGCAGGCCGAAGTGGCGAATGCGCGCGCGGCCGGCGCAGAGCAGGCCGCCGCTTCCGCGGCCGCGGACGCCGCAGCGGCCCGCGCTGCTGCGACCGCGCCGCAACCCACGACGACGGTAACCACCGAAACCTCGCGCACGACCGCGGCGGCGCCGGCGAAGAAGCGTATCGTCCATCGCACCGTTCACCGCAGCACCGCCGCGCGACCGACGACGGTGACCGAAAAAACGACCACGACGGTCAGCCCGCAATAGCTCCATCGTTCAGGCCGGCGGCGTCCACCGCCGGCCTCTCCCGCGCTTTATCGACCCGCCCGCAGCGTCTGGACATAGACACGATCGCCGCCTATCGGCACTGCCCGGCGCGCGCCTCTTTCGGGTTTCCGGCTATCGCGCCTTCCCATTCGAGCCCGTAGATATGGAGCTTTCCATGGCGTGGCTTATCCTGGGCGTCGCGGTGATTACGGAAATCGTGTGGGCGTTAAGCCTGAAGTGGGCGGCCACGCAGGGAACATTGCTCGCCTCTGCCGTTCCGGTGACGCTTAGCTTCGTCAACATGGGCCTTCTCGCCCTCGCGATGCGCGGGTTGCCGGCGGGTACCGCCTATGCGGTTTGGACGGGGCTGGGCGCGGTAGGAGTCGTCATTTTCGGTGCGCTGCTGTTCGGCGAGAAGATCAATCCGGCGCAAATCTGCTTCATCGGGCTGACCATCGTCGGCGTGGTTGGAACCAAGCTGTTCGCGTCGGCATAAAGGCGGACGGCAGCGGGACGGACTGATAAACAGGCGCCCTGCCCGCGATCGTCGTAATTTGTCACACATCGAGCACGCACTGGCCCGTCAGCCGGCACAACAGCGGCTTCGCCGTGCGCGAATTGCAGGCTCAGGGTCGATGCCGCCAACCGGGCGCGAACTATCGAGGTCGCCGGCGCTGCTCGCGGTATCTGTGATCCGCAATGTTAACGGGTGACGATTGCGGTTTTGCGGGGGCCGACCTTAAACAGATCGACACGCTCGTCGCGTAGAACGCCGTCGATGGCGCTGGAACGGCCTTTACGCATCGGGCTGACAACCCTTTTCCTTCTGCTTGCCGCTTATGGCATCGCAAGCGCGCCTGCATTGGCCATGCAGCGGGGCACGGGAATCGAAGGGTGTGCGCTGTTTGGCGCGTGGATCGCGCTCGCGCTGTGGATCATCTCCACGATCTGGCGCCGGCCGCACCGATGGGAATGGCTGGTGTTCGCCGCATGCGCCCTGGCATTGCGCACCGGCAGTGCTCTGCTCGCGGATGGCCGCGTCTCGCCCGGTGATTCGCACTGGTATCTGGTAATCGCCCGCAATCTGCTGAGCGGCGATGGGCTCACCATGTTCGAGCCGTTCATGGGAAGCGAGACGCGCGCGTTGTTTCCTCCGGCCTATCCGCTGTTGCTCGCCGGTTGGGGCGCGGTGGCGGGGTTCTCCACCCTCTCGCTGACAACACTTTCGACGGTGATCGACCTGGCCGCGGCGGGCGCCATCCTGTTGCTCGCCAGCGCGCTTGGGGCGCGACCGGCCGGGAACGTCGCTGCCTGCCTCTATCTGATCTGGCCCGCGCAGATGCTCGATGCGCCGCTCGCGCAGAAGGAGAGCCTGGCGACGTTGCTTGCGCTGTTGCTGGCCTATGGCTGGACAACGGCCGATGCAGGGAAGCGACGTCGCGCCATCTTCATCGGCGCGACGACAGCATTGCTGGCGCTGACCCAGCCCGGCGAAACATTGCTGGGAGGACTGTTCGCGCTCGCCCAGCTGCCTCGCCTCGGGATGCGGCGACTGTTCGCGGTCGGGCTGCCGGCGCTGGGCGTCGCCATGCTCGTGATGCTCCCTTGGTGGATACGCAATTATCTCTGGTTCCACGCCTTCGTTCCGCTGACCAGCGGGAGCGGATACAGCTTGTGGATCGGCAACAATCCCGCCGCAACCGGCAATTGGGAAGAACCGCCGCGCGCGCTGTATGGCCAGCCTGAGCTTGCCTATAGCCGGGCGGCCGGCGCCATCGCCACGACGTGGATCGAAAGCCATCCGTTCGATTTCGTCCATGTCACGATCGCGAAGTTCCTGCGCGCCTGCGCGATTTCGGAGGCCGGCATCGTTCGGCTGGCCGCGATGCGCCCGCCGATCGGCCCACGGATAAGCGCGTTGCTGTTTCCGTCATCCTATGGCGCGCACCTGCTGCTGCTCAGCGCGAGTGCCGCTGCGCTGTGGGTGCGGCGCGATCCGGCCATGCGCGGGCTGATGCTGATGGTCGCTGCCTGCGTGGCGCAAT
This sequence comes from Sphingomonas sp. TX0543, assembly GCF_048565505.1. Classification (NCBI taxonomy): domain Bacteria; kingdom Pseudomonadati; phylum Pseudomonadota; class Alphaproteobacteria; order Sphingomonadales; family Sphingomonadaceae; genus Sphingomonas; species Sphingomonas sp. TX0543. Next base: position 2,989,276 of record NZ_JBLZUS010000002.1, read on the forward strand.
TGCTGTTGTTCGGCGTCTGGTTCGAATTCGGTGAGCGCCACCGTGCCTTCCTGACGCCGTTTCTCCTGCTGGCCATCGCCCACTGGCTGACCAGCATCGGCGCACGCCGATCACGATCTCGCGCCGTGCCCGTGCTCTCGCGCAACATTGGGTTGGACGCGTCGGGCACGGGCGAGTAGGCCTGCAGCTAACGCAATTTCGGGGAGCGTCTATGTCGAGTGGCCTCAGCTACGCTCTGGGTGTGCTGATCCTGTTCGTGGCGACGCCCGCTTTCGCCCAGGATGACCCCCGGTTCTGCCCCACCAGACCAAGTATCGGTGGTTCGAGCTGCACGACAGAACCAGGCCGTGTGCACGTCGAACTTTCCGCCCTGGACTGGCAGCGCGACGATCAGGCCGACCAGCGCGAGGATCGCATCGTCACCGCGGATCTGCTTACCCGGGTCGGAATCGGGAAAGACACCGAGATACAGCTGGGATGGACGGCCTATGGCCAGGACCGAACCCGTGACAAAGCCACCGGCGCGATCGACACGGTGACAGGCACCGGGGACGTGACCTTTGCCGTCCGCCAGCATCTGGCCGGTGAAAAAGGCAAGGTCTTTTCGGCGGGCGTGCAGCTATTCGTTACAGCACCTACAGGGCGTTATCCGGTCGGCGCGGGCACCTGGTCCTCCGGCATCATCGTGCCCGTCCAATATGATCTGACCGACAAGGTCGCCATCGCGGTGACTGGCGAAGCCGATGCCGCCGCGAACCAATCCGGCGTGGGCCACCATCTGGCGTACAGCGAGATCACCGGGTTGCGCTACAAATTCAGCGACAGCGTGAGCGCCACTGCCGAACTATCGCTGGAGCGCGATAATGACCCCGGCCAGCACAATACGATTGCTCTGGCGGCATTGTCGGCCGCCTGGCGGCCAACCAAGATCGTGCAACTCGATATCCTTGCGGTTGCCGGCCTCAACCAGGCAGCCCCCTCGCTACGCCTCGTCACCGGGGGCGCGATCCTTTTTTAGCGTCCAGCCTCGTCATGTGCCCGGCAATTCACAGCAGCTCAGCGTGTGACGGCAAGGATCTGAAGCCTGATTGTCTTGGCCCAGGAGCGACCGGTGACACCATAATTCACCCTGCCGAATCGCCGTGGTTTGTGGCGACATCGGGAAATGGAGCGGGTAACGGGAATCGAACCCGTGTATTCAGCTTGGAAGGCTGCTGCACTACCATTGTGCTATACCCGCATACCGGGCGTCCGCCTGCCACAGCAATGCGGCGCCGGTCAACCGGGCGCGCGATATAAGGAGCGGATAATGAGCGAGGCGGTCATCCCATTTCATCTGAACGTCGCCGAGAGCGAACTGGACGCGCTGCGCGCCCGCCTCGCCGGCACGCGCTGGCCGGAGCGGGAGACGGTGGATGACTGGTCACAGGGCGTTCCGCTCGATCGCGCGCAGGCGCTCGCTGCGCATTGGCGCGAGCATTATGACTGGCGCGCATGTGAAGCCCGGCTCAATGCGCTGGGACAATATCGCACCAGCATCGACGGCACCGGCATCCATTTTCTTCATGTCCGTTCGCCGGAGCCAGGCGCCCTGCCGCTCGTGATGACGCACGGCTGGCCAGGATCCGTGATCGAATTCCTCAAGGTGATCGGGCCGCTCACCGATCCGGCGGCGCATGGCGGCGACCCGCGCGATGCGTTTCATGTCGTGGCGCCATCGCTGCCAGGATATGGCTTTTCGGACCGTCCGGCCGATCGCTGGCCGGTCGAGCGAATCGCGGCGGCGTGGATCACGCTGATGAAGCGGCTCGGCTACGATCGTTTCGTGGCGCAGGGCGGCGATTGGGGATCGGCAGTGTCCTCCGCGATCGGCGCGAGCGGCGACCCCGCGGTGGCTGGCATTCATGTGAACATGGTCGTTGCCCCGCCCGCTCGCGAGGATATCGCCGCCGCGACGCCGGAAGAGCAACGCGCGCTTGCGGCGATGCAGCGCTATATGACCGACGGCAACGGCTACGCCCGCCAGCAGGCTACACGCCCGCAGACGCTCGGCTACGGCCTTACCGATTCTCCGGTCGGTCAGGCGATGTGGATCTACGAGAAGTTCCGCGAGTGGAGCGATTGCGACGGCGATCCGCTCAACGTGCTGACGATCGATGAAATCCTCGACAATTTGATGCTTTACTGGCTGCCCGGCACCGCCGCCTCATCAGCACGGCTTTATTGGGAGAGCTTCGATCGCTTCTCCGCCAGCCGCGTCGAGGTGCCGGTGGCGTGCAGCGTGTTCCCCAAGGAAATCTTCAGCGCGTCCCGCCGCTGGGCCGAGCGGCGCTATCCCCATATCGTCCATTGGGGCGAGCCAGAATGTGGCGGCCATTTCGCCGCGTTCGAACGGCCGGCGCTGTTCATCGAAGAGGTTCGCGCGGGCTTCCGGCCGATGCGCTGATCGCGCCCGCGCACCCTTCACGCGATCCTTACCATTCCCGCGCTAGACGCGGGACGATGCTGCACGATCCCGCGCTTTCCACCACCGGCCGCACCGATCCGCGTCCAGGCTCGGCAGTGTCCCATGGGGTCGGGTTCGCCGGGCTTGGCGGGCTGATCGCATGGATCGCGCTGTCGCGGCATTTCGGCATGGATGGGCCTTATGCCGCGCTGGTGAATGTCGCCGCCTGCGCCGTGCCGATGATCCTGTGGTCGTTGCTGGTCGACAAGGTGCATCGCCATCCCTCCACCGGCATCGACTGGTCCTGCCGCACACCGCTGCGCGACACGCTGGACGTTTCGCTCGTCAAGCTGGCCGGGCTGTGGGTGACATGGGCGGCGATCGCGCTGATCTACGCGACCGGGCGCTTCTACTGGGATGGCAATTTCCAGTTCTCGATGTGGTGCTTCGAGCGCGCCGCGCCGGTGCTGTTCGCGTTATCCATCCCCTATGTGTTGTGGCTGGACCGGTATCTGATCGAGCCGCGCGACGGGGCGTGGTCACTCGGCGCCTGGCTGCTCGGGCAGGGCGCGCCCGACCGCGAGGCGATCTACAATCATTTGCGCTCCTGGGCGGTGAAGGGCTTCTTCCTCGCCTTCATGCTGGCGATCGTGCCGCCGGGATTCGGCGAATTCATTCGCGCGGACGATTCGGCCGTGCTCCACGATCCGGTGGCGCTGGCGAACTGGCTCATCACCTTCATGTTCGTGGTCGACGTGGCCTTCGCGACGGTCGGCTATCTGCTCACGATGCGGCCGCTCGACGCGCATATCCGAACGGCGAACCCATATGCGGCGGCGTGGATGGCGGCGCTGATGTGCTATCCGCCGTTCATTCTGATGGATGCCGGCGGCCCGCTCGATTACCATCCGGGCACCGCTGAATGGACATACTGGCTGGCGGGCCACCCGCTGTTGCTGATCCTCATCGGCACGGTGCTGGTGCTGCTCACCGCGATCTACGCCTGGGCGACCATGGCGTTCGGGATGCGCTTTTCGAACCTGACCCACCGCGGCATCCTGACTCACGGGCCATATGCCTGGTCGCGGCACCCGGCCTATCTCTCCAAGAACCTGTTCTGGTGGCTGTCGACGATCCCGGTGCTGTCAACCGGCAGCCTGGTGGACGCAACGCGCGCGACATTGCTGCTCGGCGTGGTCAGCGGCGTCTATTACTGGCGTGCCAAGACCGAAGAGCGACACCTTTCCGCCGACCCCGCCTATCGCGACTATAGCGAATGGATGGCGCGCAACGGACCCGTCCCGCGCCTGTTCGCCTGGATAGCAGGTCGTTAGAAACTAGCCTCGCCGTACACGCGGGACACATCCCCATTCCACGCGCCGTGATAGCGCTCCAGCAGCACTTCCGCCGGCACCTTCCCGCTGCGGACGATCTCGCGCAGCGGATCAAGGAAGCCGGTTTCATTGTCGCCCGAGCGATTCAGCCGTGCCCGCGCCGCGAGACCGGCATTGGCGATCTCCAGCACCTCGCCCGCGATATCCTGCAGCGTTCCGCCGCCGTGGATCGGCGCGGCGAGGCCAAGTCTTGGCGCAGCATTGCGAAGTGTCTCGCGGTCGTCCATCGACCAGTGCTTCACCAGATCCCACGCGGCATCTAGCGCACCCTGATCGTAAAGCAGCCCGACCCAGAATGCCGGCAGCGCGCAGATCCGGTTCCATGGACCGCCATCCGCGCCGCGCATTTCCAGAAACGTCTTAAGCCGCACCTCGGGAAAGGCCGTGGAGAGATGATCGTTCCAATCCTCCAGCGTCGGCAGTTCGCCGGGAAGAACCGATAGCTCGCCTTTCAGGAAATCGCGAAAGGAAAGCCCCGCCGCATCGATATAACGACCCTCGCGATAGACGAAGTACATCGGCACATCGAGCATGTACTCGGCATAACGCTCGTAGCCGAAGCCATCCTCGAACACGAACGGCAGCATCCCCGTCCGCGCGGGATCGGTATCGGACCAGATATGGCTGCGATAGGAAAGATAGCCGTTAGGTTTCCCCTCCATGAACGGCGAGTTCGCGAACAGCGCGGTCGCGAGCGGCTGGAGAGCGAGGCCGACGCGGAACTTCTGCACCATGTCGGCTTCGCTGGCGTAATCGAGATTTACCTGGATCGTGCAGGTGCGCAGCATCATGTCCAGCCCCATCGAGCCGACGCGCGGCATATGGCGGAGCATGATGCCATAGCGCCCCTTCGGCATGATCGGCAGGTTTTCGCGCGTCTTGTCCGGCCACATGCCGAGCCCGAGGAAGCCGATCCCCAGCTTCTCCCCGGCCGCCTTCACCTGTTCCAGATGACGGCCGGTCTCCGCGCACGTTTCGTGCAGGTTATCGAGCGGCGCGCCGGACAATTCGAACTGCCCCGCCGGCTCCAGGCTGACGCTGCCATCCGCGCCGGTCAGCGCGATCAGGTTTCCGCCCTCTTCCACCGGCTGCCAGCCATATTGTTCAAGTTCGGTCAGCAGCGCGCGGATGCCGTGCGGCTCCCCCCATGACGGCGCGTGATGATCGGCGACCGAATAGACGAATTTCTCGTGCTCGGTGCCGATGCGCCAGCGCTCCTTCGGCTTTTCGCCATGGGCAAAACTGGCGATGAGCTGATCGCGCGACTCGATTGCTGGCGAGTTGCTGTCTGAAACCGTCTTGGTCGTCATGCGCGCGCCTTACGCGGGGATGAACGGCTCCGCTAGTGGGCGCGGAACGCTTCGATTCATCCCCAGTCCCCGGCGCTTCCCATCCATATCGACACCGCCGCCGCCGCCGCCGTATCGGCGCGCAGGATCCGCGGGCCGAGCGAGATCGCCACTGCGCCCGGAGTCGCGCGAATCGCAGCGCGCTCGTCGTCGTCGAAGCCTCCTTCGGGGCCGATCAGGATCGCTGCGGGACCGGGCTTCATCACCTCACGCGCTGGCGCCCCACCCTGTTCATCGGCGAAATAGAGCGCGCGGTCCGCCGGCCAGTCGCGGAGAAGCGCGGCGAGCTTCAACGGCTCGGCGACCTCGGGCAATGCGGTGCGGCCGCACTGCTCCGCCGCCTCGATCATGTGCGCGCGCAACCGCTCCGTATTGGGCTTGTCCACCACGGTGCGCCGCGTGACTACCGGCACGAACCGCGCGACGCCAAGCTCGCACGCCTTTTCCGCCATCCAGTCCACCCGCCCCTTCTTGAGCGGCGCAGCGAGAAGCCACAGGTCGGGGACCGCCTCGCGCACGGCGAGGCGCTCTCGCACGTCGAGCATGAGATCGCGTCGGCTCACGCTTTCCACCACGGCGAGCCATTCGCCGGTCGCATCATCGAACAGCCTGACCGGATCGCCTGCCTTCAGCCGCATCACCGAGCCGAGATAATGCGCCGACGGCCCATCGATCCGCCGCGCGCCGGGAGCGAGCGTATCGGGCACGTAAAGGCGCGGCGTGGAGCGCGGCGGCCAGGCGGGGGTGGCGATCATTGCTTGCGGCCTCGGGTCAGTCGTCGCGCAAGCATCAACAGAAGGTAGGCCACAAACGCAATGCCGATCGCCGTCAGCGTAATCACCCCGGCCACGCGCAATATCGCGTAGAACAAAGCCTCGACGAACCGAGCGACCGCGACCGACAAATGGATCAGCGGACGCGCTTCCAGCTTTGCGTCTTGCAGCCGAAGCCGGCGAACAGGCAGCCCTTGCCCACGATCGTGTCTCGATCAACCAGTTCGAGCGTGCCGTCGAACGTCTTGTCGATATCGGGCACGTACACCTGGCCATACCACAGGCCATCTTCCTCCCGACGGAAATCGTGGAACAGTTCGGTGCCGATCAGCCGATCGGTGCCGCCTTGCGCGGCATCGGCCTTCGCCTTCTCGCTTGCGGCGACAACCCTGCCGCAAAGCCCGGGGCCGCACGGCGCGATGCGGATGCGCACACTGTCCGAATCGTTGCGCCAGATGCCGGCCAGCGCCGGCCCGCGCTGCGCCGCCGCTGGCGTGAAAGCCGAAATCAGCGCGGCCATCGCCGCGATCCGCAAGAAAGACATACGCTTACTCCTTGTACCGTGCCCACAATCTAGCGTCACGATACTTGAGACGACAAACCCTGATGACAGGCTGTGGCGGAAGCATGACGCCGACGATAATAAGCATGATGTGACAGACATTCCCGATATCGTCCCCGACAGCCAGCATCGCGGCATCGTTGCCGCACTGCCGCCGCGACTGCGGAATTTCGCGCTGCTCGCGCGATTCGACCGGCCGATTGGCTGGTGGCTGCTCTTCTGGCCCGGCGCATGGGCAATCGCGCTGGCGGGCGGCGCGATCGAGCGCTGGCCGCTGATCCTGTGGCTGCTGGCGGGCAGCATCGCGATGCGCGGCGCCGGATGCGTCTATAACGATATCGTCGATCGCGAGCTGGACGCCAGCGTAGCGCGCACCCGGTCCCGCCCGCTCGCGAGCGGCGCGGTGTCGCTGCGGGCGGCATGGGCATGGCTCGGGCTGCTCAGCCTGATCGGGCTGGTCGTGTTGCTGCAACTGCGCGTTGATACCGCGATCATCGCCGTTGCCAGCCTCGCGCTGGTGGCCGCCTATCCGTTCATGAAGAAGATCACCTGGTGGCCTCAGGCATGGCTTGGGCTGGTGTTCTCCTGGGCGGCGCTGGTCGGCTGGAACGAGACATGGGGGTGGCTCGCATTGCCAGGCTTGCTGCTTTACGCCGGATCAATCTGCTGGGTCATCGGCTATGACACGATCTATGCGCTGCAGGATCGGGAGGATGATGCGATCGTCGGCATCCGATCGTCCGCGCGCGCAATGGGTGCGGCGGTCGTGCCGGGCGTCGGCGGCTTCTATGGCGCGGCGCTGTTCTTGTGGGGCGGCGCGTTCTGGATGGTTCGCCCCGATCCGCTGGTGTTTGCCGCGCTGGCGCCGATCGCGATCCACCTTTGCTGGCAGGTCGCGACGCTCCGGCCCGACGACAATGACGGCGCGCTCACCCGTTTCCGCGCCAACCGCTTCGCCGGGCTGCTCATGTTCCTGGCCTGCATCGTCGTCGGAACGCGGCTATAGCGCCGCGCGTCACCCGCCGAAGCGCACACCGATCCACAGCGTTCGCGGCGTGCCCAGATCGATCGATCCGGCCTGATTGCGGGTCTCGACCTTCGCGTCGGACAGATTTTCGGCCCGCGCGATCAGCGCGACGCCGCGCCTGATCGGAAAGCGCGCGACGGCATCGAACGTCGTGGCGGCGGGCAGCACGTTGGTTTGCAGATCGTCCTCATATTGCGCGCCGACATAGCGCGCCGTCAGCGACAGCATCGGGCCGGCCTTTGGCGACCAGCCGATCGTCGCGCTGGCGGAATGGCGCGGGCTCTGCGCCGGAGCCAGCCCGTCAAATGCCTTCCCCGGCGCGCGCACCTTGCTGTCGCTCAGCGCATAGGAACCGGACAGCATCACCGCGCCCGTGTGCCATGTCAGCGTCGCCTCCACCCCCTTCGCCTCGATCGCGTTCACGTTGCCGCGACGGCGCAGCGTCGGGCTGATCGTGATATTCGCGATCGCATCGCCCAGACGATTGTAGAAGCCGGTTACGCCAAGATCGAGGCCGCGCATCGGATGCAGATCGATCCCCGCCTCGATCCCGCGCAACCGCTCCGGCGAGAGCGCAGCGTTCGCCTGCGTCAGAATCGGGAAAACCGTGAACGGCCGATATAGCTCGTTGAGAGTCGGCAGGCGGAAGCCGGTATAGGCCGCGGCGCGCAGGTCCGCCCAGGCGGCCGCGTGGAACACCGCACCGCCGCGCCCGGTCACCTCGGTGCCGTTGCGATCGGGGAAGCTGTTATCGACAGCGAGCGCTCCGGCGCCGTTGCGCTCGCGGAAGAAGCCGTTGGCGATCGTCCAATGGTCCGCGCGAACGCCGCCGGTGACGACGAGCTTCCCGATCGTCCAGTCGTCCTCGACGAACAGCCCCGCGACACTGATATTGCCCCCGGCGTTGCGCCGCGCTGTGACGATCCCCGCCCCGCTGTACGCATCCTCGAACATCTGCCCATCGGCGAAGCGAAGATCGCCTCCGAGCCGCAGAACGTGATCGTCGCCGATGGGCGGCCGCACTTCGATCTTGCCGCCGATGCCGGTGGAGGGCGTGTTGCGCTGGTCGAGCGTCAGCTTGAACGTCGTCGCGCTGATGACCCTGTTGGTGAAGTTTCGCGCCTGAAGATAGGCCAGCGCATCCACCTGCCAGTCGCCACGCGCGATGAAGCGGATGCTGGCGTCCTCACCCTCGGAACTCGAGTCGGCCCCCTTGAAGCGCAAGGTGCGGTTGTCGCCGAATAACAGGCCCCGAAACTGCAATTCCGATACCGCGCCAACCGGCACGACGGCACGGACGCCGGTCGACCAGTCACGATAGCGCGCGGGCACGGTTGCCGCGACGCGCTGGTTTTCAGGTGTCGTCTGGAAGCCATCGCCCCGCTCGAACCTAGCGGACAGGGTGGCGAACCCGCCGCCGAGACCGGGCGAGATATTGGCCGACACGCTTTCCGAGTTGCGGCTTCCGTAAAAAGCGTCGCCTGACGCAACAGGCAGATCGGCGCGGCCTGCGCTCGCCAGCTCGATCGTTCCCGCGACCGCGCCCGATCCAAAGGCCCCCGCCCCTCCTCCGCGGGTCACGCGGATGCCGGCCAGTCTATCGGGCGTCACCGCGTTGAACGGGATATACCCGAAAAAAGGGTCAGCGATCGGCACTCCATCCAGCAACACCAACGTTCGGCTCGATGCGTTACCGCCGAGCGCGCGCAATGTGACGCCCTGCGCGGATGGATTGGCGGAGCGACTGTCCGACCGGCGAAACTGCTGGAACCCCGCGACGTCTAGGAGAACATCCTCGACGCGGCCGGAGGCGTCGTTGGTCAGACGATCGCGATCGATCACGACCGAACCATAAGCTGGCGTGCCGGGCGGTACGACCAGCCCGGAGCCGAGAACGACGACCTCATCCGGGTCCGCCGCCTTTTGCGCGACCGCAGGGCTTGCGACAAGCGACGCAGTCAGAACGGCGGCGGCAAGGTATCTGGACATCGACCAATTCTCTTTACGGCATGTGCGCGCGTTACCGGGCTTTGCGGTCGCTATGCACATCTTCCGCAAACAGCGCTAGGATGAGAGGACGAACGGCGCTGTTCCCATGGCGCTGGACGAGGGAGAATATTGTGACGATCGAACGCATCATCGACAGGCGGACCCATGATCTGGGTGGCGGCTTCGTCGTCGGCAGAGTGCTGCCCTTCCACGCGCAGCGCATGGTGGGTCCGTTCATCTTCTTCGATCACATGGGCCCGCTCGAACTCGCACCGGGAATCCCGCGCGAACTGGACGTGCGGCCCCATCCGCATATCGGGCTGGCAACCGTCACCTATCTCTATGCCGGCCAGATCACACATCGCGACAGCCTTGGCTACGAACAGGAGATCAAGCCCGGCGAGGTGAACTGGATGGTCGCGGGCAGCGGCGTCACGCATAGCGAGCGGCTTGAGTATGCACGGAGGCACGGCGCGAACATGCACGGTATTCAGGCATGGGTCGCGCTGCCGACGGCGGACGAGGAAACTACCCCTTCGTTCGATCATCACGACGGCGCGGCACTGCCCGAGTGGGAGGAGAACGGCATAAAGGGCCGGCTGATCGCCGGCAGCGCCGATGGCCTGAAGGCGGGGGTACGGGTGCACTCGCCGATGTTCTATCAGCATTGGGAGATGGACGCGGGCGCGCGGCGCGCCGTCACCACCGCTTATCCCGAGCGCGCGGTCTATTGTGCGAGCGGAGAGATCGAGATTGGCGGCACGGTGCTCGTCACCGGGCAGATGGCGGTGCTGAACGGACGCGATGCGATCGACGTTCGCGCGCGGCAACCCTCAGCCGTCATGGTACTGGGCGGTGAGCCGGTCGGCGAGCGATTCCTGTTGTGGAATTTCGTCTCCTCTTCGAAAGAACGGTTGGCGCAAGCGGCGGAGGACTGGCGACAGCAGCGGATGAAGCTGCCCGTGGGCGACGATCGCGAGTTCACTCCGATGCCGGAGGCGCCCACCGGGCCGACACCGGATATCCCGCCGGTCGATCCGACCGACGCGCAGTAGAAATCGATGCCCGACATCGAAGTCGGCAGAGCGTATGGCGGCAGGCACCGGCACCACGTGGCGCGCGTGGCGGAGATCAATGCCGAGGCGGAACTTCGGGTCATGCGTGGCGGCCGGGCCTGATAAGCGCCGATAATGCCGGCGCGCCCGACGCGCCGCGCGTCTCCGGCGCTGCGGCCGCACTGGTGAACAAGCTGACTGCCGTTTCCCGCTTGTCGTCGCTTCGGCTCGTCCCGTCATGCCCCTAGGTGCGGCCTCGCTACGGGAAGCCTCCCGACTGTCATGAGGCGATGACCGTCACGCCCGGGGGGCAAAAGCTCAGGTCAGGTGCAACGCCAAATAAACGCGGGCAACACACGGCATCTCACAGCGCAAGACTGACCTCCATCCAAAGTGTCGCCGCGCGTCGATCGCGCTTCTACTCCGGGCGATCAGATGCGGCGGTGTTTGCCGCCGTAGCGATGCCCGATATATTGACCGAGGCGCTCCATCTCGTTGGCAGCGGCCACCGCGCCCTCGACACAGCACGGCAGCGGATCGCGGTCGTGATCGGCGACGCGGGCCTGCACCTTCTCGCACAATTCCTCGATATCGGCGCGCGACAGCAGGTTTTTCTCGCGCAGCAGGCACAACAGGCTCTGCAATATCACCAGGCTCTTGTCGCCGGGATCACCCGCGCCAAACTCGATTCGGCTCATCTGCATCTCTCCGTATTTTTCGAAGAGGATATGCCTGTTGCGCGAAAAGGCAAGCGATCGACTTAATCTTTCAATCGAGGCCCCCGCCGAACGCACGATACAGCTCGACCAGATTGCTGGCGCGGGCCAGCCGCGTCGTTTGCAATTGCTGGCGCGCGGCATAAGCGGTGCGCTCCGCATCAAGCGCGGTGAGGAACGAATCGATCCCGGCACGATAGCGCGCATCGGAAAGACGGGCAGCGACCTGTGCCGCCTCCACCCGCGCGGTTTGCGCCGCTATCTGCTCGCCGATCGTGCCACGCGTCGCCAGCGCGTCGGCCACTTCTCTGAATGCCGTCTGGATCGATTTCTCATAAGTGGCGACCGCCGCCTGCTGCGATGCCCTGGCATAAGCGAGATTGCCCGCGTTGCGACCGGCGTCGAACAACGGCAGCGTTGCGCTCGGCGCGCCAGTATAGGTGAAGCTGCCCCCGGCGAATAAGCCTGAAAGCGCTGTGGAAATCGTGCCGATCGTTGCGGTCAGCGAGATCCGGGGGAAGAACGCCGCTCGCGCCGCACCGATATTGGCGTTCTCGGCGATCAGCTGGTGCTCCGCCTGCAATACGTCCGGCCGGCGCAACAACACCTGTGAAGACAGATCACCCGGCAAGGCGTCGAGCGTGACCTGCCCCTGGTTCAGCCCCGCCGGAAGCTGATCGGCAGGAACGGCGGTGCCAGCAAGCAGGTTCAGCGCGTTGCGATCCTGCGCGATCCGCGTCTGCAACGTCGCAATGTCGTTACGCGCGCTCTGATAGTTCGTCTCCGCCTGCCGCGCTTCCAGTTCGGAGGCGACGCCGATGCGAAACTGCGCACGGGTGAGATCCAGCGTCTGTGCGAACGCCTTCAGCGTATCCTGCGCCAGCGCGAGCTGATCCTGATCCGATGCCAGCGTCAGCCACGCGGTCGCGATTTCTGCGATAAGGCTGATGCGGGTGGAGCGCTGCGCCTCCTCGCTTGCGAAATAACGCTCCTGCGCGGCGCGACTGAGATTGCGCACCCGGCCGAACAGGTCCAGCTCGAACGAGGAAAAGCCGGCGCTGACCGAATATATCTCCAGATTGCTCGACGTCGCGCCACCGCCGCCCGCCGCCGCGCCGCCGCCGAGGCTGGCGATATTATTGGTATAGGTCCCGCTACCGCTGATCGAGGTGGAGGGGACGAGATCGGCCCGCTGCACGCGATATTGCGCGCGCGCCTGCAACACATTGGCGGCGGCGACGCGCAGATCGCGGTTGTTGGCGAGCCCCGTCTCGATCACCTGCCGCAGCCGCGCATCGGTGAAGAAATCGCGCCAGCCGATCCGGGTGATCTCCGGCGCATCGCTCGCCGCCGCCGGATAGGGCCAGCCGCGCGGCAATTCGGCCGGCACCGCGCCGACGGGCCGCACATATTTCGGTGCGAGGTTGCACGCCGACAGCGCGGTGGCGGCGGTGAGCAATGCGAGGGTACGGAAACGGCGGGTCACGCGGAAACTCCCTGCGGCGCGGCGCCGCCTTCAGGCTCGGCATCACGGGGGGTGTCATGGTCGCGATGACCAAACATCCGCAGCACGACGACGAAGAACATCGGCACGAAGAAGATCGCTAGCGCCGTGGCGGAGAGCATCCCGCCAACGACCGCGCGGCCGATAGCGTTCTGCCCGCCCGCGCCGGCGCCGGTCGAAACCGCAAGCGGCAACACGCCGAACACGAACGCGAGACTGGTCATCAGAATCGGCCGCAGACGCAGCTTGGCTGCCTCGATCGCGGCGTCGAACGGGCGCATCCCCTCCACGATCCGCTCCTCGGCGAATTCGACGATCAGGATGGCGTTCTTCGCCGAAACGCCGATCGTGGTGATGAGGCCGACCTGAAGGTAGATGTCGTTGTTCAACCCGGTCAGCGTCGCCGCCAGCAGCGCGCCCAGAATGCCCAGCGGCACCACCAGCAGCACCGAGATCGGCACCGACCAGCTTTCATAAAGCGCGGCAAGGCACAGGAACACGATCACGAGCGACAGCGCATAGAGCGCGGGCGCCTGGCCGCTCGACAACCTTTCCTCATAGGAAAGACCGGTCCATTCGATCGCGGTTCCCGGCGGCAGCTTGGCGTGCATCTCCTCGATCGCCTGCATCGCGGTGCCGGTGCTGATGCCGGAACCCGCGCCGCCCTGAATCTGCGTCGCCGACTGGCCGTTGTAACGCGTGAGCTGGACTGGGCCTTTCGCCCATTCGAGCGTGGAGAAAGCGGTGAACGGCACCATCTGGCCATTGGACCCGCGGACGTAGAAGCTGCCGACGTCCTCCGGCCGCAACCGGAACGGCTCGTCCGCCTGCACGAACACGCGCTTCACGCGGCCACGATCGATGAAGTCATTGATATAGGAGCCGCCCCACGCGGTGGAGATCGTCGAGTTGACCGAGGCGATATCAAGGCCGAGCGCGCGGGCCTTATCCTGATCGACATTGATATTGAGCTGCGGCGCATCCTCGAGACTGACCGGTCGCACCTGCGCGACGCGCTTGTCCTGCGATGCCATGCCCAGCAGCATGTTGCGGGCCTGGGTCAGCTTCTCATGCCCGATATTGCCGGTATCGACGAGCTGCATGTCGAAGCCGGTCGCATTGCCGAGCTCGGAAACCGCCGGCGGCACCAGCGCGAAGATCATGCCGTCCTTATATTGCGAGAATGCCCCCATCGCGCGCCCGGCGATCGCCTGCGCCTTGTTTTTCGCGCCGGAACGATCGTCCCACGGCTTCAGGTTGACGAAGGCGAGACCCGCATTCTGCCCCTGCCCCGCGAAGCTGAACCCGTTGATCGTGAACACTGCTTCCACGCCCGGCTCGCTCAGGAAATGGCTGCGCACCAGCTCCAGCCCCTTTTCGGTGCGCGCGGTCGTCGCGCCGGACGGCCCCTGCACCAGCGCGATCACGGTGCCCTGGTCCTCGTCCGGCAGGAAGGCGCTCGGCAGACGCCAGAACAACAATCCCATCACCAGCACGATCACGACATAGATGGCGATCGAGCGCTTCCAGTTGCGCGCAGTGCTGCGCACGCCCTTCTCATATTTGCGCTGGCCGCGATCGAACGCATCGTTGAACCAGCGGAAAAAGCGCGCAAGCGGCCCGTTGCCTTCATGCTTGGAGGGGTCGTGCGGCTTGAGCAGGGTCGCGCAGAGCGCTGGCGTCAGGATCAGCGCGACCAGCACCGACAGCACCATCGCGGAGACGATCGTGATCGAGAACTGGCGATAGATCACCCCGGTCGAACCACCGAAGAACGCCATCGGCAGGAAAACCGCCGACAGCACCATGCCGATGCCGATCAGCGCGCCGCTGATCTCGTCCATCGATTTGCGCGCCGCGTCGCGTGGCTTGAGCCCCTCGGTCACGATCAGGCGCTCGACATTCTCGACAACCACGATCGCGTCATCGACGAGCAGGCCGATCGCCAGCACCATGCCGAACAATGTCAGCGTGTTGATCGTGAAACCCGCGACCGCCATTACCGCGAAGGTGCCCAGCAGCACCACCGGCACTGCGATCGTCGGCACCAGCGTGGCGCGCCAGTTCTGCAGGAACAGGAACATGACGAGGAAGACGAGCACCACCGCCTCAAACAGCGTGTGGACAACCTGCTTCACCGAAAGGCGCACGAACGGCGTGGTGTCGTAAGGATAGACAACCTGCACGTCGGCCGGCAGGCCCTTCGAGATTTCCGTGACCCGCGCCTTGACTGCCTCGACCGTCGCCAGCGCATTGGCGCCGGACGCGAGCTTCACCCCGAAGCCGGAGGCCGGCTTGCCATTATAGCGCGTATCGAAACCATAGTTTTCCGCACCCAGCTCGATCCGCGCCACATCAGACAATCGGACGACCGAGCCGTCAGCGCCGTTCTTCAGCCGGATCGCGCCGAACTGCTCGGGCGTCTGGAGGCGCGACTGTACCGATACGGTGGCGTTGAGCATCTGCTCCTTTGGCGCCGGCTGCGCCCCGATCTGCCCCGCGGAGACCTGCGCGTTCTGCGCCTGGATCGCGTTTGTCACGTCCGCGATGGTGAGCTGATAGGAATTGAGCTTCAGCGGATCGACCCACACGCGCATCGCATATTGAGCGCCGAACACCTGAATCTCGCCGACGCCGTTCACGCGGCTGACCGGATCCTGCATTCGTGACACGACCATGTCGGCAAGATCGGTCGCGCTGTGCGAGCCGTCTTTCGAGTAAAGCCCCACGATCACCAGGAAGTTGGCGGCGGACTTCTGCACCTGGAGCCCCTGGCGCTGCACTTCCTGCGGCAGCAACGGCGTCGCGGCCTGCAGCTTGTTCTGTACCTGCACCTGGGCGATATCGGGATTGGTGCCCTGCTCGAACGTCAGCGTGATCGTCACCGTGCCGGATGATGCGGACGACGAGGAGAAATAGCGCAGATGATCGATGCCCTTGAGCTGCTGTTCGATCACCTGGGTCGTCGTGCGCTCCAGCGTTTCCGCATCAGCCCCAGGATAGCTTGCGGCGATCGAGACGGTGGGCGGCGCGATCTCAGGGAATTGCGCCACAGGCAGCGACCTGATCGCGAGGCCGCCGGCAAGCATCAGGATGATCGCGATGACCCATGCGAAGATGGGGCGATCGATGAAATAACGGGCCATATGGGCTTACTTCGCCTGTGCCTGCGCGCCCGGCGTCGCCGCCGCCGCATTGTTTTTCGGTGAATAGGGAACCGCTTTCACGGGCATTCCGGGCCGCAGCATCATGCCACCCTCGACGACCACGCGATCGCCTTCGTTGAGGCCGCCGGTAACAAGCCAGGAATCGCCGACCGTCCGGGTCGTCTGGATCACCCGCTGCTCCAGCTTGTCGCCCTTGCCGACGACCATCACGGTCGCATGGCCGCGCTCGTCACGGCTTACGGTGCGCTGCGGCACAAGCAGCCCCTTCGCCTGGGTGCCCTCCACGAGTTGCGCGCGGACGTACATGCCCGGCAGCAACAGCCGGTTGGGATTGGCGAAGCGGATACGGATCGCCTGGCTGCCAGTGGTAGGGTCGACAGAAACGTCGGTGAACTTCAATTCGCCCTCGACCGGATAGGTGGTGCCGTCCTCCAGCTTCAGCCGGACCCGCGCCGCGCCGCCTTCCCGCGATACCTGCCCGGCGAGGATCTGCTGCCGCAGCTTGAGCACGTCGGCGCTCGACTGCTGAACATCCACATAGATCGGATCGAGCCGCTGGATTGTCGTCAAGGCATTCGCCTGCGACGCGGTGACGAGCGCGCCGGTGGTGAAATCGGATCGTCCGATCCGCCCCGCGATCGGCGCGCGAATGATGGTCCGCCCAAGATCGATCCGCGCGGAGCGCAGCGCCGCCTGTTGCGCTGCAACATCGGCGCGGGCCTGAGCCGCCTGCGTCTGCGCATTCTCATAATCCTGGCGGGCGATGGCGTTGATTTTGACCAGCTCGCCATATCGCCGCGCCAGCGCATTGGTGGAGGCGATCGCCGCATTGGCGCGCGCCAGCGCCGCCGCCGCGCTCGCCTCGCTCGCCTTATAGGGCTGCGGATCGATGCGATACAGCGGCTGCCCCTGACGCACCGAATCGCCTTCCTCGAACAGGCGTGCCTGGATCAGGCCGTTGACCTGCGGACGCACTTCCGATGTCTCGAAGGCGACGGTTCGTCCCGGCAGTTCGGTGGTCAACGTCACCGGCTGCGACCGCACCGCGATGACGCTGACCTGCGCCGGGCCCTGCTGCTGCGGCGGCGCGCCTTTCCCGCAGGCGGGTAGAAGGAGCGCGAGCGCGAGCGCGGGTGCGAATTTCTTCATGAACGTCCCTGGATTTTGTGCTAACACGTGAGTGATCGATCGCTCACGGTTTGAGCGGGGTTACGCCGGTCTTTAACTCAAGGCAAGATAGAAAGGTGCAGCAGCGGGTGAATTTTTTGCAGTGCAGCACGAGCGATCGCGCGGGTCGCGCGATGCAGCGGCGTGAGCATCTCCTCGAAATATCGCGTCGCCTGTTTATCGAAAACGGCTTCCACGGCACCGGCGTGGCGCAAATCGCCAGCGCCAGCGGGGTGAAGGTCGGGCAGATCTACCGCGATTTTTCCTCCAAGGAAGATATCATCGCCACGATCGCGTTGCGCGATTTCTCGCTGTTCCTGGACGAAGCGGGGCTCGATGAAGCCATCCTCACCGGCAACCGCATCGCCGTTCGGGAGTGGATCCTGAGCTTTACCAGTTATGACGAGGATATCGACGGCTACCGGCTGATGCCGGAGATCATGGCAGAATCCGCCCGCAACCCCCGCATCGCCAAATTGCAGGAAGAGATGCGCAATCGCGTGCGGGCCGCCCTGATCGCCGCCCTCGCCGCCTATGCGCCGCGCGAACATCCCGAGGCGCTCTCCGATCTGGCCGAGCTCATCGCCACGCTGGGCAGCGGCCTTTGCCAATGGGTCATCATGGCCGAGCGCAGCGGACGCGGACACCGCATATTATGTGCGCAACTGCGCTCCATCATCGAACGTGAGCTGGAGGCGCTGGATCAAGGCCATCGACCGGCTTCTTCATTCAACGTCGCCGATGCTTAGCGCAGGAGCGACATGGGACGACCGCTGATCGCGGGCCGGCGACGCAACGTTAACCAGCCAAGGTGGAGCGACGCAGCGATTTTCACCAAGCCCAGTTCCCGCTACGGGATACAACATGCATTTCTTTTCCGACAATGTGGCGCCGGTCCATCCGGCCGTGTTCGCTGCGATGCAAGCTGCCGATGCGATCGATTCCGGCTATGACGGCGATCGTCTGAGCAAGGCGCTCGACGCGCGCTTTTCCGATCTGTTCGGGCGTGAAGTGGCAGCATTGTGGATGCCGACAGGCACGGTCGCCAATGCGATTGCGCTGGCGACGATCTGCCAGCCCTATGGCGGCGTGATCTGCCATAGCGAGGCGCATATCCAGAACGATGAATGCGGCGCGCCCGAATTTTTCACACATGGCGCAAAACTGCTGCTCGCCAGTGGCGCGGACGCGAAAATGACGCCGGAAACGGCAGCGGCGGTCGCCGACGGAATAGCGAACGACGTCCACCGCGTGCAGCCGCACGCGCTTTCACTGACCAACGCGACCGAGCTTGGCACTGTCTATTCACCGGCGCAGGTGGGCGCGCTCGCTCAACTCGCCCGGGCGCGCGGCTGGCGCGTCCATATGGATGGGGCGCGGCTGGCCAACGCGATCGTTCATCTGGGCTGCACTCCTGCCGACATCGTAACTGGGGTGGATGTGCTGAGCTTCGGTTTCGTCAAGAACGGCGGCCTTTCGGCCGAAGCGCTGATATTCTTCGATCCTTCTCTGGCGGACGATGCGCGGCGACGGCGCAAGCGCGGCGGCCACCTGCTGTCCAAAGGGCGGTATCTCGCGGCACAGCTACACGCGATGCTCGATGGCGACCTGTGGCTCGATAACGCGCGCGCGGCGAATCGGGCAGCGACCGCGCTCGCGCAATCTGCTGGCGCGCGAGTGCTCCACCCGGTCGAGGCAAACGAGCTGTTCCTGCGCGTGACTGCGGCGGAGGCGCAGACGCTGCGTGACCAGGGGTTCGGCTTCTATGACTGGAGCGACGGCGTGATCCGCATCGTCACCCATTGGGCGAGCGAGCCAGCGGAAGTGGAGGCGCTGGCGACAGCGATCGCGGCGCTCTAGCTTGCGGGATGGGCCGCGCCGACGCTAGGGCAACGCGCATGACGACTGACAACACGGGCGCCGAGCGCCTTCAGCGACGCATGGCGCGCGGCGCCGCCTTTCTCGGGTCCGAGGTCGCGATCCTCGGCGGTGCGATGTCCTGGGTGTCGGAGCGCAATCTGGTCGCGGCGATATCGAATGCCGGGGGATTTGGCGTGATCGCTTGCGGCGCGATGACGCCGGAATTGCTCGACGCGGAGATTACCGCGACGAAGGCGCTGACCAGCAAGCCGTTCGGCGTGAACCTCATCACGATGCATCCGGCGCTGCCCGACTTGATCGGGATCTGCGCGAAGCATGAGGTCGGCCATGTGGTGCTTGCCGGCGGGCTGCCCCCGAAGGGATCGCTCGAGGCGATCAAGGCGTCCGGCGCGAGGTGCATCTGCTTCGCCCCCACGCTGGCGCTGGCGAAGAAGCTGATCCGCTCCGGCGTCGACGCGCTCGTGATCGAGGGGATGGAGGCGGGCGGCCACATCGGCCCGGTTTCGACAAGCGTGCTGGCGCAGGAGATTCTGCCGGCTATCGCCAGCGAGATCCCGGTGTTCATCGCGGGCGGGATCGGGCGCGGTGAAGCGATCGCGGGCTATCTCGATATGGGTGCAGCCGGGGTTCAGCTGGGCACGCGCTTCGTCTGCGCGACCGAGAGCATTGCGCACGCCAATTTCAAGAAGGCGTTCATCCGCGCTTCGGCCCGCGACGCGGTGGCTTCCGTGCAGATCGATCCACGGCTGCCGGTGATCCCGGTGCGCGCACTGAAGAATGCGGCCGGCGAACTCTTCTCGCAAAAGCAGCGCGAAGTGGCCCAGGCACTGGACGAAGGCAGTGTGGCGATGGCCGAGGCACAGCTGCAGATCGAGCATTACTGGGCGGGCGCGCTGCGGCGCGCGGTGATCGAGGGCGATGTGGAGCATGGCAGCGTGATGGCCGGTCAGTCGGTCGGCATGGTGAGCCGGGAAGAACCGGTCGCCGATATCATCGCGACGCTGATGGAAGAGGCGGCGCAAGCGCTGGAGAAACGCACGGCCTGACGAGCCTCCCTGTAAGCAGAGACCCAGCGCTCCCGAACGCTTCATCGCGCTGGTAACCTTTTGTTAACCATTTGAGCGCCGAATCACCGCGAACAGGGAGAAAGCGCCATGAAACGGGCAGCCATATCCATCGCGGTCGGGTGGGCCGCGGCATCTCTCGCAGGGTGTGCCGCGCATACAAAGAAGGTGGCGATCGCCACGCCGGCCCCGCCCGAGACTGCGACGGCATACGCGCCGATGCCTGCTGGCGCGCGCGCGGGAATGACGATCCCGACGCGGCTTTCCGACGGCACCTATCTCACGCCGAACCGCAATCTCAGCGCCGCCGCCGCCGTGTGGCATCTGCGCGCGGCGCTTAACGTCGCCGCGCTCGCCTGTCGCGGTCCGGCGCAGGAGACGATCGTCGCGCGCTACAACAGCCTGCTCACGCAACAGAAGGGCGCGTTCGCCGCAGCGCAGGCGACGCTCGCGGCGGAATTCCGCGCCGCCGGCACCGACTGGCAGTCCCGCGAGGATGAGGCGATGACGCGCCTCTACAATTATTTCTCGCAGGATTTTGCCCGCGAGGCATTTTGCGTGCGCGCCGCCGAGGTGCTTGCCCGGGCCGAAAGCGTTGCCCCCGCGATGCTCCAGACCTTCGCAACTACGCAATTACCGACATTGGACCAGCCCTTCATCCAGTTCTTCGACGCCTATGATGCCTGGCGGAAAGGACAGGCCGCCAATCCCGTGATCGCTTTCGCCGCGCCGGTCGCGATGCCCGTGGCGCCAGTGACTCTCAGAGGCCCGACGGCGAAATCCGAAACCGCAAAATCCGACAAGCCGCCGCGCCTGCACGTCGACATGGGCGCTTTGCAGGATCAATCGCTCGCGGGCGGCTGATCGCGCCGCCGGAGGGGTTACGCGCGCGGCTCGCTTCGGTTAACAGCATGAACGATGACGACTGGCCGGACCGACCAGCCCGTCGAGGGGCGCTTCGACGGGACGACACACCGCTTCCCCGTGCGGGTCTATTTCGAGGACACCGACCTGTCGGGCGTGGTCTATCACGCCAATTATCTCCGCTATATGGAGCGCGCGCGATCGGACATGCTGCGGCTTGCCGGCATCGACCAGCGGGCGGCGCATGAAGCGGGCGAAGGCGCCTATGCCGTCGCCAGCCTCGCGATCCGCTACGCCGCCCCGGCGCGGCTCGACGATGCGCTGATCGTGGAGACAAAAGTCACGCAAGTGCGCGCCGCAGCGGTTTTCATTCATCAAAGAGTCATGCGCGGCGCTATCTTGCTTGCCGAAGCCGATCTCGTCGCGGCACTGGTCGCCCCCACGGGCCGGCCGCGACGGCAGCCGGCCGCGTGGATCGATCGTTTCAACACTCTCCTGGCCAAGAAGGACCAGACGCCTTGAACCTGTTTTTCAATTCCGATGCCGCCACGCTATCGCCCGTCGCGCTCTTCATCCAGGCCGACTGGGTGGTGAAGCTGGTGATGCTCGGCCTGCTTGCGGCCAGCATTTGGACCTGGGCGATCATCTTCATGTTCTGGCGCAGGATCGGCCAGACGCGGCGCGAAACGGAGGCGTTCGAGCGCGATTTCTGGAAGGCGGACGATATCGATGCGTTCTTCAAGGCGCATCATGACGACGAGCGGCCCGCCGCGCGCGTGTTCATCGCCGGCGTTTCCGAATGGCGGCGCTCGACGCAAGGGGCATCAATAGACCGCGCCGGCACGCGCGAGCGCCTTGCCACCGCCATGGGCGCAGCGGTGGCGGCGGAGATCGATCGCCTTTCGGATCGGCTCAACATACTCGCCACCGTCGGCTCGGTCGCGCCGTTCGTCGGGCTCTTCGGCACGGTCTGGGGCATCATGCGCAGCTTCACCTCGATCGCGAGCCAGCAGAACACCAGCCTCGCCGTTGTGGCACCCGGCATCGCGGAGGCGCTGTTCGCCACCGCAATCGGCCTGTTCGCGGCGATTCCGGCAGTGATCGCGTACAATCGCTTCAGCCATGGCATCAACCGCATAGAGGCGCGGCTCAACCGCTTTGCCGACGGCTTCCACGCCACGCTCAGCCGCCAGCTCGATCGCGAGCGCTGACGCAATGGCGATGCAACTTCCCTCGCAGCGCAGCGGCCGGCGACGCGCGCCGATGGCCGACATCAACGTCACACCATTGGTGGACGTAATGCTGGTACTGCTCATCATCTTCATGGTTACCGCGCCGCTGCTGACGGCAGGCGTGCCGGTGAACCTGCCCGACAGCCGCGCCAAGCCGCTGGACCAGGATCAACAACCGACCGAGATTTCGATAGACTCGATGGGTCGCATCTTCGTCGCGAAGGAAGAAACAGCCGAGAATCAGTTGGCGCAGCGATTGAGCGCGATCGCGGCGAAGGCGCCGGCCGGCGGGCAGCCACCGCAGGTATTCCTGCGCGCGGACAAGTCTCTCGACTATGGCCATGTCATGCGCGTGATGGGCGAGCTGAACCGCGCCGGGCTGAACCGCGTTGCGCTGGTGACGATCGGCGAGGATTGATCGCGTGGAGCGGGCTGAGAAGATCGGGCTTGGACTGGCCCTTGCCGGACACGTGGTGCTGTTCGGCCTGCTGTCGGTGGGCTTCCTCGCCACCCCCAATCCGCTCAAGCTAAAGCAGCAGCCGGTGGAGGTGAGCCTCGTCAAGGAGGTCGGGCTGGAGGCGGCCGCGCCGCAGGCGGAAACGCCGCCCGCACAATCTGTCGCCCCCGATCAGGGCGAGCCGGAGGACGCCGCGCCGCCAGCGCCAGTCCCCGCGGCGCCCGAGCCGAAGCCCGAGCCAGTGCCCCAGCCCGCGCCGAAGCCGGAACCGAAACCAGCGCCGGTAAAGCCCGCGCCGAGGCCGGCTCCCGCGCCAAAACCGGCGCTGAAGCCGCAACCGAAACCAAAGAAAGAGCCGCCCGCCGCCGAGAAAGCAGCCGAAAAGCCCGCGCCGCCCAAAAAGGAAACGGCCGCTGCAGCGAAGCCGGAAAAGACGCCGCCCGCCAAGGCGCAAGGCACCGGCAAATCGGCCGAATCGAAAACCGCGCGGCCGCGCGGCAGCCGGCTTGGGCCTGATTTCCTCAAGGGGCTGACGAGCGACGAGAGCAAATCAACCAGCCAGGTGCCACGCGCCGCGAAGATCGATGGCGCTGCGCTCGCCTCGATCGTTCAGGCGATCGCGCGACAGATTCAGCCGTGCGCGGATCGCCAGGTCGATCCCGGCCCAGGCGCAAACGAGATCGTCACCACACTGAACCTGAAACTCAACGAGGACGGCACGCTGGCCGCAACACCGACAGTGGTGCGGCAGACCGGCATCAACGACGAGAACCAGCGTTACGCGCGCCGCGTGATCGATCTGGGCATCGCCGCGTTCAAGGGCTGTTCACCGCTGAAGTTGCCTCCGCAATTCTATTCCACCCCCAACGGCGGATGGAACAACATCAATTACCAGTGGAAGCTCCGGTGAACCCGGCGCGCCACGATCGGGCCGCGCCGGACGGAGCGGGGCTGCGAAACGAAAGGAAAGGCCCTGTCATGCGTAGCCTGGCCCTGCTCTCCGCGCTGTTGCTGGCATCCGCCGCTTCCGCGCAGGACATGCCCGCGACCCCGCTAAAGCTGCCGACGCAGCAGCCGGCCGCGCAGGCGCCCGGCGGCGCTCCGCCGCCGCTGGAAGTATCGGTGACGGGTGGGATTTCCGCCCCGATGCCGATCGCGATCCCGGCGATGCCGACCACCCAGGTGATGCAGACCCCGGCCGGTATGACTGACGCGCTCGGACGCCAGCTTGCAGATATCGTGACCAACGACCTGAAGAACTCCGGCCTGTTCAGCCCGCTGCAGCCGGCACAGCTGCGCGCGGTGATTTTCCCGGAAGTGACCGCGCCCGCTTTCTCCTATTGGGGCGGATCGGGCGCGCAGGCGCTGGTGCAGGGCTTCATACGCGCCAACGGCGATGGCACGCTGACGGTCGGCTGCTATCTTTACGACGTATCCGCGCAGACCGAACTGATGCGGCAGGGCTTTGTGGTGCCGCCGTCCGAATGGCGCCGCGCGGGGCATAAATGCGCCGACATGGTCTATACCCGGCTCACCGGCGAAGGGCCTTATTTTGACAGCCGGGTCGTCTATGTCTCTGAAACGGGGCCTAAGGCGCGGCGCACCAAGCGACTGGCGATCATGGATCAGGACGGGGCCAACCACCGCTTCCTGACCAACGGCCAGTCGATCGTGCTGACACCACGCTTCGCGCCGAACCAGCAGTCGATCGTTTACATGAGCTATCTCAACGAGAAGCCCGCGATCTACGTCTATAATATCGGGTCCGGCACGCAGCATCTGGTGACCACCACCGAGCGCCTGACATTCGCGCCGCGCTTCTCGCCAGACGGGCGCTGGATCGTTTTCTCGATGGCGATCGGCGGCAACACCAATATCTATCGTGTCCCTGCCAGCGGCGGCACGCCACAGCGGCTGACCAATACGCCCGGGATCAATACCGGCGGCAGCTACTCGCCGGACGGCTCCAGGATCGTGTTCGAGAGCGATCGTTCCGGTAGCCAGCAACTCTATGTGATGAACGCCGACGGATCAGGCCAGCAACGGATCAGCTTCGGCGGCGGGCGCTACGCGACGCCGGTGTGGAGCCCGCGCGGTGACCTGATCGCCTTCACCAAGATCGGCGGCGCGTTCCGCATCGGCATCATGAATACCAGCGGATCGGGCGAAAAGCTTCTGACCAACTCGTGGCAGGATGAGGGACCAAGCTGGTCCCCGAACGGCCGTGTGCTGATGTTTTTCCGCCAGGGCCAAGGCAACGCGGGCAAGGCCGATCTGTGGTCTGTCGACCTGACCGGCGTCAACGAGCGCCGCATCCCGACCCCGCTCGACGGATCCGATCCGGGCTGGGGACCGTTACGCCCCTGAACCTCGTTGGGGCACCCGATAGTGAATTAGTGGGAGACGACAAATGGCAAGACTGACGACAACGCTGCTGATGGCGACCGCCCTGGTGGCTACCGCCGCCTGCTCCAAGAAGCGCCCGGCCGAATTGCCGCCCGCCCCTGGCCCCGCGCCGACCCAGACCCAACCGACCGGCCCGCAAGGCCCGGTTGGAGACACCGTCGTTCCGGGCTCGTCGGCCGATTTCAAGCGCTCGGTGACGAGCGACACGGTGAATTTCGGGCTGGACCAATATGATATCGACGATCAGGCGCGCGCGATCCTCGACACTCAGGTGACGTGGTTGACGCGTTATCCGAACGTGCGCGTGACGATCGAGGGCCATTGCGATGAGCGCGGCACCCGCGAGTATAATCTCGCGCTGGGCGATCGACGCGCCAATGCGGCAAAGAACTATCTTGCCGGTCGTGGCATCGATGCCTCCCGCATCACGACGATCAGCTATGGCAAGGAGCGGCCACTGGCGCTTGGCTCGGATGACGCGGCCTATGCGCAGAACCGTCGTGCCGTCACGGTGGTGCTCAGCCAGTAATCGCGGGCGCGTGATCGGCGATGCGGTGTCGTCGCCCGTCGCCGATCGCGTCACGCGTGCCGATGCGAAATTCATCACTGG
This sequence comes from Sphingomonas sp. TX0543, assembly GCF_048565505.1. Classification (NCBI taxonomy): domain Bacteria; kingdom Pseudomonadati; phylum Pseudomonadota; class Alphaproteobacteria; order Sphingomonadales; family Sphingomonadaceae; genus Sphingomonas; species Sphingomonas sp. TX0543. The sequence goes on from NZ_JBLZUS010000002.1 coordinate 3,014,939, forward strand.
CGGCGCATCGGGCATTGGCCGCGCGATCGAAATACCGATACGCTCGACGTGCGCTACTTGGCGGCGTGGCGCAGGGCGCCCGCCGCCTTCATCGCCACGAGCAGCGGTCGGCCTGATGTGCGTTTGACAATGCGGGGATCGGCCATGGGCGGGCATTCGGTTAATTGACCAGCCCGGGCTGGATCGCGTGCCGCAGGATCGCATACTGCGCGCGCTTCGCCTTATCCCTTACCTGAAGGCGACGCCGGGACAATGCCCGCTCAATACCGCATCCGCTTCCGCGAATTACGGGCCGGCGGGTTTGGCGCTTTACTCCGCGACGAAATTCGCGGTGCGGGCTGACCAGGACGCTGGACAGCGAATGGGCCGTCGACGGGATCGAGATGCGCGATCTCATGCCCGGCTTCGTCGACACCGCGATCCGAAATATCGCCATACCAGACACGAACCGCACCGCGCGCGACGCCGGGTTCGGGTTGGCGTGCACGCCAGTGGAAGCGGTCGCGCAGTCGGCCTGCGATGCCGTGCAGGGTGATCGCGTCCACGCCGCGATAAGTAGTAACGCGTGTCGCCTTGCCTTCGCGGCCGGCTGGCTGCCCGGACGATTGCGACGGATGATGCGCGCCACGGCACTCAGCCGTGGCTCAGTTCAACCATCGAGAATCGAGTCGATCGCCTCGGCCAGTTCCACATCACGCCCGGAAAGGCCGCCTGCGTCATGCGTGGTGAGCAGGATTTCCACGCGATTCCAGACGTTGCTCCATTCGGGATGATGGTCCATCTTCTCCGCGATCAGCGCGACCTGCGTCATGAAGCCGAACGCCTCGGCGAAATCGGTGAACACAATCGAACGACGGATTGCATCGCGGCCCTCGTCATAATCCCATTCCGCAAGCCCATCGAGCGCATCCGCCCGCTCGGTTTCACTCAACGCCTCTACCATCACGCCCTCCTTGCCCGCCCTGCCCACCCCCGCGTATGGCGAAGCGCATGGACGGGCAAGAGGTGATGGGCGAAGCGCCCTCGGCGGATGCGATCGAGGCGCACGCGCGCGGCGTGATCGCGCGCCTTCCGGCCGAATTTCGCGCGCACGTGGGCGATATAGTCTTTGCGGTAGAAGAGCTCGCCGATAACGAGACGCTCGCCAATATGGGCATCGACCATCCGCTTGATCTGACGGGCCTGTATCATGGCCGGCCACTGGGCGAGAAATCCTCGCTCGATTCCGGCGCGATGCCCGATCGGATCCTGCTTTATCGTCAGGCCATCCTGGCCGAATGGTGCGAGACGGGGGTGCGGCTGGACGATCTGGTGGCGCATATCACGATCCATGAGATCGGGCATCATTTCGGCCTTTCCGACGACGACATGCACGCGCTGGAAGACGCGGTGGCGGATTGAGCGCGCGGCTGAATTTCAGCAACGTGCAGTGCGTGCGACGCGGGCGCACGCTGTTCGAGGGGTTGTCCTTCGCGCTTCAGGGGGGCGATGCGCTGATCCTCACGGGGCCTAACGGCGCCGGCAAATCGAGCCTGCTGCGCGTCGCCGCCGGCTTGCTGCCCGTCGCAGCCGGCAGCGTGCAGCATGAAGGCGACCGGGCCCTGCTCGCCGAAGCCACCGCGCTGGACGGGGCGCGCGAGGTCGCTGACGTGCTGCACTTCTGGGCGCGGCTGGATTCCCGGCCCGCACCAGCGGCGCGCGTCGCCGCCGCGCTCGACGCGCTCGATCTGGCAAACCTCGCAGACGTGCCGGTGCGCCTGCTCTCCACCGGGCAGCGGCGCCGCGTCGGGCTGGCGCGTGTGGCCGCGAGCGGCGCGCCGATCTGGCTGCTCGACGAACCCGCGACCGGTCTGGACGCCGCCGCCGTAACACGGCTGGAGGGGCTGATCGGGCGCCATCGCGCGCGCGGCGGGATTGCGCTTATCACCACGCATCAACCGCTTGCCGTGGTTGACGCGCTGGAGATAAGGCTGTGACCGCGCTGATCCTGCGCGACCTGCGCCGCGCCTATGCTTCTGGCGGGGCGACGCTGACCGTCACCTTCTTCCTGCTTGTTGCGATCCTTTTCCCGTTTGCGATCGGCCCGGATCAGAAGCTGCTCGCGCGGATCGGCAGCGGGGTGATCTGGGCGGCGGCGCTGGTGGCGGCACTGCTGCCGGTGGAGCGACTGATCGCGCCAGACCTCGATTCGGGAACGTTCGATCAGTTCGCGGTGCGCGGCCTATCCGCCACCACTGTTGCGACTGCCAAGATCGCCGCGCACTGGCTGGCTTTCGCGCCGCCGCTGATGGCCGCCGCGATCGCTGCCGCCGGGCTGCTCGATCTGTCGGCTGAGGTACTGGTGAAAGTGGAGATCGGGCTAGCGCTCGGCACCCCCGGCCTCGCCGCGCTGGCGGTGATGAGCGGGGCGCTGGTCGCCGGGCTGCGCGGTGCCGGCGCGATCGCTGGCCTTGTCATGCTGCCGCTCGCCATTCCGCTGCTGATCTTCGGCGCCGGGGCAATCGAGGGGGGCGCGGGCGGGCTGAAGCTGCTCGCGGCGACCAGCCTGCTGCTCGTCGCGGGCGCGCCATTCGTCGCGGGTGCCGCGATCCGCGCGGGGATGGAATGATCGCCCTCGCAGACATCGCCCTGGCCGCCGGAGCCGGGGTTGTCGGCGGGATGATGAATGCGCTGGCCGGCGGCGGCACCTTCGCCACACTTCCCGCGCTGCTGGCGCTCGGGGTGCCCGCCAATATCGCCAACGCCACCTCGAACGTCGCGCTGATGCCGGCGGCCGGCACGAGCGCATGGGCTTTTCGCGACGAACTGAAGCCGCTCGGGGACGTGAGCGTCCGCGTGCTGGCAGCGATCACGTTCGTGGGAGGGCTGATTGGCAGCGCGCTGCTGGTGCTGACGCCGAGCCACGCCTTCGATCTGATCGTACCCTGGCTGGTGCTCTATGCCTTCGTCCTGCTGGCGATCGGGCCGCGCGCGGCGACCTGGCTGCGCGCGCGCGTTTCGATCGGTGCACGCACGTTGATGACGGCGCAGGCGCTACTCGGTGTTTATGGCGGCTATTTCGGTGGCGGCGTGGGGATGATGACCACCGCGACCTATGGCCTGCTCGCCGGCCACTCCCCGCGTGAGATGTTCGCACCGCGCACGCTGATGCTCGCGATCGCCAATGCGGCGGCGGCAATCGTGTTCGTCATCGCCGGCATGGTAGCGTGGAGCGCCTGCGTGCCGATGGTGACGGGATCGATCATCGGCGGCTGGTTCGGCGCGCGGGTGGGCAGGCGCCTGCCGAACGGCGCGGTGCGAGTGTGGACACTTTTGGTGACCGGGGGAACGACGCTCGTGTTCTTCTGGCGCGCCTATCACTAAGCGGTTATCATGTGCCGTGATGGCCGACCCATTTCCCCCCGGCGCGCGCCTTTACCGCCACCGTATCGCCACGCGGCTCTGGCACTGGATCAACGCTATCGCGATCTTCATCCTGATCGGCAGCGGGTTGGGCATTTCGAACGCGCATCCGCGACTCTACTGGGGGCAATATGGCGCCAACTTCGATCATGCGTGGGCTGAACTGCCGCATTTTCCGGCGTGGCTGACGATTCCGGCGAATTACAATCTCGCGCTGTCGCGGCGCTGGCACCTGTTCTGCGCGCTGGTGCTGGCGTTCGGGCTGCTCGTCTATATGATCGCGAGCCTCGTAAACCGGCATTTCCGGGCCGATCTTCGGCTTCGCGCGGGGGATCTTGCGCCACGCCACCTGTGGGCGGACGCAAGGGCACATCTCGCCTTCCGCTTCCACGATCCGGCGCATCCGGGCGCATATAACGTGTTGCAGAAGATCGCCTATGTCGCGGTGATATTCGTGCTGCTGCCGCTCGTGATCCTTACCGGTCTCACGCTGTCGCCGGGGATGGACGCGGCGTGGCCGTGGCTGCTTGATCTGTTCGGCGGTCGGCAATCGGCGCGCTCGCTGCATTTCATCGCGATGGCCGCGATCTCCGGCTTTATCGTCATCCATCTGGCACTCGTGATCCTTGCCGGCGCGTGGAACGAGGTTCGTTCGATGGTGACAGGCTGGTGGCGAGTGCCGGAATGACATTGTTCACCCGCCGCTCGATCATCATTGGCGCGCCTGCCCTGCTCGCCGGATGCGACAAGGTGGTGCAAAATCCCACGGCCCGCGCCATCCTGTTCAAGGGCGAGGACATGCATCGCGGGCTGCAACGTGCGCTAACCGATCGCGGCGCGCTGGCGCGGGAGTTTTCGGCTGACCAGCGCTCGCCGATCTTCCGGTCGAACGGCACGCGGGATCCGGGCACGTCGGAATATGCCGCGCTCGCGGCAGGCAAATTCACGGACTGGCGGCTGCGCGTAGGCGGTCTGGTGGCACACCCGCTGTCGCTCACCTTGTCCGATCTCGCACGTCTGCCGAACCGCGCGCAGATCACCCGCCACGATTGCGTCGAGGGGTGGAGCGCGATCGCCAAATGGCAGGGGCCGACGCTCGGCGCGGTGCTGAAGGCCGCCGGATTGCGTGACGCGGCGCGCTACATCGTGTTCACCTGCGCGGATCTCTATGGTGGCGCGCCCTATTACGAATCGATCGACCTGGTTGATGCCTTTCACCCGCAGACGATCCTGGCCTGGGCACTGAACGACCGGATGCTTCCAATCGCCAATGGCGCGCCTTGCCGCCTGCGCGTGGAGCGGCAGCTGGGCTACAAGCATGCCAAGTATCTCATGCGGATCGATGCGGTGGCGAGCCTAGCCGACATCGGAAAGGGGCGCGGCGGCTATTGGGAGGATAATGTCGATTACGACTGGTATGCCGGCATCTGATTGCTATGCCCGTGCCATGTCCCTGATCGACCTGTTTCTTTCGCGCTCCGTCAAGCGCGGCCGCCTCACGCTCCTCCGCCCCGGCACCCAGCCCGCCTCCTTCGGCACCCCCGAACCCGGCTATCCCGACGTGACAATTCGCTTCGCCGACAAGCGCGTCGCGCTGGCGATCGCGCGCAACCCGGCGCTAGGCGCGGGCGAATGCTACATGCATGGCCGGCTGATCGTGGAGCAGGGAGATATCCGCGATCTCGTCAATCTGCTGACGATGAACGATAAGTGGGAAGCAGGCCAGAACAACCTGGATCCAAGCTGGCTCAGCCGCGCGGTGGGCGCGGTGAAGTATCGCCTCGATCGGATCAACATGGAGCGGCGATCGAAGAAGAACGTCGCGCATCACTATGATCTGTCGGCGCGACTGTACGATCTCTTCCTCGATCGCGACAAGCAATACAGCTGTGCCTATTTCACCGATCCGGACAACAGCCTGGAGCAGGCACAGCTCGACAAGCTCGCGCATATCGCCGCCAAGCTTGCACTGCAGCCGGGGATGCGCGTGCTCGATATCGGCTGCGGCTGGGGCGGGCTTGCCCTTTACCTGAACCGTCATTTCGGTGTCGAAGTGCTGGGCGTCACGCTGTCGGAGGAGCAGCTCAAGATCGCGCGCGAGCGGGCCGCGGCAGCGGGCGTGGCCGACAAGGTGCGTTTCGAGCTGATCGACTATCGCCGCGTGACCGGCAGCTTCGACCGTATCGTGTCTGTCGGGATGTTCGAGCATGTCGGCCCGCCGCAATATCGCACCTTCTTCAAAAAATGCCGCGATCTGCTGGCTGCCGAGGGCGTGATGCTCGTCCATACGATCGGCCGCATGGGCACGCCCGGCGTTACCGACGACTGGACGGTGAAATACATCTTCCCCGGCGGCTACAATCCCGCGCTGTCAGAAATTGTCCGCGCGTACGAGGGCCTGCGCCTCTTTCCCACCGATATCGAGACGTTGCGCGTCCATTATTCGTGGACGCTCGATCACTGGTACGACCGCACCGTCGCCGCGAAGAACGCGATCGTCGCGCTATATGACGAGAATTTCTATCGCATGTGGACCTTTTATCTCGCGGGCGCATCGGCGGCGTTCAGGCACGGCGGCCTGTGCAATTATCAGGTGCAGCTCACCAAGGGCCGTTTCGCGGTGCCGGTGACGCGCGATTACATGTTCGAGGGCGAACGGGCCTTGCGCGAATCCGCCTCCGCCGCATAGGGGGCGGCCATGAGCGAGAAGATCAACCGCGTCGTCCTGGCCTATTCGGGCGGGCTCGACACCAGCGTCATCCTGAAATGGCTCCAGCAGACCTATAACTGCGAGGTGGTGACCTTTACCGCCGATCTCGGCCAGGGCGAGGAGTTGGAGCCAGCGCGCCGCAAGGCGGAGCAAGCCGGCGTGAAGCCCGAGCATATCTTCATCGACGATCTGCGCGAGGAGTTCGTCAGGGACTACGTTTTTCCGATGATGCGCGCCAATGCCCTCTACGAAGGGCTGTATCTGCTCGGCACGTCGATCGCGCGGCCGCTGATCGCCAAGCGCCAGATCGAGATCGCGCGACAGGTGGGCGCCGACGCCGTCAGCCACGGCGCGACCGGCAAGGGCAACGATCAGGTCCGGTTTGAGCTGGGCTATTACGCGCTCGCGCCGGACATCAAGGTAATCGCCCCGTGGCGCGAGTGGGATCTCACCAGCCGCACCCGGCTGATCGAGTTCGCCGAGCAGCATCAGATCGCCGTTGCCAAAGACAAGCGCGGCGAGGCGCCCTTCTCTACCGACGCGAACCTGCTGCACACCTCGTCAGAGGGAAAAGTGCTGGAGGATCCGTGGCAGGAGGTGCCGGACTACGTTTATTCGCGCACCGTCAACCCCGAGGATGCACCGGATCAGCCAGAGTATATCACGATCGATTTCGAGCGTGGCGACGGCGTGGCGCTTAACGGCGAGGCCTGTTCTCCCGCGACGCTGCTGACCAGGCTCAACGAGCTAGGCCGCAGGCACGGCATCGGCCGGCTCGATCTGGTCGAGAACCGGTTTGTGGGGATGAAGTCGCGCGGGATGTACGAAACGCCGGGCGGCACCATCTATCACCTCGCGCATCGCGGGATCGAACAGCTCACGCTCGATCGCGGCGCGGCTCACCTTAAAGACGAGTTGGCGGTGCGGTATGCCGAGTTGCTCTATAACGGGTTCTGGTTCTCGCCAGAGCGCGAGATGCTGCAGGCGGCAGTCGATCATAGCCAGGCGAAGGTTTCCGGCACGGTGCGGCTGAAGCTGTACAAGGGCAGCGTGATCGTTGTCGGCCGCAAATCGCCCAACTCGCTTTACAGCGAGAAGGTGGTGACGTTCGAGGACGATCAGGGCGCGTACGATCAGCGCGACGCGGCTGGCTTCATCAAGCTCAATGCGCTGCGACTGCGCCTGCTGGGGCGCCGCGACCGCGAGTTCTGACGGCCGGTTTCATGCGCAGGCCGGGGCGCCCCGGAGCCGGCACGGCTTTAGCCCGATATTAACCACGCCGGCCTAGCCCGGACCCATGGTCAGATTGCCATCCCGGGCGTGGCGCGACGCGCTGATCGCGCTTCTGCTGGCGGTGGCGATCGGGGCCGCGCAGGTCTGGCGGGGCTGGGCAGACCTCAGCGCGTTGCGCCTTCCCGATTCAGACGACATGATGCGGCTGCAACAGATCCGCGACTGGCTCGGTGGACAACGCTTCGGCGACGTGGCGCAATATCGGCTCGGCCTGTCCGGCGTCGCGATGCACTGGTCGCGCCTCGACGATCTGATCCCGGCGGCTATAATCCGCGAGCTTGCACCGCTGGCCGGAAGGCACTGGGCGGAAGTCTGCGCGGTAATCGCCTGGCCGACGATATTGCTCGCGGCCGCGATCTGGCTGATCGGGCAAATCGCAGAAACCGTCGGGGGCAACGAAGCCGGCTGGCGCGCGATGATCCTGGCGCTAGCCGCGCACCCTGCCAGCAGCCTGTTCGTGCCGGGCCGGATCGATCATCACAATCTGCAGATGGTGATGATTCTGGTCGTGGCGCTCGTGCTGGTGCAACCCGCCACCTTTCGCTGCGGGATCGCCGCCGGGATCGCCGCGGGATTGAGCTTTGTTGTGGGCATGGAAACCGCACCGCTGCTAGCCGCCGCCACCGGGCTGATCGTGATCGAGTGGATATGGCGAGGAAATGAATCGCAGCGGCGCCGCCTGCTTGGTTTCGGGCTGGGGCTGGGCGGCGCGACGGCCGCAGGCGCCTTATTCTTCTCGACCGGCGACTGGGGCATGCCCGCCTGCGATGGCTTCACCGCGCTCGTCGCGCGCGCAGCGGGCACGATCGCTGCGCTGACGACCGTTATCGGCATGACCCGATCGAGTTCAGCCCGATGGCGCGCGCTGATCGCAACCATGGGCGGCTCGGTGCTTCTCTATACAATGATCGTGACGGCGCCGCAGTGCCTGTCGCCCTATGGCAATGTCGATCCGCTGCTGCGGCACTTGTGGCTGTCGCGGGTCGGCGAGGCGATCCCGCTTGCCGCCGCCTCGCCCGTGCTTTCGATCAGCTATGCGGGGTTGATGATCGCCGGCATCGTCGCCGGCGCATGGCTGACGCTACGGACGCGCAGCCGCGGCTGGGGGACATTACTGGCACTGCAGCTTTTCGCGCTGGCGGTGACGTTCGTCCAGATCCGCGGCGCGTACCCCGGCGCGTTGCTCGCCCTTCCGGCGCTTGCGTCGGTGATCGCGATCGCCACGCGACATGGCCGCGTGGCGCTGGCAGCATCATGGATCGCGGCAACGGGCATATTCTACCCGCTGGCGGCGGCGGCGCTCCCCGCCCCGCCCGCTCCGGCCAAAACCGCGGGCGGCGACTGCGCATCCACCGCGCTGATGGCCGCGCTGAACACCGCCCCGGTCGGGCTCGTAATGGCCCCGATCGATACGGGCGGCCCGGCAATCGCCACGACGCATCATCGGCTGGTCGCGGGTGCCTACCACCGCAACAACCCCGGAAATCTGGCGATGTATCGTTTCTATCTTGGCACGCCTGGGCATGCGCTGAGCGAAGCGAGGCGCCTGAAGCTCGATTACGTCATCGCCTGTGACGGTCTCGGCATCCGCCCGCCCTCAACCAGCCTTGGAGCGATGCTGGCGGGCGGCAGAAATCCTGATTGGCTGAAGCCGATAAGCAGATCTCCCGACGGGGCGACGCTGTATCGCGTACGCCCTGCAAGCGGACCGCCCGCGCGCTAGAGACCGACGCTGGCGGAGGCAATTCCGCAACGCTTCCCGCGTATCCGCCGCACACCGCCCAACCGCGACAGGTAAAGCCGGGCCGGATGCTCCCGAAGCCGTTGCCGTTTGCGAACCCGGACCCTAGAAGCGCGACGCATGGAAGGTCCGGGGGCTCCTTTACGCTGGTGGCAGACGCGCTGGTTCGTGGCGCTGGCAACGATCGTCGCGATCGTCCCGCTGCTATGGCCGACGATCCCGCCCCTGGTCGATCTGCCGGGGCATATGGGGCGCTATCGCGTCCAGCTTTCGCTCGATACGGCGCCGTGGCTCAGGCAGTGGTTTGATTTCCGATGGTCATTGATCGGCAATCTCGGAATCGATCTGCTCATCATCCCCTTCGCCAAGCTCTTCGGGCTGGAGCTGGGCGTAAAACTGATCGTCATGACGATCCCGGCACTCACCGTCGCCGGGCTGCTGTGGATCGCGCGAGAGGTGCATGGCCGCATCCCGCCGACCGCGCTGTTCGCGCTGCCGCTCGCTTATTGTTACCCGCTGCAATTCGGCTTCGTGAATTTCGCGCTGTCGATGGCGCTCGCGCTATGCCTGTTCGCGCTGTGGCTGCGGCTTGGACGACAGAAGCGCTTCTGGCTGCGCACCGCGATCTTCGTGCCCGCCTCCTGCATCCTGTGGCTGTGCCACACGTTCGGCTGGGGAGTGCTCGGCGTGCTCGCCTTCTCCGCCGAGATGGTACGCGAGCACGATCGCCGCAAGGATGCCGGGTCTGGCCATTGGGTGGCAAGCTGGTTCCGGGCGGGGCTAGCCTGCCTTCCGCTCGCGTTGCCGATGCTGATGATGGTGCTGTGGCGATCCGGCGACCACGTGACGGGCCAGACCACCGACTGGTTCAACTGGCGGCGCAAAGCGGCCTGGACCCTGATGGTGCTGCGCGACCGATGGCTGGCATGGGACGTGGCGGGGATCGCCGCGCTTTACCTGGTGCTGCTTCGCGCGGTGCGTGATCCGGCGAGTGAATATTCGCGCAACCTGGGGCTTTCGGCGCTGTTCCTCGCCGCCGTCTATCTGCTGCTCCCGCGAATTGTGTTCGGCTCGGCCTATGCCGACATGCGGCTGGCGCCGTTCGTGATCGCGATCGCGGTGATCGCGATCCGCCCGCGCACCACCATGTCGATGCGCCAGGCGGGCATCCTGGCCACGCTGGGGCTTGCCTTCTTCATCGCGCGGATCGGCGGCACCACGATAAGCTACTGGCTGTTCGCGCAGGATTATCGCACCGAACTGGCCGCGCTGAACAGGCTTCCTGTGGGCGCGAAGGTCGTCAGCTTCCTCGGCTATCGCTGCGACGATCCGTGGACGATGTCGCGGCTCGAGCATCTGCCGGCGATCGCGCTGGAACGGCGACTGGCCTATACGAACGATCAGTGGTCGATGGCGGGCGCGCAACTGCTCACCGCGCGCTATTTCATCGCCGGCGGTTTCGCGCACGATCCCTCGCAGATCGTCACGCGGAAATGGTGCCTTCGGCAATGGTGGCGGCCGGTGGGCTTCGCGATGGCGCGCTTTCCGCGCAACGCGTTCGATTATGTCTGGCTGATCCGCACACCTGCGTTCGACCCGCGCTACGCGAGCGATCTCGTGCCGATCTGGCGCTCGCCCGATGGGACGAGCCAGTTGCTCAAGGTGGATCACACCCGCCCCGTGCCGGACATCGACGATGCGGAACTGATCCCCGCGCCGCTGCTGGAACTGCGTGAGCGCATGCGTCAGAAGCGCGCCGCCGAAGCGGAAGCAGCCGCCCGGCCGCAGCCTGTCGCTACCCCTTCCTGAACGGCGTGAGCTGCTCAAGGAACGTGCGGTCTTCCTCGATCGCCGCGCGTTCGCGCACAAGGAAATCGGCCACCGCCCGGCGGAAGCCCGGATCGGGGAGATAATGAGCGGAGAAAGTGGGCACGGGCACATAGCCGCGCGCCAGCTTGTGTTCGCCCTGCGCCCCCGCCTCCACCGTCGACAGACCGCGCGTGATCGCCGCGTCGATGGCCTGATAATAGCACAGTTCGAAATGCAGGAAGGGCACCTCCTCAACGCAGCCCCAGTACCGCCCGTACAACGTATCCGCGCCCACCAGGTTGAGCGCGCCGGCGATCGGCGCGCCATCCCGCTCCGCGAGGATCAGCAACACCTTGTCTCCCATCCGCTCGCCGAGCAGCGGGAAGAAGCCGCGCGCAAGATATGGCCGGCCCCATTTGCGGCTGCCGGTATCCTGATAGAATTCCCAAAACGCGTCCCATTCGCGCGTTCCGATTTCCGCCCCGGTCAGGTGGCGGATCGTCAGCCCGTCCACCGCCGCCGCGCGCTCCTTGCGGATCGCCTTGCGCTTGCGGCTGGAAAGACGCGCGAGGAAATCATCGAACGTGGCATAGCCTTCGTTGCGCCAGTGATATTGCGTGCCCTGCCGGACCAGCCAGCCGGCGGCATCGAACAGCGGCACCTGATCGGGCGCGAGGAAAGTGGCGTGGGCGGAAGAAAGCTGGTGCCGGTCCGTAACCGCCTCCAGCGCGGCGATCAGCGCGGGCGCGGCGGCGGGATCACGCAACAACAGGCGCGGTCCGGGCACCGGCGTGACGGGCACAGCGACCTGCAATTTCGGGTAGTAAGCCCCGCCCGCGCGCTGCCACGCCTCCGCCCAGGCGTGATCGAAGACATATTCGCCCTGGCTGTGACTCTTGGCGTAGCTTGGCGCGATCGCGGCCGGGCGGCCATCCGCGCCATCGACGATGACGGGCAGGGGCTGCCACCCGCTGCGGCCGCCGACGCTGCCCGACTTCTCGAGCGCTGAGAGAAAAGCATGGGAAACGAAGGGATTGGCGCTGCCCGCGCAGGCATCCCAATCATCCGGGGAAACCGCGGAAACCCCCTCGACCATCCGCGCGGTAAGCCCGGTCATCGGCGCGACCGCCATGGCCGCGCCGATGACCGGGCGATAGGGTGAAGCATCGAGGAAAGCGCCATCGCCCCTAACTTAAGACGCGCGGCGCTTCACTCAAGCGGCGATCACAGCGGCTCGCCAACCTCGACGATCGCATCGACCTCCACGGCGGCGCCGAGCGGCAACACCGGGACACCCACCGCCGAGCGCGCATGCTTGCCGGCATCACCGAACAGCGCGACCATCAGCTCGCTGGCGCCATTGGCGACTTTCGGCTGATCGACGAAATCGCCGTGCGAGTTGATGAACACGCCCAGCTTAACGATCCGCTTCACGCGGGCAAGATCGCCGAGCGCGGCCTTCACCTGTGCGACCAGCATCAGCGCACACCGCTGGGCGGCATCCTGCCCTTCCTCGACGCTGACATTCTCGCCAAGGCGGCCAGTGACGACCTTGCCGTCCTTGAACGGCAATTGCCCGGAAACGTGCAGCAGGTTGCCCGCCAGGACGGCAGGCACATAAGCCGCCACCGGAGCGGCGGCTACGGGGAGGGAAAGGCCGAGTTCGGCCAGCTTGCGATCGATGAGTTCGGTCATGCGCGCAGCTTCAACACCGCCACGCCGCGCCGGTCAATCCTCCGCGTGCCGCCCGGCGGCGAAACGCGCCGCGATCCATGCTTCGGCCTCCCGCCAGTCGTCGATCCGCGCGTGCGCTTCAGGCGCGGCGGGCACGCCGGGGGCCAGTTCGGGCTCAGACACCATGTGCAGCCGGTGGACGCGCGGAGCATGTTCGGCGACCGAGGCGTGATGATGCGGCAGATCGTCGACGAACACCGTGACCGGATCACCGTGTTCGGCGACCAATTGTGCCACGGGGCCGCCCTTCCCGCCCTGGTTGCACTCGACGCGATGCTCGATGCCGAAAGCGGCCAGTTGCTCGATGCGCGGCGCACGGCATTCGTCGCCAATATTGGTGAGGATCACGATATCCGCCTGCCCAGCCAGGACCGCCAGCGCCTCACGCGCATGTGGCACCAACGTCTGGCGATGCATCTGCGACGGAAAAAAGCCGCCGAGAAAGCCAAACATCTGCTCCCGCGACGGTGGCTCGCCGGTCACGCGGTGGCGCATATTGGCCGCAAGCTCCCACGAGCGCGGGCGGAAATCGATGTCGTGAACCTCGCCCAGCCAGTCACCAAAGTGGCGGATCATATGAAGCAGCACTTCATCGCAATCGCAGATCAGCAAGGGGCGGGTCATGCAGCCTCCAGTGCGACGCGCGCCGCTACCAATTGTCCCGGCGTGACGCCAAGCGCCTCGGCGCAGGCGATCAGATCCGGCTCATGCCCTTCGAGAAACGTCAGACACGCCGCGAGCACCGCCGCATCGCCGATACGCGCGCGCAGATCATCGGGCGCAAGCCCGGTCAGCGCGATTAGCCGCTCGGCCCGCCGCGGCTCGGCTAACACCCACACCAGGGCGTGGAGCGCGAGCGCCTGAAGGTCGGTGTTTGTGTCTGCCTCTCGCATTGCGTATCTTGTCACCAATAGGGGGATATGGCGTGGCAAAAAGGGTGCTCGTTGTCGAGGACAACGAACTCAATCTGAAGCTGTTCTGCGATCTGCTGCGCGCGCACGAATATGCCGCCGAGCCGGTGCGCGACGGGCGCGAGGCGCTGGACCGCGCGCGCGCGTTCGAACCGGACCTGATCGTCATGGATATCCAGATGCCCTATGTCACCGGGCACGAACTTATCCTCGAGCTCAAGGCGGACGAGGCGCTGTGCGGCATTCCCGTGATGGCGGTGACCGCTTATGCCGGGCGCGAGGACGAGGACCGGATCCGCGCGGCCGGGGCAGCCGCCTATGTATCCAAGCCGATCAGCCTAGCGCGCTTCATGGATACGGTCGGCGGGCTGATTTGAGGGCCACAGCAAAAGAGCCGCTGGCGGATCGCCTGCGGCCCCTCTATCCCGGATGTTCCGGGCAAGGATGCGGGCGGCGCATTCACGCCGCCGACGGGATCACTTGATCTTCGCTTCCTTGAACTCGACATGCTTGCGCACGACGGGATCGTATTTGTTGAAGGAGAGCTTTTCGGTCTTGGTCCGCGGATTCTTCTTCGTGACGTAGAAGAAGCCGGTGTCGGCCGAACTGACGAGCTTGATCTTGACGGTGGTCGGCTTGGCCATCACCAATTCCTGTACTTGCGAAATAGAAAAAGCGGCGAACTGGCGCGCGCCGCTGACAGGGTCGGGCGAATGACGCAGCACGCGCCGGATGTCAAGCGCCGACAGCGGTTAACGCCGTCTTTACCCGCCGGGCGCATCCTTCCAGCGCAGGGGAGGATCGAGCCATGCGTGGAGAAGATGTGTCTGACGTGCGGGCCGAATTGTCACGCCGGATCGTGGCGATCGAATGGCGCGGCGGGACCGGCGCGGTAGCGCGCGAGGTGGATGCGATTCGCCGGATCGCGCACCGCAACGGCATGATGCCGGCCGTGACGGTCGCGCATCTGCTCGAATCGGCGCTGGCGCGGGGCGAGCACGGCGCGCTGGTGCACGACTGGCTCGCGATGCTGCGCGAGGCGGTGCAGAGCGAGCGGCAGGATGACGCGACCTCCGACGCTTTCGCCGCTGCCTGCCAGGTGCGGTTCGCCTGACACGCGATGGATGCGCTGATGGCCGGGCTGGTGCTGGGCGCCCTGTGCCAGATTGGCGATCGCACGCCGTGGCTCGCGGCGATCCTTTCAGACCGATATCGTGCGCCGGGCACGATCATCCTTTCCGCGATCATCGCGCTGACGGCGAATTACGCGCTCGGAGCGGTGGGCGGCCTGATGATTGCCCCGCTGCTGGCGCCCGAGGCGCGCGATCTGCTGCTCGCGCTGGCCCTGATGCTCGCGGGGGTCAGCGCGTCTTGGCGCGACAAGGCGCCTGACAGGCTGGCGAACTGGAGATTGGGGGCGTTCGGCACCAGCGCGATCGGCCTTGCGATCATGGTATTCGGCGATCGCATGCAGTTCATCGCCGCCGGGCTGGCCATGCGATCCCCGCTGCCGTCGCTGGCGGCGGTTGGCGCGACGATCGGTGCGCTCGCGGTGATCGTGCCGGCGATCGTCATCGGCGAGGCGGGATGGGTGGCACTGCCCCGGCGCCTGATGAGCCTTGCCAGCGCGGCGATCCTTGCGCTTGCCGGCATCATTATCGCGCTCAGATCAATTGCTCTGATCTGATTTCCCGATGGAGCGAATCCAGTATTGATCCGTTATCGCAACGAACCAGATCAATGGAGGATTTCCCGTGGCCGATCCCAATCCGAAGCTGAAAACCCCGAGCGATCTCGCGCGCAACGAGACGCGCACGGTGGCGGACGCGCTCAATTCCGCGCTGGCCGATTGCTTCGCGCTGTATCTCAAGACCAAGAATTTCCACTGGCACGTATCCGGCCCGCACTTCCGTGACTATCACCTGCTGATGGACGATCAGGCGGCGCAGATCCTCGGCGTCACCGATGCGATCGCGGAACGTGTCCGCAAGACCGGCAACACCACGCTGCGCTCGATCGGCGATATCGCGCGTCACCAGACGATCGGCGACAACGACAAGCCGTTCGTATCGCCGGAAGACATGCTGGCCGAGCTGCGCGACGACAACCTCAAGCTGGTCGAGAGCTTCCGCACGGTGAAGGAAGCGGCCGAAGAGGCGAAGGACAATGCCACCAGCGGCATCGTCGACGAATGGACCGACCAGGCCGAAGAGCGCGCATGGTTCCTGTTCGAGGCAAGCCGCAAGGGCTGACGCACGGCGCGCCGGGGAGGCATGTGAAATCCTCCCCGGAGCGACCGATCAGTGCGTGTCGTGGCTCGCCGGCGTCGCGCGCAACATCAGCATCGGCGCGGGCATTGCCGTCATGTGCCACGCGGCGGGTGATGCCGGGATGTTTACCCAGTCGTTGCTGCCAGATGCGCAACGCTGAGTCGTACGGAAAAAGAGCGGGCCGGCCGTAGCCGGCAGCTTCATCATGATTCCGAACTGGTCGAACTGGTCGCCAGGCAACTCTCCCGTCCAGGTGATCGCCGAGACGCGCTCGGTAACAAGCGCCCCCCCTTCCCCCGTTACGGCAGACTTGAGCGGCTGACGCTCCACCGCGAGCGTCCAGCCCGGCTTCGGCTGTGGCCGCGCGGATATCACGCTTTCCGGTATCTCAACACGCACGGATCGCGTCGGGGACGCGCCACAGCCGTGGGCGATGCGGAGGAAGCCGGCATAATAGCCGCCCGCCTGCGCCTCCGGATCGGCGAACACGACATGCGCGCCAGCCGCCGTTCCGGCCAGCACGATGGAAAACGCGGCAAGCGTCGATGAAATGCGCATGGTTGCACCTCCGATTAGAAAGTGAAGCGGACACCGCCGAACACTGAACGGCCCTCGCCCGGGAAAAAGACCGCGCGATTGATGCCGGGCTGGCTGGCATCGGTGATCGCGGCGAATTCGGCGGTATATCGCTTGTCGGCAAGGTTTCGCGCATCGACGAAGATCGTCGCCGGCCCGACCGCGAACCCGCCGCTGATATTCACCACGGCATAACCCGGCGCCTTCATCGTATTGGCATAATCCACCCAGACCGATTTCATCCGCCAGTCGAGGAACGGCTCCAGATAAACGCCGTGCGCGCCATCGTAGCGAACGCCGATGCGATACTGGTGTTCGGGCGCGACCGGCAGGCGATTGTTGCGATAGACGGGATCGTTGACGAAGCGGAAATCCGACCAGGCATAGGTCTGGCGCAGGCGAAGGCCGGGCGCGATCCGCCAGTCGAGGCTCGCCTCCACGCCCTGGTGCCGCGTGCGACCCGCGTTGAACACCGCCGCGGGCAGATTCGCGGCGGGCAGGAAGCTCAGCAATTCACCATCGATATCGGCGCGGTAATAGTCCACGTCCCAGGTGAAGGCGCCTGCGCGGCCGCGCGTGCCTGCTTCCGCCGTCCAGGCTCGCTGCGTATCGAGCGGCACGAACAGCGAGCCGCTGGTATTGGTCTGCGTCAGCGCGCCGAAATGCGGCGGCTCTACCGAGCGGGTATAGTTCGCATAGACCTGCGTGGCGCCATGTTCGAACAGCAGGCCGATACGTGGCGCGAACCAGTCGTAGCTCACGTCGTCGGCCTTGCTGGCGAGCCGGTTCTTGTAGTCACGCGTGGCACGGCCCCACGAGCCGCCCGCGACGAGCGCCAGCTCGGGCACGACGAAAAAGCGCCCCTCCGCAAACACGTCCAGCCCGCTTGCGAGTTGCTGCGCGTCACCGATCCGCGGGCCGTTCTGGCCGCCGAAGTTTAAGTAGAGGTTCTGCTCGGTGCCGCCTTGACGGTAATAGGCACCGAAGAACAGGTCCGCCTTATGTCCGGCGATCTCGCCCGACACGTCGAAGCGGCCGAACAGCCCCTGCGTGTCGGTATCCTGATCGATCACGATCGAGATCGGGTGGTGAAGATCGGTCTGCGTGGCATAGGCGCCGCCCTCGAACACCACATTGTCGCTGAGGCGCAGCCGCGTCTGGAGCGTGACGCGTTCCACCGTCTGGTCGCGCGCCTGCTTGCGCGCCACCACGCCGTCGCCGGCATAGCGCGGATTGTTCAGGGCATCGCTCAGCGTGAGCGCGCCAGGCACGCCCTGGCGGATATCGGCCGCATAGCCGATCAGCCGCACTTCGTTATCCTCGCCGAAGCTGTAGCCAAGGTTTACCGTGCCGCGCGTCACGTCCGACTTTTCCTGCTGGCGAAAGCCGTCGGAATGATAGCTGTGGACCGAGGCGTAATAATCGAACGACCCCGCCTTCCCAGCCGCAGCCGCCCGCACCCGATATGTTTCGAACGAGCCGCCCTCCAGCCGAAAATCGAACGGCGTCTCCGCCGTCTTGCCGTTCGGGGTGACGAGGTTCACGGCGCCGCCAAGCTGCGCACCACCGAAGCGCAGTGCGTTGCCACCCTTGTACACCTCGATATAGCGCGCGCCGAGCGGATCGATCTTCTGGAAATCGGAAAAGCCATCCGCATCCGCGAACGGCACGCCATCCTGCGCGAGCAGCACGCCGCGCTGATGATAGCTCTGGTCCAGCCCCGAGCCACGGATCGACAGCCGCGATTCATCGCCATAGCGCTTGTTGGCAAGCACGCCCGGCACGTCCCGCAGCAGATCGTAGATGCCGGTGACGCTGCGATCCTCATAGGTTTCGGCCGCCACCACGGATACCGAGCCCGGCGTGCGCGCGAGCCGCTGGCGCGCCTCCGAAACGACCGCCGGATCGCCAGCCTGGGCGGCAGCGGTTACGATGATATCGGGCTGCTTTCCATCCGCGCCGTCAGTCGGATCGGCAAAGGCGGGCGTGGCAATGATGGTGGAGGCGAGCAGCGCCGCCTGAATGGTCCTGAACATGAGAATCCCCTTTGCGGCGCGCATCGGTGGCGCGCCGGATATGTCGCTGGTTGTCGAGCGGGCGCGGCCCGTCGGGTCAGGCGATCAGGGGCGGCCCGCGCAGGGGCGGCCGCAACCACGCGGCGGCGCGCGGCGGCAGGGTGACAGCGAGCAGCAGCGCAATCGCGAGGATGAACAGCAATGCCTGCGCAAGCTGGATCGCATCCGCCCCGCCGATCAGCGGCAGCGCGAGATCGGCGAAGGCGCACGGGCTGCGCGCCTGATCGCCTTCGTCGCCGGTGTGGTGCACCTGTTCGAGGCCCGGGACAGACACGGCCATCATCGTCGGTCCGTAACCGCTACAGATGCCGATCACGACGCGGCCATTATCAAGCGTCGGCATAAAGCCCGCCGGCACCAGCACGCGCACCGCCAGCGTTGCCGCGACGATCAGCACGGCAAGTAGAGGAAAGGTTCGCAAAAGGCGACGAAGCGCGCTCACGCGGTTGCGTTAGCGGGGTGCGATACGCTTGTCACCGGCTCTGCCGACAAATCGGGAGGGGTCGCCTTTTCCACTGAAGGAAAGGCGACCCTGCGGGCGTTCCGCCCCTATCGACCGAGCAATACGCGCGCCTGACCCGCGATCTGTGCGAGCATCGCGGCATTGAGCGCGGGGGCGTGGCGGGCACGATCGACCAGCGCCTTGAACTGCGCCACGCGCGCACCATTGGCACCCAGCCATTCATCGACCAGCTTGCCGGGATCGCCCTTTCCGGCGCGGCCGAGGAAATCGAAGCGCAATTGCTGGAAATCGCGCGCCAGCCCGGCGATCAGCAGCCGCTCCCACGGATCGCTGGGAATGATGCGCGCCGCATTGGTCTGCGCCCAATCCAGCCCGAGCGCCTGGCCCAGCCCGGTAAAGGCACGTGCGACCTTCGTTTCGTCAAGCCGCAGGCGATCGCTGAGATCCGCGAGGCCGATCGCGCCGTCCAGCTCGAACAGTCGCACGACCTTGCCGGCCAGCGCCGCCGGGGCGCCCGAAGCTTCCAGCGTGGCAGCGATGCGCCCGCTCTGCGCGCGTGCCTCTTCAAGCAGCAGTTCGCCGGTATGCGCGTCGAGATTGGCGAAGCCCTTGCCGATCCGCTTCAGCACCGCCTCCGGCGCGGTGCCCGGCGCAGTGACTCGCAGCAGATCCGCGATCTGCGAACGGGTAGCCGCCGCCACCTCGTCGAACAGCGCTAGCCGAGCGGCCTCCGGCATCGCGCCCGTCTCGATCTCGCCCCACAGCGTGGGCAGATCGAACAGCCGCTCGACCACCACGAACATCGCCGCGATGTCGGAAAGCGCTGCGCCCTCCTCCTCCGCAAGCTCGAACGGGTGAAGCACGCCGATGCGGTTGATGATCCGGTTGGCGAGCTTGGTGGCGACGATCTCGCCGCGCAGCCGGTGTTCGTCGATCGCCTTGCCGAACCGTTCCCGCATCGCCGGCGGGAAGGCGGCATGGAGATCGCGTTTCATCGCCGGATCGGTGGCGAGCGCGGCATGTTCGATCGCCTCCTGCAACGCGAGCTTGGCGGTGGCGAGCAGCACGGCCAGCTCCGGCCGGGTCAGCCCGCGCCCTTCGATGCCGCGACGCAGAAGCTCGTCATTCGACGCGAGGCCCTCTACCTTGCGATCGAGGCGGCCGGCATCCTCGAACATCTCGATCACGCGGACATAGCTCGGCAGCCCGCGCGCACCATCGCCCTCCGCGATCGACAGCGCGAGCGTCTGGAGGCGATTATCCTCCAGCACCAAGTGCGCCACGTCATCGGTCATCGACACGAGCAGCTGGTTGCGATCCTCGAACGCGAGGCGCTTCTCGATCATCTCGCGGTTGAGCGCGATCTTGATATTCACCTCATTATCCGAGCAATCGACGCCGGCCGAATTATCGATGAAGTCGGTATTGATGCGCCCGCCGCGCGCGGCGAACGCGATGCGCGCCGCCTGCGTGACGCCAAGGTTCGCCCCCTCGCCCACCGCAATCGCGCGCACGTCCTCCGCATCGACGCGCAGACGATCGTTGGCGGGATCGCCGACGGTGGCGTTATTCTCCGCCGCCGCCTTGATGTACGTGCCGATGCCGCCGAACCATATCAGGTCAACCGGGCTCTTCAGGATCGCCGAGATCAGCCCGGCCGGCTCGATCTCATCCACCGCAATATCGAGCGCGGCTTTCACTTCCGGGGTCAATCTGATCGATTTGGCGCTGCGCGGAAAGACGCCGCCGCCTTTGGAAATCAACGCCTTGTCATAATCTTCCCAGCTCGACCGCGGCAGTGCGAAAAGGCGCGCGCGCTCGTTCCAGCTCGTCGCGGGATCTGGATCGGGATCAAGGAAGATGTGGCGGTGGTCGTAGGCCGCGACGATCTTCAGCGTCTTGCTTAGCAGCATCCCGTTGCCGAACACGTCCCCGGACATGTCGCCGCAACCGACGACCCGGATCGATTGGGTTTGCACGTCCACACCGCGCTCGGCGAAATGACGCTGCACCGAGATCCACGCGCCCTTGGCGGTGATACCCATCGCCTTGTGGTCATAGCCGACCGAGCCGCCGCTGGCGAAGGCGTCGCCCAGCCAAAAATCACGCTCCAGCGCGATCGCATTGGCGACATCGCTGAACGTCGCGGTGCCCTTGTCGGCCGCGACGACGAAATAGGGGTCGTCGTCATCCAGGATCGCGACGCCCTTCGGGTGCACCACCTTCCCGCCGACGATGTTGTCGGTGATCGACAGCAGCGTGCGGATGAAGATGCGATAGCTCTCCGTCCCCTCCGCCAGCCAGGCGTCACGATCGACCGCAGGGTTCGGGAGTTGCTTGGGGTAAAAGCCGCCCTTCGCGCCGGTCGGCACGATCACCGCGTTCTTGACGCGCTGCGCCTTCATCAGGCCGAGGATCTCGGTGCGGAAGTCGTCGCGCCGGTCCGACCAGCGCAGGCCGCCACGGGCGACCGGCCCGGCGCGCAGGTGGATGCCCTCCACGCGCGGTGAATAGACCCACACCTCGCGCCACGGCAGCGGTGCCGGCAGGCCAGGTATCTTCGCGCTGTCCAGCTTGAACGCCAGCGCCTCGCGCGCCGCATCGGTGAAGGCATTGGTCCGCAGCGTCGCGCCGATCACCGCGCGATACGCGCGCAGGATGCGATCGTCATCGATCGCGACCACGGCCTCTAGCCCCGCTTCAATCGCGTGATCGACCGCCGCATCATCGCCCTTCGCACCGGGCTTGTGGGTGAGGATGAACCGATCGATAAGCGCGCGCGTCACGGCGGGCGCACGGCCGAGCGCATCGACGACGGTGGTGAGGCCGTAGCTCATTCCCGCCTGCCGCAGATAGCGGAACCAAGCGCGCAACAGCACCACCGCATCCGGTGCGATGCCGACATCGAGGATAAGGCGGTTGAACTCGTCATTCTCCGCCTCGCCTTTCAGCACAGCGGCGACGGCGCCCTCGAGCACTTCCTTCGCCACCGCGCCGTCGGCCTCGTTCGCCTCCAGTGTGAAATCATGGACGTAGCTTTCGGCTTCCTCGCGCAGGCGCGTCGCCCATTCGCCGATCACCCGAAAGCCGAAATTCTCCAGCACGGGCACCGCATCCGACAATGCCAGCGGGCCGTTGGTCTTGTAGATCTTGAGGCGCTGCTCGCCCGCGGTGGCTGGGTAGAGATTAACCTGGCGATCCTCCGCGCCATCAAGTTCGGCAAGCCGCAGCACGTCCTCGGCCGCCTCCTCCGCCGTGCCGACGGTACGATAGCTCATCGGGAAGGCCGCCGCCCAGCGCAGCGAAAGGCGCGCCGCGCGCGGCGCCGGCAGACGCTCCATCAGCGCGGCCTCGACATCGCGAACCCAGCCGCGCACCATTTTCTCAAGCTGCGCGTCGAGCGCATCCTCGTCCGGCATCCCGCTCGATCCACGCAGATCAACGGTATAGCGGATCAGCGCGGTGCTGCCGTCCTCCATCGCGACCGTCCAGTTGAGGATCGCCCCGCCGGCGGCATCGGCGATCATATCCCCGATGGCGACGCGGCGCGCGGTGGTCAGTTCGTCGCGCGGCAGCCAGACGAAACCGAACAACTGCCGCCCGAGCGGCGAGCGCACCAGCACCAGCTTCGGGCGCGGGCGATCGGCGATGCTCATCGCGATCAGCGCCAGCCGCTCGAGCGATTCCTGATCGAAGGCGATGACCAGATCGTGCGGCAGCGAGCCCATCGCGTGCGCCAGTGCCTTTCCAGTGTGGCCGGCCGGATCGAAGCCGAACTTCCCCTCCATATCCGCCAGACGCTGGCGCAGCACCGGCACGGCACGCGGCGGCGCGGCGAGCGCGGCGCTCGTCCACAGCCCGGCGTGAATCGACAGCCCGGCGTAGTTGCCGCCCTCGATCACCGGCACGATAATGAGGTCGATCGGCACGCGGCGATGCACCGGGGAGATCAGGCTGGACTTCAGCAGCAGCGGCGCCTCGCCGCCATTCTTGGCGAACCATGCCAGCGCCAGCTCAAGCGAACGCTGGGCGAGCAGCGGCACCTTGTGCGGATTGCGCGCGATGCCAAGCGCCTCGCCCGACCCACGTCCATCCGCGAACCAGCGCAGGTGGCCGATCAGCGTGAAGTGACGATCGAGGAACCAGCGCATCAGCGTGGCGCCCTCACTCGACCCCCCAGTATCCTCGATCGATCCGGCATCGGCGGCGAGCGTGGCCTGCATCGCCCGCCAGTCCGAAACGACCGCGCGCACATCGGCGAGCGCGCTTTCGATATCGGCGACGAGATCGCGACGCTCGCGCGCATCGGCGCGCTGCATCTCGATATAGACCATCGATTCGCGCGCGCCATCGGCATCCGAGACGCCCTTGATAACGCCGTCGGCCCCACGCGTTACGGCGATAACCGGGTGGATGATGCGATCGATCGCAATGTCATGCGCCGCGATCGCCGCCGCGATCGAGTCAACGAGAAACGGCATGTCGTCATTGACGATCGCCAGCCGTTGGCGCCTAGCGCCGGCGTCACCGGGAAGCTGTTCCAGCGCGATCGCGACCGTGCCCGGGGGCCGCCGCTCGGCGGTCGCGGCGAGGAAGCCGGCGGCCTCCGTCTGCTCGGCTGGGCCGAAGCCGTGAAGCTCCCCCGGAAGTGCGCGGTGGGTGAGACGGGCGGCGAGCGCTTCCGAAAGCGCCTTGAGCGATGACCTGGTCATAGGCGGGCGCTATGCGCCCACGCGCCGCCCGGCTCAAGACTTGTGACAAATGCGACAATCCACGATTGTCGCGGCGTGGATTCTGGCGGGCTGTTCCAGTCCGAGACGGCGGACCCCGCCGCATCGAGCATCCTCGCAATTTTCAAGCATATGCCACGCAGGATCGGCAGCGATAGTGCGCCAAGCGCGCGCGATCAGCAACGTTGCACGCCGCGCTGGCATATGCCCGGCAGAGCGCGCCTGGCATCGCGAGCCAGGACTTATCGCGCTAACGGAATTTTCTTTCGGCGATGCCGCCCTGGTCAGACGTGTCGAGCGCCGAATCAGTCCAGCGCCGCAAGCGCGCGTGTCGCAAGTCGCGGATCATTGGCGACCGCGCCCAGCACGTCGAGTTCGCCCGTTCCGTTCGCGCGCGCCACCAGCACGACGATCTCGCCCGCGACGGCGCCCGTATCGAGCGAGACGTGCGCGATAGCCTTGCGATCGGTCGATGGCGCCGGCCGCGTCACCTTCGCGGGACGACGCAGCGCGCGTTCGGCCGCGACGATACCCTTCACGCCAGCGGGATATTGATCGATGAAGGCGCCAAGTCCGCCCATCGGCACGCCTTCGCGAAGCGCGAAGCTCAGCACGGCGGCGAATTCGGTAATGCGCGTCTTGTCATAATCCGCGCCGAACACGAGCTTGATGATCGGCGTCATCGGCGCGCGCGCCTGCTGGGAGAGGCCGGCATCCTCCAGCAACTCGCCGAGACCATCCGCATCGCTCCCGGCGGCGAGCGCGAAGTCATGCGCTCGCCCCAGCGCACGATACAAGGCCGAGCGGCTTCGCACATCGGAGGCGCGCGCCGCAGCCGCGCTTTCCCGCGCGAGCGCCAGCCTGTCACCGAGCGAATGCGGCGCCACCGCCTCCTCGGCATCGGCCGCGTCCACGCGCCGGCTCGGCCCGTCAGCCCAAACCTCGGGCGCGTCGCCAGGGGCCTCGGCGGTCGCTGCCGGCGCGGCGCGCATCGCGGCGGCAAGTTCAACATCCAACCGCGCCTGTTCGTCGCCGCCAAGTACTTCCTTCCAGTTGATGACGCCATAGATGAAGTCGATCTGGTCATCGCTGGAGGAGAATGGCATCAGAATGCCGCGATAGAGCGTCTGGTAACCGCGCCGGCCGACGAATTCGGCTTCGAAGCCGATCGGAGCGCGATTGGCGATGATCTGCAGATAATGGTCAGTCAGCCGCGACAGCAGCGAGCGCGCCGGCACATCTGCTATGCGCGTGATCGCGTGATCCAACGCACATTCTTCGCGCAGCGCGCGGCCGAGGAACTGGATTTCGGGGTCGTCGATTCCGCGCGTGAAATCCAGCAACACGCTGTGCGCGCCGAAATCGGCGATGCCGGCGGGATCGAGATCCTCGATCGACGGATATGGCCGCCCCTTCAGCAAGGAAACCCAGTGGTTATAGGCGCGCACGTGCATCCGGCGCTCATCCGTGCCGATCGCTTCCATCGGCTCACCTACCCCGCCGTCGGCCGGATCATTGTCATGTGGCCGGCCATCATCGAAGCCGCGGGCGGTGTCCATAAATTCCCCTCGACGCATCTGTCGGTAACGCCCGCGATTGTGCCCACTCATGGTAAAGGAGCCGTAAACAACAGCGCGCTTGCAAGCCCCTGATACTCCTGCTAGGCGCCGCGCCTCGACACGCTCGCTGGCGTGTCCTGGCCGCTTTAGCTCAGCTGGTAGAGCATCGCATTCGTAATGCGGGGGTCACAGGTTCGAGTCCTGTAAGCGGCACCACTCCCGGTCAAAGATGGGCACCGTGCCCTCTTTGACGGGAAGTCCAACGGCAAGGCCGTTTTCCAGCGCCGACATTGGACCTGAGATGATGATCTCGCTCGGTCCAACGCGAACCTCTGCAACGAACATCCGCAGATAGGCCGAGCGTAAGCTGTTGTCCTCGCCGCGGAGCTTATCTCGCAGCATATCGCCGAAGCGGTCGACGGTGCGTTCGTCGATCTTCCGCTTACCCCTGGCCAACTGAGCCTCAAGAATATCGATGCGGCTGATCACACCCGCCAATGCCGTCCGGTTTATTGCCATCCGCTCAGCGAACGCCGGATCGCGCGGACTCATGGTGCCCTGCTCAATAAGAATCAGCAGATTTTTGGTGGCGCTTTCGAGCCGGGTTCGCTCGGCACGAGCGCGAGCCAGTTCAACCTCGCGTTCCTCCGTGCGCGCCTGTGACACGTCGAGCACACCTGCCAGCAGCTCGCGCAGCCTGTTGCGCTCGAGCAGTCGTTCTTCGATCGCGTCGAGAACGACGCCGTCGAGCAGTTCGCGTCGGATGTTTGGGCACGCGCATTTGCCGCCCTGGTTCACCTTGTTGTTGCAGGTGTAATAGGCATAGCGACCGCCCTTGCCGGTGCGGATTGTCATGCCGCTAGCGCAATTAGGCATACCGCAACGCGCCACCCCCGTCAGGAGCGTAGTGCCGGCCGCGACATGAGGCGCTGTTCGTCTCGGATTGCGCGTCGCCCGGGTCGCTGCGACCCGCTCGAACTGGTCTTGCGTGATGATCGCCGGGCAGGACACAGCGATCGCATCCTCGGCGTCCGGCGTGATGCCCTCATCGTCGGCTGTGCGATCATGATAGACGCCGGTATAGCGCTCGTTGCCGAGAACCCCTGCGACATTGCCATTGGTGAACTTCCTGCCGCGTAGGCTATGCCCACGAGCATTTAGCTGCTGGGCGATCCAACGAGCGCCACGACCGACATCCGCCCAGTCAAAAATCTGACGGACGATTACGGCTTCATCCTCGACGATCTCGAGCTTCTTTCGAGCTTTCTCTCCATCCTGCCGCGCTATGTAGCTGCGGTAGCCCAACGAGATCGGACCACCATTATAGAATCCCTGACGGGCATTCTCCCGTCGGCTCTTGCTGGTAAGGAGCGAGGCATCGCGAGCTTGCTCTTCGCTCAGCAACGCCGCGATCGTCCGGCCCATCCGTTGGCCACGGCCAGTTCCAAAATCCTCCGTGACGGATTCTACCTCAACCCCGGCATCCTCAAGCCGGCCGACTGTGTTGAAGAAGAGCTGCATGTTGCGCGCCATGCGGCTGAACATGTACATCACTACGACGTCGACCGGGTGATCAACAGCCGTCGCCTGCCGCACCATTCGCTGGAACTCGGGCCGCCTGTCGTTCTGGCCGGTAAACCCCGCGTCGGCGAACTCCTCGACGATGACCATGCCTTTCTTGGCGGCATAGCTGCGGATGGCGGTGCGCTGGGCGTCGATGCTCTGCGGCACGCCGCCCTCCTTGTCGACGGACAGGCGCATATAGGCATATGCCCGGACCGGGCCGCGCTTGGGCTTTACCATTTTCCTATCCACTCTTGCGTTCGAAGAGTGTCTCAAATTCTCCCGCGAGGGCTTCGAGCACGAGCACGCATTCCCGTCGGGTCACGGGCGGAGATCGAAATCTAGACGGCTGTAAGTCGTTCGATTGGCGCGCAGTATTGCGCTGCGAGTGCGCGTCGCCCAAGCCGTCAGATGATTGTGAACTCTCTTCCGCCATTCAAACGGCGTCGCGGATTTTCAGCGACGGCGCTTCAACCTCGCCGGGGTAAAACGAACATGTCCCAAGCAAAGCGCGGTCCCCGACACCGCCTTGACCATCGGCAAGGCTGGGGCTCTATGCCATTTACGCCACAAACGGGGACTTTGACGTGATTTGGAATAACGACCGCGGTCGACGATGAACTGTCGAGTAAAGAAACTGGGCTTGAGTCGTTAGCTTCAAAGAGCCACGTCCATCCAAATAGGTGCTATCGCCCTTAGACATGGTCAACGTCAGCTTACGATCAGACCCGGACATTCAACGCCCGTCCCGGATTGGCTGTTTTTGCCGCAAGCCGCCATTCGCTGGCCGGCAATACGAGCCCGATCCAGCCGTGTTCGCTCGGGTCAGCGCGGACTTGAAGCGGATCAGGCAAAATGGAACTTTGCCGCTGTTCCCCAAATTTAACGATCCACTATAAGGTCGCAATGCTAGCTGACGATCAGCCCACCATCAACGATCTCCTCTCGCGCCTCTACACGATCCGCGACGCCGCCGCCGATCGTCTGCGCGAGGAAACGGGCGCGCTTACCACACGCCATGCCGCCCGCGGGATGCTGCGCTCGGGCGCCACCCTGAAGGCGCTCATCGGTCTGATCGAGAAAGCGTTCGACGCGGCGTTGACCGAGATGCTGGCGACCCTGCGCCACATGAAGTCGGTCCCGGAAATTAACTATCAGGCTTGCCGAGACCAGGCTTTTTTGCGCGCGCGCGACCTCGTACCCGTGCTGCGCGGTGCCGCCGACATCGACAAATGGATCGGCATGATGGGACGCGGATCCGCCGGAGATCTGGCTAACGTCAAGATCGAAGGGATGTACGCGAAGATCGACTACCGCTTTCGCCAGTTCGACGTCGGCCTTGATCAGGTCGCCGTTGGGGGCGCTCGGCGTGCAGGCGAAGCGGTATCGCCACCGGCGTCGGCGCCGTCCCCTGACCATATTGAGGCCACGGTTGGAGCAGTAGGCTCAAATTCGAATGATGACGCGCCGGCATCCGAAGGTCGGGCAGCGCGCCCCTATCAGGTCGCCTTGTCCTTTGCGGGCGAGCAACGCGGCTATGTGGAAGCCGTCGCCAAGGCGCTCGCCGCCCGTCACATCGCTGTCTTCTACGACAGGTTCGAGGCCAACGCCTTATGGGGAAAGGACGGTGCCGAGCATTTCCACCAGATCTATTCGCGCGACACGCAATATGTCGTGATGTTCATTTCTGAAGCCTATGTCGCCAAGGCTTGGACTCGGCACGAGCGCCGCTCCGCGATCAGCCGCCAAATGAAGGACGACGGCGAATACATTCTGCCCGTGCGCTTCGATATGACCGAGGTTCCGGGTCTTCCCGACACGATGCAATATCTAACGGCCGAGCGCTTCACGCCCGCCGAGCTTGCCTTGGAGATCGCTGAAAAGGTCGGTGTGGCACCGACTGCCGGTAAGGCGTCCGATCTGCCGCCGCCAGCTTCGGGCGCGCTGTCAGGCGAGGTCAATTTTGATTATGCTGCTCATGACGGTCGTTATGTCATTGGGACTGGCGCGACCGCGTTCGAGACGCGCTGGTCGAAGGCGAGCGATACCAGCATCCATCTGCTGAACGACCCACCGTCAATACATGGCGTCGCGATCGCGCGCGGCGCGAGCGACTTTGCCGAAATCACCGACGCCTCGGCCTACGACTTCACCTCGCGTTCCCGTACACCGCGCGTTGGTGAGATCGCGGTGTTGCGCAATACCAACGGCTTTTTCGCGGCGGTGCAGATTCTGCAAGTCGAGGACGACAGCCGCGGGGCGACAAGCGACGCGCTGACGATCCGGTATCTGATCTTGCCGGACGGTTCGAACAACTTTGCCGCAGCGATCGGAGAAACGACCGGGGCATAGCGCAATCGCGGCAGTAGGGCGCTGTCACAATGCCCGGTGCGCTTCTCATGCCCATCTCCATTTTCAGGGGTGCATTCGTGACAGACAACGAAAATCCAAGTGGGGACGTTACCGATCCTCTTGATGAAGGGGCGGCGGAGGCGGCCGCTCCCGTTCGCCCGTTGATCACCGCGACGATGATTGCGGCGGTCGATCTCACCGAAATGCTTGCCCCCGTAGCGGACCAGGACGAACATGCCGTCGAAACCCGCCTCTACGCGGTCGCCAGGGAAGCTCGCGAGGCCGGCGCCGATACGCGCGCCGACACGCTCGAGCTGCTGGCGGGGATCATGACGATCGCGGTGCGGCCGGACGACGAGAACAATCCGTTCGGGCCCAAGATTGTGCTCGAAGGTCGGCGTAGCATGATCCCCGATGACATTGTCGGCGAACAGTCGGCGATCCTAGCCAATCTTGTCGATACGCTGCCGAACGTGCATCTGCGCGCGAAGATCGGTGATCTCGCTTTCTACAATAGCCGCAAGCACTGGAAGGCCGCCGCCACGGCGATCACCGCTTATTGCGCGATCGCCCGCGGCAGGCTCGACAATACGATCGCGCCGCGCTGGCCCGAGCGCGCGGAATCGATTCTGGATGTCGTCTCCCCGCTCGCGCGGGCGACGGCGCTATCGGGGCTGACCCGGAAGCGCGGCGACGTCTCCGCGGACCTGACCGATACCTTGCGGGCCTGCTATGACGCGGCTCTGACCGGCCGGCACTATGTGGCATTCGTCAAGATCGCGGAGCGTGGTCTTCACTACAAGATCTTGGAGTTCGCCACCGTGGCTGACGACGCGGAGACCCTGGCCGATGTTTCCCCAGCCGATACCTATCCCGAAGCTTTGAAGCGCGTCTTGCTAGTCGCGGCATCGTGCCACGATCGGCTCGGCCGGAACGACGACGCCGCACGATGCGGAATGGCGGCGGCCGAGCAGACGCTCAAGATGCGCGACCAGTCCGATCAGCCAACCGTCAAGGCGCATTGGACCAAGGCCGCAATCGGCGAGATGCGAAGCATTCCCGGCTCGCGCGAGCGCGTGCAGACGCTGCGCGAAGAGCTCCGCTTGTTGCAGATGTCGGCCAACGACGATTTCGGGACCTTTCACACGCCCATCGATCTCGCCGATGATCAGAAGGTTATCGCCGAGCACTTTGCAGGAATCGATTTCGCCGAGGCCTGCATCCAGTTCTGCATGATGGCGGAGCCGGCTTCCAAGCAGGATCTGCGTAAAATCGCCCTTGAACTGGCGGAGCAGCATCCGCTCGGCGCCTCAATCGGCGCGAGCTATTACGATTCTGAGGGCCGCGAGATGGCGCGGGTGCCACCGTTCACGATGGGCGAGGAGCCATCCGACGACTGGTATCGCGCTGAAGCTGTCCGGCACATGGACATCGCCATGTTCCAGCAGGTCCGCGGCAAGATCGAGCCTGCGCGGATCGCCATCGCCGACCGCATCTCGATTCAGGAACGGCACCTCCTCCCGATCGCGGAGGCCAGTGCTTTTGTGCCGCAAGGACGCGATGCGATGTTCGCGATGGGCTTTGCCCGCATATTCCAGGGCGATTATGCGAGCGCGGCCCATTTTCTGTTTCCACAGCTCGAAAACTCGCTTCGGCACATTCTAATGATTTCGAATCGCGA
This sequence comes from Sphingomonas sp. TX0543, assembly GCF_048565505.1. Lineage (NCBI taxonomy): Bacteria > Pseudomonadati > Pseudomonadota > Alphaproteobacteria > Sphingomonadales > Sphingomonadaceae > Sphingomonas > Sphingomonas sp. TX0543. The sequence goes on from NZ_JBLZUS010000002.1 coordinate 3,045,808, forward strand.
CCCGTCGAAGATCGAGCAGGACCTCATCCAAGGTGATCGGACCTTGTCAGCATTGCTCGACGTGAACCGCACCGAACTCGAAGCAATCCTTGGTGAGGACGTCGTCCATGAGATCGACATTCTGTTCAACTTTCGGCCCGGGCCCGCGCTGCGCAACGAACTTGCACACGGGAAGCTGCCCTGGGGAGCATTTTTCCATCACGCGACCATCTTCGGCTGCTGGTTCATCTTCAACCTGACGTGCCGGCCGCTATTCCGCGTCTGGCGCGAGCAAATCGCCCCCCGATTAAGGGAAGAGACGATCGACCTGGCGTGATCTTCTGGCAGGGTCGGAGATCGGCCGTTCATTCGCCGAGCCGGCATCTCGGCGCTGTCCAAGACAATTGCGCCGGATTGGCATGCGTCTTTGCCGCCGGACTGCTAGAGCGACACCATGAGCGATCGTCCACCTCTTATCATCTTCCTCGACACCAATGTTCTCGTGCAGGGACGGGCACTGCACGACTTGCCTTGGTCGGAACTCGGAACCGGGCCGATCGACCTCGTGCTGTGCGGCCCCGTCATTCGCGAGCTGGACCGCTTGAAGACGCGGCCAGGCCGGGCTGGAAAAGTAGCGCGCGCCTACAGCACCAAGATTCGCGAACTGATGAGCAGCGCAGAGAAGAGCGAAGTCCTTGTCGAGTCAAATCCCCGCGTCATGCTGCGGCTCGCACCGGGCAAGACCAACCTTGCTCCGCAACGCCAGGGTCTCGACATCGGTCACGACGACCAGGCCATCATCGACCAGGCGCTCGCCCGGCTCGATCAGGATGAAGACGTCGTCTTGCTAACCGGCGACAATTTCGCGGCGCTGGCTGCCGACGAGTTCGGGCTCCCCGCTCGATTGATGCCCGATCATTGGCTCAAGGAGCCTGAGAAGGACGATAGCGCCCGCGAACTTGCTCGGCGCGATGCCGAAATCGCCCGTCTCAAGGCGACGGAGCCTAAGCTCGAACATCGCTTCATCCATGCGGACGGGAGCGAGATCGAACGGCTCGAGGTCACGATGAAGCGCTACCAACCGGTAACCCCAGAGGAGGTTGATCGGCTCGTCGCTCGTGTCGCCGCCCTCGCGCCTATGGCTGCCGTCACGCCCCTAGCCGCGGCGAAATATGCGAAGCCGCAGGCGACTGGCCGCGGATTCGATTTGTCGGAGATCAGCTACCCGAGCCTGGGCATGACCCCGGTCACTCAGGCCGACGTCGAGAAATATGAAAGCGACTATCGTGAGTGGCTCGCTGGCGTCCGCAACATATTTGCCGGCTTCCATGCGGAATGGAACCGCCGCCGGGAATGGCCACGGGCGATCTTCTGCGCGACCAATACCGGTTCACGGCCCGCTAATGACGTGCTAGTCGAAGTCGAGGCGTCGGGCGACTTCGAACTGAGTGGGTATCGCCAAGAGGGTGACGACGACAAGGGTCCCAAGCGAGGTAACTGGCTCAAGCTTTCGCTGCCGCCGACACCGCCCAAGCCGATGCCGCGGTCGGTCGGCATGCTGGCGCACGATTGGCTAGGACGCGATCCGTCCGCGCTGTCGCGACCGTATTTACCGACAATGCCGCCTCGACGTGATGACGATGCCTTCTATTGGAGGGAGGGCAGGTCCGATCCGACCAAGGTGCTGTCGCTCGAATGCAAAGCGTGGCGCCATGGCCGTGACGAGGAAGAGTTTTCCTTCCGGGTCTGGGCAAGCGACCAAGGTGAGGTCCGGGGCTTGATAACTGCCCGCGTCAATGCGTCTAACCTGAGCGCCCCAGCTGAACGCCGCCTGCCGTTGCGGATCACGTTCGAGGACCACGAGTGCCTGACGATGGCGGAATCGTTGGTCGATGACTTCGCGATCCGATTGGGCCGCCGCTAAGGTCCCGGAGTCAGGCGAGCACTGAATGTCTGATCCTGAAAAGATCTGACGTTCAAAATGAAGCTTGGGAATGGCAGCAAAGTCCCAACGACGGTCATCGTTGCTTCGGCCTCATGCAAGCTGAGGAGACGAGGTTAGGCGCTGCGGCGCTTGCTTACGCGCTCCCCATCATACGCCGCATGGCCTCGACTATGCATCCACCCGTTGGATCGGACCGTGAATTAGACGGATGACCTGCCCGTCGGCTGATCGACGGGTTTCGATCGACACACGCCGGTTGGCGAGGTCAGGACCTCGGAACCAGTGAATCGCTCGGCATGGGTCGACCTCGCTCGAACGAGCGCCGGCTGGACCTGCCGTCCAGACGAACCATCGCTGGTCGAGCCCGACCGACCGCCGAAACCACCGACGTCCAACAGGTTCCTCGACGACGATGGCGAAGGCATCAGTATGGAGGTCAGTCATTCGCAGGATCGCGGCGATGGTGCTGACCCGGAAGCGGTCGGCAACCTCATCGACCAGCGCCATCTTCATGGGCAGGCCGGCAATCATCGGGCCGACCAGAAAGCGGGGCATGAGCAGCGAAGCAGCATAGCGATCCGCTTCGCGCTCGGCACCTGCGGTGGCTGCCGGTTCAGTGGGGTCAGCATCCTGGCAGATCAGGCGCTGCCCGCGATGATGGTGCCAATGACCGAGCTCGTGCGCGACCGAGAAGCGCTGCCGCACCGAACTGGCGTCGGCATCGATGGTAATGATCGCGCGGTCACCGAGGCCGACGATCCGGGCATCACCACGGCCTAGCGAGCGAAGGCGCACGCTCGCCCCAACCATGTAGGCAATCACCTCGAGGTCGATCTCATTGGGCTCGGTGATGCCGAGGTCGTGCAGCAGCTGCTCGGCCGGATCCCCTACTGTCACCGCTCAGGCGGGGCCTTCGCTCGTTCCAGTTCGGCAAGGTCGTCGAGCAGCGCATCGAGATCGTGCGGCGAGGCGCCGCGCGCCGCCAGGGTCAGCGGGGTGTCGGCACCCTCCGCCATCATCGTGGCAAGTCGGGCACGCGCCTTGGCGCGGTCGAACGGCACGACGATATCGTCCTGGCCGCCAGCGTCGAGCATTGCCCGGACGTCGCGCAGGCGGCGTTTCTTGGCCATCAGCATGGCCTGCTCGACCTCGAAGCGGAAATCGTCGAGATCATTGTCGGCTTCCAGGAACGCGTCGAGACGACGGATCCGGGTAAGTTCGTCATCGGACTGAGTCACGGCATGCTCCGGTTTGCGGTGGCGGCGGCAAGCCGACGCCTCAGTTTCTTGCGCTCGTCAGCCAGCTGCCTGGTTGTCAGCCCCAGCCGTTCTTCAAGGGCCTTGCCCCTCAGTCCATCCATGATGGCATCGAGCAACGCCAGCAGCTGCGGGTCTCCGGCTAGCGCGGCCCGGACCGAAGCGATGGTGCGTCGGTAATGTAGCGCGTCGTGTCCCGCCTGCTCGGGCGAGACCATCGGCGATGCGGCGTCGTAGCCGTCCTCGCCGAACACACCGATCAGCACCGGCCGGTTGCCCTCGGCCTCCGCCTCGCGCTCCGCCGACATCATGCTTTTCATGACGCCATTGATAACGCTGACGATCTCCATACCCACCGGGCATTTGCGTCGTCCCTCAAGCAGACGCGCCATCGCCTCCTGACGCAGGTCGGCCGCGAACACTTGATCGCCTTGCGCGATGAACCGCGACACGGTTTCGATCCTGTGGAAGTCGTCCCGCGATAGTGCCAGCAGCATGGAGCGGATTTCTTCCGGATCATGATAGCTGGGCCGAAGCGGCAATTGGTCAGACGAAATACCGGCCTCCTTATCCATAATGCCGACGAGATCGGCTTTTCGGACGGGAAGATGGAAAATTTCTTTCCGCCTGTCCGAATCTCGCCGGTCGTCGGCATTATGGTTTGAAGCTCTATCGATCTCCCCGCCCTGCAGGTCATCTGGCCTGCGTCGGTTACAGGTCGCTGGTCGTCGCAATGATGATCCCGCGAATGAGCAGATGCGCGACCATATGAGCACGATCCCTCGCTAGAAGTCTGTTCCTCATGTTCACGATCTGCTGGTCGACAGTGCGAGGGCTGCTACCGAGCCCCTTCGCGATCTCCTTGCTGGAATACCCCTTGATGACGAGGCGGGCCACCTCTTCCTCGCGCGGCGTCAACGTGATGTGCGGGTAAGACGTCATCTTCGATTTCCTGGATCTGTTTGCAGACCCAAGGGCGCCCAAGCCCTGCGCAGGCAGGTGCTGCCTGCCTGTCTATCCGTACTTTTACCTATTCGTCCTCACGGATTCACAGGCCCGCTGGGCCTGTTAGCGTCGCCCGCATCTAACGCGGAGCGACTATGAACCGACCAACACACCCCGTCAGCGATGCCATGCTCGAGCGCCTGCGCCTGGAGATGTCGCACTATTCGAACTTCGTCGACCTCATCCTCGACGATCCGGACAACCGGTATGGCGGCGAGGACGGCCAAACGACGTTGGTCGAGATGCTTAGCCTGCTGATCGGGCTCACCGGATCTGAAGACGATGCGATCGCCTGGCTGATCAATTCGCGCGGGTTCAACGATGCGACGAAGGACGATGTCTGCGTGGGCCTGGCGCACGGGGATTTCTGGACGCTGGCGGCCCATACCGACTGGCTGCGCGTTATCGACACCTATCGGGACCTGTGCCCCGGATTGATCAAGACCGTCTTTCGTAAGGGCGACGCCCCAATGGGTGATACGCCGTGACCGCACCCGATCTGGGGCTGGGGCTGCTTCTGAGCGGTGCGATCTTGCTGGCGGCGGGTGAGATCGGCAAGAGCCGACAGGTGCGGACCATTGGCCTAGGCGTGCTGTTCAGCGGCTGCGCGATGACCGTCATCAGCCTACTGGCCGCGTCGATCCTGACGGGGGCGTGACGATGGCGAACACTGGCGACCGATCTCCCACGGCGCACGACATCAACGAGGCAGAACGCTTGGCTCGTGCGCTTCATTACGCCGAGGTCCTGCGCGAACGCCCCGAACTCGTGATCGCGGCGGCAACCCGGATCGCCCAGGTCGTCGGGGCAGGCGAGGCCACGCTCGGTCAGCGGCTCTGGCATGCCCTTCTCGGTGAGCCCCTCGACATGATCATCCGATGCATGACGGCGGATGATGCCGACGGGTGCCTGCTGCGATCCAACGACCCGTTCTCGATGCTGATCGGGCAGGCCGACGTCGAGGCGCGCCGTCAAACGCGCCGGGATGCTAGGGACCGATGTCGGTGACCGACCCGGTATCATTTGATCCGTTGCGCTTTGGTCGTGTCGATGTCGGCGCGTGGCCGCGTCGACAGCTTCGCCTCGCGTCCCCGCCTCCAATCGTCTTTCATCTGAGCCGACCGATGATCGGTTACCGCTCATGTCCGCGTTTCCCGGGCGAGACGCCGGTATCGATGAGATCGGTGTTCCTGCCCTTGAGTTTGATCTCCCGCAGGCTGCCTGTCTGCGTGATCCCGGCGGCCTGACCGGCGATACCACGCTTTGCTGGCGCGGTGTCCGGGGCTTGGCCCGGCGGCAACACAGTTGCGGCGGCCGGCACATCTGCGGCGGAGGTCGGGTCGCGGCTCTGCGGCATTCGATCAGCGGCGCGGTTCTCCGCCATTTGGATGCGTGCCCGATCGAGATCGGCCTGAACCCGCCTGATGGTGTCGTTCGCGTCCATCGCGGCGGTCACGAGCCGGTGGATCACGACGTTTCGACGGTCCGCGAGCGCTGTGCCCGCCGGCGGGATCGGGATTTGGCGTACCGCCAGACGCAGACGGTCGCGCACCGCCCGATGCGCTGTGACCAGCTGGTTGTCTGCGGCAGCGCTGGTGCGGTCTACGACGTCGCAGGTGTGTTCGAGCGCGCGACCGACTCCTGTACGCAGTTCGGCGGGCTGGATGCGTTCGGCTTCATCCTGGGCAAGGCCGATGGCCGCCTGCGCCAGGCGCCGCATCGTCTTTTGCCGTGCTGCTTTCAGCCGCTCAGCGGCATCGAGCAGCGTCTGCCGTATCCACCGGGCATGGTCACGCAAGGCCGCCAGCTGCGCCTCACGCGCCTCGAGCGCCGCCAGTCGGCGCGCCAGCGCGGTTTCGACCTGGCCGACCTTGCCACGCGCGGGTGCCGCCATCCCACGCTCGCGGTTCGACTGTGCCGTGTAACGCTTGTCGATCCTGGCCTCGGCCAGCGTCGCGTTGACCGCATCGACCACGGCGCGGCGGCGCGTGACGATGCCCTTGGGCGTGTTGATCTCGGTCCGCTTGGCGGCACCGAACGACCATTCGCAGGTGCCAATGCGCGCGCACGGCCGCATCGAATAGACGAGGTGCAAATGGTAGTTGCGCTGGTCGCCGGCCGCGTCCGGCAGATGAAGCCCGACCGTATAGCCGAGGCCCTGTTTCTCCAGTTCCGCACAGATGCGCTTCGCGGCGTCGCGGCGCTCGCTCGCATTCAGCTCGGCCGGTAGCGCGATGACCTCGACGATATAGACATTGGCGTTGGCGCGGTCGTGCGCCTCGAGCATCTCGAGCGCGCGGTAATGGGCGACCAGTTCGTTGCGGTCCGCCGCGATATTCGACCACCAGCCGAGCTCGCCGTCTTCCAGCGCCTCCTCTCGCACCGAATAGAGCGCCGCGCGTACCGCCTCGCCCGCCCGCCAGCGCCGTCCTTTCGTCGAGCCGAAGCCGCGCGCGGTAAACGCGTAGTGGATGGAATGACAGCCGTCAGGACCCCGGGCATTGGACATGCCGGTCGTCCCCATCAGCATCTGGTCGACGGCGCGGGTGAAGAGCCGGCGCGGCGTCCGGTTCTTCGTACCCGGACGATCTGCCTCGGGCACCCGGATCACGAGGCGCTGGTTCAGCAGCCTGTCGAGTTCGGCTTCGCTTCTGGCTTTGCGCCGACGGCTGGCCTGGTCCTCGATCTGCTGCTCCCGCTTGCGGCGGCTCGACAGGTTGCGCGCGCTGCGTGCGCCAGCGAGCACGGCGGACGCCTCCACCGACCTTGCCTTCAGCGCTGCATATTCGACCTTCACCCGCCTTGCCCTTCCTGTCTGGTCGAGGGGGTGGATGGGCCGTTTGTCTGCCGTCGCAGAACAAACCTTTATCGCGCACCACCCCCTCTACCTCCCACCTTCTGGCACTGTTCTGCCTGGGGGTGCCTCCACCGACCCGGGGTAAAAGTCGGATGGCGGCTTTGTCGTTTTACCCTGGGTAGGTTGAAGCGCGCCGCTCGCCGGGCCGGCAACGCCCGGGGGCATGGACACCGTCACCACCCCGCCTTTTGATCGGCTGCAAAGGATCGCCCACGACTTCGCGGCGACCGAACAGAGGATCGCCGACAGCCTCGCCATCGTCGCAGAGAGTGCCGCCGAGCTTCGGCGTCAGTACCGCGCCGTCGACAAGCGACGTGGCGGGCCGGGCTCGGCTGACGCCCGCAAATATGCGCTCGGCTCGGTCCTCGTTATGGTCGGGCTCGACGGCGTCAGCGACACCGCGCTCCTCGGGCTGTTCGCGCATCCGGCGCGGATGGCGCGCTGGATCACCGCCGCTATCTCCGCGGGGGCAGGGCCGATGATGGGCGACATCATCGGCTCGATCTTCGCCGATTCTGCCCGGCTCGCCTGGTGCGAGCAATGGGGCCGGATCCTGCAGTGGCGCCGCCGCAAGGCGCTCTACGCCGAGGAGGTCGAGCGCTTCCTCACGACCGGACCGACCGATCCGAAGGCATCGTGGCGGACGCGACCGATCAGCGTCGGCCAAAGGGGGCTCGTCGCCACGCTCTGCGAGCTGCTCGCCGTCCCCGACCCCAATCTCAAGACCCGCGGCGAGGCCTTCGAATGGCTCCGCCTGCACAACGGCAACCCGACTTTCTGGCGCGAGCCTTCGCTCCCGCCCAACCTGGAGTACGACCATGGATGACATGACCACGATCGACGACGATCTCGCCGCGTACAGGCGGCTCGCCGAGGAGTATGACAAGGCGGTCGCACGCTATAACGCCGAGGTGGAAGCAGGCCGTATCGGCATCGAAGCCTATTCGCACATGGCCGCGCTAGGCGGAAAGCTCGCCCAGGCGGCTGACGAACTGAAGGGCCGCATCGACGCGGCGCAGCGTGCCCTGTGACGGCGGCCTATCGAAACCACATCGCGGCCAACGGGCGCAAGACGGATGTGCCGAACCTGCTCCTTGGCCTCATGGCGAGCGACGGTGATCCCGTGGGCCTGGTCCGCGACATGCACGAACGGATCTACGCCGGTGGCATCGGCGAGGACCAGTTCGACCGGCTCCTCTTCAGCCCGTCGACCATCGACATCCGCACCCTGCCGCCGGCGATCCTCGACACCAAGGAAGCTGTGGTCCCACTGGAGCTCATCCCGGCGACCAGGGAGGATCTCGATTGCTTCCTGCGGCGCATGATGGTGGCCACCGGGCGAGATTTCGAACCCTGTGAATTGGTCGGTGACTGGTTCGGAGGTCGGTCGCCCGAACGCGGCTTCGATGACCATGTCGGCCGCCTTTGGCAGCTGCGTGGCGAAGAGCGAGGTCTTTACACCGCGCTCGTCGGCGGACGTTTCGGCTCAGTCATCCGCCATCTCCAGCAGAGCGAGATGACGACTGACGCGAGGAGGCGCCTGCGCGACCTGCTCGTCGGGCAGGCGATGATCTGGTGCGCCCATGACGTCCAGTTGGTCGTCGCACGGCTGACCAAAGCACCGGACTATGGGCACCTGCTTCCGGCTAATCGCTCGCTCGAGGGTTCGCTCAACGACCTGCGCGACCGCCGGATCGCGCTCGACAAGGTGCTCGACCTGTTCTTCGGCTCGGGCGAATGGCGCCAGCGCGAGATCCAGCCGGCCTGGTCGGGCGTCAACATGTCGCTGACCCAGCACGCCGACCCCATCATCCGACGCACCGCCAAACACGTTGGACGCGCTGATCGGAACGTCGACACCAGGGTGTCGCTGACGGACCTCGCCGCCATGATGCAGCGGATTGCCGCCCAGCTTCGCGCCGATCCGTTGCTGGACCGCACGGCAACGCCGCGCACCCGGAATGTCGAGGCCAAGGCCTATGCCACCGGCTGGTACGGCCTCTCGCCATTGGCCGCCATGAGCGTCGCCATCCGCCGCCTGATCCAGGCCGAGCAGCAATTGCCCGCCATGATCGATGCGGTGATCGCCGGGAAGGCGTCGGCGATGACCATCCTGCAGCCGCTGCCCGCCTATCCCGACGGAAAGCTGCCCCCCTTGTCGGTCAACCGCCAAGTTGGGCTGCTCGACTTTTACCGCGACGCCGTGTTGGCCGATGGCAGCGCTAATAATTCAGACCCGTGGAAGGCCATCAAGGCGTCCCGAGAATTCCTTGAGAAGCGAGGCGGGCGCCACTTGGGCGCTCATCACGGTTCCGCGAGCGACCCGCATCGGGCCTTCTACCTTCTCGACGTCATACCTGAGCATCGGTTTGCGATTGGCTGACAGCCTTCGCAGGCTCCGTCTGGCAAGAATGCGCACATGCGGCCGCTCGGGGCTCAATCGGACTTCCCAGCTTCGGTCATTCGTTCATGTGCCGGACCAATCGCTTCGGAGTAGTGCGATAAGCGGTCGGCACGCCAAGGGATGGCGGAGAAGGATGTCGTTTGGCGCTCATATACGCCAAACAAAATGGTGGCCGTGCGCATACGACACGGCCCCATTCCCCATCGATGAGCGGAAAGGTGACGCCCACCGACGGTGCGGTATTTGTTATCGAGTTCCAAACGCCGGGACGCCTAGCCTGCTGGCGATCTGCGGATCCAGTCGATACGCGACCGCTTCAAGGTCACGCTTGCTGATGAACCTTAAGACACCTGGCTTGGTGCCGTCTGCTCGAACGAAACGGCCATCCTCTCCCTCCAGCAGGATCGCGCGCGCGAAAGTCTCGATGTCGTTGGGCAGGCGCCTCCGTTCCTTGCCGATCTGATACGTCCCCTTGATGATTGCCGGGAAGCGATCCTTGCCCTCCTTGTCGATCAGGGCGAACTGCGTGTTGTGAGCCATTTCCGAGCCTCCGTTGTTGGCGGCCGCATCAGGTAGCCGCATCGTCTTTGCCAGACCAATGGCTTCCAAGACGGCGTATATGCCGTCTTGCTGCAATTGGCGTCGCGATCTACCGATCCCATGAGAACGGAGGGAAAATGCGATCAGGCGACAGGCCGTTCGCGCTGGATCAAACGGCGCAGCGGAGAGACCCCAATATGGCGATGCTGTTCTTCTATCCGAGGTCGCACGCCGCGGTATTCGCGTCCGCGACAGGGCAGACGATCCATGACTTCATCGTTTCCCGGACCGGGACCGCGCTCCTCATTGGCGCTGTCCTTGCTGCGCCGTCTCGCCCACCTGTCGTCGCCTTGGAGCCGTTTCTTGCCGCCCTGCTAGGTGATACTGCGTTCACCGATGAGATGAAGAAATACACTGGCCGACTAATAAGGCAGGTGATCGAGCATCTGGGCGGGTCATTCGTCCGTCGCAGTGTTAAGATCACCGTCCCGTCGCGATATGGCAGCGGATCGATCTACAGCTTCAGCAGCGGCTTTGCCGTGAATCATGATGACGCTGCCGTCGCCAAGGTTGGGAAGGAAGTCGAATGGGCAGCCAAGCTGCGCGGGTAACCGCGTGTCTCTCCGGACGATTGGAGTGCGGCAGCTGTTTTCCTTGGCGCCGGCGTCCCGCGACAATGGGCCGGTGGCTACCTTGGCAACTGAGACCCAATGTCGGGCGTTCGCCGCCGGTTAGACGCTGCCCGAAGGCGGTCGCTCGTTCAGGTGACGAGCTGCCGAGTGCGCCGCTTGTCGTCAGGCGGGCTTCGGCTGTCGATTCTAGGAAAGCACGCCTATGTTCAGCCAATAGCCCGAAGCCGCAAAAACCAAAAGCTGATACTCAGGCTCTCTACCGGCCAATCGACTTGGGGCGTTAGCTCAGCTTGCGTGCTTGGCAATGGGGCCTTGCTTAGGTGACGTGGCCTGAGACTGGTCCCGACGACGATTGCGTTTGCTGGGCGCGATCCGGAAGGTCTGCGCCTTCACGATCGCTCCGGTCTTTGCCGCGATGTCGGCAGACGTCGCGTTGAGCATCGTGGCGATGTCCTCGCAGGTCGGCGTGGAGCCGTCCGGCATTGCCCCCTTCGCCTTCTGCCCGAGATCGACGATCAGATAATGCCGTGCCTGACGCGCGGCGTGAGGAGATACTGGTCCACCAGCTGCGAACGGCACTTGTCGAGCAGCTCCTCATATTTCCAGCCGTGCAACAGCTTAATCTCGATCACGACGATTGCGTCGCCGGTGCCGCGCAGTTCGATGCGGAGGTCGGTTCGGGTCGCGCTGGACGTCTCGGCTTCCTGCACGATCGAGAACCAGGGCCGCCGCCGGCTGTCCAGCGCATGGCCCAGCCAGGCCCGGAAGTCCGATTCTAGGATGGTGATCGGGAAGAGACCCCGGCGATCGAACTCCGCGGTCGCGAGTTCCTCCTCCAAGTCCGCGACCATCGCGCTGACCCGCGCGAGGAGTTCATCGCCGGACGCGGGGGCTTCGGCGAGATCGCTACCCATTCCGATTATCGTGGCGTGCGACCAGGGGCGCGGCTTTACCGCCTGCTGACCATAGCGGTGGCGCCAGCGATCGGCCCATTCGGACGATACCGGGACGACATGCGCTTCGAGCAGTCGCTCCAGTGCATCGCGCTCAGCAGTATCGAAGTCGGCGCTCAGCAGTTCTCCGATGCTGCTGCGCAGGTGCTGGAGATTGTCGCGCTCGCCCACCGAATGCGGCCCTTCCTTCATCTTAGGGTCGTCGCTGGGTGCGACATGGGAGTAGGCTAGGTCGGCGAAGCGGTAGCGGATGTCGAGCGACGCGGGCGCGGCCTTGGACTCCTTGTCGAACAGCCGGAAGTAGATGCCGAGCCCGTCGGCGACGATCGACGCATCGAGCGTCATCCAGCCGAGCAGCGAGCGGAGAGCACCTTCGTCCTTCTCTGCCCAGAAGGGTAGCCAGTTCAGTGCGCGTCTGACCGAGCCCTCATGCCATGCCTCGCGCGCGTGCCGCGCCGCGAAGGCGGGGAGCAGCTCCTCGATCTTAGGGTCGGCACGCAGGATCCCGACGATCCGCTCGATGTCGATGCCATCTATCACGCGCAATGACGCGATGGCGGCGAACAGCGGTGCGGATAGAGGCGTCCTGATCTCCTCGTCCAGGTGAGAGACGATGGAGAGGAACCGGCTGTATGATCCCGCTTCGCTGTTGGTTGCCGAGGCGATCTCGTCGGCCAGAAGCGGCGTGACCAGCTCCTTCCACGCCCCCAGGTTTGCGAGCGCCAACCCGGTTGCCCAGTCCGGCCAGTCGGTCGCGAATAGAAGCGCCGCCCGCATCGCCGCGGTGGGGTCGACGCCAGGCATCGACCGATCCGCTTTCCATGCGTACTTGAAGCCGGCCTGCGCGAGGATGTCGGTTCCGAGGACTCGCCGCCCGCGATCGACGGGCCGATAGGTGCGCGCGTATGCGCGCGCACCGTCGATCAGCACCGCGCCCAGGCGCTCGCCGAAGCGTTTGACGAGATCGGCTTCCAAAGGCGGATCGTAGCGCTCGCCCAGAACGAGGCTGGTGAGCAATGTGGAAGCGGTGCCTCGGCGCAGCGATGCCCAGCTGCGCCATATGTCCAGGCGAAGGCGGATCGCGGCCGACATCCGGTTAAAGAATGCGCGGGCCCCTGCGTCCGGATCGTATCTCCTCCAGGATCGGCGTGCGCGGTATCGGCGCCACGGCGCTAGCAGCGGGTCGGTCGTCACCTGCCTGACGACGGACCAGTCGCGCTTGCCATCTTTCGTCGCCACCCACGCGATGGTCAGCCGTGCCTTGATCCGGTCCGCCTTGGTGAAGCGATCGGCGACGAAGACGGCAGACTGGGCGTAGTCGCGTCGTTCCTCCCGGTCGCTCTGACCATAGCGTTCCAGGAACCATCGCAGGTCAGCCCGATCCGCGCCCGCGCGGTAGACCGACCAGTCGATGTGCTCGATATAGGCGAAGGCGGTATGCTTATGCCTCTCGTTGGTCGCCAGCCGTTCAAAGAGCGCGTGGCGAAATTCGGCGTTCGAGGTCAACGCCGCAGGAACGGGCGAACCGCGGCGCGACATCGAGAACGACGCACCCAGGTTGTTCGCGTGGCGGACGCGATCGTAGATGAGCAGATCGCGTTCGATGTCGAACTGGGAAGTCTCCGCGAGATACCGGGCGGTGATCTCGAGCAGCCCGCGCAGCAGGACAGTCGCCCGACGGTGCATCTTCGGCATGGCGTGCCCAAATGGACTATAGTCCGGATCGGGTGCATCGAAGCAGAGCCGGTCCAGGCCGACCAGCCAGTCCGCGAGGTCGGCCGATGGCGCGCTTGTGGCCAGCCAGCGGGCGACCGACTTCGCTTCGTGGCTGTAATCCTTGCCATGGATCTGGCTCAGTAGCGTTAGCGCGTCGGCGACGCCGATCGCGTTCGGATAGGCGGAGGTGACCAGATCGAGCAGGAAGTGATCGTTGCGGCTCCTGCCGAATGCCTCCTCGCCCGAGACGGTGGGACCGCCGGTGGAGATGAAGTGCTTGGCCACCGTGCCAAGGTCGTCGCTCCCGCCGCAGGCGAGCAGTGCCCGCATCGCGAACATCCGATCGCCCGAACTGCGCGAGAAGTCACAGAGCATTGACACCAACTTCGGTGCCGCGGACGCGTAGCGGCCCGCCTCGGCCATCTGCATGAGATGGTCGAACAGGTCGCCAACGGGCGGAACTGCGAGATGCTCGACGATGGCGTCTTCGACTTCGGGTCGCGCGAACCGGCGCAACTCGCCGACCTCGAACATGAACTCGCCGTGGAAGCGTCCCGGACCCAGTCGGAAGTGCTGCTCCAGCGCCGCCACCCGGTCCTCCAGCGCTAGGCTTCTCGGATCGCCGCCCTCGATGATCCAATGCGGCGCCGCCTTGATCATCCTGCGGAGCGTGGTCGGATCATAGGAGGCGAGCCAGGCGAGCATGCTGCCGTAGACGATCGGCACTCGCGGTTCGCCGAAGGCGCTCTTGATGAAGCGATCCGTGATCGACAGCGCCGACGCGCCCTCGTCGATGCGGTCGCGCAGCCACTGCGCGGCCAGCAGGTCCCGGGCTTCGCGACGATAGAAGCGGACCCTTGTCTGCCCGGCCGGGACGAACAATGGACAGGCCAGCAGCTGACGGATGCCGTCCGGCGACAGGGCAGCGTGTCCGCCCGCCAGCAGTTCCTGGGGATCGACGCAGTCCTTCCTCGCCGCCCCCACGGCAATATCCATCGTCTGCGCGACGATCGTGGCAAAGGCGAGAAATCGGGCTGCCCTGAGACCCGTGCTGAGGTCCAGCTGCGACCGACGCGTCTCTCCGCCCTGCTCGGTCAGGCGGCGGCGGACCGAGGTGTCGAGCAGCCCGCCGCGTGACGAGAACCGCGCCGCGAGGTCGGGCGTGCCTTCGAACTCGAGATAGGTGTCGAGATAGAGGATCGCGTCGAGGGGCGTCACGATGTCGGCGATCGCCTCGCTTTCTCTAAGCAAGGCGATGGCGTCATCGCCCCCGCGGTCTTGCGCCAGCAGGCGTACGCGAGTGCCGTCCAGCGGCGCGAAGGTGGCGTTGAACACGGAGATCGGATCGGGATCGGTCCGCGCCGCGCTCATCGCGGCGGCCAATTCGTCCAAAGCCTTCTGCTCGACGTCGTCGAACCATTCGGAACTCCGGCACGACACGAAGATCGAGATCCGACCGAAGTGCGGTCCGAGCGCGAAGCTCAGCGCACGGAGCGCATCCCGCAGTGGGCGGGCTGTCCGCGCCTGTGGAAGCTTCGCCTCATCGACGGCGTCGAGGAAAAATTCCGCCGGACGGTTGGCCTTCACCCATTCCTCGAAGCGGGCCCTGCAGTCGGGCGTTTCGTGCGCGCCCTCAAAAGGCCCCGAGCAGAGCCGTTCGACCCGGAAGAAGAATGCGTCCCGGTTCGCGCTGCGGACTTGGTCCACCTGCCGCATGAACTCGACGGTCTTGCCCGACCCCGCCTGGGCCAGAAGCGCCACGACGCGAGAGCGCTCACGCAGCCATTCCCAATTCCGCGGCTTGTCCGCCAGCGCCTCCGCCCAGTATTCGGCGGAGTCGGAGGTAGTCGCTCGCTCGAAGCGGCGATCCAGCGGGACGGTGTCGTTCGGCGCGAGTGCCATCACGCCGCCCACGACGAGCGACGGGAATTCATTCCGCCGCGACCAGCCGCGCCGCGACAGTCACGACGGCGTGCGCGCACGCGTGAGTCGTTACTACGTTCTGCGGTCGATCGATCTTCATTCCGACATACTGCAGTGCCTGAGCACGATGGTCCACCGTCAACTCGGCCACCCTTGTGCGGTGCTACATCGCCTTCATCGGGACGATCGGCGGCGGGCCGCAGTTCAGATAGCTTGGCGGGTCTGAACCTCGATCCGCGACGGCGCTGACAGAAGGAACCAGGGCGATCTGTCGGGGAGCAGCAGGCTTGCCAGCAGGGCCGTCATCGCTACCGCCGGTTGATCGGGAGCCGGAAGGCTCGGCCACGCCGCCTCCAGCCCCGCGATCGTCCAGAAGTCATGGCCGATCACGAACACTGCGTTCGTGCCGCCAATGATGTGATCCTGGCCGAACTGCCGGTAGTCGTCAGCGAGGTAGGCGTTCAGCGCGAGGTGGTCGAGATCACTGAGTGAGGCGTCGAACTCTTCGGCCAGGTCGAACAGGCTGGAGAGGCGCAGCAACGCGAGGACCAGTTCGGTCGGTTGCGCGGCCATCTCGGCGGTCAGCTGCTTCGGCTGGTTTCCCCGCGCGACCAGATAGGCCAGTGTCTTCGAGCCATCGAGATCGCACCGCGCGACCCGTCCTGCGCAGGCGACCGTCGATGCGAACATGTGTCCCAGAATCCGTTCGGCGGCATCGGTCATCCCCGCCGCCGCGCACGCCGTCATCGCCGACATGACGTAGGGTGCCTGGCAATCACTCATCGCCACGAGCGAGAGCGAATAGGTGTCGAAGATGCGATCGAAGAGCGAAGCGAGACTGTCTGCGGCCGGATCCGTATCCCGACCCATGACGCGATGCGTGTGAACCGTGAATCCCGCCCACCCGATCAGTTTCGACAGGCGGATCGGCAATTGGTAGAGATCGCCAAGGCCGCCGGTGACGAGCGCGTATCGATAGGCGTCCACGGCATCGACGACGTCGCCGATGGCTAGTTCGACCAGTTCGGCTATCTCGATGCACTGGGCGGAGAGACTCCGAATGACCGCGTGCTCGTCGCAGAACGGCAGAAGTGCTACGGCGCACGCCGCCCTGACCTCGATCTCGCGGAACCGATCCTGCGATGCCCGAGCGCGCGCGGCGAAGGTCTCCGATACGCGTTGGATGAGGTTGAGCAGAACGGCCGGTTCGTCCTTGAGAGCATCCATCATCGGCGCGACCCGATCGAGGAACTGGCGCGGATCCCACCGCGTCGGGACCGAAACATAGGGTTCCCAAAATCGCGGCAACCCCGCGCGGATCGCGGCGGCCGTGTCGGCGTCCGGCCACCCGGCCAACACGCTGCGCAAAGGGGCGTCTCCCGTGCCGGCATGCGGATTTTTGCAGAAGCTGGACGGGCCGTAGAGGTTGAGACCCCAGACCACCGGCGTCTGTGCGCCGGTGGCCCCGACGCGTTCCGACACCGCGCGGCCGATCTCGACGAGGTCAAGTGCGGGGTTGCCATCCTGCAGGAACACGTCGCCCCGGATGCAATCAAGCAACGCCGCAGTGCCGATACCGTGGCCGCCGGTCTCAGCCGCGGTCTCGTTGGATGCCGCGGTTGCCAGCAGGGTGACGCCGGGTGTGCCGAACTCGCCCATAACCTCCGATTTGAGGATCACGTTAAGATCCGAGATGAGACCGCCGGATTGGCATGCGTCGATCACCAGATACGTCTGTTTCGGAGCGGCTTCCGCGATCATCCGGAACAGGTCGGCGAGCGACAGCGCGGTGGCGGAAAGGCCATTCACTCGCGTATCCCGCAATGCCATGTAGAAGCTGCCGCTGCTTGCCGCGCCATGGCCCGCGAAGGTGATGGTCAGCGTATCCAGCGCCTCGCCTTCGAAAAGCATGGTTGCGAACGCGCCGCGAACGTCTTGAAGCGTCGGCGACAGGAGCAGGCGCGACCGCGCCGCATCGTAGTCGCCGATGCCCGGTTCGATCAGAAGTTTGAAGAGGGCGTCGGCATCCGCCTCCGCGCAGGTGAGGCTATCGAGATGGTCGTAGGCGTTGCACCCGATCGCCAGCAGGGCACGTCCACTCATCCGCAGCCCGCTTGAACTTTCCCTTGCGCTCGGCTTCGCGGTCCAGCGCGTCCTTGATTTTCTCTGCCTTCACGCGCTCGATCTCGGCGCTGAGCTCGGGGGGCACCTTGCTCATTTCCTCGCTAAGACGGGCGTAGAGTTCGGGGCCGACGTGCATTTGGGGCATGCTGACGTTACCATCGCGATCAACCCCAAGTTCGAGCTTGCGGAACATCTCCAGCATCGACTGAGCGAACGATCCGGCGGTCTTCCCATCGACGACGTTGCCGACCCTCTGCGCTGCCGCCCCCACTACACCATACATGTTTTGCGCGAACTGCCTGTCCATCTCCTCGCTGATGGGGAAGATTGTTCGACCGATCAGACTGAGATCGTTATCGGCAATGTCCTTGAACGGTATCGTCCATTCTGCCGAGATGGAATGCATCGTCGTATCGGGTTCCGGATCGCGTGCCGAATGGACCCAATTACTTCCATGGTTCATTCGCAGCACGTTGTGCTCGCTGACGAACGTCTGGCGCGTTTTTTCTTGGAGCCGACCCATTAACGCGGTGAACGATCTGTCAAAAGCTTCATCGTCCACGGGGCGTTCGAAGCACCGGATGCGGGGATCCGCATCGTCTGGATACACCTCCGGCTGTTCGTTGGCATTGGCCATACAACACTTTAGCATGGGTCGCGGATTGGCCAATAATCATTATCCGTCGACCGCGTTGCGTCCGCTTCCAAAATTCACAGATCGCGCGCTCGACGTCTGCAATTATGGCGCAGTGCTGCCGACCAACCGAGCCTGAACGAAAGGCCGCTTACGTTGATTTGGCGCTCCAAAGCAGCCGGGCCGTAATCCATCAGAAAGGCTGTTATCAGCCCGGCCCGACTTCATGAGAGCCAATTCAAACGAGCCGAACGGAAATTCTCCAATGATTTGAGTGCCCATCTTTGGCCTTTGTGGGGCACCACTCCCGGTCAAGCGAAGGCACCCTGGGCTTCTGCTGATCGTGATCGCCGGCAGCGGCTGTATCCAATGGCTTGAGACGCTCGGCGATCGTGTATCGGGCATCACCACCACAGTGTCGATAAATCACTGCGCCTAGCGTTGCGGAGGAAGATCTGCGCGGACTTTCAGGTCTCGGGATGGCGCGTTGACAGGAAGATCCTCTACAAGCCCAGCGACGACCAACTCATGCTCTCGCGGGATCGTTCGAGCCGGCTGACCATCACTTCGCCCGTTTCGGCTGCGCGGCAGTGACGTCAAGATGCTGACTGTCTGTAGCGGATCAAATCGACACCCGCGCATTGATCCACGTTAAGTTGCATCGGACGTATTCCTGTTACTCTTGGGATCGGCAATTTGCGGAGCGACGATGGGGAATTGCGCAACCGGCGTAGTTGGGCTGGATGAAATACTGGCGGGTGGATTGGCGAACGGCCGATTATTTCTCGTCGAAGGCAGCCCTGGCACGGGGAAGACCACAATCGCCACCCAATTCCTGATGGCTGGCGCGGCGGCGGGCGAAACCGTGCTCTACATTACTCTGTCTGAAACCGAAGAGGAGTTGCGGGACGGCGCAACGTCGCATGGCTGGACCTTTCCCAAAGGCTTCGAAGTGTTCGAATTGGTCCCGCCCGAAAGCCTGCTCAACGACGAACAGCAGCAGAGCTTGCTTTATTCGTCCGACCTCGAACTCGGTGAAACGACCAAGCGCATCTTCGAAGTGTTCGAGCGGCTGAAGCCCGCGCGTGTGGTACTCGACAGCCTGTCCGAAATCAGGCTGCTCGCGCAGAGTTCGCTGCGTTATCGCCGTCAGATCCTCGCGCTCAAGCACTATTTCTCGCACAATGACGCGACCGTAATGATGCTCGACGACCTGACCGCCGATGTGATGGACAAGACTGTGCACAGCGTCGCCCACGCGGTGATCAGGCTGGAGGAATTGTCGCCCAATTACGGCGCCGAGCGCCGGCGGATGCGGGTGCTCAAATATCGCGGACGCAAATATCGCGGTGGTTATCACGACTTCGTGATCGACACCGGCGGCGTGCGGGTGTTCCCGCGCCTGGTTTCGGCGGAGCATCACGGCCGTTTCACGCGCGAAACCGTGTCGATCGACAATGCGCCGCTCAACCAGTTGCTCGGCGGCGGATTCGAACGCGGCGCGAGCAATCTGATCCTCGGCCCTGCGGGAACCGGCAAATCGCTGCTGACGCTTAGCTTCGTGCAAGCGGCGACGGCGCGGGGCGAGAGCGCGGCGATGTTTATCTTCGACGAGGAGCTTGGCCTGCTGTTCGAACGGTCCAAGGCGCTGGGAATCGACCTGCAGCACATGGTCGACAGCAAGAAGCTGGTCATCGAGCAGATCGATGCCGCCGAATTGACCCCCGGCGAATTTTCCGAGCGGGTACGCGTCGGCGTCGAAAAGCACGGCGCGCGCACCGTCGTGATCGACAGTCTCAACGGCTATCAGGCAGCCATGCCCGAGGAACAGGCGCTGATCCTGCACATGCACGAATTGCTGCAATATCTGAACCGCCAGGGAGCAACGACCTTCCTGACCGTGGCACAGCACGGGCTGGTCGGCGACATGAAGTCGCCGGTCGACGTCACCTACCTTGCCGACACCGTCGTCCTGCTGCGCTATTTCGAAGCGCTTGGACGGGTCCGTCGCGCGATTTCGATCGTTAAGAAGCGGACGGGATCGCACGAGGACACGATCCGGGAGTTTATGATCGGTGGCAACGGGATCACTTTGGGCGAACCGCTTACCGGGTTCCAGGGCGTGCTGCGCGGGGTGCCCACACTGGTCGGCGAGGACAATGCCGGGCTGCTCGACACGAAAAAAGCGTAACGGCGCTTGAACCGAACTATCGCAGAGGGCGCGCTGATCCTGGCGCCACATGGCCGCGACGCCGCGGTGGCGAAGTCGATACTGCACGAGGCCAGGATGGAGGCGGCGACCGTCCCCGACATTCCGTCCTTCGTGAAAGCGCTGCGCGACGGAGCGGGGTTTGCGATCGTCACTGAGGAAACGCTGCGCGGCGCCGACCTGCGCGATCTGGCCGCGTTCATCGCCGAACAGGCCGAGTGGTCAGATTTTCCGTTTATCTTGCTCACCGCGCGCGGCGGCGGGCTGGAGCGTAATCCCGGCGCGGTGCGGCTGCTCGAGACGCTGGGCAACGTCACTTTCCTCGAACGCCCGTTTCATCCAACGACGCTCATCAGCCTGGCCCGCGCAGCGCGGCGCGCTCGGTTGCGGCAATATGAGGCGCGTACCCGACTCGAGGATATTCGCGCCGGGCAGGATCGGCTGCGCGTAGCGCTGTCGGCGGGTGGGCTCGCTGCGTGGACGATGGAGCTGAAGACCAACACGATATTCGCATCGGACGATTGCAAGGCGCATTATGGGCGCACGCCCGACGAACCCTTCACTTATGACGAACTGCGCGCGTCGGTCCATCCCGACGACAGCGACCGGATGCGCGAGGCCGTCGAACGGTCGATATCGACCGGCGGCGACTATGACATCGAGTATCGCTGCCTGTGGCCGGACGGGTCGCTTCACTGGGTTCAGGTCAACGGCAAGGTCGAAACCGATGCCCGCGATCGGCCCATCCGGATTGTAGGCGTATCGCAGGACATCACGGCGCGGCGCCGTACGCAGAACCATCAGGCCGGCTTGATCGCGCTCAGCGACGGTTTGCGCCAGATGACTGACCCTGCCGACATGTCGTATCTCGCCGCGCAGATCATTGGCACGACATTGGGCGTGAACCGCGCGGGCTACGGCCTTATCGATCGAATCGACGAGACAATCACGATCGACCGCGACTGGAACAGCCCGGGGACAACCACAATCGCCGGGGTGCTGCATTTTCGAGACTACGGCTCATACATCGAAAACCTGAAACGTGGCGAAGTGGTCGCGATTGCCGACGCCCGTCTCGATCCGCGCACGGCAGCGGGCGCCGATGGGCTCGAGGCGATCCATGCCCTTGCGTTCGTCAACATGCCAGTAGTGGATCATGGCGACTTCGTCGCGTTGCTCTATCTCAACAACAAGAGCGTGCGGCAATGGACTGCCAACGACTTGGCGTTCGTGCGCGACGTTGCCGACCGGACACAGGCGGCAATCGAGCGGCGCAATGCCGAGACCGCGCTGGCCAAGCTGGCGGCGTCGCTGGAGCACCAAGTCGAAGAACGGACGCGCGAGCGAGACCGAACCTGGCAGAACTCGCAGGATTTGCTCGCCGTGGTCGCTTCCGACGGCACCTTCCTATCGGTCAATCCGGCCTGGACCACGGTGCTCGGCTGGCAGCCCGATGAAGTTGTCGGCCGCAACTATGCCGCGCTCAGTCATCCTGATGACCAGGCATCAAGTGACGCTGCGCATGAGCTCGCGAAGGCCGACGTGCTGCGTCAGTATGAGAACAGGGTTTTGCACAAGGACGGCTCACATCGGTGGGTGTCTTGGGTCGCGTCAGCCGAAGGTGATCGGGTCTACGCCAGTGGCCGTCACGTCACCTTAGAGAAGGAGGCGCAACTCCAGCTAGAGGCAGCGCAGGAGCAACTCCGGCAGGCGCAGAAGATGGAGGCGGTCGGCCAGCTGACCGGCGGGCTGGCGCATGATTTCAACAACCTGCTGACCGGCATTTCGGGCGGTCTGGAACTGATCGAGATGCGCATCAAGCAGGGGCGGTCGGGAGAAATTGGAAAATATGTCGAAATGGCGCGCACCGCGGCCAAGCGCGCCGCGGCGTTGACGCACCGCCTGCTCGCCTTCTCACGCCGCCAGACGCTCGATCCGCGGCCGGCCGACATCAATCGCCTGATCGCCAATCTAGAGGAATTCCTGCGGCGTTCGGTCGGTCCGCAGGTCGAGATCGAGATGGTCGGCGCGGGCGGATTGTGGACCACGTTGGTTGATGCCAATCAGCTTGAGAATGCGCTGCTCAACCTGTGCATCAACGCGCGGGACGCAATGCCCGACGGCGGGCGGATCACGATCGAGACCGCAAACAAATGGCTCGATTTCTCCGGCGCGCGCGAGCGCGACTTGCCGCCCGGTCAATATGTCTCGCTCTGCGTCACCGACACCGGCATCGGGATGTCGGCGGAGACTATCGAACGCGCGTTCGACCCGTTCTTCACCACCAAGCCGCTTGGCGAAGGCACCGGACTTGGTCTTTCGATGATCTACGGTTTCGTGCGGCAGTCAGGCGGCCAGGTGAGGATTTATTCCGAAGTGGGACAAGGCACGACGATGTGCCTTTATTTCCCGCGTGTGCATTCGCCCGACCAAGCGGAGCCGGAATCGCCCGACCATGCGCCGCCGCCACCGTCCTTGGTCGGTGAGACCGTATTGGTCGTCGACGACGAACCCGCGATCCGCGCGCTGATCCTCGATACGCTGGCCGAACTGGGGTATAACGCGATCGAGGCTGGCGACGGCCCCGCCGGGCTGACGCTATTGCGGTCACTGCCGGGCATACAATTGCTCGTAACCGATGTCGGATTGCCCAAGGGGATGAACGGCCGCCAACTCGCCGACGCCGCGCGGGTCGAACGCCCCGACTTGAAGGTGCTGTTCATCACCGGCTACGCCGAGAATGCGGTGATCGGCAATGGCCAACTCGAACCCGGCATGCACCTCCTGACCAAACCATTCGCGATGGATGCACTCGCGGGCCGCATCCGCGATATCATTACCGAGTGAACCCCGCTCCGCTTCAATGGCCCGACGGCGCCTGATGCGCTCCGACCGTCAAGACCGGGATAGCCGGGTCGGCGGTCCGGGGACGTCGTCGATAAGCCCTTGGATGACAGCTTTTGGGGAGGTCACGCCGTCAGCTTGAATGCCTGCTCTGGAGGCTCGAAGCCGACGGGCGATGATTTTGCCCGCATGGCTCGATAAACGCGCTGCGGCGTTATACCGTCATGAACTGCCGACTGCGCGGAAACCCATGAGGCCCGTCCCGGACCCCATCATGCCCGGTCAGGAAAGCGTCTGGTCGTTCCCACGACCTGCTATCGCCGAACCAACCGCGGCGCACATCATGATCGAACATGCGGGTCTGGTGATCGCTGATACGCGAGCAGCCATCCGCACCTTGGAGACGAGCCACCCGCCCAGCTACTACATCCCGCGCACTGACATACTCCCAGGAATATTGCTGCAAGCCGAAGGTTCGTCATTCTGCGAGTGGAAGGGAACCGCGACCTATTGGGACGTGATCGTAGGCAGTGAGGTTCTCTCGCGGATCGGCTGGAGCTATCACCGCCCGACCCCGCAATTTCAAATTCTCAGGGATCACGTCGCTTTCTATGCAGGGCCGTTCGACCGCTGTTCCGTCGATGGTGAAACGGTCGTGCCACAGGCAGGCGGCTTCTACGGTGGCTGGATCACCAGCAAGGTCACCGGCCCTTTCAAGGGCGTTGCTGGCAGCCGGCTTTGGTAATCGAAGGACGTTCGCATGACGGGAGAACGTGATCGACGCGGTCGTCCGGTGCCGAGCGGGCGGCTCTCCCGCCTTGGCGCGTTCGGCAAGATCGCCGGCGGTGTCGCCGGAGGAGTGCTTGCGGAGAGTGCGAGGCGGCTGGCCGGCGGTCAGCGGCCCAGGATGAGCGACTTGCTGCTGACTCCGGCGAATGTCGGTCGGGTCGCGGAGCAGTTGTCGCACCTGCGCGGCGCCGCGATGAAACTGGGTCAGATGATCTCAATGGACGCGGGCGATTTTCTGCCCGCCGAGCTCACGCAGATCATGGCGCGACTACGCGACCGCGCGCATCACATGCCCCCGGCGCAGTTGCAGCAGGTGTTAGCCAGGGAATGGGGCAAAGACTGGCGGCGGCGCTTTTCCAGGTTCGACGCGACGCCGATCGCCGCAGCCTCGATCGGGCAAGTGCATCGGGCCGTGACGCCTGATCGGCGCGACCTCGCGATCAAGGTCCAGTATCCGGGCGTTCGGGCGAGCATCGACGCCGACGTCGACAATGTTGCGACGCTGCTTCGCCTTTCCGGCGTGCTGCCCAAGACGCTCGACATCGGCCCCCTGCTTGCAGAGGCCAAGCGCCAGCTGCATGAGGAGGCGGACTATTTGCGTGAGGCTAACCAGCTCGATCGCTTCGGCGCACTGCTTGCAGACAGCCCTGGCTATCTCGTGCCGGCAGTCGATCGCGCGTTCACCAACAGCGATGTGCTGGCAATGACGTTTGCCCAGGGTGTTTCGATCGAATCGCTCGTCAGTGAGGAGCAGACGATCCGTGACGCCGCCGCGCGTTCACTAATCGCCCTGGTGTTACGCGAGCTGTTCGAGTTCGGGCTGATGCAAACTGATCCAAACTTCGCCAACTATCGTTACGAAGCCGCGAGCGGCCGGCTCATCCTGCTGGATTTCGGTGCCACACGAGAAGTGAGCGCGGCCACGCGGGATGGCTATCGCGCGCTGCTTGGTGCCGGGTTGTCAGGGGATCGCGCGGCTGTGCGAGACGCCGCCGTCGCGGCTGGATTTCTTGGTATCGACGCGGTCTCGCGACATGCTGCCCTGGTTGACAGGATGGTCGACATCATACTTTCCGAGCTTAATCGCGAGGGGCCCTTCGACTTTGGCGATCGCGCTTTCATCGGCGTGCTGCGCGAGCAGGGCATGGAGATAGCAGCCGATCGCGCCACATGGCACCTCCCACCCATCGACACGCTCTTCGTGCAGCGAAAGATCAGCGGAACGGCGCTGCTTTGTGCCAGGCTCAGGGCGCGCGTGGATGTTCGGGAAATGGTGTTCGACGCTTTGCGACCGCCGCGACAGGCAGTTTAAATCGACTGGCGCTTCCATGCCCCGGGCTTCAGCTCCCAAGATAGATAGCCGATTTAGAGGAAGCATTTCATGATTTCAGCAAAGCGGCGCTGATTCAAGAAAGCATCGGGAACGCTCCGCCTCGATGAGCCAGACGGCATCGCGGGTGCCCCGTTTGGATCATACTCTTGTCATGGCGGAACGCGGCGATCGCGCGCGATAAGTGATAATCGCTCGAGCGCACCTCCCTCGCCACCACGGATCGCGGCAACCTGGTGGAGTTTCTCGCAATCGCCACTGCGGTGAAGAAACTCCCCGGACTTGCCGTCCAAACTGCCGCCCTTCCCATCCAGGCTATCATTGCCGACAAGGATACCTGGATCGATGGCACCCTCGGGATGGTGCTTGACCGAAAAAACTGACCGTGCGCAGCCAGAACCGAGCGTCTGCTCGCCGCTTTCACAAACCGCAGCGCTTGGGATCTGCACCGGTGGCGATGTCAAACAACGCTTGGTCGCGAGATCGATCCGTGAGTTCGGGCAGGAAGCGGACGGCCCGAACCTGTTGCTGAATCACCGGTCGATTGGCGCCGACGATTTCGCCAGCGCCAACGCGTTTGATTTACTGATGCTCATCCGCCGCCGCGTCCGATTCAGCCAACGCCGCTGGGCTACTCCGCCGATCACGTTATGGACGGGCATTCGGCGGACTTGAGCCCAAGCCGGTTCTCTAGAGTTTGGCCCTGAAGGTGATGCCATAGCGAGCCGGCTGGTTATAGTTGATCGTCCGCCCGAGGTACGCGGTCACGCCGGCGCCTGAAGGTGCAGCCAACAACGCCTGCGAAATGATGTTGCGCTCGTTGGTGGCGTTGTTTGCGAATAGCGAGATGTCATATTTGTCGTCATCCAGCCGCAAACCCGCACGCAGATTGAGATTAAACTGATTCGGCACTTGGGTGTAAATCGACTGTGTGACGCCGGTGCCATATGAGCTTGTGTAGGAATATTGCGCGTAGCTGTAGAATGTCGTTCTCGAGCCGATTCTGGCATCCCAGGACGGCGTAACCGACAGCGCCCATTTGGGCGAATAGGGTGCACGCTGCCCCTTGGCGTCGATATTGGCGATGCCGTTATAACTAAGTTCTGCTGGCGCGGGCAGCGACGGAGCCCGAGTATAGATGGCGTCGTTGTAGTTTCCATCGAACGTCAGCCGGAGGCCAGCGCCGAAATTGGCGGCGACGCTCCATTCGACGCCGCGCGCGCGAATATCGCCCACATTGGTAGCGCCGCGTTGTGGCGTGCCGTTGGGGAGCGTGAATGAAATCGACGTCTGAAATCCCTCGAGCTTTTCCTGATAGGCGGCCAGTGAGAGCGTCAGACGATGATCGAGCAGCGATGCCTTCACTCCCGCTTCGATATTGCTGGTCGTGGTTGGCTGTACGGGCGGCGCGGTCGGATTGAGCGAGCGATTGTTGAGATCGAGCCCGCCGGCCTGAAAGCCGGTGGCGTAGGCGATATAAGTAGTGACATCGGGCGTAAGCTTATAGGACAGGCTGGCCGTGTACGACAGATTGTCGTTCGACGTCCGGATGTTGAGCGGATAGCCGGTTGCGGCGACCGCCGTAGGATAGCCCGGCAGCGTATATGAAACACCAGCGTTTCGCTGCACGGCGTCGATCGCATTGTAGAATGCGTTGAGCTGTGCATTGGTGATGCCGACCGGGAGTGATGTCGGCAGCTGGCTGGTATCCACCGGGCTGCTGCCGTTCTTGCGATCGTAGGTGTAACGCAGCCCACCGGTCAGATCCAAAGCCTCGGTGATATGCCAGGTCGCCTGACCGTATGCCGCAATGTTGCGATTCTCCACACGCGTATCTTCAATGATCTGCTTGCCGGTCAGCTGTGATCGGAACGAAAGCGGAATGGGTACGAAGTTCGCGGTCCCTGCCAGGGTGTTATAGGCGTTGTACCAGGGAATTACGTCGGCGCCGAACTGGTGGATCACATAGTGATCGTCGAGTTTTGAATAATAAAGGAACGCGCCGGCCTGCCACTCGATCGGCCCTTTGCGCTTCGACGTCAGCCGAATTTCCTGACTGAACTGGTTGCTCTTGCTGATCGCCATATTGTTATAGATGTCGACCGGCGAGCTATCGCTGTCCTGCGGCGGATCGAACGACCAGCGCCGCCATGCCGTGATCGAGGTCAGCGTCGCCCAGCTCAAGTCATAGTCGGCCGTGATCGCCACCCCGGCGTTTGTGGTATGCATGTGATTATAATTGTTCGTGATGTTGACGCGCGGATCGACCGCCAGATTCCAGTTCTGCACACCACCGAAATTAGCCAACTGGCTCAGCGCATTTCGCGCCACCGTGACGCGCGCCTGTTGTGCCGCCGTGGTGTTTATCCCCCAATTACCGGGGCCAAAGATCTCGCTGATCCCGCCGCCCGAGCTGAAGCCCGATGAGCTGTCATCCTCCACGTTCAGATCGCCGGAGATATTCACCTTGAGTTTGCCGGCCTCGATCAGGAACTGCTGACGGATGCCCCAGCGTCCCGTTCCTGCAGTCTTGTCGTCGGTCGTCGCCGTCGGCGCGAAGATGCCTTTCTGTGCGGCCGCGCTGGCGAAGGCAGGCCGAAACGGTGTGGCGATCCAGCCATCGGCGCGCGTGCCATACGCCACGGTGCGATAAGCGATGTTGTCGCTAAGCGGGCCGGTCAGAATCGCCTTGGCCTGCGCAAAATTGTAGCGGCCATAGGACACTTCGAAAGTCTGGCTGGGCGTGAAGCTGGGCTTGTTGAAAGTAATATTCAGCGCGCCGGCGGCGGCGTTGCGACCGAACAAGGTGCCTTGCGGGCCACGCAGGACCTCAAAGCTCTGTACATCAACCAGATCCTGGAGCACCTGCCCAGGACGGGCTTGGTAGACGCCGTCGAAATAGACGCCGATCGCGTTGTCCAGCCCATCGGCCGCGGTCGGCGCATAGCCTATGCCGCGGATCGTCACCGAGAAGTTGCGCGGGTTCCCGCCGGTCGAATTCAGCCCGGGCGTCTGATCGATCAGGCTCTGCAGATCGATCGTACCTTTGCGCTCAAGTGTCTCGCCACTGATGGCCTGCAATGAAATCGGTACGTCTTTGATGTTCTCCGCGCGCCGCCGCGCCGTGACGAGCACTTCGCGCTGATGGTCTCCATCATCCGCCGGTCTCGCTTCGGCGCTTGGCCCCTCCTGCGCCCAGGCGGCGGCTGGCAGCGCGAGCGTGGATACGGTTGCCAGAAGTACGCGCTCAAACAGCGAACGGACCATCGAAATCCCCCTTACGTAATTCCCATCAATTCAGTATGACTTACTAATCAAGATTATTCCTATCGGATAAGTAGCAAATGTGAGCGCGAGTTTAGTTTTTCTGCATCGCGGCAATTCCAGGACCGATCCAACATCGGGGGGAAGGAGAAACGGACGTGGCAACCATCGGAAAACTGGGCGTCAGCGCGCAAGGGTTTGGCGCTATGGGTTTGTCGCACGTCTATGGGCAGGCGAACGAGGCGGACTCGATCCGCACGCTGCATCGCGCGATCGACCTAGGCATAACCTTCTTCGATACCGCGACCGGCTATGGCAATGGGCATAACGAGGAGTTGCTCGGGCGCGCGATTGCAGGTCGTCGCGACGGTCTGGTCATAGCCAGCAAATTTACACATCTGCGCGACGGTAAGCACGTGACGGCGCGCGAAGCCGTAGAGGCCAGCCTCAAGCGGCTTAATGTCGACCACATCGACCTTTATTATCTCCACCGCGTCGACCCCGACACGCCGATCGAGGAATCAGTCGACCAACTCGCCCGCCTGCGAGACGAGGGCAAGATCGGCGGTATCGGCGTTTCCGAGGCCAGCGCCGCACAATTACGCGCCGCCCATGCCGTCGCCTCGCTGACCGCCTTGCAGAGCGAATATTCGCTGTGGACGCGCGACGTCGAGGTCGAGATCCTGCCGACGACGCGCGAGCTCGGCATCGGCTTCGTCGCCTATAGCCCGCTCGGTCGCGGGTTCCTTGCAGGTGCCGGGCCGGTGGAAGCGAACGACCGCCGCAACATCCACCCACGCTTCACCGAAAACGCAGTCGCGGCGAACAGCCTGCGACGCCGAACCATCGAGGATGTCGCGGAGCGGCTCCGCGTGACCCCTGCGCACGTCAGCCTCGCCTGGGTGTTGTCGAAAGGCGTTGTGCCGATCCCGGGCACCCGCCACATCGCCCACCTGGAGGACAATTGGGCGGCAGGTGATATCCGCCTCGACGAAGGCACGATCGAAGAGTTGGAGGCCGCATTCCCGCGCGGCGCCACCGTCGGCGACCGGTATCCGGCCGAACAGATGAAATCTGTGCCGGCAGAGCCTGCCCTCGCCTGATGCCGACGCCCGCGTCTCGCTGGCCCAGGGGTTCCGCAACGCTGGCCACCGTCGTGGCCGGGTCGATCGCCGCACTTGTCGCGTTTGCGCCAGTGCGTCACACCGGCGAGGCCAAGGCCGGCCTGCCGCTGACCGCTGCGCTACCCGAGCAAGTTCCGCCGGGCGTCGTGCTGCGGGTCGGCGATCCGGTGACGCGGTGGGTTTTCGAACATAATGGATGGGACAGGAAACTCCCGTTCCGCATTGAATGGGCCGAGATCACCGGCGGTCCGGACGTTACCGAAGCTTTTCATGCAGGCGTGTTGGATGTCGGCTTCGGGGCCAGCGTGCCGCCAATCCACGCCGTGTGGACGGGCATACCGGTACGGATCATCGCCTTCCGTGAATATGCCGACCGCGACAGCCGCCAAGCCTATGTGCTGGGTATCGCGCCGGAGGCGAAGATCCGCACACTTGCGGATCTGCGTGGTAAGCGCATCGCCTTCAGTCCCAGCCAGGTTCAGGCCCAGATCGTCATTGAGACCCTGAAGGCCGTAGGCATACCGCGCGATCAGGTGACGCTCGTCGAATTGCCATCAAGCATCGGCGGCGATGTTTACACCAACGCTTTGGTATCGGGCGCGGTGGATGCCGCGCCGATCCGCGCCGATCTCGTCGCTCAGCGCTACGTCCGCGACTATGGCGCGCGCGGTGCGCGCGTGATCAAGCACCCACCGTTCCGCGATGACGGCGGCACTATCTATGTCCCGGAAGCCGCGCTCGCCGATCCCGGCAAGGCGGCGGCGCTTCGCATCTTTGCCCATTATTGGGGGCTGGGTCAGGCGTGGATCAACGCACACCCAGAAGAGCTGGCGCGCGGCTATTATGCCGGGAAGCGTGGCTTGCCGATCGCCGACGCGCGCGTTCTTGCCGGCTATATCGCCAACGTTTCCGTACCGCGCAACTGGGCCGGCGCGATCGCTTACGAGCAATCCGCGATCGATACGCTTGGCCCCGAAACCAAGCACCCGCGGCTCGACGCCGCGACCCTGTTCGATCGCCGCTTCGAAACCATTGCCGGAGATGCGGCCGCCTCGGCTGAAGGACATCGCTCATGAACGCCTATCCCGAAGGGTTGCACGGACCGTTCTCCGAGGCGGCGACGCCGCTCCGCCCGCGGCATCGCCTTGCCGCGCCCAAGCAGCGCCTCAGCCCCGGTACGCCAGCGCGCTTCGGCGTGTTGCTGGGGCCGGGTCTACTTCTGCTCTACTGGTCGGTCCTGTCCGCGACCGGCTGGCTCGATCCACGTATTCTTCCGCCGCCATGGGCCGCAGTCACCACTGCAATCGACCTGATCCGCGACGGCCGACTGCAGGAAAATCTGTCGATCTCCGCCTGGCGCGCGATGACCGGCCTGGCTTTTGGCGTGGCAGTCGGCGTGACGCTGGCCCTGATCTCCGGCCTGTCGCTGCTTGGAGGCTACGTTATCGACGGATTGGTGCAGATCAAGCGCGGCGTGCCGATCCTCGCCCTGATCCCGTTTATGATCCTGTGGCTCGGCATCGGCGAGACGATGAAGATCACGCTGATCGCGACTGCCGTCTTCTTTCCAGTCTATATCAACACGCACAATGCGCTGCGCGCAATCGACATCCGTCATGTCGAATTGGCCGAAACCCTGCGGCTGAGCCGCTGGCAATTCCTGCGTTATATCGTCGTTCCCGGCGCACTGCCCGGGTTTCTGACCGGACTGCGATTCAGCGTTACCTCGTCATGGCTGGCGCTGGTCGTGGTCGAGCAGCTCAATGCGACGAGCGGCATTGGCTATATGGTCACGCTCGCACGCAATTACGCGCAGACCGATGTGATGCTGGTCGGCCTGGTCGTATATGCATTGCTCGGCTTCGGATCGGACGCGCTGGTGCGGCAGCTGGAGCGACGCCTGCTAGGCTGGCGCAGGACGCTCGGCCGATGACCGCCGATGTCGATTTTCCCGCAGTGCAGGTGCGCGCGCTCGTCCGCACCTTCACGCTGAAGGGTGTGCTCGACGGGATCGATCTCGACATCGCGCAGGGCGAGTTCGTCGCGCTGCTCGGTCGAAGCGGTTCGGGCAAGAGCACCCTGCTACGCGCACTGGCTGAAATCGATCACGAAGCGGCTGGCACCGGAGAGATCCGGCTGCCCGGGCGTAGCGCCGTGATTTTCCAGGACGCGCGCTTGCTGCCGTGGATGCGCATACTCGACAACGTGCTGCTGGGGATATCCGGCCGGCGTGACCGCGGCATTGAAGCGCTGGCCGAGGTCGGCCTGGCCGGAAGAGAACGCGCATGGCCGCACGAACTCTCGGGCGGCGAGCAGCAGCGCGTCGCACTGGCCCGCGCTTTGGTGCGTGAGCCTAAACTCCTGCTGGCCGACGAACCCTTTGGCGCGCTCGATGCGCTTACCCGCATCCAAATGCACACGTTGCTGCGCCGGCTGATCACGGTGCACGCGCCGGCCGTATTGCTGGTGACGCATGACATCGATGAGGCGATCCTGCTCGCCGACCGTGTACTGGTGCTCGAGAACGGCCGGATCGCCGCCGATCTGGCCATAGACCTGCCCGAAAACGCGATCGCGCGGCATCGTCGGACTACAGAATTGCGCGATCTGCTCCACCGATTGCTCGGTGTCGGGAATGAACCCGCCGATGGTCAGGACGACGGCGACACCGCTCGATTTCTCGGAGGACAAAATGGGTGACGTGACCAAGATGTTAAGCCGGCCGGGAGCCGACGCGCATCCTTCGGACGATATGGACGCGCGCCTCGGCCAGCGCCTCTACGATCGCTACCGCGAGCCACTCGACCTTCCGCACGGCTGGAACGAGACGCTCGACACCATATTTGCCCACCGATCGGTGCGAGCTTTTCTGCCCGATCCTGTGCCGTCCGGCACGATAGAGCTACTGACGGCGGCGGCACAGTCGGCTGCCACCTCATCCAATCTCCAGCCGTGGAGCGTTGTCGCGGTCGAGGATCCGGAGCGCAAGGCACGGCTCGCCGCGCTGGCCGGAAATCAGAAGCAGATCATCGAGGCGCCGCTGCTTTTGGCTTGGATCGTCGATCATCACCGCCTGAGCCAGATCGGCGAGGAACTGGGAACGCCCACTGATGGTCTGCACTTCCTTGAAAGCTTCCTGCTCGCTGCGGTCGACACTTCGCTCGCCGCACAAAATGCCGTCGTCGCGCTGGAGTCGATCGGCCTTGGCGGCTGCTACATCGGCGGTATCCGCAATCACCCCGCTGAGGTCGCCGCCGAGCTTGGCCTGCCACCGCGGTCGTTCGCGCTGTTCGGTCTGACGATTGGCTATCCCGATCCCGCAGCGCGCGCGTCGGTAAAGCCGCGTCTGCCGCAGAAAGCCGTGCTGTTTCGCGAGCGCTATGGCTCGCTCGAAGGCGGCCCCCGCCTGCCGGTTGGCTACGATGCGCGGCTGCGAAGTTTCCAGCGCGAGCAGCACATGCCCGAGCGCGACTGGTCCCAGCAGGCCAGCCAGCGCGTGCGCGGGATCGATTCGCTCGCCGGACGGCATGTGCTGCGCGACGTCCTCCACCGTCTCGGCTTCCGCCTCGAATAGCCATTACCACCCATACGCAAGTGACGGAGTAATCCCATGTCGAACCCAACCGAGTTCCTGTGGTATATCCCCAACCAGATCGAGGGCGGCCATCGCGGCGACGTCATCGACGGCGATCCGAGCAGCCTCGACACGTTGACGCGCCATGCCGTGGCGCTCGAGGAGCATGGCTGGAAGGGCGCGCTGCTTGGCACCAGCTGGGGCCGCCCCGACACTTCACCGTGGCGACCGCGATCACCGCGCGAACCAGAACCTTTGAACCGCTGATCGCGATCCGGCCGGGATATTGGCGCCCGGCGAACTTCGCCTCCGCTGCCGCCACGCTCGATCAGTTGAGCGAAGGCCGCGTGCGAATCAACATCGTCTCGGGCCAGGACAATCTGGCGGCTTATGGCGACAGTGAAGGCGATCAGGCGCATCGCTATGGCCGCACCAAGGATTTCATGCGTCTGGTGCGCCGGTTGTGGACCGAAACGGATGTGACGTTCGACAGCGAGCATTTCAGCGTTACCAACTCGACCGTGGCGCCGCGCATCACCCCGCGCGGTGATCGCCTTCACCCCCGGCTCTATTTTGGTGGCGCGTCCGAAGCGGCCGAGCGCGTCGCGGCGACCGAGGCTGATGTACAGCTGTTCTGGGGCGAACCACTGGATGGCGTCGCCGAACGCATCGCGCGGCTGAAGTCGCTGAGCCGCGACCTGGATCGAGACCTTCCGCCACTCCAGTTTGGGCTGCGCATTACGACGCTGGTGCGCGACACAACCGAGCAAGCCTGGAACGACGCTGAAGCCAAGGTCGACGAAATGGCCGCCAAGCATGGCCAGGTGGACGAGCATCGCCGATCCAAAGCAGTCGGTCAGCAGCGATTGCTCGACCTTCACTCGCGCGGCGAAGTGCTCGACGACAATCTCTATACGGCGCCCGGCCGTTACGGCGGCGGGGGCGCGGGCACGACCTGGCTGGTCGGATCGGCACAGGACGTTGCCAACTCGCTCAATAAATACCGAGCGCTCGGAATCGACC
The DNA here is from genome assembly GCF_048565505.1 of Sphingomonas sp. TX0543. NCBI lineage: Bacteria > Pseudomonadati > Pseudomonadota > Alphaproteobacteria > Sphingomonadales > Sphingomonadaceae > Sphingomonas > Sphingomonas sp. TX0543. Next base: position 3,079,933 of record NZ_JBLZUS010000002.1, read on the forward strand.
ACTTCGTTCTGTCCGATACGCCCTATCTTTCGGAAATCGGGCGTCAGGGCGATCAGCTTCTGCCGCTCTTGCGCGATACGCCTTCGCAAGTGGAGCGCGAACTGGCCCGCGCCGCGCAGGTATGACCGGAAGCCGAACTGTTGCGGGAGGAATCTGAAGAGCGTGTCGCCGGGGGCGGGCTGCTCCACCGGCGCGCGCTGCTCGTTGGCGGCGCGGCGGCTATCGGTGGGCTGATTACGGGCGTCCATGCCGCGGTCAGCACGCGATCGCCCCTGTCGATGCTCACGCCCGGCGCACCGCTTTCAGGGTTCGATGGGCGTGATCGATCGCCAGATGGGCTCCAGCGCATCGTGCCGGACCTGCCATTTGCCGGCACCGGTTCGTCGCGCACGCCGCTTCAGTTGCTGAAGGGGACGATCACACCGAACGGCCTGCACTTCGAGCGCCATCACAACGGCATTCCAGCAATCGATCCGGCAGCTCACGAACTGCTCATCCACGGACTGGCGCGCAAACCCTTGCTGTTTCGCTACGAGGATTTGCTGCGCTACCGCCGCGAAACGCGCATCCTGTTCATCGAGTGCTCGGGTAATAGCGGCGGACTTGGTGCGGCGGAGCCATTGCAGGCCAGCGCCGGCCAGCTCAATGGGCTATTATCGTGCTCCGAATGGTCCGGCGTGAAGCTGTCGACGCTGCTCGACGAGGTAGGCATTGCGCCCGGCGCGCGCTGGATACAGGCGGAGGGCGCCGATGCGGCGGGGATGACGCGCAGCATTCCGCTGTCGATTGCGCTCGACGACGCCATGATCGCGCTGTTCCAGAACGGTCAACCGATCGAGCCGGCGCAGGGCTTTCCAATGCGGCTGCTGTTGCCCGGGATTGAGGGCAACGCCTCGATCAAATGGCTCAGGCGCCTGAAGCTGATGGCAGGGCCTGCCTTTTCGCGGGAGGAGACGTCGAAATATACCGATCTGCGAGCCGACGGTAAGGCCGACATGTTCTCACTCAGGATGGGCGTCAAATCGATCATTCTCCATCCTTCGTTCGGGCTCGATGTGCCGGGACCGGGCTATTACGAGATCAGCGGTCTCGCTTGGTCGGGTCGCGGCCGGATACGGAAGGTTGAGGTATCGGCCGATGGTGGCGCAAGCTGGGCGGAGGCCGCACTTGAGGGCGCAGCGTTGCCGCACGCGCTGACGCGGTTTGTTATGCCGTGGCGCTGGGCCGGCAATCCCGCGACCCTGATGAGCCGCGCGACGGACGAAACCGGCGCCGTGCAGCCCCGGCGTGATCTATGGCTCGCCAAATATGGCGGCGGTCAAGGTTATCACAGCAACGCGGTGCAGAGTTGGCGCGTCGATCCGACGGGCAAGGTCATGAACGTCTATGCCTAAACAGGTCGTCATTATCGGCGGTATCCTGGCCGGCGCCGCATTGCTCTCGCTCGGCAGGTTCCCGTCGATCATCGGCGATCAAGAACGTGGGCGCCCGGCCTCCGAAGAGGTGATCCACCGGATGGAGATCACCGTCGCCGGGGATGGCACTGGCCTGCCGGCCGGCACGGGATCCGTCGCTGAAGGCAGGGCAATCTTCAATCAGAAATGCGCCGCATGCCACGGCCCGGCAGGGCGTGGTGGAGTAGCCGACCGGCTGACTGGCGGAATCGATACGCTCACCGGCCCGAAGCCGATAAAGACCATTGCCAGCTACTGGCCCTACGCGCCCACTCTGTTCGACTATATCCGCCGCGCGATGCCCCTCACCGCACCACAGTCCCTGAAAGACCGCGAGGTTTACGCCCTCGTAGCCTATCTGCTTTCCATCGATGGCATCGTCGCCGCCGACGCCAGGCTGGATGCGCGAAGCCTCGCGCGGATCCGTATGCCGAACCGCGACGGTTTCGTCAGCCTGGAGAACAAGGCCTTCGACGGTAATATCGAGCGGAAGCAACACCCATCGTCCAGTTCGCGCGTTGTGCCCCAAGCAGCAGCACATCCGTGAAAACTAGCTTTGTCGCTGGTAACGCTTGGTGGTCGCACGCGACTTCGTAGGTGCTGGACGCGATGCTCCGCATCGGTTGAGAACGGACAAGCGCCCGCCGCAGCTGGGCATCAGGCTTGATCTAAACCGAAGGTCAACCGGACAGGCGGATGCAGGCATGGTCCCCGTGCAGGGGCCGGACCGACGCCGAACCGCTCGCGTGCCACGCGCTTGCCCTCGGCAGGGGCTGTGCCAGCAGCGGCTTCACGCGGCGCTGCTTGGCGAGCATACCTTCCGATTGGGCGACGATCACCTTCGGCCCGCGTTCCGGCGTGGTCAGCCCTCCCGCTACGTGTCCCGCATCCGCGCCACGTCATCGGATGCGTCAGTGTCCGCACCCACGTGATCCCGATCCCACGCGCCGCTTTCTCGTTCGGATTGTTGGTGCGACGCGTCAGATTCTGCGCGCGCGATGGCAGGATATCCTGATGCGGATAGTCACGGCGCGACCTGCGCCCGGCGTGGCGATCGCGATCGGCACTCAGCCGTTCCTGATGACGCGCGCCGAACCTTCCAGCATCTCGCTGACGGACCGGAAAAAAAGGGGCGCCGCGGAGAGGTTGACAAAAACCGGCGCAGCACGGATCAGTTCGACAATTAAGCGAATAGACTTAATGTGGAGAGAGCATGAAAGCACGCTGCGGCACCCTGGCTATCGGAGCGTATCGTGCGCGCGCGCCGGCCGGCCCCGAGCCCCTCTCGCCGCCCCGTGGGGAGGCCAGCTATGCTGTTTGACGAAGTCGTGCTGGGTCGCCGGAGCATTCGCGGATACAAGCCCGATCCTGTGCCAAGGGCGCTGATCGAGGAGATCATCGCGCTCGCCACCCGCGCGCCCTCGTCAATGAATACGCAGCCGTGGAATTTCTACGTCATCACCGGTGCGCCGCTCGATCGCATCCGCCTGGGCAATAGCGAGCGCATGGCCGCCGGCGTGCCGCAATCGCGCGAATTCCGCACCGGCCAGCCATTTGCCGGGCCGCATCGCGAACGGCAGGTGGATGTCGCCAAGCAGCTGTTCGGCGCGATGGGCATCGCCCGCGACGATCAGGCGCTTCGGCAAGACTGGGTGATGCGCGGTTTCCGGCAGTTCGATGCCCCGGTCTGCATCATCGTCACCTATGATCGCGTCCTCGACGGAAGCGACGATACCCCGTTCGATTGCGGTGCCGTGACCAATGCATTGGTGATGGCGGCATGGTCGCGCGGGCTGGGCACGGTCATCAACAGCCAGGGGATCATGCAATCCCCGGTAGTGCGCGAGCATGCCGGCATCCGCGAGGATCAGGTGATCCTGAAGAGCATCGCGCTCGGCTGGCCGGATGATGATTTCCCCGCGAACGCCGTGGTGTCGAACCGGAAGGCGGTGAGCGAAACGGCGGTGTTCGTGGGGTTCGAGGGCTGAAGCGCGCCAAGCGAGAGGATCGAAGAGTGCATTATACTGAGCTTCTGCAAGCCCGTCGTGAACTAACCGGTCCTGGCGGTCCGTTTGAGATCGTGGAGGCGGACGTTCTGGGCCACCGTCTGCGCGCGTACAAGAACCTGCCGAATTCGGTGCGCGACATGTGGCTCTCGACCGCGCAGTTCGGCGACAGCCCCTATCTCGTCTATCAGGACGAGCGGATCACCTATCGCGAGGCGCACGTGCGGGTGAATGCGGTGGCTGGATGGCTATGGGCGCAAGGGGTGCGTCCCGGCGACCGCGTGGCGATCGCGATGCGCAACTATCCCGAATGGTTGCTTGTCTACTGGGCATGCGTATCGATCGGCGTGGCCGCCGTTGGCATGAACGCGTGGTGGACCGGTGAGGAAATGGCCTACGCGCTCGCCGACTCCCGGCCAAAGGTGATGTTCCTTGATGCCGAACGCCTGGCGCGTTTCAACGAGCGACCGGAGCTTGCAGGCACTGTCACCCTTGTCGGCGTGCGGGTGCCGGACTCGGCCTTGCGTGCCTCGCCGCAGATCACGACCTGGGCCCAGGTCGCGGCGCACGGCGGCGAGATGCCCGATGCGGCGGTCGATCCCGACGACGACGCCTGCATCTTCTATACCTCGGGCACCACCGGTTTTCCCAAGGGCGCGCAGCTAACCCACCGCGGCTGCCTCACCAATTTGTTCAACATCATGTTCGCGGGTGCATCGACGGCGCTGGCGATGCAACGCGCGACCGGCATCGCGCCGCCCGCCGAACCTCCCGCGCCGCCGGTAACGCTGCTGACCACGCCGCTTTTCCACGTCACCGCCAACAATTGCGGCAGCTATGCGACTACCGCGGCCGGCGGCAAGCTGGTGCTGATGTATCGCTGGGATGCGGGCGAGGCGCTGCGCCTGATCGAGCGTGAAAGGGTCAGCTCGATGAGCGGTGTGCCGACGATGGCGCGTGAACTTATCAATCACCCCGATTTCGCTGCCACCGACACCTCCAGCCTGGTGGCTTTATCCGGCGGTGGCGCGCAGGTGCCCCCCGATCTCGTGCTGAAGATCGAGGCGCAGGTAAGCAGCGCGCGTCCCAGCACCGGCTATGGCATGACCGAGACGTGCGGCATCATCACCTCCGTCGCCGGGGACTTTTTCGTCGACAAGCCCGACAGCGCCGGGCCCCCCATGCCCAGCTTCGAGGCGAAGTGCGTGGATGATGACGGGAACGAGGTGCCGCAGGGCGCGATCGGCGAATTGTGGGTGAAGGGCGCCGCCGTCATCAAGGGTTATATCAACCGGCCCGAGGCGACAGCCGCCACGATCACCGATGGCTGGCTGCATACCGGCGATATCGCGCGGATCGACGAGGACGGCTTCATCTTCGTCGTGGATCGCAAGAAGGATATGGTGCTGCGCGGCGGCGAGAACGTCTATTGCGCAGAGGTGGAGGCGGGCATCTATCGGCATCCTGCGATCGCGGAATGCTGCGTGTTCGGCATTCCCGATGAACGGCTGGGCGAAGAGGTTGGCGCGGCGGTCGTGCTCAAACAGGGCGAGAGCATCACGCTCGATGCACTGCGCGATCATTGCTCGGTGCTGATGGCCAGGCATAAGGTGCCGCGCCACATCTGGCTGCTGGATGAAGCGCTGCCGCGCAACGCCAGCGGCAAATTCCTCAAACGCGAAGTGCGTGATCGGCTAATCCCCACTCTCGCCGTCTAGTCGCTCCCCGTTTCCCGCAGCAACCGGGGGAAACGCACACCGAGCGCGGCAGCGCGGTAGAGATAGCTGGCCAGCAGCGCGATCCAGACGCCGGCGACACCGTGCCGCCGGAGCAAAGCGTCGGTCGCGAGATAGAGCGCCAGCGCGAGCAGCGCCGCATTTCGCAGCGCTCGCCCGCGCGTCGCGCCGATGAAGATGCCATCCAGCCACCAGCTCGGCATCCCGATCAGCGGCACCAGCGCGCAGAATGGCAACATCGCCATAGCTTGCGCCTGCACCGCCGGGTCGCGCGTGATGAGCGCGATCAGCCACGGGCCGCCAGCCGCGATGCCGGCAGCGAACAACACGCCGCCCGCCAGCGAGAATTCACCCGTAAGCCGCGCGGCACGCAGCAGGTTGGCGCGCGATCCCGCCCCGATCGCCGCGCCAACCCGCGCCTCGGCGACGAACGCGAAGCCGTCGAGGACGAACGCGCTGACGCTGACGAACTGCATCAACACATGATTGGCGGCAAGCGGCACCGCGCCCAGCCGCGCGCCGGAACGGGTGAACCAGGTGAACAGAAGCAACAGAGCCACAGTGCGGATCATGATATCCGCGTTCACCGACAGCAGGCGGCGGAATGCTCCCGGCGCGAATATCGTTGGTCGCCCAATCCGCCACCAACTCGATCCCAGCACCTGCCGCGCGGCCCACAAGCCGCTTCCCAGCGCGATCCATTCAGCGATCGAGGTGCCGATGCCAGCGCCCCACGGGCCAAGCCCCAGCCCGGCGACGAACAGCACGTCGAGCACGATATTGACGCCGTTGAACGCCACCTGGCACGCCAGCGCCAGCCGCGTGCGCCCAAGGCCGAGCAACCAGCCGTTGAGCACATAGAAGCCCAACGCCGCCGGCGCACCAAACAGGCGCGCCGCCGTAAAGTCGTGCGCGGCCCTCGCCGCCGCCGCTGGCACGTGCATCAGTTCCAGCGCAGTCGGAACGATTAGCGGCGAAAGCAGCAGCAGCGCCGCTCCGAGCAAGATGCCGAGCAACAGCGCCCGCACCAGCAGCACACGCAATTCCGCCGCGTCGCCAGCGCCCAGCGCCTGCGCGCTGAGGCCGGTCACGCCCATGCGCAGGAAGCCGAAGGTCCAGAAGATCAAGCTGACGGTCGTGACCCCCAAAGCGACACCCGCCAGCATCGCGGCGTCGCCGGTACGCCCGATCACCGCCGTATCCACCACCCCGACCAGCGGCACCAGCGCCTGGCCAAGGATGATCGGCCACGCCTGGGCAAAGATATCGCGTCGATCGAATCCGCTCATGCCGCGCGAAATCCCATGAACGCGGCGGGTGCGCCACTATCGATCGACGACTGCATGCACATTTGCAGGGGCGCGACACCTCGCGGCAGTTGCGCGTGCCCGCCGGGGCGCTACCGTTCGGTGCCGCGCGCCCGCGCCATAGCGACCCGGAAAGGCCAAACGACATGAATCACGCCGCCGGCGCCGATGCAGCCCCGAGATCCGCGCGCGCGCGCCTTTGGTCGATCGTCGCGGGATCGGCGGGCAATCTTGTCGAATGGTATGACTGGTATGTCTATGCCGCCTTCACCCTGTATTTCGCGCCCGCTTTTTTCCCGGCGACCGATCGCACCTCGCAATTGCTGAACGCCGCGGCGATCTTCGCGGTCGGTTTCGTGATGCGGCCGATCGGCGCGTGGATGATGGGCCTGTATGCGGATCGTCGCGGGCGGCGCGCGGCGCTGAGCCTGTCAGTGACACTGATGTGCGCTGGATCGCTACTGATCGCGATCACCCCTTCGTTCGCGACGATCGGGCTGCTCGCGCCGGCGATACTGCTGCTCGCACGGCTGATGCAGGGCTTGTCGGTCGGCGGTGAATATGGCGCGAGCGCGGTCTATCTCAGCGAGATGGCGGGGCAGAAGCATCGCGGCTTTTTCTCGAGCTTCCAATATGTCACGCTGATCGCCGGCCAGCTGGTGGCCTTGTGCGTGTTGCTCGTGCTGCAGATGGTGCTGCGCGAGGATCAGCTTCACGCATGGGGCTGGCGCATCCCGTTCGCGATCGGCGGCGTGCTCGCGATCGCGGTATTCTGGTTGCGTCGCGGCATGTCGGAAACCGATTCCTTTCGTCGTCTGGGCGAGCGGCGCACCACGCGCGCCAACAGCCTGACGCTGATCCGGGATCACCCGCGTGAAGTGTTGCTGGTGATGGCGCTGACGGCGGGCGGCACGGTCGCTTTCTACACCTACAGCGTGTATCTCCAGAAGTTCCTCGTCAACACCTCTGGCTTTTCCGTACAGACGGCATCGCGCGTGATGACGGCGGCGCTGTTCTTCTACATGCTGCTACAGCCGGTCGCGGGCGCGCTTTCCGATCGGATCGGGCGGAAACCGCTGATGATCGCGTTCGGCGTCGCCGGAGCGTTATCGACCGTGCCGCTGTTCCACGCGCTGGAAACGGTATCGAACCCGCTCCACGCCCTCCTGCTCGTGATGGCAGCGCTGGTGATCGTGACCGGCTATACCTCGATCAACGCGGTGGTGAAGGCGGAACTGTTCCCCGCCGAGATCCGCACGCTGGGCGTCGCGCTGCCCTATGCGCTCGCCAATACGCTGTTCGGCGGCACGGCCGAATATGTGGCGCTGTGGTTCAAGTATATCGGCGCAGAGAACGGTTTCTACTGGTACGTCACTGCGATGATCGGCCTCTCGCTGATCGTTTACCTGACCATGCGGGAAACGCGCGAAACCGGCACGCTCGCGATGGAAAGCGCAGCGGCAGAGCCTAGCTAACGCGCGTCAGCGCGGCGCTTCACCGGGCGGCGGTTGCGGATGCTCTTCCACCGGCTGTTCTCCGCTGCGCTTCTTCACCGTCACTGGCCGGGTCGGCGCTTCGGACATCGGGCTGGAATTCTTCTGCCCCCTGCCCTTCAGTTCGTCGATCTCGTTCTGGCGGCGCTGGAGGTAGAAATCGCGCGAGCGGGCATAGGGATCGGACTGGCCGTCATGCAACTGGTGCAGCGTATCGTCGAAATCAGCCCGATGATCGAGCGCGCCGACCACGGCGAACGGCACCGCGAATGCCGGCCGCGTGATCCGCTTCCCATAGACGAAGGGGAAGATCAGCCGGTCCAGCGCACCGCCGATCAGGTCGCGCGGCGTGGTCGGGCCGACGATCGGCAGGAACAGGAACGGGCCGGGCTTGATACCGTAGAACCCGAAGGTGTTGGCAAAACCATTGCTGCGCCGCTGCCATTTGAACGGCTTGCGCTTCGCCATGTCGAAAATGCCCGCAACCCCCACCGTGGTGTTGACCGCGAACCGCCCCACCGTTTCGAGCGCGCGCCCGATCTTCAACTGCAGGATGAAGTTCAGGAAAACGACCGGCTCGCGCATATTGTAGAGAAAATTGTGCGCGCCATCGCGGATCGGCTTGGGCACCGCATCGCGATAGGCCAGCGCGAGGGGCCCGATCACCGCCTTGTCCACCGCTTCCGTCACCTCGAAAGATTTGAGGTTCACGCTCGCCAGCGGATCCGGTGCTTCCCAGTTGCTGCGCCCGGTTACGACAACGTCGCGCTGACCCGCCTCACGATCCGGTACGGGCGGACGCTCCCCCGGTGGGGGCGCAGCCTGCTGCTCTTCGTAGGTGGACACGATCCGCAGCGCGGCGGGAACCGCGAGCGGCTCCAGCGCGCCCGTCAGCGTGGGCACGGCCCGAACGGCAGGTGCGGTATAGCCCGCCAGGCCCATGTCGATCGCGCAATGCACGCCGCTTGCGACGATATCGGTGCATGTGCCCTGCGCTTCGGCCGCGCCGCCCACACTTGCCAGAACGCTCGCCGCGACAAGCAGCGCGGGCCGGTAGGCTAGGCACCCAGACATCGATTCCCCTTTTTCCCGGCTACAGCAACGGTAACGCCTCCACCCTCTGCGGCAAGCCACGTTGTTCGTCCATCCCGGCCGGAAAAGTCTGGTCAGCGCTGCCGTTGCAATCTCGTCGCCAGAACGGTCGAAGATGTCGAGCGCCGGACGCGACGGATAGTCATAGCCCGATAGATTACCCCGACGACGCCGTGCGCGACCAGAGCCGCGCGACGCCCCTCTAGGTGAAGAATAAATCAATTCAAAAGCGTATCCCGCTCGATACTCGCGACAGGCCAAATGTTGACAACGCTTACATTGAGCGTATGTTTACGGCGTTCACACTGGAGACTCGTCATGGCCGGAACCGTAGAAACCGCGATCCGCTCCGTTGTCACCAAGGGCGTGGGAATGGTGGCTGATTTCAATCGCAAGCACCTGCCGAAAACCGATCATCCCTTTCTCACCGGCATCCACCAGCCGCTCAGTGGCGAGATGACGCTGGTCGATCTGCCGGTAACGGGCACGATCCCCGAAGCGCTCGACGGCCGCTATCTGCGGATCGGTCCCAATCCGGTCAGCCCCGATCCGGCTGGTTATCACTGGTTCGTCGGCGACGGCATGGTCCACGGCATCGCGCTGAAGAACGGCAAGGCGCTATGGTACCGCAATCGCTGGATACGATCGCGAACGGTTGCTGGGGCGCTAGGCGAGACACCCGCGCCCGGCCCGCGACACGGCGGGTTCGATACGGTCAACACCAACGTCGTCGATATCGCCGGTCGCACCTGGGCATTGGTGGAGGCGGGCAGCTATCCGGTCGAGCTGAACCACACGCTGGACGAACAGACATACAATCCATTCGATAGCACGCTTGAAGGCTCGTTCACCGCGCACCCGCATCTCGATCCGCTAACCGGGGAAAACCACGCGATCGCCTATGAGGCGACAGAGCCCAACAGTATCCGGCACGTCGTCATCTCGGCTGATGGAAAGGTGACCCGCGAGCTGCCGATCCCGGTACAGCACGGGCCGTCGATCCACGATTGCGCGATCACTGCTCGCTATGCGGTGATCCTCGATCTGCCCGTCACCTTCTCGATGAGGGCGCTGATCGGCGGGCATCGCTTCCCCTACCGATGGAACCCTGAGCATCGCGCGCGTGTCGGGCTGCTGCCGCGAAACGGCGAAGCGACGGACGTGATCTGGTGCGACGTCGATCCGGCTTACGTGTTCCACGTCGCAAACGCCTATGACGATGAAGATGGTCGGGTGGTTATGGACGTTTGCGCCTACGAGACCATGTTCGCAGACGGAACGGAGGGGCCGAACGGGCGCAACATGGGCCTGGAACGCTGGACAATCGATCCACACGCACGGCGCGTGGCCCGCAGCACGATAGACAGCAGCCCACAGGAATTCCCGCGCCCGGACGAACGCCGCTTCGGCCAGCCCTATCGCTACGCTTACACGATGGCGCTGCCCGATTCGCCGGACGAGCGCTTCGTTGGCGCGACCCGGCTCTACAAGCACGATTTGGAGACGGGCATCCGTGACACGCATGATTTCGGCGTGGGCCGTTATCCCGGCGAATTCGTGTTCGTGCCGGCGCATGATGATGCGGCGGAGGATGAGGGGTGGCTGGTAGGGCTGGTAATCGATCTGCCCAACGAAACGACTGATCTCGCCATCATCGATGCGCGCGACTTTTCGGGCACGCCAGTCGCAAGCGTCCGTGTGCCGCATCGCATTCCGCCAGGGTTCCACGGCAACTGGCTGGCTTCACAACGAGGCTGAGAAAGTCCATGCGCGTTGCCCTACAATGGGAGGGCGCGCATGGACTTGGGACTCGAAGGCAAGACGGCGATCGTCTGCGCATCCAGCCATGGGTTGGGCCGTGCCTGCGCCGCCGAACTGGCGCGGGCGGGCTGCACCCTGGTGCTCAACGGTCGCGATGCTGAGGCGCTCGACGCAACCGCGCAGGCCCTCCGCGACGAAACGGGCGTTCGGGTGGAGGCCATCGCGGGCGATATCGCCGATGCCGATGTACAACGGGCGCTGGTCGCCGCCGCCGGCGCGGTCGATATCCTCGTCAACAATAATGGCGGCCCGCCACTGCGCGATTTCCGTCAACTCGATGGCGACGCGATCCACGCGGGTCTTGATGCGAACATGGTAACGCCGATCCGCATGGTGCAACAGGTGATCGACGGCATGGTTGAACGCGGCTTCGGCCGGATCGTCTGCATCACGTCCGCCTCGGTGAAGGCGCCCACCCCCGGCCTCGACCTGTCCAGCGGCGCGCGGATCGGGCTCACCGGTTTCCTCGCCGGCGTCGCGCGGCAGGTGGTCGCATCGGGCGTGACGATCAACTTTCTGCTGCCGGGCCTGTTCGCGACGCGCCGGCTGGAGGGAGTTCATCGCTTCGCCGCGCAGGCGCAGGGGGTCGATGAGGCGGAAGCCGAGCGCCGAAGCCGCGAGCGCGTCCCTGCGCGCCGTTTCGGTGATCCGGCGGAGTTCGGCGCAACCTGCGCATTCCTGTGCTCCCGGCACGCGGGCTATATAACGGGTCAAAGCCTGCTGATCGACGGCGGCAGCTACGCCGGCATTATGTAGCTTCGCCCAGCCGGAGCTTTCCTTCGTTGCGTTGCGGCGCTATCGCGCGCAACTCCATTGCTCTTTGTATCGACGGAAAGTTTGCCATGGCCGCCAATTGGGCCCCCGATAGCTGGACTTCGCATGAGGCGCGCCAGCTTCCCGATTATCCGAACGCCGCCGCGCTGAAGGCGGCAACGGATCAGCTTGGCAACTATCCGCCGCTGGTTTTCGCGGGCGAGGCGCGCAACCTCACCGCCGATCTGGGGCGCGTCGCGGCGGGCAAGGGCTTCCTGTTGCAGGGTGGCGATTGCGCGGAAAGCTTCGCAGAATTTCACCCGAACAACATTCGCGACACTTTCCGCGTGATCCTGCAGATGGCGGTGGTGCTCACCTTCGCCTCGAAACTGCCGGTGGTGAAGGTGGGCCGTATGGCGGGCCAGTTCGCCAAGCCGCGTTCCGCGCCGACCGAAACGATCGATGGCGTGGAACTGCCGAGCTATCGCGGCGACAACGTCAACGACATCGCCTTCACCCCCGAATCGCGCATCCCCGATCCAGCGCGTATGGTGCAGGGCTACAGTCAATCAGCCGCGACGCTGAATCTGCTGCGCGCCTTCGCCGGCGGCGGATACGCGAATCTGCATCAGGTTCACCGCTGGACGCACGATTTCATGGGCCGGTCGCCGTGGGCCGCGAAATATGCCGAAACGGCCGACCGTATCGGCGAGGCGCTGGAGTTCATGGCTGCCTGCGGGCTCGATCCCGAAACCGTGCCGCAACTTGCCCAGACGCAATTCTACACCAGTCATGAGGCGCTGCTGCTCCCCTATGAGCAGGCGTTGACCCGGCAGGATTCGCTGACCGGGGACTGGTACGACACCAGCGCGCATATGCTGTGGATCGGAGACAGGACGCGCTTCGAGGGATCGGCGCACGTGGAATTCCTGCGCGGTGTCGGCAATCCGATCGGTGTGAAATGCGGACCGAGCCTGGAGGCGGACGCACTGTTGCGGTTGCTCGATCTGCTCAATCCGGCGCGGACGCCAGGCCGAATCACGCTCATCACGCGCTACGGTCATGACAAGATCGAGGCGGCCTTCCCGCGCCTGCTTCGCGCGGTGACACGCGAGGGGCATCCGGTCGTATGGAGTTGCGACCCGATGCATGGCAACGTCGTGAAGGCCGCCACTGGCTACAAGACGCGGCCGTTCGAGCGAATTCTCGCCGAAGTCCGCGGCTTCTTTGCGGTCCATCGGGCGGAGGGCACGCACGCCGGCGGCATTCATGCGGAGATGACCGGGCAGAACGTCACCGAATGCACTGGCGGTGCGATCGACGTGACGGAACAGGCGCTGGCAGACCGCTACCATACTCACTGTGACCCGCGCCTCAACGCCAGTCAGAGCCTGGAGCTGGCTTTCCTGCTCGCCGAGATGCTGAACACCGAAATGGCGGAGCGTCGCAAAGCTGCAGCTTGACGCAGCGCGCGGCGGGCCCTAAGCGCCCGCCTCCACCTGCAAGATGGCCCCTTCGTCTAGCGGTCTAGGACGTCGCCCTCTCACGGCGAAAACACGGGTTCGAGTCCCGTAGGGGTCACCAGCAATTTCAATCACTTAGCGCGAATTTCGAAGCTCGATTATACGAAATCGTGTAATTTCGTGTAATAGAAGCGCTCGGACAAGCATGGATGCAGCTGGACATATTTCGTTCGATCGGCGGTACGCTGGTGGGCAGAGCCTCCCCCAAAATTGCGACGTTCCGGGCGAACGAGCACCTACTTGTCCACCTTCGGGTTAAGCGATTCGGCTCCAATGTTTCGGACGTTGGATTGATTGATTCGCCCAAGCCATTTGTCAGCCTCCCGAGCATTTTTCCGAGGTCGGCTGCAGGCAGCAGCTAGGCTCAGGATCTGTAATTTGCAGTAGTTCGGCGGTTGTCCCTTGAGGGTTTCAAGGATCTGTCCGCACTCGCCGACCCAGAGGCTGGTGGTGCTGTATCGGGTCTCACAAGGTCGGACGTTGCATTGACTCGACGCGGGCTCAACGGCTCATCCGTTAACCTTCGCAGATCGTCCGTCCCTGCGTTCCCTCACGGGACACCGCCATCGGGTCAACTCGAGAGCATCACCGCTGGCATTGGTATTCTATCTCATCTCAGGCTTCGAACAAGGTGCCGTCACGCAGCATGGCATGCATGATGACGGCGAGACGGCGAGCGAGTGCGACACGAGCTTTTCGCAGGCCGCGCCGCTTGACGATCTTGAGTGCCCAGCTCTTCAGGGCGAAGTTCTGTCGCGTGCGCGTCAGGATCGAGTTGGCCGCTTCGTACAGCAGCTTGCGTACCGTGCCGTCGCCCTGTTTCGTGATGCGCCCCGTCCAGTCGAGTTCGCCCGATTGGTGTCGGCGCGGGACGAGGCCGAAGTAGGCACCCGCCGTCCGTGATCGCTTGAACCGCGCCGCGTCATCGACCGCAGCGGCGAACGCGGCCGAGGTCTGCACGCCGACGCCGGGGATGCTCATCAGGGCCTGGCACGCCGGAGACGCTGCGCTGATCGCCTTGAGTTGGCGATCCAGTTGCCTGATCTCTTCCACCAGCCCCTTGCGCACGCCGAGCAGCGCTGCCACCGCTTCGCTGAGCCCCGGAATGGAGACTGCCTCCCGCATCCGCGCGAGGAACCGCTCGCCCTGACCGATGCCCAGCCTGATCCCGAAGGTGGCGCACAGGCCGCGGATGGTGTTGTCGAGCCGAACGCGTGCTTCGACCAGATGCCCACGCGCAGTGATCACGCTGCGCACGCCATGAGCCGCCGGCGATTTGACATGCACCTCCTTGTAGAATCCGGTGCGCGCTAGCTGCGCTAAGCCGGCCGCGTCGTGTGGGTCGGTCTTGTTGGCCTTCATCGCCTTCAGGCTCTGATGTGCCTGTCGTGCGTCGATGCACACGATCGCGACGCCGAGTTCGCGCAGGCCAAGTGCGACCGATGGCGTCATCCGGCCCGTCTCGATCACCGCGCGATCGACAGGCCCATAGCACTCCAACGCGGCCGCAATCGCCGCCGGCGTGCTGTCCACGCATTGCGCCCCGACCTTGCGTCCATCGGCATCGACGACGCAGACGTGCGATGTTTCCATCGACAGGTCGATTCCGGCATAGTGCTTCATGGCTGCTTCCTTTCTTCAGGCTTCGACAACCAGAAGATGCGCCGCTCAGCCGGCCCGAGGAAGCAGCCACAAATTACACGATGACTCATTGATCAAAGCCAGAAGATGACGGCAGCTGCGATGCAGATTGCCGAGAAGAAGGTGTGAGCACAGCGGTCGTAACGCGTGGCGATGCGTCGCCAGTCCTTGAGCTTTGCAAACAGGTTCTCGACCTTGTGGCGTTGACGGTAGAGCACCGTGTCGTAGGCGTATGGGACTTTGCGGCTTCGGCTCGACGGGATACACGGCTCGATGCCTCGGGCTTCCAGTTCCTCGCGGAACCAGGCGCTGTCGTAGCCGCGATCGGCGATCAGATGGGCCGCTGGCGGCAAGGCGTCGAGCACGAGACGGGCGCCTTTGTGGTCACTCATCTGACCTTCCGAAAGAAGCAGGATGAGCGGCCGTCCATCACCGTCGCAGACGGCGTGCAACTTGGAGTTCAATCCCCCCTTGGTGCGCCCGATACGGCGGGGAACATCCCCTTTTTGAGCAGGCTTGCCGCCGTGCGGTGGGCCTTCAGATGGGTCGCGTCGATCATGATGCGCTCGGGCTTTGGCCCCCCGCCGGCGAGCCCGGCGAAGATGCGATCGAACACGCCGAGCCGGCTCCAGCGGATGAAACGGTTGTAGAGCGTCTTGTGCGGGCCGTAGCCAGCCGGCGCGTCCTTCCACTGGAGGCCGTTGCGGATCACGTAGACGATGCCGCTCACAACGCGCCGGTCGTCGACCCGCGGCACCCCGTGCGACAGCGGAAAATGCGGCGATATCCGCGCCATCTGACGCTCGCTCAGCAGAAACAAATCACCCATCACAACCTCCTTCATCGGAGACCGTGAATCACATCTCAAACCAAATTAATAGGTCCTGACCCTAGATTCCGTTTTGGAGGCGACTGGCCCCGGCGGAGGATAGCAAGGCTAAGTCTGAGTGCGCATACCAGCGGGATCTCGCGCTTCAAGCCGACGCTGATCAATAAATCGCTCGAGGCTCTCGACGGTAATTAATGTCGTGCCCCGATCCTTGATCGCTTCGATTTTCCCCTCCTTGATCAATTCGTAGAGTCTCGACCGGCTCATGCCTGTCAGCTTGACCGCTCCCGGTATCCTCACCGTGATCGGACGCATGCCTTCCAAGTCAGAGGTGCCCGTGACTGGGCGGAGGGGCCGCCGCTTTTTCATCGCTCAATGCGAGCCGTTGCGGCCTCATTGCGCGCGTCAACGGCGCCACCACGAACTGGGAGCTTCTCCTGATCGAATCTGCGAGCGATACGTTTCGCCACGAAATTCGCGTAACGCTGTTGGCGCCATTCGACGGGGCTATGGTACAGGCCAACCGCCTTCCAGTAATCACCGCTCGGGCTCAGCCCGACTAGGAAGATCCAGCGCGCGGCCTCCGCATTGAAGCACGGGTCAAATTTCAGCCAATGTCTGACATTCGCTTCCGGTCGCGATATCCGGGCCGCGATTCGCGGTACCCACCAACTGTTGATCTGAAGCGGACCAAGGTCATGTGAGCCATCGGCATTAGGCACCTCAGCGCCGATCCAGCCAGCCTCCTGGTCACGAAGGCCCCATAGGGTCTTCTCAAGCCAGGGCCTGCCCTGTGCCGCTTGCCGGATGCATTGGGCAATCGCCTGCTCCGCCATCGGGTCGAGGGGTCGTGCGAGCCCCGGTGACGCTCCAAAAATCAAAGCGGCGGGTGCGATCACGATAGCGCGGCGGAGGAACGTATTCATCGTTCGTGCCCCTGCGACGGTTGTGGCTGATGCTCGATTGGCTGGTTCGCGACCTGTCGGTCTCGATCGGCGTTGCCCCACTCCGCGCGATCAAGGATGCGCACGAGAAAGCGGTCGAGGGCCCCCGCCAGATTGCGCCCGCGCTCCGCGAGCTGCTCGGCAATGCCGGCCGGAGGTCGTTCGGCGCGGTTGTAGCGACGAAGTTCACGTTCGAGCGCGGTCTCACGAAGTGCGGCGCGCTCGTTCTGCTGCTCGGTCCGCAGGGTTTCCAGGCGATCGCGGTGCCGGTCGGCGAACACCTGCGCGCGATCCTGGCGCAGCCGTCCCAGCCCTTCCAACGTCGAGGTCTTCTCGCCCGAGAAACGCTCAAGCTTGTCGACCAGCCGCTCGGGATCGTTGGTCCACAGCCTCGCACCGTACCGGGCGCGCGTGATGGCGGTGTAGTAATTCTGCCCATTGACCAGCGGCGATTCGACCGGCGCCAGCACGAACACCCTTGGATAGGTCTTCGACTGCGCGGAATAGACGGTCTCGGCGTAACCGTGGTCCCATGTTTTGTGGACGCCGAGATCGACTTGCTGCGGTTCCGCCTTCCGGTCCCAGCGGATCGTCGCAATATGGCCTTCAAGCTTCTCGACCGTGCCGCGCTCGGCGTTGCGCAGGTCGAGTTCTCTGTTCACGAGCCGCCACTGAATGCGGTCGCCTTCGGCCAGATCCCGCTCGTCGCGATCGAAAACATTGATGCGTCGTGCCGCCGTGGATTGTGGATCCCATCGAACGATCAGCCCGTGTTCGTCGACGAGCCGCACGATCTGACGGCCGTTGGCTTCGCGCCCCAGCCCGATCACCCGATATTCAATGTCGCGGGCAATGCCGGCGCCGGCAATGTCCCGATCGAAGCGCACGACCTGTCCGCCCGAATAGAAGCGCGCCATATGCTTCTCGGTATCGGTCAGGCCAGCGGGCGACAGGATTGAAAGCCGGGTGTCTTCCGCGGCGAGGACGTTCTCGTCCCGCAGCGCCTCCCTGATCTTGGTGTTGACGATCAGCCGCGTCGCGTTGTCCAGCACCAGGACGTTAGTGCCCGCGCGAGACGCAGGCTTGAGCCGAGTCCAGGCAGCGACGACCTGTTTCGCCATGTCCTCGTTGTCGGCGGCCGTCGCGACCCGATCGAGCTTGGCCAGCGAATCCGCATAATTGCGTGCCCGGGCGTAAGCGACGGCATCCTTGATCGATTGGGTTTCCTGGCGGACAGTCTCGGTCAGTTCGACGGTCGGAAGCCCCAGCCGGCGCATGAGCCAGAAAGGCTTGCCCTGCTCGATCGCTCCGGTCTGTTTTTCGTCACCGATCAGCAAGAGCCTCGCACCCGTCGTCCTACTGATCTCGAGAAGCCGCCTGGCCTGTCGGTTACTGAGCTGCCCCGCTTCGTCGAGCACCAGGACATGGCGGTCGGTCACGCCATGACCGCCGCGCGCGACAAAGCTCGCAACGGTATGCGATTCGAATCCTGCGGTCTTTCCGAGCCCCGCTGCCGCGGACGATGTCGGGGCCAATGCGATGAATGCGGTCCCCGGCTCTGCGGCTTCGCCCAGCACTTTGACCAAAGTCGATTTGCCGGACCCGGCAACGCCATGCAGCCCGGCGATCCGGTCGCGGCTGGTCGCGATCTCGACCAGCGCCCGCTGCTGAGGTAGATTGAGATTGGTCTGTTCGAGAACGGCGAGCAGACGGTCATGTGACGCAATCGGCCGGGCATCGTCGAGGCCAAGCGCGATATGCTGCGTAAGCGTGAGTTCGAGCCGCCAGGTCGCGCGCGACGACCGCCCGCGAGGCAGCACGCGATCTCCCGTTGGCTCATGCGTGCGTAGCAATTTGCCCGCCGCCTCGTGTGCTTCAAGCCGGGGGCGAATATCCTCGAGCCGCACCTCACCGACATGCGCGGCAAGACCGGTGCGCAGGATATGACCGAAGTTATTGACCGCCTCGGCCGTCTCCAACTGCTTCAGGCCGAACAGCGCCGCGCGCGCTGCCTCACGATCGGTGGGCGGGAGATGTTTTCCCTCGGCGTCGCGAGAAGCCTCTCTAAGATGTTGGATATCTGCGAGTCTTTCCCCGGATCGTTGGCACCATTGCTCAATGAGATCGCCGTGCCCGACCTTCGCCTTTGCCTTGCGGGTCGCATAGAATGAGGCCTGTTTGTCCTTCTGCCCCACAAGCCCATGTTCGCGTGCATGCTCTTCAATCTCGCGGCTGCGCTGCGAGAAATCCTGGATCAGGTCCTTCGGTACCCCGCGAATCTCAAACAGGCCGGTGCGCGGATCGAACTCGATCCCAAATCCGTCTTCGCGCAACGAGAATGCGAGCGAATTCCGGTAGACCTGCCCCGCCGCGCTCTTCTCCTCATACATGAGCCGGCTCTCAAGGCTCGCCATTCGGTCATCGGGCGCCCGGTTGGTCATGTTGAGTACGACCAGATGGGTATGGAGGTGCGGATCGAGGTCGCGGCTGCCGTGCTCGGTGAAGCGCGCGACAAGAAACCGTCCGGTCGTCTCGCGGACGATCTTGCCCTCGGCGCGGTGGCGTAGCTGGACCTGCTCTTCGAGATAGCCGATGGCGGCAGACACCGCTTTCTCATGCGCGGCGAGCACGCGCTCGTCGCCCGCCACCAGCGCCATGATCGACACCGATTTCGGCGCACTGACCGTGAAATCCCAACCGGGATGATGCTCGATCGTACCATCGGCGCGATGCCGTCCGAGCTGCTGGTCGCCGACCTTGCCAGCAAGCAAGCGGCGGAGCACCTTCGGATCGACAGGACCGGACAGACCGAGCTCGGGTGAGAGTTTCCCGTCCCATTGCGAGGGCTCCTCGCCGCTCTTCGTATAATAGTCGCCGACCGTATAATATCTCGCGACATTGGCGGGTGTGCCGTGAAGGCGCTGCGACTGGATCATGCCGGCCGCGCCGGTTCGCGCGGGCCGTCATCACGGCCATGCTGGACGAGATCGGAGCGGATTTGTCCCTGACGGCCGGCGAGGATGGTCCAGGCGACTCGCGGCGGAATGGGGAGTTCGGTCTCGTCGTTACCGCGCAGGATTTCCTCCACCTTGTGGCGATCTATGTTCTGAAATGCTGGATCAAAGAGGTCCGGCTGAGGTTCGGGTGGCGCGGCCTCCGGAGGGGGCGACGCGGGCGGAGACTTCGATGGCGGCTGATCCCTGGATTGCGCTTTCCGGGCAGTCTCGAGTTCAAGCGCCTGACGAACACGCGCTTCGGCGTGAGCGAGCTGCACAAGCTCTTCTGCCTGATCGGCCCGCCAAGGCTGCCCCGTGCGCTCTACAAACGCAGGGGTGAGGGTCGGCAGATCGCTGAAGTTTCCATCGAACCGCACCACGGGAAGACTGCGGCCGAAACGCAGGAATCCCGCGAGATTTGGGAGGTTGGTGACCTCGGTCGGCATCACCAGCGGGCGGGTCACCTGCATCCGCGACAGGTTCACGCCGTCGCGCATGTCGTTCACGCCATAGCTCATGCCCTCGTTGGCCTCGACCTGTTCGACCTGACCGAGATTTTCCGAGACATGTTTGGCGGTGCCGGTATCGTTGGCGCGCAGCGCCACCCAGGTCGAGCAATAGCCCGTGATCGCCGCGGCATCCTGGATGCCGTACGTTCCCTCGAGCTGGGGATAGGATTGGAACCCCAGCACGCCGCATCCGCCATATTTGCGGGCGCGAGCGAGGAAATCGGACAGCGACGGGAGCTTCTGGAGGGTGGGAAGCTCGTCGACGACACAATAGAGCCGCCGGTCGCGATCGGGGGCCAGGCTCATGATCGCGCTGATCGCGATATCGAGCCAGACAGTGATGAGCGGCCGCAGCGAAGGAAGCTGATCGGCTTTGACCGTGATGAAGAGCCAGCTCCCATTAGCCCCCTTCTCAACCCAGTCGCGGATCGAAAACCCATCCTCGGTATCGTCGAGATAGCCGAAGCTGCGCATGACCGATGCAAGCTCGGCCTGGACGCCGGCAGAGGTCCGTTCGCCTTCGGCGCTGATGAATGCCGCCGCATCGGTGCCCGAAACAAACGCGGAAAGATCTTTCAACTTCGATCTCAGCAGGCGATCGAGTAGCACAGACACATAGGTGTGCTTCTGGGCGGCGAGCTTGCGTAGCACCGCGACCAACGTCCCGCGCGCCGCCTTGGCCCAGAAGGGATCACCATGCTTTTCGGGGATCGTTGACTCCGCGATCTGATCGTAATGATATTCGCGCGGGACATCGACCCACGGCGACCAACGCGCGGTTCGCCCATCGAGCGGATTGAGCAACGAGTCGGTGCCCTGGCGGAAGAATTTTTCGACGAAAGTGCCAGCGGTGTCGTAGACGATCGCGCGACGTCCCGCCTTGCGAACGCCATCGAGCATATCGAGAATGAGGCTGGTCTTGCCGGTGCCGGGCGCCCCGCAGATCAGGATATGTTCCGGCTCAAAGGCTTCGGGCACCGGCACCTTGCCGATGACCAGCGGGCCCTTCTTCTGGCCGCGCATCGAGCGACGAAGCTCCCGTACCGTACCGAACCGCGCGCCGCGGACATATTCGTTGGAACCAAGGCCCCTCCCCGTCCGCGTGAAATAGAACCAGGCCCAGCCGAGCGCCGCAACGGCGAACAGCCCCGATATCAGCGCGCCGTGGAGCAGGTAGAGCTCGAAGCTTTGGATGGTTCTTTTTGCTAGCGGTGAAGCAACCAGCCAGTCCGCCGAGGTCCAATAGATTTTGCCGTCGGGCGCGTGGAACCGGACCGGGTCATTGGTGCCGCCAGCCGCGTCGACCTTGATCCAGGCCTCAGCCAGTTTGACCAGGACAAACCGTTCGTAGGCGCTCGACCGTTCAAGCGCATACCAGACGATGCCCATGATCCAGATCACCAGCCCGGCGAGCACGGTCTGATAGAAGACCTGGGTCGTCATGCGGACATTGTGGACGATCGCCTGTCCGCCGCGGGTCCACGAACCCAAAGTGTCGTTGCGGAAGATGCTCATCGCGCCGTCTCGTCGCCGAGCAGCCCTCGTTCTGCGAGAATTGCGCGCGCCTGCGCCATTCCCTGCTCCAGCGCTTTGGGAGATCGTTCGCCCACCGAGGTTGCCACGATCGAGAGGATCTGGATAGCGGTCGCGAGGATTTCGTCCTGCGACGAAAAGACATATCGCTTCCGCTCATCGACCGCCTGCTCGAGCGCCCGGCGAGCGAAATCGGAAACCGACAATCCGGCACCAAATGCACGACGACGAAGCTCTCGGTCGAGCCGATCGTCGATACGGAAATTGATTTTCTGCAAGCGCACGGCCTCCAGCGGAGTCCGTCGCGGGCGTCATGAAGCGATGATTATTTACTCCTGCCGCTGTACGCTTTCAAGATAGGGCTCGCGCAAATGGTACTGCGACCGTTCGCCACACTGAATGACAGGCCGGCTGACGCCGGCAGGTTCATGGCGCGGGGCTGAAGCCTGATTTGGTGGGCGCGGTATGTCTCTCCAGATAGTTCATGATAACATCGTCGGTGATGTTACCGGATGTTGTTGAGAAATATCCCCTCGCCCAGAAACGCTGCCCCCAGAAGCGCTTCCGGATATGCTCGAATTCCTGTTGAATCTTACGTGACGAGCGTCCCTTGGCTCGGCGCACAAAGTCGCTGACCGCAAGATGCGGCGGAATTTCCACAAACATGTGCACGTGATCGCGCGATAGAGCACCGCTGACGATAGTCACGCCCATCTCCGCGCAAACCTGTTTGATGATAACGCGCACTCGCTCACGAACCTCACCGTGCAGCACTTTGAACCGATATTTCGGCGCCCAGACAATATGGTACCGATGATGATAAAGCGTGTGACTGCCGCTGGAATAGGCCATAATCGGTATCCTCGGAGAAGTGAGACTTCACGCCCCACGGGCGGTCTCACTTCTCCGAGGATACCGATTATACGCCGAGTCGTAGGCTGAAGCCCTTCCCGGCTCAAGCCGGGGGTTTGAGACCAAAGACGGGACAATCAAATTTATGCTTTTCGTTTCGTAAGTTAACAACCGATTCGCGTCGATCCGTGTCAGGTAGACTAATGACCGCTCGTGACGAAATCAGCCGTTCGACCGTGGCCAAGTGGCCTCCATTCCGCTCATGTCGTTCCTCGCCGATTCCGATGTTCGATCGCCGGTTGGTCTTAGCGACGATATCCTCCAGCGACACAGCCGCGCGCGGTCGCGGCCCGCTGCGGTGATCGTCGGGCCATAAAGCTTCACAAGCTGACCGTCCCGCCATCAAGCAACTGCGAACCAACCCTTGGATTTTAGCGTATCAAACGCGATAGCAACCTGGCGCTCGGTGAACACTTTCTTGCGGTCATTCCACCCGCGTACTCCGGCAAGAGCCTTCTCTGCAGTATCAGCCCCTTCACGGGTAACCAGCCAATGAACTGTCGCAAGCAGTTCCAACCCATACGGCGTCTCAAAGCCGTCAACCAGATCAGCCACCTTGTTGAAATGGGCATGAGTTGCCTCTTCGTGCGCTAGAGACACCTCTGCCTCCAGAATGGCGCCAGGCACAATTGTGAGTTCCTTATCCGGCTGATCGCCGCCATCCTGATAACCCGCAACGAAATGTCCCTCGACCTTATTAAGGACATGGGAAAGGTTGGTGGCATAGGGACCATAATGATGCTTGATGTAGTTCAGCCGGAGCGGCTGGCCGGCTTCCTGCATAAAATACATCAGCTTCTGAACCTCGATCAGCGTCACGAACGGGTCCATCAGCCCTTGCAAATAGCGGTTCATGAGAACGACGAGCGCGGCCCGGCCCGGCGTCATGTTGGGTACGTCGCGCGACTTGATAACGTCAGGTGCGCCCTTGGGTTGATAGATCAACACATGAAGGTTTGGCAGATCGCGGAGCGCAGCCTCGATGCGCGGGCGAACATCGCCCCAGTCAAGGCCACCTAGGCCAGCCCCAAGCGGCGGAATAGCAATCGATTTGATACCTCGCTCACTGATTTCATGCGCCAACGCGACCAGCCCGCTCTCGATGTCCTCGATACGGCTCTTGCCCTTCCAATGCCTCTTGGTCGGGAAGTTGATAATGTAGCGCGGGTTTGTGAACGAGCCGGAGTCAAAAACAAACATCTTGCCAGGCTGCACCTCGCCATCCTCGCACGCGCGCGCATAGGCGTGGAAATTGGCCGGAAACGCCTTTTTGAATTGAAGCGCAATGCCACGTCCCATGATGCCGACGCAGTTCACCGTGTTGACGATTGCCTCCGCATCCGCCTTCAATAGGTCACCCGTTTTGAGTTCGATTTGTGCCATGTTTGTTCCCCCTTAATAGTACCACTCTGGTCGAATGTGAACCAGGGGACGATGGGCGGCGCCAGCGATGGCTTGCACCACCTGCTGGCCTATCGCCTGATTGAGCACACCGATCTGCTCGATCAGGTGCCATGGGAAATGCTGCTCAAGCAGGAACTCGGCTTGCTTTTGCTCCTTGGTGGGGCTTCCCGACCATTGCGTCGTTTGCACAGCGTTCCAATTGATTTCGCCGAGCTGCGCCAGGTTGCAGCGATCCTCAAAATAAAAGGAGCCTGCGTTCGACAACGTGAACGCCCATCGTCGCTGTTCCGCTTGTGCCCATGCGACCACAGCGTTCAGGTCGGCGACAAGATGCACGATCGGGTTCTGGCCGCCCTGATACGCAAGCTCTGAATTGCGACGAGAAATGAGATAGAGCATCACCGAGCGCGGACAGAAATAGAATGGCACACACTGGCCGACGTAGAGGCCAGGATGGCTGGCGAGCGTCAACTCGTTCATCCGCCGAGCCTTGATATTGTTCATGCCGATGACCGTCCCGTTGGCCGGGCGTTGGGCCATCACCGCGTCGGAATACAGAAATCCATCGGCCGCAATCGCTGCCAGCTTGTCGACATGGACGATGTGGTAGATTTTTGGGTTAGCAGGCTCAGGAATCATCAGGCGGCTTTGTCCTCGTCTTTCATTGCATCAGCATCCACCAGATCGTCACCATCGGTCAAATGATCTGCGCTACCGTCGGCGTGGATCGCATCTGCGAGGTCCCTCACCAAGCGACGTAAGCCGAGGCGGTCGCTAGAGATTTCAGCGGCTCCCGGCGTTGGCATTTGCCGCGTGCGCTTTCAATGGCTTGCACCTCAAATCCGACCGTCGTCCAGCAACCGGCCTTCAGGATGAATCGTCGCTGGCCGACCGACGCGCTACGTTCGCTCCTACCCGGAAGCCGTCAATCTCCGCTGGAGCGGTGAGTGAACACAAAGCCCCAACGGCACCCGACAGAGGCGGGCGATCCGCTCGTGACCGGCGGTCAGACCGCTCAAGCCATGGCGTGCACGGAATTGCGATGAAGGTCATAGTATCACGTGTACCCCGGCTAAATCGGCGTAATCTCAGCTATTTATCTCCACCCCAGGCATGTCCTGTGGTTCACGTGGCACACGATTCAATGATCTTGTGGCACGTGTATCACGCACCCAACCTATTGGGATCATTTGAAAATAACTTTGCAGCACCCGTGCGTCAGGTGCATTACACCACGGCCTCGCGCCGTGCGTCCCGCCTCACGCAGCGCGCCCGCGCTGCGCAGCCTCGTGCCGGGAGGCGCGGGCACCCTCGGGGTTTCACATAGCGCCGTTGGAATTGCCCCGGTCAGCCTCCATCGACAGCGGAAAGGGGAGCGACGTTGGCGGGCCGCCAGGCTCGACAAAAGGAGCGGCGCGGGGGAAACCGCTCGGGTTTCCCCCGCCTTCGCGCCAACGCAAAAAAAAGGGCCGGCAGCGGTCCCCCGCCCCGGCCCTCATAATCCTGCCGCCCGCCGCGATCAGGGCGCGAGATACCGCCGCCGACGCGTGACCGGCACATCCGGCTTCTGATCGTCCTGATAGAAAAGATGCGTCGGGACGCGATGCCCATGCTCGGGGTTGAGAATGTCATAGAGCCCGGACTGGATGCCGGAGCCTTCACAGATGATCGCCTCGACCGGCATCAATGCGGCGATATCGCGATTGCGCTTGAACGCCTTGCCATCGCCGCTGCCATAGAGCCCCCAGTTGATGCAGGTCACCCCGCGCTGGACGGCCCATGCGGCGGCGGCGGCATCCACGCCCTTGCGCTGGCCGGTGGTGAGCAGGATCATATGCGGGATACGCGCCTTGATCTGGTCGAGCCGGCCCCAGATGATCCGGTCATCATGCCATTTCGCCGGCCCCGAAACGACAACGATCGGCCCTTGCGGGTCATAACGATCGCGGCGGCGTTCGGCGCGGGCGCGGAGGAAATCGAGCGCAGAAATCTGGCTGGCGGTGGTGACGTGCGAGGCACGCGACCCGCGCGCGGGAGACCACGGCCGGCCGTTGTACGTGCGGTACATGGCAGCGGCATAATCGCGCATCGCCTCCATCGCCCTGCCCTGCTCCGCGACCGACTGGCATTCGAGCTGGAGCTGTTCGAGTTCGCCATTGAACACCTCGCCGGGTTCCAGCCGGCGCGCCATGTCGCGCAGCTGGTCGGCCAGCCGATCCTCACGCCCCGCCAGCCTGTTCGCGACGAAATGGAAGGAATTGACGAACCCCCATGCAATTTCAGCGGCGAGCGGTTCAAGCCGCGTGTCGGTGAGCAGGTCGAAAATGGCGGCAATGACACCTCCGCATTCGGCCTGCGCCGCCAACGGCTCGGGCATATCATGCTCACCGGGTTCATCGCCCGGCTCGATGATCGACAGCGGCAGGGGGTCGCCGAACGACGCCACGAAATCGGGAGTCGCGGTGAGTTCGGCAAATAGTTTCGGAAGGTCAACGAAGCTGCTAACCGCGCCTGAGGTCATTTGCTTGTTCATGTGAGTCCGCCTCTTTGATCGGGTTGATGGCTGAGGGTCCGGGGAAGCGTCTCCAGCGCTCCCCCGGGCCCGACTTTGGGGTGTTCCTAGAACGGCACCTCGTCATCGAGGCCGCGCGGTGCGCCGGTATATTCGCCACCCGGCCCGGCGGTGCTGCCGCCCGAGAAAGCCCCGCGCCGGCCACCACCATTGCCGCGCTGACCGAAGCCACCACCGCTGCCAAAGCCCTGCGGCTCGCGCTCACGTTCGCGCCGCCACTGGACGTCGAATCCATCATGCTCGTCGCCAAATAGAGCAATCGGCAAGGGGACGGCGAAAGACGGGTCATCGATCATGCCCGACAGGAAAACCTCGTCATTCGCGCGCATGCGACGTTCCCAAACAACGCCGATCTGGATTTCGTCGCCAGACTGACTGGTTTCGTACATTTCATAGACGGGTGCGCTGTCGCTCTGGCGATCGGTCACCTTGCGCATGATGAGATAAGGAAAACGCATCTCGCGGGTTGCGATCTTTCCGACAAGATCACCGACGCGTTCATCGAATTTGAAGCTTCCGATCTTCATGACTTGGTCCTTTCTCCTGTCCGTGGTCCGGTTCCTCTTTCCCCGGCCACATCCCTTTCTACCCCCTCCCCTGAATCCCATCTATCTAATTGATTTCTTGACAGATTTCGATCGCCTTTGGTGAGCCTGAGCCAATAAAATCGGACGCGGTCAGCGTCCCTGAAACAAGGAAACGTATCGCCGAAGGCGATCCCGCATTGATCCCCCGAGGACAAAGGCGCTGCGTCGTCTGTCATCACCTCCGGAGCCGCCGTCGCCGGGGCGCAAGGGCCGGTGGGGGTCCGCGGGTGCAAGGGACGTTGCGCTGCGGCTTAGCGGAGGTTGAAGAAAATGGCCCTGCTGGCACCCTTGGATCGAAGGATCACGCCAGCAGGGTCATTTTCTTCTACCGGAGCTTGGCCGGAGGCAGCCCTTGTGCCCGCGGACCACCACCGGCACGCCGCGAGCCTGCGAGGCGGCGCAGGAGGCGATGACAGACATGGGTCCGAGCGGGATGCCCCGGCGAGGCGCCCCGCCGAGCTCGGCCACCTACCCCGCCTCGCGGAAGGGATCGTTACCGCTTCAGCGGACAAGACCCCGAAGGGGGCTTGGTCGGAGCGAAGCGGAGATAGAGCCCGGTGGCCGCCGCCAGGCGGGCATCCGCCCGCCCAAGCCTGATCGGCGCACCACTCACCGGAGATCCGACCCGAACCACCCCGCGCACTACCGTCCACGAACGACATGGATCTTGGTCCAAAATGAGGGGAACAACGGCTGACACAGACCTGTTCGTGTGGGACGTTTCGACGCAGAGGAATTGCCGATGAAGATACGCGTCTTGTCGATCGACGGCGGCGGCATCAGGGGCATCGCGCCCGCGCATATGCTCGCCAGGCTGGAACAGAAGCTCCTGGACAGCGGTAAACTAAAGGTCGCGGACAGCTTCGAACTGTTCGTCGGCACCTCGACCGGCTGCATCGTGGCGGCAGGCCTCGCCGCTTCCGGTCAGGCAGCCCAGCCACTTGCCCCCAAAGACATCGAACAATTGTATCACACGCACGGGCAGGCGATGTTCACCAGCCAATGGGCGGGGATTGGCCCGTTTCCGCTTTTTTCGGGAAAATACAAAGAGTCAGCCAAAGGCGCGGTGCTTCGACAGATATTGGGCAATCTGACGCTGGGCGAGCTTGAGCGAAACTTCCTCGGCACTTTCTACAATGTCGCGGCGGGTCCGGGGCCGATTTTCCCGAATGGCGGCCCCCAATACAGAAATGTGGGCGACAATCGCTTCAGCCAAGTGCCGCTGTGGAATGTGGTGAACGCCTCATCGAGCGCTCCCTTCTATTTTGACCCCGCCGAGCTCACCGCCTTGCACCATGACATGCGTGGAGCCGATGGAGGCCTGTTCGCCAACAATCCGGCGATGTGCGGCTATGTCGAGGCAGTCAAAACCTGGGCAGGGGAAAACGGCGAAAAACCGGAATTCCTTGTTGCGTCGTTCGGCTGCGGTCAGTCGACGGTCAAATTTGAGAAACAGAAGCGCTGGGGCGTTCTGCAATGGGCAGCACCGACGCGGGGCGTACCTTTGCTGGAGGCGATGTTCGACGGTCAGAGCGAGACGGTCCACTATCAGATGAAAAAACTATTGGAGCCCGAGAATTACT
Source organism: Sphingomonas sp. TX0543 (assembly GCF_048565505.1). Lineage (NCBI taxonomy): Bacteria > Pseudomonadati > Pseudomonadota > Alphaproteobacteria > Sphingomonadales > Sphingomonadaceae > Sphingomonas > Sphingomonas sp. TX0543. Next base: position 3,108,628 of record NZ_JBLZUS010000002.1, read on the forward strand.
TCCGCCTCGAATTCAGCCTCGACGGCTTCGGCAAGATCGCGATGGACGATGCCTCTGATGCGAATATCGCACGCATCCTCAAGGCCACGACCGATTACCTCGACCGCCAGGGCGGCGACGCCGAACTGGACCGCCTTGCCGCGGCGCTGTGACCCGAGCGGAACAGCCGTCCGGCCACCGCCACGTCAAGGTGCAACCCGCCCCATCCCCAAAAACCAAGAAAGGTCGCCACGATGGATGAAGATGCGATGTTTGCCATGGGCTCGGTTCTCGCCGCGCTCGGCGGTATCCTCGAGCGCAATGGAATCTGCACTACCAACGAGCTTGCCGAAACGATTGGCGGGATCGCGGTGATGACCGCCGACGCCGGGGAGCAGTATCAACGCCGTGCGGCCTATATCGGCAGCTGGGCGCATATGGTGCGCGCGGCGGCCCAGGGCGCCGGCCGCAAGAACCAGAATTAGCGCAGCGTCGTCGTCCCCGCACGGATTGGTGGAAAGGCGATCAAGCCATCGGCGGTCCGGAAAATACCCGCCCGAATAGAAACTGATCCTGGCGCAGGTCACAGAAGCAAGATGTTACCATATCGCTCCCTCCGCGGCCGAACGCCGAAGACACCGACCAGAATGATCAGAGCGATCGCCCCGAGGTCTGATAGCGAAATCCCGGGCCCGTCTCGCGGCAGGCGGCACCGCCTCTCGGATGAGACGAACGAAACCAACTCCGAAAAGGTCGATCGCGAACAAGGGCGAGCCGTTTTGTGGGGCATCGGCGTCGCAGCGCTCGGGATGATGACGCTCGGCCAGCCGCTCATTCGCTACGGCGACGCCGTCGAACTCGGCTGCCTTGGCCTCACCGCCGGCATGTTCGCCTTTCTCTTCGATGCTTCATATGGTTTCCGCGGGTGGCTGCGGATCGCCTTCATGTTCATGTCGCTGCTGATGCTCACCTTCGGCGCATTCCAGGCGATCCCGCTGGCCAAGGTCGCCGCCCGGCGCTCCGCCACAAACGACCGGCGATGCATGGCGATCCAGCTCGATATGTTGTCGGCGCATCCCCGTCGCGCAGATGGCCCTGCCCTGTTCCATGCGCTCGGCTGTGTGCCGACCGACGATCCTCCGCCGAAAACACGCGAACTATCTGCACGTCAGCTACAACCGCCGCGAGAAGATGCCGCGCCAGGCCAGCACAACCGCTCCGGCGCGGGGACTTTGGATGCCAACGATCAGGAACCAGGCAGCGCGAACCGGAAGGTTCGCTGATCTGAAAGTTTGGCCCCGGTCGATCGACCGGTACGAATAGCCAATCGTCCCCATTCCGAAGGCGATTGGCAACCGGCGCGTTGCGCGAGCGTTTATTTTACCACAGGATCAGGAAGATAGGAGGGATTGTCGTCTTGGTGGCCTATGCGTTCCGTTCCGTTCCCGAACAGGGGGAACCGTGCATCTCTGTGATCGAAGCACCAGACCTCGCCGCGGCCAAAACCATGGCGGTGGACGCGATCAAACAGAGCGAGCTTAGTGCGATCCGGCTCTGGGATGGCGAGCGGGTGTTCGAATTCAAGCGACCCGTCGCGCCAGTCGCCTGGGTCGCACCGCGAAACGAGCGATCGCACAACGCGGCCGTCCGCGGCGCGCAGATGATGGCGATGAAGGCCGAAGGCAAAAGCTTCCGCGAGATCGGCGCTGCCTATGGAATCAGCCCTGCGCGAGCGCGTGACGTTGTGACGTGGGCACAGAATCGTGATGCGCGGCCCAGGATGGCGCCCAACCGCGCTGCGCTCTCGACCAGGGCCCGAAATCTCGTGCAATTGTTGATTTCCACTGAGAGTTGACCCGGGAGGGGCGTAATTTCCACTGAGAAGTGACCCATGTTCTGACCTTCCCCCTGGCTGCCTGGTCGGGGGATCCTGGAGTGATCGACATGGCGTTATTGAGCGTGATCCGGCGCTGGCATTTTCGTGAAGAGATGCCGATCCGGGAGATCGAGCGACGCACCGGACTGTCGCGCAACACGATCCGCAAGTACCTTCGTGCCGGCGCGGTCGAGCCCAAGTTCAATGTTCCCGATCGGCCGAGCAAGCTTGATCCGTTCGCAGAGAAGCTGTCGGGTTGGCTGCGCAGCGAGGCGGCGAGGTCGCGCAAGCAGCGACGCACCGCCAGGCAGATGCACGCCGATCTGGTCGCACTGGGTTACGACGGCTCCTACAACCGCGTGGCGGCATTCGTCCGCGCGTGGAAGGACGAGCGGCAGCGCGAGGCGCAGACCAGCGGTCGCGGCACGTTCATTCCGCTGGTGTTCGCCGCGGGCGAAGCGTTCCAGTTCGACTGGAGCGAGGACTGGGCGATGTTGGCCGGCCGGCAGACCAAGCTGCAGGTGGCGCACACCAAGCTCTCGCACAGCCGTGCCTTCATCGTCAGAGCTTATTTGCTCCAGACGCACGAGATGCTGTTCGACGCGTTGACGCAAGCGTTCCGCGTGCTGGGCGGCGTGCCCCAACGTGGCATCTTCGACAACATGCGCACAGCGGTCGATCGGATCGGTGTGGGTAAGGCGCGGCAGGTCAACGCCAGATTTGCGGCGATGGCGAGCCACTATTTGTTCGAGCCCGAGTTCTGCAATCCGGCCTCGGGATGGGAGAAGGGGCAGGTCGAGAAGAACGTCCAGGATGCGCGGCGACGGCTGTGGCAGCCGACACGGGCCTGTCGGAAATTTTGTGCGCGGAGCCGGTTTCGTTCATCAGGCGATGAACCGTTCACCGAAGATAACGGCGAATTGGGTTTTAGCCTCGAACCACTCGCGCGGGGCCCGTTTCCACTCGTCGGCCGCCTGATTGAGAACAAGGTATAACAGCTTCATCGCGGCCTCGTCACCCGGGAAGTGGCCGCGGGTACGAACAGCGCGGCGTAGCTTTGAGTTGAGCGCCTCGATCGCGTTCGTGGTGTAAATGATCCGGCGGATCGGCGCGCTGAATGCAAAAAACGGGATGACCTGCTCCCAATGGCGGCGCCAGCTTTGTGCGATTGCAGGATATTTTCGGCCCCAATGGCCTTCCTCGAAGGCGTCCAGCGCGGCGCGGCCGGCATCGGCATTTTCCGCGCGATAGACGCTGCGCAGAGCACTGGCGATGGCCTTGCGATCTTTCCAGGAAGCAAAGCTCATCGAGTTGCGGATCAGGTGCACCACGCACGTTTGAACGACGGTTTCCGGGAATACGGCGTTGATCGCCTCCGGGAAGCCCTTCAGGCCATCGACGACCGCGATCAGGATATCGGCCACGCCACGGTTCTTGAGCTCGTTCATCACGCGCAGCCAGAATTTGGCACCCTCGGTCTGCTCGATCCAGATGCCGAGGATCTCCTTCGTGCCGTCCGGCAAGATGCCCAGCGCGATGTAGACCGCCTTGTTGCGGACGAACCCTTCGTCGCGGATCTTCACCCGGATCGCGTCAAAGAAAACAAGCGGATAGCAAATATCGAGCGGGCGGCCCTGCCATTCCGCGACCGTTTCCAGCACCGCGTCCGTGATCGTCGAAACCAGGTCCGGCGAGACGTCGATGCCGTACAGCTCCTCGAGGTGCCCGCGGATCTCGCGCACCGTCATGCCCCGCGCGTACATCGAGATGATCTTCGCGTCGAAATCGGGAAAGCGCCGCTGGTATTTGGCGATCAGCTTCGGGTCGAACGTCCCGGCCCGGTCACGCGGTATGTCCAGCGTCATCTTCGACGCACCCGTCAACACCGTCTTCTTCGACGAACCGTTACGCCGATTGGCAGCGCCCGCGGCTTCCTCGCTTTCCAGATGATCATCCAACTCCGCTGACAGCATCCGCTCCGACAGCGCCTTCTTCAGTTCGTCTATCAAGCCGTCCTTGGCAAACAGCTCATTCGGATCCCGCCCTGCCAGCAACTGATCCAATACGTCCTTCTCGATCGCCATGCCGATGGTCCTTTCTCTTCCATCTTATGGCTCCGCGCACAAAATTTCCGACAGGCCCGCCGACACCAAGCTTCCCCGATCTCGACGCACTCAATGCCTGGCTCGAAGCACAGTGCATCGCGCAATGGGCTCAGATCGAGCATGGGGTGCTGCCCGGCACCGTTGCCGACGTCCACGCCATCGAGGTGGCCAGTCTGATGCCCCCGGGGCGCTCCTTCGACGGCTTCGTCGAGCAGACCAAGCGTGTATCGCCAACCTGTCTCATACACTTCGAGCGCGTCCGCTACAGTGTGCCGGCCTCGTTCGCGAACCGCCCGGTCAGCCTGCGGATTTACCCCGATCGGATCGCAATCGCCGCGGAGGGCCAGATCGTGTGCGAGCACAAGCGCATCATCGATCGATCTCATCATGCCGGCGGTCTGACCATCTATGACTGGCGACATTATCTGGCGGTGATCCAGCGCAAGCCGGGAGCCTTGCGCAACGGCGCGCCGTTCGCCGAGATGCCCGATGCCTTCCGGCGATTGCAGCACCACCTGCTCAAGCGTCCGGGCGGCGACAGAGAGATGGTGGATATCCTTGCCCTTGTGCTCCAGCACGATGAGCAGGCGGTCCTGTGCGCGGTCGAGCTGGCACTGGAGGCCGGGGTTCCGACCAAGACCCACGTCCTCAACATCCTCCACCGCCTGACCGACGGCAAGGCCCCTCCGGCTCCCCCGATCGATGCTCCTCAGGCATTGCGCCTGAAGCGCGAGCCGGTCGCAAATGTCGAGCGCTATGACAGCTTGCGGGATCAGGAGATGCGCCATGCGTCATGACCCCGCCAGCGCTGCAATCGTGGTCATGCTGCGCGGCCTCAAGATGTACGGCATGGCCCAGGCCGCAGGCGACCTCATCGAGCAGGGCGCACCCGCATTCGACGCGGCCGTGCCGATCCTTTCCCAGCTGCTCAAGGCCGAGGTCGCCGAGCGCGAGGTTCGATCCGTCGCCTATCAGATCAAGGCCGCCAGGTTCCCCGCCTACAAGGACCTGGCCGGGTTCGACTTTGCTTCCAGCGAGGTGAACGAGGCGATGGTCCGCCAGCTTCACCGCGGCGAGTTCTTCGGCGGTGCCGATAATGTCGTGCTCATTGGCGGGCCAGGAACCGGTAAGACGCACATCGCTACCGCGCTCGGCATCCAGGCCGTCGAACACCATCGCAAGAAGGCCCGCTTCTTCGCCACCGTCGACCTGGTCAATGCGCTCGAGCAGGAAAAGGCGATGAACCGGACCGGTCAGCTGGCCGAGCGACTGCTACGCCTCGACCTCGTCATCCTCGACGAGCTCGGCTACCTGCCGTTCAGCGCATCAGGTGGCGCCCTGCTGTTCCACCTGCTCAGCAAGCTCTATGAGCATACCAGCGTCGTCATCACCACCAATCTCGGGTTCAGCGAGTGGTCGGGGGTGTTCGGCGATGCCAAGATGACCACCGCGCTGCTCGACAGGCTCACCCACCACTGCCACATCCTTGAAACCGGCAACGACAGCTTCCGGTTCAGAGCCAGTGCCGCAGCACCCAAACCCAGAAAGGAAAAAGCCACCACTTGACCCAACCCCGCACTGCGGGACACCATATCCACCCGGGTCACTTCTCGATGAAAATCCCGGGTCAACTCTCAGTGGAAATCAACACCTTGATAAAGTACTCGAACAGAAGATCGGCAAGCAGCTCTCGGCCCGCCCCTATTGGGTACTTCTGCTTCAACTCTATCTTGCGGAGGCCGAAGGGCGGACCATCTTTCAATCGTGCCTCTCGATCGACAATGTTCCAGCGAATGCCCATCGACGATCCGCTCGCCTGGCCGAGCTCGGCATCGTGAAGCGTGAACCGGCTCACGGTGACCATCGTCGCGTCGATCTACATTTGACAGAAGCGACCCGCGAAATGATCGAAAAGGCGTTGGATGCCGCGGTCGTCCTTTATCGCGCGGTTTCTGACGAGCTCCTACCGGGCTCGAGCACTTCCGTACTCTTGATGCCCAAGGACGACCTGTGGTACTACAAATATCTCAGTACCAAGAATGAGATTGGTCCGATGAACGTACTTCGTGGACGGATAATCGCCGGCGGGCGGATAGCTTTGCCCGCGGAGATCCGACGCTCCCTTGGCCTTCAAAATGGCGATACCGTACTGTTCGAAATGCAGGGCGACGAGGTGCGTATCCGCCCTGCCCGCTCGGCGCTTCGGCGCGTGCAGGAGCGCTTGCGTGAGTTCGCGCCGAAAGATGGTCTTGTATCGGACGAGTTGATCGCGGAACGTCGCGCCGAGGCATCACGTGACTGAGGAAACAAGCGAGCGTCTCTATGTCCTCGATGCCTCCGCCCTCCTCTGCGTCATGTTTGGCGAGCCCGGCGCCGAACGCGTCGAGGAGCGCCTTACCCGCGCGTTGGTCTCGGCAGTGAACTACCATGAGGTATTCGCCAAATTGGTCGATCGCGGGGTCGACGCCGAGGAAGCAAAGACAATGCTTGGGGACCTCGATATCGATATCATCGAGGTTGACCGCGAGCAGGCCGACCTGGGAGGCGCACTACGCGCTCATACCCGCAAGGCCGGCCTGTCGCTCGGCGATCGCACATGTCTTGCTCTGGCGCAGTCTAAGGGAGCGGTGGCGGTAACGACCGATCACGCCTGGCGCGAACTCGATGTTGATATCGAGGTTGAGGTCGTCAGGTGAAACCAGGGGTTGCGCTAGCACCCTGTCGAATGCTGGAATGAAAATATGCGCACCGATCTCGATCATCTCCCCGCGGTCAAGCAGCGCGAACTCGAACGCGTCGTCGAGATGCTGTTTCGGGGGTTTCGCGAAGCGACAGAAAATGCGACCGGTCCACGCAAATCCGCACGCATCCTCAAGGTCATCTTGTTTGGCTCATATGCGCGCGGCGACTGGGTCGATGCGCCGTCAGACCCCAATGAATATAAATCTGATTTCGATATTCTCGTGATCGTCGATCAGAAAGAGATGACGGATCGCGCTACCTATTGGGAGAAGACCGAATATCGACTGATCGACGCGTTTTCGATCGAGAAAATCATTCGTACGCCGGTCAATTTCATCGTCCATACACTCCAGGAGGTGAATGATGACCTCTCGCATGGACGGATTTTGATGATGGAGATCGCAAAGGACGGCATTGCGCTCTATCAATCCGACGACCGCGAACTCGCCGACCCAAAACCCAAGACCCCTGAGCGATTATACTCAATAGCACAAGATAACTTTGATGAGTTCTTTCCTGATGCAATGAGACGATTCTACTTAGCAAACGTATCTTATGATAAAGGATGGAATAAAGATACTGCTTTTGATTATAATTTGGCGACCGATAGATTGTATCGCTGCGTTCTTATGACACTGAGCTTGTACGCCCCACACAACCCCAATATTTTATTTCTTCGTGGAATGGCCGAAAGGCTCGACAAACGCTTGTTCGATGCATGGCCCCGCAAGACAAAGTCAGAGCGCGCCATGTTTCAAAAGCTCAAAGAGGCTTACCGGAAGGCGCAGTATTCCAAGCATTTCAGCATTTCGGTCGAAGAACTTGATTGGATCCGCTCTCGGATCGAGGTGCTTGGCAAGATCGTGCATGAAGTTTGTAGCGAGCACCTAGCCGCATTGAAGGCCGCGGCCGATGCAACAAAAGGATCGCCGCCGGCAAGCGGATGAAGCCGAGGGCTTGAATATGCCTCTCTTTGGATTCATAACTGCCAGAACGGGCTGGAAAGTTGGCAGCCGCCCACAGGATTACCCTGCCAGGTTGATCGGAACTCGACATACGGGTCGAGTAGTCGTCATCTCCGCCGCGGAGACATAGACGACCCACCTCACAAGCTTCGCTCCGGCTCGCCGGGGACAGCTTGCTGCCGCTTGTGAGGAACTGTGAAACCATGCGCCCCCCGCCACCTGCACGCGGACCTCGTTCTGCGCACGCCGAAATAGCTGCTCCTGTAAGCGATGCCGATCGCACATCCGAGAACGGTGATCATAAGGCGCTGGAAAGCATGTATCGCAGCGAAGCCAGGGGACTTGCTGCATTTTTCGGGCGCCGCCTGCGCGGCGACGACGAGCCCGGCGATTATGTCCACGAGGCGTTCGCGCGTCTGGCGCATCAAATGTCGCGCCGTCCAATCCTCGATCCACGGCATTATCTCAGGCGGATCGCGCAGAACCTTCTGTTCGAGCGGACACGCCGTCTCCGGACCCGCGCGCTCTATCAATATGCACCGCTGGTCGAAGAACTGGAGCCGTCAATCGAACCGGAACAATCGCACCGGATCGAGGCTGGCGAAGTGCTGAAAATCTACACTCAGGCGCTCAATGAGCTTCCGGAAAAGACCCGGAAGGTGTTTCTGCTTCATCGCGTTGAAGAACTGACCTACAAGGAAATCGGAGAACGATTGGGGGTCAGTATCCCCACGGTGCAATATCATGTGGCGCGCGCACTGGCGCATCTCGACGCCGCGTTGGGGCAAGAATGAACGACGAATCCAACCCGACACCTTCGCGCAGCCAGCTTCGTGACGAGGCGTCAGAGTGGTTTGCCATCATGCGGGGTCCGGAAGCCGATGCGCGGCGCGCGGATTTCAATGCCTGGCTGGCCCGCGGCGCTCTTCACATCAGCGCATATAACAGCGTCGCGGAAACTTTTAATCTCGGCAAATTGCTCAAGGATGCTCCTCAACACGCGACCGATGACGATACGCGCGCCGATTCAGGGGATCGCATCACAAAAAGGCCGTTTCGGCACAAATTGTTGATTGGCCTCGTCGCAGCGACCGGCGTGGGCGGGGCGGGTGTTGCCCTGACCATGCATATACTTAGCGAGACTGGACACGAGATGGAGGCGCGATACGCCACGCGTGTCGGCGAAATCCGCAACTTCGCCCTATCCGATGGATCGCGCCTCGCCCTCGACACCAACAGCGTGGTGCTTGCCTCCTATACGCCCGCCGAGCGCGGACTCCGATTGATGAACGGCCGGGCGCGATTCTATGTCGCGCGCGAGAAGCGACCATTTGTCGTTCGCGCCGACACGACCGTCGTCAGAGCCCAGGAAACCGTTTTCGACGTGGCGTTGCTTCCCACTCGGCGGGTCGCGATCAATCTCGTCCAGGGCGCACTTGACGTCCAAAGCCAGCCCGACCTGCCGTCCGCCTCCCCTGGCCTTCCACGTCCGATGCCCGCCGTATTCACGCGAATGGCTGCCGGTGATCAGCTCTATGTCGATGCGGAAAATGGCACGCCCCAACGAACCACTCAGCCTGGCAACGAGAAGTGGCCGGAAGGGGTGGAGGCGTTCAACGATGTTCCGCTGTCGCGCGTGCTGGACGCCGCAAACCGTTATGCGCGCAAGCCGATCTCGGTCAAAACGCGGGAGATCGGGGCGCTCCGCGTATCAGGTACGTTCCACCTTCAGGAGACCCGGCAGGTGGCGGAAAAGATCGCCGAATTCCTGAAGCTTGCGGTGTCATACGAAGACGGCGGCTATGTCCTTCGGCAGCGCTGCACACAAAATTCTGTCGTGCGGTGTCGACCGCCCTCATAATTTCCCTGATCAGCGCATCCATCCTCCCGAACACCGCGCGACTAACGCGCGGCCCACAAAAGGGGGGATGGACATGGGCACCTTCAATCGCTGGAACCTGAACCTGGCGGCTTCCGCGATCACGGTCGCAATGAGCAGTCCGGCAAATTGCCAGGACCTCTCGCCGCAGGAATATCATTTGCCGCGACAGAAGCTCGCGACCTCGCTTCTCGCGATCGGTCAGCAATCCAATACCGAAATACTATTCCAGCCCAAGGACGTCCGGAACATCACGGCTCCGGCACTCCAGGGTCGATATTCGCCCGAGGAAGCCGTGCGCACCATAACCTCCCCTGCTGGCCTCCGTATCGAGGTCAGCAATGGCGCAATCTTCGTTCGCGGCCATGCGACGAGCGAAGCTGATACCTCGCAGGACGACGTGGTGGTCACGGGAACCCGATTGCGCGGAGCGCCGATAACCTCGCCGGTCATCAGCCTTACCCGCAATCAGATCGTCGATTCAGGACAGGTCAGTCTCGGCGACGTCGTGCGCACCATCCCGCAAAATTTCGGAGGCGCGCAAAATCCCGGCTCCAATATCACGACACCCGAAAAGAAGGGAAACTACATCGGATCGGGGTCGGCGATCGATCTTCGCGGCCTTGGCGGGGACGCCACCTTGACGCTGCTCAACGGGCACCGCCTGGCCTATAGCGGCGCCTATCAGGCAATCGATCTCTCCGTGATCCCGATCGCCGCGCTCGACCGGATCGAGGTGGTCGCCGATGGCTCTTCGGCGCTCTACGGGTCAGACGCTGTCGCGGGTGTGGCGAACGTCATCCTGAAGCGCGACTATCGCGGCCTCAGCACGTCAGCGCGGTTCGGGGCATCAACCGATGGCGGCAACCAGCAGCAGGAATATGGCGCGGTGGGCGGAACCACCTGGAGCAGCGGCGGCGTCATGCTGGCCTATGATTTCTCGCATAATTCGCCGCTGCTTGCGAGCGAGCGCGACTATGCCGCCGCCGCCTCGCCGGGACTGACGCTCCTGCCCCGACTGACCCAGCACAATGTCATCTTCACCGGGCATCAGACGCTCCTTCCCGGAATCGAATTCGACATCGACGCGATCTATAACAACCGCTCCAGTTCGCGTGGATATGCGCTGACCGCTGCCGGCGATCCCACCACGAGCGGTGCGATCCTGTCCTTTCGCAGCCGGTCGCTCTCGATCGCCCCTTCCCTCAAAATCGATCTCGGATCGGGATGGGAGGCCAAGATCGCTGGCGTCTACAGCAAGGACAGCAGTTACTACACGTTTGACCAGGCCTTCGGCGGTTTCCATTCACTGACCGCGGGCTGCTATTGCAACGACCTCAAGAGCATCGAGGTGTCCGCCGACGGCGATCTCGCCACCTTGCCCTCAGGCGCGATCAAACTCGCAGTGGGGACGGGTTATCGCTCGACCGGCTACCACGGCTATCGGACGTCCGGCGACATTCAGAATATCGATGTATCGCAGGGGACATATTTCGCCTTCGGCGAAATGAGCATTCCCGTGGTTTCGCCCGGGCAACAAATCCGGGGAATCAACAAGCTCAATCTCAACGCCGCGATCAGATATGAGAATTACCGCGGGATCGCGAGCATCGCCACGCCGAAATTCGGAATCATTTATTCGCCGTCAGCTCTCCTCGACATCAAGGCATCGTGGGGAAAATCGTTCAAGGCGCCAACCTTCTTCGAGCGCTACTCATTCCAATATGCCGATGTTTACAATGTCAGCACGCTTGGCGGCACGGGTTATCCGGCCTCGGCACCGGTGCTGTTGTTGAACGGCGGCAATCCGGACCTGAAGCCGGAAAGGGCGACAACCTGGACGATCACCGCTGCATTGCACCCGCCGACGATCCAGGGCTTGTCGCTGGAAATCAGCTACTTCAACGTCAATTATAACCAGCGCATCGTCGCGCCGGTCGCCTATATCTCCCAGGCGCTGAGCGATCCGCAATATAGCAGCTTCGTCAAATATTCGCCGTCGACCGCCGACGTGGCGCAGGCAATCGGAAGCCGTGTTTTTACAAACTATACCGGACTGCCATACGATCCAACGAATATCGCCGCGATCGTCTATGACAGCAACGTCAATGCGGTAAGCCAATCAATCCGCGGCGTCGATTTCAGCCTCAAATATGGCTTCTCGACACATGGTGGCGGCCGGGTACAGGTGACGGCGGACGGCGCCTATCTGGACAGCAATCAGCGCCTGACCGCAGACCTCCCGCCTGTCCAACTCGCTGGTACCGTCTTCAACCCCGCACACTTCCGCGGGCGCGCCGGTGCAAGCTGGACTCAGAACGGGCTGACGCTGACGTCCTACGTCAATTATACCGGACCAGTCGAGGACACCCGGATCGGCCTCGCCGGGCGCGCGGGCCCGATGACCACAGTCGATCTTTCTGCACGCTATCGGTTTACCGACAAGTCGGGACCATTGCGTGGGATCGACATCTCGCTTTCGGCACTCAACATCCTCGACGCGAGCCCGAAGCCGATCAAGACCACCGGCGTCTACGACACGCCCTATGATCCGCTGAACTATTCCCCGGTCGGCCGCTTCGTCAATTTTGCCATCACGAAGGAATGGTGATGGTCCGCGCAGCTTTCCTTCGCTCGGCCGGGGTTGCACTGGTTCTGCTGTGGGATGTACCCGCCTCCGCAGATGCGACGCGGGACCCATCGCAGCCGACCATCACCGACATCGTCGAAACTCGCCAGATCGATAGTCTCTCGATATCGCCCGATGGCGATTGGGTGGCATTTCGCGTCGTCGCCCGATCGGTCGCCAGCAACGCCGTATCCGGCCAATGGTATATCCAGCGCATCTCGGGGCGGGACGAAGCGCAACCGGTCGGGCGAGCATTCACGCCGACTGTAATCCCGCTGATGAGCGTTCCCAAGGACGGCGTCAGCCAATGGGCGCCTGATTCCGCCGCGCTCTATGCGCTCGTGGAATCGAGCTCCGGGGTGCAGGTTCATCGACTGACGACGGACGCCGATGTGGAAGTGACGGCGGATACCGCTGACGTCGATGCTTTCAGCCTGTCGGCCGACGGGCGAACCTTATCCTATCAGGTTCGCAACCCGCGAGCGGAAATCGATCGCGAGCAGGCTGCGGAGAGCGCGCGGGGAATCCATTTTGACCGCTCGGTCATCACCGACGGCCTACCCCTTATCGACAATTTCCGAATTGGCGAGCGCACCACGACGATCAGGCGCGTTGGCGATGAGGTGGTCGATGAGGCGTGGCGCGGCGACTTGCGCCAGAAGGAGGTGCAACTCGCCACCGCGCCGGTTTTGCCGACGCGCAATTCCTCCAATTCCGTGCCGCCAGACGTTCACGCGCTCCAAACCCATGACGCAATTTCTGGGACCGCTGAGTTGCGGCTTGGGGCGAGCGGCACTCGCATTGTTCTTCGCCAGCTGGTGAAGGCTAACCCGGATGGCCCGTTCGGAACCTATAGGATCGAAGCGCGCCTCGCTGATGGGCGCAATATGATCTGTGACGCAGCCTTCTGCGCCGGATCGCCAAGCGCCATCAGACAGGTCACCTTCAACCAGCGCCACAACGAGATCGTCGTTCTTTCGGAACCAGGCGTTCGTGGGCGAACGGCGATCGAGGCATGGGATCCGAAGTCCGGCAAGTCCCGCACGATCCGGCCTGCAAGCGGCGCGCTCGATGGCGGCTCAATCTACAGCGGTCGCGGATGCGAAGTCGCGGGAAATCAGCTTCTTTGCGTCGAGGCCGGACCGACCCGCCCTCCCCGCCTGGTTCGGATTGATCTCGATAGCGGAAGCGAGGCCGTTCTTACCGATCCGAATGCCGCATTGGCATCGAAGTCATTCCCGGCCACTCAGCTGATCGAATGGAAAGATAGCGCAGGGCGGTTGTGGAACGGTGTCCTCGTTCTCCCCGACACGAATACGTCCGGGAAGCCTCCCCTCGTCATCACGACATATCGTTGCAGAGGTTTCCTGCAGGGCGGCACGGCGTGGCTCGCGCCGGAGTTCATTCTTGCCCAACACGGCATCGCTGCGCTCTGCATGAATACGAACAACGATATTTTCGCGCAGCGGGACGCGCAAAATCGCATTCTCACGATGCAGCCCTACAAGGACATGTTGGCATCGTACCAGATCGCAATCAATCAGCTGGCCGCCAAGGGCGTCATCGACCCCAGGAATGTTGGCATCTCCGGACACAGCTTCAGCGCCAATGCCGCAACCTATGCGGTGAGCCATTCCGATCTGTTTCGAGCCGCGGTTATCGGATCGGGCCCCACCATCGATCCGGGCACTTATTCGCTCGTCGCGCCCGCGGCCAATTCGTGGCGCAAGGCGGTTTATGAAGTCATCGGGCTGCCGAAGCCGCTCGACGATTCCGACCATATCTGGAAAGAGACGTCGCCTGCGCTGAACGCGAGGGCGGTCAACGCCGCTATTCTCATGCAACCACCTGAAAATGAATATCTTTTCTGTCTGCAGCAATATGCGTTTCTGCAGGACGCGCAGAAGGACGTCGACATGTACGTCTATCCGTCGGAAGGCCATATGGCGAGCGGTCAGCCCGTTCACCAATATTGGCGCAACAGACGGTCGATCGACTGGTTCACTCGCTGGCTTCTCCCAAAGCCGGAAGCGAAAACACCGTAAGGCCGATGCGCACGCGCGAATGGCTCACGCGCAGAGCATTATTGCCAGCTGCGACACCAGGCCTCGACGTCGAGGAGCGCCAATATGCGAGCCCAGGCAAGGTCATCGTACATGCCGGGTTGGCGCAACGCGCGTCGGATTTCATCCGTTCTGAGCAACCCCGCATCCGACAGGAAACCGCCGCACAGGAGATCCTCGATTTTACGACCTTGCTGCTCGATCAATTCTATCGCCAGGCGATCGAAGCTTCCCTTTGTCGTCCGCTCGATGATCTCAGATGGTAACCGGTTGCGAAAGGCATCGCGCGCAACCGCCCGGTTCACGCCGCCGCGGCACCACATCCACGACGGGATTTTGAGGCACGACTCGACCACGGGCTGGGACAGTAACGGATATATGACCGGGTATTTCCGTTCATAGCCAAAGCCTTCAGTGAAGTTCGAGACGATGACAAGCAACCCGATGTGCTCGAGCTTTCCCGGTAGACGCTCTTTTGTGGGAGCCAGCCAGGGGTGGCATCCGACATCGAATTCGACGGTGCGGTACCTGCCGCGGAGGAACGACAAGTCTGGCTTCCACATATAGCCGGGATGGCGTCGTCGGAGCCGCCTCACCGCCGCACGCGCAACCGTGAACCCGCCGGCCCCGCTTAGCGCGCTCACATCCCTCACGGTTTCACAGAATTTGAATGGGCCGCCACGCGAGAGGGTTCGGTCAGCGACGGGCGCCGAGGACTGGATATAGCAAAAGACGTTGTCGCCGCCGCCGCCGCTGAACACCACATCAGCGCCGACCGCTTCCGCCCATTCCTTCACGTTGCGCGCGCCCGACTGCGAAAAGGCACGCGAAAGCGGCCGCGGCAGATGGGCTGCGTCTGACCGCAGGATATCGATACTGGCGATGCTCTCGGTCGCGTTGCGGACTTCCCTGCCGAGGCTATCGCCAAGCGCGTTGGCATAGTGCCGCTCGTCGCCGAGCGACCCCTCGACGCTCAGCAGATTAAGCAATGTCAGTTCGACCCCTGCGTGATGAAGCGCCCCCGCGACAATCGAGGAATCAAGCCCCCCCGACACCCCCAGGAGCGCATGACGATAACACGACGCCCAGGCACCAATCGTAGCGTCCACCGTCGCCGCCAGCCCCTCCGCTGCTTCGCGCCAATCATCAATTTGGACGGACCGGGCGGCAAAATCCCAGGGAGACCATCCTTGCTCGCGACGTGCGGTGCCATCCGCAATCACAAGGTGTTCACCGGGCCCGAGCTCTTCCACTCCCTCGAGCGCCGTTCGGTGAAACCGAAATCCCCGCATCTGCAAATGACCGGCAAGGTAGGCGAGATCGATCGCCGGCTTCGCGGCGCCGAGCAGTTCGAAGTCCCGCACGCTCGTCGCCATGACAACACAGGGCCCGAACATCGTAAAATAGATCGGACGCGTCGCCGAAGCGTCCCGTACAACGCGCACCTCCTCATTTGCTCGCGACGCGAGAAAAGCAACGAAACCACCCCACATATCGGTGTGGAGGGATCGCCCGTGAGTTTGGCCGATTGTCGCGACCTGACGCTGGTCGAACCGGTCGACCGATCTCGCCGGGAACAATCCCTCGAAGACGGCCCCGATCACGATCCCCTTGTCCGGATCGAGCGGCAGCGCTGGTAAACTCTCGTCAGTCCAGACCATCATGTTCGCGCTACGGTACCGGATTTGGAGCGCATGAACGCCCGACAGGCGCGCAATGATCTCCGGCGCAACTATATCGCCCGGTCGCGCCGCGATTACCGCAAGGCAGCGTCCGACGGTCATATCGTCAGGATTGGTCGAAAGGGCGAAACGCGATCCGGGGCATCCGTGACGGTAAACTTGCCGATTTCGACCCAGCAATGTGCCTGAAATGGTCGGTCGACGACTCCGATCACCATCCGCGGCGCATAGCCGGCGGCCATCATCATTCTCATCGCGCAGATCGATCGGGGCAAGCACCAGCGATTGGCACCGAACAGGAAATCGATGAGGCGAGCAGCCGTCGATATTCCGGATATCCGCGACAAGCCATCCAGTTCGCGGGGGCCGCCCGTGCTAATGCGGGTTTTGGCCTCAATTAGTTCGGCAATAATCTCCCGTATCGGACGTTTCCGCACCTCGTACATGGTGGCGATCATCCGGACCACAGCTGACACGACCCAAACTCTGGTCGGAGCACCTGTCAGCGCCGCCGTCGGCCGTCGCCCCCGGCGCGGCGCGGGCGCGCGATCCTTCGTCACCGGCATCGGTTCGGCTGTCAAAATGCCTCGGCTGACTAATTTCCCAATCTGCACCTCCCGGTTTCGAGTCGGGATGCCGCCGGAAATCGCGACCTTCATCGCCTCTTCCAGCGAGCCGCTGATCAGAAGATATCGATCCGCGTTCAGATCGAGGACGACTGTTCCCGACTGGAAATCGCAAGCGTAGATCGCGTCGGCCAATCGGAGCGCAGCCATGGCGAGTTCCATTTGTGCGGGTGGGCGCTTTGTACTACCGCCTACGGGCAGGCGGCAGGTAGCACCAACAGGGGCGAAAGGGCGCGCGACCACCTCGCCGCGCGCCCTCGAAGGCGATCAATCGTCCGCGTCGGACAGACCCGGATTGGTGATGCCCGAGACGCCGTCGAAGTGTCCGCCGAGCGGCCCCTTGGTCTCGGCGCTTGCGGCGCCCAGATCGATCACCTCGATATCGCGATCGTCATACCGGTCCATATGTACCTCCGTTGCAGAGTGGCTGCACCATTGCAGCCATCGCAATTCTAGCAAGGCCTTGCAGACGGCTGCGATCTTATAAGGTCTCGTTCGGGCGACTATTCTTTGAAACTGATAAAGATCAGGACCGCGACATTCGCGGACCACATGAATTCCCGGCGACAAATCGCCCTTCTCGCTACGTTGCTAACGCCTCGATAATCTTATTGGCGCGGCGAATTCTTCGGCGATGATAGGCTCGAATTGCCGCAAAACGGTTATGATCCGAACCGCGAAGGAGTGCATTTCGAAGGTGTTCGAGTTCCCCCGTCAAGTTCGCGAGGACCACCGACTCACGTTGCCGGACCGGCTGTAGACGATCATTTGCGGCAAGTAGCGCCCGCGCATGCTCCCGGTTATCACTTAGCGCAGCAATCGAACGAAAAAGTCGGGTTCCCATGGAGGCGGCATTGTCGCCCGAAAGGGCGTCGAATTCCCCGACGGATAGTGCGTCGAACAGCGAATGATCGGTCAATTTGACGATCAGGCGAACCAGGTGTTCGTGCCATTGATAGAGATCACGGAGCTCGGCTTCAGAAATCGCCGGCACGCGGTATCCACCGCGCTGGACCGGTTCGAGCAGCCCCTCGCCCAGGAGGCGCTGCGCCCCATCCCGCAATGGCGCGATCGACACTCCATGTTCGGCAGCCAGCACGCGTTCAACGATGGTCTCGCCTGGCTTAAACCGGCCTGCGACAACATCGGCTTTGAGCATTTGATAGGCCCGCTCCGCGGCGACAGCTTCCGGCGCCATCCCCGCCTCGCTCTCAACGCTCGCCCGGCCGACTAAGGCCAGCTTGTGCGCTCAATCTCGACGTGATGCGGTTCTGGTGACGAACAACGACATCAAGGAGTTCGCATTCGAGTTCCCAGAGATCATCCTGCAGCAACAGTTCGCGCGGTACGGTCATTTGGTGCTCCATTGCGAGAATTGGAATAAAAAGGTGTGGGGTCGTCATCGCCAGCGCATGCGCACAGCGAATATGATCCTCGAACCTCGACGTCGCAGCACCGGCCTCAATTTCACGCACCCACCGCTCGCTACGCCCGGTCTTTTGGGCGAGACGCGCTTGCGGAATCTTGTCCCGGCGCCTTCGTCGCTCGATGAGCTTTCCGGAAAGCTCCTTGATCGACGCAAAATCTTCCCTGTCGGTCGTTTTTGGATTTTGGAGCGTCATCTGCCGGACTCCGTGGCAGCGCCTCAAAGATCCAAACTCACAGCCCGCAGAGATGATGTTGTACAATAATCATGTCGTCAATTCTCGTCTTGTCGCGCGCGCGAGAGTATTTTCCGAGTGACACGGGAAAATAGTCTCGCACGCGCAACTAATTTTAACAATCCGATGGTGACCGCCCAATCTCGCCGCACACCTCGTCATAGATTTTCAGCAATCGACGGTCATCGCGCTCTTCAAGGAGCATGAGAGCTACGAGGAAGGTCTTCCAGACCTGGGGAGTCGGATGGACTGGTTGCGCGGTCGTCGCGCGTGCGATTGCATCCTCGACGTGATCTGCAAGCGCGGGCGACGTTCCGACATAACGAACAATCCTGCCGCCCAGGCGGTCAAGCTCAGGATCGAGCAGACAGGCCGCGATTGTTTCGCCGCTCGCGTGCCGGAGCCCGGCTACAGCGACATATAGCGTTGCACCGTGCGGCAGGAGATCTCCTACCAGTCGGCACAATCGACAATGACCGCGCAGAAACAGCTGAATTCCTTCAGCTGAAAGCTGCAACTTGAAAGCTCGTGATCGTATCCCAGTCGCCATCGCCGTTTTCCGTTTCCAGCTTGAAAACCGAATCGAGCGACCCTGCTCTGCCCCAAACCGTCTTGCGGGGCGGTTTACGAGCGCTTTGCCGTCACGAGAACAGATCGTGAAACCGGAAATGTATTTCCGGTTTTCGGAAATTCATTTCCGATAATCGGCAATACACTGCCTCAAACCGGAAACTAACTTCCTCCTGCCTTGCGGGGCGGCGCTCGCCGCTGCCATCCGTGCCGTGTCGAAACGACGAAGCCAGGGCGCCCTTTTTCGAACGAACGGCCTGCCCTTCGCCAGATTTCCATCCCCAGCACCCGCGAGCGGGCGAAAGTGGAGACATGCGTCCATGACCAGAACGCCAACCAGCAATATGGGCCTGCTCGTCGCTCTTGTGGCGGGTGTTATGCTCCCTGGCGGGGCGCAAGCACAAGCCGCGCCGGTCACTGGTGCAGGCGAGACCTCCATCACGCGGGGCTTGTCGGCATTGGGTACTGCAGCTGAGGCTGCTGAGCGCCAGCTCCATCAGAGCTTCGCCAACCTGCAATTCGAGGATTTCGGGCCGGCCCCGGTCAAGGGTCCGATTTACCAGGCAAACGCGGGAGGCAGGATCATCTATTACGCGCCGGAGAGCGAGCATCTCCTCTTCGCCTCGATCTACGACAAGAACGGCATCAACCTCACAGCGCTGACGCAGGAACAAGGGGCGTCGAAGCGATTGAAGGCGATCGATCCGACCAAAGCGCTGGCGATCGGGCCTGCAGGCGCGCCAACGGTGATCGAATTCACCGACCCGGACTGCCCCTATTGCCAGGCGCTCGAGCGCTTCTGGAACACCAAGGCGGTCGAGGGGAAGAAGGTCCGCCGGCTCGTGTTCTTCGTGAGCGGCATCCATCCATCCGCCGCGGCGAAGGCCGAGCACATACTCTGCTCAAGCGACAAGGAGGCGGCGTTCAGAGCGGCCTATGCCGGGCAAACCCCGCCGGTGTTCAGACAATGCGCCGAGGGGCACGCCAGGGTCGAAGCCGATGCCGCGCTCGTCGCCAAAATCGGGATCACCGGCACGCCGACGCTGATCGTGGATGGCAAGCTCGTCTCCGGCTTCCAGCAGGGAGAGCTCGAGGCTTTCCTCGATCGCCAAGGCGCCTCGAAGGCGTCGCCCGGCGCCGACAACTGAGTGCAGCGATCTTTCGCGCCGCGGGCGCCGCGAACACCAGATCCAGCAAAACCGGAGACGGCGGGCTCGTCAGGAGCCGTCCACCGACGCCCCGGCTGAAATCGATCGGACGGCTCCCAGCCAATGGAGCTTAGCAATGATGCGAAATTTCGGATCCCGGGCGCTTGGCGTCGCCAATGTCGCCCTCCCTTTTGCCGCGATGGCCGTGATCGCCGGGCCCGCCCATGCCTTCTCGGCCCCGGCGCAAGGCGATCTTGGCTACGACATCTACGACATTGTCGTGAACAAGGGCGTGAAGGGCCCGCTGGGCTTCGTTGGCGGCGTTGCCGCCTTCCTGTTCGGCGTCTCTCGCCTGTTTTCCAACATCATGATCGGCATCCCGACGATCGTCGCGGCGGTCTGCCTCATCAAAGCGGACAGCATCCTCCAGACCTTCGGGATGATCGTCTGACACCCGCGGCGCACTCACGCCCGGGCTGAAGCCCGCGCGCGGATTTCGCGCCGCCCACGAGCTGGGGGCCGATGGTCGGTCCCCGGAGACCGATGTCCTTTGCGGGCATCATGAAGCGGAAGGAGGAGGGCGATGGACGAACGTCTGCCGCAATATCTGCACCGTCCCGTCCAGATCCTGTGGTTCGGATCGGACGAGTTCGTCCTCGCGACCTCGACGGTGTTCGTCGCCGCGATCGTCGGCGGCATGATCGGTTGGGCGCTCATCCTTGCCCTCCTCCTTTTCATTCCCTGGAAGCGCTCGAAACCACGCGGCTATCTCGCGCACCTTGCGTGGCGCTGGGGCGTGGTGGGCTTCAAACATTATCCGGGTCCGACCCAGACCCGGTTCTGCGAGTGATGGGGATGCGCATGTTCATGCGTCCCTCACCCGACAGTGACCCGCTCGCGGCCAAGCCGGCGAGCTATGGGCTGCATCGCTATCTCCAGGGCTCGGCTAACCTCTTCGAAGAGAACCGGCTCTTGAAGGCGGCGATCGCCGGCCTGTTCGGGGTGAGCGCGGTGCTCGGCGCGGTCATCTATTCGACCAACCAGAATGCGCGGACCGTGGTCGTCCCGTTTGGCGCGGGCGGCGACCTCTACATCACCGGGAACAAGCCGTCGGAAGCCTATATCCGCACGATGACGCGCGACATCATCGCGCTCTCAGGGACATGGTCGACCTATTCCGCCGACCGGCAGTTCCAGGAGCTGCTGTCGATCGTCCACCCGTCAGCCTACAATGCGATGCGCGACAGCCTCAATCGAGTGCTCGACGAGCTCGCCAACAACCCGACCCTGTCGATCGCCACCTACATCCGTGGCGACCAGTCGGTGACCTGGACCGCGCACGACATCGTCGTGCCGGTCGAAAAGGTCCGCGTGATCGGCGGGGTGATCCGCAAATTCCGGGGCAATATCCGCATCGGCTATGCGATCGACCACGGTCGCTTCTGGCTGACGCGCCTCACCGAGGAGCAGTTCGATGCCGAAGCTCGCTAGCCGGGGCGCGATCGCGCGCGTCCTCCCACTCATGGTGGCGCTCACCTGTGCTCTCCCCGCTGCGGCGCAAAATATCCACGCGCTGCCCGACCAGACCAGCCGAATCCGCCTCTCCAACCGGGACATCAATCATATCGTCTGCGAGGGCGGCGAGATCGAGGACGTCAAATTCTCGGCCGAGAAGGGCCTCGCGGTCGAGAAAGGCGGCTCGGACGCATGGATCAAGTTCCTCGTCCGCGAGACCGATGATCAGGGGCAGGTCACCAGGACCTTCGTCACCCAGCCCGCAGAATTCTACGTCCTGTGCAACGGCGCGACCTATCCGCTCTATGCGGAGCCGGCCGAGATCCCCGCGCAGACGGTGATCCTCGAGCCGGGCCGACGCCAGCAGGCGCGTGCCAATACCGATCTCCTCGGCCCGCTGGTCGAAGAGGAGCGCGCGGTATCGATCACGCTGGCGCTGCTCGAAGACCGTATCCCGGCGAGCTTCACCGAGATCGCACCCGATGCCGCCACTTTCCGTATCACTGCCCTTCCCGCTCTCAGCATTCGTGAACGCCGGCGCCTCGCGATCGAAGGTTCTGGCCTCGACGCATCGGAATACCTCGCCAGCGCCGCGCAGCCGGTCTCGATCCGCGAACAGGATCTCGTCGATCCAGCGCTCGGGGCCGGGATTTTTGCGATCACCGCCGAGAAAACCAGGCTCGCCACAGGCGAGACAACACGCCTCGTCGTGATCCGCCGCGGGGTCGCTCGGTGATGGCGAGCGATCACAAATCCGGCGCTGGTGATCAGTCGTCCCCCTCACCCGAGGCGTCGGCGAACCGTCCACCCGAGGTGGTTTCAGGTAGCGCCCGTCCCGCGCTTCTCGACGTGAAGGCGCAGTGGGCGCGACTTTCTGCCAAACAGAAACTCCGCGCCAAACAATCAGGGGTTGCGACCGCCGTCGGGCTGCTCGGCCTCGGCCTCTATGGCGCGACCGGGCACAACGAAGCGCCAAGACCCGCCGCCGAAGCCGCCAAACTCGACATGGGCGCAGGTCTGCGCGGCGACAGCCTCGAGGTGAAATTGCGCGGGGATCTGAAGGCAATCCTCAGCGGCCAGCAATTGCTCGGCGACCGCATCAGCGCGATCGAGGAGGGCAAGGTCGTCCCCGGCAGCAAATCGCCGGGGACGAACGGATTGCCGCCCGGCATCGCGGATGGCGATCTGCCGCCCGCTTTACCCGGCGCCGCGCCGCATCTGCCCGTCCCACCCGTGACGGGTGACATTGGCGCTGACGCCGACCGACTGCCGCCGCCGCCGACCGCGCCTGCCGCCCCACCCGCACCGCCGGTCGAGAAAACGGTCGGCACGATCGGCTCGGCGACCAGTCCGGTCGTGCCCAAGGCCAGTGGCGATGGCTCGCCCGCGGCCAAAAAAAAGAATCGGACGATTTACTTGCCGCCTGGTTTCATGAAGGCGCGGCTCCTGACCGGGGTCGATGCGCTGGCGAGCCGCGATGCGACGAGCAATCCCGAACCGATCATCGCCCGCGTCCAGGCACCGGCCGTGCTTCCCAATGAGGTGAAGGCCAATCTCGCCGGCTGCTTTGTCGTCGGCAATGCAACCGGCAGTCTCGCCAAGGAACGGGTCGAGATCCAGCTCGTCACCTTGTCGTGCGTCGATTTCGACGAGCATTCGGTCGTCGACCAGCCGGTCAAAGGCTTTTTCGTCGATACCGACGGCAAGAAGGGACTGTCGGGCAAAGTGGTGACGCGCGCTGGCGCGACGCTGGCCCGCGCGTTCATCGCCGGCACGCTGAGCGGTATCTCGCAATCGGTCGAGAACACCTTCGGCTCGACCTCGACCTCCGCGCTCGGCACGGTGCGCACGCTCGATGCGGGCGATGCGGCGAAGACCGGCATCGCCGGCGGGCTCTCCAAATCGTCCGAGAAACTCACCGATTTCTACCTCGATCTCGCGCGCCAGGCTGGCCCGATCGTCGAGGTCGGCGCCGCCAAGGATGTGGTGGTCGTGATCCAGGAAGGGGTCGCGCTCGAGATCAAACCCAGCGCGGGGAGCAAATTCTGATGCCCGCGACAATCGGAGAAGCCAAAATGGCGGAACAATCCGACTATCGGCGCGCACGCAATTTGCGCGGCAGGACAGCGTTCGTTCTCGCCCTGCCATTTGCCCTGGGCGGATGCGCGACCCTCGGATCACTCCTGTCGCCTTACAGCGAGAAGTTCAGCTGCAAGAATTCCGACCATGGCCAATGCGTCCATCCGGAGCAGGCGTGGAATGACGCCGTCGCCGGCCGCGCGCCGCGATCGGATCCAGCCGTCACGCGCGACAGGAAATTGCTCGGCGCGGCGCCGAACTCAGGCCGCCAGGTCAGTGATGCCAGAACTGCAGCAACGCCGGCAAAGCCGGCCCGTGATCGCCAGGCTCCCGTTCCCGCGGTCCCACGCGCCAGCTTCGGCGAGACTGCTGCAATCGATAGCCCGGCATCGCCGATGCTCAAGCCATCGCGCACGATCCGGACCCTGATCCTCCCCTATGCCGACCGACAGCGCCCCGACCGGCTCTATATGCCGCGGTTCGTCTATTCGATCCTCGGCCGCCCGACCTGGGTGGTCGGCGACTATCTCGTCGAGCCAGTCGGCCGCGCGCCCAATCCGCCGGTGCTGCGTACGGCCCGCGATACGGGCGCCACCAGCACCGAGATCTCCGCGGATGCCAGCCCGCCTGCACTCACCGTAGATCATGCCGCCACCGACAACGCGCGCGAGGCGATCCGCGACGCAGACGTGCCCACGGCGCCATCCCCAGCCACACCAAATGCGCCCAATGCGGATCACAGCGATGCAGGCCCGGAACCCCGGTCATGAGCCCGCGCGCATCGGGGGCCGACAGCGGCCTTTCGTTCCGCCGGCTCCACGCCTCGGTTGCTCGCGATGCCTATTCCGATTTCCTGCCGCTCGTCGCCTGGGTCGAGGAAGAAGAGGCATTCCTGTGCATCGACGATGGCTGGGGCCAGGCATGGGAGCTGACGCCCTCGGCGTACATGTTCACCCATGTCAGCCAGGCCCTGCTCGGGCTGCTCAATGTGCAATTCCCCGAAGGGACGGTGCTGCAGCTGATCAGCTTTGCCGACCCGCTGATCGACGGCGCGCTCGACGCCTATCTTGATTTGAAGACCCGACCCGATCCCCTGGTCCAGGCATCGGCCCGCCGCACCGCCGATTATCTCCGAAGTGGTACGGCCGGGGTTGGTGCGCTCCATGGTATCCCGGTGCGCGATTTCCGGCTGTTCCTCGCGGTCAAGACGCGCGTGAAACTCGGCGCTGACCTCAGGCGTCAGGTCGAGGAGCAGCTCGCCAAAATGGGCATCCGCCGGCTTCCGCCCGAGGAGCTCGTCCGTTTCTATCGCCGGATCTTCAACGGCGTTTTCGCCGATGCGCCAGGCGTGTTCGTCAGCGCCGCCGGTGACAGGCCGGCGCCGGCGATCAGGAAGCAGATCATCGATGCCGGCCCCGATCTGCTGTTCGATGGCCCCGAACTCTTCCTCGGCAACCAGGTTGCGCGCTGCCTGACCCCCAAGGCGCCCGCGCGGCGGATTACCGCCGAACGCGCCAACCGCCTGATGGGCGGGATGCGCGGGAGCGCGGAAGACAGTGACCAGATCGGCGGACCATTCCTCTACTGCCTCTCGGTACTGTTCGATGTCTCGCAGTTCGAGGTGCACAAACGTGCACAGATCCTCTCGGCGCAGAAGGCGGCCGGAAGCTTCGCGGTCGAGGTCGGCAAGCAGATCGAGGAGATCGGCTGGATCCTCGACGAGGTCTCGAACAGCCGCTTTGTCTCGGTGATCCCGACCGTCTGGGTGTTCGGCCGCGACAGCGCCCAGGCGCGCGAGATGGCGGCGCGGGCCAAGCGGCTTTGGGAATCCGAGCCGCTCCCGTTCATGGTGCAGGAAGAGAGCTATCTCTTGCCCGTCCTCCTCGCCGCCAGCCTGCCGTTTGGACTCTATCCTGAAAAACGGACGCTGAAGCTGCTTGAGCGTGACTTCCGCATGCCGGCCCGCGCCGCCGCGGTGATGGCACCAGTCCAGACCGACTTTCGCGGTGGGGGCCGCCCGGCGCTGCTTTATGTCGGGCGCAAGGGCCAGCTCATCACGCTCGACCTGTTCGATCCCCGGATCAACAATTACAATTTCATCGTCTCGGCCGAGAGCGGCGCGGGGAAAAGCTTCCTTCTCAATAACCTTTGCCAGCAATATTATGCGCAAGGCGCGCTCATCCGCATCATCGATATTGGCGGGAGCTATCGCAAGCTCTCAACGCTCTGCTCGGGCCGCTATATCGACATCGGCGAGGAAAACCTTGTCCTCAACCCGTTCGACATGGGCCTCGCGCTCGACGGCGAGGACAAACAATCGGCGATCGCCATGGCGGTCGCGATCGTCGCTGAAATGGCCAATGCCTCGACCAGAAAACCGGTCACGACATCGGAATGGAACCTTCTCAAATCCGCGGTGCAATGGACCGTCGATACGAGGCGCGGCCATCATGGCGTGGATGCGGTCCGCGAATGGCTTGGCCGTTACCCGGACAATGCAACGAGCGATTTCGACCGCGTCGAGCATCTCGTGCCGACGGCGCGCGAGCTTGCCTTCAACCTGAGGGATTTCGGGTCGGACGGGGCCTATGGCCACTTCTTCAACGGCCGCTCCACCCTCGATATCTCCCATGACGAATTCGTCGTCCTCGAGCTCGAACGGCTGAAAGCACTCCCCGACCTCTTCAACATCATCGTCATGGTGGTGGTGAACGCGGTCACCCAGGAACTCTACCTCTCGGCGCGCGACCGGCCACGGTTCGTGCTGTGCGACGAGGCGGCGCAGTTCATGACCAGGAGCGATGGGCAGGATCTGTCGCGGCTCGCCGAGGCGTTCGGCCAGGGTTATCGCCGCGCGCGCAAATATCAGGGATCGTTCGGGATTGTGCTGCAGAGCATGAACGACCTCCTGCTGTTCGGCGGGACGGGCCAGGTCATCCTCGAAAATGCCGCGACGCGCTTCCTCCTGCAGGGCTCGACCTATGACAAAGCGGTCGAGAACAAGATCCTCGATTATTCGGGGTTCGTCCTCGACCTCCTGAAATCGGTGAGGAACGCCAAGCCCAATTATTCGGAAGTCTTTATCGACTCACCGCTCGGGCTCGGCATCGCCCGGCTGGTCGTCGATCCCTTCTCTTATTGGATCAACACCTCAGCGCCCAACGAGGTCGCCGCGTTTGAGGCGCGCCTGCGCGCCGGCCGGTCGCCGCTCGAGGCGATCTGCGAACTCGCCGGCATCAATCCGGCGGAGGTGCTCGGAACACCGGCTTCGACCAGCATTGCAGGGAGGATCGCATGATGCGTCCGCTCAATGGCGAGCAGCTCAAGCTCGACTGGGACAGTGACCCGGCGATCGAGGCGATGATCGAGGCGCGCGTCGCCGAGCGCGCCGAAGCGGCTGCGTTCCTCTGGCGCCTGCGGCTGGTGGCGATCGAGACCTGCATGCTCGGCGGTCTGGTGATCGCCGCCGGTCTCGCACTCCGGCAGCCGACGATTCAGGTGATCCGTGCCGGCGTGCTGATCGCAGCCGCCTGCTTTGTCAGCGGCATGCTGCTGATCGGCCTTTCAGGCGCGTTTGGGGTGATCGTCTCGAGGCTTCGCCAATGGAGGCAAAAATGACCGATCCAATCGAAAGCCATGTGCATCCTCACATATTGGAATTGATCGACGAACTGGGTGCGAACATCGGGCTCGATCGCAGTCCCGGGCAGAGCCCGCATGCCTATCTCGCCCAGCTCCTCTGGTTCCAGAAGCGTGAACAAGGCCTGATGGTGGGCAATCTCAGGACCGCGACGGATGTGATCCGCAGATCAACGGCATTGCTCAACGAGACGCTCCGTAACAATTGGTGGTACTTGATCATCGGCGCACTCCTGCAGACCTTCTGGGCAGTCGTGCCATTGGTGCCGCTGATCCAGTTATTGGGAGGGCCCGTCACCGTATATGCCGCATGGGTCGCCCTCATCTGTCTTGCGCCGGTAATCGCGAAGGCTGTCTTCGAACTCTACTGGCGCATCCGCGGCGACTCCTCTGAACTAGAGGGGGGCAAAAGCGCATGAACGGGATCTTCTCCTCGGCCCCGACCTCGCGCGCGGTTCGACTGGTCATCGCCAGCAATGGGTTACTGCTGATCCAGGCCACGATTACCTGGTACCTCCCCAGTTCAGAAAATGAGGCGCGACTGTTGATCGTCGCCACTTGCGTGCCGGCGATCATAGCACTTGTGCTCGCGATACGCGGTGAAAGCCGTCGCGATCGCGCTCAACGATGGGGGCATCACCATGCCCGGTGAAGTCACCACCAGCCGCCGCCGCTTCGGCGCGGCAATGCTGCTATCGACGATGTGCGCACCCTCGTCGGCCTATGCCGATACAAGCACGATCGGACGGACCTGGCCGATCGCCGAGCCCGATGCGCTGAGCGAGATCGAGGGCCGCGCGGGGAGCGTTCCCGATATGCGCAAAGCCTTCGGCCCGCGCCAGATCTGGTCTGCGATGAAGGCAGCGGTACTTGGCCGGTCACCCGCCGACCGCATCCGCAGCATTGTCCCCTTCTATACGCTCGACGGCGAGATCCGCCTTCCCGATGGACGGCTGCTTTACGCCAAGGGCTATACGTTCAACCCGCTCGCCTATGTGTCGCTGCCGCAGCGATTGATCGTGGTGCACCCCCGCGATCTCAACTGGGCCATCAGAACCGCCGCCCCAACCGATTTCATCCTGCTCGCAGCCGGATCGGCCGGAGATGCGGATCCGATCGGCGCGAGTGAGCGACTTGGTCGGCCAATCTTCCTGCTCGAGGAGCGTGTGAAGGCACGGCTCAGGCTCAGCGTTGCCCCCGTTATCGTCGCTCAACAAGGACAGAAGCTCCTGCTGACCGAGGTTGATGCGGACAGGATCGCAAAGGGTTCGCGCAAATGAGGCCCGCCCGGCATCTCGCGGTCTCGATCGCAGCGACCATGTCCGCGCTCTGCGCTGCGGCTCCCGCCCACGCCTCCAAATGCGAGGCGGGCAAGATCTTCAACCCCATCACCAAGGTGCGCTGGTCGTGCATCTTCCCGATCACGATTGGCGGGGTCCGGATCGGTCCGCATGATCTGTTGGGCAAAGCGCTCGACGCCCAATCCACCTCCAAGCCCTTATGCGCCTGCCGCAAAGGGGCGACCTTCTGGTTCGGGGTCAAGGTCAGCTTCTGGTCACCCAACCGCATGATCGACGTGGTGACCGAGCCCGGCTGCATGATGGCATTGGGCGCCGACATCATGCCGACCCACGGTCGGCTCCAGGGCAGCCAGACAAGCATTGCCGACGGCACGAACACCCGCAAGATGTTCGCGCAGCTGCATTATTACATCTCGCCGGTCTGGAAGATGCTCGACATGTTCACCGACCTGCCGTGCCTTGAAGACAATGGGTTCGATGTCGCGCTGATCACCGAGGTCCTGCCGACCTGGCAGTCGGCGACGCTGGGCGCGATCATCCAGCCGGAGGCGATCCTGTTCGGCAATCCCGCCGCCGGCCTTGCCTGCATGGCCGACAGCGCGGCAGCCGCCTCCGGCAAGGTTGTCGATCCCTTGTTCTGGTGCATGGGCTCCTGGGGCTCGACCTATCCGATCGCCGGCGACATCCATTTCGACGACAGCGTCGAGGCCTGGGCGGGGCTTGCCGCGCGCGGGCTGTTCATGATGGGCCGGCTTGGTGCGCTCACCATCAGCTCATCCGACGGTTGCTCGTTCATTCCTCAGCCGGTCTGGACCAAGAGCCGTTACAAATTCCAGCTGATGGAGCCGGTCAAAGGCGGCCAGTGCGTCAATGTCGGACGCCCCGGATCGCTCTGGACCAGCGCCAAACACGCGCCGGGCAAGGACAATGCCCAGTTCATGCTCTTCGAAAAGACGATTTGCTGCGCCGGGGTGTCGGTGCCATGATTCAATCTCAATTTGGTTGCCCATTGCGGCCCTCCACTTCGCACCGCCGATTCGCGCAGCGCACCGATGGCGGGGAGGTTTCGCACACGTTTCGAGCAATGCCGCTGCTCCCCGGCACGGTATTGCCCGGACGGTCGGCGTG
Organism: Sphingomonas sp. TX0543; assembly: GCF_048565505.1. NCBI lineage: Bacteria > Pseudomonadati > Pseudomonadota > Alphaproteobacteria > Sphingomonadales > Sphingomonadaceae > Sphingomonas > Sphingomonas sp. TX0543. The sequence continues at coordinate 3,138,215 of NZ_JBLZUS010000002.1, forward strand.
GCTGAGCCGGGTAGCAACCCCAGGGTTACCTCCGCTTACGACCACGTCGACCGCTTTAGAAGATCTGGCGCCCGAAGCCGATCGAGAGTCCCGCACTAGTGCGGGACAAGGAGGCCGCCTGCGGAGCACCGCAAGCTGCACGCCGGTCACGGGTACCGGAGGCGCCATGAGCGGATCGTCGGGCATTTACGGTGCCCAGACGAGCTTTCCCGGCCCATGGTCTGGCCATCCGCCCCGCAAAGGAGCATATTCAGCGATTGAAGGGGCGGCGTCCCTTTCCCCGGGATCCGCCGCTCCTGCGGTCAGCGCGGCCAATTACCTCGACGATCGCTGCACGGCGTTCCATACCCAGCTGCCGATCGTGGCCGCGCTGGCCGCTATTGAGGCCTGCGCTGCCCTAATTGTCAGCCTGCGCCACATCGCGTGTGATCGTTTTCAGCTTCGGTTTCACAAATTGTGCCGCTGTGCAGTCCGCATTGGACAAACGACCATGAAGCGGCGCTCGATCCTCGCCCTGATGGCGGTCGCATTACCAAATGCCGGTTTCGCGCAATCGAGCGATGATCGCGCTCGCGCAGCAGCAGCCGCGTCACGCGCAAAGTCATCGACGAGCGACAAACTGCTCCAGAACTATGTGAAACCCGGGCTCGCCGGCCAGCCGATTTCCACTGTGGATTCCAGCCGCACATTCACGCCCTCACTCGCGTGCCAGAAAACCGCAACTCTGCTCGAGCTTCTCGTTCAGCCGGCCGCTTCCGGCGATCTCGACATGGTGCGCATTAGTCGCGACACCAATCTCGACGGCAAGTTCGACGCGACCGCGACCCTGCCTGTTCCGGTATCGGGGATCTGCGCCAACGGCATCATCTCGTGCGACCCAGGCACCTGGAACAATTGTCACAGCTATCGCTGGTCGGTCGACGGCTCCGCCGCCCCAAGGCTCGAAACGGCGGTGATGACCGATCTTGCCGGCTGTTATTGCATCAACAACAGCTGCGGCAGCGGGCTCGCGATCGCCAATCTCCCGTCCCTCCTCAAGGACCTGGGCGGCGGGGTCGTTGCTGCGCTTACCACCGCCGATCCACGCTATGGCATTGCCGAGGCGCGTGTCGATGGCCCGGTCATCTCCTATGTCGGCGCGCAAAGCACCGCCTGCACCGCCTCACCATCGGTTGGTCAGACCGCTTATCGCGCAAACCCCACGGCGATCGCCGGCGATGCTGCCGCTGCGGCTGCATCCAGCACGGTGTTCCAGATGCTGGCCGGCTCTCCGGCCGCGAAATCCCGGAGCGAGGAAGTGCGCAATTGCACCGTCAGGCGGCAGGTCACGCTTACCGGCGCGACACCGCGTGACGTGATCGCGCGGACTTCGGGCGGCTATGGTGATTATGTCAGCCCGGGCGGCGACCGGATCACCTTCCAGATGGGATCGCCGGTCAACAACTCGCTAACTGGCGGAAGCTGTTCAATGTTCGATTTTCGGATGCGCCTCAGCGTCATCGATCCCGATAGGCTGACCGATATCCGTCTCACCCGCTACGAGATGGATGACTGGATGCAGGTCTATATCGATGGCCAGCTTGTCTATGCCGATCCGTCGACCTGGCGCAGCCCCGGATTGCCGTCTGCCAGTTGTGACCGGAAAACCAACTGGCAGGGCGCCCCCAATCTCGATCTCAAGCCGTGGATGACCCGCGGCGATCACGAGATCAGGATTGCCCTCGCGGTTGGCGGTAACGGCGAGCTCGATGCGCAAATCGATGCGGCCATCGATACAAGCTGCCGGGCATCGGAGAATGTGGTCGATGGCTGTGCAAGCTATGCCGGCAACGCAGCCTGCCGGCTCACCGACGAACATGTCGATGGCGTCGCGACAATCGTCAACGGTATTCGTACCGGCCTTACCCCGCTGCCCCAGACCCGCGTCATCGCGGGCGGCGCCTGTTCGCTATCGCTAGCCCGCGACTTCTTCGAAAAAGAGCGGCGCTATCGCTGCCGCGTCGACAGCGGCATGCCCGACCCCGACACCAGCCGCGGCGCATGGATCATCGATCATTCGACCGAGGCGATGCTCGCCGATCGCACTCGTGCGAGCGACGGAAGCTATTCGTCGACGACACGCAACTTCGCGCTCCCCGACCGCGGCAGCGTCAGCGCGTGCGAGCCGGTCTGCAAGACGCGGCGCCCGCAGACCAATAATGCCGCCGCGCTCGATGGCGTGACGGGCGGCAAACAGAACACCCCCGCCGGCTGGGATATGATCTACCACACCTGCCAGGACAGCAATGTGTGCCCGGTCGGCGATGGCGAGGAACTCGTCCAGGGCTGCGGCTGCATCGACGATTTTCCGGAAGCCGTGGTGATGATGCAGACGATGCGGCTCGGCGGAACCGATCTCGTCTGCACGAGCGGGCCGCGGTGATGCGCTTGCCTCGCCCTGTCCTCGTAAGCCTGTTGCTCAACGCGACCTCACTGGTCCCGGCAACAGCAGCCGCCCAGCAAATCTGCGCGGTCGATCTCAACGGCAATGGCGATGCCGCTGACACGGGGGAGACCGCGAACTGCCATCTGACCGCAACCGGCGGCTATGCCTGCCCGATCGGCGAGACCGCCTGTATCGCCGACGCCGCCGGCGCGATGCAATGCCCGCTTGGGCCCCAATATGCCTGTGCGGCGCCTGCGTCAGGCGGCCCGGCGACCTGCTCCGCCAACGCCTGCATCGATACGTCGAGCCATCCGATTGTCGAAGCACCGCCAGTCAACGATCCGGGCGTGCTGCCCGATGGCCCGGTCGACGCCGAAGGAAATTGCCTCGGGCAGATCGAGATCTTCGCCGGGCACGGCGCGCGCTGCCGCCCGGCTGGGCTGTTCACCACCTTCTCCAATTGCTGCAAGGACAAGGGCAAGATCGTCAAAGATGGGATGGGTGGCTCGCTCACCTCCATCTCGACCAAGATCGCGGTCGCACGCGGCGTCTTCACCGGCATGAAGGCCGCTTATACCGCGTTCAAGGCGGGCGCGACCGCGAGCCAGGCCGCCAGTTCCGGCGCGCACGCGATGATCGCCGGCATCGATCCCACCTCGATCGCGATCAGCCTTGCGGTCAATTTCATGATCGAGGTGCTGCTGCAGGGCTGCGACCAGGAGGATATGGAGGTCGGCATGCTCCGCGGTTCGGGCATGTGCCATGAGGTCGGGAGCTATTGCACTGCGAGCGTCCTCGGGATCTGCCTCCAGAAGGCCAGGGGCCATTGCTGCTTCAATACGAAGCTCGGGCGGATCATCCAGGAACAGGGCCGGCCCCAGATCAAATCGTTCAATGCCAAGGGCTGGGGCACCCCGAAAAACCCCTATTGCCGTGGCTTTACGGCCGAAGAATTCCAAGCGCTCGATTTCTCGAAAATGGATCTCTCGGAATATTATGCCGAGATCGAGACGCGCGCCCAGACGCAAATCCAGACCGACATGAAGGGCAAGATCGATGCGTATCAGCAGACGATCAACCATTAGTCGCGCGCTCGTCGCGGTGACGCTGGTGCTGCCGGCCACGACCGCCAGCGCTCAGGACATACCTCCATCCGCCACTCCCGGCGCGAAGGCCAGGATCCAGTCCGAAGGCGATGCCGCGATGGAGCGCATGAAACAGGCGCTGACAAAGGCCAGGCGCGCGCCGGTCAACTCGCCCAGACTTCCGGCAGCGCCCGACGCCATCATGCAGCGCCGCGCCTTCAATGGCCTCGCCCGCCGTACGGTCGACGCTGACGTGGAGAAGCGCGCCGGCGCTGATATCAAGGCTGCGCGCGCCGCACTGATAAAGGAGCGCAGCGCGGCCAGCGCCCGGATCGCGCAAGCGCTCGGGCTCGAAGCACCGGAAGCAGCCGCGCTGGCCGCCGCCGCGCCGGCGCCGGTAACTCGCTCCCGCATGCCGTTGTTGATGGTGTCATCGGCAATGCCGATCGCGACCCTCCGTACCTATGCCACGCAGCTCGAACGCGTCCATGGGGTCATGGCGTTCCGTGGCATGCCGGGCGGCATGAGCAGGGTCGCGCCGATGGCCAAGCTCTCGGCTCAGATCCTGCGCATCGCCCCTGGCTGCGAGGGTCCGGCCTGCGCGATGCACGATGTCCAGATCATCGTCGATCCGCTGGTCTTCCGCCTGCATGGGGTGACGCGCGTGCCTGCTCTCGCAATGATCCCGGGCGATCCCACCCAGCCTTATTGCGAGCGCGACGACCAAAGTCCGCCGAGCGCACATGTCATCTATGGCGATGCCGCGCTTTCCGGCCTGCTCGAAGAGTTTGCCCGCCTCGGGGGAAAGGAGGATGTGCGCGATGCTCTCGCTCGTCTGGCACCTCGCTAAGCGCGCTGCGCTCGAGGCGAAGGATCTGCCGCTCCGCGCGGCCGTCGCGCTCGGCGCAAGTGGCCTCGGGCAACCGCCGCGGCCCGCACAGCTTTTCAAGGCCTATGGCATCGTACTGCCGATCGGTCTTTTTGCCTGGTGGGCGATGCCCCAGGCGACACTGGTGATGACGCCTTCGATTGACGCCTGGGTGATCCACCGCGCGCCCGGTCCAATCTTCCGCGGCGACTTGGTCTCCTTCTCGCTGTCGCATCCGATCGCCGGGCCGAGACCGGTCGGCGTCACGAAATATGCCTTGTGCATGCCGGGCGACCGGATCGCGATGGTCGAGAAGCCCTCGCGCGCGGCGGGCGGGCTCGACGGATATTATTATTGCAACGGCCATTTGCTTGGGGTCAGCAAGGCGCGAACCGCCGATGGGCGGACGCTCTCACACTGGCGGCCCGACACCGCGCTGATCAAACCGGGCACGATCTTCGTCGGCTCGTCGCATCCCGACGGCTTCGACAGCCGCTATTACGGCCCGGTCGCGATCGAGCGCCTCACCCGTGCGGAGAAATTGCTGTGAGGCGCCTTGCCCTGGTCGGTGCTGCCGTGATCGCTGGCATCAACCCGGCAGCAACCTCGGCGCAAACCACGCCACCCGCCGCGCGCGAAGCGCGCGGTTATTGGTGGTATGAACCACCCCCTGCCCCGCCAGCGCCCGACGATGACAAGGAGGTCGTTGCAAAACCCGAGATCCCGCCGATGGCGGTGCTCGCAACCTGGTCGCCGCCGCGCATCGCCAAGCTCATTACCCAGCAGCGCGATTATGCCGCGACGGTGCTAACGGTCGATGCGGTAGCCGATTTCTGGCGGCTGCAGGATTTTGCCCGGCGCAAGGCGCGCGCGTTCGCCGGCGTGACGCAGCTTGCGCTGCTGCTTCATCCCGAGCTCAACGCAAAGGCCGCAAATCCCATGATCGGCGAGGCGCGCGATGTGCTGGGAGCCCATAAGGACGAGGTTCGCCGGCAATATCTGCGCGCGCGCAGCAGCGAATTTGCGCTCGTCATGTTTGGCCGGACGACGTGCGGTTATTGCCGCGTCCAATGGCCGATCGTTCAGCGGTTCCAGGACGAAATGGGCTGGCAGACAAGCCAGATCGATCTCGATCGTCGGCCTGATCTCGGGAGCCGGTTCGGGGTCGAGGTGACCCCGACGATCATGGTGATCCGTCGGAACTCGGCCCAGCGCATGGTGATCGCCGCCGGGGTCGAGACCTATCCCAATCTCGCCCAGGCCGCCTATCAGGCAGCGAAACTCCTCAGCGGCGACATCCGCCCCGAGCAATGGCTGACCGGGGCGGGCGAAGAGGATGGCTTTTTCGATGCGCTCGCCAATGGCCCGGTGTCATCCGTGGATCCAAGAACGACAGGCGAAAGCCGGGTTTCAGGCACTGAGGCTCGGCGATGAGCAAATGCAACGCAATCAGGCGCGGTCGCCTTCCTGCCGGATACGAAATTGCGGCAGGCGACGCTCATACTTCTCCGGCCCATCCCGCCTCGATCGCCTCATTCATCTCCTCAATCGAAACAGGCCGTTGGCCCTCGCGTTTCAGGATGCCGAACACCTTGGAGATTTTGCCACTTCGGCGATCCACACGAAGTTCAATCGCGCCGTCGGGTAATTTACAGGCAATAAGCCTCGATCCGGGGACGGCGCCGAGATGCGTGAGCACGCTTTCATCGAGCGTAATGCTTCCTTCGGCGTCCACGGTGACGACCGGCAATCTCGCCTCCCTTTCTTTCCCCGGCATAAGTCGCTCCGTCCTGATGTTACCATTGGTACGGCGTATGGCGTTGTCGGTCGAGGCAGCGCTCCTCTTCGTCGCCAGTGGTTCGCTCTCTTCAGCATCGGCCCAATTAGTCACGCGCGATATTGCCGCGCGAGCCGCAATCCATCCCGTAGCCACCGCAGCCGAAGTCAAATCATGGCTTGTCCGCGTGACGCAAACACGCGAGTTCCCGCCCGACTTTGAGCCGACCCTAAAAGCACAGGCGCCGCTCTATGTGATCGAAATGAGCACCGCGCCGGGCTGCGCGCCCTGCGCTGATCTCTGGACCAGGCTCTTCGCCTTCAAAGCGCACTATGGTTGGCAGGTACGGACGATCGGCAATGACGAAGCAATGCTGCGCTCCGGCCGGCTGGGTCTCCCATGGGTCGGTAATCCGGTTGCTTGGGTGCGATCGACCTCTGACCCCAACCGGATAGTGCCGATCGCCATCGGGACTGACCACGACGTCAATATCGCCCGCAATGCCTATCTCGCCGCCAAGATGTTGACCGGCGTACGCGCCGCGGTCGGCGTGCGGGCCATGTCCAAATTTACAGGGATCGTCGATAGCCCGCCCAGGCGCATGATCTCGAAATCCGGTCTCGCACGCAGATGAGCCGGTTCCGGTCTTCTTTTCCGACTGCTCATGCTGCCCCGAGCCGGGGAACTCCGCGCATGATCCGCTTCGGACTCGGGAACGACGTAAAGCGAGCGCCGTATCTTCGCGATACGCAAGGCAAGCGTCGTCTCATCGGCTTGCCTCTGTCCCAGCGATGCGACGGCCGGCGTTTCACCGATCAGCTCTGCCAGTTCGGCCTCGATGCGGCGGTCATTTATCCTTGCAAATATGGAGTCCTATCCCCGATTTGCACGGTTATCTGCGGAACGAGGTGGGCTGAAATCAGCCTTCGACCCAGCGCGATCGATCGCTATCTCAAACTTTTTCAAAGCTTTACCGAGACAGCTAAGCGCGGTTGGGGCGCCTTCCTGTCTTCCTCAACACAAGGAAGCCCCGAATGTCCCCCTTCCCCACGCGCCTGAGCCTTGCCGCTAGCCTGATTGTCGCCGCCTGCACCATCGCCAGTCCCGCGCATGCGCAAGGCTGGGCGGAAAGCTGGTTCGACAATGTCACCTATACCTCGCCCGGAAGCTTCGAGGATCAGACGCGCGGTTATGTGACCGCGGGCGGCATGTCGGGCCGGGTCGACGTCCACAACGACTATCTCATGTCGATCACCCTGCCCAAGGTGAAAGCCGGGTGCGGCGGGATCGACATGTTCCTTGGTGGCATGTCGTTCCTCGACCCCGACTATCTGGTCCAGAAGCTCGAGACGATCCTCCAGGCGGCACCAGCCGTCGCCTTCCAGTATCTCCTCGAAACGCTCGACGAGAAAATGGGCAACATCATCTCGAAGATGGAGGCGGCGACCAACTTCCTCAATTCGATCCAGGTCAATGACTGCCGCCTCGCCAATCGCCTCGTCCAGATCGCGAAGGGCGACGACAATATGTCGGGGATCGTCGAGGAGATGACGGGTTACAAGTCGGTCCGCGAGGGCTTCGCCAAGAGCTGGCAACAGAGCCGCGAAAAGATCCAGGCCAACAAGGGCAACCCGACCGAGGATCTGAAGGACGCCCTCGCCAATTGCCCCGCCGAGGTCACCGACATCTTCCGTACGGGCTCATTGCTCCAGCATGCCGCCGCTCGGGTGGGCGCGAGCGACTGGACCGGGGTCATGCGCGCGCGGGTTGGCGATATCTACATGCGCTGGGACCAGAATGACAAGGTCCCGATCTTCTCGGCGATCCCGGCCTGTCCCAGGCAAGATACCGAGAGCCCGGATGATTTCCTGACCGGCAAGGTGCCGACACGCGCGCTCAACCTGCCGCCGACGGGCGCCGATTGCTCGGTCAACGGGAGCGGACGCGGCGCGCTGATCCTGGCGCGCGAGCGGATGGAGGCGATCTCGGCCAAGATCCGCACGCGCGCCGCGCTGACGCCGGAAGAAAAGCAGTTCGTCGCCAATGTGCGAACCCTTCCCGTCTATCGCCTCCTCGAATGGGGCGTGCGTCAGGGTGTCAGCGGAAGCGTGATCGCGGACACCGACGAGCTCGTCGCGTTGACTCTCGCCTATCAGATGCTCAACGACCTCACCCGCTCGATCGATTTCGCACTGCAAAATGCCGAACGCGGCGCAACCAGTGCCGGGGCGGTCGACGCTGGCAATGCCAACATCTGCCAGACCCGCATCCTCACCAAGGGTATCGAGCAGCTCCGTGAGCTGCGCGACGAGGTACTGCGCCAGCGCGCGCAGATGCGTCAATCCTATATGGCGGCGCTCTCAACCGCGAACCTCTCGGTCACCTATGCCGGCGTCATCCGCCAGCGCGACCGGGACGCGCGCGACGCTTCCGGCGCCGATGCCAGCCGCAACCGGTGACGCGGGTTATGCCGAGATTTCTCAAAGCAACCCTCGCCCTCGCGAGCCTCGTTGCCGCAACCCCGGCGCTGGCGATCGATGCAAGCTTTCACACCTGGGACGGCTTTTCCGAGACGGTCGATGCGTTTCGGCTCGTCGCGATGATCTTCGGCGATCCGCGCTACGAAACGCTAGTGGTGATCATTGCGGTCGCCGGCATCGGGTTCGGCACGGTACTCGCCGCGGTCCGCGGCCAGGGCATGGGCCTTGTTGCCTTCGGGTTCCAGATGCTGGTCGGGATCGGGCTATTCGCAGGGATGATCGCGACCACCGGTACGGTCCATGTCTATGACCGGGTGCGCAATGCCTATCAGCCGGTCGGCGGGGTCCCCAACCTGATCGTGCTGGTCGCCGGCACCACCAACCTCATGGAACGCGCACTCGCCGAGACGATCGACGACAATACGACCGATCCTAACGCGAAACTCGAGTTCGGCGCCGGCGGTCACGCGTTCGACCTGTTCCTCAACGCCGTCTCGCCGCGCAGTCCGATCGTCGATGCCTTTCTCGACGCGACGATCCGCGATTATGTCCGGCAATGCTATCCGGTCGCACGGGTATCGCCCGCATATGGCGTCGACGACGATATGCTGTTCCGCACTTCGAACGACCTCGCCACAGCGTTCGCGGCAATGGCGGGTCCGGCGACCTTCTCCACCGTCTATACCGCGACCGACAAGGCCGGCTCGTCAATGAGCTGCACCGACGCCTGGGGCTATATCGCAGGCCAGCTTTCCGATCCTGCGCGGTTCGACGCCTATAGTAACCAGGTCTGCGCACGCACCGGGTTCGACGTCACCAAGCCCGACCAGCTGAACCGCTGCCGACAGCAGATCGACGCGCTCGGCGGGATGATGCTTGAGACCGACATGAGCCGGCAGAAGTTCCTGACGCAGCTGCTGCTGGGGCAGACGGTTGGCGACATATTGTTCGAGGATTCGCCTGCGACCGCGGCGCGCGTGATGGCCAATCGCGCGATCGGCGCCAATGGTCTTGCGACGCTCTCGACCGCCAATGAATGGATGCCGACGATCCGCGCCGCGGTGTTCGCGATCATGCTGATGATGATGCCGATCGCCTTCCTGTTCATCCTCACCCCGATCAACCTGAGGGTCGCAAGCTTCGCGCTCGGGCTGTTCGTGTTCGTCGCACTCTGGGGGGTGATCGACGCCGGTATCTACCAGCTGACCCTCGGACGCGCGATGGATGTGCTGAGCGAACTGCGCTCGACCCATGTCGCAGCGAGCACCTGGATGCTCGCGCCCTCGGCGGCGATGAAGGCGCTCGGGATCTTCGGCTCGTTCCGGACCGCTGGCGCAGGGCTAGCCGGGGCGTTCGTGTTCACGGTGTTCCGGTTCAGTGGCAATGTGTTCACTGCCTTCACCTCCGGATCGCTCGGCGTTCAGGGTCAAGGCAGCTCGGCCGCGGCGACCGTCTCGACCGGCGAAGGTTATGCCTCCGCACTCGAAGCGCAGGCATCGGCGGGCGGCACGCTCGCCCGCCGGGCGTCGGCGAACAGCTTCGGCGATTTTGGCGAGCGCAGTACGTTCGGTCTCGACCGGGTCTTTGCTTCTTCGGGCGCGGTGCTCGGCGAATATGGCGGCGGGGCAACCGGCACGGCTGCGTTCGGACTTGGCCGTGCCGACGCTGCGCGCGACCTCGGCGGTCTTGCTCCTGCCCTCGCCGGTCGCGACCTCAGCAATCCCGCCACCGTGAGTGCAGTCCGCGCCAACGCCGCAACCAGCGCAATCCACAGCTACGCGCAGCAGGATGCGCTTCGCGCCCTCGGTACCGGCTATTTTGGCGAAGGCCAGACAGGCGAGCGCGCGTTCGCGGCGTTCGCCCAGAATATGGTGCAGTGGAAGGCGTTCGGCGATCAGCGCGCCTATGACATGATGCAATCGGGCGCCGAACGGCATTTTGCGCGCGGCGGCTATGACGCGAAAGATGCGGCGCTCAAGGCGTCGACCCTGATCGCCCAGGCTGGCGCCGACCCGATCTTCGCCAAGCTCACCGCCAATGCGTTCAGCCAGGAACAGATGCTGCGCAATGACTTGACCGCCGCCGAGACTCAGGTCGGCTCGATGGAAGGCCGGCGCGATTTTGCGGGGAGCCATGTCGCCGCGGTCGAACGCGGCAATGTCGCAACCGAACAGGCGCGCCGCACCGGCCATAATCACGGCCAGCGGCAGGCGGCACAGATGCTCGGGCTATCGGTCGAAGAAACCAGTCGCCGGATCGGCTTCATCAACACCTTGTCCGGCGAAGCGCGATCCAGCGCCATCAGCCGGCTCGCGCGTTCAACCGGGCGCAACGAGGCCCAGGTCCTGCTCGCGATGGAAAGCTACAGCGCCGCCGTGCAGCTCGGCATCGCCGACGGCGCCACGGCTGAGGCATCTCGCGAAGGGACCAGCATCTATGGGCGCACCCGCGAGACCGCTGGGTATGATTTTGCCGAGCGCTCAGGCAAGCTCGATGCGCAGCGCGAGGTAGGCTCCGATGGGGCGCGCAGCGCCGCGCGGATCGGCGAACAGCGACGGCAAGCCGACAATGCCGGCTTCGCCGAAGGTGCCGCGGCAGCGGGTGTGCCGGTACGCGAGGCCGCCCGGCTCGATTCCTTCATCCGCGCGCTCGCCGGCACCGCCGGCAATCAGATCGACCTCGCAGAAGGTGGCAACGCCGGTGTCGCTGATCGCGCGCGCAATCAGCGGCTCACCCGCATCGTCGACAATGAGCGGCTTTCCCGCATTCAGTCGCTGCTGCAGACCCACGGCATCACCATGTCAAAGCGACAGATCGCGATGGATCAGAATGGCGATGTCAGCCTCAACCTCACGCCGCGCCTCGCCGCCGATATGTGGCGGGGCGGCCTCATCAACGAAAGCCAGCTCGGCGCGGTCGCCAATGGCGGGCACGCCCGGCTGAGCTTCGCGCACAATGATCTGCTGGTCTCCAGCAGCACCGGGTTCAGCCGGTCGGCGCGGAACGACACCAGTACGCGGTTCGAGGCCGGCAAGCAGGCGGGCCCGGACACGATCGAGCATTTTCTTGGCGGAGGGGCAGAAGGGCATGCCGCGATGGCCAACTGGCTGCGTGGCGGGTTCGAGATGGATCGACGGGGCAATTGGCGTCTGAAGCCGCAGGTCGCGGACACTCTGGAACGTGATGTCACCGCCATCATCGCGCAGACCGGCTGGAGCAAATCGCTGTCTCGGTCAGCCGAGCACCAAACCGCGAACAGCCAAAGTATCTCAGCCGATTTGAGTGCCGGTGTCTCGCGCGGTGGATCAAGTGCTGGCGGCAATAGCCAAGGACAATCACGGCGAGGAGCATCGGGGAATCTGGCAGGCGGTGTTGGGCTCAATGCGAGTGATCGTGGATCATGGGCGGTAACCGCAAATTCGTCGATCGACATCGTGAACTACAATGTTCGCGAGGCAATCGCCTCGGCCGAAAGGGTAGCCGCACGTTCGGCGAGGCCTGAGCAAGCATTTACAAATGAACTTAGCTCAAGCGTGCTTGGGAACGGCGGACTGCGAAACCGATATCTTGAACAGGCAGATTCCGGCCGCGGGACGGTTCAGATCACGGCTCCCATCGTCTCTGCGGAGCAATCGTCGATCTTGAACACCGGGCGATTAAGGGCCGATCGAGATCATGGCCTTGGTGACGGTGATCCCACCTTCAAAGAACGACGAGATCGGTAGCTTCAGTCTTTGATCAACCCAAGGTGGCGTAAGTGACGCACACCAGATCGCACGTCGGCCGGGTTGGTCTCCGCATCGAGTTGCTCGCGCCTTTTCCACTCCGCGAGTTGAGTCGTCATACCCGATGTATATTCCCAATCGCCGCAGGCAACTTTGGCGCGCATATAGCCATGGCCAAGCACGCCCAACACCGTCAGCGGATTGAAGATCAGGACTAGGAATTCGATCAGACCAAACCAGCGAAAAATCGGGTGGTCGGCGGGCAGCAGCATCAGGCCTTCGAGGCCGAGCCAGTAAAGCAGCGTCAGAGCCCACCAGAGTTTCGCGTACCACGGCCGCCACAGCCAATCCATCGCTCTCGGGGATGACATCGTCTCAGCCGGTCCCGTACTCTGCGCTGCTTCCTCCAACATAATCTTGGCAACCTAATTGCTCTGATGCGCCTGTAGCACAAAGTTTAAGTTAGTGGAATCCCGGTCATTTGTCGCAGACGTAAGCTGCCAGCCGCAAGCCTGCGTCGTGTTTGCCGATTTACCGCCATTCACCGCGGCAGATCATTCGGTATCCACCGTTACCGCGCACCCATCTTCGCGATATAGCGCAGGCGGTTGAACACCTCGGCCCCGGGAATACGGAGCCCGATGACCATCGCAAGTGCGCGGCCATTTCCGTCGATCTGTGGTTTTTGGGACCCATCCAACCAATGGTCGAGAATTGGGGACATTGCCGCTGCCGTTTTAGCGCGGTCGGAACGCGCGATGGACGATCCGGCTGGTACGTGCCGCGCTTCGACCTGCATGCGATGCGACCACCGGCGCGACGCCATAACACTTGCAGTTGCTAATCACTCGCGATAGCACAGTGCCGCGCAGTGCCTGTCACTGGCCTAGCTTGAAAGGTCCATCCGTTGCTCCATCCCCGTCTCCTGCTTGTCTTTGTGGGCGCGCTGCCGCTAACCGCGCTCGCCACCGACAAAGGCGAGCAGGATCTGGTCGTCGTGACCGGCCAACGGGACGGACTCTACCAGGTTGACGCCGCCGCCGCGCTTAAGACAGATACTCGACTCAAAGACACCCCTCAGGCGGTGAGCGTGGTCACCGCCGAGCGCATAGCCGACGGCGCGTTACGCAGCCTTGCCGATGTGCTGCGCTACGTGCCTGGCGTCACCATCGGCCAGGGCGAGGGCAATACAGACCAGATTGCGATCCGCGGACAGGTGACGACCGCGAGCTTTTTCTCGACGGCGTCCGCGACGACGTCGAATATTTCCGCCCGCTCTACAACCTCTCCCGGGTCGAGGTGCTCAAAGGTGCCAATGCGCTGTTGTTTGGCCGTGGCGGCGGTGGCGGGGTCATCAACCGTGTGACCGTCCGTCCCGAACTCGGGCTGACACAGGGAGCGGTCCAGGCGGGGGTGAGCAGTTTTGGTGGTGCCGACGTAGGCATGGGGCTCAACTTGCCGCTCGGCCGCACGGCGGCAGCGCGGGTCGATGCGTTCTACGAGCGTCTCCAAAATCATCGCGCCTATTTCGGCGGTGACCGTTGGGCGGTAAACCCGCAACTGCTGGCCCAAATCGGCCCAGCCTGGCGGGTGGGGCTCGCCTACGAGCATGTCGAGGACGCGCGCGTAGCCGATCGTGGCGTGCCCTCGATCGGGGTTCCGGACGGTGCAAACAGGCCGCTTCCGGGCGGGCGCGGTACTTTCTTCGGCCTGCCCGGGTTTAATTCCGCCCGCGTTACCGCCGACATCGCGACAGCCCGGCTCGACGGCGAGCTAGCGCCCGGCATCACCTGGTCAAGCACCGCGCGCTACGCGGCATATGATAAATCCTACGCCAACGTGTACCCGGACGCCCCGGCGACTTCCCCCGCCGGCACGGTCGCGCTCGCGGCTTATGCGAATGCGACGCTCCGTCGAAATTGGATCGGCCAGTCGAACATCGTTGCCAAGGGACGCCTATTCGGCGCGTCGCACACGCTGCTGGTCGGCGCGGAATATGGCTCGCAGAGGAGCGCTGGCCGCGAGGTGGATGGGACCGTCACGCCTGGCTCGGTGTCGGTGTTGGCACCAACCCCCTTGGCGGTAGCGCTCGACGAAGTCGCGTTCGACTTGCGTACTCAGGTCAACTTCTTTTCGCTTTATGCGCAGGATCAGATCAGCCCCGCGCGCTGGCTCGACGTGATCGCGGGGGTGCGCTGGGATCGGTTCGCGTTCAGCGGGCGCGATCTCACCGCCTCCCCGGCCCGCCCGTTCGCGCGCACCGACAGCAAGCTGTCGCCGCGCCTGGGCATCGTGCTCAAGCCGACAAATAGGATCAGTTTTTACGGATCATATGCACGCTCGTTCCAGCCACGCTCGGGCGACCAGTTCGTCGAGGGTTTGATCGCCGACGAGCGCAACCTCGCCCCCGAATCCTACCAAAATTACGAAGTCGGCGCGAAGTGGCAGCCCACTCCCGCGCTGATCGCGTCGGTGGCCGCCTTCCGCCTTGATCGCACCAACGCGACCACGCCCGCTCCGAACAATCCGCTCCTGCTGCTAAACGTCGGCGGGACCCGTACGGAGGGAGTTGAGACAGAGGTGACCGGGCAGTTGCTTCCAACACTGAACGTCAGCGCGAGTTACACCTGGCTCGACGCCCGTCTGCGTGGCAACGAAGCAGTCCGTCTCGCGCAAACGCCGCGCGCTCGCGCCTCGGTCTGGGCGCGCTGGCAGGCAACCCCTCGCTTCGGACTAGGCGCCGGCATGGTCCACCAGTCGACCCAGTGGGCCGCGATCCGCACCGAACCCACCACCACGCTGCTCCCGGCCTATACCCGGGTCGATGCGGCGTTATTCTACCGCGTGTCAGGCCATACCCAGGTCCAACTCAACGTCGAGAATGTGGCGAACACGCGATATTTCTCGGACGCGTACGACAACAACAACATTTCGACTGGAGCGCCGATCAACGCCCGGCTGACGCTGCGGGCGGGATTTTAGATCCGCCTTTATTCAGATCGCGTCGTCTGTGCCAAGCTCGTGCGGCAACACGCCGCTATCCAGCCGGCCGCAATCGCCTTCTGACCAGGCTCGTTTATCAGACCGTCAGCAAGATCCGCTATTGCGATGTAGCAAGCTTTACGGGACGCACAGTAGGTTGAGCGTTCCACCAGTGAGGGGGCATTTCAAGGTTAGTGACACAGGCAGCGCCAGGCTGGACATTTTAGGCCCATGGCCATGACTCTTCCATCAATTTTGTATTGTGGTTGATACGGCGCAGATCGATTTTCATCGCGGGAACTCCCTCGGTTCCCACATCATCGCGAGCCCGCATCCATTCCCTCTTTTTCTTTTTGCGCGCTCTTCAGCCACTCGAGCACCCTCCCCGCGACCGCACCAGGCAAGGAATCACCAGCTCATTTCGTCAGATGAAATATCGCGGTTGGTCGAGGCCTAGCCGGAGAACACCGGATCAGCCGCAAATGCCGTGAGGTCGGCGATCAGCGCTGCGGTCGCGAGTGCCACCAGTTCTCCGCCCTTGTCGGGCGTGGCCAAACCCGGGTCGGATCCCATCCGCCCGTCCGGGAAGCGCTTGCGGAAATCAATAGCCTCACGAATGGGGCCGGTCGGCGCGATTTGAGGCGCGTAGTTGGCATGCTTGATCGCATCCGGATAGGCCCATTGTGTGATCGCGATCTCGGACGGGGTGGCATGGCTACCATGTCCGACCGGGAACTGGCGCTGCGTCATTTCCGATACGCCGGGTAAATCCCACCAGTTCTTCAACTTGAGCGCGAAGCCGCGTGGTCGACCGGCAAAGCTTGCTTCGGCATAGAGTTCGGAGAACGCCGACTCGATCGTCGCGATATTGCCGCCGTGGCCGTTGAGGAAATAGATGCGCTCGAAGCCATGACCGGCAAGCGAACGAACCCAATCGCCGATCGCGGCCATGAACGTCGAAGGGCGTAGCGAGATCGTGCCGGGAAACCCCAGATGATGCTGGGCCATGCCGATGTTGAACGTTGGTCCGACCAGAACATTGGCGGTTTTCTGCGCCTCGTGCGCGATGATTTCGGGACAGAGCCAGTCGGTGCCGAGCAGGCCCGTGGGTCCGTGCTGTTCGTTGGATCCGATCGGAATGACGATGGTCCGTGACCACTCAAGAAAGGCTTCGATCTCGGACCATGTCGACAAATGCAGCAGCATGAAAATCCTCGATTGTGGGATGTGTCAGGTCTTTACCGCCAGGCGCGCGTAGTCATCCCCGGGCGACAAGCGCCGCGCCCGGCCGCGATTCCTCGACGGCCTGCGCCATCAGAAAATGATCCGGCGATTTTGCGCAGGCGGGATCGGTGGCAGCGGCATTGCCCGCAAGCGCGAGAGCCTGACAACGGCATCCGCCCCAATCGATCTCGCGCCGGTCGCAGCTCCGGCAGGGATCGGGCATCCAGTCTGTACCGCGAAACCGGTTGAAGGCATCCGAGCTTGCCCAGATGTCGGCGAGCGAATGGTCACGAATCGATGGAAAAGCGATATCGATTATGGTTTCCGCAGCATGGCAGGGAAGTACCTTGCCCGATGGCATGATGTTGAGAAACCGGTTGCCCCATCCCCCCATGCAGGCCTTGGGACGCGCGGCAAAATAGTCCGGCACGACATAATCGATGATCATGACGCCTTTCAGGCGCAGCCGCGCGGCTTCGACGACTTCGGTCGCGCGGTCGAGCTGTTTACGCCTCGGCAGCAACGCCGCACGGTTAAGGAGACCCCAGCCATAATATTGGGTATGGGCGATTTCGACGCGCGCCGAGCCCAGCGCCTCAGCCATCGCGATCATCTCGCCGACACGATCGACATTGCGGCTGTGGATCACGAAGTTGGTGGTCAGCGGCAGGCCCGCGGCCTTGATCCGGGCCGCCGCCGCCAGCTTCTTTTCATGGCCGCCCCGATAGCCGCCAATCCGTTCGGCATTGGCGGGATCGGAATCCTGAAAGCTGAGCTGGATATGATCGACCCCGGCATCGAGCAGCGCCATCATCGCTTCGTCGCTCAGCAGCACGCCCGAGGTGATGATGTTGGTATAGAGCCCCAGTCGGGCGGCGTGGCGTACCATCGCTGGCAGGTCACGCCGCACCATCGGCTCGCCGCCGGAGAAATGGATCTGGAGGACGCCAAGCGCAGCCGCTTCATCGAGGACGCGTAACCAATCCCCGGTCGCGATCTCCGCGCTGGCGCGTTCCAGTTCCAGCGGGTTGGAACAATAGGGGCATTTGAGCGGACAGCGGTGGGTCAGCTCGGCGAGGAGCGCCATCGGCGGCTCGGGGACCGCTAGGTTCACAATCCTATGACGCCCTTGCCCGCCAGATCCTTCAGCAAATCCGAGACATCGGTCAGGACCAGATCACGCGACGCCTCGAACCGCGCGGCAAGCGTATCCGCGATCATAGCAATGGTGCGGACGCCATCGACCAACTGCAGGATGTCGACAGCGATCTCGTCGGGCTGGAATAGTCTTTCGGGCGCGAGCAATACCCATGCGCCGCGCACTTCGTCGAACCGGAACTTCACGCCGGCGCCGAAGCGCGGGACAGCATCCTCACCGGTCACGATATTCACCGTCAGGAACGAAGCCACCGGGCGGAATCAGCCCAGGGGCCACATAGGCGAAATACAATGCGTCGAGCTGCGACCACAGCACGTCGCATTTGAAGCGCAGCGCCGCCAACACCTGCTGCTGCCGCTCCACCGTGTCGGCATGCGTTCTGACATAGTCGAGCGCGAATTCGCTGTCCTGCGGCGCTTGCGTGAGGCGCGGCGTAAAATAGGCCAGCGTTTCCGGGGTGATCCAGGCATAATTGGCGAGCATACCCGACACCCGCTCCGCGATGATAGTGGGCGAGAACATCTCGGTCAGGGACGAGGCCACGGCTTCGAGCACCGAGCGGTCGCGAACGAAATGGACATAGGCGTCCACCGCGAAGCGGGTGGCCGGCAGGATCGCGCTGGTACTTTCGACAAGCGCGGGATCGAGGCCGACACCCTCCGCAAGCTTGAGCCAGCGCGTCACGCCGCCCGGAGCCGAGCCCTCACCGTCATGGTCCACCAGCCGACGACGCCATTCGCGGCGCAGCTCAACGGTTGGTAGGCGCGCGAGCAATGTCGCGTCCTTGGCGGGTATCTGGCTCTGATAATAATAGCGATTTAGCGCCCAGGCTTGCACCTGACTTCGATTCAACTTTCCATCGTGTAGCAGTCGATGGAACGGATGGAGATTGTGGTAACGCGTCGCCCCGATCTGGCGGAGTTCGGCCTCCAGCGCATCGGGCAAGAGCGGCCGCGCGGTCACAGCGCGATTTCCATACCGTCAAAGGCGATTTCCCAGCCGGCGGCCTCCGCCTCGGCGCGTTCGGGCGCATCGTCGAGCAGGATCGGGTTCGAATTGTTCATATGGATGAAGATCTTTCGCTTCACATCAAGGTCGCGAAATGCCGCCATCGTTCCATCAGGGCCGCCGACACTCATATGCCCCATGCGGCGGCCCGTCTTCGGTCCGAGCCGCGCCAGAACCATCTCGTCGTCCCGCCACAGCGTACCGTCGAAAAAGACGAGATCAGCGCCCCGCAACCGTTCAGCGAGAGCAGGTGTCATCGCCGCGCAACCGGGGATGAAAAATAGGCTGCGCCGCCCATCCGAAACTCTCGCGGCGACGGTCATCTCATTCACCTCAATCGCCGGCGCATCGCTGCCATCCTCAAGATAGAGCGGCACCTTGCCAGGAACGGCGAACAACTCGACGGTCAGTTCGCCGTCAAGCACAACCGCCTGGTCAAGCAGGACGACCTGTCGCGAAACGAGATCGCGCGCCAGCACCTCGAAGATTGGGTTAGCGTCGAGCACGCCATGAATCCAATCCGTGGCCAGCAGCGTGAAGGGCTGGCGCTCGCGCAGTGTCAGCAGCCCCGCGATCACATCCACATCGCCGCCGGTTAGCACTACGCCCGCAATGGGAGAGGATCGCAGACCGTTGCGCGGATGCAGGCATGGTGTCTGCCCGATCTGCTGACGCAGATCAGGCGACGCATTCAGCAGGAACCAGCGCTCGCCGTCTTCACTGACGGCAAGACCAGCCTGCGTGCGGGGTATTGCCGCAGGATCATGCGCGCGGGCTCGGCGACAGGGCGCCGCGTTGGAGTTCCATTGCGGAAAGCCGCCGCCCGCCGCCGCCCCCAGGACGACGGCTTGCACGAAAAATCAGGCCTTAAGTTCAGCGCTGGCGTAGCAATTGATCTCGCATCCCAACGCGATTTCGACGATCTTGGGGGTCTTCCAGGTCATTCATCTCTCCTTTTTGCGTCTGCAGCACGGCCTTTACGCGCTACGGACGTTTTTTGTTTGGCGAACGGGCTTTAAGCGGTGCCGGCATTTCAGGCAATGGTCCTTTGGACCAACAACACAAGCAATCCCAAACCGCACATCGCGGTCGTCGTGGCTGGCCCCCCCTCTCAATCGGAATGGGTGAACGCCCGCCCCGGCGCCAAAGATATCGGGGACGGTTTGCCGATCCCGCGCTGTTATGTCGCCATTTTCGCGCACCAGCCGGGCCATCGTCTCCCTGCCGCCGGAAGCCACCCATCACTCATCACACCTGTCCTCTCCGCCCGCTTCACAGGAGGGCTGGCGGGGTTCTGCCGCGGGGTCGGGGCGCTTCGCTTTTCAAAAATCGGGATCAATCAAATGGTCCTGATATATTGAATCGGAAAATGGCGCCCCGCGTCGGGTTCCCCCTGCGATCAGAATTTCGCGCCGGCGCGGATGCCGATCGTGCGCGGCATGATCGGCACGATATACAGTCGGGTGTCGCATATCCCGCAGTCCTGATAGCGCGAGATCTGGCCGCGTTCGTCCCACAGATTCTGGACGAAAATCTCGACATTGTAGTTGGTGAATTCGGCGCCGAGCGCGAGATTGCCGGTGGTATAGGCCTGCAACCGTCCCAACGCCGCGGCTTTGTCGACGCGCAGATCGGACGAAGCGGAGCTTTGATGCGCCACCACCGCCTGCACATAGCCCTTCGCCGAACCGAGCGGCACGGTGTAGCGCGCGGTGCCGTTGATCTTGAACTGCGGCGTGATCGGCAGCCGCGTGCCGCTCGGCGCGAGCAGATCGAGCGGATTACCGCTGCACGCCACCGCCCGGCACAGATCGTTGGTCAGCCGGGCATCGGTATAGGCGCCCGCCGCAGTCAGTGTCAGCGGACCGGCAATGAGGTTGGCATCCATTTCCACCCCGCGAATGCGCGCGTTCGGTCCGTTCTGGATGATCGTCAGGCTGTTGGAACCGATGAAGGAAAATTGAAAAGTATTCCAATTCTGCTGATAGGCGGCGCCGTTGAAACGCAGCATGCCGTTGAGCAAGGTCGTCTTCCAGCCGATCTCATAATTGGTCAGGAAGTCCGCGGCGTAATCGCGCACATCGCCACGGCGATTGATCCCGCCCGGGCGAAAACCGCGGGACCACGTGGCGTAGAGCATCAGTTGATCACTCGGTTTCCAGGTCGCGTTTAACTTGTAGGTGACGCCCTGCCCTTGCGTCCGCCGCGGCACCACTCCGGTGCCGGAGAATATTGCGAGGTTGGTACAGGGGCTGCCGGCGACTGCGGCAGGTGCGAACGGCACCGGATTCTGCCCCGCATCGACCATTTCCTTGAGCGTCCGCCCGTTGGTGAGGAAGCAACCGGCAACGCCCGTCCCCGAACTGCCACCGCCATTATACGGTCGCGCGGTATAGGGAATGCCGCTGGCATCCGCCGCCGGGTTGCGACCAAAGCCGAAGAAACCGACCAGTGAATTGTCGTAGATGAAGGCTCGCGCGCCCGCGGTGAGAGTCAGCTTCGGCGCAACGTCGAAGCTCGCCTCGCCGAACATCGCATAATCTTTGTCGAGGCGATATTGCTGGGTCAGCCACAAGCTGTTTGGCATGCCGTTGACCGATAGATCGGGCGCGAGCCCGGCGATCTGGTAATCCTGGTGGATCAGGTTCGACTGGCGCTGATAGAAAGCGCCAGCGACGATGCGAAACCGTTCGGTGCTCGGCGAGGTGACGCGGATTTCCTGGCTCATTTTCTTGAAATGATTGGTACCGATTCCCAGATAGCGCGGATCGAGCGTGTTGCCCGCCGCATCGCGATAATAGAAATAGCCGGCGAGGCCACCCTGCGACTGGTAGAGGCTGTCATAGGCCTCAGCATAATCGGTATTGTCAGTCAGCTGGTAATCACGGCGATCAAGATAGGCACCGGCATAGGTCAGATCCCAGTTACCGACCTTGCCCTCGATCGTCAGCGCGCCCTGGATGAAGCGATCGCGACGATATTCGGGGTAGAAGCGCTGGACCTGAAGATCGCCAACCTGTTCCCCGTCAGCGCCAATGGCACAGATTTGAGGTTGTGAATTAAGGAGTGTTGGGGCTTCGTCGTAGTGACGAAGGAACGAAGATGAAGCCCCAACACTCCTTGAAAAAATCGCCTGCCAAGGCCCCTGCTGAGCGTGTGGTGAAGGACATCCGGCGGCAGACCCGGCGGCATTTTTCGGCCGAAGACAAGATCCGCATTGTGCTCGATGGGCTGCGTGGCGAAGACAGCATTGCCGAACTATGCCGCAAGGAAGGCATTGCCCAGAGCCTGTATTACACCTGGTCGAAGGAGTTCATGGAAGCGGGCAAGCGGCGCCTGGCGGGTGACACGGCTCGTGCCGCGACCAGCGGCGAGGTGCAGGACCTGCGCCGCGAAGCCCGTGCCCTGAAGGAATGCGTGGCCGACCTGACGCTCGAAAACCGTCTGCTCAAAAAAAGCATGATCGCGGATGGGGGCGACGACGAATGAGATATCCCGCATCCGAGAAGCTCGAGATCATCCGGATCGTCGAGCAGTCGCATCTGCCGGCGAAGCTCACCCTCGACAAGCTGGGGATCGCACGCCGGACGTTCTACCGCTGGTACGACCGGTTCCTCGAAGGCGGACCGGAGGCGTTGGAAGATCGGCCATCGGCACCGAGCCGCGTGTGGAACCGGATCCCGCCTGACATCCATGATCAGATCATCGAACTGGCACTGGAGCAGTCCGAGCTGAGCCCACGGGAGCTGGCGGTGCGCTTTACCGACGAAAGGCGTTACTTCGTGTCGGAAGCCACGGTTTACCGCCTTCTGAAGGCCCATGACCTGATCACCAGCCCGGCCTATGTGGTGATCAAGGCCGCCGATCAGTTCCACACCAAGACCACCCGGCCGAACGAGATGTGGCAGACCGACTTCACATACTTCAAGATTATCGGGTGGGGCTGGATGTACCTGTCGACCGTGCTCGACGACTTCTCACGCTACATCATCGCCTGGAAGCTGTGCACCAACATGCGCGCCGAGGACGTGACCGACACGCTGGACATGGCACTGGCCGCATCGGGCTGCGACAGCGCCACGGTGCTGCACAAGCCAAGGCTGCTGTCGGACAATGGCCCCAGCTACATCGCCGGCGAACTGGCGGAATACATCGAGGCCCAGAAGATGAGCCATGTGCGCGGTGCCCCGCTACACCCGCAGACCCAGGGCAAGATCGAGCGCTGGCATCAGACCCTGAAAAACCGCATCCTGCTGGAAAACTACTTCCTGCCCGGCGACCTCGAGGCCCGGATCGAGGCCTTCGTCGAGCACTACAACCACCAGCGTTACCACGAGAGCCTCAGCAACGTGACGCCCGCCGATGCCTACTTCGGCAGGGCACCGGCAATCATCAAACTGCGCGAAAGGATCAAGCGACAGACCATCGAACATCGGCGCTTGCAGCACCGCAAGTTCGCCGCCTAACATCAACCCCCTGACGAGGTCCGCACTCCGCTAATCTACGCCGCGAGTTGTGCCGAATGTTCTGACGACGGACAGATCGCCAACCGACGGATCGAAGCCATAGATGCCGTGGCTGCGCTGCTCCTGATAGAGCACGGTCGGTGTCACGGTCCAATTGTCATCGAGATCGACCTTCAGCGCGGCGCGGCCGCCCCAAGTTTCGGTGTCGTTATAATCCTTCTTCACCAAAGCCTTGTTATTGACGCTGATCCCGTCCTTGAGACAGTTGATGATATTGCCGTTATTGTCCTTGATCTGCGTGCCGCAGAAGGTGCGCGTGCCCGCGACGTTATCGATGTAACCGGCGTCGCGTTGATAGAAGCCGACCACGCGCAGCGCCGCGCGATCGGAGAGCGGCGCGTTGATCATCCCCTCAAGCTTGCCGCCGACGCCGCCCTTGTTGACGGTGTTGATTTCGCCGTCGACCCGGCCGTAGAAACCCGCGGTATCGGGCTTGTTGGTGATGATGCGGATCGTGCCCGCCTCGCTCGATGCACCGTAGAGCGTGCCCTGCGGGCCTGACAGGCTCTCGATCCGCGCCACGTCATAGATATGGATGTCGAGCGTGCCGCCAATCGTCGTCACCGGCTGTTCGTCGAGATAGCTGCCAACCGAGGGCAGCGAGCCCGAGTGGTTGCCGTCGCCGCCCGAGGCGACGCCGCGCATATAGACGGTCGTCAGGCCCGGCTGCAGCGTCTGGAACGCAACCGAGGGGAGAAGCTGGGTATATTCGTTGAAATTCGAGATGTTGAGCTGATCGAGCTTGCGCGTCGACAGCGCCTGCATCGAGATCGGCACCGTCTGGATATTCTCGTCGCGCTTCTGCGCGGTGACGATGATGTCGCTCATCGCGTCGCTGACGGGTGCGCGCGCCGGGGCACCGCCCTCGGCTGGCGCGGTCTGCGCAAAGACCGGACCGGCAAACGCGACCGACGCAAAAAGCGAAATCAGAACGCGGCGTTCGAAACGTGTCATTGCGCTCCCTCCCAGGAAATTGCGTTATTGTTAGGCAACAGGACGATGATGCAGCATGGCCGCAGCGGATCGCCTCGGCGCGCAAATTGCACAAACCGAACCGATCGCCAGATTGAAATATCTCGATAATATTTTACGATCAAACGCTTGCCGAGAATGTAGATACTTAATAGTTTTTGGCGCCGCCGACTCGTTGAATAAATTTAGTTGCACAATTATATTCTTAGATTATTTCCCCCGAACCCAGCTCACTTCCGCTTGTCGACAATCGGCCTTTGGTCACGACTGCCCGCGACGAAAAATCGTCGGGAACCAGTCTTCGCGCAGCTTCTCGCCTGCCGAAATGCCGTGTCCGGGATAAGGAGGCGAGGTGCGGCCCGGCCGCTCGACATAGCGCGCATCGTCCCCGACGAAGCGCAGCGAGAATGCTCGTCGTCGCATCGTAGTATCATTGCCGCGCGCGCCGTGGAGCGTCATGTAGTTGAAAGCAACCGCATCGCCCGGCGCCATCTCCCATTCGCGAATGTCCATGCCCTCCGCATCGGGATCAGGCACCTGTATATAGGCGTCCGCATCGGCGTAGAAATTCTCCTCGGAGAGCCAGCGCGTCGGCACCACCGGCTTGGGCCAGCGGTGCGACCCAGCGACGCAACGCAGCGATGCTTCGCGCACCGGGTCGAGCGGCGACCAGAAGCTGACCGTCTGAGCGCCCTCGACGAAATAATAGGGTCCGTCCTGATGCCAGGGCGTCGGCTTCGACGTCCCCGGCTCCTTGACTAGCACATGATCGTGGAAAAGCTGCGCCGTGTTCGATCTCATCAGGTCCGCTGCGACCTCGGCTGCGGGGGACTGGCGGATGACCGTCTCGAACTCGGCGATGCGTTTCCAGTTGCAATAATCGTCGAAAAAGCGGCCGGACTCGCCGGGCTTGAGGTTTTCGGAGGCATATTCGCCCGGTTCGGCCATGTTGCGCGCGACGCCGGCGCGCAAGCTCTCGACATAATCGGCGAACAGCCCGCGAATGAGTACGACCCCGTCCCGCTGAAAGACCTCGATCTGGGCAGGGCTGACGAGCGAGTGGGGCATTGGCCGGTCCTCTCGATTTGGAGAGGCCATCAAAGGCGCACGCGATCATCGTTTCAAATAATAAGTATCTAATCCACTCTTAGCTTCAAACTATATCTGACGCTCGGCCGGCTCGAATATGTATGCAACCGGTATGAGGATTTTGGGTGCCGATGTCCCCGCTGCGACTCAGTGTCATCGTTTATGGTGTCAACCGGCGTGCGATCTTACCCCCGATCGGCGTCGAACATGGGCTGACGCGATTTTGATGACGGAGTTCACGTTGCGGCCGCGATGAGCCTTGCCTCGAGAAGATCGAGCTTGGCACGGGCGTACATCTGGCGCTTGACGAGTTTGAGTTTGGTGATCTTGCCTTCGGACCGGTTCGGTGCGATCGGGGCGCGAACGGCGTCAATGTCCCTGATCATGCCGCAGGCGAAGGCGTTCACCAGACTCTGACGAACTTTTTCGAGCCAGGCGTCCAGCGAGAAGACCGCCTTCTTGCGTAGCATGACATGGAAGGCGCGATGTCGCGCGCCTCGACGAGCTGGGGAATGAACTCCTCGATAGCCGCGACGGTGATCGTTTTGGCGCGCGATAGAGCGTCGCACTCTGCCGTCATCGGTCGCGCGATGGTTCGGGCGGAAGGAACCTGATACAATCCCTCCGCTTTTTCCGCCCGCCGCTTCCGCGTTGCCCATTCCGTGACCGCCCGAAGCGAAACGCCGAACCCCTACTGCCGCATTTGCCGCCAAAGCTCGGCGCTGTTGCGCTGGCCACCGGCCCATCGGGCGTCAAGCCAGGATAACCAGCCGTCAAGTGAGTTCTCCCGTGTACGGAATACATCGGCCCGCTGGCCGCGCAGTACCGCCCGCACATAACCTCAACTGCGCCCGGTCCGGCGAACGATCTCCTTGATGGTGGCGCCCGATTGCGCCTGTTTTAGAATAGTCCCGTTGTCTTCCTGCCGACAAAGATAACCCTCATAATGCAACCGCTCGGCAGCTGTGAGCAGGTCCGGATTAACGGTGGTCATGCCGATCGCCCTACAGATTTCGCGCATCGAGAAGCGAACCCTGTCAAACGACGCCGGGAAGTGGGCCGGGGGCGACACGTAAAACTGGTCCCCCTTTCGTGTTCAAACGGTGACGGCATCAAGCGACGGAGCGGCCTTCTGCAGAAGGCCGCTCCGTCGCTTTTCGCGTAGTCGATAGCTGTCACCGCGGATGGTGATGACATGGCTGTGGTGAAGCAGCCGGTCGAGAATGGCGGTGGCGACGACGGGGTCACCGAAGACGGTGCCCCATTCGCCAACGCTGCGGTTCGACGTGATCAGCATGGCGCCGCGTTCGTAACGGCGTGATACCAGCTGGAAGAACAGGTGTGCTGCGTTGGGATCGAAAGGTAGATAGCCAAGTTCGTCGACGATCAGCAGTTTGGGCTTGGACAAGAAGGATAACCGCTCTTCGAGCCGCCCTTCGCCATGAGCCTTGACCAGTGCGGCGACGAGCGCCTGAGCGGTGGTGAAGAGCACGGTGTAGTTTTGCCGGATTGCTTCCCGACCCAGCGCGATGGCCAGGTGCGACTTTCCGACACCAGGTGGTCCCAGCAGCAGGACAGCTTCGCCATGGGCAACCCAGCGCGCGGTGGCGAGGTCCCGGATCTGGTGTGGATCGACGCTGGGCTGGGCTTCGAAGTCGAAGCCGCCGAGTTCGCGAGCGTGCGGAAAATGCGCGATCTTCATCGCCATCTCGATCCGGCGTTCGTCCTTGCGGCCGATCTCCCGTTCGCACAGGAACGCCAGCGTCTCGCGCATCGTCAGATCCTTGCGGGCCGCCTCGTCGAGCAACGTGTCGAGCTGATCGCGGATGGCGGTGAGCTTGAGCGGGCCTGTCGGAAATTTTGTGCGCGGAGCCATAAGATGGAAGAGAAAGGACCATCGGCATGGCGATCGAGAAGGACGTATTGGATCAGTTGCTGGCAGGGCGGGATCCGAATGAGCTGTTTGCCAAGGACGGCTTGATAGACGAACTGAAGAAGGCGCTGTCGGAGCGGATGCTGTCAGCGGAGTTGGATGATCATCTGGAAAGCGAGGAAGCCGCGGGCGCTGCCAATCGGCGTAACGGTTCGTCGAAGAAGACGGTGTTGACGGGTGCGTCGAAGATGACGCTGGACATACCGCGTGACCGGGCCGGGACGTTCGACCCGAAGCTGATCGCCAAATACCAGCGGCGCTTTCCCGATTTCGACGCGAAGATCATCTCGATGTACGCGCGGGGCATGACGGTGCGCGAGATCCGCGGGCACCTCGAGGAGCTGTACGGCATCGACGTCTCGCCGGACCTGGTTTCGACGATCACGGACGCGGTGCTGGAAACGGTCGCGGAATGGCAGGGCCGCCCGCTCGATATTTGCTATCCGCTTGTTTTCTTTGACGCGATCCGGGTGAAGATCCGCGACGAAGGGTTCGTCCGCAACAAGGCGGTCTACATCGCGCTGGGCATCTTGCCGGACGGCACGAAGGAGATCCTCGGCATCTGGATCGAGCAGACCGAGGGTGCCAAATTCTGGCTGCGCGTGATGAACGAGCTCAAGAACCGTGGCGTGGCCGATATCCTGATCGCGGTCGTCGATGGCCTGAAGGGCTTCCCGGAGGCGATCAACGCCGTATTCCCGGAAACCGTCGTTCAAACGTGCGTGGTGCACCTGATCCGCAACTCGATGAGCTTTGCTTCCTGGAAAGATCGCAAGGCCATCGCCAGTGCTCTGCGCAGCGTCTATCGCGCGGAAAATGCCGATGCCGGCCGCGCCGCGCTGGACGCCTTCGAGGAAGGCCATTGGGGCCGAAAATATCCTGCAATCGCACAAAGCTGGCGCCGCCATTGGGAGCAGGTCATCCCGTTTTTTGCATTCAGCGCGCCGATCCGCCGGATCATTTACACCACGAACGCGATCGAGGCGCTCAACTCAAAGCTACGCCGCGCTGTTCGTACCCGCGGCCACTTCCCGGGTGACGAGGCCGCGATGAAGCTGTTATACCTTGTTCTCAATCAGGCGGCCGACGAGTGGAAACGGGCCCCGCGCGAGTGGTTCGAGGCTAAAACCCAATTCGCCGTTATCTTCGGTGAACGGTTCATCGCCTGATGAACGAAACCGGCTCCGCGCACAAAATTTCCGACAGGCCCAGCTTGAGCCGGGTCAGCCAGCCCAGCATCGTCTCATGATCGACCGCCATCACCACCGCCCTCCTGCCAGTTGCTCATACTCAAGCAAGGGACGCAGCAGCTCGGGAGACGGCGTTACCGCCGTCTCGGGAACAACAGGGCGCCGTACCGGGGCGCCCACGCCACTGACGCCGACAAAATGGGCCGGATCGGTCAGCCGGCGGTGCCGGCCGCTGGCTTCTGCGTGTTCGGCGACCAGCTGTCCGCCATGGAAGATGCGCACCCGGGTACCGCTCAGCGTCACCTGCACGCTCTCGCCGACAAGCCGCCAGGGAACGGAATAGGCATTGGTGTCGACCTCGACGGCGCAGTCGCTGTGCACCTTGCGGACAAGTTCGCGGAGCTGTCGGAATGGTGGCCGACCCTGTAGCGGTCTCAGCCGACTGGCCTCATCGCGGACAAAACGCTGAAGAGGCGGCTCGCCGGTCGAGCCATGACAACGGGTGTCGGCGACCTCGCGCAACCACCATGCGATATGCTGCTCGAGCGCTTCCATGCTCGCAAAGCTGTGCCCGGCCAACGCGTTGTGCTTCACATAGCCAACACCGCGCTCATCCTTGCCCTTCGTTCGCGCTCGATACGGCGCACAGGCACGTGGCCGGAAACCCCAGTAGCGCGAGAAAGCATGTAACCGGTCGTTGAAGATCACCTCACGTGTCGCCGCGTCGTGATGCGTGACCAGCGCGCGCGCATTGTCGAGCAGCACCTCGGTTGTCGTTCCGCCGAAATACCGGAAGGCCGCTTCGATCCCATCCAGCCATGCTGACTGGCGTTCATGCCGGAACGCCATCGCAAAGGTTCGGCGCGAATAGCCCAGCGTCGCCACAAACATGTAGATCCGCATCATCTCGCCGGCGAGGCACACCCGCTTCTCGCCAAAGTCGATCTGCATCTGGTGCCCCGGCGGGGTCTCGAACCGCATCGTCGCCGTCGCTTCGGCAGCTAACTCCTGCCGATAGCCCGACACCGCCCGCTCGACCGTACGCAGGCTCACCGTCACGCCCAGTTCCCGCGCCAGATCCTGGCGCACCACGTCCGCATTGCCCCGGTGTCGGAAAAACCGCGCACGTAGCCATGCCTCGTGCCCCGCCAGCTTGCTCACTCCCTTCCGCGGGCTCCGGAAGTCCTGCCACCCGCCCACGCCGATGTAGCGCTGCACCGTCGTGCGCGAGCAACCAAACTCCCGCGCGATGCGGCGGCTTCCCCAACCCAGCTTGCTCAACCGCAGCATCGCCGTCACCTCATCAGGCTCGAGCATCGCCTCTCTCCGCGAACACACCGCGGAGATCCTCGCATTATCCAGGATACTCATCAGTCCCTCCTCCTTCAGGAGGGGGCCCAGTTCTATCTGTCGCTACCGGCCCAGTTTTACACGGCGCCTGACAAACCCGCATCAAGAAAGGCTCAGCTGGCAGCCGAACCCTATCCGTCCATTGCATCAAATATGAGTCAGAGCCGATTTTGCAGGCCGAAACACAGCCAGCGCAGCTGTGATGAATCCAGCCGTTGGGCGTGTATCGGCTAACGGGTAGCCGATAGCTTCGCAACCGCAATGAGTGATGGAAGGAGCTCGACCAGAATGCGATGCACGAGGTCCAACGCTCCCAAAAGCTACCGAGGTCATAACATGCGGCGAAGAGAACGACTTGCGAATCGATCTCCAAATCCATAGGGGCGCGCCTATGTGACCGGGTTTCGTGATCAGGCAACTTTTACTAAAAATCAACCAAACAGGATAAATTCATGACAAAGAGGGAGGACGTCAGGCCGAGTCGCTCATCCGAACACTCTTTTCTGAAGACATTTCGCCGATCGCCATGAAGCAAATTCAAGGACCAACACACGCCATATATTACCAGGAAGTTCGATATCGCATTGACTTCTTCATATATACGCTGACGATCGTATCGAATAATGCTTCAATAATGTTGAAAAATGGAACTCACGCACCCAGATTCACTATGTCATTGCATCAGCTAACTCAGTTTGAGAATATCACATTTAGGTCAGCGAAATTGGCTTAACCAAGGGATCGGCAGTTTACCCGGCCAACCACTCACCGCCGACGTTGGCACCAAATGTTGACCACAAAGACGATTGCATAGCGACCAATTCCGGGAAGGTAAAGCGCGTGGAAAATCCCGAACAGCTTATATCGAATACCATCCGCCTCGCTAAGCGGAGCATTGAGTTGCTCACCAAAGCCAGGGACTATCGCGCCCAACCCTACTTCCGGCAGGCACTTGCGATACTGGGCGAAACCCAGGGTTTAAGCAACCCGCATGGAAATCGGGTAGCAAAAGACCTCCTTCGAATGGCGGTCGCGCTACTGGATCAAAATGGTGAAGGTGTCGCTGCGGCTCATGTCGAACAGGCGCTTGAACAGCTCGGCGAACCGTTTCCGCCACTTTCGGAATACGAGATGGTGGCTCGGCTCGATTGGTGGGAGGCAAAAGCACAGAACCGACGGGCTCAACTTCCCGGCACGGTCTGATTGTCCTCCTTCGTGAACAGGCGGTAATAGGCCTGCCTACAACGACGCTCCCCTTCCGCGGTCAGCGTAACAGATTTTGCCTTTCCGACGGGGTTGAAGATGCAATCCTTGTCGTACAGGCGCCCCATCGTGTCCCAGTCAAAGGCTTTCCACGCTCTCCAGAGCGGATCAGACGCGCGCTCCTTGTGCAGCGTCAGGAACATCAGGGCCAGCACCGCTTCATCGATCCGGTCGGTGTCGATCTCCGGTGGAAGCATATGCGAACTCCTTCCCGCAATTTCCTATCACATCTGACGGCAAGTCGCGCGTGACCAGAGGCCGACTATTGCACGAACAAGCACGAGCGTCCTCCCGAACTGCCCGGTGATTGCGCCCGCCACCGGTTTCCTTTCGGCGTGATGCCGGCCCGGGTCGTTTGCTGCTGGGCCGGTAACACCTTTGTTTCACAATTGTTTCCTGATAGACTGCCGGTGGAATGCGCAAAGGACAGCGCCGCGACGGCGGATCCCGGTCCGGCCGCAACCGCCGCGCACGGGGCAACGCCGCCATGGCAGCGCTGATGCTCGATCATACGTGCGGGCATCTCTATCGATGTGTGTCATGGTCGCTCACGCTCCGCGGCCTGCGCACCCAGGCGTTGGATCAGTTGCGCGAGGTAGCCGAGGGACTCGGCGCGCGGCTTATGCCGGCACGGTCGCGTGGAACCCCGTTCGAGTGTGGCGTATTCGGTTGCATCCGCCGTGCGTATGTCGAGGTGCGCTATGGCCACCGCTATCGCATCACGTCGGAAGAACTGGCGTGAGCGATTGCCTGCACCGAACGGTTGCGCGGCCTGGTTTCTGAAATATGCGGCAAGCGGTTCAGCGCCGTCGCGTCCAGGCCATCGCCCGCTCCCTGCGGTGTGGGACATGGTCATGTTCTTCTATGACCGCGTTCGCGTGGAAAAGATGTGGGCGCTTCCCACGCTTCCGCGCGTCCTGTTCGACCCGTACGCCTTCGACAATATCGATCCGGCGCAGATGGCGCCCGGGGTCGGTGCCGACATCACAAGCGTGAAACTCTGTCTTGCCGAAGCGCGCGGCACGATTGCCGCTCGCCGGGTTCACCAGGCCAGCGTCCGATCGCCACTATCCCGACGCAGCCTGTTTCCCGCATCATTCGCCGGCCGTTGCCGGACGACGAGACCGCGGTCGATTTCACCGGGGAAAGGCTCCCTGTAGGCTTCGAGCGCTTCCTGCTTCATCCTGATGTTGATCTTGGCGTCCCGGTTCGTGGTCTCGAGACAAATATGGTCCAACCATTCCCAGATGACGTTCACGTTAACACCCGACGCAAGGAGATGGCCGCTGCCATATACCTCCGAACAAGTGGCGAGACGGGGCGTCGCTAGATGCCGGAATGAATATCGTCGCGGTCGTGTTGGACTGGCTTGTACAGGCCAAAGCTCGCCAGCGGCTGCCGACGCTGCTTAAGAACACTGGTTTCGTCAGCACCGCCTGTGACCGTCGATCGCGCAGCATCTCCCCGAGCAACCGTGCGATCTCCGGCCAATCCAGCACTAACCAAGTAGAAACGAGCCGCAAACGACATTCAGATCCCAAGTGCAGCAATTTTGCCATAGTCATAGACAATTCGAATCGACCCCGCTTGCCCGATGACCTGCGTGGGATAGACTAGGTCAAATAACGAAGACCGTTGCGGCAATGCACCGCCCGGTTTGTACAAAAAGGGGAACATTCATGAGGGAATCCAGATCCAACTGGCTTGCCGGGGTCGCAGTTGTGGCGGTTTCGATTGCTGCAACCTCGACGCCCGCCGCGGCGCAGTCGACGGGAGCCTCTGCGCCCGATACTGTCACGCCAAGCGCCGAAGTCGTCGTCACCGGCTCGCGCATCCGCCGCGATCCGCTCGATCAGGCGTCGCCCGTCGTCAGCGTCGATAGCGAGGCGATTGCGAAGACCGGGCTTTCCTCGATCGCCGACGTGCTACAGCGCCTGCCGAGTTCGTCGGGCGGCCTCAACACCCGGTTCAACAACAGCGGCAATCTCGGCAACCCGCCCGATGGCGGCGGCGTCGGCGCGGGGTCGTCGACGATCGATCTGCGCTACCTCGGCGCCAAACGTACACTCGTGCTGGTCGACGGTCTGCGCTATGTCAGCGGCGCGGCGGCGAGCGGCATTCCCAATTCGGTCGACCTCAATTCGATCCCGGACGGGATGATCGAGCGGATCGAGGTGCTGCAGTCGGGCGCCTCGCCACTCTACGGCTCGGATGCGATCGCGGGCGTGGTCAATATCATCACCAAGTCCCGGCAGGACGGGTTCAAGGCATCAGCGCAGATCGGCTCGTTCCGCCAGGGCGACGGCAAGACCCAGAATTACCAGATGAGCTACGGCACCGGAAAAGACGGGGTCAGCATCGTCGCCGGCGTCAATTACATCAAGCAAGGCTCGGTAAGCGCGCGCAATCGCTCGATTTCGCAATATCCCAATCCCGGGCAGACGAGCTGCTCGGACCCGATCGGCGGATGCAGCGGCGCGACCCCGCTCGGCCGGTTCGACGTCGACGGGAAGGATCTGACGCTGCGCGGTCCGGTGGTGGGCCGCAAACCGGTGTACGATCCGACCCTGGTCGGGGGCGATTATAAGAACTTCACCTCGGCAGATCGCTTCAACTTCGCGCCGTACAATTATTTTGAGACGCCGAGCGAGCGCTATGGCGGTTTCCTCAATGCGCGCGCCGAGTTCAGCGACGCGCTAAACCTGAGGGTGAAGCTGGTCTACAATCACCGTCGTTCACAGAACCAAGCGGCGTTCCTGCCGCTGTTCGTCGGGCCTGATGCGGGCAACGGCAATCTGCTCGACACGATCTCGATCGACGCGACCAACCCCTATAACCCGTTCGGCATGCTCAATTCGGGCACCAACGGTCAGCCCGCGACCTATAGCTTCATCGCCCGCCGGCTGGTCGAGGCGGGGCAGCGCACCTATACGCAGGATGTCGATACGTTCAGCGTCACCGGCACGCTCGACGGCAAGTTCAGGCTGTTCGGGCATACCTGGTATTGGGATGCCAACGCGGTCCTCGGGCTCAACGACGCGCATCAATTATTCACCGGCAATATCAACGCTGCTAAGCTGGCGCAGGCATTGGGGCCTGTCTCCCAGTGCACCGGACCATGCGTGCCGTTCAATATCTTTGGCGGGATCGGCTCGGTGACCCCGGCGATGCTCGCCTTCGTCGGGTTTGACGAGCGCGATCGCAGCCGCCAGCGGCTCAATGATTATGAAGTCAACCTTTCAGGCGCATTGTTCGACCTGCCCGGCGGCCCGCTGGGGGTCGCGCTCGGCTACGAGCATCGTGCCCAATATGGCAGCTTCACCCCCGATCCGATCATTCAGGCCGGGCTTGGCGCCGACATTCCCGCACAGGCGGCGAGCGGCCGGTTCACCGTCGACGAAGTCTATGGCGAGCTCCGCGCACCCTTGCTCAAGGATGTACCAGGCTTCCAGCTGCTCGAGCTCAACGGCGCGGCGCGCTATTCGAACTATTCCTCGTTCGGCGGCAATACCACGCTAACCGGCGGCGCGCAGTGGAAGCCGGTCGCCGACCTGCTGCTGCGCGGTTCCTACGCCCAAAGCCTCCGGGCGCCGAGCATCGGCGAGCTCTATGGCGCGCGCTCACGTTTCGACGTGCCATTGTCGGATCCGTGCACCAATGTCGCGGGTTCGCTCTACCAGACGTCGGCGACGGTGCGCACCAATTGCACCGCCAACGGCGTTCCCGCCAATGGCAGCTATGCCGAGCCGCAGGGCGGGCAACTGCCGGTGCTGACCGGTGGCAACGCCAGTCTGAAGCCCGAAACCGCGCGCACGATCCTGTTCGGCGGGGTTTATAGCCCCGACTGGGCGCGGCACGGCGCGATGCGTGCGGTGAGCCTCGAGGTCAATTATTACGATATCCAGCTCAAGGGCGCGATCGCCTCGATCGACGCCAATGTGCTGCTCAACCGCTGCGCGCAATTGGGCGACGCGCTGAGCTGCGCCGCTGTCCAGCGTACGCCAAACGGCTTCATCTCCGCGATCAACGGCGTGCTGCTCAATACCGGCACGATCCGCACCCGTGGCATTGATGCGACGCTCACCTTGCGCAGCGCCGAGACGGGCGCGGGCACCTTCGGCCTCAGCCTCTACGGCAATGTGCTGTTGAAATATGCGGAAAGCGTCCCCGCCACCATGGGAACCACGACGACCAACTATCTCGGCACCGAGCGCGGCAGCCCCGATCAGGCCTATCCGCACTTCAAGGGAACCGGGGTGTTCGACTGGTCGCTCGGTCCGGTCTCGGCATCGGTCACCGGGCGCTATATCGGTGCGGTGACCGAGATTCAGAACGGCACACGGCTGGGCAGCCGCTTCTATACGGACCTGCAGCTGCAATTCCGCCCGACGTTCATGGACAGCCGCTTCGCGCTCACGCTCGGTGTCAACAATCTGTTCAACGTCAACCCGCCGGGCTGCTTCAGCTGCAGCCTCAACAATTACGACCCGACGACCTATGACGTCCCGGGTCAGTTCGGCTATCTCCGGCTTTCCTACCGGATGTAACCGAAACCGAATTGGTTCACACCAGGCGGGTCGTACGCGGCACGGCCCGCCATTTCAATCAGGGGTCATGCTCGACTTGCCAGCCAGGGAGGCGCAGGGTCGTTCTCACCGGCGTCGAGCGCACGGCCGCACGCTTTGTCAAAGGATCATAGTTCTGGCAGGATCCCGGCCCCCGACTCTGGACTTACACCAACGTTCAGTTTCGGGATGAAAATCTGGCACGCCATCTATCGACCCTGCCCTCACAGGTCGTTTTTGAACCCGATGCGCAAGAAATTCACCGACTCAAATTGATGAATACCAATATGATGCGGGTTCACGGGCGAGGAAGAGAAGAAACAACCGGATGCCGTCACGTTAGCTTCGAATCGAGGCCTGCGAGAAGCCCTTCTCAACCGTAAAGTAATGCTCGAAGAACTGATAGACGCGGCTTCCAACGGTCGGTCATCACGAATATGTAAAGCTTATCGGTCAGATTTGGCACCGGGCATGAGCCAGAAGCTCCAGACCGAGAACGAGCCGAGCAGCGCAAGCGCGATCCCCCCGATTGTCATGATCAGTCGGTGGAAAACTCCTCCCGCTTTGGCTGCGTGAAGCGGATAGGCCAGATCGAGGATCGCCACCCCTTTCGGAAGGGTGTGAGCATCCCTAGCCTCGATCAAATGTGCGCCACCCGGCGCGAACCAGAGAAAGGTATGACCATTAGGCAACCATTCTTCGGATTGGCGCATACGCAACAGGATCGGATCGCCCGCTTGAGCAGGAAAACCAAGCAGCCGTATCTCGGTTGCGGGGAACCGATGCCGCGCGGCAGCGAATATTGCCGGCCAGTCCGGTTGCTCGCGGGGATCGGCGAACCGGACGGCAGGCTGCGCCGTCGCGGCCGCAATCTCGCTCGCGGTCGACCAGGGGCTGACCAGCATCAGGCCTACCGGCTTCAGCGCCATCGCCGCACCGGTTACGAATGACAACAGCAACAGCGGGGCGACAATGATGCCAAGGTCACGATGATGTCAGACGATGGCCGGGCGACTCATCCGCGACGGCCATAATTTCGGGGTGAACATTCGCCGACGACGCCACCAGAGGATCGTCCCCGTGACGACAAAACCGATCCCCAGCAGCGCGGCGATCCCGACGATGGCTTCGCCGGTCTTGCCGATGAACAGATGGCGATGGAAATCGAACAGCCAGATTTCCGGGCGCCCCCATTGGTTCTGCCACCGGCCGACGGTGATGCCGGCGGCATCGAGATAGCGGCCCGACCCGTCGTGATAGACGACGCGATGAAAGGGAAAATCCGGCGACGCGAAGATGATATAGTCCAGGCGGGCGGTCGTATTTTGCGCCGCTTCGACCACAATGCCTGGCAGCGAAACCGCACGGCCGGCGGCGCGGCCAGCCGGTGCGAACAAACTGTCGGCATTGACCAGCAGCGCGCCCGACACGCCCAGCAGCGCCAGCAGAATCCCGATCACGCCGCCAATCCAGCGATGCAGGTGATCCACCACCCACATCAGCCGCCCCGTCGGAACCCGCCGCGCGCTCATCATTACAACTGGATCGAGAAGGCGAACTTGACCGACATCGGCAACCCTTGCGCGAGCAGGCTGGATCCGGTGGACGCCCAGTAGCGCTTGCCGGCGATGTTCTGGCCATAGACCCGCACCATCGCCTGTTTGCCGAGCAGATCGAAGCCGTAGCTGGCGCCCGCGTCGAACGTTTCATAGCCCGGCACGAAACCCTGGTTCAGCGCATTGACGGCGCGGCGGCCGACATGGAACACGCCGGCGGACACACGCAGCCCTGAGATCTGCGGAACCCGATATTCGATGAATAGCGAACCGGAAAATTTCGCGACATTCTCGATCTGTTTGCCGATGACGTTCGCCGCACCCGATTGCTGCTTGGCGTCGAGCACCATCGCGCTGCCCGAGATCGACAGGTTGGGTATCAATTCGCCGACCGCGCTGAACTCCGCGCCCTGATAAGCCGCCTCGCCGTCCTGCACGAAGAAATTGGCGCTGTTGAGATAGGCGGAAGGACGCTTGATGTGGAAATAGGCGCCGGTCAGCAACAGGCCCCGCAATGGCTCGATCTTGACCCCCGCTTCATATTGCTTGCTGATCGCGGCGGGCAGGATTTCACCGGCATTGTTGGCGATCTGCTGGGCGATCGGCCCCGGTTCCAACCCTTCGATATAATTGGCGTAGAGGCTCGCCCATGCCGACGGCTTCACCATCAGGCCGTAGGAGAAGGTATCGGGCTTGATGTTGTACCGGCTGGTGCGGCTGACATCGCGATAGTCGGTCTTGCGATAGCCTACCGTCGCCTGCAGCCAGTCGCCGAGCGAAGCGCGATCGAAGATATAGATGCCCAGATCCTCGGTGCGCGCCGGATTGGGGATGATGCGCGGCGCGGGCATCTGCTGGGGGATCGGCACGGGATTGTAGAGGTTCTGCGCGAAGCTGCGACGCACGGATGTCGGTACATTGCTGTCGCGGGTCAGATAGGCGGCGCCAACGAGAAGGCTATGCTCGACTGGGCAGGTGCGGAAGGTGCCGGACACATCCGCACGATAGATGATGTTCTTATAATCATTGCCCCGCGTTTGCGCGACCGAGACAATGCCGTTGCCCGTGGCAAGATTATAGCCGCCGAACGAGGAATAGGCCCGATCGCGGCTGAGGAAGGACTGGCCTATCGCCGTCGACAATCGCCAGCCCGGCGCGAAGGCATAATTGACGCGTGCAAGGAGGTTCGTTTCCCATCCCCGTGCCTGCATCCATTTGCCGCCGAGATTGGTCGACGGCGGTTGCAATGGTGGAAGGGTGATGACGCCATTGGCCGCGCTCAGGCTGAATTCGGTCGGCTCGGTGATCGTCTTGTAGATATATTCGGCGTCGAGCAGCAACTCGAGGCCGGCGAGCGGCCGCCAGTCGAATGCGCCAGTCACGAAATGCCGTTCGCCGCTGGTCAATCTGACGCCGGTATCGACCAGCGAACTACCCGCATTGACCCGCACGCCAGCCTTGCCGAACCCGCGGCTGATATCGATATCCGCGCCGATCGACCCGTTGCTGTCGCCGGTCATGCCGAACCGCGTGACCGGTACGGCCGCCGGCCTTTCGGTCACCAGGTTGACGATGCCGGATGGGGTGGCGAAGCCGTAATAGAGCCCTGCCGCGCCCTTCAGCACCTCGATCCGGTCCTTGCTTTCGATCGGCTGCTCGACGAGATTGATCACCGGCAGGACGCCGTTCCACCGCACGTTGGCGAAATTGTTGAGTGTGATGCCGCGGATGGCGAGGTTGCTGTAGATGCTCGTGTTGATCTGCGCCTGGGTTACCCCTGGCGTATTGCGCACCGCGTCGATGATCGATCGTGCCTGCTGCGCCTCGAGCAATTCCTTTGTCATGACCGCGACAGTCAGCGGCGTATCGAGCAGTCGCGCGTCGCGGAACGTGCCGGCCTGAACGAAGTCGGCACCGAAGCTGCCCTGACGATCCGCGGTCACGACGATATCCTCATCACCGCCGTGCGCATTCCGGCTCTGCGCCTGCGCGGGAACGGTGGACAGCACCGCGAGGGCGGCGCCCAACAGGATCGAATCCGAAGGACGATATCGATCGATACGGACCACAACGCGCATTGGAACGATCACCCCCGGTTAATGTACGGTGGCGCCCATACGGTATTGCAACTCATTTGCAAATAAGCTTTCCAGGCTTATCGCGCCCGGCGGAAACCGCGCCGCAGATAAACGAGCAGACGATCGGGTCCGCGTGGCGCCGCCATAATCAGGCGATAGTCTCGTTCCAGCGTGAGCGCCACGACGGCGTGTGTGGCGAGGTTCCATGGCGCGAGCGGGTGATCCATCGTCACCACCACCGGCGGCCGCCTGGCCATGATCCGGCGCACTTCGGCCGTTTCGTCGATCCCCGTCGCCCCGCGTTCCGCGTCATAGGCGAGCGTGGAGGGAAAGGCATAAGCAGTCGGGAGGCACGCCTCGGCAAGGTAATAAAGGATCGAATCTCCGGCGAAGACATAGGGACATTCGCCCCTGCTATTGGCCTTGATCAGCTGCGCGATCGCGCGGGCCGAGGCCCCGTCATCGGGTTCACTGGTGAGATGGAACACCAACAGCGCCGCCCCCCATCCCATCGTCGCGAGGAGCGCAGCACGGTACCGCCCTACAACGGGCGCCGCGATTATCGTCAGCGGCACCATCAGCGGCAGAGCATAATGATCGAAGAATGC
The DNA here is from genome assembly GCF_048565505.1 of Sphingomonas sp. TX0543. Taxonomy (NCBI): domain Bacteria; kingdom Pseudomonadati; phylum Pseudomonadota; class Alphaproteobacteria; order Sphingomonadales; family Sphingomonadaceae; genus Sphingomonas; species Sphingomonas sp. TX0543. Next base: position 3,178,078 of record NZ_JBLZUS010000002.1, read on the forward strand.
GCCGATCATCACGAAGGCGACCAGCGCAGCCGCCAGCCAGCCAAAGACAAGGAGTGTTGGGGCATTGCGTGGACGTTCGCGCCAGCAAAGAACTGCACATACCGCGAACGGCGCAAGCTGCGTCATAGTCCCCGCCAGGCGCGCTGCAATCTTCGCGGCGGGGTATCCCCTACGTAGACCGATCGACACGAAATTGGAAAACCAGAATGCCTGGAACTCAACAGGACCGCGCCAATAGTAATAAGCAACGGCCAGCCCGGTCGGCGCCAAACCCAACCCCGCCCACAAGGTCGCAGCACCGCCCATCGCGAGCCACGACGCTCTCGCGCGCCGCAGATAGCAAAGGTGCGCGAGGCCAAAAAAGGCGCCCTCGACAACCGGCGTGTATTTGGTCTGGATCGCCAATCCGGCAAGCAGACAGGCGCCCGCACCATTGAGCACAATCGCGCGCCGGCCACCTTGCGCTGCCAGCAGCGGCAACCGCAGCGTCAACAATCCTCCGGCAGCGATGAACAAATTGTAGAAAACCGGCGACTGACCGCCTCGCCCGCTCAGCAGGGAGAGCCAGAGAATATACCCGATCGCGGCCGCGATCGCCCCGCCCCCGCTTGCACCCAGCTTCCGGCCGGCGCGCGCGATCATCCAGGCGGTAGCTGCGGCAAATAGGGTCGCGACGAGTTGATAGGTGAGGATCCCGTCCCCCGGTATCAACCGGATCGCGGCGAAGATCAGAAAAAGCCCGACCGGCTTGCGGTCCCATATGCCGATATAGGGCAGCACGCCGTGCAGCATCCTGTCGCCGACGAGCAAATAATATTCCTCATCGACATGGATGGCCGGATTACCAAAATCGCGCGCGCGAATCAAAATGGCGACGAGGAGCAGCAGTACGAAGACAGCAAATGCGCCCGATCGCGCCGATCGACCGCGCGCCGTGGATATGTCCGTACCCGCGCTAGTCATCGGGGCATCCAATCAGCGCGCGCGCAGGCGTCATCCAACTCATTTCCTTTGCGGCCATCGCAGGAGCGCCGCTTCGGCGTCGTCGGTCACCATCCCGGGAGCGTTTCACCGCGCCATCCACCTCGCCGAAACGCCATCGACGGCAACCAATTGTCATCATCGTGGTGTCCGCGGTATTCGCGCTCCCGACGCTCGCGCGTCCAATAGCGTCGTGCCCGTTCGCGTTTCCGGCACTCGCGACCTTCCCGCCAAATTCACGGTTGTGGATCGGTTTACAAAAATGGGCTCTGACGCATATTTGGGGTTGCTTGGGATGTCGCTCCAATCTGTCTGGCTTCGAGCAGATCGAGTTTTGCGCGATCGCAGCTGGAGCGTTGTGATCTGCCCACCGGTTTGCCCGTTCGACCAGGACGATACGATAACGGCGCGAATGGCGGCGAGGTCCTTCCGTACACCGTGAGCGAAGAAAGCGAGGGGGCTTGATCCTGCCCGCCCCAGCCAAGGCTCGAGCGAGCTATCTCGCGTGCGGGACGCCTCGAAACGCTGGCCGCGGATCATGGCGCGGACATCACCTCTGCCATGGCCAGTTCGACGTTCGATCTCCCTGATCGCAAGCCCGCTCTTGGCCCGTTTGAGGATGGCTGTGCTGGTTTCCTCACGCCGTAAATAGCCCTCGTACTGGAGTCGTTCCACAGCGCTCAGGATAACGGGTTCGACGATGGTCGCATCGATCGCCGCCCGGATAGGACGCATCGACGCGCATACTGTATCGAGGGCGGCGCGACTGGCATCCTCGTTCAGATGCCAGCGATCCGCGACCTGGGTGACGTACGATAAAGCCCTGGCGGCCGCCAGCGCGCAAGCGCCGCTACGATCACGCACAACGGGGGCGATCTGGGGTTGCCGCACGCGCCAGGCGTAGCCGGGAACAGGCTCACGATCAGGAAGCAGCCGGATTGGTCGCCGCCGCTCGAGATCGCAGATGATGGTGCCGTAGCGATGGTTTTTACGCCGCCACGCGTGGTCATCGACCCCAACGATATGAGTCACGGCGAAGCGCGGACGGCCACACCTTTGGACCGTCCTGCGCAGCGAACACCTTGCTAACCGGGCCGTTCCACATATTGAGTCATAGCTCAGCCCGACGCCGATTGACCCCAAAGGCGGCACATGGAACGGCGATTGCGCGGGGCGCATCGGCATATCGCGGATTGGAGACAATTTTGAAAATAGTCTGTTGATTTCAAACTGAATTGCATGTGCCAGGGCGATTGTTCTGCCCAGCATCTGAACGAGGATCACAGCTTTACCGAATTAAGTCGCAGTGCATTGCTGACGACGGTAAAGCTCGACAACGCCATCGCCGCGCCCGCGAGCATGGGGGACAGAAGAATGCCCGCGACTGGATAGAGCACACCGGCGGCTATCGGCACGCCAATGCCGTTGAACAGGAATGAAAAGAACAGGTTCTGACGAACGTTCCGCATCGTCGCGTGCGCGAGCCGACGCGCGCGCACCATCGCCGCCAAGTCGCCCTTGGTGAGCGTCATTCCCGCGCTTTCGATCGCCACATCGGTACCAGTACCCATCGCGACGCCCACGTCCGCTGCAGCGAGCGCGGGTGCGTCGTTGATTCCGTCGCCGGCCATTGCCACGCGGGCCCCTCGCGCCTTGAGTTCGACGACGATGCGGGCCTTATCCTCGGGCCTTAGGCCAGCATGAATCTCGTCGATCCCGCCGATCGCCTCGGCTACAGCTTGCGCCGTTCCCTCGGCGTCGCCGGTAAGCATCACGATCCTGAGGCCTTCCGACCGCAGCGCCGCGATCGCATCACGGGCGGAGGGGCGAAGTGGATCGGCAACCGCGATGAGCCCTGCAAACCGCCCTTCAATCGCAACGAACATCACACCCGCGCCCATCCCGCGATGCCGCTCGGCTGCTGCGCCGAGCGCCGCCGGATCAGCGCCAACGCTTTGCAACTGAGCCGCATTCCCGACCGCAATGCGTCGTCCCTCTACCACGCCGGTAACCCCCGCCCCGGTCTGCGACTCAAAGGCTTCCACCTCCGGAACCCTGACACCCTTCACCTCGGCGCTACTCAACACGGCACGGGCGAGCGGGTGTTCGGAGCGCGCTTCGACCGCCGCCGCTGCGCCTAGAACCTCCTCCCGTGTGAAACCGTTGGCGACCTCGACCGCCGTCACCTGGGGTCGTCCGGCGGTGAGCGTGCCCGTCTTATCGATTACCAGCGTATCGACCGCTTCCATCGCCTGTAGCGCCTCGGCATTCTTGATGAGCACGCCGGCGTGAGCCCCGCGGCCGGTGCCGACCATGATCGACATTGGCGTGGCGAGCCCCAATGCACATGGGCAGGCGATGATCAGAACAGCGATAGCGTTGAGCAGCGCATGCGCGAACCGCGGCTCGGGCCCGACCAGATTCCAGACCAGGAATGTGGCTGCGGCAATTGCCACGACCAGCGGCACGAACCAACCCGACACACGGTCCGCTACCGCCTGGATCGGCGCGCGGCTCCGCTGGGCCTCGGCGACCATCTTGACGATCCGCGCCAGCACCGTATCGGAGCCGACGGCGCGCGCCAGAATGACAATCGACCCGGTGCCGTTGACCGTCCCTCCGGTCACAGTCGCGCCGGCTTTCTTAAGGACCGGAGCCGGCTCTCCCGTGAGCATGGACTCGTCGACCGAGGAGCGGCCGCTGACGACGTCGCCATCAACGGGAATTGCCTCGCCAGGCCTCACCTGCAAATAGTCCCCTACCTTCACCCCCGCGAGAGCGATTTCGGTTTCGCTGCCATCGTCGGCGATGCGCCGAGCGGTCTTTGGCGCGAGATCGAGTAGCGCGCGAATGGCCCGGCCGGTCGCTGCCCGCGCACGCAGTTCGAGCACCTGGCCGAGCAGGACGAGCGTTACGACGACGCCCGCCGCCTCATAATAAACAGGCACCATCCCGCGCATGCGGAAGGTTGGCGGAAACAGCCCTGGTCCGACCGTCGCGACGACGCTGTACGCAAATGCCGCGCCCACCCCGATCGCGATCAGCGTGAACATGTTCAGATGGCGGGTGACCAACGAGGTCCAGCCCCGTTCAAAGAACGGCCAACCGCACCAGAGGACGATCGGCGCGGCGAGCACTAACTGGACCCAGGGCGAAAGGGATGGCGGGACCAAATGGATGCCGGTCAGTTCGGTGCCCATCGACACCGCGAGCAGCGGGACGACAAGCGCAGCTGAGATCGAGGTGCGCCGGGTGAAGTCGACGAGCTCGGGATTGGGTCCGGCATCGATGCTGGGATCTTCGGGCTCGAGCGTCATGCCGCAGATCAGGCAAGTTCCTGGTCCATTGCGGCGAATCTCGGGGTGCATGGGGCAGGTCCAAACCGCCCCCTGCGGCACGACCGCCGCCGCTCGCGGGTCCGCACCCAAATAGGCCTGCGGATCGGCGGCGAAGCGTATTCGGCACCGGTCGCTGCAAAAGAAATTTCGCACGCCGTCCTGCTCGACTTGATGCGGCGTTGTCGTCGGATCGACCGTCATCCCGCAAACCGGATCAATGGCCTCAATAATCGAGCCATCTGAACCCGAATTAGCGCGGTTCGCAGAGCAGCAACTGCCTGATCCTGGCGTTGCCTCGGGAAGATGCGCGTGTCCGGCCATGTCGATCCTCCAATGCGGGTCGCGATGGGGTCTGACCTTGCGTCAGGGCCAGCAATCGCCGGACGCCCATCATGAGGGATTACGCATCCGCACGCGCAACCCCTCATGTCGAGTGCAAAATCGCTTAGCGAAAGGACATAACCGAGGTCGGCAGATCGCATTTTGCGGGCGGCGGAGGATCTCGCTCTCGCCTTTGGCCGGGCAGCTTTGACGCGCTGCTACGATGCTGTGTTCTATCGCGGCACCTCACGACCGCCCTTCCACGACACGGTCTGGGGCAACTTCATTTGTCGCCTGTCCGCTCCCGCAATAGGACCCCTCAGATCAGCCGACCGGAACCTGGAGGGCTGGTTGGCTTTTTCTCACGCGCTATTCGTGCTCGCCGCCGTGTCCGTCTCCAGATCCATGACCGCCATAGCCGTGACCATCATAGCCGTGTCCGCCATAGCCGTGTCCGCCATAGCCGTGTCCGCCATAGCCGTGTCCGCCATAGCCGTGTCCGCCATAGCCGTGTCCGCCATAGCCGTGTCCGCCATAGCCGTGTCCGCCATAGCCGTGTCCGCCATAGCCGTGTCCGCCATAGCCGTGTCCGCCATAATATCCATGCCAAGCGCCGTAGCCATGATCCGCATGGAAGTAATGATGGTGGCCATGTCCGCCGATTGAGACGAACACCGGGGCCCCTTCGTAGGGCGGGTATCCATAGAAAGGTCTGTAATTGTAGCCGTAGCCGTATGGGTCGGATGCGCCACGAATACGAACAGGCGCATAAACGCGATGGTGACCGTGTCCTGCATAGTGGCCATGGCCGTGTCCGCCCCGCGCCCATGCAGCGCTAGGGAACGAAGCGATCATTACGCCCGCTGCTGCGATCGCGAGAATGTTCTTCATCATCTCAACCTCCTGCCGATTTTGACCAAGTTGGCGCGGCCGAGGGCGGGCCTCGTCAATTCTGCTCATATCTTCGCCGGCGCCTTAAAAGAGTGGTACCCACGGAACCTGGCCGGGCATCGTTTGTTGCCGTCGAATTCAATCATCAGCGCGGACCAGGCAGAGGCGGAGGCGCCATTCCTGGCCAAAAACTGCCCGGTCGCCCGTGATGACTATAACCATGATCGGCCATCTCCAGTTGAAGGAGGCAATTGGCGAAGCCTTGGCTCCCCGGCACGAAACCATAAGCGCTGCAGGTCGTCTCATGCCGGAACAGCATTTCCTGCCGACCGATGCATCCACCCAGCACGGCGGCGGGGAGAGCAATCACTAGAAGCGTCCATCGTCTGCGCATCTTTCGGCTACTCCCGCTGTTGGTCGTCGAGTGTGTCGTTCGCTGTCCTGGTTGCCAGTTCCGCAATGCCACCTGCCGAGCGTCGCATAGGGTTGGTGGTCATGGCGGCAATTGGCATAACCGTGCCCACCGTGCCCTGAACCACGCATAGGGAAAGCCGCACTGCGCGCATTCCAGCTGCCAGTATTTCGCGCCGCGACGTGCCCACCGCTGTAAATGACGTTACGGCCATCGGATTGTGATTTTGCCCGATCTCCGAGGATGTGGAATGGCCAGCGGCAATGTCTGCCGGATGAGCCGCTGCGCTATGCGATTGCGCGGCCACAGGGTATGCGACAAGAGCCGTGAAAAGAGCAGCAGCCAGTCTCCAAAGCGATTTCACGTTTCATCCCTTGTCAGGCGATACGCCGCGTTGAGCGGCACATCGATTGATTTTGCCAATGCTGCTCAGTTAATCAGGCGGCGTCTGAGACCTTTTGTACCTGCTCACCGACGCCGGCAGCATTGCTAATGATACGCAATACCTTGGGCTGCGAAGTTCGCACCAGCTTGTCGCACCGGTTAAAACCGATTTACCGATCGACACGGAAGCTCCTCGGGGGGATTGGACAGCGGAGGGCATGGAATCTCTCGTTCAGGCCCGGACAGTCTGCGTTAGATTGCCGACGGACCGTCCTTGCGCGCCGGACGCGCGCCCCCGTAGGCTGGCAGGCTCATCACAACCTTGAGACCAGGCTGGTTGTCGTGCAGCGACAACGTGCCGCCGTGTGCCCGCACGACAGCGGAGACAATCGACAGACCCAGCCCACTGCCGGGCGTTGTCCTGCTAGCATCCAAACGGGTGAGACGCGCGACCGCCCGCTCACGATCGTTATGGCCGATACCAGGGCCATCGTCCGCTACGGAAAGAATGACACGGCCGTCGCGGGTTTCTGTGCGCACCTCCACATTGGCGGCGGCACCGCCATATTTGAGAGCATTGTCAATCAGGTTGACCACCGCCTGCATCAACAGCGGGCGAACGCCTTCCACGACCGCTGGTTGCGCATGGCCGACGAGCCGCCGCCCTTCGCTGTCGGCGGCCGGCTCATAGAGATTGACGGCCTCCCTTGCGATCGCTGCCAGGTCGACCCGCTCGAACGCTTCGGACGTCAGTGCCTCGGTGCGCGCAAGTCCCAGCAGGTCGTTGATGAGCTTGAGAAGAGCATCGAGGTCATGCGTGGTGTCGAGCAGCAGACCCGGATCGCTCGTCGTTTTCCGCAGGATCGCCAGCTCGATTCGAGCCTTGATTCTGGTGATCGGCGTCTTCAAGTCGTGCGCGAGCCCGTCGGTCGCAGCGCGCAAGCTGGCGACCATCCGTTCGACTTCGGAAAAGCAGGCGTTTACCGTTTCTGCCAGTCGATCATATTCGTCGCCGTTCCCAGTTGTCGGCAGGCGCTCATCCAGGCGGCCGGCGAGGAACCTCTCACCGGTGTCACTTACCCGTTCGACAAAACGGAGCGCGCGACGACTGATCAACCATCCCAGTCCCAATCCGATCAGCGAGGTGAGTCCAATCGACCAGATCAGGGTTTCGATGAAGCGCTCGCGCAGCCGGGCCCGCCCGCTCGCGAGATGCCCGACGAGGAGGCGACTTTTGCTACCCAAAGGAACGACTTGCGCCTCGATATCATGCTTGACGGTGCCCTGCCCGCTCTTGAGCGGCACCGCTGAGCGGCTCCAGCCGTATTGACGCATGTCGCGCGGCCAGACGGAAAGATCACCGGCAATGACCTCGAATCTGTCGTCCGCAACCACGTAGACAAAATCCCTCGCTTCGTCACGTCGCGCACGGGCGTCGACGAAACGCGTCAGCTCGGTCAAACCTCCTGCATTGTAGCGATCGACCAATCCTGTAATTTCGGCGCCCACCATATGCCGTGCCTCGGTATCAAGGAGGCTGATGGTGCGGACGTATTGCAAGGTCAGCGCCGTGACTGTTGCAACCAGGGCGGCAAGTGTAACCCATAGCGCGCCCCTGAATGCGGCGGCATGGGTCTGCTTTCGCCTATCGTGCATCGAGACGATAGCCCGCTCCGCGCACAGTTTGAAGCAACGGTCGCTCCCCGGGATGATCGATTTTCGCGCGTAACCGGCTGATGTGGACATCGATGACATTCGTTCCGGTATCGAAACCATAGTCCCATACGGCCTCGAGCATCATAGTTCTGGTCACCACCTGGCCAGCATGTCGGACGAGGTAGTCTAGGATCTGGAATTCCTTGGCGAACAGCTCGATTGCCCGCTCGCCGCGTCGCGCGGAGCGCGACAAGAGATCCAGTTCAAGATCCGCCACCCGCCGCACGACCGTGGTGGATGCGGCGCCCTCACCGCGGCGAATGATGGCGGCCAGCCGCGAGATCAACTCCTGGAAGGAAAATGGCTTCGGCAGATAATCGTCTGCGCCACTGTCGAGACCGCGGATACGATCATCGACTTGACCAAGCGCGCTCAGGATGAGTACGGGAACGGTCTTGCCTTCGGCCCGCAAGGCTTGCAGCACCGAGAGCCCATCGAGTTGCGGCAGGCTCCGGTCCAGGATGATGGCGTCGTAGCTATTGGTGAGTGCAGACGTCAGACCATCGATCCCGGTCGCACTGTGATCGCACGCATGGCCCAGCTCGATCAGCCCCTGCCTGACATAGTCCGCCGTCGCGCTGTCATCTTCGATCAAAAGCAGCTTCATGCGGTCACCTCAATTTGCATTAACGAGCAAGTCTGAGCTCCACGTCGCCATCCACTTTAACACCGCGAGCCGAGCCAGTCGCCTGTTCTCGACATCGCCTGCGCCCTGAGGAGGATGGAGTTTCGAGGTCTGGCCCTACGCGTTCAGTAGCGCGCGCGTACGTTCCATCTGCCTGTGGCAGACATTACAACCATGTAATCAGATAAGCTTCGACCCGAGCGACGAGCAGCACCGGGCACCGGGCACCGGCGAGTCAACGCACCGTCAATGAAACCCTTGTAATGGAGCCGTCAGAGACATTCCAAAGCACTAGGTCAGATCGATGGCAATGGCTCATAAGATCGTCTTGAGCGAGATCGGGTTAATCGTCTCGATGCTCGCGGTGGTCGCCTTGGGGCTGACAATTTCCAGTCAATGAGCAGGGCATTATCGATGATATCCAGCAAACGGGCCCTTGCCCTATTCGTAGCTATGACCGTCTTTGCGGGCGCTCCGGCAGCCGCCCACGATCCCAACGAGCTAGGGGCTGGACCAGGGCCGGCCAACGTCTCGGCGCCACAACGAGACGGCAAAAATGCTGGTATGCAAATGGATCGAAACCCGGCGACTGACGCTCACCCGGGCGACGAGGCGTCAATGGGCCACATGCATGATGGCTCGCTGGTTGGGAAAACCTTCTCGCAACGGCTCTTCAACTGGCTCGGCCGTCTCCATGTCATGGTCATTCATTTTCCGATCGCCATGATTATCGGCGCTTTCGGGATCGAGCTCTTCGGTTTGTGGAGGCGGAATGCGCGCTATCAGCACGTCGCGCGTATCATGCTGGTCGTCGGCACCCTTGGCGCGATCGTTGCCGCGTCGCTCGGCTGGTTCGCCGGCGGCTTCTATCTTGCGGACCGCAATCCGGTCTTGATGACGCATCGTTGGCTTGGAACTTCGATCGCCGCGTTTGCAAGCCTGCTCGTGTATCTGGCCTTCGCGCGTCGGCGGCGGCAGCGTAAGGACCGCGCCGTTTACTGGTTGCTCCTGCCAGGGCTGACGGTCGCGATCTCAATCCAGGGGTGGCTTGGCGGATCGTTCATGCACGGCGGCCTGCGCCACCTCGCGTTTTGAGCGCGGGCATGGCGGGATCTCCGAGTCTCTTGATGACCGCAGTCGCGGCCGACGTGCCTTGGTTCATCGATGTGGGTCGCATTCTCCTGGCGGCTCTACTGGGAGCACTGATCGGATGGGAACGCGAACGCCGTGGTCGGGAAGCGGGTATTCGAACATATATGGCAACCGCGCTGGGCGCGTGCGCTTTCGGTCTTATTTCGGGAGCGATCGGTGACCAGGGTCGAATTTCCGCCGGCATCGTCACCGGGATCGGGTTCATCGGTGCAGGTATAATTCTGCGAGACACTGGTCGTGTGACCGGGTTGACGACGGCGGCAACGCTTTGGGCTTCCGCCGCGGTGGGGCTGAGCGCGGCCTACGGGATTTACCACCTTGCCGCTATCACGGCGCTATTGATCCTGGGTGTTCTTGAACTCCATCGGCTGCCGGGCTGGGCTCACTTCTCGCATCGTGCACGACGCGTGCATGAAAGTACCAACGACAAAGGCCCGGGGGGTGATGCTCACGACGCCCCAGCGGCGCCGCGCTCCGCATCCGATGACACAATCGCGACCGCTGCAATTTCACGCCTTGAACACTGAGACCGTACGCAGATGGATTGGACGGTATGATGCGACCAACCCGGGCAAGAAGCCGGCCCGAAGTGACAATAATGTATTCGACAGCTCAGACAAGCGGAGCACCATATGACTGAAGGGAGAAAGGTGACGATACAGAAGAGGCGCGTCAATGTTGCCGGTGATCGGCCGCTCCTTCGGACTTGATTATTCAAGCGAAAGCGCCGCTGGACCGCGGGCGACATTGCTCAGCCGACGACGTTTCAACCACAAGTTCGATAACAGCCAGGAAAGGGAGATCAGCCGAATTCGAGTGACGGGGCCAGCCCCTTGGCCCGTCTGTCCGGCATCGAGTGCGTTCTTGTATTCAACGATGATGCCGGCAAAGACCCCGGCCGCCTTACCCCGGGGCGGTCGGGGTCAACCATTTACGATAGCGCTGGTCCGTAGCAAGACATTGAAAGCGTTTCGCCTGTTGCCTGAGGAGGAGATAATGCCGCGATCCGCAGGTGCGCGGTCCGTCCGCGAACCGAACTTCTCATCTGCCAATGGCGCGATTTTACAATTCACGGATCATCGCGGCGCTGGGAATTCGAGATACAAACATCGCTCTCCGCCGATTGAGGCACAAAATTGATGCGCCCTCCGTTTGCCCGAGCTCTCGGTTCGAGCGAGAGCCAGCTAAGGCATAAGAACGATGCTTCATCCGACCTTGACCGGATATTTCACCCATGTCTAATTGCCTGTATGGGAGCTGGGCGCGTGCCGACATCGGACGAAGTCGAAGCGCTTGCCGAACGTATCCGGAGCGATGTGAACGGCGCTCAGAGATCCGTCGCGTGGCGCGACCTATCAAAGGACTCGCCCGTCCGGCTTCGCGCCGTAGCTGCGGCGCATCTAGCGTTCGGACTTCATCTCGACCCTGCGGGCTTGGCCTTCATGGAAAGAACGTGACTCTTCCCGATCAAGCGACGACGGCAAGGTTATGGCCTTTCGACCGCCGCACTCGCGAAGCGTGAGCCTCATTATGGGCCTCGATTGAGGCCGGCCGGCGGAATTAGCTAGCTTAGCGACGCTCGGCGAACCACTGCTCGAGGGCATGAGCATAGCAGCCGGTCTGTCCGCCAGCCCCAACTACCGAGCAACTGTTCGGTCGTTCCATACGAGACGCATCGTCGAGGATACGCACCCGGCTAGCCCAACTCTGCGCGGGCGCGTGATATTTGGTTTCGCGCAGGTTCTTTGGAATTCGATAGCGCTCGAATTGGGGTTCACGCCCGCAAACGGCGATATCACTGTCGGTTCCCGGCGGACATGGATCGTTTCCGTATACGGTCAGCGACGCGAAGCGATCGGGCTGCGTCGTGTCGGCGGCGTGCACCGCATTAACACCAGCCAACAGCAAACTCGCCAGAACGATGCCAGCACCGCCTCGATAGAGATTCCGCCGTCGGAAGTGGCCGTTGCAACCACACGGCCTTGTGCCCCGAGTTAAGATCGTGTTCATGACAGATTCTCCTCGTCAGCGGACTTGGGCTGCCGCCGCTTGAGAAGCTTCGATCACGCTTATGGCATCAGACTGAGCTCTTGGTGAACTCGCTGTAAGACTCTCGACTGACCAGGCCTTTGAATTGATAGAGGGGATGCCGAGACGTACGTATCCATGGCCGTCTCCTCGCTCAATCTTCGACAAGCTATCACTTGCCAGACCGCATTCTTGCGCGGCATCACATGGAAAGCATCGGTGATGTCACGCGCGCCATCGAGTTGGGGAATGGCCCCCTCGATAGCCGCGACGGTATCCGTGTGCCCCATCGCGATCCATACCCGCGCACCCGATGGGATCATCGCAATGCCTTCAACGCCGAAGCCACCAGCGCCGGCGAAGCTGAGGCAAAGATGCTGATCCGCTTGCCGCGCGCCAGGTCGATGACGATCGCGGGCTGCAGATCAGGGCGTGCTGCTTCCACGTCCTCGATCATCACTGCCGCGGCGAAACCGGGCGTTGGCAAATCATCAGATACCGGCTCGGCATGAGCTTCACGCAGCTTCCGCCGCCACGTGTAGATCAGCGCCGACGAGATATCGTACCGCCGGCAGACCTCGGCGACGCAGGCACCCGGCGCAAACGCCTGGTTGAGAATCTCCAGCCGCTCCTCGTCGCTCCAGCGGCGACGCCGCTCCGGCCCGGAAAACACCGTGATCTGCCCCATCGACCGCTCCAAAGCGCACTCTTACGAGCACGCTAAAGACCGGCCCCTCAGCTCAGCGGCAAGGCGGGCTCCGCCGGATGGGTACGAACGAGAAGTCGTAGCCGGCGAGTGTCTTTACGACGGGGAGCCGGGCCATGCGCAGGGCCGCCTTGATCCGCCGGTTTTCACGCAGCGACAACTCTTTGCCCAGCAGTTCGTCGGCGTTGAACCGGTGCTCGGGCAAGCGCTGCAACTCCTCCCGCTCCTCGGCGAAGGCCTCGATCACCACGCGTTGGGTCGTGCCATGCACCCGGACATTGGCGACCGTGTCGAGCCAGTCGATGAGCTGGGCGTTGAGATCCTCCATGTTGCGGAAGGATCGCCCCAGGAAGAAGTCCTCGCGGATGTAGCGGAACGGCCGCTCGACCTTTCCCTTCGTTTTGGCGCGATAGGTATGGCGCGACGATCAGGATGAGAGGCGGATCTGGAGCGCAGCCCCTGTCGATGCAACTCCAGTATCATCATGGCTTCTCCAAGTCGGATCATCGGCGGCGCCTCCCACGAGGAGGTCTTCTCGCGCCGATTTTGGCGTTGCCAATGCACCGGGGTTAACCCCGGCGCATTGGCAACCAGGTCCAACAATCAGGGAATTTTCAAAGCCCACTTTTGGGTTCTCCCGCACTTTTGGTGCAGGTGGCGGGGAACGAATCATGAATCTGGTCGATTCAAGCAGGCTCCATAACGAGGGAGCCTTGTCGATCCGTGCCGAAGCGTATCCTGCCGCTTATTCCCCGTCAGCTTATTGTAGAGCAAGTCATCGTTGAGGCCGAGGCGATCGTGATCAATTGCCGGTCGCGGCAACCTGCGCCGCGCTGTCCGAGCTGTCGGCGCGTTTCGTCACGGATACATAGCAGATATCGACGACGAATTGCCGATCTGCCGTGGCAGGGTCGGCCGGTACTGCTCAGCGTCCATGTGCGCCGGCTGCGGTGTATCAACCGGAGGTGCGCGCAGCGGATCTTCGCCGAGCGGGCGGAAGAAATCGTCGGCAGCCATGCGCGACGTACAGCACGCCTTCGCGATATCCAGCGCTCGGTTGGCCTTGTGCTGGGCGGTGAAGCGGGTTCTCGTCTCATCGAACGGCTCAGTATGCCGATCAGCGCCGATACGATGCTCCGGGTCATCCGCGCCGGTCGACAGGTCGGCTCCGTTGCTCCGCGCGTCCTGGGTGTTGACGACTGGGCGTGGCGCAAGGGCCAGCGATATGGCACCGTGTTGGTCGACCTCGAAACCAACGACGTGGTCGATCTGCTGCCGGATCGGGAAAGTGCGACGCTTGCGGCGTGGCTGAAATCCAACCCCGGCGCGCAAATTATCGCGCGCGATCGGGCGGGCAGCTATGCCAAAGGGGCGCGCGAAGGCGCGCCTTCAGCCCGGCAGGTCGCGGATCGCTGGCATATGCTGCGCAACTGTTCGGATGCGGTGCTCGCCGCGGTCGAGAAGCGATACAGGCTCGTTCGGGAGGTCGGGCGATCACTGGCGAACGATGTTGCCTCGCCTCCTTCGCCGGAGCGGCCAGCGGCGATCGGGAAGTCCCGTACGGCACTTGAGCGTCAACGACAGGGCCGGGCGCGTCGGCGCAAAATGTTCGACGAGGTCGTTGCCTTACGCGACAAGGGCTGGAGCATCTCGGCAATCGCTCACGAGACCGGCCGTGATCGCAAGACCATTCACCAATGGCTCCGCGACAAACGGCCCGGGACCTGGGAGCGCGCATCCCGTCATCCGGCAAATGCCTTCGAAGCATATCTGCGTTCGCGCTGGCACGAGGGCTGCCGCAATGCCACCCAACTCTATCGTGAGGTGTGCGCCCGTGGTTACCATGGCGAAGTGCGCGGCTTCCGCCGCTGGATCAGGACCAGATTGCGTGACGGTCAACCACAGCTTGTGGCGGGCTCGGGCGAACGCCCGCGCTGGAAATCACCGTCATCGCGCCAGGCGGTCAGGCTCCTCACCGTGCCCAGCGACGCGCTCGGTACCGATGACGCACGATTTGTCGGCGCCATGCGCGCCGCATCGCCTGCAATCGCCGAAGCGGCGGACCTCGCGCGCCGTTTCCACGACATGCTCGTCGGACGCAAGGCCAACGAACTTGACCAGTGGCTCGCGCAAGCGCTGGGCAGCGCCATCGCCTCGTTTGCGCGCGGCCTCCGCCGCGATATCGATGCAGTGCGTGCCGCATTGGCACTACCCTGGAGCACCGGACCGGTCGAAGGCAAAATCAACAAGCTCAAACTTATCAAGCGATCAATGTACGGACGCGCCGGCATCGATCTACTCCGCGCTCGCATTATGGCATGACCCCTGCACCAAAAGTGCGGGAGAACCCACTTTTGCGGAGAATTACACGCCCACTGACAGCATCAACGGCAAGGACGCGGTCGAGCGGCTCGCCGTGCGCCAGGAACTGAGCGCGCCGCTCATGACCGAGCTGCACGCCTGGCTCACCACCCAGCTCGCCAGGCTGTCGCGCAACCACGATCTCGCGAAGGCCATCAACTACATGCTCCGGCGCTGGGACGCCTTCACCTGCTTCCTCGACGACGGCCGGGTTTGCCTAACGAACAACGCGGCCGAACGGGCTTTGCGCTGCGTGCCACTCGGCAGGAAAGCTTGGCTATTCTGCGGCTCCGATCGCGGTGGCCAGCGCGCGGCGGTGCTCTACACCTTGATCCAGACCGCCCGCCTCAACGACGTCGATCCTCAGGCCTGGCTCGCCGATGTGCTCGCTCGCATCGCCGAGCATCCGGTCCGCCAGCTCGACCGGCTGCTGCCGTGGAACTGGCGCAAGCAGCGGGGCATGCTATCGCAAGCGGCATGACCTCTCGACGCGCCATCGATAGCTTCACAGAGATCGCCACGGTTCGCATCGAGCTGAAGGATTCCGACCCGCCGATCTGGCGCGTCGTCGAAGTGCCGACCTCGATCACCCTCAAGGTCCTGCACGATATCGTTCAGGCGGCGATGGGGTGGCTGGACTATCATCTCTGGGAGCTGGTCATCGACGGGCAGACCTATGGCCTGCCCATGGACGACGACTGGGGCACGGCGCCGCGCAAGATCGCGGCACGCACCCGCCTGCGCGACGTGCTCGCGCCCGGCACCACCAGGATCGACTACACATACGATTTCGGCGACAACTGGGAGCACAGCCTCATCGTCAGCGATGCGCGCTCCGGCGATCCCGGCACTGTATATCCCCGGTTCATCGAAGACGCACGCGCCTGCCCGCCGGAGGACTGCGGCGGCATTCCCGGCTTCTACGAGATGCTTGAGGCCAGAGCAGATCCCAACCACCCTGATCACGCAGAAATCACCGAGTGGCTCGACGGATATGATCCCGACGAGGTGGATGTCTTCCCGATCCAGGTAGCCCTCGGTCGCATTGCAGCCCGCCGCAATGCCGCTGCGAAGCGCATCATCAAAACAGCAAACGACTGATAGTCGCCCGCCGTGGCCTTCACCGGATGGCTACGACAATCAGAAGGTCAATACGGCATCGGCCCCAACTGTAAATTGATGATCGTGCGATCCCGCCGCGTATGGCGTGGTACTATTGAGCGACCAGTCGTAGCGGACTTCTGGCCTTACATTTAGGGCTGCGCCTTTGATTGGCATTAGCGGCTTGATATTGACGCCAAACGTGACGGCACCGTAGGTCGTCTTGCCACCACCGATGACAATGGCCGGTAAACCTTTCTCGGCGTTGACGAAATCCCGGTTTCCGGGAAACGCATCAACAAAAAACCCGTCACCGTCGCGCCACACCTCACCACGAATGCCGATCCCAAATTGATCGTTGATTGAATAGGTGAAATATTGCGCAAATCCGCCACCAGAAACATTGAATCCGCCGTCTCGAATATAGTTCAGATCAGTTGTCGACGTCAGCCTATTATTGATCTTCCAGATGACCGTGATATCATTCAGGTAGCGAAGATCGCGATTAGGACGGACGCCCGGAGTGCCCCGTGGAATTTCTGGTCCAATACTGGTCGTAGCGAATATCGTGAGCGCGCCACGCATCAAATTGAGACCCACACCGCCATGAAAAGACGGGGAACCGTTATTATCACCACTACCGAGAGTAGTATTTACGCCAGACGTAATTCCAGCATAAACGTCTAAAATTTTATCCACATGGATCGTTGTCAATATACCGGTGTGTTTGAACGGAATGCCGTAATTAAAAATGTAACTATGTGAATAGAAAAAGTTCCCTGTAGCGTCAATAACTTCGGCCCCCTCAAGCGTCACGAACTGACCTGCTTTAATATCGAAACCGCGCGAGGTCAGGATGGGCAGATGCGCGTTCACATAAGCTTCAACGATATCGAATTGATTACGTCGGTTCGTTATACCATCTAGCTCCCCAAGAAAATGCGTGTATCGGGCGTCCGAACCGTACATTCCCTGAATCTTGAACCCGATGTCGACGTTTTGCGACGCTGAGTCGATGGGACGTTCAACGGTTAGCATGACTTGATTGAGCTGAGGCTCGCCCGCCTTGTCGGTGAACAAATGGCCAAAATTGATGCCATCAGTTGGATTGCCAGTGTTGAGGGTCAAGCCCGTTTCGACATGGCCAGAAAGCTTGACCGTTTCCGACCAGCTCTTCGGTGGCGGCGAGTCGCCATCGGCGGCATACGCGGGCGCCGCCGCAACGGCCACTAAGGCCAAACTCAAGGCAGGAGCGAGAGTATCAAGCGCTCCCCTGCGGATGCATGTCTCCATTCGTTCTCCCTTTTGATAAGCAGCCGCGATCCTGGCATTGTAAGCGAGCCATTGAGACCAGGCTTGACGATGAGGTATTGAGCAATTTTTGTGCCAAAGCGCCGCACCGCCATCTGTGGGAAGTGGAGACTCTTCGTACCTGGCGGCTATTCGCGCTGCGGCGCAACAAAAAACAGTGAAGCAAACTGGCGAAAAGTCCGATCCGTGAACCGAGGCTCCGCGTTCGTACGACCGACCCTGCTCATGAAATTTGCTAATGGCAGATCGGTGCTCAATAAATGGGCACCGCACAATTTTGTGCATTCATCCAATGCTGCATGTAAACTAACGCCTGCGAGGATTCATCGTAAACTGATGACGGCTGCAACGAGATGGATCATAGCCGCAAAGTCTTGATCGGCTTTGCAGCGATGCATGGCGATCCGCTTAAATTTCTTGGATTTAGCAGAATAGTTTTTCAACAAGATGTGCCATTTGCAAATCCCGCCATCGAGCGGACGAGCTTGTCGTGGCGGGGATGCTGCGAGATGACAATCTTCGCACCGCGCTCATTGAGGTGCAAGCCCGCGGCGAGGTACGTCTTTCCGTGATCACAATCTTTTGAGATGGAGCCGGTGCAAACGCCGGTATTTACGCCGGTGGCCGAGGTGTCATGATAGGCCAAGTGACGGTTATTTCGGATCCAGAACGGCGACCGGTAGGGACCGACGGGCAGAACCAGATCTATCGGTGGCGTCGAGAGAATGGCGCAGGCTGGAAAGAGTTGCCGGCGCTGATGCGGAAACTCGCGGCGGCAGCACCAATCGCCGGGCGCGACGCGCCGCGCTTCACGATCTACAATGTTGTCTGATTGAACGATACACGCTTTGCGGTCTGAACAGAGTCCGATCTGGAAAAGATGAGTCCCATATTGGCGCCGACTGCTCATCGTCGCGCACGCGTTCCCCCAAAAAGATGGAAGCACCATATCGGTGCTCCATCTTCCTCGAGAAGCGCCGCAGCCGCACGGCGCGCTGGATAGAGTCCTGGACCTTGTTCGCGCCAAGCCCGGCGAAATGATCACCCACTCGGTGTGGTTAGAGCTGGCCGCACAGGGACAGGCGCCCGTGTTTTTGCTGATTCGATCTCTAAAAGCCGTTGATCCCTTTGGTTGCGAGCTTTTTTTGGTTGGTCTCGGCCAGCGGCACCGCCATCATAAATCGGCCGGGCGCGAATCGGCGCTTTGGCAGGGGCGCGCCCAACCCCCAGGTGAGCGCGCCCCTTTTTAGAGCGGATTCCGATCAATCAGGGTCGTAACCGCATGAGCTGAAGTAGTTGGCGCATTCGGCAAGCTCGAAGAGGTCGACGAGTTGGCCGATGAGGTCCCAAAGGCCGGAGACGGTGCGCTCGCCGGCTTTTCTGAGCATGGCCTTGAGGCGCGAGAAGGCCTTTTCGATGGGATTGAAGTCGGGGCTGTAGGGCGGAAGGAAGCGCAGGCTCGCGCCTGCATCCTCGATCATAGCGAGCACCGAGGCGCGCTTGTGGCTGGAGAGATTGTCCATGATGACGATGTCACCGGGCTTCAATTCGGGGACGAGCACCTGGCCGACGTCAGCTTCGAACCAATCGCCGTTGATCGGTCCGTCGAGCACCATCGGCGCGATCATCCCGCTCATTCTCAGCCCCGTGACCAGCGTGGTCGTTATGCGGTGACCATGCGGGAAGCCCATCCGCAGCCGCTCGCCTTTTGGAGCGCGGCCATGGCTGCGGGTCATGTTGGTCGCGGTCCACGTCTCGTCGATGAACACCAACCGCTCGGGGGCAAGATCGCACTGGCCGTCGAACCAGCCCCGGCGCTGCCTCAGGATGTCGGGCCGGTCCTGCTCGATCGCGTGGCCGGTCTTTTTTCCGCGTGATGGCGTGGCGCGCGAAGAACCGGTGCAGCGTCGAGTTCGCCATCGACAGACCGATGCCGGCGAGCGCCACGCGAAGTTCGTCGAGCGTAATGTCCCGGTTCGCCTCCCACAGAGCCAGCACCTCCTCGCGGCGCTCCTCGATCCGGCGTGAGCGCATATCGCCGCCCTGAGGCCTGGGGGCAAAGTTGCCCGTCGCCGTTCGCTGCGACTGCCAGCGGATCGCCGTCGAAGGCGCCACGCCAAACCTCGCCGCTGCGGATCGCCTGCTCATTCCGCTATCGATCGCCGCCAGCAACCGAGACCGCAAATCCATCGAAAGCGCCTGACCCATTCCGTGCCGGCCTCCAACCCCAGCCAGCATCGTGAATCAAATTTTCAGACGGTTGGGAATCCCTCCCGATTCAGACCGGTCAGAAAGCGCTCTAGATTGTGCGTGGGTGGTGAAAAATCCGTTGCCACGCTGCCTCCGCGAGGTCCGAGCCTGTCTATTTCGGTTGCTATCTGGCGAGATCATGCACGGCGGCGGTGGCGATACGAGCGGCTTTGCCGAATTTCCCCGGCTCGACGTCGACAACCGATGCCAAGGATGCTGATTGGTAGTTGGCGGGGAAATGCTATCCCTGCAATCTCGCGATGTATCTTTCTCGATCACCTTCCCCGTGCGCGAAATCACCTCCATCGTCTCGGTCATATCCTCGCCCAACCTGGGCAAGCGGCCACTGCCACAGGTCGGCCATGAACATGGTACGGAGGCACGACGACGCGCATGCGCGGCAGATGCTCGGTGAACAGCTTCCTGACAGACTTCCTGCATTCGAACGAAGAAGTTTCGCCTTGTTCACCGAGCCGGCAACGCCCACAAGACTATTTTCGGCGACGTCGGCCGCGAGGTTCTCGCGTTGAAGTCCAGCTGCGTGAGCACCCGCTGGGCGCGTACGGCGCTGCCGCCGTACGGCACGCCTTAGCCTGCGACCTCCAGCTTGAGATGCGAGATCAACGTTTGCGTGATGCTCACGTGGGCGCGAGCGTAGTCAGTTCGGCCTCAGCCCCCTCAGTCCTCAAGTGCACCGTCGCAACCGGCGCCTCGAGCGCCTCAACATCGTTTGGAAGTGGCAAAACGGCGGCATTCATAGGCGAAGTGAATCATCGCAAAGCCCACCACAATTTCAAGATGAGGGATTTTGATGTCGGCCGCGTAACGCATTTTAGAGGCCGGCCCTCCGCCGACCTCGGTGGAGATGTGGCCGGCCCGGCGGGAGAGCGTAATGAAGTCGACACAGTCCCGAGCACTCGCAAAACGGGATAGATCAAATTGAGCAAATTACTCTACCCACGGACGCCATCTTCCGACAAAAATTCCGCTTGGCCTCTTCCATCCAGCTGTGATGTGAAAGTTTATGATGGCGCTAGAACGCCTTTCCATAATGAAATTCCTTTAAGCTGGTTAGTATGGTCGATCCTTGCCAGCGTTAGCGCGGTCGCTCTGTTGATGGCACTAAATTCGATGACAGCTAAAGTTGACTTGGGACTTGCTGCTTTCGTTACCACTGCCCTCGGTGGCGCAAGCACAATCCGTTTTTTGTTTCGTGGCGCACTATCGGGGGCGCGATGCATTTGGCGAGATGCCGCAGAATATTATGGGCTCTTTGTCAGTATCTGTATTGTTGGTGCCTTGGCGGCTTATCCCATATCCGGAATGAGTTCGGGTTTCGTTGACGCTGCGCTGCAGCAAATCGATGACGCAATCGGATTCGAGTGGTTGGCATGGTATCGGTTTGTTACCGAGCATACCGCGATTCAATGGTCTGAGCGCGTCGCCTATGAGACTATATTCCTCTCCCCCGCCGTGCTGTTGGGCTATTTCGCCTTCACGGGCCGTAAGGACGAAGCACGTCGGTTCATTGCATCTTTCTGGCTAACGGCGCTTCTTACACTAATATTGTTTGCGTTTCTCCCGGCGAAGGGTCCGCTCGCCTTTCTTTGGCACGGACCACTCCCATACATTCCGGCAAGCGCATTGTACCAGGCCGAACTTATTACGGCTCTGCGATGCAAAATGGCGAGCCCGATCGATCTAGGCGCGCTGCATGGACTGGTTGCCGCTCCCAGCTTCCACGCCGCAAGCGCGGTGCTTTATGTCCGCGCGGCGTGGACCATCAAGCCGCTTCGTTGGCCCATAACGATCATGAACCTGACTATGCTGCTGGCGACGCCTGTAGAAGGAACGCACTATCTTGCGGATATTATCGCCGGCGCAGCGGTAGCGCTTATCGCGCTCAGTCTAATCAGAGTGGTCGTAACCGCGAGAGCGCTGCGAAATCCCGCAACAAATGCGCATTTGGCAGGCTCGGATCAACCCGCCGAACCCCGCAATCCATCGGCAAGCACTAAATAATCCAAATATACATGGAAAAGGTAGCAATGACAAAGACGCTCTGGTCCGCAAGCCGCTCACGTATGAGCCTCGCTCCCTTTGATGGGTGGGCGCCGTCTCGTTTCGCGATCTCGAAGTTTTTTCGAAGTCTTCGCCGCGCCTCCAAAACTCACTTGTCGCCGTGTCGTGAACTACTCGTCCAGCACATATTGCCTGCCGTAGCCAGCGAGGGCGGCCCAGTCCTTTTCGTTGGCGTCCGCGCCTACACCGCGCAATATCCGTCGCTGATCGAATTGCACGGGGCGGAATGCTGGACGATCGACATCGACCCCTCAGTGGCTCAGCACGGAGCTTCGAAGCGACACGTTGTTGACAGCATCACAAACGCTCGCGAGCATTTTCCTGCGGCGACAATTCAATCTGTCGTAATGAATGGTCTTTTTGGCTTCGGACTCAATAGCTATCGCACGCAACTTGAGGCCATTGAAACATGCGCCGCGATATTGCGTCCGAATGGCTTGTTGGTTCTCGGTTGGAATGATCGTCGCGGCCATCCGTCTGCGCTTGAAGAGTTCGCGACAAAGCATTTTGATTACCGTCCTATTCACGAATTGGAAGCTCGTATCTGGGTGCCTGGAACCGATCATAACTACGCGTTTTTGAGGCGTCGCTAATTAGCAATTACTAACAGGCCAATTTTGTCGCGGCTACAAAATTTTCACCTTGAGTTCGACGCCCAGCATGCCTGATTGGTTTATCTTGCGAATGAGGCTATTATGAAATTTAGGCGAAGCGCTTGGTCACAGCACGAAGCAAAGTCATCACACGATATATTGAAACTATTTTATATTTATTTAGGCTTTGCGGTAGCAATTTTGCTAATATTACAAGTTATTTACATATTTGATCACACTTCTTCGAATTTTAACGAAGGGTGGAATGCATATTTTGCATTTTTAGTTCAACACGATGAACCACTATATCTGTCAAATAATTCTCTTTTCATTAACAACTACCCACCTATTTCTTTCATAGTATTGTCCAAAATCGGTAGCATTTTAGGGGATAATATAGTAGCAGGACGAATTATTGCACTAGTTTCAATGGTTTTTGTATGCATTGCAATATACATGTCCTCTCGAGCCCTACACGCAACAACGTCACAGGCAGCCGTTGGAGCTACTTTATTCGCGCTATTTAACGCGACTTATTTCCGTAGCTACGTAGCTGCAAATGATCCGCAGTGGCTAGCGCATTCGTCGATGATGATCGGACTTCTAATATTACTTTCTAAGAAAGATATTGCACACCTATCTGCTATATTTGCCTCCGTATTTTTCATACTCGGCTTGTTTATTAAGCACAATTTGATTTCTTTGCCATTAGCTGTCGGTTTCTGGTTCTTATTGCATAATAGAAATTACCTATTCACCTATATCGCAACTTCAATATTGTTATTGATAACTGTCAACTTGCTATTTATTCAAATTTACGGTTTTGAATATTTTGAGGATATTTTTGGCCACGCGAGGGTATATTCAGCGCGGCGCATGGCAGTACAGGGGCTAATTATAACTCCGTTTATTCTACCTTTTGCTGGATCATTTAGAATGCTACTTCAGGAGCGGGGAGCGGATCATCGCTTCGACCTACTTCTTTTGTTCGCCGCTTTGGCCGTTCCCTTAGGTATCCTCCAGCGGGCTGGCGAAGGGGTGGATTACAACGCGCACTTCGAAGCTCTTATTGCCCTCACAATTGTACTGAACATAGCACTGTCCCGGGCAGAACCCGCCGGTAGTAGCAAGGAGCGACGCTCCTCTTTATTTTTGGTGACTGCCCCCTTTGCGATACCGATTTTAGGCATTCCATATTTCTTTTATGATATAGTGAAAAATATTTCATCGGCGCCACAAATTAAGATGGAGTGGTCTGCCCTAATAGATAATGTTGCTACTATTAATGGGCCCGTCGCATGCGATGTACAAGCGATTTGTTACTGGGCTAGGAAGCGGCCAGAAATCGACTTTTTTAATGTCGGCCAGCAATTGCGCCTTGGTTATGGTAGTGATCCACTAGTTGAAAAGTTAAATAGTAGGTATTATGCGGCTATAGTGCTGAAGGAAGCAAAATATGACATTTTGCCTGTCAAGCAAGGAAAATTGATTGCTACAATATATCGATATTACGAGTATAAACGTCGGCTTCCCGCTGGGTTCATACTGCTGACACCAATTAGGCTGAAATTTTGTAGAGGTATGTGACCGTCTATTTTGGCAATCTCCACAAAAGATTTCATATGTTGCCTTATACTACAATGACTTAATTTTCATTTTTGTCGCGAAATTGCAAACATTTTTATCATAATGCTTGGATATGTATGAATGATATTCATTTTTGCTGCTTTTGATACCAATTTTCTGATTCCAGAACGTATGGAATATTGATGGTCGATAGCTGTCAATGTCCCGGTATCTGGTTCGCCCGCGGTGAACGCGACAAAGTTGTCAGACATACCGCATCCGCTGAGGGCACGCCGATTCCGTCGCATAATGCCCCGGATTTTTGTTGACCGCAATTCTCAATCGCTTCACGGAAGTGGCCCTTGCCGAAGGCGCCGATGAGCGCCGCATTCAGGGCGGCGCGTTCCCTAGCCCGACTGGATCAGGACAAGCCGCTACGTCCTCAGTATCATCCGGCGAGGCTTTCAATTACCCACAGGTCGTCGCGCCCGAGATTCTCGTTGGCGCATCGAGATTGAAGCCATAGAGGCGATTGTCATTCCTGCTTGAGCATTAAACCACACGGGCAGCGTGCGATGGGGAAGGATCATGATGATAGCGGCTCGTGGATCGATGGTGAAATAGAGAGCTCTGGGTTCGGAGATTCGCGCCTCGGCGATCAACTGCGCAAACTGATGGAGTGCCTGGATAGCGCAACAGGTCAGCCGCTTCCGCTAGCCTGCGAAGATTGGGCTAACACCAAAGCGGAGTATCGCTTTCTGTCGAACAATTCGGTGGGCGTGGCAGATCCTGCCGGATCATTTTCAAGCAACAGCACGCCGCGCCGTCAGTTGCGAGGGCACCGTGCTGGTGGTGCAGGACACGACAGAATTTGTCTATCAGCGATCGGCGGCGGACAGCATCGGCTACACCCAGCATGTGAACAGCGGGCGCAACAAGGAATGACGCTGGCGCCAACACAAACTGTGCGGCGTGCTGACGCAAGCCAGCCTCGCTGTCAGCCGCCTATGCCAGGAGATCGACGAGTGAGTGAAAGCCTTTCTCGATCCCCCCATCGGTAACCGCCCGATTATCACCGCGATACCAGTACCTTGAAGCGGGCGGCGAGTTCGGGATTGTCGACGAAGTCATCGAGGAACTGGTGCCAGGCCTTGGTTGTGAAAGTGCTTCGCTGAGCAGGTCGGTCAGCTCTTCGACGCCGTGATCGGTTAGCGCGGTGATGGCCTCGTCGGGGTCGATGTAGACGCGGATGATGGTGCCGTAGGTCAGGTTGTCGTCATTTGAGACGATGGCTTCGAGCGATTCCACGTCCTCGTCGAGGATTCTGGCGACATAGTCGAGGGTGAGAACGCAGGTGACCGTGCCCATCAGGCGGCCAATGCTTGCGGGACAGTCAGCGGTGCCCAATTTCAGGGAAGCAATTCGTCGATCCTGTTGATCTTGTGATCGTGGATGCGATGGAGGAGATCGGTGATGTAGGCTTGGAGGTCGAGGGCATTGATTTTGGCGCTTTCGATGAGCGTCATGGCCCGGGCGAGGATGTCTATTTCTTCCATTTCTAACACCGATTTAATGTTGGCGACAGACGGCAGCGACGCTGGACCACGAAGTTACCACCCAGGCGGCGAAATGCTTGCCGGTGCAAGCGACTCTTCGCTTCATCAATAGGGTTATGGAAGAGAGAGGACGATCTGGGTCTGCTCGCCCCCTTCAAAGATCGTGACACAACAACGCAACGCCAAGAGGCCCGCTCTGCTTCTATGCGTCGTGCGGCGCAGCGTCCGATGCCGGCGGCCCCTGGTCTTGTCACGCACGACCAGGGGCCATTGGCCGGTAGTACAGGAGTAGAATCGGTTGACACTTTGCTCCTTCCCTGCCCGGTTAGCGTTTCCCATTTGCGGTCATGTGCGGGTCGCGACCAACAGGTATCGGGCACGGACTCCATTCAAGCGACAGGATGATGCCATGCGGTTCCGTTCGGGGCTGATCGCCCAAATTTTCGCGGTGTCGCTCCTCGTTGGCGGCTGTAATTCTCGCGCCGGGATGCAGCAAGTCTCTGCAAACGGCGCCGGTGGGACCGGAGTGCTCGCTGCGACCGCGCTTCCGCCCGCCATTGTGAGTGACCACACATATCGCTGCGACGACGACAGCGTGGTTCGCATCGAGTATCTCGCCGGCGATCAAGGCGCACTTCTCCAGCCGCCCGATAATGGAACGCCTGTCCGTCTCACCGCGGACGAAACTGGCGGGAATCTGACCGGTAGTGGCTACGTCGTGGCCGGCCGCGGTACGGCCATCGTCTTTCAGCGGCCCGCAGGGTCACGCCAGCATTGCAAGGGCTGAACCCCGTGACCTGCAAGCGGTTCGCCTGCGCGCAAGCATTTGAACAATCTCGCACTATGTTGCATTTTTGCGCGATTATACGCTCAGGCGTTCCTGTGCTCGCGGTTGCCGCCTCCTGCGCTATCGTCGCGCCCACGCGCGCTACTAATGCGGAAACGCTTCGCCATGCACTCGAGCGAGCATATCGCACGAACCCGACGTTGACCGCCGCGCGTGCTGGACAGCGTGCAACCGATGAAGGCGTGCCGATCGCAAAGGCCGCTGCCCGACCGACGCTGAGCGCGACCGCTGACTATCAAGAATTCGTCGTCCGTTCCGCCAATAACTTTGTTTCTCCTTTTCGCGCCGCCGACGCGGCGGCCAATCTTTCGATACCGATCTTCCAAGGCGGTGCGGTGCGAAACGGCATTCGAGCAGCGGACGCTCGCGTCTACGCGGGTCGCGAGGGGCTGCGGACCGCCGAGGCTGATGTCTTCACTGCGGTCGTCGCCGCTTATGTCGATGTGCTTCGCGACGACGCCATAGTTGATCTCAACAAGGGGAATGTGGCGGTTCTTGAAATCAATCTTCGCGCGTCACGCGATCGCTTCGAGATCGGGGATCTCACGCGCACCGATGTCGCGCAATCCGAAGCGAGGCTGGAAACGGCTCAAGGACAGCTCGAAACGGCCCGTGCCCAGCTCGATGCGAGCGTTCAGAATTACCTGCGCTTCGTCGGTGTGCTGCCCGACGACCTCCAGCCCCCTCCGCCCTTACCCGACTTTCCATCGACGGCGGATGCTGCTGTCACTATCGCGGTTTCAGAAAACCCGCAGCTGCTCGCGGCAAAAGCGCAAAGCTCAGCGACACACTTCGATGTTCGGGTCGCGGCGGCCGCTCGCCTGCCTCGCGTTTCACTCGTCGCCAACAGCAACTACAATAACTATCTTGGAACACTTGGGGCCAGCATTCCCGGGCGCGCTTTCAGCCAGGCGCAGCGTACCGCAACGCTGGGTGTTTCAGTGACGATCCCGCTCTACCAGGGTGGCGCGCCCGCCGCGCGCGTTCGTCAAGCTCAGGCGCTCGAAAGCCAGTCGCTCGAGCAGATTGTCCAGATCGAGCGCGGGGTGGTGGCCCAGGCGCGCGCCGCCTTTTCGCGCTACCGCGCGACGATGGCCGTGATCAGATCCGCCGAAGCGGCGGTGACATCGAACGAGCTGGCTCTTGAAGGCGTGCGCGCGGAAAACAGCGTCGGGAACCGAACCGTGCTGGAGATCCTGAACGCCGAACAGGAATTGCTCAACAGCCGTGTCCAGCGCGTGACAGCGAAGCGAGATGCTTATGTCGCTGGGTTCGCACTGCGTGCGGCAATGGGCCGCGCCGAAGCAAAAGATCTGGGCCTCTTTGGCGTTTCGCTCTATGATCCGACCCTCGACTACAGCCGCGTGCCGACGCATGGGTCCAATTACGGGTCCGGCGATGCCAGCCAACCGAAAGACCCCGATAGACCACCGCCGATGCCCTAAGGCTAACGCTATCCCCGCGCAGCGCCGCGATCGATTCCTTCACGTGATCGGTGTAGAATGAGTCGTGATCGCGCGCTGGCAGTCACCGGGAATTTCAGTTTGCGCGACATCGCGGGGCTGCAAGCCATGGGTCATCGCCGCCCGTCAGGACGACTGGGCTGCGTTAAATCATCATTCTTTGGTTTGAAGAATGGGTTTACCGCCGCTTCGCAGAAGGAAGGCATCAGTGCGCCAAACGCCAAGCGCGGGAGGATTGTAATCGAAGGCATGGATTTCTGGGTAATCATTGTCGATCTCCTAACCAGCAGCTCAAGTGATCAGCTGAGATCTGATATTGCCATCGCCTTTCGACCAGGATTTGTCGCCGCCATTACAACCATGGATGCTGTTAGGCTGACAAAATAGCCTCCCCTCCCTTTTTGATGATGCATTGTTAAAGGACGTTAATGCGCATCTCACGCTCATTTTAACTTGCACACACAAAGCGACTTCGGGACCATATTTTAGAATCCATTGTTTATCTCTGCCAGGATATCGCCCATGCTTGCTCGAATGTTGTTGGCATCGGCCATAGTCGCTGCGCCCGGAATTGCGCTCGCGGGACGGCCGACTTCACCATATCCTGACTCGGCCGTTGCCCCCGGGGCGTCGCCCTCACAGGCGTCGCGCCCAGCATCGCGAATCAAAGGCGACCGCCGGCGTGCCCATCTGCACTGTGAATCTGCCGGCCCGAAGAACGTAATGGTCTGTTTTCGGAATTCTCGTGGGACAAAAAGACCGGCGACAACGCCCCTTCAGCTGGTTCCGACAGATAACCGGTAAACGACTGCAGGAAATCCGATCGGCCCGGAGGGATGGAAGAAATGTGCTGGACACGCTCCTCGGTAGCCATTCCGCTCGAAAGGCGCGGCCCTGGGTCGCGGCGACTCGATTGCCGCTCAATTCCTCGGGTCGCGGCTTCGTTAGACAAGGGCACCAAGGGTTGTCACCTTAGGCGTTTTTTCGACCTTCTTCCCTAAGTCCGATTTTAGGCGGATGGCGGATGGCGGATGTGTGCCGTGATGGGGCAACGCGCGTTTATGAAGCGTCGATTACAAAGTTTTCAATTTACACTTGTTTCGTTGCATGCACGGCTTTGCGAGCGCACCTTCGATCACGGCCTAAACGCGCCGGAGCCGGAGGCTCTATGCTAGTTTCCCCTTTCAGACTTTCGCTCGGGTCGGCGGTGCTGCTCACGCTTGGCGGGTGCACAACTTATACTGTTTCTCATCCGGCGGTCGCCTATTATGCTGTACCATGTTCAACGCCCGGTGCGTTTGTTGCAGAGCCGATTGATGCTCGCGACCCAACGTACGGCCCGCAGGTTCCGCCGCCGCCTCCCCCTTCTCCGTCAGCGACCGCGCCACAGGCCAGCAACCAACCGCCGCCGACCTGCATGATCGCGGCCCCCATTTCGCAAGCCCGCTATTTCGACGGGTACTATGGGGGGCGAGGTTATTATGACCCCTATTATTACGGCTACGGTGGTTATGGCATCCCCTTCTACGGCGGAATCGGGATCGGCTTGCATGGCGGCGAGCACGGGTGGGGTGGCCACGGCGGACACGGCTTTGGTCATGGAGGGGGTGGCCATAGCGGCCCCGGCGGGCACGGCTTTGGGCATGGAGGGGGTGGCCACGGCGGCCCCGGAAGTCACTGAGTCCAAGATCAAACAGACGCTCGTCGGGGCAATGTGGCCTGCTGCCGGTTTGGTGGACACCGAGATAAGGTGTTTCCATCTATCGGAGGCCCTTAATGCAGAGAAGGAAGTTCACCCGGGAGTTCAAGCTCGAGGCGGTGCGATTGATCCGCGAGCGCGGAGTGACGATAGCGCAGGCAGCTCGCGATCTGGACATCCACGAGAATCTGTTGCGCAGCTGGGTAAAGGCATTTGCTGCTGATCCGGGACATGCCTTTCCGGGACACGGGCAGATGAAGCCAGAGCAGTTGGAGATCGAGCGGCTTCGCCGTGAAGTGGCTAAGCTGAAAGCTGAGCGCGACATCCTAAAAAAAGCCGCCGCCTACTTCGCGAAGGACTCGATATGAGGTTCGCCTTCATCGCGAAGCACCGAGGGATCTGGCCGGTGTCATGGATGTGTGGGGCGCTCGGTGTCTCGCGAAGCGGCTTTCACGCCTGGCTCACTCGGGCGCCCTCGCAGCGCGAGCGTGACGATGAAGTGATCGGCGCCAGGATCAAGGCAAGCCACGTCGGCAGCTACCGCACTTATGGCGCACGCCGGGTCTGGCACGACCTGCTGGCCGAGGGCATTTCCTGCGGCCTGCACCGGGTCGAGCGGCTCATGCGTCAGCAGGGCCTGCGGGCAAGACCGCGCCGTCGCGGGCTGCCGAAGGACCAGGGCGAACGCTCGGTCGTCGCCGGCAACCTGCTCGATCGTCAGTTCACGGCCGACAGGCCAAACCAGAAGTGGATCGCCGACTTCACCTACATCTGGACGGCGGAAGGCTGGCTCTACGTTGCTGCCGTGATCGACCTGTTCTCGCGCAGGGTGGTTGGCTGGTCGATGAGCGACACAATGACTGCCCAGCTCGTTACCGACGCGCTGATCATGGCGATCTGGAGACGGGGCAAACCCGACGCTCTGCTACATCACTCGGATCAGGGAAGCCAATATACAAGTGAGCAGTTTCAGCGACTTATGTCGGATAACGGCGTCACCTGCTCGATGAGCCGGTCCGGCAACGTCTGGGATAATGCTGCCATGGAAAGCTTCTTCTCGTCGCTTAAAACCGAGCGGATCGGGAAGAAGGTCTACCGTACGAGAGCACAGGCCAAGGCTGACGTGTTTGATTACGTCGAATGTTTCTACAATCCGACACGCCGCCACTCGACCCTCGGGTACATCAGTCCCATCGACTTCGAACGCGAAGCCGGTGTAGCCTAAATTAGCCTATCTCGGTGTCCACCAAACCGGCAGCAGGCCAATGTGCATTTCCAATTTCGTTTGAAGGTGGGGAACGTCGCGGCGTTTGCAGCAGGGTATCGCGATATGCGGCGCGATACGCTCGGCGCTACGCCCCATGCCACCGCCAACCTCCACTCGCGCTTTGGTTTGATCGTCTTAGCTGCGCTGATCACGTTAGCGGCTTGGCGGTGTACCGCAAATGTGCCCAACCCGATCTGCGTTCGGCTGGCTCGCATTGATTCTTGTATTCGTTCGGACCTGGTTCGGCGGTGAACCCGTATATGCCCATCGTGCTTGGGCCGCCGCTGCCGGACAAGGTCAAGCTCCGGCGCCCCAGGCGCAACGACCATCGGTCCGGCTCTACCGGCGCGACTAGTGCGGGTCGAGCCCAGGGGAGCGCGACGATCATCACCATCCACGATTGAGACCGGCTACCGCTCAAGCCACGCCAAGGGATGCCCGACCGACAATTCCAAAGCAACCGTCTGTTCTGCGATCGATTGGTCAAGCGCCGCGAGCAGGGCCCGCTTCTCGAAAAGGCTCTGCCGCAACGCGCTAGCGGCGGGCGCGATCATGTCCCCACGTTGCACCGCCGCGTCGCTACTCGCGACCAATCTCTCAAGCGATGACATCGGTCGCGCCGCCTCATCTCGTTGCAAGCGTGCCAAACGCAGTCCGTCGACGAGCGTGGCGATATCGGCTCGCGTCGCGAACACGCGAGCGGCATACTCCGCTCGAAGTTGCGCGCGCGTCGCCTCGGCGACGGCGATACCGCCACGATTTCGGTTCCACAGCGGCAAGATGAAGCTGACCGCAGATCCCACCGTCTGATTGAACGCCGTGTCCTGCGCCCGACTAATCGTCAGCTGCAACTTCGGGAACTGGTCAAGCACGGCCTTGTGAACAACGGCTTCCTGACTGACATACCCGGCCTCCAACGCTCGCAAATCCAGGCGGCGAGAAGTCGCGTCTTCAAGAAGTAATTTTGCGTCCCACTCTCGAGCAGATGGGATGAAATCAGCTAATGAAATCTTGGTCTCTGGCGGAAGTCCAAGAAGCCTGGTCAGGTCGAATCGCGATGCGCTCAAATCTCGCTTGGCTTGCCGCAGACGACTGGTAAGCTGGGCGGCGCTGAGCTTGCGCATCTCGAGTGACTCGCCGGAAAGGTCTCCCCACGAAACCGCGCGCATCATCCTGGCAACGATATCGTCCTCGTCCGCTTTCGCTGCGCTCAAGAGCCCGACGGTTTTGGAAAGCCCCGAGATACGCGCGCCAAGCAGCTTCGCTTGCTGAGCCGTCTGCCATTCCCGCCACGCTATATCGAAGTGAATTTGATCGGCAGCTGCCCGCGCTGCGGCGTTCGCGACGCGTTGGTCGCGCAAAGCCGTTAACTCGTATGCCAGCTGTCCAGCCAACGCGTCGAACGGGTCGGGTCCGGAAAGCCGGCGATCGTACGATAGATTGATAGCAGGATCCGGCATTAGTCGTGCGGCGAAAACCTGAGCCGCCGCGACGCCTGCACGCTTCCGCGCCGCCTGGAGATCGGGGTTTCCCACGACGGCCAGGACCGCAAGCATGTCGGCTGTCAAAGGTTTGCTGAAGTCGACGGAAACGGGCGCGAGGATCGGATGCTCAAACCGAGCTGCTGCCGCAGCGAGCGCGGCCGTTGTTGTCTGGAGGGCGGCAGTCGTGTCCGGCCCAAGAGGCGCCGGATTGTACGAAGCGCAAGATCCAAGCGGAACAATCATAATCCCAAGTACGAGGATGATATGCTTTCGCGCGATTTTGCCCCTGCGCCGGCTACACTTGAGGACAGTCAAACGAGAAAAGATGAGGGGACGCGCGGTAGCGGAAGCTCGCCAGCCGCACCTCGTGCCATACCGGCGCCACAGCTCCAACAGCGTCATTGGTAGCCTCCCCTTTCAGAATCGCGCAAGCTTTCTTTCATCGAGCTCGGATCATTCAGTTGAATTTCAGATACTTGGCAAGATGCCGTTCTGCCTGTGGCTCATACAAAAAAATTCATGTTGTTTGCTCAGTTTCAATGACTGTCGGCCGAATTTTGCCGGAAGATTTTGCAAGACGGCCTAGAAATCGTCATTTTGCGTCGAACATATTTGCGCACGAAGGCCGCGTTTCGCACGCTCCGCGGATAGTTAGCAGATTTTTAACAGAATAGCGTTAGAGCGGTGTGCTATTTTCAACGGCAAGGGCTAACTGATGAGCGACGTCATGGTCGCTAGTGTGATGGCGATGCGTGCCGCCGTTCTTGACCGGAACGCGACACTTCGAAATGTCGTACTTGGAAGCCAAAGCGCCACTCCCGCAGCAAGCGGCGTCATCGGGACGCCCACTCCCAGTTTCGCCTCGACGCTGGAGACAGCGGTCCAGAAGGTCAATGCCAACCTCGAGCAGGAAGATTTGGCCACCGAAGCATACGAACGCGGCGAGACGACCGACATCGCGACTGTCGCGCTGATACAGGCGCGTGCTTCAGTCAATTTCGAGGCAACCCTTCAGTTCCGTAACAAGCTGCTTTCGGCTTACAAAGATATTATGAGCATGCAGGTATAGACCTGACCTGACAAAGCGAAGGAAATGTACAAGTAGTATCTCGAAGGAGGCCGTGGCATACAGTCACCCCACTAGCCCGTCGAACGTTGACCGACAACGGACTAGCTTCAAAGCCGGTCCGTCCAGCACTTAGAACCTGCGTATTGACCATCCGGCCAATCGTTTCCGGATCGGGCGGGCGCTTTCCTTGACAGATATGTTTTCCTCCACGCCGAACTGAGAGCGACGTTCCTTTGGCGGATACATCGAGGCCCATATACATTTCCATGGTTGTTCTCCTTTAGATTCCGGCGCCAAGTTGTGCACTGATTGACACGTCGGGCGCCCACACTCGCATCTTACGGGGGGAACTGCCGCCCCCCATGTTTCGCTGACCCGAGTCGACTCGCTTCCCGCAATTCCCTCATGCGGATGTCCCGCTTGACGGGCATCACATGGTGCCTGGCCGGCGTGGCATGGCGTTGTAGAAGGAGCACATCACCGACGTTCGCATTCTGGCGATCGGCCTTGCAAAGCGCGAATACCAAGTCCGCGCGACCGCGGTCTCAAATGTGCCAGACAGGATATCTCGCTTCGCGGTGTCAACTGTCGCGCGCCGACAGGCT
The DNA here is from genome assembly GCF_048565505.1 of Sphingomonas sp. TX0543. Classification (NCBI taxonomy): domain Bacteria; kingdom Pseudomonadati; phylum Pseudomonadota; class Alphaproteobacteria; order Sphingomonadales; family Sphingomonadaceae; genus Sphingomonas; species Sphingomonas sp. TX0543. Next base: position 3,211,886 of record NZ_JBLZUS010000002.1, read on the forward strand.
GCGGATTCCGAGGCCAACCGCCTCAGTCCGGCGTTCTATCGCTACGCCTCTGATCAGGTCCGCTAACTCCTAACTCTGTGCCTTGCAACAGCGTCACCAGATAGAAAGGCCGTCGGTGTTCAGCTTGCACCGTAAAGCCTGGCGACCAGGCAAAGGCGTCGTGGATGCGGCGCGATCGGCGGGAGTCCCCGTCAAAACGGAAAAAGTAGTGATTGACCAGCATGCAAATGCCGCCGGGTGTCAAAAGCGTTGCGAGGTACATGGCGGTAGATTTCAACGTTTCATTGTCCGTCGGCGACAAATAGTAGAGGACATCGGCGACAACTATGAGATCGAAGCTACCAGCATATGATGGCGGCAGGGTGAGAAGATCACACGTTTCAAACCGGATATTCGGCTGGTCAGCGTGCAGTAAACGCGCTCGCCTCACGGCGGACGGAGCAACATCTATGCCTAACACCGTTTCTGCACAGCCAGCGAGTCGGCGCGACATCAGACCGAGGCCACAGCCGAGGTCAAGGGCGCGCCGGAAGCGTCCGGGCGGCAACAAAGAACCCAGCTCGTCGTATTTGCGGCTCTGGTAGCGGTAGCGTGACGAGGCTGCCGCCCAAGGATCCGGATTTGCAGCGTAGACGGCTTCCAAGGCTGCGGCTGCCCCAACACGGGGCTGCAAGCGCTTGATCCTCGCGTCGGTGCGTGCGCTGCGCAGGAACAAATCGACATCCCGTAGCTTCATGAAGACTGGCATAGTTTGAAATCTCGGCTGAACGACGGCTCGCAAGTTTGTGAAGGCACGCTGGTTACGGCTCGCGCCCGTTTTAGCGAGATTGAGTCGTGACCAACGCACGCTTTTCCTCGAGCAGCCCTAAGAAGTGAAAGCGGCGGCTTTAGTGCTTTGAACCCCCGCGATACCAGTCGGGGTGATCGAAGGTATGCCAATTGGGATGGCCCCGGTACCATGATTGAGGTCGGTTGTACTTCCCCCAGTCGGAGGGATAAGTATATTGCTGCCTCCGATTCCCGTCCCGATAATAACCCGTCCGATATGGAACTCTTGAGTTGTTTGGTCCGGGATAATAACGCTGCTGCGACTCCCGGCGCTGATCGCGCCCGTGCCCTGGATCGGCATTCGCAACGCTCCAAATGCCAAAAAATAGTCCCGGGACTGTCGCGAAATACACAATCATGCTGCGTTTTCTCATGATAGCCTCCTATATATCCTCAGACCGATCACTTTGCTTCCCATGTGCCCGGGTCACAAAACTTCCGGCGGCGCGAGCCCCGCGCAGCCAGGCGCGGCGTTCGTGGAGCCTACAAACCTAATACGTGGCTCGACCCAAAATCCCTCACGCATAACATTCGACGTCCGCTGAGCGAGTCCAGATTAACCCTGCTGCATTATGCCAGCCACAACCGCCTCAGGCCCCAATTGCGCGGATTCTGAGATGATCGCGCAGTTCGATGTGGGAGGCGCCTGATCGTTCGGCGATTTTCCGGTCGGATAGCGATTGTCAGGAAATACCCCCACGAAGATGATATGGCCATTATGTCGGCGTCAAAGCGTCGCATCCTTGTGATGAATGCCCGAAAAGCTATAACCTTTCTTGATTACGTCAAACGGAATCAGCATGTCTCGTGATATTTGGTGGCCGCTTCCCGCCCCGAGTCCTATTCGGCCGTGATCAAAGCAAACAAGCGGAGGGGGTGCCATGTTGAGGCTTAGTTCAAGCGCTGCGGTGGGAGTAATTGCGATCGCTCTATACGCGCAGCCCGCTCGATCACAGGTTGCGGATTCAGCTCCACCAGGTTCGACTTCAGCCACACCTGGCCAAGGCGAGATTGTCGTTACTGGCACTCGCCGCGCCGACTTGACCGCGGCCGATGCGCCCCTGCCGATCGACATCATTTCCGGCGACCGGCTCACCCAGCAGGGCAGCGCCGATCTTAACGATGTCCTCCGCGCCGAAATACCTTCGCTCAACATTCAGCGGTTCGTCAGCAACGATGGCGCGGTGTTCACGCGCCCCTTCTCGCTACGCGGACTTCCGCCCGACCAGACGCTGGTTCTGATCAACGGCAAGCGCTTCCACAGGGGCGCGACCGTCCAGTTCACCAACATACCCTACATCCGCGGTTCGCAAGGACCGGACCTTAGTGCCATTCCGTCGATCGCAATTGGCCAGCTCGAAGTGCTGCGCGATGGAGCCTCGGCGCTCTATGGCTCCGACGCAATCGCGGGCGTACTCAATTTCCGGCTGCGCACCAATCGAGAGGGCGGCACCCTGATCGCGCGCTATGGTCAATATTATAAGGGCGATGGACGCGACATCCTCCTGCAAGGCAATGTCGGCCTCCCGTTCACCGAACGCGGGTTCGTCAATATCAGCGCCGAATATTCGAACAGCAATCCGACCTCACGCGGCATCCAACGTCCTGACGCGCAGGCGCTGATCGATGCAGGCGTACCGGGTGTGCCCGTGCCCGCCCAACGTTGGGGCAATCCGGCTGCGGAAGCGGCGCGCCTTTTCGTGAACGCGGGCATCGATCTCACCGATACCATGAAGTTCTACGCGTTCGGCAACTATAGTTGGAGCAGCGGCACGACTGCCTTCTTCTATCGCAACCCGAATACGAGTTTCATCGCGACGAGTATTCCACTGACGAACACGCGCGGCGGACCGCGTTTCAGCTTCCGTCAACTTTATCCCGGCGGATTTACGCCCGATTTCGGCGCGACGATCACCGACTCGTCCCTGGTCGGCGGGCTGAAGGGAGAGGTCGGTTCCGGGCTCACCTATGACGTGAGCGCGTCTTACGGGCGCAACTCGGCCAATTACCGCATTACCAATACCGTGAACCCGTCCCTCGGCCTGAGTTCGCCCACAAGCTTCAAGCCGGGCAAGCTCGAGCAGCGCGAGCTCAACTTCAATCTCGATCTGACCTATCCCATTGCGCTCGGCCTCGCGGCCCCCCTGACGCTCGCCGGCGGCGCTGAGTATCGACGCGAAACCTACGAGATTACCGCAGGCGATATCCCGTCCTGGCAGGTTGGCCCATACGCATCCGTGATCGATCCCGACACGGGCGCGCGAACCGGACTGCCGGTCGGATCGAATGGCTTCCCCGGCTTCAGCCCGGCGCAAGCCGGTGTCTTCTCGCGCAGCAATTGGGCGGTATACTCATCGCTTGAAGGCAATCTGACGAAGTGGTTTCAAGCCGGTCTGGCCGGGCGGTACGAGGATTTCACCGATTTCGGCGGTCGCTTTACGTGGAAGGCGAGCGCGCGCGCCGATTTTTCGAGCATGTTCGCCGTCCGCGGTTCGGTCAACACCGGCTTCCGCGCGCCGACCCCCGGGCAGTCCAATGCGTCACAGGTCCAGACCAACATCGACTCGGTCACCGGGGCGCCACTCACCGCCGGTATCGTTGCGCCGGCCAATCCTGTGGCCCAGTTTTTTGGCGCCACGCCACTCAAGCCGGAGCGCTCATTCAACGTTGCGGGCGGTGTCGTGATCAAGCCCGCCCGGAACGTCACGCTGACAATCGACTATTTCAACATCAAAGTGAAGGACCGTATCGCGGTTTCGGGCAACTTCAACCTGACGCAGGCGCAGCGTGACCAGCTCGCCGCGCTCGGCATTCCTGGAGGAGGTTCGTTTCAGCAGGTCAGTTTCTTCACCAACTCGTTCGACAGTCGCACGCAAGGCGTTGATGCGGTGCTCACCGTCGGCATGAATATGCTCGGTGGCCGCGGGACGTTCGGCGTAAACGCCAACTACACCGACACGAAGGTGACCCGAGCATCACCGGTCGTTGCGGCCGATCGGCAACGCCTGCTTGATCTCGAAGGCTTTGTTCCGAAGTGGAAGGGCAATGCCTCTTTCGTCTACGAGGGCGATCGCATTGGCGTCACCGCGCGCGCGAACTATTATGGCAAATGGACTGACTATGGCTCGACGCCCGCGGCCGACCAGACCGGCGGCGCGGAGGTGCTCGTCGATCTCGAACTCTCGTACAAGCTCACATCGACGTTCCGGCTCGCTGTCGGAGCGGAGAATCTGTTCAACAATTACCCCGACCGGGAGATCCGTCAGTCGCAAATCGCGAACGGCATCCAATATCTCCGGTTTGCGCCGACCGGCTTCAACGGCGGCTTCTGGTATGTGCGCGGCACCGCGAAATTCTAGCCGAGATCCAAGCGACCCGTAGCTAGGAATGCCGCCCGATGCTCCTCAAGGACCGCGATAAACGCCTGAGCGACTTGAGACATCGGCCGCAGCTTTGGCGTGAAGAGCATATAGTCGAACAAAATTTCGGGCTTGAACGGCCGAACGACCAGGCCGCGGTCGACATAGTCGGCCGCGGTGATGGGATTGAGAATGGAGCAACCCAGCCCTTGCAGTACCAACGCACAAATCGTCATCGCATATTGGGTCTCGATGATCATGTCGCGATCGACGCCGGCATCCTCGAAAACCCGGTCGATACGGTGACGCGTCTGGTCTTCCAGCGCCAGCGAGATGAACCGCTCGCCATCAAGATCGGCGGGTTCGATATGTTGCTTTTCAGCGAGCCTGTGACCCGGCGGCAGGACGCACGCTCCCGGGCAGCGCAGGAACCTTTCCATCGCGATGCCCGGCAACTCCCGCGCTGGAGTCGCAAGACCGATGTCGAATTGCTGGTTGGCGATCCATTGCCTGACAGTCGACGAGCTGCGGGTTTGCAATTGGATCGAGACGCCGGCATGCCGACGCCGGAACGTCGTGATAACCGACGGCAGGAAACTGACCGCCAACGCCGGAAGCGCTGCGATCCGCAGCGTCCCGGTCGAGGCGTTGCGGATGTCGGCCGCCGCGCGCTTCAGAACCGCGATTCCGGCAAAGCTGCGCTCGACCTCGTGGAAGAAGACGTCGGCTTCCGGTGTTACCGTCAGCGCTACGCCTTTCGAACGGACGAACAGCGGAAACCCGAGGTGGTATTCAAGATCCGCCAAAAGCTTGCTGACGGCCGGCTGCGAGATGTGGAGCGCGGCTGCCGCCTGGGTGACCGAACCGGACAGCATGACAGCCCGGAACGCTTCAAGCTGGCGCAGATTCATTGGGCTTACTCCTCGGTCATCGCCTCCGCTTATAACCCCAGCCTCATACCTGGAGACAAGATATGACTTTGCCGCGGATCGGCCATGCCCTGCGGCACGCCCTGCGCAGCGTCTCGGGAGCCTCTCCGGCGGCGTCGGCTCTCTGCCTGCACGCCCAGTCTCGGGTCAGATTATGTTTGGCGTGTGAACTCGATTTCCAGCCGCTTCCAGCGTCGATTTACAAAGGCGAACAGTGATGACCGGTTCGCCATTGGACGCGCGAGCTCAAGACGAGCTGTCCTGTTCGTTTGCGGAGTCGACAACGCTCATCCATTCGACTTCGCGATCGGCGCAGCAGGCGGGCCTCCTTAACCCACCGGTGCACCGTGCCTCGACGATCGTCTACGACCGGGTCGAGGATTATATCGACCGGCACCGCAACCTGTATGATGGCGTCATTTACGGCCTGTACGGCACCGAGACGAGCCACGCGCTTGGGAGCGCGATCGCGCAGCTGGAGGGTGGCTTCCGGACCGTCCTCACCTCGTCTGGGACGGCTGCGATTTCGCTCAGCCTCTCCGCATTTCTGGGGGCAGGTGACCATCTACTCGTGGTCGATACCGTCTACCGCTCGACCCGTCGGTTTTGCGACGAGGTCCTGACCAAGCATGGCGTCGAGGTTTGCTATTTTCCGCCTGGTGTTGGTGATGATATCGCTTCATTCATCCGGCCGAACACCAGGATGGTGTTTCTCGAAACGCCCGGATCGCTAACATTCGAGCTCGTCGACGTCGGGGCGATCACCGCAGCCGCGCGCGCAGGCGGTATCATCACCGCCCTCGACAACACCTGGGCAACCCCGTTGCTCTTTCGCCCGATCGAACACGGCGTCGACATATCAATCGCGGCCGCCACCAAATATCTGTCCGGTCATTCCGATGTGATGCTCGGCGCCATGACGGCCGCAACGGAGGACGTCTACAAGCGACTGAAGGACACTGCCGCGCGGTGGGGCAGTTCGGCGAGCCCCGATGATTGTTATTTGGTGCACCGCGGTCTTCGTACGCTCGATGTCAGGCTGGAACGCCACCAGCGCACAGCTCTTGAACTGGCCGCCTGGTTCATGAATCAGCCTGAAGTCCGCAAGGTGTTGTATCCCGCGCTTCCCGCCGATCCGGGATATTCGATCTGGAAGCGCGACTTCGCGGGGGCTTCGGGTCTCTTCGGTGTGCTGCTCGACCCTATGTCCGAGACCGAGCGGACCGCTCTGTTCAACGGGCTGGAGTTATTCAAATTGGGTTCGAGCTGGGGCGGGTTCGAAAGTCTGATGGTGCCGGCGTGGCCGGCGCCGACGCGAAGCTGCTCCGCCCCAGACGACGGAGCTCTCATCCGCGTGCATGCCGGACTTGAACGTGGTGCGGATTTGATTTGCGACCTTGAAAAGGCCTTCGCCCGCCTTCGGTCGACCCGACCAAAAGTCTGAGCAGCGCAGCCCGCCTCGGCTTGACCAAAACAAGAAAGCATCCGACGTTATGAACAAGACACAAGAAATGCCGGTCTCAACTGCGCAACAGGGCTATGCGCTGAACACCCAGCTCGCCCGCTTTTCATGCATTCGCTGCGGGACGCAGCTACCGCTCGCCGACTATTTCGAGGGCTGCCCCGCCTGCCTCACCGAAGGTCAGCCCGCGGCCATACGGTCCGAGTTTCATCAGTTTCCAATGAAGCTTGGTGCATTGGATGTACAAGGTATGGCGCGCTACGCCGCGTGGATGCCCTATTCGTCGTGGGTCTCACTCGGAGAGGGCGGCACCCCCTGCACCCCCTTCAATCGCCTGGCGGACGCGTTGGGCGTTGCCGCCATTCATCTCAAAAACGAGGGGATGAATCCGAGCGGTTCGCATAAGGATCGGGTAAGCTGCCTCACCGTCACGCGAGCGCTCGACATCGGCGCGACCAAGATCGTCGCGGCGTCCAGCGGAAACGGCGGCGCCTCCCTGGCCCTCTATGCCGCCGCCGCTGACCTCAAATGCTGCATCGTCTCAACCCCTGCGCTCTCGCCGATCCACCGCCGCGCGATCACCCTGACGGGCGCAGAGCTCGTTATCGCAGACGACTCGCTCGAACGATGGCGGCTCGTCACCGAAATGGTCAAGCAACAAGGCTGGTTTTCCGCCACCAACTATCTCAACCCGCCCGTCGGCAGCAACCACTTCGGCGTCGATGGACTGAGAACCATCGCTTTTGAGTTGGTCGAGGATCTAGGCCCCGACAACATCGATGCGGTGCTCGTTCCGACGTCCCGGGGTGATCTCCTGTGGGGATTGTACGAGGGTTTTCGGCAACTAAAAGCTATGGAGCGCATCAAAGCGCTTCCGAGGCTGTTCGCGGTCGAGCCATTTCCCAGGATCGACCGGGTTCTGAATGGGGCGGCGCAGACCGGCACCTTCCCCGGCTCGACGGCGCTCTTCTCGATCGGCGGATCTACCGTAACTTATCAGGCCGCGGAGGCGATCCGCCAGACCGGCGGGAACGCCGTCGTCGTTGACGACACCGCCGTCGTCCGCGACCAGAGCCGCCTGGCACGCCACGGATGTTATGCGGAGCTGTCCTCTGCGGCAACGCTCACGGCGCTAGAGATCCTGCTGCAAAAAGGAGAGATCGCGCGTAATGACGCAGTCGTTCTGATAGCCACCTCCAACGGCTATAAGGATCTGCCGGACGCGGCGAGCGTGGCATGAGCCGGCCATCGGCGCCCGACTCGCTCCTGCGCCGCGAGATCGGCCGGGTCGGCGTGGCCACGATCGCGATGAACGGCGTGATCGGGTCAGGCATCTTCGCGCTACCTGCGGTGGGAATCGCGCAGGCTGGATATTTTAGCCCCTGGCTGTTTCTGCTCTGCGGCGTACTCATCTTGTCCGTAGCGCTCACCCTCGCGCGGACCGCGAGCTTCTTCGAGACGACCGGGGGCCCAATCGTCTATACATCGCATGCCTTTGGGCGCTTTATCGGGTTCCAGACCGGGCTGCTCATCTATATCAGCCGGGTCGCCGCGATCGCCGCAAGCGCCAATCTGATCGTCAGTTACGCGGCACCGATCTGGAGCCCTCTATCGTCCGGGCTGCCGCGAATGATCGCGATCGCGGGCTACATTACGCTTGCGACGATCTTGAACGCGATTGGTGTCCGCGCGGGAATGGCTGCGCTCTATTTGATCAGTATCCTCAAGCTCGCGCCGCTCCTGCTGCTGATTCTGGTCGGCTTTCCAGCCGTCGAATGGGGCTTAGTGACGAGCGCGAATGTTTTGCCGCCGGAAGCCATCGGACGGACGATGCTCGTCCTGTTATACGCTTTCATCGGATTCGAATTCAGCCTGATCAATGCCGGTGAAACCCGAGACGCGCACTCCGCCATCCCGCGAACGCTCGTCACCACTGTTCTTGCCATCGCCGTCTGCTACGCCCTTATCCAGCTTGTCGCGGTTTCGGTGGGTCCAGACCTTGGCGGCAGCAACGCGCCTCTCATCGAACTTGCCCGCCGCCTTATGGGCCCTACCGGCGCGCTCGCGCTCGGCTTGGGAGTCGTGTTCTCGATCGGCGGCGGCAGTCTGACGTCCTTGCTCACCGCGCCCCGACTGACCTACGCACTGTCGCGTGACGGCACGCTGCCTGGCTGGTTTGGCACGGTGAACGTGCGGACGCGCGTGCCGGTGAATTCCATTCTGTTCTGCGGCGTTCTAAGCATTGCAATGGCGGTGGGACAGCAATTCGTGTGGCTCGCGACGCTCAGCACCTTTGTTCGCCTGCTGACCTATGCGCTATGCATCGTCTCGTTGCCAATCATCCAACGGACGCTTCCGGCGGAACCAGGACAGTTCAAACTACCAGGACGTCTTGCGATCCCTGCCGTCGCGTTGCTCCTCATCCTCTGGCTGCTGAGCCAATCTACGATGGAGAATTTTGCGATCGCCGGCTGCGTCGTCGTTGCGGGAAGCGTCGGTTATTGGTTGTGTACGCGAAAACGAGGTGTCGCGGCCACTTCCTTCGAGTCCACCGAGATTCCCAGACGAGGCGAGCGGACAATTGATAAGGGCCGCTGACAAAGGCCGCCGGTGACGCTTGCCCATCCGCATGAGCGGCGGGCGCGCTTCCAGGTTCGATGAGAAAATCGGGTGAAAGGTCGAACGCCGTGCCGCATCACATGCTCGGAACCAAGCATTTTGTCGATTTCGGCTGCGTCGCGGTTTTAGCGTCTCTGTAAAACCACTTGCAGGTTCTTGTACCCGTACTGTTCGACACGGCGAACGGCAACGCGAATTTCACGGCGGATCCTTCCCAGGCGCCTGTACCGAACCATTATTGGTTGGTGCCGTGGCATTATCGACAGGGTGGTCATGTGTCTCGATGCCAACATAGTGATTGAGCTGGTCATCGGAAATATCCGAATACGGTTCGGGCCTGTTGCAGCCCGCCAGACTTATGACGACAAGGGGGATCAAAATCGCCCCCACTCGTTTCGAGGTCATCTTCCTTCTCCTTCCTCGCCAACCAAGCCTCGATTCTCCAACCAAATGCTCGCTCATAGGGTCCTCTAAAGAAGCTACGTATCCCCGGGGGCCGGCCCTCAGCTTTTCGTATCGGAAGCCAGCATCGACGGACGACGATATGGTCACGGCGTAAACCTTTGCGCGATCTGTCTTCAGACGGCAATTGATGCAAGAATGGGCAACCTGCCCATGCAGAGACAGCTGGCCAAACGGGCGAAGGGCGTGACGCGCTGAGGGGCCATCCGTATCCGGTTCGCATAACCCGCAATCGGGGGCGGCACTGGCTAAAATTTGAGCGCGACCGTTTTTTTTGAGGGATAGAAGCGCTGGCCGCGTATCCACTAGCAGGGGACCACGACGAACGAGGTCGACCGTGACACGCTGCGACTCGGATTATTACGAACGGAGGGCTGAGCAGGAACTCGAGCTTGCCGAGCATGCAACCAAGCCGAAAGTCGTCGCCGCGCACGACCGATTGGCCGAACTCTACCTTGAGCGGCTATCGCCCCAATCCAAAGCTGCGCAGGATGACCATCAACGGGTTAGTCACGGTTCTGCTGCCGTAACCAACTTTCCCGTTCCCCAGACGCCCGAGAGCTCCGCGGAGCTGATCGGACGCAAAAGTCGCTGACAATCCCTTGTCCGAGCCTTCCGCCCACGGCACCCACGCTGAGGATCGCTTGAGCAGAGCACGCCAGCGTCGAGGACGCAAATCGGGAGGCTCGAGTGACATCGCGTAATCGCCTTGAAAAGAGCGCGCGACAGCGTGCGGACTTCACGCCTGCTTTGGGCCGCGCACCAAGCACATTATATGATCTTGCGATCCGACTCTTCACCCGCGAAAAATGTTGGCGGCGCATCGTGCTTCGCACCCTCGCCCCGCAACCAGGTGAACGAATTTTGGACGTCGGTTGCGGGACCGGCACGCTTGCGATTGCCATCAAAAGCATCGAGCCAATGGCCAAGATTACCGGGATCGATCCCGACCCTGAAACGCTGGTGCGGGCGATCGCCAAGGAACCGCGAAGCGCAGCCCCTATCTTTTGGACCAAAGGTTTCGCTCGGGACGCTGCAGCTGGTCGTCGCGGTGCCTTCGACGCGGTGACCTGTACGCTTGTCCTTCATCAAGTGCCGCTTGAGGAAAAGCGTGCTGGTCTTGGTGCAATGTTCGATGCGCTCGCGCCTGGCGGCCGCCTGATCTTGGCCGACTACGGCGAGCAGCGAAGTAGTTTTATGCGAATGCTGTTTCGACAAACGGTGCAGCGCCTCGACGGAACGACCGACACTCAGCCGAACGCCGACGGCGTTCTTCCGAGGCTCCTCCAGGAGGCTGGCTTCGAAGAAGTGACCGAGGCTGCTGTCGTACCGACACTTACCGGGCTGATCGCGGTCTTCAAAGCGCGAAAACCAATGACTTTAATCAGTCCGAGCATCGTCTGGCCTTAACTCGCTCTGCCGCGCGCCGTGGCGTCGATCATCGCCGCGGAATGTCAGCGCCGCCCGAACGCTGAGCCGCCGGCGTAACGGGACTTCCACCCGTTGCGCGACAAACCACGATCCGGCGCACAGCCCGACCAGCACCATGATACCGATCCATGGCGCGCTCGCTCGAAGCAGGCCAGGAGACACCCGCGCTGCCCCCAGTACGACGGCCGAAAAGACCGGGATCTGTAGCACGTAGATTGGATAAGACACGTCGCCGAGCAGCCTGTCGATGGCCCGACTGGGTCGCGGCGCATGCGCTGTCGCAGCAATAAGAATCAGCGGAAAAATCGCGAGCACGATCACTGCATCGGTCGCCCCGCGGATTGAAGCGGAAACTGGCCACGCAAGCGCCAGCGTCGCGACACCGACCGGGACGATAGCCGGGACACGGATCACCGGGAGTCGTCCCGCCACTCGAGCACGAAAAACGAGCACGCCCAAAAAGAAGGAAAAGAACACGCGAAGAACCGCAAGATGCGCGTCAGGCCAATAAGCACCACCGTTGAGGTCACCACGAGCGATGGCGATGGCGGCCAGCGCAGCCCCGCTTATGCCAATGCCGACCGCCAGCTTTTGCGATGAGAGCCGAGAAACCGTTGCAGCATAGATAATGTTGGCCAGGAGCTCGAACGACAGGGTCCACGCGACAAAATTGGCCGGAAAGAGAGGGTTGTCGGGAAATCCGATGGGGGGGCACCGGAAGCATGAAAACATTGAACGCGCTCGAAATCACGACCGCCGTTCCCAGCCCATCATGGCGATAAAAATAGGCGAGTTCGATGGTGCTGAGCAGCAGCGCGAACAGGTAGAACGGAAACAATCGAATGAGACGCGCCCGCAGAAAGGCGCCAGCCTTCATCCCACCGGCGAGCCTGGCGTCATAGGCATTGGCGAGAACAAATCCGCTCATCGCAAAAAAAAGATCGACGGCGAGATATGCGCCGGGCGCGGCGATCGGCGCGAATGCGTGAGGAAAGTGAAGCACGACGACACTCATCGCGGCAATACCGCGCAGAATATCGAGGACGTGGTAGGACCGGGATCGCTGGGCGGCACTTTCTTCGGCGCCGGTGCTCGTTTCAGCCATCTGACACCCCCGTTGATTGAATCTGCCGTCACGATCTGGCATCGAGCCGGGAGACCTAATCCTAACTACGCGGCTACGCCCGGGACCCCTCGCCAGGGCGAGCATTCATCGTGGTTGTTCGTCGCCGGCAGCCGTTTTTGTTCTGTTTCGACACGGCAATCCGGACCACTGTCGCGCCCCATAATCGCGCCCTTGTCGCGCCGACGCGCGAATTTCGACTTCGCGGCCGCCCCTTCACGCTGCAAGCCCGATCCGGCGATCGGCGATCAGCGACCCATTGCGGCGATGATCCCGAAGATTTCACCCGTGAACTTGATCAGAAGCTCGGCAATCGCGGCACCGAATGCGGAGAGGCAAAGGAGCAAAACGATCAGTTTCGGTACAAGACTGAGGCTTTGTTCGCTGATCGAAGTCGCTGCCTGAATGATGCTGACGACCAACGAAACGATCATCATCGGCGTGAGGAGAACCACCATGATCAGGCCAATCACAACGAGCATCCGACCAGCCTCGTCCAGGAGGAGAGACTGGCCCACTGCGTTCACATCCCCGATGCCGGCGGCGCGAGCGTGCCCAGCCACGCAACCAGCGCAAGGATGACGACGATGCAGGCAGTCTCAACGCCCAGGCTCAGCCGCAGCGAAACCAATGCGCCGCGATGATCGTCACGCGCGATCGACTGTTCGAACGCCGGCGTCAGTCGGTACCGGTTGAGAGAGGCGAGCGCCAGCATGCCCACGAAAAGCGCAAGCTTCGCGAGGAGCAGGCGGCCGTAAAGGCTCGCGCCGAGCCCCCTGACCTGGTCCGGCCCAACAAGAAGCCAGCTGTTGACCAGACCCGTGACGACGACGACTGCGACGACAACCGTTCCGATACCGCCAAATCCGTGGAGCGCCCGGTGAGTCAGCCTGAGATGAGCGACATCGACGCGCTCGACCGGGCGCGCGAGTAACAGCAGTAAGCCGAAAAGTGCGCCGACCCAGGCCCCGGCTGCAACCAGATGGAGGATATCGGCGACCAGATGAATCCAGCCGGCAGCCCCCTCGTCCATGGCGCCGTGACCGGTCCATGCCAGCGTCGCGAGCGAAACGGCCGCCGCCGTCATGATCAGGCTTAGCGACCATGCTCTGTCGGCAACGGCCAGTGCCAAACCACCGGCGATCGCCAGTGCAGCCATGCGTACCACCCACGCCGTGCCGATTGCGCCGCCACCCAGGAGCGCGCCCACGGCGGTTCTATCGACGGGCCAGAACGGCGTCCCGGCCATGACCGACACCATCAGCAGCAGCGCGAAAGCTGACAACAGGAGACCGAAGACGGCGAAGCCCGTCAGCCATGGCCGCAGCGCGATCGCATCCTCGCGCTCGTCCGCGCGCAGCCCGTAAAGACTGAACGCCGAAAGGCCGAACAACGCCGCAAGCACAAGGTACAACGCAAAGCGAACGACGATGGTCGGCCCGTCGAACATTGGCTTACTTCACCGCAAATGCGAGATGCCCACTGACCTTGTGCGTGTCCGCCGACACCACGTTCCAGTCGATGGTGTAGCGGCCGCGCGGGAGCGGCGAACTCGGCGTGATGACGAGCGTCTTGCCATCGGGCGCGACAGTCGAACTGCTGGCCATCTTCATCGCCGCCATGCCAGGCATTGCGGCCATGCTGACATCAGCTTTCGAGAAGGCCGGCATCAACTTCTCACTGAATTCGAGCGTAATATTCTTAGGCGACGCCACCACGGCATCGGCCGGCGGGTTCGCCAATACGAGCTTGGGGTGCGCGTAGGCGGTTCCGCCGAGGAGGGCCATGGCGAGGGTAGCAGCGGTAACAATGAAACGGCGCATTGAGCGATTCTCCATTTTGTGAGGCTCATCTGATGTTACGCGGCGCGCGAGCTCATCCCTCACATCCTTTTTCGACACGGCAAGAGAGGCATCGCGCCGTGAGGGATGAAGCCGCCGAAGGCGTATCATTGTTTATCCGCACCGGAAGATCGCTGCAGGCGTCTTACTAACCGCCTTCGAGGGTCGGGTGCCGTCTTGGTCACGGAGCAACCCTGAATGTCTGTACAATCAACCGACCGCCGCTGGGACGGCCATCCGCAAAAAATGCTCGATTGCGCCGTGATCGGAGGCGGTCCAGCTGGGCTGACCGCCGCAATCTATCTATCGCGCTTCCTACGCAGCTGTGTGGTGATCGACGCGGGAGCGGGACGCGCTGCGTCCATCCCACGATCGCATAATCTTCCCGGCTTCCCGGACGGCTTGTCAGGCATCGAGTTGCTCGCCCGCTTGGAAACGCAACTTCGCGAATACGGCAGCGCCGTCCGAAAAGCGGAGGTCGATGAAATCACTTCATCGGGGCCGGGGTTCCTTATCAGCTGCGCCGGCGATGTCCTTCGATCGCGATCGGTCATTCTTGCGACAGGCGTCGTCAATCATAAGCCAGATATTTCGGAAACCATGCACGCGCTCGGCGTCTCGCAGGGCTTGATCCGCTATTGTCCGATCTGCGACGGCTACGAAGCGCGTCTGACGCCGATTGCGGTCCTGGGCGCGGATCGCCACGGCGCGGCGGAAGCCTTGTTCCTGCGCCAATATGGCGCTGCGGTCACCTTGCTTGCGCAACGCTCGCTCGATCTGGCGACCAGCGACCTTGAACGTCTGGAGAAGGCAGGCATCGAAGTCGTTGCGGAGCCGATCGCCGGTTTGCGACTGGCTGACGGCACGATCGAAGCTTCGTGGCATGGATTACCGGGGCGATCGTTCGGCACACTCTATCCAGCTCTCGGGTCAACGGCTCGGACCCACTTGGCTGCGGCGCTTGGCGCCAATATGAGCGATCAAGGATGCCTTCTGACCGATGGACACCAACAAACGTCGATATCTGGGCTTTACGCGATTGGTGACGTCGTCGAAGGGTTGGACCAGATTTGCGTAGCCACCGGCCATGCTGCAATCGCGGCGACGGCGATCCACAACGATCTGCTCGAGCGCGACTATCAAACATCTGCGGACGCGCCCACAGAACGCGAACGTTAGCGGCGGCATTGGGAGCGAGATCGACGGCAGCCTCGCGCCACGAGGAGACTTCCGGAGCAGTGCGTTTTCCGAATGTCGTCTGTGGATGGCTCCCGCGTTGCAAGCGTAAAGTGATGTTTTGACTGTTTGTCGGTTGCAGTCGTCTGTCCGGCCTACTTGTGCAGTCGGTGTAGACTGCTGGCCCTGATGGTGTCCGCGAACAAGGTCCGATCGGCTTTGCAGGCTATGACGCCTATGACATTCCTTGGGTTGTCCTTGCTCCCGGTCCGACCGGTTTTGCCATCACATCCTTTGCTCTCACAACCTCTTGAAGCTGATCTCCTCAGCCAAGCTCTCGATCTATGCTGCGGCCAGCATCGGTGCATGCCCTCGTTCGAAGGTGCCGCCCCGAGCCATGACCGCCCATGCGATCCGCGCCATTTTGTTGGCGATGGCGACCGAAGCGACGCGAGCAGGTTTTCGGGCGAGCAGTGCAACGAAGCGCGGATCGACCGTGCCGGGCTTCTCCTTGGCGTATCGAACCAGTGCGGTTGCGCCGACCACCAGAAGCTGCCGCAGGTATCTGTCGCCCATCTTCGTGATGCGCCCCAGGCGTTCCTTGCCCCCACTCGAACTCTGTCGCGGGGTCAGCCCCAGCCAGGCGGCGAACTGGCGCCCTGACGAGAACTGGCTTGGATCAGTCACCGACGCGGCGAGCGCGGTCGCGCCGATCGGCCCGATACCAGGGATCGTCGCCAGGCGGCGGGCCCTGTCGTCGCTCCGCTGCAGAGCGGCTAGACGCAGGTCAAGCTTGCGCAACTGGGCGTGAAGCTGGAGCAGTTGTCAAAGGGCCCCGAACTTTCCGCAGATGTGGGCGCTTAAAATTCCCTATGCTGGCGGTTTGAGCTATGCGGTGATCAGCCGTATTCGGGATCGGGTTTTCCTTTCGTTGGCGGGCGGCCGCGACGCTTTGGCGGTGGATTGAACGTGACGCCGGCGCGGACGTTTTCGGGCACCAGCGCGGCGTGCTCGCGCATCCTGTAGCTGGAGCCCTCGATCTGGATGACGACGGCGTGGTGCAGCAGCCTGTCGAGCAGCGCCGTCGCCACGACGGCATCGCCGAAGACCTCGCCCCATTCGGCGAAGCCGCGGTTAGAGGTGAGGATCATGGCGCCCTTTTCGTAGCGGGCGTTGACCAGCTGGAAGAACAGGTTCGCGCCGCCGGGTGTGACCGGCAGGTAACCGATCTCGTCGACGACGAGCAGCGACGCTCTGGTGAGGAAGCGGATCTTCTCGCGAAGCGTGCCCTCGCGCTCGGCCTTGGCGAGCTGGGCGATCAGATCAGCCAGCGGGATGAAGTAGACCGCCTTGCCGGCGCGCACGGCCTCGACCGCCAGCGCGGTCGCGATGTGGCTTTTCCCGGTGCCGGGCGGGCCCAGCAGATGGACGACCTCGGCGCGCTCGATGAAGTCGAGGCCGGCGAGCGCCAGGATGCGGTTGCGGTCGAGCGAGGGCTGGAACGAGAAGTCGTAGCCGGCGAGCGTCTTGACGACGGGCAGCCGCGCCATGCGCAGGGCCGCCTTGATTCGGCGGTTCTCGCGCAGAGACAGCTCCTCGCCGAGCAGATCGTCGAGCGCCTCGATGCCGTCGATCTGGCCCTGCTCGATGCGTCGCAAGGTCGCGTCGAGGATCTCAAGCGCCCGCGGCATCTTGAGGCTGACCAGGCTGCGGCGGATCGAGTCGACGCGCGAGGATGGTGCCGCGCCGTTCATGGCCGTCCTTCCATCGCCAGGCTCGCGCCAATGGCTTCATAAACCGCCAGCGAGCGCAGCGGCACATGGTCACCGAGCCGGCCGATCATCGTCGTGCGCCGTTCCTGTGGCCGTGATTGAGGCCTTCCGGTGCGATGACGCCGGTCGATGCGATACTGGAGGCGTCCTTCGAGCACAGGGTGCTCAGCAACCACAACGCCGCGATCGATTACCCGGACTACGTCCGGTAGCTGCTCGACCTCGACGATGCGGCGCGTGCGGTCAGGCACGCTGTAGAAGTTGCCGCCGACCGCCACAAAGCCGTCATGGGTAACCCGCCGCTCGAGCTTCAGCACGGCGTTGAAGCGGTGTTCGGGCAGCCGCTGCAGTTCTCCCTGCTCCTCGGCGAAGGCCTCGGCCACCACGCGCTGCGTCGTGCCGTGCACCCGGACATTGGCCACCGTGTCGAGCCACTCGACGAGCTGGGCGTTGAGGTCCTCCATGTTGCGGAAGGATCGGCCCAGGAAGAAGTCCTCGCGGATGTAGCGGAACGGCCGCTCAACTTTCCCCTTCGTCTTGGCGCGATAGGGCCGGCACGCCCGGGGCTGGAACCGGTAGTGCTTCGCCAGCGCCAGCAGCGAGGTGTTGTAGACGATGTGGCCCTGGTCGTCCTCGCCGGTGACCGCGGTCTTCATCCGGTCATAGAGGATCTCGATCGGCACGCCATCGATCGCCTCGAACGCCTGCATGTGACAGCGCAGCAGCGTCTGCAGGTCCTGATGCAGCACATAGCGGGCGAACACGAGGCGCGAGTAGCCCAGCACCAGGCTGAACAGCCAGACGATGCGCACCACGCCCGGCTCGTCGGTGAACTCGACGACGAACCGGGCGAAGTCGACCTGGGCCTGCACGCCGGCCTTGGTCTCGAAGCGAACCTCGTAAGGCTTGGGATCATGGTCGGGCCGGATTGCTGCCAGGTAGCGCTTCACCGCGGTGTACGCGCCGGCATAGCCCATCTCCCTGATCTCGCGCGTGAGGCGCGAGGCCGTCAGCTCGGGGAACGCCGTCACGCGCTCGCGCAGGAACTCCATGTAGGGCGCGATCTTGCTCGGCCGCCCGGCCTTGCGGGGGCCGTAAACCGGCACCTCGACGCCGCGCTCGATGTATTTGCGAACGGTCTTGGGATCACGGCCCGTCCGGCGGGCGATCGCCGTCACCGACAGCCCCTGCCGGTGCAACTCCAGTATCATCATGGCTTCTCCAAGTCGGATCATCAGCGCCGCCTCCCGCAGGAGGTCATCGCGCTGTCAACCGGCGCGGGATCTTGACCCCCGATCGGCGCCGAACATTGGCTCTGACTCATATTTGATGCAATTGGCGGGTACGGTTTAGCTGATTTTCCGTGGAGGATCAGCAGCATGTCTCGTCGATTGCGCAGTGGAGCGTTGGTGCCAGCGGGCCTGGTCGTGGAACGGGTCGGCAATGCTGGAGGTGTGACGGAAATTGCGGTTCGCTCGCCACAGCAACATTCTCGGTGTCCAGCTTGCGGCATAAAAACAGCCGCGGTGCATAGCCATTATTCGCGGCGGCTGGGCGACCTTCCGCTTGGCGGCCGACCCGTTCGCCTTGTCCTGAATGCGCGGAGGTTCCGCTGCCGGACAGTGTGCTGTGCCAAACGTATTTTCGCCGAACGCTTCGACAGCGATGTCGTGGCACCATGGGCGCGCCGAACCAACCGGCTCGGCCTGCTCATCTTCCACCTTGGCCTGGCTCTTGGCGGTCGCCCTGGCGCTCGTTTCGCCAATCGACTGATGGCGCCGGTCAGCAAGGATACCCTCCTGCGGTCGATCCGACGCGGTGGTCGGCCTGATCACGCTGCACCCACGGTGGTTGGGATTGATGACTGGGCGTGGCGGCGCAATCAGCGCTACGGCACGATTATCTGCGATCTCGAACGACGCCGGCCCATCCGTCTGCTGCCCGACCGGGAGCCAGCCACCGCGCGCGGCTGGCTCGCTGGACAGCAACAGATCCAGGTTGTCGCCCGGGACCGCGGCGGCGGTTATGCGTTGGCCGCAGCGCAGGCGCTTCCCCACGCTAACCAGGTCGCTGATCGCTGGCACCTGATGGAAAATGCCAGCCGGGCCTTTCTCGATGCCGTTCGCTACTCGATGCGCGAAATCCGCAGGGCGGTCGGCACGACCTCCGTTAATCCGGGCCTGCTCACCGCTGTGGAGCGATTACAATATGAGGGTTATCTTCGTCGGCAGGAGGACAACGAGATTATCTTGAAGCAGGCGCAATCCGGCCTCGCCATCAAGGAGATTGTTCGCCGGACCGGGCGCAGCCGAGGTTATGTGCGGGCGGTATTGCGCGGCCAGCGGACCGATATCTTCCGCACTCGGGAAAGTTCACTTGAAGCCTGGCTCCCCTGGTTGGACGCCCAGTGGACCGGTGGTCAGCGCAACGGCACCGAGCTTTGGCGGCAAATGCGGCAGCAAGGCTTCGGCGGTTCGCTTCGGGTGGTGACGGAATGGGCAACGCGAAAACGGCGGGCCGAAAAGGCAGAAGGCTTGCATCGGGTGCCTTCCGCTCGAACGATCGCACGGCTGATGACCGCCGAGCGCGATGCTCTGTCGCGGGCTGAAACCATCACCGTCGCGGCTATCGAGGAGTCTATTCCTCAACTCGTCGAGGCGCGCGACATCACCGACGCCTTTCATGTCATGCTACGCAAGAAAGCGGTCTTCTCGCTGGAGACCTGGCTCGAAAGAGCTCGTCAGAGCCTGATAAACTCCTTCGCCTGCGGCGTGCTCAAGGACATCGACGCCGTGCGCGCCGCGATCGCATCGAACTGGTCAAACGGGCAGACCGAGGGCCAGATCACCAAGCTCAAGCTCGTTAAACGGCAGATGTACGGCCGGGCCAAGCTCGATCTCCTCGAGGCCAGACTCATCGCCTCGGCAACATGAACTCCGGCATCAAAATCGCGTCAGAGCCAATTTTCAACGCCTATCAGCCCCGAACAGGGGTCAATATTGCAGGCCGAAACACACCTGGGACATCGCCCGTCGGGTGTCGCCGGCGATAGCCGGCTGATCCACCCACGACATTAACGAGAGGAGGCGCCAGCGCACCAACTGCATAGCCTTGGCCGGCGTGCCGCGGGCACCCGACTGTGATGGGCAATCCACGGTGTACGGTGGGGCAGGTTCGTCCGACGCCCGAACTTAGACGGAGGATAGGCCCAGCGACGGATACGGGTAGTGCGGTAATCAACCCGCGGATGAGAGCATGATCAATCGTCGTCGATCAGGCGCCCGCGGCACACCCGCCAAGGTCAATGCGACCGCTGGTCTCGAGGCCAGCGATGGAGTAAACTCGGCCAGCGTCTCGGATGGCAGTCATGAGAGCCGCACTTCGTGGCCCAGCTTGGCCAACTCGCGCGCCCAATGATGCGACGTCCCGCAAGCCTCGGCCCCAACCAGGCACGGCGGCAGCTTCTCGAAGAAGGGAAGCATCTGCGATCGCCGCAGCGTCTTGCGGACCACGACCTCGCCGGTCGCGCTGATGCCGTGAACCTGAAAAACGTTCTTGGCCAAATCGAGGCCGATCGTGCTAATCTCCATGGCGGATGGCTCCTTTGCTCGGGTTTGCCTGACAGCAACCCATCTTGGCACTCAGATGCCGTGAGCGGGAGCCATCCACCTCATCCGCTTGTGAGGGGTAAAGGTTGCCGCCGCGTAATCTGTTATAAGAGCGTTGGAGTGACGGAAATGGATGATCTTGACGCGCTGCTTCGGCAGCTTGCGCGGGTACCGGCGCCTCCCGGGCTCGCATCGATGGAAGACAGGGTATTCGCCCGGCTTAACGCCAGGACTGCCGCGCGCGCTGGGCTGGGCCTCAGCATCGGTACTGTCGCTGCAGCGCTGATCATGGGGGTCGCGGGAAGCGTTCCCGCATCGGCCAGCTTTGCGTCACCATTGGCGCCCCTGGGTCCGAGCTCGCCGCTTGCGCCGTCAACACTGCTCATGGGTGCGCCGTGAACCCCTCTTGGCGGACCACGGTCACGGTCGTGACCGCTTTTGGCGCGGCGCTGGGCGGTGTTTTCATCGGCCGCGAACTCTTACCCGCGGCGCCGAAACCAGGCGCCGAGCTCCACGAGGTTTTGCACCACCGACTGGCGCTAGACGGCAATCAGCAAGCGCGTCTCGAGGCGCTCGAACGGCGCTATGCGGTACAGCGCCGCGCGCTGGAGCTTGAGTTGCGGGCCGACAATGCCCGGCTTGCAGCGGCGATCGAGGCCGAGCATGGGAACGGCCCGCGTGTCGCAGCGGCCGTCGATCAGAGCCATGCCGCCATGGGCGAGCTGCAGAAAGCAACACTTTCGCATATTTTCGCAATGCGCCAGTTGCTGAAGCCCAATCAGACGACGCAATTCGACCAGGCGGTGGTGAAGGCGCTTACCGAAGATGCGCGGTGAGCCTCGACTGGACGGCGCTGTCTGACGGTGAGCTCGCCGTGCTCAGCCACGCCGGCCGCCAGCTTGCCTTCGCCGAAATCGTTCGCCGCTACGAGGAAGTCGTATTTCGTCTGGCGCGGGGCTGCTTGGGCAATGCCGACGATGCGCTTGATCTCACCCAGGAGACATTCATCTCGGCCCACCAGGCCTTGTCGCGCTACGACGAGGCGCGCTCGATGCGGATCTGGCTTTCCGCAATCGCGCTCAACAAGTGTCGTGATCTGGCGCGCAAGCAGAAGGTTCGCCGCTTTCTTTCCTTTGCCAGCCCGTTGACGGAAGAAGCCGAGGCGATCGCGGATGACCAGGTCGCAGTCGATGATGCCACCGCTGATCGCCAGGAACTCGACTGCGTGACACGCCTGATCGCGACGCTGCCGACGACGTTGAAGGAACCTCTCGTGCTGCGAACGATCGAGGGTCTGAGCCAGGCTGAAACCGCCGATGTCCTTGGTATCACCCAAAAGGCCGTCGAGACGCGCATTTATCGTGCGCGCGCGCGGCTAATGCGGCTAATGGAGAAGCTAGGCCGACCAGTTCAATAGGTCGGCGTGCTCGAGGTGAAAGCAGCGGCTTCCAGGTATTGACGAATGGACGACCGTCGATTCCGGGGTATTGAGCCGGGATGCAGCTTATATATGAATCGCTTGCACGCAATATCTTAGTTTTGTTTGATGCGATATTGGCAATTCGTGGCAAATCGAAGATCCTATATGCAAGCAAGATTAGATATAGAAGCGGCCGTTCGTGGCGCCGAGCTGTTCACGCCAACCCGGCGATATTTCTGACAATTGAAATAGTGCCGGGCGCACAATGCAAAGATTACTTCCATTGCAGCGTCATGGACAGCCCGAAACGGTGCCCCGATCACAAAGACGATCTTCATTCGCATTGTCGATCTTTGAAGCCGTGCGAGCGACCTCGCGAGCCTTCCGCAAACCAACGCGATCGCGCTGCACGTCAATGCCAGATTGTCGGTTTTCGCAATGTCGTCCCAAGCGCTCAGCGTCATTGCGCCTCTCAGGAGACCTGATCACAGGACGCGAAGAAATGAAGTTAAAACTACGTTGCGATGACTGGCCCAAGGCCCCATGATCGCTTTCGCAAACCGCGAAATCGCGACCGCCCTCTCCGCCTGCATCCATATTGCGCAATGTACCGAGCTCGGCGTCTGACGTTCGCTGATCCTTTTCAGCCGGCGTGCGTTTCCGCACACGCATATCTGTACTGATCATTGGACGATAGACACATAAGGGTGGTTGCCGCCGAAGCGCGCCGCGAGGGCGAATTGACAGTCGCTGCTCGACTTTTCCGGCAACAATCTGTTCGACCAAGAAACTTTTGATGAGGGAAGCGCGCGCGGGCCGCGTATCCTTATGAGAACGCCAAACGCTCGTCAGGCCAGAGAGACCATGCAGCATCCATACAGTCGACGTCAGTTCATGCGCGGCAGCGCCGTTGTCGGCGGCAGCCTTGCGCTGTCGAGCTATTTCCCCGCCTGGGCCCAACCGGTGTCGGCGGGTATAACCGCCCCGCTTCCGACCGTCTCGGGCAACGACATCACATTACGCATCGCCCGGCAGACAATGATGGTCGACGGGCGGTCGTCACCAGCGATCGGCATCAACGGCACGGTCCCGGCACCGCTCATCCGACTGCGCGAAGGGCAAAACGTCAAGCTCAACGTCATCAATGACCTTGCGGAGGACAGCTCGATCCACTGGCATGGACTGCTGGTCCCTCCCCAGTTCGATGGGGTGCCCGGCGTCTCGTTTCCGGGAATCAGGGGTCGTTCAAGTTATCTGTACGAGTTCCCGGTTCGGCAGAATGGCACCTACTGGTACCATAGCCATTCCGGTCTGCAGGAGCAGCTTGGCCACTATGGCCCGATCGTGATCGATCCGGCCGGCGAGGATCCGGTTAAATATGATCGCGAGCATGTGATCGTACTTTCCGACCATAGCCAGATTTCGCCTGAGGGTATTTTCAGGCGCATGAAGGTCGATCCGGGCCACTTCAATTTCCAGCGGCAGACATTGGCGGGCCTGCTCGCCGGGCGCGACCAGACGCTCAAGGATCGCGTCGACTGGGGCAAGATGCGTATGGACCCGACAGACGTTTCGGATGCGACCGGACCCGCTTACACCTATCTGGTCAACGGCCATGGCCCGTTCGACAACTGGACGGCGCTGTTCACGCCCGGCCAGCGAGTGCGGCTACGCGTTGTCAACGCCTCGGCGATGACAACCTTCAACGTCCGCATTCCCGGACTCAGGCTGACGATCGTCCAGGCCGATGGCCAGAACGTCATGCCGGTCGAGGTCGAGGAATTCCAGATTGGCGTCGCCGAAACCTATGACGCGATCGTCACCCCGACCGAGGACAAGGCATTCACCCTTGTCGGGGAGGCCGTCGACCGCTCGGGCATGGCGCGGGCGACGCTCGCGCCGCGTGCGGGCATGGCTGCAGAAGTTCCGCCGCTCAGGAAGCGGCCGCTTGCGACCATGAAGGACATGGGCATGGGCGACATGTCGATGGGCGGCATGCAGGGCATGGATATGTCAGGTGGCGGCATGGCGGGCATGGATATGTCCGGTGGTGCGATGCGCGGGGTCGATTCGACTGCCGAGAAGAATCCGTCGGCGAAACTCGCGACCACCGCGATCGCCGCGGGCGCCGCCGCCATGACCGGAATGGATCATGGCGCGATGCCGATGGACCATTCGGGCATGACTGCTGACGGAGGCGCCATGGCCGGGATGGATCACGGCGCGATGCCGGCGCAGTCGGGCAGCATGCCCGGGATGGACCATGGCTCGATGGATATGGGCTCCATGGATATGGGCTCGATGAAGATGCGCGACTTCTCCAAGGCGCCGCAGGTCAAAAAGGGCCCTGGCGTTCAGACCATCTCGCCGATGCCGATGGACCGGACCGGCGAGCCCGGCCAGGGGCTGGAGGACGTCGGCCACAAGGTTCTGACCTACCGCGACCTGATCTCCCTCGAACGCAACCCCGACGTGCGTGCACCGTCGCGCAGCATCGACATCCACCTGACCGGCAACATGGAACGCTTCATGTGGTCGTTCGATGGCGAGAAAATGTCCGACCACCATGAGCCGATCCCGTTCATCGAGGGCGAACGGGTGCGCGTGAACCTCATCAACGATAGCATGATGGGTCATCCGATCCACATTCATGGTCACTTTTTCGAGCTCGTGACCGGACATGGCGATCACGCGCCGCGCAAGCATACCGTGATCGTGCAGCCGGGCGGGAAAGTGACGTGGGACCTCACCGCCGATGCGGTCGGCGACTGGGCATTCCATTGTCACCTGCTCTACCACATGCACGCCGGGATGATGCGCGTCGTCAGCGTTCGGCCGAAGGGAGCGGCGGCATGATCCGGCTCGTCACCGCGCTCGCGGCCACATCTGCGCTCGCCGTTACAGTTACCGCACCCGCGCAGGGCCAGTCGATGCAGGGTATGCCCGGCATGTCGATGCCTGCGAAGAAACCGGCGCCCAAGAAGCCGGCGGCGACAAAGAAGCCCGCAGCGAAAAAAGCGGTTCCGATGAAACGAACCTCCGTGCGCAAACCAGCAACGGCTGCTCGTCAGCCGGCCGCAAAGACCAATGATCAGTCGATGAGCGACATGCCCGGAATGACCGGCATGGATCACGGCGCGATGAAAATGCCCGCCGCACCGGCGCAGTCGGGCACGATGGAAGGGATGGACCATGGCGCCATGCCCGGCATGCAATCGCAACCGGGAGCATCAACGATGCCCGGAATGAACATGCCGGCCGCCCAGGCTGGCCATGACATGTCGGCGATGCCCGGCTTGGCTCAAACGGGGACGAACCTGCCCGCAGGGACTGCCGCTGCGCCGCGGCCACCGATGGACCATTATGCGGAGAAGCTCTTTCCCGCTCCCGAAATGGCGGCGGCCCGCCGCGACATGATGCGGGAACAGGGCGGCCAGACCAATTATCAGGTCATGTTCAATCTTGCCGAATATCAGGCGCGGAAGGGACGCGATGGTTACCGTTGGGACGGCGAGGCCTGGATCGGCGGCGACATCAATCGCCTGTGGCTGAAATCTGAAGGTGAAGGCGCGTTCCGTCAAGGGGTCGAGGCGGCGGAGGTCCAAGCGCTCTACAGCCGGGCGATCGGACCCTATTTCAACCTGCAGGGCGGCATCCGCCACGACTTCAAGCCGGGCCGGCCGACGACCTACGCGACCATCGGCTTCGAGGGTCTGGCGCCCTATTGGTTCGAGGTCGAGGGTGCGCTGTTCCTCTCGGACAAGGGTGATCTGCTCGGCCGGCTGGAAGGCTATTATGATCAGCGCATCACACAGCGCGTGGTTCTGCAGCCGCGGGTCGAGCTCAATCTGGCCGCGCAGGATGTGCCCGAGACGCGCACGGGCGCGGGCCTGTCGAGCGCCGAATTGGGACTTAGGCTGCGCTACGAGATCACGCGGCAGTTCGCGCCCTATATCGGCATCTCCTACGCGGCGAAAACCGGGCAGACCGCCCGCTACGCGCGCGCTGACGGTGAGGATCCTACCGTTACGAGCTTGGTCGCCGGCGTTCGGCTCTGGTTCTAATATTCGTAGAAAGGGAGGAAATGATGGACCGCGCAAGAATGAGGCACCATTTTCCGAGCGTGGCCTTCGTCGTGATCGCGGCGATCGCGCTGATCATCGCGGCTGCGGGTTTCATATATTTCGGCGTTTATAATATTGCAGCCGACGATCCGCATACGCGACCCGTCTATTCCATGCTTGAGAGCCTGCGCGATCGATCGATCGCGGTGCATTCGCAGAACATCGCGGCGCCCGCAAACCTCTCC
The DNA here is from genome assembly GCF_048565505.1 of Sphingomonas sp. TX0543. Lineage (NCBI taxonomy): Bacteria > Pseudomonadati > Pseudomonadota > Alphaproteobacteria > Sphingomonadales > Sphingomonadaceae > Sphingomonas > Sphingomonas sp. TX0543. Next base: position 3,238,225 of record NZ_JBLZUS010000002.1, read on the forward strand.
GATCCGAAGCGCATATCGTCCGGTGCCGCGCTCTACACGGAAATGTGCTCGGGCTGCCATCTGGGGCCGGGCGTCGAACGCAGCGAGATGAGCCAGGGTCTCTATCCTCAAGCGCCCGAGCTTGCCAAAACCACCGATCTGTCGCCTGCGGAGCAATTCTGGATCATCAAGCATGGCGTCAAGCTGAGCGCGATGCCGGCATGGGGCAAGACCCATCCCGATCCGTTGATCTGGAACATGGTGGCGTTCGTTCGCAAGCTGCCGGGCATGACCCCCGAGCAATACAAGACCCTGATCGCGAGCGCACCGGCCGAGCACGATGAGATGATGAAGGACATGGGCGGGATGAAGGGGATGGCAATGCCCGCAGCGCCGAATGGACATGACTGAGATCCGCGCGACACGCTCAGGCACCACTCTATGAGGAGCCCGCGCGCGAGGCTGCATCTGCTTGCCAGCCGCGCGCACAAATGGTTGGCCATCGTCGTCGGCGCGCAGCTTCTGCTCTGGTTCGCGAGCGGCGCGCTGATGAGCTTTTTGCCTATCGGCCGCGTCCACGGCGACCACCTCGTCGACCGCACCACGGGCATGCCGCTGAACCCGGGGATCGGGCTCGCCGCACCATCGGAATATTTGCGGTCTCTCGGAGAGCCGGTCCAGAGCATCACCATCCGGATGCTTGGAAGCAAACCAGTTGCGGAAGTGATGACGGCGAAAGGCGTCACGCTCGTCGACGCGGTCACCGCCTCACGTCTCCCGCCGCTCGATGCGCAAATTGCCGAGACGATTGCGCGCGACGCCTGGCGCGGACCGGACAGGCCCATAGCGAGCGTCACCCTCGTTTCCGACCCCGGCGCCGAGTACAGAGGTCCGCTCCCGGCGTGGCGGGTCGCTTTTGCGGATGCCGACGCGACACGGATTTTTATCCCGGCTTCGACCGGTCGCATCGCGGCGGTCCGCACCGGGACCTGGCGGCTCTACGATTTCTTCTGGGGGCTCCACATCATGGACTGGAAGAATCACGAGAATTTCAACACGCCTTGGCTCCTCAGTTTCGCGCTTGGCGGGATTGTCCTTTGGCTGGGCGGGGCCGTGCTTCTCTACATGCGCTGGCCTGTCCGGCGCCGCCGAGCGGTCTCGCGACCGACATAGCAACGTGCGGGGGCACAGGAGAAAGCAATGGAACAGATGGGAAAAAAGCAGGGCGTGATGAGCCCATATGCGAGCCTGGCCGTGCAGACGCTGGTCAGCGGCGTGATCATGTATCTCGTCATGTTCGTCATGATCGATGGGCTCGACAGCTTCTACAACAATCTCAACATGGTCTACATGACGCTGATGATGGTCGCACCGATGGTGGTGCTGATGATCCTCGCCATGAAGCATATGTTTCCCAATAAGGGCGCGAATGTCGCGATCCTGGCGATCTCTGCGATTGGGTTTCTTGGCTCGTTCGCCCTGATCAGAACCCAGACGACGATCGGTGATCGCGCCTTTCTGCGCTCGATGATCCCGCACCACTCGGGCGCCATTCTGATGTGCCAGCAGGCGTCGATCCGCGATCCCGAGATCAAGCAGCTGTGCGGCAATATCATCAGCTCGCAACGCCAGGAGATCGACCAGATGAAGGTGATCCTGCAGCGGATGTAGACAGCCGAACCGCAAGGCCGGTGGGGACCGCTGCCACCTCTCGGCGTTCGCGACTCGAACGTCTGACCGCGCGCGCCAGAAGGAACTCTTCGGTGCTGTCACCGGCTGCTCGGAACGCCGCCGATCTCATTTCGCTCCCGCACCATCGAGGGGCGCGAGGGCCTGACCAAATTTCGCGTGTTTCAGGCCCATTGCGAGGGTTCGGGCGTTCTGGCGCGTATCACCAAACAAGGAGGCCGACATGTCGAGAACGAGACTAGGGCTGATCGCGGGTGTGCTGGCCATGACCGCTGCCCCTGCGCTGGCCCAAACACCAGCCATGCAGCACGGCCAAGCCGGCATGCAGGGCATGGACCATTCCAAGATGATGATGAACGATCCGGGCAATCCCTATGGACCGGCTGAAATGGACATGCATCGCAAGATGATGTCGGCCAAGGGTTCGGATGCGGCGGAGACGTGGACGCGCAAGATGATCGAGCATCACCGCGGCGCGATCGCCATGTCGCGGATCGCTCAGCGTGACGCGAAGGATGCCGACACGCGCCAGATGGCGGCGATGACGGTCACCAAGCAGGAAAAGGACATTGCGGAGCTCCAGGATTGGCTTCGCAAGCACGGCAAGCGCCCGCAGTAGCGGTCGCCCGCCCCGCCCTGGTTTTCCCTGAGCACCCCTGTCAGGGCGGGGCAAATTTTCGGAGCACATCATATGAAGCAAACTGTCCATGCCTGCCTCGCCCTCGTCCTTTTTGCGTCGCCGGTCGCGGCATCGGCGGCGTCCGCGATCGCGATGCATCGCGATCCTGGATGCGGCTGCTGCGAAAAGTGGGCCGCGCAGATCCGTCGAGAACTCGGTCGGCCTGTGCGCACATTGGACGACCCCAACCGATCTGCCTTTCAGGCGAAGCTGGGAGTTCCTGCTGATCTGGCTTCCTGTCACACGGCGGTGATCGACGGCGTGGTTGTCGAAGGGCACGTGCCGGCCGCCGATATCAAACGCGTTCTCGCGGAGAAGCCGCGCGGGATTCGTGGACTGGCGGTCGGTGGGATGCCGCTCGGGTCGCCGGGGATGGAAATGCCTGGCATGAGGGCGCAACGCTACGACGTGATCGCATTCGGCGCGGGCGGACGTCGGGCGTATGCCCGCCATGGCTAAGACTGCACGATTTCCGCAAACATGGATCGCTTCAACGGCGCGCGACAAGGATTTGCGCCGTGCGTCGTGGTTCCGATATACTTGGCTCGAACGCAAGGGTGGCTTCAAAAGGCAATAAATGCTAGAAGATTCGGTGCACATTGACCCCCATCCTGCCACCATCCTCGGGGTGGGGGACCAGAATTGCGTGTCGCACAACTTCGGCATTCGCGCACCTACGAGGGCCGGTGCCACAGAAGGGAGGCGGTTGCAGGTGATGCGCTTGCATTGACTCACGACTTCAATCGTCCGACATTGATCAGGTGCTGAAAAGCCGTCTCGCCTTTATGCTCCTCGTGGGCGCGTTGTGCGGTCTCTTCGGACTGCAGGCGGCCTACGCGATTGGCCCGATCGCGTCGCCGACGGTGATGGCCGCCGCTCATGCAACCCCTATGGGGGCCGACTGCGTCGACATGGCCATGCAGCAGCAGGGGCAAAAACAACCACCCTGCAAAGGGCTGACGCTCGATTGTGTAGCTCAAATGGGCTGCGTCGTGCCGATGACCGTCGAAAACGCGGCTCCCGCTGTCGATCGCGACCGCTTGCCTGGCGAACCGGAATTCTGGCCCGCCGTGATTGTCCTGGCGGGTGGCACGATCAGCCCCGAACCACACCCCCCGTCAAGCCTCATCTGATTGCCCTCGCCTGTGGGTGCGCCGCGTCATGACCGCTCGCACCGCAGCGCTGACGTCACATCACTAGAGGATATTATCATGATCACTCTGCTTGTTGCGGTCGCGCTTGCGGCCGCTCCCCAATCGTCTTCCTCCGAAGCGGCTCCCGTGTCAAAAGCCGCATCTTCCGGTCACTATGAATGGCGCCCTGGTCCCGATTTTGGATCGAAGTCGACTGGACCCGCGATGCGACGGGTCTGGGTGCCTGACCGCAAACAGCCTGCTTGTGACTGCACAATGATGAAGGTCGATCCGACAACCTGCATGCATAAGTCGTCCGTCGACCGCCCGGATGGCGGCCCACGTTGATCACCTGGAAGCAAGGCGACGCGGCAATTCGGCGCTTCGAGCAACACTGCTGAAAATGTCGGTCGCCCTGCCCGGCTTGCTACGGAAGAATTCTATGAGACATGCAGTGCTCGCGTCGCTTGTCGCGACGTGTCCGGTGGCCATTTCGGCGCAACCGCTCACCTTCAATGCGGCGCTCCAGCACGCGCGCGCAAATGCCCCGGTGCTTGTCGCGAAAGCGCGCAGAATGGACGCCGCGCGCGCCGCGCGCGGCGCCGCCGGTGCGCTGCCCGATCCAACGCTCGGGGTCGGTCTAGACAGTTTTCCCATTTCCGGGCCGCTGGCATTTCAGCCGAACCGGGACAATTTCACCTGGGTAAAGGTCGAGGCATCGCAGGCCATTCCCAATTTGGCGAAACGTCATGCCGAACAGGCGCGGGCAGATGCCGACATCAGGGCAGTCGAAGCCGACGCGGCGGCTAGCGCGCGCGACGTCGCGGTTTCCGCCGGTGTTGCCTGGGTCGATCTGGCCTACGCCGAACGCCGGGTCGCCGCGATCGATCAAGTCCTTCGTCGGCTGGAAGCGATCGTTCATACCACGCCCAGCGCCGTCGCTTCCGGAAGCGCGCGACCGGCCCAAACCGTGGCTGGCGACGAGGCAGTCGCAAAAATGCAGGACCGGCGCAGCGAGCTGGTTGCAGGTGTCGCCAAGGCGCGGGCGGCGCTGACGCGCTGGACCGGCGATCCTGAGCCCGAGATCGCAGGCGCGGTTCCGGACTTCCCGATCCGCGCAGCTGCTTTTGAAAGCGCGATCGACCGTCATCCAACGATCAAGATGGCCGCTGCCAGGGAAGGTCAGGCCGAGGCGGATGTGCGTGTGGCTGAGTCCAAACGCCGCGCTGATTTCGGTGTTAACCTCGCCTATCAGCGTCGCGATCCACGCTTTGGCGATTATGTCTCGGCCGGGGTGACGATCGGCTTGCCCATCTTCACTCGCCACCGCCAGAATGCGCAGATCGCGGCAAGACAGGCCGATGCTTCGGCAGCCCTGGCCGAACAGGCAGAGCTTCGTCGGGCGCTCGCGGCCGCACTCGCCTCCGATCTTGCGGACCACATGATGCATCACGAACAATGGATGCGCGCTCGGGACACGCTTCAGCCGCTTGCCGAGAAGCGCGTGCGCCTCGAAACGGCCAGCTTCGCGGCCGGGCGCGCGAACCTGATCGACATCGTCGATGCGCACTCGGCTCTTGCCGACGCCGTTCTGACCACCCTCGACCGCGAGGCTGCCGTCTTGCGCGACAGCGTCCGGATCAACCTCACCTACGGGGACGACAGCCAATGACACTCGATCGCACGCAGCGTGCCTGTGCCGGCGCCGCGCTTGCCGCTGTTGCCCTGATCGCCGGCGCGTCCGGCTATTATTTTGCCGGACCGCGCCAGCCCGCGCCAGCCGATTCGGCGGCGCAAGGGGGGCGCAAGGTCCTCTATTATTATGACCCGATGGTGCCGGGGGAGCATTACGACAGTCCGGAATCGCTCTCCTCGATGGGGATGAAGACCTTCAAGCCCAAATATGCCGACGAAGGTAGCGATGGCGCGCCGGGCATAACCGTCAATCCCAAAGCTGCGCAGAATTTGGGCGTGAGAACTGCCGTCGCAAAAGCCGGCACGCTGGCGGGCGCGCTCGACGTGACCGGCACGATCGGCTTCAATCAACGCGACGTCGCCATCATCCAGGCGCGCGCTGCCGGATTCGTCCAGCGCGTTTACGACCGCGCGCCGGGCGACGTGATCGGCGCGGGCGCCCCGATCGCCGATCTTCTCGTTCCGGAATGGGGCGGCGCGCAAGTCGAATATGAGGCCGTGCGCCGTACCGGCGACAAGGCTTTGATCGCGGCCGCTGGTCGGCGTCTGCGGCTGATCGGCATTCCGGGCGGGAGTTCGCGCGGCCGCGGGCTGACCACGGTGCGCAGTCCGATCGGCGGCGTCATCCAAACGCTCGACGCACGGGCCGGAGTCACGCTCGCCGCCGGGCAGACGCTCGCACAGGTCAACGGCCTCGGCACGGTGTGGCTGAACGCCGCGGTGCCGGAGGTCCGAACCAGCGATGTCAAAGTCGGGCAGTCGGCGGCCGCGGTGCTGGCGGCCTTTCCCGGCGAACGCTTCGCTGGGCGGGTCGTCGCCATCTTGCCGACCGCGCAAACCGAGAGCCGGACACTGACCGTCAGGGTCGAACTGCGCAATTCCGGAGGGCGACTCCGCCCAGGGATGTTCGCGACGGTTCATTTGGGCGGTACAGCGCAGACGGCATTGCTCGTCCCGAGCGAAGCGGTCATCCGCACCGGGAAGCGCACGCTCGTCATGCTCGCGGAACCCAAAGGACGCTATCGGCCCGCGGAAGTGCAGGTCGGGCGTGACGCGGGCGGACAGACCGAAATCCTGGCAGGGCTGCGGGAGGGGGAACGCATTGTCTCGTCCGGTCAGTTCCTGATCGATTCCGAAGCCAGCCTTACCGGCATCGATGCGCGTCCGATCGCGGGCGACGCCAAATGATCGCGCGTATCATCCAAGCGTCGGTAAAGGCCCGCTTCCTCGTCCTCCTGGCCGCCGCCCTGCTCATCGCCATCGGGATCGGTGCGGTCAGAACGACACCGGTCGATGCGTTGCCGGACCTGTCGGACGTCCAGGTCATCGTTCGCACGACCTATCCCGGGCAAGCGCCGCGCATCGTCGAGGATCAGGTCACCTATCCCATCGCGACTACCATGCTGTCCGTGCCGGGCGCGCGCGTGGTGCGCGGCTACTCCTTCGAGGGCGATAGCTTCGTCTATATTCTGTTCGAGGACGGCACCGACCTCTATTGGGCGCGCAGCCGCGTGCTCGAATATCTGAGCCAGGTGCAGAACCGCTTGCCGGAAGGGGCCAAGGCATCGCTTGGCCCCGACGCGACCGGCGTCGGCTGGGTTTATGAATATGCGCTCGTCGACAGGACGGGACGGCACGACCTCGCCGAACTGCGGAGCATTCAGGACTGGTTCCTGCGCTACGAGCTCAAGACCATTCCGGGTATCGCCGAAGTCGCGAGCATCGGCGGGATGGTCAAGCAGTATCAGGTGCTGCTCGATCCTCAGAAACTTGCCTCCTACGGGGTGACGCAGGAGCAGGTCACCGAGGCGTTGAAACGCGCCAATCAGGAGACTGGCGGCGCCGTGCTCGAAATGGCGGAAGCGGAATATATCGTTCGCGCCTCGGGCTATCTCAAGACGCTCGACGATTTCCGCAGCGTGCCTCTGAAGACCGTCGCAGGCGGCATTCCCGTCCGCCTGGGCGACGTCGCGACGATCCAGCTCGGCCCCGAGATGCGTCGCGGCGTTGCCGAGCTCAACGGCGAGGGCGAGGTTGCCGGCGGCGTCATCGTGATGCGCCAGGGCAAGAATGCCCGCGAGGTGATCGACGGCGTGCGCACCAAGCTCGCCGAGCTGAAGAAGAGCCTGCCGCCGGGTGTTGAGGTCGTCACGACCTATGATCGCTCCGGCCTGATTGACCGCGCCGTCGAAAACCTGACGAGCAAGCTGATCGAGGAGTTCATCGTCGTCGCGATCGTGTGCGCACTGTTCCTGTGGCACGTTCGATCAGCGCTGGTCGCGATCCTGACCTTGCCGCTCGGCATCCTGTTTGCGCTGATCGTCATGCGCGTGCAGGGCGTGAACGCCAACATCATGTCGCTGAGCGGCATTGCGATCGCGATCGGCGCGATGGTCGATGGTGCGATCGTCATGATCGAGAATGCGCACAAACATATCGAGCATTGGGAACGCGATCGGCCGGGCGAGGAGCTGAAAGGACCTGAGCGGTGGCGCGTCATCACCGCGGCGGCGGCCGAGGTCGGCCCGGCGCTTTTCCTCAGCCTCCTGATTATCGCGCTGTCGTTCGTGCCCGTGTTTTCGCTCCAGGGGCAGGAAGGCCGCCTGTTCGCGCCGCTGGCCTTCACCAAGACCTATGCGATGGCGGGCGCGGCGATCCTCTCGATCACGCTGATCCCCGTATTGATGGGGTTCCTCATCCGCGGCAAGATTCCGCTTGAGGAATCCAATCCGATCAACCGCTGGTTGACGCGCATCTATAGGCCGGCGCTCGACCGGGCGATGAGCCGGCCCAAACAGGTCTTGCTGATTGCGGGGCTGGTCTTCGCAACGAGCCTCTGGCCGATCAGCCAGCTCGGTGGCGAATTCATCCCGCAGATGAGCGAAGGCGATCTGCTCTACATGCCGTCGGCGCTGCCGGGTCTGTCGGCCGCCAAGGCGGCGCAGCTGCTCCAGCAGACCGATCGCCTGATCAAGACCGTCCCCGAAGTCGAGAGCGTGTTCGGCAAGGCGGGGCGCGCTGACACGGCGACCGATCCCGCGCCGCTCGAGATGTTCGAGACCACGATCCGTTTCAAGCCGAAGACCGAGTGGCGCCCTGGCATGACGCAGGACAAGCTGATCGACGAACTCGACAAGGCCGTCAAAGTCCCCGGGCTCGCCAATTTCTGGATACCGCCGATCCGCAACCGCATCGACATGCTGTCGACCGGCATCAAGAGCCCGATCGGTATCAAGGTCGCGGGGTCGAATCTGGCCGAGATTGACCAGGTCGCGCGACGGATCGAAATAGTCGCAAAGACTGTCCCCGGGGTCAGCTCCGCGCTCGCCGAACGCCTGACTGGCGGCCGTTATATCGACGTCTTGATCGATCGCGCTGCGGCATCACGCTACGGCATGAATATCGCGGACGTGCAGTCGGTCGTGTCGGGCGCGATCGGCGGCGAGACGATCGGCCAGACGGTCGAGGGCCTCGCGCGGTATCCGATCAGCATGCGCTACCCGCGAGAATTGCGCGACAGCCTCGACGATCTGCGCAATCTGCCGGTCGTAACCCCCTCGCTCCAGCAGATCACGCTTGGCACCGTCGCCGATATTCGTGTCAACGAAGGGCCGCCGATGCTGCGCAGCGAGAATGGTCGGCCGGTGACGTGGATATACGTCGATGGCCGAGGGCGGGCGCTCACGGAAATCGTCGGTGACCTGCAGCGCGCAGTGGCCGCAAAGGTCAAGCTCACGCCCGGCGTCAGTGTCACCTACACTGGCCAGTTCGAGTTCCTCCAGCGCGCGACCGAGCGGCTCAAGATCGTCGTTCCGGCGACTCTGCTTATCATCTTCCTGCTGCTCTACGCGACCTTCAGACGCCTCGATGAGGCGGCGTTGATCATGGGCACCCTCCCCTTCGCGCTCACGGGCGGACTGTGGCTGCTCTATCTGCTCGGTTACAATCAGTCGGTCGCGACCGGCGTCGGGTTCATCGCGCTGGCGGGCGTGTCGGCCGAGTTTGGCGTGGTCATGCTCATCTACCTCAAACATGCCCTTGCCGAGCGCGGACCGACACCGGACACAGAACAGATCGAGGCGGCGGTGCGCGAGGGCGCGCTCCTCAGGGTGCGACCCAAGGCGATGACGGTGGCAGTCATCCTGGCGGGCCTGTTTCCGCTCTTGATCGGTACCGGAGCTGGCTCCGAGGTGATGAGCCGCATCGCCGCGCCGATGATCGGCGGCATGCTGACCGCACCGCTGCTGTCGATGTTGGTCATTCCGGCCGCCTATCTGCTACTGCGACGCCGCCACGCGCGTCGCGCGGCTAGATCAACCGGAGACGTGGCGGAATCGTGAAAGCACCGCGCCTGTTCCTTGCGCATTGGCTGCCGCCGGCGGGGATACGCCAGCCGACCACGACCGACCCGGGAGCACACGTCGAGCGTTGTCTCTGCCAACCTCGCTTTTCGAGGGATGAATGCCTGCGGGACGTATTGGTGAATGAGGGCGGACGAGGCGCCCATCCCGCTGGAACGACGGCGATGAGGTGATCGATGCCCACTGAACATGCCACGCCGCCTTCTGTCCATCAGCCCCGGGAACTCGTGCTGGTCACCGGCGCGAGCGGCTTCATCGGTGCGGCCGTCGTCCGCCGCCTTGGTGAGCGGTACGAAGTGGTCGGCTTGGATCGAGCTGGTCCCCCCGACCCGCCAGCGCCGGCGACTGCCGTGGACATCGATCTCGCGTCCGAGCAAGGGGTGCGCGCGGCACTCGAAACGGTGCGTGAAAAGTTTGGCAGTCGCATCGCGTCGGTCGTTCACCTCGCCGCCTATTACGACGTCACCGGCGAACCGAACCCTCGTTACAACGAGATCACGGTCGAGGGCACCCTCCGGCTGATCGGCGCACTACAGGAATTCGAGGTCGGGCAATTCATCTTTGCCAGCACGATGCTCGTCCACCGAGCGACCGACAGTCCTGACGAGCGCATCACTGAAGAGTCGCCGATCGACCCGAGCTGGCCCTACCCCGAATCCAAGGTGCGTACCGAAGCGATACTTCGCGAGCGTCATGGGAACATCCCGGTCGTCTTTCTGAGGATTGCCGGTGTCTATGAGGACGAAGGCCATCAACCCTTCATTGCGCAGCAGATCGCCCGGATCTATGAGCACCGGCTGACCGCGCACCTTTATCCGGGCATGCTCTGCGCTGGTCAGTCCTTCGTCCATCTCGACGATCTGACCGACGCGATAGCGCGGCTGGTCGACCGGAGGGGTGGGCTGCCGCCCGCGTTGCCGCTCCTCATCGGCGAGCCGGAAGCGCTTGGCTATGCAGAAGTCCAGGACATCATCGGCCGTGCGCTGCACGGGGAGCGCTGGGAGACGCTTCGGATTCCACAGCCGGTCGCCAAGGCAGGCGCCTGGGTGCAGGACAAGCTTCTGGGCGAAGACAGCGAGATCAAGCCGTGGATGGTCGAGGCGAGCAACGACCATTATGTCCTCGATATCAGCCGCGCGCGACAGCTTCTCGATTGGCAGCCAGCGCATCAACTCGGCACGGCGCTCCCGAAGATGGTGGCGGCGCTTAAGCGGGATCCCGCGGCCTGGTATGCCGCCAACAAGCTCAATCCTTCGCTGGTCGCGTGGTATGGCCAGCGGCCGGGGCCTCTGGGGGGGCATGACCATCGAGCGAAACGTGGAGGCGATGCCGCCAGCGAAGATCGGAACCCGGACAAAGCGGGTAGCCCTGATCGTCACGACCACAACATGGCTGCGGCACTCGGCGATCTTTCGATGGACGGCGACCACATGGCGGCGATGGACGCGGATGGTCGCAAGACGCGCTGGGCCCATTACGCCAATATCGGGCTGGGCGCGTGGCTGGCGGCGAGTCCGCTCGTCTATGACGCCGCAACGAGCAACACGGTCGCGGCCTCGGTGCGCGCGGTGACGCTCGACCGTGGCCTGGCGCCAATCGAATGGCGAGCCGATCTGCTCATGGCGAGCGACATCGCAAGCGGGACGCTGTTGGTCCTGTTCGGCCTGCTTTCGCTGTCCAAGCGGACCGCCTGGTTCGGGCAATGGGCGGCGTGCTTTGTCGGAATATGGCTGCTTTTCGCGCCGTTGCTTTTCTGGAGCCCGAGCGCGGCGCAATATCAAAACGACCTGCTCGTCGGCACACTCGCTATCGCTTTCTCCGTCCTCGTGCCGATGATGCCGGGGATGAGCATGGCGGGGATGATGGACCCCAAATCGATCCCGCCGGGATGGACTTACGGTCCGTCCACGGGTGCGCAGCGGCTTCCGATCGCGATCCTGGGACTGATCGGACTGCTGATTTCGCGCATGCTGACCGCCTATCAGCTCGGCCATGTTGATGGCGTCTGGGAGCCCTTCTTTTCAGGTTCACTCACCGATCCCCGCAACGGCACCGAGGAAATCATTACCTCGGATGTCTCCAAGGCCTGGCCGATCCCCGATGCCGGACTTGGCGCGGTCAGCTACACGTTTGAAATTCTGATGGCGGTCATGGGAACGCGCGACCGCTGGCGCACGATGCCGTGGATGGTCGCGTTCTTCGGCATCCTCGTGATCCCGTTAGGGGTCGTTTCGATCTACTTTATTATCATTCAACCGATCGTGATCGGAACATGGAGCACGCCAGCGCTGATCGCCGGTCTCGCTATGCTGGTGATGATCCCCTTTGCGCTGGATGAGGTGATCGCCATGGGGCAGTTCCTGCAATGGGCGCGCTGCCAGGGCAAACCGCTCATCGCCACCTTCTTTCATGGCGATGCCGTCGAAAAGGGCGAGGTGGACTCCTCCGACGCACTCGCCAGTCCTGCCGCTTTCTGGAACGATGCGACCCGCGGCATCACGCTGCCGTGGCAATTGGCGGCGAGCATGGCTCTGGGCGCGTCGCTGATGCTGACGCGCCTCACCTTCGGCACGATCGGGGCGATGGCCAACAGCGATCACGTCGCTGGCGCGTTGGTCATTACGATATCGATCATTGCGACCGCGGAGGTGGCGCGCGCACTCCGCTTTCTCAACATTGTCGTCGGCGTCTGGATCGTTTCCGCGCCGCTGTTTCTGACCGGGGCAAGCTTTGCGGCGACGCTGAGCGGCATAGCGATCGGGTTCGTGATCATCGCGCTGAACCTTCAGCGCGGCAAACGCAGCAGCGAGCATTACGCCGGCTGGGACAGGTACATTGTTTGACCCGGTTCGCATCACGGTCCGGATGATTGTCGCCGCCCATGTGAGGCGGTTTTGATGAGGAACCGGCCCTCGCTGCCCGAATGGGTGTGGGCCGCGGTGAACGTCGTGTTTGTGATCATCGCCGGCCTCTTGTTCTTCTCGATCGACGACCCCGTACTGGGTACGCTCGCGTTAGCTGCTACGCTGATCGCCGGCGAATTGACCGCCCGTCTTGCATCACATTGGGTCAGGCAGCGCACTGAGGATGATCGCTGACGTGCATGGGGACAGCCGGCGTGGGTTAACGGCGAGAATAGCGGAGCCTATTCGGCCGGCGAGAAATTTGACGGGCGCACGCCCTTGCGCCGATTGCTGGCGAAACCGGCGATGATCGCGATCAGCATCAGCAGCTGCGCCGCCACCGACTGCCTGGTCGGAAAGAGGCCCAGCATGGAGAACCGAGGCACATTCGCAAGCGGCGAGATGTCGAAGATGCCTGCCTCCTGGAGTGCTGCAACGCCCTTGCCCGCGAGAATGACCGTCAGTGCTGCCATCAGCCATGCACTGTAGCGAAAGAACTGTGCGATCGGCAGCGTTCTGCTGTAGCGAAGCATGGCCCAGGCGATCACCGCGAGCAGCAGCACGGCCGACCCTGCGCCAGCGAGCAGCACGGGCCCGTTGCCCTGCGTCCAGAGTGCGGCGTAGAACAATATCGTCTCGAAAACCTCGCGATAGACAACCACGAAGGCTAGTCCGAACAGGAACCAACCGGATCCACCTGTGAGCGCCCGCGCCATCTTCTCCCGGATATAGCGTTGCCACTGATCGGCTTGCGCCTTGCCGTGCATCCATATCCCGACGGACAGCAGAACGATCGCCGCGAGCAGTGATCCGAACCCTTCCGTCAGCTCGCGGCTCGCGCTGTCAGTGGGCGTGTAATTCTCCGCGGATGTGGGCTTTGAAAATTCCCTGATTGTTGGGCCTGGTTGCCCAATGAGCCGGGGTTAACCCCGGCTCATTGGGCAACGCCAAAATCGGCGCGATGACCTCCTGCGGGAGGCGGCGCTGATGATCCGACTTGGAGAAGCCATGATGATACTGGAGTTGCACCGGCAGGGGCTGTCGGTGACGGCGATCGCCCGCCGGACGGGCCGTGATCCCAAGACCGTTCGCAAATACATCGAGCGCGGCGTCGAGGTGCCGGTTTACGGCCCCCGCAAGGCCGGGCGGCCGAGCAAGATCGCGCCCTACATGGAGTTCCTGCGCGAGCGCGTGACGGCGTTCCCCGAGCTGACGGCCTCGCGCCTCACGCGCGAGATCAGGGAGATGGGCTATGCCGGCGCGTACACCGCGGTGAAGCGCTACCTGGCAGCAATCCGGCCCGACCATGATCCCAAGCCTTACGAGGTTCGCTTCGAGACCAAGGCCGGCGTGCAGGCCCAGGTCGACTTCGCCCGGTTCGTCGTCGAGTTCACCGACGAGCCGGGCGTGGTGCGCATCGTCTGGCTGTTCAGCCTGGTGCTGGGCTACTCGCGCCTCGTGTTCGCCCGCTATGTGCTGCATCAGGACCTGCAGACGCTGCTGCGCTGTCACATGCAGGCGTTCGAGGCGATCGATGGCGTGCCGATCGAGATCCTCTATGACCGGATGAAGACCGCGGTCACCGGCGAGGACGACCAGGGCCACATCGTCTACAACACCTCGCTGCTGGCGCTGGCGAAGCACTACCGGTTCCAGCCCCGGGCGTGCCGGCCCTATCGCGCCAAGACGAAGGGGAAAGTTGAGCGGCCGTTCCGCTACATCCGCGAGGACTTCTTCCTGGGCCGATCCTTCCGCAACATGGAGGACCTCAACGCCCAGCTCGTCGAGTGGCTCGACACGGTGGCCAATGTCCGGGTGCACGGCACGACGCAGCGCGTGGTGGCCGAGGCCTTCGCCGAGGAGCAGGGAGAACTGCAGCGGCTGCCCGAACACCGCTTCAACGCCGTGCTGAAGCTCGAGCGGCGGGTTACCCATGACGGCTTTGTGGCGGTCGGCGGCAACTTCTACAGCGTGCCTGACCGCACGCGCCGCATCGTCGAGGTCGAGCAGCTACCGGACGTAGTCCGGGTAATCGATCGCGGCGTTGTGGTTGCTGAGCACCCTGTGCTCGAAGGACGCCTCCAGTATCGCATCGACCGGCGTCATCGCACCGGAAGGCCTCAATCACGGCCACAGGAACGGCGCACGACGATGATCGGCCGGCTCGGTGACCATGTGCCGCTGCGCTCGCTGGCGGTTTATGAAGCCATTGGCGCGAGCCTGGCGATGGAAGGACGGCCATGAACGGCGCGGCACCATCCTCGCGCGTCGACTCGATCCGCCGCAGCCTGGTCAGCCTCAAGATGCCGCGGGCGCTTGAGATCCTCGACGCGACCTTGCGACGCATCGAGCAGGGCCAGATCGACGGCATCGAGGCGCTCGACGATCTGCTCGGCGAGGAGCTGTCTCTGCGCGAGAACCGCCGAATCAAGGCGGCCCTGCGCATGGCGCGGCTGCCCGTCGTCAAGACGCTCGCCGGCTACGACTTCTCGTTCCAGCCCTCGCTCGACCGCAACCGCATCCTGGCGCTCGCCGGCCTCGACTTCATCGAGCGCGCCGAGGTCGTCCATCTGCTGGGCCCGCCCGGCACCGGGAAAAGCCACATCGCGACCGCGCTGGCGGTCGAGGCCGTGCGCGCCGGCAAGGCGGTCTACTTCATCCCGCTGGCTGATCTGATCGCCCAGCTCGCCAAGGCCGAGCGCGAGGGCACGCTTCGCGAGAAGATCCGCTTCCTCACCAGAGCGTCGCTGCTCGTCGTCGACGAGATCGGTTACCTGCCGGTCACACCCGGCGGCGCGAACCTGTTCTTCCAGCTGGTCAACGCCCGCTACGAAAAGGGCGCCATGATCCTCACCTCTAACCGCGGCTTCGCCGAATGGGGCGAGGTCTTCGGCGATGCCGTCGTGGCGACGGCGCTGCTCGACAGGCTGCTGCACCACGCCGTCGTCATCCAGATCGAGGGCTCCAGCTACAGGATGCGCGAGCACGCCGCGCTGGTGCCCGAAAACGTCCGCGCCGGCGTCACGTTCAATCCACCGCCAAAGCGTCGCGGCCGCCCGCCAACGAAAGGAAAACCCGATCCCGAATACGGCTGATCACCGCATAGCTCAAACCGCCAGCATAGGGAATTTTAAGCGCCCACATCTGCGGAAAGTTCGGGGCCCTTTGACAAGCGCCGCTGATCCCGATAGCATAGGTGGCGACCGCCCAGGTAATCCCGCCCGCGAGGAGTGCGCCGATCCACCCGCCATGAACATAGCGTAGCGCATCACCACGCTCGGCCTTGCGAAGGAAGGCGATCATGGCGACGACGATGAGCAGCGCTTCCAGCCCTTCGCGTAGCAGGATCGTAAAAGCACCCACGAAAGTGGAGGCCCTTGTTGCCGTATCGGGCGCGAGCGCGGCTTCCGCTTCGTCGAAAAGCCCGTCGAGCACCGTTACCTTTTCGGCGAGATCATCGGGCGCGGCGCCGCGATCAATCGCAGCGCGATACTCGCCCATCTTGCTTTCGATACGACCCATGACCGTCGCGTCGCGGGCGGTGAGTGTCGGTTCGATCGGCTCGAACCCGTCAAGATAGGCGGACAGTGCCAGCTTTTTCGCCGTACGCCAGTCGCCACGCCGGGCAGCGGCGACGCTTTCGCCTAGCTTGGTCCGCGCTACCGCCAGCGAGCCAGGAGCCTGTTGCATGACCTGGTCGGGCTGACGGCGCAGAAACGCGAGCACCGCATCTGCCTTGGCCTCGCCAATAGCCGCTCCAAGGGCGGCTGGGGTGATCGTGGCTAAAGTTTTAAGATCCGGAATGCGCTGGCGAAGCGCCGCGTCCGCCCTCCACAGCCGTTCCCCTTTACGCGCCTGTGCGTCGCTGAACGCAAAGCTTCCGGCGCGGAACGCGACCGCCCAACGCTCATCAGTTGGCAGATCGGCGAAGCTCTGCATCGCGGTTCCATCGATCCCCTGTGTGACCGCTTGGTAGAGCGCGAACACGCTGCGCTGGCGCGCGCGTGCCGCATCAGTAAACGCGATTGGAGGGGTTGAGAGCTTGGCCGCGTCAGGGCCATGCCCGTTGCCTGTCATCCCGTGGCAGGCCGAGCAGGTTTGTTTGAACAAGGCTGCTCCCCCGGCGATGTTCGGGATCTTGTCGGGCGCAAGCGGCACCGGATAGGCGACAAGCAGATCGGCCGCAAGACGGTGAGCGAGCGTTGTAACGCCTCCCGGCGCGCTCTTTCGGGCAATCATAGCTTGGAGGTTGGCGGCCCCTTCGATGAGCGCCTTGCGCTCTGCCATAGCCGGCAGATTGCGGAGACGACCCGAAACCGAGGCTGCGAACTCGGTCATCTCGGCATATTCGGACGCATTCTTAATGCGGCCGTGCTCGACCGCGCCGCTGTAGTCGACCGCCACATAGTCAAGCAGCCGCCATGCGGTTTGCACCTCATCGTGGTCGGCTGTATGGGCCGCGTGAAGAGCTTCAGGTATCGCGACGAGGAAGAGCAATGCGATTAGTGTCTGACGCAGGGACCGCAGTAAGAAACCGGACGTCCCGATCGCGCCGGAAGGCGCGAAATAGGCAGCCGCACTGTGTGCGCCGATAGTCAGTTCGGTCATCTCGCCTCGTACATTTGCCGCATTAACAAAAAATATTGATTGCGATCAACTCGCATTAGCGCGAATCGGCACGATTACCAGCAAGTGTTGTCGCGGAGCGCAGACCAACGCGCAGGCGGAGCGGCGATTTCGTATGCCACCGCCGAAGAAACGCCTCCTGTCTCTGGCCTCCCCGCGCCGTGGACAGCCACAGCAACCGCAACACTATCTCGTACGGCGCACTCAAAATAGGAAAGACAAAGCTGCGGCAATCAGCCCCGACGCCAACAAAAATGAACATACCAATCTATGTTCGCGACGTTTATTGGCGACATTCTGGATTCGTATGACGGTATCACCCGCGGAGCGCTCTTCGTTGTACCGTGATTTTCCGAAAATTCGGTCGGCGTCTTTTGAACTCAGCCCGAAAAACGCCATTGCGTCTGTCAGATGTGGATCCCGCAATCCATTCAAACGAAGAATAGGATCAAGATAAGCTATTTCTATGGCAGTTCCGCTCGTCAATAGCGTCTTTTGCTCCGCGAGCGTGAGGCACCACGTCGGCGGCAGCAAACGTAGCATCTCGGTCGGACGGCGATTGAGCAATTCGATCCAGCGAGCGAGTCGCTGCTGCTTGCTTAGTGTTCGCGACAGCGCTGACCAATTCCGTTTGACGCGGCGAATCGGAAATAACTGAGTCAACTGCATTACGCAGCCGCCCTGCGAACGCTTTGCCATTAGAACCCGCCACCAAAGATCGCCTTCAACATTTCGCGGTCCTGCCTTATAGCGCGATCTTCGAAACGGCAGGCGTCTTCAGGTTCAAATGCGCGCGCATAGCCGGTCCCAGGTCAGCGACGGATTGTCCCCGTACACCCCGACTGCAGGCTGACTGGATGATTAAAACGGTGTCATCAGCAGCAGCAGCCTTTTTCGGTTGGTCAAGCTATTGGATTGGAGGCTTCAGAGGCGGAATCCAGTTCCGCAGCCGAAGATCGCGGATGTTCTATCGCCGTCGGAAGGGAAACACTCATCTTTCGCCTCTCACTTCGCGGGAATGTCGAGCCTTCCACGTCGTCAAAATATTGAAGGCCTCGATGAAGATGGTGCGGGCGATTAGCGATTGGCTTCGCCGCGGGCCGGCTCTCTCGAGCGATTGGGTTGCAGCCGCGCAAGTTTGCCACGCGAGGTCTTGACGCAGGTGAACGATCCCCGCCAAGCTGCACCAATCATTGAAACTGCTCTTTTGAAGGTAAGATCATGCGCGCTACGTTCTTTCGTGCCCAGACACGCCCAGACACATCAGCGTGGTGTCGGCGTGCATTGCGGAGCGGTCTACCGCGCTTCCTCGCTATCGCGACATTACTGACCACTCCTGCCTTCGCCCAATCAGGTTCACCGGAGACCGTAGCGGTTCGGGCGGTTCTCGAACAATATAAGGAGGCGATCGAGCGCCTTGATGCTACCGGCACAGAGCAATTGTTCTCTTCCGACTCCGAGATTTTCGAAAGCGGAGGCAGCGAAGGGACTTATCCGCAGTATCTCGCGCATCACCTCGGACCAGAGCTTAAGCAATTCTCTTCGTTCCGTTTCAGCAACTACCGCGCGTCGGTCAGAATGGAGGATGGCCTTGCGTTAGCGGACGAGGCTTACGACTACACGATCACAACCAGGAATGGCGAGAAGGTTCAGCGGCGCGGCGTTGCCACCAGCGTGCTCAAGAAAGTTTCTGGAAGTTGGAGGATTATGGTCCTACATACGTCGAGCCGCAAGCCTCCGGTTGACAAGTAAACGGGAAACTCCGGGGTTCGATTGGCTGCTACGCTGACGAGACCACCTTGAGGCAGGCGCGGCTTGCGTGGGGATTTTGATGATACTTTGCTTGCGGCCGGGCCGACACAAAATTGTCGGCCCGCGCCCGCTAACACCGCATTGTCTGTTCTGCGTTTGCATATAGTATTGACGCGTATATCGCGAGCTTTCTCGCGCAGACGCGAGCGGGGCCTGGATCCATCAAAGAGTAATCGCGCAGGCCATAGGTTCCCAGGTGAGGATGGCCTGCCCGCCGCGTGAACCCAGATGGAGGGCTGCGGAGCGGCCAAATCTGGCTCCAAGCCTGGCTTGGGCGTACCATTGACCACGATAGCAGTCTTCCAGGCGGTT
This sequence comes from Sphingomonas sp. TX0543, assembly GCF_048565505.1. Taxonomy (NCBI): domain Bacteria; kingdom Pseudomonadati; phylum Pseudomonadota; class Alphaproteobacteria; order Sphingomonadales; family Sphingomonadaceae; genus Sphingomonas; species Sphingomonas sp. TX0543. Next base: position 3,257,414 of record NZ_JBLZUS010000002.1, read on the forward strand.
TGGCCGCCTCAAAACTGAAAATTGTTGTTGCTTTCGCCAACGGCGCGCCGCGACAATGCGAGGTTTCACGGGGAAATCTTCTCGGATCCTGCCTCGGCGTCGGCAGCGTTGCAGCGGCTGACGAAGCGAGAGAGCGGCGCGACGGCTCGTGGCGCCGATCGCGACAATGCCGCAACACAGCCGAAGTCAGCTTGTCCAAGGCTGTGCCTTACGGCAGCTTCGGCCGCCAATCATTCTCCTTCAGGATCGGTGCGCGATGCGGCTTGTCGAAAATGGCTCGTACAGGCATGCACAAGCCATCGTATTTGACGTAATGTGAGGGTTGTCCGCACGCCGCTACGCATGACCGCGCAGTAAACTCGGCAGCGAATTCCGCCTGATCAGATACAAACGCTCGACGATTCCAAGAGGCCATTCTAACCTGCACGTCTCCAGGGGGAATTCCGGACCTATGACGACTACCAGCTGCCAGCCCATTCAAAGTGAGACGCACGACGGCCTTGTTCGCCGGTTGGTCATGCGCTGGCGCGACGACCCTGGCGCGACCTACCGGAACTGGTTTCTGTGGGACGAACGGCTCAAGAACTTCCGCTCGATCCGGCGCGGCATCGCCCAGGTTGTCGACGAGATCGAGGTGGGTACGTTCGGCGTCGCCTATCGTGGATCTTCACTTGAAACCGTCGTCCACTCCGTCGCGGAACAGCGCCAAATCTTTAGAGGCGCCGACCATGCATTTCTCTGGAAACCGAAACTGCGCATCCCCGACATCTACGAAAGCGCCGACAACCAACGCGCGTTCGGTCGTCTGCTCGACTCTTGTTCCTGCTGCGACACGGCTGAGGAGATCATCGGCCATATTCACGCGATCGACCGCTTGAAGATCAAGGGGCTCGGGCCGGCTGTCGCCAACCTGCTCTATTTTCTTCACCCAACGCTGATGCCGCCCTTCAACACCGCTATCGTCAGGGGCTATAACGCGCTGACCGGCGCAAACGTGAAGCTCGGGAGCTGGGAGCATTTTCTGGCAATGCGGACCGGCATTCTCGATTTGAACGAACGCCACCGCGACCTCCTGTCGAACGACCTTGGCGCGATCGGCGGCTTGCTGTTCGACATCGGCTCCGATCGCTACCCTGCTCCTCCCCTCGATGGAACTGGAGCAGCGCTGACGACCTGGAGTCAGCAACTTGAGGCAGCGCGCGAGGAAGCGCGCACGCTCAGCAAGGCCGCGCAGCGTGAAGGTGAGAACGAGCGCACGCATACCGAGATACAGGCGTGGCTTCGCGATCTAGGGCTGGCGATCGGCTATGACGTGTGGATCGCCGCAAACGATCGCAGCCGGTCCTTCAACGGATCGCCCCTTGGAGCCGGTTGCCTTGAGCGCCTGCCCGACACGATCGCGACGTCGAAGGGCGCGGACTCCATCCGCCTGATCGATGTTCTGTGGCTTGAGAAGGCCGGCGATCACGTGGCCGCCGCGTTCGAGGTGGAGCATTCGACCTCGATCTATTCGGGCATCGTCAGAATGCTCGACTTGGCGCTGAGCGGCAGCGATCTTCACGCGACCGCCGGGCTGTTCCTTGTCGCGCCAGACGCGCGCGAGGCGGACGTTCGCGCGCAATTGCAGCGACCGGCATTCAGCCGCGTCGCCGACCTCGACATATCCTACTTGCCCTATGGCGAGCTGGAGAAGAATAGGGATGCCATCGCGCGGTTCGGATCGGGGTTGAAGGCCATCAAGGCCGTGTCCAGCAAGCTCGCCTGAGACGCCGGCGAATAAGGGTTTGCGTTCGGAGCCGCGTATCCTCTAGCAGAGGAGCAAAGCTGCCGTGACGATGTCTTCCCAAGTTCCCTGGCTCGATTCCGTGCTGGTCGCGTGGTTCGTGCTGACCGCACTTTCCGTCGCCTACGTCGCGTGGGATGCCTTCACTCGCAACCCCGAGCTGAAAGTGATGAAATGGGGGTGGCTGCTGGTCACGCTCTACGGCGGTCCGATCATGGCCGCGGCCTATGTCCTGTCCTGCCAGGAACCCGCGAACGAGCGGCATGAGGATTTTGTTCGGCCGCTATGGAAGCAGGCATTCGGCTCGGCCATCCATTGCATGGCGGGCGACGCGACTGGCGTCATCGCCGCGGCCGCGATCACCACGGCGCTTGGCTTGCCGATGTGGCAGGACGTGGTCGCGGAATATGCATTCGGCTTCGCGTTCGGGCTGCTGATTTTCCAGGCGCTGTTCATGCGCGACATGGCGGGCGGTTCCTATAGGGGGGCGCTGCGCATGTCGTTCATCCCCGAATGGCTTTCGATGAATGCCGTCATGGCCGGCATGATCCCGACGATGGTGGTGTTGATGAGCCGCGACATGGCCGCGATGCACGCCAGCTCGCTGCGCTTTTGGGGCGTCATGTCGCTGGCGACACTCGTTGGTTTCGCCGTCGCCTATCCGATCAACCTTTGGCTTGTCGGCGTGCGCTTGAAGCACGGCATGGGCACGGTGCGGGTGCTCGGGCATGGCGGCCACGAGGTCGCGGCGGACCGGCGATCGGTGACGGAGATGCCCGGCATGGAGCATGACGCGATGCAGGGGATGAGCGGCATGGCGTCCGGCTCGCGCGCGACTCCGCCGCAGATCGCCGCGATGGCGATGCTAACCCTTGTCATGCTTGGTGCAGGCGTCGTCGTTGCAACGCTGTTCGGGCGCTGGGCAATGTAGCGTTGCCCTGCGGAACGATATCGGCAAGGGGTGAGCGCGCACAGCGCGTAGTTATGATCGATGGAGTCCGAACGGAGATAAACCGATGCATCAGATCGACCCCAACATGAGGGCGTGCATGGACGCCTGTCACGAATGCAACGTGACCTGCCTCCATATGGCGATGAACCATTGCCTTGAGACGGGCGGTCAGCACACCCAGCCGGCGCACGTGAAGATCATGTTCGACTGCGCGCAGATTTGCGCTGCCGCGATCGACTTCATGGCGTGCAACTCCGCTCACCGTCAGCATATCTGCCGCGATTGCGCTGAGATTTGTCGGGCGTGCGCCGCGAGTTGCGAGGGGTTGGACGGAATGGAAGACTGCGCCGCCGCGTGTCGCAAATGCGCCGACGCTTGCGATCGGATGGCAGCCTGAACGGCACTGGCGCAGGCACTCGAACCGGCTACGCACGAGAACACCGCGCGCTCCGATCAACCCACCCTTGACGGCCAACGGGATTCAGCCTCGCGGAACGAACAAGCAGCAGCACAACGTCAAGGATAGAGATGGAGTTAGGCGCCAGACTGCGATCGTCCTCTTCAACATATATATTACAAAGTTCCAACATAAACAGTTATGATCATATCAAGTTAAACCTTGGCTTACTGGAATGTTCATGAGAAATTCATGGGCCTCGCATTACTTCTAGCATTGTTCTCCGTGTGAGCAGACGCGCGAAGGAGAGTAGTAATGTTACGCAAGATGTTTGCCGCCGCGGTGGCCGCCACTTCTGTTACGGCGATGATGCCGAGCGCGGCAACCGCCCAAGAGTGGGGCCATAGCGGCAGCCATGCGCCGCGCGCCTACGAGGGAGGACATAATGAGCATTGGGCGGAACGAAGCAGGCACGACAGCCATGGGTATGGTAGTCGACCTGGCCACAGCCAGCGCTGGGGACATGCGAGCGGAAATGCCCACTACGCGGGCGACGATTATTACCATTCTCGACCGACCGTCCGCTGGGGTGGCCATAATCGAGGCCATGGCAACACCTATTACGGCCATTGAATCGCGCCCTGCCCTGTCGCGAGTTAACATGAACCGAAGAACCGGGCACACCGCCCGGTTCTTTTGCATTCAGGCGCGCGCAGACGTGAGACGCCGGCCGGAAACAACTCATGAGGGGACTTTAGTACAGGATCTGCGGCAGCATGCCGTACCGAGTGTCGATGAATTCCGGCGGCGGCAACTTGGCTGTCATCGATTTCATCAGGGCGACAAGGACTTGACAGATGATTAAACAATACTCGTCTCCACCGCCGGAATTCCCCGGAATGGAGATTTGCCATGCGTCGCCTTTTCCTCCTGCTGCCCGCAGCCGCACTCATTGCCCTGCCCCAGATCGCCGCCGCCTCACCCCACCACAAGGGCGCCAAGGCGGCCCATTCGCATTCACAGGCCGCCAAACATGTTCACAAAGCACCTATGAAGATGAAGGCCGCGCACGCGAAAGCCAAGTAATCGCATTCAGCAAAGGCATAGAACACGAGTCACTCCTCCGGGAGGGACTCGTGTTGAATATCGGCATCTACTGACGATTGCCGTTCGGCGACATTTTAGAGTTGGTATTGCGTTCGCGGCAACGGCACGGCGATCTAACCTCATTCCCAAGCAATAGACTCTTGAGGCTATAGAATTTTCTGCACAGGTCGGGCGTGGACGCTCAGCCGCCAACCTACCTTGCGCTTTACCAGACGATCGGTCCGATTTTTCACGTTGCGGGCCAGCCTCACATCGGGGGCAACGCCATCGCCGTCGAAGCCGGCGCCGCCAGCATCCAAAGCGCCATCGCCATCATCATCACGTTCTCGGTGAGCGAAATGAAGCCGAGCGGCACGTTGATGTCCCCGCCCACGCAAACGCACTTCAGCTCTCGTTTGTCGATATAGACGGCCTTGAACACCGAAACGGCGCCGATCATCCCGATGATGAGCGCCACCGGCACCGACAGCCAAGTCAGCGCGCCCGCCGCCATTAGCCCCCCTGCCCCAGCTTCCGCGAATGGGTAAATGTAGGAATAGGGCACCCAGCGCTTCGCCGTAACCGAAGGGGTGAGGCCGCCTGCCGGGAGGTGAGATGAGCGGGTAAGAGACGTCCATAAGGACGTCGATATGGACGTCCTGAGCGAGAGCGAGGGGTGGCGGTGGAGGTATTGGGCCGGGAACGGCGACGTCATTGGGCGGACGCGGAGAAGCTGGAGATCCTCGCCGCGGTGGGGCTGAACGGCGAGACGTTGGCGCGCGTTGCGCGGTGCTACGATGTGTCACGAAGCCAGATTTATAATTGGCGCGGTCAGTTCAAAAAGCGAGGATTGCTGCCGGCGCCGGTTGGGCCGACCTTTGTGCCGGTCGACATCGGCGCTCCCATGCTGAACGCTGAGCCCGCGTAAGCATTCGCCGGAGACCGCAGGGTAGTTTGGATCAGGCGGCGATTGCGATCTGAGTGTTGCGCCAATTCCACGGCAGCAGTTCGTCGAGGCGGTTGGCGGGATGGTCGGCGATGCGGGCAAGGACGTCGGCGAGCCAGGCGTGTGGATCGACGTTGTTGAGGCGAGCGGTCTGGATGAGAGAATAAGCGACCGCCGCCCGCTGACCGCCGCGGTCGGAGCCACAGAACAACCACGACTTGCGCCCGAGAGGTACACAGCGCAGCGACCGCTCGGCGGCGTTGTTCGACAAGCAGATCCTGCCATCGGTGAGGAAGCGGGTGAACGCGTCCCAACGGCGCAGCATATAGTTGATGGCCTTGGCGAGATCGTGGTTGCGTGAGATCCGGGCGAGTTGTGCATTCAACCAATCGTGGAGCTCGCTCATCAGTGGCGCGCTGAGTTCATGCCGGACCGCGCTGCGCTCGGCCGGGCTCTTTCCGTTGATATCGCGTTCGATCGCGAACAGGGTGTCGAGCTTCTGCACGGCCTCGAGCGCGATCGGGTAGACGATCGGTGCCTTCTTGCCACGGCTCTTCTTGCGTGCCGCGCCCTCGACGTCAGCGAGCTCGAAAAACTTTCTGCGCGCATGAGCGAAGCATCCCGCCTCCAGGATCGGCCCCGGCTGCCGGTTGGGCACATAGAGCTCATTGTAGCCGGTATAGGCGTCGGCCTGCAGAATCCCTGACCAGCCCGCGAGGTGGTGCCGTGGATGGTCACCGCACCGATCGCGGGAATAGTAGAAGACGACCGACGGCGGGTCGTTGCCCCCGAAGGGGCGATCGTCACGCACGTAATCCCATAATCGACCGGTGACAGTCTTGCCCTTGGCCATGACCGGCACGGTGGTATCGTCGCCATGCAGGCGCTCGGCAGCGAATGTGTGCCCCTCGATCAGGTGGAAGACCGGCATGAGCGCGTGGCAGGCCGCACCGATCTGGTCGGCGAGGGTCGACACGCTGAGCGGCACACCTTCGCTGGCGAAGCGCTCGGCCTGGCGGTGGAGCGGCTGATGCTGGCCGTATTTGTCGAACAGCAGCATGGCGAGGAAGCCGGGGCCGGCCCATCCGCGCGGCGTGACGTGGAACGGCGCAGGCGGTTGGGTGATCTTCTCGCAATCGCGGCAGGCGAACTTCTCGCGCACTGTCTGGATGACCTTCCACGCGCGCGGGATCACCTCGAGCGTCTCGGTCACGTCCTCGCCGAGCTTGGACAGGTGCTCGCCGCCACAAGCCGGGCACGAGCACGGCGCGGGCACGATGACGCGTTCGCGTGGCAGATGTTCGGGGAACGGCTTTCTGACCGGCTTCCTGCGCTGGAATGCGGAAACGGTCGCCGTCTTCGCCGCGGTGGCTTCGGCGGCGAGTTCGTCCTCGGCCGCGTCGGCTTCCAGATCCTCAAGCTTGAGCTCCATTTGTTCGAGCAGGCGGCGGGTGCGTTCGGCGCTGGGACCATATTGCTCGCGCTTCAGCTTCGCGATCTGGAGCTTGAGGTGCGCGATCATCGCCTCGGTGGTGCTCGCGAGGGCACGGGCGTTGGCCAGTTCGGCCTCGACATCTGCGGCGCGTTGCTCGGCCTCGTCAGCTCTCAGAAGCGCCGTCGCGAGGAGCGCCTTGAGCGCATCGGCGTCGTCCGGAAAGGGCGAAACGGCAGCTTCCACAAGCGAAGTGAATCATCGCCAGCCGCCGGGCCTGTCGGAAATTTTGTGCGCGGAGCCATAAGATGGAAGAGAAAGGACCATCGGCATGGCGATCGAGAAGGACGTATTGGATCAGTTGCTGGCAGGGCGGGATCCGAATGAGCTGTTTGCCAAGGACGGCTTGATAGACGAACTGAAGAAGGCGCTGTCGGAGCGGATGCTGTCAGCGGAGTTGGATGATCATCTGGAAAGCGAGGAAGCCGCGGGCGCTGCCAATCGGCGTAACGGTTCGTCGAAGAAGACGGTGTTGACGGGTGCGTCGAAGATGACGCTGGACATACCGCGTGACCGGGCCGGGACGTTCGACCCGAAGCTGATCGCCAAATACCAGCGGCGCTTTCCCGATTTCGACGCGAAGATCATCTCGATGTACGCGCGGGGCATGACGGTGCGCGAGATCCGCGGGCACCTCGAGGAGCTGTACGGCATCGACGTCTCGCCGGACCTGGTTTCGACGATCACGGACGCGGTGCTGGAAACGGTCGCGGAATGGCAGGGCCGCCCGCTCGATATTTGCTATCCGCTTGTTTTCTTTGACGCGATCCGGGTGAAGATCCGCGACGAAGGGTTCGTCCGCAACAAGGCGGTCTACATCGCGCTGGGCATCTTGCCGGACGGCACGAAGGAGATCCTCGGCATCTGGATCGAGCAGACCGAGGGTGCCAAATTCTGGCTGCGCGTGATGAACGAGCTCAAGAACCGTGGCGTGGCCGATATCCTGATCGCGGTCGTCGATGGCCTGAAGGGCTTCCCGGAGGCGATCAACGCCGTATTCCCGGAAACCGTCGTTCAAACGTGCGTGGTGCACCTGATCCGCAACTCGATGAGCTTTGCTTCCTGGAAAGATCGCAAGGCCATCGCCAGTGCTCTGCGCAGCGTCTATCGCGCGGAAAATGCCGATGCCGGCCGCGCCGCGCTGGACGCCTTCGAGGAAGGCCATTGGGGCCGAAAATATCCTGCAATCGCACAAAGCTGGCGCCGCCATTGGGAGCAGGTCATCCCGTTTTTTGCATTCAGCGCGCCGATCCGCCGGATCATTTACACCACGAACGCGATCGAGGCGCTCAACTCAAAGCTACGCCGCGCTGTTCGTACCCGCGGCCACTTCCCGGGTGACGAGGCCGCGATGAAGCTGTTATACCTTGTTCTCAATCAGGCGGCCGACGAGTGGAAACGGGCCCCGCGCGAGTGGTTCGAGGCTAAAACCCAATTCGCCGTTATCTTCGGTGAACGGTTCATCGCCTGATGAACGAAACCGGCTCCGCGCACAAAATTTCCGACAGGCCCCAGCCGCCCGGTGCAACCTGAAAATGCGGTGGCCTGCGAAGGAAACCGACGCTCAGCCAGCGCTCTGCGGACGCCAGGAATACTGCGGGTTGCGCCAGTCGATCCCGTCGAGCAGGCAGGAAAGTTGCGAACTCGTCAGCGACACGACGCCGTCCTTCGCCGAGGGCCAGATGAATTTACCTCGCTCGAGCCGCCGCGTGTAGAGCGACATAGCAATCCCGTCGTGCCAGATAATCTTGATCAGCGTGCCGCTGCGGCCCCGAAAGACCCACAGATCGCCGGCGAACGGGTCCCTGGTGAAGTGCTGCTGGACCATCGCCGCCAGACTCTGCATCCCACGTCGCATATCGGTGTGGCCCATCGCGATCCACACTCGCGCGCCCGATGGAATCACCGCACCGCCCTCAGTGCGGCCGCCGCCAGCGCGGGTGGCGCCGACGCCGAAATCCGCATGCGGCGCCCATCGGCCATCTCCAGCACGATCGCCGCTTCCGGCTCGGGCGGCGGCGACGGAGCCAGGGTCGGATCGGGCGCATCGTCGACCACCGCCGGAACGAAGGCAGCCCGTGCGCGGCGCAAAGCAGCCCTCCGCCACTCATAGATCAGACTGCGAGAAATGTCGTAACGCCGGGCAACGTGCTGGACCTTCGCGCCCGGCGCGAACGCCTCCCGCAAAATCTCCAGCCGCTCCTCATCCGACCAATCCCGGCGGCGGTTCGCCCCCGTCAACACCGTTACCTGTGTCATCGCCGTCCTAACGTGCGTCCTTATGTGCGAACTTAAGGACGTCCTGAGGACACCGCCGCCCATCAACAAGCGGCTCCCGCCGGATGGCTACGAGCCCGCGCGCGGGGAGCGGATAGTTTCACCCTCCGTCGTCGAGCTGTGTCTGGCGCAAGGGCGGCGTCTTCGCTTCGATAGCGGCATCGAAGGCGCGACCCTGACCCGGCTTATCCGGTCGGTGGAAGCTGCATGATCGGAGGGAACCGGCGTAAGGGTACCCCCGGCTCCAGGCACGCCTCAACCAACGGGCCTTCCCCGCCACATAGTAATAGCGCCGGCCGTTACTCGTCACCCGCACGACCTGGAGACCACACCGGCCCATCGGCAGCATCTGCATGTGTCCACCTCATCCTTGGTGGACACTTCCTTCACACCGCATCACTCAACCGAACAGGTGCGCTGAATTTCGCGCTTACGATATGCCGACACGCAGCAGGAGACCGAACGACTTTGCATTAGCGATGAAGACGATCATCGCCAGCGCCAGATAGGCCCAGGCAAGCCCGGTCAACGTGGCGATCGCGGCGGTCTCGCCGCCGAGGAAGCGTAGCGCCAGTCCAACCTGCACCAGGAACAGGATGGCGAGGGCGAGCGCTCCCCAGAGGCTGAGCCGAAGCCTCAAGAGCAACGCGATCCCGAAAATCGATTGGGCAGCGGTAAGGAAAAATTCCTCATGTTGCCGCGCATCGAGCGGCAGTGCGGAAAAACTGCCCGCGCCGAGGCTCATCGCCAGCGGCAGCATGCCGACGAGCAACGTCCACTGATTGATCTTGTCAGAGATCATCGTCGCGAGCCCGTTGGCGGCGCGGCCCGACAGGACGAACAGGATCGCAATCGTGGCCGCGGGCGCTTCGCTCGCGAGCGGCGCGAGCCACTGGATGAGCAGGAATTCGTCGAATCCCAGCACGCGGCCCGAGCCCACCATCGCTTCGGCAAAGGGCTCCGCCGACACCAGGATCACCGCGGCTGCAACGATCGTGAGGGCACCCATGACGAGCCATTGCCGACCAGAGGACAGTGTCGCCAGCGCCGCCGCCGGGCCGGGTTCGTCGTCTTCGCCCTCTTCCGCCTTCGGAAGGCGGCTGACGCGCCAGACATAAACGCCGAAGACGGCGACAAGCACCACCGTATCGAGTAGGCCGATCTCATTGCGCAGCAGGATTGTAAACGACCAGATGGAGCCGATAAGCAGGAACGTGACTTCCGCGGCGTTGACCGGGGCAAGGTCGATTTGGCGCTCCCGCGTACGAAACCAGTGAATGAGCACGAGCGTAGGCCACGCCAAGCCCACGAGAAGACGGTTCGCACCCGTCATGTTGGCGGCCGCATAATGGACATAGTTCGAGTCCGGGTTCTGACCCGCGACATAGGCATAATAGAAATCGACTGCGTATTCGGGCAGCACCGTGATTAAAGCGATAGCCGCAACAATGAGGCCCTGGCTGATCCGCTTCTCGGCCGCCTCGGCACCCCAGGAGAGCATGAACCCGGCCGCTAAAATCGCGCCACCGAACAGCAGCGCATCAAGCAACGGGTCCGGTCGCCATCCCCCCAGCCGCAGCGCTAATGCCGGCACCGTAATCGCGACCGCTATGCCAAGATAGACAGCGAACCTTCCGAGCGAGGCTCGGGTGTGGACGGGACTTGTCATGCTAGCCTCGTCAGCCGGTGGGCAGCTGTGGGTGTTCTTCGGATGACGATGCCTCAAACAATATCTCGACGGCCTCGAGTGTTATCAACCCGATCCCCGGGATGTCCGCGAGCGAGGCTGCGAAGGCACGCAGGTGCGCCTCCTCATCGATGATCTCGATGATGAGCGGTTGGTCCTCGTCGAGCAAATGATGCCGGTGCTGGTGCGCGCTATGGCCGAATCCGAAAAGTGCCCGCACCACCGTCACGCCGGCCAGCTTTGCCTTGCGCGCGCGTTCCGCCACCACCTCGGACACTTTTTCGTCGCCGAAATGCGCTGCCTCGTCGGTATAGATCCGGAGCAACTTTATGCTTGCCATGGCTTCTCTCCAATGAAAGAACTCAAGAGTTGGATACGAGCGGAATGCCGCATTTTCTCGTGGGTTCTGATTTGCTCTGTGTCCGTCGGCGCCGGTCCGGACGAGTTTAGGGTTTCGAGGACAGACGCCCTGTCCTCGTTCTTCACGGCAGTGAGCCATTCTCCAATCCGTGACCTCACCCGATGGGCTTGATCACATTCCGGTGTTCGGCTCTCGACTTCCCATTTTCCTTGAGAGTGCGGCCCCGCGATGCGGAACCCACTAAGGCATGATCAGGACAGCCGGGAAAGATTAGACCGTCGCTCCAGCGCGTCGCGGCACTCATAGTCGCGCTGGTCGCGCAGCACCTGGTAGGCGATCGTCAATAGCTTGCGCGCGATCACGACCTTGGCGCGATTGGTACCTTTGGTCACTTTCAAGTGCTCATAATCGAACTTGAGAGCGGGCTCAGCGCGCATGGCGGGAACTGCCGCTTCCACAAAGGCCCAGCGCAGCCACTTGTTGCCGGTCTTGATGAGCCGCCCGTTCCAGCATTTACCGCCGCTGGCATAGGTCGACGGTACGAGACCGGCATAGGCGGCGAGCTTCTTCGCCGAGCGGAAGCGTGTGACATCGTCGATCTCGGCGGCAATCAGGCGCGCGAAGAACTCACCCACGCCAGGGATCGTCTTCAGGCGTTTGACGTCCGCATTGTCAGCGCTGAAGCGTCGGATCGTCTTTTCCGACGCGTGGATCCGCTGGTTGATGTCATCGATGAAGGCGATGGCACGGTCGATATGCTCGCGATCGATCGTCGACACCGAAAGCAGCTCGAGCTGGCCACGCCCGATCTTGCCGAACAGGTCGGTCATCTCCCGCAGTGCTCGGGTCTGCTCCGGATAGCGGTCGAAGATCGTCACCACCCGGTTCTTCACCATCGTGCGCAGCCGCACGAAGAAGATCCGCTCTCGCAGCGCCTGACGTAGCGCTCGGGCGGCCTCGCGCGGCACGTAGGATTCCGGGATCAGGTCCGCCCGCAGCAGATGCGCCAGGATCGTCGCGTCGATCTTGTCGGTCTTGATCTTGGCGTCGGCGATCGCCTTCACCTTCAACGGGGGCGCGAGCACGACATCGTCGCACAGCTCGTCGAGCCAGTCGTACATCACCGTCCAGTTGCGGCTCGCTTCCATCACCGCATGGCTGTTCTCCAGATAGGGCGTCAAAAACCCGGCAAGCGAGCCCGGGTCGTTCTTCACCTTGCCCGAGCGCAGGACCTGCCCGCCCCTGTCCTGGACCAACAGGTACGTGTAGGCTTTGTGGTAATCCACGCCGATGTGATAATCGTAAGACATGGGTGCATCTCCATTCTCGTTGGGGATCAGCAATCCGCTCAACGATCGTGATGCCACGAGGGGGTGCACCCTGGCCTCCACGGCGATCATCTCACCGCTCCATTCCTTCACCGAAGCAACACGCTTTCATACCGGCTCCTTCAGGCTCGGGACACGGGATTACCCGCCGACTCTGGCGCTTGACCGTCTTCGCGTCGGCCCCAGCGTTCCCCGTACCCAAGTACAACTTTGGAGATCGCCGGGAGGACGAGCAGCGTCAGTATGGTTGCCGCAACCAGTCCGCCGATCACGACAGTAGCAAGCGGCTTCTGCACCTCGGCGCCGGTGCCGTGTGCAAGCGCCATTGGCACGAAGCCGATGGCCGGCACGAAGCCGGTCATCACCACCGCTCGCATCTTCTCGGTCATGCCCTCCTTGATTGCATCGACCAGTAGCATCCCGGCTTCAATGCGCTCGCGGATCGCGGTCATCACCACCAAACCGTTAAGTACGGCGACACCGGCGAGGCAGATGAACCCGACGGCGGCCGAGACCGAGAAAGCAATTCCGGTCATGGCGAGCGTGAACACACCCCCTGCGAGCCCGAGCGGCACGGCTAGAAACACGGCCGCAGCACGTCCGAGCCCTCCAAGCGCCAAATAGAGCAGACCGAAGATGGCAAGGAAACACAACGGCACCACGATCGCGAGCCTGCGGGTCGCATCCTGGAGACTCTGGAATTGGCCACCCCATTCGAGATAGTAACCCGCTGGTAGCTTGACTTGGGCGATTTTTGATTGTGCTTCGGCGACGAATGACCCGGCATCTCGGCCCAAAAGGTTAATCTGAATAGCGAGGCGACGCTTGCCGTTCTCACGCCTGATCTCATTCAGCCCTTGGGTAACGCCAATTTGCGCAACCTGCGCGAGCGGCACCTGTTGGCGAGACTGGCCGACTTTGTCCGGAAGCAGCACCGGCAGCGCTTGGATTTCATCCAGACTTATCCGCGTGGCTTCAGGGACGCGAACCGTGATGTCGAACCGCCGATCTCCCTCGTAGAGCAGTCCGGACTCGCGACCCCCGAGTGCTGCGGAGACTGTATCGGCTACCTCCCGAACGGTGAGACCGTAGCGCGCTATGGCGGCTCGGTCGAGCTTGACGTCAAGCGTGGGCGCACCGCCAACCTGGTCAGCCTTGACGCTGCCCGCGCCTGGGATCGACTGCAGAATACGGACCATCTCGTTAGCCGTTTGGGTCATCTTGTCGAGGTCGTCACCGTAGAGCTTGATCGCCACGTCCCCGCGCACACCCGCGATGAGCTCATTGAAGCGCAGTTGGATCGGTTGGCTCATCTCATAGAGCTGACCTAGTTGACCGCCAGAAGCCTTCTCGATGCGCTCAATGACTTCCGCCTTGGTGTGGACGCCCGCGGGCCACTGATCCTGTGGCTTGAGAATGACATAACCGTCCGACATGTTCTGCGGCATCGGATCGGTCGCAACCTCCGCCGTGCCTGTCTTAGAGAACATCAGCTCCACTTCGGGCAGTTTCGTCACAGCCGCTTCCACCTGGCGTTGCATCGCGAGCGATTGTTCCAGGTTGACGGAAGGCACGCGCGTAGATGCGAGTGCGATGTTTTTCTCGTCGAGCTGGGGAATGAATTCGGAGCCAAGCAACCCGAAAGCCGGCACTGCGGCTAGGAAGAAGGCGAAGCCGCCCACGATGAACGGCCACGGTCGCGCCACCGCCTTGTCGAGCAGGGGTAGGTAGCGCGCCTTGGCCTTGGCGATCAACCACACCTCCTTCTCAGCGACGCGGCCCCGGATCAACAGCGCCACCATCGCCGGCACGAACGTCAGCGCCAGAATGAACGCCGCGACGAGCGCGAGCATGATCGTGATCGCCATCGGCGAAAACGTTTTGCCCTCGACACCGGTGAACATCAGCAGCGGCGCGAAGGCGAGCAGGATGATCGCCTGTCCGAACACGGTGGGCTTGATCATCTCCTGGGAGGCCCGCATGGTTTCCTCAAGCCGCTCGCGAAGGGTGAGAAGTCGCCCCTCATGCTCCTGTCGGTGCGCGAGCCGCGCCAGACAGTTTTCGATGATGATGACCGCCCCGTCGACGATCAGCCCGAAGTCGAGCGCCCCGAGGCTCATCAGATTGCCCGGAACCCGGAACGCGTTCATTCCTATAGCCATCATCAAGAACGAGAAGGGGATCACGAGCACCGAAATAACTGCCGCGCGCCAGTTGCCGAGCAAGAGGAAGAGGGATGCTGCGACGAGGATGGCGCCCTCGGTCAGATTGCGCTCGACCGTAGCGACCGTCGAGCTGACAAGTTTAGCGCGATTAAGCACGATCTCGACTTCGACACCCGGCGGCAATGTATTAGAGATTTGATCCAGCTTTGTGCCCACATCTTGCGCGACGATCCGACTATTTTGTCCGATCAGCATGAGAACGGTACCGATCACCGCTTCCTTGCCATTCACACTGCCCGCGCCCGTGCGGAGATCGCCGCCGCTCTCGACGTTGGCGATTTGTCCCACCGTTATCGGCACACCGCCCCGCGTAGCGGCGACCGCGTTCTTGATTTCGTCGACCGAGCGCACCCGCGCGTCGAGCCGAACCAGGTAGCCTTCGCCACCGCGGTTGTAGTAGTTGGCCCCAACCGCGAGATTGGCGTTTTCCAATGCCTCACCAAGCTCGCTGTAGGAGATGCCGTAGGTCGCCAGCTTTGTCGGATCAGGCTCCACGACAAAGGTTTTGGCATAGCCGCCAATCGAGTCGACGCCGGCGACGCCGGAAACCGCCCGCAACTGCGGGCGGACGATCCAGTCTTGTACAGTGCGGAGGAATCCGGCCTGCTCCACCTCGTTCGTCAACCGATCGCCCTCGGGCGTCAGATAGCTGCCGTCCGACTGCCATCCGGGTTGACCATTCTCGACCTTGCCACCCTTCCCACCGGGGTTGCGGTATCGCACGGTGTACATCACGACCTCACCCAGGCCAGTTGTAACCGGACCGATCTGTGGCTGGATTCCGTCAGGCAAAGTGTCGCGCGCCTGGGTCAGCCGCTCGCCGACCTGCTGACGCGCGAAATAAAGATCGGTGCCCTCGGAGAAAATCGCGGAAACCTGGCTGAACCCGTTACGCGAGATCGACCTGGTCGTCTCCAATCCAGGAATGCCGGCGAGCGCGGTCTCAATCGGATAGGTGACGAGCTTTTCCATTTCGACCGGGGAGAGGCGCCTGTCGACAGTGTTGATCTGGACTTGTTTGTTGGTGATGTCGGGAACCGCGTCGATCGGCAGCTTGGTGAGCTGCCACAGGCCGACGCCCGCGATCGCGAGGAAGATGAACAGCACCGCCCATCGTGCGCGGACGGACAGCGCCATGAGACTTGCGATCATGGCTTATTCCTCCTCGCCCGCGCCCTTGCCGAGTTCGGCCTTGAGCAGGAAAGCGTTGCGGGTGGCGATGATGTCGCCGGACTTGAGCCCGGAAACGATTTCAACTCTGCCAGCGCTGCGCTGGCCTAGCGTCACGAAGCGCGCCCGGAACCCTTGGGGCGTGCGGACGAACACGGCATCGCGGCCGTCAACGCTCTGCACGGCATTTTCGGGGACCACAATCGCATTGGTCGCTGTGCCCTGGCTCGGCATCAGGCGCACCCGCACGCCAAGACCAGGTTGAAGGACACCGCCCGGCACTTCGATGAGCGCCGTGGCCGAGCGGGTCTCGCCGCTCAGCGTTGGGGTGACGGCCCGAACACGGCCTTCGACCGTGCATCCATCGTTCAATTCGACGATCGCCCGATCTCCCGCCGCAAGACGCGCTATGTCGCTTGGGTTGATCGCGGCTTCGACCTGGATCTTGCTCGGATCGGCGACACGAAAGAGCTCGGCCTCCGGCTGGACAAAGGCACCCAGACTCACCGACGCGGAGGTGACGCGCCCGGCGATCGGGCTTGCCACGATGACACCGCGGCCGTCGCCGGTGACGTTAGCCGCACCCGCCGCGACCTGTGCGCGGCGCGCTTCGGCCGCTGTCGCGGCGGCTTCCGCTTGCGCCTGTTCGAGATCGACGCGCGCCGACACCTTCTGGTCGTAAAGATATCGCTCGCGCGCGAGCGATTTGCGCGCCAGCTCGGCGCGCGCAGCGGCGGCGGTCCGGTCGGCTGCGATCTGCGCGGCATCCCGGCTCTCGACTACCGCGAGCGCTTCACCGGCCCGGACGGGATCACCGAGCCGCTTGAAAACGCGCGTAACCGCGCCGCCCGCACGGGCCGTCACCAACGCTTGACCCGTCGGGGAGGGGGTGACGACCGCCTGCGAAACGATCTCCGACCCGAGGCCTCCTGCACGCACCGCCTCCACCGCGATGCCGGCTTCACGGATTGCCTGCGCAGTCATGACGAGGCTATCCGGCGGCCTCTCACTTTGGTCTTTCTTTTTTTCTGCCGATTGGTTGCCGGGGGCTGAATCGGCTGTGCAGCGCGCGACGCTGAAGCCGCCAATGGCAGCGAGTAACACGGCACCCGCCACGCCGCCCAGAAGGCGCTTGTCTTGGATCATAGGATATCTCCGGAATTCGGCTGGCCTGGGCCCGACGGCCCGGCAATCGACGGCGCATACGCCGCCGCCACGATGGCAGGGCGCGTGATAGACCGCACCGATGGGAAGCATTGTTGCAACGCTCAGCGGTCCCCCAATTCGGGTGCGGAGGCAGTCAATCGCTCAAGGCGTGCCTCGGCATCATGATAGGCCGCTAGGGCATCGGTGAACGCAGCCCGGGTCTCGGCGAGGGTTCTTTCTGCCTCCAGCAAATCGAGCTGGCTGAACTTGCCCTGAGAATAGCCAATCCGAGCGATGCGGGCGGCCTCGGAGGCCGCGGCAAGACCCGGTCCTCCTGCCGACCGAGCCGTTGCGGCAGCATTGGCCAACTCAGCCTGGGCGCTCGCAATAGCCTGCTCCGCCTCGATCACGGCAACCCGGCGGTTGGCATCGGCCCGCGTCTGCTCGGCGCGAGCCTGACTTACGGCGGCCGCGCCGTTGTTGAAAAGCGGGAACGGGACAGCGATTCCGATCACCGCCGCGTTGTCGTTGGTTTCCGATAAGCGCCGCGCGCCGACGCTGATCGTGATGTCCGGGATACGCTGGGATCTGGCGAGCCGCACCTGGGCATTCGCAGTGTTGAGATCGGCCTGCGCGGCAGCCAGCGCCAATGTACCGCTCGGATCGACCGGCATCGTCGGGCCGTAACCGCCGATGCGACCGAACCAGCCAAGATCAAGTGAGCCATCGATAGGCTGACCGATAAGCCGTTCGAGGTTCCCCCGGGCTACGGCTGCCTCGCGCATCGCGCGTTCGAGACCCACCTCGGCATTCACCCGCAAGACCTCGGCTCGCTGCTGATCAATAGGCGCACCGGCGCCTGCTATCACCCGCGTCCGCGCTGCCTTGAAAGCATTTCCTGCGATCTCTGCCTGCTGGCGAGCGACGTCCACGCGTCGTTCGGCGGCGGTCGCCGAGATATAGGTTTGCGTGATCCGCAGGTTGAGATCTGCGAGCGCGATGGCCGCATCGATTTGCGCGCGCGCGCTCCGGGAATCGGCGACGGCAATTCGTGCGGAACGCTTGCCGCCAAGCTCTATCGGGAGTGCAAGCGTCGCTGTCGTTTCCGCGCTTTGCGTGCCGCGATAGATGCCAGAGCCGGCAACATTCTCGGTCTGAACCTGAATTTCAGGATTGGGCCTGAGGCCCGCGATCGTACGTCCAGCAGCCGCCGAGCGAATCCCCGCCGCCGCCGACTCGATACTAGGGGAACTGCCCCCGGCAATGGTTCGGGCACGATCGAGTGTGAAGATCGATTGACTGGTGGAGGGGGGTGAGGCCGCCGACTGCGCCTGGGCAATTGATGCGCAGGACGTGACGGTCAATATGGCCGCAATAACTCGATGCATGAAAAGTAGCTCCTGACTATCCAGACGAAGCTTTGCGGCCAGCTGCCGCGAAGAGTCGGATGGTCAGGCCTCGGGTGGCCTGAGCGCAGGGCCACTGCACGCTTTTGCGTGCATGGAGGTTCGCATCCCAACTCGGGCAACAGCATTGCTCGTAGACGATATGTCCGAGGGCTGTGGGACGATCGCTGCTATATAATGCGCGTGGCACGCGCAGTTACGATAGGGACAACCTTTGCCACTATCCGTTGGCACGGCGTGAGCGTCGGTGCTCCGGAGGGCGGCCTGTCCGTCGATACTGCCGTCAACGGCAAAGGAGACTGAGGGCTCCCGCGCGAACGCTGCCGGCGCTGCACCCAAGGAGAGGACCAGCACCACAAAACCAAGCAGGACGAGCATACGCGGAAAGCCAAGAACGAGCATCAGCGGCCCCCCAGCCAGGCCGCGGTGGAGGTGGTGCTGAACGTCTTAATCCTCCGGAAACCCTTGGTACGAACCCGAGCCAGTCCCGCGCGCACGGTCGAGAAATGCCTCCCCGCGATCCCCCACGAGGCCATGCTGCTTCCGCGCGGTGCCGCAGCGCCTCCGACAAAAATAGTCATGCCGAGCCCACGACTGTCTCGGCCGCGAGCTCAATCCAGAGCAAGCGCAGCCAGCATTGACCGTTGAACGTGTCCGGCTTTGCTGATGCGCAGCTGCTGCAGGTCATTACGTTATCCCCGAACGAATCGACGCCTGCCTTATGCAGTCTATAGCTACTAGAGGGTCAAGCAGGAATTGCCTCAGCCAGTGCAACCGGGGCGCGATCTCGAACTACCGGATCACCGACACGCTGGTACTGCCGGGCGAAGCCGGGGTTGACCCTATAGCAACTAGAGGGTGCGGAATACTTCCGCGACTCGCTACGGAGGTAATGATGAGCGATTGCGGATGTGAGGCCAGCACATTACGGGCAGACAGCGATCCCGCTTATTGGCACACGACGCGCGTTGGCGAAACATGCGAAGCAGGTGTCGGCAGGAACGGTGCCTACACGCCTCCGCTCGAGAAGGGCGACACCGCTGATTACAATCAGGCGATCCGACGTTGGACCCTCGATCTGCACTCGTGCCGCGCCATGATCGAGCTTTTGGCACCGCGTCCCGGCGAAGCAATTATTGATGTTGGATGCGGCACCGGCAGCTTCGCCATCATGCTCAAGGCAGCCGAGCCAGGCGTGGATTTCATCGGCACCGATCCGGACGAGGAAGCGCTGGCGATTGCCCGCGCAAAAGCTGACGCCGCCGGCGCGGACATCCGCTGGGAACGCGGCGTCGCGCGGAACTTCGACACTTCCCGCCGACGTTGTTGTCACGAGCCTGATGTTCCACCAGGTGCCCATGGCCGAGAAACAGGCGGGCCGGGCCGCGATGTATGCCGCGCTGCGTCCCGGCGGGAGGCTTGTAATCGCTGATTACGGTCGGCAGCGAGGCCTGATGCGGCTGCTGTTCCGGCTTACCATCCAGCGGCTCGACGGCGTCGCCGACACCCAACCCAATGCGGACGGGGCTCTTCCTCGACTCGTAAGGGCGGCCGGATTCGGCAACGTGCGGGAAGCAAAACGAATTTACACCGCAACCGGAACGATCGTCCTGATCACGGCGGAGCGGCCCGGCTTATATGGAAGTAACGATGAACCTGGAAACAGAGCAACGGCAAATCAGGAAACAGTCCATACAGGCCATTCTCCTGTGCGCGGCGGTTTCAGTTGGATGCGCCGTCTTCCTGCCCAAGTTCGTCACCTTCCCAACGGAGGTCGGCGCACGGCTGGCGTTCGCGATCCAGACGAGCGCCGTCCATTTTGCCGTTGTCGTGGTTGCAGTCCGGCTGGTGTCGAGCGCGCGCTATCGGTCGGCCGCCGACATCGGAGGAGCTGCCAAGGGACCGCCGAGCCCTGAACTCGCGGTCAAGGTTGCCTTCCTGCAGAATACGCTGGAGCAGGCATTCCTGGGTGTCGGCGCGCATCTGCTACTGGCCTCGGTCGCGGGCGGCCGCTGGCTGGCACTGCTGATCGCGTCCGACGTGCTGTTCGCGATTGGTCGGCTCAGCTTCTACCGTTGCTATAGCGACGGTGCCGGTGCCCGGGCGTTCGGAATGGCGACGACAGCGCTCGCGGCGCTCACCTGCTATCTGGCCGCCAGCGCGCTGCTCATCGGCCGGCTATTCGGCGGGTGATGCCAGCAGGCGGTGCGGTCGCATAACCTGAAGCCAGCCTTTGGGATGATGGCGGTGATCTCGGCGACCTGAGCGTCCGTGGGCGCGGAAAGCCTGGCCTAAAAGTAATCGACAAGACGGAGTTCGCGCATGCGTCCGGCCTGGTCTTGCAATATCACGAGAGTTCCGGGGGGCATGAAGCGCCACCGCCAATGTTGGCCTCGGATATAGGATGCATCGATACGATGGCCATTGATGGCCAGAATGCGATCCCTTGCCCGCCAGCCATCGCTTGCGGCAGGGCTGTTGGCCGCGACATGGACGATGGAAAGTTCATTGCCACCCGGTGCCAGCCCGAAGCCGCTGTGGTCCTCGAGCATCGGCAACCCGCGCCGCGCCGGTCGCAACCATATCTTCCCCCCAGAAACATCGAGCACGACATCGAATTGAGAGATCAGAGGAAACCCGATACTTCCAAGGGCACTTTTGGAGGCCCAGCTTGATGGAGCGAGGGTTGGCACCGAACGGACGGGGAATCCGCCCAGTTTGACTTCGTTCGCAATGAAGGCAGCGGCCAGCCTAGTACCATCCACCCCTCCGATCGCCGCCGTCGATTGTCTGACCCCGTCCAGAAGTCGGTGTTCCTCAACATATGCGCGATCCAGCATCAGCGCGGTCGAGCTGCCCAAGTCGAAGAGCATGGGCGTATCGGGAAGCCCGGCTACGGAAGCGACCACGAGCAACTCGCGATTCGAACCATGCGCAACAGAAATGCTCTGCCAACCCCGACCACCGGAAAAGGTGCCGCTATCACCAATTGAAATTCGGCTGCTCGCGAATTCCAGGGCAATGCAGCGCTCGACAAGCATATCCTCCCCGAGCACCACATCGACCGGCCGGCCGATTGCGGATGAGACAGCTTCCAGGTCGGCTATGACGACAAAGGGAAGACGGCGCGGCTGTCCAGCAAGCGTGAGCTCGACGTTGCGCGCGAGCTGTACGCTTGCCCGACCACCAATACCGCGAATCATCACCTGTTCGGTCGAAGCGAGGTTAAGTCTCGCGGCCAACGAGGTGCTGACAATCGAAGCTGCGCTACCGCTGTCGAGAATGGCATCGACGGAGATGCCCGCCACGTAGCTCGGGAGGACAATTGTGTCGCCTGTGATCAGGTTGAAGGATTGCCAACGAGGCGGCTTGGCAAACCCGTTCCAATCAGAAACCAGGGCCGCTGCTGTCGCGAAGACAGGCTTGAGCGGCAACACAGCCATGGCACAGGTGCAACCAAGAACCGCGCCGGTGATCTCGCGCCGGGTAACCAACTCGCTTGCGACCATCTCGTCAGCCTTTCAATCCAGGCCGGGTCCTGCCGTCACAGGGGGGAGCAGAGACACCCTTCAGATTACGGAGGATCAAGCCTCGGACCCTACGACGCGCGCCAACGTCATGCTAGATATCGATGCACCTAGACTATGAGATGCGGCAAAGTGATCGTCTCACATCGGCCTGCGCGACGAGCGACCGAGATCAGACGGAGCATGAAGATCTACTCGCCTGCGAAGAAGCATACTCCCATACGACACGAGCTGGCCGCGCGTGTTCGTCGGACCTCGGTTGGTCTCGGTGGTGGCTATGGTCTGGTCGCACCGCCATCAGCTCGTGGTCACGGCCGCGCGACGATGATTGACCATGAAACCCGCTACCAGCGCGGCGAGCGTCAGAAGTTGGGCTCCGATCGATTGCACGGTCGGAAAAATACCCAGCATAGAGACGCGGATTCCACCCGCGAGCGGCGCGATGTCGATGATGCCCGCTTCTTGCAACGCGGCGACGCCCTTGCCGGCGAGCACGATGGTGAGGATTGCCATCAGCCACGCGCTATAGGCGAAGAACTTCGCGATCGGCAGATCACGGCTGTAGCGCAACATAGCCCAGGCGACGAGCCCAAGCAGCATTACTGCCGAGCCGGCACCCGCCAGCATCATGCCGCCATTTCCCTGGGTCCAGAGCGCGGCGTAGAACAGCATCGTCTCGAACACCTCGCGATAGACGACGATGAAGGCCAGGCCGAACAGGAACCAGGCCGATTGCCGCGACAGCGCGTGCGACATCTTTTCGCGGATGTAGCGTTGCCATTGATCCGCTTGCGCCTTTCCGTGCATCCAGATCCCTACGGAGAGTAGGACGACAGCCGCGAACAGCGATCCGAACCCTTCAGTAAGCTCCCGGCTCGCGCCGCTGATCCCGATGGCATAGGTCGCGATCGCCCAGGTGACGCCGCCGGCCGCCAGCGCCCCGATCCAGCCGCCATGGACATAGGGCAGCACTTCAGGTCGCTCCGCCTTGCGCAGGAAGGCGATCATCGCGACGACGATTAGCAGGGCTTCGAGCCCCTCGCGCAGCAGGATGGTGAAGGCCCCCAAGAAGGTCGATGCGCTACTGGCCGCGTCCGGGGACAAGGCGGCGTCGGCGTCGTCAAACAAGCCGCCCAGCACCTGGACGCGCGTGGCAATTTCGTCGGCGGGGCGGCCTTGCTGGAGCGAGGCCCGGAACTCACCCATGGCGCTTTCGATGTGACCCATGAGCGTTGCGTCACGCGCAGTCAGCATCGGCTCGAGCGGCTCAAATCCGTCGAGATAGGCCGACAGCGCCAGCTCCTGGGCAGCGTGGCGATCGCCCGCCCGATAGGCGGCGAGGCTCTGTGCAAGCTTCGCGCGCGCCACATCGAGTGAGCCGGGAGCCTGCTGGACGACCGCTTCCGGGTGGCGGCGCAGGTAAGCAATAACTGCATCGGCCTGCCCGCTCCCAATGCTCTTGGCGAGCGTTTCCGGAGTCAGCCCCGCCAACGCCGTCAGGTCGGGAATCCGTTGTCGGAGGCCGGGATCGGCTTTCCACAGTCGTTCGCCTTCCGTCGCGGCGGCATCGGAAAAGGCGAAGCGACCGGCATAGAAGGCCAGCGCCCAGCGATCGTCGCCTGGCAGGCTCGCAAAACTTTGCATCGCTGTGCCGTCGATGCCTTGGTCGATGACTTGATAGAGCGCGAAGGGACTGCGCTGCCGCGCGCGTGCTAATTCGCTGAAAGCGATCGGCGGGGTCGTTAGCTTCGCGGCATCGGGCCCGCGACCATCCCCGGTCATACCGTGGCAACTCGCACAATTCTGCGCGAACAAGGTGGCGCCGCGGGCAAGCTCGGGCACCTTGCTCGGCGCGAGCGGCACCGGATAGGCCTTGAGCAGATCCGCAGCGAGGCCATGCGCGACGCGGGCAACCTCTTCGGGTGCGCCCTTCGCGGCGATAACGGCCTGGAGCCGGGTAGCCCCTTCAATGAGCTTGGCTCGCTCAGGTGTTTGCGGCAACGTCGCGAGACGCGCCGAAACCGACGCCGCGAATTCGGTCATTTCGTTATATTCGGACGCGCTCCTGATTTTGCCACCAGAGACCGCCCCCCCATAATCGACTGCCATATAGTCGAGGAGCCGCCATGCAGTCTGGACATTCGCCGTATCAGCATGGGCGATCGCGCTCGTGCCCAGCGCAAAGGTCGCCGCACCAAGGACGGCCAAGATGCGGAGTGTCACGCGGTGGAACGAGAACGCTCCAACGCGAATCGACAAGGTGCGGGGGTTGTTCGCGGACGTAAACATCCGCTTCCTTTAGACCCTCTAGCCGCTAGAGGGTCAAGCTGTTTTGCGAGTTATTTGCATTAGCGTGACTGATCGTGGAGCCGGCTCGAGGCCGTCAACCTATCTAGCCGCCCGCCACGGAAACCGGCGCCAATGTTTCGATGATGCGGCATTCGGAAATGGTGCCGTGCCCGCACTGGACGATCACGCTGCTCAATTCGGACCTGAGTGTATTCAGATCCCGAAGCTTTCGGTCAATCTCGGCAAGATGTTCGCGCGCGATCGTGTCCACGGCTTTGCACGAGATGTCTTTCTGGTCGGCGAGCTTGAGAAGCTCCTGCACCTGGTCGATCGAGAAACCGAGCGCGCGAGCCCGGCGGATGAAACTGAGCCGCGCGAGATGCTGTGGAGCGTAAGCCCGATAATTGCCCTTCGTCCGAGCCGGCGGCGCAAGCAATCCGACGCTTTCATAATAGCGAATTGTCTCGACCTTCGTTCCGGTCGCTTTCGCGAGCTTTCCGATGCTGAGCGGCTCGACGGACATATTGGTTGACCCTCTAGTGACTTCAGACTTTATAGAGGATGTCATGTCGAAAAGTCGAGGTGACGTTATGATCGAGCCGACCGAGGCGAGCGCTATCGCTACGAAGCGCCAATTGCGATTCAAGATCCGCGGACTCGATTGCCAGAATGAGGTGCGCCTGCTCAAGGAGGCCCTCCTCCCCCTTGGCTTCGACGAGCGGCATTTGTCGTTCCAGCCGAAGCGCGGACTCCTCGACATCGAAGTCGAGGCGGTCCTCGAGGTGGAGGCAGTGATCGCGGCGGTGTCGACCACCGGGATGACAGCCGAATGGCAAGCGCCTGGCGCCACCAAAAAGGATGAAACGACTGCTGATGAGTGCAGCGGCTGTTCCGGCGACCGGCCACCCGTCGAACAGGCGCGTCCGGATCCTCCGGATAGCGTCATCTTCAAGATCCACGGCATGGACTGTGGTGACGAAGTCGCGGTTCTCAAGCGCGAAGTCGGGCCGGTCGTCGGGTTGGAGAACCTCTCGTTCGATCTCATCAATGGCCGCATGTCGGTCGCAGGTGCGTCCGATGCCGTGCATCACGCCGGAATATTGAAGGCGGTCGAACGCACCGGCATGCGCGCCGAACCTTGGAAAGAAGGTGGAAACACCGCCGGTGCGCAAGGCGAGCAACGTCGGCGCCGCGTTCAGGCGGTGCTGACGATCGCCAGTGGCGTGTTGGTCGTGGTGGGTTTCACGATCCATGCCGGTGCGAGCGGCCTCGCTGCGGTGCTGCACGAGAGCCTCGCGCGCGAGGCCCACCCTCCCCTCCTGGCCATGCTCGCCTACTCGCTGGCGATCCTCTCGGCGGTCCGATACGTCGCTCCCAAGGCCGCCCTCGCCGCGCGACGGCTCAGGCCCGACATGAACCTGCTCATGATCGTCGCGGTGGCAGGCGCCCTCGGCATTGGGCAATGGTTCGAAGCCGCGACGGTCGCCTTTTTCTTCGCTCTCGCGCTTGCTCTCGAGGCATGGAGCCTCGGACGTGCTCGCCGTGCCGTCGCGGCACTCATGGACATCGCGCCCAACTCCGCCCGAATACGGGATGCCGCAGGCGTCGAGCAGGATGTGCCGGTCGCGGACGTCGCTGTCGGAACGCAGGTGATAGTTCCGCCTGGCGGCAAGATTCCGCTCGATGGGCGCGTGGTTGCGGGGACGAGCGCGGTCGATCAGGCGCCGATTACCGGCGAGAGCGTCCCCGTCACCGTCGCACAAGGCGCAACGGTCTTTGCGGGAACCATCAACGGCATGGGAGCGATCGAGATCGTAACGACCCGGCCGGCCTCCGACACGACGCTCGCCCGTATCGTGCGCATGGTTGGCGAAGCGCAGAGTAAACGGGCGCCGACCGAGCAGTGGGTGGAACATTTCGCGCGGATCTATACGCCCGTCGTGATGGCGCTGGCGCTGGCGGTATTCCTCGTGCCGCCGCTTCTACTCGGGGGCAGTTGGGCCGCCTGGTTTTATCAGGCGCTGGTGTTGCTTGTCATCGCCTGCCCTTGCGCCCTGGTCATCTCGACCCCGGTCAGCATCGTCGCGGGGCTGACCGGCGCAGCCCGACAGGGCGTGCTGGTCAAGGGTGGCGTCCATCTCGAGACGCCGGCCCGCATCACCGCGATCGCCATCGACAAGACGGGCACGCTCACGCTTGGGCGTCCCAAGGTGGTCGAGCTGGTCCCGTTTGACGGCCGAGACGAGCTTGAATTACTGGCGATCGCGGCTGCGATCGAAGCGCGAAGCGAGCACCCGATTGCGCGTGCGATCCTCGATGCCGCGGCGGAACGCGGCGTTGACGTGGTCCCCGCAAAGTCCGTGACAGCATTGCCCGGCAAAGGCGTGGTTGGTGCGATCGACGGTCGCGAGGCCTGGGTCGGATCGCCGGGCTATCTTGTAGAGCGACTTGAGGACGCTGGCGATTATGCGCTCACCGCCCATTTGCATCGGATAGCCGCAGCTGGTCTGACCGGGATCATCGTCGGTAAAGCGGAGGCAGTCATCGGACTTATTGCGGTCGGTGACGCGGTGCGTCCCGAGGCCAGACAGATCGTCGCGCAACTGCATGAACTTGGCATCGCCCGGGTCGTGATGTTGACTGGCGATGGCCACGCGCCTGCCCAATCCATCGCGCGCAATACCGGTATCGATGAGGTCCACGCCGAGTTGCTTCCCGAACAGAAGGTCGAAGCGATAGAAAGCCTGGTAGCGCAACACGGCCATGTCGGGATGGTCGGGGACGGCGTCAATGACGCGCCGGCCATGGCGCGCGCCGGTCTTGGCATCGCGATGGGCGCGATTGGCAGCGATGCGGCGATCGAGACAGCGGACATCGCACTGATGCAGGACGACCTCTCCCGTCTGCCGTGGCTCATTCGGCATTCGAGGGCGACGCTCGCCATCGTCCGGCAGAACATTGGCTTCTCGCTGGCGGTGAAGCTCGTGTTCGCAGGCCTGACGCTGATTGGCATGGCGTCCCTCTGGGGCGCGATCGCGGCGGATGTCGGAGCGTCGCTCCTGGTCGTTCTCAATGGCATGCGTCTTGTCGGTCGAGATCAGCGAGTGCGATAATCCGATTATCCAGGACAGCAAAGCGACGATCTACGGGCATCCAACACCCAGGAGGAATGCACTGATATGACCGGACAATGTGCCGCAGGGGTCGACACGGGTTTCGTGACACTGGGCTATGCCAAGGTCGCACTATTGGGAGTGGTGCAAGGTATCACCGAACTTCTGCCGATTTCCTCGACGGCCCATATGCGCATCGTGCCCGCCCTGTTGGGATGGCGAGATCCCGGCTCCGCTTTTTCGGCCGCGATGCAGCTCGCCGCGCTCGCTGCCGTCATCAGCTATTTCTGGCAGGACGTTCGCCGCCTGGTGGTCGGTTCTATATCGGCAATCAGCCGTCGGCAGTTCGCCGATCCCAATTTCCGTCTGGCGATCTGGATCGCTCTTGCGACAGTCCCGATCGTGCTGGCGGGTGCCCTCCTGTCCAACAGCCTCAACACATGCAACTCGCCCCTTCGCAGTCTTACGGTGATTGGCTGGGCCTGTCTCTGCATGGCACTCCTGATGGCGATGACCGAGATCACGGCCCGTCATCGCCGGACCGTCGAGAGTTCCTCGCTTGTCGATGCGCTTCTGATCGGGCTCGCTCAGGTTGGTGCCTTGATTCCTGGCGTCTCGCGATCGGGTTCGACCCTAACTGCGGCTTTGGCCCTTGGCTTCAAGCGCGAGGAGGCGGCACGCTTCTCCTTCCTGCTGGGTATCCCGGCGATCGCTGTCGCCGGATCGAAGGAGTTAACGGAGCTGAACAAAGCTCATCTCGACACACAGGGCTGGTCCGTTTTGGCCCTCGGACTGGTTGTCGCGTCCGTTTCTGCATTCGCAGCCATTTGGGCGCTGATGCGGGTCCTTGAGCGATTCTCCGCTTGGCCATTCGTCATCTATCGCGGAGCGCTTGGCGTTCTTCTGCTCATTGCGACCACTAATGCCTGGTTGGTCTAACAGGGCGCGAAAAAAGCCTTCCCCGATGAGGTTTAGGGTGATTCAGTATCGTCGGGGTGATGAGAGGGCGATGCGATGCGCGGCGGCGACAGGTAAACGGCGGGTTTGTTTTCCTATATGAGTTGCGAGGCTCGGGTTCCGGCTGATCATCCTTTGCGGCCGATCCGCGCGATCGTGGACGAGGCAATGAAAATTTTGCCGCCCGATTTTGAGGCGATGTGTTCGCCGATCGGGGGCTAAAATCCCGCGCCGGTTGAGAGTGTTTCTCCACGCGCGGTTAACAGCAGCTATCGGTAGGCGATACAGACCAATTTGGGGAGCCGGTTGCTCATTACGTATTCCCTTTGTTCCGATAGGCGAGCAACCGGAGCGCGTTGCAGACGACCAGCAAGGTCAACCCTTCGTGCATCATGACCGCAGGGCCGATACCGAGCCCGAGGATCGTCGCGGGCACGAGGAATGCGACAACGCCGAGGCTCACGAACACGTTCTGGCGGATGACCCAGCGCGTGCTGCGACTAAGTCCGACCGCGAATGGCAAATGTGCCAAATCGTCTGCCATCAGAGCCACGTCGGCCGTCTCCAAGGCCACGTCCGACCCGGCGGCGCCCATGGCGATCCCTACCGTCGCCGTCGCCATGGCTGGGGCGTCGTTAACGCCGTCACCAACCATGGCGACCTTGGTTTCGGCGCGGAGCTTCTTGACCGCCTCAACCTTGTCTTCCGGCATAAGGTCACCCCATGCCTCATCGATGCCGACTTCCATGGCGATCGCATCGGCTGCTCGCTGATGATCGCCCGAAATCATAACCATCCGTTTGATGCCGATCGCGCGCAGATTTCTGAGCGTAGCCTTCGCCGCCTCCCGCGGCGTATCGAGCAGGCCGATCGCGCCAAGGTCTTTATCGTAGCGGCGCGCGATTATGCTAGTCTGCCCGCTAGCGCGCAGCTTCTCGATAGCGGCCGTCATCTCGGCCGACAGCGGGGCAATGCCGGCAGTGCCGAACATCTCGGCTTTGCCGATGAGCACTTCATCTTCAACGACAACCGCCGAAACGCCGCGACCCGTCAGACTCTTGAGATTGTCGGCCTGAGGGGGCGCCAAGCGATTTGAGCTAATCCAGCAGAGCAACGTGTGTGAAAGGCAAGAGCGTTGAGACCACTAATCGGGACCTGAATCGGCCTCGCTGTCCGAGACAGCGGCGTCAGTCATAGTAATTAGGGGTACTACTGCCTTTGCGGCCAAATCATCGAGACCCTCAGTAATCCATCTTGAATAATGGCGTTCGATCATTGCGACAGAGGTATCGTGCAATGCCGCCACGAGCCGAATGGGAAGACCCACTCTGATACCCCTGACGATCGAGCTGTGTCGAAGCGCATAGGGCACGAGATTCGGCAGATTTTCCTGATCCGCCACTTTCTTCCAGAATCGCGTCAGTTCCGACGCCGTTTGCCATGCTCCACGATCCGCGCGCACCCAGGTTGCCGGTGCCGTCTGCTTATGTCGCCAGCGCTCCAAAAGCGTGGCGGAAGCGGGGCGCGAAACGAGGATAGGCTCCAGGGCAGCAAGGACATCGGCCCCCACTTGGACGCGGATACGGGAAACCGTTTTTCCCTTTCCTTTCCGCGATGGCGGGACCATCAACCTCGATTGGTCGCATTGTACGTCCCGGACTTGCATCCGACGGAGTTGCGAAAAGCGCGCGCCCGTCGCCGCCAGCAATATGATCACCCGAGCCGCATCCCCATCCGGGTCGAGCGACATCGACGTCGCAATCAGCCTAGCGACTTGCTGGTCCGTCAAAATCTGATTTTCGCGCACGCCAGAATCGGCCTCACCTTCCGGAACGGACTGCGCGACAAGCCCGTGCCTGATGATGATCGCAAAATCCGGCGGCAGAACCTTTCGATGCCGGCGATACGTGTCGTTGAGTGCAGCCTTGAAATCATTCACCAGCCGTTTGCGTGTGCTGGCCTTCATATCGGCCAGCCCATCGGTCCATGCGCGGAGGTTGTCCTCCGAAAGAGAATCGAGTGGCAAATGGCCTAATTCACTGCCCTCCAGCACGTGCAGCTTCAATCGATGGGCATCCGATTTTACAGCGCGCCCAATCCTCGCCTTGTCGCGCGCGTCGCGCATGGTGACGTAGGCATCCACTGCCTCCTTCACAGTCAACTCGTTTAGAGCGGTCGCCGCTTCCTCCAGCTTGATGGTTTGCGGGCCGATGCGGGTTTTTGAACCCGCGCGCAATTGTGACGCAAACCAATGTTCAGCCTTCTGCTTTGCCTGGCTCCAATTGAGGATTCGATCGCCGTCGGCCTCCTCGGAATCGTCACACAACGCGAGGCGATAGGTCAAATAGACAAGCTCGTCGCCGGACGGAACACGCATCCGCGCGACCCATCTGCTGCGCTTCAGACCCTTAAAGTATCCCAGGTGACGCCCCTCTTCGAGCGCGCGCCAATACGGCTCCGCCCTCGCCCTGAGCCTTTGTCGAGCCGCTCGAACTTGGAGATTCGCTTCCTGGACCTGCCTACTCATCGAGCACCTACGTAATGCTAGCATCCGGATACCGCTTGACGCGGGAAGTTACGGCCGCGCGCGCCGGAACCTGGTCGTTGTAGCAGGAAAAAAAATCGTGTAAAATCGTGTAATATACCCCCTCGGACGAAATCGGACGGTCATGGATATTTTCCATTTATTATAATTAGTTAAAATAGACATGAACGTGTCCGAGCGCATCCAGAATGCTTTAAAATCAGTACTCTCACGGCGAAAACACGGGTTCGAGTCCCGTAGGGGTCACCATTTCCGGCCAAGCACCGGAAATCGCGTGATTTACGTTGTTTGCACCATCCATGAGTACAAAGGATGGGTACAAAACACGTGAAGAAATGCGTTATGGCAACCCCATTTAAAGATCCCCGCACCGGGGTGTTGTACTTCCGCCGCGGGGTGCCCGAGCCCCTGCGGCCGGCCTTCGACGGCAAGGCTTTGGTGAAGGTGTCGCTGCGCACCAAGGATCCGGCGATCGCTAAAATCGGCTTCGCGCGCGAGAATGCCGCGTTCGAGGAGCGGCTTGCCGAAGCACGCCGGTTGATGGCAGAAGGAATGTTGGTGCCGACGCCAGGCGCCCTGGTCCGACGCTGGTTCGAGACACCGGCCACGAAGCCTGGTCTATCCGGTGGCGAACGCCTGATCGCGACGTTGATGGAGTTGGATGCCACGGTCGGCGGCAGCGTCAGCGCCGGGGTCGGCGACATCTTCCCGCCCGCGACGTATGGGCCCGCGGCCAACACCGACTGGTCGGCGGTTCACGCCAGCCGCGATCGCTACGACGCGATGCTCGACGAGAGCTACGAAGGAAATCCAGAAAAGGTCGGCAATAACTGGATCAGAGCACGGTGGCACGAGGACGAACCTCTTTGGCGCCCTGCCCTCGCAGGACCGATTACGCGGTTGCGCGCCGCCGATCCCGGCGCCGACCGCTTCTCTGACGACGAACTGGGCAAGGCGTTTCTTGCGCAGCTCGACGACAAGCGGACTGGCGACGAGGAGCTCAACCGGGCTCGCCTCGCGGATCGCCGCCCACGCGTGCCGCAGCCGCGGCTGCGCCCGACGATGCGACTCAAGACACTGTTTAACGAATGGAAGGCCGGTAATCAGCCGCGCCTGCAGAGCGCGCAGGAATATGAGGCATCGGTCGATGACTTCATCGATTTCGCGGGCGACATAGCGGTTTCGACGATCGATGCCGACCTGCTGTTCGACTATCGCGACGCGGCCAAGGATCTACCCTCGTCGATGCCGCGGGCCGATCGCCAGCTGCCGTTCCGCGAACGGTTGAAGAAGCATGCATCATCATTGCCCAAATGCTCGCCGCAGACGCTCAAGAAGCGGATCGGGGCGCTGCAAGCGTTGCTAACCTATGCTTTCCAGCAGCGCTGGATCGCGACCAACACCGGGGTCGGCATCACCATCATCGGCTACAGCAAGACCAAGAAGAAGCGGCGCAGTTCCCAGGACGGCGAGTTGACGCAGCTGTGCGCCGCCCCGTTGTTCACCAACCCGTCGAGCTGGGCATCGGCGTCGCGCATCAGTGATGCCACATTGTTCTGGATCTTCCTGATCGCGATCACGACCGGCGCCAGACTCGAGGAAGTCGGCCAACTCGCGCTCGCCGACGTCAAGCGGGACGGTGACATGATCTATCTCGACATCGACGAATATGCGTTCGATGACGATGGCGAGAACAAGTCGGTCAAGACCGAAGGCTCGATCCGGCTGATTCCCGTCCACCGCAAGCTGATCGACCTTGGATTTCTCGACTATTGCGAAACGCTACGCCGGCTGGGTCAGACGCAGCTGTTCCCCGACCTGAAGGAAAACAAGGTCGGCAAGCGCACCAAGGAGGCCAGCCAGCGTGCCAACCGGGTCATCGACCGCTACGTGTCCGAGGACAAACGGCTGGTGTTCTATTCGACCCGCCATGCGTTCAAGGCCAAGGGCAACGATGCGGGGATCACCGACAAGACGCTTGACCAGATCTGCGGCCATGCGCCGGTCAGCACCGGCGGTCGGTACGGATCGGAGCCGCGGATTCATACGCTGCATGAAGCGCTCCATCGGATCGATTTCTCGTGCATAGCATGGGACGCGATCTTAGCCGCAATGAGCGAAATCGACTGGGCAGCGCGGATCAAGCTCACTTAGTCTACCCTGTTGATTTCCGCTGAGAGCTGACCCGGGAAGGTCCAAAGTTTCCACTGAGAAGTGACCCATGTTCTGAGCTTCCCCCTGGCATTTGCGTCGGGGGATCAAGGAGTGATCGACATGGCGTTATTGAGCGTAATCCGGCGCTGGCATTTCCGCGAAGGGATGCCGATCCGGGAGATTGAGCGACGCACCGGATTGTCGCGCAACACGATCCGCAAGTACCTGCGCGCCGGCACGGTAGAGCCGAAGTTCAAGGTTCCCGAGCGGCCAAGCAAGCTGGACCCGTTCGCCGAGAAGCTGTCGGCATGGCTACGGATCGAGGCGGGCCGGTCGCGTAAGCAGCGGCGCACCGCCAGGCAGATGCACGCCGATCTGGTCGTGCTGGGCTATGACGGATCCTACAACCGCGTCGCGGCCTTCGTTCGCACCTGGAAGGCCGAGCGGCAGCGTGATGCCCAGACCAGCGGCCGCGGTACTTTCGTCCCGCTGGCGTTCGCGCCGGGCGAGGCGTTCCAGTTCGACTGGAGCGAGGACTGGGCGATCATTGCCGGCGAGCGGACCAAGCTGCAGGTGGCGCACAGCAAGCTGTCGCACAGCCGGGCGTTCATCGTCAGAGCCTATCTGCTCCAGACCCACGAGATGCTGTTCGATGCGCTGACCCAGGCGTTCCGGGTTCTCGGCGGCGTCCCCCGGCGCGGGATCTTCGACAACATGAAGACCGCGGTCGACCGGATCGGTGCCGGCAAGGTCCGGCAGGTTAATGCCCGGTTCGCGGCGATGGCCAGCCACTACCTGTTCGAGCCGGATTTCTGCAACCCGGCCGCCGGTTGGGAGAAGGGACAGGTTGAGAAGAATGTCCAGGATGCCCGGCGCCGACTGTGGCAGCCGCTGCCCAGCTTCCCCGATCTGGCGGCACTCAACGCCTGGCTCGAACAGCGCTGCATCGAGCAATGGGGCCAGATCCAGCATGGCGTCCTGCCCGGCACGATCGGCGATGCCTGGGCCGACGAGGTAGTCAGCCTGATGCCGTTGGGGCGGACCTTCGACGGCTTCGTCGAGCACGCCAAGCGGGTCTCGCCGACCTGCCTCGTGCACTTCGAGCGCAACCGCTACAGCGTGCCGGCATCCTTCGCCAACCGGCCGGTCAGCCTACGCGTCTACCCTGACCGAATCGTCATCGCCGCCGAAGGCCAGATCCTGTGCGAGCATGACCGGATCATTGAACGCTCGCACCACCTGCCGGGGCGGACGGTCTATGACTGGCGGCACTATCTGGCGGTGATCCAGCGCAAGCCTGGCGCCCTGCGCAATGGCGCGCCCTTCGCCGAGCTGCCTGATGCGTTCCGGCGGCTGCAGGGCCATCTTCTCAAGCGCCCCGGCGGCGACCGGGAGATGGTCGAGATCCTCGCCCTCGTCCTGCAGCACGACGAGCAGGCGGTGCTTTGCGCCGTCGAGCTGGCGCTCGAAGCCGGCGTTCCGGCCAAGACCCACATCCTCAACATCCTGCACCGGCTGACCGACGGCAAAGCTGGCACCCCGCCGAGAATCGACGCCCCACAGGCGCTGAGCCTGGTCCGCGAGCCCAGGGCTAACGTCGAGCGCTACGACGCGCTCCGCAACAAGGAGACCGCCCGTGCGTCATGATCCTGCCAGCGCCGCCGTCGTGGTCATGCTTCGCGGTCTGAAGATGTACGGCATGGCCCAAGCCGTCAGCGAACTCGTCGAACAGGGGGCGCCGGCCTTCGATACCGCGGTGCCGATCCTGTCACAGCTGCTCAAGGCCGAGGTCGCCGAGCGCGAGGTCCGCTCGATCGCCTACCAGATCAAGGCCGCCCGCTTCCCGGCCTACAAGGACCTCGCCGGCTTCGACTTCGCTTCCAGCGAGATCAATGAAGCCATGGTTCGCCAGCTGCACCGCGGCGAGTTCATCGACGGCGCCCACAACGTCGTGCTGATCGGCGGGCCGGGCACCGGCAAGACCCACATCGCCACCGCGCTCGGCATCCAGGCGGTCGAGCATCATCGCAAGAAGGTCCGCTTCTTCGCCACCGTTGACCTGGTCAACGCGCTCGAGCAGGAAAAGGCCATGAACAGGGCCGGCCAGCTGGCCGATCGGCTGCTGCGTCTCGACCTCGTGATCCTCGATGAGCTCGGCTACCTGCCGTTCAGCTCGTCAGGCGGGGCATTGCTGTTCCACCTGCTCAGCAAACTCTACGAGCGCACCAGCGTCGTCATCACCACCAACCTCAGCTTCAGCGAGTGGGCCGGCGTGTTCGGCGATGCCAAGATGACGACCGCGCTGCTCGATCGGCTCACGCACCACTGCCACATCCTGGAGACCGGAAACGACAGCTTCCGCTTCAGAGCCAGCACCGCCGCCGCGGCGCCCAAACCACGAAAGGAAAAATCGCCAGCTTGACCCATCACCCGCATCGCGGGACATATCTTCAACCCGGGTCACTTCTCGATGAAAATCCCGGGTCAACTCTCAGCGGAAATCAACAGCTATCCAGACGTTCGGCCCCGACGCGACGTACGTGGCCGTCAGAAGCTCGGTCGGGGTCGAGGAAGCCGACTATCGGCTGTGGGACACCCACGGGTTCTCCGATCGCTATGGGCGCAATGTCGGTGGCCGCACGCGCAAGCTGTTCGAGGAGGCCGGCGGCCGGCTGATCGTTGCACCCGCGCTCGCGGCGGGCGCCAACGCGGTCGCCGAGGCGATGAGCCTCACCTATGGTGACGCCGTCACCTACCGGCAGGCACCGTGGAAAATCTATGACGCCGCAAACGTCCGCAACTGGCTCAACAGCTGGATGGATCAGTTGCGCTCCATCGCCGACACGCTCGGCATGGAAGACGTCGAGTGCAAGGCATATTGATGACCACCGAAGACAACGGGGGGGCAATGCCGCCCGTCTCCGCCCGCAAGCTCCTCGAGCGCTTCTATTACGGTCACAGCGACGAGGTCGAGGCGATCCTGCGCTTCGCGCACGAGCGTCGGCTCGCCGACGATGATGCGGTGTTCCTGTTGACCGCGATCCTCAAGGGCAACGAAAATCTCGTGGGCTATATCCTGCAGGCCATCGCCGCGTCCGACGAGGTGGTGGATAATTCGCGCGAGGCCGGCAAGGAACTCCGCGCGCTCGCGCTACGGCTTGCCACTTACATGGAGCAGGCCGCCACTCGCAGCATTGCGAAGCTCAACATCGCTGCGGATCGGATGAGCGCGGTGGCGCTTCAAACCGAAAATCTTTGCGCCGCGATCCTCGCCGCCAGCCAGGATCTGGTTCGCGTTGAAGGCGTACTCGGTCGTGCGGTGGAGCTGCAGGACGGCAAATCCGGACTGGATCGGCTCATCGACCATATCCGGCGCCAGGCGCTCGCCGATATTCGTGACCATCATGCCGATCTCATCGAGGAACTGTCGCAAAGTGTGTCGCGCGAGGCTTGGGCTATCCACGCCTATGGGGTCACGACCCTGCTTATGATTCTGGGGTTCGTCGTGCTCACTTTCTTCTTGCGCTAAAGTCGCGGCAGGAAAGGCCACAATCCAGCAAGTCGCCCTTGGCGTGAGGCGCCAGAAGCGAAACGCTGTCACCCATCAGTCGGCCCGCCAGCAAAAATATCAGCGCAATCCCTAACCGCGCAGCCGCTTACGCACTCTTGGAGCGATCACCAGCACATGCTCCGCTGAACCCTCCACGCGGCGCCGTGTAAACTCAGCAAAGGGCCACAGCGAAGGCCCCCTTTTGTTGGCCATACTCTATCCGCTTTACTTTCTCCGAAATTTACACAGACCGTGCAAAACCCACCAAACTGCGCCGCTCCGAGGATGATGGCCACTGTGACAGGTGCGCGTGACGGACTGGCTGGCTGTGCGCGCAGTCGGCGCCGAACCACGCTCTGGTCGCTTGCCCCTTTTTTGCAGGGGAATAAGAAGGTGGAATCACAAATAGAGGTCGAATAGTGGCCCACCACGATCTCGAGCCCCGCGGATTTGCGCGGTTTTGCCGGTGCGCGCCCTATCCGGCTCTCACGCCAGTACGAATCCAAGACGATCCTGATCGAGGATCAGGCGTCAGGCACGCAATTCATCCAGGCCCTCCGTCACGAACAGCCGCAAGGTGTAGCCGTGGCTTTCGTCAGTCGATCAATGAACCTGGGTTTAGTCGATCATAAAGAAGATGCATCGACAAGCTAGGTGCTGCCGCGATCGAACCGACCTACTCCCTTAAGCGCGCACATTTGCGACCCAATCGCAATAATTTACCAAATCCTATTGAACGTCCTAAATTTTGGACGCGGCAAGCGCTCAAAAATGCTGCTTGGATCGCCGTATCCGAGCGTCAAGATGAAATTTGTCCTTATGTGCGGACTGCCTACGAAGAAAGCCTCATCGACCTTGGCATTGTCAAATCCGGACATCGGTCCCGTGTCTAAGCCGAGCGCACGAGCCGCAATGATCAAATACGCCCCCTGAAGCGTCCCGTTACGGAAGGCCGACGTTTCGCGCAAAGCAGCATCGTGTTCGAACCAACTCTTCGCAGTCTGATTATGCGGGAAAAGGCTTGGTAGATGGTTGTGAAAATGATTGTCCGTGGCTAGAATTACGGTCGCAGGTGCCGACAGTATTTTCGGCTCGTTTTGGGCGCTGACGCAGGCGGCGAGTTTGCGCTTCGCTGCATCTTGTTCCCCGTCAGCGCCAATGGCACAGATTTGAGGTTGTGAATTAAGGAGTGTTGGGGCTTCGTCGTAGTGACGAAGGAACGAAGATGAAGCCCCAACACTCCTTGAAAAAATCGCCTGCCAAGGCCCCTGCTGAGCGTGTGGTGAAGGACATCCGGCGGCAGACCCGGCGGCATTTTTCGGCCGAAGACAAGATCCGCATTGTGCTCGATGGGCTGCGTGGCGAAGACAGCATTGCCGAACTATGCCGCAAGGAAGGCATTGCCCAGAGCCTGTATTACACCTGGTCGAAGGAGTTCATGGAAGCGGGCAAGCGGCGCCTGGCGGGTGACACGGCTCGTGCCGCGACCAGCGGCGAGGTGCAGGACCTGCGCCGCGAAGCCCGTGCCCTGAAGGAATGCGTGGCCGACCTGACGCTCGAAAACCGTCTGCTCAAAAAAAGCATGATCGCGGATGGGGGCGACGACGAATGAGATATCCCGCATCCGAGAAGCTCGAGATCATCCGGATCGTCGAGCAGTCGCATCTGCCGGCGAAGCTCACCCTCGACAAGCTGGGGATCGCACGCCGGACGTTCTACCGCTGGTACGACCGGTTCCTCGAAGGCGGACCGGAGGCGTTGGAAGATCGGCCATCGGCACCGAGCCGCGTGTGGAACCGGATCCCGCCTGACATCCATGATCAGATCATCGAACTGGCACTGGAGCAGTCCGAGCTGAGCCCACGGGAGCTGGCGGTGCGCTTTACCGACGAAAGGCGTTACTTCGTGTCGGAAGCCACGGTTTACCGCCTTCTGAAGGCCCATGACCTGATCACCAGCCCGGCCTATGTGGTGATCAAGGCCGCCGATCAGTTCCACACCAAGACCACCCGGCCGAACGAGATGTGGCAGACCGACTTCACATACTTCAAGATTATCGGGTGGGGCTGGATGTACCTGTCGACCGTGCTCGACGACTTCTCACGCTACATCATCGCCTGGAAGCTGTGCACCAACATGCGCGCCGAGGACGTGACCGACACGCTGGACATGGCACTGGCCGCATCGGGCTGCGACAGCGCCACGGTGCTGCACAAGCCAAGGCTGCTGTCGGACAATGGCCCCAGCTACATCGCCGGCGAACTGGCGGAATACATCGAGGCCCAGAAGATGAGCCATGTGCGCGGTGCCCCGCTACACCCGCAGACCCAGGGCAAGATCGAGCGCTGGCATCAGACCCTGAAAAACCGCATCCTGCTGGAAAACTACTTCCTGCCCGGCGACCTCGAGGCCCGGATCGAGGCCTTCGTCGAGCACTACAACCACCAGCGTTACCACGAGAGCCTCAGCAACGTGACGCCCGCCGATGCCTACTTCGGCAGGGCACCGGCAATCATCAAACTGCGCGAAAGGATCAAGCGACAGACCATCGAACATCGGCGCTTGCAGCACCGCAAGTTCGCCGCCTAACATCAACCCCCTGACGAGGTCCGCACTCCGCTAATCTACGCCGCGAGTTGTGCCGAATGTTCTGACGACGGACATGTTCATCTATCTGATCGATTCTCGTCGATATGATGATGCCGAAGCTTTGGTGACGCCTGACATCACCTATGAAAATTCGCGGGGGAGCGTGTCCGGCTGGCCTGCCATCCGCCGGGGTATGGACGCGCTGAATTGTTTCAGCGCGACGCAGCACCTGATCGGCAATCATCTCGGGTGGTGGGACGGCGATCACTTCGCCGGCAAGACGTATTGCATCGCGTCCCACATGTATGAGCGCGACGGCGAAAGCCGGCGCTACGAAATGGGCATCTGCTACGATGAACATATCGTTCGGTTCGACGGGGCGCTGAAGATGAAGCACCGTCGATTGACCCTGCTCTGGCAGCACGATCTGCCGACCGTGGCAATGCCGCCGCAAATATTCCTCGATGCGATGGCGCGCCTCATGCCCGCAACCGAGAATGGCTGACCTGACACGTGGCGACACCGGTCGTGGCAAGGCCACCAGTCGATTTCCGAATAAGAGGGATCAATGACCATTGACGAACTCGCCGATCGCGAGGCCATCAAGGAATGCATGTATCGCTATTGTCGGGCTGTGGATCGTGCCGACGAACAGCTTCTGCGTTCGATCTACTGGCCTGACGCAACCGACCGGCACGGTGCCTATTCAGGCAGCGCGGATGGGTTCATCGAATTCGCGCTCAAGGCGTTTCGCGTGACCGAACCGGGCATCCACCAGGTGCACAATATCCTGATCGAATTCCGCGAAGGCGGCGCTTGGGTCGAGTCCTACTTTTCAGCGTGGAACGAAATTCCGACGGCCGACGGCATCGTCAACGCCCACCAAAAGGGGCGGTATCTGGATTGGTTCGAAAAGCGCGGCGCGGCCTGGAAGGTGAAGGACCGGACGGTCGTCTTCGACTATATGGAACGGCTCCCGATGCCGGAAGGCGAACGTGCTGCGCGCTTTGGCGGATCGGTTACGATCGGCGGCTCGCACCCTGACGACCCCGTTTACACTGCGCGCAGTTGAATTGCGCCTCGACGCCGACCGTTACCCTTTCAATTCCTGCCACAATATGTCATCCGTATCGCGCCGCGAGTGGATGATCGTCGGCGGCAATCCACCGCCCAACGGGGTTGGGTCCGCCTTCAGCACATCGAACGTGACTTGCCGATGCGCGATCAGCCAAGTCGCGTCCTCACGTACGAACCGATCGATATACCGTCCGACGGCGGTGATCTGCAGCGTCTGGTCATCGTCCAGCTCGACGGTGCCGAACGCATCCTCGACATGGTCCGCCGATTTCAACCGTTGGTAGCAAATGTAGTAGGTTTCGACGATCGCCACATCCTCGCCCTTCCAATCGAAGGCTGAATTGCAGATGGCGTGGAGGGATTGCTCGATATTCTCATGCCGTTTCACCAGATAAGCAATGAATTCGTCGATCGTGCCGTTGAAATCGCCATGGATGTCGATCGCATCCGCGCGATACGCAGAGCGGACGAGTTCCCAGTCCTTCCGATCGACGCCACGCGTGTATCGCAGCAACGCCTGCTCGATCTCGTACTTGGCTCCCAGAACGGCAAGCGTGCCCTCCCGAACGGTCAATTGACGACCTCCGCCATTGCAGCGGGCGCGGGCTGATCCAATGTGTCGTAGTCGGCCGGCAGGCAGACCTCGAACACGTTATACCCTTCCGAATATGAGCTAACATTGTGCGACATGCGCTTGCCGATGATCATCACGTCGCCGGGAACCATGTGATGCGTCCCATGCCCCTCGACCGACAGAGTCGCCGCCCCCTCCAGAACGAAGAACAACTGGCTCATCG
The DNA here is from genome assembly GCF_048565505.1 of Sphingomonas sp. TX0543. Taxonomy (NCBI): domain Bacteria; kingdom Pseudomonadati; phylum Pseudomonadota; class Alphaproteobacteria; order Sphingomonadales; family Sphingomonadaceae; genus Sphingomonas; species Sphingomonas sp. TX0543. The sequence goes on from NZ_JBLZUS010000002.1 coordinate 3,298,268, forward strand.
AATGATTATGCCACCCCGTGCCGCCCGCCATCGGCTGCTTGGCGCCGTCACCATCGTGGATGTGGATTCGCCGTTCGGTCACGCCGGCCGTTCCCAGGTCGCGATACGTGAAGAACGCGCGGGGCCCATCGCCCCTAATGAACAGTTCCGCGCGATTGCGGACGATCTGTTCTTCCCAATTGCCGTTCTCTCCGGCCTCGGGAACCTGTAAGAGCGGCACCAAGTCGCTCGGTGACGCGGAGCCCGGCGAACGTACTTCAGCGGCGCGGAAGTCATCGGAATAATGCGTGCGCACAACATGACGGAGGAAGGGCAAATGCACCGCTTCGCGGCGCCCCATTGTGACGCGGTGGCCATCATCCATCTCGAAGCTGACCTCTCCTTCGATCACGTAGAAGAAGATGAACGTCGCGACATCGACATCGGGCCATCCCTCAAAGGACCCGCCGTCGTGCGCGCGCAATTCGATTGCCGCCATCTGACCCGAGCTGGCGGTTTCCAGTAACAAATCGCGCGATGCCAGCGCACCATGGCGGCCGTCCGTCCAGATCGCGTCGGCCGCGACGGCGATAGCAAACTTCATCGGCACAGCGTCGAACGAGCTTTGGACTGGGGAACGCGCCATTACGATTGCCTCTCCACTGTTGTTACGCTTGTTGCAGTCTGCCCCGATCAATCGATCGTACCGATTTCGCTGCTCCCGGCAGCATGTTATTTGTGCAACGAGGACTTGCACAAAAGACGCTATTGACGGGAATACTTGCGCTAATTCTGAGCCGTAGCCTGGCTCGACAAGCACTTTCGTACTGCCTCGACATTGTTCGGTCAGCGCGCCCAATAGCCGGCGGCGTCCGACGAAAAACCGACCGCACGATAAGCGGCGTCGACCAGACTTTGCCCCCGCTGGTTCATTGCGACCCCGCCGCCAAGTTGGTTCATCACATAGCCGAACGACAGGCGGGCATCGCCATCGGCGAATCCGATGCTACCCCCCATCCCGGGCGTGCCGAAAGCATCTTCGCCCAGGATCATGTAATTGCCATCGCCCATTCGCCGATCGCCCCAGGTCTTGGAGAATCCCAGAGTAAAGCTAGTGGGGATACGCAGCATTTGATCGACGTCGGCTGCCGATCGGACGCCGCGCATCCACGGCTGAGCGGCAGGACTGACAATGCGAATTCCGTCGAGCGATCCATCCATCGACAACGGCGCGTAAAGTCGGGCCAGACCGTGCGCGGACGCCACGCCGCCCGTCGCCGGCCCCTCGGCAACGCGGAAGGCGCGCGTGTTGATGACATCGGGGTCGAACAGGTTGCCGCAATTGCTGAGCATGCGATTGCCGAACCAATCGGGCTCGGCGACTGCCTTTGCGAACAATCGCGAATTCGGATCGAAGTCGGCGAGGACGACGGGCGTAACGCGCGGCTCCTCGCTGTCCGGCAATCCAATCCAGATATCGGCTTTGAGCGGACCGGCCACTTCATCGCGCAAAAATGTGCCAATCGTCTTGCCCGTAATGCGCCGAACGATCTCGCCCCAGATAAAGCCGCTGGTCATGCCATGATAACCGTGAGCGGTGCCCGGTTCCCAGATTGGCTTTTGCTTCGCAATCGCTGTCGTCGCGAACGACCAGTCGAGGAGCCCGTCCCGCGGAACAGATTCCTCCCAGAACGGCAAGCCAGCCTGATGCGCCAAGGCCATGCCGACCGTGATGCCGCCCTTCCCGTTCTCGGCGAATTCGGGCCAATATTCAGCAACCGGTGCGGCGAAATCGAGCAAGCCGCGATCGGCGAGAACATGAATGCAGGCCGCGGACATCCCCTTCGTCGCCGAAAAAACCTGAACAAGCGTGTCACGCGTCCAGGCGGAGCTCGAGTCCTTGGCCAGCACACCTCCAGACAGGTCGACGACGAGTTTCCCTTCGAGATAGATGGCAACCGACCCACCGATTTCGCCGCGTTCGGCAAAGTTGCGCTCGAATTCTTCCCGCACCGGCCAGAAGCGCGGATCACAACTACCGCTTATGGACGCCTCGGTCGTTGCCGCCACCCTCAACTCTCCTCTTTTCTTACATCTGCCAGCGAATTCGCTGTTCCTCACCCCGTGCACGAGGACGACTCCAGCCTAGTGCTGTCTCTTGGACGTGGACTAGGCGCGTTTTTGCGAATGGACATGGCAAGGATTCCAGCCGTCAGCCCACCTCGTTCAGCTGACGTATCGGCAAGAATTATATCTTACCGGCTAAATCCGTTCATCGATTTTCTAGCCATATAAGGCCGCTGCCCATTCAGCCATCGCCTGATACGGTGAGAGTGGAAATGCACGGCAGATTGTCTACGTTATGAGCCTAGCGGCCGCAGAAGCCGCGTTGCGGGAGGGAAAGTCGCGTGCAGTTCAACTGGAATGATCTCAGATTTTTTCTGGCGATGGCGCGCACCGGGAGCCCGACGACCGCAGCGATGCAGTTGAAGGTCGACCACACAACGGTCCGCCGCCGGATCGACGCGCTCGAAGACTCGCTCAACGTCAAACTGTTCGAGCCGCGCGATCGCGGCTTCCTACTGACCCATGCTGGCACTCGCTTGCTCGCGACCGCAGAATCTATTGAAGCCTTGGCGACGGGAGCCGAAGAAAGCGTATCCGACAAGGACCTCGCGCTATCCGGCACAGTCCGGATCGGCATACCCGATGGACTGGGTGGCCTGTTTCTGTCGGCCAAGCTGGCGGAGTTTGCCAAGGAGCATCCGGAGCTCCAGCTTGAGCTCGATGCGACGACCAGGCCGTTTAACCTGGCAAAGCGCGAAGCGGACATTGCCATTTCGGTTTCGGCACCGACGAAAGGCCGACAGGTCATCCGCAAGTTGGGAGAATGCAGTCTCTACCTGTATGCTGTCCGTCGTCAGAACATTCGGCACAACTCGCGGCGTAGATTAGCGGAGTGCGGACCTCGTCAGGGGGTTGATGTTAGGCGGCGAACTTGCGGTGCTGCAAGCGCCGATGTTCGATGGTCTGTCGCTTGATCCTTTCGCGCAGTTTGATGATTGCCGGTGCCCTGCCGAAGTAGGCATCGGCGGGCGTCACGTTGCTGAGGCTCTCGTGGTAACGCTGGTGGTTGTAGTGCTCGACGAAGGCCTCGATCCGGGCCTCGAGGTCGCCGGGCAGGAAGTAGTTTTCCAGCAGGATGCGGTTTTTCAGGGTCTGATGCCAGCGCTCGATCTTGCCCTGGGTCTGCGGGTGTAGCGGGGCACCGCGCACATGGCTCATCTTCTGGGCCTCGATGTATTCCGCCAGTTCGCCGGCGATGTAGCTGGGGCCATTGTCCGACAGCAGCCTTGGCTTGTGCAGCACCGTGGCGCTGTCGCAGCCCGATGCGGCCAGTGCCATGTCCAGCGTGTCGGTCACGTCCTCGGCGCGCATGTTGGTGCACAGCTTCCAGGCGATGATGTAGCGTGAGAAGTCGTCGAGCACGGTCGACAGGTACATCCAGCCCCACCCGATAATCTTGAAGTATGTGAAGTCGGTCTGCCACATCTCGTTCGGCCGGGTGGTCTTGGTGTGGAACTGATCGGCGGCCTTGATCACCACATAGGCCGGGCTGGTGATCAGGTCATGGGCCTTCAGAAGGCGGTAAACCGTGGCTTCCGACACGAAGTAACGCCTTTCGTCGGTAAAGCGCACCGCCAGCTCCCGTGGGCTCAGCTCGGACTGCTCCAGTGCCAGTTCGATGATCTGATCATGGATGTCAGGCGGGATCCGGTTCCACACGCGGCTCGGTGCCGATGGCCGATCTTCCAACGCCTCCGGTCCGCCTTCGAGGAACCGGTCGTACCAGCGGTAGAACGTCCGGCGTGCGATCCCCAGCTTGTCGAGGGTGAGCTTCGCCGGCAGATGCGACTGCTCGACGATCCGGATGATCTCGAGCTTCTCGGATGCGGGATATCTCATTCGTCGTCGCCCCCATCCGCGATCATGCTTTTTTTGAGCAGACGGTTTTCGAGCGTCAGGTCGGCCACGCATTCCTTCAGGGCACGGGCTTCGCGGCGCAGGTCCTGCACCTCGCCGCTGGTCGCGGCACGAGCCGTGTCACCCGCCAGGCGCCGCTTGCCCGCTTCCATGAACTCCTTCGACCAGGTGTAATACAGGCTCTGGGCAATGCCTTCCTTGCGGCATAGTTCGGCAATGCTGTCTTCGCCACGCAGCCCATCGAGCACAATGCGGATCTTGTCTTCGGCCGAAAAATGCCGCCGGGTCTGCCGCCGGATGTCCTTCACCACACGCTCAGCAGGGGCCTTGGCAGGCGATTTTTTCAAGGAGTGTTGGGGCTTCATCTTCGTTCCTTCGTCACTACGACGAAGCCCCAACACTCCTTAATTCACAACCTCAAATCTGTGCCATTGGCGCTGACGGGGAACACCTGTATGCCTCGCCCGACTATCTTGCGAGCGCCCCGCCGATCGCGACGATAGAGGACCTGAAGGACCATCGTTTCGTCGGCTATTTTGAGGACATGCAGTTCGCGCACGACCTCGACACACCGCCCTATCTTGCCGCCAGCCCCTACCGGTTCCTCAGCAGCAGCCTGGTCGCGTTGTACGAGGCCGTGCTGGCCGGTGTTGGCATCTGTTTGCTGCCCAGTTACCTGATCAAGCCTGGCACTACATTGCAGCGCGTATTGCCCAGTGAAGTGATGATGACGCGGCAGATCTGGATGACGGTACACTCTGACTTGAAGGACATTGCGCGATATCGGGCCGTGGCGGACTTCATCCGCCACACGTTCGCCTCGCATCGCAATCTCTTCATGCCGTGCGAAGGCAGCTGACCGCCCCACCCAACCACCGCCGTCAATGCGCGGGCCCATCTGCAAATGATGTTTATGCGATGCCTCATTGCACAAACACCTGTTCTTGCCCGTCGTCCCCAACCTCTAAAGTCCGTCCGACCGAATGCCGGAAAGCTCATGTCGGCACGGTGAAATGGGGAGGATGGAATGGGCGATGTCACTGTCGACGAGACGCCTGGCGGGCAAGCGCTCAAGGCGGAGGTCATCGCTAAACGAGGCTATTGGGGAGAGTGGCATCAGGGCCTGCTGGACCTCTCGCCCGCATATCTTGCCGCCTATCTAGACTTTCACGAACCGCCGTTTCACGCTGGCCGGCTCGACCGGAAGATGTGCGAGTTCATTTACATCGCCGTCGATGCCGCGGTCAGCCATCTGTTCGTGCCGGGCATGCAAATGCACTTCGACGTCGCACTGAGACTAGGCGCAACAGTGGCCGAGCTGACCGAGGTAGTGCAGCTGACCATGCTGGCAGCCTATTCGCCGCACACGGTGGGACTGCCCATCTTGGCCGAAGAGCTCGAACGGCTCCACCCCGGTACGAAGAGTGCGACGCGGTCGCTCACGACGGAAGAAGAGACAGAAAAAGAGAAATTCGTCGCCATAACGGGGTTCTGGCCCGAAGGTGGCGATCACCTGTTTCGCTGGGCACCGGCGTTCGTGAAGGGGTTCCTGGCTTATGGTGAGATCCCCTATCGGGAAGGCCCGTTGTCGCGGAAGGACAAGGAACTCATCCTGATCGCGGTCTTCGCCAGCCCGGTAGCGCCGCAGCCGGACGCCACCCGCCGGCACATTCGCCAAGCGCTCGCAAACGGTGCATCCGCCGAAGAAATCGCCGATGTGCTTCAACTGTCGAGCGCGATCGCCATCCACAGTTGCGTTGCGGCTGTGCCGGCGCTGGTGTCGGCAGCGGACAAACAGCAGGTCGCCGGCGATCGCTGAGACGCGCCGACCGTCGCCTGAGACGATTTGATAGGAGAATTGCGTGGTCGCGAAACCTCACAAGGTGATCATTTCCTGTGCGATCACTGGATCAATCCACACACCCAGCATGTCGCCCCACCTGCCGATCACACCGGATGAGATCGCGCGCGACGCGATCGCCGCGGCAAAAGCGGGCGCCGCAATTTTGCATTTGCACGCCCGCGAACCAGACGATGGCCGCCCCTCGCCGCGCGCCGACCTGTTCATGGAGTTTCTTCCTTGCATAAAGGAGGCGACAAATGCCATCGTGAACATCACGACCGGCGGCGGGCAAGGCATGACGCTCGACCAGCGGATCGAGGCGGCGGTCAGGGCCAAGCCAGAAATGTGTTCGCTCAACATGCGCACGTTCAACTTCGGCATTTTCCCTTTGGCCCACAAGCAAACCGCCTGGAAGCATTCCTGGGAAGAACCGTTCCTGGCATCCACCCGAGACGGGATCTTCAGGAACACCTTTCAGGACATCGAGTATGTCGTGAAAATGCTGGGAGAATCTGCCGGCGCTCGCTTCGAATTCGAATGTTATGACGTCGGCCATTTGTACAATCTGGCCTATTTCGTCCGCGAAGGGTTGGTAAAGCCACCCTTCTTCATCCAGACGATTTTCGGGATTCTCGGCGGGATCGCAGCCGACGTCGAACATTTACTGCACATGCGCAGAACCGCGGACGCCTTGTTCGGCGACGACTATCAATGGTCGGTCGTAGCTGCCGGTCGGCGGCAAATCCCGTTCGCGACGATGGTTGCGCTGATGGGTGGCAACGTTCGGGTCGGACTGGAAGACAGCTTGTATATCGGCAAGGGCAAGCTGGCCACGTCGAACGCCGAACAAGTCACCAAGATGCGCAAGGTGCTGGAGGCTTTGGACTTGGAAATTGCGACACCGGCCGAAGCACGCGAGATCCTGTCGTTGAAGGGCGCGAACGCAGTCGCTTTCTAGATCGATCCTCGGATACCGGATGAATGATCAAGCCACCGCACGAGCGGTCGCCGATCATCCACTCTGGTATCGCCTTTGCCGTCAGCCGAGCGGGATGAGCTTGCGTTCCCGCCGTATCTGGAGGGGTCGCATATATGATGCGTCGTCGCGCGATCGGGAGGAGCGCTTGTCCTCCATCTCGGCGCCATCGACCAACCTGCTGGCAAAGTTCACTTCCGCCAGTGAGCTACCCCACTCAATCAAGCAGAGCCGATCTGCGATTTTCCACTGGCCGTCGCGCCGTTCGAGCCGATCGACATAGCGCCCCCCCACGACCTCGGCGGGCTGTCCTTCCTGGGCCATGCAGCCAACGAAGTAGAAATACGTCTCCGTATGCGCTTCATCGCCAGTGATCTCGCACCGATGGTTGGTGAGGAAATGCTGGCTGTAACGGTGGCGGAGGCGATGATATTCCGCGCCGAATTCGGCATTCTCATACCCCGGCATAACAACCTGTCCGTGATCATCCCATGCGTCGGGATGGAATGCCGACTTGCAGCATTCGACGTCCATCCGGTCCATGCCGCGGGCATAGCTTGTCATGCAATCCCAAATCGCCTGCCGATCCAACAGCTGACGAACAGCTGCGACATCCAAACCGTCCATATCAACCTCCACCAATCTATCGCATTTTGAGAAAAACGAATCCGTCCCGGCCAGGCGCCTCAACCGCCGTGACCGCAGCCGCCCAATCGGCCAAGTCATAGACTCCGCCGGTCGGGAACAATTCTGGATGGGCGCGGCCCAGCGCCAAGGCGTCGGCGATATCGGCCTGCTGTTGGGCTTGCGGGGCGTTGAACCACAGGAAAATCGGGATGCCGCGCACGACAATGCCGCGCGATGCGACTTGCAGCCCGGTGATCCCGATCGGGTTGGGATCGAGCCCGCCATAAGTTATGATCGACGCGCTGTTCGCGATTAACGGGTCGAGTTCGGTCAACAAGGCACCGGAAACGCAATCGCCCAGGACGGCGAACTGCCGCCCCCCGGTTTCGGCTTCTAGCGTGTTCAACCATCCGCTGGTCGCCGTCGCAAAGAACCGGACGCCGGGTACGAGCTCGGCGGTGCGCCGGGCGGCCGCTTCGCTGCGGGTCAGACCGATCACGTCCAGTCCGGCTTCCCGCGACAGATGCGCCAATATCCGTCCCACTGCTGAGCTGGCGCCCGTCAGCAGGACCGGCCCATTGAGTCCTTGCGCCTGCAGTGCTTCCCTCATCGCGCGGAACACCATGAAAGCGGTGACCGTGTTGACGTACAATTGCGCAGCAACTGTATCGGGTATGTCGTCGGGCGCTTCCAGGATCAGCGCTTCGGGACACTCGACCTGTTCCGACCAGGCGTATGACGCGAGATATGTCGTCACCCTGTCGCCAACCTTGAACCGCGACGTTCGGGCCGCATTCGACCCTATCGCGGCAATTCGCCCAACGGCTTCGTTGCCCCGCATCGCATAGCCCGGGCTATCCGGGATCGCCGTTTCCTTGCGCGACATGAACAGGTCGCCGTGATGCATCGACGCCAGGTCGATATCGATGATCACATTATCGTCGCCGGGATGTTTCGGCGCCGGAATATCGCGTAGTTCGAACGTCGACGGCGGCTCCCCGACCCGCACCTGCACCACAGCTTTCATGCTTCACCTATTCGCTTGCGCCAAGCATCGTTCTCGATGCAGCTGCTCAGAGCCCGCCCGTCACCGTGATCTCCGCGCCTGAAATGTAGGCCGACCGATCGGAGATCAAGAAAGCGATCAAGCCTGCCAGGTCCTCTGCCAGGCCAAGCCGACGCAGCGGGATGCCGTTGATGAAGCTATCAGACCTCACCATCGCATTTCCGTCGAGCATCGCGGTGTCGATCGCGCCGGGATAGACCGAATTGACACGGATACCCATCGGCCCGAGCTCCCAGGACGCTTGCTTGGTCATGCCGCGCACGGCCCATTTGCTCGTCGCATAAGCGAAGATGCCCGGCGTACCGACCTGGCCGGCGAGTGAGCTGATGTTGACGATCGATCCCCCGCCGCTGTCCTTCATAAGCCCGGCGGCGCTTTTCATGCCGAGGAAGATGCTGAGCTGGTTCACCCGATAATGTCGATCCCAAAGCTCGACGCTCGTATCCATCATGGCAGCCGGAATGAACAGGCCGGCATTGTTCACCAGACCGTCGAGCCGACCGAACTTGTTCGCGACGAGGCCCGTGAGCTTTTCCCAGTCGCTCGCTTCGCTGACGTCGTGCTTGAAGAACGTGACGTCGCCGGCGATCGACTTGACCGCGTCTTCCCCCGCTGGATTGAGGTCAGTCACGACGACCGATGCGCCATCCTGGGCCAGCAACTTCGCTTCGGCAAAACCCTGTCCACCCGCGCCGCCGGTGACGATGACAACCTTGCCCTTCATTTAGTCTGCCCTTCCCATTTTTTGGTTCGGCGCCTGCCGCCGCCGATGCATTTGTCGGTACCGTCCGTCCAACGCGCTAACCGAGCGCCTTCGTGAACCAGCCGTCCACGCCATGCTGATCGTGTTCGAAGGATTTGATATCGACGATCTTGTCGCCCGCTTCATTGAAGCGAAACAGGTTGATGCGAAGCCACGAGAATGTTTCGCCGTTCTTCTCGTCACGATAGCGGATCAGGGCCGCGCCGTGAGTGTTGCCGAACATCATGTCGAGCAACTCGAGCCGTTGGCTGCCCTCTGTCTTTTGCATGCGCGTGATGTTGTAGTCGTAATAGGCCTGTTTGCCGCCGGAGAACGCCTGGGGGCCGCGGCCAGGAACGGCGAACTGGACTTCCGGCGCATAAACCGTCTCGGCCATGTTGCGCAGCCGGGTCGGAACGCCGTCCGCGTCGATCGGGTCGCTGCCATCCGCGGGACGCCGGACCATATCGAACATTTTCTGGACAGTGGCCTGCATCATCTCGCGGCTCGCCATTCCAAGAGCTCCTCTCTCAATCAACACGCGCCCGATCCTTGTTGCGGGCATCGATTGTCGCCAGCCAGCTGGCTGGCCGTATAAGTCACCAGGCGCATGAGCGGACTGCCATGCGCTGACTCGAAATCAGTCTACCCATTGCGCCACCCGGCACCCGTCTTTTTTATGCGAAGCGGGCTTGCACAAATCACCGCCAAACCGTGGCGCCACGCTTCGCTGCGACGCGAATTCGCATAAATCTCCATCGCAGCGGGACCAAGACTCCCCCTATCGTTCGGTCGAAGTCGAACGCCCGTGGAAGCAGGTCGCCAAATGACCCACGCGCCGGCTCGATCGATTGCAGGAGATGGATATGTCAGTCGTCGATGAAGTTCCCTGGATCAAAGAGCATATCGCGCTCTACAAATCGGATCCGGAGCGCGCGCACTATTTCGTCATTCCTGGCACGGACGGCAAAGGGCGACCGTCCCTGCTGCTGACGACGATCGGTGCAAAAACCGGCCAGCCGCGCGACATCACGCTGTTTTACGGCAAATCGGGCGGCAATTTCATCATCGTCGCGTCGCTGGGTGGCGCGCCGGTCCACCCGGCATGGTACAAGAACCTAGTCGCGCACCCGACAGCCGAAATCCAAGTCGGCAAGGATCATCACATTGTCAAGGCACGTGATGCGAAGGGCGAAGAACGTACGGCGTTGCTGCAGGTCATGGTCGACCAGGTCATGGATCGATACAACGAGTATGAAAGCATGACCCAGGGGTTTCGAGAGATGCCGATCGTGGTGCTCGAGCCACAAGGCTGAACCGCGGCACCGAGACCCGCCAGCCGAAACGCAGGAGAAGATTGCATGTCGACCCAGAACATCAACCGTGTCGATCACGTCATGTATATTGCTTGGCCGGAAAACCAGGCGGAATACGTCGAGAAACTCTCCAAGCTTTGCCGCGTCAGATTCTACGGCCCAGTCGACAAACCCGAGCTAGGCGTGCGCCTGTACATAAGCTGGGCTGCGGGTCTTGAGGTCGTCTCGCCGATATCCGACACGCTACCGTGGTCGCTGCACATGAAGGATTATCTGCAGCGCCGCGGCGAGGGTGTCATGAACGTCGTTTTCGGCGTGAGAGACATCAACGAGGCAAAGGATCATGCCGCGTCGCTGGGCTATACGCCGAGCGAGCTGATCGAGAACAGCGGCGACGAGCCCTATGCGGCCGAAACCGAGATCATGAAGGAAACCGTCGTCGGCGACTTCATCAACACGATGTTCACGTTCGGGGAGATCAAGCTGGGCCCCGACCCGCTGATCTGAACCGGTTGGGGCCAACGTCGCCGAGCGCGAAATGCCGGGGAAGGCGGGATGCAAATCAAAGGGAAGGTCGCACTGGTAACGGGTGCCAATCGTGGGTTGGGCCGCCAGTTCGCACTACAATTGATCGCGCGCGGCGCCAGCAAAGTCTACGCCGCCGTTCGCGATCCCGCAAAGGCCGACGTGCCAGGCGCCGAGGTCATCGCGCTTGACATCACCGATCCGGTATCGGTCCAAGCCGCAGCAGCGACGGCGGCCGACGTCCAGATCCTGATCAACAATGCCGGCGTCGCGACCTATACCAACTTTCTCGATGGCGATCTGGCAAAGATCCGCCTTGAGATCGACACGCATTATTTCGGCACGCTGTCGATGGTCAGGGCATTCGCTCCCCTCTTGGCAAGCAATGGCGGCGGCGCGGTTCTGAACGTGCTGTCGGGCCTGTCGTGGTTCTCGCTAGACGGCGCGAATTCCTATTGCGCCGCAAAGGCCGCCGAATGGAGCTTGACCAACGGCCTTCGCCTGGAATTGATAAAGCAGGGAACGACGGTCACGGGCGTCATCTTGGCCGCGGCCGATACTGACATGACGGCGGGCTGGGATATCGAAAAAGCCAATCCGCGCGACATCGTCCGCGAAGCGCTGGACGGACTGGTCGCGGGCAAGATGGAAGTGCTGGCTGACGAGCCGGCCAAACAGTCCAAGAGCTTGCTGGCGGCCGATCCCAGCGTCATCTACCCGCAGGCGGTGTTCGCGCACTGATCGCTAGGGTTCAGGCAGCTACGCCGATTTGATCGGCCGTAAAGGCGTAACATGTGTCGTCCAGCGCTTCTACCACGGTCAGCTGATGCTGCGCGGTCGGCAACATGTAATTGAAGCAGTAGCGACACGCCGCCAGCTTCGCCTCGTAAAAAGCACGCTCCGAATCAGCAGTCTCCAGCGCCGTTGTCGCAACGATGGCCTGCCACAGCCACAGCCAGGCGACGACGATCGTCCCCGCCGCATCCAGGTAAAGCGTCGCGTTGGCCAGGCCGCGTTCGGCATCGGCCTCCGACGTCGCTGCCGCCGTCGCCCGCTTCAGATTGTCCAGCGCATTTGCCAACGCCGCGGCAAATGCCGTCAGCGACATGACAGCGGTTGCGGCGGCGATCGTTTCCTCGATGCGTGCGACCAGCAATGCCAGTCCGCGCCCGTCTGCAAGACGCACCTTGCGCCCCAGGAGGTCCAGTCCCTGAATGCCGAACGTCCCCTCGTGGATGTGGTTCAGCCGATTATCGCGATAGAACCGCTCGACCGGGTGATCGAGCGTGTAGCCCGCACCGCCCAAAACCTGGATCGCGAGCTTGTTGGCTTCGAGGCAATGTTCCGAAGGCCACGATTTCGCAATCGGCGTCAAAACTTCGAGCAGCACGCCGATGTCCTCGCGTGCAGCGCCGTGCACAATCGCTTGCTGGTCGACCAACAATGCGCAGAAGTGGGAAAGCGCGAGGCCGCCTTCGACGCATGTTTTCTGTGCAAGCAGCATACGACGGATGTCAGGATGCGCGATCAGCGGCACCTGCGGCGTCGTCAGATCCTTGTGGCCGAGCCGCCGCCCCTGCACGCGCTCCCGCGCATAGTCGCGCGAATATAGATAGCCCGCCAGGCCCGACATGACCGCCATATGGCCGACCGCGATCCGCGCCTCGTTCATCATGTGGAACATGTACCGAAGGCCTTGGTTGGGCTGGCCGATCAGATACCCCGTCGTCGGACCGGCTTCACCGAAATTGAGCATCGTGTTTGTCGTGCCGCGCTGCCCCATCTTGTGGTTCAAACCGACGAGCGTGATGTTGTTGTCAGCGGTCACCGTCCCGGCGGCGTCCACCAGTCGCTGTGGGACGATGAAGAGGGAAATGCCGTTGACCCCGGCCGGCGCTCCCCGAATCTTCGCCAGCACCAGATTGACGATATTTTCGGTCATCCGGTGCGCGGCCCCCGATATCCACATCTTGGTGCCGCGAATATGATAGGTGCCGTCCTCGGCCGGAACGGCTTTCGTGGTGATGTCGGCGAGCGAGGATCCCGCTTGGGGTTCGGACAAGCACATCGTTCCTCCCCACAGACCCGCAATCAAGGGGGGAGCGAAGTGGATTCGCTGATCGTCAGTACCGAATTCCAGCAACAAGTGCGCCGCTGCGCTGGTAAGCGTGGAGTAGTTTGAAATCCCCTGATTTGCTGCGATGAACATCCCGACCGCCGCCATCGCGACGGTGTGCGGCAATTGCAGGCCGCCGTCGCGCATCGAAAAATTCTGCGCGGCAAATCCAGCTTCCGCATAAGCGGTCAGCGCCGTTCGGACGGCAGGCAGGATATCGATTTCACCACCAACGAGAGCGGGCGGACAGGCATCCAGCTGAGCAGCGACCGGCAAATAGCGCTCTTCCGCCAGTCGTTGCGCCGTGTCGAGCAATTGCGCGACCATGGGCCGATCGCAATGCGCATAATGCTCCGTGGCAAGAAGACTCTCGATACCAAGCATTTCGAACAGAACGAAGTCGAGGTTTCGCCGGTCGACGATGTATGTCACGAATTGCTTATACCGTTCAGATGGACCGCCCAACGTTCGCCCAATAAGGCTCCCGCAATTTCCGTTTGAATATCTTGCCCGAATCCTCGCGCGGCAAGTCTTCCACGATCTCGATGTATCGAGGAACCTTATAACGGCTCAACTGCTGTTCAAGCGATGCACGGATTGCGGCAGCGTCAGGTCCGCCGGCATCGACCTGAACATGGGCGCAGATCGCCTCACCGAATTCGTCGTCGGGAATACCGAACACGGCGCTGTCGCGAATGCCAACAATGCCTTGCAGCGTTGCCTCGATCTCGGCTGGATAGATGTTCACGCCACCCGAGATGATCATATCGCGACGACGATCGCGTAGGAACAGGAACCCGTCCTCGTCCACAAACCCCATGTCGCCGAGCGTCAGATACTTGTCGTCCCGGCGGTCGTTTTCCCGGCCGATATATTCGAACGTCGCACCTGGCTCCGAATGGATGAAGATATCGCCGATCGTTCCCGCGGGTACTTCATCGCCAGATTCGTCGAGTACCTTGATCGACACGTTGGGCAACGCCTGTCCCACGCTCCCGGGGTGGGCAAGTGCGTCTTCCGGGCGGCTGATCGAGATCAAGCCGGCTTCGGTCGCGCCATAATATTCATAGATCACGGGACCCCACCATTCGATCATCGCGCGTTTGATGTCCGGCGGGCACGGCGCGGCGCCATGTGCGACATATCGCAGACAAGAAAGATCGTAGCGCCCCTTGACGTCCTCCGGGAGACGGAGGAGGCGAACAAACATCGTCGGCACGATATGCATGTGCGTCACGCGATATCGTTCGATTAGCTGCAACATCTCCTCTGCATCGAAGCGGGGTTGAAGGACGATGTCCGCGCCCGAGGCAAAAGCCATCGTTCCGTAGCTATTGGGCGCCGCGTGATACATCGGCCCGTTCATCAGCACGACCCGGTCCTCGCCGGGCACCAGGCCGTAACCGATCGCGGCGGTGGCGGTTAACGCCGCCTGCGACTCGCCGGGCGCGCGTCGAACCCCTTTGGGGCGACCGGTCGTTCCCGACGTGTAGATCACGGCGCCACGCGGTGCCGTCATGGGCTGAGCGATGGGATCGAAACGGCTCAGCCAACTGTCCCACCCACGATGGATGCCGTTGTGGGGCGCGGACTTGATGCCATAGGCGCGCCGAATTTCGGCAGGCGTATCGACGACCAGGATGCGGAGATCCTCCGGCAGGCCCGCGACGATCTGGGGAAGGAGGTCGGTGTGAACGACCAGCACCTTGGCATCGCTATCGCGAAGAATATATCCCGCCTCTTCGGCGGTTGCGTGCCAATTGATCGCGACGGGATAAGCACCCGCCAGCACGGCACCTTGCATTGCCTCGAAGAACGCGAAATCGTTACGCAGGAACAACGCGACGGTGTCGCCCTCGCGCAATCCCATCTGCCGAAAGCCCTCAGCAGCCAGCGCTGCACGCCGGCGAATCTCGTCATGCGTCCGGACCCGCTCCCCGGCGATCATCACCGGAGCAGTCGCGTCGGGCTGGCGAACGAAATTGGCGTCGAGTGCCGCCTTGGCTGCGATATATTCGCGCGCGAGGCGATCGATATGCTGCGCTGCCGGCATGATGCCGTTGACCGCGCCGATACCTTGCCCGCACCCCCAGATATCGCGCCACGCCTTCTTCTTACTCGATCCGCCCGATCCAAAGCTGATCGAACTAACATCTCCCTCGGCAAGGGCGTCAGGGTCCAGCCCCGCGGCGATGATGGACGGTCGCAGATAGTTGCCATGCACGCCCGTGAAAAGATTGGAGTAAACGATGTCGGCAGCGTTGGAATCGACGATCATCTGCTTGTAGCGATCGTCGGCATTGGCTTCGGCCGCCGTAATGAACAGCGAGCCGACGTAAGCCAAGTCGGCCCCCATCGCTTGCGCGGCCAGAACCCCCCTTCCCGTCGCGATCGATCCCGACAGGGCGATCACCCCATCAAACCATTGTCGCAATTCCTGCACCAGCGCGAGCGGCGAGAGGCGCCCCGCGTGCCCGCCGGCACCCGCGGCAACCGCGATCAGCCCGTCCGCGCCCTTCTCGATCGCCTTTCGCCCGAACCGGTCGTCGATCACGTCGTGCAGGGTGACCCCGCCCCAATCGTGTACCGCTGTATTCAGGTCCTCGCGTGCGCCGAGCGAGGTGATGACGACCGGCACCTTGTATTTGGCGCACAACGCGAGGTCCTGGTCGAGCCGGTCGTTGCTCTTGTGAACGATCTGGTTGACGGCGAACGGTGCCGACGGCTGGTCGGGATGCCGACGGTCCCACGTGGCCAACGCTTCGGTGATCTGCGCCAGCCATTCGTCGAGCTGCCCAATGGGCCGCGCATTCAACGATGGGAGAGCCCCCATGATCCCGGCCGTACACTGCGCAATCACTAGTTCGGGATTGGAGATGATGAACAGCGGCGATGCGATGACCGGCAGCCGCAGCCGGTCGAAGAGCGAGCCCGTCGTCATTCTATCCTTCTCCGAAA
This sequence comes from Sphingomonas sp. TX0543, assembly GCF_048565505.1. Taxonomy (NCBI): domain Bacteria; kingdom Pseudomonadati; phylum Pseudomonadota; class Alphaproteobacteria; order Sphingomonadales; family Sphingomonadaceae; genus Sphingomonas; species Sphingomonas sp. TX0543. The sequence goes on from NZ_JBLZUS010000002.1 coordinate 3,314,400, forward strand.
AGCGCCCGTGCAGAATGGACGTGACGAAACTAAGCGCGGAGGAAAGCGGCTCGCCAGCCCCTCACGTCAACGAGGCGGAATACCAGGCATCGACACCGTATTGGTCGTGCTCATACGTGCGAATCTGGACGATCTGGTCGCAACTCTCATTGAACTCGAACGCGTTGATGCGCAGCCAGGAGAATGTTTGATCGCCACGCTGGTCGCTGTAGCGGACCAGCGCGGCGGCGTGCTTTTCGCCGACCAGAATGTCGAGCAACTGAAGGTCGAGGTTGCCCTCGGTCTGGCTCGCCAGCCGTTTGTTATATTCGTAATATTGCTTCTTGCCGCCGGTAAAGGCATGCGGCCCCTTGCCCGGAACGTTGAACTTGACCTCGGGCGCATAGACTTCCTCGCCGAGCGCCTTCAACTGCTTTGGGACTCCATCCTCGTCCAGATCCAGCCCCTTGGTGGCCTTGTCCGCCTTCAAGTCGTCGACGAAGCTGAACATCTTGCGGACAGTGGCAAGCATTTTGACGCGATTGGCCTGACTCATCGACCCCTCCTCATCTCCAGCAAGCCTTTCGCCAGCTGGCCCAACCTGCATACAGGTCGATTATCGATGCGCGGACCGTAACCTTGGCTGGATCGGGTCTGAAATTGATTATGTGCGAACCTGATTTGCACTTTTTCCCGCGATAGCTCCCGGTCATTCGCATTATGCCGCTTCAATAGGATCGCCTCGAGCCGATCGCAGGGAGAGAAAGGGCGCTGCATGAATAACGTTGCGGTACAGGAAGCTTCGGACTTCCGTTCGGCCGGCGCCTTGTTGAACGGCGTGATGGCAAGTGGCGCGATACCCGGCGGGATCGTCGGTATCGGCTACGGCGCGGAGCCGGCGACTTATCTTCGTACGGGCACCATCGCGTTCGACGATCCGCGGCCGGTCGATGACGATACGCTGTGGCCGATCTATTCGATGACCAAGCCGGTGGTCGGCATGGCCACTATGTTGCTGATCGAAGAAGGCGGCCTATCGCTCGACCAACCGATCGCCGATTTTCTACCGGCGTTCGGAAAGATGCAGGTTCTGACCGACCCGCTCAACAGCCTCGACAGCCGCCCGGCGCGCACGTCGATCACCGTTCGGCATTTGCTCACCCATACCGCTGGCTTCGGCTATACCTTCAATATCGCCGGCCCGCTGCTCGATGAATATCTGCGGCTGGGCATTACGCCGTCCCGGATGGGCGCGTCAGCCGCAGGCGACAACACGCCGCCGACGGCATCCGGCCTGCTCGAATTCTGTAACCGCGTCGCCTCGCTGCCGCTGCTGAACGAGCCCGGAACGCGGTGGTTCTATTCGATCGCGCAGGACGTTCTTGGCGGCGTGATCGAACTGGCCTCGGGGATGGCGTTTGACCTATATCTGTCTGAAAAGCTGTTTGCCCCCCTCGGCATGACAAGCACCGGCTTTCAGGTGGCGGCGAAAGATGCGGCGCGACTCGCATCGCTGTACATGACGATCGACGATGAAACGCATGCGGCGGATCCGGGATCGGCGTCGGTCTACGCCACGCCGCCCGCCTTCGCCTTCGGCGGAACCGGGCTGGTATCGAGCGCGCGCGACTATGACCGGTTCCTGGTCATGCTGCTGAACGAGGGCAGGTATGACGGCCGCGAAATCATGCCGGCTCGCGCGGTCAAACGAGGGATGTCGAACCTGTTGCCCGATGGCACCGACCTGTCATCATTCATCTGGTGGCCCGATCCCGCGACGATGGGGATGGGCCCCAGTGGCAAAAACGCCGGGTTTGGCGCTTGCGGCCGGGTCGCGCTGGCTGGCCCGGACAAGGGCACCTACTCATGGTCCGGCGCGGCATCGACCAACATGTTTGTCGATCCGGCCCGCAACCTGCGGGGATCGGCCTATATCAATTCGATGAGCACGGCCTTCACGTTCTCGCATCTCGTGAACAAGGCGCTGGTCCGCGACAGCAATGCCTTGAACAGATGAGCTGAACGTCAGTCGGTGCCCCTGGCCGACGTCGTCACGACAGGATTGCTCGGAAGCGCCGACAAGTCGACGCGAAAGCCGTCTTTGACAACGCAATGTAACTTTCCGATATTGGTGATGTCGTCCAACGGGTCGGCGTCAACGATGATAAGGTCGGCTACTTTACCCGGCTCGATCGTGCCGTAATGCTCCGCCTTGCAATAAGCTTTGGCAACGTTGCTGGTGGCGGCCAGAATAGCGTCCATCGGGGTCATGCCCTTTTCGACCATCGCCTTCAGCCAGACGATATGGTCGTGCCCCATCGTCCACGGGCGCTCGCCCTGCTCTTCGATGGGCAGGTCGTTGATGATATCGGGGTCGGGAAACCCGGCGTCGGTGCCGAGAATGATCGAAGCGCCGGCCGCCAGAAGCCGGAAGATATTGTCGTTGTGGACCGCGCCGGCATAGAGAATGGCGGGGTTGTTCGTACTTTCCAGATAACACTGATAAGCAGCCGTCGTCGGTTGGATCACCGACCACCCCGGCCCCTTCGCCATGCGATCGATCAGGTCGTCGGGGATCGGCACCTGTGCCGTCACGTTGACGTGCATCATGGCATCGGTCTCCAGATCGACGGCGGCCTGAAGGCTTTCCACCGACGTGGTGTGGGAAGCGAGCGGAATGCCGGCCCGACGTACTTCATCGGCGATCGCCTCGAGCACGCGCTTGGAAAACACCAGATAGGATGAATCCCATCCCGACACGCCGATCAAATGGTCGCTGATGCCGATTTTGACGAAGTCCACGCCCTGCGCAATATAGTCCCTGATGATAGGACGGATGTCGACGGGGGGCAGCGTGGTGAGGTAACGTCCCACGCCTGCCTCGAATAGGCGATCCATCCGGTCCGCGAAGGTCGTGCTGACCGACTGGCGCGATCGTGCGGAATAGTCCGGTGTGAACGGCCCGCCACGACCGATGATGTTTCCTGCAGCAAAAATGCGCGCGCCGGGGACCTCGCCGGCATTGATCCGGCCTCGCGCGCGAAGCACGGGGCCTAGCGCGTTCCACGTATCGAACAGCGTCGTGAATCCCGATCGCAACGCGATCTGCGCGGCTTCCTCGATGACTTCCTGATACCGCCCCTCGAACCTAACCAGATATTCGATGCCGCCGACATGCGCCATCATCGTGCCGTCGATCAGATGAACGTTTGCGTTCATCAAACCGGGGAGAATGAATTTTCCGGTTGCATCGAGCACTTGGGCGGTCGGCGGCGCCGCGCTCTCGTCATCGGATATCGCCGAGAACTTCCCGTGCTCCACGAGGATGCGCGCGTTTCGCGTCGGTGCGCCGCCGCGACCGTCGATGAGCGTGCCGCCGCAAATGACCAATACGTCGCTGTCCATCATCGATCCCACCTTCAACACGCCTCGATTTCACCGCCAGCCGACAGCGAGGCCTAAGTTTCTATTTTCACAGGCCAGGGGCCACCAACGGATATCTGTGCGAGTGACGGTCGCGATATTTCGCGTTCATCCGGTTCGCGTAGCGATTTAGGTTTCTTGCATCCCGTTATCACCGCAGGCGCTGGGCCGCCGGCGAGAAGGAGCCGCACGATGGGCTATCTCGAAGAACATGCATGGATCGGCGAGCATATCGCTCTCTATCGCAAGGATCCGGCCAAGGCACATGACTGGCAGAGCTTCAGTGGTGGAATCAAACCCACGCTCCTGTTGACGACCAAGGGCCGCAAGACCGGCAATCAGATCGATAGTCCCCTGGTGTACGGGAAACAAGGCAGCAGCTTTGTGATCGTCGGGTCCAAGGGCGGAGATCCGGAGCATCCGAGCTGGTACAAGAACCTGCTGGCGAACCCCGACGCTGAGATTCAGGTGGCGCTCGACCATTATCTCGTCAGCGCCCGCACCGCCACCGGTGATGAACGCGACACGCTGTTCGCCATCATGGTGGAGATCCTCCCGCACTATGCCACGATGGGAAAGGCGGCCGCCGGTTCGCGCGAAATTCCGGTGGTCGTTCTCGATCCCCGATAACCAGCCGTCATTCGGTTCAGTCTGCAGCCTTCCGCATGGCGAACCGCTTGGCCAAGACGGCGCATACGATGAGCTGGGTCTGGTGAAACAACATCAGGGGTAGGACGACGAGCCCCAATTGAGGCCCGGAAAAAAGGATCGACGCCATCGGCAGGCCGCTCGAAAGCGCCTTCTTGGAACCGCAGAATTGTAGGACGATCTCGTCTTCGATCGACAAGTGCATCAGGCGGCGCGCGATGAGCCGCGTGATTATCAAGATGACGGCGAGCAGCGCCGCACTCACGCCGATGAGTTCGACCAGGTCGACCGCATTGACTTGGCTCCATACGCGATCGACCACGCCTTTGGAAAAGGCCACGTAGATGATCAGCAGGATCGATCCGCGATCCGTATAGCCCAGCACGTGCCGATGAGCCTGCACCCATCCGCCGATCCATGGCCGCAGCATCTGGCCGATCAGAAACGGCGCGAGTAATTGCAAGCTTATGTCGCGAAAGATGTCGAACGACAGCACGACGCCGCGCGTCGTCAGCAGCCAGCCTGCCAATAACGGGCTGATGAACACGCCCAATATGTTCGAGGCCGACGCGGCGCAGAGAGCCGCCGGGACATTCCCGCGCGCGATCGACGTGAAGGCGATCGACGATTGGACCGTCGAAGGCATCAGGCAAAGAAACAACAGGCCGGTCACCAGCGGCTGGGGAAGACTGCCCTCGACCGCTTTGGTCAAAACGGTTCCAAGCATGGGGAAGATCACGAACGTGCACAGCAGGACCGCCAGCTGCAATCGCCACTGCATGATGCCGCTCACCGCGGCCTGCGGCGACAACCGAACGCCGTAAAGGAAGAACAGGAATACGATACCGGCGTCGGCAGCGACATCAGCCACTTTCGCGCTGGCGCCATGAGCAGGAAAGATCGCCGATAGGCCGACGGTCAGCAGCATCAGCAGAATATAGGGATCGATGAAGCGGAAGATGCGGTTCATGAGATGTCCCTGCGGCGCGCGGCCAAGCGATCCCACCGCGTAGTGGGCCGCAAGCAACGATGAGGATTTGGCGGCGCGCGATCGCGTCCGACCGATTGCGCAAACCTTCTCGGCCGGAAGCTTGCGCGATCGCGCCCTGTCAGAACCGCGATGTCAGGCTGATGCCGCCATAAGCGTGAAAGTCGCGCGGCAGGTAGCCGGCCGGCAGGCCGACCGAGGCGACCGCGACCCGCGATGTGTAGTAGAATTTATCCAGCAAGTTCTTCCCGAATAGTTCGATCTGCCATCGACCGTCGGCGGTCTTCAACCCGATCGATCCGTTCAACGTGCCGTGCGGTATCAACAGCGTGAGCGGATTGTTGTCCGCATTGGCGTAGCTCGAACTGGTATGCGCATAGTCGCCCCCGGAGAAGAAGCGCAGCTTGGTGCCCGCTATGTCGCTTTGATAATTTGCACTCACCGTAAAGCGAAATTTCGGCGCAAAGATTGCCCTTAGCCCGTCGCCGTTCTGGACGCCCGTCTGGCCGTTGAAGTTCGGACACGTGCCGGTGCCAACCTGGATAGTGTTGCAAGGCAGGATGAACCCGCCATAGGTGGCATCGTTATACGCGCCGGAGAAGCCGAGCTGTAGGCCCCGCGCCGGCATGACGGTGATGTCACCTTCGACACCCTTGGTCAGCTCGCGTCCAGCATTCTTCAAAATCGTGACGACCCCGACGCGGGTCGGATCGATAGCGCTGACCTGCAGGTTTTTGACGGTCTCCGAGAATGCGGCGACGTTGATCACCAGGCGATTGTCCAGCAATCGCAGCTTGACGCCGATTTCGTAGGCCGTAGCGATTTCGGGTTCGAGCGTCACGTTCTGGCCAGGCGCGAGCCCGGTATTGTTGTTGGCCGCTGGCCCTTTGTAGCCTCGCGAGAACGATCCGTAGAAATTGATGTTGCTCGTCGGCTGATATTGCGCGCCGGCGCGTCCAGACAGGTTGCCGATGCGACGCTTACCCGTCAAATCGACGATCGTGCTGGGTGCCGCGGAGATGACCCCGGTAACCGGATTAAACGTTGAATAAGGGGCGAAATACGTATCGCGGTGATAAACCTGGTTCAGCGTCTCATTGGTGTACCGCGCACCGCCGAATATCTTGAACGCCGGCGCCAGCGCAATCGTAGCGTCGGCAAACACGGCGGCTGTCGTATTGGTGTAATGCGACGCGATCCGGTCGGCGCTGATCGCCGGTGCGCCCGCCGGCGGCGAGAAGGCCCCGGCGAATTTGTACGGGGTATATTGGTTGAATTGAAGCTTCACGTGCTGATAAAATCCGCCGACCACGATGTCCGCGGGACCCAGCTTCAAGTTGCCGCGCAGTTCCTCGGAAAAATACTTTGTACGTTGGCGATAGCCGTACCCGATATATTGGCCTTGGAAGGGATAGGTCGCGCCGGGAATGCTCTCACCGATCCCCAGGATCGACCCGAACGGCGTTCCGTCACCATCGATGTAATATTTGTCGGAAAAGTCGGTGTAGTTTGAGATCGACGTAATCGTCAGCGCATCGGACACTGTCCAGTTCAACGTCCCTCGTACCGTTTTCGTCGAGTAAACGTCCGCGGCGGGGCTGTTGGTGTTGACGACGGTCCCGCCCTCGCCGGTAGGAATGAACACCCCTGCAGCGGCGGCCGCAGCATTGAGGCTGCTTTTGCCGACGATCGTGTATTGGTTCTGATTACCCTTGTTGAAATTATACGCGCCGGACAGGATAAACGTCGCGTTGGGCGTTAGATCTACGGCCAGCTTTGCCTGGACGCCATAAGCGCGCAGGCCAAAGACGTCATTGCCCGTGAGATTCTTCACTTGTGGGCTCAGGTTCTGATAAAATCCGTTCACACGCAGACGTATACCCTCTGACAGCGGAATATTGATCATCCCCCGCAGATACGTTTCGTTGTCCGAGGTTTGAGACGCTTGAAACTCGCCCGCGAGATCGGCCGTGGGATTTTTGGTCACCACACTGATCACGCCAGCGGTTGAATTCTTGCCGAACAGTGTGCCTTGCGGGCCGTTGAGCACCTCGACCCGCTCGATATCCCCTAGCCCGGTGATGAATTCAGCCTGATTATAGACGGGGATGCCGTCGACGACCAATCCGACGCTGGGCTGCACGCCAGGCGCCGTCGCCTTCGACGACACGCCGCGAAGGCCGAACGTCGAGACCATGGCACCCGAGCTGTACGCGAAATTAACAGTGGGCGTGAACCGGGCGAGGTCGCGAGTGTCGATCACTTGCTGTTGCGACAGGGCCTGACCACTCAAAACCTGGATAGAGATAGGGACTTTCAGCGCGGATTCGGAGCGTCGCTGCGCCGTGACGACGATATCCTGAATCTGACCGCTGTCCGCATCAGGCGTCGTGGCCTGCGGCTCTACCGCCGGGGGTTTGGCCGCGCTCGGGCTGGTCGAGGCGTCCTGTGCATGCACTACGTTCGGGCAAGCAAGAAACACCACGGCGGCCGATCCCGCTGCCAAATGCCGAAGATACTGTCGGTAGCGTACGCCCTGCAGGGCACCCCTCCTCTGTGTGGGATCAGTCACCGTCTACCGGTCCCGAATGTTGCTGACCTCGACTTGCGCGAGGTTCATCCTGGCAGCGGTTGTTTTCCGGACGTCCCATCAAACAAGCTGACGACGTCAAGGGGTCAGAGAATTCGACAAACATCCATGAGGATTTTTGCGAAATATCGTCGCATCGACCATTTTCCGATGCACGGACGGATTTAGTGTCGAGCAGTTCGACTATATTTCTCAATGTGTTGGTAGGGCATTTGTATCGTCTTGCCGATGCCGTTCTATCACGTCGCTGACCCCTTAGGATAATGACAACTGCTGCTGCCTACGTCGCTTTTTCACGGCGGGATTTGCGCAACGGCTGTTTGCAAAAGAATGATTGGTGCTGTCGGAATAAAGCGACCTAACTCGCCGTGTGGGCGCTACGGACCACCGTGTATGAACGCCCAGACCGGGCCGCTGACCGTGCAACTTACCAATCGGCTGTCGAAAGGCGCCGAAACGAACATATTGCGTCGGAGAGAATTGATGACTGAACATCGTCGCGAAATGCTCGTGAAGCTCGTCGAGAAGATGTTCGAGCTTCGCGAACGCACGGCGGAAGGCGATCGCCTCACCGCTGACGGCGTTCCGCAGAGAGTCGTCAATCTGGCCCAGGAAATCTTCTCCCCAGACGTCCGATTCAATGTGCCTGGCAAAGGACCGCAGGCGTTCAGCGGCGGCTTGGAGGGTTATTTCGGCTATCACGCCGAGCGCGTGACGAAGACCACCGACAAGCTCGACATGAAGCTGCTCGACATTCTGGCGAGCGATGAGAGCGCTGCGGCACTGATCCTCTATCGCGACGAAATCGCCGGCGAGCCGTTCGAGTGGCTACGCATCAACGCATTCACGTTCAACGATGCCGGCGACAAGATCGTCGAGGTACATACGTTCGAGCACGACCAATATGGCGTCGATGCCCTGTTCTCCCAAAACTACGGGAGCGCGAGTTGATCGCGCACGGCTAACTGGCCACAGCACCGTTTGTGTATCCCGTTTTTTTGGGGGCGTCATCATGGGAGAAAATTTGAGGGGCGAGGTCGAGAGGACGTCCCAATGGGCGGAAATCAGGCGCGGATGGCGAGTCTTGCTCGGCTGCACGATCGGCCTCGGCATGGGTGCCTCGATCCTTCTCTATATCAACGGCGTCTTCGTAACTGCTTTCAAGACCGAGTTTGGCTGGACGCGCAGCCAGCTCGCGATGATCAACGTTATCACGGTCCTGACCGTCATACCGCTGGCACCGCTTGCCGGCATCATCGTCGATCGCTGGGGCCCACGCCGGCCCGCTGTCATTAGCATGGCGTTGATCGCCGTCGGTTTCACGGCGACCGGCTGCATGTCAGGCAATTTCCTCGAGTATCTTGCTCTTTATCTGGCGACGAGCGTCACGGGTCTACTGTCATCGCCGATCAGCTATACGCGGGCGATAAACGAGAATTTTGTTGCGGCGCGCGGGTTGGCGCTCGGCCTCTCATTGACCGGGCTCGGTATCACCGGCGTCATTGCCCCGCCCGCCATGGCCGCGATCATGGCCGCTTACGGCTGGCGAATGGCTTATTTCGCGCTGGCGGGGGCGATCTGTCTGGCCATTTTGCCAGTATACCTGTTGTTGAAGCCATCTGTCGATCAGCCCTCCTCAAATCATACAACGTCTGTCGTGGACACAGATGCCGCGCGGATTGCGCGGATACCGTTTCGCCATCTGATCGGCGACAAGCGCCTGTTGCGGCTCATGGCGCTTTTCTTCTTCATGGCGATTGGCGTGACCGGGTTCACCTTGCATCTGATCCCGATGCTGACTGACGGCGGCATGGCCCCAATAAAAGCTGCCGCCATCCAGTCGATTTTGGGCATTGCGATCATATGCGGACGTTTGGTGACGGGCGCCGCAGCGGATCATTTCTTTGCCCCGCGCGTAGCCGCGATTTCAATGTCGATCACGGTGTGCGGTATGATCGCGATGGCAACCGGTGGCATGGCATTCGCACCATTGTTTGTCCTTGGCATCGGGCTCGCCCTAGGCGCCGAGTCCGACTTGATCGGGTATCTGACGGCGCGATATTTCGGAATTAACGGCTACGGTCAGCGGTATGGCGTCCTGTATAGCTCGTATCTGCTGGCCAACGGCTTCAGCCCGCTTCTTATCGCGCTGGTTTCCGAACATTTCGGGTCTTACCAGCCAGCCCTGTTGATGTGCGCGGCGTTCGCCAGCATGGCAACGATATTGCTTCTAACGGCGCCTCGGTTCCCGCCGCAGTCTGTTTAGCGTCGGCTGGAATGAAATAGGCAATCAGCGCGCCGTCCAGCCACCATCGACCGGTAGACAAACGCCGGTCAGGAACGTCGCCTGGGTGGAGCAGAGGAACAGCGCGGCTTGAGCGACTTCCTTAGGCTCGCCCAAGCGATCCATCGGATGGTACGCGTTGACCCGCGCTCGGGCGATGTCGCGTGCCGCCTGATCCAGACCCATCTGGTCGAAGCTGCGTTCGAGCATGCCCGTGTCGATGACACCTGGGCATAGGGCGTTGATCCGAACGCCCTTCGGCGCGCAATCGATCGCAGCCGACCGCGTCAAACCGACGACGCCGTGCTTGCTGGCCACGTAAGCGGCTTGATCAGGGGTACCCCGGACCCCTGCAACCGAGGCGATGTTTACAATAGAGCCTGCCGCACGAGGAAGCATCACACGCAACAAAGCCCGCATTGTCAGCCATGTGCCAGTGAGATTGATCGAGATCACGCGATGCCATTCCTCGAGGGAAATTTCACCGACAGATGTCAGCGTCTGCGCGACCCCCGCACTATTCACCGCGCTTTCGATATGCCCGAACTCGCGTTCTATCTTTTCCACAGCGTCGTCGATCTGCGTTGCATCTGTTACATCGCAGCGATTTGAAAACACCTCTGTGCCGCGATCGCGTAGAGTCGTAGCGACAACATCGATCGCTACTTCGTCAAGATCGAGCAAAGCTACCGAGGCGCCGTCTTGTGCAAAACATTCCGCAACTGCCCTTCCGATGCCACTGCCTGCGCCCGTGATTAACACTACTCTCGAACGTGCAGTCATGCGGAGCCTCGTGTCCATTATCTTCGGATTATCCGAAATTGCCTATCTCGATCACGATCTAAGGACTGCCTTAATGACAGGCCGCCCTATGATCCGCTACGGCCTGAAATTACGAATGACGGTCGCATTCTTGCACGAGCTGACGTGCTCCCCAAAGCTCCTTCACTCATAAGTAGAGTCCGGGGTTGCCAGGATGCCCTGGCGGGCTTGGTTGTGCAACGCGCCTGGCAGCATCGGCGGGCGTCAGCCCGCCTATACCGCTATGCGGCCGCACGTGGTTGTAGTCGTCGCGCCATGCGCGCAGCACCGAGCGGGCATGGCTCAACGAAGCGAACAGCGTCTCGTTCAGGCATTCGTCGCGCAAGCGACCATTAAAGCTCTCGACGTAGCCGTTCTGCTGCGGCTTGCCCGGCGCGATGTAATGCCACTCGATCTGCCGGTCCTGCGACCAGCGCAGGATCGCCAGGCTGGTCAGCTCCGTTCCGTTGTCGCTAACGATCATCAGCGGCTTGCCGCGCACCGCGATAATCGCATCGAGCTCGCGCGCAACACGTGCCCCCGATAGCGACGTGTCCACCACCAGCGCGAGGTTCTCGCGCGTGAAGTCATCTACCACGGCAAGGATGCGGATACGCCGGCTGCAGACCAACGTCACTCACGAAGTCCAAGCTCCAGCGCTGGTTCGGTCCCTGCGGCAGCGTCATCGGCGCCCGCGTGCCCATCGCTCGCTTGCGGCCCCGCCGTCGGCGCACGCGAAGGTTCTCCTCGCGATATAACCGCAGCAGCTTCTTGTGGTTCATCACAATGCCCTCACGCGCCAGCATGATCCCCAGCCGCCGGTAACCGAACCGGCGACGTTCAAGCGCGATCTCGCGAAGACGCGACCGAAGGTCGCCATCGTCACCACGCCGATGCGCATAGCGCATCGACGATCGATCCACGCCAAGAATGGCACAGGCCCGACGCTCGCTGATGCCAAAGGACTGTCGAACATCCTCGACAGCCCTCCGGCGAGCGGCAGGCCTCACCAGTTTTTTGAGGCAACTTCCTTCAGCACCGCATTGTCGAGCATCGCATCCGCCAGCAGCCGCTTCAGTCGCGCGTTCTCGTCCTCGAGCACCTTCAGCTTGCGCGCCTGCGACACATCCATGCCGCCATAGGTCGCCTTCCACTTGTAGAACGTCGCACTGCTCACTCCGTGCTTGCGGCACACGTCCGCCGTCGGAGACCCCGCCTCCTGCTCTCGCAGGATCGCAATGATCTGCTCCTCGGTAAATCTGCTGCGCTTCATCTTCGTCCTCCTTCATGAAGGACTCCAGCTCACACTGGCGGAGTTTCAGGGGAGCACGTCAGCGGCAATTCCCCGCGTGGCTAATGGTTGATATGAAATGCCGCAACGAACGCAACGCTGAAGGGCGAAATTTGGCAATCCTTAAGCTAAATTAAGGGCAACGCGGATATCGACCGGGACAAATCGCCTATCGAGGACGGCGCTGTCTCCGCGCAGGTGCGATGCAAGGAGCAGGAGCGGTGGCGATGCCAACCCAGATTTCCAACCAGTCGCTTTTTTAATGTATCAGGCCGGAGCTTCGCCCGACATTGATCGCGGAAATCCTGTTGTCGACCCCGAGCTTTTCAAAGATATTCTTCAGGTGGAATTTGACCGTGTGATCGGTCATGTCGAGGACCCTAGCTATCTCTTTGTTCGACTGACCCACCGACAGCTCTCCCAGGACATCGATTTCTCGCGCGCTCAGCAGGGGCTTTTGAGCCGCGGCAAGATGTTGTCGCTGCGTAACCGCATTAGCTAGGCAGTCGTTCAGGAACGAAACCTCAAGACGGTTTTCGGGCTTTTCCCGGCCGAACCGGATGGTGGCTCTGACAAGCGCTAGCACATCGTCGGACGTGGTGAAGGGCGACCGCATCGCCATTCGCGCCGCGAAGTGCGCCGCGCTGAGTATGTCGCCGATTCCGGCCTGATTGTCGCGCTTGCTGGTCGATAGCCTCGCCCGCAATACCAGGAGCCTCACGAGGAAGAAATTTGCGCTTCGCTCTTCCGCGACATCGATCAGCCGATCCAGCGCGGACATGTTCGCCGCAGTGAATCGGGTCGCCGCTTCGAGCCGACCCAAGATAATATCGGCTTCGCTGAGAGGGATGAGGTTCGCCGTCTCGCCGAACTGGCCTTCCAAGCGGCTCTGAATCTCGATGCTCTTTCGTTGGGCCACGAGAATGCGGCTCTCGGAGCCTTCGATAACGGCGGCCGAAAGCTCGAAGAGGGGGTGGAGAAGATTTAAACGTGCCAGCTCCCGCCGGCGGCAGCTCGCCCGGCTCAGGTCGACGACCGCATGTGCCAAGTTGATGTCCCGAACGGCGGAACAATGGTCCATGAGGCAGGAGAAGCCGGTATAATAGATGTCGAACCAGCTGTCGGCTTCACACGCGACCTTGAGCCTGGAGAAGAGCAGGTCCGCATCGAGCGTCGAGTGATCTCGCCAATAATTTATCGATTGAAGAACGATGCCGCAATTGGCCCCCAGCCGACTATCGGCACCGAAATTGTCTTCGGCGAGTTGTGCCGCCTCCTGGAGATGCGCGCTCGCGAGTTCCAGATCGCCCTGATAAAAGGCAGCTTGCCCGAGATGCACGTAGCAATAGGCCACCCCCAAGATGGAGTTGGCTCGCCGCATGGCGGCGACGCCGGCATTGCCAGCCTCGACGGCAGTATCGAACTGCCATCGGGCAGTTGCGCTGACTGCAACAGCGGCATGTAGAACTGCAGCACCGCGAGGGTTGTCGGGGGGCCATCCGGCCAGCGTCTCGGCCGAATCTTGGTACCAGGCATCGGAGAAAATCGCATCTTGGTATATGTCGAGATGGACCTTTACCGCGATATAGTCCTGCTTCTCACGCTCCGTGAGATCCTGATAATGTCGGCCGAGTTCGATCATCTCCAACTGGGCCGCGGACTCTCGGATGGCGCCGTCCTTCATGAGCGTGAGAGCATAGGCAAGCCGCAGCCTGGGGTACCGATGCAGCTGGTCCGGCGAGAAGTTGCCGACGAGCGTCTTGAGATAGGAGATGTCCCCATACATGGCCAGTTGCCAGCCGCCCGCGTCGATTACGAGTTGCGCCGCTCGATCGATGTCGCCAGCTTTCGCCGCGTGGGCCACTGCGCTGCCGATATCCCCCTTTTCTTCAAACCAGCGGGAGGCATCGGCATGCAGATCGGCCACCAGATCAGGAAAATCACTATTCAAAATGCCTTGGAGCAGTTCGGAAAACAGATGGTGATAGCGATACCACTGTTCTGCGCTCTCCAGTCGTACCAGCAGCGGCCGGACGATGACCGAGTCCTGGAGGACGCTGTTGCTGGCAGCGCGACCACATAACTGGGCAGCCAGATCGGGCGTAAACTGATCGAGGATCGACGTGTATAGCAGGAAACGTCGTTCATCGTCCGAGCAGTGTCTCAAAATCTGTTGCACGAGGTAGTTGGCGATATGTTCCCGCTCGGTGGTCGGGAGGACTTGCTGGCCTCGTGTGTTCGGTCCGGCAAGCTTGGCAAGCCGGACCGCGACAGCCCATCCTTCGGTTTCCGTTTCGAGTTCCTGCAACCCGGTGGCGTCGAAGGCCTCGCCGGCAAACGATCGCATTTCGTCGGTACTGAAGCGCAGAGTCTCGGCGCCGACTTCGAAGGCCTGACGCGTGGCAAGCAGCGAACTTGTACCAAAGCTGGGAATCGCCCGGCTGCTAATGATGATCTTGAGTTTCCGCGGCGAATAGGAGATGAGCGTCATGAGGAATTCGGCGATGTCGCTGCCGTCGGCCAAGTGGTAGTCGTCGAGAATCAGGACCGTCGTTCCCTCTGGCGCCGATAGCCCTGCGACCAGACGTGGGACAACCGAGGCGATCGGGATTTCGGCAAGGAACTGTTCGGCTGCCAGCTCAAGTTGCCCTAAGCTGATCCCCGACCTTGATAACGCTGCGATGCAGTAGCTCGCGAACTGTCGCAGTTCGCGATCCTTCCGATCGAGCGACAGCCACGCAATATTGAGGCCGGCCCCGCGCGCATGCTGTGCCCATTGCCCCAGAAGTGAGGTCTTGCCGTATCCGGCGGGCGCCACAAGGAAGCCCACCTTGTGGGAGGAAATGCCGTCCAGCGCGGTCAGGACACGCGGCCGGTCGATGAGATCGTCATTCGGAACCGGCGGAGAGAGCTTTGTCTCAATCAGCCAAACGCGATTCGTCACTGGCTCATCCAGAGGGGCGTGAGTGATCCTGGGCCTCCTGACCACCGCCGTTCAAAGCGGCCAACCTGACTATAGCAGGCGGACGGCAGTGCAGGAATCCGCGTATCATCAGATTGAGTGGACCGAGTGGTGAACGTCGATCGCGGAAGGAGCGGCGCGGATTTTCACGACTGAACGCCGATCGAGGCCGTGTCCCGGGAGAGAGCTCGCGAAGCGACAATGAACAATATCGATGCGCAAGCGAGCACAAAGCTGCCGATGAAGGCGATCGAGTCCTGCAGACCGTCTTTGCCGCTGAATATCGAGTCGGAGAAGAACGCAAACACCGTCGGCCCGCACGCCGATCCTGCAATCGCCAAGACCAAGGCGAGCAATGCCGAAAGGCGAGCACGCAGGCCTGCTGGCGCGATCCGAAGCAACAGGCTCGTGCCGACAGTCGAAGACCCATAGAGGAAGAAGGGGATCGACCCCAGAACCACGGCGGCGTATATCCCGGACCGAGCAAATGGCATGGCAACGAAAAGTATTGCGACGAAGCCACAAGCCACGGCCATAAACGGCATGGTGGCGTCTTTGCCGTACTTGGCGGCACGATGAGACAGCCAACCCGCGAAATGTGCGCCGCAGATTCCGGATGCGATCATCGAGCTGCCGAGAATTAGGCCGGCCTCGCCCACGGGCCATCCGTATGAGCGCGTCAGCAATGCCGGTGCCCAGGCGATTGCCCCAAGTCCGACGACGGAGAAAAGAGCGAACCCTGCAGCAAAGGGCGCGAACAACGCCCTTTGCGCTCGCAGGGCCGGCGTCAAAGGTAACGATGAATATGGACCAAGTCGCCGCTGTCGACGTCGCGCCCGGCGCGGTTCATGCAATGTCAGGCAGGCGATGCCCAATAACAGGCCAACAGCTCCGGTGAGTATCAACGTGATCTGCCAAGGCTCGATGCGTATCGCACCCACTTGATACGAGCCGAGCCGGCGCACCCACTCATAGAGTGGCCCACCGAGAAATGATGCCAATCCAAGCCCCACGGGTGCGGACGACACTACGATTGCAACCGCCAAGCTGCGTCGCCGATCGTCAAACAACTCACCAAGCAGCGAAAACGTGGTCGGCACGATGATGGCTTCGCCAAGACCAACGCCGAGCCGACTGATAAAAAGATGCGTGAAGTCGCCTGCGAAGCCGCCATAGACCGTCATCGAGGACCAGAGCGCGACGCCCCCACTAAGCAGATGGACCCGATCGTAGCGATCGGCGAGAATGCCGGCCGGTATCATGGCCACCGCCACACAAAGACCAAAGGCGAGGCCGGTCAGCAAGCTTAGCTGAACATCAGATAGCGCAAGGTCCGCCTTGATCGGCAAAGCCAGCACAGCAACGATCTGGCGATCGAAATAGGCATGGACAACAATAAGGCCGATGACCAGCAGGGCCCAAGAAGTCGGTAGACCGACCGATCGGCGGGACAGCGCCGACGAACGCAACGATTCCTCGTGAACGTCGGCGTTCGACGTCAGCTCGCATGACCCAGCAGCGTCCGAGGGGGCCCGCGAGGGCCATTCGCGGCTCAAGAGGTCACTTCCGTTTGGCCATTTCGTCGGCCGCCATCTTCTTGATTAGCGGAACGAACTCATTCTGCCACTTCGATGTCGGTGTCGCGTAGTCAAAGCGCTTGTCACCCCATTTCGAAGTCTCGAGCGCCTGCGCCTCTGTCGTGCCCTTCGGCAGACGCTCCGCGTGCTGCAATACCGCGGTCACCGTGGTTTTACCGGCATACTCGCCGAAAACGACGACGGAAAAGCCGGGGCTTATGCCACCGCTGCCGCCGTCGGCGGGAATGGTTTCGTACATACTGAGCAGTTGCCCCGGAATGACTTTGATCACCTGCGCGGGAGCCGAGAGCTGCCCACCTGCCCGCGGGCCATATCGGAATGTCTTTTCGCCAAGCTCAAGGGTTTCGCTTGTGTAGCTGTCGCCCCACGGCGCCGTGTAGTGCATGACCGAGCCTTCAAAGGTATTGAAGTCCTTCATGATCTTCCAGACCACCTCCGACGGAGCATCTACCGTGAAGCGGAGGTTAGCGGTGATTCCGACAACCGGGCCCTGGTCGGTCATGAAGATGAAATGGCGCAGATGATAACCGAAATCACCGCTTTCGGTGTCGCGTCCTTCGATCCAATTAGGGTCAGTAACGGTACCCACGCGAACTGCGGGCGTCGCGGTCCGCGCGCAGGTCAAGCTTGGCGTGGCGAGCAGAGAAAAAGCGGCACCAAGCAGGATCGCAATGCGGCCAGCATTTGGATTGGTCAAGCCGAAAGGCCATGATCTCGCGCGCTCGCGCGCTGCAGGGAGCTCGGCGTTTTGGCGGCTGCAGTTCGAAGCCGCTGGAGAGGTACAAAAAGGATTTATCATAGCGGAATCTGACCGTTCGGCTGATAGAAGATGACGAAGGTCAGAAAGCGAGTTGCCTCAGCCATCGTCTGGAAAGATGCGCGGACAGTCCAAGCATCGAGCCGTTCGATCCATGGGAGGTAGCCGAGCAGTTCGGGCGCGACCTGGCTGGTCATCTCTAGTTCGATCATGAAGAGCGGCTCGACGACAAATGGAGGCCCCCTAAGCCCGGCAAATGCTTCGGCGGCACTTTTGCGAAGATCGCGACGAACCTGGCTCGGTGGAAGTGACATCTGCGATCTGAAGCCGAATGAGGCCTTCGTCACTAAAAGAGCGGCTTCAGGGGCGTATCGACGCGCGTCCGCAAGCGCGTGGTGGTCACCGGTTACAAGCAATACGGCCTTGCCGAACGAGCCGGCTAACGCGGCGTTGAGATAGCCTTCGGAGGCCACTTCCCCATTCAGCCGGATCGACCGAAGCGCCGTACCGGAGAAACTGTGGGCGAGCAGGCCATCGGCTGTTCCGGCGGGTGCGTGGTATCCGACAAAGGCACAGGCATCCACGCTTTCATCGTCGATCATCTCCATCTGCAGGAGAGGACGAGGCCAGGAACGGATAAGCTGGACATTGTCGATCAGGAGGTCGGGATCTATGTTTTGCGCGTTGCCATGCGCGTCGGAAGCAATGACCTCGTCATAGCCGGCCTCGAGAGCGGCCGCAGCAACGGCGTTGAGTTCTTCCGTCATCCAGCGTCGATAGGCCGAATATTCCCAGCCCGAAGGGACCAGAGAAACGGTCGACGCGACGCCCGCGACACCTTCCATGTCGATCGAAATCAGCAGTCTGCGCACCGTCCCCCCCTCCCATTCGCCTGACGGCTTCAAAGGTTGACCAAACCGAGAATGACAATCTGCATTGCTCGGCAGCGCGGATCCGGGGGGCGTTATCAATCCCCCGGACCCGCAATTCAGAAGGCCCTGGAAAGATCGACGCCGATCGTGCGAGGCCTGTTGATGATCAGCCCGAAGCGGGGATTCCCCGGCGAGATTTGATCTCCACCGACCGGGATACGCTTATCGAAGATGTTCGACACGAACGTCGAAAGCTTCCAGCCTGCTCGCTGAAGTGAAGCGCGGACATCCGCCGTGGTGTAGGACGGATAGGTGACTTGACCGTAGTCCATGAAGCCTCCTCGACGCTTGTCGAGGTAGTTGACGCCAAACCCTAACGAAGCTTTTGTTTGCGCGCCAATGGTGAAATCATAGTCCGCGCTAAAGCTTGCCGACCAAGGCGCCGAGAAGGGCAAACGATCGCCTTTCATCGGACTTCCAGGCACTCCAGGGATGTCGTCGCGCAACTTCGCGTCCGTATAACCAACCGTCAGTCCAAGTGTTAGCGGTCGGACAGGCCGCAGCGTGCCGGAAAGCTCGACCCCTTGGCTACGCGCTCTTCCACCGTTAGTGAAATACGGGAAATTGGTGTTCAGATCGAGAACTTGTAAAGCGATGTCTTTCCAGTCTATGCGATAAACCGCTGCATCGATCGAAAGTTTATGATCGAACAGATTAGCCTTGTAGCCAATTTCATAGTTCAGCGTGCTGTCGGAATGGTAAGTTGGTGGCAAACCTATAATTCCCTGATTGGGACCCCCTGGGCGATAACCGGCCGCTAGCCGCGCGTAGAGTGTCTGCGTCGGGCTAATCCGGAAACGCGGCGTGACGGAATATGTGAAAACATTCTCGGAAGACCTTCCGCTAGTTTCGCCCGCGAAAGGCCCACTAGTGACGATGTTCACCTGGCTCTGGTTATTGTGGCCATACCGGCCGCCGGCTTGAAGATCGAAACGGTCGGTAAAATGATATGTCAGTGAGGCAAACGCCGCATATTCCCTATAGCTGCCGGGTCCCACGCCTGGATACATATCCTCTATTGTCTTACCAGTCGTTCGCTCTACCGCAAGGAAGGACGACGATATACTTGACTTTTCATAAGTGTAAAAAGCTCCGACCAGCCACTCGAGCGGTTGGTTTGTTCGTGATGCTATATGAAATTCCTGCGAAAACTTTTTCAATAGCCCGTTAAATATGACATTAACGCCAACATCACTTCGCCCGATAGCAATTGGCGGGGGGTAGCTTAGATAATCAGTACCATCTTGCGAATAAACGTTATGCGAGACACTATAGCCGGTAACCGAAGTCGCGGTTGCAAAGCCCATGTCGAGATTGATTACCCCGGTAAACAGCTCAATTTTATTCGAATACGCGCCCGTACCGATCAGTCGAGTCTGATTATAGGGCCGAAGAATATTTAGGTCACGGTCAGCATCAATCTGGGCAGAGCCGTCACCCGTTGTCTTTTGGACCAGAGCAGCCAGTTTGACGGAGAGTGTATCAGTGACGCCCAGGCGCAATGCTGCGCGCCCGCCATAATTGTCAGCGCGGTTGACGTTTTTTAGGCCAAGCGCCGCATCGTCGACATATCCCGGATCGCGACGAAAGAAGCCGTTGACTAAAAGAGCTGCGTTAGAGGCCACAGGCAGGTTGAGAACCGCGCGGGTGCCAAAACCAACGTCCCCATGGTCGACACTGGTCGAGCTCACCGCGACGCTACCGCTCGTAACGCCAAAGCGTGGATCAGCGGTTACATAACGCAGCAATCCCCCAAGACTGGATGCGCCATAGAGCGTTCCTTGTGGACCGCGAAGCACTTCGATCTGCTGGAGCACGCCGGGGTCTAATTCGGGAACGAATAGGTTGCCATAAGACGCAATCGTCGTACCACCAACCGGCACGTCGTCGACGGTGACACCGACAGTGCTGTTGTTTAGACCGCCGGTCGTCACGCCACGGACGGCGATTTGAACTTGGCCGAACTCCGCAGTATTGGTTGCCAAGCCAGGCACTCGCGCCACGATATCTTCCAGCTTGACTAGGTTCTGCGACGCAATCGTCGCTGACTGGACAACCGAGATTGAAAGCGGAACCTCGATCAATCGTTCGCTGCGCTTCTGCGCAGTTACTACGATATCGTCGGCCTGCGCCTCGCCACTGTTAGCGGCCTGCGGCGGGGGTGCGCTCTGCGCGAAGGCCACAGAAGAAAATCCAAGCGGCACACAAGCGCTACAGAGCATAAGCAAGTTTTTCACGGATGGGCTCACTTCACTCCCCCTCTATTTATCATGCGCTTATCCGCGCACTCTCGGAAAATCGCTTTGTCTCGTTTCGAGTGGTCAGGATTGTCTGAACGTATTTTCCGACCGGCGATGCATGGTTGGATTTTCTGGGCGATTGCTCTAGCGCGAACAACTGCCCAGTCGGGGAGGTGTCGATCTTATTTCGATGGATTTGACGATGACGGATGGATCGTCCACTTTGCCAAGAGTGTGTTGATTTCCGCTGAGAGTTGACCCGGGATTTTCATCGAGAAGTGACCCGGGTTGAAGATATGTCCCGCGATGCGGGTGATGGGTCAAGCTGGCGATTTTTCCTTTCGTGGTTTGGGCGCCGCGGCGGCGGTGCTGGCTCTGAAGCGGAAGCTGTCGTTTCCGGTCTCCAGGATGTGGCAGTGGTGCGTGAGCCGATCGAGCAGCGCGGTCGTCATCTTGGCATCGCCGAACACGCCGGCCCACTCGCTGAAGCTGAGGTTGGTGGTGATGACGACGCTGGTGCGCTCGTAGAGTTTGCTGAGCAGGTGGAACAGCAATGCCCCGCCTGACGAGCTGAACGGCAGGTAGCCGAGCTCATCGAGGATCACGAGGTCGAGACGCAGCAGCCGATCGGCCAGCTGGCCGGCCCTGTTCATGGCCTTTTCCTGCTCGAGCGCGTTGACCAGGTCAACGGTGGCGAAGAAGCGGACCTTCTTGCGATGATGCTCGACCGCCTGGATGCCGAGCGCGGTGGCGATGTGGGTCTTGCCGGTGCCCGGCCCGCCGATCAGCACGACGTTGTGGGCGCCGTCGATGAACTCGCCGCGGTGCAGCTGGCGAACCATGGCTTCATTGATCTCGCTGGAAGCGAAGTCGAAGCCGGCGAGGTCCTTGTAGGCCGGGAAGCGGGCGGCCTTGATCTGGTAGGCGATCGAGCGGACCTCGCGCTCGGCGACCTCGGCCTTGAGCAGCTGTGACAGGATCGGCACCGCGGTATCGAAGGCCGGCGCCCCCTGTTCGACGAGTTCGCTGACGGCTTGGGCCATGCCGTACATCTTCAGACCGCGAAGCATGACCACGACGGCGGCGCTGGCAGGATCATGACGCACGGGCGGTCTCCTTGTTGCGGAGCGCGTCGTAGCGCTCGACGTTAGCCCTGGGCTCGCGGACCAGGCTCAGCGCCTGTGGGGCGTCGATTCTCGGCGGGGTGCCAGCTTTGCCGTCGGTCAGCCGGTGCAGGATGTTGAGGATGTGGGTCTTGGCCGGAACGCCGGCTTCGAGCGCCAGCTCGACGGCGCAAAGCACCGCCTGCTCGTCGTGCTGCAGGACGAGGGCGAGGATCTCGACCATCTCCCGGTCGCCGCCGGGGCGCTTGAGAAGATGGCCCTGCAGCCGCCGGAACGCATCAGGCAGCTCGGCGAAGGGCGCGCCATTGCGCAGGGCGCCAGGCTTGCGCTGGATCACCGCCAGATAGTGCCGCCAGTCATAGACCGTCCGCCCCGGCAGGTGGTGCGAGCGTTCAATGATCCGGTCATGCTCGCACAGGATCTGGCCTTCGGCGGCGATGACGATTCGGTCAGGGTAGACGCGTAGGCTGACCGGCCGGTTGGCGAAGGATGCCGGCACGCTGTAGCGGTTGCGCTCGAAGTGCACGAGGCAGGTCGGCGAGACCCGCTTGGCGTGCTCGACGAAGCCGTCGAAGGTCCGCCCCAACGGCATCAGGCTGACTACCTCGTCGGCCCAGGCATCGCCGATCGTGCCGGGCAGGACGCCATGCTGGATCTGGCCCCATTGCTCGATGCAGCGCTGTTCGAGCCAGGCGTTGAGTGCCGCCAGATCGGGGAAGCTGGGCAGCGGCTGCCACAGTCGGCGCCGGGCATCCTGGACATTCTTCTCAACCTGTCCCTTCTCCCAACCGGCGGCCGGGTTGCAGAAATCCGGCTCGAACAGGTAGTGGCTGGCCATCGCCGCGAACCGGGCATTAACCTGCCGGACCTTGCCGGCACCGATCCGGTCGACCGCGGTCTTCATGTTGTCGAAGATCCCGCGCCGGGGGACGCCGCCGAGAACCCGGAACGCCTGGGTCAGCGCATCGAACAGCATCTCGTGGGTCTGGAGCAGATAGGCTCTGACGATGAACGCCCGGCTGTGCGACAGCTTGCTGTGCGCCACCTGCAGCTTGGTCCGCTCGCCGGCAATGATCGCCCAGTCCTCGCTCCAGTCGAACTGGAACGCCTCGCCCGGCGCGAACGCCAGCGGGACGAAAGTACCGCGGCCGCTGGTCTGGGCATCACGCTGCCGCTCGGCCTTCCAGGTGCGAACGAAGGCCGCGACGCGGTTGTAGGATCCGTCATAGCCCAGCACGACCAGATCGGCGTGCATCTGCCTGGCGGTGCGCCGCTGCTTACGCGACCGGCCCGCCTCGATCCGTAGCCATGCCGACAGCTTCTCGGCGAACGGGTCCAGCTTGCTTGGCCGCTCGGGAACCTTGAACTTCGGCTCTACCGTGCCGGCGCGCAGGTACTTGCGGATCGTGTTGCGCGACAATCCGGTGCGTCGCTCAATCTCCCGGATCGGCATCCCTTCGCGGAAATGCCAGCGCCGGATTACGCTCAATAACGCCATGTCGATCACTCCTTGATCCCCCGACGCAAATGCCAGGGGGAAGCTCAGAACATGGGTCACTTCTCAGTGGAAACTTTGGACCTTCCCGGGTCAGCTCTCAGCGGAAATCAACAACCCCGGCCTCTCTCCGATCGGCGGCAGTCCTCGCGGCGTGGCCGATGTTCTCGAGGTCTAGCCGGCAACGATCCAGGTTGCAAAGCAGGCGCGTGAGCTCCGATTGGTGGACTTGCACGCGCCTTATGCGGCGCCGGTCCCTTTCCTCACATATCAAGTGTGGCTCGCCTCTCCGCGGATCCGCGCTGATGCCGGTGAGCCCGTGGACGACGAGATTGCGCTGCCGCCGAACCTGATCGATACGGCCGGAGAGGTCGACCAACGCGTTTTCGAGTTCCGGCCTTCCCCGTGACACCTCCTCCACGCGTGTCCGGAAAACCGAGTATCTGTCCGCGAAGGTGGCGTCGGGCTTTCGGTTGAGTCCCCTAGTTGCGCGTGGCATTGCCTCGTCGAGCGCAGCTTCGAGCCGGCACCAGCACAGCATCAAGCTGCCCAGGCCCTCCTTGAGGCAGCTGAACGAACGTCCCGGATCGCTACCGTCATCCATGGCCGGTGGATGCCATCGTGCGTAAGGCACGACAATACCGTACGCCAGCGCAACGGCCGGATGGCCCAGGCGGGGAGTTGGTCCGCTCGCCGCAAATTCGCCCTATACTGGGTTAGTTTTCGCCGCTCCCCCACGACGCTTCACGAGAGACCTTCCCGCGTCGTGTTTGCACCGGGGGATAGCAGTAATCTGGGTTAGTGCGAATCCGGGCATCTGCACCGGCCGTCGCCGCGTTCAACGCGCTCCACCCCGAAGAGGACGGAAATTGGAGAGCTTCTTATTAAGCGCGAGGCGCGAGGAAAGTGACCTGGACGGCACGATCTCGCATGTCTCCGGCATCACGATCGTAGAGCGGGCGATCTATCGTGGACCCAACATCCACAGTCGGCGGGCGATGGTCCGGATCAGAATCGACCTGGGGCCTCTTGAAACGCGCCCGACCGACACGCTCCCTGGATTTGCGGCGGCACTCCTGGATCTGCTTCCAGGGCTCAGGCGGCATCATTGCAGCAAGGGTCGCGCGGGCGGGCTCGTCGAGCGGATGGCCGAGGGGACCTGGCTGGGCCACGTGGCCGAGCACGTGGCCCTTGAGCTGCAGTCGCTGGCAGGTGCCGACGTGACCCGGGGCAAGACCCGCTCCGTGGCGGGCCGTCCCGGCTTCTACGACATCCTATTCGAATACCGCGACGAGCAGGCCGCCTTGCTCGCCGGCCTGCACGCGCTCCGCATCGTCAGCAACCTGCTTCCGGGCGAGTTCCGGGAGCTTCGCGGGGAGCGGGTCCTCCCCGCGACCAGCGTCCCGAACGACGCCCCGCTGGCCGCGGTCGTTGCCGAGCTCGGCTCGGCCATCCGCAAGACGAGTCTCGGACCGAGCACTCAGGCCATCGTTGACGCCGCCAAGCAGCGTGGCATCCCCGTCAGCCGCCTCGACGATCGCAGTCTCATACAACTTGGCATTGGCCGCCGCCAACGCCGCATCCGGGCGAGCGTGACGGGTCAGACGTCGCACGTCGCGGTCGAACTAGCTGGTGACAAGCAATTGACCAGGCAGTTGCTTCGCGACGCCGCCCTGCCCGCCCCACGCGGAGCGGTCACGCGTTCTCTCGACGAGGCGATCCGAGAAGCCAAGCGCCTCGCAAGCCCATGGGTAGTCAAGCCGTTGAACGCCAACCATGGGCGAGGTGTGTCCCTCAACGTGAGCGGCGAGGCTGCGCTCGCAAGGGCGTTCGAGACCGCCAGGGATCACTCGCCACGCGTGATCGTCGAGGAACAGATCGTCGGCGAAGACCACCGCTTCCTCGTGGTGGGCGGGAAGGTCGTCGCGGTGGCCCGGCGCCTGCCGGCGGCGGTACTGGGCGACGGTGCTAGCGACGTCGCAGCGCTCGTGGCCCGCGCGAACGAGGACCCCCGTAGAGGTGTCGGCCACGAGAACCTGCTCACGCGTATTGTGATCGACTCCGCCGTCGAACGCGTGCTCGAAGACCAGGGTCTTTCCAGCACATCCATTCCTGAAGCAGGCCGCTTGGTGCGGCTCCGCGAGACGGCGAACCTCTCGACCGGGGGAACCGCCGAGGATTGCACGGACGACGTGCATCCGGAAAACATCTTCGTCGCCGAGCAAGCGGCCGCGGCGATCGGCCTCGATGTCGCCGGCATCGACTTCCTGTCCCCGGATATCACGAGGCCAGTTTCGGAAACGGGCGGCGGAATCGTCGAGGTAAACGCCGCGCCGGGGTTGCGCATGCACCTCGCGCCATCCTCGGGAAGCCCCCGCGACGTCGCCGGGCCGATCGTGGACCTGCTGTTCCCACGCGCTAGCGCCAGTCGGATCCCGATCATCGCGATAACGGGCACGAACGGTAAGTCCACAACCGCCAGGATGGTGGCGCGCATCCTTCGCGAAAGGGGAATGACCGTCGGCCTTACGTCCACGACCGGCATCTACATCGGCGACCGGCTCATAAAGTCGGCCGACGCGAGCGGGCCAAAGAGCGCGCGCATGATCCTGGGCAATCCCACCGTCGACGCCGCCGTCCTCGAGACCGCGCGCGGCGGGCTTCTCCGCGAGGGTCTCGGCTTCGATCGGTGCGACGTCGGCTGCGTCCTCAACGTCACGGAGGACCATCTTGGTCTCAAGGGCATCAACAGCGTCCAGGACCTCGCGAACGTGAAGTCGGTCGTAGTGGAGGCCGTCGCGCGACGCGGATGCAGCGTCCTCAATGCCGATGACCCGCTGACTCGGCGCATGGCGCGGAGCGCCCGTGGCCGGCTCTGCTGGTTCTCCATGGCGGCGCCCACAGACGAGGTGCGCGACCATGTCGCCGCCGGCGGCCTCGCGGTGACGCGCGAGCCAGAGGCCGGTGAGGATGTCATCGTCCTCTACCGCAACAATCTGCGGGAGGTCGTCGTTCCGGTGGGCAGCATCCCCGCGACCCTCGCCGGGGCCGCCGCCTTCAACACGGAGAATGCCTTGGCGGCTACGGCCATGGCCGTCGCCCTCGGGGTCGAGACGGCCATCATCGCGGCGGCGTTGTCGAGCTTTTCGAGCAGTTATTCCGAGAGCCCGGGGCGGCTCAACATCGTGGACCGCGGAGGCGTGACCGTGATCGTGGATTACGCACACAATCCCGCCGCCGTCACGGCACTGAGCAAATTCCTCGACACCCTCCGAAAACCGGGAAGGAGATTCATCGGGGTGTACAGTGTTCCCGGCGACCGGCGGGACGAGGATCTTGTCGGCATGGGCAAACTCGCCGCCTCCATATTCGATGAACTGGTGTTCCGGGAGACGCCCGACGGTCGCGGTCGACCACGAGGCGAGATCAATGCGATGATGTCCAAGGGCGCACTGTCCGCGGGGCTCTCAGGTGATCGCATCCATAGGATCGTGGACGAAGCCGAAGCAACCGCGTTCAGCCTCAGCCTAGCGAAGCCTGGCGATGTCGTGGTGCTTAGCCCGTCGCAGGTCGATCTGGTCTGGAAGATCGTCTGTGCCTTCGAACCGGCGAAAGACGATGAACTGGTCAACGCCGATGGATGATCCCCGTTGGTCAATCGTGGTGCACGGAGGCGCGCGCACGATCACCGCCCGCGACCAAGCGGCAAACCGTGCAGGATGCCTCGCCGCGGCGCGGATCGGCGCCGAGATCCTCGCACAGGGCGGAAGCGCCCTCGACGCCGTCGAACAGGTCGTCCGCCATCTGGAGGACGACCCCACATTCAACGCCGGCAGCGGGTCCGTGCCCACGTGCGAAGGTGCGGTCGAGACGGACGCCGCGATGATGGATGGAAGTACGCTCGCGATCGGCGCGGTGGCTGCGCTGTCCGGGGTCCGCAATCCGGTTAGTGTCGCAAGACTTCTCTTGCCAGAGCAAACGGTTCTTCTTGCGGGATCCGGCGCGATTGAGTTCGCGCGTTCTCGGGGAGTCGAGGAATACGATCTGCCGGCTTCGGCAGCGGCGGACGGGGAGCACGATACGGTTGGTTGCGTCGCCATCGACCGCGAAGGCCGTATTGCCGTGGGGACGTCGACGGGCGGACTGCCGGGTCAGTTGCCTGGGCGCGTGGGCGACGCACCCATACCGGGCTGCGGCTTCTACGCGGACAACGAGGCCGGAGGCGTGGCTATCTCCGGGGACGGCGAGAGCATTCTCCGCGTGCTTCTGGCGACACGGGTGATCGACGCTTTGAAGGTGGAAGAGGCGCCGAACGCGGTATCCCGCGCGCTACGCCAGCTTTCGCGCGTCGGCGGAGAAGCGGGCATCATCGCGATCGACTGCAAGGGAAGGTTCGGCATCGACCACAACAGCGAGCACTTCGCCGTCGCACTGGCCGCCAGCTGGCTGCCCGACGGGGTCGCCGGCGTGCATCTGGACGAAGTGAAAGGATATCTGACACGTGGTTGATAGCACTGGGCCACTCATCATCATCGGCGGCCATGAGGACAAGGATGGAGATCGGACCATCCTGAAGGAGATTGCCGACCGACTTGGAAGTGGACGGCTGGTGATCGCGACCGTCGCAAGCCATGAACCGGACGGCTATTTCGACGCCTACAAGGCGGCGTTTGGCGCGCTAGGCGTCAACGACCTCGTCGAACTCTACGTGAACGAGCGAGACGAGACGCGTTCGCCCGAGACCAAAGCCATGCTCGCCGACGCGGCAGGATTGTTCTTCACGGGCGGAGACCAGCTGCGGATCTCGAGCCAGATAGGCGACACGCCCATCGAGGAGATGGTCCGTGCCATCCACCGCCGTGGCGGGTTAATCGCCGGCACGTCCGCAGGCGCCTCGGTGATGAGCGACACCATGCTTGTGCGCGGCTCAAGCGCGGAATCGCACCGCATCGGCGACCTCAACATGGCCCCTGGTCTGGGTCTGATCAAAGACGTCATCATCGACCAGCATTTCGCGGAGCGCGGCCGGATCGGGCGGCTGCTGGGCGCGGTCGCGCAAAACCCTCGCGTACTTGGGATCGGGATCGACGAGGACACGGCGATCGTCGTCGAGAACGGTCGTTTCAAGGTGATCGGCGCGGGCGCCGTATATGTCGTCGACGGCACGGACGTCTCGCATTCGAACATCGCGGAGGCTCGGCGCGACGAACCGCTCTCGATGTTCGGCGTGCGCCTCCACGTAGTCGCCGGAGGTAATTCCTTCGACCTGACAACGAGAACGCCCAGCAGCGCATAGTGTAGTCGTCTGGGCAAGGGTCCTTCAATCTGACCCGCAGAAGCCCCCGAAATCGCCCTATCTTGGATTAATTTTGGGAACGGCGCGCCGCAGCGCCGCGTAATATCGCCATGGCCGCACCCCCGACGCCGCTCTTTCGCTGGCATCACCCAACACAGCTGGAAAACGAGAAAGCGCTGGCCGAATATGTGTCGGACCCGGCGTTCCCGTGCGTGGGCGCGAAGGCCGCGCTGGCACGCGGAACGCTCTCGGTCCTCGCCTGCAAGAACATCGAGAGCTCTTGGGACGACCTCCGCATACATGACGCCATTTCCCATTTCGCCACGAGCTACCAGGCCGACCCCTCTCTCTTCCGCAGCCTCGCGATCACGTTCGACGGGCCCAAGGACCTCGACGAGATCCAGTTCGAAAGGGCGCTGTGGACGCGGCTGCAATCGCTGTCCGACAAGGACGCATGGCGCGGCTACGAGTACGATGCAAAGGTGAGCAGCGATCCAGACGATCCGCACTTCTCTCTGAGTTTCGGAGGAGAGGCGTTCTTCGTCGTCGGGCTGCATCCCCACGCGAGCCGGCCCGCACGCCGCTTCCATGTTCCCACGCTGGTGTTCAACCTCCACGATCAGTTCGAGCAGCTACGCGCCGAAGGAAAATACGAGACGATGCGCGAGAAAATCCTCGTGCGGGACGAAGCGCTCGCGGGCACGCGCAACCCAATGCTCTCGCGACACGGCGAGACGAGCGAAGCGCGTCAGTACAGCGGCAGGAAGGTCGGACAGGAATGGACCTGCCCGTTCAGCGTCCGTGGGTCACCGGCGTTATGCCCGACGTAAAAGAAATCCCGCCGCGTAGCGGCGCCGCGTTCCGGCTCATGGCTGGCGACATGCTCACCGTGATCGATCCGCAAGGTGTCCAGGTAGCCGACCTGCTCGCCTTCAATGCGGATGATACCGATGAGGTAATCTCCTCCGGGCGGACGCTCGACTATGCTGAAACGATTCGGCTGACGCCTGATCTTCGCTAGGTACGGACCTTATGGAAAACCGCCCTGTAAGTCTTGGTCACCGACCGCCCAAGGTCACGCAGCTCACCCCGACCCTCGTCAAGACAATCGGCTACGGCGTCTCCACCGTCAGCGTGCTGCTGCTGGGCGTCGTTTCCTGGAACTCAGTAAAGTCAAATCCAGTTCTTCTCGCTTGCCTCCTGGGAGGCATGGCCGCGTCGGTGATTGGAATGATGCTGCGTTGGCTATCCTATCGGATCGAGAAGGCTCAGGGCGAATGATCCGATCCGGCGATGGAACTGGCGAGAACTAACCCAAGTTGGCACGAATCCGCGGAACGGTGAGACCCGACAACCTGTTATTCGACCAGAGAGACACCGTATCCCGGGAGAAACCAATGTCACTGCTGGACAAAGCGATCGCAGCCGTAACGCCACCGGAAAGCGACGAGGCACGGGCAAAGGCGCGTGCGAAGGCAGAGGCGGCAGCTAAATCCGGTGACTGGCTCTCGCAGATACTCCAACACCACCGCCAGATCGAGGCCGCATTCGCGGAACTCAAAACGACGTCGGATCCAGACGCGCGTCGGGCCGCACAAAAGAAGCTCGGGTTGATCCTGACCGGTCACTCGATAGCCGAGGAGGCAGCGATCTACCCTGCGCTCGCCGCCGAGCATCAGGTGGGGCACGCCGAACTGGCCTATCAGGAGCAGTCGGCCGCAAAGATGGAGATGGGCCTGCTTGAGCGGCTCGATCCAATGAGTGAGGATTATCTCGACAAGCTCGGCCACATCGAAGGGGCTGTCGCCCATCACATGTACTCCGAGGAAGGCACCTGGTTCCTGAAGCTCGCTGAAGAGGCGGACGCCGCCGAACAGGCGCTCATCGCAAAGAGGTATTCCGAGGCATACGAACGCTACATGGGTGTGGAGCGCTAGGAACGGGCGCGCTAGTGCCGACGTATCGAGCATGCCCAGCTGACGAACCTCACGCGATCGGTTGCTGAATGACGATTTCCGATGAGACGCCTCCGTCGGCCGCGCGTCGGCTGAGGCGTCTGGATGAAAGACTGCGTCAGAGGTTGAGCGAGTGGGACCCCCAGTGGGAAGCACGCGCGGCCGATGCCATGGTCGACGCCAATACCCGCCGCCGACGCGCCGGCCGACGCTTCACCGATGAGGAGACATTTCAGGCGGTCGTGCGCGCGGCAATATCCGGAAACACCAAGGCCACTACCATCGAACGAATATCGTCCGAGTTGGCAGTTCCTTTTCTTCAATTCGACATGTCCGCGTTCGCCGACCGCCCACTGGCCGAGGTCGAGACCAGCGTGAACCAATGGTTTCTGGGGAGGAAGGCGGGCTCAACGGGTTTGCGGCGCACCATCCGCGGGATCCACGGCGCTGCGGCGATCCTTGCGCAATACTCGTGCGGTCGCGATGGTGCCGAAGGGTACTTCGCGGATTGCATCGCAGATTGCCTAGGCGTCGTCGAAGATGCCGCCGTAGCGCTCGGGACATCTCCGAAGTGGAAACTGCCTGGGTTCGGGGTAGCGCTCTCCGCCGAATTGCTGAAGCTGCTCGGACATGACATCTGCAAGCCGGACCGCCACGTCCTCCGCTGTGTCGGGGCATGGTGGCTGGTGGCATTCCGCAGATGGCCGGCGCGTGGCGAATTCACGCCGCCCACCGCCAGCGTCGCCGAACTACGTGCGACGATGCTGGCAGTGAGGGACCTCGCGTCCGCGGCGAATACCACGGTGAACGAAGAAAACTCAGTGATCTGGCTGGCGGGAGCGCTGTCGGGCGCCCGTCTGACGACGGCGCAGTTCGAGGAACTGACAACGTGACGAGATCCGGCCGAGCTGCTCGATTGAGCAACTCCTAGGGGCCCTCGCGCCAAGACGCGAAGACGCGTCTAAATGGTCAATCCGTTCGGCCGAAGGCGCCGCCCGCCGTCGCGCTCAGCGCTTCCGGTTCATGCTTCCGCCCCCTTCCCCAATCGCAACCACGGAGGTCCGCTATTTAGGCCCAGATCAACACCGGCACCCATCGGGCACCCCCCGGCCTTAGACCTGACCCCTATTTCACGGCACCCGCTTCGCGTTGGATAGCGGGCTGGGAGCGGTCCGACAAACCGCTGGGGCCAAGCTGCAACCGAGCGCACAGGACAATCGATGCCGTTGTATCGACCAATCCGCCGAGCCGCGGCCATGCCGCGTGGCTACTTCATCAGACCCGCAGCCCGCAAAGCGTCTTCAATGATCCTGCCGACACCCGAAGGCGAGCCGACTGCATCGAGCGGTTCTGATGCAGGGCGCGACCTTCGCTCACCTACCTGTGCGGACTGACGTAGCAGCTCCGTCGCAGCAGGCTTCCGATCGGCCGCAGCCGGCACGCCCGACGCCGCTATCTCCCAGAACTCCGCGATCCGAAGCGTCGAGGAGATGCCAACATCCAGCATATAGGGAGCGGCGTTTCCGTAACCGTCCGCGCCGGACGTCTTTAGGGGCGTGCCGTGCCCCATGCCTGGAAGGATGTACTCCTCGATGAGGTCGACGCCATCGGGCCCCTGCCAGGTGCGGCGCGGGAAATTGTCGACCTGATCAATCCTGGCTGCGCTTGCGGCCAGCCCGTGAACGCCCCGCCACTGTGCCAGGATCGCATCGGCATTCCTGACGCTGACCGTCGCGTCCGCGCCGCCGTGCCAGATGGAGATGCGCGGCCAGGGTCCGGAATGAGCCGACGCCCCGCGCAAGGCCGCGCCCAGCCGGTCTTCGTCGGGGAGCCCATGCCCGCGCATGCGGTCGAGCGCCTGGCTAACCCCCGCGGCAACACCGTGCGGAAGTCCCGCGATTATGGCTCCGCCGGCGAAGACCTCCGGATACACCGCCAACATCGTCGCCGCCATGGCTCCACCTGCCGAGAGACCAACGACGAAGATCCGTCGCTCATCCACGCCGTGCCGCTCTCGCATCGCGGCGATCATTTGACGGATCGACGCAGCCTCTCCGGATCCGCGCCGCGTATCGGCAGGCTCGAACCAGTTGAAGCACCCGTTTGCGTTGTTGCCACGCTGCTGCTCCGGATAAAGCACGGCGAACCCCGCCTTCTCGGCCAGCTGCGACCAACCTGAAGCGCGATCGTAGCCTCCGGCAGATTGCGTGCATCCATGCAGGACGACCACCAACGGCACCCCAAGCGATAAGTCGGCGGGGATATGAACAAAGGCTCGGAGCGCGCCCGGATTGCTTCCGAAGTCGGTCAAGGCATCGAGCTTGGACGGTGTGCCGACGCCAGCCAGGCCTTGCTGGTGCGCAGCGGCGGAAAGACGTGCGATCGTGTCTGACATGCGCCGCAAACTGCTTCTCCGCGCCGCTGGATGCGACGATATTCAACGGTCCAGCAGAGATTATGTTGCAGTGCACAAATCATGGTGCCCGTTCTGAGGTTCCTTACTTGCGGGCCGAAGTAGATCTGACGGGCAACGTGCATCGCGAACGATGGCCATGAAGCCTCGAGGAAAATCCTCGCCTTGCGCTGCGCTCGAGGAAAACGCCCAGCTCGAGCGATGGCCACGCCGGCCGCCGGCCGCAGCCTCCCGGCGCGGCAACGCGCTGCGCGCGATAAGCACTGCTGTGCTTTCTGAGTGCGAAGCAGGGAAGATGGGAAAAAGCGGAGGCCGGGCCCGGCCCCGCAGGCTTCGCCTAACTCGGAAGGATTTAAGAAATGATGAACGAGACAGACGAAATGCGTGAAGCGCGCCATGAGCTGGAACTGCTTTCGGCGAACGATCCGGCCGCAAGCGCGAACATGCTACGGCACGTCGCCGCCTACAACCTATTGATCGCGGGGCGCCGCGGAACGGAGTGGCTCGGCGATGAACCAGTCATCAACGCGGGCTTCCGACTCCTCGGCGGCGACGAGAACCTGTACGCCGCCGTCACGCGGCGCGCCGAACGCGAACACCTCCACATCGCGTTCGACGTCGACGACGCCTCCGGGCCTGCGATCGGGTTTGGCCTTTTCCGCGTCGAGGACGATCACGTCGTCTGCTACGGCCGTTGCCTGCTCTGGTCGCCTTCCAACGACGGGCGTGCATTGATCGTCCCGGTCGGCGAGGACAAAGCCGACGTGCAGGGCTACTTCGCGTTCCGCCGCGGCCAGCCGCTCCGAAAGGTTGGCAAGCCCCTGCCCGGGGACCTCATGGCCGGACTGCGGCGCGCGCGCTCGCGCCTGAACACCCTCCTCCAGTCGGACGATCTGACCGACCGCGGTAGCGGCGGCTTCATGACGACCTTCCGCAACGAGGGGCAGGAAGTCTTCGCCGAAATCCGGCGGGCGGCCTGACCGCCAGGGGGGGGCGGCGTGGCCGCCCCGCAACCCTGCCGCCGCGACCGCACCGGGCAGTCGGCTCCGGAGCAAATGACGATGGGTCGTGATGTCAGCCAGGGCGCCGTCGCCATCGCGGCCAGCCGCACCGAGACCGAATTTCGTGAGACTTCTTTGCAACTCGCACGTGGGATCGTCCGAGATTACCGGCGCACGCGACCGGAGCTGCTGGCCACCTGCGCAAATTGACGAATGAGGAAACGAACATGGAAGACCCCGACGAAATCCTGGACCCACGGCTGCGCCTTCAGATGCTCACTGTCTCCGACCGGCAGGCGCGGGCGAACATGATGAGATATTCCGCGGCGCTTCGGATTATGCTGATGGGCCAAAGGGACGAAACCCCCGATCTGCGTGTGCTGATCGGGATGGGCTTCGGCATGTCGGACGCCACCGATCTGAAATATCAGATGCTGACGCGTACGGACGGTTGCGATCGCATCTACGTGAGGTTCGACGTGGACGACGCTTGCGGACCACCGGACGGACTTGGCGTGATCCGCCTAGAAGGCAACAGGGCGGTGCTTTACGGGCAGTGCCGCTTGTGGGCGCCCGCCGGAACGGGACGACCCGTGGTCATCTTCGGCCATGAGGGAAAGTACGGTCACTTCACGTATAGACCACTGAAGACGCTCACACGGGTCGATAGTCTTCCCGCAAAGGACCTGATGCCGGGCTTCCGCCGCGCCGACGCGCGCCTTGCCAAGCTCGTGAGTTCGGAAAGGCTGCTAGACATCGGCGAACCGATCATCAGCATCACGCTTGAGGACTTCGACAAGCATTGATGGCCGTAGGCCAAGCGCGCTTGCTCCACACAGGTGTTAGGGCTCTTTGCCGGTCCGCCAATAACGATCGAGCGCCTCGACGTCGTTGAACTCCAGAATCTTTGCCAGTCCCTCGCTGATCAGCGCGACTGCCCGGCCACCAGAATCGAACCTTGCAAGCTCCCGACTGGACTCCCGGCCGGATTCGAAGCGGGATAGCGTCGACACACTGACGCCTGCAGCCACCGCGCACTGGTCCAGCCTAAGACCGAGCTTGCGCCGCCGGTCGCGCAGCAGAGTCAGTTCGGGGTAATGCGCGAAAGCGTCTGTTGCCGGTTTGTCGTATTTGAACTTAGCACGGTCGATGCCGAGCACGTCGCAGACGCGTCCCAGCACGTCGGCTGTGGCCATGCGACCACCCTCCAGACGGTAGATCGTCTCCCGCGTGACACCGACCCGCTCCGCCAGACGAGCTTGCGTCATGTTCTTCCGGGCGAGCCTCGCCTTGCGCACCTCGCGCCCAATCTTCCTGCCAATTAGGGTCGTCATCGCACAAATATGAGACTTTCTTGCAGAACCTGCAACGAAAAAAAAGCCTATAGTGTCCGTGAAAACGAAGGACCGTCATCCTGCCGCCGTGGCCCGCGTGATGCAGTCGACGCCTAGCGCGTCGGTGCAGGCTGCGGAGATCGCGCTCGTGCGGCTGCTCGCCCGACAGGCGGCGGCGGAGCACGTCGCGTCGTTGCGCGTCGGCCGGCGGGAGGTCTAGCATGGCGCAAGGAGTCATAATGCCGGCACCCCGGGTCGCGATCTATTCGCGCCACAGCTGCGACAAGCAGAATCCCCAATCGATCGATGACCAAGCGGCGGCTTGCCGGACTTTGGTGGAACGGCTCGGCGGCACTGTCGTG
The DNA here is from genome assembly GCF_048565505.1 of Sphingomonas sp. TX0543. Lineage (NCBI taxonomy): Bacteria > Pseudomonadati > Pseudomonadota > Alphaproteobacteria > Sphingomonadales > Sphingomonadaceae > Sphingomonas > Sphingomonas sp. TX0543. The sequence continues at coordinate 3,349,873 of NZ_JBLZUS010000002.1, forward strand.
GCTACATTCACGGACCACGATGTCAGCGGCTATCGGCGCGATCGCCCCGGCCTGATGCAACTGCTGACCGCCGTCAGTGCAAGACAGATCGATATCGTCGTGTGCGAACGTCTCGATCGGATCGCCCGCGTCGGCGAGGACATCGGATGGGTCGGCAAGAAGCTACGCTCTGACCGCGTGCGACTGATGACCTGCGACCAGGGCGAGATCAACGAGGTTAAGCTGGCGATGGAAAGCCTGCTCGGTTCCGTGTTCCTGACCGAGGCCCAATGGGAGACCTTCCGCAGAATGAACGCAGCCGCGGATCAAATCGCGTCGTTGCGTACTGGCCGGCGGGAAGTCTAGCATGGCGTCAGGAGGCATCATGCAGGCAGCCCGCGTCGCGATCTATGCGCGACACAGCACAGACAAACAGAACCCGCAGTCGAGCGACGACCAGACCGCGGCGTGCCAGTCTCTGGTCGAGCGCATCGGAGGCACCGTCGTAGCCACCTATGCGGACCCCGAGGTCAGCGGCTATCGGCGTGACCGTCCAGGCCTGATGCAATTGCTGAGCGCGGTCAGCGCAGGACAGATTGACCTCATCGTATGCGAGGGCCTGGACCGTATCGCCCGCGACGGTGAGGACATCAGTTGGATCGGCAAGAAGCTGCGCTTCGATCGCGTGCGTCTGATGACGTGCCACGAGGGCGAAATAGACGAGGTGAAGCTGGCAGTGGCCGGGCTACTCGGTTCGATGTTCCTGACCAAACTGCAAAGGCAGACCTTTCGCGGAATGAAGGCCGCCGTGCTCGCCGGGCGCCTCGCCGGCGGAAAGGCATACGGCTACCAGCGTGTGGACAGGATCGGTGCAGACGGCCTGGCGGTGAAGGGTGTGTTCGAGGTCGTCGAGAGGCAGGCCGAGGTCGTGCGGCGCATTATGCGCGATTTCGCCGCGGGACGATCGGCCATCCAGATCGCTACTTCGCTGAACGAAGACGGCATTCCGAGCCCCCGGGGCGGCGAATGGAACGCCTCCACGATCCGCGGCGACCCGAAGAAGTTCGTCGGCATACTTCATAACCCGCTCTACCGCGGCACGATCATCTGGGGCCGCCGTGAGTGGCGCCGGGATCCGGACTGCGACCGACGCGAGCGGCGCTACCGCCTGCGTGACAAAGAGGACTGGGTCACCGTGAAGGTGCCCGACATGCGCATCGTGGATGACGAACTATGCGCCGCGGTCGATGCCGAGGTGGCCAGGCGTGCAAGCCCGGGGATCGGGGCGGCGCTGGCCTCGACCAACCGGAAGCGCCATCTCCTGTCGGGCCTGATCAAGTGCGGGTGCTGCGGAGCGAACTACACGATCGTCGGAAGCGACTACTACCGGTGCGCGCGGAACCGCGAACGCGGAACTTGCGAGAACTCCCGGAGCGTACGCGTAGCTGCGGTGGAAGACGCTGCCCTGAACGCGCTGCAGTCGCGGCTTCTTACCCCCGAACTGGCGGAGGTGTTCGTAAAGGAGTTCAACCGAGAGATGACCCGGCTCTCGAGCACGCGCGACGAACGGGAACAGTCAATACAGCGAAGGCTCGCCGAACTCGACATCGAGCTCGAGAACCTGTCGAGGAATTTGCTGGCTGGGGTAGTCAGCAGCACGCTGGCCGCGTTGCTCACTCAACGCGAACAGGAGCGCGAAACCCTGCTCGCGCGGCTCGGCCCCGACCGGCTGGAAGAAGCGAAGATTCTGCCGCATCCGGCATTAGTCCGACGCTTCGAGGAGAAGATCGCGGGAATCCGCACGGCTCTGAACGAGCAGGGGCTCCGATCGGAAGCGGCCGAGATTATCCGGTCATTGATCGAAAGCGTCACCATCGAGGTCGAGGACGGCGAAACCGTGGCCGACGTAGTCGCTTCCGCCGCCAACCTCATCGACTTTGCCCAAAACGCAAAAAGCCCCCAGAGATTTCTCTCGAGGGGGCGTTCTGTGGCGGTGGTTGCGGGGACAGGATTTGAACCTGTGACCTTCAGGTTATGAGCCTGACGAGCTACCGGGCTGCTCCACCCCGCGTCACCATGTTGCGGCATTTGAGCCGCGCCTTCCGCTGGAAGACGAGCGCCTCCGACGACGTGATGTGTCGTGCGGAGGCGGGTCGCGCCCTCGCGGGGCAGGAGATGTAAATGGGTTCTGTTTTTTTCCGTGCGCTCACCGGCTGCAATGCCTGGCGACGACCTACTCTTCCATCGCTTAGGCGATAGTACCATCGGCGCAGTCGGGTTTCACGTCCGAGTTCGGGATGGGATCGGGTGGGACACCGACGCTATGGCCACCAGGCAATGAAGCCGGTGAGGCGCGGAGAAAACGGTTCTAAAATCGATGCACCTTTGCATATTCGTCATCATCTGGCGTCGAGCTTATCATCCAACCACGATGCCTGGCGCTGGATCATCCAGTGCTGTCATTGATGGTGGGACTCTCAAGCGCGAATAGGACAATTAGTATCGGTTAGCTCCATGCGTTACCGCACTTCCACATCCGATCTATCAAGGTGATGGTCTTTCACCGTCCTAAGAAATCTTATCTCGAGGGAGGCTTCCCGCTTAGATGCTTTCAGCGGTTATCCCGTCCGTACATAGCTACCCTGCTGC